>NZ_CP073241.1:0-3319573 GCF_018139125.1 Acinetobacter soli
AAAAACGTCGATGCCTCTGCATCACCAACACCTGATCCAAACAATCCACCAATTCAAAAGAAAGCCCCGCTACAAAGTGAGGTTGCTGCCCACCCGCGTATTCAACATGTGATTTTGGTGTCTTCTGGTAAAGGCGGTGTGGGGAAATCGACCACCACGGTCAATCTGGCCTTGGCATTACACAAACAAGGTTTAAAGGTGGGCGTATTAGATGCCGATATCTATGGGCCAAGTATTCCGACCATGCTGGGCAATGCGGGTCAAACCCCAATGATTGAAAATGAAAGCTTTGTGCCACTTGAAGCACATGGGCTAGCAGTGCTTTCTATTGGACATTTGACTGGCGACCATAACACTCCTGTGGCATGGCGTGGGCCAAAAGCTACAGGTGCGCTGATGCAGCTCTTCAACCAGACGCTCTGGCCAGATTTGGATGTGCTGGTGATCGATATGCCACCGGGCACAGGCGATATTCAACTGACGCTTGCACAGCGCATTCCGGTTTCGGGTGCTGTGATTGTAACCACTCCTCAAAATGTCGCATTGCTCGATGCCACTAAAGGTATTGAGCTATTTAACCGGGTGGGTATTCCTGTATTGGGTGTGATTGAAAACATGTCGACCCATATCTGTTCAAATTGTGGTTTTGAAGAGCAGATTTTTGGTACGGGTGGGGGCGATCAGTTGTCTGAACAGTATCAGATTCCACTGCTTGGGCGCCTGCCTCTTAATGGGCAAATTCGTGAAAATGCCGATAAGGGCCAACCGAGTGTGGTTGCGCAAGATGCTGCTGCTGAAAGTTATGAACTGATTGCGCAGGCGCTTTGGTCGCGCGTAGCAGATTTGCCGCAACGCGCGCGTGATGACAAGCGTATCTTTTAATTTGAAAACGGGTTCACTAGATCTGCACGAGATATAGCCTATTTATTATGATTTTTATTAGATTTTCTATATAATCATGCTATCTATCTGATTATTTAACTTTTATTGGTTAGTTTTTTTGAACGATTGGCATAAAATTTGCTAATTACTTGTTTTTGGATTTAAGGATAACGAATGAAGTTTAAAGCGTTGTTTACTGCACTTGGTCTTTGCTCAGGTTTGTTTTTGACCGCGTGTAGCAGCCATTATGTTGCATCTACTCCCTCAGTTGAAGTGAAGTCAGCATTGAAACCAATCATTATTCAGGGTGCTTTACCCGTCGAGTCTGAGCAAATGGCATCTAAACTCAGTGATGTCAGTGTAGAAACCATTGGTGGCTGGAAATTCTGGAAAGGCACGTATCATGGCTATCCAGTCATTATTTCAAAAACGCGTATGGGCATGAGTAACTCTGCAGCAGCAACAGCGATTGCCATTGAACGCTTCCAGCCTATTGCGATTATCAACCAAGGAACATCGGGCGGTCACGATCCAAAACTGAATGTTTACGATATTGTGCTGGGTCAATACACCACCAATATTGGTGCATTTAAAACACCGCACCAGCCTGTCGGTGGTGGATCGGATGCACTCAAATGGAATGAAGCATTTGATGTACTACCAAAAGATGAATCCGACCCAGAGCCAATTGCAATTCGTAAATTTCAAGCCGATGCCGGTTTACTTGCCGCTGCACAGCGCGTGAAATCGAGCTATAACAAAGGTAAGGTGGTTGAAGGAACCATTGGTTCTGCCGATGTTTGGAATAACGAACTAGATCGCATCAAATTCTTTAATACCCGTTACGGTACGTCGGTAGAGGAAATGGAAGCGGCATCGGTTGCGCAAATTGCCAGTCAGTTTAATGTGCCATTTATCGGTATTCGCGTGGTGTCAAACAACATTACCAACAACGGCAAGTATGATGGCGGTACAGGTGAGGCGTGTCAGGAATACGTTTTGCATGTGGCCGAAGAATACATGAAAGGCTTAAAAGCAAAATAAGCCGAGCTCACAACAAGGCCGAACTTTAGTTCGGCTTTTTGTTTGGTCTGTTTTTCCAGTGATGAATCACACTCCAACGCCAAAATAAATTGGTCACCGCCGATAAAACAATGGCAACCACTAAGGCTTCAATGATCAGCCCGGAAAGTAAAATTTTGGCGAGGCTTAAATCAATATGTGCGTGTCCGAAGTTTCTCACCCAGTTCGAAATTTGATGTAAGACACCGAGCAGCATTTCTTTATTGATCATCTGCACATGATAAATTTTTGTGCCAATCCAGAAGCCGATATACAGAATCGGTACTAACGTAAGTGGATTACTTAACCATGCCAAAACCAGCCCAATCGGAAGATTCACTTCAAACATCAGGACAGCAGCAACAATAAACAAGCTGTGAAACGGAATAGGCAGCAGGCCAAAGAATGTCCCTATAAATACAGCACGGGTAATCGATTTTCGATTGATATACCACAGCAAAGGATTGAGCGATCGTTTACCAAAAAATCGCATCAATTTCAGATTAGCGACCTTTTCAGATGAAGGAAGCCAAGATTGGAAGAACTGCTTTGCCATAGACATAATATCATTCAATACGCAATACCACGGTATGCCGCATTGTCGCGATCATCCGGTGCATCAGGACATGACCTATAGTGCTGAGGAAAACTTAGATAAAACTTAAAGCTTTGAAAAAGAGAGAATTGATTGCAATACAAACAACCAAGTGTCGAGACATAACGGTACGCCTTTTGCAGCGAAGTGTCAAATTGTGGCGCAAGATAGCAAAATTGAATAAAAAGATTGAGATAGATCACACAAGTCATAATTATATACACTTTTAAAGTGACTGCTGCGTCTTATTGATTTATAGCTTATAAACCCCTGTAAAGTATTGAAAATATCCATGAGCGGCCAATATCAATCTGAGCAGTTTCAGTATATGTTTGTTGGCTGGTGCTATAGTGTTTTTCGTCTGGTTTGATACAGGGTGAGGTCATCGGATGATTTCATGGTTTTTTGTGGGACTGGTTGCTGCCATTTTGCTAACACCAGGCCCAACCAATACATTGCTGGCATCGTCTGGTATTCAGGTGGGGGTGCGTGCATCTTTAAAGCTGATTCCTGCTGAAGTCACGGGATATATTATTTCGATCTCGTTTTGGGGATTACTGATTGGTTTAATTTCCCAGCATTTTGCTTTACTGCCGACCATTTTGAAGTTGCTTAGTGCATTTTACATTTTGTACTTGGCCATCAAGCTGTGGCGTACAGCCGATCATCAGCAAAATTTGTCTCAACCTACGATTCGTTTTACCGAACTCCTTTGTGCCACCATTTTAAATCCGAAAGGTTTATTGTTTGCCTCTGCCATTTTCCCACAGGCTGCGTGGTCCAATATGCATTTGTACGGTTTACACATGGCCGTATTTCTCATGCTGATTATCCCGATTGCAACTTTCTGGATTGTCGTTGGGGCGTTGCTGGCAAAAAATCGGACACGCTGGTTTAATCCATCGAACCTACAACGCACTGCATCACTGATTTTGGTGAGTTTCTCCATACCACTGAGTTATTCTGCATTTTTAAAATTTTAAAGCGTGTGCGGTGTTCGCAAGCCCTAACGTTTATGGTGTTGTAAATTGAAGCGTAAAAAGCCGTATTAGCTTACGCTTGTCGGAAATGTTTTTTTTTACATGTTTTTTTTTGCATTTGTTTAAACAATACGCATAATAGAAAGTGAGTCAGGGTTGGCAAAATTGCTAGCCCGTGTGGCAGGCGGGACGCTTTTCACAGCAGATAAAATCAAGAAAAATAAAATATGGTGCGGAGCATCGTATAACAGGATGGTCATGATGACGACAGGACATTCTACAGTCAACGTTCAACTCGCAGTGCTACTTTTGAGTCTAGGCCTAGGCCTCGCTCATTCAGCTTTTGCCTTGGAAGCATTGTCAGATGAAAGCTTGAGTCAGCAAACTGGTGAAGGGATTGCGATCTTGCCCGAAAACGTCAAAATGGTGTTTCAAAAGGCAGAAGACAATTTAAGTACAGCACAAAATAAAGCCCGTGTGGCAGATCGAAGTTTTGATACCGGTCTGATTCGTGTGATTCCTGTCGGGCCATTGTCTGCAACGGCCACTGCCGCAGGTGCAAAAAAAGCCGATCTGTATCTTTACGGTTTGGCACTCTCTAAAAGCGACAGCGATGTCAACTCACGCTTTAGCAATACTGGACTCAACCTCGGTACTGAATCTAACCCGTGGGTTTTAAATGTATTACCTGTCAATACTTTTGATTTTGCGGGGAATCTCCAAAATTTAAGTTACTTAAGCCTTGAGGCTCCTTTACTGCGGGCAGATGGCACAGTCGGCACAGACCCTGCCAAATTGGGCTTATGGGGCGATATTTTTTCGCGTAACTCGACCACCAGCACCACCGTGAACCCTGTAACTGGTGCACCAACCACTTTAGGTGGACTTGAACAGCGCTTACGTGTGCAAATGGTGCTCAATGGTTTAAATTTAAATGGCTCGAACTTTAAGCTGTTTCAAACTTTAGGCAATGCGCAGGCATCAGGGTTGCCAGCTTCATATAATCAAACACTCGGTTTGACGGCGTTGATTCGTTTAAATACCGATTACAATGCGGGTACGCGTACCACAGCAGATGCGAGTCGTGTGCTGAGAATCAGCTCGGCTGAAGCCAGTACAGATACCAGTAGCTGTACCAGTACCGGAACTTGCTTAAATACACCGGCCATTACTGGCGGCGGCGCACCAAGTTTTAATGCCCAAGAGGGTTTATACATTTATAGCCCAAATATCAATCTGGTTTTGGGTAATGTTTATCAGCCGCTTATTTTTAATACCGACGGCACCAATTTTTCTATGGAGCTGACCCGTATTCCAAACGTGGCCAGTATTTATCAGCAAATTTATACCGATTACTCGGGTACCAACTCAGCTTATAAGGGTTCGACCTGTAACGTGCAAAGCTGTGGCACGGCCTCCACCATTGCTGGGGTGAATTATCAAGGCACAACCGCTACACACAGTAGTATCAGTATTGGAACAGTCGGAATCGGAAGCGGCAACTTACTAAATGCGGTGAATACCAGCTCGGCTGTAGGGGTCACTTTTAAAGATCCATCTGGCAATGCGGTGAATTTAGGTTCGGCAGCAATTGATGGCCTGATGATTCAGCATTTTAAAATTTCGACCACCGGACTTTGAAGGAGCGTATCAGTATGAAAATTCATCGTCTCGGTTTAATGGGCGTACTACTGATCAGCAGCATGGTATATGCCGATCCATCAGGTTTAAAAGCATTGAGCAATCAGGAGCTAAGTCAGGTTCAGGGCCAAGGCGGGGCCGATTTAAGCCTATCTTTGTCACTCAATCAGGCCGTTCCGACAGGTAGTGGTTTGTCTAATACCTATGCCTGCGCCAATGGCGCAAATCAGTATTGTCGTTTGGCTTTGGCATTTAATAATCGTCAGGATCAAAACGGCAATTTATATTGGCTGGTCTTTAAAAAAATTCAGGGCACTTTGGCGATCGATAAGTTTCAGCTCGATGGCACAACGGTGACGGTGAATACCAATCAATATCGCTCTGCGCTCAAACTGACTTTTTTAGATGAATATCCGATCCAGATTCGTAATCTGGGTTTTGAGGCACTTTCGATTGAAACCGATACAGGAACAGCAGACAGCCAAAAAGGGTATTTAAGTACCTTTGTGCCGTCTACTTATACTGGTTTTGACCAAGGATTGGAGCGTGGTTTTGTGGGGGTGAACATCAATGCGAATCTGGCATTGTCAGGTTCGGTTAAGGTGTTTAGCTGTAACGGTTCAGCGACCTCACGGTGTTAAAGGGACAGATAAATGAATAAAAATAAAACGCGTTTAACTGTGCTGATGCTGAGTATTTTAACTGCACAATATACCGTTGCAATGGAAGCACTCTCAGATCAAAACCTCAGAGAGGTATCGGGTAAAGATGGCCTGACCGTGCAACTTCAAACCGATAAAGTCACAGCCAACCAGATTAACTGGAAAGACAATACCACGTTTGCAGATGGCAGTTCTGGCAACTTAAATTTGTCTTTAAATAATTTGGCGATTACACAACTGGGCAGTCAGGCTGTAGGCGGTACCATCAAATTCGATGTAGGTACAACCTCCACCAATAAAGCCGGAATTCGCCTCGAAGCTGCGCTCAATCCATCGCAAATACATATTGCCGATATCAAAGTTTGCTCCGATGTTGCCAATACAGCCAATTGCTCCGATGCCAGCAGTCAAAGCTTGGGGGCGCTGACGATTAAAGATCGGGACGGCACCAAATTTTTACTACAAACCGCGAATGGGCTATTCAATGCGCAAGAGCTGGGTTATCTGGAATTTGGTCTGCAAAATGCCAATATTTTTTATAGTTTAAAAAATAGCGCTGCGGTGAACCAACTGGTTTTAAAAGATTTTAATTTTAATTTTAAAGGCTCGGGTTATATGTATCTCGATCCTGTCAAAGGCTTTGTGCTTTCAACCAACGCGCAAGGCACAACAGGTTCAACCAATCAGATCACGCTAGACCGTGTAGCCGATTTGGACAATGCAGGCAAAACCAAACCGGGTTTCAACGTCGACTTGCGTTATAAAGCCAATGTAGGCGCAGACCCAGCAGCGTATGCCACGCAAAATGATGACAGCACAGTTAAACCGATTTTGCGTTTGGGGGCATCGGGTGCACTGCGTGATGCAGAGATTTCTGTCAATGCGGCACGACCAACTTTAGGTGGGGCACAAATTGGTGCTGCAACTGCCAGCTCAGATATGACCGGATCGACCGGCGTGCATGTGGCCATGAAAGCCAGTTTTACGCCAGATGTGAAAGACAGTAACGGACAAGTCACCACACAGGGCACACGGCTTGAGCTCGGGGGCACCGGAAAAAACAGCTATGCCATCGAATTTGGGAACCTCACGCCGTTACAGATCCGTCAGGGGATTGCCGCAGGTTCGAGCAATCTGGCACTGAATCAGAATTTGGCACAAATCAACTTTGGTGATTTATATATCAATGCCGTGAAAACCCAATCGATGGAATTTCAGATTAGTTCCACCATAGCGGCGCTGTTGGGTCGGCAGGCCGGGATTTACCGGCATAATCTGTATGAGTCAAGTTTCACATCGAATCCCAATATCTTAAGTTTGGCCATTCGGGGTATGGAGTTTCAAGCCATCGCGCGCAGTGCGCGCTTTATTGCCGACAATAGCAACGACAGTGCCAATCAAATCAATAATCAAACCGCGACATGGGGCTTAGGTTTGCCCATTTATAACTTAAATGCAAACTTAGGCATCTATGGCACTACTTATGGCACAAATAAAGATAAGCAAGGCATTGGTTTTGGTTTAGCTTTATCTACTCAAGGGCGTAATACTGATGGTAGTAAAACCACATCGGTGATGTTGATTGATGGTGCTAAAAATGCGAACAGTGGTGAAGAAGTTAACTACTATGCTGGTTTGCGCAATATTGATTTGTTTCTAGATACCAACGGAAGTATTGGCTTTGAGCAAAATGGTATCGCGCTTGATTTAACGAAACTTATTATTGCCTTAAATGCCGAACTGGCTTTAGGGCAATTGCCGGGTAGCCGTTATAATATTGCCGCATGTAATACCAGTACATCGGTCGCTTGCTTTGTGCCTTCAAATAATTTTACCCAAAACTCAGATGTGCTTTTTGCAATTGGATTACGTCTGGATGGAACCGCCTCGTTAATGCTCATTCCGGGCACCGCCTCAGATCTGACCTTAAAAGGAAATGTGAATTTACTGGCTTCAGCCAGTAACGAAAATCGCAATTACATCCATATTGTCGATCCAAGTACGAATGCGGCGCTGGGTCTGGATAAAATCTCGGGAAATTTGAATCTAAATACGAATCTGAAACTCACCAAAGATACGTTTGTGGTGGCCAATCAAGTGGATCTCAATCCATCTCAAACACCATCCCAGGTGCTCAAAGCCAATCTTAATTTTTATCCGACGGCTGCCTCCACAGGTCAGCAACTTGGACAAATGGTGATTACGGGCGGAACCATTCGTAGCAGTATTGGGATTACACCACGGTAATCAAGGAAGATCATGATGAAACAGCTAAAAGCCATCTTACTGACAGCCGCGGGACTATGTTTGACGCAGGCTGCATTTGCAGATCGTTTGACCTCTTTAGATGATCAGCAAATGTCTGAAGTCACCGGACAGGCATTGCTTAATTTAAACTATGTTGCACCTGGCGGATCTAACCCCAACGGAAACATGGGGTTTTATCGATTGGGATTAGAAGCTCAACTTGAACTCAATGCCAATATTAAGAAATTGCAATTGGGCTGTGGTGGTGTAAAAGGAACTGGATGTGATATTGATATTGATAATATCGCGCTGACCGGAATCACCAGCTCAACCGCGCAAGGGGCCGGAGTAGGGACAGACTTTAAACTCACCAATCCGTTTATTGAGTTTGCGATTCAAAATCCAGACTCTGCTGCCACACGAACCATTACAGGATTTCGTTTAGGGGCACTTTCGGCGCTGGGGATTATGAATATTGGCTCAAATGGTGACTTAAATACGCTTGCAGATGATACTGGAATCAACTCATTAAGCGGAGATATTGGTGTACGCGTAACCAATGCAAATTTAACGAATGTGCATGCATGTCCATTTGGTGTAAATTCATCTGGAGGTCGATGTAATGCTGTATTAGGTTTAACAGGGCAATTAAATGGAACGGCAAAAGTAGATGATTATAGTACAACATTAATCAATAACCGAAATTCAACTTTTAGTTTGACCAAACTGACGGCTCAGGCTTCAGCATCTTTGCTTGGTTTAAAATTAACCAATGTGAATATGAACGATATTCCCTATAGAACAGTACACCAGTTACTGGTGGCTGACACGGATTCAAATGGGAATTTGATCGCGACCAGTAATGCTTATATTTCTTCACAAAGTAAAGATATACGTTGGCAAAATGTCAGTGACCAAACATGGAGTAATAATGCAGCACAGAAAGGTTGGTGGATCTCGATTCCACAAACTCAATTTAATAATTTGAATATCACTCAAGATGTCTATTTAAATGCACTTGGTGCTGTTTCTGGCGCTCTTTTAGGAACACCGGTGAATTTGGCGCCTGTCGATTTGGGTCAAATGCCGATTAGTAACTGTTATGGAAATTTGAAGTTTTGTTAGTCAACGCATAAAAAAAGCAGGTATTAAACCTGCTTTTTTAATTTGAGTCGCTTATTTAAGTTTTGCCATGAGTTCATCTTTGGTTAAGTTAACAGACTCAGCATCAGTACGGCCTTTATATTCAAAGGTTCCTGCATCTAAGCCTTTTTCACCAATCACAATACGATGTGGAATACCGGTTAGCTCCAGGTCAGAGAATTTCACGCCTGGACGCTCATTACGATCATCAAGCAAAACATCATAGCCTTGCGCTTGCAATTCTGCATAAAGTGCTTCAGCAGCTTCAAGCGTTTTTGGTGATTTATGCGCATTCATCGGCACAATTGCAATCTCAAAAGGCGCAATTGCAGATGGCCAGATAATGCCTTTTTCATCGTAATTTTGCTCAATGGCAGAAGCTACAACACGAGTGACACCAATACCATAACAGCCCATGGTCACAACCAGTGGCTTACCGTCATCACCCAAAACCGTACAGTTCAGCGCTTCAGAATACTTCTGACCTAACTGGAAGATGTGCCCGACTTCAATGCCACGTTTGATTTGTAGTACACCTTGACCATCTGGAGATGGATCACCATCCACGACATTACGAAGGTCATAAACCTCGGTATAAGTTGCATCACGCTCCCAGTTTACACCAGTGACATGTTTGTCGGCTTCGTTGGCACCTGCAATAAAATCTGACAGGACTGACGCTGCGCGATCGACAATCACGGTCAGGCCTTTTTCAAGCAATCCTTGTGGGCCAACATAACCTGCGGTCAAACCAAGTTGTTGTAATTGTGCCTCAGTTGCAAACGTGAGCGGTGCTGCAATAAGCGGATGATGCTCTGCCTTGATTTCGTTGAGTTCGTGATCGCCACGCAAAAATAGCGCGATCACAGGGACATCGCCTTTTTCATCGGCATTGCCTTGTACCAACAACGCTTTTACTGATTGTTTCGGATCAGCGTTTAAGAAGGCACAAACATCTGCAATGGTTTTCTGATTTGGTGTTTCTACAATGCTCAAGGCTTGAGTAGGAGCGGCACGCTCACCTACCAAAATCGCCTCTGCCTTTTCTACATTGGCTGCATAATCAGATTCGCTCGAAAATACGATATCGTCTTCACCGCTATCGGCAAGCACATGGAACTCATGCGAACCTGAACCGCCAATCGAGCCTGTATCGGCCTGCACAGGGCGGAAATCTAAACCTAAACGGGTAAAGATACGGCAGTAGGTGTCGTACATGTTGTCGTAGGTTTCTTGCAATGAAGCTTGATCGACATGAAACGAGTACGCATCTTTCATGATAAATTCGCGTGAACGCATCACACCAAAGCGTGGACGAATCTCGTCACGGAATTTGGTCTGAATCTGATAAAAGTTCATTGGCAATTGCTTATAACTTTTCAGTTCAGTGCGAGCCAAGTCGGTAATGACTTCTTCATGAGTTGGCCCAAGTACAAAGGGATTGTCATGACGATCGTTAAAACGTAAAAGCTCCGGGCCGTATTGCACATAACGGCCTGACTCTTCCCACAAGCCCGCAGGTTGAGTGACGGGCATAAAGACTTCAAGCGCGCCTGAACGATTCATTTCTTCACGCACAATCGCTTCTACTTTATTTAATACGCGTACGCCCATCGGCAACCAAGTATATAAACCTGAAGCCAATTTACGAATCATCCCGGCTCGAAGCATGAGCTGATGCGAAATCACTTCGGCATCGTTTGGGGTTTCTCTTAACGTTGCAAATAAAAAGCGGCTTGCGCGCATGGAAACAGTCCTAAAAATGGGCTCTCAAACAGAGCACGATAAAAACACCAGATTATAATAAAAAATGAGATGAAGATTTCATCTCATTTCGTAAAAAACAGATTATGACATTAATTTGCGGCTTTGGCGTAACAAGAAATTTTTCAAATCATCCAAATAGGTGAAAATCACGGGCACCACCACCAAGGTGAGTAGGGTCGAGGTGATCACGCCACCAATCACCGCATGCGCCATAGGAGCACTTTGTTCGCCGCCTTCACCCAAACCCAATGCAAGTGGCACCATACCCATCACCATCGCACTGGTGGTCATTAAAATGGGACGCAAGCGCGTCTTGCCTGCCTGTAAAATTGCATCAAAACGAGTTTCACCACGCTCCATGGCTTTTTTAATGAAATCAATCAGCAAGATCGCATTTTTGGTGACCAGCCCCATCAGCATAATGATTCCGATAATCGAAAACAGGTTTAAGGTACTGTTAAATAAAAACAGCGCAAGAAAGACCCCAATCAATGACAGTGGCAATGAGGCCATAATGGCCGCCGGATGGATAAAGCTGTTGAACTGCGAGCCGAGTACAATATAAATAAAAATGATCGACAAGCTAATTGCAGTCAGCGCATATCCTGCCGACTCGGCCATATCGGCATTGGCACCTTGCGTATCGAAGCTATAGCCGGCTGGCAATTTAAAGTTCTGTTGCAGTTGCTGGATATCTTTACCAATATCTCCCGATGGTCGTCCTGAGGTATTGGCCTCGACCAGTACTTCACGTGACAAGTCGCGGCGATTAATTTGTGCGGCACCGAGGGTTTGCTCAAACGAAGCAACAGATGCCAGTGGAATCAGCAAAGACTGATTGTTGGCATCGGTTTTATTCGAGCTTAAATACAGATTTTCCAGATCGCTTGGGCGTGCACGATTGGCTTCGGCCAGTCGTAAATTTACATCGTAAGTTTCACCGCGTTCATCTTCCCATGTGGTGACATTCTCACCTGCAATTAAGGGGCGCAGTGCGCTCGCGATCTGATTGACCGAAAGCCCTAAATCACTTGCCAGTACCCGATTGATCTGAATAGACAACGTTGGTTTGGGTGCTTTAAGTGAACTTTCCAGATCGACCACGCCATTGATTTTCTTCATTTCAACCATAAACCGATCTGAGATACGCTGTAACTCGTCCAGATCTGGGCCTTTAATTGAAATCATGATGGGCTTTTGTCCGCCCGAAACCGTTTCATCGGCAGAAGCCACGGAGGTCACGGAAATGCCTGCGACTGACTGTAAGCGTTTGCGAAAGATGTTGTTGATTTCGGTCAGGCTTTGCTGACGTTGCTGCCGTGGCGTCACCGTGACGCGAAGCGTTGCATGGTTTTTACCCCGATCGGTGACGCCATTAATCACGCCGTAGGTCGATTTTACAAAGCCAAACGTATTGACGATTTTTGTAACCTGATCCAGCTTGGCCTGTGTATATTCTAAAGAGGCATCGACAGGCGTTTCAAACTTGATTCGCACTTCACCTTTATCGGGCGTGGGTACAAATTCGGTACCAATCAGCTTGGATAAGCCCAGCGCTCCGACCAGAGAAGCAATCGCGATCAGGAGGGTGATTAGACGAAAACGCAGTGCAAGCTTGAGAATACGCTCATAAACATGGGTGAGTTTATCGAGTTCTTTAGAAATCCAGTTAAAAAAGCGTTTGATTCGGCCTGGTGGGCGGTTACGCGGTTTTTCTTTCCAGTGTGCAGAGAGCATCGGATCGAGAGTAAAACTGACAAACATCGAGATCAGAACCGCGGTGCTGACCGTCACACCAAATTGATAAAAGAAACGTCCGATAATACCGCCCATAAATGCCACAGGTAAAAACACGGCCACAATCGTGAGTGTGGTGGCCAGTACGGCCAGCCCAATTTCTTTTGTGCCATCTAATGCCGCGGTCACATGGTCTTTACCCATTTCGGCATGGCGTACAATATTTTCCCGAACCACAATAGCATCGTCAATCAGCAAGCCAATACACAAGGACAAGGCCAGTAAGGTCATCATGTTGATGCTAAAACCAAATGCCCAGATAAAGGTGAGGGTACCCAGTAAGGCAATCGGAAGTGTTAAACCTGTAATAACGGTGGAGCGAAAAGAACCTAAAAACAGTAATACAATCAAAACTGCCAGTAAGGCACCTTCGATGATGGTACGTGCAACGTCCTTAATTGAGGCGCGGATACTTTTTGACGTATCGACAACCACATGCAAACTTGCGCCTTTGGGAAGCTGTGCCTTGATTTTATCGAGCACTTTGTAAGTGTTGTCGACCACCTGAATCACGTTTGCATCTGAGCTTCTTAAAATATCTACCGAAACAGCAGTTTTACCGTTTTGAAAGGCGCCCGTTTCCAGCTCGGCCTGTGTGTCTTCAACCTCAGCAATTTGCTTTAAATAAATCGGTACGCCGTTTTTATTGGCGACCACCAAATTACCAAAGCCATAGGGCTGAATCACTTTGGACTGAATCTCAATGACCAGTTCCTGATTCGGCTGCTTTAAACTGCCGCCCGGAATTTCTACATTTTCATTTTTAAGGGTGTTGATGACCTGATCAATCCCAATCGCGTAGCTTTGCATTTTTTGCGGATTGACCACAATACGTACTTGGCGTTTGGCATCGCCCAGCAGACTGACTGTACCGACGCCCGGAATGGTACGTAACTGCGGTAAAATCCGCTGATCGATGTAAGAGCTAAAATCACGAAGTGACATTGAGTTGGTTTCAAAGACCACCGACATAATCGCGCTGCTGGCTGGGTCGTAGCGTTCGACCACCGGGTCTTCAATTTCGTCACGAAAATTAGCTTTTGCTACCGCAATTTTATCGCGCACATCTTGCGCTGCAACGCTCGATGCCACATCCAGATTGAACTCTGCCACAATCATGGATAATCCCTCACTCGATTGCGAGGTGATCTGTTTTAGGCCCGAAATGGTATTGATCTGGTCTTCAAGTTTTTTGGTAATTTCAGATTCAACGGCTTCAGGAGAGGCGCCGGGGTAGTTGGTATATACCACCACAAACGGGAAATCGACATCGGGAAATTCTTCTACTCCCATTCGTTGCCACGAAGCCAGCCCTAATACCATCAGACTGAGCATCATCATAATGGTAAAGACGGGATATTTGACGCTGATTCGGGTTAACCACATAGACTCAATCCTGATGTTAATTGCCAGAAATGCGCACGGCCTTGTTGTCATCGCTATTTTCAAATGCGATTCGGCTCACGCGATCTCCCGGTTGTAATCCCTGAACGATGGCAACATCATCAGTGAAGCGTTTTTCTAAAAGTTTAATGGCCACTTTATGCAGCTTTTGCTGACGAACCACCCAGACATATGGCTGTTGATCCATACTCTGAATACTATTGAGTGGAATAATCTGCCCCGATATCTGATCCTGGCTATAAATAAAACCTTCTACAAATGCACCAATACTGAGTGAGCGAATCGGGCTGCTCGGTTGTGCAAAAAATTCGATTTGACGACTGACCTGATCGGCCACAGGCGAAATTCGGCTTAAACGTGCCTCTTGCACCGTGCGCTCACCTTGAATGTTAAAGCTTATTTTTTTCCCTACGGCCAATGCGGATTGTTGTTCGATTGGCAATTTTCCTTGAATTTCTAACTGAGCTGGATCGACAATTTCAAACAGCGTACTGCCCGCGGCAACGGTTTGACCTGGTTCTACTTGACGCTTGGTAATCACCCCTGAAAGCGGGCTGCGAATGGTGCCATCTAAATTGGCTTTTTCGGCGATATCGACATTGGCACGCTGTGCATTCACCGTCTCTAATTGTGCCTTGTAATCAACTTCACTTTGTTCGTATTCCACGCGTGAAATAAAACCTTGATCAAGCAGACGCTTTTTTCGTTGCATCAGATTTTTGGCCAAATCTGCTTGTGCCCGAGCCGACGCAAGATTGGCACGTGCTTGGGAAAGCCGTGCCGCATTGTCCTGATTGTCAAGACGCACCAATATCTGCCCTTTAGTCACCGACTGCCCGACATTCACATTGACCTGTGTGGCGGTTGCGGTCACTTGTGCCTGTACCGAACTTTGATTGACTGCCCGAATGGTTCCGATAAATGCCGTTTTCTGTTCGATTTGACCGGATTTGACCGCCACCAGATCGGCACCAATTAACTCAATTGTTGCGGTATTGGCTGATTGCTGTGAGCTTTCGGCGGCATCTTTTTGACTGCATGCTGCGACCATTAAACTCATACTGAGTATGGTCGCTTTCGAAAGAACCAGAAGGGTGCTACGCATGCAGTGTTATCCTTTAAATAATGTGATGTTGTGTCGACTTTGCCACCGATTATAACGGTTATTCCATTTTTTTTAAGCGTGCAATCACATCTGCATAATGGATTTGAGTGCTGTTATAGTTGTCTTGCATTTGCTTCAGCATCGCTTTGCTGGCGAGGATCTGTTGTTGGTTTTGTAACATGTGTTCGCGCACCGATACCGGTATGTTTTGCCCTTTTCTTATATATTGATTTTCCTGATTTTTATACATCACTCGATCATTTTGTTGCTGTTTGAGCTGTTCTTGCTGAAATGCGATCTGTTTTTTGATGCTACTTAAAGATTCATCGCGTTTCATGGTGGCAATTTTACTGTTGCCATAGGCACGTTTGAGTTTGAGATCATATTGTTGTTGTCGTGCTTGTGATTCATATCTGGCTTGAGTTTTGGCGTCTCGGTCGCCATTCCATGCCGGCGTCTTCGCAATCACTTGCATATTTTGATCGAGCGACTCATATCCATAGCGAATATGTGCTGGCGTTACGTTGGCGCTGATATTGGCAGTGCCACGCGAATCATAATAGCGATACCATTTGGCATGAATCTCGCCTGCACATCCAAGCAGATAGAAGAACATGAGTAAAATGAATAACGTTACTTGTTTACCCAACTGAAAGGGCCGTCGCCGCACAGCAGGCGCAAATTCTATGGATTGAACCATGTGCTTCTCCCCAATAAAATTAGATTAATTTTTTTTGAATCATAATCTTGGTATATTAAGATGGATTTATACGCTGTAAATCCACGGGTTTTATCGTTTTAGTTTAGCGTAAATTGAGATAAATGAAAAAAAGATGTTCTAGTGGATGAATTGAAAACAAGACTTTAACTATGTAAAAATGCCATGACACTTGATAACAGATTAGTTTGCCTGAATTGGGCATTTGAAAAGGACGAATGAATGGAAGATGCACCCAAAGCAATTAAAATTATGGTGATTGATGATTCAAAAACCATTCGTCGTACTGCTGAAACGCTGCTGCAAAAAGAAGGCTATACCGTGGTCACGGCGACAGACGGCTTTGAAGCATTATCAAAAATAGCACAGACCAATCCCGATATTATTTTTGTGGATATTATGATGCCACGCCTAGATGGATATCAAACCTGTGCGCTGATTAAAAATTCACAAAATTACCAGCATATTCCCGTAATTATGCTTTCAAGTAAAGATGGATTATTTGATCAGGCCAAAGGGCGTATCGTGGGCTCCGATGAATACCTGATCAAGCCATTTAGTAAAGATGAATTGTTAAGCGCAATTCGTAATCATGTCAGTGTTTAATTCCAATAAATAAATTTGAGGTCATTATGGCGCGTATATTGATCGTTGATGATTCACCCACCGAGACGTATCGGTTTCGTGAAATATTGACCCGACACGGTTATCAAGTGCTTGAAGCTACCAATGGTGCAGATGGTGTGACGCTGGCTCAGGCCGAACAACCGAATCTGGTGCTGATGGATGTAGTAATGCCAGGTGTGAATGGTTTTCAAGCCACCCGTCAGATCTGCCGTGGTGAAAGCACCAAGCATATTCCAGTGGTGATTGTGAGTACCAAAGATCAGGCCACAGATCGAATTTGGGGTAAGCGTCAGGGCGCCAAAGAGTATTTGACCAAACCCATAGATGAAAATCAGCTGATCGACGTGATTCAGCAATATATTCTGTCAGATTCGTAAAATGGCTCAGAGCAGCGATACACATTTGGCGGCATATACGCCAGATGATTTGAGCGTACAGCATGAGTCGATTGAGCAGGCAGAACGCTGGACAGGTATCGCATTTGAATTGATGGGGCATTATTTCGTTGCGCCATTAGGGGAAGTCACTGAAGTCATTCATCCGCCAAGTTATACCCGTGTTCCCAATACACAGCCTTGGCTAAAAGGTTTGGCAAATATTCGCGGGCGATTGCTGGCCGTATCGAGTTTGTCTGAGTTTATTTCTAAACAGAATTATCAGGAACACACACAACATAAAGTGATGTGTATCAGCCACAATCAACATTATATCGGGCTGATTGTCGATCAGGTATTTGGTGTACAGCATTTTAATAAAACGCATTATTTTTCGCATCAGCATGATCTTGGCATGATGTTTCAGCCGTATTGTCGCGGCTATTTTCAACAGTATCAGCAGCGCTGGCATATTTTTTTATTGAGTCAATTATTAGGCAATCACGATTTTATGAATGCCTCGCAGCACCATTAAAAATAAATTTTAAACGGTGTTGTGATCATGAGGGGTGGGATATGACGTGGATCGCAAGCGTCAAAAACAGACGTATTGAGTCAGATCACCACCGATGGAGTGGATGGTTTAAAGCAGATCATTTTTCCAATCGGTTTGAATCGCCGCAGCAGTTACAGCGTTTGCTCTTGCTTATACTGTTGATGACGACGATTCTACTCGTTTCGAGCATTTTTCTGATTCAGCACATGCAAAAACGGCATCATGTCGATCAAAAAATGATGGCATTGACCATACTCAATCAGCAGTTTATGTCTGAATCACTGGAAATTTTACGTTCAGATTCACTGCAAAACCGTAAAAATTTAAGCGCGACGCATCAGCAGTTTCAAAACGATCTCGCAGAGATTGCATCAGATACCTCGGCTTATCAGCGTGTCATGACCGATTGGCAGGCATTGTCACACAGTATTGAGAGGATTCAAGCCGATCCTGATCTTGCCAGACAAGTTCAGTTTTTACATTTATCGATGCAGCTTTCGATGCCCGAAATACAATCGAATTATGCGCAGCTAATCGAGTTATTGCAGCATCAACCTGCTGATATCGGGCATTTAAAACTGGCCCAGCAACAAGAGCAGAGCGCATCACAGCTTTTAAAATGGGGACATTCTCCCATTTTACCTGAGCAGGCCACACCGCAAACGGTGCATGATTTTATTGAAGATACCCAGCAGTTTAGAGCTGGCATTCTGCGACAGCTTCTTGGCGATCCCGTGCAGGGCTTAAATGCTGTGCAAGATCCGCTACAGCGAGCTTTGCTGCAAGATATTCAACTTGAATTTGATAGCGCTTTACAGCCTAAAATTGAGCGCGTTTTATTGCAACCTGATCAGGTGGAGCAGCTTTGGCAGGCTTATTGGCAGTTACCCAAACAATCTGAGCAATTGTTACAGTCGCTGGATCGCCTGGCAAAAAGTCAAAACAATATGTTTGCCATACTCTTGATCAGTGTGGTTGTGATTGCATTACTCGGATTGGCTTACGCGACTTGGCAGTTGATGCGTTTACCGATGCGAAAGGTTGCTGATACAGCACAGCAGCTCGAAAGTGCTCATGAAACCAGTCAGCATCAGCACGCAATCTTACGTTTACTCAATGAGATCAGTGATTTCGCCGAGGGTGATTTAAGGCGGCCAGCGACTGTTTCTGAGGATTTTACCGGTACAATTGCAGATGCCCTGAACCTGATGTTGCAGCAGTACCGACATTTAATTGATTCGGTACAACGGTCTGTAACGGAGCTAGATCAGGCACGTCTCACCTTACTACACGCAGAACAGATCGCAACGCACCTTACGCACCACGTGCAACACAGCGTTCAAACAGATACAACAGAAATGAGTGGTTGTGATGCCAAAGGGCAGCAGCTCGGATTGTATCTTCAGCAGTTGAATGCGATCATTAAAGAATTAGAGCTGGCAATTTCTGGTTATCAATTAGAGATGACCGAATAAAAAAGAATTGATTAAGGGGATCAAAACAGCGCATGAAGATTGGGGTTGCTGAGCACAGCATTCGGATATGGACACTGCATTAAATACGCGTCTGGCGGCGCTGACCTTGCCTGAAGATCAATATCTGGATCAGGATCAGGAGATTCTTGACGTTTTTATTGAAGAGCTCGAAGAGGTGTTTAGTGCATTGGAGCGCCTGATTCAGGCTTGGCATACGACGCCTGACGATCAAGCCTTGTTGCAAGAAATCTGTCGGCATTTTAATAATTTAAAAGGTACGGGCCGGATGGTGGGGGCCAATGCATCGAGTGAAATTGCATGGATGGTGGAGGAAACCCTGACACGAATTCTCAACTCAATTTTACCTACTACACTCCCGATTCAGCAGTATGTGGCTCAGGTTTATCGGCTTTATCAAGATGAACTGATTGAGGATTTTAAACAACGCCAGCCACATCGTGTCGATTTACGGCCCTATGCATTTATTGGGTCACAGTTACAACTCAATCTCGAGATAGAACCTGCGCTGATGACTCTGCTCATGAGAGCATCTCAGACAGCTGATGAATTGAATCTCGCGCCAACTAACAGCGTCAAACTAAATGAATCTATTGTCATTTTTCTAGAAGAAATCTCGGTTTATGTTGCAGATGTCCATCATTTTTTAGCAAACTCAGCCCCTTCGGATGATGACTTTAACCGACTGTTACGTGCCTTGCATACCATACGTGGTAGCTCATCCATGGCCTGTATCGATGCGATCTTTGATGCCAGTACAGCACTTGAAAGCACAATCAAGCAGAGATTACTCCAGCATGGAGCACTACTCTCTACCGAGCAGGCTTTGCTTGGGCAGTATCTGGAATTTATTACACAGTCGGTGCACAACATTCAGCATGGCTTAGAGGCCAAGACGCTTCAACCACTACTGAATATCTTTTTAGATCAGTATCAGCTTTATCAGCATCAGCTCGAATCGACTGCTGCACATGAGTTACAGCTTAATGGCGGTGTGGTAGCGGCCTTACTCGCACTTGAAATTGATGATTTGCTCGATGCCGAATTTGAGTTTCAAGATCGTATACGGCACCAGTCGGTCGATTATATTGTGATTTTACAGGAACAGGCCGCAAGCCTATACGCTGCGACCGATACAGACCGAACACGTGTTTTGCATATTTTTACCCAACATTTGCAATCGGTTTATCAAGAACTCATCGGAATCACGAGTAGTGATTTTCCTCAAAGCCTATATGATGCATTCCAGCCAGTGCATACCGCATTTGTGGGGCTGTTTGATAGTTTGGCTGCGGCACAGCACATTAGTTCTTTTACACCGTATCAGGTACTGTTTGATCAGCTCAATCGAGAAATCAAGCCATTTAAACCGCTTGATTTGGAAGAATTTGCTTCTCAAAGTGTAACGACTCAACATAGTGACATCAGTACCGATTCGGTACTTAATCTCGACATGCAACTGATGTCTTATTTGGCAGAAGATCGTCAGCTTGTGTTGGCACAGCCGTTACAGGTCGATGACAGTTTGCTGGAAATTTTCCTTGAAGAGAGTGAAGAACTATTGGCAGGCGTCGAAACCGAGCTGACGCTCTGGACCGAAGCACCACATAATTTAGATATCTTGCAACATCTGATCCGGTTTTTGCACACCTTAAAAGGGGGTGCCAATATGGTTCAGCTAAATCAGATCGGTTTGATTGCACATGAGCTGGAATCGATTTATCAACGTCTGATCTATCAGCAATTAGATGTTTCATTCGAACTGATCAAGATCATTCGAATTGTGCATGATGATCTGGCCGAACGGATTCAAAACCTGTATCAGCATGCAGTAGAGTTTCCTGTGAGTCATGTCTTGGATGTGCTTCAACATATCGAAGACTGGTTGCCGGCCGCATTCGCTGAAGCGGATTGTACTCAAAACCAAGTAATCGAGCAGGCTGGGTTAAAGCTTGACGATCAGATGAGCTTGAGTGAAGTACTGGCGTTCAATTCAGTACCCGCCGCCTCTGAGACTTTTCCGCAAACCTTGGTCGAAAAAATGTTTGTGGATGAAGCACAAGATTTGCTTTCACAGGCCGAACTCAATCTTCAGCAATGGATCAAGGAGCGTCATCAGCGTCATTTGCTGTTGGAGCTACAACGTATTTTTCATCGCTTAACGCGCAGTGCACGGCTGCTCGAACTGAAATATGTCATGGACATTACCACGCGACTTGAGATTACCTTTGAGCGAATGAACCTGCACAATTCTAAAACGAGCAGCTACGATCCATTACTTCTCAACGCCGTACAATGGTTGAGACTGGCAATTTTTGATACGCGTTACGATCATTATCACGAACTTAAGCATCAACTTGAGCAGTTAGAGCTGACTCAACCTTTGTTTCCGGTACAGTTTGAACAGATCGCTGCATCATTGTCCGAATCGGGTGCGGTTAGTCCGGGTGACGGCACAGAGCCGCCGTCTATGCATGGTGAGTGGGACACTTCCATTGCGGTTGATGAAAGCAATGAAATGATCCGTGTTTCGGCAGATCTGATTGACAAAATGATTGATCAGTCTGGTGAAAACGCCATCAATCGCTCCCGAATTCAGATGGATATTGCGCAGGTCGATACCGTTTTGGGTGAAATGGAACTGGCGATTCAGCGTTTATCGCGTCAGCTTAAACATCTGGATCGGGTGTTAGATACACAATCTTTACAACAGCTTTCTGGTGAACATACCGCTACGCTTGAGCCAGAGCAATATTCAAATTTTTATCATTTAAGTAAATCCTTGGCAGAATCGGCATCGGATTTACTCGATTTTCGTACTAGTTTGACCGAAAAAATTCGAGATACCGAAAGTTTACTGCTCCAGCAATCGCGAATTCAGGCCGATCTGCAAGAAAATCTGATTCGTACTCGCCTGGTTCCGTTTTCGCATCTTTTACCACGCTTACAACGCACCGTCCGACAAACTGCTCTGGCGCTGAATCGACCAACTCAACTGCTGGTTCACAATACAGAAGGCGAGTTAGATCGGAGTATTCTAGAGCGTTTGGTCGTACCGCTCGAACATATGCTCCGCAATGCCATCGATCATGGTATTGAAGATCAGCAAACACGACTGAGCCAAGGTAAACCATCAATCGGGACTATTGAGCTTTCTATCCGCCGTCATGGTACTGATGTGGTCTTGCAGTTAAAAGACGATGGTCGAGGCATGGACAGCAATGCAATTGCAAACAAGGCGCAGCAACTGGGCTATTTAGACCATTTTCATACTTTAGATGACGATCAAATCTTCCAGTATATCTTTTACCCGGGGTTTTCAACGGCGTCTGCAATTACCCATATTTCGGGGCGTGGTGTTGGCCTCGATATTGTGCATAACGAAATCAAGGCACTTGGAGGTAAAATTACCGTAACTGCCCAAGCGGGTATGGGAACCACATTTAGCCTGCGTGTGCCCACCACAGTAGCGGTCAGTGATGCGCTGATGGTCAAGGTGCTTGATCAGCAATATGCCTTACCACTGGGTAAAATTGAGCGTATTGTGCGCTTATCGCCGCTGATTTTGGAACAATACTTTAATAGCCAGCAAGATCGTTTTGAGCTTGATAATACCCGCTACAAATTACGTTATCTGGGTGAATTTGTAAGTAATGTGGTCGAGCCAGACTGGTCAACCATCACAGGTGAGCTGGAGGTGTTGCTGATTCATTCCAGCACAGGGCCGCAGGTGGCGTTGCTGGTTGATCAGGTGGTCGGATCACGTGGTCAGATTGTGGTGAAACCAATCGGGCAACAGTTTAGTCAGGTTAAAGTGGTGGCGGGCGCATCGATTTTAGGCGATGGGCAAGTCTGTTTGATCTTAGATCCGATTACCATTGCAGAACAAGTCGATCAACAGCCACGACAATATCGCCACGATACCGACCACGAGCGCGCTATACGTGAAGAGCGAGCCATGATCATGGTGGTGGATGATTCAGTGACGGTTCGAAAGGTCACATCACGTTTACTCGAACGCCAAGGGTACGATGTAGTAACAGCCAAAGATGGCCAAGATGCGCTAGAGAAGCTGGAGCACATTCGTCCAGATGTCATTTTACTCGACGTTGAGATGCCGCGAATGGATGGGTTCGAATTTACTCGCCGTTTACGTCAGCACAATTTACTGCAAGCTTTACCGATTATCATGATCAGCTCACGTACGGGCGAAAAATACCGCGAGATGGCACAGCAGCTTGAGGTGAACGATTATCTGGGCAAACCTTTTCAAGAGGAACAACTGCTCGCCAAAATCCAGATGCTGCTCATGCAAGCAACTAGGCAAACTGTTTTATGATCATGGCTGAAATGAAAAAGGGCTCCGAAGAGCCCTTAAATATTAAGTCAATAAATTTTCAAGAATCTGCTCATAAATCTCGGCCAAAGGCTCCAGATCGGCGACATTGACGTGTTCGTTGATTTGATGAATAGATGCATTTAAAACACCCAGCTCAAGTACTTGCGCGCCAGTCGGTGCAATAAAACGGCCATCAGATGTACCGCCGCTGGTCGAAAGTTTGGCATCGACACCGGTAACATTTTTAATGGCAGTGGTCGCGGCATTCACCAATTCACCAACAGGAGTCAAAAATGGTAATCCTGAGTGTGTCCATGAAATATCATACTCAAGGCCATGACGCTGTAAAATTTCCAGTACACGTTCTTTAAGCTGTTCGGCAGTCACTTCAGTCGAATAACGGAAATTAAAGGTAACAGCCATCGTACCGGGCACCACATTGGTCGCACCAGTTCCCGCATGAATATTTGAAATCTGAAAAGATGTTGCCGGAAAATATTCGTTACCGTGATCCCACACAGTCTCACAAAGTTCGTGAAGGGCAGCAGAGGCGAGATGAATCGGATTACGTGCGAGGTGAGGATAGGCCACATGACCTTGTTTGCCTTTCACTGTCAGAACGGCATTCAATGAGCCACGACGGCCATTTTTAATAATGTCACCTAACTGGCTGGTACTCGATGGTTCACCCACTAGGCACCACGTCATTTTTTCGTTACGTGCTTCGAGAGTTTCAACCACTTTTACCGTACCGTTAATTGATGGGCCTTCTTCATCAGATGTAATCAAAAACGCAATAGAGCCCTTGTGATCTGGATGTTTTTTTACAAAGCGTTCAGAGGCCACCACCATGGCTGCTAGTGCGGTCTTCATATCGGCAGCACCGCGCCCATATAAAATACCGTCGCGAATTTCAGGTTGAAACGGATCGCTGTTCCATGCCTCAAGGTTACCTGTAGGAACCACATCGGTATGGCCAGCAAAACAGAACACAGGATCTTGAGTACCGCGGCGCGCCCATAAATTGTCGACTTCGCCAAAGCGCATGTTTTCAATATGAAAGCCAACGTGCGCAAGACGTTTGGCCATCAGCGCCTGACAATCATAATCTTCAGGAGTCACAGAGGGGCGGCGAAGTAAATCTAAACTGAGTTCGAGAGTATCGGAAGGGTTCATACCAAAATTTGAGTCTGGAAAAATCTAACTCAATATCATAGGTCAAACATCAACTAATGGGTATGCTCAAATAAAAAAACCTTATCAAAAAGATAAGGTTTTTTTGCTTCAAATAAAATTAGATTTTATTTTGAGTTTTTTGCGCAGTGTTGGTTACCGCATCACCAGCGCTTGATACATCTTTTCCGAACCCCTTAAAGGTGTTACAGCCAGTTAAAACAAAAGCAACCATAATTGACGCAGCTAAGATTTTTTTCATCATCTGTCTCCACTTTAGATTTAATTCTGATGTAACTAGAGATTAAAAACTAAACGTCTAAAAGAACATTACTTTTTGATAGTAGAAACGTTAATAAATGTTTCAAAGAAGAATTATTCTTAAGAATTATTATTTTATTCAAACATGCCGGGCACCCAAGGCACGGCTGGCGCCTGACGAAACATATAGCAATCTGCCGGATTTTGTGTATTCACATAAAGTCCATTGCTCCACCATAAAGCAGGTGTGGTTGAGCCATGTAGTTGTGGACACATCCATTCATGACGTGTCAGCCGACGAAAATCAGCTTGAGTCTGAAAGCCCCAGTATCCAATGCGCCTATGCGAATTTAGCCACTTAGGGAGCTTGGGGTGTTGCATGTGTTGTGGACTATATAACTGACCTTTGAGTACGGCAAAGCGCTGATCAATGCGATGACCCAGCGCCTCCTCAAATTGAAATTGGCGTTCAGTGAAATAAGCTAGTTTTTTCAATAAGGTATCTTTACGGTTCAGACCATACCAATAAGGCAAGCTTAAATCTTTTTCACCTAAATAGTATTTGAGTGCAACTTCCCAGTGTTCAATACGTTGCTCAGTCGTGTTATAGACCAGAAAATCCAGCTCACCTATGGTTTGCGTGCCCTTCATTTTTTGAATGCTGTGTCCGATGAGTTTATATGCGTGATATTCAGTATCGAGCAACCAAAACCAGAGCATATATTCAAAACGCAGCCCAATACGGGTACTGCGCAACTGACCTAAAAACTCCAATAACGGACTAGGATCTTGATCTAGCGCTTTTAAACGTTGCACATAATGGTCGTACTGTTGTAACCAAAAGGACGTGCTATGCAGCTCAAAGGGCGTTTCTAAACGCAGTTCTTCGGGCACCTGCGAGATGATATTTGGACTCGCCAACGTAAAGGCAAGATGACGTACACAATCGTGTTTGAACTGAAACCAAGGTTCATGTTGATTCAAACATGAAGAAAAATAAGTCATTTATAAATCCTGACGTCATCACTTGAATTATAATACTCGTGAGCACAGCTTAATAAAACCTGTCCATATATTTTTGGCCAATTGACTCCGCAGTGGCAAGGTACTCACAGAGACACGATTTTGCAGAGCAGGATTGCAACAATGAAGACACTATTCTGGCGTACCTTAGTGGTGATATTTATCATACTTGGTATTATTGGTGCAATTTTACCGGGTATGCCCACCACTGTATTTCTTATCTTGGCGGCCTGGGCTGCATCTAAAGGCTGGCCAGAAATGGATGCTTGGTTGCTAAATCATCCCAAATATGGTCCCACATTGCGCGACTGGCGTGCTCACGGCACAGTTCCCCGCAAGGCCAAATGGATTGCTTCCATCATGATGCTGATCAGTGGCATTCTGATGCTGTTTACCAACGCGCCGCTTTGGGTCAAGATTTTCACCGATAGCATTATGTTGATTGTTGCGATTTGGTTATGGTTAAGACCTGAACCCACTTCAGCAGCGTTAAACTCTAAAGTCCATTCTCCATCCACAGAAAATGATCATGTTTAATTTGAATACTGCCGATATTGTGGTTGATCTGGCATCACAAACCCTCTATTTACCCAAACAGCACAAGACTTATCCGATCTCCAGTGGGAAAAATGGGATTGGAGAACAGGAAAATAGTGGCAAGACTCCTCGTGGATGGCATCGGATTGCAGAAAAATTTGGTCATACTGCACCAATCAATGCCGTTTTTATTGCACGGCAGCCTACCGGAGAGGTGTATAGCGATACACTTGCCGCCGAATATCCAGATCGTGACTGGATTTTAAGTCGCATTTTATGGCTCGATGGGCTAGAAGAGGGTTTTAATCGAGGTGAAGGCTGTGATTCTAAGCAGCGTTATATCTATATCCACGGTACACCAGATACGCAGCCCATGGGGATTCCGATGTCGCATGGCTGTATTCGAATGCGAAATACAGATCTGATTGAGCTATTCGAAGTCATTCCTGAGCGGGCGCTGGTGTATATTTCAGAAATAAAAGTGGAAATGTCGTAATATTTTTTTAGGGTTCATCTGTATGATTTTGCATGTAATGTTTAAATAAAATACAGAATTTGCTGGTTTTTTAGCAAAACAACCTATTTTTTAATCACTCGATAGAGTTTTTTAAAAAAGTCGGTGAAAAGCGTTTGACACTCTGTGAAGTTTCTCTATAATGCACCTCACAAACGATGAAGACGTTGAAGGGCGCTTAGCTCAGTTGGTAGAGCGTCTGCCTTACAAGCAGAATGTCGGCGGTTCGATCCCGTCAGCGCCCACCAAGCTCTTCATGTTAAGACTCAAGTGCAGCGGTAGTTCAGTTGGTTAGAATACCGGCCTGTCACGCCGGGGGTCGCGGGTTCGAGCCCCGTCCGCTGCGCCACTTAAGTTTTAATCATCGTTTGCCACAAAAGTGACTTTGTTGAAGTGCAGCGGTAGTTCAGTTGGTTAGAATACCGGCCTGTCACGCCGGGGGTCGCGGGTTCGAGCCCCGTCCGCTGCGCCACTTTAAACAAGACACCTTTGCGGGCGCTTAGCTCAGTTGGTAGAGCGTCTGCCTTACAAGCAGAATGTCGGCGGTTCGATCCCGTCAGCGCCCACCAAGTTTAGTGACCATATATCTCGTATGAGATAATGTAGTGCAGCGGTAGTTCAGTTGGTTAGAATACCGGCCTGTCACGCCGGGGGTCGCGGGTTCGAGCCCCGTCCGCTGCGCCATTTCCTTGATTCCCTGATCAAGAAAATGTATGATTCAAGGACTGCATCACGCAGCACTTGAAAAGTTAAAAATTGAGTCCTTCAGTTTTTATCTCTCAGGGCGCTTAGCTCAGTTGGTAGAGCGTCTGCCTTACAAGCAGAATGTCGGCGGTTCGATCCCGTCAGCGCCCACCATAATTTCTCATCTCCTTATTGCGTCATCTATAAATTTTTCATAAAATTCAAGTAGATCTTTTTTCTGTTACTGATGAATTTTCATGAGAAATCCGTACCAACGCAAAGCTGCATCAGTGACTTCCGAGCACACCACATTACAACCAAAAGAACTTTATAAGCAGTTTATCGAAAGCATTGTGGCGCAGCGTCAGTTAATGGCATTGTACGATGATGGCTGGGCCCTGTGCGGCACTCCAAACGGTCAGCAAGCGTTTGCGATATGGCAAAATAAGGGGCTAGCACAGCTCATGATTAAAGGGGCTTGGGAAAGTTATCAAACCCGTGAAATTCCTTTATTGAATTTTGTACAAGAAATTATTCCGTATTTACGTGAAAAAAATACACTGTTGTCCTTAAATCTTACACCCGAAGGTCAAAATATTCTGGTGCGCCCTGAAGCCATGCTGCTCGATATCAAAAACTACTTGTATCAGTTGTACGTGCAGCAGCCTCAATTATTTGAAGATATTAAGTTGCCAAAACCTCGAACGATCCGTTTAAATTAGTACTCGCGTAAAATCCAGCCACTAATAAAGGCGAAGTATTCGCGTAGCCATGTGTTATAGCGGCTCAAAAGGGGAGTAGGTGCACTGAGCATGATCGGCTGTTGATAGCCTTGTTTATGTGCAATGGCCTTTGAACGCAAGATATGAAAATCGCTGGTTGCCAGTACAATAGGATCTTGCAAAGAAATATGTTGCTGCTCAAGAATAGGCTGACTGTTTTTAAGGTTGAGTTCGGTACTGGTACTTCGATTTTCAAGTGCGACTGGATTCTTCAGCATCGGATATTTGCGCTGTAAATATTGAGCCATTACTTCGGCTTCGGTTTTTTGCTCACGTGCATCTAGTCCGCCACTTAAAATGATCAATGCTTGAGGATGGTGTTGAGCATAGTATGCCGCACTGTTCAGGCGTTCGGCTAAAATGGCCGATGGCTGTCCATTTTCGACGCCACTCCCCAGTACAATGATGGCACGGGGTGTAGAGATTTGAGGTGTGCTAAAAGATTGTAGGCTCAAAAAAATAAAAAAAATGATCACGCTGGCCAGCCATAGCCAAAATGCAGTCCAGCCCAAATAGATCCAGCGTAAAACACGTGGACGATGTGCAAATTTTTTTAATAAAGTAGGGCCATACAGGCTGCTTAGCGTTAAAAAGATACCAGTAGCACAGGTGACTTGTACACCAAAATGACTTTTATTTAGTGCAATCAGCGCTAATCCGTCTATAAGTAAAATCAAACCTAAACCGAGTACCAATACACGCCCCAGCGTATATGGATGGTTGGCTAAAGTCACATGCTGCATAATCAAGCCAAAGTCAAATATAAAAGATCGGCTCATCATAGCAAATAAAAAAATGCCAGCGCTATGCGCTGGCATCTCGTTTTGGTCATTATTGAATTTGCTACATTATTTTAGTAAACATCACGTCGATAACGACCTTGTGCTCTAAGCGCATCGAGTTGAATTTCACCTAAAATATCGGTGAGTGCCTGATCGACACCCGATGCCATGCCCTCGATACTGCCACAAACGTAAATGACAGCATCTGCATCAATCCATTGTTTTAAAATCTGTGCCTGATCTCTCAAGATATCTTGAACATAGCATTTTTGTGCCTGATCGCGTGAGAAAACCAGATCCAATCGTTTCAACATACCTGTGCTTTGCCATGCGCGAATCGTATTTTCGTAAAAAAAGTCACATGCTTGCTGGCGCTCACCAAAAATCAGCCAGTTTTCTGTGTAGTCGTGACGAATTCGGGCATGTAATAAGCTCATCAAGCCGGCAATTCCAGTTCCATTTCCAATGCAAACAATAGGGCGGTTGTCATCGATGAGATGAAACGAGGGGTTGGTACGAATACGCAGGGCCACAGATTCACCCACGCTTAAATGTTCGGTTAGCCATCCAGAGCCCAAGCCCAATTGACCATTTTGATCAAACTGCTGGCGAACGGTTAATCGTAATACTTGCTGGCTTGGAATACTGGCAATTGAGTATTCGCGAGTCGGCAATACAGTAAGTTGTTCGAGTAAATGTTCCGGATTGGCAAATGGTTCGACATCAGTGTTTAAATCACGATTCCAAAGTGCTTGTGCCAGCTTACTTTCAACGCTCTCTACATAAGTTTGTGCGGATAACTGATGCTTTTCCAAAAAGGCCTTCACTCGTGCAGGCGAGTTACCCGGTTGAATCTCTGCAATATCACCAGCTTGCCAGATGGTATCATTGGCTGTGGTAAATTCCAGATTATATGCAGATGCTCCTTGGCTATTAGGATTTAAAAGCTCACGCTTGCTCAATCTCCATTCATCAAAGATTTTTTCGATGTTCATCGACTGAAGTTCAAGTTTGGTGGCACTGGCCAGTGCCGTGTTCCATTTTTGAATGTCATCGGGATGAGCATTATCAACTTCAATTACATCAAACAGGGCATGTGCCCCAGACTGTTTCAACCATAGGTCGACCCGATGGCCAAAGGCACAGTAGCTGTCTGGATATTCTTTTGAACCCAGTGCCAAAATGGCATAGTTGAGATGGTCCAAAACCATTGATGACTTTAAGAATTTTTTCTCGAAGTTGCTGGCCAGATCTGGGGCTTCGCCTGTGCCATAAGTACTGAGTACAAACAAAATTTGTGGTGAATTTTTGAAGTCACTTTCGGTTAATTGCTGAACCGGTCGAACCTGAACGGGTTGATGCGCTTCTTGTAGTCGTGTTGCAGTGCGCCATGCCAGCTGTTCCGCCACACCCGTTTGAGAGGCATACGTGATGAGCCAAGGCGTTGCATTTGGATCGATATAATGATCACTGACATGCTGGCGTGCAGCCAAGGTTAATTTTTTCTGCTTACGGCGTTTTAGATACAGCATCCAACCCGTCACAAAAAACAGCGGCATCGCCAAAGAAGCAAGCATTGCAAAAAAGTGATATACCGGGCCAAAGAAACTACCGCGATGGACTGGCAACATGCTACTCATGATTTTTTCATTGAGTTTTTTGTCTTCATACAGCTCTAATTTTTCAATTTTACCCGTCCCATAGTGATAGACGGCTGAGTTACGGGCGCGTTCATGCTGTGGTGTTGCATCTATGAAAGAGAGCTCAATCGTTTGATCGGCTTTTTTAGGTAAATTGAGCGTAATAGACGAATAATCGCGGCCAAGTTGGATGTTAAAACCAGTCCATGTCTTGTTCAGTGCATCATAAATTTGTGCAGAAGAGAGTTGTTCGCGAGATTCACCGCGGCCTTCACCACGATGTTCTCGTCCTGCATGGCCTTGTTGAGGCTGACCTTGCATCCGATTTGTCGCTTGACCTTGTGTATTGCGAGGTCCGGCCTGCATTTGTGGTTGTGGTCGTTCAACACCCATCAGCTTAAACATACCGTCACGCCACCAGTCATACGACCAATACAAGCCCGTACATGCCATCAACAAATAAAACACCACCACCCATGTACCTATAACGGCATGCAGATCCCAAATAAAATTGCGCCCTTTAAGTTTTGGCTTTACAAACAACCACTGACGCCATGTGTGACGTTTTGGCCAGCGTAAATAGAGTCCACTGAGTACAAAAAAGATCAAAATTAAGGTACATGCTGCCGTAATTTGCTTGCCCACCGGCCCGAACGTTAGGTTGCGGTGTAACTGCTGAACAAATTGAAAGAATCCACGTCCCTTGATTTCAGGCAGTACCTCAGCCGTATAAGGGTTCACCATCATGTTATAACCGCGACGTTCACCTTCTTTTTGAATATTTACGGTGGAGGAGGCGGTTGCATCTTTGGCGATAGTAATACTATTGATTTTTAGATCCGGCTGACGCTGCTCAAAGTGCTGATACAACTGTGCAGGTGTGAGTTTAGGCGTATTTTGCGCCTGAACAACATAACTGTCCTGATTAATGAGTTTTAAAATCTGCTGGTCGTACGAATAAATCGCACCCGTTACTCCCATCAACGCAAGGATAAGACCCGCACTGATCCCCAAAAACCAATGAATCTGGAAAAAGACTTTTTTTAACATGGCTGTAAACGCAAAATTAGAGATTTAAATTTTGCTAGAGTATAGCTCAAGATTCGTTAGATAATATGGATTTTCGAGATAATATTAATTTTCATTATCATTTAATAATGCAGATAAAAAAAACCTCCGCGTACGGAGGCATTCTTTGGGTTTTCAAATTAAAACGATTTTGCATCACCAACTTGTTCGTTCAGGTGCTTACGAATGGTATTAAATGAAAAATTCTTGGTGTCCATACGCTTTGGAAGCAAATATGCACCTTGCTGTCCTTTTACTTTAAAATTCAGCAAGATAAAATCTGGAGTGTTATACCATTCATAGATATCTTTCCAGCCAATGGTGCCAACACCTTCTTGGCCATTCATCTGCTGACGCATCACAATACCGTGTGGCTGCACGCCCAAACGAACACCTTTAATTTCCTGAACTGGAAATTCATTCATTTTGCGTTTTACATACCATTCTAGGCCATACTTGCGCAGTACGAAGTACAACACCACACAGATGATGGCAACCCAGCAAAAAATGGTGGAATAGTTTTTAAGAAGAATAATCCCTGCGATAGACAGTAGTAAAACCACTGCCATGATGATCCATGCTTTTGTGCTGATTTTATTGGTGCTACGCCAAATCTTAAGCTGAGCATCACGTTGTTCAGCTTCAGACACTTCGTAGTTAACAGGCTGTAGCGTATAAGCGTATAAAGTTTTCGCGGTCATAGTGCAAATGCAATTAGTGAATTTTAAACTCGCCAAAGTTTAGCATTAAATCACGCCAATCCGTGAATATATTGTGCCATTTTCATGCGATTTACAGCGATGCCAATTCGGTGGCGGCATCATCCCGATCATGACTCAGGCTTTGCTTGAGTGTACTGAGCTGATTCAAAATACTGTACATCAGGGAAAGCTGCTGCAAAATAATAATAGCCAGTTGATCTTCCTCACTATTTTGCTTTAAACGCTGCCGAATGGTTTGCAGCATATTCTGTGCGGTTAGCCCGGGCATTTCATCTCTGAGCAGAGCCCCTTGAATGTCGTCTAATGCTTTATTGAGTAGATTGAGAATCTCTTGATCATCAATCTTTTCACGATGTGCGCCCAGCGCAGCAATATAACTGAGAAAAGTATGATGTAAGCACAGAAATTCGAATGCCAGATTTTTTTGAATCGGATCAAAATCAGGTTCGGTCGCAAGGGTAGAAATTAAAGATGCCACATCTGCATCGGTGTTATGCGCAGTACGGCGCGCAATCCGATAGCTCAGACCATGATTTCGACCATGATGATACTGCTGCACCACATCGACCAGATAATTACACTGCGCCTGAATGGCACGGCGAATGGTGCGCGGTAAGCGTCGAAACTTCCAGTCTGGCCAGATAAAGCTAACGCCTAGCCACGCCAGCGCGCAGCCGATGAGGGTATCGATCATGCGTGGTAATCCCGCAGAAAAACCGAAGCCATCTAAATTAAAGTTAATCAGCGCCAAAATGGTAATAAAGGCTGTGGCTTGTGCATACTGTTTACTGCGCAGTTCAAAAAACAACACGCCACTCAACACCAAAATCAGCAACTGACCTTCAAGTGAAGGCACAAAGTATAAAATCGCAATACCAATAATAATGCCGACCAATGTACCCACAATTCGTAATCGCAGTCGGCGTTTGGTGGCATTAAAATTCGGCTGACAAACAAACAGCGCAGTCAATAGAATCCAGTAGCCGTATTGAATACCGGTTGTTTGGACAAAAATGTAGCCTACAAACAACACCACAGAAAGCCGAACAGCATGACGAAATAACACCGACTCTGGTGTTAGGTTTTGACGAATCCGCACAATGATATCGTTCCAGCCCTTAAGATCGTCGTCTTTAAGCTGATGATCCATCTGCTTCACTTTATCTAAAGCAATATTACGCTCTGTTTCTAAATTACGTAACTGTGCATCGATACCTTTCAAATTTTGATAAAGCGCATACAGCGCATTGACCCAAAGCGGATCATAAACCTGATCGTGACGTAATTTCCCCAAAGACTGTTTGAGATTTTCAAAGGTGTGTTTAAAGCGCTTGTTATGTTTATAAGGTTGTCGCTTTAAAATACTTTCGCTTAAATCCTTGCAGGCTTTGCCTTGTATGGTCAAAATACGTTGGAAGCGAAACAAAATGTCGCTGTGCTGAAAAATTTTACTCAGTTCTTGATAATTGATATGCGCCGAGTCTGCGCGCTCATGAATATCTTGTGCCACAAAATAATATTGCAGGCTGCGTCGGGTGTCTTTTTGTCCGCGATCGCCTTTGAGCCGGGTGAGCAATGAGGCTTTTAAATCGTTAAAAATTCCGACCAGTTTGCCATTTTCCATCGATAGATCAATCAAGGATTGTTGATAACTGTCAGGTGTCATATCGACATCGAATACACTGGATTTAGCAAATAAAAAATCACCTAGCGATGCATAGCAGGCCGATAATTTATCTTGTACGGGGCGAATCGGAAATAACAAGAAACTAATCGTGGCGATCAAACCATACCAAGCTGCACCACACACTAAAAGAGCAGGTTGCATGTACCATTCTGGAAAGAGGTGTACGCCCAGCATCGAGTAAACCGACACCACCAAGCATCCATAGGAAATAGTAGTGTATCTGCGCCCTAAAGAGCCCAATAAAATCCAGAAAATACAGGCCACAATCAACCCCAGTGCAAATGCCACCGGATGTGGAAACAAAAGCTGTACCGAAGTTGCGGCGGCAAAAAAGCCCACGTAGGTATAGACCAGATTCATGATTCGAACAGAAAAGCGGTCGTCGATATCACTCAAGCCAGCGGCAACCACACCGAGGGTAAGCGGAATAGTGGCCAGTTGATAATCGAGAAAATAGGGCACAAAGGCAGTGCCTGCAAATGCAATCAGCATCCGAAGGTTATACATCAGCGAAGTGTTATAAGTCGCTTGTTTGAGTTTGGAAAACCAAGAGTTCAAGGGGATTCCTTTAAGCTATTGAGTGAAAGACACCTCCCTGCATGCACGTCAGGTTGAGTCATCATCGTTATTATTACTCAGTGAAATCATACTATGGACAGTGTAAGCTTGTCTTCACACTCCGTATTTAATATTAAAATGTGACTATGTCCGAAAGTAGATTACCCGGTCAATATTCAATTGCGTGGATTATGCTGCTGGCCCTTTTGACCGCACTTGGGCCGCTGTCGATTGATATGTACTTGCCAGCCTTACCACAAATGGCCAGTGATTTTGGAACCACCACGCGTATGGTGGCCAATACCCTGCCTGCATATTTCTTGGGTTTAGCAATCGGTCAACTTGTTTATGGCCCGATCAGTGACCGAATCGGCCGTAAAGCGCCGTTATATGTTGGACTCACTTTATATGTGGTGGCTAGTGCATTATGTGTATTGGCGCAAGATGAATGGTCGCTTATTTTAGCCCGACTGGTACAGGCGCTGGGCGGCTGCGTGGGTGTTGTGATTGCACGTGCTGCCATACGTGACAGGCTCGATGTACAAGGTTCGGCACAGGCCTTCTCAAGTATGATGATTGTGATGGGGATTGCACCGATTGCAGCGCCAGCGCTGGGTGCAATGGTGTTGGAGTTTTTCCATTGGCAGGCTATTTTTTGGTTACTCGCACTGATTGGCTGCTTATGTTTATTGTGCATTCATTTCTTCTTTGATGAAACTTTGGCACCTGAAAAACGCTTAAAACTTAGCCCTTATCAGGTGGTGACTTTGTATGCCGCGATTTTTAAAGATACCAGCTTTCGTTTCCCGATGTTGGCGGGGTGTTTAACCGGTGGGGTATTGTTTAGTTATATCAGTTCAGCATCTTCTGTTTTAATGGATCAATATGGTTTGGGGCAGCAGCAGTTTGCCTATGCGTTTGGCTTTAATGCCTTGGGAATCATGATTGTCTCTTCCATCAATAAAAAGCTGGTATCCAAACTTGGCACCATGACTCGGCTTAAAATAGGGGGGTTCATTCAGCTAACAGGTGCAGCGTTAGTACTTTTGAGTGGCCTGATTTCAGATGCGCCAATTGCAATGGTGATGGCAGGTTTGTTTTTAGCTGTTTCAGGGCTAGGAATGACTGGACCTAATGCCATGGCGCTGGCAATGTCGAGACAAGGCGCCCGTGCAGGTACAGCCAGTGCCATTATGGGCAGTATGCAGTTTGCCTGTGGTCTGTTGGGTGGTGTAATTTTAAACTTTCTCGTTTGGAATGCCCTACTAAATATGGGCATCATGATGATGCTATTTTCTGGCGCAGGGGTAATTGCGATTTTTGCTGTCGCACGTCAGCTTAAGCTACAAAATGCTTAAGCCCTCAAATAAATAAAAAAGACCTGCATATTCAGGTCTTTTTTGATTGAGTCGATGGATTTAATCTAAAAACTGGGTAAAGCTCTCGACGCTTTCACGTGGTGTAATAAAGGTATTCACAATATGATCTGGGTCTGCATAGCCTAAAGCCACCGTACAGACCAGCTCTTCATCTTCAGATGCATGAAGTACATCAAGCACAATCGGATGAAAATGATTCCATGCAGCTTGAGGGCAGGTATCTAGTCCGCGGGCTTTTGCAGCAATCATGACGTTTTGAATCATCATGGCAATATCCATTTTCGATCCGACTCCCATCATTTTATTGACGGTAAAAAACAGTCCAACCGGTGCATCAAATAACTGGAAGTTACGTAATTGCTGTTGCGCCATTTTTTCTTTTTCGCCCTTTTGAATATTGAGTAACCCATACAGGCCCCAGCCATTTTCACGGCGGCGATCAATAAAGGGTGAAATCCATTTTTCAGGATAATAAGCGAATGTTTCCTGATACTGCTCGGCGTGGCTTGGATCATTGGTCAGTGCGATTTGAGCGTCACATACTCGGCGAATCATGGTGTCGCGTATTTTGCCAGTGACTACATACACTTTCCATGGCTGGGTGTTGGTCCCCGACGGTGCACGGCTTGCGACTGCCAGAATATCTTTAATGATTTGAGGTTCAATGGGGGTGGGTAAAAAAGCACGAACCGAATGTCGAGACGTAATGGCTTGATCGACCAATTGAACTTGCTCGGACTGCATGGGCGTTCCTTATCCGTTTTTTAATGCCTCCACTATAAAGGATTCATCTGTAATTTTTAAACCGATTTTATAAAATCAAAAACAGACTGTAGTGGATAAACTGCAACTAAAACCGCGGAAAAATGCGTGATCTTGCATAAAAAATCGCCACAATTACAGCAAAAATACGGTGTCTACTATAATGGTATACTATACTGAACGCCTTATGATTTTTAGCTTTGCTTCAAATCAAACGGTTTGTTCTTATCTGAATTCATCTTTCTGTTTCACTTCTTTTGGGTAATTGTTCTCAAGGTTCCGTTTAGTCATCTTTATCATTCACATATTAGAAGAATGAAAATCGATTAAATGCTTGAGAGTTAAATGGAAAATATATGGAATTTACATTTAATGCCTTTTATACGTTGATTGCAGCGGTCATCGTATTACTTTTAGGGCGATTTTTAGTCAATAAAATTGACTTTCTGAGACGTTACAACATTCCTGAACCAGTCGCAGGTGGCCTTGTTGCTGCGCTGTTGTCATTGGTGGTGCATTCGATCTGGGGCTACAGCATTACTTTTAGTAGTGAACTCCAGACCAGTTTTATGCTGATTTTCTTTGCTTCGATCGGTTTAAGTGCGCACTTTGCCAAGCTCAAAGAAGGCGGTATTGGGTTGGTAATTTTCTTGGTCTGCGTTGCTTCGTTTATTGTCGTGCAAAACTTGGTTGGCATGAGTCTGGCCACCTTGCTGGGTATCGATCCGTTAATTGGACTGATCGCAGGTTCGATTACACTTACAGGTGGGCATGGTACTGCAGGGGCGTGGGGAGAAATTCTAGAGACTCAACATGGTATTCAGGGCGCTTTGGCACTCGGCATGGCCAGTGCGACCTTTGGCTTGATTATCGGCGGGATTATTGGCGGGCCTTTGGCCAAGTTTCTGATTCAACGCCATCAATTGTCGCATGCTCGAACCAACGCACAAATTCGTAATCGAGATACGCATGTTGATGAGCATCCTGAAAATCTTGCGCCATTTGAAAATCCGCATCAAGTACGTCTCATCACGGCAGACAATGCCATTACCACATTGGGGATGTTTGCAGCGTGTCTGGCCTTTGCAGAATTCATGACCGGTTATAGTAAAGGCACCTGGTTTGAGCTACCTACATTTGTGTGGGCGCTTGGCGGCGGCGTCATTTTACGTAACGTATTGGAAAGCATTTTTCGTGTCGATATTTTTGATCGCGCGATTGATGTATTCGGCAATGCATCGTTATCGTTGTATCTGGCCATGGCACTTTTATCGCTCAAACTCTGGCAATTGGTCGATTTGGCTGGTCCTTTAGTGATTATCCTTGCAGCACAAACCTTAACAATGGCATTATACGCAGCTTTCGTGACCTTCAAGGTCATGGGCAAGAATTATGATGCTGCTGTTCTTGCAGCCGGGCATTGTGGTTTTGGGATGGGGGCAACGCCTACCGCCGTCGCGAATATGCAAGCGATCACCAATATGTATGGGCCATCTCATAAAGCTTTTTTAATTGTTCCACTGTGTGGTGCATTTTTTGTTGATTTAATCAATGCGACCGTAATTCAAGTAATTCTTAAGTTTTTTGTGTGAAACTAGAGAAATGATTTAGGGCACATTGATTCAAAATGTCGATAAATAAAAAAGCCTCTGATTGTAGAGGCTTTTTTATTTATTTAGTGGGATTTAGATAGACACCATAGTGATATGGTAAACACAAGTGTTTCAGATATGAATGAACAATTAACTGCAACCCTGATGTCTTGGGTCAGCTTTTTTAATGATCCTTTATGGGATTTTCTGGTCGTTTTCTTGCTGGCAGCAGGTACGTTTTACACCATCGCAACCAAAGCGGTGCAAATTCGTATGTTCTGGCAAAGTATTCGAGTCATGAAGGGAAGCCGTAAAGACGGTGAAGATGAACACGGTATTACACCGTTTCAGGCCTTTGTAACTGGTCTTGCAAGCCGTGTTGGGGTTGGAAATATCGCCGGTGTGGCGATCGCGATTGCGTTAGGTGGGCCTGGCGCAGTGTTTTGGATGTGGGTAACTGCATTATTGGGTATGAGCTCGGCATTTACCGAATCTACACTGGCTCAGTTGTTTAAAGTCCGTGACACGCAAACTAAACAGTTCCGCGGTGGACCTGCCTACTACATTACTCAGGGATTAAAGAGTAAAACATTCGGCTTTGTGTTTGCCATTTCTCTTATTTTTACCTATGGTTTTGTATTTAACTCAGTACAAATCAATGCGATTGCCAATGCAACCTCGCACTCTTGGGGCTGGGATAAAGCCAATATCATCTTGCCTCTTGGCGGCCTCAACTTCGAAGTATCTTGGGTTGGCTTGGCTTTGGTGGTATTGGTGGCAATTGCCATTTTTGGTGGTATCAAACGGATTGCCAAATTTGCTGAAATGTTTGTTCCAATTAAAGCAGGTTTGTATTTGGCGGCTGCACTATATATTGCAGTCATCAACTACGATATTTTGCCTGATGTTTTTAAACTGATCTTCACCGAAGCATTTGAGTTTAAAGCAGCGGCAGGTGGCTTTTTTGGTGGAATGATTTCATTGGCCATGATGCAGGGCATCAAGCGCGGTCTATTTTCAAATGAAGCGGGGATGGGTTCTGCACCGAATGCCGCTGCTGCATCGGAAGTGAAACATCCAGTCGATCAGGGCTTGGTACAGATGCTCGGTGTATTTGTAGATACCTTCATTGTATGTACCTCAACGGCATTGATTATCCTGATTTCGGGTGTTTATCACGACGGTGGCACCATTGGGGTTGAAATGACCCAGCGTGCGCTTGAATCACAGCTAGGTAGCTGGGGCGGTGATTTTCTTGCGGTATTGCTATTTTTGTTCTGTTATTCGGCTGTGCTGGGCAACTATGCCTATGCAGAAGGCAATATGCAGTTCATCAATAACAGCCCGAAAGTCATGTTTATCTTCCGTATTTTTGTATTGTTCATGGTTTACTTTGGCGCAATCAGCAGTGTTCCGTTGGTTTGGTCGATGGCCGATTTGTTTATGGGTATTATGGCGACCATCAACCTGATTGCGATTTTGTTGCTCACGCCATTTGTTCGTAAGCTTCTCAAGGATTATCGTGAACAAATGAAAAAGGGAATCAAAAACCCTGAATTCAAGATTGATCAATATCCTGAAATGAAGAAAAAAGTCGATAGCGATATCTGGTAATTAAAATTCAAAATAAAAAAGCAGTCTGTTTCACAGGCTGCTTTTTTTTGAGCTGATATAAATTCGATACAGCTTTTCTTGTAACATGCGACTAAACTTGCCAAACAAAAAAAACAGGATAAAGGTTTTTTATTGCAATGAGATGTCTGTCTATTCTACTGTTTGGATTTTCCCTGATACTTGCAGGGTGTCAACACGCACCCGTAGAAAAACATCAACCGATTGCGCAGCCTTTACTAGAAACACAGCGCGATCAGGTCGCAGCTTCCTTTGCATCGATCAAGCAGCAACGTCCGGTTGTGGCGCTGGTCTTAGGCAGTGGTGGTGCGCGTGGCTATGCACACATTGGCGTGATTGAAGTACTTGAACAGCATGGTATCCGTCCAGATTTTATCGTGGGCACCAGTGCAGGCAGTATTGTGGGCGCGATTTATGCCAGCGGAAAAACATCGAGTGAGTTACGAGATATCGCGCTTAATTTAAAAGTGGGCGATGTGCGTGAACTGACCCTCGATAAAAAAGGCTTTTTTGATGGTAAAAAAGTTGAGGATTATGTCAATCAGCAAGTTAATCATCAGCCACTCGAGCACATGAAAATTCCGATGTTTGTAGTGGCAACCGAGCTTAAACAAGGCAAACAAACCATTTTTAATCAGGGCAATACCGGGCAAGCCGTCCGAGCGTCAATTTCGATTCCGAGTATGTTTGTACCTACAAAAATTCAAAATAAAGAATATGTCGATGGTGGACTGGTCAGCCCTGTACCGGTCGAAGTTGCCCGATCACTCGGTGCAGACGTCGTTATTGCAGTCGATATTCTGGCACAGCCCATCCATACAGAAACCACCAACATCTGGGGACTGTTTAACCAGAACATTAATATTATGCAAAACCGTTTAGCGGATGAAGAACTTAAACATGCTGATATTGTGATTCAGCCAGAACTTTATGAAAAAGCACATATCTTTGATGTAAAAGAACGTGAGGCCACCATTCAGGCGGGCATCAATGCTGCACAAAAAAAATTAGATGCGATTCAAACGGCACTTGATCTGCATAATGTCGATGCGCAGGCCAAGCAGCCGTAAAAACAAAAATGGTATTAAAGCTGAACTGTTGCTCCCAAGGCTTTAATAAATTGTGCCAGCCACTCAGGATGGGCAGGCCATGCGGGTGCGGTAATCAAATGACCATCGGTCACGGCATCGGTCACGGAAATATCGGCAAAGGTTCCACCAGCCAGTTTAACTTCGGCAGCACAAGCGGGATAAGCCGAACAGGTTTTACCTTTTAAAACGTCTGCTGCTGCCAGAATTTGTGCACCATGACACACCGCCGCAATGGGCTTTTTGGCCTGATCGAAGGCTTGTACAATGGCAATTACGCGTGCATTCATGCGCAGATATTCGGGTGCTCGTCCACCCGGAATGACCAAGCCGACATATTGATCGGGTTGTACGTTTTCAAAATTATAGTTGATGGCAAAATTGTGACCGCGCTTTTCACTGTAGGTTTGTTCACCTTCAAAGTCATGAATGGCTGTGGCGATATGATCGCCTTCAATTTTATCAGGACATACCGCATGCACGTCATAGCCTAAAGCAGTTAAAAACTGAAAAGGCACCATGGTTTCATAGTCTTCCGCATAGTCACCAACCAGCATGAGAATCTGTTTTGTCATTTTAGGGTCCTGTTATGATTATGTATTGTGATTTTCGCTTTTATCATACGCTTTTTACGTTGCAAAAAAATGAGTTTTTGAGCTGGCTCAATGGCGATATTGTATGAAGATGCTTTGGTGCTTGCACTTGTTACAAAAAATGATTAAAAGAACAGGAAATTGGATCAATCTACAACGAGACGATCAATATCGTTTAGGTTAAATTTAAGTTTCGCGCTTTAGGCTTGATTCAAATGCGACGATTCGTCATGAAGGAATAAAAATTTACCATGTTTAAATCATTTTTTCCAAAACCGAAATGGTTTGTTTTATCCCTCATTTTTTGGTTTGGTATCAATCTGCTGCTGTGGTACTCGGGTGGAAAACACTGGGGCGAATTTGTTGGCTTTCCTAAGGGCTATGCCGATGCGGAGCTGGCGGTAAGTGTTGCACGTTTTTGGTCTCCCGCATTTATATGGTTTTATATCTGGTTTTTTATCGCAACCGCGCTTTTTGCTGGGTTCTGGAAAATGCTGTCAGACAACCCTTGGCAACGCTGGTCGATATGGGGAAGTGCATTTATTTTATTTAATATCTGGTTTGGCGTACAAATCAGTGTTTTGGTCAATGCGTGGTATGTCCCATTTTGGGATCTCATTCAGAGTATGCTGACCAATGGTGGCGGTAACATCATGGATTTGTATAAAGAAACCCTAGTTTTTCTTTATATTGCCATGGTGGGGGTAACGCTGGCTGTCGTGAATTCCTTCTTTACCAGCCATTACGTCTTTCGCTGGCGTACTGCAATGAATGATTTCTATACAGCGCATTGGGATAAGCTCCGCCACATCGAAGGTGCCTCACAGCGTGTGCAAGAAGACACCATGCGTTTTGCCACTATTATGGAAGACTTGGGAGTTGAACTGGTCAAGGCCATGATGACCTTGATTGCCTTTTTACCGTTATTGTTTCAGCTTTCCAAATATGTACCCGTCGTTCCGATTATTGGTGAGCTTAATCATTCGTTGGTTTGGGCCGCCATCGTTTGGGCAATATTTGGTACGGTACTTTTGATGGTGGTCGGGATTAAATTGCCTGGCTTGCAATTTAATAATCAAAAAGTGGAAGCGGCCTATCGTAAAGAGTTGGTCTATGGTGAAGATCATGCTGACCGTGCTAGACCCGCAACACTGAAAGAATTATTTAGCCGTGTGCGTACAAATTACTTTCGTCTTTATTTTCATTATGCTTATTTTAACTTGACTGCGACTTGGTATGGTCAGTTAGATATTCTCTATAATTTGGTTGTGTTATTTCCATCGATTGCAGCGGGTAAACTAAGTCTCGGTTTGATCAATCAAATCGGTGGTGTGTTTGGTAAAGTACGTGATTCATTCCAGTATTTAATTAATTCGTGGAAAACGATTATTGAGTTGCTTTCTATTCGTAAGCGTTTAAAAGCATTTGAATCAATTTTGGATCAATCATCTTGATTAAAAAAGCCTTCATTACAATGAAGGCTTTTTTAATGTTTAAAGCGTTGTTTGATATTTGATTTAGCGGCGGTTATCCCATCCACGATGATCATAACGTCCACGGTCATCCCATCCACGATGGTCTCGATCATAGCGACCATGGCCATCTCGATGATGAGGACCATCATAACCAAATGGATCGACTACACAGCCTGCTGTGAGTACGGTTGATGTCACCAGAACGCTTGCGAGTATCGCTTTTAATTTAGTCATATTTACACCCTTGACCTTGTTTTATAGGTCTATGATGCGACATGCCTAGCCAGAGAGTAGGGAGAAATGAGAGGAGTTGTGTGAAGAACCATTCACACTGTGTACATAAAATATCGTGATGCTACTCTTGTTGGCAAAAGTGAATCATGAGCCAAGAAAGACAACTCCTAAGCCCGCACCACAGATCATGATCCATAACGGATGAATTTTTTTGACCAGTCCCATTGCCGCAGTCAATACCACAATCGCAATCAGAAACATATTTTGTGCTGATGCATCTGCAATCAGCCATGCACTGACTAAAACCAGACCGACTGTAATGGGTTTCAATGCCTGCTCAAAACGACCACGTAATGGATGCGCTTTAAATCGATCCCAGAATTTTAATGCATATACAGTGATAATCGATGAGGGGCCAAATTTTGCCAATGAGGTCACCAGCAAGCCAGCTGGGCCTGCAACATGCCAGCCAATCAAGGGGATAATCATCATATTTGGGCCGGGTGCCGCCTGTGCCATGGCAAATAGCGAACTAAATTGCTCAGCCGTCATCCAGTGATGCACATTCACTACCTGATGCTGCATTTCAGGCAAAATGGCATTACCTCCACCAAAGGCCAATACAGACAATTGCGCGAAAACACCTGCTAAAACCACCAAAACCGATATCATGCTTTTCGAGCTCCCAAAATGACAAAATTGATGACCAGTAAAATCAGTAAAGTGAGCGCCAAAGGAATTTTCACGATCAGCATACATATAAACGTCAGCACGATGGTCAGGGCAGTTAAGTAACTTTTCATGATCGGGCGTAGCATTTTTAAACCTGTGGCAAACAGTAATCCGGCCGCGGCTGCAGCAAGGCCTTGAATCATGTGTCTTACAGTTGGAAGATGTTGAAAGTGTTCATAAATTTGATACAACCCCAGCACAATCAAAGTGGGTGCTGAAATGAGCCCTAAAATTGAACTGAACGCACCTTTTACGCCTTGAAATTGCATCCCGATGGCAACAGACATATTAATAATATTGCCTCCGGGAAGAAGCTGGCACACTCCGAGTAAATTGGTAAATTGTGCTTCATCGAGCCATTTCTGGTCTTCAACAATCATACGATGTGCCAGCGGTAATACTCCACCAAAACCCATAAGCCCAAGTTTCATAAACCCCATAAACAAAGCCTTACAACTGGGCGTAGATGTCTGTTCACTGGCTATTGGCATGGCGTGTACTTTCATTAAACCCTCATACTGTTGAATCTTTGATAGACATAGCATGAGCCGATCATGGTATATTTACAAATGCTATTTTTGCCATTAAACATACCGAAAAGGTATAGCGATGATTGATATTCATAAACTCAATGCCTTTGTGGCGGTGGTCGAGGAAAATAATATTTCCAGAGCAGCACAGCGTCTGCACATGCAGCAACCGCCTCTTACACGACTGATTAAAAGCCTTGAAGAAGAGCTTGAAATTCAGTTGCTTAAGCGACTGCCTCGTGGCGTTGAAGTAACTGAAGCCGGCAGAGCACTGTATGAAGAGGCACTCACCATTTTGGCACATGCACAGGCCATTCCCAGACGAGTACAGAGCATTGCACAGGGTAAAGCTGGACAGCTCAATATTGGCTTTACCAATTCGGTCGGCTTACATCCATTTTTACCTGCATTATTACGTCGATATCGTGATCAGTTTGCTCAGGTCTCGATTCATCTAGAAGAAGAAAGTAGCGGTGCGCTCATCGATTCAGTCATGAACGAGAAACTGGACATTGCATTTTTAAGAAAACCGGCCCCTGTAAGGACCGAACTACACAGTGTGCATGTACTGAACGAACCTCTCATTGTGGCTTTGCCAACGAGCCATCCTTTGGTAGAACATCCTGATACGATTCGTTTAATTGACCTTGAACCTTTTGAGTTTGTTTTATATCGGCGTCTTGCGGGTCAGGATTTGTTTGACAATATTTTAGCCAATTGCTATCAGGCTGGATTTAGCCCGAATATTATTCAGGAAGCGCCAAGGCTTACATCGAGTTTAAACTTGATTGCCGCAGGCATTGGGTTGTCGATTGTGCCAGCATCCATTCAAGATTTCTGGAATAAACAAATTGTTTATCGGTCACTCGAAGCAAAAAAACCATGTATTGCACCAATTTATGCAATTTATCGGGCCAAAGACAACAATATCCGTGTGACGCATTTTTTGAATCTGTTGAAAGCCAGCCAGTCATTTGAAAATATAGTTAATATTAATGAGTAAACTGATAGAAATTTAAAATCGGGCCAACCAAATGTTGCTGTGATTTATCTAACGTGACTTTGATTTCTCGAAAGTTAAAGTCGCCATCATCACGATATTTTGCGACGCCATGCGTTTTATTATTCAGCTTCGGAATCTGATAACTAAAGAAAGCGCTATGTCTGGATGGATGTACCACATTCAACAATTTCTGTGAGTCTTTATAACCGCCAAATTCATTTTCTATGCTTTCTTTTAATAATTCTGGAAAATACAGGCTGGCATAGGGCATACCGCAACCAACACAAACTGAAGAATCGTAAAGCTGAATGGCTTGTTTTTGATTTTTGCTCATCAACAATGCTGAACCTGTACCATTTGCCCCAGCATTTGCTTCGATATCTTGCCAATCTTTTGGAACCAGTACCGTGCCAATTTCAGGTAGTCCGACCAATTTAAGTTGCTTTGCTAGATTAGCACCTAGCTTAAAATCAAAATGACAGGTTTTTGCTGTACACGATTTAAAGCCTTTTAACAGTCCATCATTGACGGGATTAGGTGCAGTAACACCATAAAAAGGAACGCGAACATCATTGCTAAAGGAGACTTCACCCAATGCATATATTTGATTCATTGCTTGGCGTTGTTTAGCTGTATTTGAAAATTGAGGAAAAGACGGCTTAAACGTGGATACTTCAGCATGTGTCAATGGAAGCCAAAGTATCGAGCCTAAAGAAAGAATCGTTTTGATGATCAATTTTATCATTATAAGGATAGATCCCAATAAAATAGCTGTTTTAAAGCTAGCATATTTTTAATACAAGCGTGTATGACTGTTCCATTCAAAAAGGTTTTAGAATGATGGATAGATTCATAATAAGTTGATGAGAATTCCAAATGATCCAACTAAAAAAAATAGTGTCAGGTTGTAGCTTTATGGCAATAAGTTACTTTGCCTTTGCACAGGATATTCAGGGCACTGCCTTTACCCATCAAAACTGGGAGGTGTATTGTTCAAATACTGGAACTTGCCGTGCCGCGGGTTATCAAAGTGACGACGGTCAGCAAAATCCAGCATCGATTCTACTTACTCGGGCGGCAGGGCCAAAGCAGCCTGTACGCGCACAATTTGCGCTAGCAAATGGCGGCGAGGATAGCTTTGTTGCCAATCAAGTCAAGAATATTCATTTTTATATCAATGACAAAGATTTGGGTGCTGTCGCCGTGAAAGGGGTTGAATCGCCATTGATGGGCACGCTTTCGGCTGCACAAGTGAATGCATTGCTCAAACAAGCTTCGCATAAAACCAAGATGAGCTTTAAAAATTCGCATTACGTTTGGAATATTTCCGATGCAGGTATGACCGCCGTACTGCTTAAAATGGATGATTTACAAAAACGTATTGGTACCACGGGGGCTATCGTCAAAAAAGGCAGTGCAAATGAATCGAATGTATTAATGCCTCAGCCTAAGTTAATGATTAAAAAGGTAAAAACAGCCGATCAGCCATATCTCACCCTAAAACCCAACACCAAACAATATCAAAGCCTGCATACACGCTTGTTAGCTTCAAATCCAAAACCAAAAGAAACCGATTTTTGTGAAGGGATTTATAACGGCGCCGACAATGGTGCAAAACCTCAACCTATTCAGTTGTATAAACTCACCAACGGTAAAGTTTTGGCTACAACCTTGTGCGTTCGCGGTGCATACAACGAAGGCTATGGCGCATGGGTATTAGACCAGTCATTGCAAGGGCAGACCACGTATGTGACCGAATGGGCAACCGACATTGCTTCTGGTGAAATCAGCAGTGCGTTTAAGGGCAGAGGAATTGGCGATTGTTGGTTAGAGCAGTCATGGATTTGGGATGGACAACGCTATGTACAAAATCAAAACAGATGGACAGGGATGTGTAAAAATATTGCGGCTGGTGGTGTTTGGGAACTCGATCAGATTGAAGCAGTGGTGAAATAATTAAACTGTGAACGTAAAATAGCCAAAGGAAACAACATGCTTAAGCATAAGATTGGTTTGGGTGGAATAATTTTAATGGGGGCATCTGTCTGCTTGAGTGGCTCTGTTTTTGCTGCACCTTTACAGATTCTCGATTTCAAAACTGAACAACTTAACCAAACCACTCAAGATCAACTTTGTACACAACTCAAAAACCTATGCAAAAAAGGGGTGCAATGGAGAAGCCTAACAACTCCAGACCAGAATTTGTGGGTTTTATCGAATCGTAATGATGTTGCACAATTTAAGCCGACAGCGATGGATTATAAATTAATTCGACAGTGGAATATCGTGACAGTCGCCAGCGAAGACGATGATCAAAAACAATATGTATTTCCTAAACTTTTTCCACTGACTCAGCAGCGTTATGCGATTGCAATCATCGATCAGCTTTCAGAAATGTATTCGGGTGGTGGCGCAAAAATAGAACAAGCCAGTTTTTATGAATTAAAAGATTCAGGTCAGGCACATCGCTTTATTAAAAATTATCCATTTAGTTTTAGTCGTATGGTTCGAGCCTGTTTTTCAGAGCAGGACTATGCAGCTTCAAAAGGGCGTTGTCATGATGAAGATGGCTTGAGTTTGGATATTCGGCCACTCAAGCCGATGCTATGGCAATTTCGTTATCGCTATCATTTAGATGTATCACCAGCATCCGATTCGGGTGAAAAATCTTATAAAGGTAGTCGCGACTTAAATATCGATTTAAATCGAGTACCAAAGCAACCCAATATTCCTGAAAATTGGAATTATACCGGTCAGGGTTAATTGTGATATTTACAGCCACCTAACAGATTAAATAAAACAAAATATGCTAAAAGTAGGCAATTGCAGATTGGAGTAAAACTTATGTTGCAGCGTCGTGATTCATTATTGGAGCAGAAACGTTCTACCATTGCGTGTACATTTACACTTGTAGCGGCCATGTTTGGAGCAACTCAAATGGCAAATGCTGGCCCTGCGGTGGATCAGTTGAGTGATTGCTTGGTGAAATCGACCACTGCAGCCGATAAAACGACGGTGTTACAGTGGACTTATGCGGCGTTGTCGGTGCATCCCGATTTAAAAGCATTTAGTAATGTGAGTGCTGAGCAAAAAGATCAGCTTGACCAAAAGCTTGCGCAAGTGTTGCAACGAATTATTATCGATCAATGTTCGGCACAGACCAAAAATGTGATTCAAACCGAAGGCTTACAGGCAGTGGGGCAGAGTTTTCAGCAATTGGGGCAAAATGCAGGTGAAGAGATTGTAAAAGATCCGGCAGTGAAACAGCAGTTACAAGGAACGCTTCGTTATATCGATTTAAACAAAGTGGCGATGACGTTTTTGACACCGGGTTTATTAAATAAAATTGGATTGTAGTCTTAAAGACCCGTATTAATTAGGTATAGATGGTCTTGTTGCACAAAGCTATTCTTGGAGGTTTATTCAGCAACATAATTGCCACATGAAGAAGCCCTCACCTAAGACTCAACTGTATGCATAACCACAAGGCAAGCACGGACGAAATCAAACTTATTTCGATACAGCGATTATGCAATATAGCCAGTCTAGGTCATTAATTAAATTTTTAACTTTAGAAAAAAGAGATCATTGATTTGATCCCATTCAAAGTTATAGTTATTATTAAGACAAATATCAGGGCCGTATGGTCTAGGTGTTTTGTATTGGAGTGGTTTTCCTGCTGTGTAATCTTTGCCGTGACGAAAGTCGAAGTCAGCTGTATCTTCTGAATATTTATTTTGATTAAAATAATGTGAATGATCAGTGGCAAGAATGAAATAACAAAGCTCTATTCCTTGTTCTTTATAAAGCTCTAAGTTTGAAATATCTTTAAAAACATCATAGCGATTATTTGGTTCACGGTGATTCTTTCTCTTAAAAAATTTGAGTTCGATAGCTGCCTTAGTTAAATTTTTTTCATCTTTATATTCTATTAAAATATCTACTCTTGCTTTATCTGTTCCACTTTTAGCACTTTTCTTGTTTAAAGAAATGTATGTTTCAAATTCAAGATGAAACTTATCATTGAGGCGAAATTCGTATAATTGACCTAATGTCTTTAAAATATATCCAAATTCAAGCTGAAATGAGCTTTCATTTCTTGTAGTTAGACCTCCGAATGCAAGTTTATGTGTTAATAGCTTATACGCTGTTTCAATAATTTCTTCGGCTAGTTTAATTTGATTTTCTTTTAGCATTTTATGAAGCCTAAAATATATTTTATTCAACAATAAGAGATATTGAAAAATCAAAAACCCGCTCAAACCAACCATTAGATTTTCAGGTATGTTTGATTAAAGCGGGTTTTCTTTGAAACTAGATTAGCTTAACCAATCAATTTCTTCATTAATTCATTCACTTGAGCAGGATTGGCTTTGCCTTTTGAAGCCTTCATCACTTGACCTACAAGGCCATTAAAAGCTTTCTCTTTACCAGACTTATACTCTTCAACCATTTTTTCATTGGCTGCAAGTACGTCTTTAATGATGGCTTCAATCGCACCTGTATCGGTTTCTTGCTTTAAACCTTTGTCCTGAATGATGGTATCGGCAGATTTGCCTTCATCCCACATAAAGCCAAAGACTTGTTTTGCAATTTTACCGCTGATGGTGTTATCGACAATACGTGCAATCATGCCACCCAATTGCTCAGCAGACACAGGTGAATCTGCAAGCTCTAAGCCAGCTTTATTTAAAGCCCCAGAGAATTCACCCATTACCCAGTTTGCAGCAATTTTACCGTGTGCTGCACCACCAGCCGCTGCCACAACCGCTTCATAAAAATCGGCCATTTCACGAGACAAGGTAAGGACATGCGCATCGTATTCGGTAATTGCAAATTCAGCAATAAAACGTTCACGGCGTGCAGCAGGTAGCTCCGGCATGGTCGCTTTAATTGCTTCAATTTGCTCATCTGCAATGATTACAGGCAACAAATCTGGATCTGGGAAGTAGCGATAGTCGTTCGCTTCTTCTTTAGAACGCATTGAGCGGGTTTCCATTTTGTTTGGATCAAACAAACGGGTTTCCTGATCAATCGTGCCGCCCCATTCCAAAATTTCCATCTGACGCTCAATTTCGACATTGATCGCTTGCTCGATAAAACGGAACGAGTTGAGGTTTTTCAGCTCACAGCGGGTACCAAATGCATCGCCCGGACGGCGTAACGATACGTTACAGTCGGCACGGAATGAGCCTTCCGCCATGTTGCCGTCGGAAATCCCTAACCAGCGCACAAGCGTGTGAATCGATTTGATATACGCAACTGCTTCTTCGACCGAGCGCATATCTGGTTCAGATACGATTTCGAGCAATGGCGTACCGGCACGGTTTAAGTCGATACCCGACATACCTTCGAACTGGTCATGAATCGATTTACCGGCATCTTCTTCCAAATGCGCACGCGTTACGCCGATGCGTTTGACGGTGCCATCTTCAAGCTGGATGTCGATATGGCCCAAGCCCACAATCGGATTGTCCATCTGGCTGATCTGATAGCCTTTTGGCGAATCTGGGTAGAAATAGTTTTTACGTGCAAATACAGAAGCCTGATCGATATATGCATCGATGCCCAAGCCAAAGCGGATCGCAAGATTCACCACTTCTTCATTTAATACTGGTAATACACCCGGCATGGCCAAATCGACCAAACTTGCTTGCGTATTCGGATCTTGTCCAAATTCGGTAGAAGAACCCGAGAAAATTTTAGATTGGGTTGCAAGCTGGGTATGAATCTCAATCCCGATTACCACTTCCCAACCATCAATCAGGTTCGACTTTGGCTTTTTTTGAGCTGCTTTTGAAGGATTATTCATTAGGCATTCTCCTCAGCAATTGCCGCACGTTGGGTGTGGAAGGTGGTGTCTTGTTGGTACTGATGCACAATTGAAAGCAATTGCGACTCAGACCAGTAATTACCAATCAGTTGTAAACCGACAGGCAGGTTGTTGTTGTCGAGGCCCACAGGCGCATTGATTGCAGGTAAGCCCGCAAGGTTCACTGCAAGGGTGTAAATATCGCCCAAATACATTTCAACCGGTGTGAGATCGGCACCAATTTTATAAGCTGTGGTGGGTGCAGATGGCGCAGCAATCACATCGACATTTTCAAATGCGTTTAAGAAATCTTGCTGAATTAAGCGGCGTACTTTCTGCGCTTTTACATAGTAGGCATCATAATAGCCAGCCGAAAGGGCATAAGTACCAATCAAGATACGGCGCTGTACTTCTGCACCAAAACCTTCTGAGCGTGAACGTTTGTATAAATCCATCAAATCGACCGGATTTTCACAGCGGTAGCCGTAACGTACACCGTCATAACGCGATAGATTCGATGAGGCTTCAGCAGGTGCAATCAGGTAATAAGTCGGTACATAGCTTTCAGTCATGCTAAGGTCAATCTCGACCAGTACCGCGCCCATCTCTTCCAGTTTTTTCAGAGATTCTTCTACGCGCGCTTTTACCTCGGCATCTAAGCCTGCCACATTGAAGTACTGCTTTGGAATACCAATACGCAGGCCTTTTAGTGCTGTTGCATCTAAGTTTGCTACGTAGTCATCAACGTCTTTTTTGACAGATGTTGAATCTTTGGCATCATGACCTGCCATCACATTCATAAGGTAAGCGCAGTCTTCGGCTGAGCGTGCCATTGGGCCGCCCTGATCTAGCGAAGATGCATAGGCGATCATACCAAAGCGTGATACACGGCCATAGGTCGGCTTTAACCCTGTTAAACCACAAAACGACGCCGGCTGACGAATAGAGCCGCCCGTGTCTGTACCAGTGGCAAACGGAGCAAGGTCTGCGGCCACGGCAGCTGCCGAACCACCCGATGAACCGCCCGGTACACGGTCGAGTGCCCATGGGTTACACGTTGCACCAAAGTAGGAGCTTTCTGAAGTTGAGCCCATTGCAAACTCATCCATGTTGAGTTTGCCCAAGGTCACTAAACCTGCTGCATTGCCTTTGGCAACCACTGTGGCGTCATAAGGCGAAATAAAGTTGTCGAGCATTTTAGAACCGGCAGTGGTTTTAATGCCTTTGGTACAAAAGATATCTTTGTGTGCCAATGGAACGCCAGTGAGGAAGCCAGCGTTGCCAGCCTGACGCAAGGCATCGGCAGCATCGGCCTGTGCCAGTGCCTGTTCGTGGGTCACAGTGACATAACTTTTCACCTGAGCGTCGATTTTGTCGATGCGGTTCAGATAATGTTGCGTGAGTTCGCGGGAAGAAAATTGAGCTTGGCCTAGACCCTCGGCGAGCTCACGAACAGATAAGCGGTGTAAATCGGTCATAAGTAAAAATTCTTTACGTTCAAAATTGTAAGCAATTTAAGTAGCGAGAGTATTATTCGATTACGCGAGGAACCAGATACAGTCCAGCTTCGGTTGCTGGAGCAACTGCTTGATATTCTTCACGATGATTAGTTTCCGTTACCGCATCTTGGCGCAACGGTTGCGCGGTATCAAACGGACTCTTTAGTGGCTCAACACCATCAGTATCGATACTTTTTAAGCTTTCCATCATGTCTAAAATTTTATTTAGACTTTGAGCATATTCGGCAGATTGCGTATCATTCAGCGACAATCGAGCAAGATTGGCGATTTGCGATACGGTTTGTGCATTTAAATCTGAATGCTGAGCATCCGATGTAGACATAACATCACCTAAGTCTGTATGAAAATTTGCAAATAATGTGGCTTATAATAAGCGATTGACTTGTTCAAAGCATCACATTTAGTTAAAGTTGCCAACTTGCGTCCATATAAAGTTTAACTGAGAACGACCCGTGATTCTAAAACGACTAATTGGCTTGTTTTCGCCAGATCTAGCCATTGATTTAGGTACAGCAAATACACTTATTTATGCACCAGGCCGAGGCATTATATTAAATGAACCGACTGTTGTGGCCATTCGTCACAGTGGCTCACAGAAAATTGTTGCTGCTGTAGGTCTTGATGCTAAACAAATGTTAGGTCGTACACCAGCCAATATTTCCGCGATTCGTCCAATGAAAGACGGTGTAATTGCCGACTTTGAAGTGACCGAGACCATGCTGAACCAGTTTATTGGTAAAGTCCACGAAAAGCGTTTATTCCCACCTGCACCGCGTGTTGTGGTATGTGTACCGTGTAAATCGACACTGGTCGAGCGCCGTGCCATCCGTGAAGCGGTATTTAATGCAGGTGCGCGTGATGTTCGTTTGATTGAAGAGCCAATGGCTGCTGCTATCGGTGCGGGTATGCCCGTCGAGCAAGCCTGTGGTTCGATGGTGGTCGATGTTGGTGGTGGAACTACTGAAATTGCGATTATTTCATTGCAGGGTTGTGTCTATGCCGATTCGTTACGTATTGGCGGCGATGTATTTGATGAGCAAATTATTCATTATGTACGTAAAGCGCATGGCTGTGTAATTGGTGAAACCACCGCTGAAATTATCAAGAAAGAAGTGGGTATGGCCATTGCCGACGACACTAAACTTGAAATTGAAGTGCGTGGTCGTAATTTGGCAGAAGGTGTGCCACGTTCAATTACCGTGACCTCTGACGAAGTGATGCAAGCTATTGCAGATCCATTACAAAGTATTGTCAGCGCGGTTAAATCTGCACTTGAACAAACACCGCCAGAGTTGTCTTCAGATATCGCAGAGCGCGGTATTGTGCTGACTGGTGGTGGTGCGTTGCTACGTAATCTTGATAAATTACTCGCGCAAGAAACCGGCTTACCTGTGGTGGTTGCAGAAGATCCACTCACTTGCGTAACCCGTGGTGGTGGCAAAGTGCTTGAATTTTTTGATAATCCAAACCATGACATGCTTTTTGTAGGCTAATCCAATAGGAACGAGGCGGTGCAACCGAATCTTTTTTCAAGACAACCGCCATCTTTTCGCTCCTTTATTATTGCAGTGATTACAAGTGTGGTGGTGCTGTTTTTTAACTGGCGCATGCCACACGTCATTCAGCCTGCAAGGGATGTCTTGAATGCAGCGTATAATCCAATTTATGCGCTGGCAAGCTATCCGGTATTGTCGCGAGAGTGGCTCAATCAACAAACCAAATCTGAAGCTCAATTACGTCGTGAAAATACTGCGATGCAAGCTGAATTGCTTCAGGCACAGGTTCGTCTGCAAAAACTATCCGAGCTGTCGGCAGAAAATACCCGTTTACGTGGGTTACTCGATACGCCGTTGATTATCGATGGTCGTATGGAAATTGCGGAAGTGATCGGTACAGATGCAGATCCACTTCGTCATATCATTATTATTAACCGTGGTGCAAATAGTCATCTAAAAGTCGGACAAACCGTACTCGATGACAAAGGTATCATGGGACAAATTATTAATGTCTATCCACATAGTTCCCGTGTCATGCTGCTATCAGACAAAGAACATTCCTTATCGGTTCGGCTTGAGCGCACAGGTATGCGTGCAATTGTCACTGGTACTGGCGATTTGGGACGTCTGAAAATGGAATATGTGGCAACAAGTGCCAATATTCAAGTAGGCGACAAAGTTTATAGCTCTGGTTTGGGTGAGCATTTCCCTGCGGGATATTTGGTTGGCACTGTATCTCAAGTTCGTCGTCACAATTCGGGCGAGTTTGCCGAAATCGATGTAACACCTGCGGCTCAATTGGCCAGCGGTCATCATGTCGTGGTACTGTTTTCGGAATCTTTGGCGATGGAGCAACCGTATGCCGATCGCTAAACTCAGTGTAAAAAAATCTAAAGATCCATTATTGGTGATCGTCCTATCGATTGTGATTGGCTCGGTGCTAATGGTGTACCCGTTATCGTATGACATTTCGGGATGGCGCCCACTGATCATGCTGATGATCATGCTATTTTGGGTACTGTGTCAGCCTACATGGTGTGGGGTATGGTTTGCTTTTGCGTTGGGTATTTTTACCGATTTACTGCTCGATGCACCATTGGGTTTAAACGCGTTAAGCTTTGTACTGATCACCTTTTTTGTGCGCTACTTTACCCGTGAACGCCGGATTTTAACTTTTTGGAATATCTGGACGCTTGCTGGATTGGCGATTTTAGCTCATCTTTTGTTTATCTGGTTTGCACAAACGCTAGGTGATATGCGCTTTTCACTGGCACGACACTGGCAACCGCTTTTGACCAGTATCTTATTTTGGCCTGTTGTGTACTATTGTTTAAAACGATGGCGCATTTAATACTGGCTTCCAGTTCCCCCAGACGACACGAATTACTCAGTCAACTGGGGTTGACCTTTGAGGTGCATGCACCAGATATTGATGAGTCTGTTCTCGATCATGAGCAGGCACATGACTATGTTGAACGTTTAGCCGTCGAAAAAGCCCATACGATTTTACGTCAATTTCCTGAATCAATTGTGATTGCTGCTGACACAAGTGTGAGTGTTGATGGTAAGATCATTGGAAAACCAGAATCAAAACAACATGCATTTGCGATTTGGTCTGAACTCTCAGGACGTCGTCATGAGGTTTTGACCGGACTCTGCGTTGCAACACTACATCAGCACGAGTCGCTTTGTGTGCGCACCGCCGTCGAATTCCAGTCGCTCAGTCTGACTGATATGGAGCGCTACTGGGCTACAGGCGAACCCATCGGTAAAGCAGGCGGATATGCCATACAAGGAATTGCTGCGCAGTTTATTCCGCGTATAGAAGGTAGTTATACCAATGTAGTGGGCTTGCCTTTGCACGAGCTAACACAGTTATTACAACGAGTTAAGGCCTTAAATTAACTCTGAAACAAGAATTTTTATAACGCTTTGAGTTTTTTTATGTCGGAAGAATTACTTATTAATGTCACGCCCATGGAGTGTCGGGTGGCATTAATTCAAAACGGAACAGTAAACGAACTATTTGTTGAACGTACTGTTAAACGGGGCTTGGTGGGCAACATTTACATGGGTAAAGTTGTGCGCGTTTTGCCAGGAATGCAGGCTGCCTTTGTCGATATCGGTTTGTCCCGAACTGCTTTTTTACATATCAATGATATGGTCTGGCCACGCGCGCAACCTACGCCAAATGTATTTGAGTTGCTACATCCGGGGCAGGTTCTCACGGTTCAAGTGATGAAAGATATGCTGGGAACCAAAGGCGCGCGCCTAAGCACTGATTTATCTATTCCTTCGCGATATCTGGTCATGATGCCATACGGCCATCATATAGGTGTGTCGCAGCGCATCGAAGCAGAAGAAGAGCGTGACCGTTTAAGAGGCATCATTGAGCGCATTCAGGCCGAGCAAAAGTTGCCGGGCAGTGTGATTGTACGCACAGCAGCCGAAGGAGTCGATGAAGAATCGATTGTTCAGGATATGCGTTACTTGGCCAAACTCTGGGAGTTTATTCAGCGTAAACAAAAACAGGCTGTAGTTCCAAGCTTGATTTTTGAAGAGCTGCCGCTTCCACAACGAGTGATTCGTGATCTGGCCAATGAAGACACTGCAAAGGTTTATGTGGATTCTCGGGAGGTTTACACCAAACTCAGCGAATTTATCGACGAATTTGTACCTAATATTAAAAATCGTCTGATTCACTATCCGGGTGAACGTCCGATTTTTGATTTGCACAATGTCGAAGAAGATATTCAAAAAGCCTTACAAACACGTGTTGCGCTTAAGTCAGGTGGTTATCTGATGATCGATCAGACGGAGGCCATGACCACGATTGATGTCAATACTGGCTCATATGTGGGTGGGCGCTCACTTGAAGACACTGTGTTTAAAACCAATATGGAAGCAACGCAAGTGATTGCACGACAGCTACGGTTACGTAACTTAGGTGGAATTATTATCATTGATTTCATTGATATGCAGGAAGCGACGCACCGCGAAGAGGTCATGAACCAGTTTCAAAAGATGCTCGAACGCGATCATGCCAAGACCAAGATCACGCAAGTGTCTGAGCTCGGTTTGGTTGAAATGACCCGAAAACGTACGCGTGAGTCGTTAGAGCATTTACTTTGTGAATCGTGTCCGACCTGTCAGGGACGGGGGTATGTCAAAACAGCCGAGACGGTTTGTTACGAGATATTTCGAGAAATTTTACGTTACGCGCGAGCTTTTGAATCACAGAGTGGCTTTACTGTTGTCGCACATCCTTCAGTGATTGACCGGCTACTTACGGCAGAAGCGCCAGCCGTCGCGGATCTTGAGCATTTCATCACGCGTGTCATAAAATTCCAAGTTGAAAATTTATACACGCAAGAGCAATACGATATCATTTTGAGTTAAAGATGTAACAAGATTTCGCTTAATCCTTGTTACAACTGAAATTTTACTTTTATTGGCGAATTTTCAATACTAGGGACACAACGTAGCCAAAGACTTTTCTCCCATATTAGTCTTAGCAAATATAAGGGGTCTCTCGCATGAATGTTAGTGAAAGAATATTAACTCAAGGTTTAAAGCATATGATCGACAGCAAAACGGCTGCATCTTGTTATATGGTAGATGATCAAGGTAAAGAAGTTCAGATCACAACCGCAATGATCCGTAATGTGTGCCATCAATTACTTAAACAATGTCGTACCATTAAAAACTAAAGGGCTATTTCAGCCCTTTCGTTTTGTTTGTAATGATCAGAATAACAATAAAGAGATTAGGACGCCGCGGCGTCTTTTTTAACGTCGGTAATAGCGCTTAAATCCGCATCATTGTTTGCAATCACTGCTTCGAAGCGCTGAATTTCATCTTCCAAATGTGTTAAAAGGTTTTGCATACTTGGTAAGGCATTACGGCAAGCGATCAGACCAACTTCAAGTTTGTCTAAATAGCTGGTCATGGTGATATTGAGCGCCTGACCGTCTAATACAATTGAGGCAGGGTACAATGCATCGAGCTTGGCGCCATTCCAGTACAGTGGTTCGCGTGGTCCTGGTACATTGGAGATGACCAGATTAAATGCCTGACGTTTTGGCATAATCCCTGACAAGATATTTAAGCCTGCAGGACCATAAACCACCGCACTATAGTTAAGAATCTGGTCACTGGTCATACGCTTAAAACGCTGTTTCGAGTTTTGTACACTACGACGAATAATTTGCAAACGTTCAAGCGGATCATTTTTATGCGTTGCCAAATTGGCCAGAATCATGGTGATACGGTTACTGGTATCGGAATCATCATCTCGAACAGAAGCGGGAACCATCGCAATGAGCGGCTTTGAAGGCAAGCTGTTGTGACTAAGTAAATATTCGCGAAGTGCGCCCGAGCAGACCGCCAAAATCACATCATTAATGGTCACGCCTAAAGCTTTGGCAATATCTCGAAAGCGATCCAGTTCAAATGATTGCGCAGCAAAGCGGCGTGATGAACTCACGCGCTGATTTAATATCGAGCTAGGAGCCTGAAAGCTTGAAACATGATCGGGATTACGACCAATATCTTTAAAAAGCGTCTGTGAGAGTTCTTGCACTACGGTTGGTGTGGCCTGTAATTGTGTTTTGAGCCCCGTGATAATTTTTTTGATTTTACTGACTTTAGGTTCTTTTAGGCGTTTGGCACGTTTACCTTCGACACACCAAGGTGGAACAATACTTTTTTCATTCACATCGTGAGACAGAGATTTTTCAATCAGGCGCATACCTGCCACGCCATCCACCATGGCATGATGGATTTTAAAATACATGGCAAAACGATTGCCCTCGATCCCTTCAATAATATTACAGGTCCAAAGAGGTTTGGCACGATCGAGCAAGGTACTGTGTTCTTGTGAGATATACACCAGAAGTTCACGAATTCGAGCTGGATGAGGCAGCGCAACATGACGAAAGTGATGATCTAAATCGAACTCTTCATCTTCATCCCAAAACAAACCATTAAGTTTGTTATTGAATGGTGGAACGGGAATCGACTTTGAAATACGAATATCATTTACCAAATCTTGTATGAACGTCGCTGGTGCATTGTCAGGAATTTGGAATAAAAATAATCCCCCGACATGCATGGGCTGTTGTCTTTTTTCTAATGACAAGAAGATAAAATCAATCGGATGTAATGGGCGCATAGCGTGGATTGCCTCACTGCAATGATAATAATAACCCTGATATGAGCTATGTTTTTAGAATTATAGAACCGTACAACTAGTATATCGTTATTCGCCGACATAAATCTAACAAATTATGTTGAATAGCGAGTTCATAAAAAAACCACTGTAATAACAGTGGTTTTTTTTGAATTATTTATTCACATTACCGGCATGTAAACCACATTCTTTTTTGGTGGCTTCTTCCCACCACCAGCGCCCCTCACGCTCGTGCTGGTTTGGCAACACCGGACGGGTACATGGTTCACAGCCAATCGAGATAAAGCCACGTTCATGCAGCGGATTGTATGGAATTTCCATCATGCGAATATAATTCCATACATCGGCACTCGACCAGTTAGCCAGCGGATTGTATTTGATCAGCTGTTTGCCGGGGCCAGAAAATCCAGCATCCGCTTGAACAACGGGAATTTCGTTCCGTGTACCCGGACTTTGATCTTTTCGTTGACCTGTAATCCAGCCATCGAGTGTGGCCAGTTTCTTGCGAAGCGGTTGAACTTTTCGTATTCCGCAGCACTCAGTATGTCCATCTTCAAAGAAGCTAAACAAGCCTTTTTCTTTCACCAACTGCTGTACCGCATCCGATTCTGGAAAACAGATTTCGATCTCGATATTGTAATGCTTACGAACCGTTTCGATAAACTGATAAGTTTCAGGATGCAAACGGCCTGTATCGAGGCTAAAAACGCGAAACGGTTTACGCAAACGAGAGGCCATATCAATCAGCACCACATCTTCGGCGCCCGAAAATGAAATTGCAATTTCACCTTCTTGATTCAGTGCAAGTTCTAAAATTTCAGTTGGATACTTATCTGCATATTCGGTATTGAGTGCATCAACCAAATCGAGAGTAGGGATGGCGGTCATATAGGCTCCTGGCAACAGGCTTGGATGCGTATTATATAGCGCAGCGTTCTTTAAAGTGCCGAATTTAGAATAAATAAATCAACGATCTTGGGGTACACAATGAAATCTTCAACGATGACCCATTTTTGATCAGCTTAATGCTATTATACATCCATTTTTAAAACTGACAGTTGGAGTCTTCCATGGAAATCGTATGTCTTGATCTTGAGGGTGTTTTGGTTCCGGAAATCTGGATTAATTTTGCAAAAAAAACAGGAATCAAAGAGCTTGAAGCCACCACACGCGATATTCCGGATTACGATGTCTTAATGACTCAGCGTCTTAATATTTTAAAGCAACATGGTTTAGGCCTAAATGATATTCAAGCGGTGATCGCAGACATGGGGCCACTACCGGGCGCTAAAGAGTTTGTGGAATGGGTACGTACGCATTTCCAATTGATTATTTTGTCCGATACATTTTACGAATTTGCACATCCGCTTATGCAGCAACTGGGCTGGCCAACTATTTTCTGTCATAAACTCGAAACAGATGAAAAGGGGATGATCAGTGCCTATAAACTTCGTCAACCAGATCAAAAGCGCGAAGCAGTCAAAGCGTTGCATGGCTTAAACTTCCGTGTCATTGCTGCCGGTGATTCTTACAATGACACGACGATGTTGGGTGAAGCCGATCATGGTTTCTTGTTTGATGCGCCAGAGAATGTGATTGCAGAATTTCCTCAATTTCTAGCGATTCATGGTTATGATGCGCTGAAAGAAGCGATTCGTGCCGTATCGCAGCGTGACATTCCGGCGTAAAAACTGAACGATAAAAAAGGCGCTAGATGCGCCTTTTTTATTTGATTCGTGCTTAGAACTTGTAGCCAATTTTCATGCCATAGGCAATAGCATGATTATCACTGAACTCTGCTACATAGTCGCTGCTTCCAGCTTGTGCACCCGTCTGTGCTTTGGCATCACCCAGCCAGAAGTATTTTACCCCGCCTGCAATAAAGTAATTCGGTTGTGGGCTATATTGCACACCCAATCCGACATTCCAGTAGCCTTCGGTTGGTCCAAGTGTAGTGACCGGATTTCCAGCACCTGAATCCCAGCCCACAGAAACGTTGCCGGCCCACTGCTCATTAAGCTTGCGACCCACACCAACATTAGCAGACCACTGATCATCTGAGTATTCAACCAGATTAAAACCATTTGGGCGACTAATCAGCGGACCAACCGCTTCGGATACTTTGCCGAACTTGTAAGGTTGAATTGAAAAATCTTTCCAGTTGACCCAGCGTACATTGGCAAATGCAACGGTATTGGCCATGATTCCGGTTTGGAAATCAAGATTCACCGATTGAGGTGTAGTAATCGTGGTTTTACCATTGCTATTGATTGCTGCTAGTTGTGAACCAGATACACCCAAACCAGAAAGCACAGTTGTTAAGGCTGGAAAGCTGAGTAATGATAGATTTTCATCAATATTGACATCGTGATCAATTTCAGAGCGATAGGTCAAAGATGTCTTTAAGGCAATATCTGGAATTTGATAAGCAACACCAGCTAGCCAGCCTACGCCACTGGTTTCTTTAATATTGGCATCGTAGCCATTATACAGGCTGTAGGCTTGACCTCTCAGTTTTACGTTCCCCTTAACTGTTTGATAGACAGGGCCTGCATAGAAATTCCAGTTTTGGTTGGGTTGAAAGCCAAAAACAAAGGCTAAATTTTGTGAGTCAACCTCAACTTGAGTGGCACCACGACCTAAGAATCCACCTGCTGCAGTCAATGCACCAGCAAGCTGTTGAAACTGAGGGCTAGCTAAAACTTGCGCTCTAGCTACTGCGCGTGTTTGATCTGTGATGGGAATGTTTTGTGCTTTTAATGCTGCCTCAGCTCGGCTGGTGACAATATCATCAATTGCTTTGGCTGATAAAACAGAGTCGGTACCCGGATTCGATACGAACACATTATTGCCAGAATATTCTGCTTTGGCACCAAATGGCTGATCGTAAAGTAAACCAAATGAAAAATGATCGGCCACTTGTAGTTTGAGAACCGCGCTTGGGAAATAATAATCTTCCGCCATGTCGCCAATGTCACGACGTGTGGTGCTGCTTCCTGCTTCTTTACCCGAAACATCTGGATCTAGAATAGAAATGCCTGCTTCAAAATAATTTCCTGGTTGCAAGAATCCCGACATAGACTGACCCGAACGGTCTAGCGCTGCTGCAAAGGCGCCAGTCAGTGGTAAGCTTGCAAGTAATACAGCCGTACTTAAGTGTTTTAATTTCATTGTATTTTCCCTTGAACATCAATGTTTTATTATGGTGTTCCTTCATGGAACTGATGTTTAAACTTTTTCCTTTCGATCTAAATGCCGAAAATCAAAAAGTTACTCCGTGGTACAAAAATAACACAATTCACAGGCGTGTAAATGCTGGAAATGAACCAATTAGTATAAATTTTTCGCTTTACGCATCATTTATGATCTATATTTGATCAACTTGTGTGCAAGATAGAGCTGAACTATGAAATCATTATGGATTTTCGTAGATTGAATTGTGTAGCTAGTTCAATCCATCAAATCGCAATGAGCTTAATCGTTGGACTTTCTCAAGTTTAAGGAGAATCTCATCAAGCTGTTTAATACGCTTGACCTCATCCCATAAACTTTTTGCTTCAGGGTAGGCCTTGGTCATCATGCCCAACCACTGCTTATAGCGGCCAATCATTCCCACTTCGGTTTTGAATTGACCACTCAAAAAGCGTTGTTGCAGCACCACCAGATCTGACCATGTCATGAGTGACTGGTCTGAGTTTTCTCGAATACATAGGGTAAGGTCAGGCGTTGTCACTGCACCACGGCCCAACATTAAGTCCTCACACTGTGATTGGGCTTGACAGGCTTTGGCATCTTGGTTGTTCCAGATCTCACCATTGGCAATTACTTGAATATCAAGTGCGGCCTGAATTGGCTGAATTTTTTCCCAATAAGCTGGTGGCGTATAGCCATCTGCTTTTGTTCGCGCATGTACCGTCAGCCAGCTCGCGCCTGCGGCTTGTATCGCATAGGCGTTGTCCATCGTGTGGTTTTCATCGAGGTAACCCAGACGCATTTTTGCAGAGACCGGAATATGAGCAGGTACAGCATCGCGCACCGCCTTGACCAGTTCATGTACCACATCGGGTTCATCGAGTAGAACTGATCCACCACGATGTCGGTTTACGGTTTTGGCTGGGCAGCCAAAATTCAGATCGATGGCAGGTGCGCCCAAGGCCACCACTTTTTCAGCATTGGCTGCCAGCATATCTGGATTATTCCCCAAAAACTGCACATGGACTGGCGTACCAGCCGCAGTTTTACCGTTATTTTTAAGCTCTGGGCAATAGCTGTAATACACATGGTCGGGCAATACGCTATCGGTAACACGGATAAACTCGGTTACGCACCAGTCAAAGCGGCCAACATGAGTGAGCACATCACGCATGATCGGATCGGTTAAACCTTCCATTGGTGCAAGAATGAGTTTCAACGTATATACCCTGACTGGTTTGAATAAACCAGAGCGTTATACGCATTTTTACAGGCGATGTCCAGTCATGACATGGCTTAAAACAGCAAGCATCAAATACCCAGAATGAGCTCTAAAATCATTTTGCTGCCAATAAATCCGATGGCAAGTAAAATAAAGCCGATCAGGGTAAAACGAATGGCTTTTTGGCCTCGCCAGCCAAATTTTGCATGACCAATCAAGAGAGCGCCATAGATGATCCATGAAATTATGCTAAACACGGTCTTGTGAGCCAGATGCTGACCCAAGAAATTTTCAACGGTAAAAAAGCCAAAAGCCAGCGCGACGGTTAAAAGCACAAAACCAGTACGCAGCAAATCGAATAACAAGGATTCCATGGCCTGAAATGGAGGCAATAAATTCACCCAGAAGCGATGTTTTTGCTTCTTTTTGAGTTCGCGATCTTGAAACCAAAGCAAAATTGCATGAATGGTTGCCATCAGCAGTACAGCATAGGCAGATAGAGACAAGATAATATGTAGGTCTAGACCGAGGCTATGCCTTTCAATGAACTGATCTGGTCGACTAAACGCATAGCCTAAAATAAGGCCCGTGGCTGCCACGGGAATTCCGATCAGATTCAGTGCCAAAATAGGCCGAAACGTACTAAAAATCAGGCTCATGAGCAGCATGAGACCTGAAGTAAATGAAATAAGGTTAAATACGTCGTAATTGATTCCAAGCGGAGTCAGCATACTGTTATATAAAACAGCTGCATGCAACGCCAAACCTAAACTGACCACACTGCCAATAAGCCAAGAGTTGGGATTATGTTTTGACATCAAGTGCATAAACAGATACCAGAATGAGGTCGTATACGCAATAAGTGCCAAAATGGTATAAACCAACGGGAGACTGATCATGTCAAACCTTTTTCGGGATTTAGAATATTCATCTAGATGAGATATAAATTCGCGGCGAACTACAGTATCCTATAGCATCTTATGCATAAATTTTCTATTTTGAGAAAGATTTTTTTGCAACTGGCCATTTTTAGCGGATTTTGCAATGTTTGATACCTTAACAGAACGACTCACGCAGAGTTTAAGAAATGTTACTGGCTCAGGGCAGCTAACCGAAGACAATATTAAAGATACCTTACGTGAAGTACGTATGGCACTTCTTGAAGCTGATGTTGCGTTACCTGTAACTCGTGAATTTATCGCGAAAGTTAAGGAACAGGCATTGGGTCAGGAAGTGATGACTCAGCTTTCCCCTGGGCAGGCATTCGTCAAAATTGTGCATGACGAACTGACCAAAATGATGGGTGAGGCCAATGAAAGCCTCGATCTTGCGGCAAAACCACCCGTGGTGGTGTTACTTGCTGGTTTGCAAGGTGCGGGTAAAACCACCACGGCTGCAAAGCTTGCACGTTTTTTACAAGAACGCCAAAAGAAAAAAGTCGCGATGGTATCTGCCGACGTATATCGTCCGGCTGCGATCAAGCAGCTACAGACGGTAGCGAGCGAAGTAGGCGCGATCTTTTTTGAATCGAATGCCAATGAGAAGCCGATTGATATTGCCAACCGTGCCATTGAGCAAGCCAAAATTCAGTATGCCGATGTACTGATTGTCGATACCGCAGGTCGTTTACATGTCGATGAAGACATGATGGGCGAAATTAAAGCATTACATGCCTCGATCAAACCGACAGAAACCTTGTTTGTGGTCGATGCCATGACTGGTCAGGATGCTGCCAATACTGCGAAAGCATTTAACGATGCTTTACCGTTGACGGGTGTGATTTTGACCAAAACCGACGGTGATGCACGCGGTGGTGCAGCACTTTCTGTTCGTGCAATTACTGGTAAACCGATTAAGTTCTTGGGTATGGGCGAAAAGCTCGATGCTCTCGAGCCGTTCCACCCTGAACGTATCGCACAGCGTATTCTTGGCATGGGTGACGTTTTGTCACTGGTGGAAGAAGTCGAGCGCAAAATCGACAAAGAAAAAGCCGAAAAAATGGCGAAAAAATTGCAAAAGGGCGGTACTTTCAATTTGGAAGACATGCTCATGCAATTTGAACAGATGAAAAAAATGGGCGGCATGATGGGCTTTCTGGATAAACTTCCAGGCATGAGCAATTCAGGTATCCAGCAGGCGATTGAGCAGGCCAATCCTGAAAAGCAAGTCAAGAAAATGGAAGCCATTATTCAGTCGATGACGCCTAAAGAGCGTAAAAATCCAGATATTATCAATCCAAGCCGTAAAAAACGTATTGCGGCTGGTTGTGGTATGGATGTTTCTGAAATCAATAAATTGCTTAAACAGCACAGTCAGATGGCAAAAATGATGAAAAAATTTGCCAATCCGTCTGGCATGAGCAAAATGATGCGTTCATTCGGCAATCTGCAAAAGCAGTTTGGCGGTGGCGGTGGTGTCGGGCCATTGTTTGGCGGAAAAGACGACAAGAAATAAGCTTAAACAGCATAAAAAAGGCGCTACGGCGCCTTTTTTATGCTTTAGGTACAAGCGGGCTGATACTGTAGATAATGCTGTAAGCCTTTGAGTAAAAGATCAGATTCGATTTGCGGGGAATAATGCTGTAAGAATTTAGCAAATAATGGCGCATCGCCACCCGTTAAAACCAATTGCTGCGGTGTACGCTGCATAATGGCTTCAATTGTACTGACCAATCCCAGTAAAATCCCGTGATGTACGGCATCTATGGTGTTGTGTCCCGGATCAAGATCATCAAAGGCAGAATCTGGAATTTTAATTCCTTTGGTATTTTGAATCAGCGCATCACGCTGCAAATATAAATTCGGCAGAATATAGCCACCCAAATGCTGGTGGCCTTGAACCAAATCGATCGTCAGAGCGGTGCCGCAGCCAATCACACATACATTTCGATCAGGCTGGGCAACCGCCAGAACTTGTAGCCAACGATCAATTCCAAGTTGGGCAGGTTGCTCGTAGCCACATTTGAGTTGTGCGTACTCGGCATGTACTTGAGCCATGACAATCGGAATATTTAATCGGGCGAGAATTTGCTGGATACGGGCATTATTTTCTGCATCGAGTACCGATGATACACCGACACGCTGAATTTTCTGATGATTAAAGTGCTGGATAAGGCCGAGTAGTAAATCCGCAGGTGATTGCAAATGCAGCTCGGCAGCATGTTCAATCGTCTCACCGTTTTGAGTGATCCAGTATTTTAATCGGGTGTTGCCGATATCGAGCCATAACTGTTTCATAGTGCCGATCCATCTTCATGCTGAATCAGACGCATACGACCTTGATAAAAATGCTTCAGGCCTTCTTGATCATGCACCATCACCGCGCCTTCGCTATTAATACCTTCAAAACTACCCGTAATGTGACCCTGATGATGCTCAAAACGGATGGCTTGATGCATAAAGGCAGCATAATGGTTAAATCGCTGGTCGAGGTTATAGCAGCCATGATCAAACCAGTCCTTGGCATTTTGAATGGCAAGGTAGAGTTGCGCAATCAGCTCCGTCCGGTCTGCCTGAAGTAGCCCCAAATCGCTCAGCGAAGTAACTGCCTGATCAGTCGGCAACTGCATGGGTGTGACCAGATTCATGCCTACGCCAACAATCGCCTGATGAGGTGATAACGGCTCGACCAGAATACCTCCCCATTTTCCTTGTAGGCTATATAAATCATTCGGCCACTTCACCTGTAATTTAAGCTCGCTTAAAGCTGGCATTTGTAAGATATTTAATGCAATTTCAAGCGCCAGACGGCCATCAAGCGTTGTTTGAGTATTGACCAGTGTGCTTAAATAAATGTTACCTTTGGGTGAAATCCATTCGCGCTGGTGCTGGCCCCGTCCTTGGGTCTGAATCTGGCTGCACACCAATGCAGTTGCAACATTTTTTTGCGCAAGCTCACGCACATCATCGTTGGTCGATGTGGTGCTTTCTTTGAGAAGAAGAATTTCTGGCAGTTGCTGTGCGTCTAAAAGACGTTGTCTGAGTATACGTGTCTCTAAATCCATGTTGAATCTGAGAAAAGTGGAAAATTATTTATGGAGTTAATCATATATCTGGCTATTGGTGCAATCGCTGGATTTGCCGCAGGCTTATTTGGTGTAGGTGGTGGGTTAATTATTATTCCAATTTTATACGTGGTGTTTCATCAGCTTCAGTATGATCCTACCGTGATCATGCACATGGCGGTGGGTACGTCTCTGGCGACCATTATTGTGACCTCGATCAGCTCTGTGATGGCACATCATAAAAAAGGTGCGGTACTCTGGCATGTATTTAAAAATATGGCGCCTGGGCTGGTGATCGGATCATTGGTTGGAGCGGGAATTGCCGATCTATTGTCTGGCCCGCATCTGCAACTGATTATTGGCAGTTTTGCAATTTGGGTAGCATTTAAAATGTTTAAAGGCGCTCATACTGTGGTTGACCAGACACAATCTTTGCCGTCGCGCGCCATGCAAATTCTGGCGGGATGGGGCATTGGTGTAGCTTCCGCTATTTTCGGAATTGGCGGTGGCAGCCTGACAGTACCTTATTTGAATAAAAATGGCGTGGTGATGCAGCAGGCAGTTGCTACTTCGGCTGCCTGTGGCTTACCGATTGCCGTTGCGGGGGCGCTTGGCTTTATGTGGTTTGGTTATCAACAACACGTTTCTGTTCCGAATGCAATTGGCTATATTCATCTCTATGCGTTTACGGGCATCAGTATCATGAGCTTTATCACTGCCAAATTGGGGGCTCGTGTGGCGCATCAGTTATCGCCTGCCATGTTAAAAAAATGTTTTGCTTGCTTATTGACCACGGTAGGCATTTACTTTATTTATCAAGGCTTATCTTAATTAAACCTGAGCCAGTTGATTGATCTTTTTTAAATGATGCAGCGTATGCGGAAATGAACAGTCATCCTGTAAAAGACGGCAATTGGCTTAAAATGCAATAAAATTGTTAGACAAAGACATAGCAATATTAGATTCAAATCAGTTAAAAACAATAAACACCATGCAGGATTGGCACAAGTGCGTCCAATAAAAAATGAAAAAAGGTGAGCCATGAATCTTGATGACGTAGACAGTCTTTCAGAACACATTGCACGACGGATCGGTGAGCAAATTATTGTAGGGGAATTGGTCGAAGGTGAGCGTATTCAGGAGCTTCGCATTGCTAAAGAGCTTGACGTGAGTCGTGGCTCAGTGCGTGAGGCTTTGTTGCTGCTTGAGCGTACGCATCTGATTGACATCTTTCCGCGACGCGGTGCGATCGTGTCCGAAATGTCTTCACAGCAAGTCAAAGCTTTATTTGACAGCAGTGTGTTGGTACTGGGGCACATTGTGCAGCGCCTGAGTGAAAGCTGGCGCGGACATGAAGCAGAGCAATTACAACATTTGCTTGTGCAGCTTGAAGAGCAAGTTAAAGCAGGTGACACCGAAAAATTTTACGATGGCATTTTCGACTATTTGGCTGCCCAGCACGATATCGTGGGAAATCCCTATTTAATGAAATTTTATAAAGAGCTGTTGCCTTCGTTGCGCCGTAGTTATTTTTTAACCTTAAATACCTCCCGACGCGAGTTACAGGAGGCTTTTGCGCTGTTTAAGCTGGTGATTGATGCAATTTTAATCCGAAAATCACATCAAGCCACTTTATTTATGGAAGATTTTTGCCGACACTTGCGTAACTTGGTGTTGGACTCCTTGACGCGCATGAAACAGATCGAACTGGCATGGGCGCGCCGTTCACGTCGTTCTTCGACGCGCTAATCGTTTCAAGTATCCACACCAGATGATGAGATATGTGCCTGCATTTAGGCATGTATAAATAATAGACATCATATTTCTGGATTGATTGAGACACTATGCGTTTAAGCAGTTTAAAACTTGCGGGCTTCAAATCTTTTGCTGATAGTGCCACTTTGCACTTTAAAGCCAACCGTACAGCGGTTGTGGGGCCCAATGGTTGCGGTAAATCCAATGTAATCGATGCCATACGCTGGGTAATGGGCGAATCCAATGCCCGTCAATTGCGTGGTGGCAGCATGCAAGATGTGATTTTTACCGGAACGGCAAAACGTAAACCTGTGGGAATGGCCAGTGTCGAATTACGTTTTGAAAACACCTACGGAAAATTAGGCGGCACCTACAATGCCTATTCGGAGCTTGCAGTACGCCGTCAGGTGAATCGCGATGGAAAGTCCGAATACTTTTTAAATGGTACGCGCTGTCGTCGTCGTGATATTACCGATATTTTCTTGGGAACAGGCCTTGGGCCGCGTTCCTATGCTGTCATCGAGCAGGGCATGATCAACCGCCTGATTGATGCCAAACCCGAAGAAATGCGTGTATTTATTGAAGAAGCCGCAGGTGTCTCACGTTATCAGGCACGCCGCCGTGAAACGCTTCAACATCTTGAACATACCGAGCAGAACTTGGCACGGCTGGACGATATTGCACTTGAGTTAAAAAGCCAGCTCAAAACGCTTAAACGTCAAGCCGAAGCAGCTATTCAATATAAAACGCTAGAACAAGAGATCAAAACGCTCAAAATTGAAATTTTATCTTTTCAATCTGAACAAAGCCTGCACCTACAACAAGAATATACCGTGCAGATGAACGCATTAGGTGAAGAATTTAAACTGATTCGCTCAGAACTCAACACCATCGAACATGATCTTGAGTCGACCAGTGCCTTGTTTCAGCGCTTAATTCAACAATCGACACCCCTGCAAACCGAATGGCAATCTGCCGAAAAAAAATGTGCTGAGCTTAAAATGGTGCTCGAACAAAAACAGAGTTTGTTTCAGCAAAATAGCGTAACGATTGGCCAACTTGAGCAACAAAAAGCGCAAACCAAAGAGCGTATCCAGCTGAGTGATATTCAACTTGAACATTTACATGAACAGATAGAGCAGCAAAATACTGACTGGCATCAAGCTGAAGCCGATACACAACAGGCTGAGCAGCGTTATGCCGATTTACAGACACAGCATGTACAGGTTCAATCGCAATTTGAGCAACTCAAAGCCCAGATTGAAAAGTATCAACAGCAAAAGTCTCAAATGACAGCTCAAATGGAGCAACTGGGAAAATCGATTGATCGTACCCAGCAGCAAAAACAGACCTTACAGCAGCAGCTTGCGCATATTTCATCACAGGTGCAAGATGACGCACAACGTGAATTACAGCATGCACTTGAACAGCAGCAGCATGAGGTTTTCGTGCTTGAGCAAAAACGAGATGAGCTAAATGCTGTACTTACGCAGTTGCACGCGCAACAGGCGCAGCAAAAAGCCCAGCTCGATCCGCTTGAAACACAAATCAAGGTGTTGCAAACAGAGCAGAAAAATCTGCAACAACTGGTAACCAAGCAAAGTAACAAATCTCAGGTAGGTAGCACGCAACTTTTACAAGTATTACAACTCAAAGAAGCGGGGCGTCCATACGCTAGTTTGATCGAGAAACTGTATAACCGCTGGATGGACGCGCATTATTTAGATCAGCATCAACCTTTTCAAAGTGAAATTGCCCGTCAGGTTCGTCCGGTAACTATGGCGCCGCAGAGATCATTTGCCAACTTAGTCGCTTTGGCAGACTGGATTGAAGCACCGCAGCTCTCACTTTGGAATGATATCTGGATCATTGACACATTAGATGCTGCATTAGCTTTGCAATCCTCATTGAGTGTGGGGCAAAGCTTATTGACGCTCGACGGTTATCATGTGGCCAGAGACTGGATGATTGGTCTAGATTATGACCATCAAAGTCAGAGCAGTGGCATGCTCAGTCACCGTATTCGGCTCGAAGAAATAGCCCATGAATTACCGCAATGTATCGCTCAGCGTGAAACGCTGATGAACGCGTGGCAAACGCTTGAGCAGCAATGTGAGATGCAGCAGCAAAATATGCAGCAGATTCAGCGTGAGCTCAAAGATCTACGGCCGCTTGTGCAAAAAACTGAGCTTGAAATTGCACGCCAACATGCTTCCGCACAAGCGTATGTGCTGCAACAACAGCAACTACAGCAACAGCTAACTCAACTTGAGCAGCAGCTTGAAGAAGATGCCATGCAGCGTGATGATCTGGAGATCGACTTGCACGCTCTACAGTTAAAATTAGATGCACATTTGCCGCAATATAAAATTCAGCAACTCGAGTGGGAAACGCTTACCGAGCAAAAAGAGCAGGCATTTGAGCAATTACAGCAGCATCAACAAACACGTGAGTTATGCAGTCGTCAGTTGGCACAGGCCCAGCAGCAAATTGAGCTACTTGAAAAAGATCTATCGTTTTTAAAAACGCAAATGCAGCAGATTGTGGCACAAATGGAGCAGGCGAAAAAATTTGTCGATCCGGTACAACTGGAGCTGCCCGCGTTAGAAACCGAGTTTTCCGAGCAGTTTCAAAAAACTGAAGCCCTGCAAAAGCAGTGGAAAGAGTGGCAACTGGAGCTGAATCATGTTCAGGAAAAACAGCAGACACTGACTGAGCAGCGCCATGATACTGAGCAAAAAGATGAGAAGATCCGTGCTGCACTGGAACAAAAACGTTTGGCATGGCAGGCCACAAAATCGGATTTGGCGCACTATCAAGAACAGCTTGAGGCGCTCAATGCACAAACATGTACCGGCCTAAAAATTGATCTTGAGTCGCATCAGCAACGGCTCGATAAAACCCTCAAGCAGTTTGAAAAGCTCGGTGCAGTCAATTTGGCAGCCTCTCAAGAGTATGAAGAGGTTTCTGCACGTTTTGATGAATTGAATCATCAGATGCAAGATTTGGAAAACACGGTCAATCAGCTCAAAGATGCCATGAAAAGCATTGATTTAGAAACCCGTAAACTGTTTATGACCACATTTGATCGGGTCAATCATGAACTACAAGATCTGTTTCCAAAGGTATTTAATGGTGGCGAGGCTGCATTAAGTCTTGAAGATGACTGGCAATCGGGTGTAAAACTAATGGCACGGCCACCAGGTAAGCGTAACAGTTCGCTGGCGCTGCTTTCCGGCGGTGAAAAAGCATTAACCGCTTTGGCATTGGTATTTGCAATTTTTCGATTAAATCCGGCGCCTTTTTGTGTGCTGGACGAAGTGGATGCACCGCTAGATGACGCCAATGTACAACGCTTTTGTAATTTGGTAAAAGAACTATCTGAGCACGTGCAATTCATTTACATTACACATAATAAACTTGCAATGACAATGGCAACTGATTTACTGGGGGTCACCATGCCAGAACCGGGCACCTCTAAATTAGTTACCGTTAATTTGGAAGAAGCAAAAGAATACGGGTTAGTTACGGAGTCATAGTATGGAAGTCACCACGATTGTGGGTATTGTTGTAGCCGTGATCATCATGATTATTGGGTTAAAACTACTGCTTAAAAGATCAACACCCGCTGAACCTTCTCTCGAAAGTGAATTACACATTGACTCTCAAAGTAATCAGCCGATCATTCCGCGTCATGTGCGAGATCAGCTTCCAGCTCAGGCGCCTGAACAAAACGAGCGTAAAGAGCCTACATTGCAGGCGATTCCAGATGAGCAAGATGATCCAAAATCTGCGTCTGTAGCGACAGAAGCAAATCCAGCAGAACCAGCGTCTGCTGCTCCAGCTGCCACACAGTCCGATGTCGTGGTGCTCCAGCCGCTCAATACAGAACCTACCGCCACGACACCAGTGACTGAATCTGCGGTGAAACCTGAAACTCAGCCAGAGCCTAAGGAGGCTGAACTTAAGCTTAATCCAGATGTTGCAACGGTTGAAATTGCAGAATTTGACGGCGAAAGTAGCCTTCTTGATGTGCATTTATCTCAGCAACAACAGTTTGATGACGAAAGTGCTTTAGCTACAGCGGAACAAATTTTGGCACTGAATGTTTATCCAAATCCGCGCCGTGCGCTTTCGGGCGATAAAACGCTAAAAGTATTGCTGAAATATGGTTTACGTTTTGGTGAACTCTCTTGCTTTCATCGTTATGAAAAAACCGATGAACCAAGCCCGCTCATGTTCTCTGTACTTCGCATGACCGATAACGGTCCGGCAGGTTTTGATCTTGAAGCATTATCGGTCGAGCAAGTACAAGGTTTGGCTTTTTTCTTGGCACTGCCGCATAACAATGCGCTCACTGGCTTTGACATGATGGCAAGTATTGCAGGTCTGGTTGCCCGAGAAATTGACGGTAAAGTGTATGATGAAAACAACAATGAACTGACACCACAGTTGAAAGAACACTGGCGTCACCATGTGATTGACTATCGTTCATCACAGGCATCAGTTTAAGCTAAAAATCTTTTATACTGATAAGCAATACGACAAAATTGAGGGCGGATGTTTCCGCCCTTTTATATGGTGAAATTTTATGATGCAACCTGCTGATATTGTTGCGCAGATGCGGCAGCTGATTCAATTAATCGCAAAACACAATCATGCTTATTACGTGATGGATCAACCCACCATTACCGATAACGAATATGATCAGTTGTTTCATCAGCTTAAAGCACTTGAGGCCGATCATCCTGATCTGGTACAGGCAGATACACCCACCAATCGCGTGGGTGGGCAGGCATTAACAAAATTTCAAACCGTAACGCATACAGTTCCGATGCTGTCGTTGGGGAATGTATTTAATCAAGAAGATTTATTTGCTTTTGCACGCCGGATTGAAGAGCGCTTGCCCAATCAACAGATTCAGTATGATGTCGAGCTAAAGCTAGATGGTCTGGCAATTTCACTGTGGTATGAAGATGGAAAGCTGGTGCGTGGGGTCACACGTGGCGATGGTGAAACAGGTGAAGACATTACCCAAAACGTGAAAACCATTCGCAATTTACCGAAACATTTACATCATAGCTCACAGCCTGTCCCGCGCTTCTTAGAAGTGCGTGGTGAGGTTTTGATGCCAAAGCTCGGTTTTGAACGTTTAAATGCGGCCAACGAGGCCAAGGGTGAAAAAACATTTGCAAACCCGCGTAATGCCGCAGCTGGAAGTTTACGACAGCTTGATCCGAGTATTGCAGCATCGCGTCCCTTGGCATTTTATGCCTATGGTATTGCACAGTGTGAGCCTGCACATGGCTTGACCAGTATGCATGAAAGCTTGCAATGGTTAACAGCGCTGGGTTTTGAGATTGCGGAGCGTCAGTTTCTGTGCTCATCGATTCAGGAAGTCCAGCAGCGCTACGAGCAAATACAGCAAGAGCGGCCTCAACTGGCAGTTGAAATTGATGGCATGGTCATTAAAGTCGATGATCTGAAACAGCAGCAGCAACTGGGCTTTTTAAGCCGTGAGCCGCGCTGGGCCACCGCCTATAAGTTTCCTGCAGAAGTTGCCATGACCACAGTCGAAAATATTGACTGGCAGGTTGGGCGTACTGGAACACTGACGCCAGTGGCACGTCTGACGCCTGTTTTGGTGGGTGGCGTGACGGTATCTAACGTGACACTGCATAATATCGGTGAAATTCACCGTTTAGATGTGCGTATTGGCGATCGGGTCAGTGTATATCGTAGTGGAGATGTGATTCCAAAGGTGGAGAAAGTCTGGCCAGAATTTCGCCCTGAAAATGCAGTTGAAGTGCACTTACCAACACAATGCCCGGTATGTTCATCCCCTGTGGTGATGCCTGAAGGTGAAGCACTGGCGCGTTGTTCGGGTGGTTTGTACTGCGCCGCACAGCGTATCGAAGCCATTCGTCATTTTGTATCACGTAAAGCCATGGACATTGAAGGCTTGGGAGACCGTTGGGTGGAGTCATTGCTGCATCTTGATTTACTTAAAGATGTTGCAGACATTTATCATTTACAAGAGCACCGTGAAAAATTGCTCACCATTGAAAAAATGGGTGAGAAATCTGTACAAAACTTGATTGATGCGATTGAAGCCAGTAAAAAAACCACATTGGCACGTTTTATCTATGCACTCGGTATTCGAGGTGTGGGCGAAACAACGGCCCGAATGCTGGCCAATACCTTCCAGACACTGGATACCTTGAAACAGGCCGATGTCGACATGCTGAAAAAAACGCCAGATGTCGGTGATATTACCGCAGAATGGATCTACGATTTCTTTTTGGCAGAGCACAATGTCGAAGTTATTGAACGCCTACTGGCAGCGGGAATTCACTGGGATGCACCGATTGCTCCGACACGTCAGCCACTCAATGGTGAAAGCTGGGTGGTTACGGGGACGTTAAGTACCATGGGGCGTGACGAAGCCACACAGCGCTTGCAGGCATTGGGTGCGCGTGTGAGCGGAAGTGTATCGAGTAAAACCAAGTGTGTTGTGGCGGGTGAGAAAGCGGGCAGTAAACTCGATAAAGCAGAAAAACTGCAAGTTCGAGTGATGAATGAAGATGAGTTTTTAGCATTTTTAGCGCAATACAGCGCTTAAAGGTATCTCACCGCTTATGGCTCTTGAATCTATATTGGATGATTGATTCAAGCATTATTAAAATAAAAAAGGCAGTCTTTGGACTGCCTTTTTTTTGCCAAAACGAGGTATGACTACTTTTCGCTTATTCGAAAAATTAGATTCGTTTTTTAATGACACCATCATCAAGTAATTGCTGAAAATGCTCACAGACACTTGCTTCTATGTTGCGATAGCGAATTCCGAGTTCTTTTTGACTTCGTGTTGCATCAAAATATATTGGATAGCCCATGTTCAGTTTGATAAATTCACGAGAGTATCCAAGCAATGGCCCAATCAGCGAAAATGCTTTTTTAGGCACAGTAAAATGCGGAAATGGAAAGCGATAACCAAAACACTGCGTCAGTGCTTTACCCATTTCCAAAAGGCTTAAACTTCCGCCAGAAACAATATATCGCCCGTGTGCATCATCATTGAGTGCAGCAGCCACATGTGCATCGGCTACGTCGCGCACATCGACGATACCGTTCCACATAGGCGGAACACCAAACAAGGTCACACCGTTGGCAAACTGTTGTAGTAACTCAATACTTCCAGACTGGCTAGAAGCGGTCAGAGAAGGCCCCATCACCAATGCCGGATTGATACATACCAAAGACCAGCGATCTTGTTGCTCAGCCATTTCCCATGCTTTACGTTCGGCAGCAACTTTAGAATAAGAGTAAGGCTGATGGGTTTCGCTACTGGTTGTATTCCAGCAGCTTTCATCAAATGCGTTATGTGGCGTTTGTTTAATTTCGATGGCATCACCATAGGTAGCGGCAATACTTGAGGTCACCACGACGCGTTTCACCGAGGCTGTACGATTGACCGACTCAAGCACATTTTCAGTGCCTTTTACTGCTGGCTCGATAATATCTTTTACGGCATCCTTGTAATTGGTAATCACAAAGGGCGATGCGGTATGAATCACGATTTCGCAGCCCTGCATCGCCGTATCGAAAGCACCTTGATCGAGAAGATCTGCTTTAAAAAAATGAATTTGCCCAGAAGATTTTTCTGCAATGTCTACGAGATGTTGAAGTTTTTGAGTCTGGGATGGATCTCTTACTGTGGCATGAACTGTAAAGCCTTGACCTAATAGTCGCTCGATAATCCAACCAGCGACATATCCAGTCGCACCTGTGACAAGAATCGGGGTATTTTTTTGCATTTTTATCATCGTTTTGGCAAGTGAAATGAAGGTACTTGAATCATATTAGCTGGCTTTGCTGTTTAATGCAGTTTTGATTTTAAAATAATTTTTAATGATGCATAAAATGGATTATTTTGTGTTTTGTTACAAAAAGATAAACGCTCTAAGGCCTAGGTTAACCACTTAAATTTTTGCTAGAAAATGATCGCAAACCACTCATTTCAATCAACAAAATAGGATAACTCGAACTGTAAATGCGTATGTTTATCATTTTAATTTTATAAAAATCAGTAAGTTAAGGTGTAAAAAGCTTTGCAATTCATCTGGGGTTTGCGCATAATAAGTAAAGAATACGGGAGAATTGAAATGCGTGGCAATCCAGAAGTCATAGACTATCTCAACATGTTGATCGGTGGCGAACTGGCTGCTCGTGATCAATATCTGATTCACTCCAGAATGTATGAAGACTGGGGTTTGAGTAAAATTTACGAGCGTATCGATCACGAAATGCAAGAAGAAGCTTCGCATGCCGATGCCATCATTCGTCGTGTTTTGTTCCTAGAGGGAACACCAAACATGCATCGTGATGACATTGAGGTGGGTACAGATGTCGTTACGTGTTTGAAAGCCGATTTGGCCTTGGAATATCATGTTCGCCAGAAACTTGCTGATGGCGTGAAGCTCTGTGAAGAAAAAGCTGATTATGTGACGCGTGATATGCTTCGTGCGCAAATGTCGGATACCGAAGAAGATCATACCTATTGGCTTGAAAAACAGCTTCGTTTAATTGAACTGATGGGCCTTCAAAATTATATTCAGTCTCAAATGTAAGACTCTTAAACTCAGCTCCGGCTGAGTTTTTCATTTTATTTTTCTTCATAAAAACCAAAACTAAATTGCTATATCTCGCTATTCGACGATCCCTTTCTTTTTTTTATTTTTCAGTATTTAATAGACCTCAAATTATATTATCTAACTATTTGAATTCATTTAATTCTAATTGGGGGGAGATCAATGCCTTTAATCCGTGTGATTGGTAAAGAAAATCATAAAGTCTTGCAAGAGCTTTCAGACAATTCATTAAAACTTGACCAAGCTTCTGTAGTTGTTGCCAATTTACCTTCGGATCAAATTGATGAAATCGTCAAAGACGGCACAAGCATGATTATCAAGCTTAAAGATGGTGAAATTATTATTATCGATCAGTTTTTTAACGAGCATTCAACCAATCAGAACAGCTTAGTATTACAAGATGAATCACAGAAACTCACTTGGGTGCAGTTTATTGAGGCACAAGGCAATTCTCAGCCGCAGTTGGTATTTGAGCGTGTTGAATCTACTGATGCACTGATCTATCACGGCGGTGGAATGGCGATGGAGCCAGTTTGGTCTTGGGCAGTCGTTCCTTTAACCGCAGGGGGTATTGCGCTTTGGGCGCATGATCATAAAGATAAAGATCATGAAGAAAATAATAATGAGGCTGCACCAAACACAACTAATAGCAGTGAAAATACGGTAGTTGTCGTATCTGAATCTTCATCGACTCAATCAGATGATGAAACAGCAACTGACAATTCAGCACAAGATCAGAGCGAGCCATCAACTTCAAATACAGATTCAAGCAGTGATGACGTCGCTATACTAGTCAGTGAAATTTTAGATCAAAGCGATGCTTCTTCTACAACATCGATTACATCGACTGCCAGTAATGTATCATTAGAGATTTATACCAGCAGCACCGATCTTTATACAGATCTAATCAGTAGCAACTCTATCATTGTATAAAGACAAGGTGGGCTTTGTACCCACCTCGCATGACTTTAAAACACAGTTATTTCGCCTGAAAGCGTTTAAGATCATTAAAGACATCATTGGCGTGCGTCTGGGTATCTACGCTGGTGTAGTGATACACAATAGTACCTTTCGGATCGATCAGAAAACTTTCACGTTTGGCAATTTTTACAATACCCAGATTACGTACAATACCAAACTTACTTGCAAGTTCATGGTTGTTATCGGCTAAGATTGGAAAATTAAGCCCTAATTTTTCCGAAAATTTTTGATGTGATTTGACATCATCTAGGCTCACGCCTAACACCACAGCATTAGACTTTAAAAATTGCGGGTATAACGCTTTAAACTGATTGGCTTCTTGCGTACAGCCCGGAGAATTATCTTTTGGATAGAAATACAACACCACCCATTTACCTTTGTAGTCATTCAAACTGTGCCATTTGCCATTTTGATCCTGTAATCTAAATACAGGGGCAGGCTGGCCGACCCATTGTTTATCGGCTTGATTGGATGAACTCAAGGGATTTGCGGCAATCGTAGATGTTGTGACTGTACCTGCCAGTGCCAGTGCGATTGATAAAGCGATAGTTTTCATCATGATAAACCAGAATTGTTATTTTTAATGCCTGTATTTTAGCAGTGATGAAGATCGATTGCTGTAGTGTTGATGTGATTATGCCATGGTCATCGTTTATAACTCTTTTATACTGGGTCAAATTGTTATTTTGTGCTTAGAGTTTTGAAATGGCTCAAATTTTACTCATTACAGGTTGGGGTGGTGGAACAGGGCTACTTGAACCGCTTCAACAGCAATTACAGCAGTGCGGTCATACGGTTACATTAATGAATATCTTTGATGCATTCGATCCTGTTGTGATGCAAGATCGGGTTCAACAGGCAAAGACTGCCGATGTAATAATAGGTTGGTCATTAGGCGGCCAACTTGCCTTGCTTTTGGCTCATGCGTTACAACAAGAGACAGGAGACACGTTGCCCGTGATCACACTCGCGAGCAATCCATGTTTTGTTGCACAGTCAAACTGGGAATGTGCCATGTCACAAGAGACGTTTGCAGCGTTTAAAGCTGGATTTATGCATGATCCGGCAAGTACGCTCAAGCGATTTGGATTGCTGGTCACCAAAGGCGTTACAAGTGCAAAACACGATTGGACTTTTATGCAAAGTTTGTTACGGGCACAACCTATTTCGTTGCTTCAACAAGGATTAAAACTCCTGCAACAACTCAATCTGGTCGATACACTAAAAAGTTATTCAGGAAATCAACTTCATGTGTTTGCAAGGCAAGATGCATTAGTTCCTTGCCAAATTGTTGAAAAAATGCAGTATTTAGCTTCAGAAAAAATTAAAGTAATTACTTTTCATGATGCTGCGCATAGTTTTCCATTTACGAAAGTGATTGAAACTTGCAAGGAAATTGAAAAATTTATTCAAACATCGGTCTAAGCTTTAGCCGAAATGATGGTTCTCGCAATTTATTTCTAAACCGAGCAGGTTTAACATGGTGGCGATTGAAGTATTTAAGCAATAAGGAGTCATCCGTGGTGGATCAGTTTGATTTGGAACATATCTGGCATCCGTATACCTCGATGATGAATCCATTGCCAACTTTTAAGGTTAAGCGTGCTTGCGGTGTTACTATTGAGCTTGATGACGGGCGTCAATTAATAGACGGTATGTCATCTTGGTGGTGCACCATTCATGGCTATAATCATCCTGAATTGAATCAGGCAGCCAAAGACCAGCTTGATCAGATGTCACACATCATGTTTGGTGGTTTTACCCATGATCCTGCCATCAATCTGGGCAAAATCCTGTTAAAAATAACGCCGCCAAGCTTAGATAAAATCTTTTATTCCGATTCTGGGTCGGTGTCGGTAGAAGTCGCACTTAAAATGGCCGTGCAATACTGGACTGCTCAGGGGTTATCGCAAAAAACTAATTTCATTACAACGCGTTCTGGTTATCATGGTGACACATGGAACGCGATGTCGGTGTGTGACCCCGTGACGGGTATGCATCAAATTTTTGGTAGCAGTCTTGCAAAACGTATCTTCGTGCCGGCGCCACAGACGCCTTTCGATGCAGACTGGAATCCAGAAGAAATGCACGTGGTCGAACAGATGCTTGAGGCTCATCATCAAGAGTTAGCGGCATTTATTATTGAACCGATTGTTCAAGGTGCGGGGGGAATGCGCTTTTATCATCCCGAATATTTGCGCCAGCTCAAACAGCTCTGTGATAAATATCATTTACTACTCATTTTTGATGAAATTGCGACAGGATTTGGCCGCACAGGCAAACTCTTTGCATGGGAGCATGCTCAAGTTGAGCCAGACATCATGTGTATAGGTAAAGGATTAACGGGTGGTTATATGAGTCTGGCCGCCACCTTGACCAGTAAACATGTTGCTGAGGTCATCAGTCAGGGAGAGGCTGGTGTATTTATGCATGGGCCTACATTTATGGGAAATCCACTGGCGTGTGCGGTGGCATACAAAAGTACCCAGTTGCTGATTGAGCAAGACTGGCAGAGCAATATTCGCCGTATTGAAACAAAGTTGCAGCAGCTTCACTCGCTTGCGGAGCTAGACCATGTCGCCAATGTACGTATTTTGGGTGCAATTGGTGTCGTAGAGCTGAAATATAATGTCAACATGCGTGAATTACAGCAGCGCTTTGTAGAGCTTGGCATCTGGATTCGGCCATTTGGTAAATTGGTGTACATAATGCCGCCGTATGTGATTACAACGCATGAGTTAGAACAGTTGCTCCAAAATATGATCAAGGTGGTGCGTGAAATGGAACAGGGAGTACATTATGGCGTTGCTTGATCATTATGCTCAGCAACTCGAGCAATTAAAGCTAAGCGGGAATCTGCGTCAGTTTAAGCCAAATCAGCAGCAAGATGCCTACATCGAGATTGCTGGGCAGCGCATGTTGAATTTATCTTCAAATGATTATTTGGGTCTGGCTGCCGATCTGACCTTGCGTGAAGCATTTTTAGATTTACAGCCGTTAGCGCGCTGTTACTTTAGCTCTTCTTCCTCGCGTTTATTGACTGGAAATTTTGCTGAGTATGAGCAGTTTGAACATACCTTGAGTGAGGCTTTTGGTGGTAGAGCCGCGCTTTTGTTCAACAGTGGCTATCATATGAATATTGGTATTTTGCCTGCTTTGGCCGATGCCAAGACCTTGATTTTAGCCGATAAGCTGGTACATGCCAGTATGATTGACGGCATTCGGCTTTCACCAGCCAAGTACGTTCGTTATCGTCATAATGATTTAGCTCATTTAGAAAAGCTGCTGACTCAATATCATGATGATGATCAGTTTGATCGGATTATTATTGTCACTGAAAGTATTTTTAGTATGGATGGTGATGAAACCGACCTAAAAGCGTTGGTGAGCATCAAAAAACGCTTTAGCAAAACCATGCTCTATGTAGATGAAGCCCATGCGATAGGCGTTCGGGGAGAATTAGGTTTAGGCTGTGCAGAACAATACGGTGTGATTCAAGAGATTGATTGCTTGGTCGGGACTTTTGGCAAAGCGCTGGCTTCAGTGGGCGGTTATCTGATTTGTGATCCGATCTTACGAACTTATCTGATTAATACCATGCGACCACTGATTTTTAGTACCGCCTTGCCCCCAATTAGCATCGCCTGGACACATTTTGTTTGGTCGAAGATGTTACATGCACAGCAGCAACGTACACATTTGGCCGCAATCAGCGAGCATTTACAACGCGCTGTGGTTGCAAAGGGGTATAGTAGTCCATCGAGTAGCCATATTGTGCCAATTATTGTGGGCGAAAGTCAGGCTGCCGTTGATCAGTCGAAACGTGTGCAAGATTGTGGTTTTTATGCCATGCCTGTACGTCCACCTACTGTGCCGCAGCATAGCGCACGCTTACGCATTTCATTAACCTCAATGATTCAATTACACGATCTTGATCGATTGGTGAGCTGTTTGTGAAATTAGATAAAACACGCATAGCACAGCGTTTTGCCAAAGCAGGGCAAAGCTATGTCGAGCAAGCAGTCGTTCAAAAAGCGATTAGTCAGAAATTAGCTGAGCTGATGCAACAGTATTGTCCAGTAGCGTTGCCACATGTCTTTGAAATTGGTTGTGGCTCGGGTAATCTCACGCACCATGTATTGGCCAATTTTGCGATCAGTCGGTTGTACCTCAACGATTTGTATGCTGATGTACAACAGCATTTTCTCGATGAACAACCGATCACATGGTGCATAGGCGACATCGAACATATCGATTTACCTACAGCACTCGACGCAGTGATTTCTAGTTCAGCAGTGCAATGGGTGCATGATTTGCCCCAACTGCTACAGCGCTGTCATGATGCCTTACAACCCGGCGCTTGGCTGTGCCTATCAAGTTTTGCTCCATTAAATTTCACCCAAATTAAGCAATTAACCGGGCAAGGTTTAAGCTATTGGTCGCGTCAAGATTGGCAAACGCAGTTACAGCATGCTGGCTTTGAGTGCGTCTATCTGGAAGATCAACTGCTTGAGATGTCTTTTGATACCCCCAAGGCAGTGCTCAAGCACCTGAAACTGACCGGCGTGACAGGAACAACTCAAGGTAATCAGCCGCACTGGACCAAAGGCACCTTACAAAAGTTTTATCAGGATTATCAGCAATTTCAAAATAATGAAGGTCTATATCCTTTGACCTATCATCCGCTTTACTGCTTGGCACGGAGAACAACATGACAGCATCGGTTTATTTTGTCAGCGGTATCGATACCGAAATTGGTAAAACCTTTGCCACGGGTTATCTGGCAAAAAAATGGAGCAGCGAAGGCCAGCGTGTGATCACGCAAAAGCTCATTCAAACAGGCAATCAAGAACTGTCTGAAGATATTCAAAAGCATCGTGAAATTATGCAAACCGGCTTGTTGCCTGAAGATCTTGAAAAGCTGACCATGCCCGAGATTTTTAGCTATCCGGCATCGCCACATCTGGCGACAAAAATCGATGGTCGTGAGATCGATTTTGATAAAATCGAACACGCTACAGCAACGTTGATGCAACGCTTTGATACGGTCTTGCTTGAAGGTGCAGGCGGTTTGATGGTGCCGTTAACCGATCAGTTGCTCACCATTGATTATATTGTGAAGAGAAAATTTCCAGTTATTTTGGTGAGTTCTGGGCGCTTGGGGAGTATCAACCATACCTTACTGAGTCTTGAAGCGCTCAAGCAACGCGGACTTACACTCTATGCGTTGGCGTACAACCTAAACGATGAATCCAAAGATCCGCTGATTTCACAAGATACGGCAGCTTATTTAAAACATTATTTGCAGCAACACTTTCCAGAGGCGCTGTGGATTGATATTCCAAAGTTTTAATTTGTATCTTATAGCTTATATTTTAAAACGTAAAAATATCTACAGAACAGACGACATATAAAAATTGATGTGCGCTGTATATTTAGCCATTCTGTTTGATTAATTTATAAAAAAAGCCAATGTAGCGTTCTACATTGGCTTTTAATGTTTATTGCATAACCTAACAACTAAGACTTACATCTTTTTAAAGCCTTTTTGATAGTTCGGTGCTGGACGACGGGTATTTTTCATGCCGCCTTCACGTGTGTTTTCAGTTTCGCTGGTGTCACGTTTTTGCTGGCGTAAATAGCCGCCACGACGCGCTGCCATCGGCTTTTCGGCCATACGTTCAGTACGACGTTTTGCCATACCGTATAAGCCAGTGCCTTGACGTGGTTTGAGTTCAACCAGTTTGGTTAAGCTATCGATATCGCCTTTGTCGAGTTCCATCCAGCGGCCAGTACGCAATTCACGCGGTAAAATAACTGAACCGTAGCGGGTACGAAGCAGGCGGCTGACTTTAAGCCCTTGAGATTCGAACAAACGACGAACTTCGCGGTTACGGCCTTCTTTAACCACGACCTGATACCAACGGTTGATTCCGTCACCACCGAGCTCAGAAAAAGATTCAAACTTCGCTGGACCATCATCAAGTACGACACCATTGAGTAAGGTTTGACGAATTTGAGGGGTCACTTCACCCATGACGCGTACGGCATATTCGCGTTCAATTTCATTAGAGGGGTGCATCAAGCGGTTGGCCAGTTCACCATCGTTTGTAAACAATAATAACCCAGTACTGTTGATGTCGAGACGTCCCACCATCACCCAGCGATCATTGGCGATTTGTGGCAAATGATCAAACACGGTTGGACGCTGTTCTGGATCGTTACGAGAACAGATTTCACCTTCTGGTTTGTAATAGATCAGTACGCGACGACGAATTTCGTCTTCGATCTGAAATTGTACCTTACGACCATCAATCCTTAATTCATCGCCTGGTTCAATCCGTTCACCAACTTGAGCAATTTGGCCATTCACACTGACGCGACCCGCGGCAATGACCTCTTCCATATATCTGCGAGAACCTAAACCAATTCGCGCTAATACTTTTTGCAATTTTTCACTCATGACAGCATAACCTTAGAAATAATTGTCAACAGTTCACCGATTTATGATTTGGGTGCATGTACATCCAAACCCATAAACGCGTCCTTGGCATCCTGCAGGGGAGGCAATTGACCCAGTGAGACTAGGCCAAACGCATTCAAAAATTGAGGCGTTGTAATTAACAACGCAGGTCTTCCGGGCAAGTCTCTAAAACCAGATTCCTTGATCCAGTTCCATTCAAACAGCAGCCTTAAAATCTGACTGTTATTTGAGACGCCCCGTATTTGTTCAATATCCGCACGTGTCACAGGCTGGTGATACGCAATCACCGCAATCGTTTCAAGAAGGGAGGGAGACAACTTTGTTGGACGTTCAGGCCAAACTTGCGCAATTATATTACGATATTTTGAGCGAACCTGAAACCTAAAACCTTGAGCAGTCTCTATTAATTCAATAGAACGACCATGCTGCAACACGGCAAGTTGTTGTAGAAAATGACGAAGCTGTTGCTTACTGTATTGATTGTTAAATGCTTCTTTTAAACGTGCCAGTGAAACAGGCGCGTCACTTGCAAACAAAATGGCTTCCATTTGCAACAAGACTTCATGATGAATATCTTCAAAAGACAGTGCAGCACTTTGGTCTATGGTCATATCTGAGCTCCTTGAATTGCGAGCGGTGCCTCTACACCAGAAGCGATGATTTTAATTTTTTGCTGGCGCGTCAGTTCTAAAATGGCCATAAACGTGACCACCATACCCATGCGCCCCTGTTGTGGCTTTAACAGTGAGACAAAGTTTAAAATCTCACCCGATTGAACCTGTGCTTCAATATATGCAATACGCTCTTCAAGTAAAACAGGTTCTTGTGCAACGGTATGCATCACTGGTTCGGGACGATTAAAAATACAAAACAATGCATCGTGAAGGCTTTGTACATCATAGCCTTCATATATCGGCGCAATCACACCTAATCCGACATTCGGATGAAAGGTATCACGTTCCAAAACAGGAAACTGTCCAAGACGTTCGGCTGCTTTTTTGACGCGCAAATAGGTTTCTAAACGATCAATCAGTGCTTGTTTAGGGTCTTTTTCAATAGAGAGCGTAGTTGGTTTTGGAAGCAAAAGGCGCGATTTTAAATCTGCAAGTAATGCCGCCATCACCATATAGTCGGCAGTCAGTTCGATATCCAGCGATTTCATGGCGTCCATGTAAGCCAAATATTGCGTGGCAATTGGGGCAATATCAACCTGCAATAAATCGAAACCGTTTTTTTGAATCAGGTAAATTAAAAAGTCGAGTGGGCCCTCGAAATGTTCGAGTAATATTTCAAATGCAGCAGGCGGAATATAAAGATCTTCAGGAATAGACGCTTGCCATTCATCCAATACACGAATATTGGGAAGGTGATCTTCTGAAGAAGGTAAAGCTTGATTCATTACAATATTAGGCCACGCGAATTTTCAAAGGCATGAAAGTGTTTCGTAAGTAACGCATAATCGCTACTTAAAAAGGAGAAGTAAATAAAATATGCGCCATTCTAATCTAAATTTGGTATCGAATACATTGCCTAAAAGAATAAAATCCAAAATTAAATCTATGAAGAGGCACATTGTTGATGCCATCTTCGTGAATTGGTGACATGATTTAACTGCTTACACTACTTATTTAGCATGTTGGTCTTAAGTTTTTTGATCCTCAATGCAAAAACATATTCATATAAAACACATTTCAAGGACTAAAGATGAAATCGAATCAATTTGGTCAGCCCGTGGGTGATGCGGTAGCGCTCGCTGTCCCGATTCAATTTAAAGCCCATACACTTATGGGAAACTATGTCGATTTGCTGCCCATTGAAAAAGATACATTTACTTTAGATTATGCCAAGCAGCTCTGGACATGCGTGAATTCAGAGCCTGATGCAAGGTGTTGGACGTATTTGCCTTATGAAGCACCACAAAGTGAGGTTGAGCTTGAGCAAAATCTGAGGCGTAAGTTTGGCTTTGAACCTTCTCATCATTATTGGATTGTCGTAGAGGGCAAGGCGGTTGGTTGGGTTGCACTGCTAAATTTACGCGCGCAGCATGCAGCAGTCGAGATTGGTAATGTTTACTTTTCGCACCGATTAAAACAAACACCCGCTGCCACTGAAGTGATCTTCTTATTGTTGAGAGATTGCTTTAAACAAGGTATGCGTCGCGTGGAATGGAAGTGTGATGACCTCAACCAACCTTCAAAAAATGCAGCACTTAGATTCGGATTTACGTATGAGGGGTTGTTCCGGCAAGATCGGGTGACTAAAGGACGTAATCGTGATACCGCTTGGTTTTCAATGATTGATATTGAGTGGCCAACGCGTCAAAACACCTATTTGCAATGGCTTGATCCGCTGAACTTCGACAAATTGGGCAAACAAAAAAGACGTTTGGAAGAATGTGCGAGTCAGGAGATTTAAGACTGATCAGCATGTCAGTGCTTATTCAAAAGCACTGACATCGCCGGCACCTCGGCGTACAACTTCCGGATTTTCTCCCGACAAATCTACAATACTGGTGGTAGTGAGCGTACCGAAGCCACCATCAATGAAGACATCGACACGCTTAGCGAGCTGGTTTTCAATATCATAAGGGTCATCGAGTGGATCGTCTTGCCCCGGCAATATCAGGGTACTGGTCAAGATCGGTTCGCCCAGTTCTTGAAGTAAGGCCTGACAGATTGGATTGGTTGGAATACGTAAGCCAATCGTTTTTTTCTTGGGGTGCATCAAGCGTTTAGGGACTTCGCTGGTTGCAGGTAAAATAAAAGTCGTGATCGAGGGTGTGTTGGTCTTAAGTAGACGATACATCGCGTTATCCACTTTGGCATAGGTGGCAATATCGGATAAATCACAACACATAATGGCATATTGATGTTTTGGGCCTAAGCCACGGATTTGAGCAATTCGCTCCATTGCCGATTTATTTCCAATTTGACAACCAATCGAGTACGCCGCATCAGTCGGATAGACCACCACATCGCCTGCTCGGATACGCTCCACTGCTTGATGAATTAAGCGTGCTTGCGGATTGTCTGGATGTATATGCAAATGCAACATATCTGGATACTCCTTGATTCTGTTATTGTTTTAAAGTCAGTGTTTACATTTAAGCATATGCGCTGCGTCGAATGCGTGACCACAAGTAGAGATTATGTAATCTAATCCAGTGCGTTGCGTAAAAATTCATGTGCGCCAAGAAGCTCACCGTCTCGAGTGGTCATACAAATACATTGAATAAAATGCAATGCATCGGCAGGAATTGTGGTCTCGCCTGAAAAAAACTTTTGCACCTGAAGAAAGACATTGTCTTTAAATCGCGAGCCGTCACCACCATCGCCAGTTAAGTTATCTAGAGATACTCTAAATTTACGCCCAAACGCTTGCGCAAATAACCATTCAATGGCTTGGGGTTTGATTTCGACTTGTTCAAAAAGCGCTTGCTGCTCGGCTGTACGGCCATCAGGAGCATACCAATAGCCCAAATCTGGCAATAAGCGTCTTTTGGCGCCGGCAATCGTCCAGTGACTGATTTCATGCAAGGCACTATTAAAGAAGCCATGCGCAAACTGAATACGCGCAGGCGTATGATTTGATGCAGGAAAATACTCAGGTTCTGCTTCACCTTTCACTAAAGTCACATTTTGATGGGAAAACCAGTGATTAAAGTGTAAAATGAGCCAGTCCACCTGATCCTGCTCAGTTTGTAAATTTCTCCATGGTGAGAGTTGCACTGTGTCTATCGACAAGGCAGAATCACACGTGAGATGGGTGCGAACAAGTGATGAAGTTGTTACTTCAGGTTGCGGCTGCAACAGGTGCATTGCTTAATTTACCCCGAGTTCTGTCAGATTTGGTACAAAATTGTATCTTAATCTTTGACAGAGTACTGATGAATTTGTAGAATTGCCGCCTTAATTATGTCAGCAAATACCTTTCCGGCACAGATTGAGCCGTATAAATGGGCTGAACAAGGCTTTACATGGTCAGGAACACTGCCATTGTCTCGCTTTGCTCGTATTGCTCGTGAAGCTGTTGGATCAATTAATGATCAATTGATCTATATAGACTGTAAACTATCAATGGATGCGTATCATCGCGTTGTATGGTTTGATGGTCATGTTGAAACAAAAGTTCCGCTAGAATGTCAGCGTTGTCTGGAGCCAGTGGAAATTCCTCTTGTTTCAGATTTCCGTCTTGCCTTGATCGATGATGAGTCACTGATAGAGCGCTTGGATGAGGATGCTGATTTCATCGTTTTAGGTGAAAGTGAATCGTCAACAAAGGGTGATTTTACCACTCCTGCGACTGTTGATTTGCTCTCATTACTAGAAGATGAACTGTTACTGTTGATGCCTCTGTCTCCCAAGCATGATGCTTGTGAACATAAACATCAGCCTACCGTTCAGGACATTGTTGAAGAAAAACGTGATAATCCGTTTGATGTTTTAGCAAGTTTGAAAGGTAAACTTAACTCATAAGTGTTATACTTGTTGGTTGAGATAACTGAATTTGTTCTGATCCATTTTTTTCGATCTTTGTAAGGAGCCATCATGGCCGTTCAGCAAAACCGTAAAAGTCGCTCTCGCCGTGACATGCGCCGTTCACATGACGCTTTAACCGAGAATGCATTAACAGTTGACCAAACTACTGGTGAAACTCATCGCCGTCACCACGTGACTAAAGATGGTATCTACCGTGGTCGTCAATTATTCGCTAAAGCAGCTGACGCTGAGTAATTTAGTGAATTTGCATTGAGCTTAAGGCTTTAATGTAGAAAAAATGGGAGCGAAAGCTCCCTTTTTTTGTTGTTTTTCGCAATTATAAAATCTATAGAATAATGATAAATTTCCGCCTTAGAAATTAAGCAAAGACGAAATAAAGGATTTTTATATGTCTGCTAAACGACTCGATCAAGTCGCTCAAGCAACGAAAACTGCATTTGTATTTCCTGGTCAAGGTTCGCAAAAAGTCGGCATGCTCGCTGAACTTGCAGAGCAGTTTAGTGGTGTGAAAGAAACCTTTGCGGAGGCTTCTGACGCAGTCGGTTTTGATTTGTGGCATATCGCACAAAGTGGCGAAGGGCTTGATCAAACCGAAAACACTCAGCCGGTACTATTAACGGCAAGTATTGCGTTATGGCGTGTCTGGCTGGATTTAGGCGGTTTGGCCCCTAAATACCTTGCAGGCCATTCACTTGGCGAATACAGTGCGTTGGCGGCTGCGGGTGCGTTGTCGCTCGGCGATGCGGCCAAATTGGTCAATCTGCGTGGTAAATTGATGCAAAGCGCAGTCCCTCAGGGTGTGGGCGCTATGGCGGCAATTTTGGGCTTGGCAGACGATCAAGTTATTGAGCTTTGTAAGCAAGTGACAGCAGCAGGTGAAGGCTCTGTCGAGGCAGCAAACTACAATGCTCAAGGTCAGGTAGTGATTGCAGGTTCGGCAGCATTGGTCAATCAAGTCATGACGCTTGCAAAAGAGCAGTCGGGTAAAGCGATTGCACTGCCTGTTTCAGTACCTTCGCATTGTTCATTAATGAAGCCTGCGGCAGAAAAATTTGCTGAAGCATTGGAACAAACTGCCATTGAGCTACCAAGCCTACCTGTAATACAAAATGTAAACGCAGGAATTGCCTCTGACGTGACTCAATTACGCCAAGCGTTAACTGCGCAGTTGTATCAATCTGTGCAATGGACACGCACCATGCAATATTTACAGGATCAAGGCATCCAGTACATTGTTGAGTGTGGCCCGGGTACAGTATTAAGCAATCTGGCGAAACGTTTACCAAATATTGAAAAAGCATTTGCGATCGATACGAATAGTCGCATGGAAGATGCCCTAAATGCAGTTTTAGTGGCTGAAGGAAAAATTGCATGACACAACAACGTAAAGTTGCATTGGTAACAGGCGCGAGCCGTGGCATTGGTGCAGCGATTGCCCAGCAACTTATTCAAGACGGTTTCTTTGTCGTTGGTACAGCAACCAGCGAATCTGGGGCTGAAAAATTATCTGAAAGTTTTGGGGAGCAAGGTACAGGCCTCACCCTAGACGTACGTAATTTGGATGAAATTGAAGCAGTTGTTTCAAACATCGAACAAAATTATGGTCCAGTTTTGGTCTTGGTCAACAATGCGGGTATTACGCGTGACAATCTCTTGCTGCGTATGAGCGAAGATGACTGGGACGACATTCTAAATATTCATCTGAAAGCGGTTTATCGTCTTTCTAAGCGTGTATTGAAGGGTATGACTAAAGCTCGCTTTGGCCGTATTATCAATATCAGTTCGGTGGTTGCACATTTTGCAAACCCAGGCCAAGCCAACTATTCAGCCGCTAAAGCCGGTATTGAAGCGTTTAGCCGCAGCCTTGCAAAAGAGATGGGTAGCCGCCAGATTACGGTGAACAGTATCGCACCTGGCTTTATTGCGACTGAAATGACTGATGCGCTGAGTGAAGATTTGCGCAAGAAGATGAGTGATCAAGTCGCTTTGGGTCGTCTTGGTGAACCACAAGATATCGCAAATGCAGTAAGTTATTTGGCTTCCGATAAGGCAAGTTACATTACTGGCACGGTATTACACGTAAATGGTGGTTTATACATGGCCTAAGTGCTGATGTATTAACTTTCAAAAAATCCAATATTCAATTACACTAACGGCATTTAAAACGCCACAAGCAATGAGGAGAATTCCTGTGAGCGATATCGAACAACGTGTTAAGCAAGCAGTTGCTGAACAACTTGGTATGAAAGCAGAAGAGATCAAAAACGAAGCATCTTTCATGGATGATTTGGGCGCTGACTCTCTAGATCTAGTTGAACTTGTTATGTCTTTCGAAAATGACTTCGACATCACGATTCCTGATGAAGATTCAAACGAAATCACAACTGTTCAATCAGCAATTGATTATGTAACCAAAAAACTTGGTTAATTAATTGATGTTGATAAAAGCCACCGCAAGGTGGTTTTTTTATGTGTGTGATTTAAGATATGTGATGCAATTTACATTTTATTACTTGATGTAAGGGAATCACCACTTAAATCAGAGTGATTTTCAGTTTTACTAGAAAGGCGTTTATTTGCTTAATGAAAAAAACAACAGGAGAAAATGATGGGCCTTTTTGATTTTGTTAAAGGAATTGGAAAAAAGAATCAGGCACACGTCGAACAAGCATCAACACCAGCCGCTACACCTCAGGAACCCACAGCCCAGCAAATTGCTAATCAGTTACTGGCGCATGTACAGCAACTTGGTTTGGGTGTGCAAGGGTTGGTGATCAACTATAACAGTACTACCGATCTGGCCACGATTCAGGGTAAGGTGAAAAGTCAGGCCGACAAAGAAAAAATTGTACTGGCTGTGGGAAATATCGATCATGTGGCGAAAGTGGATGATCAAATGACAGTCGAAGTGCCAGAACCAGAAAGCCAATTTTATACAGTTAAATCGGGCGATAATTTATCTAAAATCTCAAAACAATATTATGGTGATCCAAATCACTACAATAAAATTTTTGAAGCGAATCGACCATTACTTAAAGACGCAGACGATATTTTTCCAGGGCAGGTACTGCGTATTCCTGCTTAAGGTGTGATAGGTAACTAAGTAAAAGGGCGCAATTAAATTGCGCCCTTTTTGCATTATGGCTATAGCTTGCTATGCTTGTAACGTAATTTTAAGCTCCATCTACAGTGCACATTATAATACTTAAAACCGCTTTGGAATCTTTTGCCCATTTGGAACGGGAGTTTCAGCATTTTTAAGCACACCAAATAACCACACTTCCGCGTGTTGAACCGCGATTTTAAGCTCATCACCCAAAGCCAGACGTCCTGCTATAAAACTGGCCAATGAACATCCTGATCCGTGATATTCACCTTCTAGGCGAGGGCAGGTACTTTCTGCAATCAGTTCACCTTTTACAAAGAGCTGATTGCGAATATGATCTGGTGTTGCTTCATGGCCGCCTTTCACCAAAATCGCCTGCGCACCTAAATCAAATAGTTTTTGTGTGGCGTCTTCAATGTTGTCTAATCCCGTCAGGGCACGCAGTTCGACAGTATTCGGTGTAATGATGGTTGCCAGTGGAATGAGTTCAACAAAGGCTTTCACCAATGTGGCTTGATCGCCTAGCGAGCCGCCGCTGTTGGCCACCAGTACTGGGTCAAGTACATACTGATAGTTAGGATGCGCACGTAAAAACTCAGCCAATGCTGCAATATTTTCAGTGGTACCGAGCATACCCGATTTTACACATCGAATGGGTAAATCACCCACAACGGCACTTGCTTGTGCAAGGAGTAATTCTTTCGATGTTGCTTCAAAACCAAAGACTTGCTGCGAATTTTGAATGGTGAGTGCTGTACAGGCGATTGCTGCATGTGCGCCACTTTGACCAATGGCTTCAATATCGGCCTGTAATCCAGCGCCGCCAGAAGGATCAAGACCAGAAAAACAAAGAACGGTTGGACGCACGACGATCATCCTTAAAATATTGAATTTGAGGTAGTATAGGCAAGTTTAAAAAAACTCTCGACCCTATTTTTTCATCTGACATTGTTTGAGTATGAATTGTGAGCAGCATTAAAAATATTTTGATCGACCTTGATGGCACGTTAACTGATCCAAAAGTCGGAATCACGACATCAGCACGTTTTGGGCTAAATAAAGTAGGTTGTGTGTTGCCTGAAAGTGAAAATATTGACTGGATCATTGGTCCACCACTTAAGGCATCATTGGCAAAAATTTTAAATGTTGAGCCAGAGCATGAACGAGCAGAGCAGGCTTTACAGGGTTATCGTGAGCGATTTTCAGTGGTGGGGTTATTTGAAAATGAGCTTTATCCACATGTGGCTCAAACGCTAGCAGCGCTTAAAGAGGAAGGCTATCGACTATATTTGGCCACTGCAAAACCATACGTTTATGCAGTACGCATATTGGAGCATTTCAGACTGCTTGGCTATTTCACGCATCCTTATGGAAGCGAGTTAACAGGTGAGCGTACCAATAAAGGTGACCTGATTGCCTATATTTTGCAGCAAGAGCAGCTTGATGCTGCCGAATGTGTCATGGTTGGAGATCGCGAGTACGATATTTTAGGTGCGCGTCGTAATGGAATTGAGACCATTGCGGTGGAGTACGGTTATGGCTCTGCACAAGAACTAGATTTGGCAAGGCCAAAATATCGTATTCAACGTTTTGATCAACTTTTAAATATACTGATCAAGCATGAGGATGTAAGGTCTAAGTAACATATATTGAGTTTAAAAATGTTTGATTTTATTTTTAAATATCTAGCTTTACTAAAAACTGATTAAGAATCAGTGGTATTTGCTAAATTTTTAATAGGTTTTAATACAATAAGAATGAGAAAAAATGAGAAGTTATCGGATTGATATATTAAGAGGAGTAGCTATCTTGTTGGTGCTACTTCATCATTTTAATATTCCTTATAAATTACAAGATACTTGGCTGGGTATTTCAGTTTTGGGTGAGCCCTTAAGTGCTTTAGTTGCTCGAAACGGTAATTATGGCGTCACACTATTTTTTGTCATTTCAGGTTTTCTTATTAGTCAGCATACTTTGAGTCGAGAAGGCCATTTATCCAAAATCAATATTCGGAATTTTTATCTGCGGCGTATTGCTCGTATTGTTCCTTGTTTAGTTCTGCTGATATCTATGGTTACACTATTGGGAAGTTTCGGATTGCAACCTTTTCTGAATCAGGCACCCATTGGTATAGAGGTTTCTTATCACCTTACTGTTTTTGCTGCATTGACCTTTTGGATGAATCTTTTAATTATCGAATATGGTTGGGTCAATTATGCTCTAGGAGTGCTGTGGTCGCTTTCGGTTGAGGAAGTTTTTTATCTGGCTTTTCCGCTTTTATGTTTGATACTGGGCAGAAGTAAATTTAAATTTTTTGTTTTATTTCTTATATTGATCATTGTCTATGCCCCATACTTTCGCTTTTTGCATGCGGGCGAAGAAAGCGGTGCATATTTGTATCATTATTTCTCAAGTTTTGATGGGATTGCAATCGGGTGTCTTACTGCGCTGCTGGCACAAAAAATATCAATTCGATTTAGGAATATTCAGCCTGTCATTTTTATTGTGATTGCTCTGATGATTGCTTTATATGGTTATGCGCCGATCAAAGAGGTGAGTACATGGAGTATAAGTGTATTTGCGCTATTAAGTGCAGTATTAATATTTTGCTCTATCCAACCGCAACAAGCTAAAAACTTAACCTTTTTTTCTAAAATATTGGTTTGGATCGGGCAGCGCAGCTATGAGATGTATCTGTTTCACTTGATTGTTTTGGGGTTAATCAAGGTGATGTATATTCCAAAAACAACCTTGCCAGATCAAAAAATCATGCTACTTATTGTTTTTTTTACTGCGACTTTTATTTTGAGCTGGTTAATCGAAAAATATTATTCGTCGCCATTAAACCTAAAGATTCGGGATAAATGGGTCATTAAAAAGCCTCAGATTGACTGAGGCTTTATTATAATTTTTGCTAATTAAAACTGCGGTTTAACCACCACCAGTATAACGACAGCAAATAAAATCAGTGTCGGCATTTCATTAAAATAACGCCAGAATTTGTGTGATTTGTAATGCGCATTTCCAATCAATTTTTTACGATAATACCCGCACACAAAATGATAAATAACCAGCAGTCCCACTAACCCCACTTTAATATAAAACCAAAGCGCTTCATGATAATGCCGAGTGGCATCGCCCCAATCTACTAAAAAGTGAGCCGTGATCAGCGTTGCAATCATGGAGGGCCACATGATACCGCGATACAGCTTACGTTCCATAATTTCAAAGCGACGATGACTAATCTCATCTTCACTCATGGCATGATAAACATAAAGTCGAGGTAGGTAAAATAAGGCAGCGAACCAACACACTACCGCAATAATGTGTAATGCTTTGACCCATAAAAATGCGTCTGATGGAGCATCCATTACAATTCCTTAAATTAAGACAATGGTGGAAAGCTGATGATTTGACGTAACAAAACAAAATGAAATCATCAGGTTTGCACCCAGCGAATATGGACAGTATTCAATGTTGGATTGAATTTTTCAAGAGGGTAATGGCAACCTGCCTTTTACTTATGTCGACGTTGAGATATCGTTCAGCAAGCGTGATGATTGAATTTTAATGTAGTCGTATTGTGAGTAGGCTCAACAAAAAAGCGGAACCATTGTTCCGCTTTTTATATACATATATGTTACTTAAAGAAGGCCAATCGGCTTTGCAAAAATGGCATTAATTCCATTTTTTGAAAATTAAGCAAGCATTCACACCGCCAAAACCGAAGCTGTTGCTCATTACCGAGTTAAGCTTGGTATCACGCTTTTCAAGTACGATGTCGAAGCCTTTTGCGCCTTCGTCGAGTTCAGTCACGTTGATGTTTGGTGCAATGAACTCATTTTGAAGCATTAGGACTGAGTAGATCGCTTCGTGAACACCTGCTGCACCCAAGCTATGACCAGTCATAGATTTGGTTGAGCTGAATGCAGGAACTTTACCTTCACCGAAGGCACGTTCCATTGCTTTAAGCTCTGTAATATCACCAGCAGGAGTTGATGTGCCATGTGTATTGACATAGTCAATCGATTCAACACCGTGTTGCTTGGCTTCATCAAGTGCCATCAAGATACAGCGTGTTGCACCTTCACCGCTTGGAGCAACCATATCTGCACCGTCTGCGTTCGCAGCATAAGCAACAACTTCAGCTAAAATGTTAGCACCGCGTGCTTGAGCGTGTTCAAGTGATTCAAGTACCAAGAAACCGCCGCCACCAGCAATCACGAAACCATCACGGTCAGCCGAGTATGGACGAGAAGCAGTTTCAGGTGTGTCGTTGTACTTTGAGCAAAGCGCGCCCATCGCATCAAACAACAAGCTTTGAGACCAGTGATCTTCTTCACCGCCACCTGCAAGAATCAGGTCTTGTTTACCTAATTGGATGAGGTTATACGCATAACCAATTGCATCTGCAGATGTTGCACATGCGCTGGCAATTGAGTGAGATACGCCTTGAAGTTTGAATGCAACACCAACGTTCGCGGTAATGGTGTTGGTCATGTTACGTGGTACAAAGAAAGGTCCCACTTTACGTGCGCCTTTAGTTTCAAGTAATTCCTGCATTTCAACAACAGATGCAGTTGAACCGCCACCACTGCCACCTACGATACCGTAGCGTGGATTGCCTTCAAGGTCCGCAGCAGTCAAACCTGCATGCTCAACCGCAGCAACTGCTGAGTTATAGGCATACATTGCACAAACACCCATAAAGCGTTTGAGTTTACGATCAATATTGTCAAAATCTTGTTCTGCAGCTGCACTCACATGGCTTTTAAAGTTGAGTTCTGCATAAGTTGGGTTAAAACGTGTGCCTGAGATTCCATTTTGGAGTGAATGAGTGACATCTTCTAGAGTGTTACCAATACATGAGTTAATACCCATACCAGTAATTACAACACGTTTCATTTAAGTATCCCTTATATGGTGATAGTCTTGAGTTTGTTTCAGTGCGCCAAAAAATTTGACCAATCGGGTGCAACCGTCAGGCGCAATAGCTGATTGTTTAAAATTGCATTCATAATAACAGAATGATTTTTTAATTCTTATGGCAAATCTTATATGTATTCCTAACTGTGCTATGTTTCAGCATCAGGCATCGTGGTGTACAGCAATTAACTAAAAGAAACAGATTAAAGTTGAGATAAATCCGTACTCCACCTAGTATTTAGCATTAAATGAAAGAAACAGAATATAGAGGTACTTGATGACCAATTCTAATAATAATCAAAGCCAGAGCCTGTTGTCGACAGCCTTTGGAGTGGCTAAAAAGCTCAGCTCTTCGGGTTTGGATGTCTTAAATCATGTTGCTCCCGGCACAATTTCCAAGATGAATTCCAATATGGATCAGTCACGTACCGTAGAAGGAAAATCACAAATCAAGGGCGCGTTTGAAATTGAAAAGTATGATAATCCTCAGCAGATGTTGCGTCAGCACTTGCCGAAAGTATCACATCAGCTTTTAGGTCGACATTACGGCCGAGTCTATAGTGTTGCAAATTTTCTATCGCCAGATTTCCAAGACAAGATTGCCGACTATCTTTTTGACCGCCTTAATGACTTTACGGCGCAAACCAGTTCGCTAGAACGTGTACTTGAAGAGGCTGGGGTTAAGCGCATTGAAGATCTGACCACCAATCCAGATCGCTCGCAACGATTGAGTCATGCCTTTATTGAGCAAAATAAACTGATTGCAATCGCACAAGGAGCATTCAGTGGCGCAACTGGTGTTGCTGGAGCGGCCCTTGATGTTCCATTGTCACTGCTTCTGGCGCTACGCACTATCTATCAAACGGGGCATGCGCACGGGTTTAATTTAAGTGATTCTACTCAGCAAGATATCGTCGAGTTTGTTTTTAAAGAAATTGATTTGAGTCTGATCGCAGAAAAGCAAACCTTGTTGCTTGCGCTCAAAACCTTGAAGTCGATGTTACAAACACATGATATTAGTCAGTTTCAGCAACTTTTAGGCTCAAGTAATGATGCTGAAGCCATTAAAAAATGGTTTGTAGATGAGACAGGCGAACCAAAATTTAGCTGGTTGAATGGGGTATCTCGCTTTTCTGCTATCGGGAAATTAACGCCTGTCGCCGGTGCTGCGCTAGGTGGAATATATAGCTGGAAACTGATTGAAGATGCAGGTAATAAAGCACAAGCCATTTTTGGTGGAGCTCGTCATTACCTGCTTGAACATCCCGATGAGCAATTAACCCCTTTACAGGCATATCATGCTGAGGCGTCATTATTTAAAGCAGTACCCCTTAAAGAACCTCAAGCTGCACAACAAAATACGGAAGAAACCAAGATAGCTGCTGAGACTGAACAAGTATCTGTCGAAAATCCAGTGGTGGCCAAAGTTAAAGTCACTCGAAAAGCTCCAAAAGCTGCTCAGACTGAAGCTGAAATTGACGATGCAGTACAGCAAAAAATTGAACATCTTGCCGATCACTATGTTGAGCCTCATGAAGAGAGTGAGCCACAACAACCCGCATTAAAAACAACGGAAGTTGAAGAAGGTACTGAGGTTGCTGCGTTTGATGAGACACAAGCAGCACCTGCAAAACCTAAACGTAAAAGAACACCGAAACCGAAAACGCCTTAATGTCATTAAACCGTCAACAAAAGCGTTTATTTTCTGCTGTCTGAAAACGTGCGCAAGTCAAGAGATGGTCAACATTTGCTAACGCTGCCGATGTTGACCATTTTTACATCTTGGCTTACAATTGCATGCCCTCAAAAAGAGGTGTTTTCTTTTTGAGGTTTTCAATTAACGGGAGAATTGCCATATGGCAACAACAAATCAGTTGATCCGTAAGGGTCGCACAACTTTGATTGAAAAATCCAAAGTTCCTGCGTTGAAGGCTTGTCCACAACGTCGTGGTGTTTGTACACGTGTTTATACTACTACACCTAAAAAACCTAACTCAGCAATGCGTAAGGTTTGCCGTGTTCGCTTAACTTCTGGTTTTGAAGTATCTAGCTACATCGGTGGTGAAGGCCATAACCTACAAGAGCACAGTGTTGTTCTTATCCGTGGTGGTCGTGTTAAAGACTTACCAGGTGTACGTTACCATACCGTTCGTGGTTCTTTAGACTGTGCTGGTGTGAAAGATCGTAACCAGTCTCGTTCTAAATACGGTACTAAACGTCCTAAGAAGTAATTCTTAGTTCGATAAAGCCGAAATCCTTTAGCGTTTCGCTTGTTTGAATTCTTTAATGTTTGAAATTCAAGCGACGTATAGTAAGGCCAGCGTAGCGTGCATGACACTTGCACAATCTGCTGGATCATCCTGAAGTGTCATATTTATAGGTAGTTTTAAAATGCCAAGACGTCGCGTAGTCGCTGCTCGTGAGATCCTTCCAGATCCTAAATTCAGCAGCCAAACAATCGCTAAATTCATGAACCACGTTATGCAAGACGGTAAAAAGTCTGTTGCTGAAGGTATCGTTTACGGTGCTTTAGAACGCGTTCAAGAAAAAAATAAAGTAGACCCAGTAGAATTTTTTGAAGCGACGCTTGAAAAAGTTCGTCCTATGGTCGAAGTAAAAGCACGCCGTGTTGGTGGTGCTACTTATCAAGTACCAATGGAAGTACGCCCATCCCGTCGTACTGCCTTGGCTATGCGTTGGTTAGTAGATGCTGCTGCTAAGCGTTCTGAAAAAACTATGGCTTTACGTCTTGCTGGCGAGTTGCTTGATGCAGCTGAAGGCAAAGGTGCTGCGATCAAAAAACGTGAAGACGTGCACCGTATGGCTGAAGCGAACAAAGCCTTCTCTCATTACCGTTTCTAAGCGGATAAAACAGTCCCTCATCAGGAGAATACTCATGCGTACTGCATCTCGATTTAACATCGCACTTTACCCAAGTGGGGGATTTGCGGGTATTTAAGTTGCCCACCTTGAGTGTTCGAGCGCATCAATTTCATGTTGGTGCGTCCTGTTTTAAACAATATATTTAGGAATGTAAGTCATCATGGCTCGTCAAACCCCGATTTCTCGCTACCGTAACATCGGTATTTCTGCGCACATCGACGCAGGTAAAACTACAACGACTGAACGTATTTTGTTCTACACAGGTGTATCTCACAAAATTGGTGAAGTACACGACGGTGCAGCAACAATGGACTGGATGGAACAAGAGCAAGAACGTGGTATTACCATTACTTCTGCTGCAACAACTTGTTTCTGGTCTGGTATGGGCAGCCAGTTTGACCAACACCGTATCAACGTAATTGACACCCCGGGACACGTAGACTTCACAATCGAAGTTGAACGTTCTATGCGTGTTCTTGACGGTGCGTGCATGGTTTACTGTGCAGTTGGTGGTGTTCAGCCTCAGTCTGAAACTGTTTGGCGTCAAGCGAACAAGTACCAAGTACCTCGTTTAGCATTCGTGAACAAGATGGACCGTACAGGTGCAAACTTCTTCCGTGTTGTTGAACAAATGAAAACTCGCCTCGGCGGTAACCCAGTGCCAATCGTTGTGCCAATCGGTGCAGAAGATACATTCGCTGGTGTTGTTGATTTGATCGAAATGAAAGCGATCATCTGGGACGAAGCTTCTCAAGGTATGAAGTTTGAATACGGCGAAATCCCTGCTGACCTCGTTGATACTGCTAACGAATGGCGTACCAACATGGTTGAAGCTGCGGCTGAAGCGTCTGAAGAGTTAATGGACAAGTACCTAGAAGAAGGTGATCTTTCTAAAGAAGACATCATCGCAGGTCTACGTGCACGTACATTGGCATCTGAAATTCAAGTGATGCTTTGTGGTTCTGCGTTTAAGAACAAAGGTGTTCAACGTATGTTGGACGCAGTTATCGAATTCCTACCTTCTCCTACAGAAGTTAAGGCAATCGAAGGTGTTCTAGACGACAAAGCTGAAACTAAAGCAACTCGTGAAGCATCTGACGAAGCACCGTTCTCTGCACTTGCGTTCAAAATCATGAACGACAAATTCGTAGGTAACTTGACGTTTATCCGTGTTTACTCAGGCGTTCTTAAACAAGGCGATCCAGTATACAACCCGGTTAAATCGAAGCGTGAGCGTATCGGTCGTATTGTACAGATGCACGCAAACGAACGTCAGGATCTTGACGAAATTCGTGCGGGTGATATCGCAGCGTGTGTAGGTCTTAAAGACGTTACCACAGGTGATACACTGTGTGATGAGAAAAACATTATTACACTTGAGCGTATGGAATTCCCAGAGCCAGTAATTTCGTTGGCAGTTGAACCAAAAACTAAAGCTGACCAAGAAAAAATGTCAATTGCTTTAGGTCGTTTGGCGAAAGAAGATCCATCATTCCGCGTTCGTACAGATGAAGAATCTGGTCAAACGATCATTGCGGGTATGGGTGAGCTTCACCTTGACATCATCGTTGACCGTATGAAGCGTGAATTCGGTGTTGAAGCAAACATTGGTAAGCCAATGGTTGCATACCGCGAAACAATCAAGAAAGTTGTTGAGCAAGAAGGTAAATTCGTTCGTCAAACAGGTGGTAAAGGTAAATTCGGTCACGTCTATGTCCGTCTTGAGCCGCTTGATGTTGAAGAAGCTGGTAAAGAATACGAATTCGCTGAAGAAGTTGTAGGTGGTGTAGTACCTAAAGAATTCTTCGGTGCAGTTGACAAAGGTATTCAAGAGCGCATGAAGAACGGTGTCTTGGCTGGTTACCCAGTTGTAGGCGTTAAAGCGGTTCTATTTGACGGTTCTTACCACGACGTCGACTCTGATGAATTGTCGTTCAAAATGGCAGGTTCTTATGCATTCCGTGATGGTTTCATGAAAGCAGATCCTATCCTTCTTGAACCAATCATGAAAGTTGAAGTTGAAACTCCAGAAGACTACATGGGCGATATCATGGGTGACTTAAACCGTCGTCGTGGTATGGTTCAGGGTATGGACGATCTTCCTGGCGGAACAAAAGCAATTAAAGCAGAAGTTCCACTAGCAGAGATGTTTGGTTACGCGACTCAAATGCGTTCTATGTCTCAAGGTCGTGCGACTTACTCTATGGAATTTGCTAAATATGCTGAAACTCCACGCAACGTGGCAGAAGGCATCATTTCGAAATTCCAATCTGGCGGTAAAAAAGGTGACGACGAGTAATCTTTCGATTACTATAAGCCCAAACTAATTTTTAGTTAAAAAACCAAGCGCTCATGAGTGACCCTCATGAGCAGTTTATAAAGGAAAAACTCATGGCTAAGGCTAAGTTTGAACGTAATAAGCCACACGTAAACGTGGGCACAATTGGTCACGTTGACCATGGTAAAACAACTCTTACTGCTGCGATCGCAACTATCTGTGCGAAAACTTACGGTGGTGAAGCGAAAGATTACTCGCAAATCGACTCGGCTCCAGAAGAAAAAGCACGTGGTATTACCATTAATACTTCACACGTAGAATACGATTCTCCAATTCGTCACTACGCGCACGTTGACTGCCCGGGCCACGCCGACTACGTTAAAAACATGATTACTGGTGCTGCTCAGATGGACGGCGCGATTCTTGTGTGTGCAGCGACTGACGGTCCTATGCCACAAACTCGTGAACACATCCTTCTTTCACGTCAGGTAGGTGTACCTTACATCGTTGTATTCTTGAACAAATGCGACCTTGTAGACGACGAAGAGCTTCTTGAGCTTGTAGAAATGGAAGTTCGTGAACTTCTATCTACTTACGACTTCCCTGGCGACGACACTCCAGTGATCCGTGGTTCTGCACTTGCAGCGCTTAACGGTGACGCAGGTCAGTACGGCGAGCCTTCAGTTCTTGCGCTTGTAGAAGCACTAGACTCTTACATCCCAGAGCCAGAGCGTGCAATCGACAAAGCATTCTTGATGCCAATCGAAGACGTATTCTCAATTTCTGGTCGTGGTACAGTAGTAACTGGCCGTGTAGAAGCTGGTATCGTGAAAGTAGGCGAATCAGTTGAAATCGTAGGTATCCGTGATACACAAACTACGACAGTAACTGGCGTTGAAATGTTCCGTAAACTTCTAGACGAAGGCCGTGCGGGCGAGAACTGTGGTGTTCTTCTTCGTGGTACTAAGCGTGAAGACGTACAACGTGGTCAAGTACTTGCTAAACCAGGTACAATCAAGCCGCACACTAAATTCGACGCAGAAGTATACGTACTTTCTAAAGAAGAAGGTGGTCGTCATACTCCGTTCCTTAACGGTTACCGTCCACAGTTCTATTTCCGTACAACTGACGTAACTGGTGCAATCCAATTACAAGACGGCGTTGAAATGGTAATGCCAGGCGACAACGTTGAAATGTCAGTAGAATTGATCCACCCAATCGCAATGGACCCAGGTCTACGTTTTGCGATCCGTGAAGGTGGTCGTACTGTAGGTGCTGGTGTTGTTGCGAAAGTAACTGCATAATCACTATTCAGTGAAAAAAGCGCTCCTCTGGGGCGCTTTTTTTATGTCATCAATTCATCGAGATTTAAATAAATCCGTTTTATCTATTACATCTTTTTCTCTTGCGTCGAAAAATCCGTTTCACTCATCACGTCTTTTTCTCCTCATGTCCTTAACTGACATTTCTGTGTCCTAAACTGCACTTACACGTTTTTATGAAAGAAGTATGATCTTAATCAAGAAATTAAATAAGAACGCAGGGGTCTTTTACCCTTGAGGAGTCGTTGGCATGAACGCTAAAGTGAATATTACCAACCGTGCAGGTGCAAGTTTTCCAGTTCGTCGTATGAACTTTGACTTCAACGATGTACCCGAATATTGGATGAATGGTTCTGCAGGTCTGACCCATTTTATGACTGCTTTATCTGCTTTATTTCCGGATGGTGAGAAGTTTTTTATCGATTCGGTTCGTGCAGTACGCTACCATCCTGCAATCAAAGACAACGATGCATTGCAAAAAGAAATCAGTGCCTTTATCGGTCAAGAAGCCATGCATACTCAAGAGCATGTTGGCTTTAATGCCTCGGCACAAAAATATGGTCACGATGTGGCAAGCCTTGAGCAAAGAACAGGAAAAGTCATTCAGACCGGCCGTAAAATTTTTGCAAAACTGGTCAAACCGTTTGGTATGACACAAGAAATGGTTGATTTAACCGCTACTACAGCACTTGAGCATTTTACTGCGACCATTGCCTCACAATTATTACGAAACCCACATATTCAAGCGCTTATGACTGATGATACGATGTCGACCATGTGGTACTGGCATGCAATTGAAGAGAATGAGCATAAAGCCGTAGCCTATGATGTGTTTGAGGGAATCTTTGGTCGGGATTTAAAAGCTTATTCGCTTAGAAATACGGCATTGGTAGTCTCTATGCTGGCTATTTTTATTACTCAGTCATATTTTGTTGCTAAGCTTTTACAAGAAGATGGTAAATTAAATCTGAAAGAGCTTGGCACAATTTATACGTATGCCTATAGCCCATCTAAAGGTATTATTACTGGCATGTTAGATGAAATGTTGGCGTACTTTAAGCCTGGGTTTCATCCGAATGATTTAGATACCAATAACCTGTTGGCAACATGGAAAGCCAAACTGGGTTTATAAGATTTAAAGTTAACTCCGTGGGCAAGCAATTGCCCTTTTTTTATGCCGAGTTGTTGGTTAAGATTGTGCCCCGAGTCTCTTCATCTAAATCTTTATTATGCAAACTCCCGTGATTCGTAAAATGCAACATGACGATGTTGAAGCTATCGTGGCGATTGAGCGCTTGGTTCAAACTCATCCATGGTCAGCACAGCAATTTTATGAAGCGGTGGATTCATATCAAAGTACCGTGATTGAAATACAGAATAAATTGGCGGGCTTTTGTATTTTGCAGCCTGTTCTTGATGAAGCCAATTTGTTATTGATGGCAATTGATCCTCGGCAACAGGGCAGAGGGCTTGGCTTTGACTTACTCGATGCGTCGATCAATCTTTTAAGTAATCAACCTGTGCAAATTTTTCTAGAAGTCCGCGAAAGTAATGCAGCAGCGATTCATTTATATGAAAAATCTGGATTTCACCAAATTGATTTACGACGCAATTATTACCCAAGACCAGAAGGTGGACGTGAGCATGCCATCATTATGGTGAAAGCATGCAGTGATAATTTTGCCGATTTATTTAAGTAAGCAGTGCTTATTTAATCAGTAAGCTGTTCCATTCAGAAGGTAAAATGGTCATCAATGACTCACCCAGTTGATCAATTTCTTCTTGCGACAGTGCGCGATTCAGGCGGCGCCATTGGCCGTCTAAAAGTAATTCGAGGGGAATATACTGAGATTTGTAATTCATCTTTTGTGAATGTGGCACCCAGTAACCTAAATATAAATAATCGAGCTGTAACGATTGCACATATTCGAGCTGTTTAAGAATTGCAAACACACCCAAAGATCGGCGCTGCTCGGCTGGATCAAAAAAGGTATAAACCGCAGATAATCCGTCGTCCATCAAATCACATGTTGAAACGCAGACCAAGCGATCATCTTTCCATAATTCTAAAAAGAAGCTTTCGGTACAACTATGCACCAGAAACTTTTCAAACTGATCTAGACTTGGTGGAAACATATCGCCATCGGCATGGCGTTCATTAATGTAACGCTCATACAAGGCATAATGCACATTTGTGGCGGCATGTGTGGGCACAATCGACATGCGCAGATCCTGATTTCGTTTCCAGGCTTTCTTCTGCATGCTGTTCATTTCAAATTCGTCGACCGGTACGCGGCAAGACAGGCACTGTCTGCACAAATGGCATTCTGGACGATACACAAAGTCGCCGCTACGACGAAAACCAACGCGTGAAAGTTCAGAAAGCGTCACCACGTCAATCCGGTGGATTGGATCGAGAAACACCATGCGCGCAGATTTGTTGTCTAGATAGCTACAGTCGTGGGGCGGGGTAATATAGTACTGTAAGTCATTAAGAAGGGACTTTGGGTGGTAAGATTTCATCGTGTATGTCCCCTCATTGTTATCATTCGGTTAGTTTTGCAATTTGGGCAATTCTTTTACTTGAAAATACACGTTCTGAATACTTTTTCCAATTGATAGGGGGCTCAATAATTACATCTTGTAACGATTTTAAGTAGTCTTGACGAGAAAGTGTACAAGCACCCAAGCTTAATAAATGGTCATTGACCAGTTGACAGTCAATCCAGCGCACTTGATGTTCCTGCCCAATCAGCATGAGCGTATAAAATGCCATTTTGGAGGCATCGGTACGTGTACTAAACATTGATTCTCCAAAGCAGCCTTTACCAATACTCACACCATATAATCCGCCTACTAATTGATCTTCTTGCCAAACTTCGACGCTATAGCCGTAGCCTGCTTTAAACAGTTCGACGTAGCCTTGTACGATATCTTCTGAAATCCAGGTGTCATTGGTGTAATTGCGGGGCAGGGCGCAAGCACGAACCACTTGCTCAAAGGCACGATTAATGGTCACTTGATAATCGTATTTTTTCATACTCCGAATAAGTGTTTTACTTGGCCGATATTGCTCGGGATAGATGACACAACGAGGATCGGGACTCCACCAACAGATCGGATCACCTTCATTAAACCAAGGAAATAATCCATGTGTGTAGGCTTCAAAAAGTGTTGAAGGTTCTAAATCTGCCCCGATGCAAATCAACCCTTGACCCTCTGGGTCGGCTTCAACTGGATCGGGAAACACATACATCGAAGGTAAAATCATGAAGGGAGAGAGAATAAAAAAGATCGGCCTTATTTTAGCCGATCTTTTAATGTGATGAGAACTGCTGTATGACTTAGATGTTTTCTAAGTATTTGTCTGCATCAAGTGCAGCCATACAGCCCGAACCCGCCGAAGTAATCGCTTGACGGTAAATGTTATCTGCAACGTCACCTGCCGCAAAAACACCCGGAACTGAGGTTGCAGTTGCATTACCTTGCGTACCGCTTTGGACTTGAATATAGCCATCACGTAGCTCAAGCTGACCTTCAAACATGCCCGTATTTGGCTTGTGACCAATTGCAACGAATAAGCCTTGTACATCAACAGTTTGTGTGCTTTCGTCTTGAGTCGATTTCAAGCGTACGCCTGTAACGCCCGTATTATCACCCAAAACTTCATCGACTTGATGGTTCCAGATAATGCTGATTTTGCCTTCTTTCTCTTTTTCAAACAGATGATCTTGCAAGATCTTTTCTGAACGAAGGCTACTACGACGATGAACCAGTGTGACGTGAGCTGCAATATTCGATAAGTAGAGTGCTTCTTCAACAGCAGTGTTACCACCACCTACAACCATCACGTTTTGACCTTTGTAGAAGAAACCGTCACAGGTTGCACAGGCACTTACGCCCTGACCCATAAATGCAGCTTCCGATTCTAGACCGAGGTATTGTGCAGTCGCGCCTGTTGCAATAATTAAAGCATCACAGGTGTACTCTTCCATATCGCCTTTTAAAACGAATGGACGGGTATTTAAATCAACTTCATTGATATGGTCATAGACAATGTCGGTACCGAAACGTTCTGCATGCGCCTGCATACGCTCCATCAATACCGGACCGGTTAAACCTTCAGGATCGCCAGGCCAGTTATCTACCTCAGTTGTTGTAGTCAACTGTCCACCAAGTTGTAAGCCTGCAATCAGCGTTGGCTTCAAATTGGCACGTGCAGCATAAACTGCAGCGCTATAACCTGCAGGACCAGAACCAAGAATAATAAGTCGAGAGTGACGAGCGCTCATGACGAGTTCCTTATTAATATCGAAATTTTTGAAATTATACGTGAAAGTTGAGCCAAATGGCGTCGTTTTGATGTGGATAATATTGATCAACTAAATCGAATTGAGCTATATACGATTTTATTGAAAGATGTTAACAACAAGCTTCAACAATCATGCATCATTTTTTACAGAACAGGTGCATAATATGTGAATTAATTCGTTGCCGGTTTTGAGCCAACGAAAGAACAAATGAATTCATTCAAACTGGTTTTACAGGACAGTATATGACTGCGGTGTCGAGCGTTTATGCACAGCGTTTATTAATTACATTATTTTTGGTTTCGTTCGGGATTTATCTGTTTGTCGCGACTGTGACATATACCCCATTCGATCCCGGCTGGATGCATATTTCAAGCGACACTCGAAATGTCTCGAATGCCAGCGGCGTTGCCGGTGCATGGATTGCTGATTTGCTGTTTGGCTTTTTAGGCTGGGCGAGTTTACTGATTCCATTGTTTTTGTTTATTGAAGCCATTCAAGTCTGGTGGCCACGCAGTTTTCTAAACCGACCGTTTCGCTATGCAGCGCAGTTTTTTATTATCTTAGCCACCTCTACATTGCTTTATCTGTACTGGAATGTACCAGCAGATACGCTAGCCAATGCCTCAGGAGGCATTATTGGCTATGAGCTGGGTGAAAGTCTGTCCGGTATCCTGACCATTTATGGTGCAACGCTGTTCTTGCTGGTATTTTGGGTGCTATTGCTCACCTTGGCATTTGGTATTCAATGGAATCGTACATGGGCAACACTCAAAGCAACACCAGCTTATTTACAAGACCTATTTTATAAAAACGTCTCTCCGAATGAGTCTGACTATGATTTGACGGAGCAATCAGTCAAGAAAGCGCCACAATCGGTCAGTGCTGCATCTAAAAGCGCTTCTGCTTTACCAGAACAAGCGGTTCAACCAGAGCAAGAAAACCCAAGTATTGCGCCAGCGGCACGTACCCATCAGTATGTGGCAGATGACGAGACGGTTGAGCGGTTATTCCAAGATGTCGTTGCGAAAGAACAGCGTGCCCAGCAGCAATATCAAGATCCATTACCTGTAGATGATCAGGAATTTGAGAAAGCGCTTGAAAAGGCACATCGGCTTGAAAGTGAATCAAAGCGTTTGGTACCGACCGGAGAGGTATGGAAAGCGCTGCAATCTGATGATCTGACTCACAAACAGGAAATCGATGCATTACTTCGTGCCGCAGATGATGAACATGGACAATTAAATGCACAAGCTCAGCGTGCACACACAGATTCAGTCTCAGCTCATGATCAGTCAAATCCTTTAAATAAAGATAAACTGAACTGGAATGACGATCAGATTTTTGATGAATTACTGGCCGCTATGCCGAATCAATCGGGGTCTGACATTCACACGCCGTTTGTCTCGCAAGCGCAGCCAACTACGCGTTCAGAGACTGATCATTTGATCGAACAAGTCGAGCAGACGCTTAAAGCGTCATCTACAACGCATCAGCCTCAAAATCGATATGCGGCGTATGAACCAGAAGAGCAGTCTGATCTTTTGACTGAAGAAGAAATCAGAGCACCAGAGCCACTCAAACAAGCGCCTGTTGCCAAAGCAGTAACGCCAGAAAGCGAGCAGGCAGCACTTTCAAAAGAAGCCTTCATTGAAGCTTGGCAGGAAACCGCAGGTAAGCCGGTAGAAGATGAGTTTGATTTTGACGCCCCACTCACAGATGCTTCGGGAAGGCCGATGTCACGTGCAATGCAGGTGGCACAAAAGCGTCGTGATTTACCAACGTTACCGGGCTTTGAGTTACTTGATAAAGTTGATCCGAATAAGAAGGTCAACTTCACTGTCGAGCAACTCGAACGTTTATCTGAACTGCTTGAAATCAAGTTACAAGAATTTAATGTGAAGGCCAAAGTGGTCGAGGCTCAGCCTGGCCCGGTGGTTACACGATTTGAGCTTGATCTGGCGCCCGGTGTGAAAGCATCTAAAGTTACCAATATTTCACGTGACTTGGCCCGCTCGATGTCGATGGCATCGGTACGTGTGGTTGAAGTCATTCCCGGCAAGCCTTATATCGGTATTGAAGTACCAAACAGCGCGCGTGAAATGGTGCGCTTGATCGAGCTGCTTGAGACACCGTCATTTAAAGACCCTGCCGGCTTACTCTCGATGGCTATGGGTAAAGATATTTCAGGTAATCCTGTCATTACCGATTTGGGTAAAGCACCGCACATGCTGGTAGCAGGAACGACTGGTTCGGGTAAGTCGGTCGCAGTCAACTCCATGATTTTATCAATGCTGCTCAAATATACCCCAGATCAGCTTCGCCTCATTCTGATTGACCCGAAACAGCTTGAATTGGCCAATTACAACGATATTCCACACTTGCTTACTCCAGTGGTCACAGACATGAAAGACGCGGTGAGTGCACTTAACTGGTGTGTCAATGAAATGGAACGCCGTTACAAGCTGATGTCATTTTTAAAGATCCGTAAACTGGCAGACTATAACCGTAAGGTTGAAGAAGCTATTGCTAACGGTGAAGATTTGATTGATCCAACGTGGAAGCCAAGTGATTCGGCCACCCAAGAACGTGCTCCACGCTTACAACCTTTACCTTCAATTGTGATTGTGGCGGATGAGTTTGCCGACATGATTATGCAAGTAGGTAAAAAAGCCGAAGAAATGATTACCCGACTGGCGCAAAAATCTCGTGCTGCCGGCATTCATCTGCTATTGGCGACTCAGCGTCCTTCTGTAGACGTTATTACGGGATTAATCAAAGCCAATATTCCTACACGCGTTGCACTGCGGGTTAACAGTAAAATTGACTCACGAACGATTTTGGATGCGGGTGGTGCAGAAGATCTGTTAGGTCATGGTGATATGCTATTTCTTGGACCTGGAAAAATTGAGCCTGAGCGTGTACATGGTGCCTTTATTAGCGATGATGAAGTGAATCGGATTTGTGATGCATGGCGCGAACGCGGTGCCCCGAATTATGTTGATGAAATTTTAACACCGTTTGATGAAGAGCCAAGCGCACGTGGTTTTGAAGATGGTGGAGAAGGGGGATCTGATCGAGATATGCTCTATGATCAATGTGTGGCATTTGTTTTGGAAACTCGTAAAGCATCGACGTCATCCTTACAGCGCAAATTTAGTTTGGGCTACAACCGAGCTGCTCGAATCATTGATCAGATGGAAGAAAATGGTATCGTAAGTGCTATGGGCGCCAACGGTAAACGAGAAATATTGGTCTAAACCAAACCATCATAAAAAAACCTGCATCAAGCAGGTTTTTTTAGCACTTATGCAAACTTTGCCAGTACCTCTAAAAAAGGCTCGCGCTGACGCGGAAATTCAGCAATCACATCATGAATACGCTGACCTTCAGGATTGGTCGCGTTCACATCACGGCCATCGGCAACAAACTGAGTCAAAAGACGCTCATAGTCGTTTGGACGCATGTGTTTAAATGCATGATACAACACATGAAAATCGGCATTTACACCGTCTGGAGGAAGTTGGTTAAGGTAGGCAAAAACACGTTCATCTGACCATTCTTCATTGAAAGTTGCTGGCTGTGATAATGCCATAACACGCTCCTCTTACACTTTAAAAGCAAAATTTGAGACAGGATATTTTGAATCTTTTAACGAGACGCACCGTTGTTCAAGTCTACTCGAAGCACAGCTTCTCGTCTTGCGACTGGGCAAAGATGCTCGCTCCAGTCCACTCGAAGCACAGCTTCTCGTCTTGCGACTGGGCAAAGATGCTTGCTCCAGTCTACTCGAAGCACAGCTTCTCGTCTTGCGACTGGGCAAAGATGCTTGCTCCAGTCTACTCGAAGCACAGCTTCTCGTCTTGCGACTGGGCAAAGCGTTGCTTTGCTGATCCAGTCTCATATTTTGCCTTAATTTCTGGGTGATTGACCAATCAGTAATGAAATTATCGTTCTTCAGGTAAATTGATATTCATTTCAAGCATTTCAATATTTGCTTCTGAACGTACCTGCATTTGAATATGGTCTTCACCCACACCACGTACATAACGACTGACCACTTGCATGATCTCTTTTTTCATTTGATCAATTTTGTCTTGACTCAAACGTCGTCCCAAGCCCTGTTCAGAGGCAACAATTACTTTCAAACGATCTTTGGCAGTTTGTGCGCTTGATGATCTCTCGTCAGTTCCGAACAGTTTACTCCAAAATCCTGCCATCGTTATGCTCCAAATAGTCGAGCCAACCAGCTTTTTGGTTGTACTGTAATGTGTCGATAAGGGCGTTCTTCACCTAAAAAACGTGCAACCAAGTCATCATATGATTGGCCTGATTTGGTTTCAGAATATAAGATGACCGGTTTACCTTCGTTTGAAGCTTGTAAAACACCCGGGCACTCAGGAATAACTCCTAAGGTTGGAATGCGTAAGATATCCTTTGAGATATCATCAATCGTCAGCATTTCTTGGCGATCTGCACGTTCTGGATTAAAACGTGTGATACACAAGTGCTTACGAATACGCCCTTCGTTCTGTTCGACTTTTTTTGTTTTGCTGTCCAGCATTCCAATAATACGATCAGAGTCACGTACCGATGAAATTTCTGGATTGGTCACAATAATCGCTTCATCTGCATGATACATGGCTAAAATTGCGCCACGCTCGATACCCGCAGGTGAGTCACAAATAATATAATCAAATTCTTGTGATAATTCTTCAATAACACGAGCCACTCCGTCGTCAGTCAAGGCGTCTTTGTCACGTGTTTGTGAAGCTGGCAAAATATAAAGATTTTCAATATCTTTGTCACGAATCAGCGCTTGTTGCAAACGTGCTTCATTGTTGATGACATTCACAAAGTCATAGACAACTCGACGCTCACACCCCATGATCAAATCAAGATTACGTAAACCTACGTCAAAATCAATCACAACAGTTTTATGACCACGTAGGGCTAAACCTGTTGCAAAAGATGCACTTGTTGTAGTTTTACCTACACCACCTTTGCCTGATGTTACGACAACAATTTTGGCCACCGAATCCACTCCTATTATGGTCATACGCCCGATCTTATGGGCCTATTTGGTGCTTAATTTATACCTTAAAATTCCAAAGCCCGAAATTCAAGTTCTTGCTTATCGTTTAAATATATATGTACAGATTTCTTTAATACATCTTTAGGGATGTCTTCTGCAACACAATACGTGCCTGCAATTGAAACAAGTTCGGCTTCAAGGGCATGACAAAAGATGCGAGCAGCAGGGTTTCCACCTGCACCCGCCATAATGCGGCCACGCACATTTCCATAGATGTGAATGTTGCCTGAAGCAATCACTTCAGAACCGCTGTTCATTCCTGCATTTAAAATAATGTCGCCATGATCTTGTACCAGACATTGTCCGGTTCGCAAAATTTCGTCATGGTAAGATGTTTTGTGCGAAATCGCTGTTTTCGTTGTTGGTGTTTTTGTTTCAGCGTTTTTCTCTGTCACTTTGGCTGACTGAACCACAACTTCTTCTTTCGTGGCCTTGATCCGCTGCAGAGGTTGGTCGGCTGGCATCACAGGAAACTGAATCGATTTGGCCTCATCGCTCAATAGGCCATCTATCACGGCCATTGGCTGTAAGCCCAGACTAATCAGCAACTGAATCAGTGCAATCAGTTCTTGTTCTACCGTACTGTCAAGAATAACCAATGTGCCTTGATAGGCATCTTCATTTAAAATTGCGGTAAGTTGTTGCCGGATGACATCATGATCATTGGTATCGAAGGTTAATCGGGTAAAATTAACCATTCTTCCTGTAATCCGTATATCAGCCATAATGATTCCTTGAGAACTTCTGACGTGCCACTGGCCCTGAAGTTGGGTGAGTAAATAGATCAAATCCTAGAACAAATTATCCGAATTCTCTAGGGACTAGCCTAAATATTTTATCGATATGCTTATTCTTTGGCTTGATCGTGTTGTTTAAGTACTTGCTGCCAATGTTTCACTTTAACTTGTTTACGAATAGATTCCAGACTTTCAAATACAATTGATTCGACCAGTTGTTCAAGTTTTTGGTTATCAATATTCACTTCACTAAGCCGTTTCGATATTAACTGATAATTGGCATTGGGCTGCGCTACAGAGCCTTCAACAAATGGAACAATCAACCCCGATGTAATATTTTCGCCCAAACGCTGACCAATGCTCTGAATTTGCGATTCAATGCGTCCGCCTACAATCGGAATGAGTCGAAGCAGTTGGGTTAGCTCGGGTGTATCTTCAATCGCCTGATTAACAATTTTACCCACACGCTCAGCCATGATCGGTTGCTGGGTTTTTAAAGCCTCTGCCAATGAGTCTTGCAAAATTTCGGCAAAGGTCTGCGCAAATAGTGCCCGATGATGATCAATCAAATCATGTAAAATCTTTTTATGGGTCGAGCTGGTTTCAAGCTCTTGCTTAACACCATCGAGTACCGTGATGACCACTCGATCGGAGAGTTCTTCCATCACAACTTGATAATAAAAACGACCGCGTTTCAGCCAACTGCCTGGTATGACTTGATAGCCCATTTCATAGAGTCGATAGCCAATGATTCCCGCGCGAAACAAACGTAAAAAACGTAATTGCGGCAAAATCGCTAAAATTTCGTACCAGTGAATAAATGGAAAGAAAAACCAGCGCTGATGATGTTTGTACACCACTGCAATTGCCCAGCGAATCAGCAGTTCCACAATTAAAAAGCCAATGAACCACGCTTCGCTGACAATCACCCAAGGGTGCAGTTGGGCGCGGTAAAATGTTAATAATGTTTCAAGGTGAATTTGCTGAAACAGCCACTCGCCAATGCTGCTCATCAAAAAGTAATTGGCGCCTAAGCAAAAAAGGTTAAACACAATGATAAACACCATAAAAATATCGTAAAGCAAAAACAGCTTGAAGGACAAACTGCCGGGCTTTAGATGCTGGTATTTATTTTTAATGTCTGAACTTTTTTGCTTCATGTGGCGTTACATCTTAAGTAGAGCTGTTGGAGTATTTGGCTTTCATTTCGGTGATCAACTGATCCTTTTCAGTCCAGAGCTGATCTACCCAGTCTTGAAAACGTTTACGATAGACTTCGTCATCTTCGTAATCTCCGCCCAATACCCAGTCTGGCAGTTCAATTTTGCGTAAATTCACCGCAATTTTGGATACATCACCTAGCCAGAAATCGCCGTAACCGGGTATACCGTCTGGGTACACAATCGTCATGTCGACCAAAGCATCGATTTTATCGCCCAGAATATTCAGCGCCAAGGCCAGTCCACCCGCTTTAGGTTTGAGTAAATGCTGATAAGGTGAGCCTTGCTGATCATGTTTTTCTGGGGTGAAGCGAGTGCCCTCTAAATAGTTCAATAAGGTAAACGGCTGGCTTAGCAATTGTTCGCAGGCTTGACGTGCTTCTTCAAGATCACGGGTTTTGAGCTCGGGATTTTTCTGGATTTGTTCTTTGGTATGACGTTTCATCATTGGGAAGCCTAAAATCTTGAAGGCTTGTCCCACAAAGGGAATAAAAATAAGCTCCCATTTGGTAAAAAAACGCGTCAACGGCATACGTGTCAGTCCAAAATACTGATTGACCGTGGTATCGACCCAGCTTTGATGATTACAGGTCATGAGATAACGACCTTGCATGCTTAAGTCGAGGGCTTCATCGATAGTGATATCCCATTCTAAATGTGGCAAAACATGGTCGATCAACCAGTTATTAACATTTAACCAGCTGTTAGTGATCTGGATATTGGTTTGATCCACCACCCGCGATTTTTTGAACAGTTTGGTCAAGCCCAACGCCAGTACGGGTGGGCCATGTAAAAACGTACTTCCTGTAATGACACTGCCTACAGTCAGCCCGCGTGTAATTTTTTTTAGCGCCGATTGCTTGTTTGCTTGCGTAGACATATGAAAAGTCCTGACGATCCAATTTCTAAGGGTATGAGGGTGTGATCAATATAGACCGAGTGCTAAAAATAAAAAAGGCATCCCGATAAAGAATGAATAAAATGTGATGAACTGCACAATTAATTGGGTATTAAATATTACAAAATGTAAATAAAAGCGATATTCTTAACAAAATATCAATGGTCTAAGTGGCTTTTTTATTTCATCATTTTCACAGACAACAAGACAAACGAGGAGGCATGCAATGCGTGCACTAGTTATTACAACTGTAGTTGGGGCGGCGGTAGCACTTGCAGGTTGCCAAACAACTGGAAACAATCTTGGTGGCGTAGAATACGATAAAGCTGCCCTAGGTACACTCATCGGTGCTGCGGCAGGTTATGGTATTTCTAAATCCAATGCAAACTCTAGCCGTCAAAATAACCGTGCTGCTGCAATTGGTGCGATTCTTGGTGGTGCAAGTGGTTTGTACCTCGACCAAAAAGAGAAAAAATTACGTCAACAAATGGCGGGTACTGGTGTAGAAGTTAACCGTAACCCAGATGGTTCTGTCGGCTTGGTAATGCCAGGCAACATTACATTTGACACCAACAAGTCGAACATCAAACCGAACTTCTACTCAACTTTGAACAAGGTTGCGCAAACTTTGTCTGAAGATAACCGTAGTGCGATTTTGGTTACAGGTTATACCGATAATACTGGTAACGATTCGATCAACATTCCATTGTCACAAGCGCGTGCACAGTCTGTTGCTAATTACTTGAGCGGTCAGGGTGTATCTTCTGCACGTATCAATGCACAAGGTTATGGTTCATCTAACCCAATCGCGTCAAACGCAACTGCACAAGGGCGTGAGCAGAACCGCCGTGTTGAAATTAGCATTTACGAGCGTCAATAATCGTCGCACGGATATGTAAAAACCACCTTCGGGTGGTTTTTTTATGGTTAAAATCCGTTTCATTACGATGGGCATTGGCGCAATAGATGTCTATAATCACGCTCGGAATCATCAGGGGAATACATATGTCTGCAGCCAGTCATTTAAATGACAAACAACAAGAAGCCATGAAATATACTCAAGGACCGTTGTTAGTGCTTGCAGGAGCGGGTTCGGGCAAAACATCGGTGATTACGCAAAAAATCGCCTATCTGGTTAAACAGTGTCGCATTCCTGCACATCGTATTACAGCGATGACCTTTACCAACAAAGCGGCGCGTGAAATGAAAGAGCGTGTGACGCAGTTATTGTCACGTGAAGAAGCCAAAGGTCTATCTGTTTCGACATTCCATACCTTTGGTTTGAATTTATTACGCATTGAGCTGAAGCATACGCCGCTAAAAAATAACTTTTCAATTTTAGATGCCGACGATTGCAAACGAATTCTGATGGATTTAATGCATCGTGATAATTTATCGGGCGCCGAAAGCAAAGAACTCATCGCCAAGGCCATGAAAAAGATTTCTGACTGGAAAAATGATCTGATTGTGCCAGAGCAGGCACACAGTACCTGTGAAACGCCAGAAGATGTTCAGTTTGCGCACTTATACCAGTTATATGAGCGAAATCTGCGTGCCTACAACGCAGTAGATTTTGACGATTTGATTGTATTGCCAACACGTCTATTGCAAGAAAATGCCGAAGTACGTGACAAATGGCAAAACCGGACCCGTTATTTGCTGGTCGATGAATACCAAGATACCAACACCGCCCAGTATATTCTGGTCAAGCTTCTAGTGGGAGTAATGGGGCAGTTTACTGCGGTTGGTGATGATGACCAGTCGATTTATGCATGGCGGGGTGCCAAGCCGGAAAACATGGCCTTACTCAAAGAAGATTTTCCAAATCTTAAAGTGATTAAGCTTGAACAAAACTACCGTTCGACCAGCCGGATCTTAAAAGCGGCCAACGCCGTAATTGAACATAATCCACATATTTTTGATAAAAAACTGTGGAGCGATAAAGGTCATGGAGAGGTCATCCGTATCATTACCTGTCGTAATGATGATGATGAGGCCGAGCGTGTGGTGAAAGACCTGATGACGCATAAGCTCATGAACGGAAAAAACTGGAAAGATTATGCGGTTTTGTATCGCGGTAACTTTCAGGCGCGTATTTTGGAAACCCAGTTACGCCAGATGCAGATTCCCTATAAGCTTTCGGGTGGACAATCGTTCTTTGCCCGCGCTGAAATTAAAGATGTCATGAGCTATCTGCGTTTGATTATTAACCCAGAAGATGACAGTGCTTTTTTACGTATTATCAATACGCCTAAGCGTGCGATCGGACCAGTCACCCTTGAAAAACTCGGACTGTTTGCGCAGGAAAATCATTTGTCCCTTTTGGGCGCGTCATCGGATCAGCGCTTAAGCATGGTGCTACCGAAAAAGGCCATGACACAGTTGCATGAATTTGCAGACTTTGTGCAGACCTTTACGCGAGAATTACTCGATGACGATGAACCTGTGCCTAAAGTCCGCCAGATGATGAATGAGGCAGGCTATATCGACTATATTCGTGAGCAAGCGGCAACGCCTGCGCAAGAAAAAAGCAAGCTCGACAACATCGAAAGTCTGTATAACAGTATCCAGAATCTACTGAATCGTACCGACGATGTAGATGATAAAAACATTGAAAGCGTGATTCGAAAATTGGTGCTGCTCGATCTGCTCGAACAGCAGCAAGAAGAGGAAGATACCGACAAGGTCAATTTGCTGACCCTACACGCTGCCAAAGGTCTTGAGTTTCCATTTGTGTACATTATGGGGCTGGAAGAAGAACTGCTGCCGCATAAAAACTCGATTGCTGCCGATACTATCGAAGAAGAACGCCGTTTGATGTATGTGGGAATTACTCGCGCACGACAAGGCCTTACCCTGACCTTGGCTGAACAGCGTAAAAATGGCGGTCAGATGAAACAAATGACACCGAGCCGCTTTTTGGATGAATTGCCGCAAGATGAACTTGAATGGCTCGGTCGTAAGAAAAAACTTGCAGCCAATGTCGATCCGAAAGAGCAGGCACAGCAATATCTGGCCAATTTAAAAGCTTTATTAAAACGTTAATGCAACAACTTAGGAATGATGATGAAAGTCCAAGTCAAATTACTGGATCCTCGTGTAGGAAAAGAATGGCCATTGCCAACGTATGCAACAGCAGGATCTGCTGGACTGGATTTGCGTGCTTGTTTAGATGATGCCATTGAGATTGAACCAGGGCAAACGGTACTGGTGAAAACCGGTATGGCGATTTACATTCAGGATACCCAATTCGCAGGCATGATTTTGCCGCGTTCAGGTTTAGGACACAAACACGGGATTGTGCTTGGAAACTTGGTGGGCTTGATCGATTCAGACTATCAGGGCGAGCTGATGATTTCGGTATGGAATCGTGGTCAAACCACATTTCGTTTAGAGCCAGGTGAGCGTCTAGCACAATACGTGCTGGTTCCTGTGGTGCAGGCCGAGTTTGAACAGGTCGAAGATTTTGTCGCAACAGACCGCGGTGCAGGCGGTTTTGGACACACTGGAAAGCAGTAATTTTTCTAATAAATGCCTGTGTAAACAGGCATTTATTTATTTATAATTGAATGTTATAAAAAATTATATTAATAATATCGGGTTATCGATCTGATTTTTTATTTTGGCGTCTTTATTTTGTCATTGTACCTAAATTTTTTTCAATTTTTCCCGTTTTGCTAACATAGGCATAAGAAGAACAGACTTATGGATATAAAGCAGACTTTTCCGTTTCAGATTTTTCGTGCCTATGATATTCGGGGAAAGCTCAATGTGCTGACACCGGAGCGCATCGTGGCCATTGCACATGGACTGGCACAGCAATACCTCGCTGCGGGTCATACAAAGCTTGTGCTCGGCTATGATGCCCGTTTGACTGGTCCTTATTATGCTGCGCTGGTTCAAGCAGTCTTGGGTGAACACGGACTTTGTGTAACCAATATTGGTTGCTGTTCAACACCCCTCATGTACTTTACTGCACGATCACATGATGGCAATGGCATCATGATTACGGCCAGTCATAATCCTAAGACAGACAATGGCATTAAATGGGTGATGGGAAATCAGCCACCAAGTCCCGAGATCATTCAGCAAGTGGGATGGTATGCCTCTCAAATTCGTGTTGATTTAAGTCCTTACTTACATCTCCAATCGACTGTAGTACATCAAGAAAATGCCTATTTCGACCGTTATGAAGATGCACTCGTTCAAGATATTCAGCTGAATCATCGCTTTAAAATTGTATTAGACGGCTTACATGGTTCGGCAGGTGAAGGAACGCGTCGCTTACTGGAGTGTTTGGGATGTGAGGTTATCGCAATTCGCTGTGAGCCCAATGGTCATTTTCCAGATCATGCGCCAGATCCTTCACAGGCGCTACATCTGCAGACACTTCGTCAGTACGTCTTGGCAGAGCAGGCCGATTTGGGTATTGCACTTGATGGCGATGGTGATCGTTTGGTCGTGGTCGATGAGCATGCCACGATTATCAGTGCAGATCGTTTAATTTCACTATTTAGTCAACTGTGTCTGGCTGCACAGCCAGCGCATGAAGTGGTTTTTGATGTGAAATGCTCGACCATGGTTCGCAATACCATTTTGGCCTGTGGCGGGCAGCCCACCATGATTCGAACTGGTAGCACTTTCTTGCGTCAATATTTGGCAAAATCGGCTGGACGGGCGATTTTTGGGGGTGAATACGCAGGTCATTATGTATTTAATGATGGCCGAGGCTATGGCTTCGATGATGGCCCATACGCGGCATTACGTTTACTTGAATACATGGCGGCACATCCGACACAGTCGTTATCGAGCTTACTGGCGGCCTATCCTGAGCGTTGTAGCACAGAAGATCTGTACATCAATACTTATGAAGCAAATCCTGTGCATGTATTGCAGGATATTGAAGCACAAGGGCAGACCTTTCAGGCGCTACTGAGTCGTACCGATGGGATACGTCTCGATTTTCACGATGGATTTGGCATTTTACGTGCATCGAATACCGGAGAGTACTTCACTGCGCGTTTTGATGCAGAAACACCACAACGATTGGCAGAGATTAAACAGATATTCGTGACCATGTTGCAAAAAAAATACCCTAAACTTGCACATGATCTTTCACAGGCCTAATTAAGGAGAGGCGAATGCCACATCAGCACACCGGCATCGATAAAGCAAAAATTTTGACAGAAGCATTGCCGTATATTCAGCGCTTTTCAGGAAAAACACTTGTGGTCAAATATGGCGGTAATGCCATGACCGATCCTGAGCTGGAAAGCTCGTTTGCGCGTGATATCGTTTTGTTAAAAACTGTCGGTTTAAATCCGATTGTGGTGCATGGTGGTGGGCCTCAAGTCGACTCTTTACTCAACCGTTTGGGTCAAGTGTCCGATCGAATTGATGGTATGCGAGTGACCGATCAGGCCACCATGGAAATTGTAGAAATGGTGCTGGGTGGAAGCGTCAATAAATCGATTGTAAACCTGATCAATCAACATGGTGGACGTGCCATTGGGTTAACTGGTAAAGACGGTAACCTGATTCGTGCACGCAAATTGTTGATGGAAAAACAAGATGAGCAAGGCGAGATCAAACATATCGATTTAGGTATGGTGGGCGAGGTAGTCGGCGTGAAAACCGATGTCCTTGAAATGTTTACTCAAGGCGATTTTATTCCTGTGATTGCCCCTTTGGGTGTCGATGAAAGTGGCAACACCTATAACATCAATGCCGATTTGGTTGCAGGCAAAGTGGCTGAAGCACTGGGCGCAGAAAAACTGATTCTGCTCACCAATATCTCGGGTGTACTGGACGAAAATAAAAATCTTTTGACTGGGCTATCGACCAAAGAAGTCGATCGTCTGATCGAAACTGGCGTGATTTATGGCGGCATGATTCCGAAAGTGGGCTGTGCCTTAGATGCAGTTAAAGGTGGTGTGGTCAGTGCGCATATTGTCGATGGTCGTGTACCGCATGCCACTTTATTGGAAATTTTTACCGATCATGGTGTAGGCACTCTGATTACCAACCGAGTTGCGCCTAAAGCAGAGCATTAATTTTTCGAATCTAGAAAAAGACCAGTGATGACTGGTCTTTTTTATGGGTATCGATATTGGTCATATAGTTGTCATGCGGGTGTTTTAGTGTAAGCAAAGAAAAACACGGGGTGAGCTTATGCTAGACAAATTGAATCATTATCGACACCACTTAAATTTTCCATTACTACGTCAAAAACCCTCAACCACCCAATATAAGTTTGAGTGGGTTGAAACCTTAAAAGAATTAGAAGAAGTACAACGCTTTCGTGCTGAACAGTTTGGCCCACAGTTTGGCATTCATTTTGACTCAGGTTTAGATCAGGATGTCTATGATTTTGGCTGTGAGCATGCAGTATTACGTGAAAAATGGTCTGGCGAGATCGTGGCATATACACGTTTGAAACACTTTTTGGGGCATGAACTGGCACAGAGTTATAGTGCTCAAGAGTTTGATGTGGTGGGGCATCTATCGCATGTACCCAGTGTGGTCGAAATTGGTCGAACCTGTGTGCATCCGCAATTTCGTTCTGGTAAAGCACTGTCTATTTTGTGGTTGAATCTGGTGCCTAAAATTTTGTGGTCCATGAAAGCCAAATACCTCATGGGTTGTGTCAGTATTCATCTAGATAATAATGCTGCCCGTGTCTATCATACGCATCGGAAAATACAGCAGCTTACGTCTGCGCAAAGCTTAGATATTGCCTCTAAACACCCTTATGAGCCGCAGCATCCAGCTTATAGCTTTACCCAAGATGAGCGTATTCCTAAGCTGTTTCAGATGTACTTAAGCATGCAAGCTCGATTATCCAAACAGGCATTTTATGATGAAGCCTTTCAATGTTTGGATTATTTTGTATTGCTTGAGGTGAACCAAATTGCCAAGTCTTTTGTCATGAATAAACGCGTTCAGCGCCGGCCTTAGCAGAAAAAGTGCATAAGATGTATCAAAATTGAGATTTGCAAGGCATTGTGCTCTCATGCACAATAGACTTTACATCTAGATCATTCTTGCCTTTACCGTTATGTGCCAGCTACTTGGAATGAATTGTGCAACGCCTACCGATATTACCTTTTCGTTTAAAGGATTTTCACAACGGGCGGGCATTACTTCCGATCATTCCGATGGGTTCGGGATTGCTTTTTTTGAAGACAAAGCCTGCCGTTTGTTTGTCGATAATCAGTCTGCGGTAGAATCTCCGATTGCCGAGTTGGTGCGTAATTTTCCAATTAAATCACGCAATGTGATTTCTCATATCCGCAAAGCCACTCAGGGTAAGATTACCCTTGAAAATTCGCATCCATTTATGCGTGAGCTGTGGGGGCGACAGTGGATTTTTGCCCATAATGGCGATTTGCATCATTTTAATCCGCGCCTGACTGGCCGTTTTGTTCCAGTTGGCAATACCGACAGTGAACGTGCTTTTTGTTATTTGCTGGATCAGTTGGTAGAACGTTTTGGTTATACCGAGCCCAGTATTCATCAGATTTTTACCGCGCTTGAGCAGATAGCGCCTCGAATAGCCGAACATGGAACATTCAATTACTGCTTATCTAATGGTCAGGCTTTGTACAGTTATGCCACAACGAAGTTACACTGGTTAGTCCGTGAACATCCCTTTAAAGCCGCTCGATTGATCGATCTAGATGTCGAAGTGGATTTTAGTCAGGTGACCACTGCCAAAGATCGCGTGGCGGTGATTACCACCGAGCCACTGACTCAAAATGAGGTCTGGATGCCTTATCAACCAGGTGAGATGATTGTGTTTCAAGATGGACGCCCGATTAAGCAAGCTTTAACCCGAGTAGAGCGTTTAGAGCGAGAGGCACTCAACCCTGAACTTAAACGCATTACCCGTGCCGACCAGTATTAAACCCGGTATTCAATAGAAAGGCGTTGCAAAATTGAGATCAATCATTTTGGGTCGAAAACGTTCTGTTTTTGAATAGAAACTTTGATTTTCAGGTCGGACAAAGGCAAAATATCGGCAGACTTTATTCAAGGTATGCATGATGCAGGATTCTCCTTTATCACGATGGCTTTCGCCACTTATGGCGTTTTGTTTGAGCTTGGTGATTATTGTTACCCTCGCGCCGGCAGTCGGTATTCAAATTGATCGTCAGCTTGATTTTTGGTTGTTATGGCTCGGTAGCATGGTGATTTTGGCGTTGCCTGTGTGTTATTTGGAAATTGCACTGGCGCGCCGTTCAAAAACCACAGCGCTGAACGCACTTTCACGCCTAACGCGGGATGCCGATGCGTCTTCTAAATGGCGTTTGGTGGGCTGGTTGGCTGTGGTATTCATTGCATTTTTGGCTGGCGGAATTCTTTCTCATGCCAGCATGCTGTTACCGCAACAATTCACTTTAGGTGTTGCACCTAATCTATTGTTGATTGTACTTGCGGTGCTGGCATTTGGCTTATCCTTTGTATCACGCCAGATTTTGCTGCTCATCACTGCAATTGCGTTGATTGCGTCTATCGCGCTTGGTCAGGTTTATGATGCTGCTCAGCTTCAGCCATGGCACTGGACATCACTTGAATTTAAAGAGTGGGGCAATGCCACTGTTCTGGCTCTTGTGGCGAGTGGTTTAGGTATGGGCCTATACTGGCAAACAACAGTAAAACAGGTCGATCAACAGGCATCAGCCAGTGCTTCTGTACTGCCGATCTGGTTGGCACAATTGGTGGCTGTGATTGCGTTTGGCTTTGTGTCAATTCAGCAAATGGTTCCTGTACTGACTTGGGTGATTGCTGCAATCATGGCATCGGCACTGCTCCTACAACTTGCTCGTGAACAGTTAATTGAGCGTCAGGCTGCGCTGGCATTACAGTGGGCAGTTCCAGTTGTGGCTGTTGTGATCTGGGCAATTCCTGCCATTCAGGCAGAATTTTATATTCTGACCATGCTTTGGGGGCTACTGTTGTGTTTGATCTACGCGATTTTTGCGGGATGGATTATGAAAATCAGTCACTTGCGTAAATCGATGAATTTTAGTAGTGAGCTATTTTATAATCTTTGGCGGATTGCTGTCCGTATTGTCTTACCTTTAGGCATTCTACTGGCGATGATTTCGGTACTTGGACAACTGTTTACATGAGTAATCTTCAGCAGGTCTGGGTGGCTTATGCCGCACCAGATCAACAGTTTCATCTTGCTGTTGCTTTTGAAGCCGGAATGACAGCGATAGAGGCCATTGAAAAAAGTGGACTCTTGCTTGCCACACAGCTAGAAATGCCATTACAAGTGGGTATTTTTGGTATTCGATGTGCGCTTGAACAGCCGCTTAAAGCAGGCGATCGGGTAGAAGTGTATCGAGCTTTAACCATTAATCCAAAGGACATTCGACGCAAACGTGCAGAAAAAAATCCGGTTGGTCGTTTTCAAAAGGGTAATCGCTTTAAGTGATCGCCAGTATATAAAAAACCCCTCGTATGAGGGGTTTCTTTTTTTGAGGAAGCCTTTATAGTGGTGGCGCAGTCAGTATGGCTTCTTTTGAACCTGGTAAGCCCGGTTGAGACTCTGGTAGGGTATCGATACCTTCAATATTGGTGACGATACCAGACTGGTCAAAGTAGATTTTTAGATGCTGACCGCGCGCTGCCGGAATTTTTGCTTTTTTGGCATAAGTTCCCGGAATATAGTTGTACACGTAATCCCAGCGATATGGATTTAATGGATCTGTAATTGTTGGGCTACCGAGTAAAAACTTTACCTGTTGGTAATTCATGCCCACCTGAACTTTTGATGCTTGAGCTTTGGTTAAAGGGGTTCCTTGAGGAATATCAACCTTATAGACGCCGAGCGTTGAACAACCAGCAAGCAGTGAAGTGACGAATAACGCCAACATAAGTTTTTGCATTTTGCTACACTATCCCGATAAATTATGATGCATTTGATCCAAGGATAGATCATACTGCATCTCATCACGATTGCCTATTCCAACTTGAGATTTGTTGAGAGACCCTTTTTTATGCCGATTTCCAATCAAGATTTACGAAAAGCTGGACTGAAAGTCACCCTTCCTCGAATTAAGATTTTGGAATTACTAGAAAATTCAAAACAACACCATTTGAGTGCAGAAGATATTTATAAAACTTTGCTTGAACAAGGTGAAGATGTTGGTCTGGCAACGGTTTACCGAGTTTTAACACAGTTTGAAGCAGCAGGAATTATTCAGCGCCATCATTTTGAAAACAATCACTCTGTTTTTGAAATCATGCAGGAAGATCACCACGATCACCTTGTTTGCTTAAATTGCAACAAAGTTGTTGAATTTACAAATGATATTATTGAGCAAGAGCAACACTCCGTTGCTGAAAAGCACAATTTTACTTTGACAGGCCACTCATTGAATCTATACGGTTATTGCAACAACCCAGATTGCAAAGACGCACTGCGTAAAAAGTAAGGATTTCACATAAATCCAACAATAAAAAAGGGCAGATAATGCCCTTTTTTTCATTTTAGATCATGACGTTGACCGTCAAAGGTGATTTTTCGATCGACTTCAAGCATTTTTTCTTTTTGATCAATTGCGGTATTGGCTTCTTGAGAAAGTTTGATCTGCAAACGCAGATTGTTGGGTGAGTCGGCATGTTTGAGTGCATCGGCATAACTGATTTGTCCGTGTTCGTGTAATTCAAACAAGGCCTGATCAAAGGTCTGCATCCCCAGTTCACCAGAGCGTGCCATCAGTTCCTTAATTTTATAAATCTCACCTTGGCGAATGTAATCCGACATCAAAGGTGAATTGATCATCACTTCAACGGCAGCACGGCGACTTTGACCATCAGGCGTAGCAATCAGCTGCTGAGAGATGACGGCTTTTAAGTTAAGTGATAAGTCCATCAATACCTGCTCACGCCGATCTTGCTCAAAAAAGTGAATGATACGCTCTAAGGTCTGATTGGCGTTGTTGGCATGTAAAGTTGCAAAAACCAAATGCCCGGTTTCGGCAAATGCCAGTGCATAATCCATGACTTCACGTGTGCGGATTTCACCAATCAAAATAACGTCTGGTGCTTGGCGTAACGTATTTTTTAAAGCCACTTCGTAGGAATCAGTATCAATACCGACTTCGCGCTGCGTAATAATACAGCCAGCATGTGCATGTATAAATTCAATCGGATCTTCAATGGTAATAATATGACCGCTTGAGTGTAGATTACGGTGATGAATCATCGACGCAAGCGAAGTGGATTTTCCTGTTCCTGTTGCACCAGAAAACAAAATAATACCGCGTTTAGTCAAGGCCAAGTCCTTGAGAATCGGTGGTAGCTGTAGTTGATCTAGCGTCGGAATTTTGGTTTCGATGCGGCGGATAACCATGCCGGGTAAATCACGCTGCTGAAAGGCACTTACACGAAAGCGCTCAGTACGTTCGCGGTTTAAAATGGCGAAATTACATTCATGGGTTGCCATGTACTCATCGCGTTGCTTTTGCGTGGTGATCGAATCAATCAACTGCGCGATCATGTCACCGTCTAATTTGGTTTTGGAAACCGGGGTAATTTTGCCATTAATTTTTAATGATGGCTCAACACCAGCCGTAATGAACATATCGGAGGCTTTGTGGGTTGCCATTAAATTGAGTAAATCATTAAAGTCCATGCGGTGCTTCCTGATGGCTTTGTGTTGTTGTTTTATAAGGATTCTGGTGATTTTGCCACGGCGCGTGCCGTTGGTAAGTTAATGATGCCTTTGGCGACCAGTTGTTTAAGACTTTGATCGAGCGTGGTCATGCCATGGCTTGCACCCGTTTGAATCGAAGAATACATTTGCGCAACTTTTCCTTCACGGATCAAATTACGAATGGCCGGAATACCAATCATAATTTCATGTGCTGCCACACGGCCGCCACCTTCTTTTTTTAACAAGGTTTGTGAAATAACCGCCTGAAGGGATTCAGACAGCATGGTACGAACCATATCTTTTTCCTCTGCGGGAAATACATCGATAATTCGATCAATGGTTTTGGCTGCCGAGGTCGTGTGTAGCGTACCAAACACCAAATGTCCGGTTTCTGCGGCAGTCAATGCCAAGCGTATGGTTTCCAGATCACGCATTTCCCCCACCAGAATGATATCGGGATCTTCACGCAGTGCTGAGCGAAGTGCCTCATTAAAACCAAGTGTATCGCGGTGCACTTCGCGCTGGTTGATCAGGCATTTTTTGGGTTCGTGTACAAACTCGATCGGATCTTCAACCGTTAAAATATGATCATAGCGATGATGATTAATATAATCGAGCATGGCGGCAAGGGTGGTCGACTTCCCCGAGCCTGTTGGGCCGGTCACTAACACCAAGCCGCGCGGATAGTCACAGATGTCTCTGAAAATTTTTCCGAGTCCGAGTTCTTCAAGCGTCAATACCTGTGAGGGAATGGTTCGAAAAACGGCACCTGCACCACGGTTCTGATTAAACACATTGACACGAAAACGGGCCAGATTTGGCACCTCAAAGGAAAAGTCGGTTTCGAGCTTTTCTTCGTAATCGCGGCGCTGTTTGTCATTCATAATGTCGTAAACCAGCCGGTATACTTCGGAATGTTCAAGTGCGGGGAGGTTAATGCGTCGAACTTCACCATCGACGCGAATCATGGGTGCCAAACCTGCAGACAAATGTAAATCAGATGCTCTGTTTTGGACTGAAAATGCCAGCAGTTCGGTTATATCCATATTTCCCCCAAAAAATCGTTAAAATCTTTCATTATTTTGTAGAATATTAAGTGCTTTTCCCAAAGCTTAACAACATTCAAGGCCGAGGTTAAGTAAAAAATATGTTTGAAATGAGAACCCTGTCAATGAATCCGTTTAAAGATGCGCGAAATCACGTTATCGATCAAATCCAGTCGGCTTGTGCGCGAGTACAGCGTGATCCGGCAACGGTCGAATTACTGGCAGTATCAAAAACACATCCAAGTTCGGCGATACGCGATATGTACGAGCTTGGTCAGCGTTGTTTTGGTGAAAACTATTTACAAGAGGCGCTCGATAAAATTCAGGCACTCAAAGACTTAAATATCGAGTGGCATTTTATTGGCCATGTTCAGCGCAATAAAACCAAATCGCTTGCGGAACATTTTGATTGGGTGCACGGGGTCGATCGTTTGATTATTGCCGAGCGCCTGTCATCGCAGCGCGCCGAGCATGCGGCTGATTTAAATATCTGTCTTCAGGTCAATATTGATCATCAGCAAACAAAAGATGGATGCCAACCTGAGGACGTCGCGGAACTAGTACAAACTATTAGCCGCTTACCCAAGCTGAAGTTACGCGGAATTATGGTCATTCCTGCACCGGAGCATGCAGAGGCTTTTGAGGCAGCCAAAACGCTTTTTGATGCTGTCAAAGCCCAGCATGCACATCCTGAACAGTGGGACACCTTGAGCATGGGCATGTCGGCAGATTTGGATGCTGCCATTGCAGCAGGCTCGACCATTGTACGCATTGGTACGGCTTTATTTGGTGCACGTGACTATAGTCACGGTGTATAAATCTGTAAATTTGATATATGAAATATTTGTGATCATTGAGATTTTTTAATTCAGATTTAATGGTTGGCTCGTATACCACTAACACTGGTTTTCACGAGACATTTCATGGATCTTTTGCATGTTTTTATTTTAGCGGTGATACAGGGGCTGGCGGAGTTATTGCCAGTTTCTAGCTCTGCCCATGTGATCTTGGCAGAAAAGCTGATGGGTTTCGACCCTTCGGCACCAAATATGACTTTTTTGCTGGTGATGCTCCACACAGGCACCATGTTTGCGGTCATTGTGTATTTTTGGCACTCATGGAAAAAAACCTACTTTTCTGATTGGGCGTCATTTAAGCAGCGCGCTTGGTATGTGTTACTGGCAACTGCCATGACGGGTGTATTGGGACTTTTGTTGCAATCACTGATTAAACACGTATTTTTTGGTGGGGCGAGTAGCTTTGAAATAGAGCATTTATTCAGCAATGCCAAATTAATGGCTGCTGCACTTGCTGCGGCAGGTGTATTGATTATTTTATCTTCTCGTTTGGATCGTGGTCAGCAAGGTGATGTCCGTTTGCCAAGTGCCATCATCATCGGTGCGGTACAGGCTTTGTGTCTGCCTTTTCGTGGTTTTTCTCGTTCGGGTGCCACCATTTCCACAGGTTTGTTTTTGGGAATTTCCCGTCAGAAAGCAGAAGAGTTTAGTTTTGCTCTGGCGGTAGTTTTAACCCCAGCGGTAATTGCTAAAGAGCTGTTACGCTTGTTGCATGCCCAACAGACCACCACTGGTACAGCACATCTGACCTTAAGTAGCTTATTTTTGCCGAGCTTGTTTGGAATGGTTTTTAGCTTTCTAACGGGGTTGTTGGCACTGAAGTGGCTTTCGGCGTGGCTGGAGCATGGTCGCTGGTATTTATTTGGAATCTATTGCTTAGCCTTTTCGGGTGTGGTGTTGGCATTGGCTTAGATGTGTGCTTTTACAAAATACGTTGGAGAGCATAGGTTCTCCAACGTATTTTATTTTTATAAGTATTTGTTCAATTGAACGTTGAATACATGATTTAAGACTCAACACGTTCGATAGCAGGTTCAATCGATAACAGTTCGATTTCACCAAATACCGTGGCAAAAGGAACGTCTTTGGCATCGAGTCCAGTGCCGATTCGAACAAACTGATCGATAGGCCCCATGCGTGTGGCATCGAATAATACCCATTGATTTTCAAGATACACTTCAAAGATGGCATGGAAGTCGGGATCTGCATTGTAGAACGGCATGTAACCCACCACAAAGCGCGCAGGAATATTTAAGGCACGGCAAATCGCAATACCTAAGTGAGCAAAATCACGACATACACCTGCACGATTGACCAATATATCGCGCGCTGTGGTGGTACTGTCGGAAGATCCAGCTTGATACACAATATTGTCATGAATCCAGTCACAGATGGCTTGCACTCGTGCATAACCTTTGGGCAATTCACCAAAAGTATTTTGTACCATAGTGCCAATCAGATCTGATTCGCAAAAGCGGCTTGAACCCAGATAAAACAGCGTATAAGACGGCAATTCATGAATTTCACATTCGCGTAATGCGGTATTACGCTCAGGAATATGCGTATCTACGTCGGCATGATAAGAAACACGCAGTTCACCTTCTGGTGCGTGTAACCGAATCAGGCGATTTAATCCGCCGTCGCGCTCATATTGCTCGAAATCGAGCTGAGGTTGAAACTCAAATGACTCCTGCTTACAGGTTTGCCATGGATGATTGGCTGCTTCAAACTGAAAAATAAATTCGGTCGCTTGAATCACCCGGTAATGGAGATGACAGTCAATTTTAAAGCTAGGCATATTAAAGAACTCAAAGAAAAAATAAGATTTAATTCTTCTTCATCTAAAAAATTGATCTTTATTGTTGTCAGAAGAGATCATTTTTTGTTTTGAATCTGAATGAAAATCAAAGCTATCAGTTCTGATGAGTTTTTCAATTGTTGCTCCACCCAAAATGCGTTGTACAAAGGTAAAGCGTGTTTAGCCCACCACCTGAATTCGACTTGAACCTGAACCCAGTGGTTGTACCTGAATCTGGACTGGAATTCGTTCGTGCATATCCTGAATATGAGAGATCAGTACTACCTTACGACCTTGACTTTGCAACTGATCGAGTGCATTCATCACCATATGCAATGAAGATGCGTCGAGCGTGCCAAAGCCTTCATCGATAAACAAGGATTCGATTTTCATCGATCCAGAGGCCATATTGGCAATTGCCAGTGAAATGGCCAGCGCAGTAAGAAAAGACTCACCACCAGAAAGTGAGGCCACAGCACGTATTTCACCGTCCATATCATGATCGACAATGGCGAGACTCAGTGAGTTTTCTAGCCGTTTTAGCGTATAGCGCTGTGAAAGCTGAGTTAGTTGCTGATTGGCATATTCAAGCAGAATATCCAGATTATATTGCTGCGCCAGATCTCGAAATTCTTTACCCTTGGCATCGCCAATCAGGCTTGAGATTTTGTGCCAGCGATGCTCTTGTTGCTGGATCAGTTGAATTTGTGCTGCAAACTGCTGCTGCTTGATCAGATTTTGCTGATGTAACTCGAGTTTTATTTTTAAATCGTCACGCTGATCTGTACATTGCTGTAAAGCCACTTGATTGGTGGCAATCTGCTCAGATAACTGCGCAGCCTCTATCTGAGGCGTTGCCTCAAGATGTATATCGAGCTGATGTTGTAGTGTGTTGAGTGCAGAAATAGCCTCGCTCAAGCCACGATCTGCGTGTTGGATGGCTTGGCGAATCTGCTGTTCTTGAGAAGATGATATCGCCAGTAATGCTAGCAATTGATCTTCTTCAAAAAGAGGCTGCTGTGCCAGCCATGCATTGATTTCAGTGGTGCATTGTGTCAGTGAGTCATGTTGTTGCTGTTGCTTGGCCTTTAATTGCTCGAGCGCATTTTTATGCTGTTCAAAACGTTCGCGTGCGAATTCAAAGCTTTGTTTAATCTGTTGATACTGCTGCTGCAATTGCTGGCGCTGCTGATCATGCTGTAGTAACCATTCATTGGCTTTAAGGTTTGTCGAAGCTGTCATGGTGATGATGAGCTGGTTGGCAGCTTCAGTATTTTGTTTACCCATCGTCTCAATGTCTTTTAATTGCTGCGTACATTCTGTGTGCTGCGCATTGAGCCCGGCGAGATTGGATTTTAATAATAGTAACTGCTGATGTTGTTGCTCTTTGTGTTTAACTAAGCGTTCTGTTTGTTCGAGCAACTGGCTCCGTTGTTGTAGTGCATTTAATATAGTTTGTGAAAATGTCACGCCATGCGTGTACCAAGCCGATTTATCCTCGGTAGTTAAGCACGCGACAATATGCTGAACGTGTTGTTGTAATTGATCGACCGTCTCAAGCTGATGGCTGGTGTGCTGAATACGTTGACTCAGCTGATGTTGCTGTTTACTGGCTTGCTGGAGTTGATGTAACTCATGCTCAAGCTGCTGTTGCTCCTGAGAGGCCTTTTGCATTAAAGCATCAAGCTGAGCGTTCGCCTCTTGTTCAGCCAAGCGCAAGTCGAGCTGTATATTGCACGCCAACAAATGCTGCTGTAATTGCTGTTCATGCACATTTTGTTTTTCATGCAGTTGCTGTAAATCGTCTTGCAATTGCTTGAGCTGGGTTTGACTTTGCGTGTACTGCTGCTGCGTTTTTTGCCAAAGGTCGAAAGACTGTTGTTCCTGCTCAATGGCTTGTTGTTCTTGTTGTTGCTGGAGTTCATACAACGCTTTGGAGAGCTGACTTTGATCTTCACGATAAGGATGTTCGGTACTGCCACACACTACGCAAGCTTCACCGTGTTTTAGCGCTGCGCGTAAATGTTCAATGTTTTCTGCGTGGAGCAAACGTTGCTGTTGCAATATCTGCTGAATTTTTTCGCGCTCTTGCTTTGCCAACACATAGGCTTGTTCGGATGTGTGGGTCGATGCGTCTAATTGTTGATTGTGCTGTTTGATTGTCTCAAATTTATGTTTCAGGCTAGTCATTTCATTGTTTAATTCGAAATAACGCTGAATTTTTTGCTGTGTACTGTGTAAATGGTTGCTATGAACCTGCTGTGCTTGTTTGCGTTGTTGTTTACTCTCGATATGCAGATCAATTTGTGCTGGAGTACCAAACTGCGATATTAAAGCATTTAATTCAGCCTCATCATGCTCAAGCTGCGTTTGTGCATCCCGAATAGAACCTAAACTCTGTTCTACTTTTTGGTACTGCGTAATAAATTGGCTCAACTGCTGCATGTGCGCATTTAAGCCTTGGTCTAGTGGGGCGTACTGAGCACTATTTTTTAATTGTTCGATGCTTGCTGTATGTTGTCCATTAAGCGTGTGAATGGTTTGCTCTAATTGCTGCTGTTGCTCAAGCAATGGCTGTTGCTGGCTTGTAATTTGGGTTAAGCGATGTCTGGTTTTGTTATAGTCTTCTTTAATATGCTCGCGTTTTTGCAAATGACCGCGCAAATCGGCAAGCTCTTTTTGATACTTTTGTTCAAAGGCTTGAAACTGATGTAGGCTTTGTTCGACTTGGCTATAGCGCGTTTTTTCTTGCTCGAATTGTGTGCTTAGGGTATTGAACTCGGTGTGCTGAAGTTGAATTTGTGGAATGAGTTGTTGTAGTGTTTTTTGGATCTGCTGCTGCTGAAATACAATGGGACGTATCTCAGAAAATGTTTCTAACTGGCTCAGCAACAGGCGATCTTTCTCAAGGCTTTCTTGTGCTTTAAGTTGTACATCGTAATGTTGTTGTTTTAAGCGGATATCCTGATCAAGTTTATCGCGTTGCTCAAACCATTGCTGTTGTTGTCTGAATTGCGTCTTTGCTTCTTCAAGCCGCACCACCTGTTGCTGAACCGATTCAAATTGCGCTTGTAACTCAGCTACTTCCTCATCTGAGCGTATCTCGATATAGCCCAAATGACTTTCTAAACTTTTACGTTGATTGCTGATTTCTCTGGTTTTTTCAAATGCCAGTTGTCCAATTTTAGCAAAAATCGCCGAGTTGGTCAGGTATTCAAGCAGCTCACCCCGTTCGGTGTTACGTGCTTTTAAAAAAGCCGTCACCTCAGATTGCGCCAGCAATACCGCACGGGTAAATTGCTCAAAACTGAGCTGCGTGATGTGCTGTATATGTGACTCTACCGCTTTGCTTTTGTCTGCAACCACCACGCCATCGGTGAGGCACTTGAGTGAGCGTTGAACATTTTGCAGTTTGCCGGTGGCATTCTCGCGGGCACGTTTAATTTCCCAGCGCGCCATATAATGTTTTTGATCCTGTGCGACAAAGCAGAGTTCAGCAAAACCGTGCGCACAGCCGCGGCGTAAAACGGTCAAAGGGGAGTTGGTCAGGAGCTCGGAGCCATCGACATCGGTAAGCTTGCCATCGCTTTCTTTGAGTCGTGGAATTTTGTTAAATAAAGCCAGACACATGGCATCTAAAATGGTGGATTTACCTGCGCCTGTTTTACCCACAATCGCGATCAGTCCTGCACTAGCCAAAGGCTCAGATTCAAAATCAATGAAATGCTCGTCAGACAAAGAGGCCAGATTTTTGAGTCGGATGGATAAAATTTTCATGAGATGGCTTTAATTCTTTTTAAGTTCTTCAAGTTGTTGTTGTGCCTGCGCAACAAGGCTCATAAAGTCTTTTTTAACGTCATCATCTGCGCTATAGCCTTTTTTGTCCCAAAGTTGTTCAAACAGTTTTTCAGGCGTTGGCGGTTCGAGATGAACCTGTTGCTCTAGACGACGGCTTGATCCATCTGTGGCGTATTGTCTGGAAATCCGAACCAATCGGTAACGGTTTGCAGGCAAAGCCTGTTCAAATTGTTGACGAAGATTCGGCTGAGGTGGTGTGCGGCTGAAATATTCGATGTCGACGTATTCGCGCTGATCAATCTCTTCAATTTCGCCATGTGGGAGTGCTGCCAAGCTTGTTAAAACGTCTTGCAATTCACCTGTAATTTTATGCAGCTTCACGCTTCTTGGCACCAGCAAGGCATCACATTGAAGATGATTGTCTGAAATTTCTGGCTTAATGGTCACATCCATTACTTGGTGCTTATAGTTGATTTCACTAAACGACAGGGGAATAGGGGAGCCGCTATAGCGAATATGGGTCTGACCTACTTTCTGAGGTTTATGTAAATGCCCCAGTGCGACATAATCGATCGCATCTTCAAAGAGTGCTGTAGAAAGCGCTTCTTCATTGCCAATGATAATCGGACGTTCTGAATCTGAGGTTTCACCGCCCTGCATATGCGCATGTGACATCATAATTAAGGCCTGATCATCGGTTTTGCGGCGTTTGGCCTCGGCAATCAGTTGCTGGTGTAAATAACCAATCGCATTTTGACTGTTACTGGTCTGTTCGTTCACGCCCGTAATTTCGGCCGAGCGTAAAAAAGGAAGAGCAATGCACCACGCCACAATCTGTTGTGCCTGATCGTAAATCGGTAAAATCAAGCGATCAAGATTCAAGGTTTTATCTTGATTCCAGCGAATCACACCCACCGCTTTGGCATTGTATTTTTCTAATAACGGCTCGACCTGTTCAATGCGATAACCCGAATCGTGATTTCCTGCAATCATTAAGGTTTGCATATGCGGCGCAAGGTTATGCGCATCTGCCAGAAATTGATAAAGCTGCTTTTGGGCCTGTGAACTTGGATTAATCACGTCAAAAATATCACCCGCTATTAATAAGGCATGAGGTTGTTTGACCTTGATTTGCTCAAGTAACCATGCCAGAAATTGTTCATGCTCGTAGTGGCGGGAGTGATTATAAAAAAACTGCCCCAAATGCCAGTCTGAAGTATGAAAAAAACGCACGGTCATTGCTGATGAACTACCTGTTTTTGAATAGCAGATAAGGTAGCATAAATCACAATCCAATTCAGATGCTACTCAAGTGAAAAGCTGATTTGGTTTTTACTTAAAACAGAACAAGAGATTCATAATGACCATTCATCAATATGATTTAAAAATTCGTTGGATTGGAAACACAGGTGAGGGTACTCAAACCTATCAATCCTATCAACGTGATTTTGTCGTTGAAAGCAAAAACAAGCCCGCAATTCCTGGCTCGGCAGATCCAGCTTATCGTGGAGAGGCTAGCAGATGGAATCCGGAAGATTTGATGGTTGCAGCAGCATCGGCTTGTCATAAATTATGGTATTTGCATCTTTGTGCAGTGAATCATATTTGTGTAGTCGATTATATTGACCATGCATCTGGATTTATGGACGATGCTCATCCTGAAAAACGAGGCCACATCACGCACATTGTTTTAAAACCACAGATTATTTTAAAAGCAGGTGCAAATCTTGATCTGGCACGTCAACTTCATGAGCAGGCGCATCATGAATGTATGATCGCAAACTCGGTGAACTTTCCAATTATGTGTGAAGCTTCTTTTGTATTTAACGCATAGCCTTTAAAATTAAAGCAATAGATTGAAAACTAAAAAATGGTCTTGGATAAAAAAAACAGATCACTAAAAAATAAAGACCGACGATTCGAGTGATGAGAAATCGTCGGTCAAAAACTTTAAATCACGTTTGGCTGCTAACAAAACATATCTAAAGTGGATGTCATAGTGAAAGGTCTCCGATTTACTGCGGATGCCGTGCAATTAAAATCGGTTGCTGCAGACCTTATACCCTTAATAACGAATGACCGACCAAAATGGTTGACAAGAACATGAAAAAAAATTGAAAAAAACATAAAATAAATTTTTATTGTTGATGTTGTGGTGTGCATGACTGCTTTACGCCGTTATTTTATCTGGTTTTTTCTGATCTGTTTACTGACTACCCTCATTGCAGGCGTAGTGGCTGCAATATTGCCAATAGGCGTGGGTGGAATAGTAACAGCCGTACCGTATTTGGTGGCTATGATTGTAGTGCTCTATCAGTTTTTAAAACGTGAAAAACGCGCCCCAACGCAGCAAGAACGAAAAAAACTGACTTTGGGTTTCACCTTAATTTTCTGGGGCTATAACTGCGCTGGCGTATTGCTGGGTTTGTATTTGTTTTCACGAAATGACCCAGAAATTATTCAAAACTTTTTACTGTATTTGCAACAACCTCAATTTGTGAGCCTGATTGCGATTATGGTACTGGTTTTGGCGATTCCACTATATCTGATTACGTACTGGTTTTATGGTAAGCAGGCGCAACGTATGGCCGACAAAATGTTTCAGTAACAGGGTTTTAGTGGATCAATCGAGTGCGTTACACTCAAGCTTAAGAAGAGCAATAAGCAACGTGACAGACTATGAACCAAAAACTTCCAACACTTTTAATTACAGGCGCCTCAGGCTTTATCGGTAGCCATTTATTGCCTTATTTGCTGCATTTGAATTATCGCATTTATGCCCTGACGCGACATTTGGCGCAATCCTTTCAACATGAAAATTTACAATGGATTGACGATTTAAACCAGATCGATCAGCCTCTCGATTATGTGGTGAATCTGGCCGGTGAAAATATTGGACAGCGGCGCTGGACCAAAGCACGTAAGCAAGCCCTGATCGACAGTCGCATCAAGACCACACAACGTGTCTTTGAATGGCTGCTACAGCATCAGCAACAACCAAAGCGGATTGTATCGGCATCTGCCATTGGTTATTACGGCATTGATGAAAGTGAAACTTGGCAACAGGTATGCGACGAACAATCACCACCGCAGTCAATTTTCATGTCTGAACTCTGCCAGCAATGGGAAAAAACTGCGCTGTCGTATACGCAGTTTGATACCAAAATCATGCGCTTGGGCGTGGTATTTGCCAAAAATGGGGGCATTTTGCCACAGATGATGCTGCCAATTAAGCTCAATACAGTGGGTGTGATTGGTTCTGGGCGCCAACCTGTAGTCTGGGTACATATTGAAGACGTGCTGGCGATTATCGAATTTTTACTGCATGTGCAGAGTGAGCAAATTGTGTTTAATGCCGTTGCGCCCGATCACACCACGCAAAAAGCCTTTGTAAAAACCGCCGCTCAGCAAGTAAAACGCCGTCCGTTTCTCCCTGCGCCGGCGTGTTTGTTTAAAACTTTACTGGGTGAACAATCGCAACTTATTTTAAATGGCCAGTTTGTTGCACCCAAAGCGTTATTGGAAGCTGGATATCAGTTTAAATTTCCAGCTTTAGCGCAGGCCCTGCAAGATATTTATCCTTAAACGCTCAGCTCTATTTCGCTGCCCTGAAATAGTCGCTCGGGCGCGTATGGCTTTGGGTCGGTGAAAGTGGGTTGATCAAGCATAAGCTGGCGTAACAATCGTGCAGAGGCTGGCCCCATGCACAGCCCATTTCGAAAATGTCCGGTGTTGAGCCAGAGATTTTCGATATTTGGCAGCATGCCGATATAAGGCACCCCGGTCGGCGAGCTAGGGCGCAAGCCCGCCCATCTTTTAATGACTGGAAACTGTGCCAGTTCAGGCACCATGTCCAAACAGGCCTCTAAAATACGTTGCTGTGTGGATGTGTCGGTGTCGGTGCTGTAGCCACAGTCTGCCATGCTTGAGCCACATACCACATGACCATCTTGTCTTGGAATCAAATACATCACCTGATTCATACACATGGTGGGTAACCAGTGCGCAGGCGTTTTAAATAACAGCATTTGGCCTTGTACAGGGCGTACCGGCAGACGAACGCCCAGTTGATCGCTCCAGAGTTGACTCCATGCACCCGTTGCCAGCACAAACTGGTCGGCGTGAAAAACTTGCCCTGTAGCACTCTTCATGGCCTGTATGCTGTCTTGATCAAATATAAATTTTTCAATGGGTTGATCATCAAAAAACGCAACGCGTGGATGCTGTTTTAAATACTGCACAATCGATTGCAATAGACGCGGATTACGAATATTAGACAGCGCTGAAAAATAAATCGCGTGCTGATATTTATTGGCTATCCATGGATTAATCTGTTCAAGTGCATCACGCTCGACATAGTCAGCGCGTTGCATAGGCTGATGAAAATGCTCGGCATAATCGAGCCCGATTTCAAAATCGGATTCATCGAAAATAAGCATGCCAGTATTATGGATTTCAAAATCAATACCGGTTTGAGGCAGTAACTTTTCATTCCATGTTTGGTACAGGTCTTTGCCATGCTGGGCAAGGGTATTGACCGCATGTGGATAGCGCCACGGATACATCGGTGACAATATTCCACCACCTGCCCATGAGGCAGCCTGACCGGCGCGCTGCTGATCAAAAATCGAGACCTGACAGCCGTGCTCGACCAGTTCCAAAGCGGTTAATAGGCCACTGATTCCAGCACCAATAATGGCAATATGCATGCTCATGTTCGATTCATTCACACGTGAGTTTAGTTCATCTCTTTAAGTTTTTGGGCTGCAACATCTGCAAAGTAAGTCCAGATTCCATCTGCACCTGCGCGACGACAGCTCATGAGTGATTCAAGAATCACGCTTTCGGATAACCAGCCATTTTGAATCGCACCTGCCAGCATGGCGTATTCACCACTGACCTGATAAATAAAAGTAGGCACGCCAAAGGTATCTTTGACTTCACGTACAATATCTAAATAAGGCATGCCGGGCTTAACAATCACCATGTCGGCGCCTTCTTGCAAATCCAGTGCAATTTCATGTAAAGCTTCGGCACGATTCCCTACATCCATCTGGTAATTGTATTTATTACCGCCTTTTAAGTTACTGGCCGAACCGACCGCATCACGAAACGGCCCATAAAAACTTGAGGCATATTTGGCTGAATACGCCATGATATTGGTATAGATAAAGTTATTTTGCTCAAGTGCCTGTCGAATTGCCCCGATACGTCCGTCCATCATATCGCTTGGTGCAATTACGTCGGCACCCGCAGCGGCGTGGCTTAACGCTTGCTTGACCAGACATTCTACGGTTTCATCGTTGAGTACATAGCCGGTGTCATCGATAATGCCATCTTGACCGTGCGTGGTATATGGGTCAAGCGCGCCGTCGGTGATGAGCACCATTTCAGGCAGTTCTTTTTTGAGTAAACGACAGGTTTCTTGTACCAGACCGTCGTCACGCCAAGCAGCTTCAGCACTCAGGCTTTTGTCTTCTTGCGGGGTGACCGGAAAAAGAGCCAGCTTAGATACCCCAAGTTCGAGCAGCTGTTCAGCTTTTTTTAGCAACAGATCTGCTGACAAACGATGAATATTGGGCATACTTGGAATTTCTTGGCGCTGATTTTGGCCAGGCAATACAAATACTGGATAAATGAGATGATGAGGTGTCAGATGCGTTTCACTGACCATGGCGCGCAGTTGATCATTTTTACGGATACGACGCATGCGGGTTGCTGGAAAAGCGGGACGATTGAACGTATAAGTCATAACAATCTCAAGGTTCAGTATTAAACTTGTGGGATATTGTAGACCCATCAGCAGGCATTTGTACAAACTGAATTAGTGTTAACGCAGATTTATCGATATTGAGTGTTTTATGAGTGAATCAACAAAACTATGGACGGGGCATATTCATTTAGGTGAAGAAATTGACCTAAATGTAATTTTAAACCAGTTATGTCATGCGTTTAATCATTCGCCTTTCTTCTCGCACAATGCCATGACCATGCGGGTGGTCGATGGGCAAATTGAAGGTTATTTTGAAATGAAGCCCAGCCTGATTGGCAATGTTGCCTTTCAGATTTTGCATGGAGGGGTTGCCGCAACCTTACTCGATAGCATTGGTGGAATTGTCGCGATGGCAGAAGTTTATAAACGTACTGAAGCTGCGGATATGCCAGAGGCCATCAAAAAAGTATCACGTTTAGCCACTGTCGATATGCGTGTCGATTACTTGGCGCCGGGGCGGGGTAAATTTTTTATTGCGCGGGCGGAAACCTTAAGATTTGGCCGCAAAGGCTGCACCATGCGCATGACCATGTTTAACCACGAGCAAACCCCGATCGCTACTGCGATTGCCTCATATGCCTTTTAAATAGTCACCCAAAATCCACAAATCTGGGCCACAGTCTTGAAGCGCTTTGCTGCGTGGTCGAGCGTTTGTGGGTTAAAAGCAGTACATCAGGTATCAGATTTATTCAAAAAGACTAAGTGCTGTATTCTCAATACATGCGGTTTTGAACGCTCAAGTTATTTTTTTATTCTCAGCATATGAAAAAAATAAGTAGAATTGCAAAATTTTGAAAATATCAATTGTCATCTTGCGTTTCTTTTAAGGTTCAGTTCAGGTTCTCTTCCTAAACTTAAAATTATCTTAAGAACATCGTGGCAATTTTTACTTGAGCTGATTTAGGAATACCCAATGACTGATTCTCCACAGGCTTCTGCATCCGATCAAAATGGGGATGCTTTAAAGGCGAAACGAAAGAAATTATTAAGTATTTTTGCTTTGGTGGTCATTGTTGCCGCGATTGTGTTTGGCATCTGGTATGTGTTTTTCAATCACACTGTGAATACCGATAATGCCTATGTGGGCGCCGACACTGCACAAATTACCTCCATGGTGACAGGGCAGGTGTCTGAAATTTTGGTCAATGATACCCAGCAAGTGCATAAAGGCGATATTCTGGTCAAAATTGATCCGAGAGATGCCGAAATTGCATTGGCAGAGGCCAAAGCAATGCTGGCCAAAGCACAGCGTACCTATCGTCAAACTGCTGCCAATGGACAATCTCTCAATGCACAGGTTCAGGTGAGTGATGACGGCATTGCCAGCGCACAGGCGCAAGTGTTAAAAGCACAGGCCGATTACAATAACGCCTTGGAAGAACTTAAGCGTCGTCAGGTATTGAGCGAATCGGGTGCCATTTCTAAAGAAGAATTAAGCACTGCCCAAACTGCAGCGCGCACAGCCAAAGCGGCTCTTGATGTGGCCAAAGCCGCACTGTCACAATCGCAATCGAATCGTAATGCAGCACAGAGTACATTCGATGCCACACAGGCATTAATTAAAGGCACTTCTGAAGCTTCTGCACCGGATGTACTGAGTGCGCAAACACAGGTTCAAAAAGCACAGCTAGATCTAGATCGTACCGTGATCCGTGCCACAGTCGATGGTGTGATTGCAGGTCGAAGCATTCAGGTGGGGCAGCGTGTTGCACCGGGTACTGTGCTGATGAAAGTTGTGCCAGTTTCGCAGCTTTATGTCGATGCCAACTTCAAAGAAAGCCAGCTTACTAAAGTACGTGTAGGCCAAGCTGCTACGCTGACCTCCGATCTATATGGCGATGACGTGGTATATCACGGAAAAGTCATTGGTTTTTCAGGCGGTACGGGTTCGGCATTTGCACTCATTCCTGCACAAAATGCCACGGGTAACTGGATTAAAGTGGTACAGCGTTTGCCGGTTCGTATTGCACTTGATCCGAACGAACTCAAACAGCATCCTTTGCGTGTGGGCTTGTCGATGGAAGCCACGATTGATTTGTCTAAGAAGTAAGTTCTCATGACAACCCAGATAAAAACTCCATTTGCTGAACTCAGCGGCGCACGACTTTTTCTGGCCGCCTTCGTGATTGCACTGTCAAACTTTATGGTGGTGCTCGATACCACCATTGCCAACGTTTCGGTGCCACACATTACGGGTAATCTGGCAGTTTCTGCCTCACAAGGCACGTGGGTAGTCACATCCTATTCGGTGGCCGAAGCGATTTGTGTTCCACTGACTGGCTGGTTGGCCAGCCGTTTTGGCACTGTGCGTGTGTTTGTCGCGGGATTGATCGGTTTTACCCTGTTTTCTTTTTTATGTGGCCTGTCGACCAGTCTTGAATTACTGGTGCTGTGCCGAATCGGGCAAGGTTTGTCGGGCGGCCCACTCATGCCGCTGAGTCAAGCCTTACTGATGCGAATTTTCCCGAAAGAACAACACGCGCAGGCCATGGGCTTATGGGCCATGACCACGGTATTGGGTCCGATTTTAGGTCCGATTTTAGGTGGGGTGATCAGCGACAATCTGTCATGGCACTGGATTTTCTTCATTAATATTCCGGTCGGAATTATTTGTGTCATGGCAACTTTACGGCTGTTACGTGTTGCTGAAACAGACACTATGCAATTACGTATCGATCGGATCGGATTGTTTTTACTGGTGCTCTGGATTGGCGCGTTACAGTTAATGCTCGATTTGGGACATGAGCACGACTGGTTTAGTAGCAGTCTTATTGTAAGTTTTGGAGTAATTGCGGTACTCGGCTTTATTTTGTTTTTGATCTGGGAAATGACCGATCAACAGCCTGTTGTGAATTTGAGAGTATTTAGGCACCGAGGTTTTACCGTTTCTGTACTGGCGCTGGCCTTTGGATTTGGTGCATTTTTTGGCAGTATCGTACTCATTCCTCAGTGGTTGCAAATGGATTTGGGGTACACCGCCACATGGGCAGGCTATCTGACTGCTACTATGGGGATTGGTAGTATTACGATGTCGCCAATTGTGGCCAAGCTGGCCAGCAAGCATGATCCGCGCGCATTGGCGTGTTTTGGCTTGATCTTGCTGGGTGTTGTGACCTTGATGCGTGCTTTCTGGACATCCGACGCCGACTTTATGGCTTTGGCATGGCCTCAAATCCTGCAAGGTTTTGCGGTGCCTTTTTTCTTTGTACCGCTCTCGAATCTGGCGCTAGCAGCCGTCGAGCCACATGAAATTGCCTCGGCTGCGGGACTCATGAACTTTTTGAGAACCATGGCCGGTGCAATTGGTGCATCGATTGCGGTTACCTTATGGGATGACCACGCCATTGTGTCGCGCAGTGAGTTGGTGTCAAAACTACAGCCGCAAGAGGTACAAAATACCTTAACGCAAAATGGATTTAGCACTGAAACAGCGCTGGGCACCATTTCCAATTTGGTTGATAAAGAATCGATTACATTGGCCACCGATCATGTTTTCTTGGTGTTTTCATTGGTGTTTTTGGTGGCTGGTCTGATTATCTGGTTAAGCCCTAAACCAAAGCATATGATGGAAGGCCCACCGCCGCATTAAGTCATCTTTGTTTTGATCAAACGTGGCCGTGTGGAGCCACGTTTTTATTGCTTAAGTAAAAAATAATAAAATTCAATGGTATAAAATAATATGCTAGAAAATTGATCGATTGATCAAAAAACATTGTATTTTTTCTCCATATTGGCTTCATAATTGCTGACACAGGACGTTCGATAACAAGTAAAGCATGGAGATTCAATGCAAAAAAAATACACCCTGATTCTTGGCGGGGTTTTAAGTTTAGGATTACTACACGGTTGTAACGATTCTAATGATCAAGAACAAACTCAAAACTACACCATCACCGACAATAATCCCAATAGCTGTAATCAGCTCGCAAGTAATGGCTCAACGGTAGTCGTGGGGAGCGGGCAGGCAGGCGATCCATCAGCGCCTGAGCCAGCATCGGCTTACCGTTTGGGGCTTAAGGCCAAAACCTCAGATCAATATATGGTGGTTGCCAATACACCACTTGCGACCAAGGCTGGCTGTGATGTTTTAAAAGCCGGTGGGAGTGCAGTGGATGCTGCGATTGCCGTACAGGCAGTACTGGGCTTGGTCGAGCCGCAATCAAGTACCATTGCTGGTAGTGCATTTATGATGTATTACGATGCAAAAACTCAAAAAGTGACGGCATACGATGGTCGTGAAACGGCACCTGCGGCTGCCAATGAATATTATCTGGTTCGACAAAATATTGACGATGCCAGCTCATCAGCACCTGTACCTAGCGCAAGACGCAGTGGACGTTCAATTGGGGTGCCTGGCGTGATGCGCATGCTGGAAATGGCACACAATGAGCATGGCAAACTTAAATGGAATCAGTTATTTGACAATTCGGTACAACTGGCTGAAGGCGGCTTTAAAGTACCGGGACGTCTAGCGGCAGCCATTCAAAGCAATGCAGCATCGTTAGCTCTCGATGCCAATGCAGTCAAAACCTATTTTCACCCAGATGGAACGGCCTACGCTGTGGGTGAAACCATGACCAATCAGGACTACGCCAGAACCATCCGTACGATTGCGGCCAATGGTGCACAGGCGATGTATTCAGGCCCGATTGCACAGGCAATTGTAAATAAAGCCCAGCAAAGCGTAGGCGATGATGCAGCCAAAACTCCGATTACGCCAAGCTTGATGACACTCAATGATTTGTCGAACTATCAGGCTAAAAAGCGTGATGCGATCTGCTTTACGTATCGTAGCCAGTATCATGTATGTACCATGCCACCGCCGTCGTCAGGAGGGATTGCAGTGGCTCAGACGCTGGGAATTTTAGAGAATTTTGATCTTGCATCATATGCGCCAACACAGCCTGAAAACGAAGGCGGTGTACCAAGTGTCATGGGCGTACATTTAGTGTCTGAGGCTGAGCGTCTGGCGTATGCCGATCGGGATAAGTATGTAGCAGATACCGATTTTGTGGCTTTACCAGCACAAGGTATTAGCAGCATGATTGATAAAGCCTACCTGAAAAAACGCGCTGGATTGATTAACACTGAAAAATCGATGGGCGTTGCTACTGCCGGTGATTTTAATAGTAGTGCTGCAATTGATAAAACAGTGGAGCATGGCACCACCCAATTTACTATTGTGGATGCCTATGGAAACGTGGTTTCCATGACCTCTACAGTTGAATCGAGCATGGGTTCGTTCCATATGGTCGATGGATTTTTGCTCACCAACCAGTTAACCGATTTTAGCGCACAACCGATGGACAGTTCTGGCAATTTGGTGGCTAATCGTGTTCAGCCAAACAAGCGCCCAAGAAGTACCATGGCACCGACACTGGTATTTAAGGGAACTGCGCCGGGCGACTTTTATATGGCTACAGGTTCACCGGGCGGTGGAACGATTATTCAATATGTGGTGAAAACCTTGGTGGGTGCGCTAGATTGGAAACTCGATGCACAGCAAGCGACCTCACTGGTAAATTTTGGCGCAACCAATAGTGCTACCACCAATGTTGACAGCTCTAATACATCGCTAGATTTAAAAGCGCTTGTGGCAGGACTGGAAGCCAAAGGCCATAAAATCAATTCCGCTGCGCAAAGTAGTGGTGTTGCTACCATTATGCGTACTGCTGTGCAGAACCAAAAAGCGAAGTACGTTGGGGGTGTAGATCCGCGCCGTGAAGGTATCGTTTTGGGCAATGGTGCGTTGTAATCAAAAGCCTTTTTTAACTCTAAAAAAAGCTGCAATTCGTTGCAGCTTTTTGAATTAAATTAACTCAGATTTTGCGCGTTTCAGTGCCTGATTCCACTCAAACAATCGTGATTCACGTTGATCTTGCTGCATGGCAGGCTCAAAGGTACGATCAAGCTGCCAAGAGGCAGAGATTTCATCTAGATTTGAAAACACACCCGCTTTCAAACCCGCCATGGCAGCAGCGCCCCATGCGGTCGATTCAAGCATTTTGGGCCGAAGTACGGGTACATTTAAAATATCGGCCTGAAACTGCATCAGCATATCGTTTTGACTGGCGCCACCATCGACACGTAATTCTTTAAGCGGTTGAGACAAATCAGATTGCATGGCACACAGCACATCCGAAACCTGAAAGGCAATCGCTTCAAGTGCAGCGCGTGCAATATGCGCTTTTGTGGTTCCGCGTGACATTCCACATAGTAGTGCTCGGGCTTCGCTGTCCCAGTGAGGGGCGCCAAGTCCGGTAAATGCAGGCACCAAAATCACGCCGTCACTACTTTTGACTTGCTGCGCCAATTGTTCGACCTGTGCACTGTTTTGAATAATTCCAAGTCCATCCCGTAGCCATTGTACAATTGCTCCAGCCATAAATACGCTGCCCTCAAGAGCATAACGGGTTTGATTTTGGCATTGCCACGCCAAGGTAGTCAGGAGCTGGTTTTGGCTTAATTTGAGGTGGTCGCCTGTATTGAACAGCATAAAACAACCAGTGCCATAGGTATTTTTGGCTGCCCCTGCATCGAAGCACGACTGACCAAACAACGCAGCTTGCTGGTCGCCTAAAATACCGGTAATGGGAATGGTACTGCCGAGTAAGCCAGGTGCCGTGTCTGCAACGTAGGCATCTGATGAAATAATCTTGGGCAGCATTTGATGGGGGATATTAAACTGAGTCAGAAGTTGTTCATCCCATGTTTGTGTTGAAAGATTCATGAGCATGGTACGAGAGGCATTACTGGCTTCAATAATATGCTCGGCACCTTGGGTTAGATTCCATACCAGCCAACTGTCGATGGTGCCAAACGCCACATGGCCTTGTTCGGCCAGAGCACGAAGTCCGTCAATATGTTCGAGTAACCACACCAGTTTGCCTGCACTAAAATACGGATCGATGCGTAGCCCAGTTTTTTGCTGTACGGTATCCAGCATTTGCTGTTCGATTAAATGATTGCACCACAATGCAGCACGCCGATCTTGCCAGACAATCGCTGGCGCCAACGCTTTGCCTGTGCGTTTGTCCCAAACCACAGTAGTTTCACGCTGATTGGTTAGCCCTAACGCTTTAATATCTTTGGCCAGAAGATGAGCGGAAGCCAACGCTTGCTGGATGACCGCAATCTGACTAGACCAGATCTCATTGGCATCTTGCTCCACCCAGCCAGAATGCGGTGTTTTAATACGGGTTTCGCGCTGAGCAGTGGCATGGATATGACCTTTTTCGTCAAAAATAATGGCGCGGCTAGAGGTGGTTCCTTGGTCGAGTGCAAGCAAGTAGCTCATATTTTTATAGTGATGGTCTTGAAAAATAAAATAGTAGCTCAATTATCAGGTTAAATACATGACTGCTGTTTAGTTGGTTATAAATTGCATAGCAATTTTTCAGGGTTGTGCTATAGTGTAAAACTCATCTGGGGATGTTATTGGCTTCGACGCTGGTGATGAAGCTCATAGATGCATGCCGAGAGCGCATTTTCTCTCGTAAATAAAATTTGCATTTTTATAGTCGCAAACGACGAAACTTACGCTCTAGCTGCCTAAGGGCAGCTTGTCCGCTTCCTAGAATACTTGTGGTTTAGGAACCCGACCGAAGCGCACGCACACAAGTCCGTATAGAGCCAAGCCTCGGGGCTTTATACCAAACTTAGAGGATCGCGCCTTGTACCCTGTTCGTCGGGTCGCTTGGTGTTAAATCAATAGACGATATCTAAGCATGTAGTATTCTCGAGTGTAGTGCTGGCGGACGCGGGTTCAACTCCCGCCATCTCCACCAAAATTCGAAAAAGCCCCGAATTCATCATTCGGGGCTTTTTTTATTTTGTTTTAATGTTTTTAAAAATCGGATAACACATTCAATTTTTAGTGAAAAAATTCAGCCACAAACGCCGCTGCAATAAAAGTTCCAAAATTTGCGCATAAAGAAACGACCACGATACGCCAACCCAGTTTTCTAAAAGCAGGAATATCTTTTGCAATTGAAAGGCCTGCAAATGCCAGCATAGGGGTAATTACAGATAATATATGAATCTCACCCACAATTCCTGTAACTGTTTCATGCCAAGGAAACCATGGAGAAGCCATATACATCGCGATAATCGATACATAGCAAACCGTTGGAACTTTCTTGCCAGTAAGATGGTAGATCAGATCTCCCAATATTGAGATCAAAACTAAAATAACACCCGCAATGATCACGGTAGCGCTAAATTTTCCAGTTAAAATGGTATTTGCTGTTGTCGCTAATGCAATAAGTGCAATCCAAGTGAAGGCTTTTTCAGCTAAACTTAACTTGGTTTTTTCCTCTTCAGATTCTTTTACGGTGCTATAAAGAAACTCATTGTCATGCTGTTCTACTTGATTTCTTTTAGAAAAACGCCCTAAAACTGGTTCGAGTATCTTATAAGCATAGATGGCCAACGGGAGTGAAATAAATAAAGTAAAGTAGGTGCCAAGTGTTGTGGTTAATAGATTAGACGCGGCAGCCAAAGCCATCACTTGTTCAGCCGTGGCCGGATCGACTTGAGCAGAAATAGCACCCGCTGCTGCAGCCATCATACTACCAGAGCCAATACCTGAGGCCATAGCTAAAGATAATGGATGAAAAACATTCAAGCTCGCGATAAAACCGGCAACGATTGCAATAAATAAAGCACCAATTAATGTTCCCGTTATGTATTCAGCTAAAACACCACGGCCTTCGGCAGAATTTAATCCATATTTTTCGGTAATGATGGCTAGACTAGGTTCGCGTCCGACAGAAAATGTTGCACCAATTGATTCGCGTTTAATACCTAGTAGCAAGGCAATTGGCATTGCAAATAAAATAGTACCGACAAAATGCCCGAGCTCTTGAAACAATAATGCCCAACCCGATTGAATAATCAGTGGAATCGATGAGCCTACAATCAGCCCTTGTTTGGCGATAAAAACAAGCAGTGCAGGGTAAAGAATATTTGCACTTTTAATCTGTAAAGGCTTATCTATTTTAAGTGGCATCCATTGTTTTTGACTCAGTAAGCCAAATGTACAACCTAAAATCAGAGCCCATACCATCGGAAGTAAGGCAATTTTTCCGGAGCCTAAAGGGATATTAATTGTACCAATAGATTCGGCAATACAAATGATGAGAAATGCAGATAATATTATATATCCGTATCCATAATTTATATTTCTTGCGTTGGTTTTCATATTAAAAACATTATCTCGCATTTTACTTCTTCCTTTTAGTGGGCATAATTTATTTATTAATAAAATTGCAAAATATATGCCATGATTTCCTGTTTTTATAATACGCAATATGTATACAATGCTCAAATGATGTGTATCAAAATAAAAACACTAAATTTCATGTTTAATTATTTATTTTTCAATAACTTGTTATGAATTTTTGGATGGATGGTTGAGTGCTAAAAACATAAAATTTTGTTGCTTAAATTAGAACATAAGGTTTTCAAAATATTTTTTAGAATTAGAATAAATTTGCATAATAAAAGTGCATTTTAAATTTACTAATGGAAATAAAAAATCTCTTATAGAGGCTATAAGAGATTTTTTTAATATTTATTTTGACGATTATTTTGATAAGGTGGTTTCAACCAAACCGATCCAAAATTTTATACCCGTTTCAATGACATTGTCATTAAAATCATAATAAGCATTATGTAGTGGTTTGGATGGTTCTACTCCATCGACGCCTAGCCAAAAATATGCACCAGAACATTTTTCTAAAAAATATGAAAAATCTTCTGATGCCATAGAAGGTTTGACATTCCAGTGAACTTTAGAATCTCCAAATAGTTTTTGGGCGACATCGCGAATGGTGATGGCTGCATCTGTATGATTCATTGTCACTGGATAACCAGAAAAAAATTGGATACTTCCTTTTACGCCGTGTACAGGAGGGAGCGCCTCAACCTGATCTTGAAGGAGTTGTTTCACCTGTTGACGAACTTGAGGGTCTAAACAACGAAAGGTACCTTTGATCGTGACATATTCAGGGATGATATTGATTGCTTCACCTCCCTGAATTTGAGTAATACTGAGTACAGCAGAATCTTGAGCAGCCAATCGTCTAGAGCTAATGGTCTGAATCGACAGAATGAGCTGGGCAGCTGCCACAATTGGATCAAACCCTAATTCCGGCATAGCAGCATGACAGCTTTTACCTTCAAGCTGGATTTCAAAGGTATCCATAGATGCCATCATTGCGCCAGGATTGACGGCAATATGGCCAGCAGGAAGTCCTGGCCAGTTATGTAAACCATAAATAGCAGACATTGGAAACTGATCTAACAAACCTTCTTCAAGCATTTTGGTTGCACCGCCTAAACCTTCTTCGGCTGGCTGAAATACGAAATGCACTTTTCCATGAAAATTTCGGTGTTCACTTAGGTATTTGGCCGCCCCTAAAAGTATTGCAGTATGTCCATCATGACCACAGGCATGCATGGTACCGTGATGACATGACTTATGCGGAATATCTGCCAGCTCGGTAAAGGGAAGAGCATCCATATCGGCACGAAGTCCAATTACTGGGCCAGAGCCATTTTCTAAAGTTGCCACCACACCTGTGCCAGCAATGCCTTCTAGCACATCCAAGCCAAACGAGCGTAACAAATCAGCGATACGTTTTGAGGTTTGAATTTCCTGAAATCCGATTTCAGGGAAGCGATGGAATTGTTGACGCCAAGTAATGACTTCATCAATAAAGACTTTAGAAATGTTCATAGCTTATCCCTCTCCAGCACCATAATTAAAACTAAAAGTGGGGGAATCAGATGTTTCGACCCAAACACTTTTTACTTCACTATACTCTCGAAGTACATCAATTCCTGAAGATCGGCCATAACCGCTGTCACCGTAACCCCCAAATGGTGAACTGACATGAATGGTTTTATAGCCATTAATCCAGAATGTACCCGCATTGATTTGCGCTGCTACACGATGTGCGCGTGCCACATTATTGGTCCAGACTGCACCTGCCAAACCGAAACGACTGTCATTGGCAATGCGGATAGCATCTTCTTCATCTTTGAATGGAATAGCAATGACCACTGGACCAAAGATTTCTTCACGCGCGACATACATGTCATTATGGCCTTTAAGCACCGTTGGGTTGATATAGAAGCCATCTGTCTTAGGCACGGAAATCACATCGCCCACCACTTCTGCACCTTCTTGTGCTGCCTTTTCTAGCATATTACAAACATGGGTATATTGTTTGATATTGTTGATTGGGCCCACTTCTGTATCTTTACTTTCAGGATGACCAACACGAATTTTTTGAGCTGCCTTGGCAACATCAGATACAAATTTTTCGTAAATACTTTCTTGGACCAAAAGACGTGACCCAGATACACAGCTCTGACCTGCGCCACCAAAAATTGCGGAGATTGCACCTTTGACGGCATGATCCCAATGGGTATCTTCAAAGACAATATTGGCAGATTTTCCACCTAACTCTAAGACACAAGGTAAACAACGTTTTGCTGCTGCCATCGCAATATGACTACCCGTTGCAGGTGAACCGACAAAACAAATTTTTCGAATATCTGCTTTGGCAATCAGTTCTTGGCCAATTGTGTGGCCATAACCCAAAATAACATTGACCAGACCTTTAGGTGCACCTGCACGCTCAATTAAAATGCCGACAACCAGCGAACTAATCGGGGTTAATTCGGATGGTTTTAAAATGACGGCATTGCCTGCAGCAAGGGCAGGAGCAACCTGCCAGCCACACGTATTCATGGGGGCATTCCACGGGGTAATCTGCATGATGGTACCCATGGCTTCATAACGCACATAGTTCAAATGGCTGGTCGGTACCGGAATAACTTCACCATGAAATTTATCAACCCAACCTGCATAGTATTCAAACATTTCTGCCACACGAACCACATCACCGCGTGCGTCGTTGTAAGGTTTATTTGAGGTGACACATTCAATGTGTGTTAAACCGTCAACTTCTTTTCTAATCTCGGCACCTATCATGTACATGATTCGACCACGGTCTTTAGCAGTCAGTTTCCACCATTGTTTTTGTGCCTGTTTTGCCGCATCACTTGCTAAGGCAACAATCGACGCATCTGCATCTGGATAGCTAAACGTAACCTGATTGTCATGTGCTGAATGCATTTCAATGAGTTCGCCTTTTCCAATGACGAGTTCACCATTAATCCAGCTTCCGAGTTGTTCTGTACCTAAGTAAGACTTGATGATATTTTTTAATTCTTGAAACATGATGTTCTTTGTCCTTATCCAAAAAATTCGAGATCGGTATGTTTTACAATCGCTGTAAAATCATCTGTGTCGGAGAGCTGTGGCTTACTGCCTTCACGCCACAAAGCCACGATTTTTTTAGATACAGGTAAGTCGAGTTCAAGCGCATCAGCCATATCTTGGGCCAGTCCTACATCTTTGCGCATGAGCCCCATACTAAATCCAGAGTTATAGGCTTTATTGAGTACCCACTGTGGAAACATGGCTTGGCTTGCTGCGCTTCGGCCTGAACCTGCATTAATGCCCGCTAACAGTTTTTCTGGGTCTATTCCGCAATGAACAGCAAGGCTCATGGCCTCTGCGGTGGTAATTAAATGTGCTGCTGCCAAAAGATTATTGGCAATTTTGGTAATATTTCCTGCGCCAACTCCACCTACATGCACTTGTGTTGTACTCATTGCTTCCAGCACAGGTTTAATTTTATGCATGACGTCATCTTCTGCACCAATCACCATACTCATCGTGCCAGTTGCAGCACCTTTTGGCCCACCAGATACAGGTGTATCAGCAAAATACATTTGTTTTTCTGCAAGCGCTGCGGCAACTTTGCGACTCGTTTCTGGTGTCGAGGTGGTTGTATCGACGATAATTAAGCCAGCGTGACCCCGTGTTAGTACACCGTTTTCACCGAAAATAACTGCTTCAACATGTTCAGCTTTGGGTAATGAAATAATTAGAATCTCAATATGATCCAGAAGTTCTTTTAAATTTTTTACTGGCTGTACACCATGCTTTTGCGCTTCGATAATTGCTTGTGTTGATAAGTCAAATCCGTAAACCTCAAAATCTTTTGAAACGAGTGTGGCGGCCATACCCGCTCCCATATTACCTAACCCTAATACACCTACTTTCATATTTGATACTCGTAACGCTCAATGCGCTAAAGATGGTTTAAATCAAGATCTGTGCAAAGCCAAAGCGTATTTAGAAGCGTTTGAGATGTTGACCAAGTCATGATTGGTTTGGTCTGTTTAAGCTTTTATAACGGTCAAATATGCTTTACAAGATTTACGAATACGAGTATAGATATCAGACAAATTGGTTATCAATAACAACGATTCTTAAAGTTTGTTGCTTTTAACGCAACACACAAGTTAGGTTAAAAGAATGAGCTATGTGCACGAAAACCGTATTAAATTTTTCTTTGAAGCGGTGAATAAAGGGAGTGTCCGTGCTGCTGCGGATGCGCTGGATGTTGCACCTTCTGCGGTGAGTCGACAGATCAGCCAACTTGAGCAAGAACTTGCGGTGACATTAATTGAACGACATCGACGTGGGATAAAAGCCACTGAAGCTGGCGAAGAAGTTCTCAAATATTACAAAGCCTATTTAATCCAGCAGGAATTGCTATTAGAAAATCTTCAATCTTTACAGGGATTGCAAAAGGGACACATCTTTATTGCAATGGGTGAAGGATATATTGACGATGTTGCGGGCTTACTCAGTGAGTTTTCTTCACAATTTCCCGAGATTAAGTTGCATTTATCGATTTGTAGCAGTAACGAGGTGATTCGAAAAATAACGGAAGATGAGGCACATCTAGGATTGGTGTTTAATCCGGCAAGAGATCCCAAAATTCGTAGTCACTTAGCAATGGATCATCCGTTGTCTATTATTCTTCATAAAGAGCATCCGCTTGCACAAATAAGTCCAATTGAATTGAGTCAACTGAATCAATATCGACTTGCCTTAACGGATGTTTCACACGGAATTCGACAAATTATTTCTCAGGTGGAAAATCTCACAGGTGTCGTGTTAACCCCAACTTTGGAGTGCAACAATCTATCTACTTTAAAAGCTTATGCGATAAATGGCGGAATTACCCTTTTACCGAAATTCACCATCGAACATCACGCACATTTATATCCTGATCTCATCGCACTTCCGTTGCACCATCCGACATTTGCGCAAACAAAATCGCATATTATTACTCGATTAGGCAGGCAATTGGGCAACGCTGCTAATACGCTGTTGCACATGTTAGTTTATGAAATGAAAAAGCGTGATCACGATTAAACTACTCGAACTTCAAAAGCTTTAAGACAAACTTACAGAAGATCTGCGATACGCTTGATCTCTTCCATCACCGCTTTACAGGCAGGTGTAAGATAACCATGCTTTGAAACCGATAGCGAAATATAACGTTTCAACTCAGGATTTACGATTTTTGCGGCGTTCACTGCAGTATATTGAGATGCCTTGATTAATGCTTGAGGGCCCAACAAGCTATACAGTCCATTTTCAGCAACCAGATGTGTCTGCAGGCTAATTGAATCTGCTTCAAATACAATATTTAGATTTAGCCCGTGTTCATAAGCCATATGATCAAGAAAATTACGCCAGTTACTTGGCCGGCAAAAGGTAACCAGAGGAAGGTGCTCAATGGCTTTAAACTCGATCTCTTTGGCTTGGGTGAGAGGGTCATTTGCGCAACTGACCAGATAGGTATCCGCTTCGGCCAGATAAATATCACCATGTTTAGGGGTTGGACTAAACCGATACAGCAAAGCGAGATCGACATTACCTTCTTCAAGCCATTTTTCCAAATGTACGCCTTGCCCCTCGCGGACCGATAACTTAATACGCGGATATTTTTGCTGAAGTACTTTATAGAGCGTGGTGAGTAATGGGTGCGCGGTAGAAGGTAAGCTGGCAATCCTGACTGTGCCAACAGGCGTATCGGTTGAGTGTAAAATCTCATTATTAAACTGGTCGGTTACATTGATCCATGCATAGATTTTGGGCAATAAATGCTGACCCAAATCGGTCAGTTCGACACCTCGGCCTGTCCGGTTAAATAGCCGGCCTCCACATACGGCTTCAAGTTCATTGATTTGTCGGCTGATTTGCGGCTGATTGGTATTTTGTAGCGTTGCGACTTTACTTAAGCTTCCTAATTCAACTGCATCTAAAAAGGTTTTCCATAACGCGTAATTCATCGATCAATCCTGAATCTTTTTAAAAAAAGGTATACAAAAACAGTATAACTGAAATGCAAGAAATGGTAATTCCTCTATATCTGAACTCTTTCTATACTCCATTTATGTTCTCTGAAATCAAAAATGAACCCTGCTTAAGGGCGAATGAGAATGATAAATCACATAGTATAGGAAGTACGGTTATGAGCTTAGATTTACGTGGACTTACCCCAGCACCAGTAACACCATTCACACGCGATGGTGCGGTAGATCACGACGCGATTCAGCGCTTAGGTTCTTGGTTAGGTAGTATCGATGGCGTAAAAGGCCTGGTGGTTTTAGGCCACGCAGGTGAAGGTACATTTCTTTCACAAAAAGAGCAGATGCAGGTGATTGAAAGCTTTGTCAAATCTGTCGATGATCGAATTCCTGTAATTGCAGGGATCACGCTTGAAGGTACGTCTGTTGCGGCAGAAGAAGCAAAGCGTGCAGTCAGTGCAGGTGCATCGGCAGGACTCATTTATCCTTCGCATGGCTGGCTACGTTTTGGATATCAAAAAGGTGCTCCACAAGATCGTTACAAAGCAATTTATGAAGAGAGTGGCTTACCTTCAATTTTATTTCAATATCCAGATGCCACTAAAGCCACTTATGATTTAGATACCTTACTCGATATTTCTGCACAGCCTGGCGTATTTGCCATGAAAAATGGTGTGCGAAACATGCGTCGTTGGGATGTCGAAATTCCGATTATTCGCCGTGAGCGTCCTGATTTACAGGTATTGACCTGCCACGATGAATATCTTTTACATACCATGTTTGATGTAGATGGTGCTTTGGTCGGCTATGGCAATATTGCTCCAGAGCTATTGATTGAAATGATCAAGGCAGGCAAAGCCAAAGATTACGAGAAAGCACGAGCATTGCACGATCAGCTGCTTCCTGTCACACGTAATGTTTACCACCGCGGATCGCATATGGAAGGCACCGTCGCACTCAAACATGCTTTGGTTGCACGCGGGATTCTAGATCATGCAACTGTTCGTTCGCCTTTACTTCCACTGGCAGAAGGGGCAGAGCAGGAGATTCATGAAGCGATGCGCCAGGCTGGCATTGGAAAGGTCAATCTCGCTCAAGCCATCGCTTGAAGAAAAAAGGCTAGCCTATGCGCTAGCCTTTTTTTAGGTTACTCTGCCTGAGGCAAAAATCGGGCATGTCATTTAAAAATAACAAGAAAATATGCGTGCGATTTTTAGTCAAACGGTTTAGGTATAAAACAACAAAACTACGAGGAATGTAGTTGATAAGGAGAACGGAGATGACCAATCTAGCGGATGTAGAATCAATTCGTCATCATCAACAAAATGCACACATCATTGCACGATTAGAACGACTACCCGTCACTAAACGATTGCAATTCATGCGAATCACCATTGGAATAGCCACTTTTTTTGATGCCTATACCGTACTTGCAATTGCCTTTGCTTTACCCCAGCTGATTACAGAATGGCATTTAACTCCAGCCTACGTGGGTGCCATCATTGCAGCGGGTTATGTTGGCCAACTCATAGGTGCCATTTTTTTTGGTTCTTTGGCTGAAAAAGTTGGGCGGCTACGGGTCTTATTTTTTACCATCATGTTGTTTGTGATGATGGATATTGCATGTTTATTTGCATGGAGCGGATTATCGTTACTGGTTTTTAGGTTTTTACAAGGTGTAGGTACAGGTGGTGAGGTTCCTGTCGCGAGTGCATATATCAATGAGTTTATTGGAGCAGAAAAACGTGGCAAGTTTTTCTTGCTTTATGAAGTGCTCTTCCCGATGGGACTGATGTTTGCAGGAATGGCTGCATATTTTCTGATGCCGATCTATGGTTGGAAAGTCATGTTTATTGTCGGGCTGGTTCCATCTTTACTGGTTATTCCATTACGTTTTTTCTTACCTGAATCACCACGCTGGCTCGCCTCGAAAGGACGTTTTACTGAAGCCGATAAGGTTGTGAAAATTTTCGAACAGGGGGCGTTAAAACAAGGTAAGGCACTTCCTGAACCTGTCGTGAAAGATATCAATCCACAGGCAATGGCGAAAACCAACTGGCGTGAACTATTTCAGGGAATCTATCGTAAACGTACCTTCACTTTGTGGGGAATGTGGTTTTGCGTATATATGGTGAATAACGCTATGGTGACCTGGTTACCTTCACTATATAAACAGCATTTTGGCTTACCATTGCAGACCAGCCTTGGTTATGGCTGGATTACCTCGGGAGTCGGGGTGATTGCTTCGATCATTTGTGCGCTCATGATTGATAAAGTGGGCCGCCGTCCTTGGTATAGTGCTGCTTTCTTTTTGGCGATTATTCCTTTAATGAGCCTGTCTGTGCTTGGCGCAACATCTGCGATACAGGTTGTGGTACTCGCTACGCTCAGTTATGCAATTTTACAAACCATCTCATTTTCTCTATATCTCTATGCTGCTGAGCTGTATCCGACACGTTTACGTGCGATGGGAATCGGCTTTAGTACCGCTTGGTTACGTGCAGGATCTGCAATTGGGCCAGTAATTGTTGGATTAATTGTTGGAGGTTATGGCATTCAGTATGTATTTAGCGTACTGGCAATCGTGGCACTAATTGGTGGATTGGTGACGTTCTGGTTTGCCATCGAAACCAAGGGCCAAGTCTTAGAGAAACTCTCTCCTTAACTTTATATGACATATCTAAAAATTGCCTAGCTGAAAGGTTAGGCAGTGTTTTTATTCATGCTTAAAAAAGGATATTTAAAATGAATAAGGGCTTATTATTAAGCGTATTTGGCTTGGGATACACTGCATTTTGCCATGCAGATATACCTCAGAACTATGGCCAACTCGAACTTAAACTCAATACCCGTTACTGGAATGATCAAGGCGTTGCACATCCAACATTACTCAATCCCAACCCGACGACCAGCCGCTATGAGCAAAGTGCGCTAGGGATGGAACTAAATTACCGTTCGGTATATTGGCGTGACTGGTTGGGAATAGATGGTTCTATATATGCGGTATCGAAACTGTTTGATACGGGTAAACCTACGCCGCAGCTGCTTGAAGTTGAAAATAATGGCAAACTGGCACAGAATTTTGCAGTTTTGGGGCAGCTCTATATTAAAGCCAAATTGGGCGAGGGGAGCGAGATTAAAATCGGTCGTCAGCTGCAAGATTCACTATTATTAAAAAGTACCAATACCCGAGCTGTACCCGATACATTTTCAGGCGTTAGTGCTCAATTTAAGCTGAATCCCGAGCTCAATACTTATCTGTCCTACTATGACCGCTGGAAGCCACGTAGTATGGACAGCTTTGAAAAGTTAGTCACAGATAACAACGAACATATTCCTTATGTGGCTTTGATGGGTGCGAAATATCAAACGCAGCAATGGACGCTAAATACCGAATACTTAAAGAGTAAGGATTATTTAGAAAAGTACGGCACAATGGTTCAATATAAATTACCGTTTGCGTCCAGTACATGGTTATTGACAGGCGGGGCATTCTTTTCAAGAGATGATGGAAATTTGTTTAAGTGCGCAGCAGAAGCGGATCTGGATTGTATAAAAGGACAACAGATATCTAATCGTGGGAACGGCTATTTTTTTGATATTAACTGGATGATCAAGCGCTTCGAATTGGGTGCAGCAATCTCAAAATTTGATGGTTTCTGGATTGAAGATAACTTTTCGACGCATTCAGATCGTATAGGGGGACTGACTCAGGACCATGGGACCAATCCTTTTCCGACGTCTTCTGCTATAGGGCCAGATTTTACCAACAATGACGAGACGGCGGTTGCGCTTCGCTTTAGATATAACTGGTCGGATATGATTCAGGGCCTCAAGACTGAATTAAAATACGCTTATGGATTTGGTGCGCACCAGAGTAACATCAGCAGCGAGATTGAAGGTCAGGAACGTTATTACGATATTGGCTTTAGCTACAGTGTACCTTGGATAAAGAATCTGGATTTTCGTTATTCATATCTGCATTATGATTCCAAATTTGAGCATGCTGCGTTAGGCGAAAAAATTAATGGAATGACCCGAAAAGATTGGGATCAGCATCGCTTACTGATCAATTATCGTTATACATTTTAATGCGCTATTAAACTGTAAATGAAAATTTGGAAATAATAAGTATCTAAGAAAGTGAAACAATAACGACCAGTCCCAAATTCATCATTTGGGTCTTTTATTATTTTTTTTAAATTATAAAGACAAATCTGTCTAAAAAATATTTACAAAAATGTAAAGCTTGCTATTATTTTGTTAACTGGTTCTCACTTTTATTTTACAATAATGAAAAATATGCATGCTCAGCTTCAAATATCTTTTAAAAAAACAGTATTGGCCTTAGCTTTAACGGGTACGTATAGCGCAGCAATGGCTGCTGAACCGAATCCGCAGCAGCAGATTGATGCGGCAAACTATCAGATTTTGCAGCAACAGCGTGATGAGGCCTTACAAAAACAGATTCAGCCATCGGTCAACGTCAATTTGGGGCAAAACGCTCCTGCGCTCACGGCGAATCAACTTCAGTTCCTACAATCACATTCTGAAACGCCGTGCTTTGCCATTCAGTCGATTCTGCTTGAGGGGGATGGTGCTCAGCAATTTCAGTACACACTTAAAGACGTGACGCATGGGCAAAATAATGTCATCGGCAGATGCCTTGGTGTACAAGGCTTAAATCAAGTGTTGAATCTGGTGCAAAACCGGATCATTGCAGATGGTTATGTTACGACACGGGTTTTATTGCCTGCACAAAATATTGCCTCAGGCCAGCTTCGTATGGTGGTGATCCCTGGGCGAATCGATCAGGTCAAGTTTGCTCAAGGCACCTCGGCACGCGCGCACAAAATCAATGCGCTTCCGATTAAATCGGGTGATGTGCTCAATATACGTGATCTAGAACAAGGCCTAGAAAACTTTAAACGTGTACCAACAGTTGAAGCAGATTTTAAAATTCAACCTGCCGAAAATAACAATACACCGGGTTATAGCGATGTCATGCTTGCATGGCAGCAATCGAAACCTTACCGCATCAATTTAAGCCTTGATGACTCAGGCGCTAAATCAACTGGACGTTATCTGGGAACGGCCACCGTATCGCTCGATCATTTACTGACACTCAATGACTTATTTTATGTCAGTTACAACCATGATTTGGGGGGAGGTTCTGGAAAACACGGCAGCGATGGGGTGTATATGAGTTACACCATCCCGTTCGATTATTGGTTGCTCACCAGTAGCTACAGCAAATCGGATTATAACCAGACCGTGGCAGGTGCGAGCCAGAGCTATCAATATAGCGGCGAAAGTGAATTGGTGGGTGTCGATCTCTCTCGTGTGATCTATCGGGATGCGCACAGAAAAACCTCACTCGGGGTGGGAGGCTGGTCGCGTCAGTCTCGAAATTATATTGAAGATGTTGAAGTTGAAGTGCAACGCCGAAAAACTGCAGGCTGGAAAGCCATGCTGGATCATGTTGAATATTTTTCTAATGCGACTTTAGCAACCAATCTGACCTATAAACGAGGCACAGGCTGGCTGGGAGCCATGCGTGCACCCGAAGAAGCATTTGATGAAGCATATACCCGTGTAGGAGTTTTACAGGCCAATGCCAGCTTGCAAGTACCATTTAAAGTGGGCGCGCAGAATCTGCAATATACCGCCGAATGGCGTATGCAACGAAGTAACAAACCTTTAACCCCACAAGACCGTTTCTCGATTGGTAACCGTTATACCGTACGTGGCTTTGATGGCGAACAAACCCTACTGGCCGATAACGGCTTTTTGGTGAGAAATGAATTGAGCGGTTCGATTTTAAGTCAACCGCATTACTGGTATGCCGGTATTGACTACGGTGAAGTGGGTGGACGCACAGCGTATCAGCCGAATCCATTGCCAGGTACAAGCTTGCTGGGCAGTGTCGTGGGTTTACGTGGCCAGATCGCGCCACTGCGCATGAGTTACGACGTCTTTGTGGGCGCTCCGCTGAAAAAACCAGATAACTTTAGAACAGACCATTACACCACGGGCTTTAGTGTGAACTGGAGCTATTGAGCATTAGACGATCAAAGCGACCGTCCAATGATGTGAATGTGTTTTTATAGAAATGAAGATTGAGTAAAACAAATGAATAAGAATTGCTACCGTGTTATTTTTAGTCAGGCCCGTGGTCTATTTATTGCCGTGGCCGAAATTGTCAAAAGTCAAACCAAACAGGCTGGGCAAACTTCCGCCTCAACGTCGGCAGATACGGTGGCAGTCACGGTTTCGCCGATTCATTATAAAAAACTCAATCCGCTTAACTTTGCCGTGATCGGGTGTTTGGGGGCTTTGGTGATCAGCCTACCCATGAGTACGGTGGCAGATACGCAAATTATTGCCGATAAAGGCGCACCAACGTCGCAGCAAGCCACCATCTTAAACAGTGCTAATGGTACCACGCAGGTGAATATCCAGACGCCGAGTGCCGGTGGTGTGTCACGCAACACTTATACTCAGTTTGATGTAGGGCAAGAAGGCGCCATTTTAAATAACTCACGAAATAACACCCAAACTCAAATCGGTGGCTGGGTACAGGGCAATCCTTGGCTTGCAAAAGGTGAAGCCAAAGTCATTTTAAATGAAGTCAACTCGAGTAATCCGAGTCAACTCAAAGGCTATATCGAAGTTGCCGGAAAACAGGCGCAAGTGGTCATTGCCAATCCGTCTGGTTTGGTCTGTGATGGCTGTGGTGTGATTAATGCAGATCGTTTTACCCTGACCACAGGGCAGGCGGTGATGAATCAGGGTTATCTGGAATCGTTCCGTGTTCGCGAGGGGCAAGTGACGATTGACGGTAAAGGTTTAAATGGAAGTCTAACCCCGTTTACCGATATCTATACACGTGCTTTAAAAGTCAATGCAGGCCTATATGCCAATGAGCTGAACACGGTGTTAGGTCAAAATGATATTCAAGTCAAAGACCAAGTAGCGCCTCAAATTACCGCAACGACGGGTGCTACAAGTGCACCGATATCCAACTTTGCTTTAGATGTAGGCCAATTGGGCGGAATGTATGCTGGGAAAATCTTTCTGGTGGGAACCGAGCAAGGCTTGGGTGTACGTAACGCCGGCACGATCAATAGCACTCAAGGTATGCTGAGCCTCAATGCCAACGGGGATTTGGTCAACACAGGCAATGTGATTGCGAATAAAGATCAGGTACAGCTGAAAGCTCAAAATGTTCAAAATACGGGTAACGTGAGTAGTGCCACATCACAAATTTCTGTTGAGAGTCAAAATCTAGACAATACAGGTTTAATCAGTAGTGCCGATGAGTTGCATCTGAATCAACAGAATCGTTTAAATAATAGCGGCACATTGAACGCTGCTCGCGTTGTGATAGATGCGACCAGTTTAAAAAATAGTGGATCTATCGAACAAACAGGTATGCAAGGGCTGGATTTGAAGTCAGGTTCAATGACCAACCTTGGCGGTAAAATCGGCATTGCTAAGAACACGACAGGCAGCGGTACGGGCGGGTCGACAGGTGGAACAGGATCAGAGACCGCTCCATCAAATCCTGCACAAGATGGGGGAAGCTTGCAGGTTGCTACCCCAGTAAACACTACACCAAAAACGTATGACCAAGGTTATATTCATGTTAAAGACCAACTGAATAATGATCAAGGAACCATCATTGCCAATGGCGGTGTAGATGTCGAGAGCCAAAATGGGTTAGATAACCAAGGCGGTCAGCTCAATTTGGGTCATGTGAAAATACAGGGCGAGCGCTTTAATAATGATCAGGGGCAATTGACCGTTAAGCAGGCAGAGATTCAGACCAGTAGTTTTAGTAATCAGCAAGGATTACTACAATCACTCACATCTTTAGATGTAAATAGCCAGTCGGTTGATAATCAGGGCGGTAAAATGAATGCCTTGAATAATATTCGTCTGATCTCAAGTGGAAATATTCTCAATCAAGCAGGGCAAATCGCGAGTTCGTCTGAACTTTATTTACAGGGGTTGGGCCTAAATAACAGTGGGGGTGATCTGGAGGCTGGACAATTATTAAAATTGAGTCTTTCAGGTCATTTAAATAACCAGAAAGGAAAAATAGTCACTAACAATAACTTGGATAGTTCACTTGTAGGTTTAGATAACGACCAAGGTGAAATTTCTGCAAAAAATATTACGATTCAAAACCAAGATCAGGCTTTAAATAACGGCGCTGGAACGATTTATGCTGATCAAATTTTAAAAATTCAAACCGGGTCTTTAAATAATGCAGTCAATGGTACGTTATCGAGTCATGAAAATCTGCAAATTGACAGCCAGCAACTTGCCAATCAGGGCTATATTCGTGCTGATCAACAGTTAAAAATTAACAATACAGGTGTTATGACGCAGCAAGGAGGTATTCTTTCTGCCTATGGAAATATTGATTTAGCGAGTCAGCGCCTTATTGGTGACGAAAAAAGTGTGGTCGCGGTCGGTATCAATGCTCAAGGTGAGCAAGATCCAAATGCTCAAGCCGATTTAAAGATTAAAACAGAACAGTCACTTGAGCATCACGGCAAATTACTGGCAAGTCGTAATATTGATTTAGATGGAGCAAATGTAGATGTATCGCAAGGAACGGCAGCAGCTCAAAATATTACGATTACAGCGCGTGATGGAGATATAAATAACCAGTCAGGTGTATTGCAGGCTGATGCTATTCAATTAATTGCAGTACAAAACGAGCAAAGTTTAATTAACCAAAGCGGTCAGATTCTTGCGAAAAAACTGAATCTGAACATTGGGAAAGACATTAATAACCAACAGGGTTTGATTCAGCACACCGCAACAGATGACCTGAATTTAACTGTTCAGGGAATTATTAATAACCAGCAAGGCCGTATTCTCACCAATGCAAATCAGTTCAATATTCAATCACAGGGACTCAATAGTGACTCTGGTGTGATTTTGCATTCTGGCCAAGCCGGCTTAACTATGGATATACAAAATATTCAGGCGCAAAAGGCTGAATTGAGAACGAACGGCGCACTCAAACTTACGACCAATCAAGCACGATTAGATCAATCAAAAGTGTCTGCTACTCAAGCCAATATTCAAGCCAACCAATTGACTGACCGTAATGGTGAAATGCTGTTGAGTGCTGCAAATGGCCAAAGTTCAATTCGTGTAAATAGTGACTATCAACATCAAGGCAGTGTATTACAAAGTCATCACAACTTAGATATTCAAGCAGGTTCGCTGAATAACCAAAACGGGACCATTCTGGTCACTCAAAATGATTCATCTTCACAACCTGTTCAGCTCAATATTGTCAGCCAAAATGATATTCAAAATGATGTGGGTAATATTGTGAGTGAAGGCCAGCTTACACTAAAAGCTGGAAAGGGATTAAGCAACCAACAGGGTAGTATCGTTAGTTCGAATGCGCTTGAGCTTAAAACAGATCAGTTAATTAATAACCAGTCAGGGCAGATACAAGCGAAGGAGATTAAGCTCTCTGCATCAAACTTAGATAATCGTTCAGGAGTCATTGCGGCTAAAACGGGTGATGTATCACTCAATATTAATAATGAACTCAATAATGGTCGTGTTGAGCAAGCTAAGTCGGCTGGTATTATTCAGGCAGTACAAAATATAGATGTGCAGACTGGGCGATTAGACAATAGTGGTCTGATTTACGCCGGCCAAAATCAACAACTCAAAGTTGCTCAAAATCTTAACAATGCTGGACAGGTCGCTGCTCAAAATAACTTAAATATACAGACGGCTACACTGACCCAGACTTCTGCAGGGAGCATGATTGCTGGTTTAACATCAGAGGGTGCATTAGCAAATCAGGGTAATCTTGGCATTGATGCTACAGGTGCTATAAATGCGCAGGGGCAACTCATCGCGGGCGGTGATTTGAAGAGTCAGGCCGCGAGCCATGTGTTAAATCAAAGCCTTGTTCAAGCAAAAAATATTTCGCTTAGCAGTAAATCTGGTCAGTTGAGCGCTCAACACAGTTCGATTCAGGCCGCAGAGCAACTTAATTTAACCACTCCTGATACGCTAGATACCCAACACGCCAACTTAAAGGCAAATAAAGTTCAAATTAATGCTAAAGACTTAAATAACCAGTCAGGACATATCCAGCAAACAGGTTTAGATGATACTCAAATTTCGTTGACAGGTGATTTAAATAATCAAAACGGGCAAATTGACAGTCTAGGCCAAAAACTACAGATCAATGCCAATCATTTAAATAACCAGAATGGTCTGATCCAGTCTGGCACAGCAGACAGCCAACTAATACTCGCAATTGCCAATACGCTCAATAATAATCAGGGCAATATCAAAACTGCTGGTCGTTTGCAAACCAATAGTTCCGAGTTAAACAATGACGCTGGAACGCTACTTAGCTTCAATGGCTTTAACATCAATACACAGCAGCTTAGCAATCAAGCGGGTCAAATTGTTGAGGCTGGAACACCAGACAATGTTGTTAACCAATTCATTGTTAAAAATCTTCTAAATAATAGTAATGGCAAGATTCAGACCAATCATAATCTTGAAATTCAGGCTGGTGCGTTAAAAAACAGTGCGGGCAGTATTGTCACCGCAGGTACAGCAGGTCTTAATCTCAATACAGCCTCACAACTCGATAACCAGTCTGGAAATATTCATTCGAGTGGTGATCTCAATCTAAATGCACAAAACATTTTGAATGATCAGGGACAAATTCTTGCTGCAAAACATGCTCAGCTAAATAGCCAAAACACCTTAAGTAACCAAGCGGGATTAATCGCAGCACAACAACAATTAATGATTCAAAGTGCCGCCTTAAATAACCAAGCGGGTCAAATTGGGTCGGTCGATGCGGGCATAACGATCCAGACGACTCAGCAAGCACTGAATAATCAAAGTGGTAAGATTCAGGCGAATCAAGCGATTAAACTCGATGTACAGGGGCTTGATAATAGCCAGCAAGGCTTGATTAGTAGTACTAAAGGTGACCAAAGCAACATTCAGATTGATACTCACCAGCAGAGCCTGAATAACCAAAATGGGCAGATGAACAGCGGGAATACCTTACAGATTAGTACCGATAGTCTGAACAATCAGCAAGGTCTAATCAATGCACAGGGTGATCTTGGTATAAACGCCGTGCAACTGATTGATAACCGTAAAACTAATTCAAATTCCACCCAGACAGAGTTGGCTCAAGGTATTCAATCTTTAGGGCAAGTCTTATTACAAACTTCAGAATTAAATAATGAACAAGGTCAGGTTATTGCTGGTAATGGATTAACCATTCAAGCGCCTCAGGTGAATAACAGTAATGCGGGCTTATTCGCCAGTGGACAAAACTTACTGATCGATAGTGTTGGACAAGCAGGTACGATTAATAATCAGAAAGGCAAAATCAGTGCGAATCAAAACATTAGCCTCAATACAGGCCTGATGGGTGGAAGCCAACTCGATAATAGTCAGCAGGGCCTGATTAGTGCGGCAAAGCAAGTCAAAATTGCGAGTCAAAATATTGATAATTCAGACAATGACCAGAATTACGGTATTCAGGCAGGGCAAGTAGAAATAGCTGCAAGTACTTTAAATAATAGTGCTGGGCGCATCTCTGCTGAGCAGCAACTGAATTTAAATATTTTGGATAATTTAAATAATACCAAAGGCTTAATTAGTAGTCTTGATCAACTAACAATACAAGGTCAGCAAGACAATAACCGTCTAATTGTAAACAATCAGCAAGGGATGATTATTGCAGGTGAAGAAGGCTCATCAACTGCAGGTTTAAATATTCTAGCCAAAGGTTTAACAGGCGACGGTAAGGTCTTAAGTCAGGGACAGCTCAATCTTCAGCTCAATGATGATTATGTACAAGATGCTCAAGGTCAGTTGCAGGCACAGGGAAATTTAAACCTAAGCTCTAAAGGTAAAGTGAGCAATCATGGCGCGATCAAAAGCAACGGACAGTTATCTATTTCAGCAAATACAATTGAAAACGCTGTAGATGGCAGTTTGGAAAGCCAGCAAACTCAACTTAAAGCTGTAGGCGTACTCAATAACTATGGACTCATTAATGGTGCAAATACATATGTTCAGGCAGGCCAACTCAATAATATTGCCGGACGTATTTATGGTGACCATATTGCAATTCAGGCGAGTACTTTAAATAACCAAAGCCTCAATGGTTTAGCGCCAGTCATTGCCTCAAGAGGTGATCTGGATCTGGGGGTACAGGTTTTAAACAATCTGGAAAATAACCTTAATCATCAAAGTGGGTCGCAAATTATTGCCATGGGCGACTTGCGTATAGGAGGTTCGCTTGACTCTCAGTGGCATGCGCAAGGAACTGCGCAGCAAGTCAATAACCGAAGTGCTGTAATTAATGCCAATGGCAATATCGACTTGAATGTTGATACGGTGAATAACCAGAATGTTTTTTTTACAATCAAACAACAGCAGACTACAGCGCAACTTGATTACTGGAATATGTATATTTCAGATTCGCGTGCCGGAAGGTACAACCCTGGTTATCAGTTCTTAATTACGCAGGAAATCTATAGCCAGAATCCAGATCTGTTTAGCAAGTTACAGGCCGCAGATCCAACCGTGACACAATACTATAATGCCACGATGGAGGATTATTTAAGCCGTCCAGAAGGCCGCTTCTTTATTGTCAGTAACAGTGGAGACAGTTCGGCTGGCAATATGTTTAAAGGTTATTTGGTTTACAACGGACAACTTTACAGTACTGACCACTATGAACATGTGAAAAGTACTCAAACGACCACGACGACGGTAGCAGATGAGTCAGCGCCTGCTGTGATCAGTGCTGGAGGCAATTTAAGTTTCACAGGCACAATCAATAATGACAAAAGCCAAATTATGGTAGGTCAAAAGCTGATTGGAGATGCCAAAGCAATTCACAATGTCGATGCTAAAGGCACCAAAATTACGCATGAAGAAGGAACGGTAACGCCGAGTTCGGGCAGTTATGACGGTAAGGGGCACGATCGTGTCTGGGCTTCTGGTGAACAGGCTTATAACCCAGCAGATGTGACCAAAGGGGTAGATTTATTTATCTATGAAAATCCGACCACTGCGACGCCTGTTAAAGTGCAAGACCAAACCCAGCAAGTCAACAAAGATAATTTGACTGAACAGGCGCTGAGTCAAAACCATAACGCCAGTGTGATTGATCAGCAAACTACACAGACGAATCAAACCGCAGCAGTTCAACAAACGACAGCTCAATCTGATCGTATTCAATCAAATGACGTTCAAATAGGTCAGGCACAGCTTAAAGGCGTAGTCGGGGCAAACACAGCCGATTATAAAGCCTTGAGTAGTAGCGCAGTCGATCAAATTCAAAACAATGAGACAAAAGCGACATCTGTTGAGGGGCAAACAGCACAGATTGATGGTAGTGGTTTTGAAATTCGTACCAACAATGCCAACGTTAAAGTTCCAAATAATGCGTTATATAGTAAAAATCCAGACAGCCGTGCTCAGTACCTTGTGGAAACAGATCCAGCGTTTAGTAACTATCGCAACTGGCTATCTTCAGATTATATGTTGAATGCATTAGGGCTTGATCCAGCACTTCAACAAAAAAGATTAGGTGATGGTTACTATGAACAACGTATGGTACAGGACCAAGTTGCTCAACTCACTGGCTACCGTTTCTTACAAGGATATGCTTCCGATGAGGAACAGTATAAAGCGCTCATGAACAATGGGCTGAGTTATGCAAAACAGTACAACTTACGCCCCGGTATTGCACTCACGCCAGAACAAATGGCGCAGTTAAGCAGTGATATTGTGTGGTTGGTCGAAAAAGAAACTACCCTACCAGATGGTACAAAAACCAAAGCTTTAGTGCCACAGGTGTATGTTAAAGCGCGTGTGGGTGATTTAAAAGGCGATGGCACTTTAATTAGTGCCGATAGTATTCAGCTTAATTTAAGTAAAGATTTGACCAATGCAGGAACCATTGCAGGACGACAAGTTATTCAAATTAATAGCCAGAATTTAAACAACCTTGCAGGGAACATCCGTGGTAGCGTAGTTAGCCTGGGTACAGAAAAAGATTTAAATAATATTGGTGGTATGATTCAGGCCGATCAAGCCATGAATTTGCAGGTAAAAGGTAACCTGAATATTCAGTCCACCACACAGAGCAGCCAAAATGCATTAGGCCAGAGCAACTATAGCTGGACAGGAATAGATCGAATTGCGGGTCTTTACGTCGGTTCAGCACAACAGCAAGCGTTGAATGATCAGCCAAGCTTAGTGATGAACGTTGGGGGTGACACTCGTATATTGGCGGCAAATATCCAAAATAATAGCGGTGGACAAACGATTATTCGTACAGGCGGTGACCTTAAAGTCGGTAGCCTGAATACACAAGTGACCAACAATGTGGTGGGTAGCTCAAAAGCTTATCATTTAGATACACGACAAGTTGAGGTCGGCAGCCAAATTAAGAGCCAAGGCGATTTAAGCTTACAAGGCAATAATATCCAGATTCATGGTTCACAAATCAGTAGTTCAGAAGGCCTAACCGCGTTACAAGCTAAAGAGCAACTCCAGATTGAAGAGGGTCGAAACAAACTTGATCAACAAGATCAGTCAAGCTTTACTAAGAAAGGTAAATTGAGCAGCTCTACGACCAGCGACTTTAGCCATCGTAGTTCAGATATTGCGGTGGGCAGTATTGTTGAAGGCAAAAAAGTGCTATTGGATGCAGGAAATATCAATGTCCGTGGCAGCAATATAGTGTCTGATGAGTTGACCCAGATACAAGCCAAAGAAAATGTGACGATTGAAGGTGCACAAAACCAGTACAACAGTGAAACCAATAGCGTTGTTAAAAAATCAGGCTTTATGTCTACAGGCGGTATTGGTTTTAGTTTAGGTAAAAAGCAAGACACCACTTTACAGACCGGCCAACAACTTACCAATAGTGCCTCTCAGGTGGGCAGCTTAAATGGCAATACCAATATTATTGCAGGTGAGACCTATCAACAAACAGGCAGTACAGTTTCATCGCAAAAAGGTGATGTAAATGTACAGGCACAGCAAATTAATGTAGAAGCGGCCAAAGAACAACAAGACAGCCTATACAAACATGAGATGCAGCAGAAAGGTCTGACCATTGCGGTGAATGTACCCGTAGTGACTGCGGTACAAAGTGCGGTTGAGTCGACCAAGCAAGTGGGTCAGAGCAAGAATGATCGTGTGAATGCCATGGCAGCAGCCAATAGTGCATTTGATAGCTACAAGGCAGGCCAGACGTTATCAAAATTAAAAGATATCGCCAGCTCAGAAGGCAATCTTGCAAAAGCGGCGAATGTGAGTGCCACGATTACCTACGGAGAACAAAAGAATACCGATCAAACCCAAGTTCAGAGTACCAACGCCAGCGCCAGCCAGATCCATGCAGGTGGTAAAGTGAACCTGAACGCGACAGGCGCAGGTGAACAATCCAATATTAACATTATTGGCTCAGACGTTATCGGGCAACAAGGTACTCAGCTCGTAGCGCAAAACAACGTCAATATTCAAGCAGCACAACAAACCCGCACAGAAGAAAGTAAAAACCAGAGTAAAGGCTGGAATGTGGGCGTTGCAGCAAGTTACGGGCCACAAGGAGGTGCGGCTGGCGTGACGGCAGGAGGTAATGTTGGCAAAGGTAAAAGTAGTGGCAGTGAAACCAGCTATCTCACCAGCCAAGTAGGAAGCAAAGACAGCCAGACCATCATCCAAAGTGGTAATACCACAAACATCATTGGTGGACAGGTGCAAGGCAAAGGCGTAAAAGTCGATGCTAAAGAACTGAATATCGAAAGCCTGCAAAACACAGCCAACTACAACAGCACACAACAAAACATAGAAGGCCAAGTTACGGTCGGTATTGGAACAGGAGTATCTGCTTCAGGAAGTGCGAATAAAACCAATATCAACGCCAACTATGCTTCGGTACAAGATCAGGCAGGAATATATGCAGGCGATGACGGCTATCAGATCAATGTGAAAAACAATACCGATTTAAAAGGCGCGATCATCACCTCAAACCCACTTGCGGAAACCTTGAATAAAAACAGCCTCAGCACAGGCACGCTCACCTATACGGATCTTCACAACCAGACCGAATACGATGCCAAAGGCCTAGGAGTAAGTGGCGGCGTAAATGTGAAAGGTGGATGGGATGGCAGTGGAAAAAATAAAGAAGGACGACCAAGCAATAGCGTTAACAAATCAGTGGGCTTTGGATTAGACAGTGACAAAGACAGCAGCTTGACCAAGAGTGGTGTGAACACTCAAAACATCACCATAACAGAAAGCATTGCCCAGCAGGCACTCACAGGCAAAACCATAGCACAAGCCAAAGCGGACATATACACCACAACCAGTACAGAAAATGCGAAGGAGAACAGCGGAGCGATTGCGAATAACTTTGACAAGGACAAAGTACAAAAAGAGATCGGCACACAGATCGCAGTGACGAAGCGGTTTGACGAAAATAGACAGGCAGCCAAACAAGAAGTTAATACTTTATCGGATACAGCCAAAGAACAATATGAAAAGGGTGAGATTACAGAAGCACAATATCAAGCCAAACGGGAAAATTACAAAAACTTAGGCCTGCTGATCGATACAGTGGCCTCAGGCTTATCCGCTCCGACAAGTTCAGGTCTAGGAATAGCAACCGCGACACTCAGCCCAGCGGCAAGTTATAAGATTGGTCAATATTTCAAAGAACAAGCGAATAAAAATGCAAATGGGCAACTGACAAGTGGTCAAGAAGCGGCACATATTTTAGCGCATACGGTACTTGGCGCAGCAGTTGCGGCGGCTGGTGGAAATAATGCGTTGACTGCGGGACTTTCAGCAGGAGGAGCAGAGGCAGCGGCACCAGTACTATCGAGTTTCTTATATGGAAAAGAGGCCAAAGACCTTACAGCAGAGCAGAAATCTACGATCAGTTCTATTGTCGGTTTGGCAGGCACAGCATTGGGCGCTACAACGGGTGATGTCGCAACTACAGTACAAAGTGGGCAGGTGGCGCAGAATGCGGTGGAGAATAATTTATTTGGTGTAATAACTAACGATAGTAAATTTGATAAGCAAAAAAATAATTATTATTTTCAAGCATTACATGCATGTCAAAATGCAGAGTGCGAAAAAAATGTAATTACTCAAAATGCATTGGCTGCAATGAAAAATGTATCTAAAGTAGTTGATGTGAATAATACAAACTACAAGATCGGTGATATTGTCTCAGATCCAAAAGATGCTTCAGGCTTACGCTATTTGGTAGTAAATGAAAGTGGTGTGCTTAAGGCCAAACTATTACCTATAGAATATCAAGTGGTCTATTCCGTAAATCAATTGAATAGTGGAAGATCTTTGGTACAAGGTGGAGCATTAACTTCTTTAATTGCTAATACAATAAAAAGTGGTCATGATCTTTTTTCAGATAAGACATTATTTACTAAACAAGAAATAACCGCTTTGGATAGAGTATTTGCTGGTTTAGAAGTAGTAGGAAATACTTTACTTATAGGTGGTTCTGTATTACCTAAAAAAATATCGATAGATTCGTCTACTGTTAAAGAAAATAATTTTTATCGAGATAATGATTCAATAACAGAGACATTTAATTATGGAAAAACTATTTCTATTGATCCAACTAGGCTTTCATTTTCTCAAGCAACGGTTTCTCATCAGAAAGGTGGAAAAGCTTACAATTACAACAGTATGGTTGATAGTATGAAGAGAGATGGTTGGAATGGGGATCCAGTTGATATTGTTATTATGTCGAATGGTACAGCAACTAGTATGGACAATACCCGTATTCTAGCTGCTCGCGAAGCTAATATTGATGTGAAAGCTAAGGTTAGAGACTTTAATACACCTTTAACTAAAGCTGAAAGTGAACGTTTTAAAGTAAATGGTAAGACACCTAATACTTGGGGAGAAGCAATAAAATTGAGAGTAGAAAAGCAAGCTAGCCAGAAGGGGACCCCTGATAATTGGTCTATACAATTTCCTTATGGAAGTATTTTTGATCCTAAAGTAATAAAGAGTAAATAAATAGGGTAGATTGTTATGTTTCAAAATACTTTCAAACCATTTAGTGAAGATGAACTGCCACAGTATTTTAACTATCCTGTAAAATATTTGGAATTATCTAAAAACTTGAAACCTTTACATTCTATACCATACTTCTCTTGGTGGTTTCATGATGCTGTGGAACCTTTGGATGAAATTATGGAGATTTATTTTAGCCTTACAGGGCGTAAAAATTTAATTGTATTTGCCAGAGATAGTGATTGGGCAGCTTGTTTTGATGCAACAGATTACAGTGGTAATCCTAAAGTTCTAGTGTACGACCTTGGAAATAGAGAAAATCATTATGAGAAAAAGAATTTTGATGAATGGTTAAAATTCATCATTAGTGAAATCTAATTATTGTATTAATATGATTGAGATAATTTATCTTATCTGATTTTAACTTTTTTAATTATTGAATAAGGCTTCCACCTATGAGTGGAAGCAAAATTTTCATTCTACTGAAAAGAAATAAACTCTACTGGTACATGTTTAACTAACCAGACTTCATTTTCAGCTTGGAAAAATTCGAATCCAATCTTATGCATTTCTAAAGCACGAATCACTAAAATATGTGGTTTGCCATAACGTGTTCCCACAGATAGGGCAGTGTCTTTGCTTTCTGTTAGATGGACATATTGACGCTCTTTAGAGATTAGACCTTGTTCTTTAATGGACTCTACAAACCTTTGGGCCGTACCATGATAAAGAGAAATTGGTGGCACAAGCTTTTTAAGTGTGATGTCGACACTTACAGTTGAATGGCCTTGTACAGCGCGAATAAATTTACCATCATCAGAAATTTGGAAGCGGTTTTTATCGCTATTAATCACAATGTTTTTAATAATTTCTTCGTCTAAAGTCACATTTTTAATTGGTTGTGACTTTGAAATTAATTCTTCAATATTTGCCCAACCTTCACGATCTAATATCAGATCAATTTCTTCTGGTTTGTGTCTTAGAATAAAACTTAAATATTGGCTAATTGCTTTTTCGTTCATAGGTATAGACTATTAGGGTTTCTTATATTTTAATGATTTTATTAACTTATAGGAATGTTAAAAGTAATTTAGTACCAATAAAAATTATTAGAGTACTAATTAAAAAAAGACAGACAGACTAGTATTCAAGGTGGTAACACCACAAATATCATTGGTGGACAGGTGCAAGGCAAAGGCGTACAAGTCGATGCCAAAGCGTTGAATATCGAAAGCCTACAAAACACAGCTACCTACAACAGCACACAACAAAACATAGAAGGCCAAGTTACGGTCGGTATTGGAACAGGAGTACCTAAAAATGAATTTACTGTTACAAAATGGGCCGTAGATCAAAATGGTAAAAGTTTTCCTGCTGAATACAGGGTATTATCAGGCAGTAATAGAGGTACGGAAGTTAGTGTAGATTTGGGTCATACTTCTAGCGGAACTCCAGGTGCTCCACATGTAGGGTGGCAGACTCCAGGTAAGAAAAATACGGTCGGCCATATTTTCTTGGATAATGTTAACGTAAATAGATCAAAATCAAAGGATTAATTAGGTGTTGAATAATATGACTTTCTTTATAGATGATTTTATTGAAGTAACTGAAAAAAATGATATTCATTTTTATACACTATCACAAGAAGAAAGCAAGCATATTTTTCGGAGAGTATTTGATAAGTTTTTTTCAAATAAATTATCTATGGAAAAACCTCTTGAAATTCCTCTTTGGCAATTCTTAAATAAAGAAAATTCAATAGGAGTGCATTTGCCGAATGCTGCTGGACATAGAGAGCTATTTTTAAATCAATTACCGAATATAAAAAATGTATATTTCTTATTTGATTTAGAGTTTTCTAATAAAATATTAAAGTTCAAACTTTTAAGTGATTTGGTAATTGTTTTAGAGGATTCATATAACTTTAATTTCTATATATTTGATGAGTCATTTAATTTTTTATTATCATGGAATAAAGATGAAACATTATTTGGTTCGGGTGATGCAAAAGAATTTGTATTAAAGGTTAAGGAATCATGGAATCTATGAAAGATTAAGACATATAGGCTTTATTACACAAATCTGTTCTTAAAGGCTTCTTCAGCAATATAATTTCTAGATGAAGAAGCCTACACTCAAATCTACCGTACAGCCTGATCCTAGCCAAAATAATGGACAATGCATCCCTATCAAGCCAAACGGGAAAATTACAAAAACTTAGGCCTGCTGATCGATACAGTGGCCTCAGGCTTATCCGCTCCGACAAGTTCAGGTCTAGGAATAGCAACTGCGACACTCAGCCCAGCAGCCAGTTATGAAATAGGACAATATTTTAAAAAACAAGCGAATAATAATCCAAATGGGCAACTGACGAGTGGTCAAGAAGCGGCACATATTCTAGCGCATACGGTACTTGGTGCAGCAGTTGCCGTGGCTGGTGGAAATAATGCGTTGACTACGGGACTTTCAGCAGGAGGAGCAGAGGCAGCGGCACCATTATTATCGAGTTTCCTGTATGGAAAAGAAGCCAAAGACCTTACAGCAGAGCAGAAATCTACGATCAGTTCTATTGTCGGTTTGGCAGGCACAGCATTGGGCGCTACAACGGGTGATGTCGCAACTACAGTACAAAGTGGGCAGGTGGCGCAGAATGCGGTGGAGAATAATTTCTTATCCGTTAAAGAAGCTGCCAGAAAGAGTGCATTAATTTACAATTTATAGGCGCTGTTTGCATTGAAATGATGTATATGAATCACACAGATGTATGTACAAGCACTTTCCAAAATAAGGAAGTTAGCTAACAACTATAACCAAAATGCCTTTCAAAAATTTGCTTAAAGTACTGTGCGCTACTGTAACCAATCTGATTGGCTACATTTTCTACTGAAACACCTTCTTTTAATAAGATTTGAGCATGTTTCATCCGAATTTCTAATAAATAATGACCAATTGTCTTTCCTGTATATTTTTTAAAAAGGCGTTTTAAATCACATTCGTTTATACCAACCCACTTAGCTAAAGTTCGAATCGTAATTTTTTGTTCAAATTCTGATTCTAAAATTGCTATGCTTTTATGAATGGGAGCAGGAATTTGATTTGACTTACTATGTTCATCTAATAGCATGCTCATTAGTTCTAAAGCTGCACCTTCTAAATGTAATAAATCGATAGATGACTGTGCAGGGGGAAGATTTAATAAATAATGTGCCTGATGGAGTATATGTTTATTTGGAATATTGATAGTTTTAAGTGCAGGATTAGAATCTGTTAAGAAAAATTTTGCTATTTCATGATGCTGAAAATTGGCTTGCATAATTTCTAGGAAAGTTTCACTAAAATCTAGTGTAATTAAAGCCATTTTTTTGTGTTCTTGGAGGTAGATGGTCTGTAAACCTAGATTTCCTTTTCTCAAAATAATCATGGGCGAACGAATTTGATATTCATGATTACTATAATGATTTTTAATATGATGTGTGCCTGAAAGAAGAAGCGTGATTCCGTAAGAGTTAGTGGTCGTTTCAGCACTCATTTGTAATGGATGATCAATGCAATATTTACCTTTACCAACACAGAGTTTTCCAAAATCATAAATTTCACTGTAACCATCACCATCTGAAGGATTAAATTGATTCAGATGGTGATTAGGAAGAGATGAACACATATCTAAAAATATATCACCAACTTGTTTTAGTACTGCTTTGTGTGAATCAATATAAATAGACATTTTAAAAGTCCATGTTAAATACAAACAAGAATCATTTTCATTTCAGTCATCATAAAAGTCAATAGCATTTTGTTGTTTTAAAAGCCTTTTTTATCATAAGTGAATCATCAAACTATTTATATATATAGAAAAAATAAGTTTTTTAACCATTAGACTGAAATCCCATATTCTAAAATTAAGCAAAACTTACATTGCTAAACTTTAAGATAATTCTTTTAAAATCAAAATCTTTCCCATAACTATATAAAAAATATCGGATTCTTGGTTTTAAATAATAATGATTATTAATATCATTTGTGCCAAGCCGATTCGTGTAGAAAATTTTAGTGATAGTTCAACTAAAACTACATACGTGTTAGAGCAAAGGAGGCTTTATGAATGATATGAGTTTATCAATTAATTATGCGTTTGAACCTATACAAAACTGCAAATCATCTTGTTTTTTAACAAAAAATTATCAAATTTATACATCTGAACTTATCGAAACAGTTCGATTGGCCGCAGAAAATCAGGAAAAACTCTTAACGACTATCGAAGATATATTTACTCGGTTATCTGAGGATAAAGCGAAAAATCCAGTCTTAGTGGGTGCGATTCCATTTGATACAACACAGCCGTCTACACTCAATATTTATAGTCAACATAAGAAACAAAATACTGAGTCTGTCAAACATTTTATAAAACATCAGAAATGTCATTCATTGACTTTGAGTAGCCAGCAACGACTGGTTGCAAGAGAACATTTTGCAAAGAACATAGATGAAGCTTTACAACAATTTGAGAAAAATAATCTAGAAAAAATTGTGTTGTCTCAGGCAGTCGATTTTGAGCTCAAACATCCACAAAATCCCTATATTTTAGTTCAAACTCTGGCGCAAAAAAATGCGCAAGCATTTAGTTTTGTAATTCCGGTTGAGGATAATGCATATCTTTTGGGAGCAAGTCCTGAACTGCTGATTTTTAAACAAGATCAGGTGGTAAGAAGCAATCCTTTAGCGGGTTCACGTCCTTTGAGTGATGATGAACACATCAATCAAGTAAGAATCCATGATCTTTGTGCATCATCAAAAGATCTCTACGAGCATCAAGTCGTTGTCGATAGCGTATGCAAACACTTAAAACCATTTTGTCAGCATTTAAACATTTCAGAAAAACCTGAGATTTTAAAAACCACAACGATGATGCATTTGTCTACGGTATTTGAAGGTCAATTGAAATCAAAGAAGACTAATGCGCTAGAACTGGCTTTATCTCTTCATCCAACCCCTGCAATTTGCGGTGCTCCAACTCAGTTAGCCAAAGACTTTATTTTAAAACATGAAGGTTATGACCGACATTATTTTGCTGGTCTGGTTGGCTGGATGGATGCGAATGGTAACGGGGAATGGGTGGTGACCATTCGTTGCGGACTTTTGACACAAAGTCATCTTCGATTATACGCAGGTGCAGGGATTGTTAAAGGTTCAGAGGCCGAACTTGAGTGGAACGAAACAGAAGCGAAAATGCAAACCTTACTCAAAACCTTGAATGCAACTTGTGAAACTTGATGATGTCTAACACAGGTTCATAGCTTAGCTTATACCGGCAGATTAACTCTTAAAGACAAACCTTATAACTGACACATGATATAGAGATATCACTATGGCAATTCCAAAGATCCAAAGTTATCCGCTTCCGTTCAAACAAGATTATCCCGCTGCTAAAGTGAAATGGAAAATTGAAAAAAAACGCACAGCCTTACTGATTCACGATATGCAGGATTATTTTATTAATTTTTATGGTGAAGATTCTTTATTGATACAGGATGTGATCAACAATATTGTTCGATTGAAAACATGGTGTAAGGAAAATCATATTCCTGTGTTTTATACCGCACAACCTGCAGAGCAAAAAGATGAAGATCGTGCCTTGCTGAATGATATGTGGGGACCTGGTTTAACAGCTTATCCTGAACAAGCTGAAATTGTCAAAAAATTATCACCAACGCTACAAGATCAGGTGTTAACTAAATGGCGTTATAGTGCATTTTATCGTTCTGATCTTCACAAGACCATGAAAGAAAAAGAAAAAGATCAGCTGATTATTTGTGGTGTATATGCTCATATTGGTGTGCTTCAAACTGCTGCTGATGCATTTATGAACGGTATACAACCTTTTGTAGTGGGAGATTCAGTTGCTGACTTTAGTTTGAAAGATCATTTGTTTGCTTTGCAATACGTAAACCGCAATTTAGGTGTCGTTGAAGATGCTCAAAGTGTGATTGCTTCATAAATTTCAAAATGAATCATCATTTGGATAAGGAATCATCATGATACAAGCACAGGCATCGCGCCACGCTGATACTCGGAAAATTGCATGGGTGACTGGGGTCAATCAGGGTATAGGTGCAGAAATTATGCAACAACTGATTGCTCAAAATATTTATGTGGTGGGTTTTGATCTTTACACCAATAACATCGTCGAGAACGATCGTTATGAGGTTTACCAGTGTGATGTACGTAATTCATCACAAATTTCAAATCTTTGTCAAAAACTACTCAAAACTTCAGTGCCAGATTATTTCATCAATGCAGCAGGCATTTTGCATTTGGGTCGTCACGACATTTTGTCGATTGAAGCTTGGCAACAAACTTTTGAAGTAAATACGTTTGCACCATTTTATTTCTTAAAACATTTAAGTCCGCATTTTCGTGTCAAACGTGCAGGCAGTATTGTCATGGTGTCGTCCAATTCAGCACATGCGTCACGAATCAATATGGCGGCTTATGGCGCATCAAAAGCCGCGCTCAGCAGTTTTAGTAAAACGGTTGGTTTAGAACTGGCTGAATATGGCGTACGTGTCAATATTGTTTCACCTGGTTCAACTGCAACGCCTATGCTCCATCAACTTTGGAAAGATGAATCAGGTAAACAGCAAACGATTCATGGCAGTTTAACGCAGTACAAAGTGGGTATTCCTTTAAAAAAGATAGCACTGACCGAAGATATTGCCAACGCCGTGATGTTCCTAATTAGCGATCAAGCTTCACACATTACTATGCATGATCTGGTGATTGATGGTGGCGCCACTTTAGGTCAGTAGAGGAAGAATGTTAATGCAATTACAGCAAGAGATTACCGCGCAGATTTATCATATCCTTCAAGTAGATGGTAATCAGATTGAGCCTAATGACAATCTGATTGAACATGGTTTGCATTCATTGGCGATTATGCAGTTGGTTGATCATTTTGAGAATAAATACAACACCTCATTGTCTTATGCCGATTTTGCAATGTCACCAACAGTAAAGGATTGGCATCGATTAATTCAGAATACACAGCTGAGCACAGTAGATTCAGACTTAGAGGGAGCAACGAAAAAGACCCCGAGATTATCAAATTGGGTGCAACAGTTACCTACAAATGCAGTGCCATTATCAGATATGCAATATGCCTATTGGGCAGGGCGTGAGACCGAAGGTATATCGGCACATCTATATATGGAATTTGAGGGAAAAGATTTAGATATTCCTCAATTGCAATTTGCCTTTGAGCAGTTAATACAGCGTCATCCCATGCTAAGTGTTTCCATCCGTGAAGGGCAGCAAAGTATTCAGTCGATTAAGCATCATCAGATTCATATTGAAGATCTGACTCAATTGAATTCTGAAAACATTCAGACACATTTAAAAGTAAAACGTGAGTGTTTAAGCCATCAACAATTAAACATAGCACAAGGGCATGTGCTGGATGTGCAGTTAAGTCTTTTGCCAGAAAAACGTCATATTTTACACTTTGATTTGGACATGGCTGCAATTGATCCACAAAGCTTTTTGATTGTCATAAATGACTTAACTGCTTTGTATCTAGGTGAAAAACGTGCAGATTTAAACTTGGATGGTGTTGACTATTTCAACTACTTAAACCAGCGTCGAGATGATCTGGATTTGAAAGCTCAAATTCAGCAAGATCAACAATGGTGGCAGTCACAATTAGATGTAATTTCACCTGCACCACAGTTACCTATGGTCGCTGAAGGCCTAAGAGTAAATCAACATCATTTTGAACGTTTAATTCATATTTTTAATACGGATGAACGTTCCCAATTACAAAGTTTGGCACAAATGCAGGGGGTTTCTTTACGCAGTGTATGTTTGACTCTATTTGCCTTAAGTGTTGCAAATTGGTCATCTACACCTGAGTTTCGTTTGAACTTACCGGCCTTTATTCGTGAGTCTGATTCGCAAAATATTAATCAGGTGGTGGGTGATTTCACGCAGATCAGTTTGTTAAGTGTAAAGTTCAATGGTCATGAAAGTTTACTGGATACTGCCAAACGGATTGAACGCGATGTCGAGCAAATTTATGAGCACTACCGTTATGGAGGGATTCATGTACTGCGTGACTTATCAAAACATCGCCAACAGCCAGAAACTTCTCCGATTGTATTTACATCTGCTTTAGATGAAGGCGAAATATTCTCGAAACAATTGCAAAGTACATTAGGCCGACCTATATGGTGTATTTCCCAAGGTCCAAAAGTTGACTTGGACGTACAGCTTGCCTATTTCAACCAGGGCTTAGCCATCAACTGGGATATTCGTACCCATGCGTTTAAACCGAATGTCATTCAAGCTATGTTCGATCATTATATTCAGTTGATACAGCATATATTGACTATGGGCAGTCCTGCATTTGCACAAACTTTAAATACATTATCTCAACACACATCACAGCTAATTTGGTCGAAAAGACAGCAAAAAGGTCAAATCAAATCACCTTTAACTAAGCGGATCTTAGCAAAATTCCCGCAAGCGCATGTTCATACACCATATCGTATCTTAAACGCTCTGGAGATGGATTGCCCAGCTTGGGTCTTGGGTCGATTATTCTTGAATCTTGGTAATCTGAATTCCAATCCTAAGTCTCCATCAGATCAATCCGAATGGGTTGATATAGGTATTCAAGCCTATACTGATGATCAAGGACAGTTACACTTATTTGAGCAGTCGCATCAGCTTGTTTTAAAAAATGGTCAATGTATTGAGGTACAAAACATTGAAGCAGAAATTTTAAAAATTCCTTTTGTACAACAAGTCAAAGTATATGCAGTTGAAAAACAGGGTAGATCTGTCATCGTGGCTGTCTTAAGGCTTCATCAACAGCTATCATCCTCAGATTTAAACGCAGCTTATAAGCGTGTCTTACCACAGTATTTAATACCTGAGCAGAACTATGTGGTGAATAATCTTCAGCCTTTTACTGCCTATCTATCGGCTGAGAGTCTTCAACATTTTATTGCAACACATATGTCAATAGAAAACACAGAGTCGCAACCAGTACAGAGCACAGCGATTGAACATGTGGTGACTTTTATCATGGCGAAGATTATTGGTTTGCCAGAGCAACATACCCATGGTGATTTGGACTTCTTTGATGAAGGAGGTGATTCTTTATTAGCTACGCATTTGGTGGCAGCTTTGAATCAATATTTCATCAATGCCGAAATAAGTGTGGTTGATATTTTCACACAGCGTAATGTAACCAATATCTGCAAGTTAATTGAACAAAAACTGCCCGACACTGCGCAGCGTATTGCTGAAGTGTTTATGCAAGTCATCGAGGGGAAATAAACAATGAATCCAAAATCATTAACCCCAATGCAAAAAGCCTATCTATTAGGAAAAAGTAAAATGTTCCCGCTGAGTCAGTCTTCAATGCATGACTTTCGAGAGTTTAAAGGACAAATGGATGCTAAAACTTTGGCACAGCGTATGTCCCAACTCATTGAGTTATATCCTGCATTACGTACTGTCATTGATGAAACACAACTGGTTCAGCGGGTTGAGAGCAATATTGATGTGATGCAGCATCTGAAAATTTATGATTTCTCTCATTTTAATTTGACACAAGCGACCATTAAATTGGAAATGTTACGAGAGGAATATCGCCATTTTTCTCATGATTTGAGTACATCACCTTGGCAAATTGCATTGATTCAATTGCCAGAATCTGCTGAAACATCTTCAGTGGTACTGACCAGTTTTGACGGTTTGATTATAGATGGTTATTCAATTTCAGTCCTTTTAGATCAACTCTTTAATCTCAATAACGACTTAAGTCTTTTGTCAAATAATGCAGATCAAGATTCCGGTCAGTCAGACTGCAGTTTTTTTGAAGCTTCGGAAAAAGATCGCCAATTCTGGCATGAGAAATTGGTACAAATCGAAGAAGTCACTCAGTTACCTTGGGTGAATAGCTTAGACAGTATCTCTAAGCTGATTTATTCGCGTCGAACAGTTGTCATTGAAAAAGCACAGTTTGATGCGCTCTCTAAACTTGCTGCACAATATAAAGTCTTTCCAAATGCATTACTGACCACACTCATTTTAGAGGTGATTTCACGATGGACTGAAGAGCAGAAACTGCTGATTTCAATGCCAGTTTCTAATTCAGCTTTACATAAAAAAGTAGGAAATAGCTCTTCCTTTATTGTGCTGGATTATCAATACCATTATGAGATCAGCTTTGTTGATCAGATTAAAGCAACGCAAAAGCAAATTCTGGAGTCCATGGCCCATACCTCATATTCGGGTATTGAGCTTTCTAAATTTCTGATAAAAAACTTGCAAGAATCGATTGTATTGCCTGTGGCTTTGACGAATGGTTTGTCTTGGGTAAAACCGTCTAAGTCGTCGCTACTGCGCTATGTTGGAGGACAAACCCAAACCCCGCAATTGGCTTTAGATATTCGTCTTTCATTTTCTGAAAGTTCAGATTTAGTGATTGATCTTGATTTTATTGAACAGGCTTTAAGCCCAACCATGATTCAAAATATAGCGGATACTTTGTTAAAAAGAATCAATGATTTAAGTTATATAAAAACAGAATTAGAGCAACCGAAACGTGTCTCAAATGTCGTAATATTAGACGATGATGCTGATGTAACAGATGATTATGAACATATTGAGGTAGTGGATTATCTAGCCAACATTCAGCGTCATTTGTTTGAAGAGATTCCAGACAAAACAGCGCTCATTTATGAAGGGCAATCCATTTCTTATGCTGAACTCGGTGCCAATGTCGCTAAAGTTCGTCGTGCTTTAGATTTGGCACAAATTGGTCAGAATCAAGTCGTCGCAATCTGCTTACGCAAAAGTCCAGAACATATCTATAGCATTTTGGCTTGTGCCTTGTCGGGTATTATTTGGTTGCCTGTAGATATGGACTCTCCACAATTCAGACAGCAATACATCATATCCAACAGTCGTGCAGACTTAGCGATTTCGACTGCACCAATTGAAGGTTTACTGACTTTAAATATCGATCAAATTTTAAAAAGTTCAACACACGGATCATTATACTCAGGCAGTGCAGAATCGGTATTTGAATCTGAAATCATCTGGCAACATCGTCATGATGCATCGCCCGCGTATTATCTATATACCTCAGGCAGTACAGGCACGCCGAAATGTGTGGTACTGAATAATCGAGCCACAGCACATGTGCTGCAAGAAACTATCGAGTTTTGGCGTATCAATCAGAATGACATTCATTTGGCAGCAACACCATTCCACCATGACATGTCGATTTTTGATTTGATGGCGCCACTTTCTGTCGGCGGTACGTTGGTTGTCCCAACTTTGGAAGAAGCCAAAAGTGCAGTGGCTTGGGCGCAGTTGATTGAACGTTATCAGGTATCGATCTGGTGTACCGTACCTGCGATGGCTGACATGTTATTGACCTCTGCGGATCCAAAACAATTACAAAGCATTCGCTTGATTAACCAAGGCGGTGATTATGTCAAACCTTCCGTGATAAAAAAGTTACGTGAAATTTTACCAAATGCTCGTCTAATTTCGATTGGTGGCCCTACAGAAACTACCATTTGGAGTATCTGGCATGAAATTACTCCTGAAGATATTAATGTGATTCCTTATGGTAAGGAAATGAAGCATAACCGTTATTACATTTTGAATCCTTGGGGTGAATTCTGCCCACCAGGAGTAGTAGGACAGCTTTATATGTCAGGCATTAATCTTGCCAATGGATATTTGCTCGATGGCAAGATCACTCAGAAGGATTTTGTGCTTCTTACTCTACCCAATGGTGAAGTGCATCGTGTCTTTCGTATGAGTGATAAAGGTTATCTACGTGAAGATGGCAATATTATTTTTGCCGGTCGTGATGAAGGTTATTTAAAAGTTCGTGGAGTGCGAATTGCTGCATCAGAAGTGGAAAATGCCATATTGAAACATCCACGGATCAGCGATTGCGTGGTCACCGTTTGTTCCAATCCTATCTATGAAGGCAATGAATTGGTGGCAATTTATACGATTCGAGATACACATCAACATGATGCTGGTTTAAATGCGATACGACCATCTGAACTACGTCAGTTCTTACAAGATTATGTGCCGAATTCACATATTCCATCTCGTTGGCTGCCTTTAGCGCAATTTCCAATTACCCGTAATAGCAAAATCGACCGCAAAACCTTAAAGCAAACTGCGCAAGATTTTCTTTATCAAAGCTATGCAAAAGCTTCATCGAAACAAACTGTCATGCCATCAGACTCATCATTAAATCAGCAACAGGGAGATACTCAAAAGTCCAGTCACCATGCGATAGGTGTAAGCTTGGCTGAGGGTCAAACTTCGATTGCCCAAGATGTTATCAAACATTTGCAAAGTTCGTTAAACACATCAAATGATTTATCAGATGTATTGCTCGACACTGAAATTTTGGCTCTCGGTCTGACGTCAGCGTATTTAAGTCGTTTAGCCAAACATTTTTCTCAAGAATTCAATACCTCGATTCAATTTTCTGATTTAGCCAAGTGTAAAACGATTGGCGAGATCGTACATAACATCGAATCGCAGCTATATCAGAAATAAATGAGGAAATAGAACATGAGCCATCAGCACAGCATTATGAGTGATGAGTTGTTTAACATATTTGCAAGTAAGTTGCAGGATATTGGACTTTCGGATCAGTCCGAGTCATCTATGATATCTGCATTAAACCCGAGCACGATTATTAAACAAATATCTTTAGAAACCCAAGCACATCAGCACATTTCTTTTGCAGAAGAACGTGCGTGGATGATGCATCAGCAAGACCCTTTGGCATCTTCAGGGCCATTTATTTTAGCGTTTCTTCTCACAGGTAAGATTGATATTGCACGTTTAACTCGGGCAATTGAAAAACTTTATGTTGGACAATCGAATCTAAATTTACGCTATGACTTGAACGAAGAAGGAGTATTGAGCAAATATCATGCTGAACAGGCAGATGTGAATGTGAAAATTCATGTTGTTCAGTCGGAAACAGAGGCGGTTCAATATCTCTTGTCATGGTTACAGCACCCCATTGATTTGGCAAAAGCTCCTGCAATTCAATTTAGTATTTTGCCAACAAATCATGATACGTTGATTTTAGGTATTTTAGGTCATCACATCTTATTTGATGACCTCGCTTGGCAACCGATTTTTAGACAACTTAGTTACTATTATGAACATGCTGATCAAGATGTTGATACTGGTTCGTATGTCCCCAAGAGCAAGCCACAGCATCAAGTGAAAGATATCAATACGGCATTGCAATACTGGAAAACTATTTTTTCTACAGGCTTGGTGCCAGTGCGTTGGCCAAAATTTTGTTTAGCACCACAACTTGAAAATTCAATCATCGAATATGGCAAGAACAGTATTTATCAGTATGTGCAAAAAGCGGTACGTTGTTATAGCTATATAAATATTGGAAAAATTCAAAATCTTAGCCAGCAGGCTCAAGCATCTATTTTCCATACGGTTGTGGCGATATTTGGCTGTTATTTGAATCGCCTATTGGGTCAAAATTCGGTGGATCTTTTTGTTCCGATTGTGGAGCAATACGATGTAATTAGCTTAAGCCACATTCAAACGAGTTCGAATATTTTGCCGATCCGTGTCACACATGATGATCAATCAGAACAATCCCAAACACCGTTGAATGAAATTCATAACATCATCAAAAATGTGCGTGATCAGATTCTGCAAGGAATATCGAATAATGTCTCGATTGAGCAGATTTTGTCGGCAACCAAAACCAAGCGTAACGCGATTCCAAATGTGCTGATTACTCAGTTCGTCGAATCGAGCCAATACCTCAAATTAGAGGGTGTGAAGGCTAAAACGATAGCCATTCCACCGATTCATTCAGATTATGATCTAACTTTAGCATTTCAGGTAAAAGGTGAAGAGATACACTTTGAACTAACCACTGGGGAGAAATTATCTAAAAATATCAGTGCATTACTATTGGAACAATGGCTTGAGTTTATCAATACTGATATTGCAACATGGGCAGATGGTAATTCTATTTTTGCATCAGCCACGCAGCCAAATCTAGATCGATTGGGCAAGCAAGATCTTGATCAAACCATTGAGCCCAATGTACAGACCTTACCTCACATCCATGACAAGACCGAATCTGCTCAAAATATTTATTTATCAGTCACACAATTGATTTTAGAAGAATTTAAAAGTGTGTTGATGAATCCGAATTTACAAGTAGATGACAACTTCTTTGATTTTGGCGGGCATTCTATTCTAGCTACTCGTGTGATTGGTAAAATGCAAAGCCAGCATGCTGTGCGAATTAAAATTGCCGATTTCTTTAATGCGCCAACCGCACGCGAATTGGCACAACATGCAGAGCTATTAAATACACATATTGAAGAACAGCAATCCTTCGATGAAAACCGTGAAATTGTTGCCCCTCTGACGTTATTACAAAAAGCCTTTATGAGCTTTTCGGATCAGGGACGTGATGCCATGTATAACATTCCATTTGCATTCCGTTTTTCTGAAGCAGTGGATGAGCAGGCATTTTATGCGGCATTTTTGGATATTCTAAAACGTCACCATGCCTTGCGCAGTATTTTTTTGCAGGCGGATCAGGGTGAGATTTTCCAAACGGTTATTCCCGTGACACAGTTGCGTGAATATCCTTGGTTTTGGGGATCTGAACATCAAGCTGAACAAAGTGCACAAGAGATTTTGCGTGCAGAAGCCAATCATTCCTTTAATTTGATGCAAGAGTTTCCAATTCGTGTTCGTTTTATGAAAGATGGACAGGGACAGCATATTTTATCGATGTTGTTGTATCACATTGCTATGGATGAATGGTCTTCGGACATCTTAATGCGTGAGTTGATTCAAGCCTATCGCAGTCGTATAGCGGGTCAGACTCCTATCTGGGAAAAGGTACCACGTCAGTTTCATGAATATGCGATGGCCCAAGAGGATTCTACCTTGCAAGCACATATTCAGTATTGGGTTGATACAATTGGGAAAATCAAGAAACAACCACCTTTATTACCTGCTTATGCCACAGATACAGAGCAACATAATCAGCGTGATAAAGAAGATGTTGCGGGTGCAGCGATAGAGTTTGGATTTACGGCTTCACAAGTTGAGCAATTGAATGGATTGGCGCGAGAGTATCGATCTTCTCTCTTTTATGTAGTCTATGCCGCAATCGTATTAGCAACCCATTATTTAGGTGCTGGAAAAAAGATATTAACAGGGACTTCCGTAGCTTGTCGTCAAGATCCACTGTATCAGGACACCATGGGTTATTTCACTAATGTAGTGATGCATTACACCCTATTGAATGAAACTTTAACGATTAAAGACTTAGTACAGCAGGTTCAAAACAATATCTTCAAAGCACAAGAACATGCTGATATTCCATTTGCGATTGTCGAAGACCATATTCGTGCTGAAGGTGAGAAATGGACTGAAAGTCCATACGAAGTGTATGTACAACTTCATGCCCCAAATGCTTTAACGGGGGCATTTCAGCTCGATTCCGAGCATGACATTCGGTTTAAGCTGATTGAACCTGAACGCGATACCGCCAAATTTGGTTTGCATTTTGAAGTCTACGAAGAACCAAGCTCTGAGCATGAACGCTTACGTGTTGTCATTAACTACCGCATCAATCGCTATAACCAAACACAAATTCAACTAATTCGACAGATTGCCGAGCAGGTTTTAACCCATTTCATCGACATCAATACACATTCAGATGAATCGAAGCCTGTTGATGTTAGAGATATACGTCGTCAATTGAGCAGTATTCAATTTCCAGCAATGGCGATTTAAAGGATTTAGTTATGTTTATAGAACAAGATATTCAACAAGGTTTTGTGCCTTTTCCAGAGTCGAGAGTCAAGCAATACCGAGAAGATGGATGCTGGAAATCGCAGACACATTTTCAACTACTGGTAAGTTTAAAAGATCGTTTTCCAGAGCGTGTAGCTGCGATTCAGGACCATAAACAACTTACCTATCAGCAGATGTATGACTATGCCATTCATTATGGAAGTTATTTAAAACAGCAAGGTATTCGGGAAACAGATTTTGTCTTATTGCAATCTCCTAATGTGATTGAAGTTTTTATTATCATTTTTGGTTTATATGCAATAGGGGCTAGACCGGTATTTTGTCTGCATGGCCATGGTTCATATGAAATTGAAAATATTGCAAGACAAAGTCGTGCAGCAGGTTTTATCAAACTCTGTGCATCTGCCCATGAAGCTACAGCAACAGAAGTCTGTGAAGAATTTTCTACACCCAATTTTAAATTGTGGTTTCGAGAAAATATTGTGAGTCAATCAAGCATTAAAGCTTCATTACCACAGTTACAAAGTATTGAACCTGACTTCAACCTGCAAGCACTGAGTGAATCTGAAGATATTGCTTTTTTACAACTTTCAGGTGGAACCACAGGTTTACCCAAACTGATTCCACGCACTCATGCTGACTACATTTATTCAATTGAAAAAAGTATAGAAGTAACAGGGCTGACTCAGGACACTAAACAACTTGTTGTGCTACCTGTGATGCACAATTTCTGTATGAGCTCACCTGGATTTCTTGGTGTATTTTTTGTGGGCGGCACAGTGGTATTGAGTCAATTGACGCAGCCACGTGTTTGTTTTGAACTGATTCAAAAATACCAGATTCAGCAAGTCTCTTTAGTGCCTGCGATCGCGACGCTTTGGCTAAATGCTGAAAGTCTCAAAGATTACGATTTATCCAGTCTACAAGTGATACAAGTCGGTGGAGCCAAACTGCTACCATCACTTGCCGAGCAGATTATTGATACATTGCAAGTCAAATTACAACAAGTTTATGGTATGGCTGAAGGTCTGGTAAATTTCACGCATTTGGATGATCCAGATCAAATCATTATCCAAACTCAAGGTAAAAAGCTGTCACATCTGGATGAAATCCGCATTGCTGATCAGGATGGTAACGCATTACCGGTCAATGCTATAGGAAATATTCAAACCCGTGGTCCCTATACCATTAATGGTTATTACAACTTACCTGACATTAATCGCCGTGCTTTCACGGAAGATGGTTTCTATAAAACTGGTGATATTGGCTACTTAGATGAAAATCTGAATATTATCGTCACGGGACGTGAAAAAGAACAGATCAATCGTTCCGGTGAAAAAATTACGCCAAGTGAAGTTGAAGAATTTATTTTGCAGTATCCATCGGTAAAAGACGTTTGTGTAATTGGCGTCAGCGACAAATATTTAGGTGAAAGGATTAAAGCCATCATTATTCCGAAACTTAAAAACGATGATATCAACTTAAAAGACATTCGTAAGTTTTTAATCGGTAAAAATATTGCTCAATTCAAAATTCCAGACGAGATAGAAGTGGTACCTGATTTTAAATATACCCACGTAGGTAAAGTCAACCGACAAAAACTAGGATGAAGGAGTATAAGATGAGTGCACAACACATTTACGATATCGTGGGTATTGGGGTAGGGCCATTTAATTTGGGTTTAGCTTGTTTGACCCAACCCCTGAATGAACTCAGCACGATTTTCTTTGATGGTAAAAATGAGTTTGACTGGCATTCGGGTATTATGCCTGAAGGCAGTACCTTGCAAATTCCATTCATTGCTGATTTGGTCAGTTTTGCTGATCCAAAAAGTCCCTATACATTTTTAAATTACTTAAAACTTCACAATAAGTTATATCAGTTCTTTATACGTGAAAGCTTTTTTATTTTGCGTGCCGAATACAACTTATATTGTAAATGGGTGGCTGAACAACTGGAGAATGTGCACTTTAAAAGCTTTGTTGAGCGGATTGATTACGACGAGACGTGTAAGCTTTATACCTTACGTGTAAAACAATCTGAAGGTGATATCACGGTCGTGACTAGAAACTTAGTGCTTGGCACAGGCACGACTCCAATCATACCAAAATTCTGTCAGGGGTACCCTGAACAAGTTCATTCTAGTGCGGACTATTCAAGCCATAAAAAAGACTATTTGAATAAAAAATCCATCACTATTGTTGGAGGCGGACAAAGTGGTGCGGAAATTTATTATGACTTACTGTCTGAAATTGATCAGTATCAATATCAACTTAACTGGCTGACTAAAGCACCTCATTTCTTTTCCATGGATTTAGGCAAATTAACGCTGGAATTTACTTCGCCAGATTACACCTCGCATTTTTATTCACTGGATGAGGATAAACGAGATCAGGTCATTGCTTCACAAAATGTTTTGTATAAAGGTATTGAACTGAGTTTTGTTAATCGGATTTACGATCTGCTTTATCAAAAATCATTACATCGTCCGTTGCCAACTCGCATGATGCCAAATTGTGCTTTAGACAATCTTGAAAAAAATGGCAATCACTTAAATCTGACTTTTAATAATTCAGACATTAACAAGCGTTTCAAGTTGGAAAGTGACGTGCTGATTCTGGCACTTGGTTACGAATACAAAATCCCAGAGTGTCTAACGCCAATTCGCTCTCACATTAATTGGGATAGCAAAGGACGTATTGAATTAAATTGGAACTATAGCATCAACGATCAAAATACGATTTTTGCCCAAAACATCGGCATTTATTCACATGGTTTCACTGTTCCGGACTTAGGCATGGGCTGTTATCGAAATGCCATCATCATCAATACCATTTTAGGCCGTGAAGTTTACCCTATAGAAAAGCGGATCGCTTATCAAGAATTTGCACCTTTAGCGGAAGAAATGGTGCCCCCTGTGAAAACGATGCTTAAGTCAAACAATACAGAGCTGTCTTTTTAGGATTTTAATATGAATCTCCCACACTATTTTAAAAGTAATATTCAAGATCATTTAGATGATCTAGTGAAAACTAAAGCTACGCCATTTTTAGTTTTAGATCTCAGCGTGATTGAAAAGCAATATTTAGAACTAAAACAAGGCTTTCCCAATGCAGATATTTATTATGCCTTAAAGGCTAATCCAGCCAACGAAGTAATTGAGCGTTTAAATCAGTTGGGTTCAAGTTTTGATTTGGCATCAGTCAATGAACTAAAAAAAGTGCAGGCCTTTGGTGTAGATCCATCACGCTTGGCTTATGGCAATACCATAAAAAAACGGGCAGATATTCAGTATTTCTACAAACAGGGTGTTCGGCTTTATGTCACTGATTCGGATGTTGATTTAAACAATATTGCGCAATATGCACCGGGTTCAAAAGTGTTTTTCAGACTATCGATTGATGGTTCGGATACAGCTGATTGGCCGCTTTCACGCAAGTTTGGCTGCAATGCAGAATGTGTGATCCGATTAGCAGTCAAAGCCAAAGCACTGGGATTAATTCCTTATGGTATTTCCTTTCATGTCGGCTCACAGCAACGCAAAATCGACTTGTGGGACAGCGCTTTAGAAGAGACCAAAACTATTTTTGACATATTGGCACATGAGCATCAGATTCACTTAAAAATGCTGAATTTGGGTGGTGGTTTACCTGCACAATATGTGCAGGAAACCGAAGCTTTTATTAGTTATTCCAAGCAAATTAATGCTGCACTTGAGATATTTAAACCTTATCAGCTTGAACAGATTATTTTGGAACCTGGGCGCTCTTTGGTCGGAAATGCAGGCATTTTAGTCTCTGAAATCGTATTGATTTCACAACGCCCACAGTCTGGAACTAAGCGTTGGGTTTATACGGATGTCGGCGTATTTAATGGTTTAATTGAAACATTGGGTGAGGCCATTCAATACCCGATCACGTGTAAAAAGACAGGGCATAGTGACGACATTATTTTGGCAGGCCCAACATGTGACAGTATGGATATTATGTATCAGAACAAGAAATACGAGTTGCCACTATCTTTGGAAATAGGTGATCACCTGTACTGGCTGTCGACAGGGGCATACACCACCAGTTACAGCTCAATCGAGTTTAATGGCTTTCCACCCCTGCAATATTATGCCTTGAATTGATCTTTTTTCGGATGCTTTTTAATTAAAGCATCCACTTTGATTTTAAATTCTACTTTCGTTTTTAGAGGATGTTCGTGATGAAGACAATATCAAAATCATTACCCGGTTTTTTTGAATATGCCGAATATCAGATATCCTACGCATTACGTGATGTGTTGTTACCACAGGATTTGTCCTTATTGGTCAAATGGATGCATCAGCCACATATTATACCGCAATGGCAACTGAATAAATCTGAACTAGAACTGGCGGTTTATTTTGAACGAATGCTCTGTGATGATCATCAGCATTTATATATCGTCCAAATTGACGGTCAAGATGTCGGTTATTTGGAAATATATGAAGCAAAACGAGATCGTTTGGCATTGTATTATGACGCCAAAGCCGACGACTTAGGTTGGCATGTATTACTCAGTGAAGATGCGGTGGGTAAGGGGCACTTTCGAGCGGTGATGCGTATGCTGAGCTTTTTGATTTTTGAACATTCCAATGCAGAAAAAGTGGTGGGTGAACCTGATCAGACTATGTCTGTATATGACAGGATAAGACAAGACATTGCTTTGGAACCTCAGGGACTGATTCATCTTCAGGAAAAAACGGCAATGCTTTATCATTGTTTTAGAGAAAAGTTTTATCAACAATGTGGTCATTACTATGAAAAGTTTAAGCTGAAAAAACAGGCTAAGGATTTCATTTACTTTGCCTGATTTGAAGCAAGATGAATGCTTTAAATAGAATATGTTAAGCTTAATTCTTAGTTTGATCCCCTCCTTTTAAAAGGAGGGGATGCTGTCATAATTAATGGCATACTATAAATAAAAAATGATGACATGGTATAAGCAATCACAGCTAAAATAGTGAGTGTAATCAGTATGTCGAGGAATTTTTTTAAATATAATGAACCCTTCTTTTCAGAATTTATTTTAACTCGGATCTAAACTACAAAAGGTCATAATTTCATTTTCTAATTCTAGATATTTCACATTAATTGTTCTAATTGGGATCATTTTAGGTGAGGTTTGAGGCAGATAAAAACTTAGTGTACATGTTTGAGTGTTGAAGCCAATACAATGCATAGCATCAAAAGGTATGAACTGTTGATATTTGTTATAGAATGCCTTGATTAGACTTTCTTTAGCAGAAAATAAAATTAAGTAAAGTGCTGGTGTTTGCTCTAGAAATGGACTTAAAAGTTTGGTTTCTTGAGAACTCATCAAGCTATTTAACATGTTTGGATTTTCTTTAAATAGGTCAGCATTTTGTTTGATCTCAACATCAATGCCTGAAATATTTTTACAATTTTGGTTGTCGTGATGAATGCTATCATCGGAGTTAATATTGGGATTATGTATTGCAGCTGTCGCAATTGCAATTCCATGGGTACAATCCAGCATACTATGGCTAATGCTTCCAGTGATATATTTTGGCCATAACGGTTCACCATGCAGACCTTTTTTGATATTAAAGAATGCATAGTTGCCCAATGACGCCAAGGCAAATTTGGCAGCTAAGCGACCGATAAAAAACTCACACTTACGTTTTAAACTCGCTCTTGCAACGTCAAATGGTATGAAAATATTAAATTTAAAATAATAATGCTTAAGAGTATATTCATTCATTTTCAGCAGTCGAACTTGATGAATTGATTGATCATAGATATTTAATACAGAGTATTGCAAATGATCATCACAAAAAAGCCACCGAGCATGCTGTTGTAATGATGTCGATGGCTTCCTTTGAGGTAATATTGTGGATTGGTTCGAATGAATCATAATTTATGCTGACATACTTTTGATGACCCGATACGTGTTGTTCTGAATAATATTGAGCGTATCTTGCAATATATTTGTGTCTAAAAAATAAAAATGATCGCCGTGAACTTGATAAGCGCCTAACCATTGTTCACTAAAATCTTGCCAACTTTGCATAATTTCATGATTTTTAATGTAAGGATCATCCTTACCATAAATACTCATGAGTGGAACTGTTGATTTTAGAATCGGTTTTTTCATCATATTGTCGCTCAGGATGAAGTCATTTTTAATGATGCGCAAAAAGAATTCTAAAGCACTCGGATTGTTTAAAATCTCATATGGGAAGTTGTTGTAAAGTTTCAGTTCTTGAATGATCTGTTCATCTGACATAGCACTATAATGATGAATCAAACTTTGATAGTGTGGTGAAGGTCGGGCACTGACAATTTTTAGAATTAAGTTATGATCAGGATTGATAAGTTTAAGTTTTTCTTCAATTTCCCAAATCAATGAGCCACCCACACTATGTCCGAAAAGAACACAGGGTGTATTACCATAATCTAAAATTTCTAAACTAAATTGATATGCTAAAAAGTCAGGATCATGGCTGAGAGGTTGCTGAATTTTTCGTCCATGACCAGGATATTCCAGTGCAATGACTTTAATATTCTCAGCACTTATTTTATCCCAAGTACTAAAAATTGATGCACTACTTCCTGCGGAAGGAACACAAAATAAATTAATTTTTGAATTATTAAACATAAGAGTGACTGATAAATTTTGGGCCTAAAATACACAGTTGCGAATGCAAATGAGAATCAATTTAGTATACTATTTAACTGTAGGGTGTCAAACTTAATCTTATCTATGAAACTTGAAATTCATAAAAAATATAATTAATTCAATTAGATTCCTTATTTTATAAAATTATTTCTAATCATTTTTTTTGTTGAGAATGATTCTTGGTATTATGCGCAACATAATTTAAACATTACCTTTTATAGGATAAGAAATGAATACCAGTATCCATTTCAGAAAAGCAACTTTATCGATTAGCATTACATTTTTGTTAAGTCATAATGTAATAGCAGGGGAAAATACTCAGTCAGCTCAACAGCTTCCTACGATTACTGTTAAAGCAGAGGCGACTGATAATACGACTTTGTCGAATGGTCAAGTGACAAAAAAAAGTCAAGTCGGCATATTAGGTAATAAGGACGCACTTGATACGCCATTTAGTATTACGAGTTATACCGCTAAATATATTGAAGATCATCAAGCTAAAACCGTTGCTGAAGCATTACAAAGTGATCCTTCTGTAAGAAATGCGTTTTCTGCCAATGGGTTGGGTGAGTATTTTAATATTCGTGGATTATATACACAAAGCCATGAATTGGCATGGGATGGCGCTTTTGGTTTAGTGCCACATAATCGCGTACCAACCGAATTTTTAGAGCGTGTGGAAGTGTTTCGTGGTACCAGTGGCTTATTGTTTGGTATGTCACTTGGTGGTGCAGTGGGTGGGGTGATTAACGTTGTACCCAAACGTGCTACTGATGAACCAATTACCCGATTTACAACCACCTACTCATCAGATTCAAATATCGGTGAGCATGTCGATATCGGACGTCGTTTTGGTGAAAATAATCAATTTGGTGTGCGTGTTAATGCTTTAAAATCGCATGGAGATACTGCACTAGATAGTCAGACAGAAGATCGTCGTTTAGGATCTATTGCCTTGGATTTTAAGGGAACAGACTTACGTGCTTCATTAGATGTTTATAATATTAAAGAAAAATTATCTGGAGCAATGCCACTACTCACGTCATTTGCTTCATCGACAATTCCTAAAGCACCTGATGCCACAATTAATACGATGCCAGGCGCATATGGCTATACAAAAACGACTGCGGCAATTGGTCAGGTAGAGTATGACTTGTCGGATGATTGGACTGCTTATTTAAAAGGCGGCACTAAACAGCAAAAAGCTGGTGGCTATATGGCCAATAATGCACTCGGTCGAAATGCTCAAGCGAATGGTGATTACATTGCTGTTTCACGCAATACTGCCAACAAAACAGATGTTAATTCGGTAGAAACAGGGATTCGTGGCCATTTAAAAACAGGTGAAATTGATCACGATGTTGTCCTCAGCGCGAATGTAATCGATCAAGACGTCTATATGGGCCTAGCTACTGGTGGGAGTTGGGCATCCAATATTTATTCACCAGCAGCAGTTGGAGTTCTAGCTGCAGAGCCTTCTGTTCTTAAAACCTCAGATATTACCTTAAGCAGTGTTGCGCTTGCGGATACGCTTTCATATGCCGATGACAAATATCAATTGATACTTGGTTTACGCCATCAACAAGTGAAGTCTCAGAGCTACAGTATAACGACAGGAAATGCTATAGCAGGTTCAGATTATAATAAAAGTGCGGTAACGCCAGCACTCGGTTTTGTGGTTAAACCTTGGAATAATTCAATTTCATTATATGGAAACTACGTAGAAGGTTTATCGCCAGGTGAGACGGTGAGTGTAACCACGGCAGCCAATTATGGTGAAACATTGGCTCCTTATAAATCTAAACAATATGAATTAGGTACCAAGTGGGAAAATGGGAGTTTTAGAAATACGTTGAGTATTTATCAGATTACAAAACCATTACTCATGGGAGATACATCTGGCACTTATAGCATGAGTGGCGAACAACGTAATCGTGGGATTGAATGGACAACAGCCGGCCAAATACTCAGTAATCTACGAATGCTTGGTGGCGTTGTTTATATGGATGCCGAACAGACCAAAACAACCAATGGTATTTATGATGGTAAAGATGTTTATGGGATCCCACACTGGCAATCGAATTTGGGCTTTGAATGGGATGTAAACCAAATTGAAGGCCTTACTTTGACGGCCAATACGATTTACACAGGTACAGAGTATGTCGATTCAGCTAATACACAAAAATTACCAAGCTGGTTCCGTTTAGATGCAGGTGGTCGCTACTCAACGTCAATTGCCAACCATAAAGTGACCTTTAGAGGTGGGGTAGATAATATCTTTGATAAACATTATTGGGCAGGCGTCTGGAACGGTATGTTTGTCTCTATTGGTACACCAAGAACATATAAGTTATCTATGCAGTTCGATTTTTAATTCTATTTAAATATTCATGCATTGGAAGGCCTATTATGTCTCGTCATTCTAAACCTTGGTTGTTATTGATCAGTACCTATACCACACAATATATCGGTATTGCATTTATGATGTCTGCTACCTTTGCTATTTTGAGGCAACACGGTATTGCACTCGATAAATTAGCATTATTGAACATGATTGCGCTTCCAATGCTGGGTAAAATTTTATATGCACCATTTGTTGATAGTGTTAGATTATTCACTCAAGGGCAGTATCGAAGTTGGCTTTTGTTTGCACAATTGTGTATGACGGGGCTACTACTAGCGTGTGGCTATTTAGAAATACAGAAACAATTTCCAATCATGCTGGTTCTCTTTATTGTTTATAGCTTCTTTATGAGCATCCAAGATGTTGCTATAGATGGTTTAGCCACAAAGATTTTTGAACCCTCTGAACGACAATTTGCAAATAGTATTCAATATGCCAGTAACTTATTGGGCAATATTATTGGTGGTGGCTTACTGCTTATTTTATATCCATGGTTACAATGGAAAGGTGCTTTTATTATATTGGCACTTTTAACTGTTATTACTTGGATTCAGCTCCTGTTTTATCGAGAACCTGATAATAAGTTTTTTAATCCGCATAATAATGTGTCATCTCAATTCAAAAGTTTGGCTCAGCAACTTAAAGTATTTATCACAAAATACAAGTCTTGGTTTTTGTTGTTATTCATTTATCCAATTGGGTTTACTGCTGTATTTGGCATCCTAAATCCATTATTAGTCGATGCAAAGTGGTCACTGGTTGATATTGGTTTTGCCACAAAAGTTTTTGGTTCGATTATCGGTATCTTATCGGCATTCCTTGCCACGATTTTAATCAATCGATTACAACGAAAAAAAGCACTGATTACGCTGACGGTCATGCAAGGTTTGACCTTACTGTTATTTGTTCCTTTGACCTTAGGATATACCTCAAAACTTATAGTGTACTTGGCGATTTTTGGTTATTTCATTGCCAATCCAGGACTAATTGCCACGATTTCGACACTCATTATGGATCGTGCTGCCAACATGCCAGCAAAAGCAACGTTCTTTAGTTTACAACTTAGCCTAGTGGTTTTTATGGGTTTTGTTTATTCAGCACTTGGTTTAACGCTGGCCCAATATATTGGGTATACCGCTGTAGTAATTTTAACCTTTGTGGCTGCTTTAGGTGTTGCAGTATTGGCATGGAAAATATTGCCATCTGATGCTGAATATCCAGCACATTAGTTCTCAAGATTCATCTCATTATATATTTTTATTTAGGAATTAGGCGGTATCATGACACATTTGACCACGATTAAAGATCAAGATCGTAAGCTTGATATTATGGATCATGTGAATCAAGACCATCGTAAAGAGCTGCTAATCATTGCTCAAAACTATGGTAAAAACAATGATATTCATGATGCTGTAATTTCCGATATTTATGAAGAAGGTATTTTGTTACAGACTCAAGTTCCATCTGTATCCATGAAACAAGATTTGTTTATTCATTTTGAATTAAAAGGCGATTTAGAAGAGCAGATTTTATATTTGGCTTATAATTCATTTGCCAAACAAAAAATTGAGTTCAGTCATAATGCCAAACAGTTTTTTGAAGTAGTGGACAAGTCACAAGTCAGTCCAAATATCACACGTCTTACCATTAAAAGTCAAAGACCATTGCCAAATTATTATGCAGGTTATGCTTATGGTTTTATTTTAAAAATATTAGAAAAAGCTCCTTTAGTTCAACCGAATAACTCCAATAAAAGCGGAACATTAAAAAATTTACTCGATCGGGGTTTCTTATGGTTAATGAAGTATTTATCGACACAAAAGCGTCAAAAACTCATTGAAAGTATGAATAAAGATGTTCGTCTTTATACTTTAAGAAAAGCCTTTGCTGACAGTTCAAATCATGAGGATTTACATTTTGGCTATATCGACATCTTTACACATGGTTCGAGTCCTGGAAGTCAATGGGTACAACAACTGAGTGCAGGCGCTTTAATTTCGAGTCGCACCGAAACCGACGACAAGCACGAGCATTTACATGAGGGACAAGCCGTTCTAATTGCAGATGAAACTGCATTTCCAGCGCTTGCCGGGATTTTAGATTTTTGGAAAAACCCGATTGCACCGATTGTCATTTTACTCAGTGCTGATGCTGCAGATTTTACTTATTTTGATGATTTTTGCTTTCCCCAAAATAGCAATATTCAAAAAATTACTGGATCTGTACATGAGCAAGGTAGTCAAACCGTGGAGCTGTTAAAAAAATTTACCCAGTTAGATCAGGTTTGGGGTGCTTTAGAAAATAATGCCGCAAAACAGATTCGACATTATTTCCGTAATGAACGCAAACTTTCAGGAAAAAATAATCACATTAAAGGGTATTGGCGATTAGATCAAAAACACTAATCGGGTATGAAATCACGACAGATTTTTCTAAAATTTTAAGACTTAAATGCGATGAATATTTTAAAAGACATCTCCCTACCTGTATTAAAACTGGCTCTGCCCTTAATTTTGATCCAGATTTGTCAAGCTTCTTTGGGTGTGATCAATACCATGGTGGCAGGCCGTTATTATTATATTGATCTGGCTGGCATTGGTTTGGGCAGTAATATTTGGACGCCTGTATTTATATTATTTACAGGGATTTTATATGTGCTTGTTCCCAAAATTTCCGCCATGCAACAAGGAGCTAAACACGAGATTACCGTACTGATACAACAAGGTAAAAAAGTAGCATTATTACTGTCAATTTTTGGTTTTGTGTTGATTCAACTGTTGGCATTTTTATGTCCTTGGTTAATTGAAAATCCACAAGTGGCAAGCATTGCTCAGCAATATTTACATTTTGTGGCTTTTGGTGTGCCTGGATTGGTATATATGACCTTATTTAGATTCATCAGTGAAGGTCATAGCTTGCTTAAACCCATTATGCTGACTTACCTCTTTCTACTGATCTGCGATGCTTCTCTTTGTTATGTCTTGGTCAATGGTATTGGTTTTATTCCCGAAATGGGTGGAGCAGGCACAGGGCTTGCTACTGCCATCAGTGCTTATATTGCTTGTTTTTGTATGTATAAATTAGTGGCAAGAGCAGTTCCTGAACTGAAAACAAAACATATCGAAGTCAATATTCAACAAAGTTTGGAATTGCTCAAGCAAGGTTTACCTATTGGTATCACCTTGGTCCTACAAATTCTAGCTTTGGCAACACTGGCATTTTTTGCATCACAGCTTGGGGCAAAGGCGATTGCAGCACACCAGATTGTAATTAATATTGCCATGCTGATTATCATGATTCCAATTGGGATTAGTAGCGCAACGACCATTCGTGTGGCATATTTTTCGACAACCCATAATGATCAGTCCAAGATTGCTACCAGTGGTGCTGTAGTGGTCATTACTCTGATTTATGGCGTATTGATTGCTGGACTTTTAATGACTTTTGCAATCCCATTAACAGGTTTATTTAGTAAAGATTCTGAAGTATTAAATATTGCCACTGGCTTAATGTCTTTTGTGGCAGTTTTCCTAGTTTTTGATGCGATCCAAACAGTTGCATCTGGTGTACTACGTGGTTTGCAACAGTTTATGCAACCACTTTTTGTAATTCTGTTTTGTTATTGGGTGGTGATTATTCCATTGAGTTATTTGATGGGCGTGCGTGGTTGGCTTCAGGAGAGTGCGAATGTAAATATAATCTGGCTGGTGCTGACCTGTGGAATCAGTTTGGCAGCAATATTATTGGTGATTCAAAGTTATCATTATTTAAAGAAAAATGAATTACCAGTTGGTGAGAGCATTTAACCTGATTGAGTCTAAAAAATAAAATGGATCGTGATCGGTTTTTACAGCTTTGTGGTGAAAGTGCTTAAAACACCACGACACTTTTTATTTTACTTTTTATTGATAATGAGTATTATTCTTAGTTTTATTATATTTATCTGTGGGGGTAACATGCGTACAAAACAATTTGCTTTGAGTTTGCTGGCCATGGCGATATCGGGTTGCCTGTATGCAAATGATCAGACCGACTCAAACAGCACGGCAACTGAAAACGCATCTAAAAAAGATGTGGTGGCGCTCAATAAAATTGTCATGACCGCCACCCGAACACCCAAAAGTATTGCCGAAATTGCAGGAACTGTGCAGACCATTCAGGGAAGTGAAATTACGCAACAAGCTGGAGCGGGGCGTAAGGTGGCCGATGTTCTGGCTCAATTGGTACCATCGCTGGCACCGAGCAGCGGGACCACCAGTAACTATGGCCAGACCATGCGTGGTCGAACCATTCTGGTGATGATTGATGGGGTACCTCAAACGGGTTCTCGTGATGCCGCGCGACAGCTCAACAGCATTAGTCCAGAATTAATCGATCATATCGAAGTGGTATCTGGAGCCACCAGTATTTATGGTTCAGGTGCGACAGGTGGCATCATTAATATTATTACCAAGCGTGCCAATCCAGATCAGCCACTTAGTTTGAGTACCAAGGTTGGCATCACATCGGCCGATAATTTCCGTGCAGATGGGCTCGCCTATGAAATCGGTCAAACTGCTGCATTTAGTCAGGACAACATAAACGGATTTTTAGGCACCAACTTTACCAGCCGTGGCGCACAGTTTGACGGTCGTGGCAATCGGATCTCTTTAAGTCCATGGCAAGGCAGCACCATGGATACCGATACCCTAGACATCAATGGACGTATTGGCCTTAACGTGTCAGATACACAAACACTCAGCCTCGGTGCTCAGTACTACAAAGATCGACAAGACACCAAGTATGGCCCAGACTACACCAAAACCAGTGCCGACTATTATGTGCCTATTAAAGGCTGGAATGTACCCGATCAACCTTTTACAGAGCGTTATGGTGTAAACACCCAGTATCAAAATACAGATATATTCGGTCAAATCCTGAATATCGATGCGTATTACCGTAAAGAAAAATTACGCTTTGTGCCTTATGCCGGGGCTTTAGTCACCAATGGTGCAACAGTCAGACAAAGCGAATCTGACAACGATTTTTATGGCCTACGCTCGACCTTACAATCGAAATTTAATCTTCTTGATCGCAATTTGGGTCTGACTTACGGCATCGATTACGATCATGAAAATGATCGCCAGTGGGCGGATCAATACATCGCGTCGGATAATGGTTTGACTTATACCGCGACAGGCGCTGTTCAAAGTCAGGGGCCAGATACAAAAATTGATAGTATTGGTTCATTTGTTCAAGCAGATTATGAACTGACCGATCGGTTGAATCTTCAGGGTGGTGTACGTTATCAATACATTCAGGCAAAAACAGATGCCTATGTACCGGTACGTGAAAGCAAAGAGATTGCAGCTGGCAGTACCGATGCCGATAAGTTTTTATTCAATTTGGGTGCGGTATATAAACTGAACGATGCACAGCAGCTTTATGCAAACTTTTCACAGGGCTTTAGCTACCCAGATGTACAGCGTATGCTCCGAGATGTTTCGACGTATAACATTACCACCGCGAATTTGCAGCCGATTACGGTAAATAACTACGAGCTCGGGTGGCGCCTAGAGCAAAATCAGGGCTTAAATGTCAGTTTGACCGGTTTTTACAATACCTCGGATAAAACCGTGCAATTTAGTAACCGAGCCGCGCGTGTTGTCGATACCGATCAACGTGTTTATGGCGCTGAAACAACCTTAAGTTATCCATTTTTGCAGCAATTTAAAGTCGGTGGAACGCTCGCTTACACGCGCGGTCAGTATAAAGATGAATCTGGTGCATGGCATGAGTTAAACGCCTATCAGGTCGCACCTGTAAAAGGAACTGTATTTGGTGAATGGGATCAAGACGGTTATGGTGTGCGTGTGCAGGCTTTGGCCATTAAAGGCAGCAATAAAGCCTACAAAGACGATCTAGCTTTCGCTGCAAAAGGCTTTAAAGATGACAACAATGCGGCTGACATTTCGGGCTATACCACTATGGATGTTTTGGCACATTTTCCAGCACTCAAAGGTCGTGTAGATTTTGGGGTGTATAATGTCTGGAATCGCCAGTATAAAACTGTGTTTGCCCAACAAGCAGCAATAACCAATACAAATGCCTATCTAGATATTCCAGCTCAAGGCAGAACCTATGCATTAAGCTATACCATTAATTATTAAGTTTGATCATTTTAAATTTTACTAGCCGATAAATACATATTTGTCGGCTGATTTAATAGCACTTTTTTTATTCATAATATTTATTCTTTATTAATCAAAATAACAGAAAATTAAAAAAATAATAGATAGGCTAATGAATAAATCCTGCAATGATTATCACATTTTAATTTTTATAAAAACAAATGCGTTGGCTAAGATAAAAATAAAATTGATGGATGCTCATATGACACATTTTTATCACCCAACGGTCAATACACAGCTGCAACATCGCCCCCAGATCACGACTTCGCAATTGTTTCGGGTATGGGGTGAAGCGGTTTCCACACGCTACGACACGCTCGCAAGCCAGTTTCGTCCTCTATTTGAACAAATTAAACAACATGCATTGCAACGTGAACAGCGTCATGAACTTCCGATTGAACAAATCCAGTGGCTCAAAGACAGTGGATTTACACGCCTACGTTTACCAAAGGCGTATGGTGGATATGAGGCCACATTGCCTGAATTATTTGCCTTATTGATTGAACTGGCCGAAGCAGACTCGAATTTCCCTCAAATTTTGCGGATTCATTTTGGCTTTACTGAAGATGTTCTGGTGTCTCAAGATCCGTTATTCCAGCAACGCTGGCTTGAGCGTCTGGCGCGTGGCGACACAATAGGCAGTGCATGGTCGGAAGGCGGTACAGAATCAATTCACGCCTTTAAAACGCATTTATCGACCGATGAAAGTGGCAAGATTCGCCTGAATGGAGAAAAGTACTATACCACCGGCAGTTTATATGCCAATTGGGTTGAAGTGGGGGTGACCGATCTTCACGGAGAATCCTCAACCGTGATCGTGCCGCGGCATGCACAGGGCGTCGAGATTTTAGACGACTGGAATGGATTCGGTCAGCAACTCACCGCCAGTGGCACAGCACGCTTTACTGATGTACTGGTCGATCCGAGCGAATTTCTGCCAGAAGGAACTCGCTTTAAATATTCTGCTGCGTTTTACCAGTTGATTCAATTGGCGATTATTACAGGCTTAACCCGTGCAGCAACTTACGATGTATCTGCGGCTGTTGCCAAGCGTACGCGGAATTACTCACATGCCAATACACCTTTGGTACAAAATGATCCTCAAATTTTGCAGGTGGTCGGTCAAATCCGCACTGCAGCATACACTGCCGGTGTGTTGGTTGAAAAAGTTGCACAAAGCCTCGAGCGTACCTATTCGGCTGCGCTCGATTCACATAGTGCATCTGAAGCGGATCTCAACGCGCTGGCAGAGCTGGAAAGTGCCCAAGCTCAGGGCGTCATTACCCAATTGGCACTAGATGCTTCGACCTTACTCTTTGACGCCTTAGGTGCATCTGCGGCAGATAAAAAATATGGCTTCGACCGCTATTGGCGCAATATTCGAACCTTGGCATCGCACAATCCGCGTGTATTTAAAGCACGAATTATTGGTGATTTTAGTGTGAATGGAACTTTACCACCCTATCAGTGGCGTATAGGAGATACCTCAAACATCGAGGCTCAAGCAGAACAGAGTACTTTAAACAATGCCTCATCTGTGTCACTGACCCCAACCTAAACTGGCTGCTATGTAGAAGCCCTTGTGCTTTAAATCACCAGACATCCATAAAAATATAAAGATAACCGCTATGACAAAACAGATTAGTTTTAATGCATTCGAGATGAACTGCATCGCGCATCAGTCGCCAGGGCTGTGGCGACATCCCAAAGACCGCTCAACAGAATACAAAGCACTTGAGTACTGGACGGATCTGGCAAAAATTTTGGAAAAAGGCTGTTTCGACGGAATTTTTATTGCAGATGTGCTGGGGATTTATGATGTGTATCATCATAGTGCCGAACATGCACTCAAAGGTGCCGTACAAGTACCGGTTAATGATCCGTTACAGATTGTGCCAGCAATGGCGGCCGTGACCCAGCATCTGGGATTTGGCTTGACCACCTCTATTTCATTTGAGCATCCGTATCCATTTGCGCGGCGTATCAGTACGCTGGATCATCTGACCAGAGGTCGTCTTGGGTGGAATATTGTCACGTCTTACCTAGACAGCGGATCTAAAAATCTGGGACAAAAAGGTCAGGTCAATCATGACAACCGTTACGATATTGCCGATGAATATCTTGAAGTGCTGTACAAGCTTTGGGAAGGATCTTGGCAAAATGATGCTGTACTCCGAGACAAAGTAAACGGTATTTTTGCCGATCCTGCAAAGGTTCATGCAATTGCACATGAAGGCAAATACTTTAGTGTGCCCGGCATTCACTTGTGTGAACCTTCACCGCAGCGAACGCCAGTTTTATATCAGGCTGGCGCTTCACCGCGAGGGCAAAAATTTGCCAGTCAAAATGCAGAATGTGTGTTTATTGCAGCACCGTCTAAAATTGCGGCTAAAAAAGTTGTCCAGTCGATTCGTCAGAAACTCAAAGAAGAAGGGCGTGATCCTTACTCCGTTAAAATATACACGTTATTGTCGATTGTAACGGCAGAGACAGACCATGAAGCACAGCAAAAATTTAAGGAGTATCAATCTTATGGCAGTTATGACGGTGCCTTAACTTTACTGTCCGGATGGTCTGGCGTCGACTTTTCACAATACCGTCCTACCGATCAAGTCGAATATATCAAAACCAATGCCATTCAGTCTTTACTCGATGCCTATGTCAATGCAGATCCAGAGCGTGTCTGGACCATTGAAGAAATCGCGCACTGGAACAGTCTGGGCGGAAATGGCCCCGTTTTGGTCGGAGGGGCTGAAACGGTTGCAGATCACTTGCAAGCATGGATCGAGGAAACTGATATTGACGGCTTTAACTTGGCTTATATATTGGCGCACCAGACCTTTATCGATGTTGTGGATTTTATTGTGCCCGAGCTACAAAAACGCGGTGTTTATAAAACAGAGTACGCTACCGGCACCTTGCGCGAGAAGTTATTTGGTCAGGGGCCTTATTTAAGCGAGCAACATAAGGGCGCGAGCTATCGACAACTTAACCGTGCAACATATGCCCAAGCGATTTAGATAGAGAGTCAAATTAAATAAAAAAAAGAGGGTAACCTCTTTTTTTATTTTTTAAAATTTTATTTTAAGGCTCTTGCTATTCATTTCAAAAATAATGAAATATAAAAATCAGATGAGATTTTCAATTTTAGTTGGTTTATTTTAATTCGATATCGATTTTATATTAAGCCTTTCCAAATCAGGCACTTTTAAAAATGAGTGATTATAATCATCAAACTATTCCAGCGTATGAAATAAGAAGTGCGAAAGATGTCTCGCAACTGGTTTCTCAACATGCAGGTCAGGGTAAAAGTAATCATGTGATTTGGCTGGCGCTAATAGGGGTGTTTATAGATGCCTATGATCTCACCACATTATCGTTTGGTATCGATCAGGTGGTGAGTGAGTTTACGCTAACGCCTGTCATGACCGGTGTGGTTGCCTCTGCCATCATCTGTGGGACTATTGTGGGCAATATTATCGGTGGGTGGCTCACCGATAAAATTGGCCGTTACCGTGTGTTTATGGCCGATATGGTGTTGTTTGTGATTGCCGCGATAGTGGCGGGGCTGGCCCCCAATGTCTGGGTGCTGATTGCGGCACGTTTTGTCATGGGAATTAGTGTCGGTATCGATTTACCTGTGGCGATGTCATATTTGTCTGAATTTTCAAAATTTGAAGGCAAAAGCAATAAGGCGGCGCGTTTGGCAGCATGGTGCCCAATGTGGTACGCCGCTTCTTCGGTGTGTTTTGCTGTGGTGTTGGCACTTTATTTTTTACTTCCACCCGAGCACAGTAACTGGCTTTGGCGTGCATCGTTGATTTTTGGCGCAGTGCCTGCGCTGTTGATTATTTTTGTACGTGGAAAATATCTGACCGAATCACCGATCTGGCTGGCCAATCAGGGTGACCTCCAAGGTGCAGCAAAAATATTACGCCAATCCTATGCGCTCAATGCCAAGGTCGCAGACGACATTATTCCGCAACAAGTGGGTCAGCAGCATCAGGCAAAAAAACTGAGTTTTAAAGTTTTGTTTCACTCTGAATATCTTTCCCGTACGGTCGTTTCCTTAGTGATTCATGTTTCGGTTGCATTTCAATACACCACCATTGCGTTCTTTTTACCGTCAATTCTGACACGGTTTTTCCACACCGATACACTCACCACCATTATCACCACACTTGGGCTTAACTTGATTTTTGCCTTTACAGGCGGGCTGTTGGGTGTATATGTGGCCAGCCGGTTTTCGTCACGGCATGTGCTGCTTGCTGGATTCGGGCTACAGTTTGTGGCGTTGGTTGCACTGGCATGGATTGGAGAACCACAGCATCCATTTTTAATTTATACCGCTGTTATTTTACTGGGTGCCTGGTTATTTGCCGAAGGCTTTGGGCCAGGGGCCCAAATGATGGTTTATCCAACCATGGCGTATCCTGCAGAAATTCGTGGCATTGGGGTCGGGTTTAACCGAGCAGTCACGGGTGTCGCACAAGCCATTGCCATGTTTGTATTGCCCATTTGGATGGTACGTTACCAGACGGATGTATTTTTCATTATTTCATTTTTTGCGGTGGTGCCTTTGGTGGTGATTGGTTTGATGATTAAATATGAACCCACTCGGCATGATGTCGATGCATATCCGCACGCAGCAAAGTAAAAAACAGCACTCAGTACGGATGTCGTGGTCGATTAATATAGAATGGCGACACGCTCAATCATCAGCTTGCAGCCTAAAATACATACCGGTTAAGCTGGTATTGAGTACACGATAATGCTGAACCTCAACTAATTTTATACATTTTGTCTTTGAATGTTACGCCGTTATACGATTTGTAAGATCAGAATAAATTACTTTAGAAATCATCTGCGTGACCGTAATTTAAATGGACACGCATTTTTTTTAGAAATGCGCTCAAAATTGAAACTTCAAAAATAGAGGGTAGATTCATGGCATATGCAACGGTTAATCCCTACACGGGCGAAAAAGTAAAAGAATTCCCGACTGCAACTGAAAAAGAGGTACATGCAGCAATTGATGCAGCTTATACCGCGTATTTAGATTGGAAAGAAACTTCGTTTGAAACACGTGCTAACGTATTAAATCAGGCGGCCAGTATTTTGCGCCGCGACAATGAGAAGTATGCAAAATTTTTAACGCTCGAAATGGGAAAACTATTTAAAGAAGCATTAGGCGAAGTCGAGATTTGTGCACAAATTTTTGAATATTACGCCAAACATGCCGAAAAGTTTTTATCGCCGACGCCACTCACCACTGAAAATACCGACATCGATGCCAAAATTTACTATGAGCCACAGGGTATTGTGATGGCGGTAGAACCTTGGAATTTTCCGTTTTACCAGATTGCCCGTATCTTGAGTGCGCAGCTTGCCGCTGGAAATACTGTACTGCTCAAGCATGCCTCGATTGTGCCGCAAAGTGCAAATGCATTTGAAGAACTGATGCTTGAAGCAGGTTTGCCTAAGGGTGCTTTTAAAAACCTATATTTGAGTCATGAACATATCCCTCTGATTTTAAATGATCATCGGGTGTGTGGCGTGGCACTGACAGGTTCTGAGGGTGCCGGCGCTGAGGTGGCTGCACATGCGGGCAAGGCATTGAAAAAATCGACGCTTGAACTAGGGGGGGCCGATGCACTGATCGTGCTTGAAGATGCAGACCTAGAAAAAGCGGCTGAACTTGCAGTCAGTGGCCGCCATAGCAATGCCGGTCAGGTATGTACCGCATCAAAACGTTTTATTGTGGTCGATCAAGTCTATGATCGATTTGTCGAGCTTTACAAACAAGGCGTGGCAAAGCTTAAAGCGGGTGACCCGATGGACCCAGAAACCACTTTGGCACCTTTATGTTCGCAAGAGGCCGCCGACAACTTGAAAAAACAAGTCGAAAAAGCCAAAGCAGCAGGTGCTAAAGTTGAAGCAATCGGTGCGCCGGTGCCAGAGCAAGGTGCATTCTTCCAACCCTTGCTTATGACGGATATCAGTGATGATAACGACGCACGATACTGGGAGTTTTTCGGGCCAGTCACACAGTTATATCGTGCCAAAGATGAGGACGATGCTATCCGTATCGCCAATGATTCACCGTTTGGTTTGGGCGGCTCAGTGTATACAGCCGATCATCAACGCGGTGTTGAAGTGGCCAAAAAAATCCATACTGGTATGGTTTACATCAATAGCCCAACCACGTCGCAGGCCGACTTGCCATTTGGTGGCGTAGGTCGTTCAGGCTATGGTCGCGAACTGATTGATTTGGGTTTAAAAGAATTTGTAAACCACAAATTAATTGCAGTGACCGATATTGATGCCAAGATTTAACCGAAGTGATGCGAGCTTCTAAATAAATCGTCTCAACAAAAACACCAGATCAGCGATGATCTGGTGTTTTTTTATTGGATTGGTATCTTTAACGTGCTGCTTTATTGCAAGCGGCCAGTTCGGGTGATTGAGAATTCCACACTTTTCCAGCCGAGTTTTTATAGTAACTAATTTTTCCTACCCGCATCACTAAACTTTGGCACGAGTCGAGCGATAGCTCATCGCCCCAAGGGCCAGACATGCTGCATGCTTTTCCGTTACATTTCCAGACCACATTAGGCCCGCTTTCAATAGGTACGGTCACTGTACCTTTATAGGTTGAGCCAGCAGACCAAGTGGTGTTGGCAGCCAAGGCATGTTGGGTGCCGAACAACACTGCACAGCAGAGGAGGAATTTTTTCATTGCTATTCTTCTTTTGGTTGTTATATCGACCAATATAGGTTTTTGCGTCGAATCAAGTCAATGTCGTCCGTAACACAGATTGAATGACGCCAGATAAAGTGAACACACGATAAAAGCGTCCGTTGCGTCCAGATTTAAATGGGTTTTTTTGTCAGTTAACAGGTAGATCGACTCAAAATCATTTGATCGTATTTAACACAAATTAAACACTTTTACTGAAAGATAGCATCTTTATTTACGCTTATGGATGACGCCATGTCCAGTTTCAAGTTGAATGCGCTTTGCCTCTCGATTTTGTCTTGTTCCGTGCTGTTTACAGGATGTAATGATCATGATACCGATACCACATCCGATGCTACCACGCAGCCGCCCAAAGGTTTGGGCTATGAAGATACTGCACCTGTTTCGTCGAATCTTAATGCAGTGGTCGATTCTTGGGCGACTAACCAGCGAGGCGATGCGCGTTATGCCACAGTTGAAACCAATGCGGGCGTTCGAGTTTTAAGTGGTTATCTTGATGTCTGGACACCTTCGAGTTTATTGGTCGATGCAGGCGTATCTGCTGAAGCACGAGACGGATTTCCAGCGGTGAAAGCCTCAAACTGGACCGGAATTCCAAGTGATAGTACAGATGGAACCAAAAAAAATGCAGAAGTACTCAATTACAATATCAATTATTCCGTACAAACCACACATAATCGCAGCGCAGAAGATGCTGTGCGTGCCTATCTCGATGATCGACGCGGTAAAAGCTACAGCGTGACCACTGGTTTGGGCGCACTGACAGATCCATGGCGCAAACTGACTGGGCAAACCACCACCATCAATGCTGTACCCGCTGATGCACAGCAGGTGAAATATGACGACCAAGGCAATAACTCGGGCCTAACAACCGCTCAGGGCAATCTCGATTTTGGTCAGGTGGTCGAATTTATTCAGGCCATGGGGACCAACGCATCGACAGAACCAGCCAAGCGATTTTATAAATATGCACGTCCGTATCGTTGGAGCCGCGATGTCATCGTGGTGCCTAGTTTAGAATCGGCCAAGAGCAATACACCTAATACCGATGGCGGTTTTCCAAGTGGTCATACGGCCGAAGCGGGTCGAAATGCCATTGCAATGGCATATCTGGTGCCGCAGCGCTATCAGGAGCTGATCGCACGCGGAATGGATTTGGGCGATTCGCGTATTATTGCGGGGATGCACTCGGCACTTGATGTAGTCGGTGGGCGTATTCAGTCTATTGCTGCCGATGTCGCAAACCTCAATGCCATGACGCCTGAAAAGCGCCAACAGGCCTATCAGCAGGCACAAACTCAGTTGATGAAAGCCACCAATACTACAAATTTTGAAGCCTTTTATGCTGTAGCAAAAACACCTTACGATCAAAACGATCGGTTCGCAGATCTAAACACATTAAAAGATAAAGTCAGCCTGTGGATGACGTATGGATTTAATCAAATTGCAGATAAAACTCGTGTTGCAAATGTACCTAAAGGTGCAGAAGTCTTACTCGAAACCCGCTTTCCTTACTTAACGGCCAACCAGCGCCGTGTGGTCTTAAAGTCGACCGCAATTGCATCAGGTTATCCTGTTATGGATGATGCCGAAGGTTATGGACGCTTAAATCTGTTTAAAGCAGGTGCAGGTTATGGCAATTTTAATGGTGATGTAACACTGACCATGGATGCCGCATTAGGTGGCTTTAACCAGTCTGATCAATGGGGCAATGATATTTCTGGAGCCGGAAAACTCACCAAACTGGGAACAGGCGCACTCGGCTTAAATGGCAACAATACATTTACGGGCGGTATAGATATTACTCAAGGTACGATTCGTTTATTGTCTGAACATGCAGCAGGGCAAGGCGATGTGTATGTACGCGCTAATAGCAATTTAAATATCAATACCACAACCACTTTACGCCTCAAGAGCAATTTTACACAGCTTGCTAGCTCAACGCTTCTGGTCGATTTTAAATCTGCAATGCAACCTGCCGTACAAATTGACCAGACTGCCAGCTTAAATGGCCTGTTAAACATTCGTACCAGCAGCACTTTGCCGGCAGGAACCTACACCGTACTGACTGCCAAAAAGCTACAGGGAAGCTATCAAAAAGTGACTTTAAATGGGCAGGACATTACGCCGATTTATCAAGACAATTCGCTTCGCTTTAAAATATCGTAACTGATAGGTGCGTACACAGCTGGTTAGTCATACAGGCAAACCAGCTATGTATTACAGAATCAGATTCAGCGCAATTCCCCACATGATAAATCCAATAATAAGATCAAGTACTTTCCATGCATGTGGACGGTTAAACATAGGTGATACAAGCCGCGCACCATAACCGAGTAAAAAGAAAAAAGACCAAGATGCCAGTATGCATCCGGCAGCGAACAGATAATTTTGAGGTGAAAACTGAACAGAAATTGAGCCGACCAAAACTACTGTATCTAAGTACACATGTGGATTGAGCCAAGTGAGTGCCAGACAGATCCCGATTACAGGCAATAGCTGGTGATTTTCCAGATCACTCGGGCGTAATACCGATGACTGCAATGCTGCGTAAAAATGCTTTATGCCATATAAGAATAAAAAGAGCGCACCGAAATACTGGGCACAGATTAATAAAGCTGGAAACTGAATGATTATTTTTGAAAATCCAGTAACGCCCAGATAAATCAAAATAGAATCAGACAACGCACACACCAGACACACCCAAAAAACATGCTGACGTTTAAGCCCTTGTTTGAGCACGAAGGCATTTTGAGCACCAATGGCGACAATAAGCGACAGCCCTACGGCAAAGCCAGAAAAAAAAGCGTTCATAGTGACTCGATCATAAACAAAATAAAAGTAATCCCGAGCCACGTCAGCGTGTGCTTTTAACCGGAATCCAACCTCATCAATGGTAGATGGTTTTTCTAATAAAAGTCAGTAATACTAAGAAGATATCGAGATAACTAAAAAAAATTTAGGTGATTATGTTAGACAGTAAGCAATGCGATGCATTTATGGCTGTTGCAGAACACGGTAGTTTTGATTTGGCGGGCGATACGTTATGTATTACGCCTTCAGCGGTTACGCTGCGCGTACAAGCATTGGAAAAACAACTCGGACAATTGCTTTTGATTCGGGCACGCCCATGCACACTGACGCCAGCAGGTCAGCAACTGTTTGAGCATTTACAGCATACACGTCGTCTGGAGCAGAATTTAATGCATACGCTGGCTGGCCCGCAAAAGGCCAGTTTTTTTCAAGCCGTCATTGCCACCAACGCCGATTCGCTTTCGACATGGTTGTTGCCTGCATTACATGCGGTGCTTATTCAAGAAAAAATACTGCTACAACTGCGGGTTGATGATCAGTCTCACACCTATTCATGGCTACAAAAAGGCATTGTCAGTGGCTGTATTTCGGTGGAAAGTAACCCCATGAAAGGCTGTCAGGCCCAGTATCTTGGCAAAATGAAATATCAGTTAGTCGCGACTCAGGCCTTTACGCAGCAATGGTTTGCACACGGAATTCATCGCACACAGCTACGCAGTGCACCGGCCATCATTTTTAATGAGAAAGATCATATTCATTTTAATGTATTAGAAAGCCAGTTTGGGCTACCGCAAGGCAGTTATCCGTGTCATGTCATTCCTTCATCTGAGTCTTATTTTACCGCAGTGCAACTGGGCATGGGGTATGGCATTGTGCCCGAATTCCAGCTTAAAGCCGCCCAGCAACCGCTGATCAATCTGATGCCTAATTACAGCATCGAGATTCCGTTATATTGGCATCACTGGTCACAACAATCACAACCGTTACAGCGTTTAACTGAGCATATGCTGCATCATGCACGGCATTTTCTGGTGTAAATCTCGACAGGTTTAAATCCACACGCATTTATTTGTTGCAGTCATGGCTACGTTCAATCTCAAAAGCCATTATAATGAGCCGCTTATACGTTCCGTATTGGTTTATCTCATGTCCAAAGCACCATCTGAAAAAAAAATATCCAATAACATTTCGGATCTGATTTATGCACAATTAAAACAAGATATTTTTAGCTTTGTACTCAAACCCGGTCAGCGTTTTACAGAAACCGATCTGGCCGAGCGTTATGCCGCAAGTCGTACCCCGATCCGACAGGCATTGTATCGTCTGGAGCAGGAAGGTTTTGTGCATGTGCATTTTCGAAGTGGATGGGAAATTCGTCCACTCGAATTTAGGTATTACCAAGAACTTTTTGATTTACGCATGATTTTAGAAAAAGAAGCAGTCAAACGTCTGTGTGCACTCGAACAGCCGCAAGAGTTACCCGCATTGCAAGCCTTACAGGCCATGTGGCTGATTCCTCCCGAACGCTATTTAAAAGACACTGCCGCGTTGATCTTACAAAGTGAAGACTTTCACTGTGCTTTAGTACGTGCTGCCGGTAATCAGCAAATTGCCAAGATTCATCAGGAGGCCAGTGAAAAAATTCGTATTGTACTGAGTCTGGGGGCCATGAAGGCATTAGATGTTGCGCATGCATACGAAGATCATGGTGCGATTTTACGGTGTATCTTAAATAAAGATGCCGAACAGGCCATTCACTTGGCCGAGCACCATGTGCTTGAGAGCATCAACGAAGTAAAAAATATTACTTTGCAAATGCTCAGTGTCATTCACTGATTTCCCGGCGTTTTGGCATGACGATTTTGTGGGTGCCCACATAGGCTTGCTGAAACGGTAAATCATAAACCTGAGCCAAAAAATCAGCCTCAGCGGCCTGTGCTTTGTCTTGTGCGCGAATAATCTGGCTGTCTTTAATAAAGAAAAACTCATCTGCATATAAAAATGCAAGATTCGGATCATGCATAATGGCCACAATGGTATAGCCTCGACGCGACAACTCGTGCAGTTTTTGCATGAGAAAAGCCTGATAGTACACATCCAGATGATTGGTGGGTTCATCGAGTAAAATGACTTTGGGGTTTTGCGTCAAGATGCGTGCAATCATGACCAGTTGGCGCTCACCGCCCGATAGCGTGGTGTAATCGCGATCTTGTAAATGCTCAATTTCCAGCATGCGAAGGGCTTCATAGGCTTGGTCGCGATCGATTTGTGAAGGTGCATAACCCGAAAAAGCAGCACGACCAGTCAGTACCACATCTAATACTTTAAAATTAAAAATACTACGATGGCTTTGTGCAAGAAAACCCAGTTGCACCGCCCGCTGTTTTCCTTTGAGCTTTGCCAAGGGCTGACCATCAAATAAAATTTGACCTGACTGAAGTGGATAAATACCGGCCATCAGATTAAATAGTGTCGATTTACCACTCCCGTTTCGACCAAGTAGTACAGAAAAACAGTTGGACTGGAATTCGAGCTGAATGTCGTGCAGCACCGTTTTTTTCTGGTAGGCAAAATTGACTTGTTGAATTGAAATTGTACTCATAACCATCAAGCCCAGTTCATGCGATAACGACGAATAAGATATAAAAACAAGGGAGCACCGAGCAGCATCGTAAAAATTCCGATTGGAATTTCAAAGGTTGAAAATGTCCGAGACAGATTATCGATAATCAACAAAAATGATCCACCCAAAAAAATGTTCGCTGGAACAGTTTTGGCATTATCTGGCCCAATCAGCATACGCACGACGTGCGGTACAAAGAGTCCGTAAAGACTAATAATGCCGGCAACTGCCACAGAAGATGAAGTGGCTAGAGTCACAAATAACACCAACAAAAACTGATCTCGCCTTGGGTCGACGCCAACCGCTTGGGCTTCAAGCTGACCCAGTGCCAGCAAATTCAGCCGCCAGCGCATGCCATACATACCCAGTAAAGACAGGGCAATCGGTAAAACAGCCTGTTCGACTTTGTCCCATGTGGCTTGATGTAAATTGCCCATAGTCCATTGTACAATTGCCTGTAATTTATAAGGATCGCTCAAGTACTGCACGATACTGAGTCCTGCGATAAACAGCCCAGAAACAATCATGCCGGAAAGTAAAATCACCACCACCGAACTTTTTTCATAGCGTTGCTGGGCAAAACCATAGGTCATACATACGGCTAAAATACCAAATAAAAATGCAGATACCTGAACCGGGAGCCAGCCAGTGAGCAGTGCAAGCGCAGCACCTAAAGCCGCGCCAGACGAAATACCCAAAACATAAGAATCTACCAATGGATTTCGAAACAAGGCTTGCAGGGTATTACCCGACGATGCCAGTGCAGCGCCAACTAAAAAGGTAAGAAAGACCCGTGGCATTCGAACATTTACAATAATGTTTTGCATGAGTTCTAGTCGCGCGAGTTCAATATTGCTCAAATGGTTTGGCGTGCTAAAAAAGGCATAAAGTGCATAGCTAAAATCACGTAGACCAAATTGTTCAGATGGCCCAATCAACAAAGAAAATATAATCAGCGGAACAGGGAGCAGATAAATCAAAACAGAAACAGAAGACTTCACTGATTATTCCTTGGATTGAGCCATGTGGATGAGTTGGGTGGCATGCGTTGCCCCATAAAATTCACTTAAAATCCGCTGCATATCATGCGCTGCATCTTGATGCACATCGACTGAACCAGATAACCAGTGTTGTAACTGATTGGCAGCCAACAGAATTTTGGGTGTATGCGGATTAAACAAAAACGCAGGACGCAAGCTATACACCTGCCGTTGCCGAACGGCACTTAAGGTGCTTAGTTCTGGGCGCTCATAAATCTGCTCAGGACGACTGTTCCACAGTAAAATCACATCCGGATTCCACTCCAGAAGTTTCTCTGGATTGACATTGGGTTGATCAATTGAAGTGGTGACCACATTACGTGCCCCGGCAAGTGTCATGACAGTATTGGGCATAGAGTCGATGCCCGAGGTCGAGAAAATCCGCCCTCCAGACCAGCCGTAGTACACGGTTTTTTGCTGCGTTGTATTGTGTTTTTTGGCATTCATCGCGGCAATTTCAGCATCAATAAATTGAAGTAATTGCTGAGCACGCTTACTGCGTCCTGTCAGGGTGCCTAAATCATGTAATTCTTTTCGGGTTTGTTGCAGATTTTCCGACATCACGGCATATACCGGAATCTGCATTTTTTGTAATACCTTGATCACGTCGGTCTGGCCAGCATTGACCACGACCAGATCGGGCTGTAGTGCAACCACACTTTCAATATTGGTCGAGGCTTCCCAGTTACTTGGCGTTGCAATTTGTTTTTGGGCAATGCGTCGATCCAAAATGGAATAAGCACGATACAGATCCGGCGCGCTGTAGATTTTGGCAGGAATGCCCACCAGTGCCGAACCTGCACCCAGCATATACAAATCATCGACGCTGGCCTCAAACAGGCACACAATCCGCTGTGCTGGCTTTTGCAGTTGAACTCTATTGCCGTATCGGTCTGTCACATCTATTTGAACTGTATTTGCCTGATCTGACGGTACATGTACAGGCGTACAGGCAGCGCATACCAATCCCATAAATGTCAGCAAAAAAATGCATCGAAATAAACCAAAAAATTCAGCAGTCATAGTTTAGGCATTGTGCTCGGGCAGCAGATTGGAAAAAATACGTCAAACGACTTATACAAACTTGTGTACAAGATGGTATTTTATTGTAATTTATCGTAATTGCAACTGTTGGATCACCAAAATGAAACTGCGTAGCAGGCACTTTTTATATTCATTTGCACCATTTTTTTGTGTGCTACACACGGGGTATGCGCAAGAAACCGCGGTATTGCAGACGCTTCAGGTCATGGCACAATCGGAAGATCATTCTTATTTAAATACGCTTAGCTCTGAGGCCACAAAGTCGGGAACCGACCCATTTCAAACTCCGCAGAATGTTCAGGTGGTGAATCAGGCGATGCTCCGAGACAGCAATGCACAGCGTGTTGGGGATGTGATTGGCTTGGTCAGTGGTGTGAGTTTACTCAACCCTTTAGGAGGGCTTTGGGACAATTATTCGTTTCGTGGTTTCAATACCGATCAGACCATTGGTGCTGCTGCGTTACGAAATGGAGTCAATGCGTATCTGGGGCTGAATGCTGCGCATGATTTGATTAATATTGAGCGAATCGAGTTTTTAAAAGGGCCAGAAGCTGCACTTTATGGTGCCGGTGATCCGGGCGGAACCGTCAATATTGTGACCAAAAAACCGCAATTTCATCCAGAGTATAGTATCGAGCTTCGGGGTGGCTCCTATGATCAGTACCGTACCGCAATCGATGCTAGCAATGCGTTAACCGACACCGTGGCGTATCGTATTGGGGTGGCATATGAAAACAACCACAGCTTTCGAGATGAAGTGAAAAACAATCGATTGTTAGTAGCACCTCAACTGACTTGGCAACCTAATGATGCGACGCAACTTGACTATGACAGCGAATATACAGTCATCAACAGCCTGTTCGATCGGGGAGTGACCGCTGTGAACCAGCAGTTGGGGAAAATTCCCAATACACGTTTTTTGGGTGAAAAAGACGATGGTCTGATGACCATGAATGATTATTTGCAGCAGCTTAGACTTCGCCACCAATGGGCCAATAACTGGACCAGTACCAGCACCATTAACTACAAAGACAACACTTGGCGTGGATTTTCGTCTGAAGCTTATCAACTTTTAAATGCACAGGGTGATCTCAATCGTGAGCGACGCTATCGTATCTACGACACCACCAGTTATCTGTTTAATCATGATGTACAAGGTGAGCTAGAAACAGCACAAGCCAAGCACCGCTGGTCGATTGGGCTAAGCTATAGCGATTTGACCATTCAAAACCATTTGCTGCGTTATCGCAAAAAAGGATCGACCGAGAGTCTGATCAATATTTACCATCCTCAATACGGGATTAATTTACCGGCGGTGTCGAGTGTTTACAACACACATGAGCGTCAAAATAATGTGGCACTGAGCTTAAGTGATGCGATTGAGTTTTCACCTAAGTGGACTTTATTGATTGCGAGTCGTTTCGATTATTATCAACAACGTTATAACGAGGTTGTGGCGCAGACATCGGGTCAGCAACGCTTTACTCAGTGGAGCCCGAAAGCTGCACTGAATTATCGAGTGGACGATGCCACTTCAGTATTTGTAAGTGCAGGGCAATCCTTTCACTTAAATTCTGGCTTAGATATCCAGCAACAACCGTTTGCACCCGAAAAAGCATGGACCTATGAACTTGGCATGAAAAAAAGTGCCTTTGATGATCGCCTAATGTCATCATGGTCTATTTTTCAAATCAAGAAGCAAAATGTTCTCACCACCAATCCCGTCGACTCGTCGTACATGATCACTGCCGCTGAGGAAAGCAGTCGCGGTATCGAATGGGACTTCACCGCTCAGCCCATCGATGCACTCAACCTAAAACTGGCCTATGCCTATATTGATGCTAAGGTATCAAAAACTGAGGCGGCTTCGGGCATTCAAAAGGGCAGTGCGCTACTCAATAGCCCGAAACATAATGCCAGCCTGATGATGATGTATGATCTTTGGCAGTCTGGTGAGCAAAAAGTTGCTGTAGGCAGCAATATTCAATATCTGTCAAAGCGCTCAGGCAATGTATATGACAATGGTTTTAATCTTCCAGCTTATACTTTGGTGCATTTAAACGCTGCCTATCAGGTGACGCCTCAGCTCAGTTTTCAGTTCAGTTTGAAGAATCTGTTTAATCGAGCGTATTACGTGTCTAGTTTAAAAGACGAATGGGTGACGCCGGGCAATCCGCGCGAAATGTTTGTGACGCTCAATTATCGTTTTCAATAAGATGAAAATAATATGCGATGATTACATTTCGCTGCATAAAATTAAGTTTGAATTAAGTTCCGGGCACTAATCTTCTTATCAAGCCTAGCAGCTTATGCCAATCTCCAATCGGCATCTTGAAATACCCTTCGCCACACCCTCAGATGTGGCTTTTTTTTGCCTGAAAATTAAGGCATGCACACTCATAATGCAGTTAAACAGCTGACATTGCCACAATCTGATGCAGCGCAGTGCAGAATGGGCCTTTAATCTTGCATTTCATTGTGATTTTTTGCAATTTTAGATTGGCATAGTGTTTGCTTGATTTAATTGAGAGTAGAAGCTGTCAACATATAAAAAATGAGTATGTGGGTCATTGCTCTAAGCGTTAGCTTAAAAAAGCGAGACGTTTAGTGTGACTCAATACTTGACTATCATTTTAGCGTATTGGGTCATGTCATTAAAATTTACTTGAATGTGAGTGATAAAAATGAACAGTCGACATTACCCAACAAATGAATTTTCATTGCAGGAACTACAAAAAGAATCACGGATGGGCAGTATAGGCACCGAAACCCAACGTGAAATCCGAATGATCGATTTAAGTGACTTTGAACAGCGCAAATACGAAATAGCCGATCAGCTCTGGTCTGCTGCAATCGAAATCGGTTTTTTTCAGGTGTATAACCATGGAATTTCAAGCCGAGATATCGATCATGCCTTTAAAATGGCCGAGCAATTTTTTGCCTTACCGCGAGATATCAAAGCACAGTATCCCTTAACTCGTAATGCCGGATGGGAAAGCAAAGCACAAATTCGGCCCTCTACACAAACGCCCGATCAGAAAGAGTCCTATCAAATTACCCGGCCACGCATGCAACAGCTTTGGCCAACCGAACAAGAACTTCCACACTTCAAAACCGATATGCTCGATTTTGAACAAAAGTGCTGGTCGGTAGGAATGAAAATTTTATCCTGCTTTGCCTATAAACTCGGTTTTGCAGAAGAGTTTTTTACACAGGCACATGATCCTTCGCAGTCAAGTTATCAAAGTACCTTACGCATGCTGCACTATTATGCGGTCGATCCTGCGCTCAAAGAAGAACTAGGATTATGGCGTGCGGGCGCACACACCGATTTTGACTGTTTAACATTATTATTTCAGCAAGAAGGCCAAGGGGGCTTGCAGGTGTGTCCGGGCAAAGAAATGGACGAGCAGGAGTGGACCTCGATTGAGCCATGTAAAGATGTCATTACCTGCAACATTGGCGATATGCTCACCCGATGGAGTGATGATTTATTGCCATCTAATTTCCATCGTGTCAAAAATCCAGCCGATGATGAATATCAAGGCGCTCGCTATAGCCTTGCATTTTTCTGTCAAGCCAATGAGGATGTGCTGATTCAAAGCCCTCAAGGCAAGTATCCCGACATTACCGCCAAAGATTATTTAGCACAGCGTGTCAGTGCCAATTTTTCTGGAAAATATTGATTTCATTTACAAGTCATTTTTTTGACAAGACAGTCATCAAAATTGAGGCTGTTTTGTCATTAAATCACTCAAATTTAAAGCAAAACTCACATAATTATCATTGTCAGAATACGCGTTAAATTGATAGCATCGAATGGATTCTTGATTGCTAAAAAGTGGCGCAAATGTCTTCAGGACAACAAGTCTTAATAAAACTCAGAAAAATGATTATTGCTGGCGAACTTGCAGGCGGGAGTCGGATTGCTGAAATTCCAACGGCTGAACTACTAGGTGTATCGCGTCAGCCAGTGCGTATGGCTTTTCGACTGCTCGAACAAGAAGGACTCTTGATCAAGAATCCTACGCGTGGTTATCTGGTACGTGAAATTTCTGACCAGTTGATTCAAGATGCGATTGAAGTGCGTGGTGTGCTCGAAGGTTTGGCAGCCAAAACCTTGGCAGAAAAAGGCTTAAACGATGAGCAGAAAAGCACACTTAAAAGCTGTATTGAAGAAATCGAAAAGCTTTTTGCAGCGCACAGCAGTTTCGGCGACGCAGAGATAGAAACCTATGATCATTTTAATGTGATTTTTCATGACACGATTCTTCAGGGGGCAAAAAATATTGCCCTGATGCAGGCGCTCGCTAAGAATAATCAACTACCTTTTGCGTCAGCGCAAGCCATTACCTTCGATTCATCTCAGGCGCTTTCAGAATATCGCCGTTTGCATTACGCACATTTGCAGCATTGCTCCATTTTCGATGCGCTGTTGCATCGACAAGCGGGGCGTGCTGAAAACCTGATGCGCGAACATAGCAGTGTTGCCATTTTGGGAGAGACCGTTCGGCATCTGATTGCAGATTAAAAAACTCCTATACATGGGCTTAAGATGTATAGGAGAAAACCTTTTATCCAAGCTCAATCACTAAGGTCTCTGACTTGGCTCTTGAGCAGCATGGCGTAAAATACTGATTTGACGCATGCTCTTCATCTGTCATAAACACATCGCGATGCTCTGGGATACCAGCAAGTACACGGGTCATACAGGTTCCGCATACGCCTTGTTCACATGAAATAGGCACGTCAAAACCATGCGCAAGCAGTGCTTGGGTTGCTGTTTGATTGGCCGGAACCTCAATCGTTTGGCCGGAACCGAGAACTTCAATTCGAAAAGACCGGTTACTGGTTTGATCGATTGGTGCAGCAGCAAAATGTTCCTGATGCAATTGAGCATTCGACCAACCCGCCTCCACGGCTGCATCCATCACAAACTGCATAAAACCTGTCGGGCCACAAACATAGAGATGATGGTCTGTACTGGCATCGGCTAATACCTGCGCCATATTGCACGCCGTTTCAGGTTGATCTTGAATATGTAAATGAAGATGATCTGGAAAATGCGTGGTTAAATTGCCATAAAATGCAAGCATTTCGTGGCACCGCACAAAATAATGCAGCTCAAATGGAATCTGTTCACGCTTTAATTGATAGGCCATCGATAAGATCGGTGTGATGCCAATTCCCCCTGCAAATAACATGGCACGGCCAGTTTGCGGATGCAGCTCAAATAAGTTACGTGGTGGACTAATCTGTAAACGATCACCTTCGCTATAGTCCAGATGCATACAGCGCGAACCGCCACGTGAATGTTCATCGTGTAACACGCCAATCACGTAACGATGTCTTTCACTGCTACAGTTTGAAAGTGAGTATTGGCGAGTGAAGCCGTTTTTTAAATGCACATCGATATGCGCACCTGCCGAAAAAGCCGGAAGCGAATCGCCTTGTGTCGAAATCAGTTCAAAAGCACGAATATGTGCAGTGAGCTGATGAATTTTATCAATGATCACGTCCATGTCATGCTGCCTTATATCACGCGAATATTGGGAAACTGGCGATCTTGAAGACTTGGCGGTGGCGTTGTTTCTTTGGCCAGCAGACGCTCAATAATTTTTCGTGATTGAACACCACCCGCATCGATATTCAACATTAATAATTTTCTGTGCGGATTGTTCAAAATGTTTTGTTGCTGTTGTTCCAGCATTTGCAAATCTTCGGTAAAGATTTTGCCTTGACCTTCACGAATTTGATCGGTCAATTCATGATTTTCGGGCTGAAAGTGACGTGCCATTCCCCAAAAATACCAATGCGACGTTTCAGTTTCAGGCGTAATAAAGTCGACCACAATCGCCGAGACTTTTTTGTCTGTAGGTGCTTGATATCCGCCATAACCTGCATGCGCCACGCCCACCTCAATATGTACATTACTTGGTGCATAAAAATGGCAGCGCTGCCAGCGATCAACCGGAATATCATCGGCCAAATGGTTGCCACGCAATGCCATTTTCCAAAACGGTGGGGCAATCACATTTTCCATATAGCGTTCAGTAATCACATGATCGCCGTCGACCTTGGTCACAGGCAAAGCTTCGTCAATTTCTTTTTGACCAATACTACTCGAATGTACGTAGGTTTCGTGGGTGAGATCCATCAGATTGTCAATCATTAATCGATAATCACACTGGATATGAAACAGACCTCCGCCATAGCCCCATTCGGGATGATCGGCCCATTCAAGTTCTGGAAGCGTGCTCTCGTCTGCCAACGCAATATCGCCTGGCCAAACCCAGATAAAACCGTATTTTTCCACAGCAGCATAGGCTTTATTGCACGGAAAACCAGTCACGCGTTGTGCTGGCATTGCGACGGTTTTTCCATCACAGCCCATGACCAAGCCGTGATAGCCACAAACCAGATGACCATCTTCGACATAACCGAGTGACAGCGGTGCGCCGCGATGCGGACAGAAATCTTCTACAGCAGCCACTTTATTTTCTTTGGCACGATAAAAGACGATTTTTTCACCACAAATAGTTCGACCTAATGGCTTGTCCTGAAGATCTTCTGGACGGCAGGCGACGTACCATGCATTTTTTATAAACATTTGTGACAGCTCCTTATCACTTATTGGATCCAATTTAATTGAGTTTTGACTATTCGTCAATTTAGATTTTTCTTTAGAACAAAATTAAGTTTGTATGTTTTTTTTACATAGTTCAGTAATTATTTCATGATTCATTATTTTTTTATTTAAATGAGATAGGTTTAATCCACATTTAAGTCATAAATAAAAAATCTCATAGATCGAATTATAAAAGCAATATTGGATCCATATTTGAGGAAATGAAGCTATTTTACTGAACTTGAAGCTTCGCTTGAGAAAAATAAATTAAATGTGCGATCATCAATTTATTTGTACGTTTATCGAACAATAAAATCTTGAAATTGTTGCTTTGATCAATCGAGTTGATCACTATTTAACATGAGCAGGACGCTCCAGAGACCTGAACACTACCGTTATTTATTTTTAGTTATTTAATTCCTTTTAGGCAATTATGGATATGGATATGCATAATCACCCAGCATTTATACTGTTGAATGTGGCGTGTATCGCTGTCCAGACATGGAGATACCCACATGCAACGCGACGTACTCAGCGAAATTAATCAAAACCCCATGAGCCGCTATCAATGGTTTGTGATCGGGATCTGTATTTGTTTGAATATCATTGATGGCTTTGATGTGATGGTGATGGCCTTTACCGCACCGTCAGTTTCTGCTGAGTGGTCACTTTCAGGTGCGCAAATCGGAATGTTACTCAGCGCTGGCCTGTTCGGTATGGCCGCAGGCTCCATCTTTTTAGCGCCATTGGCAGATAAAATTGGTCGCCGTTTTCTGATTCTGATTTGTTTGGGGATTTCCGGCCTTAGTATGTTGGCATGTGCGTTTGTGACCAGTCATGGCATGTTGGCTGCATTGCGCTTTATTACGGGTATTGGTGTGGGTGGTATCTTGGCCAGTAGTAACGTATTGGCAAGCGAGTATGCCAATCTAAGATGGCGTAGCCTTGCAGTGAGCCTGATGTCAACAGGTTATGGTATTGGCGCAACTCTGGGTGGTGTATTGTCTTTGGCCTTTGTTGAACACTTAGGCTGGCGCTCGATTTTCTTGGCAGGTGGCGTGACAACACTGCTGATGTTGCTGGTGAGTTATTGGGTATTGCCAGATTCGCTGGATTATTTATTGGCTAAAAAACCAAAACAAGCACTCGAAAAAATCAATGCTGTCATGCAGCGTATGGGGTTAGTTCGCTTAGACACCTTGCCAATCTACGATAAAAATGGCACCAAAGAAGCAGGTGATATTGCAAAACTGTTTCAGGGTAAACAAGGCTTTTTAACCTTATGCCTTTGGTTTTCATTCTTCTTGGTGATGTTCGGATTCTATTTTGTCATGAGCTGGACACCAAAGATTTTGATCAGCATGGGAATGTCACCAGATCAAGGCGTGAGTACGGGTATTTTAATCAGTATTGGTGGAATTTTTGGTGCGGCAATTATTGGCTTACTGGCCTCACGTGTCAAAATTTTCTATGCGCTCAGTGTGTTTTTAGGTTTAACCGCTGCATGTGTCTGGCTCTTTGTGGCAGTCTCATCGCAAGTCAGCATTGCACTGGTGGTCGGGCTGTTGCTTGGCACACTCATCAATGGCTGCGTGGCAGGCTTGTATTCAATTTCGCCAACCATTTACGATGCCAATATTCGTAGTCGTGGAGTGGGCTACGCAATTGGATTTGGCCGAATTGGTGCCATTATATCGCCAACGGTTGCAGGTATGTTTTTAGACAAGGGTTTGGCACCTGCAACTTTATATGCCTATTACGGTATCGTATTTGTTTTGGCAATCTTCCTGATTTTAAGTCTAGGTAAGGCATTTTATCGTCAGCACGATCAAGATACAGATGTTAAACCTGTTAAATCATTGGCTTGAGTAGTTAATGGTTCGTATCATTCTTGAATGCTGGCTTTACTGAGTTCACTCATGAGTACAATTTAAGGAATGCTTACTGCTTTAAAAAAGATCCTGCTTAAGCAGGATCTTTTGATTTTAAGCGTTACTGGTGTTGGCAAGTTCAGTCTGCCACGCATCGTATTGATAGACCCAGTCGGCGTTACCTTGTTGCTTCATCCATTGGTTGCCACGAGAACCGAGTTGAATTTTAGCGGTACGCTCTTGTCGAGTGAGTTCATAAACTTGAAGTGCCCGTTCAATATCTGTGTGAGAGCTGACCGATGCAAGGCAGCGTCCAAGTACTACCGCATCTTCAATTGCCATACCGGCACCTTGTGCCATAAATGGAAGCATTGGATGACAGGCATCACCCAATAGCGTTACACAACCGACAGACCAATTTTGCAGTGGATCACGTTCATAAAGCGCACTTTTTAGGGTCGTGTCGCAGGCATCAAGCAGGGCACGTGCATCCGCATGAAAATCTTTATAAAATGCGCGCAATTCATTTACGTCACCTTCACTGGTCCATGATTCTTCTGTCCAGCTCTCTTGCCCGGTCGTCGCAAAAATAAAGGTGTCTTTACCTTGATTGAGTGGGAACGTCACAATCTGCTGCTGAGGGACTGGGCCCCACCATTTGGTAAATGCATCGATTTCGGGTACATGTTGTACTCTTTCTGTCGGTACAACAGAGCGAAAGGACACAATTCCGGTAAAGCGTGGAGATTCTTCGCCAAATAAAGCACTACGCACACGTGAATGGATACCATCTGCACCAATCACCACATCAAACTGTTGTTGTGTACCATCTTCAAAACTTAAATCAATGCCGGATGCATGCTGCTCTAAATGACACAGACGTTTGGAAAACTGAATGTGTTCGACAGGAAATAATTCAGCCAAAGCGTGAATAATATCTGCACGGTGGATGGTGACCTGTGGCGCACCATAGTGTTGTTCAGCCACTTGGCTCATACCTAAGCGAGAGGTTTCAAGGCTCGTATCCCAATCACGGCTGATTCGATAAGTCGGCATGGCTCCTAATTTACGAATGGTCTGGCCAGCACCTAAGCCATCCAGTGCTTTAACCACATTTGGGGTGAGATTAATGTCTGCTCCCACACGTGAAAATGTAGCAGCTTGTTCAAAGACCGTGACCTTGTGGCCCGCCTTACTTAAGGCAATTGCGGCAGCCAAACCGCCAACACCACCGCCAACGATTGCAATTCGTAATGTGTCCATACCTGTATTCTCGTTTTGTTTTACCTAAAAGATCGAGTTATTATTTGTTTTAAATACAAAACAAAGTTAAATATATAAAACAATCTATATGATTAAGCTGAACTTGAACAATGTCAAGTCATTCGTTTGAGAGAAAATCATGTTGATTTTTTAAGGTACAGATAAAGTGGGAGAAATCATCAAAAACAATGCAAGACTAAAGATGAGTGGTCGGCAATCCATTGCCCACAACACTAATAAATAAATTTTGAAATTTTTTCAGCAGTTTCAATGACCTGTTTGGATATATCTTGCTTAAATGTTGTTTCGTCATAGGTGCTGATCGGGCAGCTAACAGACAACACCGCCACCATTTCTTTTGAAGACTGACGATAAATCGGTGCTGCACATGCTGCCATGTCATGGTTGTAATGCCCCCAGCTCACCATCGATGCCTGAGTTTTCACAAAGTTTAAACGCAGTAGCAGCTCTTTTAGATTTTTTGGGGTCAGTTCGGAAAAAGTATCCCATTCATCAAACTTACGGTAGCGCTGACGAATTTCTGTTTCGGGTAAATTTGATAACAGTAATTGACCAATGACGGTGGCGTGAGCTGGCCAGCGCGTACCCAAACTAATGGTACTTGTGAATGGGCCGGTCGACTGAATATTATTTACAAAAACAATATGCGTACCTTCCAAAATAGAAAGATGTACTGCAATTTTGGTTTGATCGCGTAAATCTTTCATCAAAGGTGTCGATAAATCGAGCAGTGACAGCTTTGACAAACTGTTAAAACCTAGCTCCATGACTTTGGAATCTAGCGCATAGGTTTTCTGCGATGCTTTGCGCAAAAATCCACAGGATTCTAAGGTGTAAATCAAACGAAATGCACTAGAACGGTTCACATCTAAAATTTCGGCAATTTCAGAAATGGTCATTTCCTGTGCTTCTTGATTGAACGCCTGCAAGATGGCTAAACCGCGTACAAGCCCTGGAACCAAATAGCGATCGTCATTTTTGCTCGCCTCGACGTCTACGACATCTTCTTCTACAGCTATGCTCATTCGATAAAAATTCCTAGAAATAAAAGGGGGAATGATTTTGGTGCAATGTGCTTTATTTTGATTCTATTGTAATGATAAAAAATACTTAAAACAATGTTTATATATAAAACTAAATTTAATTGATAAAACGTAATAAAATATTTAAAAATAATTAAGATTATGAAATATATAAATTTTTATTTATTGACATAAAATCAATTTGAGGATTATTCTTTGCATATGTTTTGGAAATAAACAAATGTTTTGTATATAAAACAATATCGAGGGCTCAAACGATGAGTTGGATTTCAGTTTGTGGCATTGATGATGTCTCGGAAGATGAACCAAAAGCAGTTGAAGTAAACGACAAAAAAATTGGTGTATTCGTTATCGATGAGCAGTACTTTGCAATCGAAAATGTGTGTCCACATGCATTTGCGTTGCTCACAGAAGGCTTTATTGAAGATCAAACCGTAGAGTGTCCATTGCACGAAGCGATTTTTGATATTCAAACCGGTGAACTAAAAAGCGGACCAGGATGTCGTGATCTGTGTACTTATCCCGTGCGCGTGGACGGGCAACAGGTCCAGATTCAACTGTAATAGCAAGCAAGGAAATTTGCCGTGAAACAATTTAACGAAAAACTGGCCAATTGGATTAACGCCACACCTTCACTGGAAGCTGGTATCAACAATATCCAGATTCCGGGTCAAGTAGAGCATTTGGTTTGGCAAAACCGTTATAAATCACCTACTGCATATGAACAGGATTTTGTTAAACACCTGATCCAGGCTTTTGCTTCTGGGGTTACAGAGCTAAATGATCTGGTTGCAGCGCTAAATCAGCAAGGTTTTCGTCGCGAATCTGGTGAAGTTTGGACCATGCAGAGCTTTAGCGAAGAAATGCAGCGTTTGGGTTATTGAGATCAGGGAAGAAAAGACATGAATGCAATCTATCAACAAGCTTCAAGTACAGAAGACTATCTTGAACTGGGTTTACGTGATCAATGGTATCCCGTTCTGGCCAGTTGGGAAGTCAATGCAAATCCGGTTGGAATCACTCGTTTAGGTGAAAATATTGTGGTGTGGCGTGATCATGACGGTCAATTGCATGCACTTGAAGACCGCTGTCCGCACCGTGGCGCTCGTTTGTCGTTAGGTTGGAATCTTGGAAACCGGGTTGCCTGCTGGTATCACGGTGTAGAAGTGAATGGCAAGGGGATGGTTGAAGATGTACCTGCTGTACATGAATGTCCACTCAAAGGCGCTGAATGTGTAAAAAGCTATCCAGTGATAGAAAAGCACGATGCCATCTTTATTTGGTTTGGTCTGGATCCGAACGAACCACCAGCGGAACTAGCTTTCCCGGAGCAATTGGCCAGTGAAGAATGGAGTTCATTTTTGTGTCAGGCCGACTGGAAGGTCAATCATCAGTATGCAATTGATAACGTGATGGATCCTATGCATGGAACGTATCTGCACTGTACCTCGCATTCTATGGCAGAAGGTGAGCGTACAGCCGAGATGAAGCATCGCAATACCGAACATGGCTTTATTTTCGAAAAAGAAGGTCAAACTGGGGTGAACTTCGACTGGGTCGAATATGGCCAAACTGGAACCAGCTGGTTACGTTTATCGATCCCGTATCGCAAAGAATTTGGTCCGGGTGGAGTGTTCTGGATTGTCGGCTTTGCCACGCCTATCGATGCCAATAATACGCGCGTGTTTTTCTGGCGCTGCCGTCAGGTGTCTGGCTGGCAACGCCACGTATGGCGGTTCTTGTATCGCAATCATCTTGAAAAACTCCACTGGGATGTACTGGAGCAAGATCGCATCATTTTGGAAAATCTTGCGCCAAATGCACGTTCAAAAGAGTTTTTGTATCAACACGATGTGGGCTTATCGCGCTTACGCCGTCTGATGAAAAAAGATGCCGAAAAGCAGCTGAAAAAAATCGCGTTGCTGGATACCTCGGCGCTGGCACAAACGCCTTAAGGATTGGTTATGTCTTCTCATACATTACTGCAAGGTAAAAAAATCATTGTGACCGGAGCGGCACGTGGCTTGGGGCTTGGCTTTGCACAAGCTATCGCACAAGCGGGCGCGCAGGTTGTGATGGCAGATATTCTAGATGAACTGGTTGACCAAGAAGCCGCTGACTTGAACCAGCAGGGCCTAACGGTTTATTCAACTGCACTCGATTTGTCACAGCCTGAATCTGTACATCAGTGTGCTGAGTTTGCCATTCAAAAAATGGGCGGGCTGGATGGTTTGGTCAATTGTGCTGCACTGGCAACCGGAGTCGGTGGTCAAGATTTAATGGAATATGATCCTGTGCTATGGGATCGGGTCATGACCATTAATGTAAAAGGCACATGGCTGATGGTGCAGGCATGCGTGCCATATTTGAAGCAATCTGGTAGCGCAAAAATCGTCAATATCGCCTCGGATACCGCATTGTGGGGAGCACCTCGATTGATGGCTTATGTGGCCAGTAAAGGGGCCATTCTTTCCATGACGCGTTCAATGGCGCGAGAGTTAGGCGAATTTGAGATTTGCGTCAACACCATTTCACCGGGCCTAACCTTGGTGGAAGCAACTGAATATGTACCGCAAGAACGTCACAATCTTTATGTCACTGGACGCGCAATCCAGCGTCAGCAGCATCCGCAAGACTTAAACGGCACTGCAATTTATTTATTGTCCGATCTGGCTTCATTTGTGACGGGACAGAATATTCCGGTCAATGGTGGCTTTGTCTTTAATTAGGAGCGTTATGCATGATCAAGGGAATCGAAATTTTAAAATTTGGTGTAGAAGACAGGGCTCAAACCACAAAGTTTCTGCGTGATTTCGGGTTGTCTCAGCATACATCTGATCTGGACAATACTGAACTCTTTCAAACACAAAACGGCAGCAAACTTTATATATTTGATCTCGCCGATTCACGTTTACCTGCTGCAATTGAAGCGGGTTCCACCTTACGTGAAGTGACATGGGGGGTAAGCGAAGACACTGACTTGAATCACTTTGCGCTGTGTTTAAAAGACGTCGACGGTTTTGAGCAAGGTGAAGGTTATGTTCAGTGCCGCGATCCAAACGGTATGACCATCGTATTTCAGCGTTCAATCACGCACGATATACCTGAACAAAAAACAGAAGGTATCAATCAATACGGCAATATCCAGCGCATTAATGCCGCTAGTCCCGTATATGAAAAAGGTGAGCCGATTGCCATAGGTCATGTGGTGTTCTTTACACCTGATTTAGCAAAGACCGAAGATTTTTATAAAGAAAAATTGGGCTTTTACCTATCCGATGCTTATGTCAATCGTGGTGCATTTCTGCGCTGTCGTGGCGAAGGCTATCACCATGATCTGTTCTTGTTGTCCGTTCCAAATAAACCTGCGGGCCTAAATCATGTGGCTTTTGTGGTACGTGATATCCATGAGGTGATTGGCGGTGGTCTACACATGAATCGTTCGCAGTGGTCCACCTTCATCGGGCCGGGGCGTCATCCAATTTCTTCGGCGTACTTCTGGTATGTGAATTCTCCATTGGGCGGTGCATTTGAGTATTACACCAACGACGATTATCTCACTGAGGCATGGCAACCACGTTTTGAAGAACATCGTCTGGAGCTTTTTACTGAGTGGGCGATTGAAGGTGGGCTTGATCATGATACGCGTCGTCAGGTGAAACCTGTATCGCATTAAAAAAGGATTAAAGGAGAGAGGACATGGAGAGAATCGTAGTGGTAGGAGCAGGGCAGGCAGCAGGTTGGGCTGTAAGCACGCTTAGACAAGAAGGCTTTACTGGCGAAATTCATGTGGTTTCAGAAGAAAACCAGATTTTTTATGAGCGTCCACCACTATCAAAGCAAGTGCTGTCGAAAGAAGCTACCTACGACAGTCTAAATTTATTTTCTCCTGAACAAATTGATGCTTTTTCAATCCATCTACACAAACCTGACCGTGCTACACAAATTGATCGTGTGAGTCAGCAAGTCACTTTGGAGAGTGGCAAAGTCCTTGCCTATGACAAATTACTGATTGCCACTGGGAGCCGTGCACGAGTTCCAGCCAATACATGGAAAGATATACCAAACGTTGTGACATTACGAGATGTCCAAGATTGCGAGCGTTTAGCAAAACTACTCGATACAGCACAGTCTGTGGCCATTGTGGGTGGCGGATGGATCGGGCTTGAAATTGCGGCAACCGCACGTAAACAGGGCAAAACTGTAGATGTATTTGAATATGCTGAACGTCTATGTGCCCGTAGCGTTAGTCCAGAAGTGTCTAAGTTTTTGTATGACATTCACACCGCACAGGGCACACATATTCACTTAAACAGTAAAAACTTGCATTTGATCGAAGCCTCTAACGGAAGCGTTAATGTGCTCAATCATCCTGAACCATCGCGTTGTTACGACTGCGTGGTGGTGGGAGCAGGTGCCGAAATTGCCAAAGAGTTGGGCGTTCATGCTGGCTTAGAGGTAAAAGACGGCATAGTAGTGAACCGTTTCGGACAAACTTCCGATGCAAATATTTATGCTGCCGGCGATGTCGCGATTCATCCGGTCTTGGGGTATTGCATCCAGTCTTGGGCCAATGCACAAAATCAGGCAATCGCGGCAGCAAAATCCATGATGGGTGTGGCAACGGAATATGCCGACATTCCATGGTTATGGTCCGATCAGTATCACTTCAATATTCAAATTTTGGGCACCTATCAACCCGAGTTAAATCCGAGCTTGGTGGTGCGTCAATGTAGTGATACCCAGATCAGTTATTTGTATCTGGATGCACAGCAGCGCTTGATCAACATGATTGCAGTCAACGACGCCAAGCTGGTCAAGCTGGCCAAGCGTTGGATTCAAAATGGCACCGTACTCGATCCAGTGCAACTGACAAATCCAGAATTTAATGTCATGAAGCTTAAACCTTAATAAGGCTTCACGACGTCTAGCCAGATCAATCATTTTCAGATCTTTAGCCAAATCGAAGGAACGCTTGCATGTTAAATGATGTAGATGAAAAAAAAGGATTCAAACACTGGATACCTGCATTTGTATTGATGGCCTGTGTGGTACTGGCATTCTTTGACAAGATTAGTATTGCCGTGCTGTTTTCAGATCCGCACTTTCAAGATGCCATGGGGATTGCACAGGATAAAGCAAAACTGGGTTGGTTAATGACCAGCTTTTTATTGGCCTACGGATTCTCATCGATTTTCTTAAGTTTTCTCGGAGATATTTTTAATCCGAAAAAGATGCTGTTTTGGAGCGTCACTTCTTGGGGTGTGCTGATGTTTATCATGGGTTTTACCACCCATTATGGCACCATGCTGTTGTTGCGAGTTCTGCTAGGTATTGCAGAAGGTCCGTTGTTTGCTTTGGCCTATGCAATTGTCAAACAAACCTATACAGATCGTCAGCAAGCGCGTGCATCGACCATGTTTTTGCTGGGGACACCGATTGGCGCTTTTCTAGGCTTCCCAATTACCGCAGCCGTTTTGGCCAAGCATGACTGGCACACCACCTTTTTTGTAATGGCTGGCTTAACCCTAATTGTCATGCTGTTGGTGTTGGTGGGACTACGCAATCTTAATTTACGTAAGTCGATCGAACTCGAAGGGACCGGTAAACGTGTCAATTTTCAGGGACACCTCAAAAATACCAAAGTATTACTAAAAAACGGCGCTTTTTGGTTGGTGTGTTTGTTCAATATCGCCCTCATGACCTATTTGTGGGGACTCAATAGCTGGGTGCCGTCTTACTTAATTCAAGACAAGGGATTCAATCTGAAAGAGTTCGGTTTTTATTCGAGCTTACCATTTATAGCCATGCTAATTGGTGAAATTGTCGGTGCGATATTTTCAGACAAATTGGGGAAGCGTGCTGTTCAGGTCTTTGGTGGATTACTAATAGCCGGAATTTCGCTTTACGTCATGGTGCTGATGACCAGTCCACTTCTCATTATTGCGGCCATGTCGGTCAGTTCAATGGCATGGGGTTTTGGCGTAGCGGCTATTTTTGCCCTGCTGGCGCGTGTCACCACTGCCGATGTAGGTGCAACCGCAGGGGGAATATTTAATGGTTTGGCAAATTTTGCCAGTGCGGCCGCTCCAGTTCTGATTGGCATGATTGTGATGCAAACAGGCAGTTTTAACTTGGGAATCACGTTCTTGGCCGTGGTGGCAATTGTGGGATCGTTCTTTCTCACCCCATTACTCAAACGTTACTAATTCATTTTCAATTTTAAGTAGGAGTCAGTCATGAGTACTCAACAATTTGAATCATGGAATCAACCAGAAGGAACCAGTTTAGAAGAATGGTTAACTACCCGTATCGCCCGATTCGAGACACGTGAATACGATTTCGACGCGCTTAAGTTTCAGGCCGATTATGACCCGAAATACCGCCGTGCACAGATGCGTTACATGGGGTCTGGTGCAACAGGCGTAGGGCAAGATAGCAATACCGTTCCTGCAGAAAACTTTACCTTTTCGACCATGGTCTTGCCGCCACAATGTGAAGGGCCATTGCACATTCATCATGATGTGGAAGAAGTGTTCTTTATGTTGCGTGGTGAAATTGACCTGTTTATCGAGCATAACGGTGAAAAATTTAGTACGCGTTTAAAAGAACGTGATCTGATTTCGATTCCACCAGGAATTTACCGAGGTCTGTTTAATCCGGGTCAAGACGATGCCTTGATGTGTGTGATGCTCGGTGCGGGTAAGCCGACGATTCCGAATTATCCGCCTGAGCATCCGTTGTCTCAAATTAAACGTAACTAAGTGCAGATATAGCGCGCAGCTACATCAATCTTCAAAAACGGGAACTCGACGCACTCCTTGGCGTGCAAAAGTTCCCTATATCGGGAAATCATGATGACACTTGTCGAGAAATTACAGCATTTTCCAGTTCAGATGCTTGAGCTTTCTGGTGCTACACAAGCCTATCGTGAGTCTGGCTCAGGTGAACAGGTGCTGGTGCTATTACATGGCATCAGCTCAGGTTCGGGGTCTTGGGTGCAGCAATTGGAAACACTGGGTCATCATTTTCGCGTTATTGCATGGGATGCACCGGGGTATGGATTATCAGATCCTTTAAACACGGCCGAGCCCAAAGCAACAGATTATGCCGAGCGTTTAAAAGCACTTCTGGATGGTCTGAGCATCGATACAGCGATTGTGGTTGGCCACTCGCTTGGTGCATTGCAGGCCAGTGCATTTGCCCAGTGTTATCCCGATCGTGTGGAACAACTCATCATTGCAAATGTGGCGCAGGGTTATGAGCGTTACAGCGCCGAACAACAGGCTGATGTGTATCACAAACGGCCAAAATTATTGGTCGAGCTAGGTCAAACAGGATTGGCTCAGACACGTGGGCCGCATCTCACTTTTTTAAAAACGCCAGTGATTCTAGAGTTGATTGAACAGGTCATGCAGAACCTGCACCTCGAAGGATTCACACACGCATCTTATTTATTGGCATATGACGAAATTCGAAATTACTTAAACGGTTTAAAGGTGCCTTGCACCGTGATTGCGGGTCAATGTGACAGCATTACACCTGCTGGAGCAATTAAAAAGCTGGCACAAGAAATTCAATGTCGAAACTACATCGAGATTCAAGCGGCAGGGCATTTGAGCTATGTCGATCAGATTGAATCATTTAATCAAATTGTTTTGTCCGTCAAGCAGCATATTAACGAGAGATAATCTATGAGCTTCCAAGTTGAAGGAAAAGTAGCAGTAGTCACAGGTGGCTCTTCTGGTATCGGATTGGCTGCAGTGGAAATTTTAGTTGCAGAAGGTGCCAAAGTGGCATGGTGTGGGCGTGATCAAGTACGTTTAGACAACTCAAAACAATACATTTTAGAGAAGTTTCCAAGCGCACAAATTTACACACAAAATTGTAATGTTTTAGACAAACACGATGTTCAACAGTTTGCGCAAACGGTACATCGTGAACTGGGCAATGTCGACATGCTGATCAATAATGCGGGTCAGGGGCGCGTCTCGAGTTTTGAAGATACTCAAGATGAAGACTGGATGAAAGAAATCGAGTTGAAATACTTTAGTGTACTGCATCCCGTACGCGCTTTTTTAGACGATCTTAAACGTTCGGAAATCGGTTCAATTACCAATGTGAATTCTTTACTGGCGTTACAGCCTGAACCTCACATGATCGCAACCTCATCTGCACGCGCAGCTCTGCTTAATTTAACCCATTCGTTGGCACATGAATTTAATCAGTTTAAGGTGCGGGTCAATTCAATTTTACTGGGCATGGTCGAATCGGCGCAGTGGAAGCGTCGTTATGCCAACCGTTCAGATCAAGAACAATCTTGGGAAGAGTGGACTGCCAATATTGCCAAAAAACGCGGAATTCCAATGCAGCGCTTGGGTAAACCTGAGGAGCCTGCTCGCGCACTGGTATTTCTTGCATCGCCGTTAGCGTCTTATACCACAGGTTCAACAATTGATGTTTCTGGCGGATTTAACAAGCATTTATAAGGTGAATGCAATGAAGCAATTAATGATGATTGGATTTGGTGCAATGGCTTCTGAGGTTTATGCGCACTTGCCCCATGATTTAGCGCTGAAATGGATTGTGGTTCCTGAGGGAAGTATTGACAGTGTTAAACAAAAAGTCAGTGCCGATATTCAGGTGATTTCCGATATCGATCAGTGTGAAGGCACGCCAGATTATGTGATTGAAGTGGCCGGTCAGGCAGCGGTAAAAGAACATGCCAAGAAAGTCTTGCAGCATGGTTGGACCATTGGACTCATTTCTGTGGGTACCTTGGCCGACAGCGTGTTTTTTACTGATTTGCAGCAAACAGCCGAAAAAAATGGTGCGCATCTGCATTTGCTTGCAGGGGCAATTGCAGGTATCGACGGCATAGCCGCGGCCAAAGAAGGTGGGCTTGAACAGGTCACCTATAAAGGCTGCAAAAGCCCGAATAGCTGGCGAGGGAGTTATGCAGAACAGTTGATTGATCTCGATCAGGTTCAGGCACCCACAGTGTTTTATCGCGGAAGCGCACGTGAGGCAGCACTTAAATTTCCGGCCAATGCGAATGTGGCCGCAACCATTGCACTGGCAGGTATAGGAATGGACCAGACCCAAGTCGAACTCATGGTCGATCCGGCAATTCAACAAAACAAACACACCATCGTGGCACAGGGCCGATTCGGGCAAATGACCGTTGAAATGATTGGAGTGCCGCTGGCATCAAATCCAAAAACCTCAACACTGGCTGCTTTGAGTGTCATTCGTGCATGCCGTAACAGTGTTGAAGCTATTCAGATTTAAAAGGAGCTCAAAATGGTCAAGGAACTTTATATTGCAGGTGAATGGCGTTTGGGCCGAGGTAAAGTGATTCAAAGCATCTTTCCGGCAGATAATTCGGTAAATGCAGAAATCTCGACGGCAAGTCCTGACGATATTGAAGAAGCGATTGTTAAAGCTGATCAGGCATGGCGGTCACCTGAGTGGCGTGAGCGAATGCCGCATGAGCGTGCCAAAGTGCTGTACAAGGTTGCCGAGCTGATTGAGGCACGTGCCGAAGAGTTATCGAAGCTGCAAACTCGCGATAACGGTAAACCTTTAGCCGAAACCAAAGCGCTGGTCATGAGTGCTGCTGCTACAGCCCGATATGTTGCGGCTGCCTGCGAAACCATGAATGATGATATGACCACGCAGCGTGCCGCAGACTTTATGACTTTTAGTGTGCATGAGCCTGTTGGTGTGGTGGCTGCAATTACGCCTTGGAATTCTCCGATCGCGAGTGAAGTACAAAAACTTGCACCAGCTTTGGCAGGCGGTAACGCAGTGATTTTAAAACCCGCTGAAGCCACCTCATTAATTGCATTGGAGCTCGCCAAAATATTTGAAGAGGCGGGTTTGCCCAAGGGCTTGCTGAGTGTCTTGGTCGGCAAAGGATCTGTGGTTGGCGACGCGATCGTGAAGCATCCACTGGTACGTAAAATCTCATTTACTGGGGGAACCAGCACAGGTCGTCATTTAGCGCATATTGCAGCCGATAAACTGATCACCACATCGCTTGAATTAGGTGGCAAATCACCTACGATTGTCTTGCCAGATGCCGACATCGAACTTGCAGCCAAAGGTATTGCTTACGGTATTTTCAGCTCTGCGGGTCAAGCCTGTATTGCGGGTTCACGTTTATTTATTCATAGCAGCATTTACGATCAATTTTTAAAGCGTCTGGTCGAAATCACCAAAGGCCTTCGCGTAGGTCATCCTGAGCAGAACAATGTACATATGGGGTCACTCATTAACGCAGCGCATCTGGCATCGGTAGATCGTTATGTACAACTTGCCATTCAAGAAGGCGGCGAGATTGTCACGGGTGGTCATGCACTTACCGAAGGCGATTTTGCAAAGGGCAGCTTCTATTTGCCGACTATTATCACTGGCCTAAAAAATCATGCACAGGTCTGTCAAGAAGAAATTTTCGGGCCAGTGCTGGTAGTAATGAAATACGACAATGAAGCGGATTTGCTTGAACAAGCCAACGACAGCTGCTTTGGATTGGCCGCAGGCATCTGGACAGAAAACTACCGTAAAGCATGGCGTATGGCTCGCGCACTTGAAGTAGGAACGGTTTGGATCAACACCTACAAAAAGTTTTCTATTTCAGCACCGTTTGGTGGATTTAAAGACAGCGGAATCGGTCGTGAAAAAGGACGCCAAGGCATTTTGTCTTATATGCAGCAAAAAAGTATTTATATGGGGCTAAATGAACAGCCAAACCCGTGGGCAGATTAAGCCAATTTTAGCCAAGATATTTATTTAACAAAATTTTATACAAAATTCAGAGGAAGATGTTCATGACAGAACGTGTCAATGTTGGAGAGGCAATTGCCCGTTTACTTGAAGCACATGCGGTGAATAGTATCTATGGCGTGATTTCTATTCATAACTTACCAATCGCCGATGCGGTAGGGCGCCGTGAAAAAATCCGCTTTGTTGCGGCACGTGGTGAGGCAGGTGCAGTGACCATGGCCGATGCACATGCTCGTTTTAAAGGCTTAGGCGTTGCACTAACCAGTACAGGCGCAGGTGCTGGTAATGCCGTAGGGTCATTAATTGAAGCCATGAATGCAGGTAGTCCAGTACTCCATCTAACTGGACAGGTTGAACGAGAATATCTTGATCGTGATGCCAGCTTTATTCATGAAACCAAAGATCAATTAACTTTTTTACGTGCTTCAAGCAAAGCGGCATTTCGTATCACCAGCCCAGATCATGCCATTGGTATCATCCGTGAAGCCATTCGCGTGGCAACCACAGTGCCAATGGGGCCAGTAAGTGTGGAGTTACCCATTGATGTGCAGGCAGCTGAAATCGATTTACCTCACGATTTGTCACCTGTACAGCCACTACAGCTTCCACAGGTCGATGAAAGCCATGTCGATTATTTGGTGAGCCAGTTGCAAAGCGCGAAACGCGCCGTGTTCTGGATCGGTGGAGGTGCACTCGATTGTGTAGACGAAATAAAAGCGATTGCAGATTTGGGGATTCCCGTGGTGTCCTCAACGCATGGACGTGGCATTTTAGCCGATGCCCATCCACGCAGTTTGGGGGCATTTCATAATTCGGCGCATGTAGAAGCACTTTTAAAAGCGGCTGATTTAGTCGTGGTAGTGGGTTCGCGCCTTCGCAGTAATGAAACCAAAACCTATTCGGTTGAATTTCCGGCCAATCTCATTCAAATCGATGCCAATCCAGTTGCACAGCAGCGTAACTATAAAGTTAATCGGTTTATTTGTGCAGATGCCAAAGATATTTTGGCCCGTGCATTGAGTAAATTATCGAGCATTTCAAAAGTCGATCCTGACTATGATCAAGCCATTGCGGCAGCTAAAGCCTCAGCAGTTGAAGCACTTCGCAAACAGCTCGACCAGTATGCTTTGATTTGCGATCACTTACGCGAGGCGCTCCCAGAAGATGGCATTTTCGTACGTGACATTACCATGTCGGGCAGCACGTGGGGCAGCCGTTTATTTCCGGTTCAAGCGCCTAACCGTAATATTCACTCGCTTGCCGGTGCGATTGGGCTTGGACTTGCACATGCGATAGGTTCAAGTATTGCCAACCCAGATAAAAAAGTCGTAGGGTTGGTCGGTGATGGTGGCCTAATGCTTGGAATTGGTGAAATTGCGACCATGGCGCAAGAAAAAACAGATCTAGTGCTGATGATCATGAATGATGGCGGTTATGGCGTGATGCGAGGCATCCAAAATAACTACTTTGGTGGGCGGCAGTACTTTAATGAACTCCATACACCAGACTATCAAAAGTTAGGTGAATCTATGGGGGTAAAAAGCTGGAAAGTTTCCAGTGCCGATGAATTTAAAATTGCAATCAAACAAGCCATTGAGTTTAAAGGACCAGCCGTAATTGAGCTCGATATGCACGCAATTGGTCCACTCAATTTTGCAGGCCCGCCGCAGAAAAAACTCTACTAAGACATTTTTACAACCCGACAACTGATTGGTCATTTTGCTGCTCAGGCAGCAAAGTGATCTTAACTAAAAAATGATAATGGGTCATGGAGAGGGTGTTAAGGAAAGACACGTCCCCATAATAAAAGGCACAAATTTTTTTTAGTTAAAAATTAAATTAAACAATGTTTTGTATGTAAAACAAAATGTGCCTGTGCTCGACACAGCATCAGTAATAAGGATTTTGGTGATGAAAAAAAATATGATTCGCATATTAAGTTTAGCAGTATGTTGTCTTGGGGGACACACAGCCACATGGGCAGCGGATTCTCCATTGGAGTGGAAAAGCGATGATGGTACTGCTTCATTTAAGGTGGGCGGCGTGATTCGTGTTCAGCAACGCTATGAAAGCTGGAAAGAAAGTCAAAATCGAGGTTTTGGTAAAGCAGATTTTGATGTATTTCGCCTAGATTTAAAGGGAACCTACGATAACTTTTATTTAAATTCAAGCTTTCTACTGCAAGATCAAGAATTTACATCAATCGAAAAAGCCTATATTGGCTATAAATTTAATAGCAACAATAGCGTAGAGGCAGGATTGGTCTATAAACCCTTCGCGATTTATCCGTACCCGCAAAACGGCTGGACGTATCATATTCCTTTCTTTTTAGGCTATGGCAATAATATTGCGCCGGGCCTCAATTGGAACTATACCGATAAAGACTGGGACATCAAACTCGGCTATTACCCGGAAATGCTGAAGACCAATATGCGTTACTCGCCGGAAAGTGGCACCTACAATGACTTGAAAAATACCTTTCCAAATCAGCGTGCCTATCAAAACGAAAAACGTAATCAGGTGAATGCGCGATTCGTTAAAAAGTTTGACACCTCAGTAGGCAAGCAAGAAGTAGGGCTTTCAGGCGCGGTTTCTCAACTTCATAATAAAGTGACCGATGATGATGGCAAATACTATGCATTAGGGCTACATGCCAATACCAATATGAATCGCTGGAATGTGCAAGGATCTGTGATTCACTATAAATACGATGCAAAAAATCCGGATGGCGTCAGTAATGACGTGACTTTAATGGGAACGAACGGCCTGACACCATCTTATTTTATTGCCTCTGAAGGGACTGTATCGAGCTTTAATGTGGCTTATACCTTACCCGTTCAAGATCTATGGAAACTCAAGGCAATTAAATTTTACAACGATTATAGTTATTTCGATAAAGAACGCAGTGACTGGTCTGCCTCTCAGCTCAACACCACGGGCATGATGCTGATTGCATCACCGTTTCTGGTTTGGGTGGATTATACATGGGGCAAAAATGCCAATTTTATTGGTGGATCGATCAATAGCACTGGCTATACTTCTGCAAGCTCACAAAATAGTGACAAATGGTTGTACCGGATCAACTTAAATTTCGGATTCAATTTTTAAATAGAAAATCTGATCTAAAGTTTATAGCCACAAAACCATTAAGCCCGGGTTTGTGGTTTTTTTATCGTTGAAGTTAGGCTGTTGTATATAAAATCAACTATACTAACGAAGTAATTTTCTTTATGTCGCGTTATGGCTGTCCATCATTCTTCTCCTCGTTTTTGGCGTGATTTTTTTGTTTTATTGCATCGTTACGCCGGGCTTTTTATTGCGCCGTTTATATTTATCGCTGCCCTAACAGGGCTGCTTTACGTACTCACACCGCAGCTAGAGCAGTATGTCTATCGAGATGTACTGTATAGCCAACCCGACGGCCACCGTGCCGGCACGCTCACCCAGCAAATTCAGGTGGCTCAGGCGCAACTGCCACCCACCGCACAAATCGTTGCAGTACGTCCTGCGCCGACACCTCACGATACCACTCGCGTAATGTACAGCGATCAAACTCACCAGATCAATAATCAGGCCGTCTTTGTCGATCCGAATACTTTAGCCGTAAAAGGTGAGCTAGGCGTGTATGGCACCAGTGGGATTTTACCATTGCGTACACAGCTCGATCGTTTGCATCGAGATCTTTTGCTTGGCGAGTGGGGACGTATTTATAGTGAGTTGGCCGCGAGTTGGATGGGGCTTTTGGCCTTGTCGGGCCTTTATCACTGGATGATTCGTCGTAAAAATACTTCAGGTGCTGTTTCTGGTACACGTGCTCAATTACTCAAATGGCACCGCTGGATTGGACTAGTTTTATTGCCATTGCTGCTATTTTTTTCGATTACTGGTCTGACATGGTCAAACTGGGCAGGCTCTAATATTTTAAGCTTGCGTCAGGCTTTGGGCTGGCAAACGCCTAGCTTAAATACAGCATTGTCAGGGCAAACAGCTACCGATGCACATGCGGCACATCATGAACACCACCAAGGTATGGTCATGCAAATGCACAGTATGATCAGTGCGCATGATTTTGAGCTCGCATTAAAATTGGCACGAAACGAAGGGATTAGCGCAAATAAAATTCAAATTCGTCCACCTGCGGCGCCTAATCAAGCATGGATAGTGGAAGAAATTGATCGTGGCTGGCCAACTCAGGTCGATAGCGTAGCGATTGATTTACAGCAGCAGCGTGTAATTGATCATGTTGACTTCGAGCGATTTCCGCTGGTGGCCAAATTAACCCGATGGGGAGTAGATGCCCACATGGGGGTGTTGTTTGGCTGGCCCAATCAATTGCTCTTGGTGCTCTTTGCACTGGGTTTATGTGCTGCGATTTTGATGGCCTATCGCGCATGGTGGAAAACATCAAACTTTAAGCAAAGCACGATTATGTTTTCCCAACACAGCCTCACGATTTGGCAAAAGGGCAGTATGAGTCAGCGCATTGGCTTGGTACTCCTTTTGGGAGTAACCAGTTTGTGTTTGCCTATTTTTGGTCTGAGCATTCTGGTCGCGCTTGTGCTGATTCTGCTGCGCCGGCAACGTCTTTAAATTGATTTGAGCATATGCAGGGTGTCGTAATCCTGTATCCATTCGCGCCGAATTAAATGAAAGCCCTGTTGCTGCCAAAAGTATTCGGCTGCTGGTAAAAATGGATGGGTATGCAGATAAAAATGTCTGATATTTTGAGTGCGCGCATATTCAAAAAGCGCCTGACATAATCTGCTTGCCAATCCTTGTCGACGATAGTGAGGTTCAACAAATAGTTTGACCACTTCTACACATGGGCTGGGTAACTCAAGATCAAATCGGGCATCATAGCTTCGATAAGCCACCATTGCCACGATGGACTCGCCGTCTTTTATGATGAAGCACGCACCCATCGGCCTTACCACATAAGTTTCACCAAAATGGGTGAGATCGTGCGGTAAATTGGTTTGATAAACCTCAGGAAACAATAACTGTCGGGTTCGAATGGCAAAAGCTTGTGCTGCTTGCAGGTTGTCTTGATCTAGCAGGCAAGGGGTAAGTGAGGAAGTCATGAATCAGCTCAAACTCAGATTTTTTCTAAATGCATTAAAGATCCGTTTAGCAACACAGACCTTAATTTCTTGCATTTTACCCATAACATTGCCGAATACCTAATCGAAATAAAAATATTCAAACATAAAAAAAGTGGCCCAATTGGGCCACTCTAGTCATCAATAAGGCTTAAAACTTCCACTGCATAGAAAGTGAAGCGTTAATTGGATCGCCCGGTTGAATCCACATTTCACTGTAGCTCTCGACATAGTATGTTTTGTCAAATACGTTATTTAAATTGAACTGATAACGGAATTGATCATTTGGTGCGTAGTAGGCATTCAAATTCATGATGGTATACGCCGGTAACTTTAGATTGCCTTGATCATTTTGGGTACCGTTTCGTTGCCCCACATAGACGATATTGCCACCTATACCAGCTTTACGCTGACCATCATCAACCAATAAATAGTCCAGACTCAGATTGGCATTGTGTTTTGGAATACTATTTAAACGCGTACCTTTGGCAATATTGGTGTCTTTAGTAATAATGGCATCCGTATAGGTATAATTGGCCAGAACGTTAAGTTTTGACCACAATTGTGTTTGCGCCGTTAATTCCATACCTTGGCTACGTGCTTCACCTGCTGCATATTGATAGCTCGGATCATTCGGGTCGATGGTTAAGGCATTACGCTTGTTCATATGAAACAGAGCAGCACTCAAGAGGCTTATATCGTTGGGTTGAAATTTAGTTCCAATTTCATAACCTTCACCTTTCTCTGGTGCAAATACGTTGCCGCTGACATCGGTACCCGTATTTAGTGCAAATGACCGGCCATAGTTGCTATAAAATGATAAATGATCATTAAATTTATAATTTAAGCCAAAACGTGGTGATACCTCATTAAATGTTTTTGAAGAATAAATGCCACCCACATAGTTATCGAGGCTTTGTTTAATGCGATCAAGACGACCGCCCAATAGCACACTCCAGTGATCATTGAAGAACATTTGATCTTGTAAATTCAATGATGCATAGTCTTGCACTTCGTGAGTATCAGTAAATAATCCCATTTCTTTCGGGTAGTTACCGTATTGCGGAGCGTTTACATTGATCTGATTCACACAATAGCGTTTTGGATTACTGTATCCACCATTAACACGCCCCGTACGACCATTGTCGCATCGAAGCTGACTTTGATTGAATACCAGTGTGCCAAGCTCTGCGCCAACTAAAACTTCGTGTTTTGCCCATGAACTGTCAATTTTTCCAAGTAGTTCAGTTTGGGCCAAGCGGTCGGCGGTGTAGGTATAGCGCTGGCGGCGCTGACGATTTAATGTTTGGGCATCCGCTTCAAAACTACGTGGCTCGTTGGAACTCCCGGCAATCTTACCTTGCTTGTAACTGATGGCGCTGTTGAGCGTCCAGTCCTCATTGAAGCTATGCGCGAGATGTAACTGATAAAACTGATCGCTGACTTCATTTTCATCTGCTGAAGGTTCACCTGTAAAGGTTTTACGATCCATTAAAATCTGACCTTTATAAGCACTAATACCACGATCAAATATGCCTTTTTGGCGCGTGATTTCACTATCAAAATTGAGCTGGGTTTGATCGGAAATTTTCCAGCTTAATTGAGGTGAAAAGAACCAGCGGTCACTGTTGACATAATCACGAAAGCTTTGATTATCTTCATGTGCAACGGCCAATCGATAAGCGACCTGATCATTAATCGGTGCCGTATATTCAAAACTGCCGCGATATTTTTCTTCTGTATTGGCTCTCAGGTTAATTTCACCTTGTGGTTGCCACTGCGGTTTTTTGGTAGTGATATTGATTAATCCTCCCATTTCGCCGCGACCATACAGCGCAGCAGCAGGGCCTTTTAAAATATCGATGGAGGCAATATTGACCAGATCGCGCGGCGCGCTCAAACCACGGTTCACACTTAAGCCATTTCGAATAATAGTGGCGCTCACGTTTGGGTCGGTAGTGAAACCACGAATAGAATAATTATCCCAGAATCCACCGCCGTAATTGTTTTGCGCATAAACGCCCGTCACCAGCTGAATCGCTTCATCGATGCGCTGAACATCTTGTTGCTTCAAAATTTCCTCAGATAAGAAACTGCGACTAAATGGCACATCTACAATATCATGCGCAAATTTAGTTGTTGCCGAGGTTTTCTTTTCGGTTTCCTGTTCGGTAGCAGCTTGCAAAGTAATAGTGGAGAGAACGTTACTCGATTTATCGTCGGCCCAAACTAATCCTGGAAAAAAAGAAAGCCCCAAAACAGACGAAATTAAATAAGATGTGCGTTGCATAAAACGGCTCAATCGTAGAGACAAAATTTAATATTTGTAATACTATAACATTACGGATTTAAGTTTTACAGTCATTATGTCTCACCTTAAAACATTCTCTCGATTACAATCTATCGATGCCCTACGAGGGCTTGTCATGGTGATCATGTTACTCGATCATGTTCGGGAAACATTTTATCTAAATAAACAAGTCACTGATCCGATGAACATTTTAGAGACTGAGCCGGCCTTATTTGGAAGTCGTGCTTTGGCGCACATTTGTGCCCCCGTTTTTGTGCTACTTACGGGGCTTTCAGCTTATCTTTATCAAATGAAAAACACGGTAGCAAGTACACGCAGTTTTTTACTTAAACGTGGCTTGTTTTTGATCGTGTTAGAGCTCACCTTGGTCAATTTTGCATGGACTGCCAAATTCCCACCCGATGTCATTTATTTACAAGTGATTTGGGCGATTGGTATCAGCATGGTGGTGTTGGCCTTATGTGTGGGTCTGCCTAGAAAAGTTTTACTTGCAACCGGATTATTGATCATTTTTGGACATAATCTACTCGACACAATGACTTTTAGGGGCATTTGGGGTTTAGAGCAGCTCTGGTATGTGTTACATGAGCGTAGCTGGATAGAGTTCGGCGCTATTAAAATTCGGACCTCTTACCCGGTTTTACCATGGTTTGGCGTGATTTTTGTCGGCTATGCGTTGGGCTACTTCTTTGAACAACGCTTTAGTCCAGCTCAGCGTCAACGTTATTTACTCGGCCTTGGCTTAGGTAGTATTGCATTGTTTGTGCTGTTGCGCTTGATCAATGTGTATGGTGATCAACCTTGGGTTAATTATGATTCATCTCTCATGACGTTCATGAGCTTTATGAATCTGACCAAGTATCCGCCTTCTTTATTTTTTATTCTGTTCAATGCTGGAATAGGGCTGATGATATTGGCGATATTTGAGCGTCTGAATCACTGGAAAGGTCTTAAACCTTTAGTAGTACTGGGTTCAGTACCAATGTTTTTTTACCTGATTCATTTGTATGTACTTAAACTATTCTACGTGGTGTGCGTGAGTATATTCGGTTATACAGATGGCAATTATTTTGCGGTAGATTCCATGCGTAGTGTTTGGGGAATTACTGCATTACTGACCGTGATGCTCTATCCTGTTGTAGCGTGGTTCTCGGCATTTAAACATCAAAACAAACAAATCACTTGGCTAAAGTATTTTTAACTGAGTAGGCGTGTGCCCTTGTTTACCACTTAATAAGTGAACTTATAGGGCACCATATTTTTGCCACGTTTCGCCATTATGCAGTGAATCGTAATAACCCTTTAAGTAGTCCAATTCATAGTATTGAACTGCAGCCAATATAATAAAAGACATCAATAAAATGGTTTTTAAGGCATTCAGTTTTTTTGGTTCATTTGATAAAGCGGGTAGTCCAAAAAGCGTTAACGCAATGGCAGGCAATAGCGCGACTGCTTTTAAATGACTCAAAAAACCTAAACCATGAGTATAAAGTAAGACCGCAACCAGCACGATCAGGCCAAAGCCAGCCAGATTACGCGTATGCTCAGAGGGGCGCAGAGCCATCACTGACTGCACAAATAAAATTACACTCGCAAAAAAGTAAAAGGTCGTTCCACCAATAATAGCCGTATAAGTGGCATTGAGCACACAATACATGCCGATTACGACCAGTACGAGCACATATAAAGTCGAGTAAATTTTATGTGACGTTTCTCTTGTATTGGCCATAAAAAAAGAATTCTCCATTACATGTAAACGTGAATTTAGCATACGAATTTTGACAGCTCATATCTACTTATGAGATGTAAGAAATGTATGTTTATGCTGCTTTATTTTTGATTTGAGTAAATCTCGTTGTGATAAGCCAATTGCGAGTGAAATCATGAGGCAGGCGCCACCACTCACTAATGTAGCGGGTACAACCGTCCATAATCGTGCAAAGAGACTGGCCTGAAAGGCACCGATCTGATTACCTGATGTGACGACAATTCCATTCAAGGCAGCGACACGCCCAAGGAGTGATTTACACGGGAGTAACTGCAACAATGTCTGGCGGATAATCATGCTCATGCTATCAAATGCACCCAGTCCAATTAAAAGCACAAAGGACAACACCAATGAGCGTGAGCAGGCAAAAGTCACAGCACACAGACCAAAGCCGAGCGTTGCAACCAGCATATTACGCCATGCATGTTGTGTCAGATCATAGCGCATCAGCGCAAAGGTCATACACAATGTGCCAATAGCAGGCGCAGCACGTAACAGCCCCAGACCAGAAGCGCCACTTTTTAAAATTTCCTCAGCAAAAATAGGCAGTAATGTGAGTAAAGCACCAAATAGTACCGTACTTAAATCAAGGAGCATGGACCAAAAAATCATGCGATTGTTTAGCATAAATTGAATCGCTTGCTGCATACTTTGAATCATGGGCTGTCGTGCCACAGCAGGAAAGCATCGTGGACCAATCATGGCCACAGCACCGCTACCAACACACAGCAACACTAAGGCTATGCTCAGTGCAATGTAAATGCCAAACTGTCCCATCATCACGCCCGCAAGAAGCGGCCCAAGCATGGCGCCAATTTGCCAAATCAATGCTGTCCATGTATTGGCATTACTGTAAATTTTCTCAGGAACCAAAAAAGGTCGTAAAGAGTTAAATGAGGGGCTATAAATGCCTCTTAACAGCCCTAAAACAAAAATACAGCCATAAACGCCAAGTAAAAAAAGAGGAAGCTCTATACTCTGTTGGGCGTGTAGAAAAAATAGCAGTGCCAAACATGCCGGAATGGGGCAGGTCAGAGCAAAGCCCCATTTTAAAATGGTCTGCCGGTTGAAATAATCGGCGATATAACCGCCCCACAACGACAAGACAATAAAAGGAACGAGTTCGACTAGACCGATCAGACCAAGCATGAGCGGGTTTTTCGTGATTTGATAGAGCGAATAAGCGACGACGACTTCTTGAATTAAAATGGCTAAGGTTAGACACAACTGATTCAGGCTGAGCAGCGAAAAATCTCTGTAGCGCAGTGCAGCAAAAAAATCAGAAGATGATGACATGATAAATACAGCACATTAATCAATGAAGGAGAGGAGATAAAATAAAAAAGGATGAGCTATTGCTCATCCTTTTTTTGAATCTTTAAAAATTACTTCGATTGTGATGCAGCAAGCTTAGCAAAGTCTGCTGGTGTCAGCGGTGTATAGTGCAAACCTAAAGTCTGGCTGGTGTACTGACGTACTTGGTCAAGCAATACTGGATCTTCGCTTAACTTCTGTTTGTACGATTTTACCATCTCGTGCAGTTTTGGATTCCACTCACCTTCAACTTGTTGTGGGAAGGCTTTTTCAAGCAAACTCAACATAATGTAAGGAGAAGTTGAAGCACCCGGAGACGCACCCATTAATGCAGTGACCGAACGATCTTTAGATACAAACACTTCAGTACCAAATTGAAGCTTGGCTGGTTTGCCTTCTTCTTTTTTGATGACCTGAACACGTTGACCACCTTGGTTCAAGCGCCAGTCTTCGCGTTTTGCATTTGGATAGTACTTTTTCAATTCGTTAAAACGGTCTTCATCGGTCATCATGACTTGGCTCACCAAGTATTTCACCAAATCAAGATTCTCCATACCAACAGCAGTCATTGGCAATACGTTGTTTTTATTGGTCGATGCCAATAAATCAAACTGAGAACCTTCTTTCAAGAATTTATTCGAGTAAGTCGCAAATGGTCCGAATAACACATATTTTTTACCGTCGATATAACGTGTATCAATATGTGGAACAGACATTGGCGGCGCACCTAGATCAGCACGACCATACAATTTTGCTGTATGTTCTGCGGCAATTTTAGGATTGTCCGTCATTAAGAATACGCCACCTACAGGGAAGCCAGCATATTGCTTCGATTCTGGTAAACCAGTCATTTGCAGCAATTTAACGCTTGCACCACCCGCACCGATAAAGACAAAACGTGTTTTTACATGATCGGCTTGACCAGTTTTCATATTTTTAAATGAAACAGTCCAGGTTTTGTCGTCATTTTGGCTGATGCCAGTCACTTCGGTAGACGTAGAAAGCTTGAAGTTTTGATGCTTGTTGAGGTTATCTACCAGTTGCGTGGTGATCGCACCATAGTTTACATCAGAACCAATTTCCATACGTGTTGCTGCCACTTTTTGTGCAGGATCACGGCCTTCCATGGTGAGCGGTGCCCATTGTTTGATCTGGTTTGCATCTTCAGTCATCTGCATACCGTAGAACAATGGATTTTTAATCATTGCTGCATAACGCTTTTCAAGGAACGCAACGTTGTCACCCCATACAAAAGCATGGTGCGGAACTGGATTGATAAAAGTAGATGGCTTGCCAAGTACGTTTTGTTTCACTTGATAGGCCCAGAACTGTTTTGAAATTTCAAATTGTTCTGCAACTTTTACAGCTTTAGAAATGTCCATCTTACCGTCTTTTTCTTCGGTATAGTTCATTTCCATGAAGCCAGAGTGGCCTGTACCCGCGTTGTTGAATCCGTTTGAACTTTCCTGAGCAACTTTGTCTAGGCGTTCGTACATACGAACTTGCCAGTTCGGTTCAAGCTCAGTCAAATAGGTTCCAAGCGTGGCACTCATGATACCACCACCTACCAGAACCACATCTACAACAGGCTCACTAGCAGCGGTTTGAATTTTTTTGGAAGCAATTGGCCTAAAAAGGAAGGCGATCGCTGCAATTAAAAGAACAACAATCAATACCAAAAGGTATCGTAGAAACTTTTTCATGCGATAAAGGACCTTGGGGTAGGTGATTAGCATCGCGTAAAGGCGAAATAAAGAAAAATACTAAATCAAGAGAGAAATCGACTCTGGAAATGATGGCAAATTTAAGTTCAGAGAGAGGGAGTAAAATGTCTTAATCCATACAGCAAATGAATCAATTCACTTTTTAAATTTGACCATACATTTCCATCGGAGGCGTATTGTAGATGAATTGTGTATTGACAATATAATTTTTATTTGAAATGTTGAAATTAGTTTAATAAATATTAGTTATATTGTTAAATAAATGACATCAATTCAATTACTTATAATTTTTTTAACATTTGGTAAAATGCTTAAATTTATTCAAAAACAGATAAAAAATGCATCGCATCACATATAAAGTGAATTGTAAATAATCAAATAGAGACCTCCAAAAGACCTTAAAAGAAAAAAATGTACGCTAGATAGTCAAATATGACGATATTCGAACACGATGCAAAATGCATCGTGTTCGAAAACAACTTGAAAAAATTAGCGTTACGATGCGCGATAATACGGAGCAGTAGAACGCGGGAGTGGGGCATGACCACGGATTTGATCGGCAATTTTTTCTGCCATCATAATGGTGGTGGCATTCAGATTGCCTGTAATAATCAGCGGCATGATTGAGGCATCTACAACACGCAAACCTTGCATGCCGTGCACGCGTCCCTGATGGTCCACCACAGCCATTTCATCTTCACCCATTTTACAGCTGCACGATGGATGATAAGCCGTTTCACCATGATTACGAACAAAATCGTCGAGTTGTGCATCTGTCGAAAGCTGATTACCAGGACTAATTTCTTCACCACGATAAGGATCTAGCGCAGGCTGATGCATGATTTCACGGGTAATACGAATGGCAGCGCGGAACTCTTGCCAGTCCTGCTCAGTCGACATGTAGTTAAACAAAATGCTTGGATGCTCAAACGGATCTTTCGATTTGAGTTTGATATGCCCACGTGATGGAGATCGCATCGAACCGACATGTGCTTGAAAACCATGTTCTTTTACTGCATTACTACCGTTATAGTTAATCGCAACAGGCAAGAAGTGATATTGAATGTTTGGCCATTCAAACTCGTCAGACGAACGAATAAAGCCACCTGCTTCAAACTGATTGCTGGCACCAATGCCTTTGCCTAAAAATAGCCATTCTGCACCGATTGCTGGCTGGTTATACCATTGCAGTGCAGGGTAAAGTGACACAGGTTGTTTGCACTTGTACTGTAAATACATTTCCAAGTGATCTTGTAAATTTTCACCTACACCCGGCAAATCATGAACCACATCAATGTCCATCGATTTTAAAAAGGTGCTTTGACCCACGCCTGAGCGCTGCAAAATTTGCGGTGAAGCAATCGCACCAGCACATAACAGCACTTCTTTATTGGCAAGGACTTTTTTCAGATCGTTTTTGTTGGCGCCTTGAATATATTCCACACCAATGGCCTGTTTGCCATTAAACAAGATCTTATTGGTCATGGCATGCGTAACAATGGTCAGATTCGGTCGGCCTTTGGCCATATCCAGATAGCCACGAGCCGTACTCGAGCGGCGACCGTTTTTGGTGACGGTACGATCCATCGGGCCGAAGCCTTCTTGCTGATAGCCGTTTAAATCGTCTGTGCGTGGATAACCAGCCTGAACACCAGCCTCAATCATGGCATGAAACAAGACATTGTTGTCTGCTTTAGGCGTTGCAACACTAACCGGTCCGCTATCGCCATGATAATCGTTACCACCGATATCGCGCGTTTCTGCTTTTTTGTAATAAGGTAGACAGTCGGCGTAGGTCCAGTTTTCTAAACCCTTAAGCTTGGCCCAGCCATCGAGATCCATTGCATTACCGCGAATGTAACACATGCCGTTAATCAGTGATGAGCCACCCAGTCCTTTACCACGACCGCACTCCATACGGCGGTTATTCATATGCGGTTCAGGTTCGGTGAGGTAGGCCCAGTTATAGCGTCGGCCTTGAAGCGGAAAGGCGAGTGCCGCTGGCATTTGCGTACGAAAATCCAGACGGTAATCGGGACCGCCTGCCTCCAAAAGTAATACCGATGTATTGGCATCTTCAGTTAAACGCGCGGCCAGCACATTACCTGCAGAGCCTGCGCCAATAATAATATAATCGTAAGATTGAGTCGTCATTGCTATTCCTTAATATTGTATGCGTCACGCTGTGATAGCAGCAGTGACATCAGATTTATGAGGAAACTTTAAAAAGGGCGTCGCGTGTTTTAGAACACGCTCTGGTAATCGCCCATTTCGACTTGAATCGATTTTGTTCGGGTATAGTGGTTGAGCGTCGAGATACCATTTTCACGCCCTACGCCCGATTCTTTATAACCACCGACTGGCATTTCGGCTGGGGATTCTCCCCACGTATTAATCCAGCAAATACCGGCTTCCAGTTGGTGAATAATGCGATGTGCCAAGGAAATATCCTGAGTGACCACACCTGCTGCCAAACCAAAAACAGTACTATTGGCGCGTTGAACGGCTTCTTCAATTGTCGCATAAGTCAAGATACTCATGACGGGCCCAAATATTTCTTCTTGTACGATTTTCATATCATCAGTACAGTCGGTAAATACAGTTGGCTCTACAAAAGCGCCGTCTTTAAGCGCTGCTTGCGTAGCGCGCTGTCCGCCAATGAGTACTTTTGCACCTTGTTCCTTACCGGAAGCAATATAAGACAACACCTTGTCCATATGTGCAAAACTCACCATTGGACCAAAATTCGTATCATCGTGCTGCGGATCACCCATTCGAATGCGTTTTACACGCTCAACCACAGCGGCTTCAAAGGCTGATTTAAGCTGTTCAGGAACAAAAACACGCGTACCGTTGGTACAGACTTGGCCTGAGCTGAAAAAGTTGGCCATAACGGCAATATCAGCAGCGCGATCAAGCTGGGCATCATCACAAATAATCAGCGGTGACTTTCCACCGAGTTCCATAGTCACGTCTTTGAGGGTTGAGCCTGCGGCACTGGCCATAACTTTTTTGCCAGTTTCCACGCCACCAGTAAATGAAATCTTTTCAATCACAGGATGCTCGGTCAGGTAAGGGCCGATATCGCGTCCTGAGCCTTGTACGACGTTAAAAACACCAGCAGGTAAACCAGCTTCGGTATAAATTTCTGCAAGTTTAAATGCAGTAAGTGGTGTGACTTCACTTGGTTTAAAAATCATGGCATTGCCTGCGGCCAAGGCAGGGGCAGATTTCCATAAAGCAATCTGGATTGGATAGTTCCACGCACCAATTCCAGCCACTACGCCCAATGGCTCACGGCGGGTATAAAAAAAGCTGCTTTCACGTAAAGGAACCTGTTCACCTTGAATGGCAGTGGCCAGTCCAGCGTAATATTCAAGGACATCGGCACCTGTGACAATATCGACGCTGCGTGTTTCGCTCAAGGCTTTACCGGTATCTAATGTTTCAAGTGCAGCAAGCTCGTCATTGCGTTCACGTAAAATATCGACTGCGCGACGTAAAATACGAGAGCGTTCCATGGCAGTCTTAGCAGCCCATTCTTTTTGGCCTTGCTGTGCACTTTTTACAGCGGCATCGATATCTTCTTTTGAGGCTTGCTGAATCGTGGCAATCACTTCACCTGTTGCAGGGTTGATACTGTCAAAGGTTTTGCCGCTGGTTGCATCAACATATTGTCCATGAATGTATAAACGATGAAGTTGAACATCACTCATTTTGTCTCTCCTGCCTAATTTGCTTTACCAGCCGTAGCTGAGTCTCGACATAGTCATATGCAATGGTTCGAGCAAGTGCACTGTCAAATTCAGTGTCTCCACTTAAACTGCCACGTAACCAGAGTCCGTCAATCAATGCGGCCAAACCGCGTGCTGCAATGCTGGCCTGATCCTTGGGCATTAACTCCAGAAAGTGAAACTTCAGATTGGAGTAGAGCCGCTGGTCATTGATGCGCTGTAATCGGCTGAGTTCCGGCATGTGCATACTTGCAGACCAGAAATCAAGCCAGATACGCATTGCTCTTTGATTGACCTGACTAATATCAAAGTTTGAATCAATAATCGCTTTAATCATATTCTCGGGTTGTAACTCATTTACTTCAGCTTTGTACTGCGCCGTTTTACGACGTAGTACATTGAGCATCTCTAGCATACAAGCGTTAATGAGACCCTGTTTGTCGCCAAAGTAATGACTGACGATACCCACCGAGAGTTGGGCTTTTTTCGCAATTTGAGCCATGGTGGTGTTGGATAACCCCACTTCAAAAATCACGTCATATGCGGCGTTTACAATTTCTTCACGACGCACGTGCTCGGGTTTTACTCTGCGTTTGTTCATGTATGTCCTTAAAAATATAAGGTTTTGCTTCAATAAATGATCTACAGAACATGATAGCACCTTTTTATGATACTTTTAATTGATTGAACGTTCAATCAATTAAAAGTATCATTATGCAAATTTCCGTTATTTCTATGAATGTACGGAAATTTAAAAGTCGCCAGCATTTAGCAAACTCGTGGGATGGAATTTCATGAGAGATGCGCGCCAGCAGTATCAATAATGACGAATCACATCCGTGCAAGGAGCAATGTTATGTGGTCAAAACGTAACACACAAAACGTCATCTTACCGATTCGCCTGAATCCTTTCGTTTTTTGGAGTTCGGCAATCAGTATCAGTCTTTTCGGCTTGTTGTTTGTGCTATTTCCTAGCGCCAGCCAAAATGGACTGATGTGGATTCAACAGCAGGTAAATCAGTTGTTTGGCTGGTATTACATGCTGGTGGTGGTACTTTCTTTAGGTTTTGTTGCTTGGCTGGCTTTTTCCAAAGTCGGGCAAATTCCTTTAGGTAAAGCACATGACCGTCCTGAATTTGGCTATCTGGCATGGACATCTATGCTTTTTTCTGCCGGAATCGGGATCGCATTACTGTATTACGGCGTGGCTGAGCCCGTCGATCATTTTTTGCGACCTCCTGAAGGGCAAGGCGGCACCGTTGAAGCCGCTCAAAATGCCATGATGTATAGCTTCTTGCACTGGGGCATACATGGCTGGGTGCTGTATGCGTTGGTGGGTGTCACACTGGGTTATTTTGCCTTCAGGCGTGATTTGCCTCTGGCATTACGTTCGGCACTGTATCCTATTTTTGGCGAACGAATTCATGGCTTGATTGGTCATATGGTCGATGGTTTTGGTATTTTGGCCACGATCATTTCTTTGGTGACCAATCTGGGGATTGGTGCGCTGGTTTTAGTGTCAGGAATTTGCTACTTGTTTCCGGCGATTCCAAACTCCAGCCTAACGCTCATTACCACAGTTGTTTTAATGATGGTGGTGGCCACCATGACTACCGTGGTTGGTATTGAAAAAGGTTTAGCGTGGTTGTCACGAGTGAATCTGCGCTTGCTTTATCTGCTTTTAGCTTTTGTGTTTTTTACCGGACCAACCAATCATTTGTTAAATGGGCTGGTGCAAAATACTGGAGATTACTTAAGTCACTTCGTGCAAAAAAGTTTTGATCTGTATTTGTATGATAAAAAAGCCACAGGCTGGCTGGCATCGTGGACGATTTTTTACTGGGCATGGTGGATTGCTTGGGCGCCGTTTGTGGGCATGTTTATTGCCCGTATTTCAAAGGGGCGTACCATTCGGGAAGTGGTTTTGGGTGTATGCCTCATTCCGTTAGGTTTTACACTGGCGTGGATTTCAATTTTTGGCAACACGGCAATTGATTTAATTTTAAATCAGGGTCAGGGTATTTTAGGAACTTTGGTACTCAAAGATCCAGCCATGTCTTTGTTTAAGTTACTTGAATATTTGCCTTTTCATCCATATGTGGCTGGAATTGTTGTGGTGATTTGTTTCGTTTTATTTTTAACCCCAGTGGGCTCTGGTACACTTATGATAGCCAACTTGTCATCTCAAGGTGGCACAAGCGATAGTGATTCACCGGTTTGGTTACGCATTTTTTGGTCCGTCACGATCACCATCGTGAGTATCGGACTATTACTCGCGGGCAGCTTTAGTGCCATGCAAAGTGCGGTAGTGTTATGTGGTTTACCATTTTCCGTGATTTTACTGCTTTATATGTTTGGGCTTGCGAAAGCATTAAATCAAGAAGAAACACACAAACCGCACGCTGAGGCACAGATGACCCAAACGCGAGCATCTGTACAACCAGCCAAAGAAACCAGCTCCGTGTAATTGTAGATGGCAATGTTTTATTCCTGACCGGTTCAGGTAAAAACAACAGTGTAGTTTAGTCAATCCTTGAGCAGCTCATGCAGGTGCTGAAGGATTGGCTTTTGTACTTTTCTTTTTCTTTTATTTTCTTGAGGATTGTATGGCAACAGATAATCCAAGAGCAGTTGATGATCAAACGACTCATCCGAAAGATCGTTTAAATCGTGTGGTCTTTTACGTTTCTGCGCTTATTATTTTAATATTTTCTTTAACGACGATTTTATTCAATGAGTTTGCCAATCACATCCTGAGTGCTGTGCTTGGCTGGGTGAGTGCCACTTTTAGTTGGTACTACCTGCTTGCTGCAACGCTGTATATGGTGTTTGTGATATTTATTGCCTGTTCGCGCTACGGCAATATCAAGTTAGGGCCCAAACACTCCAAACCAGAGTTTAGTCTATTAAGCTGGTCAGCCATGCTGTTCTCGGCAGGGATCGGCATCGATTTGATGTTTTTCTCGGTGGCAGAGCCATTGTCTCATTATATGAACCCACCTGTGGGGCAGGGCCAGACCTATGAAGCAGCACGTCAGGCGATGGTCTGGACACTGTTTCACTATGGACTCACTGGCTGGTGTATGTATGCACTGGTCGGAATGGCTCTGGGTTATTTTAGTTATCGTTATAATTTGCCACTTACGATTCGTTCAGCGTTATATCCTATTTTTGGAAAAAAAATTAATGGACCCATTGGACACAGTGTCGATACTGCGGCCGTAATCGGGACCATTTTCGGGATTGCCACCACCTGTGGTATTGGGGTGGTGCAGCTCAACTATGGCTTGCATGTGTTGTTTGATTTACCTGAAAACTTATGGATTCAAACTGCATTAATTTTGGTGGCAGTCATTATCACCATTATTTCGGTAACGTCTGGTGTCAATAAGGGCTTACGGATTTTATCGGAAGTCAATATTTATGTGTCTGTTGGCCTGATGCTGTTTATCTTGTTTTTAGGCAATACTGAGTTCTTATTAAATGCACTGGTACAAAATGTGGGGGACTATTTAAGTCGTTTTCCTACTTTGGCACTGGAAACCTTTGCATTTACTCAACCGAAAGAATGGATGAACAACTGGACGCTTTTTTTCTGGGCGTGGTGGGTGGCATGGTCTCCTTTTGTGGGGCTATTTTTGGCACGTATTTCACGTGGACGAACCATTCGCGAGTTTGTCAGTGGAACTTTAATCATTCCATTGTTATTTACCCTGACTTGGCTGTCTATTTTCGGAAACAGCGCACTCCATAATGTCATTTTCGATGGCAATATTGCACTGGCACAAACCGTTTTAGTCAATCCTGCGCATGGATTTTACGACTTGCTTGCACAATATCCGTGGTTTCCTTTTATTGCGGGTGTCGCTACCATTACCGGCTTGCTCTTTTATGTCACGTCGGCAGATTCTGGTGCACTAGTTTTGGGGAACTTTACTACTCAATTTACCAACATCGATCATGATGCACCGCGCTGGCTCAGTGTTTTTTGGGCGGTGGCGATTGGTTTGCTCACGCTTGCAATGCTCATGACCAACGGGATTACCGCACTACAAAACGCCACCATTATTATGGGCTTGCCTTTTAGTTTTGTGATGTTCTTGGTGATGGCAGGTTTGTACAAGTCGCTGCGGCTAGAAGATTACCGGCAGGCCAGTGCGAGTCTCAATGCAGCCCCAGTGGTGGGGAACGTGGACATTCTGAACTGGAAAAAGCGTTTATCACGCGTGATGCATCATCCGGGAACTTCAGAAACCAAGCGTATGCTGAACGAAATCTGTAAACCTGCGGTTCAGGCAGTTGCCGATGAGCTTGAGAAGCGTGCAGTCACTGTCGATGTGCAGGAGGTTGAACTTGAAGAAGATCCAGAGCTTTATCATTTGGATATCACGATTCACCTTGAAGAGGAACAAAACTTTATTTACCAGATCTGGCCTGTCCGTTATATTGCGCCCAACTTTAGTGAACGCGGTAAACGTGGCAAACAGTTCTATTATCGTTTAGAGACCTATCTATATGAAGGATCTCAAGGAAACGACCTTGTAGGTTATACCAAGGAACAGGTGATTAATGACATTCTGGATCGTTACGAGCGCCATATGACATTCTTGCATATCAATCGTATCAGTCCGGGGAACCGACCACTATTTCCAGACCCTAAAGCCTAAGGAGAGCCGTTGAATGTTGACGCCGTATATTCATTCCTTTGCCTTGTTTTTTTCGTTGCTCAATCCATTTTTGATGAGCATTTACATGATCGGCATGATCCGAAATTCTGAAGCAAAGGTCTTTAATAGAGCATTGATACAAGGTTGTATGATTGCATTTATTGTCTTTGTTTTATTTGCTTGGGGTGGCGAAACCATCTTTAGCAAATATTTGAATGTACGTTTTGAAGCATTCCAGATTTTTGGTGGGCTTATCTTTTTGGTGATTGGTTATCGCTATGTGTTTCAGGGTGCAGATACCATTGGTGAAATGCGTGGTGCGCCTGAACATTTGGCTGGCACCATTGCAATGCCGTTTATGATTGGCCCGGGTACGATCAGTGCGGCTGTAGTGACCGGAATCGGACTTCCTATTGGTGGTGCGGCGCTGATTATTGCTTTAACACTGACCGTGACCTGTAGTTTGCTCATTTTAATGAAATTTGCACACGATCATCTACGCTATAAACATGCCAAATATATCGATCGTTATGTAGATATTGTCGGGCGTTTATCTGCGTTACTGATTGGTACCATCGCGATTGATATGATGATTACCGGAATCACGGGGGTAGTCAAAGACATACCGCTGGGTTAACTGACTTTAAGCAAATAGAAAACGGGAGCGATATGCTCCCGTTTTTTATTGATCAGGATGTATTTCAGATTGACGCCATGGTCTGTTTTATACAAGCGCTGTATATAGAAGTGAGGAGTACATATCTGAAATTCATACACAGATAAGCTTTTGCCGAAACGGACATGGTTATCTAGAGTAAATTGTTTCATAATGAACGCCATAACGTTTTCCCGTGTAGAGCGAAAGAACACTATGTCTCCATTAGATCAAATTACACAAACTTCTGAAGAACAATCTGAATTGACTATGTCGGTCTTAATGACCCCAGATATGGCCAACTTTTCAGGAAATGTCCATGGGGGAACCATCTTAAAATTGCTCGATCAGGTGGCTTACGCCTGTGCAAGCCGCTACTCGGGTAGCTATGTGGTTACGCTGTCGGTCGATAAAGTCACCTTTAAAGAGCCAATTTATGTGGGTGAGCTGGTGACTTTTCTGGCCAGTGTGAACCATGTGGGTAAAACCTCGATGGAAATCGGGATTCGTGTAGAAGCACAACATATTCAAAAGCGTACAGTACGCCATACCAATAGCTGCTATTTCACCATGGTGGCAGTCGATGAAAATGGTAAACCGAAAGCCGTGCCAGCCTTAAAGCTTGATACCGAGTGGAAACGCTGTCGTTTTGAGGCAGCAGAGCAGCGTAAACAACGCCGTTTACAAGACAATTCTGGCCCGTCTTGCAGTCTATTTAAAACGAGTCAGCAGGCATAAAGCGCTATGGCTGAGTAGTGGTCTGGTTGTTAGATCACATAAAAAAAGAGCTAAACCGCAGCAAGAGGTTAGCTCTTTTTTGTTGCAATCAAGATATGCTAATCAACTCAATTGAATGAGCGGCTTGATTGTTTAGCTGATGATTATTGAGCAGGCTGAGCCGGTTGGATTGGTGCATTACCTGATTCAGCCGCATTTTCAGTGCTAGGTTGTGCCGCAGCTGGTTGTTGTGTTGCAGCCGAGGTTTTCGAAGAGGTTGCATCAGGTAATTCTTGAGTTGACACTACAACTTTTTCATCTGCTTTAGTTTGATGTTTATCGTGAGCTGAGGCAGCAAAAGTAGTGGTTGCAGCAGTCAGAGCAAATGTTGTTGCAAGTAAAGTTTTTACAAGTTTCATAGGAGGCATCCTTTGGTAATTTAAAATACACTATGACCATCGCAGCCTATAGTTTAAGTTTGGCTGTCGACTTGTTGATCATGCTAAAAGCCAAATCTGGATATGACAATCAATCCAACAAAGTGAAACAGACTGGATTACAAAGCGTTCACACATATAAATCCTGTGTATGTTTCATGTAAAAAAAATAGAAAAAAATCGCCAAAAACTGTTTGAAGATATTTCTTTTTGGTTATTTTTTAATCTGTATATTTACCAAAGCAAAACATGTCACTGTGGGCTGAGCCTACAGTCAAAATTGTTTTTCCCATTAAATATAATTATCTCAATCTTTTTATCCATTTAAATAAGTGATGAAAGTCGCATAGATCTTGCCATTTGGTAAGGCTATAGCAACTTTATACTGATTCAAATTATGATCATTTCTATTCTTTCGAAGACAGCAGCAATATATGAAATACGTTAGACTATAACTTTTAGTGAGTGCGTATTCGACGTGAAACTGGTCATTCCTCAAGCGGTTCCGACACATATTATTTCTGGTTTTCTCGGTGCTGGAAAAACGACCTTGCTTCAGCAGCTTTTGCTACAAAAACCCAAGCATGAAGTGTGGGCGGTATTGATGAATGAATTTGGGCAGATTGGTATCGATCAGCAAATACTTCCCAATGAATCTGGCTATGAAGTGAAAAAATTGCTCGGTGGTTGCATGTGTTGTAGTAGTCAGCTGCCCTTACACATCGCACTTGCCCGGTTGCTCAGCGAAACCAAACCTGATCGATTGTTTATTGAACCGACAGGACTTGGACATCCTGCTCAGTTACTTGAACAGCTTTCAGAACCGCATTGGCACAGCAGTATTCAAATGCGTGCATTGATCACAGTAGTTGATGGCAGTCGATTACACGACCAAGCTTGGGTCGAGCAACATTTATATCAAGATCAACTCAAAGCTGCACAATTGGTGGTGGTGTCACATCATGATCAGATGACCCATGCCGATGAGCAAGCATTAGAGCAGCTTCAGCAAGAGTACGCACCTTATGCCCAAACATGGTTTGAGGTATCCAATGGAATACTGGCTTTGGCTGCAATTGATCGGCCCTCACTGGCTACGGTAAAACGCATGCAACCACTTCTGGTACAACAGCAGCGTAATATCGAGATCAAGCAGGCACCACAAGAGATTAAACAATTGCCGTATCATTATGTTGAAAGTAATGGAGAATATAGCGTGGCTGGCTGGAAGTTTTCACGTCATTGGCAATTTGATTTTGATGATTTATTTGATTTGCTGAGTAGCCTAGAGGGCTGGTTAAGAATCAAAGCGATTTTTCATACCAACCAAGGCTGGATCACCTTTAATTTCAATCCAGCACAGCTCAATTACAAAACAGGGCAGGCCAATACAGACAATCGTATTGAGATCATTACTCCATTGTCACAAGACTGGCTCGCCTTTGAACAAGCCTTGCTGGCTTGCCGCTGTAATGAAGATGATCAGGAATAACGCAGATCTGTGCTATTTCTGATCATGTGTTCAGTTAGAAAACTTCTTGTTAGTGCTTTTGCTCAAGCATGGCCTTGGCTTGAGCATGATCGATGTCTTTTTCCCAATGTGCAATAACAACAGTTGCAACACAGTTACCAATCAGGTTGGTGCATGCACGAACAATCCCAATAAACCAGTCAACCGATAACAACAGCACCAGACCAATGGCAGGTAAACTTGGAATAACGGATAAGGTGGCGGCTAAAATCACCAATGCTGATCCAGGAATGCCATGTGCACCTTTTGACGTAACCAGTGACACCAGCAAAATCATAATCAGATCATGCATAGACAGATCAATATTACAGGCCTGCGCAATAAAAATAACACCTAAGGTCAGATAAATAGAGAAACCATCCAGATTAAATGAATATCCGGTTGGAATAACTAAACCGACCGTAGAGTCTTTAATCCCTAATTGTTTCAGCTTTTTCATGATTTGCGGAAGTACCGAATCTGAGGAGGCTGTACCGAGTACAATCGAAAGTTCTGCTTTAAAATAGTTCAAAAATTTGAAAATATTAAGGCCAGTGAATTTTAAAATTCCACCGAGAATAATCACCACAAATGCAATACATGTGGCATAGAATAAAAGCACCAAGTAGCCCAGTTGAACCAAAGAGTCGATACCAAACTTGGCCGTGGTGTAGGCCACAGAACCCAATACCCCAAGTGGCGCCAATCGGATAATCAGTCCCATCATTTTAAAGAAAATTTCTGAAAATGCTTCCAGTGCCTGCCGAACAATTTCTGCCAGATGGCGCGGAACCAGTAACATCCCGACGCCAAATAAGATTGCAATCAGGAGGACCTGTAAAATATCGCCGTTTGCAAAAGCACCAAAAAGGGTTTTAGGAATGATGTGCAAAATGAAGTCTGAACCTGAACTCATTTCATGGGCACGTTCGGTATAAACCGTTAAATCTTTGCCGTCGAGTTTGGACAGATCAATATTCATTCCTGCGCCAGGTTTAAAGATATAAGCAATCGCAATGCCTAAAATGAGTGCAATTGTGGTGACAATTTCAAAATACAGGATCGTTTTTGCACCAACTTTACCCATTTTTTTAATGTCATTTGCACCATAAATGCCAAGCACCACCACACAAAAAACAATGGGTGCAATTAACATTTTAATCAGTGAAATAAAGCCATCACCTAAGGGCTTTAAATTTAAAGAAAAATCATGAAAGCTGACACCAATTAAAATACCTAACACCAGCGCGATGATGACTTGCAGGAACAAGTTAGACTTCAGTTTTTGCCACATTTTCTGTTCATCAATCCAATAAGACTGGTCAGACCAGTGCAAGAAACTCGCCAACTTTGATATTTGCCTGAAATTTTTTTGGGTGCTGATCCTTTCTGGAGTTGAGCAGCGTAAGGGCAGGATAGAAATATCAGCCTATATATAGGTCAGTCATCAAAAATCGAGTATGCTAGGCGCCATTCTGGAGGACGGTTTTTTATGGCGCTTAAAGCTACTATTTATAAAGCAGATTTAAATATTGCAGATATGGATAGCCACCATTATGCAGACTATCAACTCACCTTGGCTATGCATCCGTCTGAGACGATTGAGCGTTTGATGGTGCGTATTTTAGCTTTTGCTCGTTTTGCAGATGAACAGTTGCAATTTACCAAAGATCTATTTGAAACCGACGAACCGGCGCTATGGCAAAAAGATTTGACTGGGCAACTTGAACAGTGGATCGAATTGGGGCAGCCCTCTGAAGATAAGTTAAAAAAAGCCAGTGCGCGTTGTAAGCGGGTTGCGGTCGTGACTTATGGTCAGCAGGTCGACGAGTGGTGGAAACGTAACAGTAAAGTGAAAACATTGAGTAATGTCGAGGTTTGGCAATTGGCACCCGAAACAACGGCCCAAATTCAAAACTTATGTGAACGCACCATGCAACTGCAACTCAATGTCATGGATGGTGAATGGACTTTACTGAACGACCATGAACAGGTTGAGATTTCGTGGACAAAATTGCAATAATGCACCAAGGCTGCTGTCTGAAAGATGGTTTAAAGTATAAATAGGTATCGAAATGAACGAATTAGAAATTATTGATTTAAAAGTGGGCGAAGGCAAAGAGGCTGTGAAAGGTGCTTTGATTACGACCCATTACACGGGTTGGCTTGAAGATGGTACCAAATTTGATTCATCGATTGATCGTGGTAATTACTTCGAATGTGTCATTGGTACTGGTCGTGTGATCAAGGGATGGGATCAAGGGATTATCGGCATGAAAGTTGGCGGTAAGCGCAAGCTGAACGTGCCTGCACATTTAGCCTATGGTGAGCGCAAAATGGGTAACATCATTCCTGCTAACTCCAATTTGATTTTTGAAATTGAACTATTTGATGTCAAAACACGAGACTAGAGAAGAAAAAAAGCCCGTTTCGGGCTTTTTATTTGTTTATTGAATGAATATGATTTTAATATTCGATTATAATAATATGTAAAATTCTTATAATATGATATTTTGTTATTATAAATTTACTATGTTTCTGTTTTATTAATTTAAAATTAATCTTTTATTAAAATGTCAAGCGGCTAAATTTAAATAACCATAGTGAATTAGTCGAATATGTTCATCATAAATATTTAATTAACTTCCAAAATTTTTAAGAATTTTTTCAGTTTGTTGCGGTATAACGTAAACTATCTAATCGTCTGATCGCTTTAGTTAATCATCAAATAAAAGTATTTTTAAATGCTTTAAATTGATTGTAAAAGGTATTCAGAAAATATTTTTTTGAAAAGATGGTATATATGCTTACTCGCTTTCTTCTGAAACAACTCGCATTCAGTGTATCCATTGTCTTAAGTACGACAGTCGCAATTGCACATGCTGAGAATCTAGCTTCAAACACTGAAAATCCTGTGGTGAAGGAGATTCCGCTTGTGACCAATCCGCATACTGGTGAAGAAGCTGAAGAAGCACCTAAAATTGATGTGTCTACGCTGACCATCATTGGTTATCATGAAATTACCTCTAAAGAAGCGATTATTCCAGATTACGCCGTAACACCACAGCGCTTTGAAATGCACTTGGATTGGCTGATCAAAAATGGTTATCACTTTATTAGTGTTGATCAATTAATTAAAGCCAATGAAGGCAAATTAAAATTACCGCCAAAACCGGTTTTACTGACCATCGATGATGGCTATCAATCATTTTATGACTATGCGTACCCGATTTTAAAGGCACGTAAAATTCCAGCCGTACTTGCCGTTGTAGGTAAATGGCTGAACGTCAAGCCAAATCAAATGGTACAGTTTGGTGACGACAAGCTTGCGCGAAACAAGTTATTAACTTGGGCTGAAATCAAGGAAATGCAAGACAGTGGCATTGTCGAAATTGGCAGCCATAGCTTTGACTTGCACCATGGGGTGATGGGTAACCCACAAGGCAACTCAGAACCTGCGGCAACTACTCGTATTTACGATCCTAAAACCAAAACGTATGAATCAGACAGTGCTTATGAAAAACGTATCACCAATGATTTAAAGAAAAATATTGAAACGTTTAAAGAGAATGGTATTCGTGCGCCACGTGTAATGGTCTGGCCGTATGGACGCTATAATCTGGAAACGGTGCGTATTGCCAAAAAACTGGGCATGCCAATTACCATTACTCTAGATGATGGTCCAGATCATGTGACCAAATCGCTCGGGCATTTAAACCGAATTTTAGTGATGAAAGGCGAAAGTACAGACGATCTGGCACAAGACATTATTAACCGTCAAATGAATTTGACCGATAATAATCGTCCGCAAAAAATCATGCATGTCGATCTGGACTATATTTATGATAAAAATCCAGAACAAGTTGAGCGTAACTTAGGTCATTTGCTCGATCGAATTCGAGAAATGGGAGTTAATACGGTTTACTTACAGGCCTTTTCAGACCCAGATGCCAATGGCTCTGCCGACATGGTGTACTTTCCAAACCGCTATCTTCCAATGCGAGCTGATTTGTTCAACCGCGTCGCTTGGCAAATTTCGACACGTACCAGTGTGAATCGTGTCTATGCGTGGATGCCATTAATGGCGTGGGAATTGCCAAAATCGAATCCGGTTTCCAAAAAGCTGGTGGTTACTCAGCAGCCAAAAAGCTCCGATCATTTAAACATGGGTTATATCCGTTTAAGTCCGTATTCGCCTGAAGCGCGTAAAGTGATTGAAGGCATTTACACAGATTTAGCCAAGTCATCTACGTTTGATGGTATACTGTTCCACGACGATACAACGCTATCGGATTACGAAGATGCCAGTCCAGACGCGTTAAAGGCCTATGCCAAAGCGGGTTTGCCGACTGATCTTGAAAAGATCCGCAACAACGATGCGCTATTATCGAAATGGACTGATTTTAAAATCAAAACCATCGATAATTTTGCGATGAAACTGGTTTCAGACGTTCGTTACTATCAACCTTTCTTGATGACTGCCCGTAACTTGTATGCGCAAGTTGCTCTGTCTCCTTATGCCGAAAACTGGTATTCACAGTCGTTGGAGCAGTCACTCAAGCGTTACGATTTTACTGCGATTATGGCCATGCCTTATATGGAGCAGGCTGAAGATCCGACCAAGTTTTATCAAGACATTGTAAAACGTGTCAAACAGTACCCAAATGGTATCAAGAAAACGGTGTTTGAATTACAAGCAACCAACTGGCGAACCAACAAGCCTGTTCCTTCACAGGAAATGGCAGATACCATTCGCTCGCTTTACCAGCAGGGTGCCATGCACGTGGGGTATTACCCAGATGATCCGTTTAAAGATCATCCTGACACCAAAACCATGCACGACGTATTTGCGACTAAACCGTCCAAGTTAGTCCCGTAACAGGAATTGACCATGTCAACGACTTTACATCATTTGTGGCAGACAGCGCTGAATTTTGTATTCTATTATCCGCTGTTTATGTCCTATTTATGGATGATGGGTGCGCTCATATTTTATTGGAAAGAGCGCAAAGATCCTCCATATCAACAGCCAAAAGCATTGGAATCGTATCCAATGGTGGCTGTGCTTGTGCCTTGTTTTAACGAGGGCGATAATGCTGAGGAAACCATTACCCATGCACTTGGACTAGATTATCCAAATTTTGAGGTAATTGCCATTAATGATGGTAGCTCGGACAATACTGCTGAGGTACTGAATCGTCTGGCTGAACAACATGAAAAACTGCGTGTGGTTCATTTGGCGCAAAACCAAGGCAAGGCCATGGCGCTACAAGCGGGTAGCTTGCTGACGGAAGCCGAAATTCTAATTGGAATCGACGGTGATGCCTTACTGGACTCACATGCGGCAAGCTGGATGGTGCGTCATTTCCAGCAAGACCCAACCGTAGCCGCAGTCACGGGAAATCCACGTATTCGTACGCGCTCGACCTTGCTTGGCCGTATTCAGGTGGGAGAGTTTTCTTCGATTGTGGGCATGATCAAACGTGCGCAGCGTAGCTTCGGGCGCTTATTTACAGTATCTGGCGTGATCACGGCATTTCGTAAATCTGCGGTACATGAAGTGAATTACTGGTCACCCAACATGCTGACCGAAGACATCGATATCACTTGGAAATTGCAGCGTGCAGGTTGGGACATACGTTTTGAACCGAATGCACTGGTATGGATTTTAATGCCAGAAACCTTTACCGGGCTTTGGAAGCAGCGTTTACGCTGGGCCATGGGCGGTGCACAGGTTTTGCTTAAAAATCTGGATGTATTCTTTAAACCTAAACTCAATTTTTTATGGCCGCTGATGTTTGAGCTTTGCCTGACATTGGTCTGGTCATACTTGATGTTACTGTTGGCGATCTTGTGGGTGGTGCATTTTGTATTCCCGCTAGGTCAGCTATCAGGAATCAGCTCTCCATTCTTGCCGTATGGAAGTGGAATTTTGCTTGGGGCAACCTGTCTGATTCAATTTGCGCTGAGCAAATGGATGGACAGCCGCTATGAGCCAAACTTAGGCAGAAATTATTACTGGATGATTTGGTACCCGTTTGTATTTTGGTTGATTACCATTACCGCTACAATTGTGGCCTTTCCAAAAGTCCTGCGTCGTGGAAGTGAAAAACGTGCGCGATGGGTTAGCCCTGACCGTGGTATTCGTATACAAGATTAAGCATATTGCTGAGTAGATGTTCATGAAATCAAATAATTTGATTATCGATTTGCGTCGCCAACTGCCTTGGCATAAACGTTATGTTTCAACGACTACGACTGCCATGATGTGGGCAGGTTGGTTATTGTTGTGGCGTCCGTTTTTGTTGGTTTGGTTGTTGGTCGAGTTACAAAAAACTCATTTGGTGCATCGTGTCTTTAGTGCAATGAGTGTTGGGGTTGAGCACGGCATTACATCATTGATTGTATGCTGTATAGCGCTGTTACTGTGGAGTAATTTTATTCCAGCAAAAAGTGTAAAAAAGACCAAACAGAAAGAAATTGACGATTATGCGCGTTATTTTGAGTTGACCCAGCATGAAATTCAGCAAGGTAGAGCTCAAAAAGTAGCGGTGATTCATCATGATGAAACTGGACGGATCACACATATCGAGTGATCTGAGCCGAGCTGTTCAGTAGAATTATTCATATCATTATGCCAGTTTACCCCCGTGAGCTGGCATTCATGTTCTTGACATATCAAAATCATCCTGCATGTGTGCAACAGTATCGCTAACGTTCATCAATGCGGCATTGTGCTGACAGACGGATCGGAAAAGAGACCCACCTTATGCAACACTCAAGCAAATTAAATGCTGTGGAAAGTATTCGCGGTTTAGCCTGTCTGGCCGTGGTATTTTCGCACTTAAGCTTGAGTTTTTATCCGTATTTACATCATTTTGACGACCATGATCAGGCCACAAATGTGCTGGTATATTGGATTCATCATTCACCGTTTACGTTTTGGTATTCGGGAACTGCGGCGGTTTATGTTTTTTTCGTGCTGAGCGGGTTTATCTTATCTTATGTGATTGGCAATAGCCGCGCACCGAAGCAAAAAATTAAATCAATGCTCATCAAGCGTTATCCACGGCTGGCCATTCCGGCACTCATTTCATGTATTTTACTCTGGGCTGCGCTGTATTTTAGTGATATTGATAGCTCGCAAGTACAGTACTGGCTACAAGTACTGGCTCAGCAAAACTCAAGTTTTGGGCAGGCTATATACGAAGGCACGATCGGTTCGTTTTTATTTGCTGAATCAAGTGTCAATTGGGTACTTTGGACCATGCAAGTTGAGTTGATTGGGTCTGTGGTTTTGTTTGCCTTGTTGTACCTTAAACAATATAGCTTAGGGTTGTTTTTGACCCTTGTACTGATGTTTCCCCTGAGCTTTGCACTGTTTAAAAATATGGATTTGTATTTGGGACTAATCAGCTTTCTTTTAGGGTCGCTTATTTTTTTCTATGGGCGCCGTATTGCTTCAAATGCATGGGCAGGGCTACTTCTGGCTTTAGGGTTGTACCTTGCCGGGGCGCATAACTCCAGCTTGGCTTATCAGGGAATTTATCAATTTTTAGGCGATAAAACCTACGATTACTGTAATTTTCTTTCGGGAAGTCTGATTGTGTACAGCATTTTAATGAGTCCGCTATTGTCTCGTATGCTGGATCGACCAGTCTTTGTTTATTTAGGCAAATTATCATTTTCGGTATATTTATTACATCTGATGTTACTCTATATCGTTTGTTTACCTGTCTTTAATTACTGTGTACAACATGGTTTTAATTACGACAGCGCATTCATGGTGGCGTCTTTGGTTTTTTTAGTTGCGATACTGATTTGCTCTGATATATACAGTCGCGTGGTAGATCGTTTTGCAATTTTTATTAGTAATAAACTAGCGCAATATTGGGCAGGCGCTTAACGACAAGCCATTCGAATGTGTAAGTTGGTGGCTGTTTTTTTCTTTATGGGTGTGGGTGACGATAATGTCTACTCTTGAAATTGTTGCTGTCTTGATCAGTGTGATTGGCGTGACACTGACTGTTTTACGTAACATGTGGTGCTGGTGGTTCAACTTTATTGCATTTTTGCTTTATGGCTATTTGTTTTATACCTATAAACTATATGGTGAAACGATTCTTCAAGCATTTTTTGTGGTGGTCAATTTTTATGGCTTTTACTACTGGCTTAAAGGGAAGCAGACCGATCACGATATTCGCATCGAACCACTTGCGCCGCAAACAGCATTATTTCAAATGTTAATAGCAGCAGTAGCTGGCTTAAGTTTTGGTCTAATATTAAAACATTTTACCGATGCGGCAGTGCCGATGTTAGACGCTCAGTTGGCTGCATTTAGTTTGCTGGCCACCTACTGGACCAGCCGTAAACATATTGCCACCTGGATATTGTGGGTGGTGGTTGATATTGTTTATGTGGGGATGTTTATTTATAAAGCGCTGTTTCTTACTGCGGTGCTTTATGCTGCTTTTGTGGGACTCGCTGCTTTTGGTTGGTGGCAATGGGAGCGCGTAAAAAGTAAACAAGATGTGGCCAGATCTGCATGACAATTTTGGATTTAGAAGCATACAAGATACAGCAATTTGAACGCATGGCCGAAAAAATCATCAAAAATCCTGGGTACTATTTGGATTTTGATTCGGTTGCAGATTTTTATAAGGCTGTGTGGCTCAACGATTTCCCGCAGGGGACTGCTTTTTCAGCGACAGGCTTAGATGATGGCGCTGAGTGTTTTTATGCTGTCATTGAATACAAGCAGAAAAAGATCAGTATCACTATTGATCACGATCGCTATCATGTAGATTATCTAAAAAAAGATTTGATCTAGAAGATAATTGGCAGAGCTTTTTTATTCATATTTAATGTAATAAAAATATAACTTCTGTGGGTACAAAAAATAGCAAAAAGCTTGTGAATACGCGGAGTTGCTAAATTTCACTCGAGAAACTACTTCAATTGGTTAAATAATCTGCAAACAAATTTATACCAAATAAATTTGTGATTGATTTCATAAAACTGTGATGTACTGTTAAGATAATAGCGAAACAACAAATAAACATCACACTCAACCATGAGGTATAAATGCCAGTCAAACTTATCGCAGTCGATATGGATGGAACGTTTTTAAATTCAGAGAAGAAATACAACAAAGCGCGCTTTTTAAAGCAATACGCGCAGCTCAAACAACGCGGAATCAAGTTCGTTGCTGCCAGTGGCAACCCGCTCTATACCCTTCAAGCTTACTTTCCCGAAATCGCACATGAAATCGCTTTTGTTGCAGAAAATGGCGTGTATGTGACCGATCAAAATCAAGAAATTCATTATAGTGCATACGCACCTGACACTTTAGAGCGCATGGTGCGTGATTTAGAATCTGAGTACGGCAGTAGCGTGATTTTATGTGCTAAATCTTGCGCGTATGTTCGCTCGGATGTATCGCAAAAAATACTGGATAAATTAAATATCTACTTCAAAAGTATTCAGCAGGTCGATAGTCTCCTCGATGTTAAGGAGCCAATTGGTAAAGTCACGCTGACCACTGTTGAGCACGATTTTAAGAGCATGGAGCAGTATTTAAACCAGCAAGATTATGTGCAAAATCAGCTGACCAAAGCAGTCTCAAGCGGTTTTGGATTTATTGACTTGATTATCCCAAACAAGCACAAAGCATTTGGTCTATCATTTTTGCAAAAAAAATGGGGCATTGCTGATGATGCCATGCTGACCATTGGCGATAACAACAACGACATCGAGATGGTTCAAAAAGCGGGGTACGGCTTTGCCATGCAAAATGCAATTCCTGCGCTAAAAAAAGTAGCCAAATTTCATGCTCGAAGCAATGAAGAAGAAGGCGTGCTCGATGTTATTGATCTGGTGCTGCAATCGAAAGGGTTCTCTGAAGATCTTTTTTGTGAACCCGAGGCGATGTCTTAATGCAGCCAATTTTGCCAGTAGCGCAGCGGGGAGAAGCGATACTTAAACTCAAAGCAGCAGCAGTTGCAGAGTCTGAGTTTAATTCTTCATGGCTACTGCATTTGGCAGAAGCACTGCAAGCGACTATGCTGGCCAGAAACGGCGTCGGCATTGCTGCACCTCAGGTTTATGTGTCGAAGCGCGTCATTATTGTGGCTTCTCGCCCAAATCCGCGCTATCCCGATGCACCCGAAATGCAGCCCGTGGTCATGATCAACCCTGAGATTTATGCACAATCTGAACACCTTTGTTTGGGTGAAGAGGGCTGCTTAAGCGTACCCGATCAACGTGCACAAGTTGCCCGTGCAGAGCAGATTCAACTTCGTTATTTTACTTTACAAGGCCAGCTTATAGAGGCGACGTATACAGGTTTTATTGCGCGCATCGTTCAGCATGAGATTGATCATCTGGATGGAATTTTATTTGTCGATTGTGTTACGAGCAGTGATTAAATTCTGATCTTCCATCATTTCATAACTTTTGAATTGTTGTGGGGTAATACCCAAATGGCGTTTAAACATGGCACTAAATGCACTCGGGCTACTATAACCCAGCGCTTCGGCAATACTTGACATAGATTGACCATCTGCGATTTTACTCAATGCCAGTGCAATATGCATTTGCTGTATCCAGCCACGATATGATAACCCTGTTTGTTTTTTAAATAGACGCATAAGTGTGCGCGAGCTGGTTCCCATTTCGTCTGCCCAAGTGTTTAAATCTTTCGTATGCTGGGGAGATTGCATCATCAGCTCACATATACGGCTTAAACGTTTGTCTTTGGGCCATGGAATTTGAATAGGGAGCGAGTTTGCAGTTTGAATCTCATCAAATATCAAAATTTCCAGTGCATTTAATAAAGCTTCTGCATGAGTTTGGTTGGCTACAGATTCAGCTTCCAACAGATTTAACCGAATCAATAATTCGTGGAGCAAATCGCTGACTCGGATTAAAAAACATGAATTCCCCATTACTGCCGCAGCTTGTGCATCAATGAGAGCGGTATTGAGTTTAACCTGACTCAAACAAATCATACTGTGTTCTACACGTGCTGGAATCCAGACAGCGCATTTGGGCGGTACGATCCACACCTGATCGTTACACAATACCTGAATGGTGCCGTGTGAAGCATACAGGAGCTGCGCACGTAAGTGCATGTGCGGATACGACACTTCTTTATAAGAGCGCTCGGCATATAAGCCAATCACCAGTTTATTAGATTTCATACTTAATGTTTAAGATGTCACTTAGACAACAATTATTGGAAGATAAACGTCTAAATGACAAATTACAATAGTTGTTCTGCTTCTGTTTTTGGAGTTTTTAAGGATGACGTCTTCTGTACAGTTGAAAGACACACCCAATTTAAATACCGCACCGATACAACCACAAAAAATGATCATTCACATTGTGGGTGCCGTGGCGATTGCCCATTTGCTCAACGACTTGATTCAAGCTGTTTTACCTGCAATCTATCCAATGCTCAAGGCCAATTTTGCCCTGAGTTTTGCACAAGTTGGGCTGATTTCGTTTGTTTATCAAATTACGGGTTCGTTGCTGCAACCTTGGGTTGGACTGTACACCGATAAACATCCTAAACCCTACTTACTCCCGATCGGGGCTGGCGTGACCTTAAGTGGTGTATTATTGTTGGCATTTTCACCGAATTTTATGGTGTTACTACTTGCTGCTGCATTGATTGGCGTGGGCTCTGCAACTTTTCATCCTGAAGCATCGCGTGTGGCTCGTCTTGCATCGGGTGGCCGATTTGGTACAGCACAATCGACTTTTCAGGTGGGCGGAAATTCAGGAACGGCAATCGGGCCAGTTTTGGCAGCTTTAATTATTGTGCCTTTTGGTCAGCATGCACTGGCATGGTTAGTGGCTTTAAGTATTTTGTCGATTTGTATTTTATCTCGGGTGAGCCGCTGGTCTATCGAGCATGCCAAATCTAAAGTGGCGACCAAAACCAATAGCACTCTTCACAAATTACATGGGCGTCAGCTTTTTATGGCGATTGGTACGGTGTGCATACTGATGTTTGCCAAGTTTACGTATATTGCCAGTATTAGTAATTATTTTACTTTTTATCTTATTCATAAATTTCAAATCAGTTTACAAACTGCGCAGCTCCATTTGTTTGCTTTTCTGGCTGCTGTAGCAGTGGGAACCTTTGCTGGTGGACCGATTGGAGACAAAATTGGCCGTAATGCTGTCATTTGGGTGTCTTTTGTGGGGATGGCACCTTTTGCATTGATCATGCCTTATGTCGATTTATTTTGGACTACTGTACTTTCAATTCTTGCAGGGCTCATACTCTCATCTGCTTTTGCCGCCATGGTGGTCTATGCACAAGAGGCAGTTCCGGGGCGTGTGGGCATGATTTCAGGTTTAATGTTTGGTTTGATGTTTGGTGTGAGCGGAATTGCAGCCGCAGGGCTAGGATATTTAGCCGATATAAACGGGATTGAATGGGTATTTAAACTGTGCTCATTTATGCCGCTATTGGGGCTAGTAGCATTTTTCTTGCCTAAAACCAGATAAGACTTGATTCGCTGAGCACCCTTTATTGTTTTGAACAATAAAGGGTGCCACGATAAAAGCTTAATTTTGCACACCAAATTTAAAGACGGTTTTGCTTTGAAAGCTTTGATGCGGATCTAGACGCGTCGAAGGAAAATGTGCTTGATTCGGACTATCCGGATAATGCTGTGTTTCGAGTGCAACAGCATCTCCTTGTCGGTACAGGACGCCGTTCGCGCCTGCAATTTGACCTAGCAAGTGATTGGCAGTGTACATCTGAATACTGGGTTCGGTCGTTAAAATTTCTAAAGTCCGTTTAGATTGAGGGTCGAAGACAAATGCTGCACGTTGTAACTTATCTTGACCTGAATTGATGATCCATGTTTGATCATAGCCATAACCAAACGCCAATTGCTGGTTATTTTGTCGAATATCTTTCACAATGGCTTTGGGCTGTCTGAAATCGAAAGGAGTGCCTGCTACACTTTTAATCTCGCCAGTGGGTAAAGAGTTTTTGTCGGTTTGCAAAATGCGATCGGCATTGAGTTGTACGATATGATTCATCACACCATAAGGGCTATTTTGCGCGCCCGACAGATTAAAATAACTGTGATTGGTTAAGTTAATCACGGTCGGTTTATCTGTTTTCGCTTTATATTCAATTGTAAAGGCGTTGTCATCCGACAAACTATAAATAACTTCTACATTAAGTTTCCCCGGAAATCCCTGATCTCCATCTGGACTGGTCAGTTTTAACGAAGCTTTAACTTCTTTGCCTTTAGAAATAAGCGGTTGCACCTGCCAGACGCGTTTATCGTAGCCCAAGCCTGCACTATGTAGAGTATTGGGACCATTATTCTTTTCTAAATGATACGTTTTGCCATCTAAGGTAAACGAACCATGCCCAATACGGTTGGCATAACGTCCAATTAACGAACCAAAGTGAATGCCTTGTTCAGTATCAACCACTTCATAACCATGTAAGTTATCAAACCCTAATACAATATTGTCTTTTTTGCCTTGAGCATCGGGTGTCATGATGTGAGTAATGACGCCACCAAAGCTGATAAACGATACCGATGTACCTCGATCATTCTGCATGGTATATAATTGGACAGCTTGTCCATCTTTTGTCGTACCATAGGGCTGCTGTGTTAATGTGGCTGCAAAGGTCGTTGAAGCAAACAACAGACTGAACAGATTCAAATAAGCTAATTTTTTAAAAATCACTCGATGTTCCTCTTTTAGATATATTTTTTAAATCAATTTTAGGTGTCAATAATAGCCATGGGTTTTGTAAGATATTCTTATTGGATCAATCCTGTATCAATATAAAAACTGATCAACATATGTTGAAACGCGATTCTAGCATTCCAATTATTTGTGATTTCCTATTCTTTTGTCATGAATGTAATGATAACTCCCATCTTTGCCGAATTTTTGAATAAATAATTGATAATGGTTATTGTTAATTTTTGTATTATTAATATAATCGGTTCTTATTTCAAGGAAGAATCCTCTTGTTTAAAGTCAGTTTTCAGTATCTTTGTCTCCTATCTGTCGGCATGTATAGCCATACCCATGCTCAAGATCAAATTAATCAATTGCCTGTCATTATGTTGCAGTCACAAAGTGATCAAGCACATGCATATCACGTAAAAACATCTGATTCTGCAACTCGAACCGATACTCCACTTAAGGATACACCTCAGTCGGTCAGTGTCATTAGTGCTGCTATATTAAAAGATTTGGCGCCATCACGACTCACAGAGGCGCTTGATGTGGTCGGCGTAGGGCGTGGCAATAATTTTGGAGGACAAGGACTGACCACGTACACCGTACGCGGTTTTACCAGTGGTGAATATTTTCGTAATGGTTTTCCAATTAATCGCGGCTATCCAAACGCGCCTAACCAATATAACGTAGAGCGAATTGATGTGCTCAGAGGTCCTGCATCCAGTTTGTATGGACGAACTGACCCCGGGGGAACATTTAATATAACGAGTAAAACACCTAATACAGAATACACAACAATTCTAGGTGCGGGTTTAGACAGTGAAGGTTTGTATCAGGCTACACTTGATACGACTGGCGCAATGAATACAGATAAGACGCTGACCTATCGTTTAAATATTGCAGGTGAAAACGGTGAGACGTATCGTGATCATGTAAAATCCAAGCGTTTTAGTATTGCACCAGTACTTCAGTGGACACCATCTGACTATACCAAGCTTACATTTGAAGCCGACATATTACGTAACCGTCATCCGCTAGATCGTGGCTTTACCCGATATCCAAATCAGCAAACCACGTATTTTGATTCCAAAGAATATTGGTGGGAATCTGGCAAGCAACGTAATTTACTTTACAACAATAATGATATGTTACAACTCAGACTGGAGCATCAACTCAATGATGACTGGACGCTAAATGTAGGCGGACAATATCTAAATGGTGAGTTATATGGCTATGCGGTTGAAGCCAGCGGGCTCAAAGCAAATACCGATGGTCAGGTGATCAAGCGTAACTATAACTGGAGAAGATTAGACTGGATTGATAAAAATATTCAGGCAAATGTGCAAGGAAAATTTAATTTATTTAACATGCAGCATACGCTGGTCACTGGCGTTGAGGCTGAACAGTACGACTATAAATCTTATATCATTCGTTCATCGGGCAATAATTTTGATCTTGATATTACAAATCCAATTTATGGCGCATCGTTGCCTGCTTTAGACAGCCCAGCACTTGATGATCGCGAGAAATTACGTAGCCTTGCCTATTTTGTACAAGATCAGATTGATTTGAATGACAGACTCAAAGCATTGATTGGTATGAGATACGAGCATTATCAGCATGAATATACAAATCATTTAAATCAAAGCCAGTGGTCCAAAGATTTTAATGCACTGGTACCACGTATCGGATTGGTATATTCATTGACAGATCAATGGAATATATATGGCAATATCAGTCAGTCATTCAAACCGAATACTGGTTCAGACCGTTTCGGACAAGGTTTTGATCCAGAGAAAGGTATGTCTTATGAAATTGGTTCGAAGTTACAATTATTAGATGATCGCTTAGCATTCGATAGTGCTATTTTCTTTGTTAAAAAGAAAAATGTGCTGACACCAGATCCAGTGAATATCAATAAATCAGTGGCAGCGGGCGAGGTACAAAGTCAAGGTTTTGAGCTCAATCTGAGTGGTCATATCACACCACAATGGAAAGCGATTGCCAATTATACTTATTCAGATACTGAAGTGGTGAAAGACAATATTTTATTGAAAGGAACGCGTCTGGCGAATATTCCTAAGAATACGCTGAATCTATTGACTCTTTACGACTTTGATTCAGGCATCTTGAATGGTTTGGGGCTTGGAATTAATCAGCGCTTTATTTCAGATCGTAAAGGTCAGACATCGAACACAACTTATAATATGAAAGCATATGCTGTGACAGATTTAATCGCTTACTACAATGTATCAAAAGCACTGCGCTTAAATGCTAGCGTGAAAAATATTTTCGATAAAAAATATGATGATAGTGCCTTTAATGCTTATGTATATCCAGGTCAAACACGTTTGTTGCAGGTCGGATTAAATTATCAGTTTTAACTCAATCCCGCATTTGTCATCAGGCGCAGCATTCAGGCTGCGCTTCTTTTTAATCCATATAGAGCAATCAGTATATCTGCAAAGAACGCTCGTGCTTGATTGTCGCGCTGATTCAAGTTTGAGGTATAATGGACGATTGAGTAACGCTACGGGCATAATTTATGAAATCTGAAGTTTATCAGGGCAAAATCAAGCAATACGACGCCACTAAAGGCTATGGTTTTATTGGCGGCCTAGAGCAAGATGTCTTTTTTCATATTTCAGACTTTCCACTTGAAGACGGTGAGCCTAAGCGCAATGAACGTGTGAAATTTATGGTGGTCGAAAATAACGGTAAGTTTAAAGCGGTTAAGATTCAGCGTGTCGTCGATCAGTCTGCAAAAGCTAAAAAATCACGTGCAGTGGAAAATAACACGACGATTACGTCGGCTTTACTCTCAAATTTTAAAAATAAATGATTTAAAAAAATCCCTCGTTGAAGAGGGATTTTTTACTTTAGTTAATCGAATCATCTAGATTTGGTGCTAACCAACGTTTCGCTTCATCCAGTGTCCAGTCTTTACGTTTGGCGTAGTCTTCAAGCTGATCCTGAGAAATCTTACCGACATTAAAGTATTCAGATTGCGGCAAGCTATAATAAAAGCCGCTGACACTTGAAGGTGGCCACATGGCAAAACTGCTGGTCAGATAGGTTCCAATCTTATCTGTTGAACCTAACCAGTCAAACAACACTGCTTTTTCCGAATGCTCTGGGCACGCAGGGTAACCGGGTGCAGGTCGAATTCCGACATACTTTTCCTTAATTAAGGCATCGTTGTCGAGATTTTCATCTGGCTGATAGCCCCAATATTCTTTACGAATCCGTTCGTGCAAATGTTCGGCAAAGGCTTCGGCAAAACGATCTCCCAAGGACTGAACCAGAATTGCAGAATAGTCATCTCCTTTAGCTTTATATTCATTTGCGAGTTCTTCTGCACCAAAAATCGAGACGGTAAATCCACCTAGGTAATCGGTATGTTGCTCGGCTGGGCTAATAAAATCTGCAAGTGACAAGTTTGGTTTACCTGTCACTTTATCGGACTGCTGACGCAAATGCTCAAAGCGATGTGTGGCGTTACCTTGCATATCGTAAACAGAAACCGTGTCATCTCCCGTTCGTTTGGCAGGGTATAACGCAAATACAGCTCGGGCATCAAAGCGCTTATTTTCAATAATATCTTCAAGCATCGCCTGAGCTTGATTATATAAATCAGTCGCGGCTTCTCCCACCACATCATCAGTTAGAATTTTTGGAAATTTTCCGGTCAAGCTCCACGAGATAAAAAACGGAGTCCAATCGAAATATGGCACCAGTTTTTCAAGCGGATAATGGCTAATGACCTTTTCGCCAAGCAGATTTGGTTTAGGTGGTACGTAGGCATTCCAGTCAATGTTAAAGCCATTTTTTATTGCTTCTAAATAGCTAAGCTTGGCGGCTTTTGGCTGCTTGTTGGCGAGACGCTCACGAATTTTGGCGTATTCGGCACGTTGTTCTTCAATAAATGCACCGCGCATTTCTTTAGAAAGCAGGGTGGTGGCGACACCCACAGCACGTGAGGCGTCTGCGACATAAATCACGGCGTCATTTTGATACTGTGGTTCAATTTTGACTGCGGTATGCGCTTTTGAAGTGGTTGCTCCACCAATGAGAAGGGGAATGCTAAAGCCTTTACGCTGCATTTCTTTGGCTACAAACACCATCTCATCTAGGCTCGGCGTAATCAGTCCAGACAGGCCAATAATGTCACACTTTTCATCGATCGCAGTTTGCAAAATTTTCTCGGCGGGCACCATCACGCCCAAATCGACAATATCGTAACCATTACAACCCAACACCACGCCCACAATATTCTTGCCAATATCATGAACATCACCTTTTACCGTGGCCATGAGTACTTTGCCTTTGGTTTGTCCCTCTGCTTTTTCCGCTTCGATGTACGGATTCAGCCATGCCACCGCCTGCTTCATTACACGGGCCGATTTAACCACCTGCGGCAAAAACATTTTTCCAGAACCAAACAGATCACCCACCACGTTCATACCATCCATCAGCGGGCCTTCAATGACATCCAGCGGGCGTTTAGACTTCAGGCGTGCTTCTTCGGTATCTTGATCAATAAAGGTAGTAATGCCTTTGACCAAGGCATATTCCAGACGTTTTTCGACCGGTTGATTTCGCCATTCCAAATTTTCGGCTTCTTTGACCTTACCGCCTTGGCTGCGAAATTTCTCAGCCACTTCAAGCAATTTTTCAGTGGCATTTTGGCCTGATTCACCTTGGTTTTGATTCAGGATTACATCTTCAACAGCGTCTTTTAATTCTTTTGGAATATCGTCATAAATGGCCATTTGGCCCGCATTGACAATCCCCATGGTCATGCCTTGCTTGATGGCATGGTATAAAAATACCGAGTGAATGGCTTCACGGACGGGTTCATTGCCACGAAAAGAGAAGGAGACGTTAGATACGCCGCCAGAAATCATGGCATGAGGTAAATTCTGTTTGATCCAGCCAGTTGCTTCAATAAAGTCAACCGCATAATTATTGTGTTCTTCAATACCGGTTGCGACCGCAAACACGTTTGGATCAAAAATGATATCTTCAGCCGGATAGCCGACTTCATTCACCAAAATATCATAGGAGCGTTTACAGATTTCGCGCTTACGTTCAGCGGTATCGGCCTGACCGACTTCGTCAAACGCCATCACAATGACAGCCGCGCCATATTGACGGCACAGACGCGCTTTTTCGACAAACTCATCATAGCCTTCTTTAAGCGAAATGGAGTTGACGACAGGCTTACCCTGAACACATTTTAAGCCCGCTTCAATAATTTCCCACTTCGATGAGTCAATCATGATGGGCACACGAGAGATTTCAGGCTCAGAGGCCACCAGATTCAAAAAATGCACCATGGCATTTTGAGAGTCGAGCATGCCTTCGTCCATATTGATGTCGATGATTTGAGCGCCTGCTTCAACTTGTTGCTGTGCAACTTCCAATGCCTCGGCAAATTGTTCTTCACGGATTAAACGCAAAAACTTTTTCGAACCCGTGACATTGGTACGTTCACCGACATTCACAAACAATGAATCGTCATAGATATTAAATGGCTCTAAACCACTTAAACGACAAGCAGGAACTGTTTCAGGCACTGAACGTGGCTGAATATCTTTTACCGCGTTGTAGATTGCACGGATATGATCTGGCGTTGTACCACAGCAACCACCAGTAATATTAATCAAACCGCTTTCGGCAAACTCTTTTAAGAAAGCCGCTGTTTGTTCTGGCGTTTCATCGTATTCACCAAATGCATTCGGCAATCCGGCATTTGGGTGCGCTGAAACAAAAGTATCGGCGACATCGGAAATGGTTTTAACATGCGGACGCATGGCATCTGCACCGAGTGCACAGTTAAAGCCAATCGAAAGTAAATCGCCGTGGCGTACAGAGTTCCAAAATGCCTCAGCCGTCTGACCAGTGAGAGTACGCCCTGATGCATCGGTAATGGTGCCTGAGATCATGAGGGGCAGTTCACGACCGATCTGCTTAAAGACTTCCTTAACCGCAAAAATTGCCGCTTTACAGTTTAAGGTATCGAAAACGGTCTCGATAAGAATGATATCCGAGCCACCTTCAATCAAGGCATGTGTGGCTTCAATATAGTTGTTTTTAAGTTCATCGAAGGTGACGTTACGAAATGCAGGATTATTGACATCGGGAGAAATGGAACAGGTACGTGATGTCGGGCCCAATACCCCTGCAACAAAGCGCGGTTTATCTGGGGTACTGTATTTCTCACACGCGGCTTTTGCCAAACGTGCTGCTTCGCGGTTAATCTCGGGAACCAATTCCTCCATATGGTAATCCGACATCGACACGCGAGTACCATTAAAGCTATTGGTTTCGATAATATCGGCACCCGCTTCAAGATACGCTTCATGAATACCTTGTATAATTTGAGGCTGGGTTAACACCAGCAGATCGTTATTGCCCTTGAGGTCATGTGCCCAGTCTGCAAAACGCTCACCACGATAATCTGCTTCTTCAAGCTTATGACGTTGAATCATGGTACCCATCGCACCATCAATAATGAGAATGCGCTTGGCAAGCAGCTCTTTGAGGGTGGCTAGCGTCGACATGGAGAACCCCTAACGATTTAAAAATGCGCATTATTGTAACAGAAGCCATAGTATTTGATGTCATTTTCATCAAGAACTGATGCGATCAAAAAAATGCGATGAGTCATTTTTTACTTTAAGCGCTGAAAATTTCATCAAAGTGAAATAATTAACTTTCAAAATGCTTAAACAGGCAGCAGCTTAGCGCTTCATTTAAGTTAAGTGTCATTTTTTTCGGCAATTATGACAAATTAAATTATAAGCCTGTCATAAACTTATTAAAACTATTAAGTTTTTGAAATATAAAAACATAATTTTATTTTGCGTTAAAAAAATAGCGCAATTTAGGCGAAAAATGAAGTTAATTGAGCAAAAATTGACTTCATTAGGGCGTCGTTTGTCATATAATTGTCATAATTTAATTTAAGAATAAGGGGATTTTATTGATCCCCTTGAACCGTCTGCATGAATTCAAATCTTCCCCCTGTTTCGGATTCAAAGCCTGTGGAACCTTCACATGCGAAATCGACGAATGTACACGTACCGACACCGAAGTTCTTTATGCCGGTGTTTCTTACGGTCATCGTTGCGACTCTGATTTATATTGGATTTCAGGTCAATGCTGATTTAGCGCATGTTCCACCTTTAAATTTGTATTCTATTATTCTCCTTTCAACGGCATTGTTTATTGCCTTGGGATTTGAATTTGTAAATGGTTTCCATGACACAGCCAATGCTGTGGCGACGGTCATTTACACCAACGCCTTACCTGCACCTGTTGCAGTGATGTGGGCGGGCTTTTGTAACTTTCTTGGCGTGATGGTGGCCAGCGGTGCAGTTGCCTACGGTATTATTGCGTTACTTCCTGTTGAACTGATTATGAATGTCAGCAGTGGTGCCGGATTTGCCATGGTGTTCGCGCTCCTAATCGCAGCGATTATCTGGAACTTAGGTACATGGTTTTTGGGTATCCCAGCATCAAGTTCGCATACCTTGATTGGTTCGATTTTAGGTGTGGGCATCATGAACCACATTTTAAATGCATCGACGGGTACCAGCGGTATCGATATGGATCAAGTGATCAAGGTCGGTAAAGCGTTACTCTTTTCTCCTTTAATCGGTTTTGCATTTGCTGCGATCTTATTTTTGCTGGTGAAAAAAGTATTCCGCCGTCAGCTTGAATTGTTCCAGCCACCAGAAGGCAACAAGCCACCACCACCATTGATTCGTGCAATTTTGATCTTTACCTGTACAGGTGTAAGTTTTGCACACGGATCAAACGATGGTCAGAAAGGTATGGGCTTGATTATGCTGATCCTGATTGGCTTGGTTCCTTTGGCGTACTCGCTCAACAAGAACTTGGATGCACAGTATCTTAAATCGTTTGAGCAACTTTCAGGTGAAACGGCAATTGTCTTGCATGCCAACCAAAATGAAATGCAAGATGAAAAGGCGCGTGTTGTACTGACCAAGTTTATCCAGACCAAAGAGCAAACCCCTGAAGTTTTACCGGCATTGGCCAGCATTACAGATCACTTGGGTGAGCGCGTAGGACAGTATGGCGATTTAAAAGATATCCCAGAGCAGGCAGTCAGCGAAATTCGTAATGATATGTACTTGAGCACCACAACGTTTAAACGTTTGGAAAAAGCTGAAGCACTTCCTGCAATGACCCCTCAGCAACAAGATACCTTAAAAGAATATCGTAGCAACCTTGATGGCTTTTTACAGTATATTCCTAACTGGGTGAAGGTTGCGGTTGCCTTAGCACTTGGCTTGGGCACGATGGTAGGCTGGAAGCGTATTGTGGTGACTGTGGGTGAGCGTATTGGTAAAAACCACATGACCTATGGTCAGGGCATGTCTGCTGAACTCGTTGCCATGAGCACCATTGCAGCAGCAGATGGTCTAGGTATGCCAGTTTCGACCACACACGTCTTGAACAGTGCAGTTGCAGGGACCATGGTGGCGAATAAATCTGGTTTGAACTTTGCAACAGTAAAAACCATTATTTCGGCATGGATCTTTACCTTGCCAGCAACAATCTGTTTATCCGGTGGTTTATATTGGGTGTTCTTACAGTTTGTTGGTTAAACTGCTATTCTAAAAAAGGTCACATGGGTGGCCTTTTTTTATGTCGCAATATTTCTATTTTCCGCTCAAACACGTATAAGTTTAAAGCAGATAATCAATAAGCTTTACAGGGTTTTGCCGTCATGATGTCATCTCTTGCATCTGCGTTACAACATGATCAGTTAATCAATGCATTAAAACACTATCAAGAAATCTTTTGGTATCCACCTGAAACTAAGGATTGTGAGCATGGTCTAAATGGGGTTGGTCTTCGCCGTGCCGATATTGAAGATGCCGAACAGCGTCTAACACGCTTCGCACCTTATCTGGCTAAGGTGTTTACTGAGCTCGAAGCTTCACATGGGCGGATTGAATCTGAGATGGTGTCTATCCCTAACATGCAAAAACATGCCTGTGCTACGCTCAATTTACCTACCACAGGGCAATGGTGGTTAAAAAAAGACAGTCACTTACCCATTTCAGGTTCGATTAAAGCACGAGGTGGGATATATGAGGTATTGGCACATGCTGAAAAGTTAGCGCTTGAAGCAGGATTACTTCAGCCAGATGATGACTATACAATCTTTGATTCAGCACCTTTTCGTCAATTTTTTGCGCAGCATCAAATTGCTGTAGGATCTACAGGAAATTTAGGTTTATCGATAGGCATCATGAGTGCCAAACTTGGCTTTCGTGTGAGCGTACATATGTCAGCCGATGCTCGGCAGTGGAAAAAAGACAAATTACGTTCGCTGGGTGTCAATGTGGTGGAATATGCCAGTGACTACGGCGTGGCGGTCGAACAAGGCCGAAAAGCCGCCGAAAACGATCCTTTATGTTTTTTTATAGATGATGAAAATTCGAAAACCCTGTTTCTGGGCTACGCTGTTGCAGGCTTGCGTTTAAAACAGCAACTCAACGATCATCAAATCAAGGTCGATGCGGCGCATCCATTATTTGTTTATTTGCCTTGCGGCGTAGGCGGTGGTCCTGGAGGCGTCAGTTTTGGTTTAAAGCATGCTTTTGGTGAGCATGTGCATTGTATTTTTGCAGAACCGACACATTCTCCGTGTATGCTTTTGGGTGTTTATACCGGATTACATGACCAGATTTCAGTACAAGATATTGGCCTAGATAATCATACTGCGGCAGACGGACTGGCGGTAGGGCGCGCCTCTGGCTTTGTTGGTCGTGCCATGCAAGATCTGATCGATGCCTATGTGACGGTCTCGGATGCACAATTATTTCAGTTTATTCAATTGCTCAATCAAACTGAGAATATTCAGCTTGAGCCTTCAGCGATAGCAGGCTTACTCGGAATTGGGCATGTACTTCAAAATCAGGATTATCAGCGAGTACAACAGTTAAGTGACTCGCAGTTGAAAAATGCCACGCATCTCATTTGGGCCACTGGCGGTGGCATGGTCCCTTCCGATGAAATGGCCAAGTACCTGAGTATGCATGGCTAAGAAAAAGCCTGTCAGTTTGACAGGCTTTTTTTTATTTTTTGAGCCAGTGCAGAGGCAGTTTATCCGAGGCAAAGCCATAAAGCGCCGCAAAGGGTAGCGCAGTACGTGCCAGATATGCAACCCGCCACAAACCACCATGATTAGCGCCTTCCATCATCAGCTCTAGTGGATGATCAATGGAAGTGTGCGGATTCGCTGCACATTCATCATTGCGTAAATCGTGTACCCAAAGCGCAGCCATAATGGCATTGGTGGTTTCAGGTGCAAAGGCTTCAACATCAAACAATGAAGCACCATTAAACGCAGCTTTGAGGATTGGATTTTTGGTGACAGAGTGTGTGGTAGTTGAGGGTGCAATATTGATGCTCACGCGTTGACCATTTTGGTGAGCCAAAATAGCACGCCACTGTTGAATACGTTTTGCCAGCGCATAATTTGGGCCTTGCTCGAGCACTAGACAGTCTGCCACACCGTAGTGTTTATCATTATCTGAGCGAATCAGTGCTTGTTCACTCGATTGAAAAAAGTGTTTCAAGGTCAGAGTCTTAATACCTGCCGTCAAGACTTTTTGTAAGTTTGAGCGTTGCTCTGCTTTTTGATGTGCTGCTTCGACCACTTCTTTAGGAACAGCATAAATGTCGGTTGGCGTACACATAAACATAAGTGAGCTATCTGGTTTGTGTTCACTCACTAGGCTCATGATCGTGTCCATGGCCATAGATACCCGCACATGTTTTTCGCCGTCTAGATAGGCAATCGCAGCCAAATCGAGTGAAGATTTAAATTGATTTAACCACGTGACCACTTCGGGTAACTGGGTAAGTAGATTTGCGCCAAGTTTATGTTTTAAATCAGCAGAGGATACGCCAGCATCCAGATTTTCTACACAAGGTGCTATCAGCTTGGCATTGCCTTTACGCACGGTATCCAGAATTTTTTCCCATACTTTTGGATTGGGCAGATCGACGGCCACGATATTGGCTCGCCATTTTGACAACCAAGTGAGCGGGCCAGCTTCTGAGGCTGCGCCAAACAGCACCATGGTACGGTCAGATAAATCAAACCATTCAGGGTGGCTGCTGGCCAGTCTTAACGCTTTTGCATGGCTTGGTTCAATAATGCCGCGCGTTTCCCAGTCTTGAATCTGAGTAAGTAAAGCTTGTCCCGTCAGCTTTTTACCGCCATAAGGTACGTACCATTCAGGATCATCCTGACTTTCACCTTTGATGGTCACGCTATGAAGTGGAGACACGTTTGCCACATTCATGACATCTTTGAGCAGGTATTTAATGCCATCGCGGTAAAATACAAAGCTGTGGTGCGCTTTGTGTAAACCTTGCTGGGCAATGTTCACGCTCTGATGTCGGGTACGAATGCCATGCTCGACCAACGCTCGAAAATACACCGGATACTGCTTGCGCCATTGTTTTTCGTTGAGCGCCTGCTGAGAGAGCTTGTTATCGACAATCGATAATGCTTCTGAAATGATCGCTTTGCCTGTATGAGATGTACTCGGCTTTTGCGTGGTTTCGAGCAGGGGAAATTGTAATCCGTCTAGTGAATTGGACATGCAGAAAGTCTCACGATGTATTTTTAATCAATAGCATTTTGCCATTATCTACCGTATATACCTGCAAAGAGTGGCAATAACTACCAAATTTGAAATGAATCGTTAAATTTAATTTTGATCATGTGAAGTCAGTTGGACTTTATGCGTGCTTTGTAAAACGCTTGGCTCTATTACGTTATCGCCTCATAGTGAGGCGATAACGCGTTAAACCCATTCATCAGTATATTGCGTTTAAAAAGGTAGTTGGGTGAGTTTGTTTAAAAAGTGCTGAATCAGGCGTGGTTCTAATATAATCGTCATGACCACACCATAGGCTGCTCCCCAAAGGTGTGCACTGTGATTGATGTGGGTATTGCCACGTTTGCCAGACCAAATGCTATATGCGACATACAATATGGCAAAGATAATCGCTGGAACCGGGATGAAAAAGACAAAAATCAGTTTCCACGGTTCAAACAAAATATAGGCAAACAATACCGCTGAGACAGCCCCAGATGCACCTAAACTGGCCCAGTGCGTATCGTTTTTATGTTTGAGATAGCTGGGTAAAATAGCAACAATTAATCCGCCCAAATAAAACAACACAAAGCCTAAATCAAAGAAATACTGTCTGTAGAAGCTTTCGATAATGCTGCCAAAAAAGAACAGCGTAATCATATTAAAAAGCAAATGCGTGCCATCGGCATGCACAAAACCATGGGTGATGAAACGATCAATCTGACCGCGTTGCATAGCGGGTGGCCAAAAAATCAGACGATTCATGACATTTTGGTTGGAAAAAGCCAACAGTGAAACGATCACGGTAATGATGATCAGGGTAATCGTATGATTAAACGGTAAATGCAGCATAAGATGAGAAAAAAGTTTTATTTGATGTCCATCATGCCATTTTTTGAGCATGAATAAATACCAAAAGTAAAACAAATCCGACAAATTTGGTTGATTTTTTTTAAATCCCCCGCATCTTCAGTTAAGATAAGCACTTCAGCTTGAGGATGATTGATATGTCGACTGAGAACACCAACACTGCCGTTGCAGATGAAATTCCAAATCTTTTAATTACACCGACTGCACAAGAGTATTTAAAGGATTTATTGGAAAAGCAAAACACTCCGGGTATTGGCGTTCGTATCTTTGTTGAAAACCCGGGTACGCCACGTGCAGAATGCTGTATGGCCTATAGTGCACCGGATGAAGTGGTTGCCACCGATTACAAACAAGAATATCCAGATTTTCCAGCATATGTAGACGGACCATCTATTCCGTACCTGCTTGATGCTGTGATTGATTACAACAAAGATCGTTTTGGTGGCCAGTTAACATTCCGTGCGCCAAATTCTAAAGTGCCACGTGTTGGACCAGATGCATCGATTGAAGAACGTATTACCTATGTACTCCAGTCTGAGATCAATCCGGGCTTAGCAGGTCATGGTGGTAACTGTGCACTCGTCGAAGTACAAGACGATGCAGAGCACGGCTTAACAGCTGTACTTAAATTTGGTGGTGGCTGCCAAGGTTGTTCTGCAATTGATGTAACTTTGAAACAAGGTGTCGAGACGACTTTACGCCAGCATATTCCTGAGCTTCAGCGCGTTGTGGATCAAACCGACCACACCCAAGCAGAAGGCGCTTACTTCAAATAATTTTTGATAAATTCGCTGTAATGAAAACCCCTGAGTTTCGGCTCAGGGGTTTTTTAGTTTTTAATATTGAGAATTATTATCAATATTGTTTGTAATTTTATTTCTTTTTGCTAGAATTGTCACGCAATTTAAGCTTGATTTAATATTTGTAACAAAGGGGATGTCAATGTGTAAGCCGTTATTTCGTACAGTTTTATCCGCAGCCATACTCAGTAGTATGTTCTCAGTGGCTTATGCAGAAGATACGCAGCAAGATGATCAATCTAACCCAGATGCAACCAAACTTGAGAAAATCGTTTTAACGGCAGAAGAGCAGATCAAGCAATCATTGGGTGTGTCTGTGATTACCGCAGACGATTTGGAACGTATGCCGGTGGTCAATGATGTATCTGAATATATTCGTAAAATGCCCGGGGTAAACCTGACTGGAAATAGTTCAACGGGTCAGCGTGGCAATAACCGTCAGATCGATATTCGAGGAATGGGGCCTGAAAATACCTTGATATTAATTGATGGTAAACCAGTCACTTCACGTAATTCAGTGCGTTATGGATGGCGTGGCGAGCGCGATACACGCGGTGATTCAAACTGGGTACCTGCCGATGCAATTGAATCGATTGAAGTAATTCGAGGGCCAGCCGCAGCACGCTATGGCAATGGCGCGATGGGAGGCGTGGTCAATATTAAAACTAAAAAAATCACCAATGAAACGCATGGTTCTGTCGAACTGTTCAGCAATCAGCCTGAAAACAGTAAAGAAGGTGCAACCAATCGTGTGAGTGTTAATTTAAGCGGCCCGATTATCCAAGATGTGCTGTCTTATCGTATTTATGGGAACTTCAATAAAACGGACAATGATGCAGTCGATATTAATCCACTTACCCCAAGCGGTACGCGAGCTGCTGGTCGTGAAGGAGTAGAAAATAAAGATCTGAGCGCTCGATTTGCATGGCAGGCAACCGATCATCAAACGCTGTTATTGGATTTGGCTTCGAGTCGTCAAGGCAACTTATTTGCAGGTGATTCACAAAATAGTGGTGTTGATCCGATCTCAAATGAAATTCTCTCGCAATTGATTGGTAAAGAAACCAATACCATGTGGAAAGACAGCTATGCCATGACCCATGAAGGCAAGTGGGACTGGGGCGATAGCCGTATTATTGCGCAGTTTGATCGAACCAAAAATAAACGCTTTGCCGAAGGGACTGCTGGTAGGGTTGAGGGGCAAATTAATAGTTTAGGCAACCGAACCACATCGACATTGGATACACTGCGCTTAAATGGTGAGGTGAATATTCCACTCGACTTCTATGTGCCTCAAAATTTAACTGTGGGTACAGAATGGGTTGAAGATCGTTTTAAAGACCCAGGAAATACCACCCAAGGAACGGGTGAGTATGCGAATTCATTGACTACTGGCGATCGCAGTAAAATGAATTCACGTATTGCATCGGCATATGTAGAAGATAACCTTAAAATGACCGACAGTACCGACTTTGTTTTGGGCTTGCGCTTTGATGATCACAATAAATCTGGCTCAAACTGGAGCCCAAGCTTAAATATCACACAGCGTTTAGGTGATTACTTCACGCTCAAAGGCGGTATTGCACGTGCCTATAAAGCACCAAACTTGTATCAAAATGCAGAAGGTTACTTGCTTGCAACTAAGGGGAATGGCTGTCCGATTGGGCTAACGCAATGTGTCCTTCAAGGTAATGATGATTTAAAACCTGAAACATCCGTCAATAAAGAGATTGGCATTCAATTCCAAAAAGATAACGTCAATGCCAGCTTGGCTTGGTTCCGTAACGACTATAAAGATAAAATTTCTTCAGGAACCGAAGTGTCACAGCAGGTTGTCATTGGAGCTACCACGTACAATGTTTTGCAGTGGACCAATATTCCTAAAGCATTGGTTCAAGGGCTTGAAGGCAGTGTGACGCTAGATTGGGGAGATATCAGCTGGACCAATAATTTTACCTACATGATGGATTCGGTGAACAAAGAAACTGGCAATCCGCTGTCGGTGATTCCAAATTACACCATCAACTCGATTTTTAATTATAAGATCACCGATAAAGCCGATGTTAACTTTGTCTATACGCAATATGGTCGTCAGAAACCCCGTCAATATGTCGAAACCAATATTGATAATACAGCTGGTTTAGTGACCGAAAGTATCAAAAGTTATGGCATCGCCGGAATTAACATGGGCTATAAATTTACTGATCAGTTCAGTGGCCGTGTGGGGGTCAGTAATGTATTTGACGAAGAAAAACTTCGCGATCTTTCAGTGAGTCAAAGTTATAACGAGCCAGGACGAGCGTACTACGCCAGCTTGAAATATCAATTTTAATAAAAAAAGCCGCATTAGCGGCTTTTTTTATAGCTTTAACAGTTGTTGTGTTTCAGCTGCGTAATAAAACTTTTCTAAGTAATGTCGTGCTCGTGTCGCCAAGTATTGTGTTTCGAGCATTTGACTCAAAATAGGTTTTAAGAGCGCACTTAACTCATGTTCAATCAGCGGTTCATGGATGTTCAGATCTTGAAGCAATTGATCAAAGGTACGTTCCTGATTGCGTGCATACCACGCGTAAATACCATCATGCACCTGCTGTTTTAAGTAATCGGTCTGCCGAAGATGTTGCCAGATTTCATGCCCCATCGACACGGTATTGGGTAAATCTTCAACTTCAATATAGTGGCGTAAAACACTCAGCGGTTGGAGTTTGATTTTGTGCCATAAATTGGCCTGAAAATGATAGAGCTTATCATCGCTAAAATGCTGATTGAGCACACTTTCACTGAGCTGGCTCAGCTTGGAAATATTCTTGTGCAAGTAATTTGAGACAGTTGCATCTAGGTTTGAATCGGTGACCGATTCAAGTACCGATTTGCCCATTTTCATGAACCGTCCTACACCCGGCACTTTTTTGGCCATGAGTGAATTGTCCATGTAATCTTGTATCGCATGTTGAATCAACTGGCTCACCATAGCTGAAAACGCGGGATTGTTGGTGACCCGTTTGATTAATGCTTTGCGGTGGTCACTTTTACTGGCGATGTATTGTGCGATACGATCGATGGTGAGCACTGGAATCACATCTTGAATCAGCGTTTGATCATTGAGCGGGTGAATCAGAGCAAAACGAATATGCTCTGCAATTTGATCAATCAAAAACGCCGTTGCAGGGGTATTTAAAATTTGTTTTTCAATCAACTGCTGAATCTGTTCAAATGACCAGATGTGCTGAAGCTGCTGTTGTTTGAACCAATGATAGAAGCTTGAAAACTCTGCTTGAATGGTCTCGGGTGCAGAAAACTCGTGTTGTAAAAATGCCAGATGTGCGTCGATCAATTGTTCAATCACTGGGTGTTTTTGCATGTTCAGCTTAATTTGAAAAGAATGCCTTCATACTAAAAGATATCCGCACAATTTGAAATGACCCTTTTTATGGAATATGGCAAATGATTTATCTATTTCAAATACACAAATTAAAATATCAACCATATAAAAAGTAATTTAAATTCATTTGTTTAGAACTATATTGATTGCAAAATAACAATATATAAATTTGTTGTAAGAGTTGAGATTTTGTCAGTGACTTTCTATAAGGAGCTGATTAAACTTATCTAAATTTTTAGTTGGATGGTAGAACAAAATGTTAACCGCACAAGAAGCATTGGATCGTCTAAAAGCTGGAAATCAGAGATTTATGAAAGGTGAAACCACCAATCATACTCTCGTGAGCCATCAAGAGCGTGCAGAAATGGCAGAAGGTCAAAACCCTTTTGCGATTATTTTAGGCTGTTCAGATTCACGTGTACCGGCTGAAATGGTTTTCGACCAAGGCTTAGGTGATTTGTTCGTGATTCGTGTGGCAGGTAACGTTGTTGCACCATCGCAAGTAGGTAGTGTTGAATTTGCTGCTGAACGATATGATTGTGCAGTGGTTGTGGTACTCGGTCATAGTCATTGCGGTGCGATACAAGCTACTGTAGATACTTTGCTCAATCCAGAAAATCCACCTTCTGACAACTTGATGTCTATTGTGAATCGTGTACGCCCATCAGTTGAAATTTTGCTGCAAACTGATTTAAAACACGATCACAATAAACTTTGTATGCATGCCATTCGTTCAAATGTATTTGCATCGGTCAATCAATTAAGACACGGTTCTGCTGTACTTGAAAGCTTGATTGCCAAAGGCAAAATGATTGTCGTGGGTGCTGAGTACTCACTTGAGACAGGTGAAGTTAATTTTTTTGATTTCTAAGTCCTGATACGTCGGCAGACGGTTGGGCAAAAGGCGTCTTATAAGGCGCCTTTTACGTATGGATATGCCGTTTTGAGTAAAATAGACTGCGCTTTGGCATTTGGATGAATCTGATCTTTTTGCATTAACGTTTTATTGCCCGCAACCCCTTCAAGAAAAAATGGCAAAAGTTTGACCTTATACTTTTGACTGACCACTTTATAATTATTTTCAAATGCCTGACTGTATGCAGTGCCGTAATTCGGTGGAATTTTCATTCCAAATAAAACAACTTTGGCTTGAGCAGCTTGACCTTGCTGAACCAGTTTTTCAAGATTCGCACGAATCAACTGAGGGGGTTGGCCGCGAAGTGCATCGTTGCCACCAAGCTCAACAATCATAACTTGCGGTTTGTAGGTTTGCAGCAATTTGGGTAGTCGTGCGAGTGCGCCGCTGGTGGTTTCTCCACTCACACTGGCGTTAATGACTTTATGCTGTTTAGGATCGTCCTGATCGAGACGCTTTTGTAAAAGTGCAACCCAGCCCTGTTCAGGATTGAGGCCATAACCTGCACTCAAACTATCACCGACCACTAAAATCGTTTTAGCTGAAACCGCAAATGGCATGATGCTAAATGAACCAATAATTAACCATTTTGTCCATTTTCCGTTTAAAAACATGTTATACAGTTGCATAGTAAGTCGTCGATGCTTTCACCAGAGGGGATACTGATCATCATGCCACAACCAATAATTTCTGCCCATCACCTGACACAATCTGTGCAATTTAATAACAATCAGTTAACGATTTTAGATCAGATCAATTTGGAAATTTTTGCTGGGGAACAGGTAGCAATTACAGGTCGTTCTGGCTCTGGAAAATCTACTTTATTGGGAGTGCTGGCAACCCTAGATAGACCTTCTTCGGGTGAGCTATGGGTGTGTGGTCAGGCAGTACATGGGATGTCGGAAGAGCAGCGTGCGACTTTAAGATTAGAGCATATTGGCTTTGTTTTTCAGTCTTTTCAGCTTCTGCCGCATTTGAGCGCACTTGAAAATGTGATGCTACCGCTACGCTTACAGGCATCATTTCACTTTAAAGATGCCGAGATGAAAGCACGAGAATGGCTTGCACGCGTGGGGCTTGAGCGTCAAGTTGAGCAAACACCTAAAGTTCTTTCTGGCGGGGAACAGCAGCGCGTTGCCATTGCACGTGCACTCATCGCCGAGCCAAAACTGGTATTTGCCGATGAACCTACAGGCAATCTAGATGGCCAAACCGCAAAAGAGATTGAACGTTTATTGTTTAAACTGAATCAGGAGCTTGGAACTACATTGGTGTTGGTGACGCACGATCAAAAACTGGCCAGTCAATGTCAGCGGCATTTTAATCTGGTCGATGGACGTATCAATGAAGAACTGGCAAAGGTGGAGCATGTATGAGTTCACTTTTAAAACCGTTATTGTTGCAAAGTTTACGAACGGGCGGGCTTTATTTATTGATCATTGCCTTATCGTTGGCGATCAGCGCAACCACTGCTTTAAAATTTAGTAACAATCAGGTCAAACAAGCCGTCAATCTACAAGCTGCGCAAATGCTGGCGGCCGATCTGGTGCTTTCCGATCAAGACCCTTTATCAAACCAGTGGTCACAGCGTGCGACACAAGATGGACTCAAACAATCGCGTGTCACGCTGTTTAGTTCAATGGCACGCACCGAGCAAAACTTTGTGATGGTCAATGTAAAAGCAATTGATTCGGCCTTTCCATTACGAGGTGAACTGCGTATTCAGCCGGCACAAAAAACGCCAGCAATAGGGGAGATCTGGCTGAGCACACGGGCTATGGAATTGCTGAAAGTGAAGCTGAACGACACGGTTTATATTGCCGATGGTCAATTCCGTGTGGCAGGTGTCATTGCGCATGATTCCAATCAGGAGCTGGGTTTTTCTGGTTTTTCTCCGACGGTGATCATCAATCAGAATGATGTCGCGAAAACCAATGCCATTCAGGTGGGTAGTCGGATCGAATACCGGTTGCTCCTTGCAGGCCGCCCAGATCAGACCAAACGCTTTGCAGATGAATTTAAGTATCTGCAACAAACGGACAGCAGCAGTGCACAGCAAGCAGATTCTGAAAGTGCAACCACCTTGCGCCTACGTGATGCCACGCAAGGTAATACTCGTTTGGTCAAACCGATTGAAAATCTAGACACCTTTTTGCAACTGGCAAATATTTTAACCATTCTACTCTGCGGGATTGCCATTGCCCTGACCAGTCAGCGCTATGTACAGCAAAACCAAGACCACATCGCGTTGATTCGATGCTTGGGTGCCAGCAAGGCACAGGTTTTATGGGCTTATATGGGGCTGCTCGCGATTGTAAGCTTCATTTCAATTGTACTGGGCAGTGCAATAGGTGTCGGTTTAGGCTTTGGACTACTGCAACTCATGCTGCAGTTAATACCGCAGTTACAACTGAATTTTTCAGTCTGGGATATCTGGATTGGCCCACTACCAACGGCCATCTTTACCAGCGTGGTGGTTTTGTTCGGATTTATCTTACCGAGTGTGTGGGAGCTGTTAAATACGCCGCCAATTCGGGTGATTCGTCAGGAAGTTCGGTCTAAACGCTCACTGGCGCTGATGTTTCTTGCCGGTATCATTAGTCTAATTGTGTTCAGTCTGGTGTTGAGTGATAACCTTCAACTGAGCGCACTTATGCTTGCTGCGATTTTACTCTTAAGTTTGTTGCTGTATGGGGTGGTCTGGAGTGTACTTAAGTTCATCAAAGGCCTTAAAAACGGACTTTCAGCCTATGTGCGTTTACCGCATCAGAGTGCGATCCAAATTACGGCTTTGGCGTTAGGAATCAGTCTGATTACGGTGCTGAGTGTCTTACGAGTCGATTTGCTTGAGCGCTGGCAAGAACAATTGCCTGAAGGGACGCCTAATCAATTTGTCTATGGTTTACCGCCATTCGACATGCCGCAGCTACAACAGCAATTAACCCAAAACGGTTGGAAAAGCACACCGCTATACCCGAATATCCGTGGTCGACTGGTGGCTAAAAACGATCGCGCCTTTACGCCCGAACAAGTCAAACAAAACAATGCACTGCGCCGTGAATTGAATTTAACTCAATCACGCACATTCCCAGACGATAATAAAATCGTTTCAGGGGTAACGCGCTTTAATCAAGTCAATCAAGTGTCGGTAGAGGCTAAACTGGCCGAAGAGCTGGGGATTAAAATTGGCGATAAACTGACCTTTCAATTGCCTGAAGGTCCGTTGTCTGCCCGAGTGATTAACCTAAGAACCGTGGAGTGGGAAAGTTTCAGTCCGAATTTCTTCTTTATTTTCTCACCATCGACCATCGATGAGAACTCAGGCAGTTATTTAGGGAGTTTTTATGTTCCCCCGCAAGACAAAGCCAAACTGGTGGGGCTTATTCAGCAATTTAGCAATACCGTCTTTATCGATGTCAGCTTGATCTTGGAAGAAGTCAAACGACTGGTCGGTGTTTTGGTGCAAATTATTACTGTACTTGCCGTATTGGTCGGTATTTCGGGCTTATTGGTGTTAATTGCGTGTTTGAATCTTTTAATGGATGAGCGGCGTCAGGAAGTGGCTGTGTTACGTTCGTTTGGTATTGCCAAAACCAAGCTCAAACAATTGCTGATGCTTGAAGTCGGATTAATGGGTTTGTTGTCTGGGATTGTCGCATGTTTATTTGCAGAAGTGATTAGTGCGGTTGCCAGTTACAAGATGAACATTGCAGTTCAGTGGCATCCTGAAATCTGGTTGATTTTACCACTCACAATGATGGTGGTCTGTGCCCTGATTGGGCGTTATCGCCTCAGTTATTTATGTGACATTCCGCCACTGCAAAGTCTAAGAGAGCTGAATCAATCTTGATTCAATGGGCCAGCTTATAGATTAAGCTGGCTTTTCATTTGCATCAGAATGTGTTGCCACAGCTCTAAAATAGGCGCCAACAAACTGAGACAGTATTGATAAGCTAAATAGCACAATAAACTCCCCGTGGCTAAGCCGACAAGTTTTGCCACTGTGCTCACGGCGAAGCGCTGCCCCACATACCAGATCAGTGCCAGTAATGCGCCCATCAGCATCCCCCCAATATGCGCAGCGTTATTGATGCCGGTTGCCATGAAACCAAAGGCCAAGTTAATCGCCATAATGATCAATAACGCTTTTTTGTCGAGAATAAAACGTTGCCTCGGCAATGCAGGTAATATGGCCAGTATTGTGAGTGCGCCGCCAAGCCCCATCACCGCGCCAGAGGCACCGGCTCCCACATGGGGCAGTAAACTTGGATCAAAGTTTTCAAGTAGTGCATAACTGTCACGAATGGAGATATAACCACTGAGCAGACTCCCGGCCAGTCCGGCCAGAATATACAGGCCCAGATAATACCCGCGTCCGAGTAGTTGTTCGGCAATGTTGCCAAACACATACAATGCCCACATGTTCAGCATAAGATGAATCAAGCCAAAATGAAAAAACATGCTGGTAAACAGACGAGCCGGTTGCTCAAGATAGGTGAGCGGCGCAAAATCGGCTCCCCAGTAAATGGCATCGGCTGTGGTCGGGTTACTGGCATCTACGCCATGCATGATCTGCCAGACAAATAAACCCACGTTTATCATGATCAGTACAGCCGTAATCCACCAACTGTAGAGGTCAAGTTTACGATTCATCTGAGGTGGTCTTAGATCAGTCATGCTATGCTTTTGTAATCATTCAATAAGAGCGATAAAGTAGCTTAGCATGAAACTACAAACTCTCTGGAGAAAAGCGCTGACATGAAACGTTTTTTTGTACGTGTTATTTTGGCACTTGTCAGTGTTGTACTTCTGGTTCAACTTTGGATTTTTGCAAGTTTAGTATGGTGGCGCACGCAGCCTGTCAATACCAGCATGTTTATGCGCATTGCATCGTGGTCAGAGCCCTCTAAACCGCTTCAACACCATTGGCGTGACTACGACAATATTAGTAATAATTTCAAGCGAGCAGTAGTGGCTGCCGAAGATGGCAAGTTTTTGCAGCATCATGGTTTTGACTGGGATGGTATTCAGTACGCTTTAGAAAAAAATGAAAAATCAGGTGAAGTGGTCAATGGTGGATCGACTATCTCGCAGCAGTTGGCCAAGAATCTATTTTTATTCAATCAGCGTTCTTTTTTGCGCAAGGGCCAAGAAGCGATTGCGACTTGGATGATGGAGCGAATGTGGTCGAAGCAGCGTATTTTAGAAGTGTATATGAACTCGGTTGAATTTGGTGAACATATTTATGGTGTAGAGGCGGCATCTCAATATTACTTTAACCGCAGTGCTAAAAACTTAAGCCGAGAACAAGCTGCGTTTTTGGCTGCCTTACTACCCAATCCAAAGTACTATCAAAACAACCGAAACGACGCCAAATTTCGTTTTAAACAGCGCTTTACACTAAAATATATGCGCTACAGTCAAATTCCTTAAGAATCGAGATGTGTAATGAATATAAAAAACGTACTTTTAGTGCGTTTTTTTATGTAATTGAAATAATTTTGAAGCATACTAATTCAATCACGAAGCTTTTGTAGATAGGGTTGGCGCATGAATACTGCGATAACAACGACACCAGTAGAATATACTTACAACGATCGATATATTAATCGTGAATTATCCATTTTAGATTTTCATCTTCGGGTTTTAGAACAGGCGGTTGATCCGCTCCATCCTTTGCTCGAGCGCATGAATTTTTTACTGATTTTTTCACGAAATCTTGACGAGTTTTTTGAAATTCGTGTGGCCGGTATTCTAGAGCAGCTAGATTTGGGTAACGAAAGCCGAAGCCCTGATGGTCTGACGCCTAAACAGGTACTTGAGCAAATTTCACAAACAGCACATGCCGCGATTGAGCGTCAATACCGTATCTTAAATGAAGAAATATTGCCAAAACTACGTGACGAAGATATCTGTTTCTTGCGCCGTGGCGAACTTACCCCTGCACAATCGGCATGGGTGAAAAAATATTTTCAAGAGCAGGTTGCGCCAGTACTCACCCCAATCAGCTTAGACCCTGCACATCCATTTCCGCGTTTGGTCAATAAAAGTCTCAACTTTGTAATTACGCTCGAAGGTAAAGACGCCTTTGGCCGTCAAATTGACTTAGCAGTTGTACCGGCGCCGCGTTCACTACCGCGTGTAGTTCGTTTACCCGACGAGCTTACAGGAGGTAAAGAACATCATGTGATGTTGTCTGCTATTATCCATGAACATGTGTCTGATCTGTTCCCGGGCATGACCGCAACGGGCTGTTATCAATTCCGTGTTACACGAAATGCAGATTTGGCACTCAATGAAGATGTTGAAGATTTGGCTAAAGCACTAAAAGGTGAGCTGAGTTCCCGCCGCTTTGGTCGAGCCGTACGTTTAGAAGTAACAGAAAACTGTCCAAAACATATTTATAACTATCTGCTCGAAGAATTTGATCTGGATGAAGATCAGCTTTATAAGGTGGAAGGTCCAGTCAATTTGGCCCGTTTATTGTCAAACTTCAAACGTCCACATTTGCGTTATGACTCGCACACACCTGTTATTCCAAAGGTGCTTAAAAAGTCTGAGAATGTTTTTGCTGCCATGCAAAAACAGGACATTTTACTGCATCATCCGTTTGAATCGTTTGCACCTGTAATTAATTTATTGCGTGAAGCTGCGCGTGATCCACAGGTTTTGGCAATTAAGCAAACCCTTTATCGTAGTGGTCCCGATTCAGAAATTGTCCAAGTGCTGGTTGAAGCAGCGCGTAACGGTAAAGAAGTAACGGCAGTGATTGAATTGCGTGCGCGCTTTGACGAAGAGTCAAATATTGCGGTGGCAAATGTGTTGCAAGAAGCCGGTGCGGTGGTGGTATATGGCATTGTTGGTTATAAAACCCATGCCAAAATGATTCTGGTGGTACGCCGTGAAAATAACAAGCTGGTACGTTATGTGCACTTAGGCACGGGGAACTACCATGCTGGTAATGCACGGATTTATACCGACTATGGCCTCATGACCACAGACAAAGAGTTGTGTGAGGATGTACATCGCATTTTTCAGGAACTCACTGGTATGGGCAAAATGGCCAAACTGAAAAAGTTGTTGCATGCACCTTTTACCTTACACGCTCAACTCCTCAATTATATTGACGATGAAATTGCCAATGCCAAAGCAGGTAAGCCGGCGCAGATTATTGTCAAGGTCAATGCACTGACCGAAATGCAGCTGATCAATAAATTGTATGAAGCATCACAAGCAGGCGTACAGATCGATTTAATTATTCGTTCGATTTGCTGTTTGCGTCCAGGTTTACCGGGGCTGTCGGAAAATATCCGTGTGCGTTCAATTGTAGGCCGTTTCCTTGAGCATACCCGCGTGTATTACTTTAGCAACAATGGTGATGCCCGAATTTACTGTTCAAGTGCAGACTGGATGGATCGTAATTTATTTAATCGTGTTGAAGCATGTTTCCCGATTGAAGACCCTGCGCTGAAAAAGCGAATTTATCAGCAAGGTCTGGTGAATTACCTCAAAGATAATCAGCAAGCATGGTTACTTCAAGGAGATGGGACATGGATACGCGAACAGGCAAAAGAAGGGGAAGAACTGCATAATGCCCAACAAACCCTGATTTCACTATTTGCTTAATTAATCTCTCATAAAAAAAGGAGCCTTAAACGGGCTCCTTTTTTATTTTAACTGGGTGTATTAATCGCTTAATGACGATGTGATACGTTTTAAGATATCTAAAATCACATCAAATTCGCTTTGAAGCGGTGTGCTCTTACGTGTAATCAATGCAAGAACACGACTTGGTGCATTTTCAATTTCTTTCACCATCAAGTCATCGTTAAACTTGAGCATATGCGTATTGATTGCAATTTCTGGCAATAACGTAAAGCCAAGATTTGAAGATACCATTTCTACGAGTGTAGGAAGTGAACTGGCTTTTAAGCGATTGTCATTTTTACGTTCACCAACCGGACAAGCACTGAGTGCATGATCACGTAAGCAATGACCTTCTTCGAGCAGCATCAAACGTGATAAATCGAGGTCATCGAGAGACTGCGCCGAAGACGCATGCTTATCGTGTTTGTTGCAGACCAAGAACAGGTTTTCTTTGGCAATATCGACAACTTTGAGTCCACGCGTATCGAACGGTAGTGCCAGCACCACCATGTCTAAATTGCCGTGTTCAAGACGTTCAACAATTTTTTCACTTTGTGCTTCGTGCAGATGCAACTGAATTTTTGGCAGTTGCTTATGCACTTCTTCAAGTAGTTGCGTCAAGATAAAAGGTGCAATCGTTGGAATAATACCAAGATGAAGATCACCAGTCAGCGGCTCACTCATTTCACGGCTCAGTCGCATCAGATCTTGAGCATCTGCTAACAGGACTCGGGCGCGTGCAACGACTTGTTCCCCTAAAGGTGTTAAACGCACGTTTTGACGATCTCGTTCAACCAGTACGCCACCAAGCAAGCGTTCTAATTCCATGATGCCGCCAGACAGTGTCGATTGAGTGACAAACGAGCGGCGTGCTGCTTCAGTGAAGTGCAATGTTTCCGACAGTGTTACTAAATATGACAGCTGTCTTAGGGAGGGTAATGCAGCCATAATGTCCTAATGCTTATGATCTAAAGTGATTCGCAATCAAATGACTAAGCTGAGGAATAAAATGGGGCGGAATATCGTGTCCCATTCCATCAATTAATTCAAACTTAGCGCCTTTAATTGCTTTTGCAACAGCCTTACCATGACTAGGAGGTAACAACCGATCTTTCGAGCCGTGTACCACAAGGGTGGGCTGAGTAATCTGTTTGTCTAGTTGTAGTAAGGACCCCGTACATAATATTGCTAAAAACTGTTGAAGTACACCCGCAGGGTGATAACTTCGTTGATACAGTTTACGCGCAGTCTGTATTGCTTCGACCTGATTCACATATCCCGGTGATCCAATAATTTCGAATAATCTCAGACTATGATTAATAATACCATCTTCATCGGTGCTTTTGGGCTTACCAATTAGACTAAATAGTTGTTTTGGAAATGGAGGCGGTAATAGAGGCTGATTATTGCTGGTAAACATCAGGACCAACTTTTCAACTTTCTCAGGATATTTGGCAGATAAAATCTGTGCAATCATGCCACCCATTGATGCGCCGACCACGTGCACCCGATCTAGATGCATGGCTTCGATAAGCAGGGCAACATCTTCAGCCATATCATATAAAGTATAAGGTGCACCTTGATTTTCAAGCCCGAGTGCAAAACGTCCCATGAGCTTAAGGGTGTTTAGCCGTTTGCCTTTATTGCGAATTTTAGAGGACAGACCAATATCTCGGTTGTCAAAGCGAATCACGTAAAAGCCCTGATCGATAAGGGATTTACAGAAAAAATCGGGCCAGAATAGCATTTGGGCGCCTAAGCCCATGATTAACAGTAGGGGAGGATGAGCCGGATTACCACCCACCTCAACATGCAGTTCCAAGTCGTTACTGAGTTTGACTTTGGTTTCATGCATAAAGGCGGTATACGGCGAAGCGCTAAACTGCAAAGCACGATTCATGTTTATTTCCGTAAAGAAAGGACATTCCCCTGAATGCCCTGATAATAAAAATCTAAGCCTGTGCGGGCATTAAGTCAGGTACCAATTTGGTTAAGCTTAGGCGTTGTTTACCAGCAGTTGCTCCAAGCAGAACAAAACCACGTAACGTTTCTGAGCTATCCACCGCTTTAGCGAGCATACCGTCTTCAAAGGTTTCAGTTTCCCAATTCACGTCTACGTCGACTGGCGCAGGTAAAACGGTTAACGGTGCAGCTGGTGTTTTTACCGCCACAGGCATGGCTGGATAATGCACTTGCGTGGTCTCGCCGTTAAGGGTTTTGGCCAGTGCGCGTGCTTGTTGCATAATCGGCATGACATAAGGCAAGAGCGTCCCATTGACCTCAGCACAGTCTCCAATGGCATAAATATCCGTTTGATTGGTCTCAAGCAAACTGTTGGTTAAGATGCCACGGCTAGTGGTCACTCCCGCCTGTTTGGCTAAATCGATATTGGGCTGTAAACCAATTGCGGAAAGTACAACGTCGGCAAGCAACGTTTGTCCATTGGCGAGAGTTACCATATAGTCTTGATTGTCATTCGTTTTTGAAACTTTCTCAACGGTGGTCGAAAGAACAAACTGAATACCGCTCGCTTCAAGCTTACTCTGAAATGCTTCAGCTACATGTGCAGGTAACAAACGGCCCAATGGACGTTCAGAAAGATCAATCACGGTAACGTGATGCCCCGTATGCTGTAAGTCATTGGCAAACTCACAGCCAATGAGTCCTGCACCTAAAATGACCACACGTTTATCATCACGCTCTGCAAGGCGTTCTCGAAAAGCCCGGTAATCAATCAATGAATTGACCACATGAATATCATCGCTTGCATCACCACCAATCGCCAGACGGATTGGATTGGCACCTACGGCTAAGATCAGTTTGGAATAGGGTTGTTGGCGTGTTTGTCCGTTGTGTTCTAAAGTCAGTTCATGTTGATCTGGATCTATGGCTGTTACAACGGTATCGGACAAAATGTCCATCGAAAGCTGAGCACTCATTTTCGCTGCATCACCTAACGGAATTTGCTCAGGTGCCTTGTTACCTGCTAAGGCATTCGATAAGGTTGGTTTGGCGTAATTGACTGCATCATCCGCACTAATCATGACCAATGCCTGTTCAGGATTTAACTTGCGAAACTCACGAGCAAGGGTATAACCCGCCATGCCTGATCCAATGATGACGATAGGATGCATTCTTTTTCTCCAAAACTTAGTAAAACAGATTCAATCAAAAAGACCATGTAAACGGACATGGTCTTTTAAAATAAATAATCAAACTTCGATCATTTCAAAATCGGCTTTTGAAACGCCGCAGTCTGGGCAGGTCCAGTCATCAGGAATGTCATCCCACTTGGTTCCTGGTGCAATGCCGTCTTGTGGCCAGCCTTCAGCTTCGTCGTAAATCCACCCACAAACGATGCATTGATATTTTTTCATTTGATTCTCCAACCTGATAAGTTCGCGTCAGCTGCCTTTCAGTAAAACAATTCCATATGATCTAATCATGACTTTGAATATAAACATCACCGGTGTTCATATTGGCTTAGATTCTTGCGCAGTTCGACATCTAAGTAAAGTGAATACACGAGTTTAATCTTTCATAATAAAAGTAAAATGGCTGATCAGGACAAAACTGATGTTATTTGGGCAATTCCACCTTTTATCAGGCGGATTTGTTTGGTTTTTATTCGTTACGTTTGTCTATTTCTTTAGCGTAAAGGCTGAAAATACTCGTTTTTAATATGTTCAATGAGCGTGTTGAGTTTCGCTGGATGTTCTAAACGATGATGTCCGCCTTCAATGGCATCGACCAACATATAATCTTCGAGCAAATTTTTAATTTCATACATGTCAAGCGTTTCATCTCCAAGCTCTAAATAGGCAATTTTGGGGTTGTCGTTATCGAGTTCTTGTAGAGCCAGCGCTGGATAATCTTCACGAAAGCTCGGCGCAATGCTCGGATTGGCCACAATTGCAGGAAGCTTAAACTGCGAAGACAGTTTTAAGGCCCAGTAGCCGCCCAAATTGTGTCCGACCAATACGTCAGGCTTGATGGTCAGTACGATGTTCTGATAAAAGTCCGCAACAGTTTCATAGTTCAGGTTACGGTAGTCAATCGTAATACAGAACTTATTGTCGCTTTGAATGGCATGGAATTTTGTCGATTCACGCGAAGAATCTAGGCCATGCATAAATAAAATTTTTAAACGCGGTAACATCATTATGATTATATAGACTCATGCTAACGAAAGAGATTTCAAGGCATTGGATCTATCCAGACCTGATCGAATAATCATTAGTTTACCGAGTGATGTTTCAAATTTATCTTAGCGTTTGGTCTAAGATTTACGCGATTTTTCAACAAAAATGTAAGCGAAAATAACTTTTTTCATGTGCGGGCGTAAAGAAGACATACGAAATTGTAACGAGTTCTGTTAAGCTATACGACTTCATTTTTTTATCTTATCGAGGCAGAGATGACGCAACCAAACGTTCAATCGACTTCCGAACCTATTATTTCCGAAAACGATTTAATTGCACAGCGTCATGCCAAGTTAAAACAGATTCAAGACAATGCCAAGGCATCTGGCAAAAGTGTCTGGCCAAATACTTTCAAACGTGAGCACTATGCGGCTGACTTGCAAGAACAGTTTAAAGATTTAGACAAAGCGCAGATTGAAGGCGCCGAAAAGACCTACGTTAAAGTTGCGGGTCGTGTCATGCTTAATCGTGGCTCGTTCATGGTGATTCAGGACATGACGGGTCGTATCCAGCTTTATGTCGACCGCAAAGGCTTGCCGCAAGAAACCTTAGATACCATTAAGAGCAACCTTGATCTTGGCGATATTATTGCAGCCGAAGGTTATATTGGTCGTTCTGGTAAAGGTGATTTGTATGTACACCTTGAAGGTTTTGAGCTATTGACCAAATCACTTCGTCCGTTACCAGACAAATTTCACGGTCTGACCGATACCGAAGCGAAATATCGCAAGCGTTATCTCGACCTGATTGTCAATGAAGAAACGCGTAAGACCTTTGAAATCCGTGCCAAAGTGGTTGCAGGCATTCGTGCCTTCTTAACCAATGAGCGTTTTATGGAAGTCGAAACGCCAATGATGCATGTAATTCCGGGTGGCGCTTCAGCACAACCTTTTGTTACGCATCATAATGCACTCGATATGGAGCTTTATTTACGTATCGCACCAGAGTTGTATTTAAAGCGTTTGGTGGTGGGTGGATTCGAGCGTGTGTTTGAAATTAACCGTAACTTCCGTAATGAAGGAGTTTCGACGCGTCATAATCCTGAATTTACCATGATCGAGTTTTATCAGGCTTATGCAGATTATAAAGACCTGATGCAATTAACCGAAAACATGCTGGAAAAACTGGCGCTGGATATTTTGGGTAGCACCGATGTGCCGTATGGCGAAGAAGTGTTTAGCTTTAAAGGTCCGTTTAAAAAGATTTCAATGTTTGATGTGATTTTGGAGCACAATCCACAATTCACAGCTGAAAATGTTGGGGATCGCGAGTTCTTGGCTCAGTTTGTAAAAGACGAGTTAAAAGAACAGGTGAAGCCAAGTTTTGGTTTAGGTAAATTGCAAACGATTGTGTTTGAAGAAACAGTGGAAACACAGTTGCGTCAACCAACCTTTATTACCGAATATCCAGCTGAAACGTCGCCTTTGGCTCGTCGTAATGATGATAATCCGCATATTACAGACCGCTTCGAGTTCTTTATCGGGGGACGTGAGCTGGCGAATGGTTTCTCTGAGTTAAACGATCCAATTGATCAGGCAGAGCGTTTCTTGGCACAAGTTGCAGAAAAAGACGCGGGTGATGATGAAGCGATGCATTACGATGCAGACTTTATTGAAGCACTTGAGTATGGTTTACCGCCAACTGCAGGTCAGGGAATCGGTATTGACCGTTTGGTGATGTTGTTTGCCAATGCACCAAGTATCCGTGACGTCTTATTGTTCCCGCATATGCGCCGTAAAGATGCCTAAGCGTTTTTCTGCGTAGCAAAAAAAAGAGTTTCTTTGTAGAAACTCTTTTTTTTCAACTTATTTTTTCATGGCTTGCATATAGCGTTCATTCACTTTATTCCAGTTCACCACAGACCAGAACGCTTTAATATAGTCGGCACGTCGGTTTTGGTATTTCAAGTAATAGGCATGTTCCCATACGTCAAGTCCCAACAAAGGTTGACCCTTGGTTTCGGTCAGATCCATCAATGGATTGTCCTGATTTGGTGTTGATGTAATCGCCAGCTTTCCTTCTGGGGTCACAATCAGCCATGCCCAACCTGATCCAAAACGTCCGGTTGCAGCTTCATTGAATTTTTGTTTGAAGGCATCCATAGAGCCAAAATCTTGGGTGATCTGTTTGGTTAAAGCTGCACTGGGTTGTCCTGTTTTATTGGCAGGTGCAAGGCTCTCCCAAAAAAAGGTGTGGTTAAAATGTCCACCACCATTATTACGTACCGCCGTATTGTATTTTGAAATCTGCTTTTGTAACTGAACCGGATCCATTTTATCCAGTTCTGGGTAGGTTTTGATTTGAGCATTTAAGTTGTCTACATACGCTTTATGGTGCTTGCCGTAATGTAGCTCCATGGTTTGCTGATCAATAGCAGGTTGTAGCGCATTGGTCGCATATGGCAAAGGTGCTTGTTTGAATTCTGCCCAAGCAGAAACACTCATGACTGAACCAGCAATAACTAAAAGTGTTGTTTTCAATGTATTTTTCATGAACGGTGAAATCCTTGAATGATCTTGTTTTCACTTTGCATATTAGCGGGTTTGAAAAATGAAATGATTATTGGTTACATTTATACAGCAAAGATTTCAGCTAAAATTAAGCTTATGATTAATTTAAATCTGGCGCTGTATCTTTTGTGTGACGCTGCATAAATATTGTGTAGCTCGGGGTTTTATTTTTTTAAACCAATCACCATGATCTCAAGCATAATTTTTGTTGTCATAACTTCTCGTTTGAAGCTGAAATATGTCTCATGCTGATATGCTTATCAATAAAATCGGGTAGGCAGCAGAATAGGGCTACGGCATAATAGGTTTTTTTAATCTGCATAGTGGTTTAAGCTCAAAATTGCATGTTGTTTATGATGAATTTAGATATGTTTATGAAAAAACATGCAAAGCAAAAGCTTTTTACATCACTATAATGAATATCTATTCCCAGATCTAGCATAAAGCCAATCTGGTTGGTTCTGTTGATATTTATAAACTGGAGTTGTTATGGCACTCGTTCCTCCATATGGTGGCGCAAGTAGTGGCGAAAAACTACTATGCGACGTGATGAATAAATCGGACTGGAAAGGTGGTGCTCATGACTGAAGATAGATTAACCCATCTCAAGCAGCTTGAAGCTGAAAGTATTCATATTATTCGCGAAGTTGCTGCCGAATTTGAAAATCCGGTAATGCTTTATTCGATTGGTAAAGACTCTGCGGTAATGCTGCATCTGGCGCTCAAAGCTTTTTACCCTGCAAAATTACCGTTTCCGCTATTGCATGTCGATACTGGCTGGAAATTCAAAGACATGATCGCGTTTCGTGACAACATGGCCAAAACACATGGCTTTGATTTGATCGTGCATCAAAATAAGGAAGGCCGTGAAGCGGGAATCAATCCGTTCGATCAGGGCAGCTCGAAATATACCGATATCATGAAAACCCAAGCCTTAAAGCAAGCGCTGGACAAATATCAGTTCGATGCTGCTTTTGGTGGTGCGCGTCGCGACGAAGAAAAATCACGTGCTAAAGAGCGTGTCTATTCGTTCCGTGACAGCAAACATCGTTGGGATCCAAAAAATCAGCGTCCAGAACTATGGAACTTGTACAACGGTAAAGTGAACAAGGGCGAAAGTATTCGTGTGTTCCCGTTATCGAACTGGACCGAGCTAGACATCTGGCAATACATTTACCTCGAAAATATCGACATCGTGCCACTTTATTTCTCGGCAGTTCGTCCTGTGGTTGAACGCAGTGGCACACTGATTATGGTAGACGATGAACGTATGCGTCTGAAAGAAGGTGAAGTTCCGCAAATGAAATCAGTGCGTTTCCGTACGCTGGGTTGTTACCCGCTTACAGGCGCGGTTGAGTCTGAGGCAGACACATTGCCTGAGATTATCCAAGAGATGCTTTTGGCCACCAGTTCGGAGCGTCAGGGTCGTATGATCGACCATGATGAAGCCGGCTCGATGGAAAAGAAAAAGCAGGAAGGTTATTTCTAAGCGTTGCTAAGCAACTAGATTTCAGAATGTGTGGAGTTTGAGCAATGTCTCATCAATCAGATCTTATTAGCCAAGATATTTTGGCTTATTTAAAGCAACACGAACAAAAAGATTTATTGCGTTTTTTAACCTGCGGTAACGTCGATGACGGTAAAAGTACCCTCATTGGTCGTTTGCTTTACGATTCAAAATTGATCTATGAAGATCAATTACAAGCAGTAACCCGCGACAGTAAGAAAGTGGGAACCACCGGTGATGCGCCAGATTTGGCTTTGCTTGTAGATGGTTTGCAGGCCGAGCGTGAGCAGGGAATTACCATTGATGTTGCGTACCGTTATTTCTCGACAGAAAAACGTAAGTTCATCATTGCAGATACTCCAGGGCACGAGCAATATACACGTAACATGGCAACAGGTGCATCGACAGCCGATCTTGCGATTATCTTGATTGATGCGCGTTATGGTGTACAAACCCAGACACGTCGTCATAGTTTTATTGCAAGCCTTTTGGGGATTCGCAATATTATTGTGGCTATTAACAAAATGGATTTGGTCGAGTTTTCTGAAGCACGCTTCAATGAAATCCAGGTGGAATACGATGCTTTCGTCAATCAGCTTGGCAATCGTCGTCCTGAAAATATCCAATTTGTTCCGATCTCGGCATTAAACGGCGATAACGTGGTTAACCCATCGGCCAGCACACCGTGGTACAACGGCCAAACCTTGATGAGCATTCTTGAATCGGTCGAAATCAAGCGTGAGTCGAACAAGCACGAGTTCCGTTTCCCAGTGCAATATGTGAACCGTCCAAACCTCGATTTCCGTGGCTTTGCTGGTACTATCGCGTTAGGCGAAATTAATGTAGGCGATGAAATTGTTGCTTTGCCATCGGGTAAAAAATCCAGTGTCAAAGAAATTGTGACCTTTGATGGTAACCTCGACAGAGCTTTTGCTGGTCAGGCGGTCACATTAACACTCAACGATGAAATCGATATCTCACGTGGTAATGTGTTGGTTCGCGCAGGCGAACAGCCACTTATTTCACGTAGCGTGCGCGCATCACTGGTATGGATGAATGAACATCCACTGGTAAAAGGTAAGTTATACAATGTAAAAATTGGTACGCAAACCGTTCCTGCAAAAGTCACCGCGATTAATTATCGTGTGAATGTGAATACTCTTGAGCATTCTCAGGTCGATGAGCTTGAACTGAACGGGATTGCCGATGTAACAGTCGAGTTCGATGCGGCTGTGGTGTTTGATCGTTACCAAGACTCGCGTTATACCGGTTCGTTTATTTTTATTGACCGATTAAGTAACGTCACCGTAGGTGCGGGTATGGTCGAAGCAGCGGTCGAGTGGACTGCACACAGTACACCAGTGACTGCCGAAGACCGAGCTGCGCGTTTGGGGCAAAAGCCTGCTGTGATCGGCATTGATGCTTCTGTACTTTCGCAATCTCAGGCGCTTGAAAGCTTGCTGATTCAACAGGGTGTGGTGGCAATTGCCAAGCCTGATTTAACGGCTGAGCAGATTGGATTGTTACGTGAAACGGGTGTTATTGTATTGACAAATGTCAGTGATGCCACCGACACTGATGTTAGTGCAACCTCACTTGATGAAGTTGTCGACCAAGTGGTTGAGCGAGTTCGTTTGTAATTTAAAACGCATAAAAAAACCTCCTGATCAGGAGGTTTTTTTTATGGAGCCAGATCAAATTAAACCAGACTCACCAGTGGAAATACACCAAATACCAAAGCACTACCTAAAAGTACACAGCAAGTCACAAATGCCCATTTCAAAGTGAATTTCTGATGATCTGCAAACTCAACTGCAGCCAGACCACAAAGAAGATAGGTAGACGGAACCAGCGGAGAAAGTAAGTGGATTGGTTGTCCAACAATCGATGCACGTGCAATTTCAACTGGCGTAATGCCGTAGTGGCCTGCAGCTTCTGCCAAAATTGGAAGAACACCAAAATAGAAGGCATCGTTAGACATAAAGAAAGTTAATGGCATACTGAGTATGGCTGTAATCGGTGCCATATAAGGCCCCATGCTGTCTGGAATAATAGCAACAAAGCCTTTAGACATTGCTTCAACCATGCCTGTACCAGTTAAAATACCGGTAAAAACACCTGCTGCAAAAATTACCCCGACAACCGCCAATACGCTATCTGCGTGCATCGCGATACGTTTTTTCTGCATTTGAAGATCAGGATAGTTGACCACAAGCGCAATACAGAAACCGAGCATGAACAGAATAGCCATAGGTAAAATGCCTTTGACCAATGCTGCCATTAAAACTATCGTTAAAATTCCGTTAAACCAGCGAAGATGTGGACGCTGCGCTTCTGGGTCTTTTGAAATGGTCAGATTGTCTGCGTGACTGATATCACCCATTTCAATTACACCCAAACGTTTACGTTCATATTTGCCATACATATAGGCCAATGCAAATAACCATGCTGCTGCTATGACCATCGATGGGATCATTGGAATAAAGACAGCACTTGCATCGACTTGCAAGGCACTGGCAGCACGTGCTGTTGGGCCGCCCCATGGTGTAAGATTCATCACACCACTACAAAGCAGCATTAAGCACGTCATCACCAGTGGATTCATGCCAATACGTTTATAAAGAGGCATCATGGCCGCAACACAAATCATATAGGTGGTCGATCCATCACCATCTAGAGAAACGGTCAAGGTCAGAAAAACAGTACCAAGCGTAATTTTAAGCGGATCGCCCTTTACTTTTTTGAGAATCCACTTGATTGAAGGGTCAAACAAACCTGAATCGATCATTAATGCAAAATACATGATGGCAAAAAGTAACATCACACCAGTGGGTGCGAGTTTCTTGATACCATCTAGCATGGTTTCGCCTAATTTGGTAATTTCAATGTGGCTTAAACTATCAAAATGAAAGCCCAGCCCCCAACCGATGAGTGCGAACAAAACAGGAATGAGAATAAGTGCAACCATTGCACTGAGGCGTTTTGTCATGATCAAGTACATAAAACACATGATCATGCTGATACCTAAAAAAGTAAGCATGTGCGCAATCCTTAGCCCAAAAAATAATACTTATATAATTGTTCAAAATTTTAGAACCTGCGTATATTCATTAATTTTTCTTAAAAGTACAATTGCAGAATGTGTCTATGCGACTAAAGTCTTAAAAAAAATATAAGTCTGTAATTTTTAAAATTATTTTTGCACTCAACTGGTGCGGTTTTTATCTGAATCTGTGTAAAAGGATCAAAAACATTGATTATTTCGAATGATTCTGCTTATCCATCTTATTTCATTTTTTGAACAAAAACATTGCAACTTCTCGCGTGTACACTGATATAGATTAAAATCATTAAGAGAAATCACTTGAGCGCTTAAAAGATATATTCTGACCAAATATAAATATAAAAATTTCAAAACGATACACTACGCCGCATAATCTATTGATGAATTTTTCATATTTCAACGTGAAATATGACGTTGAAAAGCGCGTTGAATATACAAAGTGGCGTAATAAACACTGTGCTTTTCCTTTCGTTTTATTCTGTTTTAGAGTGACTTTTATGAGACAATATATCTTTCATTTTTCCCAAGGACTCCCATGACAGAACAGTCTCATGAATCTTTAAGCGATATCGAAATTTTAGATATTTTACAGTCGATGAAAAAAGACGAGCTAGATATCGAAGCGAAAGAGATTATTCGTAACGGGGGCAAAGCAGGGCGACAAGAAGCACACAAACAGGCAATTGTGGCTTTAAATCAAAACTTTGAAGAAAAATTTGTAGAAGCAGTAACGTTAGCACTGGGCCTAAATTCTACACAAGCAAAAAAAATTCGGTATAAAAAAGATCGTATTCGTATTTTAAAAGCACGTGGCATCGATTATATGGCCGTAGATGGTGCACAAACAGCACAAGTCTTGGCGCAAATTGCTCAAGCAATTACGCGTGAAGACAGTATTGTGACCAAAGATTTACACGATATTTTCCCATTTTGGAAACAAGGCTGGCCAATGGTTCAGTTTGATAATGCATATAAAATTTTGGCTGAAGATATTCAGATTCATTACCAGGCACTGATCGATGCATTACTTGCTTAATTGCTACATTTAGAGAAATGTGTCTGCTGTATTAAACATTCAGGTACATTCATCTAGATTACGAGCGATCGCTTTGAATGATAAAAAATGCCTCACTTAAGAGGCATTTTTGATTTCTTAGAAACCAGATTAATGATCGAGTAAAATATGCTCTTCTGGTTTTTCAAGAATACGCGTGACCAGCAACTGGTCAATTTTATAGTGATCCACATCGACCACCTCAAATTTGAATCCTGAAAATTCAACTGTATCGGCAGGGCGAGGGATTTTGCGTAATTGATACATCATAAAACCTGCCAGTGTTTCATAGTTTTCTTCATCAGGCATTTCATCGATCTCGAGCGCATGTTTAAGATCTTCAATCGGTGTGCCACCGTCTATAAGCCAAGAATTATTATCGCGCTTAATAATTTGTAGCTCTTCATCCATTGGAGTGACCCAATCACCCATCACAGTAATCATGATATCACTGAGGGTAATCACACCAACAACCCAAGCGTATTCATTGATAACGACCGCAAATTTTTCCTTGGTCGATCGGAATCGATCAAGTACCTCAGAAAGGGTGAGTGTATCGGGAATGGTTAAAACGGTTCGGATGGTATTTTCTTTGAGTTGAATCAAAGATTGATTTTTCAAAATCCGCACCAAAATATCTTTGGCATCTACATAGCCAATCACCTGATCGATATGTGCATTACACACCAAAAACTTCGAATACGGATACTCAGCCAGTTTTTGACGAATGCTTTCATCGGTCTCATCGAGTGTAAAATACACAATGTTTTCACGCGTGGTCATGCTCGAAGGAACCGTTCGTTCTTCTAGCTCAAAAACATTCTCAATAAAATGATGCTCTTGTTTTTGTAATACACCAGCCTGCGCACCAGCTTCCATGACTGCTGAAATGTCATCGAAGGTAATGTTGTCATCACGAATGGTATTGACCTTAAATAAACGGAACAACATATTCGCGATCGCATTGATCAGCCACGCCAATGGCTTGCAGACTTTAATAAAGATCTGAATAGGTTCAATGACACTGACCGCGATTTTTTCAGGTGCAATCATGGCCAAGCGCTTTGGCATGAGGTCGGCAAATAAAATAAATAACGAGGTAACAAAGGTAAACGATAAGCTAAAGCCAATGGTTTCGGTCCAAGGGCCGTCGTAGACGCGATCAATCAGTTCGACAAAAAATGGCCGAAATGCGGCCTCACCTAAAATACCCCCGAGTATCGCAACAGCATTTAAGCCTATTTGCGATGCGGCAAAGAAATCTGCAGATTGCGCCTGCAAATCCAACACCTTTTGGGCGCGTTCATCACCAGATTCGGCCAGGATTTTCAGCTTGACTTTGCGCGCGCCCGCTAGCGCAATTTCAGTGAGTGATAAAAAACCAGCCGCAACAATCAGCATCATGATGATGATGGCATTTTGAAAGAGACTCACAGTTCACCTGTTGTATTGGTTATTTTGCGAAAACTTAGATAAAAAATAGTGAGGTAGTCAGACTACCTCTGTTTTAAATTAGTATAAGCGTGAAAAAAGAAGAATTTAAGAAAAATTTCAATTAGTAATGAGAAAACTGTGAGTTATTGGTGATAAATTCACGATTTTCTTCTTCGATCATTTGTCGAGCAACAAAAAGAATCAGTTGGCGTAACCAGCGATGTGCAGGATGATGATGTAATAACGGACACCATGCCATTTTTAATTCAAATTCTGGAATATAAAACGGTGGATCTTTTATCACAAGACGCGGATTTTGTGCTTGCAAACGCGCCATTCGTGTTGGAAGGGTCGCAATCAGATCCACATTTTGCGCCAATAATGCAGGCATCTGATAATGACGGGTAAACACTGAAATTTTACGTTTTTGTCCGATTCGCTCAAGTGCCTGATCAATCCAGCCTAAGCCCGCTTGCTTGTCTGGGTTGACACCAAATCCCACGCCCATACCGGTTTTCGATACCCAGATATGTTGCGCATCGAGATAGCTTTTTAGATTTAAGTGCTGAACAGCAGGGTGCTTGTCATTTAATAAGCAGCTAAAACTGTCACGCCAAACCAGAACCTGATGAAAACTTTGTGGAATTTCATTGAAACGGTTAATCGCAAGATCGACTTTACCTTGCTCCATGTCACGATATGAAACGTCACTTGGTGTGAGAAAGTCTAACACCACATTCGGTGCTTCTGAACGTAATGCTTTGACCAAGCGCGGGATGAGCGTTGCTTCGGCGTAGTCAGAGGTCATGACACGAAACACGCGACTGCTTGTATAAGGGCGAAACTCTGTTCTCGGTTCCAGAATCATCGACAAATCAGATAAGGCATCGCGAATACGCGGCTGAAGTTCGAGCGCGCGCTCGGTGGGTGTCATACCTTCAGATGAACGAATTAACAACGGATCATTAAATAAATTGCGTAAACGGCGTAGAATATTACTCATGGCAGGTTGGGTAACACCCAATTGTTCAGCTGCACGAGTAACGTTCTTTTCGCGAAGTAGTACATCAAGATAAATTAATAGATTGAGGTCAACTCGCTCTAGATTCATAAAAAAAATACCGAGAATAAAAAAAGAAAATTATATTTGATTATGCCACAGTTCATTTGATTTGTGTCAACGTAAACACAAAAAAGACCATATCGAATAAAAGCAGAAATTTCGAGTCATCAAAAAAAACATGAACCATCGCGGTACAGATTCAATGACAAGTACATAATGATGATGAGTAAAATACAAAAATTGATCAGTTGCATCTACTACGTGCAGCAATTATATCTGATAAAAAATGCAATCGCACTGGCAATTTTGATCGATAATTTGGTTTTTATTTGATCTAAAATAGCGGAGTCGACTTAAGTCTAATATCAAAATTAATACGATAGCGTCATTTTAAATCAGCTTAATGATTATTTTTATTTATTAAATAACAAAAGCTTAGTATGTGGTATTTTAATTATATTACGACTTTTATCTATGTATTTTTTAAATAAATACCGAAAATTAGCTTAGAATATTGGATTAATTTTTTTGCAACTACTAAGCTGTATTCATAGCGAAGAACAGTACAAAATCTAGTCAAATAATTTAATCTGATTTTGAACTGGAACTTCGATCAACCCAAAATGATTATAGGGCAATATCATGACTACATATCAATCAGCTTTAGAGCACGTTCGTACCGTTAAGGACAAATTAGGTGGCACGTGGAATGCAATCCGTGCAGAAGATGCAGCTCGTATGATTGTTCAAAACCGTTTCCGTACAGGTTTAGACATTGCCAAGTATACAGCGTCCATCATGCGTCAAGACATGGCTGAATACGATGCGGACACTAGCAAATATACTCAGTCTTTGGGTTGCTGGCATGGTTTTATTGCACAACAAAAAATGATCGCCAACAAAAAATATTTTGGCACGACATCTAAGCGTTATATCTATCTATCAGGCTGGATGGTTGCTGCACTTCGTTCTGAATTTGGTCCACTTCCTGACCAATCTATGCATGAAAAAACATCTGTTCCTGCATTGATCGAAGAAATCTATACCTTCTTGCGTCAAGCAGATGCTAAAGAACTGAACGATTTGTTCCGTGCATTACAAAAAGCTGAAGCAGCAGGTGATACAGCCAAAGCCAAAGAAATTGAAGCCCAAATTGACAACTTCGAAACGCATGTTGTGCCAATCATTGCCGACATCGATGCTGGCTTCGGTAATGAAGAAGCAACTTACCTTTTGACTAAAAAAATGATCGAAGCGGGTGCATGTGCGATCCAAATCGAAAACCAAGTTTCTGACGCAAAACAGTGTGGTCACCAGGCAGGTAAAGTAACTGTTCCACATGAAGATTTCCTTGCAAAAATCAATGCAGTACGTTTTGCATTTATTGAGCTTGGAATCGATGAGGGTGTGATTGTTGCGCGTACTGACTCTGAAGGCGCGGATTTGACTCAAAAAATTCCAGTGTCGAAAGAAAAAGGCGACTTGGCATCTCAATACATCAGCTATCTCGATACACAAGAAATCGATATTGGTGAAGCAAGTGATGATGAGATCCTAATCAAGCGTGATGGAAAGTTGCATCGTCCTAAACGTTTGGCGTCTGGCTTGTATCAGTTCCGCGAAGGCACACAAATCGACCGCGTGGTACTTGACTGTGTCACCAGCTTGCAAAATGGTGCAGACATGCTGTGGATTGAAACACCAACACCAAACGTAGCTGAAATTGCACACATGGTGAATCGTGTGAAAGAAGTGGTTCCAAATGCAAAACTGGTCTATAACAATAGTCCATCATTCAACTGGACACTGAACTTCCGTCAGCAATCTTATGACCGTTGGGCTGCTGAAGGCAAAGACGTTTCTGCCTACGATCGTGCTAAGTTGATGAGCGCTGAATATGACAACACGGAATTGGCTGCGGATGCAGACGAAAAAATCCGTACCTTCCAAGCAGATGCTGCACGTGAAGCGGGTGTATTCCATCACTTGATTACACTACCGACTTATCACACTGCTGCATTGTCTACACATGAGTTGGCAAAAGGCTACTTTGGTGAAGAAGGTATGTTGGCTTATGTTGCGGGTGTTCAGCGTAAAGAAATCCGTGGCGGTATTGCATGTGTGAAACACCAAGCAATGGCGGGTTCTGACATCGGTGATGACCACAAAGAGATCTTCTCTGGTGAGCAAGCACTCAAAGCTGGTGATGCAAGCAAAAATACAATGAATCAGTTCTCTGCTCACTAATTGAGTAAAGAAAGAAAAAACCCTGCAATCGCAGGGTTTTTTGATGCAAATTTAACTTTTCTTTTTTAAAACATAATATTCAGCCAAACTACCGTCAATTTTGTTGCCTTCCAAATCAAGTGCTGTTGCCGTATTTTCACCAATAAAGAATTTACGCTGTTCAGACTTCTGATCTAATACAATCATCGATGGATTTTTTGAGTCAAATGTAAAGCTTCCTTTAGTTTCAAACGGTTTACCATCGCCTTTACCTAAATACGTTTCTTTAAGTACATAGGTTTTGTCGTCGTTTAACTGAAGCTCAGTTTGAATGCCTTCGCAGTCGGCACACGGCAATTTGCCTTGATAATCACCCGACCAATCCAGTGAATTTTCAGCAGTATGCGTCATATCATGGGCTTGATGCTGGTCGTGTTTAACCTCAGATGCGGCTTGACTATGCTGTTCAGCGGTAGCAGCGTCTGTTTTATTTTCAGATTTTGAACAAGCGGCTAAAACCAAACTGGTCAATGCAAGCGCCAATAACGATTTTTTCATGTTTTACCCAATCATTATTTATTTAATGGATGCCCAGCCTATAAAAAAAATCAAGCCAGTTAAATAATTGAAATGTAAGATTAGGTAGAACATTCCCTCATAAGTATCAGTTTATTTCAACTCAGGATTAATACCACCCAATGCCTGGCAGGCTGCTTTATAACGTTGTAATTGTTGTTGTACGGCTTCATCGAGTGGCATTTTAAATGTTGCATCGCCCGATTTAAATTGTTCAACATAGCTTGTGGCCTTGGCTTTACTGGTTGCTAGAGATTGCTGATGAAAGCTGTTGATCGAACTGTGCGGAATTTCGGTGGTTTCGAGATTTTTACACTCGAAATTTTGCAGCAATTTTTCAGCACGTTTCACTTCATTCGAGCTTCCGATTACACAACCAGAGAGTGCGGCACAACTTATTAATATTGTCAGGGTTTTCATTATCAGAACAATTAGGTTAGGGTGGTCGTTAAGCCCGCTATTCTATCGGTATTATGGCGCTAAAACCTTGTCATTATTTGTGAAAATTGACTAAATTTTGGCTAATCAATATCACAAAATCATCTCAATCACTTGATTGAAAAAAATAACACAAGAAAAGTACCAAAAATTATGCTATTGAAATGTATGTAAAATAAACGTTTAAGCAAGACTTTCAAAAAATTGACAATTCTTGGTGCAAAAATTGCTTAACTGATCAGACCAGTAGAACATGTCGCATAAAGGAACAGCATGAATCAGCCACAGGACTTTCACATCCAAAGATCCAAAGCTTTGTGGTATGCCCAACTCGAATTAGGCTTTCATGATGATGGTGAGCGCACCATTATGAAGCATAGAAAGCATCACGGACCTGTTCGGGTGCAAAAAATGCTATGGCCTGAAAAAACGGGTGTATGTCATGCAATATTGGTGCATCCACCAGCAGGTATTGCGGGGGGAGATCATTTAACTTTTCAGGTATATACAGAAGAAGGCGCACATGCAGTTGTGACGACTCCAGGAGCTGGAAAATGGTATCGCACCAATGGTAAACCAGCTGCGCAACATATTTATTTAAATGCACGAGGACGTTCGATTTTAGAATGGCTTCCTCAGGAAACTATGCTCTACGATGGTGCAAATGCGCAGTCGGAAACCACCATTCATCTTGATCAAGCCGCCAGTTTTATTGGATGGGATATGCTGGTTCTTGGGCGTCAGGCTCGCGCGGAGACATTTTCTGACGGTGCTTATCGCAATATATTTACGTTATATCGTGATCAGAAACTACTGGTTGCCGACACACTGCGCTTTACAGGAAATGATCGCTGGTTACGATCATGTTTAGGCATGAACGGACGCGCCGTAATGGCCAGTTTGTGGGCGGTTGCACCTGAAACACATCGCGCTAAAGTCGATCTTGAGCAGCATGTTGAGCTGATTCGAGAATTGATCATGCGTATGGATGCACCAGTAACACTGACGCTACTCGATGATGTGCTCTGTGCCCGTTATTTAGGTGATGATGTTCGGCAATGTCATGATGCATTTGCTGCCATACGCGCTCGATTGCGTCGTTACTGGCTCAATTTAGATGAAGAATTTCCGCGAATTTGGCGCACTTAATTGTAGGCGAGTAGTGGGTTTGTCAATCAGAAGATAAATAAACAAAGCTTCAATGCCACATGTGTGTACATATTTTGCTTTAAAGACACTTAATGAAACTAGGTATATCGAAATGGAACTGAATCCAACCGAAAAAGACAAGATGTTGATTTTTACTGCAGGTTTGGTCGCTGAGCGTCGTAAGGCACGTGGTTTAAAGTTAAATTATCCTGAAGCAGTCGCATTTATTTCAGCAGCACTGTTAGAAGGTGCGCGTGATGGAATGAGCGTTGCAGAATTGATGCATTACGGCACCACCTTACTCAGTAAAAATGATGTGATGGATGGCGTGGCCGAAATGATTGCTGAGGTACAGGTCGAGGCGACTTTTCCAGATGGTTCAAAACTTGTGACGGTTCATCAACCCATTGTTTAATCATTCAGAGGAGAACATCATGATTCCTGGAGAAGTGCTTACTCCCGATAGTATTATTGAACTCAATGTCGGCCGACCAACGCTCAAAATCAGTGTTGCCAATACTGGCGACCGTCCTATTCAGGTCGGATCACATTTTCATTTTGCAGAAGCCAATGATGCACTTGAGTTTGATCGTGAACAAGCCAGAGGCTATCGTCTAAATATTGCCGCAGGAACCGCGGTTCGATTTGAACCGGGACAAAACCGAGAGATTGAATTGGTTGCACTGGCAGGCAAGCGCGAAGTATATGGATTTGCCGGTCGTGTGATGGGCGCACTGGACTCAGAATGAAAACAATGTGGAAGGCCTTTTAATATGAAAATGTCGCGTCGTGCATACGCTGAAATGTTTGGCCCAACGGTGGGAGATCGAGTCCGTTTAGCCGATACCGAACTATTTATTGAAGTAGAACAAGACCTCACCACTTATGGCGAAGAAGTCAAATTTGGTGGTGGTAAGGTGATTCGCGATGGCATGGGGCAATCGCAGTTACTTGCAGATCAAGTGGCAGATACCGTAATTACCAACGCATTGATTGTTGATTGGTGGGGCATTGTAAAAGCCGATGTGGGCCTTAAAAATGGTCGTATCTGGAAAATTGGTAAAGCTGGAAATCCAGATATTCAGCCAGACATTACCATTCCACTCGGCGCAGCAACCGAGGTCATTGCAGGTGAAGGGCAAATTCTGACCGCAGGCGGAATTGACACTCATATTCACTGGATTTGTCCTCAGCAGGTAGAAACGGCATTGATGTCTGGTGTGACTACTATGGTGGGTGGTGGTACTGGACCGGCAGCAGGAACGTCAGCCACGACAGTTACACCAGGACCATGGCACATTGGCACCATGTTACAAGCCATTGATGATTTACCCATGAATATTGGTTTGTTGGGTAAAGGCAATATTAGTTTACCGGATCCGATTCGTGAACAGATTAAAGCGGGTGTGGTGGGGCTTAAACTGCACGAAGACTGGGGCTCGACGCCTGCTGCAATTGATAACTGCCTGAGTGTGGCCGATGAGTTTGATGTGCAGGTTGCTATTCATACCGATACACTCAATGAAGGCGGCTTTTTGGAAGAAACGCTCGGGGCATTTAAAAACCGAACCATTCATACCTATCATACCGAAGGTGCTGGCGGTGGGCATGCCCCCGATATTTTAAAAGCGATCGGGCAGGCCAACGTACTGCCATCTTCGACCAATCCAACACGTCCATATACTATCAATACCATCGATGAGCATTTGGATATGCTAATGGTGTGTCATCATTTGGATCCTGCAATTGCAGAAGATGTGGCATTTGCTGAAAGTCGTATTCGTCGTGAAACCATTGCAGCAGAGGATATTTTACAAGATCTGGGTGCTATTTCGATGATGTCGTCAGACTCACAGGCCATGGGCCGCGTGGGAGAAGTGATTATTCGGACATGGCAAACTGCACATAAAATGAAGGTGCAACGCGGCGCACTTGAAGGAGACAATGAGTTTCATGATAACAACCGAATTAAGCGTTACATCGCCAAATACACCATCAATCCTGCTATTACACATGGTTTGAGCCATGAAGTGGGGTCGGTAGAAGAAGGAAAGTTGGCCGATTTAGTGCTTTGGAAGCCTGCATTTTTTGGGGTTAAACCCTCGATGATTATCAAAGGCGGGATGATTGCCGCAGCACCGATGGGCGACATCAATGCTTCAATTCCAACGCCACAGCCTGTGCATTATCGTCCGATGTTTGGTTCTTATCCACGTGCTGTACATAACACATGTATTACCTTTTTGCCGCAAGTGGCGATTGATGAAGGCGTTGATCAGAAGCTGAAACTTAAAAAGTTGATCAGCCCGTGTAAAAACACGCGCAACATTACCAAACATGACATGAAACATAATACTTACTGCCCCGTGATGGATGTGCATCCTGAAACATACGAAGTGCGCGCCGATGGGGAACTGTTGACCTGTGAGCCAGCCGATGTGCTGCCAATGGCTCAACGTTATTTCTTGTTTTAAAGCTGTGAACGAATCTATGAAGCGCAATTCAATGCGATTTATATTGAAAAAATGATTGAGAAACAATGAAAATTTATACCCAACGTCTGGATGAAATTTCATCAGACCAAACATTTGAAACACTCGAACTGAACTTTGATACCCGTCAAAAATCGCGTTTTCGTGCAACCTTAAAAGACGGTACTGATATTGGTGCCGACTTGCCGCGCACGGGTATTTTACGCAGTGGCTCATTTATTGCGACCCATGACGGCGATATTCTGCGTGTAGATGCCAAACCAGAACGTTTAATGCAGGTCACGGCCAAAACGGATTTTGAATTGCTCAAAGCGGCTTATCATTTAGGGAATCGTCATGTTCCATTAATGCTTACACCGTATGCGCTTTATTTTGAACCAGATCACGTACTGGCAGAAATGGTTGAAGGTTTGGGATTGGTTGTTAAAGAAGTTGAACATATGTTTGAACCTGAAAGTGGTGCTTATGCACAGCATGCACACGATCATCGTTTAAGCCCAATCAAGTCATTGCATCATGTCCATTAATGCTGCTCAACTGCTCAAGCTACTGACACTGTCTTCTACGGCATTGCCTGTAGGGGCTTACTGCTACTCACAAGGTGTAGAAAGCGCCATTCAGGTGGGGCTTGTGCATGATGAAGAGAGCAGCAGTGCTTATTTTGAAGAAGTACTTGAGATGTTGCTGGTGCGCTTTGAGCTGCCATTGCTCAAACGGCTGATGCTACATTTTAATGATGACGAGCAGTTTTTAAAGTGGGCGCATCTCTATAGAGCGAGCCGTGAAAGTAAAGAGCTCTTGGCAGAATCCCAACAATTGGCATTTTCTTTGAACGCTTGGATTAAGGCCGTACTCAAGATGCCTGTAGAGGTAAAAAAGCAGTTTGGTTTTGTACCTGTATATGCCCAGTTGTGTGGACGCCTTGAACTTAATGCGGCAGAGGTTTTAACAGCATATACCTTTAGCGTGCTTGAAAATCAGGTTTTGGCCGCATTGAAAACCGTTCCACTTGGTCAAATGAGCGGCCAGCGAATTTTATGGCATTTACATGAAAAAGTGCCGCAAGCTGTCGAGCAGGCGTTGTTACTGCAAGATGACCAAATCAGTAGTGCATTGCCTCAGTATGCAATGCTAAGCATGCAACATGAAACCCAATATTCGAGACTATTTCGATCTTAACCCTTGATTTGGCAAAGTAATAAAATTGAATTGCCAAATCAAAATGTGACATTTTAAAGGAAGTAAACATGACAGAACGTAGCCCATTACGCGTTGGCATTGGTGGTCCGGTTGGATCGGGTAAAACAGCATTGACCCTTAATCTGTGCCGTGCCTTACGTGAAAAATACAATATGGCTGTCGTCACCAATGATATTTACACCAAAGAAGATTCAAACTTTCTGACCCGAAACGAAGCCATGACACCAGACCGAATTGTGGGGGTTGAAACGGGTGGATGCCCGCATACCGCTATTCGTGAGGATGCATCCATCAACTTGGCTGCAATTGATGATCTTTGTGAAAAATTTGACGGTCTGGAACTCATCATTATTGAAAGTGGTGGAGACAACTTGGCCGCAACGTTTAGTCCAGAACTTTCAGATCTGACACTCTATGTGATTGATGTTGCCGGTGGAGAAAAGATTCCACGCAAAGGTGGGCCTGGTATTACTAAATCTGATTTATTAATTATTAATAAAACGGATCTGGCGCCAATGGTTGGAGCGAATTTAGACATTATGGAACAAGATGCCAAGCGGATGCGCGGCGATAAACCGTTTTTATTTTCGAACATGAAAACAGAAGATGGTTTAGCACAAATTATTGAATTTATTGAAAAGCAAGGGCTTTTTAAGGCTTAAGGAGGCGCCATGCGCTCAATCACAAAACAACTGCTCATCATCTTGATATCGGCTTTGCCTGTTGCAGCGATGGCACACCCCGGACATGCTTCACAAGCAGGTTTCTGGACAGGATTTATTCACCCTTTCACTGGACTGGATCATTTAACCATGGCAATCGGCTTTGGCGTATTGCTCTGGACAGTTGCAAAACAATGGAAAGTTTTAGGTATTGTGGGGTTGAGTTTAAGCCTCGTTTTTGGTTTTGTTTTGGGCGCAAACGGTATTATCGCTGAAGCGATTGCTGAATATGGCATTGTGACATCGTTAATCGTACTGGCTGTTGCACTGTGGAGTAAGTCTTATCGTGTATTGCCATTTGTTGCATTGCTAATGGCGAGCTTTCACGGTGCTGCGCATGGCGTTGAGCTTGCACCTCAAGGCCACGTCATTGCTTTGATCTCTGGTATGGTGCTCGGTATGGCAACGTTGTATACCATCGGCTTGGTGGTAGGTGAGTTGATCAATCGCCACGTACCGTACGGACGTAAAGTCTTGTCTGCTTTAGCTATATTGGTCGCAATTATCGGTTTAGCCTAAGCGGTTTCATCTTATCAAAAGGTAGCGTATGCTACCTTTTTTACTATATCTTTTTAAAAAATGATGAGGTTGTCTGTTTTATTGAGACTGACTGTATTGTTGGCATTAAGCTGTTATTCATCCTGGGGACAGGCTTATGATTTTTTCTCACAAGCAATGCCTGACAACACAGTGAATCTGGATGTAAATCTTGAAAATAAAGACTTGAATCAGGAGCAGAAGCACCTTGCCGAGCAACATGATCAAGAAGAAAACAATTATAAAGTGCTTAAAAATCTTTTCTATGCAAATGAGCGAATCAGTATTTATAACTTTACGGTGTATAACATGGATGATTTGAAAAGTAAGATGATTGAAGGAGCTCCCGATGCGGTTGGTCTACACGATTTATCTATTTCGTTTGGTTATGGCATGAGTTATCGACTTAAAGATGATACAAAGCTAGGCTACGAGTACGTTTCTAATTTTCCCTATGATCGTGGACAGTTGATCCGTTTTTTCTGGATTCGATCTTTTTAAGTTTGGAGATATCTTTTTTTACCTAAGTAACATAAGACACATCAATTGATGATGAAGACACTATAATTTCTTCAACATTATTTAATGGCCTTAAATCAGACTGAACGCACTTATTAACAGTGAAGCAGTTGATGATGCTAAAAAGACTTCGTGTTTTCATTTTTGTTTTTTTAACTGTAACGAGTTTTATGTCGAGCTTATCTGTACAAGCACAAAGCTTTTCCGGATATCAAAATCAACTGTCGAATATGCACCAACCACGCTGGTCATTGCAACCAAGACAACAACTCGATGATGATGACGTCCGAGAGCGCCGTGAAGAGGAAATGGTGCGAGATGTGCGGCCGGTATGTTTAGATCGCCCTGACTAATCGAATGATTAAACCCATAGATCAAGAAGAGTTCACGATTAAACAATACCGCTTAAATACAAATAAGATTTTGACGCATTGTCGGGCGAATCATCGCTATAATTTTTTCTGATAAAGCCCTGCGCGCACTGTTCCGGCTTTGCTCGATTTAAGCAATTGCCATGTGTTGGGAAGTTGCAGCTGAGTCAACTCCCGATCTGCTTCGACATAAATATAGGCATTTTCACGGGCTAGAGGATCAAGCAAAATAGCTAATTCTGTCCATAAATCTAGGCTGTAAGGCGGATCTAGAAAGATCACATCAAATTGCTGATTCAGTCTAGGTAAAACCTGCTGTGCGGTGGCGACTTTTAAGTCGCAATTTTTCGCCTCAAGTAACTGGATATTCTGCTTGAGAATTTTGGCCTGTAGCGTTTCTGGCTCGATCATCAGTACCGAAGCTGCTCCACGCGACAAGGCCTCAAAGCCCAGTGCGCCAGAACCCGTACAAACATCGAGCACGGCCGCATTTTGAATATCCCACATGAGCCAGTTAAATAATGTTTCACGAACACGATCTGGGGTGGGGCGTAAACCCTCGACACTGGCAAATGGAAGCTGTCGACGTTTCCATTGCCCGCCAATAATACGTAACTGATTTTTCATTATTCTGAGATCTCTGCTGAGGTAGGTGCAGATACGGCAATCACCGAAGAGGCAGCAGTGTTTGGTTTCTGCTGTGGTTTATTGCGATTTGACACGGCATTTGGATCTGCTTCAAGTAAAGCTCCGCTAGGAAGCTCGCCTGGCTTAATACCCGCTGTCATCAAGCCGCCACTCAGTTGATGATTGGCTGGTCGGATTGGATTTTTCTTGCGGGTCAGTAGCCAATAGTCAAATAATGGGCGCGAAAGCTGAGCTGCCGATCCACCATGTCGACCATTTTCCCACACCACAGCCACCGCAATTTCAGGGGTTTCAGCAGGTGCGAATCCAACAAATAGACCATGGTCGAGTTGGCGCTCAGACAAAATTGACTCGTTGTAGCGTTTACCTTGCGCAATACTTTTAACCTGAGCTGTCCCTGTTTTGCCTGCAATTTGATACATTGGTGTACGAATACCGCGACCTGTACCACTTTGAATCACATCAATCATGGCATCGCGCATATTGACCCAGTCTTGTTCTGTGCCATTAAACTGGATTTTACCGTCCGGTGCATTGTGTACCTTAAAGGGTTTGGCGCCATGTGCAGAACGAAGTACATGCGGTGTCACATGAGCACCGTGGTTGGCCATAATTGATGTAGCCATTGCAAGCTGGAGTGGTGTTGCAGTAAATGCACCCTGACCAATACTCACAGAAATCGTTTCGCCTTTGAGCCATTTCGATTTACGCGTGCGCATTTTCCACTCTGGATTTGGGTACAGGCCTTCACTCTCACTCGGTAAATCAACCCCTGTTTTTTGACCAAAACCAAATTGACGCATCCAGGCATTCATTTTGTCGATTCCCATCTGATACGACAATACATAGAAATAGGTATCGCAGGAATCGATAATCGATTTATGCAAATTCACCATTCCATGACCGCCTTTTTTCCAGTCACGGAACTTATGAGAATCCCCCGGAAGATGGAAATAACCCGGATCATAAATACTGGTCGACCAGTCTACAGTGCCATAATGAATGCCGCCCAATCCTTCCATCGGTTTAATGGTCGAACCCGGTGGATAGACCCCTTGTAAGGCACGGTTATACAGCGGCTGGTCGAGATTGTCTCGCAGGGCACTGTAGTCCACATGACTAATCCCTGTTACAAATAAATTTGGATTAAAGCTTGGGCTAGATACCAGCGCCAGAATTTCACCTGTACGCGGATCCATCGCTACGATTGCACCACGACGACCGACCAGTTGTTCGGCAGCCACCACTTGCAAGCCGTAATCGATTGAAAGATAAAGGTCGTTACCTCGTACTGGTTCTTTACGCCCAAGATGACGCAAGATATTGCTGTGGGCATCGGCCTCGACTGATTCGTATCCTGGTGTTCCGTGTAACAAGTCTTCGTAGGTTTTTTCTACCCCGATCTTGCCAATCAGGTTGGTTCCAGCGTAGGTGTCTTTATTGAGCGTTTGAAGCTCTTTTTCATTGATGCGCCCCACGTAACCAATCACATGTGCAAACAGATCCCCGTGCGGGTAATAGCGAGTCATCTGTGTCTCGATTTTTACACCCGGAAAGTTATATTTCTGTTCACTAAACTTGGCAATATCTGCTTCGGTCAGATTGAGTTTAATCGATACGCGCTCAGTTTTACGTGCTGTTTTAATTCGCGTTTTAAAACGATCAATATCTTCTTGTGTAAGGGTAAGAATAGGCGTAAGTCGTTCGAGTGTACCATCGATATCTTCAACATCTGCGCGGCTCATGGTTGCCGTAAAGACCGGATAATTATCGGCCAGTAATACGCCGTTTCGGTCGTAAATGTATCCCCGAGCAGGAGGAAGAGGTTGCAGTCGAATCCGGTTTTTGTCAGAGGCTGTAGAGAACTCATCAAAATGCACAATTTGCAAATAGGCATAACGGCTCATCAACACCAGTAAGCAGCAACACACCAAGCCAATTGCAAAAAAGATTCGCCCTCGATACAGACGCTTTTCTTGCTGGTTATCTTTTAACGGAAAGTGCTGCTTCATACCAATAGACTTTAACTTGAACGACACAAATAAATAGCCGTAAAGTTTACCCTATCACGCTTATAAAACAGAGATAAATTTTAAGTATTCACCCACAATCGAGATCAGTTTTTTGACATTTGCGCCATCAAAATTGTAAGGTGCTGTATATAAGAACGAAACTATTTCTGTTAAAGTCACAAAACAGTTAAAGGAATGCTCTAAATTGAAGATGTTTGGAGAAACACGGAGAAAATAATGAAAAAAATATATTCCTTTCTTGCTCTCTTAACCTTTAGTTCGGTGACATGTGCAAGTGTTCAGGATTATTTGCCTGAAGCAAAGTTACAAGGCAAAGATGTTAGTCCGTTCAATGTCGGCTTGGGAGTCACCCAGCAACTGGCACATGTGAATGGCGAATGGGTCAATCCTTATGGCATTACTTATTTAAAAGCAGGCGCCTATCTCAACGGCGATCATACCTTTGGCGGGCAAGTCGGCTTTCGTTATCCATATTATCTCACAGGCAAAAATCAAAATGGATACTACTTAGGTGTATATGCTGGTACGCTAGAAAGCCGCCGAGTCGACAATGATTACACCTCACGATTGGGTGGTGGCGTCGATTTGGCGTATGTTTGGTTAAATAAAGATCGAATCAGTACCTTTAGTGTTGGCATTGGTGCCGCAGAAGCGTTAAAAAATACAGATGGGTCTACTGTAGTTGATACCAAACCTCAATTACAGTTTGCTTATACGCTAAGTTTTGGTCTTTAAAGTGCCGAGATTTCTTCATCATAAATACACCCATCAAGTAATAAAGAAATACGAGAGTAATGGATGTTAGATTTCATCAGTGATTTGTGGCAAACCTTTTTAAATCGACCTGATCATTTGGCGGTGATGAGTATCATCCCGGTGACTGCATTTGTGACATGGGCACATGTGTGGATGGCTTTAAAGATGGTCTTTTATCCAATTAACTTCTGGGGATTTCATCTAGGTCCGTTACCCGTGGGCTGGCAAGGAATTGTGCCACGTAAAGCGGGTCGTATTTCTGGCATCATTACCGACAACACGCTTTCAAAATTGGGTTCGTTGCGTGAGTTTCTTGAGGCCATGGACCCAGAAGATATGGCCAGAATTATTGGTGAGCAAGTCGGCTTTGAACTTGAGCACCTGATTGATGAAGTCATGATTGACCGAAATGCCGTGCTCTGGGAAAACTTACCTTATTCGATTAAACGTAGAATTTATGCTCAAGCGCATAAGCAGTTACCCGGTGTACTCCGAGAATTGGTTACAGAGTTGACTTTAAATGTAGAGTCACTGGTGAATATGCGTGAAATGGTTGTCAGCCAAATGGAAGGCGATCGCCGTTTAATGGTGAGAATGTTTTTAAAAGTAGGTCAGAAGGAAATTAACTTTATCTGGCATATCAGTGCACTAATTGGAATGTTTTTTGGTGTGTTTCAAATGCTGGTCTGGTTTTTGGTGCCATGGCACTGGACAGTGCCTTTCTGGGCGGCTATCTGGGGCTTTCTCACCAACTGGATTGCAATCTGGATGGTGTTTAATCCAGTCGAGCCACACTATGTCCGTTATCCGCAGTTTTTCCGCTTAACGCAAGATCGTAAATTTCCGTGGGTGGTCCCTGTCGTGCCGCGGATGGGAACTTATAATGTTCAAGGCGCTTTTATGAAGCGTCAAGAAGAAGTATCGGATGTATTTGCAAGTGTCGTCACTGAAGATCTGATTACCTTGAAGTCGATCATGACTGAAATGATGTATGGCAGTAAAAAAGACAAGACCCGTCGTATAGTTAAACGCCATATCAATGAAATAATGGAAACTCCATTGGTAAGAACCTCACTTCAACTCTCCTTAGGGCCACGCGAATATGCTAAACTCAAGACAGACTTGATTGATCGCTCAATTGAAATTACGATGGTGCCTGTATGCGACCCTGCGTTCAATGCGAGCCGTGCACAAAAAATATTTCAGATGTTTAAAGACCGTATTCGTGAGTTAACTCCAAAAGAGTTTCAAAACCTTCTACGTCCGGCATTCCAAGAGGATGAGTGGATACTGATTGTGCTTGGTGGGGTCACCGGATTTTTTGCAGGTTTAATACATTTGTTTGTCGCTTTCTTATAATTTAGATGCTGGTAGATGTGACACGAGGTGTCATACTCCAGAGCATCGTGATGATTGTTTTTAATGAGGATGCTTTCTTATGCGCATTATTTTACTCGGACCACCTGGAGCAGGTAAAGGTACTCAGGCTCAGTTGATCTGTAAGCGCTATGATATCCCACAAATTTCAACCGGTGATATGCTCCGTGCTGCAATTCGTGAAGGAACTGAACTTGGTCTAAAAGCCAAAAGTGTAATGGAGTCTGGTGGTCTGGTATCAGATGAACTGATCATCGGTTTGGTAAAAGAGCGTATCGCGCAACCTGACTGTTCAAATGGTTGTATTTTTGATGGTTTCCCACGCACTATTCCACAAGCTGAAGCGCTGGAAAAAGAAGGGATCACAATCGATCACGTGATTGAAATTGCGGTACCAGACGAAGAAATCGTAAAACGTCTTTCTGGCCGTCGTCAGCATCCAGCATCTGGTCGTGTTTACCACATCGAATACAATCCACCAAAAGTAGAAGGTAAAGACGATGTAACAGGTGAAGAACTGGTACAGCGTCCCGACGATCTAGAAGAAACCATTCGTAAGCGCCTTGGCTCTTATCACAGCGAAACTGAGCAATTGGTTGGCTTCTATCAAGGTCGTGCGGCATCTGGCGAAAATGCACCAACCTATGACAAGCTTGATGGCTTACGTACAATCGATGTTGTACAAAAAGATCTATTTGCTATTTTAGACAAAACTAAATAATTCGTTTGGTTTTTGCTAATATAAGAGAGTCCTGAACATTCAGGGCTCTTTTCTTTTTTGAGGATATCTGTTTGCTAAAGATCGCATTAATCTTTTTGGTGGTGATAAGTCTATTGGTTTTGTTGTTTCTGCTCTATCAAAGCCAGAAAATGCTACGTCAAGTGCAAAAACAAGAGCTTGCAGAAAAACGTTTAAATCAGCAAAACAAGCGCAAAATACTGCACCCAAAGCTCAAACAAAAAAAGTGAGTGCATCGCTCATGTAAACACTTTTATTTTGAAAAAAATTAAGGTGTTGCTTGAATGGTCACAGCGCGCTCTGCACCATAAGCATAACGTTCTGACCAGTTACATACATCGGATACTACACATTCTGCGCATTTTGGCTTTCTGGCCACACAGCAATATCGTCCGTGCAAAATTAGCCAGTGATGCGCATCGGTAATAAATTCTTTTGGAATAACTTTAATTAGACGGTGTTCCACCTCAAGTACATTTTTGCCCACGGCTAAGCCTGTGCGGTTTCCTAAACGAAAAATATGTGTATCGACTGCCATGGTGGGCTGCCCAAATGCGGTATTTAACACCACATTTGCGGTTTTGCGTCCTACACCTGGAAGTGCCTCAAGCTCTGCTCGGGTTTGAGGAACCTCGCCTTGATATTTTTCAATTAAGATTTGACAGGTTTTAATCACATTTTCAGCTTTGGCATTATATAAGCCAATGGTTTTTATATAAGTTTTTAAGCCTTCAACACCCAAGGCATAAATTTTTGCGGCAGAATTGGCCACCGGAAACAGTTTGTCTGTGGCTTTGTTTACACTTACATCGGTGGCCTGAGCCGAAAGCATGACCGCAATCAGTAATTCAAATGCATTACTGTAATTTAACTCAGTTTGTGGGTGAGGGCGCTGTGCTCTAAGGCGCTCAAAAAACGTCTGGATCTGTTTTTTGGTCATGTTTTTAACTGGCATTTAATTCCCCTGAAGCAGATTCAGTTGTTGTTGCAATTGCTCAAGTTGCTGCTGTTTCTTTGCATCTGCTCGAACGCTTAATTGCTTTTCCAGTTTTTTAATTTGGGTGCGAAGCTTGGCAAGTTCAATCGTAATAGATGCATCCTGTTTTGTGACTGTTTTAGCTGCAGCTTCAATACGTTCAATTGAAGGCAGTTCATCTATCCACTGCGAAAATTGAGAAAACAATTCGGTGTCAATTTCTGCACGAACAATCGGGCCTTTGCGGTCGATACGGCGGCGTTCTTCACGTTGAATGTGCGCATAATAACGTTGTCGAAGTTGCTGTTGTTCCTGTTCTTGTTGCAAAGCAGTAGGAAGCGGCGCAGTATCTTCAACCAGTTCGATACAATCCACAGGGCATGGTGGAATACAAAGCTCGCATCCTGTACACAGATCCGTCAAAACAGTATGCATCAGCTTGCCGCTACCAATAATCGCATCGACCGGACAGGCACTGATGCACTTGGTACATCCAATGCATTCATCCTCACGAATGATTGCTTTCATACGCTGCGGGCGCCCATCGGACTGAATTGGCCAGACACTTTTTTCTGCAGGCAGTGGCGGGCGGTTGAGTCGAGCTGCAAGAGCATCTGCAACAGGTTGACCGCCCGGAATACATTTATTTGCCGCTTCACCTTCTAAAATGGCCTTTGCATAAGGCAGACATCCATCTCGATGTCCGCACAAACCACATTGAGTTTGCGGCAAAATACGGTCTATTTCGCGTAAAAGTGCAAAAGCGTTATTGGTCATAAGAGAAAAATATTCAGTACAAAAAGGAACGTCAGCTTAAGCCCGGCATTTTAGCACAGAAGTCGCTATATGATCCCGTAATCCAGTAACACTTATTATTCAAAAAAAGGCCTGATCGCAGTGATCAGGCCTTTGAGTGTCTGGAGTGAATCATCCGCTGGCTTATTTGGACTTCACCATTTCTTGCTCAACGGTCATGTCATGGATATAGACATATTTAGATTGATCTGCCGCAGGATTTTTTCGTTCATAGCGTTTTACACGAACAATTACGCGTTGATCTGCACGATGTTGAAAGCCCTCGATTTGGTCATAAAATAACGACCAGTCTTTATCAACTTGGGTTTTAATCCCTTTATCGTCATATTTAATTTCGCGAACTTGCAGACAAGTTTGCGGTGCAACACCTGTACACGATTTAGTTTCAGGTGCAATTTCCAAGAAAATGATTTCGCCCTGAGACTGATATTTGGTTTCCGGTGTCATGCTGCCTTTAAACTCAAATGTTTGTCCTGCGGCATTGGTTAACATCAGACTTGGCTGTTCAATTGAGCGAGTATCGAGTTTGAAATGAGTGCTTTTGTCGCTAAGAAGATTAGCTGCAAACTGCTCATTTTTCATCAGTGCTGGCTCACATGCTTTCATGGTAGAAGCCAGCGCTGAAGTCACGAGTTGCTGGTCGTTAAGCTTCCATGAACCACCTTGGTTGTTACACCCTGTATGAATACTCAAGTTCTGATCGCTAAAACTTAAGATAATCGGCTGTGGCGCACCTTCAGGTTGAAACGACCATGTATAAGCAGTTAAGGCTTTAGTGGCATCAACTTTTTGTTCTTGAACTACAGAAACAGGCTGGGTTTGATTCATTGATTGGCAGGCCATAAGTGAAAATGGCAAAAGAGCAAGAATTAAATATTTAATTTTCATGGAACAACATTCTTTCAATTTAAGGCCTAAATCCTAACGAATTTATTGCAGAAAAAAAGACACATCTATTAGGCTTTAAGTGTAATAAATGTATCTATTTTGCAACATAGAAGGCACCTAAACTTACAAAGTTTTAATTTTGCTTAAGTTTAATTTAAATCTTTAAGTGATTAATCGAAACGGTAAATGTCCATCCCTAAAGATCCCATCGAAAAACTACTGTGAACGATAGAGAAGCGATTCCCTGTACCCATGGCAAAAAACAAGGGTGCAAAATGTTCGATGGTAGGGTGGTTGCGCTCGATGTGAGGTAAGTCTGGCCAGTTTAAGATGGCATCATAATCTTGGTGGGTCAGTTTATTCACCACATGGTTTCGAAAGCCAGATGCCCATTCTGGAATATTTTGCAGATTGCCTTGCCAGCGCAATTCGGCCAGATTATGAGTGATGCTTCCCGATCCGATCAGTAAAATTTGTTGTTCTCGCAGCGGTGCCAGTGCTTGTCCAACTGCATAAATTTCATCTGAATTGAGTTGCATGGGCAGCGAAATTTCAATGACAGGTATATCTGCCTCTGGATACATATGTAGAAGCGGCATCCAAACCCCATGATCGCGGGGCCGTGTGCTGTTGGCATGCGCGGTCAAATGCGCATCGGCTAAACGCTTTAATATATCTTCTGCCAATTCCGGTGCACCAGGTGCAGGATAATGAATACGATACAACTCAGCCGGAAAGCCACGAAAATCGTGCCATGTTTGGGGGCGGGTTGATGTGCTGACTTCAAGCGACTGACTTTCCCAGTGCGCAGACATCACCACAATTGCTTTCGGTTTTGGCAAGTTAAAGCTCAACCGGTGCAGGGCAGGCCCCACTTGTTCGGGGTCGACTGCCAGCATAGGAGAGCCATGGGAGATAAACAAGCCAGGGAGTGTTTGTGGACTCATATGATGCTGTACCTAGTAGACAAGTCAGCTGCACAGTTTGCTGTACAGCAACAGATTCATTTGAACGACTTATCGGGGCATACACTTAACTGCATTAAGCCCGATGATAAGGATGATTGTGGTTAATGCTCATGGCTCTGTATAGCTGTTCGATCAGCAATACACGCACCAGTGGATGTGGCATGGTGAGCTTAGACAAAGACCAGTGCCATGCAGCAGCCTGACGAACCTGATCGGAAAGACCATCAGGCCCGCCAATCGCCAATGCAATATCCTGTCCGTCTTGCATCCAGCCCTTCATGGTCAGGGCGAGTTTTTCTGTGCTTAACTCACGACCGCCGACTTCAAGTGCAATCAGCACTTCACCTGGTTTTAGGGCGTTTAAAATACTTTCACCTTCGAGTTGACAGTATTTTAAAATATCGGCCTGCGAGTCATTTTTACCCCGTTTTGCCATAGGCAGTTCAATCACTTGTGTTTGAACAAACGGTTGGATGCGTTTGAAATAATCTTCAAAACCCGTGAGTACCCATGCTGGCATTTTTTGACCAATGGTGAGAAGACGGATTTTCATTACAATACTCACAGGTGAAATCATCGGTATCAGTATAACGATAAAGCCCCGAATGATCATGCCCCGCCGTGCAGATCGTATTCAAATGTTTAGCCACTAAACAACACGAAGAAATTCAGGTAAAAAAACGCAGCCCAAAAGCGTGAAGGACTGCGGTTAAAAGGGCCACCTGTCTGGAGAATCAGATGACCACACTGGAAAAATGAAACAATCATAATAAGTACCCTTAAGATTATTATGGGTATTATTGGTTAATTTTCAACCTGAATAATGTAAAAAAAGAGAGCCGAAGCTCTCTTTTTTATAACCAACTGGAATTAGTGACGTGCTGCTTTTGATTCTTCAACAGGCTTCACAATAGGTGCTTTTACCAAAGGTTTAGGCTGTTCTGTCAAAGCTAAAGGTAAGATTTCATCAATGCTTTTCACTGCTTTGATTTCTAAACCTTCTTTAACATTGTCTGGTATTTCAGCCAAATCACGCACGTTATCTTGTGGAATAAAGACCAACTTGATACCACCACGGTGGGCAGCCAGCAGTTTTTCTTTCAAACCACCAATACGCAGTGCATTACCACGTAGAGATGTTTCACCTGTCATGGCAATGTCGGCACGGATCGGAATACCAGTAAATGCCGATACAAGTGCGGTAGTCAGTGCCAAACCAGCAGACGGACCGTCTTTTGGTGTAGCGCCTTCAGGCAAATGCACGTGAACATCGGTTTCTTCAAAGCGAGAGGCTTCAATACCCAATTCGTCTGCACGTGTTCTCACTACCGTCATGGCCGCAGTAATCGACTCTTTCATCACATCACCAAGCGAACCTGTTGTAATGAATTTACCTTTACCTTTGACGGCTGCAACTTCAATGGTGAGTAACTCGCCACCGACTGATGTCCATGCCAAGCCGTTTACACGACCGACCTGAGCCTCTTCTTCTGCAATACCAAAGTCAAACTTGTGTGGACCAAGATATTCTGGAAGCGTTTCTTGAGTCACGTCGATATGCAGATTTTTACTCTTTTTGCTGACCGCTTCTTTAACCACTTTACGTGCAATCTTAGACACTTCACGCTCAAGGCTACGGACACCTGCTTCACGTGTGTAGCGTCGTACAATGTCACGAATCGCTTCTTCATGAACAGTCAATTCACTGCTACGTAAACCGTTATCTTTGATCGCTTTAGGAACCAAGTAACGGTCAGCAATATTAACTTTCTCTTCTTCGGTGTAGCCCGGAAGACGAATCACTTCCATACGGTCTAACAACGCTTCTGGAATGTTCATGCTGTTTGCAGTACAGATAAACATCACTTCAGACAGGTCAAGGTCAAGATCAAGATAATGATCGTTGAACTTATTGTTCTGTGATGGATCAAGTACTTCTAACATGGCAGATGCAGGGTCACCACGATAGTCTTGTGCCATCTTGTCGATTTCATCGAGCAAGAACAATGGATTTTTTACACCCACTTTGGTTAGAGACTGCACGATTTTACCTGGCATCGCACCGATGTAGGTACGACGATGCCCGCGAATCTCGGCTTCGTCACGTACACCACCAAGTGCCATACGCACAAACTCGCGACCTGTGGCTTTTGCGATCGATTCACCCAGTGAGGTTTTACCCACACCTGGAGGGCCGACCAAGCACAAAATCGGGCCACGTAACTTTTTCACACGCGATTGAACAGCAAGATATTCGACAATACGGTCTTTGACATCATCAAGACCATAGTGGTCTGCATCTAGAATTTCCTGCGCTTTTTTCAGGTTAATGCTGACTTTGCTTGCAGTGTTCCAAGGCGTATCTAGAATCACTTCAAGATAGTTGCGCACTACCGCTGCTTCACTTGAAGCTGGCTGCATTGCTTTTAGTTTACGAAACTCAGCTTCTGCTTTTTTGCGCACATGTTCAGGCAAATCTGCTTCAGCAAGACGTTTTTCAATTTCTGCAACATCGTCTTCTGCGCCGCCGTTCATATCGGAAAGCTCGCGTTGAATCACCTTCATTTTTTCATTGAGAAAGTATTCGCGCTGATTCTTTTCCATTTGGCGTTTGACGCTGTCATGCAAGGTCTGCTCAATTTGCTGCTCGGCAGATTGTTGTACCAAGTAGCTGGTCAGCTCTTGCAAGTGTGCTTCAAATTCGTTGTGCTCGAGAAACTTTTGTTTTACATCAATGTTTAATGGCACGCGTGTGGCCACAAAAAACATCAGTTGCAGCAAATCGTCAATTTTATTTGCTGCCGCAACAAGTTCACGTGCATTACGCAGTTTTGCTTCAGCATATTGAGCAAACAAGGTCCGTAATTCCTGCAAACGCGTTTCTTGAGTCGCGGAATCGCTATCAACCGTCATTGGGCTCAATTGATGTTCGGCAGTCAAGTAACTGTCTTCATCAATAATTTTTGTGAGTTTTGAACGGTATAAACCTTCAATCAAAACCTTGATACAGTTTTCATCATTTTCGTGATTCACAACTTGCACAATCTTCGCGACGGTACCGTATTGATAAAGGTTGTCGTGATCAATTTCTTCTGTGAGAGAATCCTTTTGTGCAACTACAAATACTAAATTGTCACTGTTACGAGCCACATCAACTGCATTGATCGATTTTTCACGACCTACAAATAGCGCAATTTGCATGTGTGGATACACCACCACATCACGTAGTGCTAAGAGCGGTAATACACTTGGAACCTGAGGCTCTAAGGTTTCTACATTCATAATATTTTCAGACATGGGCACTCCTAATGAGTGACAACGAGGTTGCCATGTTTTTATAGTGATGGGTATTTTAAAAATTACAAGGGCATGACAATCGAAAATGTCAAAAAATTGAGCAAATCGCTCAGATTTTTTTTATCAAGCTGATAGTTTTTTTGAATGGGCGTTTGAAAATATAGCATTTTTTTGGTGTAACCAGTGCATCAAGTGATTGATCCCACGGTGCACGTTGAATATTTTCAGCAATATACTGAAACTCATGTGCCAGTCCGAGACGGATTGGACGCTTCGGTGCGATGGATAATGTTTTATCGTAAAACCCGCCACCCATGCCCACGCGTGAGCCTGTAGTGTCACAAATCACCAGTGGCATTATCACCAGATCAAGCTTGGAGATCGGTTGCCCGCGTGTTGCCATAGGTTCGTACATACCTAAACGATGCTTTGTAAAACGATGGTTTTGATATTGATGCTTAGAAATTTCAACCCAAACCAGTCGCTGATTCATGGCGCAGACTTTAGGTAGAAACACCTTAATGTTTCGCTTGAAACACTCTTGAATCAGCGCTTGTGTCCGAATTTCTCCAAAGGCATCTAGGTAAATGCCTGCACGCATAATAGACTGACGAGTTCGATCAAGAAAAAAACGAAACTGAGCCAGTACACGTTGCGCTGCACGTTGCTGTGCAAAGCGTGAACTTTGCCGACGCTGTTTGGCAATGTGTCGGCGTACTTGCTGTAGTGCTGAACCGGAAAGTGGTGCTGTAGCGTAAGGCACAACTGATGTCATTGGATGTATCCCGAGCTTAGGTTTTGATCAGCTTGTCATGCCATATAATTGCTTATAGCTTAGCGGGCTCTTACATAAAATTAAAGTACGTTAAAACTGGATCTGCCACTGAGTGAACAGACCCGTGTAATTATTCATTTTGATCAAGCGTGCCTTTAGTTATGTCATTCATTAAAAATCAGCACATCAAAATTTCGATTATGAATAACCTGTTTGGCTTGTTGCTCAAGTGAATTATCATGCGATGAGCTAATCACAATCATCGGCGCTTTACGGTCAATTGCGCCATTTAATTGCGCTCTAGTCCATAAGTAAGCCCGACGTTCTGGTTCAAATTGCAAACCATCCGAGAGTTCCTGTGCGTAATTATCCGATACATTATTTTGCCAGTCAGTGACCACATATACAGGCTGTTTCAAGTCGAGTAAGAAAGGCAGGTCGTAGTAGTAACGATCGTAAAACACCACTTTGGTATTGGGATGAATGTACGCCGTGAAATTGATTTGATCGTGATTATTTTTAATATCAAAAATGCGTGTAGCGAAGGGCACCACACTACACAGCACAATCAGGCAGGCAGCCACATAATGTGCATATTCGAGTTTATGCCGATGGAGTAGCTGTAAAAATAACAGTGGAGAATACACCAGCAGTGCTGCCAGTAAGGTAATTTGCCACTTTTGTACACTCGATAAATTAAAATCCAGTGGAATGAAGTACAACGTAGCGGCCAGAACACATCCCAGCAAACAAACAAAAGCTGCTGGCGCGTATTTTTGCATGCGGGTCAGTTGTTGAGTATTCAGAGTTGATTTCTCAAAAGCTACTGCACACAAGATAATCAGTGGTGTGAGTGCCGGTAAAATATAGCCTGCAAGTTTTGACGGTGGAATAGAAAAAAAGATGACAACAGACACCAACCACCAGATCAGTAATTGCCCAATCGGGTTTAATCGCTGTTGGTGCAGTATAGTGCGAAGGCCTGTCCATCTTAAGGTGAGTAACCAAGGCAATAGGCTCACCAGTAAAATGACCAAGTAAAAAAACCACGATTGCTTGTTGTTGAACTGATTAGAATGGAAACGGTTAAATTGTTGATCGATAAAAAAGTAATGCAAAAAATCTGGATAAATTTGCTGCATTTGATACAGCCACGGTAGGGTAAGTGCCGCCAGAAACAACAAAGCAAAAGGATTAAAAAACGCCGGGATACGCTTATATTGCCGGGTGTAAAGCAGCCATGGAAGCAGAATCATTCCGGGAATTAAAATGCCGATCAGCCCTTTGGTTAAAAAGGCAGAGGCGGCAAAAAAGTACCCCAAGAACAGCATGGCTTTTCGATTGCACAAACTAAAATCGACCAGACAAAATACCGATAAGGTGATGCCTGTTGCCAGCAGTAAATCATGATTAACGTATTGACTGCTCCCAAAGAAAAGCAAATTGGTTGCCATCATCAAGATGCTCAGTTCGGCAATTTTTTGAGAGAGATATTTACGAACAAACAGGTAGGTTCCAATCAAAAGCAAGCTTGCCGCCAGTACAGGAACCAAACGCACCACCCAAACATGCACACCAAAAATATGCATCGCGATACTGCTCAACCAGTGCAGCATAGGGGGTTTGTGAATAAATGGCAGACCATCTAAACGTGGAACAAGCCAGTCGCCAGACTCAAACATATGGCGGCTGATATCCGCATAACGGCCTTCATCGGGGATTGATAAAAAGCGGACCGTGGCGCATACAAATAGCCAAACAGAAATTAAACCGAGCTTGATCGGTAAGGTACGTAACCATGACGGCATACAGGCTATCCTTCTGGCTGAAAGGCAAAAATTCGATTCAATAAAAAAGTAAAGACTGAGCTAAAACCAATTGCTGTCAATACACTGAAAGCGGTGGGCAAGTGAAAGGCTTCTTTCAGACTAAGTACCAGTGCTTCATTCAATAAAAATCCGCTACAGGCCACCATCAAGAAACGAAACATCATTTGGCGATGCTGGGCATTTGAAGTCGCAAAGGTAAAATAGCGATGTCCAAAATAACTCATCCAAAAAGCCACGCCAAAGCCAGCCAAATTCGACCAAGCAAGCGCAAGCCGTGTCTTTTCAAGTATGATCACGACTGTCACATGAATGGCGGCAGCACACAGCCCAATGAGGCAAAAACGAATAAACTGCGCACTGATATGTTGATTTTTAGGGTTCAGATGCATGCGGTTTAATTTCGGGTAACGTGTGGGGATGCTTAAATTGCGAGAATTCGCCAGACACAATATAGCGTGGGCGGTTTTTAACTTCGGCATAAATACGGGCGATGTATTCGCCTACAATTCCCAAAAATAACAACTGAATGCCACCAAGTAAGGTGAGTGCAATGACCAGTGTTGCCCAGCCTGGTACACGAACGCCTTCGACCAGTGTTTCAATCAGAATCCATCCACCATAACTCATGGCAATGAGCGCCATTAAAGCCCCTAAATAAATACTCAAACGAAGGGGAAGATCTGAAAACCCGGTCAAACCAGACATGGCAAGACGAAATAATGACTTGGCATTGAATGTTGACGTGCCATGCTGACGTTCTTGTTCTGAAAAATGAATACCAATACCTTTAAATCCAACCCAAGCATACAAGCCTTTCATATAACGATTTCTTTCTGGTAAGCGGCGGATGGCATCGACGACCTTGGCGTCCATCAATCGAAAGTCACCTGCATTTTCAGGAATATCGATTGGAGAGCTAAGATTTAAAACTTTATAGTAGTGATTGGTTAGTATGCGTTTTAACCAAGACTCACTGCTTCGATTGCGAATGCCGTACACCATATCGTAGCCATTCTTCCAAAGATTAATCATGGTCGGAATGGCATCTAGAGGATGCTGAAAATCGGCATCGATCAGCAAAGTAATTTCACCAGTCACCCGATCTAAGCCTGCACTCAATGCGGCTTCTTTACCAAAATTGCGCGACAGTTCGAGTACAATCAGTGGGTAATGATCCACCATGGATTGTAAGACGTGAAGCGTATCGTCTTGACTGCCGTCATCGACCACAATAATTTCATAATGCAATTGTTGCTGATCCAGCGATTTTGCCAGCGCGGGAATAAATGTTTTTAGGTTCTCTGCTTCGTTATAAGCCGGAACAACACAGGACAAAAAAGGAGAAGTGTGCATTAGATTGCTCCTAATGGACCAAGCTGGATATGGTGATGTCGGCAGTCTTGCTGAAATTGTGCTGAGTCGAAGTATTCAAACTCGCGTACACGTGCAGCATGAATCGGGTCATGACTAGACTGGCTGTGGGAAAGTGCAGGGTGACACATGATTAACAGTTGATCTTGCGCTTGAGCAAGCCACTGCTGGTTCAAAAGCGCATAAGATTGGGCGTCAAAACTATAAATACCGGCAAAGGTAGAATTTTGGTGAATATTGTAATGCTGACACATCTCGCTAAAACGTGTAGCACCGAGTAATTTGAGTAGCGTGACTTTGATTCGCGTATTTGGCGTTAAAACAGGGTGGCGCAGACTGCGTACCCAGCCTTTAAATTGCTGTTGATTGAGAAATTTAAATAAAGCTTCACGAATAATGGGAAACTGATGTACATGCTGGTGCCCATCGACAAAATCAGGTATTCGACCTGTCGCAGAGCAAAATAATTCCCACTGACGAGCAATGCTGTCGCGAACTTTAGTTTGTGAAAGCTGGCCGGTCCATGCGCCGAGCATGAGTTTCGGTAATCGCTCGGTATAATCCTGAACGCCAAAAACTTGAGTAAAATTTAGATGTAATCCAATTTCGGCAGTTGTATCAAGACTTGTTAATACTTTGGCATCTTGAAACCAAGAGGGTGATTGAGTCATGCATGAGGTGGCATGAATGCGCTCTTTTTCAAGCAACGATAGAATCGCCGATGAAATTTCGGGACGCATGGAAAAATCGTCGGCACAGTAACACACTTTAGCCATTGCTTCGTCTCATCTTAACGGTCAAACATGTGCAGCAGGATTACCTGACATGTTTTGTATAATGATGACTATCGAGGCAAAGACTTAAGCCTAAATTAAGTGCAAAAAATTGAATCTTTATAGAATCTAGTGAGAAGTGTTATTTAATTTGATATTAAAGCTGAAATTAATATTTGCTTGTTAAGCGAGCATGTCGCGCTCAATTGAGGAATGATTTAAGGGAATATTAGCTACATACAAAAGGGAAAGGGTTATCGGCTGTGTTTGGGTATTGCTGCGATGATAAAGAAAAATAATAAAGAGGAACTAAACGTAAAAAAATTATAATTAAATGATTTTAAAATAAATGCCTCCGAAGATGCCGCTGCCTGTCATTACCCTTGAACCCTTAAGTTCAAGGTGGAAGCGACGCATACTTGCTGGGTTTCCTACTCGCGGTAGGCATACACTCTAAATATGCAGAACGCTATCCTAAAGTGATAGTATCGGCTCAGGGGATTCTGACGCGCTGGCGAGCATCCCAGAGACAGATTCAGTATAACCGATCTGAACTCAATGGCAATTCTCTTGCCACAGTGTTATGTAAACTTAGTTTTCAAGTGGTGAACGTTTGCGCGAAAATGCACAGTTCTATAGGCTTTTTTCTACATCTTGTAAAATTGCGTCTAATAATCGCTCGCAATGTTCATACTCTTGCAATGATTTATTGAGGCTGAGTACTTCTTGGGTCAATTGAAGCGCGACCATAATGACCAGCTTATTATGTTCAACGCGCGGCGCACTGCGGCGCATTTCATTAAAACGCTCATTCAGTACTTCAGCAGCACGTTCAAGCTCATCACGTTTTTCAACTGTGGTGTTCAGACGAAAAATTTGTTCGATTAAACGTAGTTCGACGACCACTTGATCGCTCATGGATGAATCTCCTCAGTAGGGTCGGCGAGTTGCTGGATTTCCTGAGCATGTTGATCTTGTGCCGTACCCAAAATTGCAAGTCGTTGAATGATCGCTTCAACCTTTGATTTGGCCAGTTCATTTTTTTTCAGCAACCGATCACGATCTTGTTGTAACTCTTGAATCTCTTGCTGGGTTTGGCGCTGATGTGCTTGTAACTTTTCTTTTGTAACACGTAAGTCATTGCGCTCTGCCAAAATTTCCTGAAAACGATTTTTCAGATCTGTACAACTTTTTTCCAAACGGCTGTAGCGGTCTGCAAGTGCCGTTGCATCTGTGTTAAGTTGCTTAAACTGGCCTTGAAGTTGGGAAAGCTGATCATTTAAGGTTTCAATTTCCTCTTGCTTGGCCGTAATGATACTATTTTTTTGCACGATTTGACTATGATGTTGGGCTTCAGTTTCATCTTTCGTCTTTACGAGCGCTTCGTTGTCACGCTCTAAATGAAGTAAACGCGTTTTTAAAACGCCAACATGCGCTTGAAGTCGCTGTAATTGTTCTAACATAACGTAGTCGCACAGAATTGCAATCAAAGGTAATATATACGAAGTATAGAGATTGGATAAGCGAATGCAAGACGATATTTCAGGTTGGAACGAGTGGAACCAAAATTTTGAAGGAATTGAGGAAATTTCAAGCCCTAGTGAGTTACATGGCTTGCTTACAGGTATAGTTTGTGTGACAGAAGCACCGACCAGAGATGAATGGTTACAAATTTTAGCAACGCTAAATGTACCGACTTTAAACGATCAGGCGCTGTCCGTGCTGTCCGATGAAGCTGAAGACGTTGCGCATGCGCTCGCCGAAGATGAGCTGGACTATTTACCTATGCTTCCAGATTCAGAGCATCTTTTGCAAGAGCGAGTACAGGCACTTGCAGATTGGTGTGCTGGCGTGGTACTCGGCTTTGGTTTGGCTTCCGGACACATCCGTTCAGATGAAGTTGAATTGATTGAGCATCTCCAAGATGTTGCAGCAGTCGAATTTGACGAATCAGACAACGATGAAGAAGGCGAAATGGGTTACGAAGAACTGTATGAGTTCGTTCGTTTGATTCCGGTCAGCTTATCGATAGGCCGTAAAAAAATCCCTGTTTCAGAAAGCTCATTGATTAAAAGTTTTCAGTCAAAGTTGAAAAATACATCTGAATCTGATGAAAATCAGAGTATTGTTGAAATGTTTACACCACATCGTCCAAGCTAATGCTTGGGCGCTGCCTTACCATTTAGACATTATCCATATAGATTATAAGAGCACATGAAACTCACCCAAGCAGATTTTGAACGTCGTCGAGACCGCCTCGCTGAGCATATGGGGCCAAACAGTATTGCAATTATTGAAACCAGTCCAGTGGCGTATCGAAATCGTGATGCGGATTATAAGTTTCGTGCGGATAGTAGTTTCTTTTATTTAACTGGATTTGCCGAGCCTGAAGCTGTAGCAGTGATTGAAACGGGTGAAAGTACAGCAGATTACACCTATAGCCTGTTTTGTCGTGAACGTAATCGTGAGCTTGAAATCTGGAATGGTTATCGTGCAGGTGTCGATGGTGCGGTTGAAGATTATGAAGCAGACGAAGCCTTTGCGATTGATTTGCTTGACGAAGAAATCATCGAGAAGTTATTCAATAAGGGCGCCATTTATTATCGAATCGGGCATCGAGCTGAATTTGATGCGCGCGTAAGTCAATGGATTAAACAGGCTCAAGATCAAGACAAACGCGGCGACGGTGCGCCGTCTCAAGTGCTTCAACTCGATCGTCTCTTAGATGAAATGCGACTGTTTAAGTCAGAAGAAGAAATTCAATTGATGCAAATCGCATCGGACATCAGTGCTCAAGCGCATACTCGTGCCATGCAAAAGGTTCGTCCAGGTATGATGGAGTATGCACTTGAAGCTGAATTGAACTATGTATTTAATCAAAATGGCTGTGTCCCGTCTTACAACAGCATTGTTGGTGGTGGAGCCAACGCATGTATCTTGCACTATGTAGAAAACAATCAGCCGCTCAATGATGGTGATTTGGTGCTGATCGATGCAGCATGTGAATACCAGTGCTACGCATCTGATATTACGCGTACTTTTCCAGTCAATGGTCGTTTTAGTCCAGAGCAACGCGCGCTCTATCAAATCGTGCTAGACGCACAGTATGCCGCGATCGATCAGGTGCGAGTCGGACGGTCGTATCGTGATCCACACGAGGCCGCAGTGCGTATCATCACACAAGGTTTACTTCAGCTTGGACTGATGCGCGGCGCAATCGATGAACTCATTGAAAAAGAAGCCTACCGTCAATTTTACATGCATGGCACCGGACATTGGTTGGGGATGGATGTGCATGATGTAGGTGCCTACAAAGTGGCCGGCAAATGGCGAAGTTATGCGCCAGGGATGGTGGTCACGGTTGAGCCGGGTATTTATATTGCGCCTGATGATGAAACGGTGGATGAAAAATGGCGCGGTATCGGCATTCGAATTGAAGATGATGTCGTGGTGACCGAAGATGGCCCATTGATTCTGACGCAAAATGTGGTTAAAGAAATCGATGCAATTGAAACACTTATGGCTCAAGCGAAACGATAAAAATCGAGTAAAGGAGAAATCGCAGTGCAACATGTGATTATTGTCGGTGGTGGAATGGTGGGATTGAGCCTCGCGCTCATGCTGGCAAAACAAAATATTGCAGTAAAATTGCTTGAAGCCATTCAGTATCCAGATTACGACGACGAAAATCTGGCTCCCTATCACTCAAGTTTCGATGCACGAAATACGGCACTCTCACGCCGAAGTGTACAAATTTATCAAAAGTTGCAACTGTGGGATGCGCTACAGCAACACGCAACGCCTATTTTACAGGTTCATATTACCGAAGAAGGTAGTTTTGGCAAAGCAAGACTGGTGGCCTCACAAGAAAAAGTCGAAAGCTTTGGACAGGTCATTGAAAATGCATGGTTGGGGCGTGTATTACTTACACAGGTACGCCAGCACGAACTCATTGAGCTGATCGATGGCGTCAAAGTAACGTCATTAAAACAAGATCAGGACTTTGTCTATTTAAATGCCGAGCGTGAACACGAGCAGCTTGAGTTACAAGCAAAACTGGTCATTGCCGCCGATGGTCGTGATTCATTTTGTCGTCAGGCTTTAGGCGTGGGTGCCGATGTTCGAGATTATGATCAAGTGGCGATTGTGACCACGGTACAAACCTCTAAACCACACGAGCAGGTCGGATTTGAGCGTTTTAGTGCGTTAGGTCCATTGGCATTATTGCCTTTGCCCGGCGAGTCGCGACGCTCTGTGGTCTGGCCCGTAAAAAAAGGCACCGAAGACGAATGGTTAGGTGAGCACAACGATCAGCATTTTCTAAATGCTTTACAAAAAACCTATGGGGATCGGGCAGGAACTTTTGAAAAAACTGGACGACGTTTTAGCTACCCGCTGTCACAAGTATTGGCACATAAGCAGGCTGTAGGTCGTGTGGTACTCATGGGTAACGCTGCGCATACGATTCATCCGGTCGCTGGGCAGGGCTTTAACCTATGCCTACGAGATGCTGACGTATTGGTGCGTCATCTGTTACAACAATTGAGTGAGTCAGATGATATCGGAGAGCCAGAAAATCTGCTGGCTTATGAACAAGCCCGATTAAAAGATCAACAACGCGTGATTAAATTCTGTGATTCGGTGGTGCGTGGCTTTAGTAACCAAAATCCGGTACTCAAATTATTGCGAAATACCGGGCTGGTGGCTTTTGATGTTATTCCGGGCATTAAGCCATTAGTTGCCAATTACGCAATGGGGTTAAAAGCATGACACAAATGCACGATGTTGTGATCGTCGGCGGTGGGCTGGTAGGCGGACTAACAGCGCTATTGTTGGCTCAAGGTGGCGTTCGTGTCACCGTCCTCGATGCCGCTCCTGTACTTTCACGTGAACACATTGAGCGTGAAGTCAATCCACGAGTATTGGCTTTGAGTCAGGCCACCATTCATTTGTTAGAGACCGTTGGAGTCTGGAGTGCTATTTCACGTCATATGCCGTATTCGGGCATGCAGGTGTGGAATAAAAATGGCTACGGTGAAATTCAATTCGGACATGCGAGCGAGCAGACACCACATCTGGATCAGGCATTGGGTTCGATGGTGGAACCGAGTATTGTTAATTTTGCAATCCAGCAAAAAATGCGTGAAGTGATTGCAGATTATCGGACGCAGATTCGTGTCAAGCGAATCGAATCTGTACAGTCGGGCTGGCAGCTTGAGCTTGAAGATGGTTCAGTTTTGCAGACTCGTTTGCTGATTGGTGCAGACGGTCCAAATTCGTTTGTGCGTAACCAAGCCATGATTGATCTGGATGTGCTGGATTATCGTCAGGCTGCGATTAGCTGTGCCGTGAAGACGGCGCAGCCACATCAGCATGTGGCTCGCCAGCTCTTTTTGCCGACCGGGCCATTGGCATTCTTGCCGATGGCCAGTATCGAGCCAAATGAAAAGGGATTTTGGCAGTCAATCGTGTGGACATTGCCAGAAGATTATGCCGAGGAATATGCTGCATTAGGCGATCAGGCATTTGCGGATTTACTTACACAAGAAAGTCAGCATATGTTGGGTCAAGTGCATGAGGTACGTTCGCGTGCAACGTTCCCGCTGATCGCTCGTGCTGCAAAACAATACATCAAATCGGGATTGGCTTTGGTTGGAGATGCAGCGCATGTGATTCATCCTCTGGCTGGTCAGGGCGTCAATATCGGTTGTTTAGATGCAGCGCTACTCTGTGATGTGCTGCTACATGACCGGGCGCGTGGTGTATGGGCACATGAACAAACCTTGCGACGTTATGAACATGCGCGTAAAGGGCAAAACGATGCCATGATGCATGGTATGTCTGTGATTGGCTGGCTGGAATCTCAAACGCTATTTCCAGTGATTGCAGCGCGTAACGCGGGCTTAAAATTTGTTGATGAGCATGAAAATCTGAAAAATGCTTTCCTACAGCAGGCCACCGGATTGAGTTTACTCGCCAAAACCCGTTATGCGCATTAGGACTTAAACGGTAATTTTTAATCAGTCATTGATTAATGATTACAAATTAGTTTAAAAAAATACGAAATTGGTGTAAAAGCCTCTTTGCGAATACGCAAGAGATTGTTAAATTTCTTCGTAATTTATGAGTAACGTTCATGATGTATGAATCGGTCATTGAGGGGAGAAAAAAATGACGGATATGAATGAATACGATGAATCAGAAGATGCGGCAGTCGATGAAGATGAAGCCAAAGCTGCTGAACATGGTGCCAACGATGAAGAATCAAGCGGAAACGATGCAGATCTTGCAGAAGCTGAAACGCTGACAGTGACAGCCAAGCAAAAGCAAAGACAAGCGCTTGAAGATGAAATTGCGGCATTTCTAGCAAAAGGCGGAAGTATTACCCAAGTTCCGCCAGATGAAGACGCCCGAGATTAATCTGAATCCATAAAAAAAGCATCATAATTGATGCTTTTTTTATGCTTAATCGAGATCGGTCTGGGTCAGTTCTAAAGCGCGTTGATAGGCAATTTTTTTCTTGATGCCGGTCAGGTCGGCGGCAAGCTGAGAAGCAGCCTTCACAGAAAGATCCTGTAAAAGACGCGTCAGTAATTGATCCAGTTTTTCTTGCTCCATGTCTTTTTCAACTGGATTACCGCCTACAATCAGTACAATTTCACCCTTTTGCTGATTATGATCATGCTCTACAAAGCTGACCAACTCACCTAAACTCATTTTTTTTATGGTTTCAAATGTTTTGGTGATTTCACGTGCGAATCCGACAGGTCGCTCGGCACCAAAAACCTGCATCATATCTTTGACACAATCTAGAATACGATGCGGTGCTTCATAAAAAATCAGAGTTTGTGTTTCATCTTTTAGCTTTTCAAGCTGAAGCATGCGCTGAGAAGATTTAGACGGTAAAAAACCCTCAAAACTAAAGCGGTCACTCGGAAGTCCGACAGCACTCAAGGCTGCAACGGCTGCACAGGCACCCGGCACGGGTACTACGCGAATCTTGTGCTCTTGGGCAGCACGAACCAGTTTAAAACCTGGGTCACTAATGAGCGGGGTACCTGCATCACTGATCAGGGCAATATTTTCACCCGCTTTTAAACGTTGAATCAGTTCATTAATTTTATGATTTTCATTGTGATCGTGGCATGCTGTCAATGGAGTTGTTATATTATAATGCTTAAATAACTGAGCAGACTGACGCGTATCTTCTGCGGCAACCAAACTGACCGATTTTAAAGTTTCGATGGCGCGATACGTCATGTCATCTAAGTGCCCAATTGGGGTCGCTACAACAAATAACTGAGCACTCATAAGGTTTTACTCCATGCTACATAATAAAAAGACTTGGCTGCTGATGTTTTTTGCAGCTTTTGTTTCACAGGCACACGCCGAAGTGATCGTCATTCTACCTGAAACCGGACCTATGGCGCGAGCCGCGACCAGTATTAAGCACGGTTTTTTGAGCGCTTACGCGCAATCAAACCACAAAACACCCATCAAATTTGTTAACTCAGATCAGCAAAACATGAAGTCTATTTTCAGGCAGCATGTAGGCAAAAAAACTGAAATGGTGGTTGGGCCACTGGCTCGGCAAGATGTTGAAGAGGTGATGAAGCTAAACCCCAAAGTAAAAGTGTTGGCCCTCAATGAAGTGGGTGCCGAAGCAAAAAACGTGATTCAATTTAGTTTGTCCAAACAAGATGACGCAGGCTCGATGGTCGATGTGTTGCAAAAAGATAACATCACGGATCTTTTGGTGCTGCGTCAAAATGGCAGAGAAGCCGATACCGAACTGTATTACATCTCGCTGGTTTCGCAATTTGGTCATCGTGTAGAACCGATTCAAACGTTACCGGCCAAGCTCAAAAAAGGTCAGGGTTTAATGCTGATGGGCGATTCTGCATGGCTCAACCAACTGGGCAAGCTACCCAAACGCGGAGTATATGCACAAGCCATTGCCATTGAAGAAAATAAAGCAATTCCAGAGGGGCTAACCTTTTGTGATGTACCTGCCTTATACGAGCATCAATGGAACGACGTGTACCATGCCTATTTGCAAAAACCTGAACCGATGCCGTATCAGCGTTTAATCGCCTTTGGTGGAGACGCGTGGATGCTGACTGAACAATATGTACTTAATCCTGCCATACAGGATTTCCGACTCAAGGGCCGAACGGGCGATTTAACTGCACAGGGCGATCGGATCAAGCGTAATGTGCATTGTTATCAAAAAACCAAGCGTTCGCTTGTGGTTCTCAAATGACACAGTCTTCACATCATGCTGAGCCGCATGCTCACCACTTGGGCGTATGGGCAGAACAAGCGGCTTTAACCTTGCTGCAAGCCCATGGATTTCAGTTGGTGCAGCAAAATTTTCGCTCGCGCCGTGGTGAAATTGATTTAATTGTGGCCAAAGGGGATGAGCTGGTTTTTGTTGAAGTCAAAGCACGCACCCAAGGGAGTTATGCGATGGCAAACGAAGTACTCATGTACTCACAACAGCGTAAAATCATTAAGACGGCGCAGTATTTTTTGAATAAGTATCCACATTATCAGCAGTTTTACTGTCGTTTCGATGTGATTTGTTTTGATTTCCCCTACAAAATTGCAAAAACAGTACAGCAAGATTTTTCTAATCTTCGCTATGATCGACAGTGGATCGAAAATGCGTTTACTTTGTAACTGGAGTTATTTACTCTTTGGGCATGTAAATGCCGTAAATGTTCGCCGATTGTTTTAAAAAAGAGTGTATAGGGAGTCTTGCTCAGTGGTTAAACGAATTTCAATACTGATGTTGTGCGTAGCAAGTTTATCGGGATGTGCAAGTTTCATTTCGGGTGGAACAGGTTCAGCACCTGTAGGCACAGAGAGCGGTGCGCGCAGCTTAGGGCAGGTTTTTATTGATTCTTCTATCAAGCGCACAGCGACCATTAATTTGTATAAGCTAGACCCTCGCTTTAAACAGTCACGCGTCAACATTGAAAGCTTCCATAGCAATGTACTGTTGACAGGGCAAGTTCCCGATGAATCATTACGTCAGTTGGCTGAAGACAATGTTAAAGCCATGAGCGATGTCAAAACTGTCCATAACTACATTACGGTTGGCCCGCAAATTGGCTATAGTACCATTATGCAAGATACTGCCGTGACCGCAAACACCCGTGGACTACTGGTGCGTGCACCTGTAGTTTCGGATTCTAAAGTCTTGGTTCAAACCGAAGATGGCGTGTTATACGTGATGGGGCGTTTAAATACTGCAGAAATTAATGATCTGAATGATGTACTACAAAAAGTCGGGAATGTGACTAAAATCGTAACCCTGATCGACAACATTGAACAATCAGCCGGTACAGTTGCCAGCTCGACTGTTGCGACACCACTGGTCAATTCGGTACAGCCAGAAGTACAGACGCCAGTGGCGATTGATCCAAATCAAAACGGAACCACCAATGCTCAATAAACCACATCAGCTTTTGGAGCAACTTGGAAAGCAGGTCGAATGGATGAAAGAGCAATGTAAGTCGGTGCGTGTTTATGATCTTGGAAGTTATGCGCTCAACCGACTTACGCCTAAATCGAGCTATAGCTGTACTGAAAATATTGCTTATGGCTTGAAAGCGCGTCAGCGATTCGATCTGTACCGAGCCAACACACCTTTAGCACATCGTCCACTGGTGGTTTTTGTGCATGGTGGTGCATGGCAGCACGGTGATAAAAAAGACTATGTGTTTTTAGGTGAAAGCCTTACGCGTGAAGGGTACGACGTCGCGATCATCAATTATCATCTGGCGCCACAATCTATTTTTCCTGTATTTATCGATGATTTAGCCGTGGCGCTCCAATATCTTGATCAACATCAAGCGCGTTTGAATATTTCAGCGCAGCAGATCATTTTGATGGGCCACTCATCTGGCGCATTTAATATTATGTCGCTGGTGTACCATCCCCAGAGGCTTGCGCTTCAGTGTTATGAGCAGATCAAAGCAATTGTCGGATTTGCTGGGCCTTATCATTTCGATTATAAAGGCGACCCACTCGCTGAAGATGCCTTTGATCAGTCGGTGCCCTATCAGCAGGTCATGCCGTATTATTTTGTGAAAAAAAATCATATTCGGCATTATATGTTTCTGGCTGAGAACGATCATATCGTCAAGCAAAGTAATAGCTTAGATATGCAGCAAGTGTTGGTACAGGCTGGAAACCACAGTCATATCAGTGTGATTCCTAAAACGGGACATATCACGATCATTGCAACATTGTCGAGTTTGTTTAGCCGTTATTTCAAGACCAAACGAACGTTACTCAATTTGCTTAAAGAGACACATCCCGTTGAGTAAAAACAGCCAATTACATTGGCTGTTGATGAATCACATGCATAATCATGGCGTACGCAATACTGCCTTTAAATGGAATTTCTGGCAGTTCATCAAACTTGAAAAACTGTGCGTCACTAATTTCTTCTTCTTGTAATTTGATCTCGCCCGATTCATATTCAGCCTGAAAGGCGAGCATTAAATTACTTGGAAAAGGCCAAGGCTGGCTCGATAAGTAACGAATATTTTTAACTTTCAGTCCGACTTCTTCAAGCGTTTCACGTTGAACAGCTTCTTCAAGTGTTTCTGCAATTTCTACAAAGCCTGCAATCAGACTGTACATATTGGTCTTGTTATTGGCATTTTTGGCCAACAAAATTTCGTTGTCGCCTCGGGTAATCACCGTAATCACACACGGTTGGATTCGTGGATACTGATTGTAATGACAAGACGGGCAAGTCATTGTGTATTCAGTGGCATGCTGTTCAGTTTCATGCCCGCAACGGCTACAAAACTTGTGATTGCGGCGCCATTCAAGGAGTTGGACCGCACGGCTTGCCTGCAAAAATTCGTCGGTCGACCATGTCGAAACCAGTTGACGGATCGGCACCAGCTTAAATCCGGCAGGAATTTGATCGTCAGTCTTTAAATCCCGCGCAATAACATTGTCGCCCGTGCCCAGCTTTAAATCGCCAGTCATGGCCTCAACGCTAGGAAGTTTATGGTTTTCATCAACGAGAAGTTGTTGATTATGAAAGATGTAAGCTAGTGATAACTCAGACATTAGGCAACCGCTGATTGAAAGTGAGAGGAGTGTCTTAATGCTACCTCAAAGGTGGCACGTAAGACAGGTTGTTTGGTTTTTAAATTATCGATGAACAGATCCAGACAGGCCAAAATATTCAGTAAACGGCTCATATCATCGTGTTTTAAATCGCTGTGATTGCTTTGCAGCGCACCCATAAACTGTGCACTGTCATGTAAGGCCTTGTGTAATTCTTTTGCACCTAAAAAGAGTGCTGCGCCTGCAAGCTCATTTAACTGCTGCTGCATGGTGTCAAGGTCCAGTGCCGTAGCCTCCGTGGCTTGCGTCGCTTCTAGCGCATGTGCCGCGGCATTGACCACCAGTTTGGTTTCATGTAACAGCGCGGCATGTGCATCGTCTAAACGATCAAGTGAAATATTCATATTGTGCGCACGTAGCTGCAAGCGATTAGAGGTATAGTTCCGCTCTAAAATACCAATCGAATTCATGGCAGATAAAATACTGCGCATCAACTGCTGGGCATAGCCATCGTGAGTCAGAATATCTGGCTGATTAAGGTGCTCGGCCTGCTGTGCCAGTGCACGATTGGCTTCGTGTAGGTTTAATACTTTAAACACATTCGCCAGATGAGACAGTTGAGCTTGTAATTCCTGAATTTTTTCAGGTGTCATACTTAAATAGTTGTATTCGATTTCGTTGCGAATTTGTGTCATTGATTCATTGATTAACTGGCACACTGCATGAATGGTGTCATAGTCAGGACCATACAAATGTGAACTCAAGACCTGTAGTTGGGTGTCGGTCAGTTGATCATCTCCAATACGTAGCTGGCGGCGTAATAGTTCGGAAATCGCATCGTCCTGACTCACGCACAGGCTGATAATATTGGCCAAATCGGTGATAGAAGCTCGAAATTCATCTGGCTGTTCAAAGAATTTACCTATGTTGCTTTCGAGTTGAATCAAGATTCTTAGACGCGCATCACTTAAGATCAGCTGATCAATATGATCAAGTGCCACATAAACCAGTTGCCAATATTGCTTGGTATGATGTTTTTTAGCGGCGTTGGCCAGATATGCACCAATCAACTTAATTGCTTGTAAATCCAGTGTGGTTTCGCTGTGCTGGATGAGCTTGTGCAAAGCGTGCTTATATAACTGGTGCACGTATTCGGATTGCTCAAGTTTAGGTGGTAAAGGCAGGGATAAATCACTTTTAAATGCATTTAAGCGGGTAATGAGTCGTTGACCTTCTTGCGTGAGCGGTTTGCCAAGAGCAAGCTCAAGTCGATTCAGCGTATCGAGCAGAAATTGTGGTGCTTTAACTTCATGCAAAGCGGTAAATTCGATATAGCGCTTTAACATGGTGGTGCCTTCACTAAGTGCCGCCATCGTAGTGGCGTCAGTGAGGGCAGGCGCTTGCATGATTTTTCGGACCAATAATGAAATATAGCCGATCATTTGCGACAGATGTCCCATATCAATCAGCTCTAAAACTTGTGCACACTGGTCAAAGTGCTCAAGCGTCTCTTCAAGTTCAAACGGAATCTGTTGTTCATCGTGAAGCGTTTGAATTGCGATTTCAACACGCCGAACTGAATCATCAATTTCTTTTTTTATAGTCAACAATGCAGAAGGGTCGAAGCGAATAGAAACTTGTGAAGACATAAAAACTGCACCACTTTATAATGTTATGAGCGTCCAGACGGCGCGACTAAAAGATCAACCTGACTATACCTCAAGTTGATCGGCTTGCATCATCTGTTGTAAAAAACTTTTGGGTTTTATTTTGCAAACAGGCAGGCGGCCCCATTTTTTTCTTCGTAGCGCTGAACCCATTCATTGTGACGTGCCAATTCTTCTTCGGAGGGTTGAATCACTGGAAGCTGAAAATCGACACGTGCACGTTTTGACTGACCTTGCTCATTTTCACTTTGTGACAGGGCATCCATATCAAATGAAACCTGCCCACCGGTCATGGCCAAATAGACATCCGACAAAATTTCCGCATCGAGTAACGCGCCGTGGAACGTGCGGTCTCTTGCCGGAATTTCATAGCGTCTGACCAAGGCATCGAGCGAGTTTTTTTGCCCCGGATGCTTATTTTTGGCCAGTGCCAAGGTATCGGTGACTGTACACACCTCAGACAATGCAGGTAATCCTGCACGGGTAAACTCCATATTCAGGAAGTTCATATCGAAGGTGGCGTTATGTGCAATAATCTCTGCACCTTTCAGATATTCAAATAGTACGTCCGCAATCTCGGCATACTTGGGTTTATCTGCAAGAAACTCGTCGGTAATCCCGTGGACATTAACCGAATCGCCTACCGGCTTCTCTGGATTAATGTAAATATGAATCGAGCTGCCCGTCAGTTTACGGTTGATCATCTCGATCGCACCGACCTCAATAATACGATCGCCATCTTGATAATAAAAACCTGTGGTTTCGGTATCTAGAATGAGCTGGCGCGGGCCTTGTGCATGCACCTGTGCAGGCGTGACAATAATAAACGGGTGAACCTGATTTTGCTCGGACTCACTCGGTATGTTGTCGAGTTCTGACTCGTCGTCTGCCTCAATATTCTCTTCAGGTTCTACCTGATCGAGGTCAAAACCGAACGGATCATCGAGCAACCAGTCATTTTCAGGTTTTTTTTTAGTGTCTTCAGTGGTTTTAGATTGAGTGTGAAGCTCAGCGGCGATCTGGGCTGCCCCTTGGTTTGCGAGCGTATCGGCCATTTCATTTCCTGCGTGGCCAGCGTGACCCTTAATCCAGTTCCACTCAATTTGACGACCTTGACAGATCGCATCAAGTGCCTGCCAAAGATCAGGATTTTTAACGTCTTTCCAGTTTTTCTTTTTCCAGCCATGAATCCATTCGGTAATGCCTTGTTTGACATAGTTTGAATCGGTCCAAATAATCAAGCTGGCATCTGGTGGACAAAAACGAATGCCTTCAATTGCAGCGGTCAGTTCCATGCGGTTGTTGGTGGTGGTTGGCTCGCCACCACACAGTTTATGTTCACCTTGCTCGGTAATGATATACGCACCCCAGCCACCTAAGCCGGGATTGCCTTTACAGGCGCCATCAACATAAAGGGTGATTGTTTGTGACATAAGAACCAGACTCGACACGTAAAACAAAGGGAACAATGGGTATTGTATACGCAAACGAAGCGATTCTCTGCGCTCTAAGGGGTGTTTTTTTAATTTCTTGTAACATTTCCACTCAAATCACGCTAAATTATTGCCTTGTCTCGACGGCATGCTTCACTACAATGGCATATTTAAAGAATTAAACTTTACGCGAGTTGTTTGGAACATCTATATGTATAAATCTACCACAATGATGTGGCCTTTTTCAGTCGCCTCACTTTTCAAATATACGGTTCTTGGTTCTGCAATCGCAGCCATAGGTCTTACAGCCGGATGTTCTTCAACTCCAGAAAAAACACACAGCAAATCGACGCATAAAATGGGTTCAGGCTTTTTAGATGCCAGCAGCTTGGATTCTTTAGAAGATTTACTCTCGGCGACCGACATGCGAGCAGTAGAGGGCGACCGTCTATTAATTTTAAAGCACGGTGACGTTTGGAAACGCATGACCGTTGGATTTAAGATGGACGAAACCCATTGGGACCCACGTATTGAAGCCCAGCGTAGCTGGTTTATTTCGCGTCAGCCTTATTTAGACCGCTTAAGTGCGCGTGCCAGTCGCTACTTATACCACACCGTAAAAGAAGCAGAACGCCGTGGTTTACCGACCGAGCTTGCACTGTTGCCGGTCATTGAAAGTTCTTACGATCCAGCTGCGACCAGTAGTGCGGCGGCGGCAGGACTATGGCAGTTTATCCCAAGTACCGGCCGTATTTACGGCTTACGTCAAACCAGTCTCTACGATGGCCGTCGTGATGTTGTTGAGTCGACGCGTGCAGCTTATGAGTTTTTAGGCAGTTTGTATAACCAGTTTGGCTCATGGGAGCTGGCACTGGCGTCTTATAATGCCGGACCGGGACGTATTCAACAGGCCATTAACCGAAATCAGGCGGCAGGCTTACCAACCGATTACTGGTCGCTGAAACTGCCTGCGGAAACGATGAACTATGTACCGCGTTTCCTTGCGGTGGCTCAGATTATTAAAAATCCAAAAGCATATGGTGTGTCATTGCCGCCAATTGCCAATCGTCCGCACTTTCGTGAAGTCACCTTAAGTGGTCCGGTAGACCTCAATCAAATTTCAGCGGTAACCGGTTTAAGCCGTACCGAGCTATATGCTCTTAACCCAGGTTACCGGGGGGATGTGATCGATCCGGCCAGCCCAATGCGGATTTTGATTCCGGCCGATTTAAGCCCATCGATTGACACCAAACTCAGAGCGTTAAAACCTTCATCGTCATCTGGTATGTGGGCCGCGAATACCGCAGCACCTCCAGCGTCTGTCACGGTCACTACAACACCAAGAAATACAGGAACGTCCTCGGTGACCACCTCGACCACCCCTGTATTGACTGCCAGTAACACCAAGCCAGCGGTAAAGAATACGACCACTACAGTCGCTTCAACAACCACGCGCCGTATCAATACCCCGCGTGGTGCAGACGAACTGGCTGCTTTTGCTGCGAGTGCTGATGTACCGAGTGCACCGCGTATTCCAGTTGCAGTGACACAAAAAGCCAATGTGAAGCCTGTGACTACTGAACCACCAATTTCAAAAACCGAACGTGCTGATATTGTTGCTGCGATTCGTTCTGAAGGTCAGAAGGAGACTGTTGCACAAGCGTTGGAGCCACAACCAACTCAAGCAGAAAAAGATCAAGTGGTTGCCGAGCTTTCTGCATTGGCACCGAAAGGCACTCAAATTGTCGATCCGCTAGATGGTAAGATTAAGCTCACCGCGATTCAGACCAGTCAATCCGTTGCCGATCAGCAAGGCAAAGAAGTCACCAAAGAATTTGCGTATCCGAAAGCATTGGCAGAAACCGTCAGTGCCAGCGACCAGGATGTACAGCGTAATAGCAACAAGCCGTATATCAAAACGGATACCGATATTGTTGTGGTTCAGCCGAAAGGAAAGCGCTCTACCTATACGGTTGTTTCAGGCGATACGCTGGCCATCATTGCCATGAAAAACGGTGTGAGCTGGCGCGACATTGCAAACTGGAACCAGATCGATCCGAATCGTACGTTGTATGCAGGCACTACGCTGTATTTGTATGATGCCAAACCACAAGCAGAATCTGCTTCTAAAACCGAGACGATTCCAGATACCTATACCGTTAAAGCCAATGACAGCCTGACCGCAGTGGCAGAACAGTTCGGTTTGAGTGTTAAGCAATTGGCCGATCTAAACGAGCTAAGTGTTACCAGTGGTTTGTTTGTGGGCCAGAAACTAAGCTTAAAAGAGAAAAAAGGCAATACTACGACAGCCTCGGCTAAGCACAATAGCGATACGAAATCGACCAAACGCACGCCAACCAAACTCTACACTGTAAAACGTGGTGAATATCTCAAACAGATTGCAGATCGTTATGGACTCTCTAATCAGGAACTAGCGGATCTGACCACAGGATTGAATGCAGGAAGTAATTTATACATTGGTCAGAAAATTAATGTTCCATTGCACGAAGTTGCCGAGGAAGAGAGCAGTGTAGCGGCCAAGGCAAGCAAAAATGCTCCTTCGATTAAAACCGAAAGCTATAAAGTACAGCGCGGTGAAACCTTATCGAGTATTGCCAGCGCTACAAAAACGAGCTTGAGTGAGTTACTTGAGCTAAACAATATGAAATCTGCTTCTGGCTTGAGAGCTGGTCAAAGCATCAAGATTCCGGCTGGTTCGACCACACCTGAAGAATATACGGTTCAATCGGGTGATAGCTTAAATGCGGTAGCGAGTAAATTTAATTTACAACTGGATTACTTGGCAGAGCTGAACGGATTAAACCGTACAGCAGGGCTTCGCGTTGGGCAAAAGCTAAAACTCACAGGCGATGTACCATCAAGCTCAAGCAAGAAATCTGCGGAGCAGGCTGCTCCTGAGGTCTATACCGTTAAATCGGGTGATACGCTGGGCGCCATTGCCAGCCGTTATAACCTCGATGCAAATGATTTGATGAAGCTCAACGGTCTACGCAGTTCTGGCCTGCAAGCAGGACAAAAGCTCAAATTAAGCGGTGAAACTGAAAAACAAGTCAGTGCCAAAGCCGAGCCAAAAGCAAAATCCAATGCCAAAGCCTCGACCAAAACCGAATCTTATACGGTCAAGTCGGGTGAGTCGCTTAATAGTATTGCCAGTCGTTTAGGCATGTCATCTAAAGAGCTGGCCGATTTAAATGACTTGAGTGCCCGCGCGAGCTTACAGCGTGGTCAAACCTTACAAGTTCCAAAAACAATCACGGAGTATAAGGTCAAGCGCGGTGATACCCTGATTGGACTTGCCAGTAAGTATGGCATGGCATTGGCTGAACTGGCCGATCTAAATGATTTACGTCCTTCAAGTTCACTTCGTATTGGAGATGTGATTAAGGTTCCCAATCTATAACTTTACTGGACGATAAATGCACGCCAAGAATGCATATGTAATGAAAACACTTAGCCTCGCATTGGGGCTTGGTGTTTTTTCTTTAAGTTGTTTTGCCGCCGTTACCACCACACCCTATATCGCCATTCGTACCCAGCCCAAATATCAACCGCTAACGCACATGCCTTATGCCAACCCCAAGGCACCCAAAGGTGGAATCTTAATTCAGTCGAGTAATGGCACCTTCGATAATTTGAATAGCATGAATGGCAAGGGCAGTTCGACCGACGGTATTAATTATGTCTTTGACAGTTTGATGTCTAGCTCGCTAGATGAACCCGGGGTGATGTATCCCTTGCTGGCTAAAACGGCCACCTTTGATCAACAGCACCCAAGCTTCGTGATTTTTGATTTAAATCCGCAAGCACGTTTTAGTGATGGCTCTCCTCTGACTGCCGAAGATGTCAAATTTAGCTTTGATACGTATCAAACCAAGGCCAATCCGGGCCTGCAAATGTACATTGCAGATCTGGCCAAAACCGAGGTGCTGTCGAAGTACCGCATCAAGTTTAGTTTTAAGTCCAAAAGTAATCTTGAAATGCCGATGATTTTGGCCAGCCTACCCATTTACTCAAAAAAAGACTGGCAGCATAAGGACTTCACTCGAGTCACGCTCCAGCCGATTTTAGGGTCGGGGCCTTATTTGATTGAGCGCATCGATCCGGGCCGAAGTGTTACGTACAAACGTAATCCTAAATACTGGGCTAAAGATTTAGCCGTGAATCAGGGGCGCTACAATTTTGATCGCTTAAAATATGTCTATTATCGTAATTTAGACATTGCATTTGAGGGGTTTAAGTCGGGCCAATACACCTTGCATGAAGAATTTATGTCGCGTAAGTGGGTGACAGGCTATGACTTCCCCGCGTTTAAGTCCGGCATGATTAAAAAATATGTCTTTGAGCACCGTAATCCCATGACGACACAAAGTATTGTCATGAATACGCGGCACAGACCTTTAAGCGATATCAAGTTAAGACGTGCCATCAGTTATGCCTACGATTTTGAATGGCAAAATAAAGCTTTGTTTTATGGTCAGTATCAACGTCTACAGAGTTATTTTAATAACAGTGAACTGGCTGCAACAGGAACGCCATCTGCGGCAGAGCAAAAAATTCTAGCGCCTTTCTTGCCCAAACTTGATCCGATTGTGCGTGAGGGTGTTTTGGCCAATTGGCGTTATCCTGTTTCCGATGCCAGTGGCTTTAATCGTAATAGCTTGCTTAAAGCAAGACAGTTACTAATTGAGGCAGGCTATACGGTTCAGCATCAGACTTTAAAAGACAAACAGGGGCGTGCTGTTCAGCTTGAGCTGTTGATTCATCAGGACAGTTTACAGCGCACCCTGATGCCTTTTGTTCGCAATTTAAAGCGCTTGGGCATTACGGTGAATATCCGTTTGGTCGATACGCCACAATATGTGGAACGCATGCGCCGCAATGACTTCGATTTAACCACAATGGCCTTGCCACAATCTTTAACACCGGGCAATGAGCAGGCGCAATTTTGGGGAAGTGCAGCGGCCAATCAGGTTGGAAATTATAATTATTCTGGAATTCAGGATCCTGTCATTGATGCGGTGATTCAGCGCGTAATTCATGCCAATTCACGAGATGAGCTGGTGGCCAGTACCAAGGTATTGGATCGGTTGCTTCGGGCTGGTTATTACCAGATTTTGACCTATGGAAAAGCGGGTAACTGGTATGCATACTGGGACATGTATGAACGCCCTAAAGTGAAGCCAGCGTTATCGGTAGGTTATGATTACTGGTGGTCTAATCCTGAAAAAGCACAGCGTGTTGCCCGCTATTTGCGTAAACAAGAATAATCAAGGAGTATGCGCATGGGTGCTTATATTATTAAACGTCTGTTCTTGATTATTCCGACATTGTTTCTGATTTTATTGATCAATTTTGTCGTGGTGCAAATTGCACCGGGTGGACCAGTCGAGCAAGCTATTCAGCAGGCAGAAAGTTTTTCAGGTGTAAAAACCGGGGGAGAAACTGCTTCTGTCAGTACAGATACCCATTATCAGGGTGCGCGTGGTCTGACGCCCGAAATGGTCGAAAAAATTAAGGCGCAATATGGATTTGATAAGTCTGCACCAGAACGTTTTTGGCTGATGTTGAACGGATATTTGCGTCTTGATTTTGGTACCAGTTTTTTTAAAGATAAACCTGTTACGCAGTTATTATTTGAGAAAATGCCGGTCACCATTTCTTTGGGGTTATGGAGTAGTTTGCTGATTTATCTGATTTCAATTCCGCTTGGCATTCGAAAGGCACGCCAGCATGGATTAATCTTTGATAAGTCGACATCTATTTTGCTGGCGGTTGGTTATGCGGTACCTACTTTTGTATTTGGGGTGTTGTTGATCGTATTTTTTGCGGGCGGTTCATATTTTCAGTGGTTTCCACTGCAAGGATTGGTTTCGGAAAATTTTCAGAATTTGAGTTTACTCAATAAAATAAAGGACTATTTCTGGCATATGGCATTGCCTTTAACCACCATGTTGCTGGGTGGATTTGCAGGCTTAACCTATCTAACCAAATATGCCTTTATGGAAGAGTTAGGAAAGCAGTATGTGCTGGCAGCTCACGCCAAGGGTTTAAGTGAAACGCGTGTTTTATACGGGCATGTTTTTCGAAATGCCATGCTGATTGTGATTGCGGGTTTACCTGAAGCATTGATTGGTATTTTCTTTGTGGGAAACCTGTTTATTGAAATTATTTTCAATTTAGATGGGATTGGTTTATTGGGTTTTGAAGCGATTACGCAGCGCGATTATCCGGTGATTTTTGGCACGTTGTTTTTATTTACTTTACTTGGGCTGCTGCTCAGACTGGTCAGTGATGTGCTGTATCAAATCATCGACCCAAGAATCAATTTCGACGCGCGAGGAGCAAAATAATGTCTCCAGTGATGCAGCAGCGTCTTGCACGTTTTAAACAAAACCGGTTAGGTTTTATCTGCTTAATTGTTTTTGCAGTGATTTTTGTACTGGCGATTTTCTCTGAATTAATTGCCAACGACAAACCTTTGGTGGTGAAGTATCAACAATCCTATTATTTTCCAGTGATCCAGTCCTATCCAGAAACAACTTTTGGCGGGATCTTTGAAACCGAAACAGATTATAAAGATCCAGCCGTACAGCAACTCATCGATCGTGATGGATGGGCACTTTGGCCTGTGATTCCATTTTCATATCAAACGCCTAATCTGGAGCTGGCTGTGCCTGTGCCATCGCCTCCGTCGCAGCAAAACTGGTTGGGGACAGACGATCAGGGCCGTGACGTATTGGCGCGTATTTTATATGGCTTGCGCGTGTCTCTTTTATTTGGATTTGCCTTGACCCTCTGTGCCGCCTTTATCGGAATTTTGATTGGGGCATTACAGGGCTATTATGGTGGCTGGGTCGATTTGATTGGTCAGCGGGTGCTAGAGGTGTGGGGCGGATTACCCATGCTGTTTATGGTCATGATCTTGGTCAGTATGTTTACCCCAAGTGTCTACTGGTTATTTGTGATTATGCTGCTGTTTGGCTGGACGGCATTGGTGGGGTTGGTGCGGGCTGAATTCTTGCGCGCTCGAAATTTTGACTATGTACGCGCTGCACGTGCTTTGGGCGTAGCTGATCGGACCATCATTTTCCGGCATATTTTACCCAATGCCATCAGCTCAAGCCTCTCCCAATTGCCGTTTATGCTTACTGCCAATATTACTGCGCTAACGGCACTGGACTTTTTGGGCTATGGTTTACCTCCAGATGCTGCATCATTGGGAGAACTGCTGCTACAAGGGAAAAATAATCTCAATGCACCGTGGCTGGCGCTCTCTGGCTTTTTTACGCTGGCGCTGGTTTTGTCATTATTGATTTATGTCGGAGAGGCCACGCGTGATGCATTCGACCCAAGACGCTAATACCCCATTATTACAGGTTGAGCATTTACGCATTGCGCTAGATGCTCATCAGCTTTTAGTCGATGACTTAAGCTTCGACTTACACGTCGGGCAAACCTTGGCGATCGTGGGGGAAAGTGGCTCTGGTAAATCGATTAGCAGTCTGGCTTTATTGGGTTTACTTCCAGAGCAGCTTCAAGTTTCGGGCACTGCACATTTTCACGGTCAGAATTTATTTAAGCTCACAACTCAAGCGTTACAGCAGCTTCGGGGCAGTAAAATTGCCATGATTTTTCAAGAACCCATGACTGCACTGAATCCGCTGCATCGAGTTGAAAAAATCGTGGGTGAAATGCTCAGACTTCGTGGCTGGTCAAAAGCACGTGTTCGTGCGCGTGTGATTGAATTGCTCAATGATGTGGGAATCCCAGAGCCAGAACAAAAGCTTAGACGTTATCCGCATGAGCTGTCTGGCGGGCAACGCCAGCGCGTCATGATTGCCATGGCACTGGCACAAGAGCCTGAAATTTTGATTGCCGATGAACCCACCACAGCGCTTGATGTGACCTTACAAGCGCAAATTCTGGATTTGCTCAAGTCATTGCAGCGCCAATCTGGTATGGGATTGATCTTGATCAGTCACGATCTGAACTTGGTAAAACGCTATGCCGATGACGTGATTGTAATGAATCAAGGTCGGGTCGAAGAACAGTCTACAGCGAAAGAATTGTTTGAGCGACCACAAACAGCCTATACACGTCATCTGCTAGATCACGACTTTGGACGTGCACTTCCGATGTCATCTGATCAAGAAGTTTTAGGCGTTCATCATCTTTCAGTGAAGTATCCGCTTCAAAACAGCTTATTCTGGCGAACTCAAAATTACTTTAGCGCACTGGCACCGCTGAGTTTTCAGCTTCAGCAAGGCAATACCCTTGGGATTGTGGGAGAAAGTGGTTCGGGTAAATCCACACTGGCACTGGCGATTACGCGATTGATTGAAAGTGATGGCGAGATTGTATTTCTTGGAGAAAATCTGAATCAACTGAAAGAAAGCCAACTGCGGCCTATTCGTCAATCGATCCAGATGGTATTTCAAGATCCGTTTAGTAGCCTGAATCCGCGAATGAATGTTGCACAAATTGTTGGAGAGGGGCTGGCATTAAAGCGTGTTGCCGCACATGAGCGAGAAGCATTGATCGATGCTGCGCTTGAGAAGGTTGAGCTAACACCAGCGTTCAAGCATCGTTATCCGCATCAGTTATCTGGCGGGCAGCGACAACGTATCGCTTTGGCAAGAGCTTTGATACTTCAGCCAAAACTGATTGTGCTCGATGAACCGACCTCAGCCTTAGACCGCACCACACAGCGCGCGATTGTAAAGTTGCTGCGCCAGCTTCAAACAGATGAACACATCAGCTATGTGTTTATCAGTCATGATTTACAAGTGGTCAGGGCACTTTGCCAGCAGGTGATGGTGCTCAAGCATGGCACCGTGATGGAATTTCAAGACACTGAAACTTTATTTGTTTCACCACAAACGGACTATACCCGGCAGTTGATTCAAGCCAGTCAGTATTAATAATTTGACAATATATGTTGTCAGTTTGTCGGTTTTGGCTTGACAGTAGGCCTGTTTAAACTAAATTGATAAGAAAACAGCTACAACTTGCCGAGCAATGTCATGAATCAAATCGCTGAGCCACTTAAAATACGCAATACCACTTTTAAAAACCGAATTATCAAAGGTGCGATGAGTGAAGCACTGGCCAATGAGGCAGGTCAGCCCAATACGCTACATTACGGACTCTATGAAGCATGGGCCAAAGGTGAGTTGGGTTGTGCCATAACGGGTAATGTGATGGTTGATATTCGCGCCAAGAATGAGCCAGGCGTTGTGGCCATTGAAAATGAACGTGATCTGGCTCAGCTTAAGCACTGGGCACAAATTGGTAAACAGTATGGCATGGTGCAGTTGATTCAACTTTCGCATCCGGGGCGTCAGTGTCCAAAAGGTTTAAATAAAGAAACCGTAGCACCATCGGCAGTGCCATTTAGCGCCGCATTGGCACCACTTTTTGCAACACCGCGTGAACTTCGCCACGACGAAATTGAAGAGATTATACAGCGCTTTGCCAAAGCAGCTTCCGTGTGTGAGCAAGCAGGTTTTGAAGGCGTGCAACTACATGGTGCGCATGGTTATTTAATCAGTCAGTTTTTATCGCCACTCACCAATAAACGCCAAGATCAATGGGGAGGCAGCATTGAAAACCGTATGCGCTTCTTGCTTGAAATTTATCGTGCGGTACGCGCGGCCACATCTGAAGATTTCATTATTTCAGTCAAACTCAATTCAGCAGATTTCCAGCGTGGTGGTATTACAGAAGAAGATGTAATTGCTGTCTTTAAGGCAATTGATGCTGCGGGTATCGATATCATTGAAATCTCTGGTGGGAGTTATGAAGCACCCGCAATGGCCGGAGTAAAAGCAGATAAACGTAAAGCCAGTACCATTGCACGTGAAGCTTACTTTTTAGATTTTGCAGAAAAAATTCGTCAGCATGTGTCATGCAAACTCATGGTGACTGGTGGCTTTCGTACAGTTGAGGGAATGAATGCAGCTTTAAAAAGTGGTGCATGTGATTTTATCGGGATTGCGCGCCCGTTTGCAGTAGAGCCTGATTTGACGCAGCGTCTTATTGCAGGGCAGGATGTAAGATATGCAGTAAAACCGATTAAAACTGGCTTACCTTTTGTTGATAAGATGGCCATTATGGAAATTATCTGGTACGCCGCGCAGTTTAAAACCATTGGAAAAGGCAAAACGCCAAATCCAAAACTATCGCCTTTATTGGTCTTTCTAAATTATGCCAAAGGCAATATTAAAGCGGTCATTCAGGGGCGTGTAAATTCGAGAAAATCTGCATAAGTCATTTTAAGGGTTTTAGGTCTAATTAAGATTTAAAACCTAAAATAAAAAAAGCCTCACATTTTGTGAGGCTTTTTTTATGATCTTAATGATCGAATTTGGCGTCCCTACGGGGATTCGAACCCCGGTTACCGCCGTGAAAGGGCGATGTCCTAGGCCTCTAGACGATAGGGACTTATAGTGAGGCTGTATCTGAAATTGGCGTCCCTACGGGGATTCGAACCCCGGTTACCGCCGTGAAAGGGCGATGTCCTAGGCCTCTAGACGATAGGGACGTTTCAGAGGTGGGCGTATATTAGGTTTAATTCCTGAGTCTGTCAAACTGTTTTCCTAAAAAAAACTGCAATTTAGCGATGAGTGTTTAAAAATACCGCATTTCATTTATTTTGAATCAAAAAATTAAACATAATGAATATCTTTTGAGCTGAATATCGTTTAGCGGCTCTGACAACTTTCGATCAGTGCTTTGAGCACCTCAATATTTTGCAAATAACCAGAAATCTCATGTGGATGTGCACTCGAAGTCGAAATTTCATGATTCAAAATAGGTGGATCAAAATCGAATGGGGGCTTTTCAAGTGGAAACGCTGTGAGAAAATCATCATGAGAGTAAAAATTATGCCATACACCATGTAGACATTCGGGGTAACTGATCGGCTGTATGAGGTGTTGCTGAATGACACGAAACGCCAGAGGGGAGCCAAGTGTAATAAAGCCTTGGATATTAGAGATATTACACATTTGGCGTAGCAGATTATAGGCAATGACCGATCCTAAAGAGTGCGCCACTATAATACACGGCTGCTGAACAGGAATACCAATACGTATACGTTGATGAACACGTTGCATGAAGCTTTGATTTGCCAAATAACAATAAGTTTCGATCAGAAATGTATGCATCAGCTCTTCATGTAATGTTGGAAAGTGATCTAGAAGTATCATCAGTTCTTTTAAAGATTGATCTTTTGCAGTCAAGCTCTCATCAAGCAATTTCTTCTTTATCATTGCTAAATCAAATAGATGTATGTGCCCACTGGTTTGTTTTTCTTTAAAAAGGGCGAATGAGGGAATATGAAGATGAGCAGGCAAGTGAAGTGAGAGCAGTGATTTAGGTAAAAAGGTATCGAGGTCAAGGCGATTGCTTAAATGAAATTGGGTCAGTAAATCGCCATAAAAAGGAAAATGCAACTGATGTGAGTCGAATTGAAACAACAAATGATTCCGGCTTAGCCCATGCTTGAGCACGCTGAGCCAGTGCTTACGTAGGCTCTGTGCATTCAATTGCTGCTGATTCATACCATGAATAAACACAATATGCATAGTGATACTTTTTATGGCCTATAGATTGAGCTTACATCAAAAAAATGTAGCGCTTTGTGTGGCTTGTTGAGTTGAAGTGTTGATGCAAAATCTGGCACTACTATTAACCGTAATCCAGATAAAGCGCCGGATCTGGATAAAGCGGTTCTACAATACGCTCAATGACGGAAGGATGTTGTAGGTAGCCAATAATTTCGTGCGGACGATTGACAAAGGTTGAAATCAATTGATTCTCAATTGGAGGATGAAAATCGAATGGTGCCTGATCGAGAGGAAAGGTGGTGAGATAATCTTCTTGCGAATAGAAATTGTGCCAATCTCCTATAAGCGATCTGGGGCGTTCTACTGGCATGTTGAGCTTCGATTGAATCACCTGAAAGGCCAGTGGTGAAGCAAGCGTAATAAAGCGTTGTACGCGTATGTGAGGCAATTGCTGTAATAGGTTGTACGCGATGACTGTACCCAGAGAATGCGCCACAATAATATACTCATCGTCGCTGTCAAAGGCAGATGCAATACGCTTGTGTACATCCTGCATAAAGTCTGGACTCGCCAGATATAAATACGCCTCAATAATCAGTTTTTGAATCACGCTTTCATGTAATTTGGGAAATTTGTTGAGCAGCACTACAAATTCTTTAAGTACGCGATCTTTGGCTAAATGTGAAAAAAGATAAAGTTTTGAAGTAAATGAAAGTTCTTCGTCGGTGTCGGATGTGAGTGAAATGAGCGGCTGGCTGTCATCTACAGGCTGAGATTCATCTGGAAGGAAAAAAGGCAGATGCCATTCTTGCCAAGTATCTCCAAGTAAATTGATCGGCTCAGTACTAAAACTGAGCATGTGCTTAAACAGTAAATCACCATAATAAGGAAAGGAGATATCCAGCGTATCGAGTTCGATGTGTTTTGCAGAATGATTCAGCCCAAGTTGAAAGATATTCAACCAGTAGTCTTGAAGCTGTGAGGCATCCATTTTTTGTTGCTGGGCGCCATGAACAAATACAATTTTCATCGTGATCAGGCTTATTTATTCTTATATTGACTTAAAATCTACAGAAGAATGATGCGCTAAACCAGTGATCTAAATAAAAAAAGTGTAGCGATTTTGCTACACTTTCCAATGAGTATTGTACCTTTTAACCGCTTTAGTTTTGATTACGGTAAAATATGTAGTGACTTAAATAACAACCCGCCACAAAGATCAAACAACCAATAAAACCGGGAAGCATCTCAGGATCAAGTGCCATACTTAAGCCAGTAATCAAGCAAAATACAAATCCAAGAATCGGTAGAACTGGAAACAGCGGTGCAGCAAATTTGAGCTCAGATACGCTGTGGCCATCTTTATACCATTGACGTCTAAAGTTGAACTGACTCCAGCAAATACTCATCCAAACAATTACCATGGTAAATGCCGCAACGCCCAGTAAATTTTTAAAGATAGTCTCTGGTGCAAACTGCTCAGACAATAATCCCGGTATCGCACCAAACATCGTTACAATGAGGGCAATAATTGGCGTACCACTGGTGGTGAGCTTAGAGAAAATAGACGGTAATTGCTTTTGGCTCGAAAGCGACCACATCATACGAGAAGCAGCATATAAACCAGAGTTTGCAGCAGATAGCAGCGCCGTAATAATCACAAAACGGATAATGTGGTCTGCATACGGAATACCGATATATTGAAATACCGTTACGAACGGACTATTACTCACACCATGATTGCCTAAGCCAGTTGCCTCATAAGGCAACAGTGCGCTAATGACCACAATGGTGCCCACAAAGAAAATGAGCAAACGCCAGATGGCTGCATTAATTGCTTTGGGTACATTGACTGCAGGATCTTTAGTTTCACCTGCCGCAACGCCAATCAATTCTGTGCCTGAAAAGGCAAAGTTAACAATCAGCATGGTCGCAAAAATAGGCATCAGACCTTGAGGAAACCAACCATGACTGGTGAGATTGCTAAACAGTGGTGCGGTTTGATAGCCCTCAAAATGAATCAGACCAAAAATAGCCAATAGACCCAATATAATAAAGCCGATCACGGTCAGCACTTTCACCAGCGACAACCAGAATTCAGATTCGGCAAAAATATGCGTGGAGCTGAGGTTGAGTGCAAAAATGGTGATTGCAAAAATACTGGTCCAGATCCACATCGAGATATGGGGAAACCATTCTTGCATGAGTAATGCCGCGGCAGTAAATTCGGTACCTAGCGTGGCTGTCCATGTCAGCCAGTATAACCACGAAATCATGTATCCGGTGCCTGGCCCGATATAGCGTTTGGCATAGGCACCAAATGACCCAGACACTGGCATATGTACAGCAAGCTCACCCAAACACAGCATGACCATATATGCAATCAGACCGCCCAGCATATAGGCGATCACAGCGCCAATCGGGCCTGTTTGGGTAATCACTTCGCCTGAGCCTAAAAACAGGCCTGTGCCAATCGCACCACCTAACGACAGCATGACCAAATGACGAGTACTCATGGCACGTTTTAATGGAGCAGCACTGCTGAGTACTTGTTGGTCTGTAGAGTCTGGCGGCAGCATAGACAATATCGCTTCAAGATGAAAGAAAGCGCTATTTTAGTGAAAAAACTGAAATGTGCAATGCAGCATGAGTCAAAGAATAGACAGTGAGACAAGCAAAAAGAGAAATACAACGGAAAAATAAGATGGCGTCCCTACGGGGATTCGAACCCCGGTTACCGCCGTGAAAGGGCGATGTCCTAGGCCTCTAGACGATAGGGACGTTGCGAGGTGTGCGTATAATAGGAAGTTTCATCTGTGCTGTCAATTTGCATTGCAAAGAAAAAGGCAGAAATATGATTAAGTGAATAAAAAATAGCTAATTGTATGAATATTAGGCTGTTTTTAAAATTTAGTTGGCAGGTGACTGTTCAGTCGAAGTTTTCTTAGGTGCGTCATGCACGATATAAAGATAAAGCGCAGAAGGCAATAAAATGAGTATAGCGATCAAAATCTTTTTCAGCATGACATGTCTCTGTTTGAGCACAGGTAAACAGTATAAAAGAAAATGCAAGAGAGAAAAATGAGATGGCGTCCCTACGGGGATTCGAACCCCGGTTACCGCCGTGAAAGGGCGATGTCCTAGGCCTCTAGACGATAGGGACGTTGAGGATGGCGGTATCTTATTGATCCGCCACGAGTGTGTCAAGTAGGTGTGGAGAGAGTTTGTTTAAAATATAGCAAAACAGTTCGGCTGTCTTTTGCGTATCGTATAACGCAGAATGTGCTTCCTTGCCATCAAACTCAATGCCTGCCTGTATACATGCCTTGGCCAGTACTGTTTGTCCAAACGTAACTGCACTTAAGGTCACCGTATCGAATACCGAAAAGCTATGAAACGGATTTTGATTTTTAGTGCTGGTACGTGCAATTGCAGCTTGCAAGAAGCCCAAATCAAAATGTGCGTTGTGGCCTACCAGTACAGCATGAGTACACTGCTGTTGCTTACGCACTTCATGAATCGACTTGAATATACGTTTGAGCGCTGAACGTTCATCTTCTGCCATGGCCATGCGCATCGGATTAAACGGATCGATCCCGATAAAATCGAGCGAACGACGATCAAGATTTGCCCCTTCGAATGGATTGATATGGGCTTGATAGGCTTCGCCCGGTACAAATTGTCCGGCTTCATCATAGACGATTGGAATACAGGCGATTTCAAGCAACGCATCGGTATGCGCATTGAAACCCGCTGTCTCGACATCGACAACAACGGGTAAGAAACCACGAAAACGCTGACCAATCACAGGAAGAGTGGAGGTTTCTTGAGTCACACTTTTCTCCATTGAATGGTTTTACCTGCATAGAGTGGAATAATTTTTTCACCCTCAAGATAGTCCAGTTGCTCTGGAATCACTTGATCTTCTTTAACCAAGGTAATGGTCGAGGTGTTGCGTGGCAGGCCATAGAAGTCGGCACCAAAATGGCTGGCAAACCCTTCTAAGCGCTCAATCTTTCCAACCTGATCAAATGCCTGTGCATATAATTCGATGGCTGTCGGTGCACTGTAGCAACCTGCACAACCACATGCATTTTCTTTGGCATCTTTCGAATGTGGTGCGCTGTCGGTACCCAAAAAGAATTTTGGATTGCCGCTAGTAGCCACTTCAAGCAAGGTTTGTTGATGCGTTTGACGCTTTAAAATTGGGAGGCAATAAAAATGCGGTTTGATCCCACCGACCAGCATATCATTACGGTTAAATAGTAGATGCTGTGGCGTGATGGTGGCAGCTACGTTGCGGTCTTGTTCTAAAACAAAATGCGCGGCTTCACTGGTGGTAATGTGTTCGAGTACCAGTTTAAGTTTTGGAAACTGTTTGAGTAACGGAGATAATACTTCGTCTAGAAAGCGCTTTTCACGATCAAAAATATCCACATGGTTATGAGTGACTTCACCATGCAGTAACAGTGGTACCTGATGCTCTTCCATTTGCTCAATTACAGCATAGACTTTGCGGATATCGCTTACGCCATTATCTGAATTGGTGGTTGCACCTGCTGGGTAAAGCTTAATCGCGTTTACAAATTCGGAAGCCTTGATTTTTTTGACTTCGCTCGCTGGAGTTTGGTCGGTAAAGTACAACACCATACGCGGATCAAAATGAACACCTTCTGGAACATGCGCCATGATTCGTTCACGGTAAGCCAAGGCTTCATCCACTGTTTTGACAGGTGGGACAAGGTTCGGCATACAAATCGCGCGAGCAAACTGGTTAGCTAAATCTGGAACAGTACGTTGAAGTGCGATTCCGTCACGTAAATGCGCATGCCAATCGTCTGGCTGCAGAAGAGTAATCGTATCCAAGGGAATTCAAGCTGCAAAATAAAACAGATGATAATGCAAAAGCCCTGAAAATGGTAACAGGAAATGCTTACAATTCACCTCAAATTGCTTCAAGTAACTGCATCTAAGCGGATTTTTAATCAAAAAGTTGATGCGTACAGAAAAAATAAAAGCTGTCAGGTGACAGCTTTTATTTGAGATTTCAGACGATTATTTCGTTTTGGTCTCTAATTGTGGTACAGCTGAGCCTTGACCAATCGAGAGCAGGCCCGAGTTGGTATAAATGCCCAATTTTGCACGTGTATCGGTAATATCCAGATTACGCATAGTCAACTGGCCAATACGATCCATTGGCGTAAACATCGAATCACCTTTTTCCATGGTTAAGCGTTCTGCTTCATAGGTCAGGTTTACAGATTCAGTGTTCATGATGGTGTAGTCGTTACCACGACGTAATTCTAAAGTCACAGTACCTGTAATGGCTTTTGCAACCCAACGCTGTGCAGTTTCACGCAGCATCAATGCTTGTGAATCGAACCAACGGCCTTGATACAACAAACGACCTAAACGTAAGCCGTTGATACGGTATTGTTCAATGGTATCTTCGTTATGAATACCCGTCACCAGACGTTCGTAAGCAATATGCATAAGTGCCATGCCCGGTGCTTCATAAATACCGCGTGATTTTGCTTCGATAATACGGTTTTCAATTTGATCCGACATACCTAGGCCATGACGTCCACCAATACGGTTGGCTTCAAGAATCAATTCAACCGGATCTTCAATACGCTGACCATTGAGGGCAACTGGCATGCCTTCTTCAAAAGTAATGCTGACTTGTTCAGGCTGAATTTCAACGTCATCTTTCCAGAACGCAACACCCATGATCGGATCTACAATCTTGATACCGGCATCAAGGTATTCGAGATCTTTCGCTTCATGGGTTGCACCTAGCATGTTCGAGTCGGTCGAATATGCTTTTTCTTTCGACATTTTGTAGTCAAAACCATTATCGATCAGGAACTGTGACATTTCTGCACGGCCACCTAGTTCGTCAATAAAGGTTTGGTCTAACCAAGGTTTGTAAATTTTCAAGTTCGGGTTGGTCAGCAAACCATAACGATAAAAACGTTCGATATCGTTACCTTTGTAGGTCGAGCCGTCGCCCCAGATATTGACATCATCTTCTTTCATAGCAGTGACCAACATGGTCCCAGTAACCGCACGACCAAGTGGCGTGGTGTTAAAGTAAGGCACACCGCCAGTGCTGATATGAAATGCGCCACATTGGATTGCTGCAATACCTTCAAGTGCAAGCTGCAAACGGCAGTCGATCAGGCGAGCTTTAACTGCACCGTACTGCTCAGCTTTCTTTGGAATCGCATCATAGTCATCTTCATCGGGCTGACCTAGGTTTGCTGTATATGCATATGGTTCAGCGCCTTTTTGTTTCATCCACAATAGAGCAGCTGAAGTATCTAGACCACCAGAGAAGGCAATCCCCACTTTTTTGCCTACAGGTACATGCTGCAAAATGGTTGCATTATCAGTCATTACTAATCCTAACGTTTATAAAAAGACCTAAAATGATGGTCATGAGAATTCACAATGGCGGGTATTGTAGCACTTTTTTTTATTGATTTTTTCCGATAATTCACTCGACCCTCTGAAAAAAACAAAATTATGTTTTCGCTTAGAAGGCTGGCAGCAAAGGCTGCGCGGCGCAGGCTGCTCGCGATATTTTATAATAGCCATATTATACCTATGCAGATTTTTAGTTTACCTCAAGCGATTCATTTAACTCGATGAACTGTTTTTCAATCGGGGTGAATACGTGATCATGCCGTGCAACCAAATAGAGTCCAATATTACGATATTGATCTGGAAGCTCTTTGTAATACTGGATGTCGTATTTCTTTAACAAAGATTTTGCAATCATGGAAACACCCATTCCCAATTGTGTAAAATTTATAAGTGCTTGATAATCATAAATATGAACCAATTCGCCTTGGCTTAAATTACGCTCTGTATAAATTTTATTGAGTGTAGTGGCATAGCAGCATTCTTCACAGGCCAGCAGAATATTTTGATGATTAAGACAATCGTCTAGAGATTCATGATTAATCATATTTTTACCAATAATCACCAGTTCATCTTGTTCCTTTAAACGGTACTGAAGATGCTTGTGTTTGGGATGACCCAGCACATAGCCAAAATCGAGATGGCCTTGTGAAATTTCATCTTCAATAAAACCGGTCGATCCAGTTTTCATGGTCAGTGCCAAATCAGGATAGGCACTATATAACTGATTAAATGCAGGATAAAAACGCATTCCACCCAAGCTGGTATTGGTACCAAAACGTAAAGTGGAGTCTTGTTGTTGAATCTTGTTTTCGGTTTCTTCCCAAGTAAACATCATTTTTTTGTACTGTGTGTATAACTGCATGCCAGATTCGGTCAGTTCAACCCCTTTGGATTTGCGAATAAATAGCTGGCGATTATAGTGACTCTCAATTTTTTTGATTTTTGCCGTCATGTTGGATTGTAAATAATTCATTTTTTGTGCAGCGGCTGAAATGCTTTTGAGTTCAGCTACGTTAACAAAGGATCGGATATCATTAATATCAATATTCATGGCCGAACTCCGCATTAAAAATGATCAAGATGTATTTTTAGAGAGATGAATACATCAAGGTATTAAAAAAAATGATGCTTATATTAAAACATAACATTATTCATGATGTCATTTCTTTTCTATAATGGCGCATGTTTGTTGTGAAATGGGTGAAAACGTGAATATTCGAGTCATCAGTGCCATCACACTGTTGTGCCTTGTTTGGGGATCATTATGGGGATTGGTCAAACACAGCTTACAGGTGTTTCCTCCATTTTTATTTATTTCCGCACGTTTGATTGTGGCTGCCCTAACCCTGATATTGGTACAGGCTTTATTGAAACGTTCGATTTTACCTGCACGCCATGAATGGCGAAAAATGATTGTACTCAGTGTCTTAGTTTGTTTTGGATTTTATGCGACCCAAACCTTTGCCATGCAGTTTGTCGACTCAGGATTGTCGGCGGTATTGACTTTTACCATGCCAATTTTTGTAGGTGTTTTGGCGCATTTCTTACTGAATGAACGCTTGAATTTCCAAAAAACGTTGGGCCTGATACTGGGTGTGGCAGGGCTGATCGCGATCATGTGGCCGCAGCTTAAACACATTCAATTTAATCTGTCGGTGGTGGGTGAGTTGCTGTTAATCAGTTCGGGTTTCTTCTGGGCCACGGCGACGGTGTACATTAAGAAAGAATTTGCCGAGTATGACAAAATCAAGTTGACGATTTGGCAATTGCTTCTGGGGGCTGTGGTATTACTCGCTGGTGCACTTGCATGGGAACCGGTTGATTTGAATGTTTGGCTAGATCCATTGAATGCGTCAATCTTGTTCTATATTGCAATTGTTGGCACAGGATTTGCGTTTGTACTCTGGAACTGGATTGTGAGTCAGGTCGATACCTTTGTTGCTTCAATCTCGATTATGAGTATTCCGGTGTTGAGCTTGTGCTTTGGTGCGCTGCTCTGGCATGAGCCTTTAACCATGAATATTGTATTGGGTGCGATTTGCATATGTTTAGGCATTGTGGTGAGCTCATTAAAGCTGGGTTCACAGCGACTTGCTGCCATTCAGAGTCATAAATAAACTCAAAAAACAGCTCTGTACAGCAGGGCTGTTTTTATAGATTTACTTGTAGATCAAGCTGAATAATCACCGTTAATATGATGCGATTCGAAACAAAGAATAAGATGTAAACCAACCAAAAGAATGTTTTGATAACTAATTAACTGACATTTTTAACACGTAAAAAAAGCACTCGGGTCATCCCAACCCCGATAAAAAGTATTAAAGTATTATGCAACAAGTTGCAAAGCCAATAACAACCTAAGGATTCGTCATGACTAGCTATGCACATATTTTAAAACCACTGCATTTAGGTTTTACAACAATTAAAAATAGAGTCGTGATGGGCTCTATGCATACCGGCTTGGAAGACCGTTTTTATAATTATCCGAAACTTGCAGCCTACTTTGGAGAGCGAGCGAAAGGCGGTGTTGGCTTAATCATTACCGGCGGCATTTCACCTAACCGACAGGGCTGGCTTTTACCCGCAGGTGGAACCATGAATTCTTTGGCAGATATTCCACATCATCGTTTGGTCACGCATGCCGTACATAAGCATGGTGGAAAAATTTTGATGCAGATCTTGCATGCTGGTCGCTACGGTTATCAACCTTTTGTGGTGTCGGCAAGCCCAATTAAATCACCTATTTCACCGTTTAAACCGCGTCAGATGTCGGAAAGCAATATTTTAGACACCATTGAAGATTATGCCCGCTGTAGCGATCTGGCCAAGAAAGCAGGGTACGATGGTATCGAAATTATGGGCTCTGAAGGCTACTTGCTTAATCAGTTCTTGAGCCGTCATGTCAATCAACGAACAGATCGCTGGGGCGGCGAGATTGAAAACCGTATGCGCTTTGCAGTTGAAATTGTAAAAGCGATTCGTGAAAAAGTCGGTGAAAAATTTATTATTAGTTTTCGTTTGTCTATGCTGGATTTAGTTCATGATGGCAATACCATGAGCGAAGTGATTACGGTGGCACAGGCACTTGAAAAAGTGGGCGTTACCTTACTCAATACGGGTATTGGCTGGCATGAAGCGCGTATTCCAACCATTGTCACCTCTGTACCGCGTGCGGCTTTTGTCGATTATACTGCTTATGTGAAACAGCACGTGTCTATACCTGTGATTGCGGCCAATCGAATCAATATGCCAGATGTGGCAGAAGAGATCTTGGCACAAGGTAAAGCCGACATGATTCAGATGGCACGTCCACTTTTAGCCGATGCATTTTGGGTGACCAAGGTGGCTACCAATCGTGTCGATGAAATTAATACCTGTATTGCCTGTAATCAGGCTTGCCTCGATCATACCTTTAAAAACCAGCGTGCAACGTGTTTGGTCAATCCGCGTGCAGCATACGAAACCGAGCTAACGTATATCAAAACCAAAAAACCGAAAAAAATTGCGGTTGTAGGTGGCGGTGTCGCAGGGCTGTCGGCGGCCACCGTTGCAGCCAGTCGTGGGCATCAGGTGACGTTATTTGAAGCTGCGTCTGAAGTGGGTGGGCAATTTAACTTGGCCAAAGTTATCCCCGGCAAAGAGGAGTTTCATGAAACCATTCGCTATTTCAAAGTGCAACTAGAAAAAACGGGTGTAGATGTTCGTTTAAACACACGCGTCAATCGTGAGCAACTCGAGCGCGAGGGCTATGAAGAAGTGATTGTGGCGACGGGTGTTATTCCACGCCAGCTTCGTATTGAAGGCAGTGATTTGCCACAAGTTCTTTCGTATGCTGAAGTATTACGTGGTGCTCCAGTTGGTGAAAAAGTGGCCGTGATTGGCGCAGGTGGTATCGGGTTTGATGTATCTGAATTTTTACTCAAACCTGCGCATCAGATTCAGCCCCAGCCCTTGGCGGATTGGCAGCGAGAATGGGGGGTCGACTCTAATCCGAATTACATTACCGAAGGTGGCCTGCAACCTGTCCAAATAGAAGTACCTGTGCGACAAATTTATTTATTACAACGTAAAACCACACCGCTGGGAATTGGTTTAGGAAAAACATCAGGCTGGGTGCATCGCGCACAACTGAAAAAACATGCGGTGCGAATGATGCGTGGTGTGCAGTACAAAGCTGTAACCAATGAAGGCTTGTGGGTGGAAGTAAATGGTCATGATCAGCTACTTCGTGTAGATACGGTTGTGGTTTGTGCTGGACAAGAGTCAGTGAAAGATTTAATGCCTTTAGCACAGGAGTCGACACTGGCACGCTATCATATTATTGGTGGAGCGAAGCTTGCTGCCGAGCTAGATGCCAAGCGTGCCATCCGAGAAGGTGCAGAATTGGCCGCAGAACTGTAATTTTGATGAAACAATATGCAAACGAGTGCAAAGCGTTAAAATTTTTCTTGAATAAAATAAACGGTCTTTGTATTCTTACGCACATGGAAGCGTGGCAGAGCGGTTTAATGCACCGGTCTTGAAAACCGACGAGGGTGTGAGTCCTCCGTGAGTTCGAATCTCACCGCTTCCGCCAAATATTTAAATAAGCCCTTGTTTTTACAAGGGCTTATTTTTTTACTGTAATTCTACCCCTCAACTTACCCCACATTAAATTTTGGATTGAGAGGTATTATTTGATGTTGATTCGGATCACTTAGGACAATTGAAATTTTGAGTTTAAAATTCATTGCACAGTCTAATCATCATCGTTGAAGAATCACAGCTGCTCTCTAATTGCTTTAGATTCAATTTAAATCAACTAAAACGAAAGATGCAGGGGTGTAGTTCTAATTTTGCTTTAAGGCGATTCTAAGAAGATTTAGGTGTAGTCTAGAACAATGAGTGAGATTTTATTTATCTCCTCGTCGTTTAAGTTAACTAGGCTTTGTTGCACAAACCTACCGTTAAAGGCTTATTTAACATTATAATTCTCAAATGAATAAGCCCACACCTAAAATCTATCTTACAACCAATTGGCCTTCATATAACCAAGTTTTAATCGAGCGTGGAAATATTTCAATCTAGTTGGGTCCTAAGACCCAATAGTATGCACAGCCACAAGGCAAGCATGGACGAAATCAAACTTATTCCGATACAGCGATTCAATACTGTTTAATGATCAAATCACTATTACGTCTGTCTTTACGTATGGTCACTGGCTTTGTTCAAAGTCTTATTCATCTTTGTAGATTAGATTGGACAGCCCCAGATTATTCCATTATTTGTAGAAGACAAAAGCATATTGATATTGCAATTAACTATCAAAAAAGCAGTAATGGTCTCCACACCTACTCGTTGATTCTACAGGCTTAAAGTTTTTAGGTGAAGGCGAATGGAAACGTAAAAAACATCAGCCTGAATATCGTCGCGAATGGCGTAAATTACAATTGGTATCGATACTGAAACCCTTCAAATACGCACTATTCAGCTCGCAACCAACAATGTGAGTGATTCACAGGTGCTTGGTGATTTACTGGATCAGATTCCACAAGAAGAACAGATTGACTCCGTCTCGTCTATACTGATGGGGCTTATGAGACCAAGCAATGCCGTCAGGTAATCGCAGATCGACAAGCGCATACGGTGATTCCACTCAGAAAAAATGCGAAGCCTTGTAAAGATACAAAGACCAGCTCGTTAAAGCGAAATGAATTAATTCGAACAGTTAAACGTTTAGACAGGACACTATGAAAAAAAGGTCAGGCTATCATGCCCGAAGTTTGGTAGAAACCAAGATGCATTTCATCAAATTATTCGGTGATATGCTTAGCGCAAGGAATTTCCAAAGCCAACTCAATGAGATGCATGCACGTGTGGCTGTATTAAATAAATTTACGAAGTTGGGCCGACCTCACACCCAAGTTGTCACTTAAATTTGGATAACTTGGGGAAAGTTTAGCTTTTGAATGTTTTTGCAACAAAGCCCTTTAAAACTAAGATTTAATTTGGAAAAACTTCTACTTATATCTGAGATTTAAATCAAATCATAATTTATCTATTCTTAAAATAGCTCCGAAATATTTGAAATTACTCTGAAATTTATTTATGTGATCATTTTATTTACTCTTTTTGATCATTCTTTTCATTACGTTGACTTTGATTTATCAGGCTCTTATTTTCACTCTTAAGAATAATACTTATTAATGAATTAAATGGAGTAAAAATGCAGCTCAAAGGAAATGTTGTATTAGTAGCAGGTGGTGCTTCTGGTTTAGGAGAGGCAGTTGTACAGCGGCTTGCTAAGCAAGGAGCACAGTTAGTTATTGTCGATTTAAATCAATCATTAGGTGAACAACTTGCGCTTCAGGTCAGTGGTCTATTTGTACAAGCCGATGTAACCAATGAAGAACAGATTAATCAGGCTTTTCAACAGGCTGAAGAATTTTATAAGAAAAAAGTACGTGTGGTGGTGAATTGTGCAGGTATCGGTCCTCCTGGTAAAGCCATTGATCGTGAAGGTAATGCATTGGCTTTATCCGTATTTAGCAAGATTATTAATATCAATCTAAATGGTACCTTTAATGTCTTATCAAAATTTGCAGCCCGATTACATAAAGACGAAGTTATTGGTGAAGAACGTGGTGTGATTATCAATACGGCCAGTGTTGCTGCATTTGATGGGCAAATTGGTCAGCCCGCTTATGCAGCCTCTAAAGCAGGTGTAGTAGGCATGACTTTACCTTTAGCACGTGAGTTTGCACGTTATGGCATTCGAGTCATGACGATTGCACCTGGGATTTTTCTCACGCCATTATTGGCTACTTTACCGCAAGATGTTCAAGATTCATTAGGCGCTCAAGTACCATTTCCAAGCCGTTTGGGACAACCTGATGAGTTTGCTCAATTAGTCGAAAGCATCATTCTCAATCCTATGCTTAATGGCGAAGTTATCCGCTTAGATGGCGCTATACGGATGACAGCAAAATGATGATTGATGATTTAAATCTGGCACATGAAATAGCTATTAAGGTTGAAAAGTTTGTGCGTGAAGTGGTGATTCCGTATGAGCGTGACCCACGGCGTGATCATCACAATTGTCCAACCGAAGAATTGGTTGTCGAACTGCGAGATAAAGCGCGTGAGGCAGGGGTTCTTACGCCACATATTTTGCCTGATGGTACACATTTAAGTCAGCGTGGAACAGCACAAGTTTTGATTAAAACGGGTTTGTCACCCTTAGGGCCTTTGGCTTGTCAAACTGCTGCGCCTGACGAAGGCAATATGTATCTGTTAGGTCAAGTAGGCAGTGATTTTATCAAGCAAAAATTTCTAAAGCCTTTGGTAGAAGGGAATGTACGTTCTGCTTTTTTTATGACCGAACCCGCACAAGAAAATGGTGCAGGTTCTGATCCATCTATGATGCAAACGCTTTGTTGGAAAGAGGGTGATGAATGGGTCATTCGTGGCCGAAAAGCCTTTATTACCGGTGCAGATGGTGCACAGGTCGGCATCATTATGGCCAAGGCAGAACAAGGTGCTTGTATGTTTCTGGTCGAATTGCCGCATCCTGCGATCCAGATTGAGCAAGTACCGCGTACCATTGACAGCTCAATGCCAGGTGGGCATGCAACATTATGGATGAATGACTTGCGAGTGCCAGCACAACAAATGCTAGGTGAACCGGGTGAAGGTTTTAAATATGCGCAGGTTCGGCTTTCTCCAGCCCGTCTTTCGCATTGTATGCGCTGGTATGGTGCCTGTTTGCGTGCCAATGAAATTGCGACTGAATATGCCAATCAGCGTAAGGCATTTGGACAGTTGCTGATTGATCATGAAGGATGCAGCTTTATGCTGGCCGAAAACCTTATTGATCTAAAGCAGGTTGAACTCATGATTGATTGGTGTGCCTCGGTTTTAGATCAGGGTGAATTGGGTACATTTGAAAGTTCGATGGCAAAGGTATCGGTGAGTGAAACCTTAATGCGAGTGGCTGATCGTTGTGTACAAGTGATGGGTGGCTCTGGTTTGACCGAGCAAACCATTGTCGAGCAAGTATTCCGTGAGATTCGAGCTTTTCGTATTTATGACGGTCCGACCGAAGTACATAAGTGGTCAATTGCAAAAAAAATTAAGCGAGATTGGCTGAAACGAAACAAGCAACAGCAGCAAGGAGGCTAAGTGATGACGAGTTTAAATGCGCAAGCCAATACCGGGGTTTCTGCCGTAAGAGCAGGTATGGAACTGAATAAGCATGCTGTAATTGAATGGATGCGAACTCATGTGATTGATTTTTCAGGTGATATTGAAATTAGTCAATTTAAAGGTGGCCAGTCTGTTCCGACATATCAGATCAAGACCCCTAATGCAAGTTATGTACTGCGTAAAAAGCCCAATGGTGCATTAAAGGGGGCACATGCGGTAGAGCGAGAAGCACGTATTCAAACTACTTTATATCAAACAGGTTTTCCTGTGGCTAAAATTCATGGACTCTGTACCGATACTTCGATTCTGGGAACTGAGTTTTACGTTATGGATAAAGTCGAAGGACGAATTTTTTGGGATGCATCTTTTGCAGAGGTATCTCTACAACAGCGTCCTTTATATTTTGATGCCATGAATCAAACTATTGCTAAATTACATAGCCTCGATCCCATGGCGTTGCAGCTTGAGGATTATGGTAAGTCTGGCAATTATTTTGAACGACAGATTGCACGTTGGTCAAAACAGTATCTTGATGACCCTGAAGCAGGGCACGATTCTAATATGGATATGCTGATTGAATGGTTACCGAAGCACATTCCAAAAGGGGATGAAACTCGCATCGTTCATGGTGATTTTCGCTGCGACAACATGATTTTTCATCCCACTGAACCCAAAATTTTGGCTGTTCTGGATTGGGAATTATCAACATTAGGTCATCCCCTCGCTGATTTTGCCTACCACGCCATGATGTATCAAATGCCGCCTGACATTGTCGCGGGTCTGGCAGATACCGATATTGAAGCTATGAATATTCCGACAGAGCAAGAATATATAGAAAGTTACTGTGCACGCACAGGTCGACAGGGTATTTCACAATGGAAATTTTATGTCGCATTTAATTTTTTCCGCTTGGCGGCAATTTTTCATGGCATTAAAGGACGTGTCATTCGTGGATCTGCGGCCTCCATTCATGCCCAGGAACGTGCTAAAAGCTTCCCTATCTTGGCACGTCTCGCGCGTGAAGCAATGGAGGCCTGCCAATGAGTCAGCATCTTTTAGTTGAAGTAGAAAAAGGTGTGGCGTATTTAACTTTAAATCGTCCCCAGCAAGGCAATGCGATTGATTTGGCGCTTGCACAAGCGCTACTCCATGCTGCAATTCAATGTGATCAGGATCGAAGCATTCGCTGTGTTGTCCTTACAGGGGCTGGACGTTTTTTCTGTGCTGGAGGTGATATTACCGCATTCACCGAAGCTCAAGCACACATTCCTGCTTTTTTAAGTGAGCTTGCGGGTATTTTACATTTAGCCATTTCGCGATTTATGCGTATGAACAAGCCTTTATTGGTGGTGGTCAATGGGACTGCAGCAGGTGCTGGTATGAGTCTGGCGCTGATTGGGGATGTGGTTATTGCAGTTGATAATGCACAATTTGCACCATCTTATGGGGCGATTGGTTTAAGTCCAGACGCTGGATTGACATGGCATTTGCCTAAATTGGTCGGTTTACGCAAAGCCCAACAGATTTTAATGCTCAATCAAAAACTGAGCGCTGCTGAAGCAGATCAAATCGGTCTGATTAGTGAAGTGGTCACCACTGAGCAACTGCAAAAGCGTCAAACTGCTTTGATTGAGCAATTGCTGAATAGTTCCACACCTGCATTGTCGAATGTTAAACAACTGCTGCTCAATAGTCATCAAAATACCCCTGAAACGCACTTGGAGCTTGAAGCACGCAAAATTGCAGGGATTAGTCTGGGTGAGCCTGCCAAAGAGGGGCTTGCGGCATTTTTAGAAAAACGTACCCCACAATTTAATCAGGATAATTAAATATGAATATTGCCTATATTGTAGATGCAGTACGCACGGCAGGTGGTCGGCGCAACGGTAAACTGGCTAGCTGGCATCCTGTTGATATGGGTGCAGAAGTCATTAATGCTTTGTTGGAACGTACAGGTATTGATCCGAATATTATTGATGATGCGATTTTTGGATGTGTTACTCAGGCAGGTGAACAAACTTTTGCATTTGCCAGAAATATTGTACTTGCTTCCAAATTACCGATTCATGTACCTGGTGTCACAATTGATAGGCAATGCGGTAGCTCGCAACAAGCCGTGCAATTTGCTGCCCAAGCGATTTTATCAGGCATGCAGGATGTTGTGATTGCAGGTGGTGTCGAAAGTATGACGCGTACACCGATGTTGAGTAATGCGAGCTTACATGCTAAAGCTGGACTCCCCGCCGATCCTTTAAGCCCTCGAATTAAAGCGCGGTTTGCTGTTGATGAGTTTAGCCAATTTACAGGCGCTGAAATGATGGCCAAGAAATATGGCTTTAAGCGTGAGCAACTAGATCAATTTGCTTTATTGAGTCATCAACGTGCAATTCAAGCTACCGAAACGGGTGCTTTTGAAAATGAAATTATTGCACTTCAGACAGATGATGAAGTGCATCGTGTTGATGAAGGCATTCGTTTTGATGCCAATCTTGAATCTATCTCAGCAGTTAAACCCTTAGTGGAAAATGGTGTAGTGACAGCTGCAAATGCCAGTCAGATTTGTGATGGAGCAAGTGCTGTACTTATCGTCAGTGAACGTGCGCTTAAAGCGTATGGTCTAACTCCTAAAGCACGCCTAGTACATATGAGTGTTAGTGCAGGTGACCCAGTGATAATGCTGGAAGAGCCAATTTTTGCCACGCAAAAAGCTTTAAAAAAAGCGGGACTTAAAATTACTGATATTGATTTGTATGAAGTCAATGAAGCTTTTGCACCTGTGCCTCTGGCATGGTTACAAGCTTTGAATGCAAATCCTGAAGCGCTGAATATTCATGGGGGGGCAATTGCATTGGGGCATCCACTGGGCTCATCAGGAACCAAACTCATGACCACATTAATTCATGCATTACATAGAGAAGGTAAGCGTTATGGTCTGCAAACTATGTGTGAAGGTGGTGGTATGGCAAATGTCACTATTTTGGAGGCTTACTCATGAAACTGCAAACACGTGTTACCGAGTTGCTTGAAATTGAATATCCGATTATTCAAGGCGGGATGATGTGGGTTGGACGCGCTGAATTGGCCAGCGCAGTCTCCAATGCGGGAGGATTAGGAATTCTAACCGCATTAACGCAGCCAACGCCTGAGGATTTGGTAAAAGAAATTCAACGTTGTCGTGATCAAACTGACAAGCCTTTTGGGGTTAACTTAACTATATTACCTTCAGTCAATCCACCCCCATATGCTGAATATCGTCAAGCGATTATTGAAAGCGGAATCAAAATTGTCGAAACCGCAGGTGGAAAACCACAAGAACACATTCATGAGTTTAAAAAACATGGGATAAAAATTCTGCATAAATGTACATCGGTACGCCACGCAATCTCGGCTGAAAAAATGGGTGCAGATATTATTTCAATCGATGGATTTGAATGTGCGGGACATCCTGGTGAAGACGATGTACCCGGCTTAGTGTTGATTCCTGCTGCAGCCAATCAAATAACGATTCCAATGATTGCCAGTGGTGGGATTGCTGATGGTCGCGGGTTGGTGGCTGCTCTAGCTCTAGGAGCCGAAGGTATTAACATGGGTACACGTTTTTGTGCCACCAAAGAAGCGCCAATCCACGAAACGATTAAGCAATTTATTGTAAATAATGATGAGCGTTCAACCCATTTAATTTTCAGAAAATTTCACAATACTGGACGGGTTGCTAAAAATAGTGTGTCAGATCGTGTGGTCGAAATTTCAAGCCAGCTTAACAGTCAGTTTGAAGATATACGGGGTTATGTATCGGGTATTAAGGGTCGTCAAGCACTGGAAACTGGTGATTTGAATGCGGGTCTGATCTGGGCTGGGCAAGTACAGGGCTTGATTCAAGATATTCCGAGTTGTCATGAATTACTGCAACGCATTGTTAGTGATGCCAATCAGATTATTCGTGAGCGTCTTAACCAATTTATTTAAACTATCAATTAAAAAATCTAAGGAGAGTGGCAATGGAATACCACTTTATTCAGGTTGAAAAACAGCAACATTTAACAATTATTACTCTCAATCGTCCTGCAAGTTTTAATGCATTAAATGCATCTGCCCATGAGGAGTTGGCTCAAGCTTTTGATCAATTTCAAAATGATGATGAGCAATGGGTTGCGATTGTGACGGGTGTGGGGGAAAAAGCGTTTTGTGCAGGTCATGATTTAAAACAACAAGCAGCAGGTGGTGGTCTGGTGACACCGCAATCAGGTTTTGCAGGTTTAACAACACGTTTCGATTTAACTAAACCTGTCATTGCTGCTGTAAATGGCGTCGCAATGGGTGGTGGGTTTGAGCTGGCTTTAGCTTGCGACTTAATTATTGCATCTGAAAATGCTGTTTTTGCTTTGCCTGAGCCAAGAGTCGGTTTGGCTGCCTTGGCAGGTGGAATGCAACGTTTACCTCAAGTCATTGGGTTAAAAAGAAGTATGGGAATGTTATTTACAGGACGTCGGGTATCGGCAAAAGAAGGATTCGAGCTTGGTTTTGTCAATGAAGTAACCAGTGGATCTGTACTTGAAGCAGCGAAAAGATGGGCAAATGAAATCTTGGCATGTAGTCCACTAGCGATACGTGCTACCAAGCAAGCTGTGTTAAGAGGATTGGAGAGTTCGGTTGAACAAGCCATGCAGGAGCAATGGCAATACGATGCGATACAACGCATGCTGAATTCAGAAGATGCCATTGAAGGGCCAAGAGCATTTGCCCAGAAACGTGTACCAGAATGGAAAGGACGTTAATTTTCAAATTAAAAATGTCACATGGTAATGAGGATCAAAAGATGCATCCAATGGTTCATGCACAGAACACCCCAGATAAAGCTGCTTGCATCTTTGCCAGTACGCAACAGGTACTAAGCTATGCACAAATGAATGCATTGGCAAATCGCTGCGCACATTTATTTCGTCAACACGGCCTCAAACGTGGTGATGTTGTTTCAATATTGCTTGAAAACAGTATTGATATCTTTACGGTGGCGTGGGGAGCACAGCGTTCAGGACTTTATCTTACCGCGATTTCGTGTAAAACCTCCGCAAAAGATCTGGCTTATATTTTAGATAATTCAGATAGCAAGATATTGATTGTCTCAAAATCATTGGTCGATACCGCTTTAGAAGCACTCAAACTGAGTCAGCTGGATTATGTCTATTTATATGCCACAGGACCAAAAACCTCAGTGGCTTCTTTCACACAGGCACTCAGCCAGTGTTCGGAAGGTGATATTACAGACCCAAGTCCAGGCGGAGATATGTTGTACTCCTCTGGTTCTACTGGTCGCCCTAAAGGTGTACGTCCGCCTTTACCTGAAGGTGATTTGATGCAGCCAGTGCCACTGATGTCGATGGGACGTACTTTATACCAAATGGGTCAAGACACTTTGTATTTATCGACCTCACCGCTTTATCATGCTGCGCCGTTACGATGGGCCCTAGCTGTTCATCGTTTTGGTGGAACTGTTGTGATAATGGATAAGTTTGATGCAGAGCAAACACTCAATTTAATTGAGCAATATCAGATCAGTCATGCCACCTTTGTGCCGACACATTTCATTCGTTTACTTAACTTGCCAGAAACCAGACGTCTGAGTTTTAATTCATCCTCGCTCAAAGCTGTCATTCATGCAGCTGCACCATGTCCTGTACCAGTTAAGCAAGCAATGATTGACTGGTGGGGCCCACTTCTCCATGAATATTATTCAGGCACTGAACAATGTGGGATTACTGCATTGGATTCAGTTGAATGGCTCAGTAAACCAGGCTCAGTCGGTAAAGCAGTACTAGGAAAAATTAAGATACTTGATGAACAGCAGAACGAACTGGCTGTGGGGCAAATTGGTGATATTTATTTTGCGGATGGCCCACAGTTTGAATACTACAAAGACCCTGAAAAAACTAAAACAGCCTATAGCAAGCAAGGTTGGGCCACATTGGGCGATATTGGCTGGATGGATGAAGATGGCTACTTATATCTGACCGATCGTAAAAACTTCATGATTATTTCGGGTGGAGTCAATATTTATCCTCAAGAAATCGAAAATCTATTAATAACACATCCTGATGTAAATGATGCCGCCGTTTTTGGTATTCCTGATGACGAAATGGGCGAAAAAGTGGTTGCGGTTGTTCAGCTCAAAGCCTGTATTTTGTCCAGTGCAGATGAAGTCCAGAAACTCAAACAATTTGTGCGTCAATCTTTAGGAAGCGTGAAATGCCCACAGATTTTTGAGTTTAGTCAAAACTTTCCAAGAGAAGCGACGGGGAAAATACTGAAACGTAAACTGATTGAAGATTATAAAGTGTATTTGGCTTCTTCAAACCAGACTCGATATGACACAGGAGATGGCCATGCATGACGATATCGTGATTTTAAGCGCAGTGCGTACTCCAATCGGTGGATTTCTAGGCGAATTACAAAGTTTAACGGCCAGTGATTTAGGTAAATTCGTCATACAACAAGTCGTCAAACAAAGTTGCATCGATCCAAAGCAGGTTGATCAGGTAATCATGGGCTGTGTCCTTCCTGCTGGACAAGGGCAGGCACCAGCTCGACAAGCCGCATTAAAAGCACAATTACCTCCTTCCGTAGCCTGCACGACCATCAATAAAGTTTGTGGTTCGGGTATGCAAAGTTTGATTTTTGCAAAAAATCTAATTCAGACCGAACAAGCCAAAGTGGTCATTGCAGGCGGTATGGAAAGCATGTCCAATACACCTTATTTGCTCAATCGCGCTCGTTCAGGCTATCGCATGGGACATAACAAATTACTGGATCATATGTTTTTAGATGGTCTAGAAGATGCATATACTTCTGGTCGCCTCATGGGGAGTTTTGCCGAAGATAGCGCACAATATTATCAGTTTGACCGTGCACAGCAGGATGCCTTTGCCATTGATTCACTCCAACGTGCATGTGATGCGATCAAAACTGGTCAATTTGCTGCTGAAATTGTGCCATTGACCGTGCAGCAAAAAACACAAGCACTCACGATTCATCAAGACGAACAACCGCTTAAAGCCAAACTAGACAAAATTCCACAATTTAAACCTGCTTTTCGCGCAGATGGAACCATTACTGCTGCGAATGCCAGTTCGATTTCAGATGGTGCAGCAGCACTTTTACTGACACGTGCAAGTTATGCTAAGGCTAAGGGATTTCAGCCTTTAGCACGCATTGTGGATCAGGCAGTGTATGCGGGTGAAACACATTTGTTTACCACCGCCCCCGTATTCGCGATTCAAAAATTGCTTCAACAGTGTAACTGGACGATTGACCAAGTCGATTTATTTGAAATCAATGAAGCATTTGCCATTGTTCCAATGATTGCCATGCATGAACTAGATATTCCACATGAAAAACTCAATATTCATGGTGGTGCATGTGCCCTAGGACATCCACTTGGAACATCGGGTGCAAGAATCGTGGTAACACTGATCCATGCCCTTAAACAACATAAACTAAAACGCGGGATTGCGGCTATTTGTATCGGAGGTGGAGAAGCCTTAGCAATGGCAATTGAACTGATGTAAATCACTTTGGCTTAATCATTTATATTAATTATAGGGACAGCAGATGATTCTCAGCGAAGCACAACAACAAATCCGTGATATGACGCAACAATTTGCTCAGGAAAAAATAAAACCCCACTCTTCAGAATGGGACCGAACACGCCGATTTCCAATAGAGATGATTCAAGAAATGGGACAATTAGGCCTGATGGGAATGCTTGTTCCAGAAGTATGGGGCGGATCTGATACAGGCTATGTGGCATATGCTAGTGCGATTGAAGCGATTGCTTCAGCAGATGGTGCTTGCTCAACTATCATGAGCGTCCACAACTCCGTCGTGTGTATGCCGATTTTAAAGTATGGTAGTGACCAGCAAAAACAACAATTTTTGATTCCTTTGGCACAAGGGGAAATGCTTGGTGCGTTTGCTCTGACCGAGCCACAAGCAGGGACAGATGCTAGCCATCTAAAAACCAGAGCAATTAAAAAAGGTGATGATTATATTATTACGGGTAGTAAGCACTTTATTACCTCAGCACAGCATGCTGATGTGGTGATTGTGTTTGCAGTGACAGATCCTGAGAAAGGTAAAAAAGGTATTAGTGCATTTCTTGTCCCTACAGATATTGCTGGTTATTCAGTACTACGACTTGAAGAAAAGATGGGACAGCATGCTTCAGATACAGGGCAAATCCAACTAGATCAGATACAGCTTTCCAAAGATTATTTGCTTGGTGAAGAGGGCGAGGGATATAAAATTGCATTGGATAATTTGGCTGGTGGACGCATCGGAATTGCCTCGCAATCTGTAGGAATGGCGCAGGCTTCCTTAGATGAAGCGGTACAATATGCGAAGGAACGTTATGCATTCGGTCAACCAATCATTAATCATCAGGCTGTAGCTTTTAGATTGGCGGATATGGCGACTCAAGTGGCGGTAGCACGACAAATGGTTTGGCATGCAGCAAGTTTACGAGAAGCTGGACAATCTGCTTTAGTGGAAGCATCAATGGCAAAACTGTTTGCCTCTGAAATGGCTGAGCGCGTTTGTTCAGGTGCTATTCAAACCTTGGGAGGATATGGTTACTTAAAAGATTTTCCTCTTGAGCAAATTTACCGGGATGTAAGAATTACGCAAATTTATGAAGGAACTAGTGATGTACAGCGGATGGTGATAGCTAGAGGCTTGTAAAGAAGTTACTCATCAAATGAAGCCGCTTTTATTTCAAATCACAAGCTTATCCAGAAAAATCAGGAGTATTCTAACCTGATTTTTTTATTTAAAGGTTGAAAACACTTCAACTGTACTTAAAACTTTTTTCTTCTTTTTTTGATATTTAAGGGCGCAAAAAAGTGCAAATTTAGCCGTTAGATTGTGCATTGATTACTTAGGGCGGAACTTTATACTGCTAAATAAGGGCTTTAGGAATAAGCCTTAAACAGATGCTCAAGGCTTGAAATAACCAGTTATTTTCATACCAAGACACATAAAAAAGGTTAGCAATTTGCTCACCGAGATAATACGAAAAAGGAATAGGAAAGGAGAGGTTATGAAGGTTCAACATTGCCTATTGTTAGGTTCATTATGTTCTACCATTTCAGTAAGCAGTTATGCTTTTGATATGTTGCCTGGTGATTTTACTTGGCTAGGAGATGGTACAAAAGTCGGTCTGGCTTACTTTGCTTATCAAGATGCCAGTACATTAAAAGTCGATGGGGTTGGTAAAATTCCACAATCCGATGCTCAGGTTTATGCTGGAATTTTACGCGCAGTAAGTTGGCAGGAAATCGCAGGTTATAAAACAGTCATACAAACATTTTTAACTTCGGGTTATGTCGACAAAGCAACGGTAGGTGGAATTGATCAACCTGATAATTCTGGTTTAGGTGATCTTAATTTTGGTTTTACTTTATATCCCACAGCCTCAAATGAACCGACAGGCACAACGATTGCTTTAAGTGGTTACGTGACAGCACCGACAGGCGATTATGATGTTGGTAAGGTGAATATTGGTACAGGCACTTGGGTGCTTACGCCACAGATTGGTTTAATTCAAGGATTAGGCAAAGGGTTTCTAATTGATGCTGCTTATGATGTTGGATTTTATAAGACTAAAGATCACAATGGTTTTGAAGTTAAAACAGATCCATCCTCACAAGCACAGGCTTATTTGCGCTATCAGCCTAGTGCACAGACCAACTATGCGATTGGTTTTTCAAAGAAATTTGGTGGCAAACAGTTTCTAAACGATCAATACACAGGCATGAAAACGGATGTAACACAACTTCGTCTAACCACGACTCATGCATTTAAAAATGGTGTCATCGCTACAGGCATGTTGGCACGCGATGTACAGGTTGAAGGGGGCTTTAAAAATGATGTTTCCATGCTGTTACGTATTGGGAAAGCATTTTGAAACATAAAATCTCACAATAAAATAATGAATATTAAGGAGCAAGGAATGTCTCGAATTGATTTGAAAGATCCTGATTTATATCAGCAGCGCGTCCCTCATGATTTATTTGCGCAGCTTCGTAAAGAACAACCTGTTTACTGGAATGATGAAGTTGATGGTTCAGGTTTCTGGGCCGTGATGAAACATAAAGATATTTGTGAGGTATCTCGTAATCCTGCCGTATTTTCATCGGCTTATGAAAATGGTGGTCATCGTATTTTTAATGAAAATGAAGTCGGTCTGACAGGTGCAGGGGAATCTGCAGTTGGAATCCCGTTTATTTCGATTGACCCACCGCTTCACACTCAATATCGCAAAGCAATCATGCCAGCATTGTCACCAGCGCGACTTGGCGATATTGAAAATCGAATTCGTGAACGAGCCAAATTATTAATTGAACAAATTCCATTTGATCAGGAAGTGGATATTGTGCAGTTATTATCGGCACCTTTACCATTACTGACACTCGCAGAATTATTGGGCGTTAAACCAGATGTTTGGAAAGATCTTTATCACTGGACTAATGCTTTTGTCGGTGAAGATGATCCAGAATTTCGACAATCACCAGAAGCCATGCAGCAAACTATGATTGAGTTTATGGGCTTTTGTCAGGCATTGTTTGAAGAGCGACGTGCTCATCCAGGACACGATATTGCAACGTTGCTTGCAACGGTTCCTATTGATGGTAAAGCGCCTGTATTGCGGGATTTTATTGGAAATCTGATTTTAACCTTGGTTGGTGGCAACGAAACTACTCGTAACTCTATGAGTCATACCATCGTCAATTTTTGCAAAAATCCAGAGCAATGGGACAAAATTAAACAAAATCCTGAACTACTTAAAACGGCAACAGCCGAGATGGTACGTCATGCTTCACCTGTGTTGCATATGCGCCGTACAGCAACCCAAGACACCATGATTGGTGAGCAAAAAATTGCCAAGGGTGATAAAGTTGTTTTATGGTATTCCTCAGCAAATCGTGACGAAGATGTGTTTGAACGTCCTGACGAATTTGACGTTACACGTAAAGGATTTCAACATGTGGGATTTGGTTTTGGTCAGCATGTATGTGTCGGTTCACGTTTAGCTGAAATGCAACTGCGAGTCGTGTTCGAGTTGCTTGCAGAACGGGTAGAGCGTTTCGAATTAAAATCTGAACCAAGACGCTTTCGTTCTAATTTTTTAAATGGATTAAAGAATCTCAATGTGGTGCTTGTCGCCAAATGAGGAGATCATCATGCAAGGATTAGCACTTCGTAACGAAGATGTCGTCAGTCAAACTTTGGGTTGTCGCCCAGAAGTGAGTTATGTCAACAAACAAAGTGACTGGCAAATGATGCGTTGGCGTCAGTTCGTGGGTCACTATAATTTAGACGCATTGCCAGAGCCAATGCTGGTTGCTCATATTGGTGGTAAACAGCAGGTACATATGCGTGACGGTCAATGTTGGAGTCGTACAGGCTCTAAACCTAGTGACATGACCAATATGCCTGCACATGTTGCTTCTGGCTGGCTAGTGAATGGTGAATTAGATGTTGTCACCCTGACCTTACCACGCGCAATCCGAGATTTCGTTACAGACGTCCGTTTTGCATACAGAGATACGTTGGGTATTGCGTTGATTAGACAAATGCTGGCCAGTTTATATGAAGCACAAAGTGTAGAACGTGATCAATATATTGATTTGCTGATGACCACTTTTGTCGCACATTTAAATCGTGCTGATACTCAACTGACGGATCAAATTCCAAGAACAAGTTGTTCTGCGCACAGATTGCATCATATTTTAAATATGATCCGTGAACATCCTGAGCAAGAGTTTAGTTTGGATATCCTTGCAAGTGAAATTGATTTAACGCCTGCCCATTTTTGTCGTATGTTCCGCGAGGCAACGGGGATTACTCCTCACCAATATATCTTGAAATGTCGTTTACAGCGGGCAGAGCATTTGTTGAATAATTCCGATCTATCTATTTCCATGGTGGCTGAGGCGTCAGGATTTAATTCACAATCACATTTTACCCGATTGTTTTTAAAAAAAATGGGGAAAAATCCGTCAGACTTAAGGCGACGACTGCATTAGGAAATGAGTAATACAAGGTCAATCACGAGATACTAAACGACATGCTTTAGCCTTTAGTTTGACCTCTAATATTAATTTTATACACGAATTTTTAAAGGTTGCATTTGAGCAAACTCAAATGCACTTGAGAAATTCGTCCCAAAAAAATTAGGGACCCAACATGAATGCCAGATTTCAAGAACTTTTACCTGAATTGGCTTTGTATGCAGGCAGTAAAAAACTGGATGTTAATCAGACCTTTCAGGATATAAACCCCTGTGATGAAACCTTGATTGCACATATTCCAAAAGCATCTGTGGAAGATTTGAATGCGATTGTCGCAGTAGCGAAACAAGGATTAAATAGTACAGCCTGGCATGAGGTGGCGCCATTACAACGCGAAAATTTAATTCGACGTTTTGCCGATGCAATTGAAAAGGATAGCACTCGTTTGGCGCAATTAGAGTCGATAGATGCTGGCAAACCGATTTCAATCACACAAACAGTAGACATTCCCGCCGTAGTGGCATGGCTTAAATATTATGCAGGTTGGGCCAGTAAAATCATGGGTAGCGCAGGTGAGCTAAGCAATGTTGCGGGTTCATTTCATGCGTATAGCCGTCGTCAACCTGTTGGGGTGGTGGCCGCAATCACGCCGTGGAATTTTCCAAGTGTTTTGTCGATGTGGAAAATTGCGCCTGCACTAGCAGCAGGCTGTTGCATTGTACTGAAACCTGCGTCAGACACCCCCCTCACAGCTTTACGTTTGGCAGAAATTGCACGAGAGATTGGTTTTCCCGAAGGCGTTTTTAATGTCGTGACCGGTAACAGTGATATTGGTCATGCTTTGGCTACTCATCCGGATATTGCTAAAGTTGCCTTTACAGGATCAACTCAAACAGGACGTTCTATTTTACAGGCCAGTATCGCCGATTTTAAACGTGTAACGCTAGAACTTGGCGGAAAGTCTCCAGTCATTTTGCATAAAGATGCAGATTTGGATAAAGCCATTCCAACCATTGCGATGGGCTGTTTTTTTAATACAGGACAAGTCTGTTATGCAGGAACACGTTTGTACGTGCATCATGATATTTATGATGAGGTGTTAGAGCGTTTAATAGCATTTACCAAAACCCTGAAAATAGGGTCTAGCGATGATCCAAATACGCAATTGGGGCCCGTAGTTAATGCTCGTCAACAGCACAGTATTCAAGAATTTTTGAATAAAGCAGAGCAACAGGGAATCGAGTCACTGGATTTATCCGCAATGACTTTACCCGAACAAGGTTTTTACGTTCGTCCAGCCATCTTAAAAAATGTTCCTGCACATGCCGCGATTATGAAAGAAGAAGTATTTGGGCCAGTACTTGCAACTGCAGCATACCAGAGTCTAGATGAAGCCATTCAACTGAGTAATGACAGCATTTATGGTTTGGCAGCACATCTTTGGACCCAAGATTTATCCATTGCCCATCAAGTTTCAGCAGCGCTCGATGCGGGTACCGTGTTTGTGAATTGTGCTTTATTGGCAGATCCGAACTTCCCATTTGGAGGCTTTAAGCAATCTGGAATAGGTCGTGAAAATGGACAGGAAGTTTTAGATGCATATCTGGAGTCTAAGTCTGTGATTATGGCTTTAAGTTAAAAATTAAATGGATTAAGGGAATAATACAATGAAAATTACAGCAGCTGTGGCGCGTCAAGCGCATCAGGATTTTACTATTGAACAGGTTGAACTTGATGAGCCAAAAGATCATGAAGTCTTGGTCCGTATTGAAGGTGTGGGGTTATGTCATACCGACTTAGTCGCTCGTGATCGTTTAATTCCGATTCCACTCCCCGCAGTTCTTGGGCACGAAGGGGCAGGTGTGGTTGAAAAAATTGGTAAAGCAGTGACAAAAGTAGCCGTGGGTGATCATGTCTTAATGAGTTTTAACAGTTGTGGTGAATGCCCACGCTGTAAAGAACAGTTACCACCGTATTGTACTCAGTTTCCGCAGCTCAACTATGTCGGTGCGCGCCCAGATGGAAGCTCTACGCTAAAACAAAATGATCAGGCGGTATCGGGTTATTTCTTCGGACAATCTTCTTTTGCCAGTCATGCGCTTGCCAATGAACGTAACATTGTTAAGGTTGCTCAGGATTTACCGATCGAAATTTTAGGACCACTCGGTTGTGGTTTACAAACAGGTGCAGGAGGGGTGATGCGTTCACTGGCTTGCCCTCAAGGTTCGACTATTGCGATTTTTGGCGGGGGGCCTGTTGGTTTGGCAGCGGTGATGGGAGCCGTCATTCAACAGTGCGCAACCATTATTTTAGTTGAACCAATGGCTTCACGTCGTGAACTGGCCCTTGAGTTGGGTGCGCATCATGTGATTGATCCAGCACAGGGTAATATTACCGAACACATCCGCAATATCTTACCGCAAGGTGTCGATTTTGCATTTGAATCGAGTGGACGAGGTGAAGTGGTTGAAGCGGCACTGGCATCATTGGGCAGTCATGGTTTACTTGGACTAGTTGGAGTTCCGCCCAGTGTAGAAACGACACTCAATGTCAATCTGGTATCACTCATTACTTTTGGTCACCGTATTCATGGCATTATCGAAGGCGATAGTGATCTGGATACCTTCTTGCCAGAATTGATTGAACATTATCAAGCAGGCAGATTTCCTTTCGACAAACTTATCAAAAAGTATGCACTAAGTGAGATTAATCAGGCCATACAAGACCAGGCACAAGGCCGCTGTATAAAAGCGGTTCTCATTCCTGAACATGTCCATCATTAGAAAAAAAGGAGAGTTTTATGCCAACGATTGCCATTGTCACTCGTGAGGGTGAACGCACCTCGGTTACCGTTGAAAATCAACTTTCACTCATGGAGAACTTGCGAAATGCGGGAGTTGGGGATATTAGCGCTTTATGCGGTGGCTGTTGTTCTTGTGCTACTTGTCATGTGTACATTCTGGAGGGCTATGCTCATTTAAACCCATTGGGTGATGACGAAAATGACATGCTCGATAGTAGCTTATCACGCCGCGAATCTTCTCGTTTAGCCTGTCAGGTCATTATTGATGAACAATGTGATGATCTTGTAGTTGAAATTGCACCGGAGGAATAAATGTCAAATTACGATGTGATTATCGTGGGCACAGGGCACGCAGGCGCACAAGCGGCTGTTGCACTCAGACAACAAGGATTTACTGGATCAATTTTGATGATAGGTGAAGAGTTACATTTACCTTATGAGCGACCACCATTATCAAAAGAGTATTTTTCTGGTGAAAAAACGTTTGAACGAATTTTGCTGCGTCCAGAACAGTTCTGGCAAGACAAAAAAATTGATCTAAAGCTTGGACAACGCGTGATTCAGATTGATGCTCAGTCACATCGTATTTTAACGCAGCAAAACTACGAATATCACTATAATAAATTGATTTGGGCCACGGGTGGAAAACCACGTCGGCTAAGTTGTGAAGGTGCGGCTTTAGAAGGTATTCATTATATTCGTAATCGTGAAGATGTAGATCGCATTAATCAGGAGCTAGATCGAGTTCAAAAATGTGTGATCATTGGTGGTGGATATATTGGTTTAGAAGCTGCCAGTGCATTACGCAAAATTAATAGAGATGTGACTTTGGTTGAAGGACAGTCAAGAGTGCTGGCGCGTGTTGCAGGACCCATAATATCTGATTTTTATCAGCAATATCATCAGGAAAAAGGAGTTGAATTTTACTTAGGGCAAGGAGTGGATTATCTAGAAGGTGATCAGGGGCGAGTGCATACGGTGATACTTGCCAATGGAACACGAATTGCTACGGATATGGTGATTGTTGGGATAGGGTTGAACCCTGAAGTGAATGTCTTAGTCGAGGCAGGTGCAGCTTTTAGTAATGGAATTGAAACGGATCGCCGTTGCAGAACTTCTCTGGTTGATATTTTTGCAATTGGTGATTGTGCTAATCATGAAAATTTTTTTGCCGATGGACAGCGTATCAGACTCGAATCTGTACAAAATGCCAATGATCAAGCAATGATTGTCACCAAAGAAATCTTGGATAAAGGCGAAGACTACGCAGCTGTACCGTGGTTTTGGTCAAATCAGTATGATCTGAAATTACAAACGATTGGGCTTTCAATTGGCTATGATCAGGAGATTCTGCGCGGTGAACCTGACTCAGGCTCATTTACTGTGATTTATTTACGTGAGGGTAAAATCATTGCAATTGATTGTGTCAATCGACCCGCTGATTTTATACAAGGAAAGGCGATTATTCAGCAATCAATCTATATTCCAATAGAGCAATTAAGCGATCACAGCCAGGCGCTTAAAGATATGATATTGCGTTATAAAACCATATAACTATATATTTAAACCCTATCGTAACCCGAATCGCGGATAAGAAATTGACTTGAAAAATAAGAGGACTAGAGCCATCAGTTGAGTTACCACACCAAACTCACAACTCTAGTCCTGATGTTCAATAGTACCGAATTATTCTGCGTAATTGATGATTTTTTCTTAAATTTGAATCAACTTATTGGGAGTTTCTCAAGCAAAACCGTGGTTCCCTAAGAATCAGAACTGCTCAACTTAAAATTTCAGAAATCTGCTTTATTGCCATTTGGTACATATGCTCTCATTTCAATAATTTCAAAGCCTTTTTCACTTGGTTAAAAGAAGATAAAAGCCATTTATTTAAGTACTTGCCTTGCTATCAAAGGATGATTCATCTGATCAAAAGGCATGAATTGGCACTGCATGCCCTACATGTGGCGCTGATGAAAGGCCAAGGTACACAATATTTATGGATCGATTCAAAAACTCTGCCAGTTTGTAAAAATCAACGTATTCAGCGTCATAAATCATGAGTCCAAATTGCATCACGTGGTAGAAGCTCAATGGGCTGGTTTTATGGCTGTAAATTACATATTGCGATGGATCAATTTGGTGAAATTGCGTGTTCTGCTTTATCGAATGGACATGTTGCTGACATAAAAATGGTTGAGCAATTGGTTGCTGGCCTAAACGGAAAACTTTACGGGGATCGAGGTTACTGTGTATCAGATGAATATCACATAAGGCAACGCAATAAGATAGAAACATTATTCAGTTTATTGAAGGGGCAATACAATTTAGTGACGAGTAAAGCACGTAGTCTTCATGGATTACTGAGTGGAATTTACGCCTCACTATGTGCATATCAATTAACCCATGGAAATAAGCCAACAATTCAAATTAAGTAATCATCGGCTTAAGCAGGATTCGGGTTAATTATGATTGCTGGTTTTTGTATTGGATTATTTGCATCATTTAGAGAAGAAGGTGATTTTTCAATTTCTTGAGCATTAATGATTAGTTTCATTGTTGGAATTGTGGTGAGTTTACTTATATTTTTAATTGAGATATTTGCAAATTATCTTGATAAAAAGTAGTAATGCTGACAATCTTAATTGAAAGTCTTAGGTGCACAAAGATTTAAATCGTGCTGGTGATTTGTTGTTTTTTAAGTTTGAACACGATCTCATCTACTCCCTATTGCTGGATTCACAAGGCTTTGAGCGAGTAACCAACAAAATCCAGAATGAAGTTGCGAAACAGACCCAAGATACGGTTGAATAATTTCATTTTTGCTGTATGCTAATTGCAACTAGAAAAATTAGACGGTTAGTTCAATCTTCTTTAAGTATCGTAGTTTTAGTCTTAATCCTTCGTTTTATAGATCTTAAGCTCAATTTGTTCAATTTTTACAGTTAAATAGTCATCTCGCATGACGCTCCACCCTTAAAATTTATAGGATAGATTATGTCTAACACAGCTACTGGTACCGTTAAATGGTTTAACGAAACTAAAGGTTTTGGTTTTATTCAACAAGATTCTGGTCCAGACGTATTTGCTCACTTCAAAGAAATCGCAACTGACGGTTTCAAAACTTTGCATGAAGGCCAACGCGTTTCTTTCAACATCGTTGAAGGTAAAAAAGGCCCAAGCGCAGTGAACATCACTCCGCAATAAGGACATCTGTCCAAACAAGAGCACCTTCGGGTGCTTTTTGTTATTTAGAATAAAGTTTTAACTCGCTCGTAGGAGTGATCCAAACAAGATCAATTGAAATAATTATGCTATTCATAATTTAATTCACTATTGTGTAAATAAATAATCTTTGTTAGTTTGAAAAAAATCAAAAACAGCTCGGAAAGCTGATTTATACAAAATAAAAAGGAAGATAAACATGCAAACGGTTGAATCCGGTCTCAAACAGCCTCCTCATTCATCTCATGTAATGATCATTACTTTGGTCTTGTGTTTTATTTTTGCGATTATTGAAGGTTTTGATTTGCAGTCTATGGGTGTTGCCGCCCCACGTATGAAAGCAGAAATGCTGTTGTCGAGCGCCGAGATGGGTTGGATCTTCAGTGCTGCTGTTTTGGGGACTTTACCCGGTGCATTAATTGCAGGGCGTATTGCCGATGTGATAGGTCGCAAAAAAGTGTTAATTGCCTGTGTCATTATTTTTGGTGCAATGTCTCTCATCACGCCTTTTATGCAGGAATATACAGCTTTATTAGCGATTCGCTTTCTGACTGGTATCGGCATGGGTGGCGCACTGCCAATTGTGATTACCATGGTGTCTGAGGCGGTTCCCGATAAATATAAGGCCACAGCAGTCAGTTCAATGTATTGTGGTATGCCAATTGGCGGTTTTTTGACTTCTGTAGTTGCACTAGGCCTAGATGCAGATCATCAATGGCGACATATTTTCTATCTGGGGGGCGGGGCGCCACTTCTTTTAGCCGTTGTTCTTTATTATTTTTTGCCTGAATCGAAAGCCTATCTGAAAAGCCATCAACGGCAAAGTACAAAATACAGTATGTCTGAGGTACTATTTTCTCAAGGACGAACCCGCACCACTGCCAGTTTATGGATCAGTTTTTTTGGAACCTTACTGGTGCTGGCCTTGCTACAAAACTGGCTTCCTACACTGATTGCCGGTTTAGGATTAACTAAGCATCAAGCAAGTTATATTCAAATGGGATTTAATCTGGGAGGTTCTGTTGGGGTGTTACTTCTGGGCCTGATGCTCGATCGTTTCAATAAAATTATGATTGCGATGTGCGCATATACCGGAATCTTCCTGTCATTGATTGGTTTGGCCTATTCGCATACCACTCTTGCCTTCACGCTCTCCGCCGCAGGGTGTGGTATGTTTGTTATTGGGTGTCAGTCGATTTTGTATACATTGGCTGCAACATATTACCCTACAGAAATGCGGGGGACTGGCGTTGGTGCCGCAGTGGCGTTAGGACGAGTTGGCGCATTTATCGGGCCACTTTTCGCAGGCTATTTACTGAGCGTTGGCCAAAGTGAAATCTTTGTAATTGCCTCCAGTATTCCCATGATTTTAATTGCTGCACTCTCCGTACTGTTTTTACTGTACCGACCAAATCATCAGCCAGTTACCGACACGGTGGCATCTTCACTTAAATCTTCCTGATCGGCTAAACCTAAAGCTTGACTCATTCAGCGCCTCTTGTGCGCTGTTATGGTCTGTTATAGTGTGTTCATCAAAAATTGTATCTACCAGTTTTCCTATGGTCTGCCAAACTCTAAAGTGTCATATTCAATCAGGAGTGGACAGCATGAACTTTTTATTTCGTAAAAATAAAGCCTGGTTTGTTTTTTTTATCATTACATTTTACTCATTTCTGGGCTTTTTTATGGGTTATCTGATTTGGGAATATGCATTGAATTGAGTGCAAATTGTCGCTTAATCGACTGTGCGAGTTGTTGAAGTGCCTGCTCAATGGTGGCGTCAATTTCAAACGAACAGTTTAAGCGCAAATGATGCGCATGTTCGGGACGCTGATTAAATAAATAACCTGGCGCAATTCCAATCTGGTGCTGTAGAAGATCTTGGTACAACTGTTGACTGTCTAGCCGTTCTGGAAGAGCAATCCACAAAAAATATCCAGAAGGATAATAATGTATGTGGCAAGTCGCTGGTAGTCGCTGTGTCAGTATTTCGTAATATTGATCTTTAAGACGTTTTAAGTTGCTACGCAACTGCTTTAAATGTTTGTCGTAATAGCGTTGAGACAGATATTCGACCAATGTACTTTGAATCAGCGCATTCACAGAGATGGTGCTCATCAGTTGTAAATGCTGAATTTGCGCCGAGAATTGTGCAGCATACACCCAACCTACACGAAATCCTGCGCCTAATGTTTTAGAAAATGAACTACAGTGTATCACTCGATGATGTCGATCAAAGAATTTCATCGAGTGTGGTTTGTGTACGCCGTAATACAACTCCTCATAGACATCATCTTCAATCAAGTACACATCATGCTCGTATAGTAATGCTGCAAGCTGTGCCTTAATTTCATCACACACGGTAAAACCAATTGGATTTTGGCTATTGAGCATCAATAAACATACTTTTATAGGGTAGGTGATCAGTGCTTGCTTAAAAGCCTCTAGATCGAGTCCGTATTCAGGATGATCCGGTAATATGATCACATTTAAACCCAGATTTTCTGCGGCTTGCCAAGCACCATAAAAAATGGATTCTTGTAGCAAAATATAATCGCCTGCCTGAGTAAGCGCGCGTAGTGAAAGATTCAGTGCATCTAACCCACCCGAAGTGATCACGATATCTTCTGGGTCTGTCGGAATACCCTGCATGCAATAGCGCTGCGCTATGTATTTGCGTAATGCATAATTTCCTGGTGGAAGGCTTGGCATTTGCTGATAAGCCGGTTTATGTTTAGCTTGTCGAGCCAATGTATGCATCAGCTGCGCTGAATAAAGTAAACGGCTGTCAGGAAAGGCACTTCCAAATGGCACAATATGCTCAGACTGAATCGACTTTAAATAGCGAAATACCCGTGAATTGATTTCGATATTGGTACTCTGAACCATGTTATGTGTGCCCGATGCAGGCACTGGAGGGACAGCAACAAAGTATCCAAGCTTTGATTTAGAATAAATTAACCCTTGAGCTTCGAGCTCCTGATAGGCATTTAAAACGGTCATTAAGCTAAATCCTGAAATTTGGACTTGCTGTCTAAGCGAGGGAAGTTTGTCATGGGCTTTCCATGTCCCTGTTTCGATCAATCGCTTTAAGCTCAGTGCCAGTTGTTTGGATTTTTGCATATGATGGTCATGTGATTTGTCTGGATGACTATAACAGATTGTGTATGGATGCTTAAACCAGCGTTTTTTACTTGGATAATTTGGAAGTGCTCAAATGGTTTCAGGCCTTAGGTAAATTTCAAAGATAAAATTATTTGTGTAACAAAAAATTTAAATGACATATTTATTACAGCATAAATAACTTCAAGATAATTGAATTTAAAGCGTTTTTTTATTTTATAAAGATATGATGATTTTAACTTAGTATTTTCAAGAATTCTTCGTCAGTTTGTAGCTAGTTTTGATAATGATTCTCAGGTATGTTCGCTTGAAATTTGATCATGGATGATCTGGTTTTATCGATAGATCAGCCCATCACATCAACCTCAATTCTACACGGATGAAACATGCGAATTGCTTCTATTTTGCTATTAGTTATTGTGCTTCTGACGTTATTATTTTTTTATTTTCAACCATCTGAGACAGCTATCCCAATCAAGCAAAGTACTGCACAAGCTCAAGCAGGGCAGCTTGATCAGCCATCTCACCTAAATAATATCACTACTCAAGACGTGACATCTCATTCAGTTACTCAAGCAGAGCAGCGAGCATCCGACAGCGCGCCACTTGCCGATACCAAAAGTGATCTGAGCATTCAGCCCATAGATCCAGAAAAGGACCCGGGTAATCAAATTATTAAACCCTAACGTTTCTTCACCCAACAAAAATGGAATTAAACACATGCATAAGTACATGCTATTCATTGTAAGTATTGGATTGGGAATAACATCAGCGCACGCTCAGCTTTCATCTGAACAAGCTCGGGCGAAACTGTCTGCACAGGCGCTACAAAAAGTTGCACAAGGTAAAATTAATCTGGATGCACTATTGAATAATGCATCCAATGATTTGATTGTCGAGACGAATCATGCACAGCCATTAACAAGCACATCCTTAATTACACAACTGCATCAACAAAAACAGAATTTAAGACAACGTCTATCCGTACTTGGCGGTGTGCAGTTAATGCGTGATTACAATGCATTGCCTTTGACTTTTTATCGAATTCAACAGCGTGATACTTTGGTAAAGTTGCTCAATGATCCAGAGGTCAAAGCGGTTTATCCGAATATAGCGTCTAAAACCATGGCCAATGAAAATCTGAATCTGATTGGCCAACCAGCAGTAAAATCTAAAGGTTATACTGGTCAGGGAACATCGGTGGCAATTTTAGATACGGGTGTAGATTATCGTTTAAATGATTTTGGAAACTGCACACGTGCCGGCACACCAGCCAGTTGTCGGGTCAGCTATGCTATGGATATGGCGCCAGAAGATAATCAACTTGATGACAGTGAAAAACACGGCACCAATGTTGCAGCGATTGCTGCCACAGTCGCGGCAGATACCAAGATTATTGCCATGGATGTTTTTCGTGGCAAACTGGCGTATGACAGTGATATTGCAGCGGCTTTAAACTGGGTGACCAACAATGCCAAAACCCTCAATATCAAGACTGCAAACATGAGTCTTGGGGGAGATTTAAATACTTCGACCTGTACAGGCTCATTATCAAAAAGCTTTCAAACGCTACGTGAAGCAGGTGTATTACCCGTCGTTGCGGCTGGAAATTCGGCTAAATCCAATGCCATTTCATATCCGGCCTGTTTACAGGGAGCAGTCAGTGTAGGGGCAGTGTACGACTCAAATATTGGCCGTGTCATGTATAGTTCATGTACCGATAGCAGCTCTTATGCAGATAAAGTCGCTTGTTTTAGTAACAGTTCTGCAAATTTAACATTACTTGCACCAGGTGTTCGAATTTCAGGTGGTGGCATTGTTATGAGCGGTACTTCTCAGGCAACACCGCATGTAGCGGCTGCACTGGCCATAATTCGAGCCAATAATGCCTTTGCAAATGATAGTCTCGACGAGAGCGTCAATCGACTCAAAAATAGTGGAACATTGGTGACCGATACTCGAAATGGTTTACGTTTTTCTCGTCTCAATCTGGCCGCAGCATTAAGTAGTTTAACAGGCACTCCAACGCAAAATAACACGGCAACGTTTGATCAGAACAACAGCACAGCTGCGCCTGCGACGCCAACAAAATGCACCAGAACATTATTTTTTACCAGTTGCCGCGGCTAGCCTGAATCATTGAACTGAGTGTGATCGCTCAAAATGCGTGGCGATCACATTTCCTTTTACTCAGTACTTATCGATGTGGATGGCGCAAACTGATGCAAACGATTTTGTAATATTTGTGCCATTTGTGTGGCTAGTTCTGAGATAACACCATCTTTTTCCCAGCGATAAAGCGATACCGCCATAGCGGGTGCTCGCCCAAAGACGCTGTATTCGCGAACATTGTATCCTTGTGTGGCTGCCACGGGCAAAAGCGAGATTCCTAATCCTGCTTCAATACCGACCAAAACACTGGCAAGGCTATTGCTTGAAAAAGCGACATACCAGTGTTTACGTTCACGTTCAATAAAATCAAACATTTCGTCGCGGTACAATCCACCTTGCGGAAAGGTTACCAAAGGAATGGGATCGGGCCATACTTGACTAAAATGCTGACTTTCAAACCAGGCAATTGCTTCTGGAAATGTTGCAAAATGATCTGCACTGGCCATCGGTTCCTTTACAATCACTATATCAAATTGTCCTGCGCGATAGCGTGTCATTAAATCACGACTTAATCCTGCCGTGACATCAAGCCGGATTGAACGGTGTGCTTCACTAAAGCTATGCAGTAATCTCGCCATTTCCGTATTCATAATATCTTCTGGTACTCCAATACGGATGGGAATACTGCCTGTGGTTGTGCTTAGCACATTTTGTGCTTCAAGTTGTAAGGCCAGAATACGTCTGGCGTATCCCAAAAGCGACTCGCCCGCTGTGGTCAGTTGTAAAGAACGGGACTGGCGCTCAATCAAAGGCTTACCGACAGCGTGTTCTAGCCGAGCCAGTTGCTGACTGATGGTCGATTGGGTCATATGCAGTTGATCTGCCGCCAAGGTAAAGCTTCCCGTTTCAACAATCGCCACAAATGCCCGAAGTAAACGATGATCAAACATGTGGTGCTCCCAAATCGCTACAACGATCCTAAAAGTAAGTATTTATAATCTTAATGTATTCGATTAAATAATTTAATTTCTAAATATAAAAGATCATGTTTATGCTGAGTAGTGAGAACGTACAGAACGGTTTTGCTGAGCAGTATAAGAAACAAGAATATCTAAAAACTTGAGGAGCATTTGAGTGAATGTGGATCGTAAGTTTTTACGCCATTTGCCAAGCAACCAATGCAAATTTGTTATGTTCCTACTCGCCTAGTACATCTCCCAGGGATCTACGCGTACTGGCAATTCATTAACATACCCTATCAACAGTGAGTAAAATCAGGTGACCAATCGAGCTTTATTGATGATAACAGTGGCTTTAGTGGGGTTAAATTTGCGGCCCTTTATGACCAGTATTGGCCCTGTGGTCAATCGGATTAAAGCCGATATGAGCCTTGGTTTACAAGGGATTGCACTGCTGACATTGGTTCCTATGCTGCTCATGGGGGTGATTGCGCTGCTGGGCCCGTGGATACACAACACTTTGGGTGAGCGAAAAGCCAGCCTGATAGCTTTAAGTCTGATTTGTATAGGATGTGCGTCTCGATTTATCGCGCCGAATGGCTTATTGCTGATTGGTACGGCAGGCGCAATTGGGCTGGGTGTTGCGATGTTGCAAGTGACATTTCCAAGCTTGATTAAACGAGAGTTTGCCGATCAGATGGGACCCATGATGGGGCTTTATTCTGCCATGCTCATGGGAGGCGGCGCGCTTGGCGCATTTTTAACGCCTTTGATCACAGCACAATATGGATCGTGGCAGTTTGGCCTTGCAATTTTTAGTGTTCCGGCACTGGTTGCGCTGCTTCTTGCGGCACGTTATTTAGCTCAGCCATCACAGCATAAGCTTCAATCAGCTTCGATTTCGCTGTTTTTATCACAACCGCGCACGTGGTTACTGATTGTATGCTTTGGGCTGATTAACAGTGGTTATACCAGCATTGTGGCATGGCTGGCACCTGCCTACCAAGAATTGGGCTGGAGTGCTAAATCAAGCGGAAACCTAATGGCGATTTTAACGCTTTGCCAAGCCATTTCCGCTTTAGTTTTGCCTTATTTGGCCCGGAAAAATCAAGATCGTCGGCTATGGCTCAGTGCGGCACTGGTGATGCAAATTGTAGGTTTTGCTGGTTTGGTTTTTATTCCTCAGATGTTTGCCTATGTATGGGTAATGCTGATTGGCGCAGGTTTAGGAGGCTGTTTTGCATTGATGATGATTATTGTGCTGGATCACTTATCTGATCCAGTCATGGCAGGTCAGCTTTCTGCACTCATGCAAGGAGGCGGTTTTTTAATTGCCGCAATTGCGCCATGGTGGGTTGCCATTTTGCACGATATAACAGCGAGCTATACCATCGCTTGGATACTACAGTTGTTCATGGTGATTGTGGTCACTACTTTGGTATATAAATTTAATCCTCACCATTATGCCGATGTAATCGATGTAGAGGGAAAAAGATGAATTTAAAGCAATGAAAAAGCTACAATCAAATAAAAATTCATATGTATAGTCTTGTATATACAATTAAAGCTAAATCACGCTAAAATATACGAGTAAATATTCTATGAGCCGGAACTGATGTCAAGACCTACCACACACAATGATCTGGAACTCTCGCTGGCACAAGACAGCCCTGTTCCGTTATATCTGCGTGTAAAGCACATGATTTCACAGCGTATTTATGACGGGACTTGGCCTGTAAACAAAAAGATTCCATCTGAAAGTGAATTGGTCAATTTGCTTGGCTGTAGCCGGATGACAGTAAATCGAGCACTTCGAGAGCTGACCACTGAAGGCTTACTGGTTCGTATTCAGGGCGTTGGGTCATTTGTTGCAGAAGGACAAGGGCGAACTGCGTTATTTCAGGTCAATAATATTGCCGAAGAAATATTGGCTCGAAATCATAAGCATCATGCCCAAGTACTGGTGCTTGAGAAAATTCAGGCCAATGCCGAACAAAGTGTGTTAATGCAAATTCGTGAAGGACAGACACTGTTCCACTCGATTATTGTACATTTTGAAAATGATGTACCTGTCCAAATTGAAGATCGTCTAGTCGATCCGGTCATCATTCCTGATTATCTTGATCAAGACTTTCAAAACATTACACCTAATGCATATTTGATGTCTAAGGCGCCGGTAACTGAAGGTGAACACGTGGTCACTGCCATTCTCGCAACAGCACAGGAATGTAAATGGCTCAAAATTAATAAAACTGAACCGTGCCTGCTGATTCGACGTCGTACATGGTCGAACAAACAATTGGTTTCAAGCGCAAGATTGATTTATCCGGGCAGTCGCTATTTTCTGGAAGGTAAATTTACCCAATGATGAAACATCTTCTGGCCTCAGACTATAAAAAAATGCGCTGGAAGAATGGTTTGGGATATACGCTGGAATTGGCTCGAAGTGCTGGCGATGATCTGGCGCATTTTGAGTGGCGAATTTCCATGGCGGATGTTTCTGCATCTGGTGCATTTTCCAACTTTTTGGGAATGCAACGCATCTTGAGTGTATTAGAGGGTGCAGGGCTTTGTTTGAACATTGAGGGGATTGTCCATCAACTCAATAAGGGCCAAAGCATCTGCTTTTCTGGCGAGCGTAACGTATTTGCCGAATTGTTAAATGGGCCGATTCGTGACTTTAATCTGATTTATAACCCAAATCTCTGGCAAGCGCAGCATGTACGCTTGGCTGCAAAGTCGGCGCAAACTCGTCATATTTCGGCAGATCTTATTTTTCTGTTTAATGCCTCGACCGAGCCTCAGGTACTACAAATAAATGGAAAATCCTGCCTGCTTCTGCATTATGAAAGTATACTTTTAGATCGGCAAGAAGCGGTAGAATCCATACTCACGATTTCTGGAATTTTTAAGAATTTGTGCATAATTGAATTAAGAAAGTAAATTTTTGAATGGATCAAAGCAACACATACAGCCCTAGGTTGTATGTGTTTTTTTATGGCGTACAAAAATTAAAACAATGAAAAACATTGTCTTATATATTAATTTCCACAATTTTTAAAAAAGCATCTTTTCATTAAAAAGGATTTGTGTAGTATATGGATGTATATACAAGTTAATACATAACTATACAGTGAAGTGAGATTAAATTTCACTTCAAACTCAAAGGAAGGAGTCCTCTTGTGACCACAGCAACAACCAAATTCCGTGATATCGAAATTCGTGCACCTCGCGGTACAAAGCTCAACACCAAAAGCTGGCTGACCGAAGCACCATTACGCATGCTGATGAATAATCTTGATCCAGATGTGGCAGAAAATCCGAAAGAACTGGTGGTTTACGGAGGGATTGGTCGTGCTGCACGAAACTGGGAATGTTTCGATAAAATTGTCGAAACCCTTAAAAATTTAGAAATTGATGAAACTTTATTGGTTCAATCGGGCAAGCCTGTCGGCGTGTTTAAAACCCATCAAGATGCGCCACGCGTCCTAATTGCAAATTCAAACCTTGTGCCGCACTGGGCCAATTGGGAACATTTTAATGATCTCGATGCCAAAGCCTTGGCAATGTATGGGCAAATGACAGCAGGCTCTTGGATCTACATTGGTAGCCAAGGAATTGTGCAGGGAACCTATGAAACTTTTGTAGAAGCTGGTCGTCAGCACTACAACGGCAATTTGAAAGGGCGCTGGGTATTGACCGCAGGTTTGGGGGGAATGGGCGGTGCTCAGCCACTTGCTGCAACGCTGGCAGGTGCTTGTTCTTTAAATATCGAGTGTCAGCAAGCGAGTATCGATTTTCGTTTACGCACACGCTATGTCGATGAGCAAGCAACAGATTTAGACGATGCACTGGCGCGTATTGAAAAATACACTCAAGAAGGTCAAGCTGTTTCTATTGCCTTGCATGGAAATGCAGCAGAGATTTTACCTGAACTGGTGCGCCGCGGAGTACGTCCAGATATGGTAACAGATCAGACCAGTGCACATGATCCGCTCAATGGTTATTTACCTGTAGGTTGGACATGGAATGAATACCGTGAGCGCTCTAAAACCGAGCCAGAGCAGGTGGTTCAAGCTGCTAAAAAATCGATGGCGCAGCACGTTCAAGCCATGCTTGATTTTAAGAATATGGGCATTCCAACCTTCGACTATGGCAATAATATTCGCCAAATGGCCAAAGAAGTGGGTGTAGAAAATGCATTCGATTTTCCAGGTTTTGTACCGGCCTATATTCGTCCACTTTTCTGTCGTGGAATAGGGCCATTCCGCTGGGCTGCACTTTCGGGAGATCCAGAAGATATCTATAAAACTGATGCGAAAGTGAAGGAGTTAATTCCTGACGATGCGCATTTACATCGCTGGTTAGATATGGCACGTGAGCGAATTAGCTTCCAAGGTTTACCTGCACGTATTTGCTGGGTCGGGTTGGGCCTGCGTGCCAAACTCGGATTGGCATTTAACGAAATGGTTCGTAGTGGTGAGTTGTCAGCGCCAGTGGTCATTGGGCGTGATCATCTCGATTCTGGCTCGGTGGCAAGTCCAAACCGTGAAACCGAATCGATGAAAGATGGCTCTGATGCTGTATCGGACTGGCCACTTTTAAATGCACTACTGAACACAGCAGGTGGTGCGACATGGGTATCATTGCATCATGGTGGCGGTGTCGGAATGGGCTTTTCTCAGCATTCAGGTGTGGTGATTGTCTGTGATGGCACAGACGAAGCAGCAGCACGTATTGCACGAGTTTTAACGAATGACCCTGCAACTGGTGTAATGCGTCATGCCGATGCAGGCTATGAAATCGCAATTGATTGTGCCAAAGAGCAAGGACTAAACTTGCCAATGATCACGCAATAACTTGCTCAAATTGAGGTGATAGATGCTGATACCGAATCAGCATCTAAAATAAATATAGCGCAAACAGGACGCCAAACATGGAACTCTTACTTCAACCGGGCAAACTCACCCTCGCAGATTTACGCCAAGCTTATCATCAGCCGATTAAGGTAAAACTCGATGAGAGCGCATCTGCGGCGATCAATGCCAGTGTGGCCTGTGTCGAAAAAATCGTAAACGAAGGTCGCACGGCCTATGGCATTAATACAGGTTTTGGCTTACTCGCATCGACCAAAATTGCACCTGAAGATTTAGAAAAATTGCAACGCTCATTGGTGCTGTCACATGCAGCAGGGGTGGGCGAACCACTCGATGATGCTATGGTGCGCTTAATTATGTTGCTCAAAGCCAATAGCTTAGCACGCGGTTTTTCAGGCATTCGCCGTAAAGTGATTGATGCACTGCTCGCGCTGATCAATGCCGAAGTCTACCCGCATATTCCCTTAAAAGGCTCTGTGGGAGCTTCGGGAGATTTAGCGCCACTGGCCCATATGTCGCTGGTATTACTTGGTGAAAGTAAAGCGCGCTATCAAGGACAGTGGATTTCAGCAGTTGAAGCCCTTAAAATAGCCGGCCTTGAGCCGATTTCACTGGCAGCTAAAGAAGGTCTGGCGCTGCTCAATGGAACACAGGCCTCTACTGCCTATGCCTTGCGCGGACTCTTTGAAGCAGAAGATCTCTTTGCAGCAGCAACTGTATGTGGTGGTTTAAGCGTTGAAGCCATGCTCGGATCACGCGCGCCGTTTGATGCAAGAATTCATGAGGTACGTGGTCAGCGCGGGCAAATTGATGTTGCAGCAGCATATCGTGACTTACTGACAGAGTCGAGTGAAATTGGGTTGTCGCACGAAGAGTGCAGTAAAGTTCAAGATCCGTATTCACTACGTTGTCAGCCGCAAGTAATGGGAGCGTGTCTGACGCAAATTCGTCAAGCAGCTGAAGTTCTTGAAATTGAAGCGAATGCAGTGTCTGACAATCCGCTGGTCTTTGCGGCAGAGGACGATGTGATTTCGGGAGGAAACTTCCATGCAGAGCCTGTGGCGATGGCTGCAGATAATTTGGCACTGGCAATTGCGGAAATAGGCTCGTTGTCAGAGCGTCGTATTTCCATGATGATGGATCGCCATATGTCACAGTTACCGCCTTTTCTGGTGGCCAATGGTGGTGTCAACTCTGGCTTTATGATTGCACAGGTGACAGCAGCTGCATTGGCAAGTGACAATAAAGCACTTGCACATCCTGCCAGTGTCGATAGTCTACCGACGTCTGCCAATCAGGAAGACCACGTATCCATGGCGCCAAATGCCGGAAAACGTTTGTGGTATATGGCCGACAACGTACGTGGCATTCTGGCGGTAGAGTGGCTCGGGGCATGCCAAGGACTTGATTTTCGTGAAGGATTGAAAAGTTCACCAAAACTTGAACGCGCGCGGCATTTATTGCGTGATCAAGTGCCTTATTACAGCGAAGATCGTTTTTTTGCACCTGATATCGAGCAGGCCAGCGCGTTACTCGCAAGCGGATGCCTAAATGCGTTAATTCTTCCAAAATTATTGCCGAGTTTGTCTGAAGTGTGATCTATAAATCGGTCACATGGAGTGGCCGAATCTAACTGAATTTCCTCAAGGATTGGAGATTAAAATGTCACAACACTCCACATTACAGCGCGGGTTGAATACCCGTCATATCCGTTTTCTGGCCTTAGGCTCTGCCATTGGAACGGGTTTATTTTATGGTTCAGCAACAGCAATTAAAATGGCAGGCCCTTCGGTCATCTTGGCGTATATCATTGCCGGAATTGCAATTTATATTGTAATGCGGGCGCTGGGCGAAATGGCGGTACATAACCCAGTATCGGGTTCATTTAGTCATTATGCCTCGCAGTATATTGGGCCGCTCGCCGGCTTTACCACCGGCTGGACTTATGTGTTTGAGATGGTGATTGTGGCACTCGCCGATGTCACCGCATTTGGGATTTACATGGGGTTTTGGTACCCCGATGTACCGCGCTGGATCTGGATCATGTCATTGATCATGTTTCTGGGCGGGATTAACCTCATTCACGTTAAAGTATTTGGTGAGCTTGAGTTCTGGTTGTCAATTGTCAAGGTCACTGCCATTATCGCCATGATTGTGGGTGGTTTGGGCCTGATGCTTTACGGTTTTCATGCAGATCATTCGAGCTTTACACCGGGATTACAAAATCTCTGGATTCATGATGGCTTTATGCCAAACGGCATTGCAGGACTGATTGCCTGTTTGTCGGTGGTGGTGTTTGCTTTTGGAGGCATCGAGATTATTGGGATTACCGCAGGTGAATCACAAGATCCGAAAAAGACTCTGCCGAAAGCTATTAATGCAGTACCGGTACGTATTTTACTATTTTATGTGCTGACTATTTTTGTATTAATGTCGATCTTTCCATGGAACCAGATTGGCAGCCAGGGTAGTCCCTTTGTACAAATTTTTGAAAATTTGGGCATTGGTTCTGCTGCCACGATTTTAAATATTGTGGTGATCACCGCTGCAATTTCGGCCATTAACAGTGATGTATTTGGTGCAGGGCGTATGCTGTATGGCATGTCGAGTCGCGGACAAGCCCCTCAAATCTTTCAAAAGCTTTCTAAGAACGGCGTGCCATGGATGACCGTGGTCGTTATGGCGGGTGTGTTGCTGGTTGGCGTCATTTTAAATTATCTTATCCCTGAAAATGTATTCATCATTATTGCCTCCATTGCCACCTTCGCGACGGTGTGGGTATGGTTGATGATTTTGCTTTCACAAGTCGCGATGCGTCGCAAACTCTCTGCGGCTGAAATCAAAGCGCTCGATTTTCCGGTGATTGGTTGGCCAATTGCACCAGCCTTCGCAATTATATTTATGCTGTTTATTTTGGTGATGATGGGATATTTCCCAGACTCCCGACCTGCGATTTATGTGGGTGCCGGCTGGCTGATTTTACTCTGGATTGCTTACATGATTTGGGTGAAACCCAAGCAAGATCATGTAGAAGAAGACACCACAGCGCTTGAGCACCGTGCAGAAATGGAACGATAACACTTAAGCAGCATCCGTATCATGTGCGTATGCTGCTTCAGGAAAAAACAATGAAAACGCTTTGGAAAAACTGTCACATGGCAACTATGCGTGACGGTCAATATTCAATCATAAAAAATGCGGCATTGATCAGTTCAGGTACACATATTGACTGGATTGGTCCAGAACAGGACTTGCCTGATATTACAGATGTACAGGTCTGTGACTTGCAAGGACGCTGGGTGACACCGGGGCTAATTGACTGCCATACACACAGTGTTTTTGGTGGCAATCGAAGTTTAGAGTTTGAGCAGCGTCTTGAAGGGGTGAGCTACGCCGAAATTGCAGCACAAGGAGGGGGTATTGCCAGCACTGTGCGTGCAACCCGCGCCGCCAATGAAGATGAATTACTGGCTTCGGGTCTCAAGCGCGTTCGTGCCCTGTTAAGAGACGGTGTGACCAGTATTGAGATTAAGTCGGGCTATGGGCTGGACTATACAAACGAACGTAAAATGCTGCGGGTGATTCGTCAAATTGCCAAGCAGCTCCCCATGACCGTGAAGAGTACCTGCCTTGCGGCACACGCCATGCCACCAGAATATAGCAGCACAGATCAAGATGCATATATCGATCATATCTGTAACGAGATGCTACCTAAGCTACATGCCGAAGGCCTGATCGATGCGGTAGATGCATTTTGTGAATATCTGGCTTTTACGCCAGCACAAGTGGAGCGCGTGTTTCAAACGGCGCAGCAGCTAAATCTGCCAGTCAAGCTTCATGCAGAACAGCTTTCTGCATTGGGGGGAGCCGCACTGGCAGCACGTTATCAGGCACTTTCAGCAGATCATCTGGAGTATTTAACTGAGCAAGATGTGATTGCGATGGCAAAAAATAACACCGTTGCGGTTTTATTGCCTGGTGCTTTTTATTTCTTACGCGAAACAAAATATCCACCAGTGGCTTTGTTGCAGCAACATGGTGTGCCAATTGCCTTGTCGAGTGATCTAAACCCAGGAACATCGCCTGCGCTTTCTTTAAGACTGATAATGAACATGGGCAGCACCTTGTTTCGACTAACACCTGAACAGACACTGGCTGGTGTAACCCTACATGCCGCACAGGCTTTGGGCTTACAACATTCACACGGTAGTCTGGAAGTGGGTAAGGTGGCCGATTTTGTTGCCTGGGAGATCGAACACCCCTCAGAACTGACCTACTGGCTGGGCGGAGATTTGTCCAAGCGAATTATTCGTCATGGTCAGGAAATTGAATATTCAGTTTATGCATGAGGTAAAGGGAATGACAATTCACCCAAGCTTTCAGTGGAAAGGGCGTCACGATGGTGATGGCACAGCGCATTTACGCTTTCACCATCTTGTGGGGCAAAGCCCGACGGCTACGTATACGCTGATCGGGTTTGCATCCGATGAAGGTGTACGACGAAATCATGGCCGGGTGGGAGCGTCGCTTGCGCCAGATGCAATTCGCACTCAGTTCAGTAATTTGCCGGTTCATCAAAGTATTTCGATTTCAGATTGGGGCACGATTTACTGTGAAGATGCTGCACTTGAAGCAGCGCAGGAGCAACTTGCGACAGCAGTAGATGCATGTTTGCAACAGGGCAGTAAACCTGTCGTAATCGGTGGCGGTCACGAGGTAGCTTTTGGAAGTTTTTCTGGGTTATTTCGGCATGTCTTAAATCAAGATTTAAATAAAAAAGTTGGCGTCATTAACTTCGATGCTCACTTTGATTTGCGTGAAGCCACTCAAGTCACATCAGGTACGCCTTTTTACGATGCCGCAATGCTATCTGCAAAACATGGTCAAGAGTTTCATTATTTATGCTTAGGCGTTGCCAAACATTCAAATACTCAAGCCTTATTTGAAACAGCCGAGCGGCTTCATTGCGATTATTTGTTCGATCATGAGCTAAATAGCAGCAATCTTGATGTTGTATTGCGAAAAATAGATACCTTTATAGCGCGTGTAGATGAGCTTTATATCACGATTGATCTCGATGTATTTCATGCCAGCATCGCTCCGGGCGTAAGTGCACCGGCCGTTAAAGGGATCGATCTGGCTATTTTTGAACTTCTGCTGCAACGCATCAAGGCAAGCGGGAAAGTGAAAGTTTTGGACGTTGCAGAATGTAATCCAAATTTTGATCTCGATCATCGGACAGCGAAGCTTGCGGCGTATATTATTTATCTGTACATGACAGATTGAGGCGGTGTGCTGCAACGCAAAGTTGTTTACATTTAACGCGACATCTGGTGTCGTAAATACATCAAATGCATGTCTACACTGACCGGCGATTTTTTATAATAGCACTATGGGCAATCGCAGATCAGGTAGACATGCATGACAGATCGTATTCGTGAAAAGCTGCAAATTCTTGCAGATGCAGCCAAGTATGACGTTTCATGTTCATCAAGCGGCAGTGATCGAAAAAACAAAGACAAAGGGTTGGGAAATACCGGATCGGGTATTTGCCATAGCTATACCGAAGACGGCCGCTGTGTCTCGCTCCTTAAAATTCTATTTAGCAATGTGTGTATTTATGACTGCTCTTATTGCGTATCCAGACGTTCAAATGATGTCAAACGAGCTGCATTTACGGTGCAAGAAGTGGTCGATCTGACCATTAATTTTTATCGTCGTAATTATATAGAAGGTTTATTTTTAAGTTCAGGAATTTTTAAGTCTGCCGATTACACTATGGAGCGAATGCTTCAAGTGGTTAAAAAATTACGTTTGGAAGAAAATTTCAACGGCTATATTCATTTAAAAACCATTCCGGGTGCTTCACCAGAGCTGATTACCGAGGCGGGGCTTTATGCCGACCGTATGAGTATTAATCTTGAAATGCCGACTGAAGCAGGTTTAAAACAATTTGCACCTGAGAAAAGCCACGCCGAAGTACAAAAAGATTTAGGCATTGTTCGAGACCGCTTAATTCAGTTTAAAGATGAACGCAAGCTGATTCGCTCTGTGCCAAAATTTGTACCTGCGGGTCAAACTACACAAATGGTGGTAGGTGCCTCAAATGAGACTGATTATGATGTCATGATGATGGCCGATCAGCATTATAAAGATTACAAGCTTAAACGGGTTTACTACTCAGGTTATATCCCAATTAATGATCAAGACAAGGCTTTGCCAGCGATTGGTTCTGCACCCCCGTTATTACGTGAAAATCGTTTGTATCAGTCTGATTGGCTGATGCGCTTTTATGGCTTTGCTGCCAATGAGATTGTCAATCCGCAGTTTCCTAATCTGGATTTGGAGGTCGATCCAAAGTTAAGCTGGGCACTTCGACATCCCGAATATTTTCCTGTCGATATCAATCGAGCAGACTATCAAATGATCCTACGAATTCCAGGCATTGGGGTACGTTCGGCCAAAAAAATTATTCAGGCGCGTCGTTTTGGTCCACTACGTACCGACCAACTTAAAAAAATGGGTGTGGCCTATAGCCGCGCGCAGCATTTTATGTTTTGTATCGACACGCCAGCCTATAAAAAAGAGCTACATCCGACACAGGTTCGCCAGCAAATTCTGCAGTCGGGTCAATCTAAGTACACCAAACAATTATCACCGCAGTTGGGGTTTGGCTTTTAGCGATGGTGATATATCAGTTTGATGGCACAATGACCGGGCTTTTATGCTGTATCTTTCGTGCATTTCAGTTTAAAGAGTTTAATGTGACGTTGGCGCTTGAACATCAGGCTCAAGATTCGTTGCTTGCCGAAACCATTGAGATTGCGAGCCATGAGGCACAGGCCAAACGCGTTTGGGAAGGTTTAAGTCAAAAACTCTCAAATGAAGGCTTGAAACGCTTTTATTACAGCTATTTGTCTGAGCAACTGCCGGCTTATCAACATTTGTTCAATTTTGCCGTCTATGTCTTTCAAAGCCATATTTCGATTGAAAAAAATTATGGCAATCCAGATGTGTTAGGTGTTGCACAGTGGACCAAGCAAGTGGGACGTGAAAAACATCGTATGGAAGCATTTGTACGGTTTAAAAAAACCAAAGAAGAACTTTTTATCAGTCTGGTTCGTCCAGATTTTAATGTATTGCCGTTGATTCAACGACATTTTAAGGCCCGTTACCAAGATCAAGAGTGGCTGATTTACGATGAAAAACGCCACTACGGTATTTATTACGATTTAAATACCATTCATCAAGTCGAACTCAATGCGAGTACCATCGATAAAAATATCGACAATGGCTTTAGTCAGAATTTTGACCTTGAACTGGATGAGCAGGAGATGCTCTACGATCAGCTCTGGAAAGACTACTTCAACAGCGTCAACATTCAGGCCCGTAAAAACATTAAATTGCATATTCAGTATGTGCCAAAGCGTTACTGGCGATATATGAATGAAAAGATCATCTAATGTTGTTTGAGGCCTGATTGACCATTTTCAGCTCAAGATTAAATTGGTCCGACTTGAAAAAATGACCCAACCCAGCTTGAAAAGGCCATCGCCAAAATGCCCCAAAGTGTAATCCGTAAGCTGCCTTTCCATAGTGCTGTACCGGCAAAATAACTCGACAGTGCCCCCATGATTGCCAAAGAACATACGCCGACAATCAACACCACGATCGACACCAAATGTTCAGGACTCAGCAAAATAGCCAGCATCGGGCAAAGTGCGCCCAATGAAAAAGACAAAGCCGATGAAAACGCGGCTTGAATAGGACGTGCCGCTGTTTGCTCAATAATACCAATTTCATCGCGCGCATGTGCTTCAAGTGCATCTTTCTCGGTTAACTGAATGGCAACTTCTTTGGCCAATTCTGGGCTTAAGCCGCGGCGCATGTAAATAATGGTTAACTCTTCTAATTCAAGATGAGGATTCTTTTCAAGCTCTCTTGCCTCAAACTTCAAATCGGCATGCTCAATGTCCTTTTGCGACTGAACCGAGACATATTCACCTGCGGCCATGGACGTTGCACCCGATATCAAACCGGCCAGACAAGCAATAAACAAGGTATGCGAGCTTGCACCACTCGCGGCCATTCCCATGACTAAGCTGGTCACTGAAATAATCCCGTCGTTCGCCCCCAGCACAGAGGCACGTAGCCAACCGGTACGATGAATATAGTGATCTTCTGCATGATGCGAGTAGGTCATAGGCTTACCTGAATACATAAATCGATGAGATGAGTAAAACGGTTTATTCTTAGTTTTTACTTATTCAAAATAAAACAAACGCATATTTTTATTAAACGTTATCACAATATAGCAAGTCAGCTGTTTTTTCTATTTTATTTTATGGCATGACTTGAGTTCCGGTTTGAATGGGGTAAAGCTTCCAGAAAAACATAAATAGCCTTCTGAAAGCCAACAGATGAGTTAATTATTTTTAAATACTTCAATCGCCTCTGCACGACTGGCTTTTAAATCGACAATCGGTTTTGGATAGTTGAGCTTTGAGATTTGTTTACTCGCGTATGGCTCATGGATTCGAGTGTTATCCAAATGTTTGAGTTCGGGGAGCCATTCTCTAAGAAATTTCCCGTCTGGATCGAATTTTTCCGATTGGTTGACTGGATTAAAAATACGGAAATAGGGTGCGGCATCGGTGCCCGTCGAAGCACTCCATTGCCAGCCGCCATTATTGGCCGCAAAATCACCATCGATCAAATGTTGCATAAACCATTGTTCGCCTTTACGCCAATCGATCAGTAGATTTTTGGTCAGAAACATGGCACAAATCATACGGACACGGTTATGCATCCAGCCTGTCGCCTTGAGCTGACGCATGGCGGCATCGACAATCGGAATGCCGGTTTGACCTTGTGTCCATGCTTCAAAATGCGCGTCATTGTCTTTCCATGGAATGGTTTTGGTTTGATCTTGAAAGGGCTGATGGCGCGACAGCTTTGGAAAGTCAAACATGAGTTGCTGATAAAACTCGCGCCAGAGTAACTCATTGAGCCAAACTTCCTGACCTTTATTTTCTAATAAAAACTGGCCCTGATGTTTTGCAAAAATTGCCTGTACACATTGACGAATAGACACCAGACCAATGGTCAAATACGGTGAAATACAACTGGTTCCTTCAGCGGCCGGATAGTCACGCAGCTCGTGATAGTGATTGATTTTATCTTTTATAAACGCTTCAAGACGCTTATGCGCTGCTTTTTCACCAACAGGCCAGAGGGCTTGGGTTTTTTTATCGATTTCGTCATAACCCAAGTCCGTCATGGAAGGAAGTTTTGAGTCATCTGCTTTGATTTTTGGTACATCCGACTGAGCTTCGGGTTGCGGGAAGCATTGAGGAAGACTGATATTGAGCAGTTCGTAGCAGTTTTTCTTAAATGGTGTATACACCTGATAAGGCGCATCACTTTTATTACGAATACTGCCTAAAGTGAATAGGGTTTTATCTTGATACAGTTTTAAATCTTTTTGAATGGCATTGAGTGCTGTTTGAGCCTGATGATCCCGCTCAAGTTCGTTAATGCCTACTTCGACATTGGCATAAACATTTTCAATCTTGTAGTACTCTACCAGCTTGACTAGCTCATCTGGAATATCTTTCCATAATGGAATGGTGCGTACAATCAGCGGAATATTGAGTGCTGTTAAATCGTCTTTAAGCTGTGCAAGTTGACGTAAATAAAAATCGATTTTTATCGGCGCATCATCATGACGTTGCCATTGCTCAGGAGAGAAAATAACCAATGCAAGCGTTGTGCCGGCCTGTGTTGCATGCCATAGCGCAGATTGATCGTTTAACCGAAGATCATTTCGAAACCAGATCAATTGATTCATCTGTAGACCTATTTAAAGTGTTTAAATTTATAAAGTGTGTGAAAGCGAATTGTCTTTAATCTTATAAGTAAAAAAGTGAGCGAGATGTGAAATGCTGTTTAATTTTAGTTCATGCTCTATTTTTATCATTTTTTGTGTGTTGGATGCATAAAAAAAGGTAAGACCGAAGCCTTACCTTTTATACTGGATATTTCCAGCTTAGTGGTGGTGACCACCTACACCGTGAACGTGTCCGTGATCTAACTCTTCTTGAGTTGCATCACGAATTTCAACGATTTCAACTTCAAACGTTAAATCTTGACCAGCAAGCGGGAAGTTGGCATCAACAACAATGTTGTCGCCTTCAACAGCTTTAACTGTAACGATCTGAACGCCGTCATCAGTTTGCGCTTGGAACTGCATGCCCGGTTGAATGTTTTCAACACCTTGGAACATTTGAGCTGGAACTTCTTGAACGAGATCAGGATTGTACTCGCCATAACCTTCAGCAGCTGGAACATTCACTGTAAATTTGTCACCAACAGCTTTACCTACAAGTGCATTTTCCAAACCTGGGATGATGTTACCTGCACCGTGCAAATAGGCAAGTGGTTCGCCTTGAGATTGGTCAAGGGTTTCACCTTCAGCATTCGTTAATTTGTAGTGGAATGAAACCACGTGGTTATTTGCAATAGCAGTCATGTTTGTTGATCCATTCAATCAATTTAAGTTCACATCATAAAGTGAAAAAGCAGATTTGTAGATTAAAAATCGCAAAATCTCACAAATTTCACATTTAAGCGTTCATTTTTTCTTAGTTGGAGACGATTTTTAGCTTTTCAATGCGATTTATCAAATTTTATTGAGTTTTCTGCTCAAAATGTCTTAATTTGAGTTGAAAATGGCATTTTTATTGAGGTTTTTGCAAAAATAAAGGCAGCCGAAGCTGCCTGAATATATCTGACGATTACAACTTAGTGCAGCGGATACAGCTTTGCTGTTTGCTGGTCATGCCCAAACAGATTAAACAAACCCTTTACCCACATCAAGAAACGTTCAAAGAAATTTGCTTCTTCGATATGCACTGTATCGTTAATCTGAATGCTGTGAATCAACTGGTTGTTTTGATAAATCTGAACCGTAGCCAAATTGATTGCTTTCATTAAAGGCGCGGTCAACTGTTGTTCATTCAGTTCTACATTAATACGCGTATTGGTGGTTTGTAAGGGTTCAATCCATTGCTTTTGACCGTTGGCCATTGGCGTAAACAAACGCTGAGAAATGTTATCAAAGTTGTTGAGATCAATTGGCTGTGCCAGATTGTAAAGCGATGTAGTCACAATGGTTGGCGTATGTGTTTCGACCTTAAACATTTTTAAGGTGGATTTCACAACAGGCAGCTCAGCAATCAATTGCTTGTTTTTGATCACTTCTTCATCACGGGTATAGGCGTAGGCCAAATTCATGAGTTTATTGGCCACTTCGGCACGTTTAAATGCATTTTTAGTGCCGAGTACCACCACAATCAGTCGACGCTCAGGCAAATCGACATTCATGGTTGGGCGCTTCGCAGTTAATGCCAAGTTAAATCCAGCAGCTTTGGTGTAACCTGTTTTCAGGCCGTCAGCAGTAGGGTCCATTTTAAGCGCCAGATTGGTCGCACGATGAAAGCGCTGCTGATAGCGAAAACTTGGAAGTTTCGAGTAATTTAAGTAATCGGGTGTTTCTTTGACAATTGCCTGTGCAAGCAGGCTCAAATCATGCGATGTAGAATAGTGATCGGTCATGGTGACACCCGCCGGGTTGGAAAAATGAGTATCTTTCATTCCCAGTGCGCGTGCTTCTTGATTCATACGTGCCACAAAGTTGGGGACGTTACCTGAAATTTTTTCACCTAGACTGACCGCAGCATCGTTGGCTGACATCACAATTAAACCGGCAAGCAATTGATCGATTGAAATCTGCTCACCCGGCTTGAGATACATTTGTGATTCATCCCACATCACCATATTGACCACAGGTGTTGCCGTGAGAATGTCATTTTTGTGGAGCTTTCCTGCTTTTAGCTCTTTTAAGGTAATGTAAGCCACCATCATTTTGGTTAAAGATGCTGGTGCCCGTTGTACATGGCTGTTGTGCTCGGCAATGATTTGACCAGATTGCGCATCCACAATACTCCATGCTTCTGCCTCAACACTCTCGGGTGCAATATTAAGCAAATTTGCATGTGCAACAGATGCACATAAAAGGCTAAATAAAGAAATAATGGTCAGTATCAGTCGCACGTGTTCACCTTAGGTTGCCATCCTCTAGCAGGAAATGCCAAAACACACGCATGCTATGCCTTTTTTGGGTTCAAGGCTAGTGACTTTTGCAGACAAATAAGACAACTACGCAAGACTTTGTAAAAAAATGCTAAGCTAAGATCATCTTGCTAATTCTTATGTAGAACTATGTTGCATTATCAAATCGAATTTGACGACTATCGTCAGCATCTCGTTCATGTCACCTTACGTTTTCTTGCAGACCCCAATCAGGAGTTATGGCTTCCAACCTGGATTCCGGGCAGTTACCTGATTCGTGAGTTTGCCAAACATGTTGAGTCGGTTCGTGCATACGATGAAGCGGGTCGTATTTTACAAATTAAAAAAGAGCAAAAAAATCGCTGGAGACTGTTTAACAACGATCACGAGCTCATTACGGTTGAATATGATGTTTATGCTTTTGATCTGTCGGTGCGTGGGGCCTATGTTGATCAGACCCGTTTATACGTCAATCCAGCTTGTGTGTGTATGGGGCTTTCTAATCAAGAAGAAAAACCATGTGAAGTTGAGCTTTTTCTTCCAGATGAGCTCAAACACTTTCAGTTGGCTACGGGTTTACCTGCAAAAAGCTTGGTGAGAGGGCGCTTTACACTCAAAGCCGAAAATTATGATCAGTTAATCGATAGTCCGTTTGAATTGGCTGAACAGACACGCTTTGAATTTGAAGCAGCAGGAATTCAGCATGAAATGGTGATTTCTGGTCAACACAATACCAATGTCGAGCGCCTAAAATCAGATTTAGAGAAAATCTGTCAGACTGAAATTGCAATTTTTGGCTCGGCACCTTTTAAAGATTACACCTTTATGACTATGGCCACTGGCAATAGTTATGGTGGTCTTGAGCACTGTAACAGTACCAGCTTAATTATTCCGCGTACCGATTTGCCACAGCCGAATGAAGCAGAAGAACCGTCTGAAGATTACCAGCGCTTTTTGGGCTTGTGCAGTCATGAGTATTTTCATTCGTGGCTGGTCAAATTTATCCGACCAGAAACTTTTGCCCAGTATAATTTGCATCAGGAAGGTTATACGTCGTTGCTCTGGATTTTTGAAGGCTTTACATCGTATTACGATGATTTGGTCCTGCTCAGAAGTGGCGTCATTTCACAGGCATCGTATTTAAAATTACTCAAAGCACAGATCGACCGCTATTTACAAAATCCGGGAAGATTTGTTCAGACTGTGGCAGAGTCAAGTTTTGATGCATGGATCAAGTTTTATCGTCCAGATGAAAACTCCAACAATGCCGGTACCAGTTATTACAACAAGGGCTGCTTGGTTGCACTTTGTCTCGATTTAGGCCTGCGCTTACGTGGATCGAACCTCGATGCACTGCTACAAAAAATGTATGCCAATACACAAAATGGTGTTCAGGTGAATGAGCGAACCATTTTTGAATTGTGTGAACAGTTAACTGGTGATAATTGGCTTGAGCAGATTAATCATTTAATCAATACCACAGATGAATTGCCACTCGATCAGCTTTTACCAGAATTTGGTCTGAACTACAGCATTCAGCGCGACAAACAATTACCGTTTGGTATGAAGTTGGCTGACAAACCAGAAGGTGTGTTGGTACAACAGGTGAACCGTAGTGCTAGTGCAGCCAAAGCAGGCCTTTCTGCGCAAGATGTGATTGTTGCGATTGATGGTTTAAAAGCGACTGAAAAGCTATTGGCACGTTATGCCAAGGCATCGGGTGAATATGTTGTACATGCGTTTCGTCGAGATGAGCTTATGACTTTTACAATAAGTGCCGATGCGCTTGAACTGCAGGAAGTTCAGTTAACTGTTGAAGATCAAAATAAACTGGATAAATGGTTAAAATTCACTGCGCCATAAGCTTATAAAAGATAAACAAATAAAAACCGGTGACAATCACTGGTTTTTATTTGGGTGTGTTTTTTGTTGCGAGCATATGCATATCATGACAACAGCCCGTAAAAAATATGAAAAATAAGAGTTTCAAACAGTTAAATTTCTCAATATGTGCAATTAAACCGATCCAAAATCTGATAGTCGAACACTATTTTTTTTCGAAATGTGGATATCACTAGATATGACGTTGACTGAACAGTCGTGACAGCGGATACTCTCAGGGTTTTTATTTAAGCTAATCGGTTTCAGGGAGTGAATCTTGATCATCGCTCCTAAAAAAACTCAATCCAAAGCAGGAGATATATATGGCTGGTGGAAAGTCAACAATCATTTACACACTGACCGACGAGGCGCCGCTATTAGCGACTTACTCACTGCTGCCGATCATTGAGACTTTTACTAAGCCTGCAGGCATAGAAATTGCAAAAAGTGATATTTCTGTAGCTTCTCGCGTTCTTGCAGAATTCTCTGATTATTTAAGTGATGAGCAAAAAGTTCCAAACAACTTGGCTGAGTTGGGTCGTTTAACTCAAGATCCAGACACCAATATCATCAAATTGCCAAACATCAGTGCCTCTGTAGCACAGCTCACTGCATGTATTAAAGAGCTTCAATCTAAAGGTTTTGCGATTCCAAACTATCCTGAGAATCCAACAACTGAAGAAGAAAAAGAAATCAAGGCACGCTATGGCAAATGCTTAGGTTCAGCAGTAAACCCTGTACTTCGTGAAGGTAACTCAGACCGCCGTGCACCTGCAGCTGTAAAAAATTATGCGAAAAAACATCCACACTCAATGAGTGAGTGGAAGCAATGGTCGCAAACTCATGTTTCGCATATGGAAGAAGGTGACTTCTATCATGGCGAAAAATCGATGACACTTGACCGTGCGCGCAACGTTAAAATGGAGTTGATCACCAATCGTGGCGAAACGATTGTACTCAAACCAAAAGTAGCGTTGAAAGACGGTGAAATCATCGACTCAATGTTTATGAGCAAAAAAGCGCTGTGCGATTTCTATGAAAAGCAGCTCGATGATTGCCGCGAAGCAGGCATCTTGTTCTCTTTACACGTAAAAGCAACCATGATGAAGGTGTCTCACCCAATCGTGTTTGGTCACTGTGTGAAAATTTACTACAAAGATGCTTTTGAAAAACATGGCAAGCTGTTCGATGAGCTTGGCATTAATGTCAATAACGGCATGGCAGGTCTTTACGAAAAAATCGAAACATTGCCAACATCGCTACGTGAAGAAATCATTGAAGATCTTCATGCATGTCAAGAACACCGTCCAGCATTGGCAATGGTGGATTCTGCAAAAGGCATCACCAACTTCCATTCTCCAAACGACATCATTGTCGATGCATCTATGCCAGCCATGATTCGTGCAGGCGGTAAAATGTGGGGTGCCGATGGCAAGCAATACGATGCGAAAGCCGTTATGCCTGAATCAACATTTGCGCGTATTTACCAAGAAATGATTAATTTCTGTAAATGGCACGGTAATTTTGATCCGAAAACCATGGGAACAGTTCCTAACGTTGGTTTGATGGCTCAAAAAGCTGAAGAATACGGTTCGCACGACAAAACTTTTGAAATCCCTGAAGCGGGTATTGCCAACATTACCGATCTTGAAACGGGTGAAGTATTGTTGACGCAAAACGTTGAAGAAGGCGATATCTGGCGTATGTGTCAGGTAAAAGATGAACCGATTCGTGACTGGGTAAAACTTGCTGTTACACGTGCACGCAACTCAGGCATGCCTGCGATTTTCTGGCTCGACCCGTACCGTCCACACGAAAATGAGCTGATCAAAAAAGTTCAAAAGTATTTGAAAGAACACGACACAGAAGGTTTGGATATCCAAATCATGTCGCAAGTGCGTGCAATGCGTTATACGCTTGAGCGCGTTGTTCGCGGTTTAGATACTATTTCGGTCACTGGTAACATCTTGCGTGACTATCTCACCGATTTGTTCCCGATTATGGAATTGGGTACTTCTGCAAAAATGCTTTCAATTGTGCCGTTAATGGCCGGTGGCGGCATGTACGAAACAGGTGCGGGTGGTTCTGCACCGAAACACGTACAGCAGTTGGTAGAAGAAAACCACTTGCGTTGGGATTCACTGGGTGAGTTCTTGGCGTTGGCAGTGTCACTCGAAGAGTTGGGCATTAAAGAAGACAATGCGCGCGCTAAACTTCTTGCCAAGACACTTGACCAAGCAACGGGTAAATTACTCGATAACGGCAAGTCTCCATCGCGCCGCACAGGTGAAATTGATAACCGTGGCAGTCATTTCTACTTATCTTTATACTGGGCACAAGCACTTGCTGCACAAGACGAAGATGCTGAACTCAAAGCCAAGTTCGAACCACTTGCAAAACTATTAAGTGAAAACGAAGACAAAATCGTGGCTGAGCTTTCAGAAGTACAAGGCAAGTCAGTAGATATTGGTGGCTATTACGCGATTGATCCAGCTAAAGTGAATGCATTAATGCGTCCAAGCGAGACCTTTAATTCTGCGCTTTCAACAGTGGCTTAAAACACTTAAAAACTAAAAAAACCGATGCCTAGGCATCGGTTTTTTTATCTGTTCAAATTTTAAAAAGATTGCTTTTCTTGTACTCAGTTACCCCGATACGTCGAGTAACCGTAAGGGCTGATTAACAGTGGAATGTGATAATGTGGCAAAGAACCATCGATGACAAAGACCACGGGCACCTCTGGAAAAAAGCTACGCTGATTTTTTTGGCGAAACCATTCACCTGTTTTGAAGGTGACCCGATACACGCCTTTATCGAGGGTTTTATTTTCCGGATAAAGTGCCTCGATCCGACCGTTATCGTCGGTCGAGCCTGAGTTGATTTCGACCCATTTGTCATTTTGCTGTGCTTCTAGCACTACATTCACGTGTGCCGATGGTAGACCGGTATCTAAATTTAATACATGCACACTTAATGGGTTTTGTGCAAAAACAAATCCCGAAAAACCAAGTCCAATGAGAGGAAGCAGCTTTTTTATCATCTGATTGATCTCAATATTCAAATGGTTATGGTATCGATTCGGCATAAATTCGTGTAGTAAAAAATGTAACATCATAAAAAAAGGATGCCGAAGCATCCTGTTTTTTTAGCAGATTAACGCGCTCGGCGGCCACGACTCTTGGTGTTGGGTCTTGTGGTGCCGTTGGTCTTACGACGTGGCTTTTCACTTTCGTCCATTTGCCAAATACGAGTGGTACCTGATTTCTTTTTCGCAGGATCTTTTTTGTCGCCTTCTTTATTTTTTTGATGCAGCGGTTTGCCTCCTGTGCCACCCGACTTTTTCACATAAGAACGCGAGCGAAATGGCTTGTCTTCAGGGACATCTTTAAAGTCTGGATAAAGTAACGGTTCAATTTCCTTTTGCTCACCCGGTTGTAGCCCCAAGCGCTCAAGATCAATTGAGCCAATTTTGGTTCGAATGAGGCGTAGTGTCGGGAAGCCCACTGTTGAAGTCATGCGACGAACCTGTCGGTTGCGGCCTTCACAAATCTGGATTTCTACCCAAGAGGTCGGAATACTGGCACGATAACGCACTGGCGGGTGACGTTCCCAGAGCCATTCAGGCTCAGAGACTTTAATGGCTTTCGCCGGAAGGGTCATGCCATCGGCCAGTTCAACACCCTTGCGCAGCTGTTCGAGTGCTTCTTCGGTAATATCACCATCTACCTGAACCAAATAAGTTTTGTACTTTTTATTGTTTGGATGAGTAATGTATTGGTTTAAACCACCATGATCGGTCAAAAACATAAGACCTTCGGAATCGAGGTCTAGACGTCCTGCAATTCGTAAATCTGGATCATTGATAAAACTTGATACGGTTGGATGCTTACTGTCTTCTCGAAACTGCGACAACACATCATATGGTTTGTTAAATACAACTATTTTCATAAAATTTACTGCTTAAATCTTTTGATGTGAAAAAGGTGAGGGAGACTTAAACTTGATCGCTCGATGCGGATGATTTAAGCACTCAGCCCATGGCTTCATGACATCGTTTAAGGGAGTGATCTAAATAACTCAGCCCCATGTCGATCTCTTTGTATGACCTGTGGCAGAGGAGAATACAAATCGAGTTGAGCATACGCCACTGATGATTTGCGTATAACCCTAGATTTGCTTAAATATTAATCGAGACCGTTCGCTGGCTTCAACCTTTGCGGGGTATTAGATGATTCAACTGACATAGGGTAACCAACCGATGTAGTGAGCTCAAAACCAATACATGGATGATAAGGCGATCAATCCTTGGCGCGTAGGTGTTTTGCTTCATGACCAAGATTATAGCGTGTGCCTGACGCAATTGCTATCTAGCAACCACATCGATGCCATAACATTAAAGATTTACAGATGGAATTGGGTAAAAAAACCACATAGTATACGTCTTAAGATCAATCCGTAATATAATCTCGATGAAGAATTAAACAGGGTGGAGTTTAAATATCTAAATAAAAATTATATAGATAACATAATAATTTATATCAGATAATTGAAAATATTCTCCATACAATGCGGCTTTGATTGAATAAAAAAACTGGCGTGGTAGATTCACGCTATGGTCAAATAGTTGAAGTTAAACGTTTTAAATTAAATTAGGAGTAGAGGAATGAATTGGCCTCTAATCGTCAATATTCTTGTTTTTATCGCCGCTTTGCTGCTGCTTGCACAAACCAGAAAAACCAACTGGAGTTTGGCAAAAAAAGTACTGGCAGGTTTGCTGCTGGGTGTCGTATTCGGTCTGGGTTTGCATCTGATCTATGGCGGTGGAAATGTCATTCTTAAAGATTCGATTAGCTGGTTCAATATTGTGGGCAATGGTTATGTAAAATTGCTGCAAATGGTGGTAATGCCGCTGGTATTTGTTTCAATTTTAGGTGCAGTCACCAAGTTGCATGAAGCATCTGCACTGGGCAAGATTAGTTTTTGTAGTATTGGAACCTTGCTGTTTACAACCTTGATTGCAGCACTGGTGGGTGTTGGGGTCACCAATTTATTTGGCTTGTCTGCGCAAGGATTGGTTCAGGGTGCAGCCGAAACGGCTCGCTTAAGTGCAATTCAAACCGATTATGTGGGCAAACTGACCGATTTGACTGTGCCACAAATGGTACTGTCTTTTATTCCGAGTAATCCATTTGCAGAGCTGACGGGTGCAAATCCGACCTCTATTATTAGTGTGGTGATTTTTGCAGTCTTCTTGGGTATTGCGGCTATTCATTTAATTCGCGATGACCAAGCCAAAGGCGAACGTGTTTTGCATGCAATTCAGATCTTACAATCATGGGTGATGAAACTGGTCCGTTTGGTCATGATGCTAACACCTTATGGTGTATTTGCCTTAATCACCAAAGTCGTTGCCAGTTCGAACATTGCGGATATCCTCAATTTAGGTAGTTTCTTAATTGCTTCTTATCTTGGGCTGGGCATCATGTTTGTGGTGCATGCCATCTTGTTATTGTTTGTGGGTGTTTCCCCAGCAAAATTCTTTAAGAAAGTTGCACCTGTTTTAACCTTTGCCTTTACCAGCCGTTCCAGTGCTGCAAGTATTCCGCTCAATATCGAAGCCCAGACACGTCGTTTGGGGGTTCCAGAGTCAATTGCGAGTTTTTCTGCTTCTTTTGGTGCCACAATTGGTCAAAATGGTTGTGCCGGTTTGTATCCAGCCATGTTGGCAGTTATGGTGGCGCCAACGGTTGGCATTAACACGCTCGATCCAGTTTGGATTGCAACCTTGGTGGGTATAGTCACGCTCAGTTCAATTGGAGTGGCGGGTGTGGGTGGTGGTGCAACGTTTGCTGCCTTAATTGTGCTACCAGCGATGGGCTTGCCTGTAACACTGGTGGCACTGCTGGTTTCGATTGAACCGCTGATCGATATGGGGCGTACTGCCTTAAATGTAAATGGTTCAATGACAGCTGGCATGGTGACCAGTCAGATTTTAAAACAGACCGATAAAGATGTATTTGATCGTGACGATGTCATGCTCGACCAGTCTTAAATCCAATTCAAAAAGCTCTAGATTGTTCTAGAGCTTTTTTCTGTGCTGGTTTTTTTAAAAATACTGTATCTGTTATTTTTCTTCCTAATTGCGAAAATAGACTAAAACGAACAAGAGACGATATTCATGAAAATGTACCAAGTCGATGCATTTACACAGCATCTTTTTAAAGGAAATCCTGCTGCGGTCATTATTCGAGAAGACTGGCTTTCAGACAGCCTCATGCAATCTATCGCACTTGAAAACAATTTGTCTGAAACTGCTTTTGTAAAAGTTTTGGATCATCAGAATTTTGAAATTCGTTGGTTTTCTCCAATCAGCGAAGTTGCATTTTGTGGGCATGCCACGCTGGCCAGTGCTTTTGTATTATTTAAAGATTACACCACAGCCAAAACGCTCCAGTTTCACGTAAAAGATTTAGGCATTTTTATTGTGTCGCAAGCACAAGATGGCAAGATTCAAATGAATTTTCCTGTTCGACCAGCGCAGAAACTTGACGATTACCCGGCTATCTTAGATGAAGCGCTTCAAAAGCCTTTTAAGGCTGTGTATCAAAATGCACAGGCTTATGTTGTGGAATATGAAAGCGTGCAAGATGTAATCGATGAAGTGCCAGATTTTTCAAAGTTAAAAACGCTTGGGAAAATCAGAACGGCCATTACGGCGTCTGATGCCACACTGGATTTACTCATCACTGCACCAGATACACAGCAATACGATTGTGTATCACGCTACTTTGCTCCAGCTATTGGAATAGATGAAGATCCGGTCACCGGTTCGATTCACACCGCCGTAGCGCCACTTTGGGCCGAGCGTCTGGGGAAACAGGAATTGGTTGCTTATCAGGCATCGACACGTGGTGGAACATTGTATTGCCGAATTTTAGATGACCAGCGCATTGAAATTTCTGGATACGCAGTGCTGTACATGCAAAGTGACATTACGCTCGACGATGCTCAGCACACTTAAGCGTTTCACTTTACAAGTTTTCGCCTGCATTTAAGTTCAGATTAAGCGTGAAAGCTACAAAAGATGTTACACTTTTGTCCAGAACCTGAGCATTCACTATGCGTATTTAAATCGGCTTGAACACTGAGAGATATGAAAATTTTTCCATCGTCGGAATATCGTGAAATTATTCAATATACCGGGTATTGGATTGTGGTTTCGATCCTGATCGGGGTCATCTCTGGGGTTTCGTCGAGTCTGATTTTTGCGTGTTTTGATCTGGCCAATAAAGTTCGCGGTGTTTATCCGTGGTTGATTTATTTTTTACCCTTTATTGGCCTGATGTTGGGCTATCTGTTTTATTACTATGGTACGCCCATCGAAAAGGGCACACACTTGCTCATCGATGAAATTCATCAGCCTAAAGCCTTTATTCCAAAGCGCATGAGTCCACTGATATTTGTCAGTGCGATTCTCACTCAGATTTTCGGTGGATCGGCTGGGCGTGAGGCGCCTGCCGTTCAGCTTTCCGGTGCATTAACCGATCATCTTACCCAAGTATTTAAAGTACCACATGACAATCGCAAGATCTTTCTGATTGCCAGTATTGGCTCTGGCTTTGCCGCAATTTTCGGCTTGCCATTGGCAGGTGCCATTTATGGGCTTGAAATTACCTCGCTTGGAAAACTGCGATATTCGGCAGTTTTTCCATGTTTTGTGTCGGCAGTGATTGCATCGCAGGTGCCCGAGTTTTTTCATATTGTGCACCCGCATCAGTATTATGTGGTGGCGAGTTTTCCAAAACTCACCAGCGAAGTGATCATTAGCCTGATTGTTGCAGGTGTAGTTTTTGGCATCATTGCACGTATCTTTATTGCCTCGATTCATTTTGTCAGTCAGCGTTTGAATCGTCATATTACCTTCATGCCATTTCGACCCATGGTGGGGGGAATTCTCATCATGTTGATGACGCTCATGGTCGGTCAGCAAACCTTTAACGGTTTAGGCGTGCATAGCATGATTGCTTCGTTTTATCATGAGTTGCCTGTCACCGATTTTATTGGCAAGCTGATTTTCACCGCGACCACCTTGGGCTCTGGTTTTAAAGGTGGCGAAATCACGCCGTTGTTTTTTGTGGGCACAACATTGGGCAATGCTTTAGGGCAGTTTTTACCGCTACCTATCTCGCTCTTGGCGGGGCTGGGGCTGGTGAGTTTATTTGCAGGGGCGAGTAAAGCACCCTTGACTTCTATTATCTTAGCCATTGAACTTTTTGGTGTTGCGATTGCCGAGTACGCCGTGATTACCTGCTTATTGGCCTATTTGTTTTCAGGCAATTGTGGTTTGTATCGTCATCTTAATTTAAAGCTCCACGATGACTAGACCATACACTGGCTTTTGTTTCAAAAAATCACTATGAATAGCGCGGGACATTTTTTAGTATAGAGTCGATTTTTAATGATTCTTATTACGATATTTTTGGAACAATTATGTTAACGCGCTTTAAACAGCTTAGTTTTTCTTTTGTTTTACTGGGTTTTAGTACCCTCAGTTGGTCTCAAGCTGTTTTAGTGAAGTCACAACACAATATTGAAGAATATAAACTTGATAACGGCTTACGTGTTGTTTTGGCACCTAACGAAAAAGCAAATAAAGTATTTATCAACACCATTTACTTAACGGGTTCGTTGAATGATCCTAAAGGTAAAGGGGGGATGGCACATCTGCTAGAGCATTTGGCATTTAAAGGCACTCAAGATGTTCAAGGTGAAGCCTTTCAGCGCCGTCTGGATCAGTATACGCTCTCTACCAATGCGAGTACGGAGTATTACACTACACGCTACACCAACATTGTACGTGCAGATCAGCAGGCGCTGGATCAGGTGTTGTACTTGGAATCGCAGCGTATGAACAAACTGGTGCTGCAAGACAAGTATGTTCCCTCCGAGATCGAAATTGTAAAGCGCGAACGTGAAGTGCGTTTAGATCAACCTTTCGCAGTGTTGATTGATCAGATGTTTAAGGCATTTTACGGCAATCGGTATCTGGGCCGTTTGCCGATTGGAGATTTACCTGAATTAAAATCCATCAATATGCAGGAACTTGAGCAGTTCTATCGTACATGGTATGCACCGAATAATGCTGTCATGGTTATTTCGGGAAAGTTTGACAAATCTTCAATTCTTCAGACCATCGACAAAAACTTTGCTCAAATACCGTCTCGGGCTGTACCCGCACCTGTTCAGGTACCAGCATTAGATCCAGCGAAAATCCAGCCGCGACAATTTTTAGTCGAGAAGGGCAGTGATCTGGCTAAATATAATATTTATAGCAACAAGAGTGAGCCTAAATTACAACCTGCATTAGCCCTTGCACCACTTTTGTATACCATGCAGCCAAGTGGCAGTCTTTATAAAAGTATTGTCGAAACGGGCACCGCAACCAATGTTGAAGCTGCAACATGGCTTGATCAAAATTTTAATTTGGTCTTTTTGGGTGCTGTGTATTCACCTTCGCAAAATGCCACGACCGTTGAGTCGGCATTGGCCAAGCAAGTGGAGCAGTTTAAGCCATTTGATGATATTGAGCTCAAGCGTGTCAAGCAACTGATGCAGACCCAGATCGATCTGATTCAAAAAGATCCGATTGCACTTGGCTCGCGTTTAAGTGACTACATTGCTTCTACGCGAGGTGATTGGGGGCGCTACTACCAAGATGTCGATGATGTAAAAAAACTGGATACCACCACGGTCAATCAGATATATCGTGAGTTTTTTACAGCCTCACATCGTGTGGTGGGAGACATCAAACCTACGCCTGAAAGCCAGAAAAAAGCCATGGCGCAGCAAGCCGCTTCAAGCGTGAAAAAAACGCTTGATCAGCAAACCGAGGCACCTGAACCGCTCAAAGATATTTCAGAATATCAGCGTGAAATTCAGCAGTTTACTCAACGCTCAAAACAAGAAATTGAAAGCAACGAAAAGAAAATTGTGCGGGGTCAACTCAGCAACGGCATGCAGTATGCACTGTTTCCGACTGAAACCCGAGATGATCGAACCTACGCAACATTGTCGGTCGATTTTGGTACAGAACAATCTCTTTTTGGAAAAAGTGCAATACTTGATTTAACGTCTTACTTATTGCTACGTGGTTCTGAACAATACAACTTGCAGCAAGTAGCAGACAAATCGATTGAGGCTGGTGGTAGTGCGTCAGCCGCCATGTCGGATAATGGTATGGTGATTAATATTCAGGCCAATAAAGATCAATTTAATGATTTCTTTCAATTTATAATTGAAATGATGAAAAAGCCGTCGTTTGAACAATCACAATTTGATCTGATTAAATCGCAAAGTTTGGCCAGTCTAGATCGTCCTTATACCGAGCCTGAAACGGTTGCTGCGCTCACTATGGCGCGCTTGGTTGAAACCTATAAACCTGGAGATTTACGCTACCATTTCGAACCTGAATTGGCTAAAACAGAAATTTCAAAAGCCACTCAAGCGCAAGTAAAAGCACTTTATGATCGCTTTTTTGCTATGAATCACGCACGTATTTCAGTCACTGGAGATTTCGATCCAGTGCGCATGAAACAGACGTTAAATCAGAATTTTGCAAACTGGAATAATCAAGAGGCTTATAAAAAACTGATGTCTGAATACACGGCTTATCCAGCGCAAAAAGTGCATGCTCTCTCTGAGCAACGTGAATTTGGTAACTACCAAGCACTGTTAACATTCCCTGTGGGTACAGAGCACCCCGATGCACCTGCAATGCTGGTTTTAGCGCAGATATTGGGTGATTCACAAATTTCATCGCGCTTGGCAGTGGCTTTACGTGAAAAAAATGCCTTGGTATATGGCTTTGGAAGTGATGTGGATCTCGATCCAGATCTGAACAATGGCGTATTGAGCATTAGCGCAAACTACACAGCGGGCAAGGCCGATCAGCTTTCATCGCTAATTCATGAAGTGCTGCAAGAAATGATTCAAAAGGGTGTAACAGATCAGGAAGTTGCGGCAGCAAAAGCCAATATCATGAAAAAACGCGTCACTTCACTTGAGGATGAGCGTAATATTCACCGAATGCTCAATGGGCAAATGGAATATAAAAAGACCTTAAAAGATCGCCTGAAACGTGATCAAGAGTATGCCACTATCACCAAAGCAGATGTAGATCGTGTGATTAAAAAATACATCCAGCTCGATCATTTGGTTGAAGTGATGGCCGACCAGTACGGTCAAGCACAGTCAGTTAAACGCTCTTAATTTAAACGGTATCAAAAAAGCCCCATCTGGGGCTTTTTTTAATGATTGTGTTTGTGTGTGTGAAACTCTTCGTTTTTTCTAAAACGTAAGTAATTTTCGAACTGCTCACAATATTCGTCAAAGTTATCTTCAAGCATCATTTGGAATTGTTGCATCAGATACGTCATGATTTGCTCTTTGGCCTCACGCATTTCTTCGCCATCTTTAAAGTTATTTGCGGCAACCCAAGTATTAAAACGCGCAGTCGCAAATAACATTGCGGCACTGACTTGGCCACGTAGCTCAGCAGGGTCTGGCTTTTCACCTTTTTTAGGGCGGCAGAACTCATTGGCAAGTTTAATGAACTCATCCGCACGCTCAAAAAATACGGCATTTAAAGCCTCTTCTTCGGTGATATCAGCGGCATTAATCTTTTGAGACATGGTTTTTTCCAACACAAATGAGGCAAACATTATACGTGAAACCCTTGCAGAAACTAAACCTTTGTCATAGTCTTAAATAGCCTAAGCAGAGCACGAGATGATTAATGCAAGATGCCATAGCGGTTCAAAATCTCAAACAGGATATTCATCTGTTACGTCAGCATATCTGGCCACCTCAGTCGCTTGAGGTGGTAGACGGCTTACCCATTTATTATGGCTTACAAGCCGATGTCGAGCGTTATTACCAGCACTGGAAAGAACTTATTGAGCGTGCACAAAGTTTATTTCAGCCGTTTATGGAAGATGAAACAATCGATGCGATTCATTTACCGAGTCATTTGAATTTGCCGCTATTTTATTTTCATGTAGATCGCATCCGGATCAATAAAACCCGTGCCAAAGAATCAAAAACTTTTCGTGGTGTAGCGAGTTTGCAACAAAAGTGTGGTCATTTTGAGCTGGATCAGGTGCTGGCGATGCAGGAGTGGATCAATAGTGATGATACTGCGGCATTGGTGGCACATCGAGAATTTATCGATCTCAGAACCTATGTGTTTCAGCACGGGCAAAGCGACTATACCCGAACCCGATTTTATATGAATGGCATTGTACTCGGTGTAGAGCCGCACTTTAAACTGATCGATGCAAGAGACAAGCCGCGTAAACAGCGCAATGACAGTTATTCAGACCCCATTGCGGACAATGGTGTCTGGAAAATTTTTGGAAAGTATCGTTAGGTTTTGGTCAACAATCTGGATCTATTTGGTCTTCCAAAAAGATGGTTGCTGACGAAAGCGCTCAAGTTGTTCACTTGCGTCTTTAATCAGTTGAGATTGTTGTCCGCGGCTCCAGCCTACAGCAAACCAGTAGGTGGGGTCCTCAGCAGTCAGCGCTTCAAAGTAAGTTTCAGTCATATGCATATCATTATAATCCCCCAGAATTTCCTGAATGCTTTGCAGCTGACTCAAGTACTGGCTAACTCTTTTGCTCTTATAAAGACCTGAAACAAATTCAATGCTGTAACGTAATCGTTTGGCTCGCTTGCGTAGGCGGTGGCGTTGTTCGGTTTTCAATGAAGCAAACTTTGAGGCATCTTGAATAATTTTCTTGAGTAAGCGATCAAGTGTATCTGATGCTTGCTTTTTCAGATTTTTCTTCTTGCTTGATTTGTCATTATGAATACTAAACGCCAGCAATTGCAGTAGTAAACACACATGTTCAGGTTTTTCAAATGTTTGATACGCCTTGAGCTGACCGTATTTTTCTTTAGGAAGGGTCTTAAAGGGTGCACCCGATTCAACCAGTTTTGGCAAAATCTCATCGCGAAGGACATCTTGATCACGTGATACACCCAGTTCGCGCTGAAGATCGCCAAGAGCAGCTTCCCAACTGGTATCTACATCGCTCGACCAGCGACCAAATGTTTTTAACGCGCTTCGCATTCGACGAATGGCGACTCGTGCTTGATGAATGTGTTCAGGTGCTGCGATACCTTCAGCAATAAATGCAGCATTGGGGAGCAATTGTGCAAGTGCATTGCCAATCATTTGGCGCAGTGCCATATCGTTTGACATTTTTTTATCTAAAACCAGTGCCTTCGCTTTGGTGGCTGGCGAGGTTTTCTGATTGGTCGCGAGCAGATTGCCGCGTTCAGCTTTGCTTCTCACATCGAGCCAAAGTTTATATTTTTTCACCCACTCTTGTGTAAACAAGATCAACGTTTCGGCAGAGCCAGATTTAAGTTCAAATTCGACTTCACAGATTTTTTCAGCTCGCTCTGGTGTCGAAACTTCGCCATCATCCAGACAAATTTCAATATGCGTACCATCAACCTCAACCACGCGGTAGGTGCGCTGAACATCTGTTTTAAATTGCATGCAAAGCGTTTTCGCCTGATCGCCCAGTACAGCTTGAAGTCGTTGCATCACCTCTGGATAGGCTTGAAACAAACTTAGGTCAATTTCTGGCTCAGCATTCGACTTGCCTATTTTGACTTCACATTCAATGCGTTCAAGATGTGTTTTACCTGATGCTTTAAAGGTTTGTACCCATTCCTGACCTTCCAAGCGCAATCTTAAAGCTACATGCTGCTGTGCCAATAAACGATCAGGAGTATCGTAGTATTTCGCTTGTAGCCGAATTTTCTCTGCGGTCTTGGCCTTTAAGGCTTGTAAAACACTTTTTTTCTTATTTTCTGGAAGCTGAAATTTTAACTCGACTTCAATCATGATACACCTCCAACGCCTTGTTCATTCTCATCATGTCTTTAAATGAAGCATAGCATTAACGTGGCCGTCTACGCTTGATGTTTGTATTGAATTCGCTCGTATCTTTTCACGTTAGATCTGCCACGCTTAGCACTACACTGTTGGCGTAAAACAGCATAAATTTCATCCGATTTTCTATATTTTTGTTTTGAAAAGGCGTATCTTGAATAAAAAAACTCAGGACACTACTCATGAATGCGCCAGTGAAGATGCACACGCCAGCTACGACTCAGCAACCCAACTTTCCCATTCGTAATTATTCCGAATTTTATCGTTTTTATCTCACCGAGCACCGTCATATGGTTAGCCGACGCCTGCATGTGGCAGGGAGTTCAATCGGATTGTATTTCTTTGCTAAAGCGATTCGTCAGCGCAAGCCGCGCTATGCACTTTATGGTTTGCTCTCAGGCTATGCCTGCGCATGGGTCGGGCATTTTGTATTTGAAAAGAATAAACCGGCGAGCTTTAAACAGCCACTGTATAGCTTTATTTCAGACTGGAAAATGTTTGCCGATGTACTCAGAGGGCAATTGAGCTTAAAACATCGTGATCATGACAAAATTCCCAGTTAAAGGTGTTGTACAGATTTTTTGATGAATTAAACGACTACGCAGTTACGAAATTTTGAGTTTTCTAGTTGATCTTTCATGTATTTCTTCTAATATCAAGATTATCTGTAGGGCTGGGATGCCTTGGCCTTTAGATTCAATAAAATAGGACATTTTTTGATGAAAAAATTAACAACAGCACTTTTACCACTTGCATTGATTGTTACAAGTTTTGGCGCACACGCAGCAACCTCAGATGGTAAATCATATGCTGTTTCGGCAGGTTGGGCGCACATTATGCCACAAGGCACTAAGCAAGGTGTCCAGTCGAATAGTAACTTTCCATTAATTCCATCAGGTTTTACAAGCAGTGCTGGTTTTGAGTTAGACAATGCAGACACAGCAGAGTTCAAGCTTGATTATTTGGTAAATGACAACGTAACCGTTGGTTTGATCTTGGGTGTGCCGCCTAAAGTGGATATTCAAGGTAAAGGGAAACTGCTAGGTGATCGTTTAGACCTTGAGAGCTTTAGCAAAGTCGGTGATGTAAAAGTTTATAGCCCAGTATTGACAGGTAAATACACATTTGGCGATATCAACAATAAGTTCCGTCCATATGTGGGTGCGGGCTTTATGTATGCCAGCTTCCGTGATTTTAAATTGAATCCTGAAGTAAATGCTAAAATTGCGCTTCTTGGTGGTAGCATTCGCAGTGTAGATATCGACGACACAGTCGCACCAGTCGCTTTCGTTGGTGCAGATTACAATATCACGCCTAACTGGTTTGCAACGGCTTCTGTCAGCTATGTACACCTCAGCACGCATGCAAATCTCGATATCGTCAGCAATGCATCGAACGCAACTTTGGTTCAAGGTTCAAGCAAAATCGAAATTAACCCGATTGTGACTTATCTTGGTCTAGGTTACCGCTTCTAAGTCATCACGGCTTTGAAAAACCCCGAATGATTCGGGGTTTTTTATTACGAAAATACACGTATAAAAAAAATCAATGAAAGCAGATTTGCTATACTTTACAGGTCAGTACAGTTGAGAACGAAGTTCATGCGCGGTTTATACCTTATTACCAATGATGATCCGCTTGAGTTGTTATTGGATAAACTGGAAATTGCATTATCGACTGGTCATATCGCTATTTTGCAATACCGCCGAAAAAAGGTTGCCAAAACCGATCAATATTTTGAAGTAGAACAAATTAAAGTCTTGTGCGAAGCATATCATGTACCGTTTGTGATTAACGATGATCTTGATCTGGCGGTTCGCTATGGTCTGGGCGTACATTTGGGGCAATCTGATGGTGAGATTTCAGATGCTTCACAGAAATTACCGCAAGGCGTGATTATTGGTCGTACTTGTCTGAACTCCTTGGCGCTTGCAAAAAAAGCCATTCAAGATGGTGCAACCTATGTGGCATTCGGTGCGATCTATGCCACCTCAACCAAGCCTGAAGCCGGCAATGTCGGTATTGAAGTGATTCGGCAGGCACGCCAGCAGTTTGATGTGCCAATTTGTGCCATTGGCGGCTTAACGGTTGAAAATGCGCAGGTGGTGATTGAGCAGGGGGCTGACCTGTGTGCGGTGATTAGTGATATATTAGGTCGACCCGTTCAGGATATTCCAGCGCGTATTCAAGCATGGGCTGCTTTATTTGCAGCGCCGTCATCTGCTGTAAATTCATAGTCAAATTTTATTAATCATCGAGAGTATTCATGCGTTTATCTCCAAAGCAAGTGCAATTGTTTGAGCAAGCCAGTAAACATATTCCAGGTGGAGTCAACTCGCCAGTTCGTGCGTTTAATGGCGTTGGCGGAACGCCTGTGTTTATTAAAAAAGCACAAGGTGCATATCTTTGGGATGAAGACGACAAGCGTTATGTCGATTATGTGGGTTCGTGGGGGCCAATGATCTTGGGTCACGCGCATCCAGATATTATTCAAGCCGTACAAACTGCGGCATTAGATGGTTTGAGCTTTGGTGCACCAACTGTACATGAAACTACTTTAGCCGATATTATTTGCGATATCATGCCGTCGATTGAGATGGTTCGTATGACCAACTCAGGTACAGAAGCGACCATGACGGCAATCCGTCTGGCACGTGGTTACACCGGACGTGACAAGATTGTTAAATTTGAAGGCTGTTACCACGGTCATTCCGATTCATTGTTGGTTAAGGCGGGTTCTGGTTTACTCACACTCGGTGAAGGTGAACCGACCTCAAAAGGTGTGCCAGTCGATTTTGCAAAGCATACCCTAACGCTTCCGTATAATAATATTGAAGCCTTAAAAGAATGTTTTGCCAAGTTTGGCCATGAAATTGCTGGAGTGATTGTTGAGCCTGTTGCTGGTAACATGAATCTGGTGACACCAATTGAGGGTTTCTTACAGGCGATTCGTGATGTCTGCGATCAATATGGCGCAGTATTTATTATCGATGAAGTCATGACGGGTTTTCGTGTTTCGCTGGGTGGTGCCCAAGCTGCATACAATGTTAAACCGGATTTAACCACTTTGGGTAAAATCATCGGTGCAGGTTTGCCTGTGGGTGCTTTTGGCGGAAAGCGTGAAATCATGGAATGTATCGCACCACTTGGTGGTGTGTACCAAGCGGGTACCTTGTCTGGTAATCCATTGGCCATGCGTGCCGGAATTGCCATGTTTAAGCATCTTCGTCAGCCAGATTTTTACAATAATCTGTTTAAAAAGCTTGAGAAACTGTTAAGTGGTTTACAGGCAGCGGCAGATGAGGCAGGCATTCCGTTTAAAACCCAGCAAGCCGGTGGTATGTTTGGTTTGTATTTTACAGATCAAGAAGATATCACCAGTTTCGATTCGATGCTGGCTTGCGACATTGGTGCATTCAAACAATTTTTCCACGGTATGCTTGAGCGTGGTGTAAATTTGGCGCCGTCTGCTTTTGAGGCTGGCTTTATCTCTGCTGCGCATAGCGATGAAGATATCGAATTTACACTTCAGGCTGCCAGAGAAACTTTTGCCGAAATGAAGTAATTGATGTATCTAAAAAGCCCGGTTTCGGGCTTTTTTATTGGAGTAAACCTGATGAAAACGAAACATTACCTGACACTGGATGATGCCGAAATTCTGGTCGATGCCGCAATCAAGTATGCACAAGAGCATCAGTTTAAGGTCAGTATTGCTATTGTCGATGATGCCGGTGCACTGTTGCTCATGAAGCGTATGGATGGAGCATCTGCACTCACGGCGGGTTTAAGTCTTGAAAAGGCCAAAGCTTCAGCCTTGAGCCGCCGTCCGACCAAAGCTTTTGAAGATCTGATTCGTAATGGTCAAATGGGCTTTTTAACAGTTGATACCTTTAAAGGCCAACTTGAAGGTGGTGAGCCGATTCTTTATTTGAACGATTTGGTGGGCGCGATTGGAATTTCTGGCGTAAAGTCTTATCAAGATGCTGAAATTGCACAATATGCAATTGCGCAATTACTTGCCCGGATAGAGAGCTAATGCTTGAAAGTCGCTAATCTGCTAAAATCAAGCGCTAATTTATGAAAAAGTTGCTGAAAAACGACAGATATGCATTGTATTTCCAAGCCAAGCTTTTTATTATTGCCGGCTGATTTTTACATCACCTCTGGAAGAAAACATTGAGTAATTTTCTCACTGATCACCTGATCCATCGCGATGAAGATTTCATGGTTGTCCATAAACCAGCAGGCATACTCAGTGTTCCGGGGAAAGGCGACGCATTATTCGATAGTTTACTCACGCGCTTAGTCGAAATCGAACCCAAAACATTACTTATTCATCGTCTAGATCGCGATACCTCGGGGATTTTGGTTTTTGCCTTGAATAAAGCGGCGCAAAGTGCCATTTCAAAGCAGTTCCAGTCTCGTCAAACCGATAAAACTTATCAAGCCCTTGTGGTGGGTGAGCTTCACGGAAAAGGGCAGATCAATGTTCCCGTGGTGTATGATCCAGCACGTCCGCCATTGCATATTGCAGATCCAGATTTTAAAAAACCAGCGCTCACCGATTGGGAAGTGATGGAGCATCTGGAGATTGATGGCGTTGCGGTGACACGTGTGAAGCTCAAACCGATTACAGGGCGCTCGCATCAGCTGCGCGTACACATGCAATATCTGGGGCATCCTATTGTAGGAGATACCCTCTATGCAGAACTCGCGCATCAGCAATTGATGCCACGTTTGTGTCTGCATGCAGAGCAATTAAGTTTTTATCACCCAAAAACTGACGAGTTGATGAGCTTTCATTGTCCCGTTCCGTTTTAATGCGAAAACCCTACAACATTCGTTAAAAGTTCATTTTTTTTGATGAGCTTTATGTCAAAATACATTGCGTAAAGACTACACAAAACGACTGCCATTCATTTTTATGGCCAGCGTAAAATGTAGTGATAACTTGAGATAAAGGTGGAAAAATTGCAGCAGTTTGCTATTGGTCAACGTTGGTTGTCAGACACGGAAACTGAACTCGGCTTAGGTGTTTTAATTGATGTTGATGAGCGCTCTATCAGCATATTATTTCCTAAAAGTGATGAAACGCGTGTCTATGCACGCAACAATGCTCCTTTATCTCGGATTGTCTTCAATGTAAACGATGAAGTTCAAGACCAAGAAGGCGCCAAGTGGCAAGTCGAATCGATCGAAGATCGTAATGGTGTGTTGCGCTATAACGTGATGCGTACCCTTGCAAATGGCGAAGCAGAACGTAAAGCCTTAAACGAAACCCGTATTGGTGCTCACATTCAGCTTTCAAAACCACTCGATCGTTTACTGGCCAGCCAAATCGATTATAAAGAATGGTATGACCTGCGTATTGAAGCGTTGCGTTTACAAGCGCATATGCACAGCAGTCCATTGCGTGGTTTGATTGGTGCGCGTGTTGGGCTGATTCCGCATCAGCTTTATATTGCACATGAAGTGGGACAACGTTTTGCGCCGCGCGTATTACTGGCAGACGAAGTCGGCCTTGGTAAAACCATTGAAGCAGGCTTGATTATCCATCAGCAGTTAAAAACTGGTCGTGCCGAGCGTATCTTGATTTTGGTGCCAGATTCATTGCAGTATCAGTGGATGATTGAAATGCGCCGCCGTTTCAATTTGCAATTTTCCTTGTTTGATCTGACCCGTACCGCTTCTATAAAAGAGCACGACCCAGAGCTGAATCCGTTCTTGACCGAGCAATGCATTATCGCCAGCGTCGATTTGATGATTGACCATGATGACCTCAGAGAACAGGCGCTTGAAGCTGGTTTTGATTTGTTGGTGGTCGATGAAGCACATCATCTGATGTGGAGCGAAGAAGAAGGGGGTAACGATCGTTACGACCTGATTGAAGAGCTTGCAGAGCAAACGCCGGGTGTCTTGTTACTCACCGCAACCCCTGAACAATTGGGTGTGGAAAGTCACTTCGCACGTTTGCGTTTATTAGATCCACAGCGCTTTAGCAGCTTAGACCGCTTCCTAGACGAAGAAGAGCAGTATCAACAAACCGCGAAAGTGGCTGAGGTATTGATGTCGGATGAGCCACTGGCTGAAGCGCATATTAGTGCAATTGAAAGCTTGCTCGGACATCGGATTGACGATATTCCAGAGCAACGTTACCGTGCCATTCATGAGTTACTCGACCGCCACGGAACTGGACGTATTTTGTTCCGTAATACCCGTGAAGCAATTCAGGGCTTTCCAGGGCGTGATTGCCAGCCTGCGGCATTAGAGGCACCAGCCGATTGGTCGCTCGATGGTAAATTACGTGAGCAAATGTGGCCTGAAGAAGGTCAGCTCGATGGTGCATGGATGCAAACCGATCCGCGTGTGCCATGGCTCATGGAGATCTTGAAAAAAGATTTAAAACACAAAAAAGTACTACTGATTGCACGTAGTGGCCCAGTGGTCGAAGCGCTAGAAAGTGCATTGCGCTTACATGCGGGTATTCGCACGGCAATGTTCCATGAAGGAATGAGCTTGCTTGAGCGCGATCAGGCGGCAGCGTATTTTGCTGAAGAAAGCTATGGTGCCCAGATTTTACTTTGCTCTGAAATTGGTTCTGAAGGTCGTAACTTCCAGTTTGCCAGCGATTTGATTTTATTTGATTTACCGGCCAACCCAGATGTACTTGAGCAGCGTATTGGTCGTTTAGATCGAATTGGACAAGAAAACCGTATTCAGATTCATGTTCCTTATTTGATTGGAACAGCACAAGAACGCATGTTCCGCTGGTACAACGAAGCGCTCAATATTTTCAGTAGTATTTCGCCAACGGCACAAACCTTACAAGAAAACTTCATTGTGGACTTAAAAGAGTGTTTGCTGGCAGATTTAGGGCAAAAGTTTGAAGATTTGCTTGAAGAAGTGAATGTTCAGCGTCAGGCGCTTGAAAATGAATTGCAAGCTGGTCGAGATCGTTTACTTGAGTACAACTCATGTCGACCTGTTGTGGCACAAAAAATTGTTCAGGCACTCGAAGATTACGACGACAACACCACGCTCCCGATGTTTATGAAGCGTTTCATGTCGTCAACCAATATCGATTTTGATGAACAAAGTAACGGTACGGTGATTATTAAACCAACCGACCAGATGCAGGTACAAGGTCTGACCTTAGACGAAGATGGCATGACGGCAACCTTTTACCGTGACCAAGCGCAAATTCGTGAAGATGCACAGTATCTGACACTTGAGCATCCGTTTATCGAAAGCGTCATGGAAATGATCAATACGCAATCATTTGGTAGTACCAATGTGGCGTTGCTTAAATCGAATGCCTTGAAGCAAGGAACAATCTTGCTTGAAGTCTGGTTTAAAATAGACGTTGTGGCTCCTAAATCACTGAACTTGCAAGCGAGCCTACCAAAGCAATTGGTGCGCGTGCTGTTGAGTGAAACAGGACAAGACTTGTCTGAAAAAATTGATCCGGCTATTTTACGTCCGTATTTGCATCACCTCGATGGCAATAGCTGCCGTCAGGTTGTTAAGGCACGTCGTGATGTGATTGAGGAGCGTTATACGCAGGCACTTGGATCTGCCAAAGAAGAGTTGCCAAAACTCAAAGAGCAGGCCAAACAGCACTATAGCCAAAAATGGCAATACGAAATTGACCGTTTGACTTACTTGCAGCAATTCAATCCGAGCATTCGTCAAGACGAAATTGATCGACTGGTCAAACTGCAAAAAGAAGGAATTAGTTTGCTCGAAGAGATTTCGTTGACACCCAATGCGATTCAGGTGATGGTTGTGGTAAAACCATAAGCATCAACCAAAATGTTAGACAGTAAAAATGGGAGCAGATGCTCCCATTTTTTATACGACCCAAATTAGGTGGTTTGATCTTGCTCAATGTTGGCTTCGAGGAACCATAAATACTGGTCTAAATCTTCAAGCGCAGCATGAATGATGTCTTCAGAAATTGGATCTTTGATTTCTTCGATGGTATCACGTAGGTGGTTCGCCACTACGCCATAGCGATCTGCAAGTTCTTTCAAATGATCTTGTACATCGTGGATTTCAACTGGATACGCCTTAAGGTGCGACGTTTGGGAAACAGCTTGTGTGGTTCCGTAAGCGGTACCGCCAATCTGTACCGAACGTTCTGCAACGTTGTCGAGATGGGTAATGAGTGACGTTCTGAATGTATCAAGCATTTCGTGAACGGCAATAAAGTTACTGCCGCGCATGTTCCAGTGCGCTTGTTTGGTGATGAGAGAAAGGTCGATCAGGTTAGCCAGAATCTGGTTCAAGATTTTTACTGTAGATTCTTTAACCGCTGCATCTAGGTTGTTGCGGGTATATACTTTAAGTACTTTGCTTGTTGACTTAGCCATGAAAAACCTCTTTTTGTTATAAAGCATCAACCGACTCGAAAGTCGATTACGAAAAACACTTCATTAGGTTAATGGATAAATACGCGCTGAAATGTTTTGATTTTTAAAGTTTTTGTATAAGTTCGATAAATAAAGCGTCACATCCTGTGACATCACACTTAACGTATTTTGGCTTCATCGAGGTGTCTTGCACCTTCTAAAATCATGCGAATCATAATCATGGTTTGTTCAGCCATTGCTGTTCGTTCATCGATTGGTAAGTCAAGCACTTTGGCACCCATGGTAAACACCAGTTGGGTGATGGCACGTGACACAAGATCGGGGTGTGACAAACGGCTATGATTGAGCCGTTCAAGACGGATCAAGTCTTCTTGCAGTTCTTGCTGGAAAAAATTGAGCTGCCGCTCAACTGCTTCTTTATAAGATTTTGAGCCAGTATATGCTTCACGAAGCAGCAAGCTTAAATTGCCTTCATCTGCATCGAGCTGCTGAATAAACACCTCAACAGAGCTACGGATAATACTGTTTTGCTTTGATGCTTGCAGGCGTGACTCACGAATGATCTGGCGCAACACCAGTCCAGCACGATTAATCAAATCGATTGCCAGTTCATCGATATCTCTAAAATGACGATAAAAACTATTGGGTGCAATGCCAGCTTCGCGTGCAACTTCTCTTAAGCTTAAAGACGATATACTTTTTTCGGGGCCAATTAAGTTCAGCGCGGCTTGAAATAACTCTTCTTTGGTGATGGTTGCCTTACGACCCACAGTACGAATTGGCGCTTTCTCAAAAATCTCGGGATTGTGAGAAGGATTGTCGAGCACGTGAGAAAGAGAAGTTGACGCCATATTTTGCAAGAGTTTGGTAAGTTCATCTCATTATAACCACAGCAGCTTACGATTTGAAACGTAAATAAAAGGACAACTGTATATACAAATTTATATACAGGTGTATAATAATTAAAAAAGCGACACATCGAGTAGTATCAACATGCAATCTATCTCCAAGAGAAACACACTCTTACGCTCACTGACCGAATCAGTGTTCGACCCGCATGCGACTGATTTCTGGCTTCAAAAAATCAATCCTATCTGGTCTACACATCGTGCTCTTGCAAAAATTGTGCGTAAAGAGAACGTTGCAGCTGATACAGTGTCGTTGACACTCGAGCCAAATCGCCATGTGAATCTTGGCCAGCCAGGACAGCATCATCCTGTTCGCGTGAAGGTGCAGGGCCGTCTTTATGAGCGTAACTATAGTTTGACCGAGCGCGACAACACCCTTGTACTGACAGTAAAAAAAGTGGCTGATGGCATAGTAAGCCGCTGGTTGGTCGAGGATAGTCAGGTGGGGCAGGTAATCGAGCTGGGCCAACCTTTTGGTGATATGCTTATACCTGCTCAGTCACGCGTGGTGATGCTTGCAGCGGGAAGCGGTATTACCCCAATGTTGAGCTTGATTGAAGGTATGCAGGTCAAAAGTCAGCTTCAGCACACGCCAGTCGATTTGATGTACTGGGTAAAGCGACACGAAGATGCTGCATTCTTAAATGTATTTGAAGCATTGGCAGCACAATATCCATTATTTAAATTTCATGTATTTTATACCCAAGATCAGGAGCATGATTCGCGTTTAAATGTGACTCATCTTGCTGCAATTGATGATCTTGATCAATCGACAGTTTATGCATGTGGTCCTTCAGGATTTGTAGCAACAGCCGAAGACTTGTTTGGTCATGCACAGGTATTTATGAGCGAAGCATTCAGTATGAGTGCCATTGATACTAATGAAACAGGCTTTATCAATGTAACGCTCACTCAATCCAATAAAACCGTTGCTATTCCGAAAGGTCAGTCGATTCTGGCTGGGCTCGAACAGGCGAATGTGAAACCAACTTATGGTTGCCGTATGGGAATTTGCAACAAATGTGCGTGTCAAAAAGCGACAGGCGCCACCAAAAACTTGCTCAATGCCAGCGAAAATGCTGAGCCAAACAATTTGCTTAAAATTTGCGTAAATTCGGCAAAATCTGATCTTGTTATTGATCTTTAATGTGAGTACTCCCATGAATGCACCCGTTAAACTAGAATTTTTTAAAAATCCAAAAAACAGAGAATTAACCGCCGCTGAACTAGAGGCATTTGCGAAAGAACTTGACCAAATTAAACAAGATGTTTTGGATGATATTGGTGAAAAAGACGCACGTTATATCCGTCGCGTCTATTCCGCGATTCGTTACAGCAGTGTGCTTGGGCGTGCCTGTTTATTTGCAGGCTGGTTCCCACCAGCATGGATTTTAGGTACAGGCTTGCTAGGCTTTTCTAAAATTATGGAAAACATGGAGCTCGGTCATAATGTCATGCATGGTCAATACGACTGGATGAATGACCCGAAATTCAATGGTCAAACATACGAATGGGACACTGTAGGTACAGCAGATAACTGGCGTCAGACGCATAATTTTAAGCATCATACATACACCAATATCAAAGGCATTGATGATGATATCGGTTATGGTTTATTGCGTTTATTCCCAGAGCAACGCTGGAAACCCGGCTTTTTGTTACAGCCGATTTATAGTATTCCGTTCTGCCTGTTGTTTCAGTGGGGCGTGGCCATTCAAAATCTTGAAATTGGTAAACTCATTTATAAGCGTAAAACGTGGAAACAGTTTGTCGAAGAATGGAAACCAACACAAAAGAAAATTGGCAAGCAATTGTTTAAAGACTATGTGTTTTTTCCATTGATTGCAGGCCCAGCGGCATTGCCGGTCTTTACAGGCAATCTGGTGGCAAACGGTATGCGAAATGTCTGGACCTTTAGTATTATTTTTTGTGGTCACTTCACTAAAGATGTAGAAGTATTTCCAAAAACAGTACTGAAAGACGAAAGCCGTGGTCACTGGTATATGCGTCAGATTCGTGGATCGTCTAATTTGACGGGTTCAGAAGCGTTTCATATTTTGACTGGGCACTTGAGCCACCAGATTGAACATCACTTATTTCCAGATATTCCGGCACGTCGTTATCGTCAGATGGCACCTAAAGTCGAGGCTGTGTGTAAAAAGTATGGACTTAACTACAACAATGCTAGCCTGCTTAAACAATATGGTCAGGTATTGGGACGTATCGTGAAATACGCGTTTCCATTTAAAAAGTAATGATTTACTCGTAAAAAAAAGCATGCCAGATCAATCTGGCATGCTTTTTTTGATTTAGGGTAATTACAGTGATTATTTCAATTGAATTGAACCATTGGCATTTACGGTAATTTTTGACTCTCCAGCGGCCACATCCTGAGCAGGTGCGGCTTCCGCATTTGAAAATTTGGCTAAGCTTGCACGCATCATCATCGGTTGTGGCACGTAATTACTGGTGTTCAAATTAAGACTAACAAGGTTATATCCTGATTTGTTCCATGCCTGACTCACCATTTGTGCACGTTGTTGAAAGCCCTTCGATGCTTCAATCATCAGCTCATTTTCAACTTTTTTACGTTGTTCATCGGAAACAGTGAAGTTGATCGATTCAGTTTGAAAGTTTTGCTGTAGTTCAGAAATCAGCTGACTGGTTGCCTTAAAGTCTTTGCTTTCAAGACGGATTTCGGCGCGCCCACGCCATTCTTTAAACTTACTGCTGTCGTTATCGTAAACTGGATACGTGGTTTGTGTGCCTGTTTCTACCTTAACTTGTGGATATTTACGCGCAATCGCTAAGCCTTGATTCATGGCTTGTGTAATTTGCGTAGAAAGTGCTGCTGGCTGTTTGTTACTACGTTCAATAAATAGCACGGCATGCATTTGATCATTTGAAACTTGGCGTGATGCATCTGACTGAATATTGATGACATTATAGTTTAAAGCCTCAGGTTCAGCCGCTGAAACATAACCCGAAATTGTTCCTGTAAGGAGCAATGCTGAGAGTGCTAAAGTACGCATATAAATTCCTTAAAATGTATGTTGTAAAAATTATTTTTTACTTAGAAAACATCTTAGTAATTAGTTTCATATTTTTTGAGAAGCTTTTGTGGTGAGTTTGTAATACTTTGCATCATTTTGCAATTTTAATTGATATAAATTCTATTTAAATACATAGGCTTAATGTTAGGGTTTATATCGAGAGTTCAAAAAAACACAAATCACACTCTAGATGAAAAAAAAAGCGGGTTTTCTTTAGGGTGTCACATAGTATGATGATAATTTAGGCAAGGGAAAACACGATCGTTTTTTTTGGACGAGTTATATGAAATTAAAGGCCAAAAGGTCTTTATTTTTATATAAAAAAGGGTATCATCGCCCTCCTAGTATCATAAAAGCAATCGCTGTTTTACTAGAATCCTACAAGCACCGAGTCAAAGGACCGCAAGTCACCAGACTTATTTCTTTCAACCCTTATCTGAGATGGTAATCCGATATGAGCGTTAATTCCGTAAATCCTGCCACCAATTCCACCAACGAATATTACCTGACTCGCCAAAGTCAGATGGAATCAAATGTTCGTAGCTATCCGCGCAAGTTACCTCTTGCGATAGCTCGTGCACAAGGTTGCTGGGTTACAGATGTTGAAGGTACACAATACCTCGATTGTTTAGCGGGGGCAGGGACATTGGCTCTTGGTCATAATCACCCTGCTGTTATTCAAAGTATTCAAGACACGCTAGCAAGTGGTCTGCCATTGCATACTTTGGATCTTACAACTCCTTTGAAAGATGCATTTACTGAAGCATTGCTGTCTTTTCTACCAGGTGGAAAAGAAGAATATTGCTTACAGTTCTGTGGTCCATCTGGTGCAGATGCCACTGAAGCAGCAATCAAACTTGCGAAAACCTATACAGGTCGCAGTTCAGTGATCAGTTTTTCAGGTGGCTACCATGGTATGACCCATGGTTCACTTGCAATGACTGGTAACTTAAGTGCGAAAAATGCAGTGAATAATTTAATGCCGGGCGTGCAGTTCATGCCGTATCCGCATGAATATCGTTGCCCACTTGGTTTAGGTGGTGAAGCGGGTGTCGATGCACTCACTTACTACTTCGAAAACTTTATTGAAGATGTTGAAAGCGGCGTAACCAAGCCTGCAGCTGTCATTCTTGAAGCAATTCAAGGTGAAGGCGGCGTGGTGACTGCACCAGTAAAATGGTTGCAAAAAATCCGTGAAGTGACTGAGCGTCACAACATCGTATTGATTTTAGATGAAGTTCAAGCAGGCTTTGGCCGTTCAGGTAAAATGTTTGCATTCGAACACGCAGGGATCGAGCCTGATGTTGTGGTGATGTCTAAAGCAGTGGGTGGTGGTTTGCCGCTTGCTGTACTCGGTATCAAGCGCAAATTCGATGCATGGCAACCTGCTGGTCACACTGGAACATTCCGTGGTAACCAGTTAGCAATGGGTACAGGCTTGGTTGTTTTAGATACCATCAAAAATGACAAGCTTGCTCAAAATGCACATGAGCGTGGTGAATTTTTACAAGCAGAGCTGAAAAAGCTGGCACAAGAATTCCCATGTATCGGTAACGTGCGTGGCCGTGGTTTGATGGTGGGTGTCGAGATTGTCGACGAACGTAAACCAGCAGATCATATGGGTTCATTGCCTGCCGATGCACAATTGGCCGCAGCGATTCAAACTGCATGTTTTAACCATAAGTTACTGCTTGAAAAAGGTGGTCGTAACGGTACTGTGATCCGTTTACTTTGCCCGCTGATTATCAATCAAGATGAATGTGTTCAAGTCATTGAACGCTTCAAAAAAGCATTGGCTGATGCACTCAAAGCAGTTCGAGGCGAATAATCCATGGTTGATTTTGCAGAACACCGTAAAGCGTTGCTCTGTAACGATGCTGCATCCATTGCTGACTATCAGTCAGCAATGGACGACGCTGTAAAAGCTGTTGCAGCATGGCTACAAAACGACAAGATGTATACAGGTGGAAGTATCAAGGAATTGCGTTCGGCAATTGCCTTTAATCCATCTAAAGACGGATTGGGTTTACATCAGTCTCTTGAACGCATGGTTGAGCTTTTCTTAAATAAAAGCTTGAAAGTACACCATCCGTATTCGTTGGCACATTTACATTGTCCAACAATGGTGACCAGTCAGATTGCAGAAGTCTTGATCAATGCAACCAACCAATCGATGGACTCATGGGATCAAAGCCCAGCGGGTTCATTGATGGAAGTTCAGTTGATTGATTGGTTGCGTAAAAAAGTAGGCTACGGATCAGGTCAAGCTGGCGTATTCACCTCAGGTGGCACGCAATCGAACCTGATGGGTGTGCTACTGGCGCGTGACTGGGCAATTGCTAAAAACTTTACAGACGAAAATGGTCAGCCGTGGTCTGTTCAGCGTGATGGTATTCCTGCCGAAGCAATGCGTAACATCAAAGTCATTTGTTCTGAAAATGCACATTTTTCTGTGCAAAAGAACATGGCCATGATGGGCATGGGCTTTCAGTCAGTAGTCACGGTTCCTGTCAATGAGCTTGCTCAGATGGATGTCGATGCACTAGAAAAAACCATGGCGCATTTGCAAGCCGAAGGCAAAATCGTGGCGTGTGTGGTGGCAACAGCAGGCACAACTGATGCTGGTGCAATTGATCCGCTGAAAGAAATCCGTGACATCACCACAAAATATGGCGCGTGGATGCATATCGATGCGGCATGGGGTGGTGCACTGATTTTGTCGAACGACTATCGCGAGATGTTGGCTGGAATTGAATTGTCTGATTCAATCACGCTCGATTTCCATAAGCATTATTTCCAAAGCATCAGCTGTGGCGCATTCTTGCTCAAAGATGAAGCCAACTATCGCTTTATGCATTATGAAGCGGAGTATTTAAACTCAGCTTATGATGAAGAGCATGGTGTACCCAACCTTGTGTCGAAGTCTTTGCAAACGACGCGTCGCTTCGATGCATTAAAGCTTTGGATGACCATTGAGGCACTTGGTGAAGAACTTTATGGCTCTATGATTGATCATGGTGTAAAACTGACGCGTGAAGTGGCAGATTACATCAAGGCAACTGACGGCCTAGAGTTGTTGGTTGAGCCACAATTTGCATCTGTACTGTTCCGTGTTGTACCGCAAGGTTATCCGGTTGAGTTGCTTGATACCCTGAACCAAAACGTTGCAGATGAATTGTTTGCACGCGGTGATGCCAATATTGGTGTGACCAAAGTGGGTCAGGTGCAGTCGCTCAAAATGACCACGTTAAGCCCGGTTGCGACACTCGAAAACGTTCAAAATCTTTTGTCATTTGTATTGCAAGAAGCAGATCGCATTAAAGATGCAATTGCTTCAGGTACATATGTTCCAGCAATTGATTAATCGATGCGTATCAAAAAACCCAGTTTAGACTGGGTTTTTTTACGCCAATCTTTGCAGCTCAAGATTTTTAGCACATGATTTTCAACGCAAGATTTTAACACATTGACTTAAACTGCCAGTGGACTAGTCTGACGTTTATTTTTTCCTAAATATTGATTCTGTTCCTTCACTTTTTTTAGCACGATATAAGTTTTGATATGCCCGATCGCTTCACAAGTCAGGAGTCGCTCGGTCACAAAATTAGAAAGATCTTCAAGATTTTCTGCCACGACTTTTAAAATGTAATCGGCATCACCGCTGATAGAAAAAGAATCATGAATTTTTTCTTCATGTTCGATCATCTCGAGAAAAGTGATTTGAGATTTGGCCTCATGAATTCTCAAATTGATATGCACCATCGCTGTGACTTCTAGCCCCACAGCTTGCTGATCGATACGCGCGGTATAGCCTAAAATAATCCCTTTTTGTTCAAGTATTTGCCGGCGACGTGAGCACTGCGATGCCGATAACCCGATCAGATCACCAATCTCCTGATTTGTTAACCGTCCATTTTTCTGTAAAGCACTAATGATTTTCCAATCAAATTTATCCATTGCATCAAATCCTTTTTTGATACACAAAATGTGCGTTTTTATAAAAATTAGTATCCATTATGCATGAAGATCAGTGAGTCGATCACCTATTATTTTTATAGAGACGAAAAAAATAGTATCAAGGAGAAGAACAATGTTTATCGAGATTGGGCAATTTTTAAATCAACGTTTAAGCGAGTTAGGAATAGATCATATATTCGGATTACCCGGAGATTTCAACCTGTCGTATCTAGAACAAATCGAAGAAGATACATCGCTAGAATTTATTGGAAACTGTAATGAGTTAAATGCCGCCTATGCGGCAGATGGTTACGCGCGTAGTAATGGTGTGGCTGCTCTTGTGACCACTTATGGTGTGGGTGATTTAAGTGCAATCAATGGCATTGCTGGTGCTTATGCTGAAAATGTCCCTGTGATCTTGATTTCGGGCATTCCACCTCTGCATGCAGTCAATCGAGGGGAGTTAATTCATCACACCTTGGTTGATGGTAATTACGACAATATTATGAACTGCATGAAAGAGTTTACTGTTGCACAAACTCGTCTTACTCCAGAAAATGCAGCTTTTGAAATTGATCGTGTGCTCAAGCAGTGTTTGATCTCGCGCCGTCCAGTCTATATTCAATTACCTTCCGATATCACTCATATCAAAATTGATGTTGATGCAAAGCCACTCGATAAACGCATTCCAAAAAGTGATCCGCAGCTTTTAGAACTGGCATTAAATGAGTTTTGTGCTGAGCTTTATTCGGCCAAACGTCCAGCATTTCTGATCGATCAAACCGCCAAGGTGTATGGTTTAGGTAAAGTTTTGGCTCAAATTGCGGAAAAATACAATATTCCTTACGCGTGTCTTTGTACCGCAAAAAATGTAATTGATGAGTCATCAGATTTGTATGCAGGAATTTATGCTGGAAGTGCAAGCCAACCCAAAACTAAAGAGATCATTGAGCAGTCCGACTGCCTGATTGGAATTGGTGCGCGTTTTAGCGATGTTGGGACTGGCTTTTTTTCACATCAGATTCGCAAAGATCGCTACATTGATTTAAAACAATACGATCTGACGATTTATGATCGTAACTTTGCCGGAATTGAAATCGCTGAATTTTTAACTGCATTATTACAGCGATTAAAAACCCGTGAACGTGAACCAAAGAGTTGTTCAGCTCCCTCGGTTCAAGCGCCAGAATATTCAGAACAAGATTCGCTGATTCAAGCTGCGCTATGGTGTGCAATGTCAGGCTTTTTCAAAGCCAATGATGTGATTATAGGAGAGGTTGGCACTTCCAATTCCTCTATTTCTGGTATTTGTTTACCCGCGACTGCTGATTATATTGCGCAGCCAATCTGGGGATCAATCGGCTATACATTACCTGCGTTACTGGGCAGTATGCTAGCCCAGCCAAAACGCCGCCATATTTTATTTATTGGTGATGGTTCAATCCAGTTAACTGTACAAGAGCTTTCCACAATAGTACGTCAAAAACTCAAACCGATTATTTTTGTTTTAAATAACGGGGGTTATACCATTGAGCGTTTAATTCTCGGCGAAAAATCATCGTATAACGATATCCAGAACTGGAACTATACCGAAGTAATGCGGGTGTTTAATGGAGCAGATGCCTACAGCACACATATCGTCGAGACAGTAGGGCAGTTACATACAGTACTGGATCAGCTTGAGTCGAGCCAAACGTTGGCGCTGATTGAGCTTAAACTTCCTGTCATGGATGCACCAGCCAGTCTGACCAAATTTGCCGATGTAGTGGCGCAATACGATTATGGTCATTATAGCTATCAACAACTCAAACCAAAGACCGCCGATATATTCAGCCCGGTCGGCATCTATAAATAAAAGACTATCAGGACACTGTGCGATAACCAATCACCACAGTGTCTTTTTTTATTGAGATCAAGCATTTAAGGGGTATTCATAAGAACTTTATTATTTAAATTCACATCGTAAAAGATTCAAAGGAACGCACAGGAGTGTGCAAATTGAACCATGGAGCGCAGTAATGGAAGCACAACAAACGAACGAGTTAAAACAAGGATTATCGAATCGGCATATTCAGTTAATTGCTCTAGGAGGAGCCGTAGGGACAGGGCTGTTTTTAGGTATTTCACAAACCATTAAGTTGGCAGGGCCATCGGTTTTACTGGGTTATGCAATCGCAGGCATCATTGCATTTCTGATTATGCGACACTTGGGTGAAATGGTTGTCGAGGAACCGGTCAGTGGGTCTTTTAGCTATTTTGCCAACAAATACTGGGGTCCAATGGCCGGTTTTATGTCTGGCTGGAATTACTGGGTGCTATACGTGTTGGTCAGCATGGCCGAATTGAGTGCAATTGGTACCTTCGTACAATTTTGGTTGCCCGAATTACCCACATGGATCACAGCGCTTTTTTTCTTTATTGCCATTAATGCCATAAACCTCATCAATGTACGTTTTTTTGGTGAATCTGAGTTTTTATTTTCCTGTATCAAGATTATTGCGATTTTAAGCATGATCTTCTTCGGTTTATATCTATTGATATCAGGCGATGCTGGACCTCAGGCCAGCGTGGCCAATCTCTGGCAATTTGGTGGCTTTTTTCCAAATGGTATCCAAGGCTTTATCATGTCCTTGGCCATTATCATGTTTGCCTTTGGTGGATTAGAGCTGATTGGTATTACGGCGGCGGAAACCAAAAATCCATCCAAGACTATTCCTAAAGCGGTCAATCAGATTGTGTATCGTATTCTGATTTTTTATATTGGTGCGATCGGGGTTTTGCTGTGCTTATTTCCATGGAATCAGTTGGCTCAAGGGGGTAGTCCTTTTGTTTTGATTTTTCAGTCGCTAAACAGCCACGGCGTCGCCAATGTTTTAAATTTTGTGGTGTTGGTGGCTGCAATCTCAGTATATAACAGTTGTATTTACTGTAACAGTCGAATGCTGCACGGTTTGGCCATGCAAGGTAATGCGCCACGAGTACTACAACGAGTGAATCATCGTGGTATTCCGGTATATGCTGCTGGTGTTTCAGCGTCTATTACAGCGCTTTGCGTATTAATTAATTACTTAATGCCAGGCAAAGCCTTTCAATTTTTGATGATGCTGGTGGTCGCAGCGTTAGTGGTCAACTGGCTCATGATTTCTTGGACACATCTGAAATTTCGAAAAGCGATGCAGCAACGACATCATCAAACGACGTTTCAAAGCATCATGAGTCCATGGAGTAACTATTTAACGATTGCCTTTATTTTTGGTATTCTGATCATTATGAGTATCACGCCGGATATGCGACTTGCCGTAATGCTGGTCCCTATCTGGTTGATCGTGCTGGCAGTGGTGTATCAGCTTAAATACCGTAAAAAAGACATCTTGACGGCTGAAGCTCAAACACATTCATAACTATAGCAAACAAAAAAAGAGTTCGCTTTCGAACTCTTTTTTCATGGATATCATCAGCTGATCTGCACCTCAGTGTTGCAGACCAGTCTTTTATTTAAGCTGCACGTTCAACCAGCGTTAAAATATCGTAGGTTGCCACCAGCTCTTCGCGTTGATTTTTTACTTTAATGTCCCAGACCACCACACCGTGCGGTTTTTGCGTTGGGTCGGTGAGTGTTTTCGGGGTTTTTTGTTTACAGGTCAACTCAACTTGAATGGTATCGCCAATTTTTACAGGCTCGACAAAGCGTAAATTGTCCATACCGTAATTGGCAATTACTGGCCCGGGAGCTGCATCGACAAATAACCCCGCAGCAGCGGAGACAATAAAGTAGCCATGTGCCACGCGCTCACCAAACAACGAGTCTTTGGCTGCAATTTGATCCATATGCGCATAAAAATGATCGCCACTTAAGCAAGCAAAATTGACAATATCGGCTTCAGTCACGGTACGGCGTGCAGTTTTTAAACGCTCACCTATTTCTAGCTCATCAAATGTTTTTCGAAACGGATGAACGCGATCTTCCACAATATGGGCGCCTGCTGTCCAGCTTTGCCCCAGTTGGGTGACTGCATTTGGCGATCCTTGTATGGCTGTACGTTGCATATAGTGTTTCACCGCACGTAGGCCACCCAGTTCTTCACCTCCACCCGCACGCCCCGGACCGCCATGTACCAATTGAGGCAATGGAGAGCCATGACCAGTACTTTCTTTAGCACTTTCCTGATCTAAAATATGAATTCTGCCATGCCATGGCGCAATTTTTGCAATTAGCGCTTCAATATTTTGATGACTTTCACGTATCACTGACGCGACTAAGCTACCTGCACCTTTGGCAACCAGTACTGCCAATTGCTCCAGATCATCGTACGGCATGAGGGTACATACGGGGCCAAAGGCCTCTGTTTCATGTATGGATGTGGCTTGAACAGGATCATTACACAGCAGTAGTGTTGGTGGATAAAAGGCACCTAATGTGGCGTCTTCGGCATGAATTAGACAATCATTACGCAAGTGGCTTCCAAACACAATTTGCGCTTCTTGAGCCAATACTTCAACACGAGCTGCAACGTCTTGCTGCTGTTTTTTGCTGGCCAAAGCGCCCATGGTAACCTCTGCTCGACTAGGGTCTCCAACCACAACCTTTTTTAGTTGCTCGATGAGCTGCTGTTGAACTGTCTCTAGCGCGGCTTTAGGTACAAAAGCACGTCGGATGGCGGTACATTTCTGGCCCGCTTTACTGGTCATTTCATTGACCACTTGCTGTACAAAAAGTGCAATGGTGGCTTCACTACAATCTTCAGTCAAGATGGCGCTATTGATTGAATCGGCTTCCATACTAAAAGGAATTGAATGACGATTTAAATGTGGATGCGCTCTGAGCTGCTGCCCGGTTTGTGCAGAACCCGTAAATGTAACGGTATCTTGAGCATTTAAATGATCAAGTAAGTCATGGATCTGCCCGCAAATGAGTTGTAAAGCACCATCGGGTAAATATCCGCTCGTCAAGATATCCTGTACAACCGCATGGGTTAAAGCGGCACCTTCTGTGGCGGGTTTCACAATACAAGGTACACCTGCCAGTAACGTTGGGGCAATTTTTTCTAACATCCCCCAGATAGGAAAGTTAAATGCATTGATGTGTACCGCAACGCCAGCTTTGGGATGCAAAATATGTTTAGCACCAAAGTTGCCTTTTTTTGATAGTGGAATCCACGCATCTTCGACCAATGTTGTAGCATCACTTAGCTCGCGTCGAACGAGGCTAGAATACGCAAAAAGTGTACCGATACCGCCTTCGATATCAATCCAAGCATCTTTACGTGTACATCCCGTGGCTTGTGCCAATGTGTAATAGTGTTCTTTACGATCAAGTAAATATTGCGCCACCTTTTTAAGCGCATTCGCACGTTGATGAAATGTCCATTTCGCAAGTACTGCACCGTGTTGTTTTGCATAATCCACTACAGCTTGAACATTTAGACCATCACTACTCACCCGGTAAATAGCAGCACCGGTAATGGCATGATGCACTGTGCGAGTATTGGTATCTGAGGTGTAGGATTCACCACACACCAATGAACTTAATGCGGGCGCAAGCGATACATTTGGCTCTGAATGTGTGGAAACATGCGCGTCTGAATCAACTAGGTACATAGTTAAACTCCATTTATGATACGTTTTCATTCATTTTTTAATTATTGCGTTACTTAATTTCTAATAGAGCCATAGAAAAGTCAATTAAAATTCGCTGTTGTAAAAATTTTTAAAAAATAAAATTAATATAAAACAAAATCTTGATCAAGTTTCATTTTAAAAAATAAATGATACTAAAAATTAATATTGATTTTTATTTTGTATCAAATTAACTTAAGTGTATGGATACTTTTGACGAGTAAGTGAATCATGAGCACGCAACAGGAACGGTTTGATCAGTGCATAAAACAAGACTCTTTTATTGAGCCCAAAGACTGGATGCCCGACGCATATCGCAAAACCTTGATTCGTCAGATTAGTCAGCATGGTCACTCTGAGGTGGTGGGTATGTTGCCAGAAGGGAACTGGATCACACGGGCACCCACGCTCAAACGTAAAGCGGTGTTGCTGGCGAAAGTTCAAGATGAAGCTGGTCATGGGCTTTACTTATACAGTGCGGCCGAAACACTCGGTGCAGATCGTGATGACATGATGCAAAAGCTGATCGATGGGAAAATGAAGTATTCTTCAATTTTTAACTATCCGACGCTGACCTGGGCAGATGTGGCAGCCATTGGCTGGCTTGTCGATGGTGCCGCAATTGTCAATCAGGTCGCGCTATGTAGAACCTCGTACGGGCCTTATGCACGTGCCATGGTTCGCATTTGTAAAGAAGAAAGCTTTCATCAGCGCCAAGGCTTTGAAGCCATGATGCAACTGGCAAATGGTACTGAAGAACAAAAACAAATGGCACAAGATGCGGTTAATCGTTTCTGGTGGCCAGCCTTGATGATGTTTGGCCCAAGCGACGACAACTCGCCCAATAGTGCTCAGAGCATGTTCTGGAAAATTAAACTCTTTAGTAACGATGAGTTACGACAAAAATTTGTCGATAACACCGTACCGCAGGTTCATCAGCTTGGTCTGACTGTTCCGGATTCGAAATTAAAGTGGAATGAAAGCACTCAGCATTATGAGTTTGGCGAAATTAATTGGGATGAATTTAATGCAGTGATCGCAGGAAAAGGACCTTGTAATCAGGAGCGTCTAGCAGCACGCCGTAAAGCATGGGAAGACGGCCAGTGGGTACGAGAGTCTGCAGCGGTTTATGCACAAAAACAAACTGCTAAAGTTGCATAACTGAGCGAAAGCACCAATAGGAAAACAAGGAATAACAATCATGGAATATAAAAATAACTGGTCATTGTATGAAGTATTTATTCGCAGCAAACAAGGTTTAAGTCATCGGCATGTTGGCAGTTTACGCGCATCTGATGACGAAGTGGCACTTCAAAATGCACGTGATGTTTATACGCGGCGTAATGAAGGAACGAGTATTTGGGTGGTGAAGTCTGAGTTAATTCGTTCATCTCAACCTGAAGAGAAGCCAGAATTTTTTGAACCGTCACAAGACAAAGTCTACCGTCACCCGACCTTCTATACCATTCCCGATGGTATTGAGCACATGTAATGCGGAGACTACTTATGAACACTCCAGTATTTTCACAGTTTTTGCTGCACATTGGCGACAGTCATTTAATTTTATCTCATCGCTTGTCTGAGTGGTGTGGTCATGCACCCGAACTAGAGCTTGATATTGCACTTGCCAATATTGGTCTAGATTTATTGGGTCAGGCACGTACTGTATTGAGTCTGGCGGGAGAAATTGAAGGACAAGGACGCGATGAAGACCGTCTGGCTTATTTTCGTCATGAGCGAGAGTATCGCAACTTATTGCTGACCGAGCAACCGAATGGCGATTTTGGGCAAACCATCGTTAGACAATGGTTGATGGATCATTATCATGCACTGCTTTTTCGTGCCTTAAGTGAGAGTAAGCATGAAGGTCTTGCAGCATTTGCAGTCAAGTCACTCAAAGAGGTGAATTATCATCTGCGTTTTTCAAGCACATGGATGGAGCGCTTGAGTCTGGGTACAACAACTGCACATGAGAAAATCCAACTTGGACTCGCACAGCTTTGGCGCTTTACCGATGAGCTTTTTGATCTGACCCCAGAAGAACATTCACTGGTCGAGGCAGAAATCATTCCAGATCTTGCACCGCTAAAACATATCTGGCAAACACGCGTAACCGAAGAGCTTACACGTTTGGGCTTACAAATACCTGAATTGGGTGCGTATCGTCGTGGAGCCAAGCAGGGCTTGCATACCGAGCATCTGGGTTATGTACTGGCAGAAATGCAATATATGCAGCGTAGTTATCCAAATATGGTGTGGTAAAACAGCCATATACAGGAGGTATGACGTGAAACAGATTCGATTACTCAACGATACTTGCTGGGACATATTGTCGCAGATTTCAGATCCAGAGATTCCAGTGCTTTCAATTACCGATTTAGGCATGATCCGAAGCGTTGAAATCAATAATCAAGACGAGATTATCATCAAGCTCACGCCAACCTATAGTGGTTGCCCAGCAACAGATTTGCTCAAGGCTGAGATATTATCGGCATTTGAGCAGCAGGGTTTATCACCGGCGCAAGTGGTGATCGATCTGAGTCAAGCATGGACGACAGATTGGATGACAGATACAGGCAAGCGCAAGCTTAAGGCTTACGGCATTGCACCGCCACAAGGTGATGCTCACCAGTGTGGCACGCATGTCGCTTTGCAAGATGGCATCGAGTGTCCACATTGCCACAGCCGTCACACCAGATTAGTCAGTGAATTTGGTTCAACCGCATGCAAGGCGTTATACAAATGTCAAAGCTGCCATGAGCCTTTTGATTACTTTAAATGTATCTGACGCTTAAACAAACAATAAAAATAGCGTCACGCTAAAAAGGAATTTTGATATGAACCCGTTTATTCCGCTCACCATTAAAGCAATACAGCATCCAACCGAGCAATCGATTTGTATTTCCTTTGATTTGCAAGATGATCAAAAGCACGCTTTCGATTATATGCCGGGTCAGCATTTAACGATTCGCCATCAAAGCGAGCAAGGTGAACTGCGCCGTTGTTATTCAATTTGCAGCGATCATGATGAAGATTTGAGTATTGCCATCAAAAAAATTGATCAGGGGCAATTCTCGACTTGGGCCAATGAGTACTTGCATGTGGGGGATATACTCGATGTGATGCCACCACAAGGCATTTTTTTTCAAAAAGCCGCAAAAGCGGGTGGTCGTCACTTTTTATGCATCGCGGCTGGTAGTGGAATCACACCAATCTTATCTATTATCAAATCGGTGTTGAAGCATCAATCTGATGCGTTTGTCACCTTGATTTATGGCAATCGATCTTGGAAACAGACCATGTTTGCAGAGCAAATTATGGATTTGAAAGATGCATTTAAAGGTCGTATGCAACTGATCAATGTATTTTCAAGAGAGTTCAACGACAGCGAGATTTTTAATGGCCGTATCGATGCTGTCAAGCTACAGCAATTGGCCACTGCCGGATTGATTCCAAGCGATGCCGATCACTGTTTTGCCTGTGGCCCTGAAAGTATGCTCGATGCGATTGAGACCTACTTGCCCAAACTGGGTATCGCGTCAGAAAAAATTCATACTGAACGCTTTAATACGGGCACATCCGCGTCTTTGTCTCGTGAGCAGATCGAACAGCGCAGCGAAGAAAGCGTCAATATTATATTAGATGGTCGAGAGCTACTGATTGAGGTGAGCAAAGAAGATGACAGTATTTTAGATGCAGCTTTGCGTGCTGGAGCCGATTTGCCTTATGCCTGTAAAGGGGGCGTATGTGCAACCTGCAAATGCAAGGTGCTCAGCGGTGAGGTGGAAATGACACTTAACTATAGTCTGGAGCCAGAGGAAATTGCAAAAGGGTATGTACTGAGTTGTCAGGCGCGGCCAATCAGCGCAAATGTCAGAATGAGTTTTGATGAATAAATCGCTTAGGTTTGCTTAAAAGCATGCCTGATGCCCTGAATAAAAGACCGGATGAAACAAGAATCAGAAAATTGGAGAGTAAAATGGAATTTCAAACCATAATTGTGCAAGAACAGAATGCGGTGGGCTATCTTACCTTAAACAGACCACAGCAACTCAACAGCTTTAACGAAACCATGCATCATGAAGTATCAAAAGTGATGCAGCAATGGACCACTAATTCTCAGATTCGCGCCGTGGTAATCACAGGATCTGGCCGAGGATTTTGTGCCGGACAAGACCTCAATGATCGCGTGGTCGATCCAGATGCCGATGCGCCCGATCTAGGTTTATCGATTGAAAAATATTACAACCCGCTGATTCAGTGCATTACCGAAATGCCAAAACCAGTAATCTGTGCGGTAAATGGTGTGGCTGCGGGTGCAGGTGCCAATATCGCGTTGGCATGTGATATTGTGGTTGCGGCTGAATCTGCCACCTTTATACAAGCATTTTGTCGCTTGGGACTGGTACCGGATTCAGGTGGCACATGGTTTTTACCTCGTTTGGTTGGTCGAGCACAAGCCATGGGACTGGCAATGCTGGGCGATAAAGTGACGGCACAACGTGCGCTTGAACTTGGCATGATCTGGCAAGTTGTACCCGATGATCAATTACAGCAGACCACCACAGCTCTGGCTGAGCATTTGGCCAAGCAACCGACGTATGGTTTGTCGCTGATTAAAAAAGCAATCCATGCCTCGGCGCATAACCCACTTGAAACACAGCTACTTTTGGAGCGTGATTATCAACGCCTTGCAGGTCGCTCAAATGATTACCGCGAGGGCGTGCAGGCGTTTATGCAAAAACGTGTGCCGCAGTATTCTGGCTGCTAGTAAATTGTAAAGCTTTGCACATGCAACAATGAATGAAAAACACGATACTGTAGCCCAAATGACATTCCATAATGATGAAATGGTCTAAATCAGAATGTACGAGATTCGGTTTGTGCTTATGTTTTTTGGCTATAACCTAATACCAATGACGATTGAATTGATGACAACAACTCGCATGATCGAGATAAATAGCAGTCAGGATGACTGAGGAGCCAGACGGTGAATAAGAATGCATTAGATGCGATTGAAACAGCCTCAATCGATGAATTGCGCAGTGTACAGTTTGAGCGTATGCAAAAAACATTGCGTCACGCCTACCAAAACAGTCCAGCGTACCAAAAAAAGTTTGATGAAGCAGGCGTACATCCCGACGATTTTAAACAACTGGAAGATTTAGCAAAATTTCCATTTACTACAAAAAAAGATCTGCGTGACAATTATCCGTTTGGAATGTTTGCGGTGCCACAAGAACAAATTGTGCGTGTGCATGCCTCTTCAGGTACAACGGGGCAACCTACTGTGGTTGGTTACACACAGCAAGATATTCATTTATGGGCAGATGTCGTGGCACGTTCTTTGCGCGCTGCCGGATTGACTGCAAAGGATGTGATACAGGTTTCCTACGGCTATGGCCTGTTTACAGGTGGGCTAGGTGCCCATTATGGTGCTGAGCGTTTAGGCGCTACCGTCATCCCGATGTCGGGAGGTCAAACCGAACGTCAGGTACAATTGATTCAAGATTTTAAACCAACTGCACTTATGGTGACGCCATCTTATTGCCTGAATATTATTGAAGGGCTTGAAAAGCAAATGGGCAATGCCAGAGCGTGCTCAATCAAGACGGGCATATTTGGAGCAGAGCCGTGGACCAATGAAATGCGCCATGAAATCGAACAGCGCTTGGGTATTGATGCACTCGATATCTACGGATTGTCTGAGGTGATGGGTCCTGGTGTGGCAATGGAATGTCTGGAAAGTAAAGATGGACCAACCATTTGGGAAGATCATTTTTATCCGGAAATTATACATCCAGAAACAGGTGAGGTTTTGCCGGATGGCGAATTAGGTGAGCTGGTTTTTACCACGATTACCAAAGAGGGAATGCCGGTGATTCGTTACCGTACGCGTGATTTGACCCGTCTTTTACCCGGTACAGCACGCACAATGCGCCGAATGGATAAAATTATTGGGCGCAGTGACGATATGATGATTATTCGTGGTGTAAATGTGTTTCCATCACAAATTGAGGAACAGATTTTACATATTCCGCAATTGGTGCCAAATTATCAGATCCAGATTTGTAAACATGGTCACTTGGATACCTTGCATATTCGTGCTGAAATGCGAAGTGAGCTTAGTGACGCGCTGGCGCCCCAACTGTGCGTACAATTGCAAAACCGGATCAAAACCATGGTGGGAATTTCAGTAAAAGTCGAGATTTTATGTGAGGGAAGTTTACCTCGCTCCGAAGGTAAGGCTCAGCGTGTGTTCGATACCCGAAAATCGGCGTAATTCAATCAAAATGATCCGTCACGGGATGGATCATTTTTTTCTAAACAAGGTGTAAGAAACGAAATGAATCAGAAATTAAAACAAATTATCGATGAATTCGTTCAGAAAGAAGCTTTAAGTGTCACCTCACTGATCATGACTATTTTTGGTGATTGTATTTTTCACCGTGGAGGAATGATCAGTCTGGCCAGTTTGATACAGCTCATTGAAACCTTGGGCGTAAATGAACGTTCTGTTCGTACCGCCGTATTTCGTCTGGTCAAAAATGGTTGGCTGGTTTCCGAGAAAGTTGGTCGTACCAGTTATTATCGAATTACTGAAAGTAGCCGTCAGCGCTTTATCAATGCAGACCAAAAAATTTATAGCCTGAGCCACCATGAATGGGATCAGCAATGGGATTTGGTTCTGCTCAGTTCGGTAGAAATTGAAAATAAGATTCAACTAAAAAAAGAGCTGGAGTGGTTGGGTTTTGCCAATATTGCGACAAATCTGATGGCTTATCCAGGGTGTGATCATTTAAAACTGCAAAGTTTACTCATGAATTTGAGCATGACCGATCAGGTTGTTATTTTTAAAGCGCAAACACTTAAATTGTGGCAAGAATCGAACCAAACTGTAAAACGTATGGTCGAAAGTAATTGGCCAGTTCAGGAGTTACATGAGCGCTATGGAAAGTTTATTGGTGATTTTCGTGAGCTACTCGGTATCATTGAAAATGAAGATGCATTAGATCCATTGCAGGCGTTTCAAATCCGTATTTTATTGATTCACCAATATCGCCGTATTTTACTGAAAGATCCAAATTTACCATTTGAACTGCTGCCGTCTCACTGGCTATCACTCAATGCACGTAACCTGACTGGCAACTTATATCAAGTGGTGTTTAATGAGGCAGAAAGCTTCTTTTTACATACTGCACGCACATCAGAAGGGGCGATGCCGTCAGCGCATCCGCAGTTTTATAAGCGCTTTGGTGGACTGGTTCTGGAAAAAAATGAGCCTGTTGCCTAAGTGTAATGGCTGTTTCATGTAATGGAGCAAAGTGATGCCGTGTTATTCAATTGATGGTGTGATTCCTGTGATTAGTCCGCATGCCTATGTGCATCCTACTGCGGTATTGATTGGGGATGTGATTATTGAAGACGGCGTGTATGTTGGGCCGCTTGCCTCACTGCGTGCCGACTTTGGTCGCATTCATGTACAGGCCAATGCCAACATCCAAGATGCGTGCGTGATTCATGGTTTTCCAAACAGTATTACCCAAGTTGCAGAGCGCGCGCATGTGGGTCATGGTGCGATATTACATGGCTGTACATTGCATCATAATGTTTTGATTGGTATGCACAGCGTTATTCTTGACGGGGCTGTTATTGGGGAAAATACAATTGTCGGCGCGCACAGTTTGGTAAAGGCAAAGATGCAAGTACCTGCGAATGTGATGCTGGTAGGTAGCCCAGCCAAGGTCATTCGAGAATTAACTGAGGCAGAAAAAAACTGGAAACAGCAGGGAACACAAACTTACATCGAGTTAGCACAGCGCTGCTTACACAGCATGCAGGAAGTGCAGCCGCACGCACAAATAAATACACATCGACGCGATTATCGCGATTTTTTTTCGCAACATGTCACAAAACATGAATATTTGACCAAGCAGCCTTGATTCCTAATTGAGAGTTCTGAGTTGAGTGAAATTCAGCCATTTGATGTTGTTCTGAGCGAATCCTTGATTTTAAAAATATTTTTACATTAGCAGTAAATTAAGCGCAGATTCTGTTTGATTGAAAAAAATGACAATAAAAATTTATCATCATAAAAGCGTCATAAAGTTGTCACTTAATTGTCATATTATCTGCTCAGAATGCAGTTAACCAAAGTACAACACTTAAATAAAGAAAGCGTTGTCATTAAATTGCACAAATGAGAGAAAACAGAATGCGCTTAAATCCACGTCACATCGCCATCGCATTAGCAGTATCTGGGGCAACTTTAGCGACAGCTGCAAATGCAGCCCGCGACACGATTCAGATTGCAGGATCTTCTACCGTATTGCCATATGCAAGTATTGTGGCAGAAGAATTTGGTAATACATTCCCTCAATTTAAAACGCCTGTAGTAGGCTCAGGCGGTACTTCAGGCGGCTTAAAGCAGTTTTGTCAAGGCGTGGGCGACAACACCATTGATATCGCAAATGCATCTCGTAAAATTAAAGATACTGAGTTGGCAGCATGTAAAAAATCTGGCGTAAATCAAGTCCAAGAAATCAAAATTGGTTACGACGGTATCGTGTTTGCATCGAATTCATCTAAACCGGCTTACAAACTGAAACCAGCTTTTGTTTTCGCTGCATTGGCAGAAAAACTCCCGTCGAATGGTCAGTTGGTTCCAAACCCGTATACACGTTGGAATCAAATTGACAAATCGCTTCCAAACGAACCGATTACTTTAGTCATTCCAGCGTCTAACCACGGTACACGTGAAGTGTTCCAAGAAAAAATGGTTGAAGCAGGCTGTGAATCATACGAATATTTCAAGAAGTTAGATAAAGACGATCAGAAGAAAGCATGTTCGGCATTCCGTAAAGACGGACGTGTGATCGAAATTTCAGGCGACTACACAGAAACACTTGCGCGCCTTAAAACATCACCAAGTGCGGTGGGTGTATTTGGTTTAGGTTTCTACGATCAAAACCGTGACAAGCTACGTGTTGCAACTGTAAATAACGTGGCACCATCTGAAAAGACCATTTTGAATGGCAGCTACCCAGTTTCTCGTCCGTTGTTCTTCTATGTAAAAGGTGAACACTTAAAATCAATCAAAGGTTTACCACAATACGTTGAGTTCTTTATCAACAAGAAAACCTCGGGTAAAGGTTCTAAACTTGAGAAAGCGGGTTTGATTTCAATGTCTGATTCAGAGCGTGCAAAAGTCTTGGCAGACTTTAAAGCGGGTAAATCAGTTAAGTAATTTGTTTAACATTGGAAAGCTGATGGTGATTCAACAACACCATCAGCTTTTTTCTAGCAAAGTTTTTTCAAAGAATCAAAATTGAAAAAACGGTGGAGATTACATGAATCTGCTATTGATTGGCGTGCTATTGGCTTTGATTGCTATAGCTTATCAAATCGGGTTATCTAAAAGCCGTAGCCTAGCAGGTAAGGGAAATAATTCCGCGTTATTGCACTCACGCCCGGGTTATTACGGTGCGCTGGTGGCGTTATGGTGTGGTATCCCTGCGTTTTTAATTTTAATTGTTTGGAATATTGCTGAACCGCATTTTTTAAAACAAATTGTACTCAATCAGGTGCCTGCTTCCATTTATGCAGGTATGGATCAAGCCAGTGTTGAAGTGCTGCTCAATCGTGTAAAAGCCATTGCATCAGGTTTTGGAGTAACCGATCAGCCTACCGCATATGAGCTGGCTGCAGCGCAGCAACTGGCAAAATTCCAGACCATTGGCTCTTATGCCAAGCTGGCTGTGGTGTTGTGTGCTGCTATTGCAGGCCTTCTTTTTGCCAAGAAACGCATCGGTCAAAGCTACCGTGCGCGAAATAAAGTCGAGCGTGTGATTAACATTACCTTAGCGCTGTGTTCAGGTGTGGCGATTTTAACTACTTTGGGCATTGTAATGTCGATGTTTAGTGAGGCATTGCGCTTTTTCAGTTTTGTTAGTCCCTTTGATTTCTTCTTCGGTACCGAATGGAATCCGGGCTTTAGCACATCAGGGAATGCCGAAGGGAGTTATGGCCTGTTGCCTTTACTCTGGGGCACCCTCATGGTGAGTGGTATTGCACTATTGGTGTCTGTTCCGCTAGGCCTGATGATTGCGATTTACTTATCTGAGTATGCATCTTCAACGTTGCGTTCATGGGCAAAACCAACCATCGAGATTCTGGCTGGTATTCCCACCATTGTATATGGTGTGTTTGCACTGATGGTGATTGGGCCGTTCTTTAAAGAAGCGGGTGAAATGATTGGTCTTAATATCACCGCAACCAGCGCACTTACAGCCGGTTTCGTTATGGGTATCATGATCATTCCGTTTGTTTCTTCACTTTCAGATGACATTATTACCCAAGTTCCTCGCGCACTTCGTGATGGCTCTTTAGGTTTGGGTGCAACCAAATCGGAAACCATCCGTCAGGTGGTCTTGCCAGCTGCATTACCCGGTATTATTGGTGCATTTTTGCTCGCGGCATCTCGTGCGATTGGTGAAACCATGATTGTGGTATTGGCCGCAGGTAACAGCCCGCTGTTGCATATCAATCCGCTTGAAGCAGTATCGACAGTTACGGTGACGATTGTGAATCAGCTCACTGGTGATACCGACTTTGCAAGCCCACAGGCTTTGGTGGCTTTTGCCCTTGGTTTAACCCTTTTTGTGATCACGCTTGGTCTCAACATTATTGCACTCTACATCGTGCGTAAATATCGTGAGCAATACGAATGAGTCTATCCAATACATCTACACCAGTGGATCAGAATGCATTTGATCCACAAGTTGCCGCCGAATTACGTGCGAAGCGCAAAAGTAAAATTCAAAAGTCGCTGGCAAAACGTCATCGCAAAGAAAAGTCGTTTCGTATATTCGGCTTATCCGCAGTGGTCATTGGTTTGCTGTTTGTTGCTTTATTATTCGGCAGTATTTTGGCCAAAGGCTTACCTGCATTTTGGCAAACCAGCGTGACTGTTCCTGTTTATTTCGACCCGACGATTATCAATGCTGGCCCTAAGCCTACTCAAGCAGCAGGTGAGACCCCAGCGCACTTTCAGGAACGCTATATCGATTGGCAAACCAAAATGGGCATGGTCGATTGGGATGCACTCATCGTAAACGGCATGATTGCTAAAGATCCAGCTTTGGCTGCCAAACGTGATGATCTCACCAGTTTATATACCAGTTCGGAAGCCTATCGTTTACGCGATATGGTATTTCAAGATCCGTCTTTAGTGGGTAAGCGCGAAGAGATCAAGTTCTTGGCCGATGCCAACATTGATGTCTGGCTGACAGGTAAAATTGACCGTTCTTTACCAGACGATCAACAACAGCTCAGCCCGGAAGTTCGACAGCTGGCCGATCAGCTTGAAGCAAAAGGCATTTTGTCACATACCTTTAATACCAGTTTGTTTACCAACCCAGACTCGCGTAGCTCTCCTGCAACGAGTGGTTTAGCTGGTGCATTCATGGGCTCGTTGTTCATGATGCTGATCGTGATTTTTATCTCTATCCCGATTGGTGTGGCCAGTGCGATTTATCTGGAAGAGTTTGCTAAACAAAATATCTTAACCGACACCATCGAAGTCAATATCAACAACTTAGCGGCGGTACCTTCAATCGTATTTGGTTTGCTCGGGGCTGCCATCTTTATTAACTGGATGCATCTACCACTTTCTGCGCCGCTGGTTGGGGGCTTGGTACTGAGTTTAATGACTTTACCGACAGTGATTATTACCACGCGTGCATCTTTAAAAGCGGTACCGCCTTCGATTCGTCAGGCTGCACTTGGTCTAGGTGCATCAAAAGTACAAACCGTTTTTCATCATGTTTTACCATTGGCGCTTCCTGGTATTTTAACCGGTGCCATCATTGGTGTGGCGCAGGCTTTAGGTGAAACAGCACCACTGTTATTGATCGGGATGAGTGCTTTCGTTGCCAGTGTACCGACTTCTCCACTGGATCAATCTACTGCGCTTCCAGTCCAAATTTTCTTGTGGCAGGGTAACGAGCTGCGCAATTTCTTCGAAGGCCGAACCGCCGCTGCGATTATTGTGTTGCTGGTGATGATGATTGGCTTAAACAGCCTTGCCATTTGGTTACGTAAAAAGTTTGAAGTGCGTTGGTAATTGAGGAACAGATCATGAATACTATGAATACAACCCGTCCCGTAGAAAAGGATACGACAGTGACCTCAGAACAAATGCAGTCTACTGGTACAGATACACCACAAAAACGTCATGGTTCATTTGTGTCAATCGATCCGAACACATCACCTAAAAAAGACGTAAACAAAACCATTAAGATCAGCACCAGCGATGTGCATGTATATTATGGCGAAAGTGAAGCCATTAAAGGGATCGATCTGGAAGTTTACGAAAACGAAGTGATTGCCTTTATCGGACCATCGGGCTGTGGTAAATCGACCTTTTTGCGTACCTTAAACCGCATGAATGACACGATTGATAGTTGCCGAGTGACAGGTAAAGTGTTGCTCGACAACCAAGACATTTATGATCCAAATCTGGATGTTGTGTTGCTTCGTGCTCAAGTGGGCATGGTGTTCCAAAAGCCAAACCCATTTCCAAAATCTATTTTTGAAAATGTTGCATATGGCCCGAAGCTTCACGGTTTGGCGCGCGATAAATACGACCTTGAAGAAATTGTTGAAAATAGCTTGCATAAAGCAGGTTTGTGGGATGAAGTGAAAGATCGTCTGAATCAGCCGGGTACTGGTCTTTCGGGTGGTCAGCAACAGCGTTTATGTATTGCACGAACCATTGCGGTAAGTCCAGATGTGATTTTAATGGATGAGCCATGTTCGGCACTAGATCCCATTGCAACGGCAAAAATTGAAGAACTGATTTCAGAGCTTTCGCATCAGTACACTATCGCGATTGTTACCCACTCGATGCAGCAGGCGGCACGTGTTTCAGATCGTACAGCGTACTTCCATTTGGGTGATTTGATCGAAGTGAACTCAACTGAAAAAGTCTTTACGCAGCCAGATCATCAATTGACAGAGGCTTACATCACTGGACGTTTCGGTTGATGAAACGTATAAGAGAAGGCCTTCGGGCCTTTTTTTATGCCTAAAAATAGGGCGTAAACTTGACTGTTTTCAAAATAGATATTGAATTTTCTAAAGAATGTCCTCATCTTTATCTAAATAATGTGCAATTAGAGAATGGCCGAACTATGTTATTTCATTTACCTAAATTACCAGCCGAATTACGTGTCACACATTTAAATGCACGTGTAAATGAACAACGAAAAAAGATTGCACAAACCACTGCATCTAAACTTGAACTGTTACAGCTCACACAACAACTTGCCAAAGAAGCCAAAGCACGTAAGAAAAAGAACCAGAAAGTGTATGTACTCGATTTTAAAGGTGATGTACAAGCTTCTGCTGTCGAGCAGCTTCGTGAAGAAATTACGCTCATTCTGGCGACTGCAAAATCTGGTAAAGATCGTGTGGTACTGCGTTTAGAAAGCCCGGGTGGCATGGTGCATGGTTATGGTCTGGCAGCTGCGCAGTTGGTACGTTTGCGTGATGCGGGCTTTCATCTGACCATCGTGGTCGATAAAGTGGCGGCGAGTGGCGGCTACATGATGGCGTGTATTGCGAGTGAAATTATTTCTGCGCCTTTTGCCATTTTAGGCTCGATTGGTGTGGTGGCTCAGGTGCCAAATTTCAATCGATTACTCAAAGAACATAATGTAGATTTTGAGCTGTACACTGCCGGTGAATATAAACGTACCGTGACCATGTTTGGTGAAAACACCCCTGAAGGAAAAGCCAAATTCGAGCAAGAACTTCAACAAACCCATGCATTATTTAAGCATTTTGTAGAAAAGTATCGTCCACAGCTCAATGTTGAAAAAGTTGCAACGGGTGAGCATTGGTATGGTCAAGATGCACTTGATCTAAATCTGGTCGACAAGCTGCAAACCTCAGATGAATATTTACTGAGCTTGTTACCACAGCATGATGTATTCGTGATTACAACACGTAAAAAACCAACACTTGGTGAAAAATTAGGTCTTCAAGCTGCCCAGATTGCAGATACACTGATTCCTGCTGTAGTGTCCAAACTTACCGACACCTTAATCAAAGCCAATGGTCATTTGGTACAGCTACGCGATCCTAAGCTTTAATCTTGTGCATAATAATTTTTTTTAAAGAAAAGGCGTAGTAACTCATGAACGCAATAAAAAAAGCGGAATTTAAATTCCGCTTTTTTTATGACTAGAAGACCAACTTAGAGTTTGGCAATGAGGTCATGAATTTGTTTTGCTTGATCTGCAGCATTACCGGTATAGCTTGCTGGCGTCATTTCAGCCAAACGTGCACGATCTTCACTCGGTACTTGAGTCAATTCATCACTATTGACGAAGTTCACCATCATATCGCGTGTCATGGCTTGACCACGTGTTAAAGCTTTTAGCTTTTCATATGGTTTTTCAACGTTGTAACGACGCATTACAGTTTGAATTGGCTCAGCCAATACTTCCTGTGCTTGATCTAGATCTTCAGCAAGACGAGCAGCGTTGAGTTCAAGTTTACCAATACCTTTTAAGCAAGCTTCAAAAGCAATTAAACTTTGAGCAAAACCGACACCCATATTACGTAATACGGTTGAATCGGTCAGGTCACGCTGCCAGCGTGACACTGGAAGTTTCTCGCCCAAATGTGCCAGTACCGCATTCGCAATACCAAGGTTACCTTCTGAGTTTTCAAAGTCAATCGGATTGACCTTGTGTGGCATGGTTGAAGAACCTACTTCGCCATCTTTAAGCTTTTGCTTGAAATAACCCAACGAAATGTAACCCCAAACGTCGCGGTTAAAATCGATCAAGATGGTGTTGTAACGACGTAGCGCATCAAACAATTCGGCCATATAATCGTGTGGCTCGATTTGCGTGGTGTACGGGTTGAAGTTCAAGCCTAAAGATTCGACAAATGCTTGCGCATGCGCAGCCCAGTCAATCGATGGATACGCCGACAAGTGAGCATTGTAGTTACCGACCGCGCCATTGATTTTGCCAAGCAATTCGACATTTTCAAATTGTTTAATCTGACGTGCCAAACGGTAAGCCACGTTTGCCATTTCTTTACCAAGCGTGGTTGGGCTGGCAGTCTGGCCATGTGTACGAGACAACATTGGCTGTTCGGCATGCGTGGTTGCAAGCGCAGCAATTGCATTTAAGATGTCTTTCATGCTCGCCACAAGTACATCACGACCATTTTTAAGCATTAAAGCATGTGACAAGTTATTGATGTCTTCAGAAGTACATGCAAAGTGAATGAATTCACCTGCATTTTTGAGTTCATCGATATTTGCAATTTTTTCTTTCAAGAAATACTCAACTGCTTTCACATCGTGGTTGGTGGTGCGTTCGATTTCTTTAATGCGGTTCGCATCATCTTCAGAAAAATCTGCAACGATTGCGTCGAGTGCTGCATTAGTTTGAGCTGAAAAAGGAGCAATCTCAATGATTTCGGCGTGGTTCGCAAGTGCTTGTAACCAGCGAACTTCAACTGTCACACGAGCATGAATCAAACCAAACTCAGAAAGAAAAGGGCGCAAAGCATCACATTTGCTGGCATAACGTCCGTCCAATGGAGAGAGGGCAGTTAAAGCGTTCATAGAGATTCCTTAAACAGGGAATTGACGTAAAACGAAAATCGCAGCAGCATCAGATCTAGACCATTTGATACTGTAAGCGAGCGAGAGTTTGAATATCTTGAAGCAATTTACGTTTGCTAAAAATCATGTTCCATGAACTACCACCGAGCTGGCGCCACAGATGTGCAAGTTGCAAGCCGGTAAACAAGCAGGCACGAATGCGATTGGTATGATTTGCATCTTTAAATGCTTCTGCATTACCGCGTACCAAAATCCGCGGGTTAATCTGACCTGCGGTATCGACATAGGCTTGGGCAAGATTTGCAATAATGCTGGAGTGTAAATAGTTATGATCAAAAAAAGACAATTGCTTGAGAATTTTTTGCTGTGATTTTTCAATAATTGCCACATATTCAGGATTGCTATACACCTTTTTTTCAAGATGAAGCAGCGCCATGGCATACGACATAGGTAGCTTGGCGCTTGGCATTTTGGGGATTTTTGTTTTTGGCGTGGGACTAAATGGTTGGTTGATACTGCTTTCAAGCGTTTTGAGGCCAAGAGCGATATCGCCGAGTTGATTGAAAAAGTCCAGTGTTTGTGTTGAGGAGTTCACCGCAGGTCGGATATTTAGGCTGGCTTTAATGAGTTGCTCAAAATAAAAATTCCCGCTTTCCCCAATACTTTGCTGTCCGGTCATGGCGGTCATATGAGTCAGCTGGGTGGCTTGAAAGACACCCGCCAACGCTAATGCACGGTTCTGACGAACATTCAATGATTGAGGCTGTTGAAAAGGGGTATCAACCATGCCTAAGATCCCTTTATATAAAATCAGGTTTTGGGGCGTTGGTATTGAGGATTACACCACCACCCAAACAAATTTCATCCAAATAAAAAACAACACTTTGACCCGGTGTAACGGCGCGTTGCGGTTGGTCAAACTCAACTCTTATACGGTTTTCGTTGTGTTCATCACGGTAAATTGTACACGCTTGATCTGGCTGACGGTAGCGAGTTTTTGCAGTACATCGGAAACCTGTAGCAGGAATTTCCTGTTCACCCGCCACCCAATCAATATTTTCACTCCAAAGTGCGGTACTTTGCATCAAAGGATGTTCATGACCTTGACCAACCACCAAACGGTTGTTTTCCAAGTCTTTGTGCAATACAAACCAAGCACCTTCGCTTGCGCCTTTCATGCCACCCAAGCCAATACCACCACGCTGACCCAGCGTATAGTACATCAAGCCATGATGTTCACCAACGTCTTTACCATTATCGAGTACAATTTTACCCGGCTGAGCTGGCAGATATTGCTTTAAGAAGTCATTGAATCGGCGTTCACCAATAAAGCAGATACCCGTCGAATCTTTTTTCTTGGCAGTGGCTAAATCTAACTGTTCAGCGATCTTGCGAACTTCAGGCTTTTCGATTTCACCTACTGGGAACAAAGTTTTATTAATTTCGCGACCATGTACAGCATGCAAGAAGTAGGTCTGATCTTTATTGTTGTCTACACCACGCAATAACGGTGCATACGTTTCACCACGTGAGTTTTGCATACTTGAACCACGACGCGCATAGTGGCCTGTTGCAATAAAATCTGCGCCGAGTGTCATGGCGTGATCTAAAAATGCTCGAAACTTGATTTCTTTATTGCACAAAATATCCGGGTTAGGCGTACGCCCAGCAGCATATTCTGCTAAAAAGTGTTCAAATACGCGGTCCCAATATTCCATTGCAAAATTTGCAGTATGTAGCTTGATCCCAATTTTGTCGGCTACAGCCTGAGCATCAGCCAAATCTTCTAGTGCTGTGCAATACTCGGTTCCATCATCTTCTTCCCAGTTTTTCATGAAAAGACCTTCAACCTGATAACCCTGTTGAAGTAAAAGTGCAGCAGAAACAGATGAATCTACACCACCAGACATACCGACGATGACACGTTGTTGCATAGGACTAGGCATCCAATTGAGAAGTGAGGGGAGAAGCGAAGGGATGCTCATATACGAGCGATAAAGGATATTTCTTTCCAGCCAAGGCATCTTGAATGGCTTTTAACACCAGCGGACTTCGAGCACGTGCCGAAATTTCAAGCTCATCTGGCGTCATCCAGACTGCAGCGACGATATCGGTGTCGAGTTGTGCTTCTGTATCGACATCTAGCACATGCGCCAAAAAACAAAATCGATAATAGGTGTGATCTGGAAACATAGGCGGCGTATAGCTGTAAATGCCAAGTAAATGGTCGATTGCCACGCGATGCGCTGTTTCTTCAAAAGTCTCACGAATCGCGGCATCAATGAGCGTTTCGCCAGCTTCGACATGGCCTGCAGGCTGGTTAAACACGGTATGTACGAAGCCTTCGCTGTGTTCTTCAACCAATAAGAATCGGCCATTTTTTTCGACAACAGTGGCAACGGTGACATGAGGTGTCCAAGCAGTCATAAACAGCACCATGATTTTAAAACGCATATTCTACAAAATTTGCACCTTTGTGGCTAGGCTATAACGCGGTGCAGTGAGCCATTAAGGTAAAAAGCACGCAAAACTCACATTCAAGGTGCATTAAAAATAATGTTAAAGCAATCTTTTAAGTCTAAATATAGAATCTCCAGCATTTGCTAAAACCTTTAGAATGACTACAGAGTAATGCAAAAACATGAAGGAGTAGACAGATTTAATTTCTATTAATGTTTCAAGTATTATCAAAATGTGATTTTATAATGAAGCCCCTAAGGATTAGGGTATAAATTAAAATAACTGGAATAATATCATGCAAAAAATATTGAAAAAACGGATGCTTGCACTTTCATGCTTATCGGTATTCATGCTGGCGGCTTGTAATGATGATGACAATTCATCTGATAGCGTGGGTTCATCTACATATGTATCAGAATCGGCTTACGCAAAGGATTCACTAAGTGAAGCCGCTTCAATCACGGTCATGACGTATAAAATGCAAAGCGTCAGAAATGTCGCTGTCAATGCAACCGCAATGGTTTTATTCCCGAAAACTGCGCAGCCGGCAGATGGCTATCGCGTTGTGGTCTGGGAACACGGAACCTTAGGTGTGGGCGATAGCTGTGCACCTACCAATAATCTACTTGGGCCACGCTTTAAAGATCCATTGGCTAAAAGTCTTTTGGCTGCAGGGTACGTGATTGTGGCACCAGATTATGAAGGACTTGGAACGTCAGGAATACATCCTTATTTGCATCTTGAAAGTGAAGCACGTTCTGCAATTTCGGCTGTTAAGGCAGCACAGGAACATTATGGCAGCAAGCTTAATAAACAATGGATGTCGATTGGTCAGTCACAAGGTGGCCAGGCATCATTGGGAACAGCCGAATTTGCTAATAGTGACGCTAACTTTAAGGGCGCTGTGGCAGGCGCACCTGCATCGAGTTTGGGTCAGATTATTTTTAGTGTTGCACCAGCCGCACTTGCGGCTGCCGAACAAAAAGAATTAGATGCCGGTGCAAGTTTGGCCTATCGTGCAGAAAATGGCTCTATTGGGGCTTATGCAACTTTACTGACCTATGCTGCATTTGCTGCAGTCGGAATTAAGGCATCCGATCCAAGTTTTAACTACAGAGAAATCTTTAGTGATACGCGCTCACAACTGATTGCTGAAATGGCAGAAGGAAGTACGGGTGAAAACGGATTGTGTCTTGACAGTACAGATCCAGTGAATGCGCCACAAGACAGTCTACGCTATCGATTTGCTCAAGATATTGTTAAGTTTTTAAGTGACAATCCAAGTAAAAAGCTTCTGGATTATCCTGGATTAAATCAGCAGAAATTTGAAGCCAGTGCGCAAATCAAATCATTCTTGGCGGCAAGTCAGCCGGGCACAAAAAAGATTGATAAACCGATCATGATTATTCAGGGAACCGCAGATATGAGTGTGCCGTATCCTGTTACGCTCGCGCTCTATAACGCCATGAAAGCACAGGGAACTAATGTGCAGTTACTCACCGTACCAGGTGCTACACATACCCAAGCGATCGTCGATAAAAACGCCGATGCAGTGAACTTTATTCAGACTTATATGCCGGCTCGTCCTTAAGCAAACATCACCCCAAGATTTTAAGCGTCAATCTTGGGGGGATAGCTTAGGCTTCTAATTGATTTAAATAGTTATTTTTAACCTTCACATAATGCTGTGCCGAATAAGGCAAAAATGCTTTTTCTTTTTCGGTTAATGGACGCACTTGAACCACAGGGCTACCCACATACAAATAACCACTTTCAAGTCGTTTGCGTGGTGGAACCAAGCTTCCTGCACCAATCATGACATCATCTTCAATCATCGCGTCATCTAAAATCACGGTATTGATTCCAACCAAAACACGATTTCCGATGGTACAGCCATGCAAGGTTACATGATGGCCAATGGTAACGTCTTCACCAATGGTTAGGGGGGAACCATTTGGCTTGGTCTCATTTTTATGGCTTACATGCAGCATGCAGTGATCTTGTACATTACTGTTGCGACCAATCCGAATCTGATTTACATCGCCCCGAATCACAGCAAATGGCCAGACCGACGCATGTTCAGCCAGTTGAACATCACCGATCACAACCGACATTTCATCGACGTAACAGCTTGAGTCGATTTTAGGTTGATGTTCGAGATAAGGACGTATATTTTTTTTCATTAGTGATCAATATCGTTGAGTTTTATACAGTATAAAAGAAAAAAGGCATTCATGTTTAAAACAAGAATGCCTTCATTTTTATTACAACCAATTAAAACAGGTTGCTAAAAAACTGCTTGATATGGTCGATCAAACGCGAGAAAAAGCCCGCTTCTTCGACTGGTTTTAGTGCCACCAATGGTTTTTCTGCAATCACTTTACCATCAAGCGTAGCAACTAATTTGCCCACAACCTGACCTTTTTGTAGCGGTGCATTCAATTTTGGTTGTACAACCAATTGGGTTTTAATGTTGTCTGCCTGACCTTTTGGCATGGTGACATTGAAGTTTTCTGCCAAACCAATCTGCACTTCATTTTCTTTACCAAACCATACTTTGGCCTTGGCAAGCACTTGATTTGCAGGTTGAACGTTTACCGTTTCAAAGTTTGAAAAGCCCCACGCTAAAAGGGTACGGGTTTGGTTGGCACGCTCATTAACACTGTTGGTTCCAAAAATAACTGAAATCAAGCGCATTGGCCCACGTTTACTCGATGTGGTGAGACAGTAACCTGCTTCCGAGGTGTGTCCAGTTTTCAGGCCGTCTACACTAGGGTCGGTGTATAGCAATGCATTACGGTTACCTTGCTTAATACCGTTAAAGGTGAATTCTTTTTCTGAATAAATTGGGTAGTACTTTGAACTGTCTTTAATGATGTGCTGTGCAAGCAGTGCCATATCTTTGGCAGATGAATAATGACCTTCTGCCGGCAAGCCAGTCGAGTTCATAAAGTGGGTATTCACCATACCTAAACGCTTGGCTTCTTGGTTCATCATGTGGGCAAATGTACCTTCATTGCCTGCCACATGCTCTGCCATGGCTTTAGAAGCATCATTACCCGATTGCACAATAATACCACGCAACATTTCAAGGACTGTTGCCGTGCCATTTAAGGGTACATACATACACGATTCTGAACTACTTCCGCGGCACCATGCAGATTCATTCATACGAACCTGTTCGCCTTCGGTTAATTCGCCTTTTAAAAGCTTCTGCTCAATGATGTAACTGGTCATCATTTTGGTCATTGAAGCCGGTGCAAGATGCTCATTTTCATTTTTAGATGCAAGAATTTGACCGGTTTCATAATCCATCAGGACATAGGATTTGTTATTTAATTCTGGTGGTGTGGATAACACAGTTGCTGCATAGGAAAATGAGGGTAAAAGAACGAGTGCAGCAAGGGCGCTTTTTAGAGTCATTTCTAGTTGGTCCAATATCTTGAGTAAAGCAGAAGAGCCTAGCATTTTAGGATAAAGCAAAGCCGACTTCTACGGGAAAGTCGGCTTATTTCACACAGTATTGTAAATACGATTAAATTATGACTTATATGCTTTTACATCTTCGCAAACAGCACGATTTTGCTCATCACCAGCCTTTTTGGCATCAGCACGCGCTTCTTTTAAAAACTTCTGGAAATTTTTTTGTTTGCTGAGTTTTTCTAATGCCTCATCTGGATTACTTTCGTTTGGCATATAGTCTTTCACCAAACGTGAGTAGCCAGATTCAAATGCAGCTTTGTCTTGTGCAACCAATTTTGGGCAAATTTCATGCAGTACACGGATTGCTGCGAGCTCTTCTTGCGTAATGCCTTCTTGCGGTGTCACTTCAATATTTTCAGACATGTCTTTCGCATCGGCAGCGTGAACCACGGGTAATAGGGCACTCGATACAACAAGCAAAGCGGAGGAAATACGTAAAGCAATCGATTTTTTCATTGTTGACCTAAATCACATCTAAAATACAGTAATTTCACTAGAGTACCGTGATCTGAAAAGAATAAAAGTCAAAAATGTATACTTGATGTTGGTTTATCGAAAAATCATACAGATGAAAAGAGTACATAATCATCTTAAAAATCAGCATGATTTTTGCGCAGTGCATCGCTTTGGGGCTTGAATATTGATAAGAACATGGCGATATAATCGGAGCCTTGTTTTCGTTGATTAGATAGAGTCTGCTTGAAGTGAATATTTTAATAGCCAATGACGACGGTGTGTTTGCTCCCGGAATTCAAGCATTAGCCAAAGCATTACGTCCGCTGGGGCGGGTGGTCATCGTGGCACCAGAAAGTGAGCGCAGTGGCTACTCGAGTGCCTTAACGCTTGACCGACCACTGCGTCCGATTCAAATTGCACAAGATGTCTGGGCGGTCAACGGTACTCCTGCCGACTGTGTATATCTGTCAATGAACGGCTTGTTTGATTTTGAGTTTGATCTGGTCGTGAGCGGAATTAACAGCGGCGCCAATTTAGGTGACGATGTACTGTACTCGGGTACGGTGGGTGCTGCATTTGAAGGACGCTTAATGAAGCAGCCAGCGATTGCGGTGTCTCTGGCAGGCAGTAATGTGCGTTCTTATGAAAATATCAACGACTATGCCGTTGCTGCACAATGGGTTCATGACTTTATTAAAAAAGGACTGCCAAATTTACCGGCACGTCATATTCTCAATATCAATATTCCAGACGTGCCTGAGCTAAAAGGCGAAAAAGTCACCTATCAGGGGCTACGTGGTCAAGCCAAGCCAATTACCAGTCATGTCGATCCGCGTGGACGTCAGGTCTATTGGATTGGTCTTGCTGGGGAAGCTGTTACAGATCCAAGAAAAACGCCGTCGCATATCCAGTCAGATTTCTTTGCAGTCGCCAATGGTTATGTCAGCATTACCCCGATTCAGATGGATGCAACCAATTATAATATTTTAGAAGACTTACAAACATATATAGGCTAGAGCTATAACTGACCGCGCTGTAAGTGTTGTAACTTTGTGAAAAAAAGGTGAAGAGACTCGTTTCTTCATCCTTTTTTGGTAATCTTAGTGCAACGATTTGTTAGTGTTGCTTGATTCGAGAGGGAGATAAATGCAATTGCTTCGACAACAACGGGATTTTAATGCTTCGGCCCATACTTTCATCAAAACAATAATGTTGTCTGCTGCGGTTGCTGGTACACTTGCAATCACCGGATGTGCCTCAAAACCTCAGATAAATCAGCAAGTTCGATATACGAGTGCGCCAGATTACTATACGGTGCGTTCAGGTGATACATTAAGCGGGATTGCCGCACGCTATGGTTTAAATTATTTAAATGTGGCAGAGCTCAATGATATTGCACCGCCATATCGCATTTATGTAAACCAATCTTTACGTTTGAAAGGCTCCGCAACCCGTCGCTCTGTGACTACTCAGCCAATGGTTCAATCTGCACCTATTCAACGCCAGAGTATTAATTTACCGACCACAACGGCGCAAACCACTCCACCAAGAACCAGCACGCCTGTAAATACTGTACCAGCGCCAGTTGTTCCTGTTTCGCCTGTACCAAGTACTTTGCGCTGGATGAAACCATCGAATGGTCCAGTCATTCAAAGCTTTAATTTGGCAAGTAATATCAAAGGGATACGCTATGGTGGAAACCAAGGTGATCCAGTCTTCGCAGCAGCAAACGGTCAGGTGGTATATGCGGCAGATGGCTTGAAAGAATATGGAAACTTGGTGCTGGTTAAACATGTCGATGGCTATATTACAGCGTATGCACATAACAGCAAGATGCTCGTAAAAAGCGGAGATAATGTAACGGCCGGTCAAAAAATTGCTGAAATGGGATCTTCAGGTACAAACCGCGTGATGCTTGAGTTTCAGGTGCGTTTAGATGGTAAACCGATTAATCCTGCCAACATTATCCCAATTAACTAATAGGAATTATGAATTAGATAATGCAAAGCATAGATTTCTCCGTATAATACAACGAGTTGCTTTTATCATATTTAGATAAGGAGCATCTCATAAGTTCAGAGGGAAATTTATGTTAGATCAACTTCGAGCAATGGGAGTATTTGCTTGTGTTGTAGAGAAAAGTTCGTTCAGTGGTGCAGCCCGAAATTTGGGTATCACCACCAGTGCCGTCAGTCAGCAAATTCGGTCACTAGAGCAAGAGATGGATGTTACACTGCTACATCGCTCTACCCGAAAATTAAGCTTAACTGAGGCTGGACAAGCTTTTTTCCACAGTTGTCAAGAAATGCTCGCTGCTGCAGAGCGTGGAAAAATTCGGATCAACGAATTAAGGGATGATTTAATCGGGGATCTTCGCATTGCGACGACACCAGAGTTAGGTGCATTCCACGTGATTCCTGCATTGTCACATTGGATGTCTGCTCATCGCGGATTGTCCGTTCATTTTGAAGCTGATCATCGGTATATAGATCTTATTGAAGGGCGGATTGATATAGCCATTCGGATGAGCCAACGTATAGACGATCAGAGTTTAAATGCCATTCCGATGGCGCGTGTCGATCAAGTATTGGTCGCCTCGCCAAGTTATTTAAATCAATCGGCTCCAATTTCGCGCCCAGAAGATTTGGCGAATCATGATCTGATTCCAATTAATCTGATGAATGGTTATCAAGATTTTTCGTTTCAACACGCATCAAGTGGTGAACGCGTCGATCTTCAGATGAAAAATCGTTTGCAAACAAATAACGTATTTATCGCCAAAGCGCTATGCCAGCAAGGTCACGGCGTTGCCAGAATATTATATTTGGATGTTCAAAAAGAATTGATCAATGGCTCGCTGGTCGAGGTCTTACCGGATTGGAACCTTCCTGCATTTAATTTGTATGCACTGACTCAAAAGCGCGAACAGCAACCGATGAAAATTCATCGTTGTCTAGATGCCCTCAAACAATATTTTGGCCAGCTTCCAGGCGGTCGTAATTTGTTAGAAGCATGCTAAGCGCAGAATAAAAAAAGCCGCTGATGCGGCTTTTTTAATTGATTTCATTTAGGCTTTGATAAAATCTGTAATGGCCGGCACTAAGCGCGCCAAAAGGTCATCGGCTTGTTCAAATGTCATATTGAGTGGTGGGAGTAAACGGACTACGTTTCCTGCGGTCACATTGACAATCAGCTTATAATTGTCACGTGCACTATGCACGATATCTGCACATGGCATAGGTAATTCAATACCAATCATCATACCGAAGCCACGCACCTGAACTGAAAACTCTCCGAGACGTTCGCGTAACTGTTCAACAATATAACTGCCCACTTTTTCCGCATTTTCGATGACATTCTCTTTTTGAATGGTATCAATTACGGTGTAAACCACTCGTGAACCCAGCACTGTTCCACCATATGTCGAACCATGGCTACCTGGCCCAAGCAGACCAACAGCTTTGCCTTGCGTCATCATAGCACCCACCGGAAAACCATTGCCTAAGCCTTTAGCGGTTGTCAGAACATCGGGAATAATATTGGTGTGCTGGTAAGCAAAGTACTTTCCTGTACGGCCGTTTCCAGTTTGAATCTCGTCTAACATCATCAGCCAATTGTGTTGATTACACAATGCACGCACTTCTTCAAGATAGCTAAAACCTTGTGGTGCAGTATTAATACCGCCTTCGCCCTGAATCGGTTCAATTAAAATAGCCACGATATCAGGATGATGAAGTGCAGCTTCTTGAATCGCTTCAACATCACCAAAAGGAACGCGTATAAAGCCTTCTACTAATGGATAAAAGCCTTCTTGTACTTTACTGTTGCCAGTTGCAGATAAAGTGGCGAGGGTACGGCCATGAAAAGATTTTTCAGCCACAATAATTTTAGGTTGGCGAATCCCTTGCTGTGCGCCAAACTTACGCGCAATCTTGATTGCGCCTTCGTTGGACTCGGCACCACTGTTTGAAAAGAAAATTTCGTGCATGCCTGAAACTTCAGCCAGCTTTTGAGCTGCTGCCGTTTGCCATGGAATTTCAAAGATATTACTGGTATGTACCAACGTCGCGGCCTGTTCGGCGATCGCCTCGGCAATGACAGGGTGTGCATGACCCAGTCCACAGACCGCAATCCCGGTTAAGCCATCGAGATACTCGGTTCCATCTTCCGTATAAAGATAAGATCCTCGGCCTCGCACAAAACTGATCGCTTGGCGGCCATAGGTTGCCATCAAATGAGTGGGTTGATCAGGTTGTACAGGGGCGAGGGTGATGTGATTCATATCGTACTCTTATCTGTGAAAAGAAATGAATTAAAAAGGGTATATAAGCAAAAACTCTTCAGGAAAGAAAGTATAAAACGAAAATTAAGCAAGAAATCTTAGGATCAGGCACACGGATTGTATACTTTTAGGTATAATGCCCTGAGAATAGTTGAGGATTTATCTATGACTGAACAAGCGCGTGATACAGAAGCGTTAATTCGTGATCAAATTGCTAAACATGCAGTGTTACTTTACATGAAAGGTACGCCACAATTTCCACAGTGTGGTTTTTCTGCGCGTGCAGTTGAAGCGCTGAGTCAAATTGGGCGACCATTTGCTTATGTCAATATTCTCGAAAATCCAGATATTCGTGCAACATTGCCGGGCATTGCAAACTGGCCGACATTCCCTCAATTATGGGTCAATGGCGAACTTGTTGGTGGCAGCGACATCATGCTCGAAATGTTCCAAAATGGTGAGTTAAAGCCATTAATCGAGCAGCATAGTCCAGCTCCAGAAGCATAATGCTGATATAAAAAATCCCACATTATTGTGGGATTTTTTTGTTTTTATTTACTGTCTTCTTTCACATCTTTCGCTGCTTTCTCGACATGTGCAGCGGCATCATGAGTCGCATCACGTGTTGCAGCTTCAGTTTTTTGAGCTGCATTTTCAGTTGAAGCAGCTGCTTTATCGGCAGCAGCATCGATTTTAGCCGCAGCGTTGTCTGTAGCCGATTCAATTTTTTGAGCTGCGTTGTGTGAAGCATCTTTAATATCGTGGCCTGCTTGAGTTGCTGCATTTTCCAAATGCTGGCCTGTTGTTGCGCCTGTCTCAGGGGTTTTTTCTTTACTACAACCCACCAGTGCCACAGCGGCCGCCAAGCTTGCAATCATCATCAGTTTTTTCATTGTATATTTCCTTTTTGTGAGGCATCCGATTGATATCGAAGTTAATTCATTATGCTAAAAATTATGCTATCTACTGATTTAAATTTGTAATTAAAATGTTTAAAAATGCAATAAAAAAAAAGGCTTATCCATCGGGGAAGATAAGCCTTATAAAAAGGTAAAACTACACTTGCGTTAAAAAATTAACCATTGCGAATAATATAATCGAAGGCAGACAATGCGGCTTTTGCCCCTTCACCTGTTGCAATAATGATCTGCTTGTACGGTACCGTGGTACAGTCACCCGCAGCAAATACACCCTTCACATTGGTTTCGTTACGCTCATCAATGATGATCTCACCACGTGTATTTAAATCCACTGTGCCTTTTAAGAAGTCGGTGTTCGGCAACAATCCGATCTGTACAAAAATACCAGACAGCTCAAGCGTATGCTCGGTATCAGTGGCGCGGTCTTTATATTTCAGACCCGTCACCTGACTGCCGTCTCCCACCACTTCAGTGGATAAAGCATGCGTGATCACGGTGGCATTGCTCAAACTGTTCAGCTTGTCTTGCAAGACCTGATCGGCACGAAGTTTGGTATCAAACTCAATCAGCGTCACATGTTCAACAATTCCAGCCAGATCAATTGCAGCTTCAACACCCGAGTTACCGCCACCAATCACCGCTACTTTCTTGCCTTTAAACAGCGGACCATCGCAGTGTGGGCAGTATGCAACACCACGAGTGGCATATTCATCTTCACCCGGAACATTCATCTTTCTCCAGCGTGCACCAGTAGAAAGAATGACGGTTTTCGATTCAACTGTAGCGCCATTTTCAAGTTCAAGATGTACCAGACCATTTGCAGTTTGGTCTGCACCGGTGATTTTGCTCACACGCTGCAAGTTCATGATATCGACATCGTATTCACGAATATGTGCTTCCATATCGGTGGCAAACTTCGGCCCCAAGGTTTTTTGTACCGAGGTAAAGTTTTCAATGTCCATGGTGTCCATGACCTGACCACCAAAGCGATCTGCGATCATACCGGTACGAATGCCTTTACGTGCGGCATAAATGGCCGAGGTTCCACCCGCAGGGCCGGCACCGACCACCAGCACATCAAAGGCAGCTTTGGCATTGATGGCCGCAGCGTCTTTTTCAGCCGAATTATTGTCGAGTTTAGCTACAATCTCTTCAAGCGTCATACGGCCCTGACCAATATGCTGACCGTTTTGGAACACCATCGGCACAGCCATGATCTTGCGTTCTTCAACCTCATCCTGAAAGAAGGCACCGTCAATCATGGTGGCTGTTGCATTCGGGTTATAAATGGCAATCAGGTTGAGGGCCTGTACCACATCTGGACAGTTATGGCAGCTTAAAGACACAAATACATCAAAATGATCGCTCACCTGCAAGCCTTTAATCTGCTCTAAAAGCTCAGGCGCAACTTTAGGGGCATAGCCTGATACCTGTAGCAACGCCAGAATCAACGAGGTGAACTCATGGCCCATTGGCAAGCCAGCAAAAAACACACGTGGCTGTTCACCCGCTTTGGCAATACCAAAGCTTGGACGGCGTGGATTCTGGCCATCAAAACGAGCGGTCACGCGATCAGAGAGTTCTGCGATTTCAGTCACCAGTTCTTTGATCTTTGCGGCTTTATCCGAATCATCGAGCGCAGCAACCAGTTCGATTGGGCTTTCTAAGCGTTCTAGGTAAGTTTTAAGTTGAGTCTTGATATTTTGGTCTAACATGCCTAACAGCTCCAAAGGAGTAAATAATTTAACTTGTTGAGAAGAATAAGATAAATGCATTGATAGGGGAAACGGTATGTTTTTATCAATACAATCGGTTTTTTGAATCAATATGACTTTTAGTCAGCAAAAATTTATTTAACAGCTCATTCACTTTACAAATATTCTCTTTGTGCGCGATTCAGATTCTTGTAATGTCAAAAGAATAAAAGATGCCTAAAAAGTGATCTTTTTGTATGAAAAAGGAGCTTATATGCAGCAACTGGTGAGTGTTAAGTCATGGCAATACGATGCAATATCACGCCATCTTAAAATTTTTTATGAGAATGGTACAGGGGCCTTATACCATCCTGTACCTGTATTTATCTATGACAATTTATTACGTGCGACCGATAAAGCCGCTTTCATTCACAAGTATATTGAATTTGACTTACACTTTAATCGACTTTCGATTTTATAAGCCAGTGTTAGTCTACACAATGTAAAAACTGAAAGCGTGGTTTGATTTCGTTGTCGTGTTCTACGGTTTCAATAAACATGGTGAGCGGGCGCGCCCAAATGGAGTAATCTCCGTATAAACACTGATAAATCACCAATTCTTCTTCAGTCTCGCTGTGTTTTGCAACATGCAAAACTTGGTAAAGCTGACCTTTATAATGCTGGTATATGCCTTTACGAAGTGACATGATCGCTCGCCTTAAATACTAATGCTGTAGAAGCTACTATGTTATCGTATTCTTTGCAAAGCGGGTAATCGTAGCATTCAATCGTTTGATTGAAGTGCATTAAAATTAATTAATTCGAGTTAAAAAATTCGGCTCTGACACATTAATGATGAGCAGAGCCAAATATGGTCTATTTTTTTACAATTAAAACAGGAAGTTCAGTGTTCCCTAGCACATCTTGAGCAAAGCTACCTAAGAAAAACTTTTGAACACCTTTACGACCGTGTGAGCCCATCACAATCAAATCAATCTTCAAATCTTCAGCAGCCTTAATGATACCTTCAGCAGACACTTCACCTTTTACAATCTGTGTTTCGACCTCAATACCATGCACAGTCGCAGTGCTCTTTACATGTGCCAAGGTTTCTTGTGCTTTTGCCTGTGCTTCAATGAAATAGTCTTTCATAATCGGGGATACATAGTAAAAATCGACACCGCTAAACGGATCCTCAGCCAATAAGCTAATTGCAGTCAATTTGCTACCAAAAGCTTTGGCGAGCGATGCAGCATGTTCGAAAGCTGCTAAAGAAATTTCAGAGCCGTCAACGGGAACTAAGATATGTTGGTAACTCATAATGTTTATTCCTATGTTATGCGTAATTGTTATGTAATGTGCGAAAGAGTGATTAAGTTTAGATGGACAATCCAAGCATCATCTCCCTTTAATTTTATAATAAAATCAAATACAAATAACCACAAGACCAATTACAATAAGATAAACTGAGAAAAATGATTTGAAATATCTTTTTGAATTTTGTTCATCTTCTTTTGTTTAACCTGAATGCTATCAGTTTTTTATTAAAATAATGACCGAATTCAAATTGTTAAGATAAGCAACGATAATATTTAAAATCGTGTAGATACGCTGAAAAAATAACTTAAGTATCTAAAGCGTCTGCAATTTAGCATGCTCGTTATTGATAGTATCTTTGAAGATTTTTAAACTCAATGCGCAGTTTAATGCGCATTGGGTTTTCTAGATTTAATTAAAGCATTTGTCCCATCTTTCTAGACTAAAGCTCTGACCGACAGAGAAACGCTGGCGAATTAATTCGGGAAGGTGGCCTAAATAGCGTACATAAACTTCGGGTGTACGATCTACTTTATGCACAATAGTTAAAATTTCGTAGATGGCGGAGCTCTTATCGTGATCTAGTTCAATCCATTCGCCTACTTGAGGAGAAATACCAATCGTTTTTAATCCCAAGTTTTTCGAGGGAGACTGGCTTAGATCGATCAAAATAATATTCATCTAAATAGGTTCCTTAAATCGTTAACCGTGTTTTAACTTTTAAATTAATTATCAAGTCATAAAGTTTTTAAGGCTTATATTTATAATAAAAATAGAAGAAAAGAAAATTGCAAAAAGCTTCTTTTTTTATTTTTTTTAATTTAATTAAAATAAAAGATTTATTTGAAATATATTTTTTGATGTATTTCTATACATATATAAATCGAGATCTGTAATGAATGGATAGACTTTAAATATATATTTAAACAAATAAATGATATGTAAATGATTTAAATTCGAATACTAGGTATAAAACCAAATAAATAATATGAGATTGGTTTGTAAGTAAAATTTAAGAAATTGTATAAAAAAAGTAATGCAAATGGGAATGTTTTTTATTAATATTTGCGCTTTGTATCCCCACTTTGGATATTGCGTCGATGATTCAGAAACGTTTTTTTAAACAGCCAGGAACCGCAGCCTTCAGATTGAGCTTGCTTAGTCTTATGATTGTGCAAACACAATACGCTTTTGCCAATCAAAATGAAGATGTTAAAAATTCGACTGCCGTGATGCCAACTCTGACGTTGGAAGCGATGAGCGAGCTTGACCCGATCAAAAGCTATGTGGATTATGCTCAAGCCAATGTGACACGAAATGGTCTAGATAAGAAAGATATACCTCAGACCATTGATACCATTGATGTGCAAAAGTATAAGATTTATGGTGCCAATGATTTAAGTGTGATGTTACAAGGTACACCGGGTGTGACCACCAATTATGATACACGCGGTGATGGGATTGTGCTTAGAGGATTCAACGCCGACACCAGCGATATATATCGAGACGGTATCCGTGACAGCGGGCAAATTCGTCGTAGTACAGCCAATATTGAACGAATTGAAATTTTAAAAGGCCCAGCTTCGGTACTTTACGGTCGTAGTGGTGGAGGTGGTGTGATCAATATGGTCAGCAAATATGCCAACTTCGATTCGAAAAGTACGGTAGGTGGCTACCTCGGCTCTTGGAACAACCGCGGAACAACGATTGATTTAAATCAGGCGATTGATCAAAACTGGGCGGTACGCCTAACCAGTGAATATGGCGAAACAGACAGCTTTAGGCGCGGAATTCAGCAACGGCAGGTGATGGCCTCACCCAGTGTGACTTATCGTAATGATGACCAGACAGTCATTTGGACCACTCAATATACCTACGACAAATTGCATCGGATTCCAGACCGCGGCCCATCTTATTTTGATTTGGCAAAAAGTGGTGTGTATCCTTCAATTAAGCAAGGTTTTGCGCACGATGGTGATTATATCGATGATGAATTACATTTGATTCGCACTGATTTGAAATATCAATATGCGACCAATTGGAACTTTCATTGGGCTTTAAGTTACCGCGAAGCGTCCCAAGATTTTGATAATTATTTTGGTGGAACTTACTGCGCCACAAAAAGCGCGACATGTTTGTATCCGGGCTACATTCGTCAAAGCTATGCATGGCAACAGACCACCAATAAAACCATCACCAATACTTTTGACTTAACAGGTGTGTTTAATACTGGGCGTTTCGAACATCGTGTACTGTTAGGGGCCGATGTTACTAAAGAGACACGTGAGCCAAGACTGGGGAATTATTCGAGTGGCAGTACACAGTTATATGGGTATTTCAACCCGTACACGGGTGATACCATTGAAACTTTTGATCGTGCAAATGCTCAGATCACCACTCAGAATTATAGTGAAGCATTAAATTTAGGGTTTTTTGCCCAAGATTTGATTCGCTTAAACGCTTCGTTACAACTGATGCTCGGTGCCCGATACGATATCTATGATTCATCTACACGGGTCAAAATCAGAAACAAGCTGGCCGTAGATGAATACTATTCAAAATCTGAAGGCACGTTTAGTCCAAATATCGGTTTAGTTTGGCAGCCTCTCGATGTACATAGTATTTATACATCGTATAGTCGTAGTTTTGCACCATTTGGTGGTTCAACAGGTGTGAACGCTGTTTCGAGTACTGTGGTCAATGCCGAGCCTCAATACAACGATCAATTTGAGGTTGGAATTAAAAGTGATTGGCTTGATCAGCGTTTGAGCACGCAATTTTCGGTTTATGATATTCGTAAACACAATATTCGCTATCAACCCGATACCATTAACAACCCTGATCTGTGGGCTGTTGCAGGCGAGCATGAGGCGCGTGGAGCAGAATTTAGCTTTATTGGCCGATTACGCGATAACGTGTTTATCCGCGGTGGTTATGGCTATACCGATGCAAAGGTAAAAGAAAATATTCAATATCCGCTGACAGAGAATAATCCTCTAGATAAAGTCTCTAAAAATACAGCAAATCTATTTGTTCGTTATTTGCCAACTGAAAAACTGTATTTTGAGACAGGAGTAACTTATCAAGGTTCGTTTTACGCTTACCAAAATGGTAATTTAAACAGCACGCCTGTACATATCAATGGCTTTACACGACTCGATGCAGCAATTGGCTACAGCTTTGCACCTTGGAACGTGACGCTTGCAGTAAATAATGTAACCGACAAGCAGTACTGGCGCTCGGCTGAACTACCGGGCACGCCACGCAATGTTTTATTGCGCTTTGGTTATCAGTTTTAAATGAATAATCATCCATGCAGATTTAATCCTGCATGGGTGATCTTTGACGTATTTATATCTTCGAGTGGGTACCATATTGCTCAATCATGATCGAGCTGGCTTCGTTTAAACCTCTTACGCTCACCAAAACGCCATTTTTCTTGAATTTATCTACAATGCTGTCTAATGTTGCCACGGTGGTGATATCCCAGATATGTGCATGGTTCAAATCAATCACAACATGCATAACATCCTCAGAAAAATCAAATGCATGTGCAAAGCGCTCTGATGAACTAAAAAAGAGTTGACCGCGTACATCATAGTGGCGAATGTTGTCTGTACGGGAGGTTTCAATATGTACATCATTTTCAAGTTTTTGTGCCAAAAATAATGCCGACAGTAAAACACCCACCAATACGCCAATCGCCAAGTTATGGGTAGCCACTACCACTACCACGGTTGCCAGCATCACCACAGTACTTGTGGTTGGGTTGCGGCGAATATTTTTGACTGATCCCCAATCGAAGGTACTGATCGAAACCATGATCATGACAGCAACCAAAGCTGCCATAGGGATGATCTTGAGCCAGTCACTAATAAACACCACTAAAATCAGCAAAAACACACCCGCAACCAGAGTAGAGAGTCGAGTGCGTGCACCAGATTTTACATTAATCATCGACTGTCCAATCATGGCGCAACCGGCCATACCACCCATCATCCCCGTAACGATATTGGCAATACCTTGACCTTTACATTCTTGATGCTTGTTGCTGGCACTGTCGGTCAGTTCATCTACAATTGTGGCGGTCATCATCGACTCGAGTAAGCCGACTGCAGCCATTGCACAAGAATAGGGCAGAATGATCCATAATGTATCAAGATTCCAAGGGATATTAGGGATAAAAAAGTGCGGTAATTGATTGGGAAGATTCCCCATATCGCCAACGGTGCGTACATCTACACCCATTAAATAGGCGATGAGAGTAATTAAAACAATACATACCAATGGGGAGGGAACAAGCTTTCCAATCACGGGCAAGTAAGGAAACAAGTAAATAATGGCTAATCCAAGCGCAACGAACACATATACCCAAGATGAGACATGTATCAGTTCGGGGAGTTGAGCCATAAAAATTAAAATGGCCAGTGCGTTTACAAAACCGATTACAACCGACTTAGACACAAAGCGCATCAGCTTGGCCAGTTTCAGCTGCCCCGCAATAATTTGAATAATCCCGGTTAAAATTGTGGCTGCAAACAGATAGTCCAGTCCATGTTCTTTGACCAACGTCACCATGAGCAAAGCCATCGCGCCAGTGGCGGCTGAGATCATGGCTGGTCGACCACCTACAAATGCGATGATCACTGCCATCGAAAAAGAAGCGTAAAGGCCAACCTGTGGATCGACACCTGCAATGATAGAAAAAGCGATTGCTTCAGGAATCAGTGCAAGACCAACAACTAAACCAGCGAGAACATCTCCACGAATATTGGAGAGCCATTGCTGTTGAATTTGAGCAAACATAAAAAGCCTATAAAATTTTTTATTTCGTACAGGCTAGCGATGTGATATTTACACACGACTACACCACATCACCAGACAGTGATGATTTCAATTGATGAGAACTAAAAAGAAGATCAATTAAGGTGGCGTAAGGATCATGTAAATAAATCGAGGAGGTGGGTTTTGAAGCGCGTAGGTTAACACATGCACGTATGAAAATACAGGTTGGGCGTGCATGCTGCCAAGATGAGCTTGAGAGGAAGAGTAAAATAAAGGGCCATATTAAAGCCTGAGCTTGAAGGAAAAATCTATATATCTTAAAAATCTACAGTGCGCTCTTTGTGATTTAATGTAATCAGAGTATGATCAACTAAGCATCGTATGATAGAGATAAAATGATGCCTTTAATGTCATGATATAAATGACAAAAATAAGACATTTGCACAGTAATAATGCGAATATGTGTGAATTAAGTCACAAAAATGTAGTCAAAAAGTGTTGTTTTATAGTTTAATAGCGTGTCTATAAAATGGTAGGCACAAAATGGCGTTTGCATCAGTCGAGCGCCTGAAAAATTCATTTTACTGATAAGATTTTTAAGATATGAAAAAAATAGCTGCTGTGTCCGTTGTTGGGCTTGTATTGGTCTTGGGTTATGGGATCTATATAGATTCTCGTGCCAAAAAACGCCAAGAAATATTGCATATCATTAAAGATGCCGAAAAAGGTATAAAAATGATTGAAGCCAATCCGAATCATATCAATCACAAATTTCTAACTGAGCGTGCAACTCAAGAGCAGTTTTAACTTTAAAGTTGACCGCCGGGAAAAATAAGTAATTGATTTGTTGCACGATTAATTTAGAAAAACACGTATTTATAAAAAAATAAACAAAATAAAATCAATCTGTTATAATCCACCGTCAAGTATTAAGTGATTAAAAGACAGCAATTGGGGCTGAATTACTTAATCGTTAGGTTGAAAAAGCCGCATGCTCATGCGGCTTTTTTCTGTTGGGGGAGCCTTTGTCATTATCCAAAGCCAGCATACTGATTATTTTAAATAAATAATAATCAAGCTGATGGCATAGTATTTGCTCAGGCCTAAACAGATTTTTCATGTGCAGTACAGTGCTTTTAACATGGCCTGTAAACATGATCGCAGAATTACGAAATGCTCAATTTTCTCATAGGGCGATGATATGACCACTCCTAATCCTTCAGTAGGTTTGCTTGAGCGCTTGTTTAAGCTAAGCGAAAACAAGACAAACTTCAGAACTGAAGTACTTGCAGGTGTAACTACATTTTTGACCATGTGTTACATCATTATTGTAAACCCGATCATTCTTTCAGAAACGGGAATGAACTACGGTGCTGTCTTTGTTGCAACCTGTTTGGCTGCAGCAATTGGTTGTTTGGTCATGGGCTTGATTGCCAACTACCCAATCGCATTGGCACCGGGCATGGGCTTAAATGCATATTTCACCTATTCTGTATGTTTGGGTATGGGTGTGCCTTGGCAGACAGCTTTGGCTGCCGTTTTCATTTCTGGTCTTGTTTTCTTGGCGATTAGTTTCTTAAAAATCCGAGAAGCGATTGTCAATGCGATTCCAATGTCACTTAAGTTCGCTATTGGTGGCGGTATTGGTTTATTTTTGGCGCTGGTAGCACTCAAAAATGCCGGTATTATTGTAGATAATCCTGCCACACTGGTGGGGTTAGGTAATCTCAAATCTCCAACTGTCTTGTTGGCCTTTCTTGGTTTTATCATTATCGTAGTTTTGCACCAGTTAAAAGTACGTGGTGCAATTATTATCAGTATTCTGGCGATTACTGGTCTTTCCACGCTACTCGGCTTAAATGAGCTAAAAGGTGTAGTCGGTGCCATCCCATCAATTGCACCAACATTTATGCAAATGGACTTCGAAGGCCTGTTTACAGCAACCATGATTGGTGTGATTTTTGTGTTTTTCTTGGTCGATTTGTTTGATAGTACCGGAACACTTGTTGGTGTTTCGCACCGTGCCGGATTGCTCAAAGATGGTAAGCTACCACGTTTGAAAAAGGCCTTGTTTGCCGACTCAACTGCAATTGTTGCGGGTGCAGCTTTGGGAACATCTTCAACAACACCATATATCGAATCGGCATCGGGCGTAGCAGCAGGTGGGCGTACGGGTTTGACCGCAGTGGTGGTGGCTGTGCTATTTCTAGCATGCTTGTTTTTATCACCGCTTGCTCAATCTGTTCCTGGTTTTGCGACTGCACCAGCGCTACTCTTTGTCGGTGTGCTCATGATTCACGGTATTACCAATATTGATTGGGACGACATTACAGAAGCGGTACCGGCTTTCCTCACGATTGTATTTATGCCATTTACTTATTCAATTGCCGATGGTATTGCAATGGGTTTTATCAGCTATGCGATCATTAAATTGCTGACTGGTAAGGCTAAAACCGTACCATATATGGTCTGGATTGTTGCTGTGCTTTGGGTTTTCAAATTTGCAGCATTTGGCGGTTAATTTTTGTTTTAAACTAAAGGGTGTAGTGACTTACACCCTTTTTTATTTTGTAAGGAGTTTGGATGAATCAAGCAGAACTAATTCGTGCCCTGCCGAAAGCAGAATTGCATGTGCATATTGAAGGAACTTTTGAACCTGAGCTAATGTTTGAAATTGCCCAGCGTAACCATATCGATATTCCGTACCAGTCGGTTGAGGAAATCAAACAGGCGTATAACTTTCACAATCTGCAATCTTTCTTAGATATCTACTACGCGGGTGCTAACGTTCTGGTCAATGAGCGTGATTTTTATGATCTTGCTTGGGCATATTTTAAAAAATGTGCGGAAGACCGCGTGGTTCATACAGAAATATTTTTCGATCCACAAACACATACTGAGCGTGGCGTTGCTTTTGAGATTGTATTAAACGGCTTAAAACGCGCTTGTGCAGATGCGAAAGAGCAACTGGGAATTAGCTCTGAGTTGATTATGTGCTTCTTGCGCCATTTAAGCGAAGAAGACGCATTTAAAACGCTCGAACAAGCTTTACCGTATAAATCAGATATTATTGCTGTGGGCTTAGATTCAAGTGAAGTCGGGCATCCTCCTTCTAAGTTCGAGCGTGTTTTTGAAAAAGCGCGTGAAGAAGGCTTCTTGGTTGTCGCCCATGCTGGTGAAGAAGGGCCACCTGAATATGTATGGGAAGCTTTAGATTTACTCAAAGTGAATCGTATTGATCATGGTGTTCGTTCTGAAGAAGATCCGGCACTCATGCAACGTCTGATTCAGGAAAAAATGCCACTCACGGTGTGTCCACTCAGTAACCTCAAGCTTTGTGTTGTCGATGACATGAAGCAGCACAACATTCGCCGTTTGCTTCAGCAAGGCGTGCAGGTTACGGTGAACTCTGATGATCCGTCTTATTTTGGCGGATATATGAATGATAACTTTGTTGCTATTCAAGAGGCTTTGGATTTAAGTCAAGATGAGCTAAAGCAACTTGCGATTAACTCGTTTGAAGCGTCATTTATTGCCGATGAGCAAAAGCAAAAATGGATTGAAGAAATCAAAGCCATTTAAAAGAAAAAAGCATCCTTTCGGGATGCTTTTTTTATGTCTAGCGTTGTCGTGTCATACTTCTGAGCACGTTATCTTTATCAATAAAATGATGTTTTAAAGCTGCCAGTAAATGCCCCACCACCAAGAATCCTGCAATCCATGAAATATAGATATGTAGAGGTTTTACAATGGCGGTGACTTCAGGATTTTCTCCAATCAATTGTGGGATATTAAATAAATAGAGTACAGGTGCAGGGTGGCCCGCACTCCAGCTGTACAAGCAGCCTGTAATCGGCATTGCAAGCAAAATAAGATACAGCGCTAAATGCCCGATATGAGCAAACGTTTTCATCGCAGGTGACATAGTCTCTGGTAACTGCGGAACAGGATGTGTATAGCGCCAAAAAAGACGTATTACCACCAGAAAAATAATCGTGGTTGCAATGTTTTTATGCAGCGTAATCACATCTCCTTTAAAGCTGCCATCGTTTTCGTAACTTAAAAAGTTGCCACTATAAAAGCCAATCATCCAAGCGGCAATAAAGATAATCGCCATAAGCCAGTGAAGTATTTGAGCAGTGCGCGTGTAATACTGAGGGGAAGAAGCCATTTTTTTAAATCCCAACAAGGTCATCATTTTTATATCACCATCATAAAAAGTCTTGATGCGATTAAAAACCAAGAACTTGTAACGATGTGTCTTTTAAACAGAACGATTTGATCTGGTTGTCGGATTAAAGCGCATCACGCTATTTCATAAATAGATGGAGTTGGGCACAATACGCTATTTGAATTTTGAAGGTGAAGCACTTGAAAAAGTTAGCGCTGATGGTATTGCCTGTATGTTTGATTTTTACTTCATGCACCACAATGAATACCACAGGAACAGCACAGACCTCTTCTGGTTCATCGCAACTTGGTATGGCAGCTTTAAAAGTTGCGGTCAATGTTCAGTGCCTGAATAAAATTGAAACCTTACCTGCTTGGAAAAGTGCGACCAAAGTGATGTCGAACGAGCAAAAGCAAAGCATTCAAACCGAAGTTTGCGGTTGTGTCAGTGAAAAAGCACCATATAGTGTGACCACGATGGACATTGCAACAGCCAGTCTTGACCCAGCTGCACGAGCAACTATTGTCAATCAGATTGTCACTAAAACCGTGAGTGAATGTGTGGTACAAACCTTAAATTAAACTAATCAATCTGGGGTTTTACTTTGGAACAAACCAATCTATTTGTTGCAGGAGTCGATGAGGCAGGGCGTGGCCCTTTAGTCGGTTCTGTGGTAGCGGCAGCCGTGATTTTAGATCCTGATCATCCCATTGCTGGATTGAATGATTCTAAAAAATTAACGGAAAAAAAACGTGAAAAGTTGTTTATTGAAATTCAGGAAAAAGCATTGGCTTGGTCGATTGCTGAAGCTACACATACTGAAATTGATGAGCTCAACATCCTGCAAGCTACTTTTTTAGCCATGCGACGCGCGGTTGATGGCTTGCAGCAGCAGCCCATGAAAGTGATTGTAGATGGCAATCAGATTCCAAAGGGAATGACAATTGCCTGTGAAGCGATTGTCGGTGGAGATGCAACGCATGCCGAAATTAGTGCTGCGAGTATTTTAGCCAAAGTGACTCGTGATCGCCAAATGGTTGAACTGGATCAAAAATATCCATTGTTTGGTTTTGCTAAACATAAAGGATATCCAACCAAGGTACATTTTGAGGCAATAGCTCAGTATGGTGTCATTGATGAGCACAGACGCAGTTATGCACCCGTTAAACGTGCCTTAAACCAAGATCAATAGAAAAGTGAAATTGCTAAAATGTTTAAAGCGGCTAAATTAGCCGCTTTAATTTGGGAGGGTATAAATAAAACTTTAGCGATTAAAGTTATTTTGAGAGTAGTTATCGTCTTCAAAAGAAGGCTGATAATCTTGATCTAGGTGCTGAAGATGTTCATGCATTGCGCGTTCATGTTGAATACGTTGATAAATTTCTTCACGGTGAACCGATACTTCTTTCGGTGCATTCACACCAATACGTACCTGATTCCCCTTAACACCAAGCACAGTTACACTGACTTGATCCCCAATCATTAATGTTTCCCCGACACGACGGGTAAGAATCAGCATGTTTATCTCCTTGCAAAATGCTAAACCTGCGATAGTTTTTTCAAAAAGTGAAAACACAACCTCGGAATTGAGAGAATTTTAACAGAATTATTAGAAAATGAGAATTTCTTATAAATTCTGTTGAAATTTTCTTAAAAACCTCTAGCGCTAATATAGCAGAGCCACTATAAAAAACACTATAGTGGCCCTGATTTTTTGTCACGATTCTTTGAAAAGTGAACTAACTTCGGCTTAACTGGTTAATCATTAAGCACGTGCGCTGCTTTCACCATGCTCACGGTCTAAACCAAAAGCAGTATGAAGTGTGCGCACTGCAAGCTCTAAATAATTCTCTTCAATCAAGACTGAAACTTTGATTTCAGACGTCGAAATCATCAGAATATTGATGCTTTCTTCAGCTAAAGCCATGAACATTTTACTTGCAACACCCGCATGTGAACGCATGCCTACACCCACAATCGATACTTTTACAATATCATCACGGGTTGAGACTTCACGTGCACCAATGGTTGAAGCAGTTTCTTCAAGAATTTTCTTGGCTTTAGCCAAATCACCACGGTTTACTGTAAAGGTAAAGTCGGTAGTTCCATCTTCTTCAACATTTTGAACGATCATGTCGACTTCAATGTTGGCAGCACTGATAGGAACTAAAATTTTAGCGGCGATACCCGGTTCATCTGGAACACCCAAAATAGTTAATTTTGCTTCGTCACGATTAAATGCGATACCAGAGATAATCGGTTGTTCCATTGTATCTTCCGCCTCAGTTGTGATTAGTGTACCTACGTTTTGTTTAAATTCTTCATCAAATGCACCGTCGTTGTCGTTGTCAAAGCTTGACAATACACGGAGGGGCACTTGATATTTTCCTGCAAACTCTACAGAGCGAATCTGTAGAACTTTTGAACCCAATGATGCCATTTCCAGCATTTCTTCAAAAGAAATACGATCCACTTTTTTGGCTTTTGGTGCAACACGTGGGTCTGTGGTGTAAACACCGTCCACATCGGTATAAATCTGACATTCGTCTGCTTTGAGTGCGGCAGCCAATGCAACACCTGTAGTATCTGAACCGCCACGACCTAATGTGGTCGTGTTGCCTTTTTCATCTACCCCTTGGAAACCCGCAACGACAAGAACACGTCCTTCGTCAAGATCTGCGGTCATCACGTCGGTATCAATCGATTCAATACGTGCTTTATTGTAAGCGCTGTCTGTTTTGATACCAACTTGACGACCTGTATATGATTTAGCTTCGACCCCAATCGAGTTGAGTGCCATTGCTAACATCGAAATCGTCACCTGTTCACCGGTTGAAACCATCTGGTCTAACTCGCGTGGGTCAGGGGTGTCGGTAATGGCTTTCGCGAGAGCAAGTAGGCGATTGGTTTCGCCACTCATAGCCGATACAACCACAACAACCTTGTGGCCGTGATCATGCCAACGCTTCACACGACGAGCAACATTTAAAATGCGCTCGGGAGTACCCATAGAAGTACCGCCATATTTTTGAACGATTAATGCCATAGTTGTTCCATATAAGCCATGACCCTGAGAGGCTTATTCAGGGTCAGTTACACAAAAGTGAAGTTTTAGTGCTGTTCAAGCCATGCAGGTAATGCTGCAATCACTTGCTCAAACTTCTCGTTTAGTGGCGCGCCACCTTGTGCTAAGTCAGGTTTACCACCGCCTTTGCCGCCTAGTTCGGTTGCAAGATGCTTAATGATATCGCCTGCTTTTAGATTGGCAGTGAACTGTTTGGCAACAGAGGCAATTAGGCTCACTTTGTCGCCTTCAACTCCAGCCAATACAATTACTGCATCCTCTAATTTTGATTTCACACTGTCATGTAAGTTGCGAAGTGATTTCGCATCCATATTCTGTACAGTGGTGATCAGTGTCGAACGACCTGCTACGGTCTGAACTTGGCTTAAAAGTTCAGCCGCCTGGAAGTTTGCTAACTTTTGGTTAAGCTGTTCAATTTGCTTTTGCAATGCTGATGCTTGTTCGACAGCAGCGTGAACACGTTCAACAGTTTGATCTTTTTGAGCTTTTAGTAAGCTATTAATTTGCTGAATATCAGTGTCTGCTTTTTGAATAACTTCAAGTGCCTTGGTGCCTGTAACCGCCTCAATACGACGTACACCGGCAGCCACACCGCCTTCAGATGTAATCTTAAACAAGCCGATATCGCCTGTACGCTGTACATGGATACCACCACAGAGTTCAATCGAGAAGTTGCGCTCGTCAATCACCGAACCCATTGAAAGTACGCGCACTTCATCGCCATACTTTTCACCAAAAAGCATCATCGCGCCTTTGGCTTTGGCAGATTCGATATCGAGTACTTCAACACCGACAGCAGTATTGGCAATAATTTCACGATTAACCAGTTGTTCAACTTGCTGTAATTGTTCAAAACTCACAGGTTGATCATTGGCAAAGTCAAAACGCAGGATATCGCTTGCAACCAAAGAGCCTTTTTGCTGTACATGCGTACCTAAAATTTGACGAAGGGCCGCGTGTAACAAGTGCGTAGCAGAGTGATTGCGGGCCGTTGCAGCACGCAAATCTGCTTTAACAATCGCATCAACTTGTTGAGTGGCTTTAAGGCTACCCATGGTAACAATACCTTGATGAACAAAGGCACCACCAGATTTTTTAGTGTCTTGTACTTCAAAGATACCGGTATCGTTTTTGAAAATACCGGTATCACCGATTTGGCCGCCACTTTCAGCATAAAATGGTGTCTGATTCAGCACGATTAAGGCCTCATCACCTTCTGCAATTTCGTCAACCTGTTCACCATCTTTATAGATGGCAATAATCTGGCCATGACCCGAAGTTGCATCATAACCATCAAATTGAGTTTCGCCATCAACTTTCACAATGCTGTTGTAGTCGACTGCAAACTTGCCCGCATCACGTGCGCGGCGACGCTGTGCTTCCATTTCGCGCTCGAAACCAATTTGATCGATTTCAAGGTCACGTTCGCGTGCGATATCTGCGGTTAAATCTGTTGGGAAACCATAGGTGTCGTATAGTTTGAAAACGGTTTCGCCTGGAATCACTTTGCCAGAAAGCTGAGCAAGTTCGCCTTCAAGTAATTTAAGACCTTGCTCAAGTGTTTTGGCAAATTGTTCTTCTTCTTTAAGGAGTGTGGCTTCGATGCGTGCTTGATCGGTTTTGAGCTGTGGATAAGCATCGCCCATCACATCGATCAATGGCTGTAGCATTTTATGGAAGAACGAGCCTGTTGCACCCAATTTATTACCATGGCGAACTGCACGACGAATGATACGACGCAATACATAACCACGGCCTTCATTTGATGGATTTACACCATCTGCAATCAGGAAGCAGCAAGAGCGGGCGTGATCGGCAACCACACGTAATGACGGTTGGCCGTTATCTTCAACACCAATAATCTCGCAGGCAGATTTGATCAAATGCTGAAACAGGTCGATGTCGTAGTTGGAGTTGACATGTTGTAATACTGCACTGATTCGCTCAAGGCCCATGCCAGTATCAACCGCAGGTGCTGGGAGCGGATGTAAAACACCATCGGCGGTACGGTTAAACTGCATGAAGACGTTATTCCAGATTTCGATGAAACGATCGCCATCTTCTTCTGGAGAACCCGGTAAACCACCCCAAATATGATCGCCATGATCATAGAAAATTTCTGAGCAAGGACCACAAGGGCCTGTATCGCCCATGGCCCAGAAGTTGTCTGAGGCGTACTTTTCACCTTTGTTGTCGCCGATACGAATAATACGCTCAGCTGCAATACCGATGTCTTTATTCCAGATGTCGTAGGCTTCATCATCGGTGTGATAAACCGTCACATACAGTTTGTCTTTTGGTAGGCCTAACCATTGCTCGCTGGTCAGAAAATCCCATGCAAAATGCAGTGCATCACGCTTGAAATAATCACCAAATGAAAAGTTGCCGAGCATTTCAAAAAAGGTGTGATGGCGTGCGGTATAACCTACGTTATCGAGGTCATTGTGCTTGCCGCCTGCACGGACACACTTTTGTGACGACGTAGCACGAACATAATCACGTTTTTCAAGGCCCAAAAAGCAGTCTTTAAACTGGTTCATTCCGGCATTGGTAAAAAGAAGTGTTGGATCATTGGCTGGGACAAGTGAGCTCGATTCAACGCGTGTGTGGCCTTGCGATTCAAAATAACGCAAAAACGCTTCACGGATTTCAGCTGATGTCATAAAACGAGTACTCACAACCAAGTCACTCCATAAATTCTTAATAGGCTATATGCACGCAATTTGTATTGATCATTGATTTTAAACAAGCACTAAATTGCGGCGTGGCATAAATGTTAAAAGCGCTAAATTATAACGGAAAATACCTATTCGACCAATGATTTTAAAGAGAAATGATGACAAAACTGTGCAATTTAACCCCTGAACTGTGCGTCTTAAATTCTCTAACTCAAGATAAGAGTTATTTTTCAATCAATTGATACAAAATTGCCTCGCTTTGTATAGCAATCTATTTGTTTGAAAAATGTGCATCTATTTTTGATATTCGCTTTTAACTCTAAAATCAGACATCAACATGGCCGGTTAAAAAATAATAAAGCAGCGTTTAAGCACAGTGGAAGGCTATCTTCAATCGGGTCAATCCATTACCATAGATGCAGTTTAAGTTTGGGCGTGTCAAGGATTTACCATGCAACGTATTGCCATTAATGGTTTTGGTCGAATTGGTCGAAATGTTCTGCGTGCTTGGTTCGAAAATCCGAAGTCGTTTAACTTTGAAATTGTGGCATTAAATGATGTAGCCGATGTGAAAACACTCGCGCATCTATTTAAGTACGATACCACGCATGGACCTTTTCATGGTCAGGTTGCCATCGAAATTGAAAATGAGCAGGTTTATTTGTCGATTCAGGCGCATGGGCGAACACTCAAAGTACAGGTGTATCGTGAAGAAGCACCTGAAAATCTGCCTTGGAAAGCGCTTGATGTGGATGTTGTACTAGAATGTACCGGATTGTTTAGATCACATGCCGATGCTATTCGGCATTTGGGCGCTGGGGCAAAACGTGTGATTATCGGTGCAGCGCCATTCGATAAAGTCGATGCAGCGATTGTATACGGTGTCAACCACGCCGATGTAAAACCAACAGATCGAATCATTTCCAGTGTGTCCTGTACCACGCAGGCGTTGGTTCCCTTGGTCAAGATTATCGATGATGCATTTGGCATCGAAACAGCACTAATGACCGAAATACATGCTGTCACTGCCGATCAGGCTGTTTTGGATCATGCACACCGGGACTTACGTCGGGCACGTGCATCGGGTCAAAATATTATTCCGACCACATCGAGTGCCTTGGGTGCATTAAAGCGTGTTTTGCCTAAAATGGAAGACCGTATAGAAGGGTATTCGATTCGTGTTCCAACCATCAATGTTGCCGCGATTGATCTGAGTTTTGTGGCACAATCTGCGGTTACGGTGCATCATTTAAATGAGGTACTCAGTAATGCTGCGCGCCTCGACTATGCCGAAATCATGGCCGTTACCGACGAGCCGCTCGTATCGAGTGATTTTAATCATTCACCTTACTCATTGATTGTGGATTTAACCCAGACACTTGTAGTAGGGCGTCAGGCCAAGGTTTTTGCGTGGTACGATAACGAGTGGGGCTATGCAAATCGGTTGCTCGATTTGTGCGAATCCTTCCATGGTTGAGGCTTAAGCACCTGAAACAGAATTAAATTTGTGGATATGTAATAAATCCTAAAATTCTCAGGTGCATGCGTGAAAGTATCGTGCTAGACTAGGAGAAATCGGGTGTGTTCCCGATTTTTTTATGCGGGTTATATGCCGCCTTAAACAGATTTTAGGTTTGAAACATGCCGATTTCAGAGACATGGTTGCTCCCTGACGGGGTTGCAGATGTATTACCCGAACAAGCGCAAGTAATCGAAACACTTCGCCGACAAGCTCTCGATTTCCTCGCATCCCGAGGTTATCAACTGGTATATACACCATTTATCGAATATATCGAATCTTTGTCTTTATTATCAGAGTCTAACAATGACCTTGATTTGGTCACTTTTAAGGTGATCGATCAGCTTTCTGGGCGGTTGCTGGGTGTTCGTGCAGACATGACCCCACAAGTGGCACGTATTGATGCCCATGTTCGCTCAATCGACGGTGTAGCGCGCTATTGCTATGCGGGCACGGTCTTACATACAAAACCACAGAATTTCAATTCCACGCGTGCACCATTACAACTCGGTGCAGAGCTCTATGGTCATGAAAGCCTAGAAGCAGACATCGAAATGGTCGATGTGATGCTTGGACTGATTCAGCACGCTATAAAGCTGGATGGTCTACATCTAGATCTTGGACATGTTGGACTGTTTCGTAGTCTGGTTAAACGTGCTGGCCTAAACAAGCAAACCGAACAGGATTTATCTGACTTGTATCAACGCAAGGCATTGCCGGAGCTTGAGCAAGTGACGAAAACACTGCCGTTTGGTTCGGATTTTTATGCACTCGGACGTTATGCAAGTGACTTAAATGCGCTTGAGCAGCATTTAAGCCAAGATGTGTTAAGTGACATCGCGTTTTGCCGTGCACTGCATGATTTAAAAACCACACTGACACAAATTCAAACGCGCTGGCCAAATTTACATATTGGCATTGATGTCGTTGAACTACGCAGTTACCACTATCACACAGGCCTCATGTATGCTGTTTACGCACCGAATCGTGCGGCACCGCTTGCACAAGGCGGGCGCTATGATGGCATTGGTGAGCACTTTGGTCGCGCACGTCCTGCGACAGGTTTTAGTTGTGACTTATACGCACTGTGTGGCGGGCAGTTCAAAGAGATCGACATTGTGGTGGCACCTGCTGGACAAGAACCAGCGTTACAAGCTGCAATTGCACAGGCACGTCAGAATGGATTACGCGTGATTCAACTGCTTGGCAACGACGATTTAAGTTCAGTACCTTATGCAACGCATCAGATGGTGTTTGCGCAAGCACAATGGACAATTCACAAGATTTAAGTGTTTGTTTGCCAAGCATGCAAGGCAAATAAATGTTCAATTTTAACAGCATGATGTAATGAGGCTATTATGGGCAAAAATGTTGTGGTACTCGGTACCCAATGGGGCGACGAAGGTAAAGGTAAGATCGTCGACCTGCTCACAGATCAGGCGGCTGCAGTCGTACGTTATCAAGGCGGGCACAATGCAGGGCATACTCTTGTCGTAGGTGGAAAGAAAACTGTATTGCACCTCATTCCATCAGGCATTTTACGTGAAAACGTGTTGTGCTTAATTGGAAATGGCGTGGTACTTTCGCCTGCTGCATTAATTAAAGAAATGGCAATTTTGGAAGAAGAAGGCGTACCTGTGAAGGAACGTTTACGTATTTCTCCAAACTGTCCACTTATTTTGCCAAACCACATTGCTCTTGACCAAGCGCGTGAGAAAAAGCGCGGCAATGCCAAAATCGGGACAACAGGTCGTGGTATTGGTCCAGCGTACGAAGATAAGGTCGCGCGCCGTGCAGTACGTGTTGCCGATTTGGTTCGTGGTGGTGCAGCACTTGAAGAAAAACTTCAAGAAATGCTTGAGCTACACAACTTCCAGCTCACTCAATTCTACGGTGTAGAAGAAGTGAAGTTTGAAGATGTACTTGCATTATGCAACGAATGGCGCGAAGTTTTGGCACCACTTGTCATTGATGTCACCAAAGTTCTACATGATTACCGCAAAGAAGGTAAAGCGATCATGTTTGAAGGTGCGCAAGGTTCATTGCTTGATATCGACCATGGTACATATCCGTTTGTTACCAGCTCAAACACTACAGCAGGTGGTGTGAGTTCTGGTTCGGGTATGGGGCCATTGCACCTTGACTATGTGCTTGGTATTACCAAAGCATATACCACGCGTGTGGGTTCTGGTCCGTTTCCAACGGAATTGGTTTACAATGCAGCGACCGATGAAGGTGATGCAGTTGGTAAGCACTTGGGTACTGTGGGTCACGAATTTGGTGCATCAACTGGTCGTCAGCGTCGTTGTGGCTGGTTCGATGCAGAAATTTTGCGTCGTTCGGTTGATGTAAACTCACTTTCTGGTATTTGCTTGACTAAACTCGACGTTTTAGACGGTTTAGAAGAAGTGAAGATCTGTGTGGGTTATGAAAATACAGATTCAGGCTGTGCAGGTTCTTCAGATGCGATCTCATTTGAAAGCTTAAAACCTATCTATGAAAGCATGCCGGGCTGGACGGAATCTACAGTGGGTCTAACCAGCGTAGATCAGTTACCTGCCAATGCAATTGCCTACGTAAAACGTATTGAGCAACTGATTGGTTGTCCAATCGACATTATCTCGACGGGTCCAGACCGTGCAGAGACGATCGTATTGCGTCATCCATTTTCTGCATAAGAAAATGCAGTGACCTACGACTAAAGAAAAGCTCCTTAAGGGAGCTTTTCTTTTGGATATTGTTAAAATAAAAACAACCATTAAAGATGAACAGAAGCAGAATCCATCAATGAAAATTTTGCCCAATATTGCACAAACTATTTTTTATTCATTATTGTTTGCAATTGGCGGTGCACCCACCATCGGCATGTGGATTGCACGCATTCAAACCCAGAATCCCGATTTAGTTTTAACTGCATTTATTGGTCTGACCGTAATTATCGCCTGTGTGTTGGTTCCTGTTGTGCTCATTCAAAATAGCTATTTGCTGGTCAAGCGCAACAATGTGCTACTCGATGATAAAATCAAACCATTATCGAAGTTTTACTTTGTGGTGGACTTATGTTGTTTGGCCTCTTGGGTGTACTTTGTAGTGGTTTAATCACACTGGTTACATAAATCCTATGATGTTTTCTCAATTCTTCGATATGTTTTAAATATAATGCACCCGAAAACAGAGACATACACTCGTTCATGTCGCGTTCTGGAGTAAAACGATGAATAATAAATTTTTAATGGGTTTTTGCGCGGCCACAGCCATCTCACTTTCTGGATGTGCGTCTTTAGGTGAATTTTCAGGCACAGATTCTGCGACCTTAAATGCCAGTGCAGCGCAAAGTTTCTCGCAAATGCGACAAGAAGCACAGCAAAAAGGCATACTCGATACCAGTTCATCGACCTATCGACGTATTAATACTGTAATGCAGCGTATGATTCCATATGCCAACCAGATGAATCAGACAGGTCAGCCGTTCCAATGGCAACTGGCGGTGATCAAGTCGGATACCATTAATGCATATGTAGCGCCAGGCGGCAAAGTTGTGTTTTATACTGGAATTGTCAATAAGCTTAATTTGTCTGACAACGAAATTGCTGCCGTAATGGGACATGAAATGACCCACGCCTTAGAAGAGCATGCAAAAAGTAAGCTTGGTGCTCAAAATCTTACTGGCTTAGCGCTGAATTTAGGCAAAGCCTATGCGGGTGACAGTATTGGTCAGTTTGGCTCTGCTGCACTCGATTTAGGCAGTCAGGTCGGTGTAGGTCTACCGTACTCTCGTAATTTGGAAACACGTGCCGATTACGGTGGCCTCATGCTCATGGCCAAATCAGGTTATAACCCGCAGGCTGCAATTACATTGTGGGAAAAAATGAATAAACTCGAAGGTGCAGGTGGTCCGTCATTCCTATCGACTCACCCTTCAAATTCACAGCGTATTGGCGAAATGCGCAAGAATTTACCTGCTGCAATGGCTGTTTATAACAACCGCCGTTAATAAAATGATGAAAAAAGGGATGCCATCGCATCCCTTTTTTTTGTCTGTTCAGCTTAAGGCGCAGGGTTAGGTTGTTGAATATGGATCTTTTCAATTTCTTGTAACAGCGCTGGATCGAGTGTGAGATCAAACGCAGCAATATTTTCTTTTAACTGATCAAGACTGGTGGCACCAATGATGGTGCTGGTTACAAAGAATTGCTGTTTGATAAAGGCCAGTGCCAGTTGAGTTAGAGTTAGGCCATGTTGTTCTGCCAATTGTGCATAGCGCTCGGTGGCCCATTCGCTTTGAGGGTTACTGTAGCGGGTAAAGCGCGGAAAAAGCGTGACGCGTGCATTGGCTGGGCGTGCGCCATGTCTGAACTTACCGGTTAAATAACCAAAAGCCAATGGCGAGTAGGCCAATAGCCCAATGCCTTCATATCTGGCAATTTCCGACATGCCCACTTCATAGGTTCGGTTTAGCAGATTATACGGGTTTTGAATACTCACAAAACGATCTACACCCAGCTCTTTTGCCAGTGATAAAAACTTCATGGTGCCCCAAGGGGTTTCATTCGATAAACCAATATAACGAATTCGACCATTTTGGATTTCTTTTTGCAGCGCAATTAAGGTGTCATGCATGGCCTGTACATCGTACTCGGCCTCTGCTTGTGCGTTTGCATAACCTAATGTGCCAAAAAAGTTGGTATTACGTTCTGGCCAGTGCAACTGATACAAATCGATATAATCTGTGTGGAGACGTTTTAAGGATAGGTCGAGTGCTTCGGAAATATGTTGACCAAAACGCGTTTCTCCTTCACGGATGTGACTTCCCCCAAAGGCTGGCCCCGCAATTTTCGATGCTAAAAATATCTGATCGCGCCGACCATGCTGTGCAAACCATTGTCCTAAAATTTTTTCTGTGGCGCCGTAGGTTTCAGGCTTAGGTGGAACCGAATACATTTCTGCGGTATCCCAAAAATTGATCCCTTGTTCGAGCGCATAATGGAGCTGTTCAAAGGCCTCTTGCTGGGAGTTTTGTTCGCCAAAGGTCATGGTGCCTAAACAAATTTCAGGTACCTTTATATCACTGTGACCGAGTCGATTAAATTGCATACTAAGTATTCCCTTAATGTGAGTCATGTCATGCATGAATTGATAAGATTTGAATTAACTTAAAGCATAATTAGAGCTATAAATGTCAGTTTTTCGTATTGTTGTGCATTTAGGGCTGTAAAAAAAGCAAACCCTGAGGTTTGCTTTTTGGTATTTAGAAAAACTTATTCGTCATCAGTTTCATCATCGTGATAATTTTGTGCTTCTAAAGAAGCATCAAAAATCAGGATTGCCTTACCATCGGTTTCAATCATGCCTTGCTCTTCAAGCGTTTTTAAAACACGACCTACCATTTCACGAGAACAACCAACAATGCGGCCAATTTCCTGGCGTGTGATTCGAATCTGACGACCATTCGGTAAAATCATGGCTTCTGGCTGGCTCGCAAGATCGATGAGGCAACGTGCAATACGGCCCGAAACATCGATAAACGCAAGATCGGTCACCTTACGCGTGGTATTTTTCAGGCGACGCACCAACTGAGCAAAAACCGCATAACTTAAGTCTGGAAATTGCTTGCTGAGTTCATGAAAATTATCGTAAGAGATTTCAGCAATTTCACATACATCACGCGTTCTTACTTCTGCTGTACGTTGTGGGTTCGATTCGAACAGTCCCATCTCGCCAAAGAAGTCGCCTGGATTGAGATAAGCCACAACGATTTCACGCTCGTCATCTTCACGTAAAATAATGGAAACTGAACCTTTTAAAATCAAATATAAAGACTTAGATTCTGAACCTGCATCAACGATCGTGGTACGTTTAGGATAACGATTGATGTTTGCTCTTTTTAATAGTGCTTTGACTGATTCAGGTAACTGACCAGGTGATAGAGCATCTGTACTAAGTTGTGAGAAATTTGATGTCATTACTAAAGTTTCCAAAGAGGATAATAAGATCGCACAAGACTCAAATGAGTGTATTCATACACGGGAGATGAAATTCCTTCTCAACCCATTTTATGCTAGTGTACAGCTATACTGTAAATTTATAGCTTTTTTTAAGGAGTTGCAATGCAAACAAGTGTACATTGGTTAGAGAATGTCGCCTTCGAAGCAAAATCCGAAAGTGGCCATTCTGTGACCATGGACGGCTCTGCCGCTTATGGGGGTGAAAACCGTGGTCCACGTCCTATGGAATTGATTTTAATGGGACTTGGTGGGTGTGCTTCGTTTGATATTGTGACTATTTTAAAGAAAGCGCGTCAAGATGTGACAGATGTCGTGTGTGAGCTGAAAGCTGAGCGAGCAGACACCATTCCTGCTGTATTCACCAAAATCCATTTACATTTTGTGGTCACTGGCAAAGCGGTCAAAGAAAAGCAAGTGGCCAAAGCCATCGAACTTTCTGCAGAGAAATATTGTTCTGCAAGTAAAATGCTGACCGATGGGGGAGTTGAAATTACCCACGACTTTGAGATCATTGAAGCGACATAAGCATACATCGTTCAAAGTATAAAAACAGTGATAAAAAATGCTGACTTTGAGTCAGCTTTTTTATGCCTTTTGATGTTGTAGCTCAATCACTCTAGATCGGATTTTTCTGAATGACTTTGTCGAGAATGATCTTTGAGTTGATGCTCATGATTCCCTTGATCTTATTGAGCTTATTGATGATAAATTGAGAAAAGTCGGTCAGATCCTTAGTGGCCACATGCAGTACATAATTGGCATCGCCAGTAATAATGTAGGCATGAATGACTTCATCACATTGATCGATTTGATTTAAAAATGCTTTATGCTCGTGCTCGGTCAATTGAGCCAGTTTGATTTCCACAATCGCTTCAATTTTAATGCCCAATTTCTGATAATTGAGTTTTGCCTGATACTTTTCAATAATTCCGCTAGATTCTAAAATTTTTATCCGCCGATGACATGCCGATGCTGAAAGATGAACCAGATCAGCCAGTTCTTGATGGCTCAATCGTGCATTATCTCGTAATAATCCCAGTATTTTTAAATCGATTGTGTCTAAATTCATGTTTGAACTATATCCGTATAAACTCGTTATTTCTCGGATAATATCCTAAAATTTGAAATTTATGCTGATGATTATCGAATAAAATAAAAAAAACGCCGTGCTAAAATCGAATAATAAACGAACAGTTACACACGGATGGACCAATCAATGATTACCTTGGAACAATGTTTATTTTGGGATCACGAAGATGAACTGAAACATCTTCGTAATGAATTTTCGCTGCCTGAAGGTGTGATTTATCTCGACGGTAATTCGCTAGGTGCGCGGCCAAAAAAAGCCTTGAGCTATGCCGATCATGTTATTCGCCAGCAGTGGGGCGAAGATTTGATCAATAGCTGGAACAAGGCCGACTGGTGGGGGCTCCCAATACGACTTGGCAATAAACTGGGGCAGCTCATCGGCGCGAATCCAGATGAAACGGTGGTGTCGGACTCCACAACGCTGAATCTATTTAAGGTGTTATCTGCGGCAGTCAAAATACAGGCAGAGCAGCATCCTGAACGTAAATTAATTGTGGCAGAAAAAGAATCCTTCCCAACCGATATTTATATCATTGAAGGATTTATCGATCTGATCAACCAAGGATATCGCATTGAATTAATTGATGGTGTGACGGGTTTAAATCAAATACTCAGCACTGATGTGGCCGTAGTGGTGCTGTCTCATGTCAATTATCGAACTGGTTATTTGTATGATATGGCTGAGATCAATCAGAAAATACATACAAATAACGCATTGGTGATCTGGGATTTGTGTCATTCGGTGGGTGCGGTTCCAATGGCGTTAAATGAGACCAACAGCGATTTTGCGATTGGTTGCACCTATAAATATTTAAATGGAGGCCCGGGTTCGCCCGCTTTCTTATGGGTTAATCCAAAGCATTTGCAAAAATTCTGGCAACCATTGTCGGGTTGGTGGGGGCATCAAAAACCTTTTGATATGGCACAGCATTATGAGCCAGCCAACAATATCCGTCGTTATTTATGTGGTACACAGCCGATTATCTCCATGAGCCTGATCGAATGTGGACTGGATATTTTCTTAAAAACCAATTTAGAGAAAATTCGTGAGAAATCCCTAAAGCTCACCGATTTATTTATGCGCCTTATGCAGCAAGAATGTGCTGCTTATGGATTTGAGCTGGTGACACCAACCGAACATGCCGAACGTGGCAGCCATGTCAGTTATCGACATGCACATGGTTATGAAATTATTCAGGCACTTATTGCGCGAGGAGTGATCGGCGATTACCGCGAACCTGAAGTGCTGCGCTTTGGAGTTACGCCGTTGTATGTGGGCTTTGAAGATATCTGGCAAGCGGTGCAGCAGCTCAAACAGATCATGCAAAACAACGAATGGAAAAATGAACAATATTTGGTGCGGGCAGCAGTGACCTGATGGTCACCTCTATATGACGCGCAGGCCAGGAGGGCCTTATGGATAGTTTTGAAAAAATTCAATCTCGTGAAGCGGGACTACACAAGAAATTGACCGCAAAACAAATGGGCATGATTGCAATTGGAGGTGCAATTGGTACAGGGCTATTTATGGGTAGTAAGTTTGCCATTAGCTTTGCAGGTCCAGGAGTAATTTTAAGTTATGCAATTGGTGGATTAATTGCATTTGCCTTAATGGCTTGTCTTGCCGAAATGACGGTACAACACCCGACATCAGGTTCATTTGGTGCCTATGCCGAGCACTATATGGGGCCATTGGCTGGATTTCTGGTCCGATATAGTTATTGGGCGTGTATTGTGCTGGCGGTAGGAACTGAAATTACTGCGGTTGCGGACTATATGAAAATGTGGTTTCCGCATGTTGCTTCATGGATATGGATTGTCTTCTTTTCGGGTACGTTACTTGCGGTGAATGCGTATAGCGTGAAAGCATTTGGGTTGGTGGAGTATTGGTTTTCGACCATTAAGATTTTTGCGATTGTGGTATTTATTCTTCTCGCAATTTCCATTTTAACTCAAAGCCACAACGCAGGACATCAACTGGCGACCAATCTGATTGGTCAAGGTGGATTTATGCCCAATGGTGTTAAGGGTGTCTGGATTGGTGTCATCATTTCTATTTTTAGCTATTTAAGTATCGAAATGATCGCGGTTGCGGCAGGAGAAGCCTCAGATCCTGAAAAAGCAGTAAAATATGCCTTTAAAAGTACGGCTATTCGTTTGGTTCTGTTTTATCTGTTATCGCTGTTTTTAATTGTAGCGTTGGTGCCATGGACAGCACTGATCGCAAAAGATGCTACCAGCCCTTTTGTGATGGTCATGAAAATTGTGGGCATTCCGTTTGCCGACAGTATTCTCAACTTTATTGTGATTGTTGCGGCGCTTTCGGCTATGAATAGTATGCTGTATATCTCCACTCGAATGCTGTTTAGCTTATCGCGTGCTGGAGATGCCCCAAAACTATTTGGAAAGATTAGTTCTCAAGGGGTGCCATTCAATGCCTTGATGCTCTCTGCAATGGGAATTGGGGTAGCCAGCGTCGTGTATACACTCAATCCTGCGTCTGCATTTCCGATCATGATTGCATTATCAATGTTTGGTGCACTCTTTACTTGGGGCAGTATTTTCGTTACGCATCTTTTTTTCAGGGCACGTTTGAGTAAAAGCAATACTGCATTGAAATATCGTATTCCGATGAGCCGTGTGATTGCTTGGTTCGGTTTGCTTAGCATATTCAGTATTACGCTCACAACTTGGTTTACCCAAGAGTTTAAATCCACTTTACAGTTCGGATTGCCCTTTATATTGGTACTGGTGTGTTTTTATTATTTCAAACCAAATCCTGCGCGGATGAACCTTCCGCATAAAGAAAATTCGATTGAAAAACTCTGAATGATGCCATGAACAGACCTTACGACAATGCCACAACAGTGCCGAGTGAAGCCGCCATTTTGGCGGATTTTCAAAACCGAAGTAAGCGGGTGTACCAGCACTATGTGCATATGGCCGATATTTGCTATGCCAATTCGCCTCGGGCGATAATGGATGTATTTCCTGTAAAACAGGCGCAGAAAACCGTTATTTTTGTTCATGGTGGCTACTGGCAGTGGTGTGAAAAGTCTGATTTTGCTTTTATTGTGCCAGCGCTATATGAGCAAAATATACAGTGTGTATTGTTGGAATATGCATTAGCACCACTTGTGCCGGTCTATTTGATGATTGAACAAGTTCATGAAGCGCTAGACTTTATACAACATCAAGACTGGATCACTGAACACGTTGTAGTGGTGGGACACTCTGCTGGCGCTCACCTGACAGCCATGAACCTGACGCATCCACTCGTACAAAAAGCTGTTCTACTCAGTGGCTTGTACGATCTGCGGCCTTTATGCGATACGCATCTGAATCAGGCGCTTCAGTTGAGTCTAGATGATGCCGAGCGATTGAGTCCGGCATTACACACGCTCTCCCATAATACTCCTTGCGAATTATATTGCGGTGCAGATGAGCTACAGGAGCTTAAATGGCAAAGCGAGCAGTTTTATCATGCTCTAAAAGGATTGAATCAAACCCATGTCGAACTGCATCTCCTTAAGGATGTTAATCATTACAGTATCTTAGATGCCTATTTTAAGCATATCTCAACTTAGCTCTTTAATTTAAAACATAGATGTTAAAACATATGCCAAGCCACAGATCATCTGCCAATATCAAAAGCATAACATGATGATACAAGGCGCCTGAATCGGATGAAGTATAGTTAGCTTTAAGATTCGGGTATTTTTTAAAGTCTGATCATTGTATTTTGAAAGCGAAGTTAACAAAAACAGCATCGGTATTCACTTGAAATTTTTTAGAAAAGCACCCATATTAAAACCAACTTATATGAATTAAGTTTTGAATATAAGATAATGAAAAATATGAGAATTTATTTGAAATTTTAAAAAACGTTCCCATGTATTAGTCAAGTAGCAAATTGATGATGAGGAATAACAAGAATGCGTTTTGAGAAATTTACCAATCGCCTCCAGCAGGCACTTTCAGATGCGCAATCATTGGCAACCGGTCGAGATCATACCTCGATTGATGCACTGCACATTCTTTCGGTATTGATGGATGAGCCATCAAACCTGAGCCTGTTACAGCAGTCGGGTGCCAGATTACCTGAAATTAAACAAAAACTTGAACAGGCGCTTAAGGATGCGCCGACCATTAGTAATCCCACTGGTGATGTCAATCTGAATCCAGATGCGGTTAAGGTACTTAATCTGGCCGATCGACACGCACAAAAAGCGGGTGATGAATTTTTATCGACGGATTGGGTATTGCTGGCTTTAACTGAAACTGGCAGCACTAAAAGCTTATTGCAAAGTACGGGTGTGACCACAGAGGCACTGCGTAAAGTAATTGAATCTATTCGAGGTAATGACAAAGTCATGAGCAATAATCATGAAGATCAGCGTGACTCATTAAATAAATATACCATTGATCTGACCGAACGTGCTTTGGCGGGGAAACTTGATCCTGTGATTGGGCGAGACGATGAAATTCGTCGTACCATTCAGGTATTGTCGCGTCGTACCAAAAACAACCCCGTACTGATCGGTGAGCCGGGCGTAGGTAAAACTGCCATCGTTGAAGGTTTGGCGCAACGAATCGTTAATGGTGAAGTACCCGAGAGCTTGAAAAATAAGCGCGTATTGTCGCTCGATCTTGGATCATTGCTTGCAGGTGCCAAATACCGCGGTGAGTTTGAAGAGCGCTTAAAAGCGGTCTTGAATGATTTGGCCAAACAAGATGGCCAAGTGATTTTGTTTATTGATGAACTCCACACGCTGGTGGGCGCGGGTAAAACCGACGGTGCCATGGATGCAGGCAACATGCTCAAACCTGCCTTGGCACGCGGCGAGTTACGCTGTGTGGGTGCCACAACGCTAGATGAGTATCGTCAATACATTGAAAAAGATGCTGCGCTTGAGCGTCGTTTCCAAAAAGTACTGGTCGATGAACCGAGTGTGGAAGACACTATTGCCATTTTACGTGGGTTAAAAGAACGCTACGAAGTTCACCACGGGGTCAAAATTCTCGACTCGGCGATTATTGCGGCGGCAAAAATGTCACATCGCTATATCACCGACCGTCAACTGCCAGATAAAGCGATTGATCTGATTGATGAAGCTGCCTCACGAATCAAGATGGAACTGGACTCAAAACCAGAAGCACTTGATCGTTTGGAGCGCCGTATCATTCAGTTGAAAATGCAACTTGAAGCCGTGAAAAAGGACGAAGATCAGGGCAGTAAAACTGAAGTTCGTTACCTAGAAGAGCAGATTGCTAGTGTCGAGAAAGAATATAACGACATGGAAGAGATCTGGCGTGCAGAAAAAGCCCTAGTAGAAGGGACAAAAGATGCACAGGTGAAACTCGATCAGGCGCGGATTGCATTTGAAAAAGCGCAACGTGAAGGTGATTTGGCAGAAGCTGCGCGTTTACAGTATGGTGTCATTCCTGAACTGCAAAAGCAGCTCGAGCAAGATGAAGTGGTTGAAGAAAGTGAAGAGCCGAAACTACTGCGTAATAAAGTTACCGACAACGAAATTGCAGAAGTGGTGAGCGCCGCGACAGGCATTCCAGTGTCAAAAATGTTACAAGGTGAACGTGAGAAATTGCTGCAAATGGAAACATTTTTGCACAATCGCGTGGTGGGGCAGGATGAAGCTGTCATTGCAGTATCGAACGCTGTACGTCGTTCACGTGCTGGCTTGTCAGACCCTAATCGTCCGAGTGGCTCGTTCTTGTTCCTTGGGCCAACGGGTGTAGGTAAAACCGAGCTCACCAAAGCATTGGCAAACTTTTTGTTTGATAGTGACGACGCCATGATCCGTATCGACATGAGCGAATTCATGGAAAAACACTCGGTGAGCCGTTTGGTTGGTGCACCTCCGGGCTATGTCGGCTATGAAGAAGGCGGCGTATTAACCGAAGCTGTTCGCCGTAAACCATATAGTGTGGTGCTGTTTGACGAGGTCGAAAAAGCACATCCAGATGTGTTTAATATCTTGTTGCAAGTGCTCGATGACGGTCGTTTGACCGACTCTCAAGGGCGTGTGGTCGATTTTAAAAACACGGTGATCGTGATGACATCAAACCTTGGTTCACAAGACGTACGTGAGCTCGGTGATGGCGCAACTGATGAGGAGGTACGCGCAGTGGTGATGTCGGCGGTGAGTCAGCACTTCCGTCCAGAGTTTATTAACCGGATTGACGAGCTGGTGGTGTTTCATGCGCTACAAAAATCGCAAATTCGCGGTATTGCAGACATCCAGCTTGATCGTTTACGTGCCCGTTTGGCCGAGCGTGATATTGGACTGACTGTCGATGACGATGCCTTTGATATCCTGATCGATGCAGGCTTTGATCCAGTCTATGGAGCGCGTCCGCTTAAACGTGCTATACAGCAACAGGTTGAAAACTCACTGGCTCAGAAAATACTGGCCGGCGAATTCCAGGCGGGAGATAACATTGTGATTAAAGGCGATCAGGGTGATCTACATTTTGATAAGCTCAAACTTAGCTAATCACTTTTAAAGCTTAAAAAAAGAGAACATGTTCGCATGTTCTCTTTTTTATTATTCATCTTTTCTTGTTTACTTCATGAGCAAAAGTCATATAAAAAAGATCGCCTTAAGGCTCTTCAGTTAAAAACAAGTTGTAGTATGATGTCACATTATTTCGGCTGGTTATCTTTTGCGTAACAGTCTCATTCAGCCAGAGAGAATACAGTATTCTTCTCAAGCTCAACTTGTTGGAAACACCTAAATGCCTGATTATCGTTCTAAAACATCGACACATGGAAGAAATATGGCTGGTGCACGTGGATTATGGCGTGCAACAGGAATGAAGGATGAGGATTTTGGAAAACCGATTATTGCTGTCGTCAACTCATTCACTCAGTTTGTACCCGGTCATGTTCATTTAAAAGATTTGGGTCAGATGGTGGCAGAGCAGATTCAGGCGGCTGGTGGTGTAGCAAAAGAATTTAATACCATTGCCGTAGATGATGGTATTGCCATGGGACATGACGGCATGCTGTATTCGTTGCCATCACGTGATCTGATCGCAGACTCGGTTGAGTATATGGTCAATGCACACTGCGCTGATGCAATGGTTTGTATTTCGAACTGTGACAAAATCACACCGGGAATGCTCATGGCAGCAATGCGCCTGAACATTCCAGTCGTCTTTGTGTCTGGTGGACCGATGGAAGCGGGTAAAGTGAAATTCCGCGGCAATGAAAAAGCCATTGATCTGGTTGATGCCATGGTAGTCGCAGCCGATGAAAGCTATACCGATGAAGAAGTCGAAGCGTTTGAACGTTCTGCTTGCCCAACATGTGGTTCGTGCTCGGGAATGTTCACAGCAAATTCAATGAACTGCTTAACAGAAGCACTTGGTTTGTCTTTGCCTGGTAACGGGTCGATTGTGGCAACGCATGCCAACCGTAAAAAGTTATTCTTAAAAGCTGGCGAGCTTATTGTGAGCCTGGCAAAACGCTACTACGAACAAAATGATAGTCGTATTTTACCGCGTTCAATTGCAACTAAAGCGGCTTATGAAAATGCCATGACGCTCGATATCGCAATGGGTGGTTCGACCAATACAGTATTGCATTTGTTGGCGGCTGCAAGTGAAGCAGAAGTGGACTTTACTATGGACGATATCGATCGTTTGTCACGTAAAGTGCCAGTACTGTGTAAGGTTGCACCAGCAAAACAAGATGTACATATGGAAGATGTTCACCGTGCAGGTGGGATTATGTCGATTTTGGGCGAGCTTGATCGTGCCAAATTACTCGATACCACTGTCAGTACCGTACACGAAGAAACTTTACAGGATGCGTTGAATAAGTGGGACATCATCCGTACTGAAGATGCTGAAGTATATGAATTTTTCCGTTCTTCACCGGGCGGTGTTCCTACTCAAGTGGCCTTTTCACAAAACCGTTACTATTCTACACTCGATGGTGACCGTGAAAACGGTGTGATCCGTAATGTTGAACACGCTTTTTCTAAAGATGGCGGTTTGGCAGTATTGTATGGCAACATTGCATTAGATGGTTGTATTGTAAAAACTGCAGGCGTCGACGAATCGATCTTAAAATTTAACGGTACGGCACGTGTGTTTGAAAGTCAGGATGCGGCTGTCGAAGCGATCTTGGGTAATGAAATCAAAGCAGGCGATGTGGTGGTCATTCGTTACGAAGGTCCACGCGGTGGTCCGGGTATGCAGGAAATGCTGTATCCAACCAGCTACCTTAAATCGAAAGGATTAGGTAAAGACTGTGCACTTATAACAGATGGTCGTTTCTCTGGTGGTTCGTCAGGCTTGTCGATTGGGCATATTTCACCAGAAGCAGCAGAAGGCGGTGCGATTGGTTTGGTCGAAGATGGCGATTTGATCGAAATCGATATTCCAAACCGTAGCATGCATCTTAAAGTAGACGACGAAACGCTTGCGGCACGTCGTAAAGTGCAAGACGAAAAAGGCTGGAAGCCAGTGGAAGAGCGTAAGCGTAAAGTATCGAAAGCATTAAAAGTTTATGCAATGCATACCACCAGTGCTGCCAAAGGTGCCGTACGTATCTTGTAATTTTTCTTCATCGTAGCAAATTTTAAACGTGCGATGACATAAGAAATTTAAAACCCAAAGTATCGTGTGCTTTGGGTTTTTTAATGCCGATGATCAGCTTAAAGGCGTTGAATCTTGCGGATTAGACCAAAAGTTGTTAGCTTAAATAAAGAATAAAAATTATACCGAGACATCAGAACAAGGAATGCAATCAAATGAATATATTAATGAAACAGCTCGTGCTTTGCTCACTAGGCATGCTCTCGGGTATGGTCTATGCAGCAGCGCCGCTTAACGATGCAGTACTTGCAGAACAGGCCAGTCAATCTTCTTCAGTCACACCAGAGCTGGTCGATGCCGTGAAGCAAGATGTGCAACAGCCCGTAATAGTTCAACAGCAACAAAATCGAAAACGCGCAGAAGAATATAGTCGTGAGCGAAAAAAACAAAATATTCAATCTGTAGCATTGTCGCCACATGAAGAACAAAAGAAAACGGTCGATGCGACCCAGTCCGGAAAGCTGGTCTATAACCCGATTCCTATAGTAAGAAATACATCTGCCGATTCATCCATCAATCCACTTTTATTTCGTGGCGCAGATGTGGCAGGTGCGAGAGGAGATGTGAGCGTCACGGTGCGTTAAGTCACCTGACGCTCATGCAGTTTAGATTAACCCATGTGCGGATGTTGAATTTTCCATGCACGATGAATCTTTTGATTGCGTTTGAAATCTAGACCGATGGTATCGTTGGTGATTTCCTGAGCATAAAAGACAGCTTCGATCTCTTCGTCCAGTTCAAAGCCACGATAGTTGTTTGAAAAGTACAACGTACCTTCTGGGCTTAAACGGTTCATGGCACGTTTCAACAATGACACATGGTCACGTTGCACGTCGAACGTCCCATAAAACTTCTTAGAGTTTGAGAAGGTCGGCGGGTCGATAAAAATCAGGTCATATTGCTCATGACCTTCTTTGAGCCATTCAAAACAGTCACTGGCAAAGAACATATGCTGCTCGTCTGCATGGTCGACAGTGAGCCCATTCAGTACAAAGTTTTCTTTTGACCAGTTGATGTAGGTATTCGATAAATCGACACTGGTGGTACTGGCTGCGCCACCCAAGGCAGCATGCAAGCTGGCTGTCGAGGTATAGCTAAACAAGTTGAGGAAGTGCTTGCCACGGGCTTCATTCGCAATGCGTAAACGCATCTGGCGATGGTCGAGGAAAAGTCCGGTGTCGAGGTAATCTGTCAAGTTCACCAAAATTTTGGCTTTGCCTTCTTGTACGACAAAACGTTTAGACGCGGTACTTTGTTTGGTGTACTGGTTTTTTCCTTCCTGACGTGCGCGTGTTTTGATAAATACGGCATCACGAGGTAAACCAGTAACTGCACGAATCGCAGCCAAAGCTAAATTAAAGCGTTTCTTGGCTTTTTCTGGGTCGATAGTCTTGGGTGGTGCATATTCCTGAACATGCAGGCGATCACCATACAAATCGACTGCGACGTTAAAGTCTGGAAGATCGGCATCATATAAACGTAAGCAATACACTTGTTCCTTCACTGCCCATTTTTTCAAAGCCGCCATGTTTTTTTGCAAGCGATTCGCAAAATCTTGTGCACCCTCAACTTCAACAGGGTCTGCATGCCAATTGGTTAAAAACGGTTGGCTATTGCTTAATGGCTTGATCTGACCAAAACGAATGTAAATTGGCAATTTACCATTCATCAGACGTAGTGTTTCAGGCTCACTAAGCGCCAGTACATCGGCTTGCTCAACTTGAGCAGCAATCACTGCGGTGTGCTGATTTGGAAAATGTTGTTGTAGCAGGGCAGACAAACCGAGATATAAAGCACGATTCGATGCTTTATCACCTAGACGCTCGCCATATGGCGGGTTTGTCACAATAAACGCAGTTTTGTTTTCAGCATCGAATGCAGGCCAGTCGGCCAAGGTACGTTCTTCAATCTGAATCTGATCTAGAAGCTGTTCAAATCCGGCAGCGACAATATTCTGACGAGTGGCTTTTACGGCCTCCCAGTCGGCATCGTAGGCAAAGAATTTCGGTAATGGTTGCGCCAAACCTGCTTCATGTCGCTCAGTGGCTTCGGCCTTGAGTGACAACCATAAATCGCGGTCATGGCCATGCCAGCCGTTAAATCCAAAGCGGCGCACCAAGCCTGGGGCACGGTCGGTTAAAATCATCAGTGATTCGATGATAAACGTACCCGAACCACACATTGGGTCTAAAATCAGATCAGGATTCAGCGTTTTTAACTGCGCTTTTTGCAAAATTGCAGCAGCGAGGTTTTCTTTGATTGGCGCGTCGGTCATATAGCGACGATAGCCGCGTTTATGCAGGGAGTCGCCTGAAAGATCGAGGCAGTAGGTATGTTCAGTTTTACCTGCCAAAACAAACAAGGTAATTTCTGGTTGTTTGGTATCGATACTCGGGCGTCGTCCAACTGCTTCCATAAAAGAATCAACCACGCCGTCTTTTACACGTAAGGTAGCAAACTGTGAATTTACTTTAATTTCGCGTTCGACATGCAAACGGATTGCAAAGGTGCTTTGTGGTGCAAAGATAAGTGACCAGTCAAAACTTATCGCACCTTCATATAGTTCCTCTGCAACATCACGTGCATCGTGAGTATGTTCAAGCTCAAAGGTATGAATGGGCTTAAGAACGCGTGAGGCCAAACGCGACCACATACAGATACGATAGGCTTGTTCTAATGTGCCTTGGAGAATTAAACGGCCTGCAAAACGCTCAGTTTTCTCAATACCTAAACCTTGTAATTCTTGTTGAAGTAAGGTTTCCAGTCCATCCGCACAGGTTACCCAATATGTAGAAAGACGTTGTGATGAGTTCATTCAATTTCCCAAAAGCAGCAAAAGCAATCGGCTATTTTAGCGTATTTTATGCCTTAAAACTTGGTCTTTAAATTCGAAATCCTCTTTTTTATTCAAATGTTGATCATCTTGATTTTACATTTTTAAAATACATAATTTTAAAAAATAGAAAACAAATTTTATTATGATTTATTAGGTACTTATTTTTATTGTATTTCTTTTCATAATTGATCTAGAAAACAACAATTGCCAAAAACAGCATCTGCCTGTGATGAAAAAATATCTGTATAATGCCTTAACTTAACGTATAAGGAATCTCTCATGCATCTGGCAGCTTTGCATTCTCCGAGTCAGATTCAGCTCAACCAGCAGGGCAATTTGAAGCACTTCCTGACCATTGAAGGTCTGTCTAAAGAAACTCTTACAAAAATCCTCGACACCGCGCAATCCTTTTTCAATGATCAAAATCAACTGATTACCACACCTTTACTTGAAGGGCGCACGGTAATGAACCTGTTTTTTGAAAACTCAACCCGGACACGCACCACATTTGAAGCCGCAGCAAAGCGTTTGTCTGCCAATGTATTGAATATCGATATTGCACGTTCAAGCACCTCAAAAGGTGAGACGCTACGCGATACGCTTTGGAACCTTGAAGCCATGGCAGCGGATATTTTTGTGGTACGTCACTCGTCTTCGGGTGCTGCACATTTTATTGCCAAAGATGTATGTCCGAATATTGCGATTATCAATGCAGGTGATGGGCGTCATGCACATCCAACGCAGGCAATGCTCGATATGCTGACCATCCGCCGTGAAACCAAAAAACCGTTTGAAGATTTAAAAGTCGCAATTATTGGCGATATTAAACACTCGCGTGTTGCACGATCAGATATTGCGGCTTTACAAACTCTGGGATGTCGTGACATTCGCGTGATTGCGCCAAATACACTACTGCCTGTTGGATTTGATGAATATGGCGATCATGTGCGTTTATTCAATAAAATGGATGATGGCGTAAAAGATTGTGATGTGATTATTGCACTACGTATTCAAAATGAGCGAATCGATTCGCCAGCGCTGTCATCTCAGGCAGAATTTTACCGTATGTATGGTCTGAATCAAGAGCGCTTGGCGCTTGCCCAACCAGATTGTATTGTGATGCATCCAGGGCCAATGAACCGCGGTGTAGAAATTGATTCTGCGATTGCAGATGGGCCACAATCCGTGATTCTGAATCAGGTGACTAACGGAATTGCGGTGCGTATGGCCGTACTGGCGTTGGCCATGCAAGGTCAGGCACAAGCACAAGGTTTAATTGAAGCAATCGCAAACTAAGGGTCTATTCATGAGTAATGTAAAACTTGAAAATGTTCGTTTGTTAGATCCTGTCGCGCAAATTGATGTTACAACAACGGTATATCTTCAAAACGGCCAGCGTGTCGATTCGCTTGATCAGATCGATGAGCAGATTGATGCTCAGGGTAAATGGTTAATGCCGACCATGGTGGATTTATGTGCGCGCGTTCGAGAGCCAGGTCAGCAGCAACACGGCACGCTAAAATCCGAAGGTAAAGCGGCACGTGAAAACGGTATTCTGCATGTGATCACGCCGCCAGACTCTCAGCCGATCGTACAAGATAACGGTGCGTTAATTCATGGTCTAATTGAAAAAGCATGGACTGATGGCAAGTTTCATTTGCATATTATTGGCGCACAAACCCAAGGGTTATTGGGACGTCAGCCAGCCAATATGGCAGCACTTAAGAAAGGTGGATGTACCGCAGTTTCAAATGCCAATGCTGCATTTGAAAACGATGATGTGGTGATTCGGACTTTAGAATATGCAGCCGGTTTAGGTTTGACGGTGGTGTTCTATCCTGAAGAACCACAGATTGCCAAAGATGGTTGTGTGCATGAAGGGTTTATTGCATCTCGCCAAGGCCTGCCGATGATTCCTGTCATTGCAGAAACCATTGCAATTGCCAAATACTTAATCATGATTGAAGCGACCGGAGTGCGTGCGCATTTTGGATTATTATCTTCAGCACAGTCGATTGAGCTGATCCGTGCGGCTAAGGCAAAAGGCCTGCCTGTCACAGCAGATGTGGCGATGCATCAGTTACATTTAACCGAAGCGTTAATTGATGGGTTTAATACTTTAGCGCACGTAAGACCACCACTTCGTTCGGAAGCAGATAAAGTAGCGTTACGTGACGCAGTCAAATCAGGCGTGATTGACGCGATTTGTACACATCACGAACCACTGAGTAGCTCTGCTAAAATGATGCCATTCGCTGAAACCTTACCCGGTATTAGTGCATTTGATACCTATGTCGCTTTGGGTGTGCAACTCATTCAAGAGGGGCTGTTTGAACCTCTGGAATGGGTAGAGAAAGTGACTGTAGCACCGGCACGCGTAGCCAATATGCAAGAGCGCTGGTTAAATGAAAAAGGCTGGGTATTGGTTGATCCAGCGCTTGAGTGGAAGGTTGATAAAACCACAATTTTATCGCAGGGTAAAAATACGCCATTGCTCAATCAAAATCTAACTGGAAAAGTAGTTCAGACCTTTCTACCTTAGATATAGGTTTGATTGATATACAAGATCATAAGAAAGGGCGATTGATTCGTCCTTTTTTTATTGGCATGCTTAGCGCTATTTTGGCGAAATAGATGATTGAAAGATGCGTATTAGTTTTATTGGTTCGGGCAAAGTCGCCACCCATTTAGCTAGCGCGTGTGCATCGCAGCACCAGATCGTGCAAATTATGAGTCGTGATGTTGAACACGCAAAAACTTTAGCGTGCCGTGTTGGTGCAAAACCGATTCATCAATTTGAGCAGCTTGATGCATCCATCGATTTACTCATTATTTCGGTTAGCGATCACGCCATTTCAAGCGTAATTCAGGCTGTGCATCCATATTTGCCCAATACCTTCATTGTGCATACCTCTGGCAGTACTTCAATGCAACAGCTCACACAGCAGCATGCCAATGCTGGGGTATTTTATCCGTTGCAAACCTTTAGCTTTGAGCGCGAGGTAGACTGGTCTGAGACACCATTATTTATTGAAGCTTCAACTGATGAGGGATTAAAACATCTTGAAGTAATCGCAAATAGCCTAAGTAATAAAGTCTATCACTATAATTCTGAGCAACGTTTAAGTCTGCATCTAGCCGCTGTTTTTGCCTGTAACTTTACGAACTATTGTTATGATGCGGCGAAGCAAATTGTCGATCAACAACACGTCGATTTTTCATTGCTTTATCCATTGATACTTGAAACTGCGCGTAAAGCCACGTTGCACGATCCAGCATTGGTACAAACTGGACCTGCGGTGCGAAATGACCAAAATATTCTAAATATGCATCAAGATTTACTGAGTCAAGCCAAACGTCCAGATTTGGCAGAAACTTATCAATTGCTGAGTCAAGCGATTATAAATCGTCGCATTGATAAGATTTAACAGTTTTCGGTACGATGTTTGAAAAAGTTTGACATAAAAAAGGCATCTCATTTTTCAAATCAGATGCCTTTTCATGATTGATGCTGATTTAGCTCAAAATAGACTTAACCAATTTTCTTAAAAATAAAGTCATTAATCTTGTGGCCAGCTTCTAAACCGCGACGTTCAAACTTGGTTTGTGGGCGCCATTCTGGGCGTGGATAACTATTACCCCTACCTGCAAGGTTTTCTAAAGCAGGGCGGTTGTCAAGAACATCTAGCATCCACTCAGCGTAGGGTTCCCAGTCTGTTGCAGCATGGAAAGTACCGTTAAGCTCCAGTTTTTGTTCGACCAGTTCCATGCGCTCATGAGCAACAAAACGACGCTTAAAGTGGCGTTTTTTCTGCCACGGATCTGGGAAGTAAAGCTGGATACAGTTAATGCTGTTATCCGGCATTTCACGCAATACCTGAATGGCATCTGCATCAAGTACGCGTAAATTTTTAAGTTCGGCCATTCCTGCTTCATAAACGCATTGGGCGATCCCCGGTACATGTACTTCAATACCAACAAAGTTACGCTCAGGATTTGCTTTTGCCATTAAGACCAAAGAACGCCCCATTCCAAAACCAATTTCGACTGTCAATGGGCGTTCAGGATGTTCAAAATGCTGGCGTAAATCACCTACCGGATATTCCAAAATCAGCGCTTGATATTGCTCTAAAGCTGTACGCTGTGAAGTATTCAATGGCGCAGCGCGGCGCATAAACGTCACAATTTCTCGGTGTTCAGGCAAATTATCCAGTTCAGTAATCTGCGTTTCTAACTGATCGGTCGACATGATTTTGATGATACTAAAAATTCAGATGCCGTATTTTAAATGCTTAGGGGGGTAAGTCAAACGCTAATCACAGCTTCAACAAGACTAAGCAAGCATTAATACGAAAAGACTCGTCTCATTGGATGCCTTCATGTATTTGTCACGTGTATCTTGTAGATTGTTTTATAAACAAACTTTAGGCGGTTGATCATCAAATATAACCAATCATTTGTAGTGGCCAGATATGCTGCTCATGCCGATCTCTACGTCACAAATTATGCCGCTTGCCTAAGATGTATCGTGTTCACTCATATTTTGAGCAGATCAGGCACAATATCACTTGCGCGCCGAATTTTTTTTGATTAATAGTAGAGTATAAAGATTTTTCTTAGATCGACTTTTGTAAGGAAGTTTATAAAGCCCTTGCATGTGACTTCGAAGCGTTTTAGAACATAAAATAGTTAGATAACAAGGATCCCATATGAAGTTGTATTATTCACCAGGCGCATGTTCACTCGCAGCACATATTATTTTAAATGAAATTAATGTCGACTTTGATTTAGAAAAAGTTAACCTTAAAACGCATCAAACAGAAAAAGGTGCAAATTATTACGACATCAATCCAAAAGGATATGTACCAGCACTGGAAATTAATCCTGGATTGATCTTGACTGAAAATGTTGCAATTTTACCATTTTTAGCCCAGCACGATCCGAAGCAAGATTTAATTCCACCATCGGGAATGGGGCGTGCCAAAGTACTTGAATGGCTTGGTTATCTCAATTCTGAATTGCATGATGCCTATGCGGTATTTTTTGGTGGGCCACTTGAAGGTGAAGCAAAAAGCAAAGCCTATAAAGAAGTCGATCGTTTGCTTACGCACATTGATAAAACCATCAGTGAATCTGAAAATGATTACTTGGTCGATGATAACTTTGGCCCGGCAGATGCCTATTTATTCGTGATTACCAACTGGTCAAAAAGTATTGGACATGATTTGAGTCCTTATCAACATATCAATGCGATCCGTGATAAGGTTGCAGAACGACAGTCTGTACAAATTGCGATGCGCGATGAAGGCTTGATTGCATAAACTTACGCAGAAAAAATGCCTCAAGTAATTGAGGTGTTTTTTTATTCAAATTCTGGTGGTTCTTTAAAATTAATAGATTCCAATTTTAAATCATATTGTTTTTTTAGATTTTTCCATTCGACTTTAGCGGGTTGAGTATTCTCCTCAAACTCATTTTTATCTGTGGTTTTTTTCATTTTTCCAGTAGAAAAATTAATGCTTAATGAACTTTTCTCACCAGAAGCCCGATGAAAACTCATTTGATCAAAACCAATTAATTTGAAACCTTGATTCTGGTAGCGGAAGCTAAATGTATTGTTGGTCACATACCACGAGCCGCAACTGAGCCAATAATGTAAATTGATTTTTAAAATACCTTTTGCAATCGTTACAGCACCATCATCGAGTGGATCTGCAAGACAAGGCGAGTCTGCATCATTTTCACTAGGAAGTTTTTTATTTTTACTGATTAACTGATAACCCTGAGCTATTTTGAATAACACCAACAAAGCTCTTGGATTGGTGTTGAGATTAGGGCTTCCAAATCCATTATTATGAATTATATTTTTGCGATTATTTTCCTCAATTACTAAGACGATATCTTCCATGCCATCATGATTTAAATCACCACGAGCTATTTCGATGATTTTCCAGTCTTTAGGTATAAACTGTTGATAGTTTTTCTGATCGGAACTCGCAAAAGTAACTGTTGTAAAACTTACACTTAAAAGACCCATTATTATTTTTCGCATTTGTGCTTGCTCTCATTCTTCTTACGAAAAAGGATTCCGAAGAATCCTTTGAAAATTTTCAATATAATTAATAGTACGTACTATTTAAAGAAATAACCAGTTTCTGGGGAACTGGCATTAGCCATACGTTTACGTGGCATACGACCTGCCAAATAAGCTTCACGGCCTGCTTCAATTGCTTTTTTCATGGCAGATGCCATGAGAACAGGTTGCTGTGCAGCGGCAATTGCCGTATTCATCAAAACACCATCACAGCCGAGTTCCATGGCAATGGCAGCATCACTTGCTGTACCAACACCCGCATCGACCAGTACAGGAACTTTGGCATTTTCTTTGATAATCGAAATAGTATGTGGATTTAAAATCCCCAGTCCTGATCCGATTAGGCTGCCCAAAGGCATAATGGCAACACAGCCCATGCTTTCAAGTTCTTGCGCGACGATTGGATCATCAGAGGTATATACCATGATCTCAAAGCCATCATCAATCAGCGTACGTGCAGCTTTGATGGTTTGTGTGACATTCGGATAAAGTGTTTGCTGATCGCCAAGGACCTCAAGCTTCACCAAATTGTGGCCATCGAGCAGTTCGCGTGCCAACATGCAGGTGCGAATTGCACTATCTGCATCAAAGCATCCGGCTGTATTGGGTAAAATCGTGTACTTTTCGGGTGGAATGACCGAGAGCAGGTTAGGTTGGTCTGCGTGTTGTCCGATATTAACGCGACGAATTGCAACGGTGACAATTTCGGCACCACTGGCCTGGATGGCCAAATCGGTTTCATGTAGGTCTTTGTATTTACCTGTACCGACTAAAAGACGAGATTGAAACTGGCGTGAACCAATAATCAAAGGGGTGTCTTGCATGAAAAGCTCCGTTTTTAACCGCCACCAACAGCGTGAATAATTTCAATTCGATCTTGATCTGATAAGTGGTATTGCGCCAATTTGCTTTTAGGAACGATTTGTTCGTTCAGTTCTACCGCAAACCGTTTACCTTCAAGCGCAAGCTCTTGTATGAGCTCATACAGGTTTTGGCACGCGGTATCTTTTGGCGCGCCGTTGAGATAAATCTGCATTAATATTCCTGATTACTTTGCATATTTCGTCGCATTCCAAGCCAGTACAAACCAGCCTGCAATCATGAGTGCGCCACCAATTGGCGTAATCGCGCCCAAAATACGGGGCATGCCAAGCGCCATGATATATAAGGAGCCACAGAAAAATAAAATTCCGGTCTGAATCAAAAGAAACGGAAGCTTAATAGGGAGCTGTGAATAGGTTTTGGAAAGTACGCCCAGTAGCAAAAGCCCCAGCGCATGATAAAAGAAATAGTCGGTTGCGGTCTGCCACCAACCAAGCTGATCTACAGATGCATGTGCTTTTAAACCGTGCGCACCAAAGGCGCCTAATATCACGGCTAGAGCCAGATTAACCGCTGAAACTGCGATCCACATAAGCGCACTATTCTTAAGAAAAAGACGCTAGAACCTTAGCATAAAAAGCGAAAGCTCAAAATAGTCAAACAAAACAAAAGGGCACTTGGCCCTTAAGTTTTTCATCATCGGTCAGACTAGGTTGCAGACATTGCCACCTTGATTTTTTCCATGGCATTTTTTTCTAGCTGACGAATACGCTCTGCAGATACATTGTACTCGGCCGCAAGTTCATGCAAGGTCGATTTATCGTCGTCTAACCAGCGTCGTTGCAAGATATTTCTCGAACGATCATCGAGCTGGTTCATTGCTTCGTGTAACGCGCTTGAACTTTGCTCTTCGTAGTCTTCGTCTTCAACCAGTCGTGCAGGGTCGTAACGACTATCTTCTAAATACAGTGCAGGTGCAACGTGGGTGGATGAATCATCGTCATCGTCGCCTTGCGCTTCAAAAGCCGCATCGTAGGCAGTTAAACGACCTTCCATTTCCAATACTTGCTCTGGTGTCACATTCAAATCATTAGCGATTGATTGTGCTTCTTCGAGAGTCAGTTTTTTGCTGGATTTTTTTAAGCTACGCAGATTGAAAAACAGTTTTCGCTGGGCTTTCGTGGTGGCGATCTTAACAATACGCCAGTTGCGAATCACGTATTCATGAATTTCTGCTTTAATCCAATGCACAGCAAAGGAAACAAGACGCACGCCCATATTTGGATCAAAGCGTTTTACCGCTTTCATCAAACCTAGATTTCCTTCCTGGATAAGGTCGCCTTGAGGTAGGCCATAGCCTGCATAACTACGCGCGATGTGCACCACGAAACGAAGATGAGACATCACCAGCAATTTAGCGGCATCAAGATCTTGATCGTAGTAGTAACGTTCAGCCAGCTCTTTTTCCTGCTCGGCAGTCAGAATTGGGATTTGGTTTACGGTGCTGATATAGGCACCTAAATTTACACCGGGCGCAGATAATGACAGGGGCATCAACTGATTGCTGCTGTCACTCATGAGTACTCCTTATAGGATGGTATAACCAATAAAAACATCTTAATGTGAAGCACCTTCATAATTAAGAAAGATTGGGTAGAGAAATGTAAAGTTTTATAGGCACTAAGCGCAATATGTTAAATAATAAATGATTAAGATTCAATCAAGTAATGAAATTCGTGGTCTGATATTTTAGTCAATTTACAAGCCAGTTGATTGATTTGGCAATATCGTGTTACATCAATTTCACTGTGCGGGTCAGATGACAAAAGTTTAAAGACTCGAGGGCCGGTTGTCTTTTTAAGTTGACGTTTAAGCATCAATAGCGGCATAGGGCAGGGTTGACCCATGGCATTAATCTCAATAACAGAAAGTGAAGAAACTGAATCTTGCATCAATAAAAACGATGGGTTGCACACTTGAAAAGCTACTCTAGCAGAAAATCAAGCACAGGTAAAAACCCCAATCAAACTGCTAAAAAAATTCCCGATCAAGTCGATAAAAAATTTAATTAAAAAATGAAGATAAATAGCAAAAATAAATCTATTAATTGTGATCAACCCATGTTAATCTCGAGTGGTTTTAGGATTTATGCGTTATCAAAAATAATTGTTATTAACCCTTTAACAAATGGATGTAACCGGGAAATTGTTGATAGTTTTACAGAATGATTACAAGCTTTGAAATAACAAAGAATTTTGAATCTTGTTTGCTATGCTGTTTGCAACACCGGAAGGTCCTTTAATTTAACTTCTGAGGATTGACTTATGACAGCTCGTGAACAAGGTGTAGTAAAGTGGTTTAACGATACCAAGGGCTTTGGCTTTATTCAACGCAATGGCGGTGATGACGTATTCGTTCATTTCCGTGCAATTATGGGTGATGGCCATCGTTCACTTCGTGATGGTCAACGCGTAGAATTCAGCGTTGTACAAGGTCAAAAAGGTTTTCAGGCTGAAAACGTTCAGCCTTTAGACTAATCAATCTAATTGATTGACTGACGCTCCAATTTTTTAAATTGGAGCGTTTTTGTTTTATACTACTGACTACATCAGAGTGATTAACGTTAGAGCACGAGTTTATGGTATCTGGTTTTGAAACCTTGAATTTACATCCGCAACTGAAAAAAGCGATTGATGCATTAGGGTTTACACAAATGACCCCAATTCAGCAAAAGGTTTTAAAATATACATTGGCAGGGCATGACGCAATTGGTCGAGCGCAAACGGGAACGGGTAAAACCGCTGCCTTTCTGATCAGTGTAATCAATGATTTGTTGAATAACCCCATTAAAGAACAGCGCTACCGTGGTGAGCCACGTGCACTGATTCTTGCACCAACGCGTGAACTGGCTTTGCAAATCGAAAGTGATGCAAAAGAGTTGACTCGCTTCACAGGGTTAAATTTACTCACTTTGGTGGGTGGTGTCGATTTCGACAAACAAAAGAAACCCCTCAACGAAAAAGTTCTGGATATTCTGGTGGCGACCCCCGGTCGTTTGATTGATTTTGTCGAGCAAAAAGAAGTTTGGTTAGATCAAATCGAATTTCTGGTGATTGATGAAGCCGATCGCTTACTGGACATGGGATTCATTCCATCTGTAAAACGTATTGTGCGTTTTTCGCCACGTAAAGAACAACGTCAAACCCTCATGTTCTCGGCAACATTTAGTTATGATGTTCTAAATTTGGCGCGTCAGTGGTTGCATGAGCCGGTTACAGTAGAAATTGAACCTGAGCAAAAAACCAATAACGATGTCGAGCAGCGTGTTTACGTGGTTGCAAAACAGGACAAATATCGTCTTTTGCAAGATATTTTGCGCGAAGAGCCGATTGATAAAGTCATGATTTTTGCCAATCGTCGTGATCAGGTGCGTCGCTTGTATGATCATCTTAAAAAGGATGGCTACAAAGTGGGAATGTTGTCGGGTGAAATTGCTCAAGATAAGCGTCTTAAAATGCTCGAACAGTTCAAGCAGGGTAAGAACAACATCATGATTGCAACCGATGTTGCTGGTCGCGGGATTCATGTGGATGGTGTATCACATGTGGTCAACTTTACTTTGCCAGAGCAGTCTGATGACTATGTGCACCGGATTGGTCGTACAGGTCGTGCAGGAACGCAAGGTGTAAGTATCAGTTTTCTTTCAGAAGACGATGCGTTTTATTTGCCAGAAATCGAAAAAGCGATTGGAAAGAAATTACCGCTGACTCGAATTGAAGGTTATTGCTAAGCTTAAGAGGCTGAGCCAAAAAAAGATCCCTAAAGTGGGATCTTTTTTGTTTTTGGAGTGCTTAATTGGACTTACAGTAAAATTTAAGCGTGGTCTGATAGTCATCATCTTTAGCGAGAGATGCATTTTTGCCTGCTAGTGTACCAATCACGCCAGCAGCGGCTTCCACTATTTTACCGGTTTGCTCGTCGACGACACCTTTTAACACGCCATTGTATTCGGTTTTTTCATCTACAATCACTGGTGTATTACGCGCACAGGTTTTATTTGCAGCAGCCACCGCATTATTTTTTGCAATTAAATTAGATTTGCCAATTCCGGTGACTTCGTATTGATTATTTGCCAGCATGATGGCATTTGTTGCAGATGGGGTGGTGGCGCAACCAGACAGCACCAAAATACCACCTGCCAGCAAAGTACTTAATATTTTGTAGTTCATTTTCTCATTACTCGATTTTTAAGACACTTCTGTATTTGAACATTTTTTTTGCAGCTTACGTTTTAGGTGTTGTATAGGTTTTGATGCGGTTATGCATCTTGGATGAAATGACAATAGAAATCTTGTGAAAAGCCCAAGTTGAACATAGAGCAATACATTACGAATGTGCTACTCTAACTTGAGTTTTATGATTTAGATTTAATATAAATGACAGAGTTAGACGCCAGCCAAATTCATCATGTAATTCATCAACGTCAATCGATTGGACAGCTAACTGAGCCTGCACCTTCAGCACAACAGTTAAATCAAGCTTTTCAAGCTGCATTGACCGCACCTGATCATCACCGATTAAAACCGACACGTTTTTTTGTGATTGATACAGAGCAGCGTGCTGCATTTGGCGAAGCGTTAGTACAGGCATTAGAAGATCTTGGTGAAACCGATCCAAATCAGTTAGATCGTGTGAAGCAGCATCCATTTCGTGCGCCATTGCTGGTGATTGCAGCAACGAACTATCAAGATCATCCTAAAGTCCCTTTATTTGAACAAACTTTAAGTACGGGTGCTGCCATTCAAAATTTTTTGTTGTCACTACAGGCACAAGGTTTCTCGACAATGTGGCGCACTGGTGCAGTGATTGAATCAACCTGGTTAAAACAGCATTTAGGTCTTGAAGCGCGTGACTTAATCTCTGGTATTATTTACGTCGGAACAGCTGCTAAATCTATTTCACCGCGCGCTGAGGTGAAAATTGAAGATTACGTGACCCAGTGGCCGACTCGCTAAAAATAAAAAACAGGATTAAGCATGACCGATTTGAAATTTACTGATCTCGTAGAGCCCGTTGCAGTGGATCAGAAAACCGCGCTGCGTGTAACCGTTTTGGGTGGGGGAAGTTTTGGTACGGCAATGGCCAATCTGGCCACCCGTAATGGCTGTGACACCATGATCTGGATTCGTGATCAGAGCATGGCAGATGAAATCAATCATACACACATTAACCAGCGATACTTACCAGACTTTAACTTAGAGGCAGGATTAAAAGCAGTTTCTGATCTTGAGCTTGCGGTGCGTGATCGCGATATTATTTTGGTGGCTATTCCAAGCCATTCTTTTCGCGAAGTCATCAAGCAGATTTCACCCTTTATTAGTGCGCAGGCTGTAATTTCACTCACTAAAGGCATTGAAGCCAATTCATTTAGCTTTATGAGCGAAATTATTCGAAATGAGTTACCCGAAGTTCCTTATGGTGTGTTATCTGGTCCAAATCTTGCCAAAGAAATTGTCGCCGGCATGCCGTCTGGTACTGTCATTGCCAGCGACTCCGAACTGGTTCGTTATGCGGTTCAGCATGCATTGCATAGTGCTCTGTTTCGTGTGTTTGGAAGTGACGATGTACACGGCGTAGAGCTTGGTGGGGCGCTCAAAAATATTTATGCAATCGCTATGGGTATGGCGGTCGCGCACAATATTGGTGAAAACACCAAAAGTATGATTATTACCCGTGCACTGGCTGAAATGAGTCGCTTTGCCGTGAAGCTGGGAGCTAATCCATTGACCTTTTTAGGGCTTTCTGGTGTGGGCGATCTGTTTGCGACCTGTAATAGCCCGCTGAGCCGTAATTATCAGATTGGTTATGCTTTAGGTTCAGGTAAAACCTTAGATGAAGCCGTTAAGGCTCTAGGACAAACCGCGGAGGGCATCAATACCATCGTGCAAGTGCGTACTCGTGCACAGGAGTTAGATGTTTATATGCCGATTACCAATGCATTATATGAAGTGATTTTTGAAGGTGCGCCACCTTTAAATATTGCTTTGGCCCTCATGAAAAACGGACACCGCAGTGATGTTGAGTTTGTATTACCGCATCATCAGGTTTGAAGAATAAATGTAACAAACAGCCGATATAATAACGCGATAATTTTAAGGAATTGTTATGCAACTTACTTTAGTTCGTCATGGAGAAGCATCTCCAGCGCTTGACGGAAATGATATGACACGACCACTTACGGCACTGGGGCACGCACAGGCCAAACAAACTGCCCAGTTTCTTAAAGAGCAGGTTAATCCTGAGATTTTTGTGGTGAGTCCTCTACTTCGTGCGCAAGAAACACTACAGCATATACAGCAGATTTTTCCAGATGTGCCAGTTTTGATATGTGATAAAATCAAGCCTGAAGATGATGCCAAAGATGCAATTGAATGGCTGTCCCAATTACCTTTTGAGTCGATTGTGGTGGTGTGTCATATGAATGTTGTGGGACATATTGCAGAGCAACTGACCCACGAGCATTTTAATCCTTTTGCGCTTGCAGAAGCACGTCTTTATCATCAAACTGTGATTGCCAATGGATTGTCATCGCAACAAAAAAGCTTTGTACCTACGATATAAAGAAAATTAAACGGTAGTAAAAAATTTATGCTGTATATATGGATGCCAGAAGCGGACGGGGCATGGCTGTGGTCAACAGGTAATGATTGGCAATCGGCAAGCAATCTTGAACAGCTTATACATGAGCTTCAGCCCTTTCAGGGGCAAGAAGCGGTCGTGTATTTTTCGAGCCGAAACATTCAGCTTATACAGCAGAAAATCTCAAAACAGCATGTAAAGCAATTGGGTCCAGATGGCATACGCTATTTGCTCGAAGAGTATGTGACTTTACCTATCGATCAAATGCAGATTGTGCATCATTTCAAGGCACCAGATTCGCTCACTGTCATGGGGGTTGCTTTATCATCATTGCAGCTTTGGCAGCAATCTTTAAGTTTGTTGCCTGTAAAGCTGATTGCACTTTTACCAGACTTTTTATTGTTACCTGTACCTCAGCCCGATCAAATCATACTTGCAAACATACACCAGCATACATTAGCCAGAACGCATGAATTTGCTGGCGCAAGTATTGAAGATGTGGGGTTATTTGTAAGCTTGACACCTTTGGTTGCACACTATAAGTATGCCAATCTGAGCGAAGCACAGTTTGATGCACTTCTTACCTCGACTCCTGAAGCTGAGCACGAAGTATTTGAATATCAGTTTCAGCCAGTTTTAAAAGCCAAACAGCATCCGCTGAATGTGTTGCCTAAACCTAAAAGTACCGTCACAGTCTCGTCATACTGGAAAGTATGTGCAGTAATATTGGCGGCGGTAATATTGGTGCAGTTTAGTTATGATTTGCTTCGTTGGGTACAACTTAAAAAAGTGGCGAACCAGACCGCAGAGCAGTCAATTGCCCAGTACAAAGAATGGTTTGGCGATAATGGCCGAATCACTGAGCAAAATATAAAAAGTTTATTTGAAAGTCAGCTTCGCCTGAATCAGGCTGGCGATACCAATGCATTAAACTTGTTAAGTCGGGTTGGCCCGATTCTGATGCAACGCCAGATTTCTGCTCAACAAGTGAATTATGAGGCCAATGTGTTGACGATGCAGCTTAAGGCAAATTCGTCAGATGATTTACAAAATCTGACCAAGCAGCTTAATCAGCAAGGTTTCAAGGCAGAGTTAGGGCAAGTACAGGCCAATGGTGCAGGCTCATTGGGAATGGTAAAAATACAATAATGAAAATCATGAATCAGTTGCAAAGTGCTTTTGAGCAAAAAATGGAAACCGTACAGCAGGCACTCGAACGAATGTCGGTGCGAGAACGCTATCTGGTGATCTTCACCAGCCTTTTTGTTGTAATTGTTGCGATTGGTTGGTCACTCTGGATGATGCATCACCTTGCAGATGGACAACAGCAACGTTTGAATGTGCTCAAAGACCAAATGGTCTGGATGCAGACCAATGCAGCATCACTTAAACCCTCGACCGATACGCAATTGAGTCTTACGGAAAAAGTGCAACGCGTTTCTCAGCAGCAGGGGGTGAGTGTTTCGGCACAGCAAGTAGGGGAAACGTTACAAATCGTTGCGCAACATCAAAGTTATGCAGTCTTGGCGAATTTTTTAATGCAGTTAACTCAAACGGGCTTAAGTATTGAAAAGATGGAATTAGTTTCTGTAAATAATCAGATTAAATTAACGGCGACAGTGCATTAACCCGCTAAAATAAAGCCCCTGCAAGCATGGCGTTTTGCGGCGCCTGTGCCTATAATAGACGCACCTCAAAAAGCTATAGACTTTGACTGCTTATGTTATATTCGCTTGCTCGCCCTTTGTTGTTTTCTATGGCACCCGAGCGTGCACATGACTTAACGCTATCGCTTTTAAAGTCTGCCCATAAAATGGGATTCATTCGTCAGAAAATTGACGCAAAACCAGTCACCTGCATGGGGATAGAATTCCCAAATCCAGTGGGCTTAGCTGCTGGGCTCGATAAAAATGGCGCATATATTGATGCGCTTGCGGCACTTGGGTTTGGATTTATCGAAATCGGGACGATCACGCCTCGCCCGCAAGCAGGTAATCCGCAGCCGCGCTTGTTTCGTATTCCTGAAGCCAAAGCCATTATCAATCGCATGGGTTTCAATAATGATGGTGTCGATCAGCTCGTCGAAAATGTGAAGGCTTCAAAATTCAAAGGCATTTTAGGGATTAATATCGGAAAAAATGCCGATACACCTGTTGAAAATGCAGTCGATGACTATTTGATTTGTTTAGAAAAAGTTTATAATTACGCGTCCTACATTACAGTCAATATTTCTTCTCCAAACACCAAAAATTTACGTAGTCTGCAAAGTGGCGATGCACTGACCGAACTGTTAGATACATTAAAACAACGTCAGCTTGAGCTTGCAGAGCAGTATCATCATTATGTGCCATTGGTACTTAAGGTCGCGCCAGATTTAAGCCGTGAAGATATCGACTTTATAGCCGCACAATTAATCACCTTTAAAATTGACGGTCTGATTGTCACGAATACCACATTATCACGTGATGGCGTTGAAAATCTTGCATTTGGAAATGAAGCGGGTGGTCTATCGGGTGCACCTGTTTTTGAAAAGAGTACTGCTTGTCTGCGTCAATTTGCAGAGGTGCTCAATGGACAGATTCCTTTGATTGGTGTGGGTGGAATTACGCAAGGCGAACATGCTGTAGCAAAAATAGAAGCAGGTGCCACCCTTGTACAAATCTATAGTGGCCTCATCTATACAGGACCTGAATTAGTTAAACAATGTGTGAGTGCCATAACTTAAACGATGAATACGCTTGATATCATCATTCTGATATTTCTGCTCATTGGAGGGCTTAACGGTTTGCGACAAGGATTTATTAAAGCCTTTGCGAACTTGATTGGCTGGATATTTGCGCTGATTGTCGCGGCAAAATATGCCAATCTCCTTGCACCGAGCATGATGATGTTAAGCCATGACCCCGTGGTTCAGAAAATCGCGGCGTTCGCTTTCATTGTGCTGGTTATTATTGTTTTGACCTGGTTGGTCACTGCACTACTGGATACATTACTCAAGAGCATGAAATTGGGACCGATCAACCGGATGGCAGGCGGTGCTTTTGGTACGTTAAAAGGCCTCATGATCGTTTTGATTACCATGCAAGGTGTAGGTCCGTGGGTCGAAACCTCTCCACATTGGAAACAGTCTAAAGTCATTCAAAACTTATTGCCGTATGCGCCTTTGGCAACAGAGCTGTCGAAAGATGTAGCCAATGAAGCGATACGTGAAGTGACATCGGAAGGTCGTTTATTTCATCGACCTTCAAATGAAGTGGCAGAACTAGATCGAGTCGACAAAGACCATTCTGACCATTCAACGAAAAATCCTTTTTATTAATCCTAGCTTGTCTGCGAGGTTGCTATGTGTGGAGTAGTTGGTATAGCCGGTAAATCGCCAGTTAACCAAATGTTGTTTGATGCATTAACGATGTTGCAACATCGGGGACAAGATGCAGCTGGGATAGTGACTTGTCATGATGGTCGTTTATTTTTGCGTAAAGACAACGGTATGGTGCGTGACGTTTTTCATACCCGTCACATGCGTGCACTGATCGGGAACTATGGCATCGGACATGTACGTTACCCAACAGCTGGTTCTTCAAGTAGTGCAGAAGCACAGCCGTTTTATGTGAACTCACCTTACGGAATCACGTTGGCGCACAATGGTAACCTGACCAATGCTGCGGATATTCATGACGATTTGTTTAAAACAGACTTGCGTCATATGAACACCGATTCTGATTCTGAAGTATTACTGAATGTTTTTGCGCACGAATTGCAAAAAAGCGGCAAGTTATCGCCAACAGCAGAAGATGTCTTTCATGCGGTTTCCCGTGTTCATGAGCGCTGTAAAGGTGCCTATGGCGTTGTCGCGATGATCACAGGACACGGTCTGGTGGGCTTTCGTGATCCAAACGGTATCCGTCCGCTGATTTATGGCTCGCGTGAAACAGAAAAAGGGCTTGAGTACATCATTGCGTCTGAATCTGTTGCGATTACAGCACTTGGCTTTAAAATTGAACGTGATATTCAGCCAGGTGAGGCGATTTTCATTAACGATCAAGGCGAAATGTTCACCAAGCAGTGCGCGGCTGATCCACAGCATCGTCCTTGTATTTTTGAATACGTCTATTTTGCGCGTCCAGATGCGATTATCGATGGGATTTCGGTTTATAAAGCGCGTTTGAAAATGGGTGAGAAGCTTGCCAGCAAGATTCTAAAAGAATGGGGTGAGGATCATGGAATTGATGTGGTCATTCCAATTCCAGATACAAGCCGTACTTCTGCGCTCGAACTGGCCAATATGCTAGGTGTGAAGTTCCGCGAAGGTTTCATGAAAAACCGTTATATCGGTCGTACCTTTATTATGCCGGGGCAACAGCAGCGTAAAAAATCAGTACGTCAGAAACTCAACCCGGTCGAGCTTGAGTTTAAAGGCAAGAACGTCTTGTTGGTTGATGACTCGATTGTACGTGGTACCACGTGTAATGAAATCATTCAGATGGCGCGTGATTCAGGTGCAAAAAAAGTATATTTCGCTTCAGCTGCGCCTATGGTCAAATATCCAAATGTCTATGGTATTGACATGCCGGCAAAAACTGAGCTGATTGCCTCTCAGCGTAGTGTTGAAGAAATTCAAGAAATCATTGGTGCCGATCGTTTGATTTTCCAAGACTTAGATGATCTTAAGAGTGCAGTACGTACCACAAAAGTACCAGATTTACGTGAGTTTGATTGTTCAGTATTTGATGGGGTGTATGTCACAGGTGGTATTGACCATACTTACCTAGAAAACCTTGAACAAAAACGTAATGACACTGCGAAAAAGAAATCCGATGGTTATATTGATGTGAATATCGATGCGGCTTCAGTGGATTTAACTGGAATTCATGAGCACTGAGTTTCCTTGATAAAAAAGCGGGTTTTTCCCGCTTTTTTATTTTATGATGGGGCAAAACAAGCGCAGTAAGGTTGTTTCAAGTTGAGAGAAGTTCGTCACTATCTGATAGAAAATAAAAATATCATGTGGTCGATCAGTATGTGTTTTCTTGCCATGCTGCTAACCATCTTTATTCTCAATGTTACGCTTGGGCTTGCGGTTCATTTTTTTGATTATACCCAGTCGATTGTCTGGCATGTTTTAAGTCCTTATTTACTCATTTTACTGTTTTTCATTATTGGTGGCTCAGCCGCTTATGAGTTTTATGTGTTTCGTGAAGGTGGACATTCACTGGCCAAACAGCTCAATGGGCGCCGCTTGGTATTGCTTAAAAGTACGCCTGAAGAGAGTTCCGCTTTAAAAATTTCCGATCAGCTGGCCAAAAAGTTTGCTCTCGAACCTCCTGTGCTATATGTACTGCCCGATGAGGTGGGGGTAAATGCCCTGACTGCGGGTTTTCATTCAAAAGATATTGTCATTATATTAACTTGGGGTGCCTTGCAAAATCTGGATGAGCTTGAATTATATGGTTTATTGGCGCATGAGTTTAATCAAATTCTTTCAGGCGAGGCTGTTGAAAATACCAAGTTAAAAATTCTCTATAGTGGTCTAACTACGTTCAGCCAATGGGGCAGTAAAATTGCCAAATTGGGTTTTAAGCCCTATCAGAAAAATAAACGACATAGATTTGAAACCATTTTGGTGGCCATTGGTGGCGTCATTTGGCTCACTGGCAGTATGGGGATTTTAATTACTCGTTTTATTAAATATCTCACCCTGAGCCGCCGTACCTTTCGAAATGATCTGAAAACCTTGCAATTGATGGATAGCCACGCCAATTTGCAAACACTACTACGAATTTACGTACACCACGCAGGGTCGCAAATTCATAGTGTGTATTCTGAAGCCATTGCACATATGTGCTTTGCTAATTCACTCAGTCCACAAAGCTGGATGAATATCCACCCGAGTATTGAAGATCGTATCCATCGGCTTAATCCTTCAATTTTACAAGATTCACAACTTGAGAATTTAAAAAAACTACGTAGCCGAGCACTGTTTAGTTTGTTTATGCCACTTGAAGACGAACATGATGAATTTCATATTACTTGGACATCACCACAGCCTTTACCGCTGCTGCGGTTATCACCGATCAGCTTTTCTTTAAATGATGCCATCAAGCCGTTAAATCCTGAAATTCGTCAAGGTATGCCAAGACCTGAGCTACTACAGCGAGCACTCCAAACTGCAACAGGCTCGCGTGAGGTTATGGTGGCGATTTTAATGATCCGGCAGTATCGCGAATTTATTCCGCAAGATGCTGCGGTCAGTCAGGCCATTGTAGATGCGCTACTCCATTTAGATGGTCGTGTGCATGTGCAAATTTTTCATGAGGCATGTCGTAACATTGGCAATATGCCGGCGAGTATTGCACGTCAGTTTCTGACCCGTTTGGCTCTAATTATTCAAGAGGATGGTGAAATTGGGTTGCTCGATGCGTTGTTGCTTGAGCGGGTAAAGTATGAATTGAACCTGATGCCTAATCATACGCCTTCTGCATTAGAAGATGTCAAACCGCAGATTGTGCGTTTGATCGATGCTTTACTGCATGTGCAGCAAATCAATAGTCCTAATCAGCTTGAAGTACGAGAGCGTATCTTGCAAAGTATTTTAACCTTTGAGGATATGCAGCTCTTTTCCGAAATATCCGATGAGCCGATTGACCTAGCAGAAATCTTAAATGATATCGCAGGGCTTTTGTTGCGTGATCGTCTGAGTATTTTAGGTGTGGCTGAGATGTGTCTCTGGAATGATCGTATTATTACCCAAGATGAAATGGATGTTTTAGAGTTATTGTATTGGCGCTTTGGATTTGAGTCTGCCAATATTGTGGATGAAATGCAGAAGAAAAATAGCCTCATGATTATCTAAATGCTATGTATCAAAACAGGCAAGAGAAAAGGCTGCAAAGCGGGCCGAGACACGTTAAAATGCGCGTTGAAATGAATGTATAGATAGAAACGAATGGTCGGTCAGCAGCGGAATATTTTAGCAGCAATGGGTGTGGATGTATGGATACCACGTCATCACGTTGCTCAAAAAAATACAGCGGCGTCCATATGGCGTGATCAAATGCCCGAGCAACAACTGGCCGTACCTAAGTATGTAGATGTTGCTGTCAATATTCCTGAAACAAAATCTTTACCTGTATTGGAGTCGGTTCAGGAACAACCGGTTCATGTTGAAATTACAGCACAACACACTGTGCCTCAACAGCCTAAAGTACTGCTCGAACTTGAAGCACTGGTCGAATGTGATGCGTTTCAGCTTGAAGCATATTGCTTTCAGGACAAAGTGTTAGTGATTGATGCAACTGGATTAACCGAGGCTGAAATTCAGCTTTGGTCAAATATTCAAGCCGCTATGCCAGGTGAGTATGCTGAACTGAGCTGGCCATTTCCGCGTTTAGATTTTAGGGATTCACGTGGGGTGCAGGCCTATGTTCAAGGGTTTTTAGATGCCATAGCAATCGATAAAAAAGTGTTATGCTTGGGTAAGCTGAAGTTTTTAACACATACAGATTGTATGTATCTGGCCAGCTTAAGTGAGATGTTGGAAAAGCCGATACTCAAAAAACGTTTGTGGACATTAATGCAGTCATCGTAAAGGGAAAGAAATGAAAAAAAAGGTAGTGGTATTTAGCCAGATCGACTCAAAAATATTAGCAAAATTACAAGAACTCTATGACGTTCGGGTTTTAGATCCTAAGCAGGGCGATATCAATACTCAAATTCGTGAAGAAGTTGTCGACGCGCATGGCATGATTGGAGCGGGACGATTACTCAACGAATCAAATCTGGCACCAGCCAAGCACTTAAAAATTATTTCAACGGTAAGTGTCGGTTATGACAACTATGATGTGGATTATCTTAATCAGCGTCAGATCTGGTTGGCACATACACCACATGTATTGACCGAAACCACAGCCGATCTGGCATTTACCTTGTTAATGAGTGCAGCGCGTCAGGTGCCGCATCTAGATCGATGGACCAAATCAGGTGAATGGAAGCGTACTGTTGCTCCAGCACAGTTTGGTCAGGATATATACGGAAAAACACTGGGTATTATTGGACTGGGTAATATTGGTGCTGCTATTGCGCGCCGTGGCCTGTACGGCTTTAATATGAATATTCTTTATCATAACCGCCGTGAAAAGTTGGCGCTTGCCCAACCACTAAATGCAACGTATTGTGATTTAAATACACTGCTACAATCGTCTGATTTTGTGGTGGTGGCAGTAGACCTCAATACGGAATCTGAAGCATTAATTGGTAAAAATGAGCTGGCTCAGATGCAGTCTCATGCTGTGCTGGTCAATATTTCTCGTGGTTCGGTGGTTGATGAGGCTGCGCTGATTGACGCCTTAAAGCAGCAACAGATTTTTGCTGCAGGTTTGGATGTCTATCAAAAAGAGCCTTTACAATCTTCAGAGTTGTTTGAACTAAACAATGTGGTGACATTACCGCATATTGGTTCGGCGACTGCGCAAACACGCTATAAAATGGCAGAGCTTGCGTTTAAAAATTTACAGACAGCACTAGATGATCAGACACCAGCCTATCTGGTCAACCCGGAATTTAAATAATTTTTAAAGCAATAACGGCTTCACTGTAAAAGAATCATGATTAAACTCTTCTAACACTTTGTAGCACTTTACGAATGTTGTGGGTGCTATAGTACTAAAAATTCGTTCGGCCTGAGTGTGAAGTTGAAACGTAGCATCATGATTCTGGGAGTCACTGCGGTTGCCACCCTAGCATCGGCACATTCCGATTTTAATTTTGCTGATCATAGCGTGCATTTTGATGTGCCTGAAATTTCAAGTGGCGTGGGTTTGATCGATCAACAAAAAGAAAAACAGATCGGTGAAAAAGTATATCGGGAAATTCAGAAACAATTACCTGTTATGCATGATCCATGGTTGCAAGATCAATATGCCCAGATTTTTTTCCGAATTTTAGGGCAAACTCAAATGAGCCAGCCTGTCGGTTTAGTGATACTGAAAAGCCCTCAAATTAACGCCTTTGCTGTGCCCGGTGGCTTATTTGCACTCAATACTGGCCTCATTGCCAATGCGCAAAATATTGATGAAGTCGCTGGTGTGATGGCGCATGAAGTGGCACACGTTACGCAGCGGCATTATAGCCGTTCTCAAGAAGCATTTAAGGGGCAAGGATTACTGGCGCTTGCAGGCATATTGGTGGGGGCGGCACTGGCGACTAAATCGAATGGTGAAGCAGGCTCTGCACTGATGTTGGGAACGCAAGCAGCTCTCATTGATAAACAACTGACCTATAGCCGTAATCAAGAGCGTGAAGCAGACCGAATTGGCATGCAATATATGTATGCTGCTGGTTATAATCCGCAAAGTATGGCCGATTTTTTTGAAACCATGCAGCGCTCTAGTGTTGGGATTGGGTTTTTACCCGATTTCTGGATGACTCATCCACTCACCACCGAGCGAATGAGCGAGGCACGATTAAGAGCGAATCAATTGCCTAAAGTGACACATAGTTTATATGATCCGAATTTTCAAATATTAAAATGGTACACAGCGGCCGTTTCGAATCAAGCGACGGAAGAACAACTTAAAACAATCGTAAAACAAGGCAACAATGAAGCGAAGTTTGGGCTTGCTGCGTTTTATTTAAATCGGGGTGATAGTCAGGCTACGCAAAATGTCCTCGATAGCCTTCCAGATTCGCTCAAGCAGCATACTTTATTTGCTCTAATTCAAACCGATGTGTATTTGGATCAACATAAGTACGAGCAGGCTTACGCTGTTATCAATGCAGCACAGAAGGTAATGCCAGAAAATCGTGCACTGAGTTATAAGCTTGCAACTGTTTATATTCAACAAAGTAAACCATCGCAGGCGCAACAATTGGTACAAAAGTTTATTAATCAAAATCCGAGAGATATCGAGGCATGGCGCCTGATGCAGCAAGCCGCAGCACTTCAGCCACAGACTTCAGTCAATCAAATCAATGCTTTGCGTTATCGGGCTGAAGTACAGTTTTGGTCAGGCAATGAAGAAAATGCAATTAAATCGATGCTGCATGCTCAGCGTTTGGCGACAACTAATGCTGCTTTATCTGCGCGGATTGATCAACGTTTAAAAGAAATGCAGGCTGACCATGCTTTAAACATTTAAAAATAAATGTTAAAAAGCATCATGAGTAAGTAACAGCTCTCTAAATCTTTTATACTTTTAAAAATTAAACCGAAGATGAATGAAATAATTGAAAATAATGAAATTGAATCAGATACTCGTTGTGGTTTTTTGTGTGGTGATGCAGCAGGGGCATGCTGCAATGCCTGAACGCTATTTAAATGCGGTAGATAAAATATCCAAGCAGTACAGTGAACAAATGAAAACTTTCCTGCGATCACTCAATCCGAAACAAACTGGATTTAACGATGCGCAAAAAGCACAGTATTGTGGCATGATCGATCAGTACATTGATCATATGTACGCAGTTACAGAGAAGTATCGTGGAGATTTACCGCTATCTTATGCTCGTTTGACCAAACAGGATTTGATTCAACAAGTATTGGCATCGAAGGAGATGCAACTGGTGAAAGCCTACAATATTGAGTGTACGTTTAATTAAGTTTTTCTATTAACTCAATTTGGCTTTGATTTTGGAAGAGACTTGTGCAGGATCGGCACGCCCGGCTATGATCGGACGTAGAGAATTCATCACCTTACCCATATCTTTCATGCTAGTAGCACCTTGAGCAGCAATCGTTTGCTCAATGAGAGAGTCAAGCGCTTCCTCAGTCATAGCTTCTGGTAGAAATTGAGAAATAACCTCAATCTCGGCTTGCTCTTTACTAGCTAAATCATCACGACCAGCGCCTTCAAAGGCTTTGATCGATTCTTTACGCTGTTTAATTTGCTTTTCAATGACCGCAAGAACTTGCGCGTCGTCAAGCTCTTTGCGCTCATCGACTTCGATTTGCTTAATTGCTGCCTGAAGACCACGAATCACCATTACTGTTGCCATTTCTTTGGCACGCATTGAAGTTTTTAATACGTCAGTAATCTGGTCTTTTAAAGTCATCGTCGTCATCTTTTTAGGCAGTCAATCACAAATTAATTAGTAAAGGCGAGTAGTGCGAACAGATTCACGCGCCAATTTCTTTTGGTAGCGTTTAACAGCAGCAGCTTTTTTGCGTTTACGTTCTTGAGTCGGTTTTTCGTAGAACTCGCGCTTACGAACGTCAGCCAAAACACCCGCTTTCTCGCATGAACGCTTGAAACGACGGATTGCTACGTCAACTGGCTCGCCTTCTTTCAACTTAACTTGTGGCATGTAAAATCCTCTAGATTATGGATAACATCTAACGCACGATTGCACTAGATGACAAGTGAAGGTCAGTATTTTACTCATTTACAACTGATATCACAAGTCTATAATAGCGATGACACAATTTTTGTAGCATGTAATAGGCGGTTAAATGATTGTTTTGGGTCTTGAAACATCGTGTGATGAAACGGGTCTGGCGCTTTATGATAGCGAACGAGGGCTACTCGGACAGGTCCTCTACAGTCAGATTAAACTTCATGCAGAATATGGTGGTGTGGTGCCTGAGCTGGCATCACGCGATCATGTCAGAAAAATGATTCCACTTCTGGATCAGCTTTTAAATGACAGCCAAATTAAAAAATCACAAATTGATGCAGTGGCCTACACCCGTGGTCCGGGCCTGATGGGCGCACTCATGACTGGCGCCTTATTTGGTCGTAGTTTGGCATTTGCTTTAAATAAGCCGGCAATTGGCGTGCACCATATGGAAGGTCATATGCTTGCACCGCTGCTTTCTGCAACACCGCCCGAATTTCCTTTTATTGCGCTGTTGGTCTCTGGCGGCCATACCCAGTTGATGGCGGCCTATGATATTGGCAAATATGAATTACTGGGTGAGTCTATTGATGATGCAGCAGGTGAGGCCTTTGATAAAGTTGCGAAAATGATGGGGTTGCCTTACCCGGGCGGGCCAAATATTGCCAAACTGGCTTTACAAGGCAATCCCGAAGCATTTGAGTTTCCGCGTCCAATGTTACATCAAGGACTAGATTTTTCTTTTAGCGGTCTGAAAACAGCGGTTTCGGTGCAATTGAAAAAATTAGGAGAAGAACAACGCGATGCCGATATTGCGGCGTCTTTTCAAGAAGCGATTGTTGATACATTAGTAAAAAAATCTGTTAAGGCACTTAAGCAAACCGGCTTAAAACGCTTGGTGATTGCGGGTGGTGTGAGTGCCAATGTGCGTTTGCGGGAACGTTTAGAGCACTCGTTAGCTAAAGTTAAAGCACAGGTCTATTACGCAGAACCTGCACTCTGTACCGACAACGGCGCCATGATTGCGTTTGCAGGTTATCAGCGTTTGAAATGTGGTCAGCATGACAATCTTGTCGTGACCACAACACCGCGTTGGCCCATGACCGAGTTGTCTCATCCAGCGCAAACCAATCAATGATCCTGACCATGTTGTAAAAAGGCATCTTTATCAAGATGCCTTTTTTATTGTATAGCAGGAGTATCCTAGGTTTTTGGCATGAATTCACTGCCGTACTGCTCATTGAATGATTTCTGATCTAAATTTTGTGGATCCATTATATCGATATGCGCCATCATGCCATGACCATGGCTTACAGAATTGAGCTGTTGTGCTTTAAATTTAAAGCCTGCGATGTAGCCTTGGCCATAGCCTGTGTAAGGCAGGGAGTTGAGTTGGGCATAGACAGAAAGCCGCACATCACCATTATTGTCATAAACAGTCCATTCGAATTGCTCAGCGACTAAGGTGTCGTGTCCGTTGGGGGATTGCATAGGAGACGGTTGATACTGAATGATAGAAAAAATAACATCATTATAGACCTCGCATAAACCACCGCTATGACGAATCAATACCGTATTGCAAAGCGGCTTGCCTGCTAAATCCATACGATAAAAAATCACTTGTGTTTGCGCATCTAAATTAAGCATATGCTGCGTAACAAAATAGACGGGCAAGCTGCCGATAAGCTCTCGTGCATAACTATTGGGTGTAGATGCAAGCGCACTTCGCACAAAATCAAAAGTGCCTGTTCCTTGCACCTCATCATGTTTTGAATTGGTCTGTATATAACCGCTATAACGTGTCATAAAATTTAAATGATCGTAGAGCCAAGATTTAGCTAACCGAGATACAGGGCTGCATAGCGAAACCTCAATTTCATAGCGAAGCGATGAAGATTCACCTTTAATTTTAAAGGTGGGAGAGTTGCCCTCAATCAATAGCTGTTGTCCCAAAAGTAATTTATCTGTGCTCGAGATTACATCAGCCTTATGAAATGAATCGCTGGAGTTGATTGTGCTATCCAATAAATGACAGTTATAGGCTAGCCGGACATCTGCAATTGGATTTGTGGCAGAGGCATTATGTGTATCTAGACCATAAAGCCCAGATTCTCCAAAGCTTGCACGTACATTCAGAAATGTTTCAGGCTGAATTAGATTGGGAAAACAAAACTGATATTGGGCGTAATGGTAACGCTCATCATTGAGATAAGGTTGAATAATCGATCTGAGATCTGAATGCGAATTGGATGCTTCTGAAAACTGAAAGATGGGGTAGAGGTGATGTATGGCTTTAGCAAGCCACGCTGTTCTAGCATTCTTATTGGGCGCAGAGAAAATATTCATTGGATTGCCTATCTTCTTATCATGTCTATGCCTATTTTAGAGGCGATAACAAGACAGGCTACAGGGCTATTGATGTCAGTTTCGGGTCATAACAGGACGTAAATTCAGATGAATTGTCTAACAATTTTGGTGAAGTTGCTGCGATCCGATCCAGTGCTTGGAAAACTGATACGCTGCTCGGCCTGAACGTTGTCCGCGTGACTGACTCCAGCGTAAGCTTTCGGCACGAACTGATTCATCAAATGCAAGACCTGCTTGTGCAATGTAGTGCTCGACAATTTCAAGGTATAAGTTTTGATCCATCGGATAAAAAGAAAGCCATAAACCAAAGCGATCTGAGAGTGAAATTTTTTCTTCGATGGCTTCTTGAGGGTGTAATTCTTTGTACTGAGGAACATCAACTTTAGTGACCGGTGTATTTTCATGCATAAACTCAGGCAGTAAATGACGACGGTTACTGGTGGCATAGATGATAAAATTGTTTGACCCAGACTGAAGTGAGCCATCTAATACACTCTTCAGGCTACGATAATTTTCATCTTCAGCGTTAAATGCTAAATCGTCACAATAGACAATAAATTTTTCTGGCCGTTCGGCAATGATTTTCTGAATAAGCGGAAGATCGCTTAAATCATCACGCTCAATTTCAATCAGGCGTAAACCCTCAGCCATATATTCAGTTAAAAGCGCGCGCACAATTGAAGATTTTCCCGTGCCTCGTGAGCCCGTGAGCAAAATATCGTTTGCTGGAAAGCCGTGCAGAAACTGTAAGGTATTTTGTACGATTTTTTTCTTTTGAGCTTCAATGCCTTTTAAGTCATCGAGTCGAAATGTCTTGGGCGTATAGATCGGCTTTAACTGTCGATCTTGCCATTTAAATGCGGGTGCCGAAAAATCGGGTGCTTGAGGTAGCTCAGGTAAAGTCTGCTGTAACTGATTTAAAACACGAGATAAGGTCTCAATCAGATGATCGGGTAAATCGAAACTTGCCATAGTAGAGGTCGATATGTATCAAACAGAATAGCTCAAAGAGTATATCGACTTGCGTGGCTTTTAAAGGGTTGATTGTGAATCAATTGATCACAAGAACATTTTCGCAATTGATCAAATCCGATTGCTGTAGCATAGTTTTGAAACCACTCATCCTATAGGACATGGTATGTTCGCTATGAAAAAAACGGATATGAATCCCTATCAGGCATATCGTATCAAGAAGTTAAAATATCAATTAAAAAATGCTGAAACCTATTCGGAGTGGAAGTCGATTGCCTTGCAACTCGACGAAGAAACAGGATCGCAAGAGTGGAAATTTGATAACAGCTCGCCTTATTTCGATGCGGAACTGATCTCGTATCGGTTGAATTTACTACGTAAATTTAGGCTGCAACAACATGTGTTAGATACGGTTTATTTGCTACAAGAAGGATTAACACATGACATTGCCAATATTGGACACCCGATGCTGTTTGCCTCGACTTACGTAGGCACCAAACAAATCATTGAAGATTATATTGAAGAAGTGTCTGCGTCACTGGCGTTTGTCGCAGGCAGTCAATGCCAGACGCTTACCCATGCAGAAAAAATCCGTTTTTTTAAAAATTGTCAAAAAACCTATGGACAGCCGGCACTGATGTTCTCAGGTGGTGCGACATTGGGCTTATTTCATAGTGGTGTATGTAAGGCACTGATGGAACAGGACTTAATGCCGAAAGTGCTATCGGGTTCGAGCGCAGGTGCTATTATGGCCGGTATGCTTGGAACATCGAGCCCATCGGAGTTTCAGCGCATTTTGGCCGGCGAGACTTTTTTTAGTGAGGCTTTTCGCTTTCGGGATACAAAAGATTTGCTTAGAGGTAATGGTGGGCTTGCAGATGTCAAATACCTTAAAACTTTTCTGATTGAAAACTTGGGAGACCTGACCTTTTCTGAGGCTTTAGAAAAATCAGGCTTGCATATTAATGTAGCGGTTGCGCCGTATGATGGTTCTCAAAATGCCCGCATTATGAATGCTTACACGGCACCAAATCTGCTGGTCTGGAGTGCTGTGCTAGCCTCATGTGCTGTTCCGGTGCTCTTTCCGGCAGTTCGCCTGACCAGTAAAAACCGTGATGGTGAGCATACGCCCTACATGGCCAATACCAGATGGGTGGATGGCAGCGTAAGAAGTGATTTCCCGCAAGAAAAAATGTCGCGTCTTTATAATTTGAATTACACCATTGCCAGTCAGGTTAATCCGCATGTGGTGCCGTTTATGCAAAGCGACATTTCTCGCTATCGAAAGGATATTTTAAGCTGGCCTCAGCGAATTCTTCGTCGCCAAGGAAAAGTCATATCGCTGGGGATTATGGATTTTACTCGCGAGCGCTTAGGCACAGTAGCACCGGTACGCCGCTTGCTTGATCATGGTTATGGAATCGTGGGGCAGCGATATTATGGTGATGTGAATATTATTGCACCGTTCAATCTGCGCCAGTACAAATACATGTTACAAAACCCACGCCCACATCTGTTCAAGCTACTTCAGCAGCAAGGAGAGCGTGCAACATGGCCAAAACTTTCTGCTATTGAAACTTATGCCCGAATTGGTAAAACCATTCAGCATTGTATTGAAGTGCTTGAATATCAAAAGGGAAGTACGACTCAGCGTAAGCCACTCAGCGCATAACCGATGTTTAACGATCATGAGCTGATATTACACACGCATAGTCATCGTTTTGCGTTAGGGCGCCGTTTATATAAATTTCGTGCAGAAGGGCAGCAATACTGGCTCAAAGCACAAATTGCAGAGACTCATGCTGAGACAGAAGCAGGCTTTCACAATGAGATTGGATTTTATCAATGGGCCAGTAACCGTATAAGCCATATTCTGCCAGCGCGAATTGAGACATTAGGCATGCTTGGTCAAGAGCGAACCACTGGAGATATTCTGATTTTACCGCATGCAAGTTCAATGTTTGCTGTAAGCGTGCATGAACTTTCATTTGACATCGTGGTAAAGCGGATTAAGCAGTTGCTCGATTGCTTGCATGACTATGAACAATCTGGCTGCATTCATGGCGATCTAAAGCCAGATCACTGTGTAATATTCAATAATCGCGTTTGCTTGATCGATTTTGAGCAAAGTGATTCTGCCTACATGCATCCACCACCGGGTATAACGGCAACCCCGCGCTATATGGCACCTGAGTTGTTTCATGGGGCACAAAAGAGTATCGGTAGTGATTTATATGCACTGGGAGTGATGCTTTATGAGTGGTTGAATCACACCCGATTAACTGCGAAAAGTTATCGAGAGTGGGCATATTTGCATTGTCAAACATTCGATTTACAGCTAGTACATGAATATTCAGGGCTTTATCCTTTACTTGATGGACTTTTAAAAAAACAGTTTTCACAGCGATTTACATCGGTAAGTGAAGCAAAATGTACATTTGATCAGCTAAAATTGACGATATAATAAACATAAGCCTTTGATTTGATTTTTATTTAATCAACCGGTTGTTTTTTTGAAAAAAAGACTTGTCATCATGAAACCTTATCGATAATATACACAGCCATCGGGGGGCGTGGCGAAATTGGTAGACGCACTGGATTTAGGTTCCAGCGCCGCAAGGTGTAAGAGTTCGAGTCTCTTCGCCCCCACCAACTTAAAACTGAAGTAGTTTTAAGTGACCTGAAAACAGGTCAGATGTTAAAGAGGATTGGTGTAATGGTAGCATGACGGTCTCCAAAACCGTTCGTCAAGGTTCGAGTCCTTGATCCTCTGCCAGATATTGTTGTAAATACCCAGGTTTTGGGGGCGTGGCGAAATTGGTAGACGCACTGGATTTAGGTTCCAGCGCCGCAAGGTGTAAGAGTTCGAGTCTCTTCGCCCCCACCATATAAAGCAGTATGCATAAGCAGACTGTGAAGATCTTGAAAAGGTCAATAAAAAACCCATCATGTATATGATGGGTTTTTTGTTTTTTAAGTGTTTAAAATTTATCATCTCATCACTTATAGCTAAAACCAATAATTCATATAAGAAATTACGTGAATATTCAAATTTATTTAAATTTCAATATGTTACTTTTTAAGTTGTTTTTTCTGCTCTAAGCACTGCAAATGTTGAAAATGCACGATTCAAGATTTATTGCATGGTTAAAGTTTTACCTATAAAACACAAATCGATCGAATAAAAACTGAGATCATTCTTATTTTAAATATTTATTAAATAATTCATGTATGCATTTTTTGCATAAATAATCTGTTTTTTGCATTTTTCTTTTAAAACAAAACCAGTAAAACTTGCCCAAAATATGGTGGAATCGAATATTTCGTAATCAGCTGCATCGTTGCTTGCGAGTTTGATCAACATGGAAGATCGCATCGGATTAGGTTTGTCTAGCTTAATAATCGAAGCGAACTGCTTGTGAAAAGGAAATAGATATGAATCAGAAAAAATTGCTCAAATATATTTTGATTGCAATGATCCTAGGTGTTCTTGTTGGATGGGCTTGTCACAGTGCATTTGATGCAGCGCTCACAGAAAAAATCGCCTCCTACTTTAAAATTTTGACCGATGTCTTTTTGCGTTTAATTAAGATGATTATTGGTCCGCTGGTATTTGCAACCATTGTTTCTGGTTTAATCTCAATGGGCAAATCGTCTTCATTGGGATCGGTTACATTAAAAGCAATGAGCTGGTTTATTGGTGCATCGTTGGTATCATTGTTGCTGGGTATGGGATTGGCAAACTTTTTCCAACCAGGTGCAGGCATGAACTTGGCAATTCCTGTTGAGCATGTGGATATCGGTGTTTCAGCTTCAAATTTAAGCTTACAAAATTTTATTACACATATTTTCCCTCGTAGTTTTGCAGAGGCGATGGCGAACAATGAAATTTTGCAAATCTTAGTATTCTCAATTTTCTTTGGTGCAGCCTTGGCTTATGTCAATCATCAAAGTGAAGAGGGTACAGTAATTGCTCGCCTGATCGATGAACTCGCACGTATCATGTTTAAAATCACGGACTACGTGATGGCATTTGCACCTGTTGCGGTATTTGCTGCAATTGCTGCTGCGATTGCAGTGAAAGGTCCAAAGCTACTGATTGACTACAGTATCTTTATTGGGCAGTTCTATACAGGTTTAGCGCTTCTTTGGGCGGCTTTAATTGCGGTAGGTTATATTTTCTTGAAAAAAGATGTATTTCGCCTGCTTGGATTTATGAAAGAACCAGCTGCACTTGCATTTGCAACATCAAGCAGTGAATCTGCATACCCAAAAATTATTGCAGGTTTAAATAAGTTTGGTGTACCAAAGCGTATTTCAAGCTTCGTATTACCACTCGGTTATTCTTTTAACCTTGATGGCTCGATGATGTATATGTCATTTGCAGTATTGTTTATTGCTCAGGCCTACAACATCGATTTGAGCTTTACACAGCAAGTGCTGATCTTGTTAACCTTGATGATTACGAGTAAAGGAATTGCGGGTGTATCACGTGCTTCTATCGTGGTGATTGCAGCAACGCTGTCTATGTTTAAGCTGCCTGAAGCTGGTATCTTGCTCATCCTTGCAATTGATCAGTTCTTGGATATGGGTCGCTCTGCAACGAACGTGATAGGTAATAGTATTGCAACTGCGGTGGTAGCAAAGTCTGAAGCTCATGATGAAGAAGATCTGGTTGAAGCACAACCTCAGCGAGCTGATATGGTTACACCGACTCAGTCGAGCGGTCAGTTTAGCTAATCTTTCAGCCGTGTTAAAAAGCCTACATGATCTGTAGGCTTTTTTATTTATAGTGATGCTTGGTCATGATTTTGGCATGGCATGCCATCTGTTTTTAAGTTATTGTGCTTCGGTGAATATGATCTAAATGTTGTAGAGGTAAATATCTAGATGAATCAGTCATCTCCCCCAAAAAAGAAAGTACCTTGGTTGTTGATGGCGCTGGGGCTTTTGATTCCAATTGGTGTTCTGGGTTTGGCATTCTTGGCGGCAAAAAGTGATGCTGAGAATCACCGTAAGTATCAACAGCAAAAAGAAGAAATTGCGAAACGACATGCCCAAAACAAAGCAGAATAAACTATTCTGATTCTAGCTCGCATTTAAAGCTGAATGTCTTTATGAAGCTGGCGCACCGACGGAATTTGAGTGTAACGCAGCACGCGATAGCCGGCTTCTTGGAGCATTTGATCTCGAAATTTATCTTCTTGTTGTTTGCTAAGGTGGCTCGCATCATCGAGTTCAATAATAACTACAACGTCTAATTTCTGATTCAAAATAACAAAATCTGTCACTTTTCGATTAAAGCGCCCTCGAATTTTGTACTGATCGCTGGTAATGAGGGCACTAAATGCAACTTGAGCCAATACATTTAAATCTGGAAAAGCGGCTTTGAGCTGCTTAAACATTTTGGCTTCAAAAGGTGTAATGACAGGGCGCGGGTGATATTGTTTTTGTAATTTTAGATATGGCCTAACGCAAATAAACAAGAGTGTAAGGCTTGAAAGAATACCTACAGTAACAAAGAAAACCTGAAAAAAATCAAACACACTTTTACTTCGCTTAAAAAGAAAACCCACTCAAAAGAGTGGGTTTTCAGAATCTTGGCTCTCCCACCTGGGCTCGAACCAGGGACCTGCGGATTAACAGTCCGTCGCTCTACCGACTGAGCTATGGGAGAATCTGGAACGCATTGTATGGGGCGAAGCCAATGTGGTCAAGCCATAATGATGAAATAATTCAAAAAATTGCGTGAGTGTTGTTTAAATCAGCAATTTTATAAGATTTGGCCATAAAGGTCGGTAAAATTTAAGTTCATAAACACTCAATATGCTGATTTGGCTTGTGCATCATATTAAGGCGTAATGTCACATTCTGATGCACAGCTTGGTTTGAACTTTATTAGTAAAATAGGATTAAATTTCACAAATACAATAAAAATGATCATTTATCCTAAAATGGCACATAATTTGCATCATTATTGCGTAAATATGGATGGGGTGTTTTACGTTGTCAGATTCTACAAGTCATGAGTTAAAAAAAGGTTTGTCTAACCGGCATGTGCAATTGATTGCATTGGGTGGTGCTATAGGTACAGGTTTATTTTTTGGGATTTCTCATACCATTCAACTGGCTGGTCCATCTGTGTTGCTGGGATATGCCATCGCAGGTTTGATTGCATTTTTAATCATGCGTCAGTTGGGTGAGATGGTAGTTGAAGAGCCAGTAAGTGGCTCTTTTAGTCATTTTGCCAATAAATACTGGGGACCAATGGCTGGCTTTATGTCGGGCTGGAATTACTGGGTACTGTATGTTTTAGTTAGTATGGCGGAGTTGAGTGCCATTGGAATTTTTGTTCAGTTTTGGTGGCCACAAATTCCGACATGGCTGACTGCATTAGTGTTTTTTATTCTGATTAACGGAATTAATTTTATCAATGTAAAATTTTTCGGTGAACTTGAGTTCTGGTTTTCGCTTGTCAAAATTATTGCAATTATCAGTATGATCGGCTTTGGCGCCTATTTGTTGTTTAGCGGTGGTGCGGGGCCACAGGCAGGTGTGCAAAATCTTTGGCAACACGGTGGTTTTATGCCGAATGGATGGTCGGGCTTGATTATGGCGATGGCATTTATCATGTTTGCATTTGGTGGGCTTGAGCTGGTGGGAATTGCTGCTGCTGAAACCAAAAATCCTTCAAAAACAATTCCTAAAGCCACCAATCAAATTGTGTACCGTATTTTGATTTTTTATGTAGGGGCCATTGGTATTTTGCTCAGCTTGTTCCCTTGGAATCAGGTTGCTCAGGGTGGGAGTCCATTTGTCATGATTTTTCAGTCACTCAATAATTCTGGTGTCGCGAACGTCTTGAATCTGGTGGTGTTGATTGCGGCTGTTTCTGTCTATAATAGCTGCGTTTACAGTAACAGTCGTATGTTGTTGGGCTTGGCGGAGCAGGGCAATGCACCAAAAATGCTAAAGCGTGTCAATCAGCGCGGTATTCCGGTCAATGCACTATTTGCCTCAGCAGCAGTAACCGCATTATGCGTACTGCTTAACTATCTGATGCCGGAAAGTGCCTTCAATATTTTGATGATGTTGGTGGTCGCTGCGCTTGTGATTAATTGGTTCATGATTTCGGTGACACATCTTAAGTTTCGTCAGCACATGCAACAGATGCAGCGTGTGACCTTGTTTAAGGGTATTGGTGCGCCATTTACCAACTATGTCACCATTGCATTTATGTGTTTTATTCTTTTCATTATGAGCTTTACGCCTGAAATGCGCATGGCTGTCTTTTTAGTGCCTGTCTGGCTGATATTGCTCTTTATTCTTTATCGCGTGAAGTTTCAGTCGGCAAAGCCAGCTGTAAGTATACTGAGTAAGTAGTTGGATCTATCTAAATTTTATTTGGGGTTGTCTGAATGAGCCACAGTCTTGATGATTATGATTACAAGATTCTACAGCATTTGCAAAGTAATGGCCGCCTGAGTAACCAGGAATTGGCTGAGATTGTGGGTTTATCGACATCACAATGCTCAAGACGTCGCATAGCGCTCGAGCAAAAAGGCATGATTATGGGATATTACGCACAGTTGCACCCACATGCAGAAAAACAACCGATTATGGGAATGATTGAAATTAAATTTCAACATTACAGCCTAGAAACACTGGAAAAGTTTCTAGGATTTGTAAAAGACGAACCGATGATTCGTGAAGTCTATAAGTTGACAGGGAGTTATGACTACGTATTGAAGGTAACTGTTGAGGACTTGGAGCAAATGAGCCAGCTGATTAATCAATTGATGTCGCTGAACATCAATATAGGTAATTTTAATACCTCAATTGTATTGGAGCGCGTTAAAGAAAATCATCAAATGATGATAGGTGTAGCACATGAGTAATACAGCTGATCTGACCATGCAAATATCTAAACCTTCGCATTCTTCAGTTGAAGATATGCTTGCCATGATCATTGCCACGTTTATTATCTCGTTTGGCATGATGCTCATGCAGCAGTCTGGTACCTTAACGGGTGGAACAGCAGGGTTGTCATTGCTCATCCATTACATTACGGGCATTAAATTTGGTGTGGTGTTTTTTACCATCAACTTGCCATTTTATTATCTGGCCTATAAGCGCCTAGGTATGTCGATGGTCATAAAGACATTTTTGGCAGTGGGGTTGCTTTCTGTACTCACTGAGGTGCATCCACTCTTTCTTCATCTCGATAAGCTCTCACCACTATATGCCACCGTATTAGCCAATGTATTTATGGGCTTGGGTTTTTTAATTTTGTTTCGACATCGCTCTAGTTTGGGTGGCTTTAATTTACTGGTGTTGTTTATCCAAGAGCGTTACGGAATTCGAGCAGGCAAAGTGCAAATGGCTTTAGATGTCACGATTTTGCTGGCCTCAAGCGTCTTTGTGAGTGTGACACTTTTAGCGATCTCTATTTTAGGTGCCATTATTTTAAATATGATTCTTACACTGAATCATCGACCAGATCGATACGTGGTGTAAAATAAAAACTTAAAAACAGTGCCTGAGGGTGCTGTTTTTTTTGCAAAAACTACAGCCATTAAAAAACCCTCAAGCATGAAGTACTTGAGGGTTTTTGAATCTGGCTCTCCCACCTGGGCTCGAACCAGGGACCTGCGGATTAACAGTCCGTCGCTCTACCGACTGAGCTATGGGAGATTAGTTTTGGCTCTCCAACCTGGGCTCGAACCAGGGACCTGCGGATTAACAGTCCGTCGCTCTACCGACTGAGCTATTGGAGAATCTGATGCGCATTTTATGCAGAAGCTTTTACTTGGTCAAGCAAATGTTTAAAAATATCTATCTATTTGATTTAATTATAATCAAAACATGAACTTGTGTTGCTTAATTGCACATTTTTGCTTAAAAAATAAAAAAGCTGCTCTAATGAGAGCAGCTTTTTTTGAAAAATAGAGAACTTATTTTTCAACGCCAGCAGGTTGGCCAGCAAGTTTCGCGTTTGCATAATCCCAGTTCACTAGGCTTTCAAGGAAAGTCGAGATGTACTTAGGACGCGCGTTACGGTAGTCGATGTAGTAAGCATGTTCCCATACGTCAATGGTCAATACAGCAATTTGACCGTGTGCAAGCGGAGTGTCTGCATTTGAAGTTTTAGTAATTGAAAGTTTACCATTGATTTCGTCAGCCACTAACCACGCCCAACCTGAACCAAATTGAGTGGTTGCAGCAGTGGTGAATTCTTCCGCAAATTTTTCGTATGAACCAAATGCTTCATCAATTTTTGCAGCAAGTGCGCCTGTTGGTTTACCACCGCCATTTGGAGCAATCGAGTTCCAGTAAAAAGTGTGGTTCCATACTTGTGCAGCATTGTTGAAAATACCTGCTTTAGATGAATCGCCTGCACTTGCTTTAATAATATCTTCAAGTTCCTGACCTTCAAGATCTGTGCCTTTGATCAGGTTGTTCAGGTTAGTCACATAAGTCTGGTGGTGCTTATCGTGATGGTATTCTAAAGTTTCTTTAGAAATATGTGGTTCAAGTGCATCGTAAGCATAAGGTAAAGCAGGTAAAGTAATGGTTGTCATGTCTAATTTCCTTGCGTTCGCTGGGTATTTGAGGGACTGTTATCGTATCTCGATTTTATAGCACACAAATGCTAAAAAAAGCTTACAGCCCCTTCATTTAGGTGGCTCTAGTGTAAATCATTCTATGTGCAAAAGGTCATCAATTAAAATAACAATACACAATAAAGCTCGAATTAATACGTATAAGGCCTACATCTCGTTTATACGTCCTAAATCGGATTATTCAACTCAAAATAGGTGTATTTGAGCGAAAAATGCTCGCTTAGTGCTTTGCCTAGACGCTGCACACCGTAGCGTTCTGTTGCGTGGTGCCCGCAGGCAAAATAATGTACGTTTAATTCTTGTGCTTCATAAAATGTTCGTTCGCTCACTTCGCCTGAAATATAAGCATCACAGCCTTGTACTGCTGCTTTGGCAATAAAGTCCTGCGCACCTCCGGTACAAAATCCAATTTTTTGTATCGATTTAACCTGTGCTGGTAAGTGAATAATATTAAAATCAAACGTATCTTGCAGTTTGGCTTTAAATGTTTCAGGTGAGACAGCCTGCGTTAAATAACCGATATTGCCTATTGGAAATTTTTCGTTTGGATCGAGCGCTTCAATGCGTTCAAGTTCGAGTAGGTCTGCAATTGCAGCGTTATTGCCCAGTGTTGGGTGTGCATCGAGTGGCAAGTGATAAGCAAGTAGGGAAATATTGTTTTGAATGAGCTTTTTAATGCGATGACCGCGCATACCAGTAATCGGGTAGGGTTCGCCTTTCCAGAAATAACCATGATGAACCAGCAATACATCGGCCTGCATGGCAATTGCAGCGTCAATTGCCGCTTCTGAGGCGGTAACTGCGCACAGCACATGCTTTACTTCGGATGTGCCTTCAATTTGCAACCCATTGGGTGCGTAGTCTTTGAATTGAGCGGAACTTAATGTTTGATCGCACCAGCTGACGATTTCATTTAACTGGGTCATGAATCAACCTTTTTTACATCTATATGATTAAAGATCTTATTACAGCATGCATTTGAATGTAACTAAAGCTAGACAAATCTTTTGATGTGTTCTGAGCTCGTGAGTAAGTTATGCTTTAAAATAGCCAAAAACATAGTTGCTTCAATACATTAAAAACTTTTTGAGGATATATTCGTGCGTCAGACGTTCAAATGGTTGCCCTGGGTATTACTCGTCATTGTCACTTTAAGCTTTCTCGCTTGGCAAAAATTCCAGCAACCGAAGCCGCCAATTGCGGCAGACGGCGTTCAAATGCCAGCAGAAAAAGTTGAGTCTTTAGTCGATACATCAAGATCGGGTGGGGTGGTGTCATATAATGCTGCCGTTAAAGTGGCAGCTCCTGCGGTGGTTAATATCTTTACCACGCAAAAAGTCAAACAACTTAACCATCCTTTACTTAACGATCCGGTTTTTCGGGAGTTTTTTGGTAATCAATTACCGAATCAAACAGAGCAGAAAAATGAAAACAGTCTGGGCTCAGGTGTGATTGTTCGTGCAGATGGGTATATTCTGACCAATAATCACGTGATTGCTCAAGCTGACCAGATTGTGGTCGCACTCTATGACGGACGACGTGCCGAAGCAAAAGTTGTGGGTACAGATCCAGATACCGATTTGGCAGTCATTAAAATTGATCTGGATAAACTACCGGTTTTACCCTTTAAACTCAGCGGAAATGAAGTGGGTGACGTAGTACTCGCAATTGGAAATCCCTTTGGTGTAGGGCAAACCGTCACTCAGGGGATTATCTCTGCAACCGGTCGTTCAGATTTAGGCATCAATACCTATGAAGATTTTATTCAAACCGATGCAGCAATCAATCCAGGTAACTCAGGTGGTGCCTTGATTGATGTAGCAGGAAATCTGGTGGGAATTAATACCGCTATTTTCTCGCAAACAGGTGGCTCACTCGGTATTGGTTTCGCTATTCCTGCACGTGTGTGTCAACAGGTATTGAATTCAATTTTAAAAGATGGACGTGTTGTACGCGGCTGGCTCGGCATTAGCTTGGTTGCGCCTACACAAGATGATGTACTCGCGCCAAAACAACCAGGTGTGGTTGTGGCCGATGTTCTTCAAAATGGCCCGGCGGCACAAGCGGGTGTGAAGGTCAATGATAAGATCATTAAGGCGAATGACGAGCAGATTAATTCGGTATCGCATCTGATTAACTATGTTGCACTGCAACAACCCGGTAGTAGCATCACGCTCGAGGTTGAACGCAATGGTCAACGTCAAAATCTACAAGTGAAAGTGGGTGAGCGTAAGGTTCAAAACCAGAACTCGCAGTACATTCCATTACCTCAGCGCTAATTAGAAGTAAAAAAGGAATACATATCTATTCCTTTTTTTTGCCTGTAAAACCGAAGTTATTGAGTAGGCTTTTAATCTGAATTAAACAGTTGATTTGAACTGGCAATTCGCTTAGCAATGTAATGTGTTTGACGAAAACGAATTAAAATAACTTGAGACTGCACTTCAAGTTCACCAAATTCAGGTTCCACCTGTACATAATGGACTTGCCCAAACTCATCTCGAACACGGGCTTGTGCAGAAAAACCAGGTCGGGCATTACCACTGGAGAGCGTAGCCAAGCGCCCGAGCAAAGTACCAAACTGATGATCCACTTGCGGTTTGATCACCTGATCTAGGCAATGAATCATAAAGACGGTAAAGAAAATGGCAATGATCAATGCAGGCAAAATCAGGTAAAACGGAGAGATAAAAAAGTGTTGTTTAGCAAACACAGATAACTGTAAAAAGTAGCCTGCAAAACTGAAGTTGATGAGAAAGAAAACCAAAATCAGCACTTTAGAAAATTTAACATTAAATAGGGGGGAGTGGCTTAACCAACGCGGTAAAAAGCGTTTAAGAAAAATACTTGGTCGAATGCCAATATATATTCCGATGGTTTCGGCCATGCTGAGGATTACCAATGCCATGACACTTAAGTTAAATGGCAAAAAGTAATAGTTGAGTAAAAACTCCACCATGACCGAAGCTCCTTCTTATTCTGCTAAATAAATGCCGCCATCGGAATGCACCTTAATTTCGACTTTGGTTAAAGCCTCTCCAAGGCACGGACCCGAAATACATTCACCTGTTTCGACATTAAACAAGGCGCCGTGTGTCGAACATTGAATATATTCATGATCGTAATCGAGGAACTGGTTTTCCAGAAACTCAAGTTCGACCTGTAAATGCGGGCATATATTTTTATAGGCGTAAAACATACCATCACGTTGTGTGATAAAAATCGTTTCACCCTCGACCTGATCAAAGGCGCGAGCTTCACGTTCAGGAATGTCTTCCGTCATGCAGATCTTTTCCATATATCAAGCACATTCAGTTTGAAAGTTTGTCAAAAGTGTAGCATAAGTTGTGACGTCCAAACGTGGGCCATATTGTGAAACCACTTCACTTGAAATCAGAATAGACAACTGCGCCGCATCTTCAAGAGACATGCCATGATTTAATGCAAATAAGAAGGCACCTGCAAATGCATCGCCGGCACCATTGGCATCGATTGCAGTAACACGACGGCCATCGAGATGAAAGTGTTGAGATGGTGTCGATACAGTTGCACCTTTTGCACTTTGTGTAATGACAACAGTATGATTTTTGGCTTTTAAGACCTGAAATGCAGCTTCAAGCGTTTCTGTAGCGGTATACATCAGTGCTTCTTGTTCATTACAGAATAATAAATCCACACCATCTGCAATCATTTCATCAAGCCCTTCACGTGCATATTGCACCATTGCTGGATCAGATAACGACAACGCAACTTTAACGCCATGTGCTTTGGCAATCTCACGGGCGTGCATGACAGCTTGACGCGCACTTGGACTAGTCGATAAATAGCCTTCGATATATAACCACTTCGCGCTTTTTAAAGGCTCAAAGTCAATTTGATCGACTGAAAGTGCGGTGGTAATACCGAGATAGGTATGCATGGTGCGCTCAGTATCTGGGCTAATGAGTACCATGCACGTTCCAGTTACACCTTCCGTGAGAGATTTTTCCGAGGTGGCGATATCCGCATCGTTTAATCCTTGGAGGTAAATCGAGCCCAACTCATCATGACCAACGCGACAACCATAAAAAGCCCGTCCACCCAAGGCACTAAATGCCACTGCAGTATTGGCAGCCGAACCGCCACTGGCTTGACCTTTATATTCTTGTGATGCCAAAAGTTTTTCGTAAAGTGCAGCCTGAGTATCACCCTCGGTCAATTGCATGGTGCCTTTTTGCAAACCAACATCAGCTAAAAACTCATCTGACACTTTAAATTCTTGGTCAATAAGCGCGTTTCCAATTGCAAAAAGATCAACTGTTGCCATGGCGTATGTTCACATCTCGATTTAAAAATCCAAATTTTACACGATCATGATCGCAAGCTGTAGTTTATGGCGTGAAATACCTATTCATCGTCTATGAACAACACAACATCAGCTTAGATGAGGGGAATATTAGATATCCATGTATTCTTGCATCGATATAAACGTAATAAGACTTGATCAGATCGAGAATTTAATAAAAAACATTCATTTTTTGGAAAAACTTAGTATTTGAGTCGGATTAAAGCTATCAATTTCAGTAAAAACTAAGGCTATAATGGGGACACGTTAGAAATTGAAAATAGTAGGAGATCACATGACTGTAGATGTCACTGGAACCATTAATCAAACTGTCCATCCTGCGTTTCAGTTGGTACGTCAACACCATGTTGAGGCCTTAGATATTTTGGTCTCTGAATATGCTCATAAGGTGACGGGAGCAGTTCATTATCATTTGGCCACCTCTCACGATGAAAATGTATTTCTGGTTGCATTTCGTACGCAACCTATGGATTCCAAAGGTACAGCGCACATCTTAGAGCACACGGCACTATGTGGATCGGAAAAATTTCCGGTACGTGATCCATTCTTTTTGATGATTCGCCGTTCACTTAATACCTTTATGAATGCGTTCACGTCAGCAGACTGGACTGCTTATCCTTTTGCAACTCAAAATAAAAAAGATTTTCAAAACTTACTTTCTGTTTATCTCGATGCAGCGTTTGCAGCGAATTTGAATCCGCTTGATTTTGCACAAGAAGGAATTCGCGTTGAGCTTGAAAATGGCGAACCTGTTTACAAGGGTGTGGTATTTAATGAGATGAAAGGTGCGATGAGTGCACCTTCGGATCAGCTTTATCATCAGCTTGCGCATCATTTATTCCCTGAAACAACCTATCATTACAACTCTGGTGGTGATCCTAAAGACATTCCAGATTTGACCTATGACCAGCTGGTGTCATTTTACAAATCGCATTATCACCCGAGTAACGCCGTATTTATGACCTTTGGTAATCAAAGTGCTTATGAGTTACAAGAGCAATTTGAAAAATTGGCACTGGCGAAGTTTCAAAAGGGTACGACATTGTACTCAAAACCTGAAAAGCGTCTTGCAGCGCCTATTCAGGTCAGCGAGCATTATGCGGTCGATAGCGATGATTTATCAGATAAAACCTATCATGTACTGGCGTGGTTACTTCCTGAAGCAAGCGATATCAAACTACGCTTAGGTTTGCGTTTGGTCGAAGGCATTTTACTTGAAAACTCGGCTTCACCACTGCGTCATTATCTTGAGACCTGTGGCTATGCGCAATCGACAGGCCCACTGATGGGTGTCGATGATTCAAACTTTGAAATGACCTTTTACTGTGGTGTTCAGGGTTCAAATCCGGAACACGCAGAAGAGTTTAAAGCAGGTGTGCTCAAGATTTTAAGCGATGTGGCTGCTGCACCAATCGATCCGGCTTGGGTCGATGCGATTTTACATCAGATCGAATTACATCAGCGTGAAATCAATGGTGACGGCATGCCGTATGGTTTGAGCTTAATCTTAAATGGATTAAGCAGTGCCATTCATCATAATGACCCGATCCACGTTTGGGATGTCGACAGTGCCATTGAGCAAGTGAAAGAAGAGCTTAAAGATCCGATGTGGCTGTCAAATCTGATTCAGACACATCTTTTAGATAATCCGCATCGAGTTCAAATGACGTTGATACCCGATGCAGAAAAATCGGCCAAAGAACAGGCAGAAGAAAAAGCATGTTTGGCGGCTTTGGGTGAAACTTTAACTGATGCAGATCGTGCTCGAATTCAAGCTGAAACCGAAGCATTAAGACAGCGTCAAGATACACCAGACAATCTCGATTTACTGCCAAAAGTAGGATTAGAAGATGTACCTGCCGATTTGCATATAGTGCAGGGCCAGTTAAGAGAAATTATTTCCAACCGACATGATTATCCGCTCAATTTGTATCATGCAGGAACCAACGGTCTGTACTATCAACAAGTATTGATTCAAATTCCAGACGCTGTGGTGCAATCGCCGTACTTTAATTTACTGTCTATTTTGATGGGCGAGGTAGGTGCTGGCGATTACGATTATCTTGAGTTGCAACAATTGCAAACCGCTGTCAGCGGTGGCCTAGGCATGGGCGCTTCATTACGTAGTAAAGTCGATGATAAAGGCAAAATCAGTGCATGGTTGACTCTAACCACCAAATCATTGAATGAAAAATACGATGCGATTGAATTGCTTAAGCTTGCGTTTGAAAAACTGCGCTTTGATGAAAAAGATCGCATTGTTGAGCTGTTACAACAGCGTGCAACGCGCTGGAAATCACGTCTGTCGGGCTCTGGCCATAGCTATGCAATGCAAGTGGCATCACGTAATGCCAGTGCATTAGCTCAACGTGATTATCATAATACGGGCTTGGGTGCACTCAACTGGTTAAGCGATTTGGTCGACCAAATAGAACAGGATGAGCAGGCCTATACCGCCTTGATCGATGCATTAAAACAGATTCACCTTGCACTTTTGCAAGCCCCGAAACAGTTTTTACTGGTTTGTGAAGAGCAGTTTTCTGAAACGCTGGTCGAGAAAATTCAGACGGTATGGGATCATCTTGACGTAGACACGCAAGCGGCGCAAGTTGAACAGTTTACGCACTCGAATGATGATCAGGATGAAGCTTGGCTGATTCAAACCAACGTACAGTTCTGTGCAACGTCATACCCAGCGGTTGAAGTCACTCACCCAGATGCAGCGCCTTTAATGGTACTTGCAGGTTACTTACGTAATGGTTTCTTGCACAGTGCGATTCGAGAGAAAGGTGGTGCATATGGTGGCGGTGCAAGCTATGACGGTAATGCATGCGCATTTCGTTTTTATAGCTACCGGGACCCACGCCTAACCGAGACCTTTAAAAACTTCGAGGCGAGTATTGAATGGTTGCTGAATACACCTCAGCAAGCGCATCAGTTGGAAGAGGCGATATTGGGGCTGGTCTCGAGTATGGATAAACCAGGCTCACCTGCTGGCGAAGCAATTACGGCTTGCTATGCCTTGCTTCATGGCCGTACACCTGCTTTTAGAAAAACCCTGCGCACACGTTTACTGCATGTCACATTAGAAGATTTGCAACGCGTGGCACGCGAATATCTGATTCAGCAAAAACCAACCAAAGCAGTGGTGGCTCCGGTAGCGAAACGACAGGAACTTGAGCAGCTTGGTTTTACAGTTAAACAAGTGAACTAAAAGAAAAACGGAGAGCGTATATGTCGTTCAATTTTGTTGAACGAACACCGTTACAACTCAGTATGCTGAGCATATTGGGTTGTCTGGGGGTGTCGGCAGCCTATGCAGCAGATGTAAAGAGTACATTTCCACCCAAAGCGGTTGCTTCTACGACAGTAGAAGCATCGCCTAGTCCAGCAAGTGCCAAGGCGTGTGTTGGATTAGATTCAAATGCAGACCGCTTAGCCTGTTATGATGCGCTGTTTAAAACGCCTATCGATACCAATAACATGCTGGCGGCTCAGGCAGCCGCACCTCTGGCTCCAGAAAAAAAGTCAACTCCAGAAACTCTTCCTGAAAAAATTCAGGAAAAGGTTGGGAATGTATTTTCTTTAGATGCCGGTCCGATCGATCCAACGGTTTCTTTGTTGGATAAACGCTGGGAGCTGTCTGAAAAAGCCAAGCTTGGAACGTGGAATATTCGTGGCTACAAACCGGTGTATTTGCTTCCAGTATTTTGGACCAGCAAAAAAAATGAGTTTCCATCAAGCCCTAACCCAAATAACACCGTTACTCAGGATCAAAACTTAAAGTCGCTAGAGTCGAAGTTTCAGTTATCGCTTAAAACCAAAGCGTGGGAAAACATCTTTGGCAATAATGGTGATTTATGGCTTGGCTACACTCAGTCATCACGTTGGCAAGTCTTTAACGGTGAAGAATCGCGTCCTTTTCGTGAAACCAATTACGAACCTGAAGCGAGTTTGATGTTTCGTACCAATTATCGGGTATTTGGTCTAGATGGACGATTGCTTGGTGTCACACTGAATCATCAGTCGAATGGTCGTTCTGATCCATTATCTCGTAGCTGGAATCGTGTGATATTTAATGTGGGTTTTGAGCGCGACAATTTTGCTTTAATGTTGCGTCCATGGATTCGCATTGAAGAAGCTGCTAAAGATGACAATAATCCCGATATCGAAGATTATGTGGGCCGTGGTGATCTAACGGCATTTTATCGCTGGAAACAAAATGACTTTTCGTTAATGTTGCGTCATTCTTTAAAAGATGGTGATAAATCGCATGGGGCCGTGCAGTTTGACTGGGCTTTCCCAATTACCGGTAAATTGCGTGGCAATTTCCAACTATTTAACGGTTATGGTGAAAGTCTGATTGATTATAACCACCGTGCGACTTATGTCGGTCTTGGCGTTTCATTGCTAGATTGGTTTTAATTTGATTTTGAATAAGAAGAGGAAGCATGATGCTTCCTCTTTTTTATCCAATTTGAATATCGGCATTTGGATGTTTCAGGCGACTTTTACGTGGTGTGGCAATCAGGTAGGCCAGCGTGAGTGGGCCTAAACGTCCTGCAAACATCAATAAAGTCAATACAAATAAACTGCTGTTGTTGAGTTCGCCGGTAATGCCTCTCGAAAGACCAACCGTACATGCCGCAGAGACAATTTCGAAAAATAGATCCAGAAAGTTCTTATGTGGCTCTAAAATTAAGATTGTAAAAAAGCCGACAAAAATCAGAATTAAAGTAATAATGGCAACAGCCAAAGCCTTAAATGTACTTTCATAAGAAATCGAATGATTAAAAATGCGTACTTCATCGTGGCGTTTTAAAAAGGCAATCACGCTAAAAAGTAAAATAACTGCCGTACCGACTTTAATACCACCTGCTGTACTGAGTGAACCGCCACCAATAAACATCATAAACATGGTCAGTAAGGTAGAGCTATTGGTCATTGAGCCAATATCAATGGTATTAAAGCCTGAAGAACGTGGGACGGTTGCCTGAAACCATGCATTGATTGCCTGTTCGCCGAAACTCATGTTGTACAAGGTGAGGGGATTATTGGCTTCCAAAAGCCAAATCATCAGAAAGCCAACAAGATTAAGCACTCCAATACTCACAATAATAATTTTGCTATTAGGGCTGAGTTTTCGCCAGCGTTTGTGCTGCTTGATATCCATTAAAACCAAAAAACCCATTCCGCCTAAAATATATAAAAAACTGATGGTGAGGCAGACGATATAATGGTCATAAAAGTTGATTAGATTGTTAGGAAATAAAGAAAAACCCGCATTGTTAAAAGCTGAAACACTATAAAACATGGCGTAGTACAGCGCGTGTAAAAAACCAAATTGCGATGTCCAGACCACAGTCAAGATCACGGTGCCAATAAACTCAAAAATAAGGGTATAAATAAACACGGCTTGTGCCACAAACGTTACTTTAGACAAGCTGGTATGGCCGATTGAATCTTGCGCCATGATTTGCTGTTTAAGACCCAACTGAGGCGCCAAACTAAGTGCGGCCAAGATGGCAAAGGTCATGAAGCCTAAACCACCAATCTGGATCAAAAACAGTAAAATAATTTGTCCCGTAGTGGTTAATGCGTGCCCGATGTTAATGACTGACAGACCAGTAATGGTCACTGCCGAGGTTGAGGTAAACAGGGCATCCATCCAGCTCAGGTGGCCGTTGTTGGCTACAGGCAGCTTAAGTAAAAAAGTACCAAGAATAATAAAACTTAAGAACCCTAAAGCCAGTAGAGAGGGTGGACTTAAATTAAATGATTTTTGCTTAAGTTTTTGTTTTTTCATGAGGCAAAAACCGTACTGAAAGTTTTTTAAGTTGATCGATGTGTCCTTCAACAATCAAGATATCCTTAGATTGCACTGGGCAAGTCGGGTCAGGTTCGTAAATAATATCTTTACCGCGTTTGAGCAAAATCGTTTTAACATGACTCATATCATTGATTAGCCCCAAAAGATGAATGCCATTTAAGTGCTTAGGAATTTCAACTTTTACAATATAGTGATCATCATCGAGTGCCATATAGCGGCTGACCATCGGGTAGTTCAATGCTTGAGCAATTCGGACGCCCATATCCTCTTCGGGATGAATAATTTTATCGACATGTAAATGCGACAAAATCATGCTATGTGCTTTGGTTTTGGCTTTTACCCAAATTTTGGGCACGCCCATATTTTTTAAATGCAGCACACATAAAATACTGGCTTCGATGTCTTCGCCAATTGCAACAATGACTGTTTCACAACTTTGAATATTTAACTCTTCAAGTACATGTTCGTCACTGGCATCGGCGATCACTGCATGGGTAAGTTGATCACTTAAATCTTCAACGTTTCGCTTGATGGAGTCGATGCCAATCACATCATGATTCAATTTCACCAGTTCGGTTGCAACAGTTGCACCGAAACTTCCCAGTCCAATTACTGCAAATTGCGCCATATAAAAAACCTTATTGCTATTTTTCGGCTATAGTTTCATAAAAATCAGTGTAGTAGTTTTTGTTTGGGTTTAAAGCACATAAATGTTACGAAACAGAGTATAGAAGTCGGTCATAAAAAAACCAGCACATACGGCTGGTTTTTTTATAGCTAGATCGCTTTATTTAAGAAAGCGTTTATAGCCGGCATTGTGAGTAATTTCTTCGTATGGATAATTGATTTGTTCGAGCGTCTGAATCAATACGTCAGGATTTTCCTGCACATCAGTTGCCTGTAATCCAACCAGTACGCGACCTTCCGCTGCGCCGTGGTTTCGATAATGAAACAGACTGATATTATGTGATGGACCTAAACGTTCCAAGAAGGTCAATAGTGCACCCGGGCGCTCAGGGAATTCAACACGAAATAAACGTTCATTGGCAATGTTGGCATGACCGCCAATTAAATAGCGAATATGGAGTTTAGCTACTTCATCGTCAGACAAATCATCCACATCATATTGGCTTTTGAGTAATTCATGAATGTCATGACGCTCTTTTTCACCCGATTTTAAGCTAATGCCGACAAAAACCTGAGCGGCATCACTGTCACTGGCACGGTAGTTAAACTCAGTAATATTACGACCATGGAGTGCGCGGCAGAAATTTAAAAATGCACCTTTTTGCTCTGGAATGCTCACCGCAAAAATTGCTTCTTTACGTTCTCCAAGTTCGGTACGCTCTGCGATATAGCGCAGACGGTCAAAATTCATATTGGCGCCGCAAACAATCGAGACAATATTTTTATGACTTAAATTATGTTGCTCGATATATTTTTTGATGCCTGCCAGCGCCATTGCACCTGATGGCTCAACGATACTGCGGCACTCGTCATAAGTATCTTTAATGGCTGCACATATTTCATCAGTATTGACCAAGACCACATCACGCTCAACGATTGGGCCAGAGTTGTCAGATTTTTGCAATTGAATCACTTCAAAGGGTTTTTCACCAATTTGTGCAACTGCGGTTCCATCTGCAAACAGCCCCACCTGTGGAAGCACCACACGCGCATTGTGTTCAAATGCCGCTTTCAAACATGCAGATTCATCATATTCAACTGGAATGACTTTAACATGGGGGGCTACATCGCCCAAATACGCCGCAACACCTGCAATCAGGCCGCCACCGCCCACCGCCACAAACACATATTCGACATCTCGCCACTGGCGCAAAATTTCATTGCCAATCGTTCCTTGACCTGCCATGACCAGCTCGTCGTCATAAGGAGGAATAAACGTCATGCCTTCATCTTGAGCACGCTGAATGGCGTATTTATTGGCAACATCGAACGAATCGCCATGCAACACCACATCGCCACCCAAACGTTTAACCGCTTGAACCTTAATGTCTGGCGTTGTTTTTGGCATCACGATAATGGCGCGAATTCCCAGTTTTTGACCAGATAGCGCCACGCCTTGTGCATGATTGCCTGCCGAAGCCGTAATCACACCGCGTTCAAGCTGTGATTTGGGTAACTGGCTGATACGGTTATAAGCACCTCGTAACTTAAACGAAAAAACGGGCTGTAAGTCTTCACGTTTAAAGCGAATATTGTTGTTTAGTTTTTCACTAATTCGTGGCGCTGCTTCGAGTGGAGTTTCGATTGCAACGTCATAGACCGTTGCTTGTAAAATTTGTCGAACCAAACGAGACAGCATGTTAATTTTCCATGTAACAGTTTAAAATAGCCGCTTATTGTAACAAACCCCTGCACATTTGCGTTTTAAAATTGCGCAAAAGGTGAAAAAAAGTTGAGTGATGTCATGAGTCTATATGCTACCCAAGATGAGAAAAAACAAGCAGCAGCGAAAGCTGCTTTAAAACACTTACCTAAAGGGGGCATTTTAGGAGTGGGAACCGGAAGTACAGTCAATTTTCTGATTGAACTTTTACCTGAACTACAGCTTGAAGCAGCGGTTGCCAGCTCGGAAGCCACAGCTAAACGCCTAAAAGAATTGGGCATTGAAGTACTCGACATGAACCATGTGGGCGGTTTAGACGCATATGTCGATGGTGCCGACGAAATTGATCGTCACATGCACATGATTAAAGGTGGCGGTGCCGCGCTCACACGTGAAAAAATTGTGGCCTCAATTGCAAAGAAATTTGTATGTATCGTAGATGATTCAAAATGGGTTGAACAGTTGGGTCGTGAGTTCCCGTTGCCTGTTGAAGTGATCCCTATGGCGCGCTCTGCTGTTGCGCGTAAACTGGTGAGTCTTGGCGGCGATCCTGTTTACCGTGAAGGTGTAGTCACAGATAATGGTAATGTGATTTTGGATGTATACAACCTGAATATCCTCAATGCGATTGAGCTTGAGAAAACCATTAATGATATTCCAGGTGTGGTGACCAATGGTATTTTTGCCCTAAATGCTGCAACCATTGCAATTGTTGCAACAAATAACGGCATTGAAGAGCGCACAGCGTCTTAATAATGACTGATCTTCCCGAGATCAAAATTGTCAAACACGTAAGGGCAAAACGCTTGCGCTTACGTGTTGAACCAGACGCGGTGCGACTCACTGTTCCCGTTTTTTGTACTCAAAAACAGATTCAAGCGTTTTTAGCGCAATCACAAACATGGCTTGAAAAAACGTGGCAGCAGCAAATGCAGCAACGAAATGCTGCTATTTCCAGTTCATCTGAAGCCCTGACTTTTTTTAATGATTCGACCTATCGAATCGTTGAGCATGAGGCGATCAAACTCTATCGTTTCGATCACGACAACCAGCAATTACTCATTAACGCGGCCCATCGGGCATACGCCTTAAAAGAGGCCACCTTTAATTACGCCAAACAAGTTTTGCCTGACTACTTAATGCAGATCAGCCGCGAGACTACACTTTCTTTCAATGGATGTACGATCCGTCGACCTAAAACACGATGGGGCAGTTGCACCGCTCAAAAAGACATCATGCTGCATGCTGGCTTGGTGCTCATGGATATTGCTGTTGTGCGGTATGTGTGTATTCACGAATTAGCACACACGCTTCATTTTAATCATGGTCCCGAGTTTTGGACAGAAGTACAACATCATGACCAAGCCTTTCAAAAACATCGACAACGCCTGAAACAGACGCAGTTGCCACATTGGTGGTACAGCGCATAACGTAATTTGCTTGGTGGATTGCCAGTAATAAATACGGATTCACTTCAATCATTCCAATAAAAAATCACAGTGCGTTCGATAAATAGTTTTGAAAATCAGTACATCCTGTCATACTAGGCAACATTCTGTTGAACTTTGAGGTAAGACACGTGATTTCTGTCGGAATTGTAGGTGGAACTGGTTATACGGGCGTTGAATTGCTGCGCTTATTGCTTCGTCATCCACAGGTAACTGTTCGTGTGTTAACGTCACGTACAGAGGCAGGAAAGCGCGTTTCAGAGATGTTTCCAAGTTTACGAGGACATACTGACCTTGAATTTTCCGACCTTAATGAAGATCTTTTAAAACAATGCGATGTGGTCTTTTTTGCGACACCGCATGGTGTAGCCATGAAGCATGCCAAAGTATTGGTTGAGTCGGGCGTAAAAGTGATTGATCTTGCCGCTGACTTTCGTTTGCAAAATCTTGAGCAATTCGAAAAGTGGTATGGCCTACAGCACGAATGTCCAGATGTTTTAAAGTCATCGGTCTATGGTTTACCTGAATTAAACCGTGAAAAAATTAAGACGGCGCAGGTGGTGGGTAATCCTGGATGTTATCCGACTACGGTACAGTTAGGTTTGGCGCCACTTTTACAAGCCGATGTAGCACTGATTAAGCCATCAAGTATTATTGTGGATGCCAAATCTGGTGTTTCTGGAGCAGGGCGTAAAGCCAGCCTAGGCATGATTTACACTGAAAATGCAGATAACTTCAAAGCGTATGGAGTTGCAGGGCATCGTCATCATCCAGAAATTGTGGAAGCGCTTGAAAATATCTCAGGGCAAACTGGCGTATTCGATCAGCTTTTGTTTGTACCGCATTTGGTGCCAATGATCCGTGGCATGCTTAGCACCATTTACGTCGACCTGACCGAAGAAGGTGCAAACAGTGATTTGCAATCTTTATACGAAGTGTATTATGCACACGAACGATTTGTCGATGTGATGCCAGCCAATAGCTCGCCAGAAACCCGAAGTGTTCGTGGTTCGAATGAGCTTAGAATTGCGCTGTACAAGCCTCAGCCAAATAAATTGATCATATTGTCGGTACAAGACAATTTAGTCAAAGGGGCTGCTGGCCAAGCAGTACAAAATATGAATTTAATGTTCAACTTCGATGAAGCAACCGGTCTGGACGGGATTGGTTTGCTGCCATAAAAACAGCTTAAGACTTCACACACATTTAATTTTCGATTTAAATGTGTGTCAGGCACTATCTTTAAATCGAGATTGCGATGCAAGACACCGAACACGTGGCGACTTTGTCTGATCAACGATCACCCAAAAAGCCATTTTTGAAAACAAACTTACCTCTGGCGATTGCGGCAGTTGTTTTGATTGCAGGAAGCTTTACCTTGGGGTATACAGTAGGTAACCGCCAGGGCTTGACTGTTGTTGGATACGACGCCGATGCAGCTCAACTGGTGGATGTGGTTCAAAAGCAAAAAACATCACTTGATTCAGTCAATAAGAGCTTGAATGCGGCGGTGCAAGAGCGCGATGTTGCAGTAGACAATGCCAATAATTTGTATCAAGCATTAACACAAGCGAAAAATGACAATGCACAAATGATGAATATGAGTGCATTTTATCGTGAAGTGTTGCGTTTGAGAGGTGGATTGCCTCTGACGATTCAAAATATTGCGGTGAAACCTTTGCCTGAAAATGCCTATGAATATCAGGTAGATTTGGTTCAGGTGAGTCCGGGTAAACAACGTGCGATCGGCAGTATCGAATTGCGCTTGATTCAAGGTACTGAAGTGTTGGTCGTTCCAATGAACGACAAAAACTTCAATTTTTATGATTATGAGCGTTTAACAGGGCGCTGGACAATGCCTAATGGATTTACACCGCAATTTATTGAGGTGCGAATTACAGATAATGGCGCGCCAGTAGTTAAACGGTTTAGCTGGCAGCGAGGGAAACCTGTCGAGTCATCTTCGGCCTTTGTGGGCGAGATCCCACAAGCTGAAGCAAATGCAAATTAATTGTGAATACAAAAGTCTATGCGAACATACAAGCGCCAAATTAGTTTAAATGAAGTCAAAGCATCCTTTTATCAGACAGGATATGTTGACTGGCACATCAATCCACGCTTGGGTGATTCGCAAACCGATGCACCCGATGGTGATCTTGCTGTCAAGACTGCTCCCCCAGAATTAAAGCGTCCACCCCTTTATGCTGTCGTTTTAATGAACGATGACTACACCCCAATGGACTTTGTAATTGAAATTTTACAACAATACTTTGCATTGAATCTTGACCAAGCCACTCAAGTAATGCTAACAGTACATTATGAGGGAAAAGGTGTTGCTGGCGTATATCCAAGAGACATCGCGGAAACGAAAGCAAACCAAGTTAATAACTATGCTCGGTCTCAAGGTCATCCATTACTTTGTCAGATTGAGCCCAAAGATTAAGGGGGTCGTATGCTCAGTCGTCAATTAGAGGTGTCCTTACGTTTGGCTGTAAGCATGGCTCGTCAAAAAAGGCATGAGTTTCTCACTGTAGAACACTTATTGCTGGCTTTGCTCGATAATGATTCAGCAGTCAATGCACTTAAAGCATGTGGCGCAGACATCGTGTCATTACGTAAAGAACTAGAAGAATATGTGGAGCAACATACACCAAAACTTGGGGAAAATAGCGAGCAAGCACCGCACCCCACTGAAAGTTTTGATCGTATTTTGCAGCGCGCGATTTTCCATGTGCAATCAAGCGGTGGAGATCGTACAGTCGAAGGTGCCGACGTGCTGGTTGCGATGTATTCCGAGCGCGATTCCTTTGCGGTTTATTTGCTCAAACGTCATCAAATTAATCGTTTGACCCTGACTCAGTATTTATCTCACGGTACACGTAAAGATGAATCGCAGTCTGAAGAAGAAGTAGAAGACATCGAAGGTGAAAGTTCAGCTTCGTCTAATGCAGGCCCTCTAGAGCAATTTACGCTTAATCTGAACAATGAAGCGCTCAAAGGCAAAACCGATCCGCTGATTGGTCGCGAAAAAGAAATTGAACGCACGGCTCAAATCTTATGTCGTCGTCGCAAAAATAATCCACTTCTAGTGGGTGATCCGGGTGTGGGTAAAACCTCAATTGCAGAAGGATTGGCATGGCTAATTGTAAATGGTAAAGCACCTAAGCCACTAGCTAATGCTGAAGTGTACAGTCTAGATATCGGTGCGTTAGTCGCGGGTACTAAGTACCGTGGTGATTTTGAAAAACGCCTTAAACAGCTACTCAATGCACTCAAGAAAAATCCAAATGCAATTTTGTTTATCGATGAAATTCACATGATTATCGGGGCTGGCTCAAGCATGGGCAGCACCATGGATGCTTCGAATCTCATCAAACCAGCGTTAGCAAATGGAACTTTGCGTTGCATTGGTTCGACCACTTTCCAAGAATATCGTCAGGTATTTGAAAAAGATCATGCTTTATCGCGTCGTTTCCAAAAAATCGATGTAAACGAGCCAAGTATCCAAGAAACGATTGATATTTTACGTGGCCTAAAAACGAAGTTTGAAGACTTTCATCATGTGGAGTATGACGATAAGGCCTTGGTTGCTGCCGTAGAGCTTTCTTCGAAATTTATCAATGATCGTTTCTTGCCAGACAAAGCAATCGATGTGATTGATGAAGCCGGAGCGCAGCGCCGTCTGAAAGCAGAACTTGATGACAGCTTGATTACGGTCGAGAACATCGAAGATATTGTTTCTAAAATTGCGCGAATTCCGCCTAAAACGGTATCGAAAGATGACAAAGCAGTGCTTGAATATCTGGAGCGCGATTTAAAACGCGTGGTATTTGGTCAAGACGAAGCCATTACTGCACTTGCTTCTGCTATTAAACTATCGCGTGCAGGTCTGAAAGCACCAGATAAGCCTGTCGGTAATTTTGTATTTGCTGGCCCAACCGGGGTGGGTAAAACCGAAGTCACCAAACAGCTTGCAAAACTTTTAGGTGTCGAACTGGTTCGCTTTGATATGTCGGAGTATATGGAGCGTCACGCGGTATCTCGTTTAATCGGTGCGCCTCCTGGATATGTCGGTTATGATCAAGGTGGTTTACTGACAGATGCAATTCATAAAAATCCGCACTGTGTATTGCTACTCGATGAAATTGAAAAAGCGCATCCGGATGTCTTTAATCTGTTGCTTCAAGTGATGGATCATGGTTCTTTAACCGACAACAACGGACGCAAATCTGATTTTAGAAACGTGATTATCGTGCTCACAACGAATATTGGTGCTGAAAGTATTTCACGTAACAGTATTGGTTTTACCGAGCAAGACAACAGCAACGATAACCAAGAGGCCATGAAGCGCGCATTCTCTCCAGAGTTCCGTAACCGTCTTGATGGTGTGATTCAGTTTAAAGCATTACCAACCACTGTGATTGAGTCAGTAGTAGATAAGTTTCTTACTGAGCTTCAAGCGCAACTCGATGATAAGAGAGTGGTACTTGAGGTGGATCAGTCTGCACGTGACTGGCTCGCGGCCAACGGGTATGATCGCTTAATGGGTGCACGTCCTATGCAGCGTTTAATCCAAGAGCATTTGAAAAAGCCACTGGCTGAAATGATTCTATTTGGTGAACTGGCCGATCATGGCGGTAACGTTGCGGTATCAGTTAAAAAAGAAGACGGTAAAGAAGTTGGATTACAGCTTTCCGTATTTGAGGACCAAACGGCAGAACCTGCATAAATGTTATTAGAAGACTTCTCTGCAACCCGAATACTCAGTGTATTCGGGTTGTTTTTTGTGACTGCGGTTGCAGAAATTCTTGGTTGTTATTTCCCTTATCTGATTTTAAAAGAGGGCAAGTCGGCTTGGCTCTGGATTCCAATGGCCTTGAGTTTGGCTCTTTTCGTTTGGTTGCTGACGTTGCATCCCGCAGCGTCAGGGCGTATTTATGCGGCTTATGGTGGAATCTATATTTTCACTGCACTCATGTGGCTGAGGTTTGTAGATCAAGTTGCTCTAACGCGTTGGGATCTATTGGGTGGAGCAGTGGTTTTACTTGGTGCAAGCCTGATTATTTTGCAACCAAAATAGCGCTCAATTAAATTTTATGCAAAAAAAAAGCCTGATATTGGAGATCAGGCTTTTTTAAAATTTATGCTTAAGATCGCTTTAAATTTTCATTCAATAAAAATTCCATCAATGCTTTTTGTGCATGCAATCGGTTTTCAGCTTCGTCCCATACCACAGAGCTTTTATGATCGAGCATGTGTTCAGAAATTTCTTCACCACGATGTGCCGGAAGGCAATGCATAAATAGACAATCTGGATGAGCAAGTTCCATCAGTTTTTCATTGACTTGAAATGCGGCAAAAGCTGCTTCACGTAACTTTTGTTCTTCTTCTTGTCCCATGCTGGCCCACACGTCGGTCACGATCAAATCTGCATTTACAGCCGCATCTTCAGCATTATTAAATACTTCAACACAGTGCGCAAATTCAGCCATAAATTCAGGTTTTGGTTCATAACCTTTAGGTGCACCAACCTTTAATTTAAAGCCCATCATGTGCGCAGCTTCAATATATGAATTACACATGTTATTGCCGTCGCCAATCCATGCAACGGTTTTGCCTTGAATACTTCCACGATGTTCTTGATAGGTTTGAAGATCTGCAAGTAGCTGACATGGATGATGATCATCTGTCAGACCATTGATCACAGGGACAGAAGAGTAAGATGCAAAGCGCTGCACAACATCGTGACCAAAGGTGCGAATCATGACAATATCAAGCATGCTTGAAATAACGCGTGCAGAATCTTCGATCGGTTCACCACGGCCTAGTTGTGTATCACGTGGTGAAAGAAAAATTGCACTTCCACCAAATTGAGCTATTCCTGCTTCAAATGAAATTCGAGTTCGTGTGCTTGATTTCTCAAAAATCATTCCCAACACTTTACCTTTAAATGGCTGAAACAGTTCATTATTGTGTTGCTGGCGTTTTAGTTCGCTTGCTCGATCAAGGAGATTCTTTAATTCAGTAGAAGAAAGATCGCGTAAAGTAAGAAAGTGCCGTAGAGCCATGGTTACTCCACAATAATTGTTTTATAACAATTAGTTGCTGGTTGGTGAACGAAAAAAACAATCGAGTAATATACTATATGATACAAAAAATGCAAAAAAATTAGTTTAATTTGTGCGCGTTTAAAAAAAGATCAACGCAATAATTGATGTGTTCGTGAATGTCCTCACAATCGGTCGTTAAAGGAACCCCCATAATAATCTTCCATTCAATATTTCGAAGGATACCAAAGTACATCATGGCTGAATTTAAGGGTTTTTTGCACTCAATCTGTCCTTTTTCTGCTGCATATTGCAGTGCATCAGCAATGCATTTTTGAATATATTCTGGACCTTTTTGGTGCAAGTACAGGGCTAGATCTGGATTACGCTGTGACTGCTCGATTAATAAACGCATAAAAGCAGAATTTTCTGTGCAGGTAATTTTGGCAAAGAAGTTATATAAGGTGCTGGTTAAAAAGGAACGAAGATCATCCTGTTGAGCGTCGTAAGAGGCACAGATATTTTTGAAAAACAGTTCGCGACGATAATCACAAATCGCAGTAAACAAACCTTCTTTACTACCAAAGTATTTATAAATCGAGGCTTTCGATCCACCTGCATGATTTACGACATCATCTAAGGACACCGCATCATACCCTTTTTCAAGAAACAGTTCTGTTGCACTAAGTAATAAAGCCAGCCAGCGCTCATGCCCCCGACGTGTTAAGGGGAGATCGCACTTTGTCGGGCAGGTTTGTCGTGTCATCTGTTTAGACATAAAAAAGGAGGGTAATACTAATCGTGTATTTAAGTATAACAAATTGTTTGATGTTGTGCTTTTGGGGCTGGTGCAGGGGCTGAGAGGTTTTTAAAGTGAGAGCCCACATGTGACTCTCACTTTAAAGTATTTAGATTTCAGATTCTTCTTCTACGTCGTCTTCAGCCGCAATACCGAGCTCTTTGAGCTTTCGGGTGAGGGTGTTTCGACCCCAGCCAAGTAACTCAGCAGCATGGCGTTTTCGACCACGAGTTTGTTGCAGTGCCGCGTTAATGAGTGTTCTTTCGAACATTGGCGTGGCAATATCCAAAATTTTCATCTCACCATTTTTGAGCTTTTGAATCGCCCATTGGCCTAGTAGCTCATCCCAGTGATGTAGAGAAATGCGATCAAAGTTTGGTGTCGCAATATTTGTATCTGCTGATTTCTGGATCGGGATTTGTTTGAGTTCAGAAGGTAAATCTTCCGGATAAACTTCTCGACCAGTAATCATGACCGTCAACCAGCGGCACGTATTTTCGAGCTGACGCACATTACCTGGCCATGGCAGTTGCTGCATATAGTCAGTTGTTTCGGTACGCAAAATCTTGGGACTCACCCCAAGCTCTTTTCCAGCTCGGGCAAGAAAGTGCTGCGCTAGCATTGGAATGTCTTCGCTGCGGTGGGCCAGCTTAGGAATATGAATACGAATCACGTTTAAACGATGATACAAGTCTTCACGGAAGCGTCCTTCATTCACCAGTTTTTCTAGATCTTGATGCGTTGCTGCAACAATACGTACATCGACCTTAACTGGAATATGGCCACCTACACGATAAAACTCGCCATCTGCAAGTACGCGAAGTAGTCGTGTTTGCGTTTCAAATGGCATATCGCCAATTTCATCTAAAAATAACGTACCACCATTGGCCTGTTCAAAGCGGCCTTGACGCTGTGTATTGGCACCAGTGAAAGCACCTTTTTCATGACCGAACAACTCGGTTTCAATTAAGTCCTTTGGAATGGCGGCCATGTTGAGCGCAATAAAGGGTTTGCTGCTACGTGGCGAATGCTTATGCAGTGCATGTGCAACCAGTTCTTTTCCGGTTCCCGATTCGCCATTGATCAACACAGTGATATGCGACTGAGAAAGGCGCCCAATTGCTCTGAATACTTCCTGCATGGCAGGCGATTCGCCAATGATTTCAGTTGATTGAGCAACCGATGCTGACTTGCTGGCTTCTTGTTGTTGTAATTTATTGATATGCAAGATGGCACGATTGACCAGTGCAAGAGCTTCATCGATATCAAATGGCTTAGGTAAGTATTCAAAAGCACCCGTTTGATAGCTAGACACAGCCGATTCAAGATCTGAATGCGCTGTCATAATAATCACAGGTAAATCTGGATTGCTGTTTTTGACTTTACCTAGAAAAGTAAGGCCATCGATACCTGGCATACGGATATCGGTTAAGATCACATCCGGTGCATCGTCGAGTAATTGGTCAAGCGCAGTCTGAGCTTCTTCAAAACTGGTGACATCAAAACCTTCTTCTTTAAAGGTTTTCTCTAAGACCCAGCGCATGGCGCGATCGTCGTCAATTACCCATATTTTATTTCGCGACATGGTCTGTCTCCCAAGGTAGATATAAGCTAAATACAGTTTTTCCGGGTACAGATTGGCATTCAATCATCCCGTTGTGTTGATGCATAATATTTTGAGCAATACTCAAGCCCAGTCCTGTGCCTTTGGCGCGCCCAGTAACCAGTGGGTAAAATACAGATTCAATAATATCTTGCGGAATACCCGGGCCATTGTCTTCTATATCAATTCGAATGGCTGAGCGATTTAATACCCCATTAATGGTCACTAGTCGTTGAATACGCGTACGTAAAGATAAATGTGGCGCTTCTTCAACGAAAAATTCCTTATTTTCTGTCATGGCTTGAATGGCATTTACACTAATATTCAGCATGACTTGAATGAGTTGATCGCGATCTGCTTTGACATCTGGCAGTGAAAGATCGTAGTCGCGCGTAATCTTAATTTTCTTTTTGGTTTGATTGACTATCAGTGAGCGCACACGCTCTAAAGGTTCGTGCACATTGACATCTTCATAACTTGGTAGCTGTCTCGAACCCAGCATGGTATCGGCCAGATTTCGAAGACGATCCACTTCGCTGATAATAATATCGGTAAACTCTTCGTATTTCGGATCGTTAAGACTACGTGCCAGAAGTTGAGTTGCGCCGCGAATACCACCAAGCGGATTTTTGATTTCGTGAGCAACGCCACGAATCAGTTGCCGTGCAACTTGATGTTGCTGAATAAAGTTTTCTTCTTTAGAAATTTTCAGCATCCGATCAATCGGATTTAACTCGATCAATAGCAATGGATGATACGGTTTGCCGGTATTGAGCTGTGAAACGGTGTAGTCGACATGAATGTCTTTGAAATTGACATTAATTACCGCTTCACGCCGCGTATAATGCTGCCCAGAATTCAGGGTGTTTAAAAGCGCCTCGTAGGTATTAAAGGTATCATCAGGTGCATGCATTAAGTTAATGGCAGGTTGACCGGCAGCCCTTAATAGGCTGATGTCGAATAGTGCTTCACAGGATGAGTTCAAATAAAACACATTCAGATTGCTATCGACCAATAAAATAGCAGTGGTCATATTGTCCACTAAAAGTCGGTAGTCGATAGTCGGTTGGTGATCCATTAGCGGAAGTATCCTGTTTTAAAATGGCGCAATGGCATCTTGTTAAAAAATATCTGTCCTTGTTATGAGATATATCCGAAGCAAAATGCACGCCAACTTTGCCAATTAAAGTGCAATAGCAATATTTTTGAGTTAAAAATGTGCTACATGGTCTATTAGTGAATTTTTTTAACACATTCTTAGCGTGATGATCTGTAATTATGCCTTTAATTGGTGCATTTTGATGAAAATATAAATTTTTATGAATTATTTTGGTGCGCTAATGAATCGTTAATGAATCGACCTGTTTTTCTTTTCAGAAACATCATACAATACGCGGATTCTAGTGGAGTGCAGATTCATGAAATCCCCCAAAGTCGGTTTTGTATCTTTAGGTTGTCCTAAGGCATTGGTAGATTCTGAACGAATTTTAACTCAGTTGCGTACTGAAGGTTATGAAGTAGCATCAAATTACGATGGTGCAGATTTAGTTGTTGTGAATACCTGTGGTTTCATTGAATCTGCAGTACAAGAGTCATTAGATGCGATTGGCGAAGCCATGAATGAAAATGGCCGTGTAATTGTGACAGGATGCTTGGGTAAAGACGAAGACAAAATCCGTCAAATGCACCCAAATGTGCTTAAAGTCACTGGTGCAGCAGCCTATCAAGATGTGATGGAAGCGGTACACGAGTATGTGCCTGCGCCGCCTAAACATAACCCGTTTATCGATTTAGTTCCAGAGCAAGGTATTCGTCTTACACCAAAGCATTATGCGTACTTGAAGATTTCAGAAGGCTGTAATCATCGTTGTACCTTTTGTATCATTCCAAGTATGCGTGGTGATTTAGTATCGCGTCCAGTTGGATCGGTGCTTGAAGAGGCCGCAGCGCTTAAGCGTTCTGGCGTTAAAGAAGTTTTGGTGATCTCACAAGATACGTCTGCTTATGGTGTCGATACCAAATACAAGCTTGATTTCTGGAACGGTCAACCTGTAAAAACCAAATTTTACGACATGTGTGAAGCCTTGGGTCAGATGGGTATCTGGGTACGCTTACATTATGTTTATCCGTATCCGCATGTCGATGCCGTAATTGATTTGATGGCTCAAGGCAAAATTTTGCCGTATTTAGATATTCCTTTTCAGCACGCCAGTCCGCGCATCTTAAAATTGATGAAGCGACCAGCCCATAGTGAAAATACTTTAGAGCGTTTAAAAGTATGGCGTGAAAAATGCCCGGATCTCGTCATTCGATCAACCTTTGTAGTCGGTTTCCCGGGTGAAACTGAAGAAGATTTCCAAATTTTATTAGAATGGCTTAAAGAGGCCCAGCTCGATCGCGTAGGTTGCTTTACCTATTCACCTGTTGAAGGTGCGACAGCAAACGATTTGCCAGATCATGTTCCAGAAGAGATTAAACAAGATCGTTACGAGCGTTTTATGCAAGTTCAGCAAGAAATTTCGGCTGCCAAATTGCAAAAGCGTATCGGTCAAACCATGACTGTTTTGGTGGATGATCTTGAAGATGAATTTCCAGTAGCAGTGGCTCGCTCTTATGCTGATGCACCTGAAATCGATGGAAACGTATTTGTCGAAGATATTGATAAGTCCATGATTCAGCCTGGCCAGTTGCTGGAAGTGGAAATTACCGACGCTGACGAATATGACTTATATGCCAAGCTGATCAAGATCAAAGCAGCTTAGTTGCGCGTTAACAAACAGAATTCAATTTAAACATCGCATTTTGGAGCATAATTATGGCTGATACGAACAGTCCTCGTTATTCACGAATTTTGTTAAAGCTGTCGGGCGAAGCATTGTCAGGCAATAAAGATATGGGAATCGATGCTCAAGTGCTCGATCAAATGTCTTTATCGATTGCACACTTGGTCGGCTTGGGTGTGCAGGTTGGTATCGTGGTTGGTGGTGGTAACCTATACCGTGGCAGTCAATTGCAAAAAGATGGTTTGGTAGGCCGTGTAACTGGCGATCAAATGGGCATGCTGGCGACGGTCATGAATGGTCTAGCGATGCGCGATGCACTAGTACGCCGTAACATTAAAACTCGTTTGATGTCTGCTTTGTCGATTGGTACTGTGGTAGAACCATACTCAAGTCGTGATGCAATTCGTTATTTGGGTCAGGGTGAAGTCTGTGTATTTGTAGCAGGTACCGGAAATCCATTTTTTACAACGGATACAGCTGCATGTTTGCGCGGTATTGAGATTGAAGCTAATCTTATTTTAAAAGCCACAAAAGTTGATGGTGTTTATAATAAAGATCCAAGTAAATACGATGATGCTGTTAAGTACGATCAATTGAGCTTTGATCAGGTGCTTGACGAAAAACTCGGTGTAATGGATTTGACTGCGATTTGCTTATGCCGTGATCATAATGTGCCGTTACAAGTATTCGATATGAATAAGCCAGGTGCATTATTGTCGGTTATCATGGGTGAAAAAGAAGGAACCCACGTCACCAACAGATGACGGCGCCTTTAAAGCTCTTTATACTAGCCCACTAATTTAGTTTTACACTTTTTGAATGAATAAGTAAGGAAGATCATATGATTAACGATCTCAAACAAGACAGCGAACAGCGTATGCAAAAAACTCTAGAATCGCTAGAGCAAGGTTTTGCAAAAGTTCGTACAGGTCGTGCACATCCATCAATTTTAAATGGTGTCATGGTTCCTTACTATGGTTCAGATGTGCCTCTTAATCAGGTTGCAAACGTGGGTGTTGAAGATTCACGTACGCTTATTGTTCAGCCATTTGAACGTACGATGGTATCTGCAATTGACAAAGCGATTCGTGAAAGCGACTTGGGTTTAAACCCAATCACTGCAGACGCGATTCGTGTGCCGTTACCCGCTTTGACTGAAGAAACACGTCGTGACATGCAAAAAGTTGCACGTACAGAAGCTGAAAATGCCAAAGTCGCGATCCGTAATATTCGTCGTGATGTACTTGGTGATATCAAAGCATTGTTGAAAGAAAAAGAAATTTCTGAAGATGATGAGCGCCGTGCAGGTGATGATATTCAAAAAATTACCGATAAATATGTTGCTGAAGTTGATAAGCGTTTGGCAGCAAAAGAAGCAGAATTGATGAAGGTCTAAGTTTTTATGACCTTATTAGAAGAGCACCATCTTCCAAAACATGTTGCCATCATTATGGATGGCAACAACCGTTTTGCCAAAAAAAATCAAATGCAAAAAGGAGATGGTCATCGAGAGGGTAAAAATAGTTTAGACCCGATTGTTGAGCATTGCCGTTCAAGAGGAATTCAGGCCTTAACGGTCTTTGCTTTTTCGAGTGAAAATTGGAATCGTCCGCAAATTGAAGTCGATTTGCTGATGAAGCTTCTCGAGGAGGCGATTCATGAGCAATTGCCTCGCATGCGTAAATTCAATATTCAGTTGCAGTTTATTGGTGATCGTTCGCGGTTATCTCCTCATTTACGTGATCTTATGCGAAGTGCAGAGCAAGAAACAGCAAGTTTTAGCTCCATGACGCTAACCATTGCTGTGAGCTATGGTGGGATGTGGGACATTGCAGAGGCGGCAAAACAAATTGCCAGTGATGTACACACGGGTCATCTGGATATTGGGCAAATTGACGCTTCCTTATTTGGTCAGTATGTTAGTCTGAACGAGCTTCCACCAGTCGATTTATTGATTCGAACTGGAGGCGATTATCGTTTGTCTAACTTTTTGCTTTGGCAGGCTGCCTACGCAGAGCTTTACTTTACAGAAACATTGTGGCCAGAGTTTTCAACTCAAGAGTTCGACCACGCATTAGATGTTTTTGCTGGCCGTGAACGCCGTTTTGGTAAAACATCAGAGCAAATCCAACAAGATAAAATTGAGAATTAATAATGTTAGAGCGGATCCTAACCGCGTTGGTGTTAGTGGCAGTGGTGCTGATCTGCATGTTTGCTACCCAATCGCATTATCCTATGTTTGGATTGATGATCTTAGCGGCAGGTGTTGCAGGCTATGAGTGGTTCAAGCTTATGCCAAGAACCACACCACATGTGGTCAAGCCTAAAGCATGGTGCTATGGTGCTGTAGTTGCACTGATTGCAGGGCTGGCGTTATTTTATAATGACGTGGCACTCTTACTATGGTCGGCATCCATTTTGACATGGTTGGTGAGTAGCTTCTGGGTGAAATCTTATCCGGAGTACGATGGCTGGTACAACGCGACATTGTATATACTTGGTCTAATTCTGGTGAGTGCTGCTGTCACTGCGATCTTTGAGGTATGGAAAGCATCTCCGTGGTGGTTGATGTATCTATTTCTTCTAGTTTGGGGTGCAGATACTGGTGCTTACTTTGTTGGGCGTAAATTTGGTAAGCGAAAACTTGCACCAACGGTCAGTCCAAATAAATCAATCGAGGGGTTGATTGGTGGTGTAGTGATCACGGTTGTCGTGATTATTGTGGTTGAGTTCTTTTATCTAGATCTATCCCTTGCACAACATATTCTTTTTCTGATTCTATCTTTATTGACTGTATTTGCCTCTGTTTTAGGTGATTTGTTTGAATCCATGATTAAGCGTCGAGCGGGAATCAAGGATTCAGGACGTATTTTGCCAGGTCATGGTGGTGTACTCGACCGAATTGATTCATTGTTGGCTGCTGCTCCTGTTTTTGCTGCAGGAATTTATCTATTGAAGCTCATTGGTGTAGATTTATAAATGACACAATCTGTTTGTATATTGGGTGTGACCGGTTCGATTGGACAAAGCACTTTAAGAGTTTTAGAGCAGCATCCAGATCAATATTCAGTGTATGCCGTTACCGCATATAGTCGAATTGATGAACTACTGGCGATATGCAAACGGGTAAATCCTCAAGTTGTGGTGATTCCTGCTGAAAAATTTGTTCAGCTTAAGCAGCTTTTTATCGATGCTCAACTTGAACACATTGAGATTCGGGTCGGATCTGAAGGTTTGATCAGTGTGACTTCTGCTCCGGACGTAGACATTGTGATGGCGGCGATTGTAGGTGCGGCGGGTTTGCTGCCAACACTCGCAGCAGTTAAGGCAGGTAAGCGTGTATTGCTTGCAAACAAAGAATCGCTGGTGATGTCTGGTGATATCATGATGCAGGCTGCTCGCGAACATCGTGCCTTGTTGTTGCCTGTCGATTCAGAACACAATGCGATTTTTCAGTCTTTACCACATAATTACTTGAGTCTGTCCCCAACAGGATCTCCTCAGCTTGGTGTATCTCAAATTTTATTGACTGCATCGGGTGGGCCATTTCTGGATTATCCAGATGATTTGTTGTCACAAGTAACTCCGCAACAAGCATGTAAACATCCAAACTGGTCAATGGGACAAAAAATTTCTGTTGATTCCGCTACACTCATGAATAAAGGGCTTGAATTAATCGAAGCCTGTCATTTGTTTTCAATTTCTGAACATTTTGTTACAGTTGTCGTTCATCCACAAAGTATTATTCACTCCATGGTTCAATATGTAGATGGTTCTACGTTAGCGCAAATGGGGAATCCAGATATGTGTACACCAATTGCGCATGCACTGGCGTGGCCTGAGCGTATAGCAACAGATGTCCCAGCTCTGGATGTCTTTGCTCACGCGCAGTTGAATTTTAGACAGCCTGATACACAAAAGTTTCCTTCCTTAACGCTTGCCAGAGAAGCGATGCGATCTGGTGGTTTGGCGCCATGTATACTTAATGCAGCCAATGAAATTGCAGTTGAGGCATTTTTAAATCATAAAATAAAATTCACTTCGATACCGGAAGTGGTTGAGCATGTGCTGAATCACGTGCAAAATGATAAGGCAACCAGTATTGAGCATGTTCTAGAGATCGATGCTGTAGCACGACAGGTTGCAGGTCGTTACATCCAACAGATCAGAGGCTAGAAAGATGAGTGTATTGTATATTGTCATCGCTGCAATATTGCTGCTAGGTCCTCTTATTGCGATACATGAGTTTGGTCATTACTGGGTGGCCCGAAAACTTGGCGTGAAAGTGTTGGTCTATTCAATTGGTTTTGGGCCAACATTACTTAAATGGACGTCTAAAAAATCGGGCATACAGTATCAGCTTTCGGCGTTGCCGCTCGGTGGATATGTCAAGATGCTTGATGAGCGTGAAGGTAATGTTGCCGAGGCTGACTTGCCGTATGCGTTTAATCGTCAATCGCCATGGAAACGGATTGCAATTGTCGCGGCAGGCCCTTTGATTAACCTACTGTTTGCTGTGGTTTTGTTTTGGATTCTCTTTTTACCTTCACAAGAACAGCTCAATACGCGAATTGGGAAAGTTATTCCCAATACACCTGCAGCCGAAATGGGATTAAAAGCAGGTGATCAAGTTGTATCTGTCGATGGTAAAGAAACACCTACTTGGGAGCGTCTAAATTTTGCACTGGTTGATCGTGCAGGTGAAACGGGTCAAATCCGTGTCATGGTCAATGATCAAGGTACAGATAAAACGGTAAATTTGCCGATACAAGATTTTTTGAAAAATCAGAGCCAATCAGCGCTTGATGTACTTGGTTTTCTGCCGTATCGTCCCGCCATGCCAGCAGTCATTCATCAGTTGAGTGAGGATGGTGCTGCAATACGTCAGGGGATGAAGGTTGGAGATCGTATTTTAAGTATAAACGGCTTAAAGATGAACGATTGGTTCGATGTGGTCGATATTGTTCAAAAATCACCTGAGAAATTGCTTAATATAGATGTCTTACGCGAGGGGCAGCTTGTTCATTTACAAGTGATGCCACAAGGTAAACGTGACAGTATGGGTAATGTTACAGGAATGCTGGGTGTTCAAAGTAATCCTGGTAAGGTAACGATTCCTGCTGAATATAAGCAGTTAATTCAATATACTCCTATCCAGGCAATGGGTATGGCTGTTGATAAGACCGTGCAAATCTCTGGCATGATATTGAATTCCATTGTGAAAATGGTTCGTGGTTTGATTGGTCTTGAGAATTTATCGGGTCCGATTACAATTGCTAAAGTTGCAGGTCAAAGCGCAGAAATGGGCTGGCAAACATTTATCTCTTTTATGGCTCTCATGAGTGTGAGTTTGGGGATTTTAAACTTGCTGCCGATTCCTATGCTGGATGGAGGACATTTGGTTTATTACTTTATTGAAGCCATACGCGGTAAACCTGTTTCCGAACAAATACAAATGTTCGGTCTAAAAATTGGTATGGTACTGCTCGGTAGCATGATGCTTTTAGCGCTTTTTAATGATTTTATGCGTCTATAAACGCTGATATGGAAAAATTAACTTACTGGAAAAAACTGGCATGCGGCACACACATTTATTAATGCCTTTGGCACTTGTTAGTGCTATGGCAGCGGTACAACAAGCATATGCAGCAAATGGTTTCATTGCACGCGAAGTAAAAATAGAAGGCTTAGTCCGTCTTACACCTTCAAATGTTTACAATATGTTACCGATTAACAGTGGGGATCGTGTTGATGATCCTACGATTGCCGATGCCATTCGTACATTGTATGCAACGGGTCTTTTCGATGACATCAAAACCTATAAGCAAAACGATGTCCTCACCTTTAGAGTGGTTGAACGGCCAGTCATCTCTAAAATTGAATTTAAAGGCAATAAGCTCATTCCTAAAGAGGCCTTGACTGAAGGTCTGAAAAAAATGGGTGTGGTTGAAGGTGATGTGCTTAAAAGCTCAGCACTGCAGACCATTGAAACGGAACTTGAGCAGCAATATGCCCAGCAAGGTCGCTATGATGCAGACATCAAAGTTGAGACCATCGCGCAGCCAAATAACCGTGTTGCTTTAAAGCTGGATTTCTATGAAGGAAAGCCTGCTAAAGTTGTCGAAATCAATCTGATTGGTAATACTGTATTTAGTGACAGTGATATCAAGCAAGCCTTTGCCATTAAAGAGAGCGGCTGGTCTTCAATTGTTACGCGTAATGATCGTTATGCACGTGAGAAAATGGCGGCAAGTCTTGAATCACTGCGCGCGCTTTATTTAAACAAAGGGTATATTAATTTCAATATTAATAACTCTCAGTTAAATATCAGCGAAGACAAGAAAAAAATTTTTGTTGAAGTATCTGTTACCGAAGGCAGTCAGTTTAAATTTGGTCAAACCAAGTTTCTTGGCGATGCGCTTTATCAGCCACAAGAGTTAGAAGCTCTCAAAATCTATAAAGACGGTGATACTTACTCGCAAGAGAAAGTAAATGCTGTTAAGCAATTGCTTTTGCGTAAATACGGTAATGCTGGTTATTACTTTGCAGAAGTGAATGTTGTTCCGCAAATCAATAATGAAACCGGTGTGGTTGATCTTAATTACTATATCAACCCGGGTCAGCAGGTTAAAGTTCGTCGTATCAATATTACGGGGAATACTAAAACCGCTGATGATGTATTGCGCCGCGAAATGCGTCAGATGGAAGGCGCACTTGCAAGTAACGAAAAAATTGACCTTTCAAAAGTGCGTCTGGAGCGTACAGGCTTCTTCAAAACAGTTGATATTAAGCCAGTTCGTGTACCAAACTCACCAGATGAAGTTGATCTTAATGTCAATGTAGAAGAGCAGCATTCAGGTTCTACAACCTTAGCTGTAGGTTATTCTCAAAGTGCAGGTATTACCTTCCAAGCAGGTTTAAGTCAAACCAACTTGCTCGGTACGGGGAATCGTTTTGCACTTGACTTGACTCGTTCGCAAACTCAAGACTATTACAACTTAAGTGTTACAGACCCTTACTTTACCATTGATGGTGTAAGTCGTGGTTACAACCTTTACTACCGTAAAACCAAACTCAACGACGAATACACTGTTAATAACTATGTCACGGATAGTTTTGGTGGTAGTTTGTCATTTGGTTATCCAATTGATGAAAATCAAAGCTTAAGTGCATCTTTGGGTATTGATTCGACTAAAGTAAAAACTGGCCCGTATGTCTCTACTTATGTACGTGATTACTTATTGGCGAATGGCGGAAAAACGACAGGTACATCGACATATTGTACTGTTGATCTGACCGAAGCGAATAACTTTACGTGTCCTGCAGGATCGACGGTTACTTATGACTCTCAATTTGAGGGTGACTATCTCACTTATATCCTCAACTTAGGATGGTCATACAACACGCTGAATCGTCCGATTTTACCAACCTCAGGTACGTCACATCGTGTCAACCTTGAAGTAGGTTTGCCGGGTAGTGACGTCGATTACCAGAAGTTATCATACGATACGCAAGCCTATTTCCCACTAGGAAAAGACTTTGTACTCAGAGGCTACGGTAAACTTGGTTATGGCAATGATTTACCATTCTATAAAAACTTCTTTGCTGGTGGTTACGGTTCGGTACGTGGTTTCGAAAGTAGCACATTAGGTCCGCGTTATCCGGGTGTTGTTTATCAAGAATCTGGTAAGACTGATCCTGATTGGGAAGCAGTCGGTGGTAATGCACTGGTGCAGTTTGGTACAGAGCTTGCACTCCCTGTACCGTTTAAAGGTGACTGGGCGCGTCAGTTCAGACCAGTGATCTTTGCTGAAGGCGGTCAAGTTTTTGACACCAAATGTGATCTTCCATCTGGGAAATATTCGATTAATGGTGTAGATGCCAAGAAGTATTGTGAAGATAACTACGGCTTCGATCTGGGTAACCTCAGATATAGTGTGGGTGTAGGCTTTACGTGGATTACGATGATTGGTCCATTATCTTTGAGTTATGCATACCCACTTAACAAAAAAGATGGTGACGATACACAATCGATCCAATTTGAAATTGGCCGTACTTTCTAAAGTACGGTTCACTTTTGATCTGTATGTTTTCCTGATTAAGGAACAGTTATGAATAAAATGAACAAAATTTTACTGGTTCTCGGTATTGCATCATCGGGTCTTACACATGCTGCTAGTATTGGAGTGGTTGATCTGGCTCGCGTAGTCGATAACAGCACCTATCTAAAACAGCAAAATGCAAATTTGAACCAGTCGGTAAAGCCAAGTACAACGCGTTTAGAACAGTTGGGTAAAGAGCTTGATGCGCTTCGCCAAAAAGCTGAAACTGAAGGGCGGAGTATGAAAGAAGCTGATATTCAAAAGCTGAATCAACAGTATCAGGCCAAATTAAGTGAGTTCAATTCAACCCAGCAAAGCTTGCAGACCAAAGTTCAGGGTGGGTTGCAGAATATGAACAACACCTTTGAAGCACGTGTCAAACAAGCGGCTGAGCAACTCAGAAAAGAGAATAATCTGGATTATGTATTGAATAAAAATGCAGTGATCGCATCGGATACAAAAGATGATTTAACTGACAAAATGATTCAAAAAGTGAATGCAATTAAATAATCCATGAAAGTTCATCAATATTCTTTAGAAACATTGGCTCATCTTGTACAAGGTGAGCTTTTTGGTGATGCAGCACTGAAATTGTCGGGTTTGGCAAGCCTTGAGCATGCAGATAACCAACACATTGCCTTTGTGAATGGAGAAAAGTATCTTGATGCTGCAATTTCCACACAGGCCGGTGCACTCATTGTTCAGCAAGAGTTGAAAGAAAAGCTGACACAGCATCAGAATTTTATTGTTGTGGATAATCCCTATCTGGCATTTGCTAAATTGACGCATGTTTTTGAAAAAAAGCATACGCAAACTGGAATTGAAGCGACGGTTCAAATACATCCATCAGTCGTTGTTCCTGAAAATGTCTATATCGGCCATTATGTAGTCATTGGTGAAGACTGCAAGATTGGTGAAAATACCGTTATTCTTTCTCATACTGTGTTGGCAGATAATGTATCTGTTGGTCATAATTGTATGATCGATTCACATGTTTCTTTGCTTGAAGGCACCACAATTTTGGATCGTGTACGTATCCATGCCAATACCGTGATTGGCGGGGAAGGATTTGGTTTTGCACCATATCAGGGTCGATGGCACCGTATTGTGCAATTAGGCAAAGTTCGAATCGGTAATGATGTGCGTATTGGTTCAAATTGCTGTATCGATCGCGGGGCACTTGATGACACTATTATTGAAGATGGCGTGATTATTGATAATCTTGTGCAAATCGCTCATAACGTGCATATCGGTGCGAATACTGCAATTGCAGCCAATTGCGGGATTGCAGGCAGTACCACAATTGGCAAAAACTGTATCCTTGCGGGTGCCTGTGGTGTGGTAGGTCACATCAACATTGCAGATAATGTGACGTTAACGGGAATGTCAATGGTCACAAAAAGTATTTCTGAAGCCGGAACTTATTCTTCAGGTACAGGTCTTTTGGACAATCATCATTGGAAACGTACAATTGTTCGCTTTAGACAATTAGCAGATGTGCCATTGACCCAAGTCATGAAACGACTCGATCATATACAAGCTCAAATTGAGTCTCTTGAATCAACTTTTAAATTGCGTAAATAGAATATGATGACTGAGTCAAACACTCCTGCGTTTACGATCCCTGAATTGCCAATGGACATTCAAAAAATTCGTGAATACTTACCGCACCGCTATCCATTTCTTTTGGTCGACCGTGTAACTGAAGTCGGTGAAAATAATATTGTAGGTTATAAAAACGTTTCGATTAACGAAGAGTTTTTTCAAGGCCATTTTCCAAACTATCCAATTATGCCTGGTGTTTTGATTGTAGAAGCACTGGCACAGGTAGCAGGTATTTTGGGTTTCATTATGAATAATGAAACACCAAAGCCGGGTTCTTTGTTTCTGTTTGCAGGCGCAGAGAAAGTACGTTTTAAAAAGCAAGTGGTTGCAGGTGACCAGCTGGTGTTAAAAGCTGAGCTTGTGATGCAAAAGCGTGGTATTTACAAGTACAATTGTATTGCGACAGTTGATGGTAAAGTCGCAACAACCGCTGAAATTATAGTTTCACATTTAAGAACAGAGCAGGCATGAGCAATAACGACCTAATTCATTCTACCGCTATTATTGATCCATCTGCTGTAATTGCAGCAGATGCTCAAATTGGGCCGTATTGTGTAATTGGTCCCAACGTCACGATTGGGGCTGGAACAAAACTTCATTCGCATGTCGTTGTTGGTGGTTTCACCCGAATTGGTGAGCATAATGAAATTTTTCAGTTTGCAAGCGTCGGTGAAGTGTGTCAAGACCTTAAATATCAAGGTGAAGAGACTTGGTTGGAAATCGGCGATCATAACCTGATTCGTGAGCATTCTAGTCTGCATCGCGGTACAGTACAGGATAATAGCTTAACCAAAATTGGTAGCCACAACCTGTTGATGGTGAATACGCATATTGCCCATGATTGCCAAATTGGTGACCATAATATCTTCGCAAATAACGTGGGCGTTGCAGGTCATGTGCAAATTGGCAGCCATGTGGTTGTGGGTGGAAACTCAGGTATTCACCAGTTCTGTAAGATTGACTCGTATAGCATGGTAGGTGGTGCATCTTTAATTTTAAAGGATGTTCCAGCTTATGTTATGGTCTCTGGAAATCCAGCACATGCATTCGGTATGAATGTTGAAGGTATGCGTCGTAAAGGCTGGTCAAAGCATGTGATTCAATCTTTACGTGAAGCTTACAAGCTGATTTATAAGTCAGGATTGACCACTGAGCAGGCCATTGAAAAAATTCGTACCGATATCTTACCCGAAACGCCTGAAGTTGAACTTTTAATCGACTCAGTAACTTCTTCAAAGCGTGGTATTGTGCGTTAAGTCGTTAATAAAAAAAGACACTATCAAGTGTCTTTTTTTTTTGCCTACTTGAAGTATTTTACTTCTTCGGCTTGAGGATAGGTTTTTAATAGTTTGGCCTTGAGTTGGTTGGCTGCTGTCGTGTTGTGTTCAACATCTTTGGCGATACTATACAGCTGGTAAAGTGAACGTGGCGCCTTGCTTGAGGTTGGATAGCGTTTTACGACAATATCATAATTCTTTTTAGCTTCTGAATAGTTCACCGGATCTGTAGCCAAGTTAAATTCTGCTAACCAGAAATAGGCATTCCCTGTATAGATGCTATTGGGGTGATTCTTGATAAAATTTTGCATGGGTGCAATCGCTTTTTTTGCACCGCCTTGTTTATAGGCATCTAAAGCAACTGTGTAAGCGGCCTTTTCAAGTTCTACTGGATCTTGTTGATTAGCAGTAGGGGTAGCGTTATTGCCAGCTGCAGCTGAATTTGAGGCAGTGGTAGGTGCAATAGTGGTATTTGTAGGGGATGCTGTGTTTGTTGGAGAGTTGGCAGGAGGTGCTGTATTCGACTGCGCATCCGGATCAGCAGCACTGCTATCAGGATCAAGTTTCTGATTCAATAACTCCAGTCGTTGATCAAGATCGGTATAGCGATTTTGTAAGTCATTCTTTAGTTTTTCAATTTCGTTGTCTTGTTCTTCTAATTTACCGCGTAAGCTACGAATCTCGTTTTCAAGCTGCTGGTTTTTTTGCATGAGCTCCCAGTTAATATTGATGGGTGCAGCAGGAGATGTACCAGATAAAGAACTACCAGTGTTTTGACTCAGACCGCGCGATTCAATGGGAATATTTGCATATGTTTGTGCGCCAATAGAAAGAAGAACGGCTGTAAAAAGCAAATGCTTGTTGAGCATAAGAGAATTCCATTTAAAAACTTAGAAAAATGCGCTATGCATAAGACGAGCAGAGTCATCTTAAATACTGTTGTCATTTCATGTAGTCATTAAAGCATTGGTATATAGAAATGCAAGATGTACTTACAAACTTGTAGCATTTTAATAAGTGAAAGCATGAAACGATTCAATTGGTTTAAATTTTGCCTTTAAAATGAATGAGCTGATGATGAATTCGCCACTTGAAACTGATTTTGACTTAAAACCTTAATTAGTACTTGCAAGGCTTATAAAAATCTCTATACTCTGTTCTTGCAATGGTAGCCCTGCTGGTGGCTTCGCAATTGTACTCTGTGAACCCCGCCAGGACCGGAAGGTAGCAACGGTAGCAGATCTATAATGTGCCGAGGTTTTGCTAGTAGGGTTACCACCATTCTAATCTTCTGCTGTGTAATTTATCGCTTTCAAAATAATATCCATATCAAAACCTCTATATTGTAAGAACCGAATTTGCTTTGCTTTTTGTTTAGGATCTTTCTCCACAGTATCACCAAACTTCTTTCTTTTTAATTGATATGCCTGTTCAAACCAGTCGATATCATTGAATTCGTCATTAATTAATTCACGATCAAGCGCTTTCTTCTTTAAAGCGTGTTTAATTTGATTAGGACCTTTACCTTTGCGCATTTGACTGGCCAGAACCATTTCTGCAACACGCTGATCACTTTGATAGTTTTGATCTGATAACTCCTCTACCAATTGTATGACTTCGGCTTGATCAAGCGCGTACAGATTGAGTTTCTCAATTAATTCAGCTTTGCTGTATTCTTTTCGCGTTAGAAGTGCAAATGCTAAAGAGCGAAGGCGAGTGCCTGTTAGGGTGGGATTATCGGGTTTCTTTTTTTGGAAATACATATTCAAACTCATGAAAAAACGCCCCAGAGGGCGTTTGATAGTGTCGTGGCTTAACTTTCAATAAAGTCGGGCTGTTCTTCTGGCTCATCATCATGCGCAGCGGCTGGATCTGTATTTTTGGTCAGCAATTGTTCGCGAATAGCGCGTTCAATTTCTGCCGAAATACTTGGATTTTCCTCAAAATAACGAATCACGTTATTTTTACCTTGTCCAATTTTGTTGCCTTGATATGAATACCAAGCACCTGCTTTTTGAACAATATTTTGTTGAACTGCGAGATCGACAAGTTCACCTAACTGGTTAACACCTTTGCCGTACAGGATCTGGAAAATAGCTTCGCGAAAAGGAGGGGCCATTTTGTTCTTAACCACTTTTACTTTGGTTTCAGAACCGACGATTTCGTCACCTTCTTTTACTTGGCCAATACGACGGATATCCAATCGAACAGATGCATAAAATTTAAGTGCATTACCGCCCGTTGTGGTTTCAGGGCTTCCAAACATTACACCAATCTTCATACGAATTTGGTTAATGAAGATCACCATGCAATTAGAGCGTTTGGCATTACCCGTAATTTTACGTAGCGCTTGACTCATCAAGCGGGCTTGCAAGCCCATATGTGAGTCGCCCATTTCACCTTCAATTTCAGCTTTTGGGGTCAATGCGGCAACCGAGTCGACCACGATTAGATCAATCGCACCCGAGCGAACCAGCATATCCGCGATTTCTAGGGCTTGTTCACCATTGTCTGGCTGAGAAACCAAAAGATTTTCAATATCAACACCGAGCTTGCGTGCGTATTGAGGATCTAGTGCATGTTCTGCATCGATAAATGCACATGTACCGCCAGATTTTTGACATTGAGCAATTGCCTGTAATGTCATGGTGGTTTTACCTGAGGATTCAGGACCGTAAATTTCAACAATACGACCCTTCGGTAAACCTCCAATGCCAAGCGCAATATCAAGCGTGAGCGAACCTGTAGAAACAGCTTCAACGGCTTGCACGGTATTGTCGCCTAAGCGCATAACTGTGTTTTTACCAAACTGTTTTTCAATCTGGCTTAAGGCAGCTTGTAATGCCTTACTTTTATTATCATCCATCTCACAACCTCAAAACTGTGTAATATCACTTTCATTCAAAGTGGATGTATTGAATTTCAACCTCGTTCCACTGATGTATAGTGACAGATTTGCTCTTTCTCTTCTATGTCGATAATGTGCTAGTACGACACATTATGACGCTCAAAACGCAAATGAGTTTACTCATCATTGTATGACCACGATTGATCGAACTGCTGATCGTTATCTTGCTTGAACCGATTGATTTGTCTTCTATCTTTTTTGGATGGACGATGATCTGGTCGTGCTAAATTATGCAATTTTCTTTGCGAAGCAATCAACTCTCTTCGTGCAATACTGACAGGCGTTTCTTCGTACAATTGTTGTGCAACTGGAGCAGGGCCACGCATGCTCGATAGTGCTTTAACCACAACAGTTTTACGCTCGATTCCCTGCTGAATGGTAAGCTCCATTCCGATACGCACATCTTTAGAAACTTTTACGCGTTCATTGTTGTGGTGAACCTTGCCACCTTCAATTGCAGCTTTTGCTATTGAACGTGTTTTAAAGAAACGAGCTGCCCATAACCATTTATCGACTCGCATTGAATCGATACTTTTTTCTTCATGTTGCTGTTTTGACATCAAAATCCTTACAAAAGCCACAAAGCAGTTTGATTTTGCCTTTTTACTTTTAGGCACGCTACAGGTTCTAAATATAAGGGCTTTCTGAACAGTTTCAATAGTTCCATTAATTTTTTACACATTCAGTTTTATATTGTTCAAGCGAAACACAATGCTGTAAAGAGTGGGTAAAATAAAATATTTTTAGTTGTAATGAAAGATTAAAAAAGCCACATTAGTGGCTTATTTGGGGCTAATCACATAAAAATAGAGGACTAGAAATAGTAAAACGATTGAGGTCATGAATAGATAAGTATTTGCCGTATTGAAACTCTTTAAAAATTTAATTAAGTTCATGTTAGTTTGATCCAGATTATATTAATTAGTGCTGTAGCGATTCATATTTTAATTTAATTTGAATTTTTTGTCTCATATTATTGCTTATTTGTTATGCATTTGTGTAATTAGTTGATTTTTTAATTAAAACTTAATTTTTAATGTAAATTTTTTAAATATTTTTATTAAAAAAACAAATCTTCTTTCAGATTATTTGAAATAAAATAATTTAAATTCTAAATAAATAGAGAAGATCTAGTTATGTTTGTTATATCTGATCCGGTGTCTCATGATCCATTGTTGTTGAAAATTCTTGATATTTTAGTTCATGCCTCGGAAATACTGGTTCAAGAGTTTGATACTTATGCATCGGGGAAAGTGTTTAAGATTGATCGGAAAGAGGATACTTCTCCAGTCACTCAGGCGGATCTTCGCGTCAATCAGTATATGACTGAGGAGTTGGCAAAACTTGAGCCGTTCTATCCTGTACTTTCTGAAGAAAGTGAAAGTGTGCAGCGATCCGAATGGAAAAGTTTCTGGATGCTTGATCCACTCGATGGGACAAAAGAGTTTTTACATAAACGGCAAGAATTTACGATCAATTTAAGTTTGGTGTGTGGTGATAAAACAAACTTTTCAGCTTTGGTTGTGCCTTGTAAAGGTGTTGTTTATTTAGGATATCTCGATCAACATCCCTATAAATACGAGTTTCAGTCCAAACGCTGGTGGCGTTATCAAGCAGATAGCGATCAGCATTCAAATGTAATTCGAGTTGGCTTAAGTCATAACAATAAAAATGATCAGTATCAGCAACTCATGACGTATCTGGAGCAACACTATACTGTTGAGCGTTTGGAAGCGGGCAGTGCTTACAAATTTTGCTTAATGCTTGAAGGTGAGATTGATCTTTATCCACGTTTTCATCCCACTTCTGAGTGGGATACTAGCGCGGGTCAGGGGCTTTTAGAAAGTATAGGCGGAGGGTTGGTCTCTTTGAAAGGATTGCCTTTTAAGTATAACGTTCGCGATACCTTATTGAATAAAGGCTTCTTAGCATTTGCCAGCCCTAAGTATGAAAAGCTTGCCAAAGACCTGTTGAGTCATATGGACAATTATAATTGAGTGTTTTTTGTTGCGTGGTATAGTGATAACGTAATAAAGAATTAATGATTTTGATCATGACACTTAAATTGCTTCCTCCCAGCATGTTCCGAGCTTTAGATCTACTTCCAGATCCAAACATACCTGTGACTTTGTTTACCCGCCATTCGCTGAGAGAGTTGGTGAATGGGCAAGGGCTGGCTGGATATGATCTACAGTTAACTGATCAAGGACGTGAGTTAGCCAAAGCGTGGGGGGCTTACTTGATTGAAAACACTGGTCGAACCATTCAGCATTGTATTTCAAGTCCCATTCAGCGCTGTGTTGATACTGCTGCATTGATCATTGAGGGTGCCGATGCGGTGGCACGTTGCCCAAATACCCATACGATTGAAATTGTCGAGCAAGGTTTGCTGGTGGAGCCAGGAAGTTTTGTGCTTGATATCAAACAAGCTGCACCTTTCTTTAGACAGCAGGGTGCGCTTGGTTTTATAAATAGTTTTGTAAATAACGCGCTACCCGGTATGAAACATCCGATTACGGGTGTATTCGATGTGCTTGAGTTGATTTATAACACGCACCCTTCTGCACCTTATGGTTTAAGTCTTGCGGTCAGTCACGATACAATTATTGCAGCGATTGTCGCAGTCATGGCTGGGCGCCAACAAATTGATCAAGAAGATTGGCCTGCCATGATGGAAGGTTTATTTGTATGGTTTGAAGGAGATGATTTTGCTGGGAGCGAGCTAAACTGGTTGTGGCGTGGTGAACGACATCATTTGAGGGTTGCTGATTTCTTAAATCGACATGAGTAATGACAAAATCAGATAAGCTAAATAGCAGATATAAAAAAAGCCCCATCGGGCTTTTTTTATGAATTACTTAGTTAGAAGCAAGTGCTTTAACTTGAGCATTCAAGCGGCTCTTGTGACGAGCTGCTTTGTTTTTGTGGATGATGCCTTTGTCAGCCATACGGTCGATTACAGGAACAGCTTTTTTATAAGCTTCTGTAGCAACAGTATAATCACCAGCTGCAATTGCATTTACAGTACGTTTGATGTATGTACGAACCATAGAACGCAAGCTTGCGTTGTGTTTGCGCGCTTTAACGTTTTGACGCGCACGTTTTTTTGCCTGAGCAGAGTTTGCCACTCTTGCACTCCTTGAAATTTGATTGGTCTGGGCGGGCTGAAGCTTTACTTAAAAAATAAAACAATCACCAGCCCGTAAACAAGTGCCATATTTTGATGAATCCCTGTCGGTAAGTCAAGCCTTGAGACGTTTTTGCTACGTTTTTGATGCTGATTAATGCCAAAGAAAACGTTAAATTAGCTATAAAAATAATTCGGTAGTAAAAAACATGTCTAATTTAAAAAATAAAGCACTGGTTTTTGGTTCGACGGGTTTGGTTGGAAGCGCATTACTTGAACAGCTACAAACTTCAGCATTCTTCGATGCGATCACCGTTATTGTACGGCACAAAAATGACGCATTGAATGATACTCCTCGTGTTGAACAATATGTGCTCGATGATTTTTTATTATTAAATGATGAAGATTTGTCTGGATATACCCATGTTTTTAGCTGTTTAGGCACAACTTTAAAAAAAGCAGGATCTAAACAAAAATTCTATGCGGTGGATTACGAGATCAATGCACATGTAGCAGATTTGCTACAGAATCAGCAAACACACTTTCTATTTATCAGTGCATTAGGTGCAAACGTATCTTCTATGTTTTTTTATAACCGCGTGAAGGGGGAGCTCGAAGAATATATTAAATCGCTTGGGCTATATCGAGTATCGATTTTCCAGCCGTCACTTTTAATGGGCATGAGAGACGAACAGCGTTTACTTGAAGGACTTGGACAGCGCGCATTTACTGTTTTTGAGCATTTTGTGAAGAAGCCATTTTTATATAAGCCGGTTCATGCAGATCAAGTGGCTAAAGCAATGCTAACTGCGTCAAAGCAGCAAATACAACCTTTACAGATATATGATAATTTGCAGATTCAAACAATGACATAAATGGAGAATAAAATGACAACAGTGGTACCGTTTGTGACCTGTGATTTACTTGATGATCATCCAGACAAAAATATTCAAGTACTGGTGCCATCGTTAGACGGTAAGAGTTTTAAAAGTTATGGTGCACGCCAAACCTTTGGGGGAGAAATTGTTACAGTGAAATGCTTCGAGGATAACTCCCGGGTAAAAGAGCTGTTAGCAACGCCTGGGCATGGAAAGGTGCTAGTGGTAGATGGCGGTGCATCGATGCGCTGTGCATTAATGGGTGATATGATTGCCGCATCTGCTGTAGAACATGGCTGGCATGGGGTTGTGATCTACGGGTGTGTCCGTGATGTTGACGTACTACGAACACTTGATCTGGGTGTGCATGCATTGGCTGCAATTCCTCAAAAAAGTCATCGCAAAGGGATAGGCGAAACACATATTCCTGTTTATTTTGGAAATGTGACATTTCAGTCTGGCCATTATCTCTACGCCGACAACAATGGAATAATTGTGACAGAAGAACCACTTCATCAATTTTAATAAAGGTTGTTTTATGCTGATTCATCAAGTTAAAGTTTTACAATCCGTTGCTGCCAGTATTATTGAAGGCGGGCGCGGAGTGACTGGAACTGCATTTCCAAAGCAGCCAGAAAAACCGATTAAACTCTATGAGTTTGAAGGATCGCCCTTTTCTCGACGTGTTCGAGAAGTTCTTACCTTATTAAATCTGGATGTTGAAGTCTATCCATGTCCTAAAGGTGGGCAAAAGTATAGGAAACTTGTAAAAGAAAAAGGCGGTAAGACTCAATTTCCTTTCTTAATTGATGAAAATACGGGTGATCAGTTGTATGAGTCAGAGCTGATTATTCAGCATCTATTTAAGCATTATGGACAAACAGGCAAAACACCTGAGAAATATGCTCATTATCCGAAATTGCCTGTTGCAGGGATACTGGCAACGCTTGTCAATACAGCACGTGGTGTATGGGTCAATAAGAAAATTATTGATCGGGCAGCGCCAGAGCAGTTACTTGAGTTGTGGAGTTTTGAGGCGAGTCCTTACTCTCGTTTGGTTCGAGAGACGCTAACAGAATTGGAGTTACCTTATCGTTTGCATAATGTCTCTAAAGAGCGTTGGCAAGATATGGGGCCGGCTGTTTTACGATTGAAACCTGGTAAATATTGCCCACTGAAAGGTGGGAAGCGTGAAAAGCAATTGCCACTCATGCAGGGGAAAATGCAAGTGCCGTATTTGTATGATCCAAATACGCAAACCAAATTATTTGAGTCGGCGCTTATTGTTCAATACTTGAAAAAACAGTATGGACATTCTTAAACACCCAATCTAATCAATTTGGACATAATGCATGAGATTGCCAGAATGCGTGTTACGTGTTCTGGCATGACGAAATCGGGTAAAATTGAACATCCTGATTGAAGCTGAGACAAGACATGTTTAAAAAAATCACGGACTGGATGGGCGGCTCAAAAAACAATCTAGAAGCCCAGTATATGAAAGATCATGACATCTCATATCATCCTGAACAGGGCTACTGTGTAAACGGCATAGTGGTAAACACGCTTTCAGAACGACTCGAATATTTTTCGAATCGCCGTCTGAATCGTTTCGATGATTTGGCAGCGCTTTACCTTGCAAGTATTGTGATTAATGAAAAAATCGATCTTGAAATTGCTACTGGAAACTATGTGCAGCGGCTACAAAATAACGAGAATAACTTACGAGAATTCAAGGCAATTATTGAAAAATTGAATCATTATTATCGAGAGTTTAAACGAGATAAGTAAGGCATAGATCAATTCGGACATGCTAAGATACAGCGCATGTCTACTAGATATGCGACCTCAATGTTCCAACACGAAATTTCACAACTCAAATTACAGCAATTAAAAACAGGCGAGAAACGCTGGATCGGTTCACTCTTGGGTTCATCTGGATCACTTCTATTCAAAGAAATGTCTGCCCAAATCTCCTCACTGATTGTGGTGGTTGCAAAGAATAGCCAGCATCTTGCACAACTTGAAAGTGAATTGGAATTTTATGGCATAAAACCGGTTATTTTTCCAGATTGGGAAATTCTTCCATACGATCGTCTTTCACCGCATCAGGATATTGTGTCTGAACGTCTAGCAATATTGGCCAATATGCCGCAGCAGGGCGTATTATTGATTTCAGCTTCAACGCTCGCACAAAAAATTGCACCAATTTCTTGGATTGTGGGGGAGCATTTTGACATTCAGGTTGGGCAGAAATTTGACTTAGAAAAAGAAAAATTAAGATTGATTCAGGCAGGATATCATTTAGTCGATACTGTATATGACCATGGTGAATTTGCAGTTCGGGGTAGTATTATGGACATTTACGCCTCTGGACAATCACAGCCCATTCGTATCGATTTGTTTGATAATGAAATTGAGACATTAAAGTTTTTCGATCCTGAAACCCAGCGTACGACAGAAAGTTTAAAGCAATTTCGTGTTTTACCTGCTAAAGAGTTTCCGTTAAAAGAAGGTCGATCTGTTTTTCGTGAGCGTTATGCAGAAGCATTTCCAACTGCAAATCCGAAGAAAAATCCGATTTATCAAGATGTTTTAGACGGTATTGCATCGCCTGGTGTTGAGTTTTATCTACCCCTATTTTTTAGTAAAGAAAGTGTACAACAGGGTAGTTACTTTACTTCATACTTACCTAAAAATTGCATTGTCATTACAAATGATACATTGGATGAGATTTTAATCTCATTTTGGAAAGATGTGTCACAGCGTTATGAAAGCCGCCGACACAATATCGATCACCCAATTTTGGCGCCAGAAGAATTATTTTTAACGCCTAATATAGTGTTAGAGCAACTCAATCAACTGCCTCGTATCGAAGTGTCAACTGCACCAGCTCCATCTCGTGCAGGTGCAATTAACTTACCAACAGCAGAACCTGTACGATTACCTGTCGATCCAAAAAAACAGCAACCTTTTGAAGTCGTAAAAAACTATATCGATTCGGCTGGTCATCCAGTTTTACTTGTTGCAGAAAGTGCCGGTCGCCGTGAAACCCTAAAGGATGCGCTACGTCCAAGTTTGGGTGATATCCCAACAATCGACAGCTTTCAAGATTTTCTAAAGCAGCAGCATCCTATTTCAATTACCAGTGCGCCTCTTGATCGTGGTTTGGTGATCGTTGATCAACTGTCGGTTATTTCTGAAAATCAACTTTATGAGCATCGAGTCGTTCAGCGTCGTCGAAAACGCCAGCAAGATGTCTCTGAAGAGTTTCTGATCCGCAGTTTAACAGAACTTAGTATAGGTGCCCCGGTTGTACATATCGATCATGGTGTAGGGCGTTATGCCGGTTTGGTCACGCTGGAGATTGATGGACAGGACTATGAGTTTTTGCAGCTCGATTATGCCGATGCTGCAAAAGTATATGTGCCTGTCACCAATTTACATTTGATTAGCCGCTACAGTGGAGGGGATCCAGATTTAGCGCCATTACACAAAATTGGCACTGATGCATGGAACAAGGCCAAACGTAAAGCACTGGAGCAAATTCATGATGTGGCTGCGGAGTTGCTTCACATACAAGCACGACGTCAGTCTAAGCCGGGATTTGCGTTTGAGCTGGATCATAGTCTGTATATGCAATTCTCAAGTGGCTTTGCTTATGAAGAAACACTCGATCAAGCTAATGCTATTGAGGCGACCTTGCATGACATGCAACTGGCTAAGCCAATGGATCGTTTAGTATGTGGTGATGTTGGGTTTGGAAAAACTGAAGTGGCCATGCGTGCGGCATTCGTCGCGGTGCAAAACAATAAGCAAGTGGCTGTATTGGTTCCCACGACACTATTAGCCCAGCAGCATTATGAATCTTTCAAAGATCGCTTTGCCGACTGGCCGGTACGTATTGAAGTATTATCGCGATTTGGTTCGAATAAAACCCATCAAAAAAATATTGAAGATTTAGAGGCGGGTAAAGTCGATATTGTGATTGGTACACATAAGTTACTTCAGGAAACCGTCAAATTTCATGACCTTGGACTGATGATTGTCGATGAAGAGCATCGCTTTGGTGTTCGTGATAAAGAGCGAATCAAAGCCATGCGTGCTGATGTCGATATGTTGACCCTTACAGCAACACCAATTCCGCGAACTTTAAATATGGCATTTTCGGGCATGCGCGATTTATCCATTATCGCAACGCCACCAGCCAGACGTCTAGCAGTCAAAACGTTTGTTCAAGAACATACCGATGACTCCATTAAGGAAGCCATTTTACGTGAGTTGCTTCGAGGTGGTCAGGTTTATTTCCTGCACAATGAAGTGGATACGATTGAGCGTGCAGCAGAAAATATTCGTAATTTGGTGCCAGAAGCGCGTGTCGCCGTGGCACATGGTCAAATGCGCGAGCGCGAACTTGAGCAAGTGATGCAGCAGTTTTATCACAAAGAATATAATGTTTTGGTTTGCTCAACCATTATTGAAACGGGTATTGATGTACCCAATGCCAACACCATTATTATGGAGCGAGCCGATAAGCTAGGTTTGGCGCAACTCCATCAGCTTCGTGGCCGTGTTGGGCGATCGCATCATCAAGCTTATGCCTATCTATTGGTGCCTTCAATCAAACACCTTAAAGGGGATGCAGAAAAGCGTCTGGATGCGATTCAACGCGCATCAACGTTAGGGGCCGGTTTTATGCTGGCTACAGAGGATTTAGAAATTCGTGGTGCAGGCGAACTATTGGGCGAGCAGCAAAGTGGATCTATGCAGGCGATTGGTTATAGCCTGTATATGGAAATGCTTGAAAAAGCAACCAAAGCGATTCAAAAGGGTAAAACGCCTAACTTTGATGCGCCGCTCACGCTCACAGCCGAAATTAATTTACATATGCCGGCTTTGATCCCGGATGAATATTTGGGCGATGTACATCAGCGCTTACTGTTTTATAAGCGTATCAGTAATACCGACACTCAAGAGAAACTAGACAATATTCGAATGGAATTGATTGACCGATTCGGTACACTACCACCTGCTGTGAAGCAATTGTTTAGTATTCATCACATTCGACTGCAAGCTGAGCAGTTGGGAATCACCAAGATTGATCTCAACACGCAAGGTGGCTACATCGAGTTTGCTCAAGATACACCAGTTCAGGCAATCAGTATTATTCAGCTTATGCAAAAGCAACCGACCTACTACCGTATGGAAGGTGGGCAGCGCCTTAAAGTCATGGTTCAGCTTGAAGCATATGATAAACGTATCCAATTTGCGCAGGATTTATTATCTAAATTTATTAATGAGTTGAATGTATAAAAGCAAATTAGCGTGCTGTATTTAACTCGATTTTTTTGAACAAAATCATTGATATTTGTAAGTAAACACTTGGCTAATAATATTCACATCACAACTGATGTGATAGTATTAGCCATCACTGTTATTGTGTCATTTATAAAGATATGTTTAGTTTGCATCCACAACTTGCTCAAGATACTTTTTTTGTTGGCGACTTTCCGCTTTCAACATGTCGTTTAATGAATGATATGCAATTTCCATGGCTTATTTTAATCCCACGTGTTCCTGGGGTTTCAGAGCTTTATGAACTGAGCCAAGCTGATCAAGAACAATTTTTGAGAGAATCAAGCTGGTTGTCGAGCCAACTGGCGCGCGTGTTTCGTGCAGACAAAATGAATGTGGCTGCACTCGGTAATATGGTGCCTCAATTACACTTTCATCATGTTGTGCGTTACCAAAACGATTCCGTTTGGCCGAAACCAGTATGGGGAACACCTGCGGTCCCGTATTCTAATGATGTTTTAGCGCATATGCGTCAAACCTTAATGCTGGCATTGCGTGGTCAAGGTGATATGCCATTTGACTGGCGTATGGACTAAGTCCAATGTGCTGCATCTGGAATGATGCAGCCTAAGCTGCGAAGTGGAGGATAGGATGCTCACGAGATTGCTTGAGAGAGAGCCTCAACAATTTATGTATTTTCATCGGATGATGGGATACTTCATTCTCTCACTCAATTTGGTGATATATGCCTTCACTTCACCTGATTCAACTGTTCAAATCTTTGTTCCTGCGCTTTTCCTAGCCATCTTAATTGTTATTCCAAAACTTAATCGCTACTTAGAAGATAAGTTTGAAAGAAAAGTTGTTCTCAGCGTTTTTTTTATTATAGATACCATTGTGGTATCAATGTTTCTGGCGGGTGTTCATTTAAATCTTGTTTTAACTTTTGTTAGCCTGTTTGCACTTTTATACAGTGCGATCAACAGCCGAATTCCATTTGCTGTGATGGCTCTGGCTGTATTATCTGGTATTGCCTTTTTTTACTTCAACACACTGTTTATTTTCGGTTTTCATGGTTATCTCGGAGCGACTAGCCAAGAATTAATCGTGATCAGTTTGATTTGCCTGATTATTTTTATCAGTATGGGCAATTACTATCAAAATTTATATATTGAAAAACTCAACTTAGAGCGTCAAGACTATTACAACCAAATGACGCGCTATATGACATTTGCTAATCAGTTAAGCCGTTATGCACCTTTGCAGTTATGGCAGTCGATTATGCGCGGAGAGTCAGAAGCTAAAATTGAATACAAACGTAAAAAATTGACCGTATTTTTTTCTGATATTCAGGGATTTACCGAGCTTTCAGAAACATTGATTCCAGACGATTTGGCTTTTTTGCTCAATGATTATTTGAGTCATATGACTGAAATTGCCAATCAGTACGAAGCAACAATTGACAAGTTTATGGGCGACGCCATTTTAATTTTCTTTGGTGATCCAAATTCTCAGGGTGTTCAGCAAGATGCCAGATCCTGTGTTGAGATGGCCATTGCGATGCGTCAGCAAATGAAACTGTTACGAGAGCGCTGGAAAAAAATGGGATATCCCGCTTTAAATATCCGGATGGGAATTAGTACGGGTTATTGCCACGTGGGAAACTATGGTGCGACATATCGTATGGCCTATACCATAGTAGGTCGTGATGTTAACTTGGCAGCACGTTTGCAATATGCAGCAGAAGTTGATGAAATTTTAATTTCGGATGAAACTTACCAGCTCATTAAAGATGATTTTTTATGTGCGCCGAAAGCGCCAATTTATTTAAAAGGTATTCAAAACGCGGTTAAAACTTGGCAAATTCTTGAAAAATATACGGGAAGCCATGAGGAGTTTCAGCGCTGGTTTGATTATGAGTATAAAGGCTTTCATCTACTGTTAAATTTAGAAGAAGTACAGCGTTATGAATACGCACAGCTGATTGAAGTGATGGAAAAAATGATTCAGCGTATTCAAGATCAGCAGGCAGTCACCAATAGTGAAGGCGTGGTGAAGTTGTCACTTGAAGATGAAGTAAAATCCGAATAATCCGCTAAAGCATATAAAAAAGCCATCGTTGAACGATGGCTTTTTTTTTGATTAATGATTTTCTGAGGCATGATTGATGGTGTATTTTGGAATTTCGACTTCCAAATCTTCAGTCACCACTTTTACTTGGCAAGACAAACGTGAATCTGGCTCTAAGCCCCAAGCACGATCAAGTAAATCTGCTTCAACATCATTCATTTCATCAAGGCTATCAAAGCCTTTACGAATAACCACGTGGCATGTGGTACATGCGCATGACATGTCGCAAGCATGTTCAATCTTAATGCCGTTTGCAAGTAAGCTTTGACAAAGGTTGGCATTTTCTTCTACTTCAAACTCAGCACCATCTGGGCAAATTTGTGTATGCGGAAGAACTTTAATACGTGGCATAGTAATTCACCTGTTTTATTTCTGTGAGTTTGACCAATCTTCAAGTTTGGTGCCTTTAAGTGCATGATCGATATGACGATTCATGCGCATAGCAGCAAATTCATCGCTATGCACCTTAAGCTTGGCGACAGCTGTTTCAATTTGAGCAATATCATTCGATTGTAATTGTTGCTGAAGCGCTTCTTTCGCTTGAACAAGTGCTTTTGCCTGCGATGAATCGAGTAATTCAGCATCGGCTTTCAATGCTTGTTCGAGTGCTTCGAGTTCGCGTTGCGCTTCAACTTTGGTTTCTTGCAAGTGACGAAGATTTTTATCTTCTTCGGCATGCTCAAAACCTTCTAACAATAAGCGTTCTGTATCTGCAGAAGAAAGCCCATAAGACGGTTTAATGTCGATCTGTGCTTTGACGCCGGATGTGGTTTCTTGCGCAGAAACATTGAGTAAGCCATCTGCATCCACTTGAAACGTAACTTCAATGCGTGCCTGACCCGCAGTCATTGGTGGAATACCATGCAGTACAAACTTACCCAGAGAACGACAATGTTCAACCAGATCACGCTCGCCTTGAACCACATGAATCAACATTGCAGTCTGGCCATCTTGATACGTGGTAAATTCTTGGCGGCGTGCCACAGGAATTGCAGTGTTACGAGAAATCAGTCGCTCAACCAAACCACCCATCGTCTCTAAACCTAAAGACAATGGCGTAACATCCAATAGAAGTGATCCATCTTGTGTATTACCAATCAATTGATTGGCAGTGATCGATGCACCAATTGCCACGACTTCATCAGGATTGATTGAACACAGTGGTTCTTGTTTGAATACATCACGCACCACATTTTGAACGGCATACGAACGTGTAGAACCACCCACCAAAACCACTTTCTCAATCTCATCTAAACTGAGTTTTGCATCACGTAAGACACGTTTACAAACACTAATGGTTTTATCAAGTGCAACTTGAATAATCGACTCAAAATCACTACGGGTAAGTACGATCTGATGATCCAGTGCTTTAAAGGTCACTTCAGGCAATTCAGAAAGTTGTTCTTTTGCACTACGTGCAGCCACAATGAAGGCTGCATATTCGTGATCATCGAGCGATTCAATCTGTAACTGTTTTTTCACCCATTTAACAATGAGTCGATCTAAGTCATCACCGCCTAAAGCCGTATGTCCACCAGTGGCCAGTACTTCAAAAACACCTTGTGAAAATCTTAAGATGGAAACGTCGAATGTTCCGCCACCCAAGTCGTAAATCACATAATTGTGGTCTTGAGCTAACTGGTTTTCTTGATCTAAACCGTATGCAATTGCCGCCGCAGTGGGTTCGTTCAATAAACGCAACACGTTTAATCCAGCAAGCTGGGCCGCATCGCGCGTTGCCTGACGCTGTGCTTCATCAAAATACGCAGGCACCGTAATTACAGCACCATTAATCGGATTTTTTAGGCTATCTTCTGCGCGAAGTTTGAGCTGAGTCAAAATGGCTGCAGAAATTTCGACTGGCGTTTTACGTCCTTGCGCCGTTTCAAATGCAGGCATTTCATTGTCATTGCCCACCAGTTTGTACGGGTGCTGAAACTTAATATCCGCTTTTGAGCGCCCCATAAAGCGCTTGACCGAAACAATGGTATTTTGCGGATCAGTAGTCAAAAATGGTTTGGCATCGTTGGCATATTCAATCGACTGATCGGCGTAATGCACAATCGAAGGAAATAAGACATGGCCTTTTTCGTCCTGTAATACTTTGGCTTGCCCAGAAAGAACTGTTGCAACCAAAGAATGTGTTGTTCCAAGGTCAATACCAATCGCAATGCGATGCTCGTGTGGGGCACTTGATTGACCAGGTTCAGCAATTTGCAAGAGTGCCATGTAAAATCCCTTGAGTAAATCTATGCAGTAAAATTAAAAGTCGTCATCAAGATCGAAGCTATCTTCATCAAGTAGCTGATCTTCTGCTTTGTCTATATCGTTTAAGACCCGTTGAAAAAAACGTAATTTTCGTACGGTGTCACGTGCTTCCGACCAGTCTTCATCGTTATAGTCAATTTTAAATTCGCGAATAAGACCATCGATCCATTGATTTACTTCATTTTTGAGTAAATCAAGCTCAGATGGAGTCGAGGCTTCATCAAGCTGCTCTCTAATTTCGAGTGCAGATTGTAAAAATTCAAAATCATGAATAGATTGGTCGAGGTGATGATCTTGTTTTTTCAACGCCAACATATAGGCAGCACGACTATCGACATTACTTAAGGTTTTATAAGCCTGATTAATGTCACTAGATTGAATAAGCGCCTGTTCTTTATCTACAGCTTTATCTGGATGATACTGCTGCTGTAATTTCAGAAAATTATTTTTTAAAGCGACTAAATCAATGTCGAGTGCTACCGGTAAGTCAAACAACTCAAAATGATTCATGGGAGATGAATTCCGAAGTTAATCATAAATTAAAAACAGTGAAGATCACTGTTTTTAATTAAGAAGAAGGGAAGGTTAAGGATTAAACGGTAAAGGATTCACCGCAACCACATTCACCTTTTTTATTTGGATTATTAAATTCAAAGCCTTCATTCAATCCATTTTTGACGTAGTCCATCTCCAAACCTTCGAGATAAACTAGACTTTTTGGATCTACAAACACTTTTACACCATGCTGTTCAAAGATTTCATCGTGCTGATTAACATCATCGACAAACTCAAGCACGTAAGCCAAACCGGAACAGCCAGAAGTTTTCACACCCACCCGTATGCCTTCGCCTTTACCACGGTTAAGCAAATAGTTGCGCACATGAGTTGCTGCATTTTCAGTTAAGTGAATCATGAAAACTCCGTTGTAGTGCTAATTAAGCTTTTGATTGCTTGTTGCGATAATCGACAATTGCGGCTTTGATTGCATCTTCTGCAAGTACTGAACAGTGTACTTTTACAGGAGGTAATGCAAGCTCGGTTGCAATATCGATATTTTTAATCGCTTGTGCTTGATCAAGCGTTTTACCTTTTAGCCACTCTGTTACCAAAGAGCTTGAGGCAATCGCAGAACCACAGCCATAAGTTTTAAAGCGTGCTTCTTCGATAACGCCTTCATTATTTACTTGGATCTGTAAGCGCATTACGTCGCCACATGCAGGAGCACCAACCATGCCAGTGCCTACATTTTCAGCATTTTTGTCTAAAACGCCAACGTTACGTGGGTTTTCGTAATGATCAATTACTTTTTCGCTATAAGCCATGTTGCTTCTCCAAACCTCGGGGTCAGCCTAATATTAAATATGAGGGTTAAAACACCGATTTCAATTAAAATTAGTGTTCAGCCCATTCAACCGTAGAAAGGTCGATACCTTCCTTGTACATATCCCAAAGCGGAGAAAGTTCACGAAGTTTCTCAACAGCGGCTTTGGTTACTTCTAGCACGTGATCAATATCCGCTTCTGTGGTGTATTTACCGAAGCTAAAACGAATTGAGCTGTGTGCAAGTTCATCCGACAAACCAAGAGCACGTAATACATACGATGGCTCAAGGGTAGCAGATGTACATGCTGAACCACTTGATACAGCAGCATCTTTTAATGCCATCATCAAGGATTCGCCTTCTACAAAGTTAAAACTTACGTTAAGGAAGTTTGCAACGTTTTGTGTCGGATGACCATTTAAGAAAACTTGCTCTAGACCTTGCAAGCCATTCCACAATTTGTCACGTAAAACACGTAAACGCGCTTGTTCTATTTGAATGCTTTTTCCTGCAAGTTCAAACGCTTCACCCATGCCAACAATTTGATGAGTTGCCAAAGTACCCGAACGCATACCACGCTCGTGACCACCACCGTGCATTTGTGCTTTCAAACGAACGCGTGGAGTACGACGAACATAAAGTGCACCAATACCTTTAGGGCCATAAGCCTTATGCGCAGAGAAGCTCATCAAGTCAATTTTCATGGTCGAAAGATCGATTTCGACTTTACCTGCTGCTTGGGCAGCATCGACATGAAGGAATGTTTTATTGGCACGTGTAAGTTCGCCAATCGCAGCAACGTCAGTTACCGTACCCAATTCGTTGTTGACCAACATAAGTGAAACAAGAATGGTGTCTGGACGAAGCGCAGCCTTCACCATTTCAGGTGTAATCAAACCTGTACGTGGCTCTGGCTCTAGATAGGTGATCTCAAAACCTTCTTCTTCTAGTTCGCGGCATGGATCAAGCACAGCTTTGTGTTCGATTTTGCTGGTAATAATGTGCTTACCTTTCGAACCGTAGAATTGTGCGATACCCTTAAGCGCAAGGTTGTCAGATTCTGTTGCACCAGAAGTCCAAACGATTTCGCGTGGATCTGCTTTGATTAAATTGGCAACTTGTTCACGTGCATATTCAACTTTTTCTTCAGCTTGCCAGCCATATGCATGTGAACGTGATGCAGCATTACCGAATGTGCCTTCAAAAGTAAGACATTCCATCATACGTTCCGCTACTTCTGGAAGAACGGGAGTGGTGGCTGCATAATCAAGATAAATCGGACGTTTCATGTCAAATACCTGTAACCGAAAGAAGCGGTGAATCGAAATGAACTGAATTTTGACGTAGTGCAACGGTTTGAACGTTGTCGCGTGCGATCAAGTCAGCCAGTGTGATTTTTGCTAAGTAATCGGCAATGTGGTGAGAAAGTTCTTGCCATAAGTCATGTGTTAAGCACATTGCACCGTTTTGGCAATTGCCTTTATGGTCACAACGCGTGGCATCGACAGTTTCATTAACTGCTTCAATGATTTCTAAAACCGTGATTTCGGCAGAGTTGCGTGCCAAGTGGTAACCACCATTTGCTCCGCGAACACTCGAAACCAAGCCATGACGCTTAAGTTTTGCAAAGAGTTGTTCGAGATAGGCCACTGAAATGGATTGGCGAGCTGCAATTTCTGCTAGCGTGATCGTTTGTTCAGTTGGCTGCAAGGCTAAATCAAGTAAAGCAGTCACTGCGTAGCGACCGCGAGTTGTAAGACGCATGATTCGGTACACATGTTGAGACTAGATAATGGAATTTTATGAATCCTGACTAAATTAGTCAAGTTTTTTCACTGTCATTTAAATCGCTTTAGATAATCAGATTTTTCTATTAGTTGTAATTCAGCCACGTAGTATACACCAATAACAAAACCAAAACGATTGTCGTAATACCAAAGCTGATATTAGTGATGCGCTGACGACGCTCCAAGCGACGTAAACGGTTTTTATATTGTTTCACTTCGACAGTTAGCGTATTGATATGGGTGCGTTGCTGATCGATCTTGTCCAAGAGGGGAGCGATTCGCTTTTTTGAACCTAAAATATCATCTGGAGAAGCTGGTTGGTTTAACCATTGTTTCCAGTCTGCAAAAAGCTTAGGTACACTAAAGTGAAGAATGATATCTTTGAATTGTTCTTTAAGTTGTTCGTCGCCTTCAATGCGCATTTTTTTGATGCTATAGCGATTACCCACAGACAACACTTTAAATAAATCCATTAAAGTCGTATTGACGGTAAGATCTACCGGGTGCTCTGGCGCTTTATAATCGAACAAAATGCCTTTTTCACAAAACTGTACATAACAGTCGAAATAAGGAAGATAACTGTTGATGCGGATGGTCACTTTGTTCTGAACAAACTTTTTTGCTTGCAAAGCAATGACACCGTCGTTCTTTAAGATAAAAGTGAAGACAGTTTCAAGGATGATCAAAATAATATTGAGCAACAAATAACTTTGTTCTTTTCTTTGTTGCGCTTCGCTCATAAAAAGTGAATCCTTAGATAACGCATGTGTTGAGTAATACAGCTCGATATAAAAATCAATTTAGTTTGCTTTGTAGAACACTTTTAATAAACGATCAAGTGCTGGCTTGTTATTATAGAAGCATTTTTAATACAAATCCGACAAAGTGATGCGAAAGTAATCAGGAGTAACGACGAATGGAAAAAAAATCAGTCAATGCAGATGATCTAGACAATGAATCAGAAAAAAAATGTGAAAAAATAAAAGCTTCTCGAAAATCGGCGTTAGATTTTAGAAAATATACCAAGCAGATCTGGTTGGCTGGTTTAGGGGCTTTCTCACGTGCAGAGGAAGAAGGGAATAAGCTTTTTGACTCATTGGTCAAAGTTGGAGAAGAGCTTGAGTCAAAAACCCAAGATGTTGCCGATCAAACTGTACATCGGGTAACTGAAAAAGCCAAAGAATCTGTCGTTGATACAAAGGACAAAGTTGAAAAGATGATTGACCATAGTGTCCATCATTCGCTGAATCGGATTGGTCTTGTGACTACAAAAGACGTTCAGCATCTGGAGCAAATGTTAGTACAACTTACGGCAAAAGTTGATTTGTTGATACAAGAAAATCAAAAGTTGCAAGCGAAATTAAATGAAAAGTGAGAAAAAACTGATTTTGGCAAATTTCTTCATAAATTCGTCGTTATTTTAACTAAAACAGCTTAGGTAGTATTGCGTTTCCCCCTAAAGCATTGCTATAAAGGCGTCATGGCCTTTTTAAACTTCAGCCTTGGATCTCAAATAAACGAATTAAGAGGACGTTACCTTCATGAATAAATCAGAATTAATTGATGCGATTGCGGAGAAAGGGGGATTGTCTAAAACTGATGCTGGTAAGGCATTGGATGCGACTATTGCTTCTGTAACAGAAGCGCTTAAAAAAGGTGATTCTGTCACTTTAGTAGGTTTTGGTACATTTAGCGTGAAAGATCGTGCTGCGCGTACGGGCCGTAACCCAAAAACTGGTGAAGAGCTTCAAATTAAAGCGACCAAAGTACCAAGCTTTAAAGCTGGTAAAGGTTTAAAAGATTCTGTTGCTTAATCTTTTAATAAAATTAAACGCGCCATCTTAAGGCGCGTTTTTTATTAAAAAAAGATGCGTCTCTGAGTGTTTCATACATTCATTCAATAGCGTTTTTCAGTTAAAATCCCTCCGAAATAAAATATTGGAATATTTATGGAATCGTTTCGTAAAGTCATTAAGGGTTGGCTTGGAAAAGTCCTGCTGATTTTGTTTTTGACCCCTTTGGCGCTCGTGGGAATTGAAGGCTATTTTGGCGGGGGAAACAAAGCAGATGTTGCTAAAACGGTAAATGGTCAAGATATCTCCAAAAAGGATTTGGAAAATTTAACCAAAACCTATAAAGAACAGTATTTGTCGCTAGTGAAAGGTGATGAAACCTTATTAAATCAATCGTATATTCAAGAAAATGCGCTCAATACCCTTATTGCTCGTAGTCTATTGTTACAGCAAGCAGAAAAATTAGGCATTTCTTTGAGCGATGCACAAATTGAACAAATGCTGGCTCAGCAACCAAGTTTCCAGGAAAATGGTAAATTTTCTGAAACCTTATACAGCAATTACTTGCGCTCGGTTGGCATGACCAGTCAGGCATTGATCGCAAGTCTTCGTCAAGATCATGCTTTGAAAATGCTGACGTCAAGCATCGTCGATACAGCACTGGTGAGTAAACATGATCTCCAGCAAGTTGCTGTCTTACAAACAGAGCAGCGTACGTTGCATTTGGCTAGCATTAAGCTTGATGAATATAAGAAGAATATCAGTGTAACCAATCAAGAAATTGCTGACTATTACAATGCACATAAAAACAGCTTCAAACAGATTGCAAGTGTAGATGTCGACTATATTGTGGTTTCACCATCACAGGTAACGACGGCACCGGCGGCGGTTACTGAAGCAGAATTGCAACAGGCTTATAGCACTTTTGTAGAAAATCAAAAGAAAGATGCCAAACGAAATGTAAAGCACATCTTGATTACTTTGGATAACCGAACTGATGCACAAGCATTGAAACTGGCTAATGATGTTTATGCCAAGATTCAGGCTGGAACTTCATTTGCTCAGGCCGCGCAGCAGTATTCAGATGACACCAGCTCAAAAGCTAATGGTGGTTTAGTCGATGCTTACCAACCGGGTGTCTTCTCGGTAGATTTCGATCAGGCAGTTCAGTCATTGAAAAATGGTCAGATTTCAAAACCTGTGAAAACGCAATATGGTTATCATATTATTCAGGTTGAAACGGCTCAGCAAAATGTGCCTTCGTTTGAGGCAGAAAAAGCCAGATTAACTGCTGAATTACAAAAGTCTAAAGCAGCAAATGCATACTCAGACACCATCAATCGTTTAAATGAAATGGTGGTGAGTAGTGATGCATTAGATTCAGTTGCTCAAGAAGTAAAAGGCAGCAAAGTTGAAGCACTCAACGGCGTCACAGTTGGAACGCAACACCCACTATTGAGTCAAGCCGGTGTCAAGGCAAAACTCTTTAGTGATGATGTAAAGAACGGTGACCGTAATGCATCGACCAACATTCAGTTGGCCAATGGTGATACGATTTGGGTGAAAGTCCGCAATTATCATGCAGCAGGTGTAAAACCTTTAGCCGCTGCAACTGCCCAAGTGCGTGCTAAACTCATCGAAGATAAGGCCTTTAAAGCTGCTCAAGCAAAAATTCAAACGATTCTGAATGACTTTAAAACACAACCTGCGGCACAAGTTGTTGCAAAAAGTGGTTTACGTTTTGAAAATGCAGGAGTGTTTGCTCGCTCTCAAGGCCTAAAACGCGAAATTGAACGTACAGCATTTAGCCTAAGCGCACCAAAAGCTGGTATGTGGTCTGTAGCTGCGACTAAGCTACCCGACGAAATGGTTGTGGTTGCCGTATCTGATGTCAATTCAAAAGCAGTTGATGCATTGAATCCAGAGCAGCTTCAAGAGTTGAATAAGCTTTATCAACGTTTCCGCGGACAACAGGAGTTGGATGATTACACCCAATATCTGAAGTCTCATGCAAAAATAAAATAAGTTTCAATTAAAAAAAGCGCCGAAATGGCGCTTTTTTTACTCGATATTTACATTAATACTTTGTCGATACTGTTTGGGTGTTTGTTCAAACTGTCGCTTAAAGGCTTGACTAAATGCAGTTTCAGAAGCATAACCCACCTTATGGGCAATTTGCTGAATATTGAAGTTGCTGGTTCTGAGTAGTTGGACCGCGAGCCGTAAACGATGTTGCTGTAAATAAGCCAGTGGCGTTTCGCGTAGCACACTCTGAAACAAACTGGCAAATTTTGAACGCGACATACAGCATTGATCTGCGAGTGTTTCGACCGTCCAAGGCTGTTCGGGATATGCATGAATTGCCGCTAGAGCGCTAGACAATTCTGGATGTTTCAGTGCAGTAAGCCAGCTTTCTTGATCGTCAAGCTGTGCAATATAATCGCGAACACATTCAATAAAAAGAATACTCATCAAATGATCAAAAATTTTATCTCGACCTGGTTGAATCCGCTGCGTCTCGAGTGCCACAAAATACAACCCGACGCGTAGCCATTCAGGCCCAGTCGAACTCATGGCATGATGAATATGAAGAAATGCAGGTAAAGCATCGAGTAGTGGCCCAGCCATATGCATATCAATATGACTACGCACAGTAAAGATCAGGGCGTGTTCATTTGATCCAGAGCCGAATTCAATCGCGTCATTGAGATGACCATTGAATAGATGATCAATACTCATGCTGTCAATCAGCTTACTCTGCCTATCATTCGAGACGTGATGTGCTTTTCCAGAGGGAATCAGCACAATATCGCCTGCCTGTGCTTCGACCTGCGTGCCATCGGTGATGTAAAATGTTGCACTTCCCATCAAGATGATATGAGTCACCAATGCATCTTGTGCACCGCAATGAAAAGCCCATTCACCTTGGGTTTTAAGGTATAAATATTCAGACTTATTTAAATGAATATCATCAAAGATTTTACTCAGTGCATCCATACCGCGTTTCAGATTCTTTTTATGTCTTGATTATATTACGTGATTTTCTCATCTACATGTGATTTTAGGTCATTGAAATGGATGAAAATGCCAAAGACGTTTAAATAGGTTTTTTGGACGCCTACGACTGTTTTAACAGCGCAGAATACATAATCATAGCTTTAACACAAGGCAAGAAAAAGAAAGGATGCACAATGAACGCACCAGTGAAAGTGGACCCGTCTTTAGAAGACGCCATTCAGGCAACTAAGTCGATGCGTGAGATTGATCGCAAACGCTACTTATGGATGATCAGTCCTGCGCTTCCAGTTTTGGGTATCGGAATTTTGGCAGGCTATCAATTTTCTCCTCGTCCGATCAAAAAGATCTTTGCATTGGGCGGTCCATTACTTCTGCACGTAATTATTCCGACGATTGATACGCTGATTGGCAAAGATGCCAGTAATCCGAGTGTGGAAGAGATCAAACAACTCGAAAATGATCCATATTATGCTCGGTTAGTCAAAACATTCATTCCTTTGCAATATATCGCTAACGTATATGCTTGCTATCTAACGAGCCGCAAACAAACATCGTTTTTAGATAAAATCTTACTCGGCATTTCAATGGGGGCGATTAATGGCATTGCCGTGAATACAGCACACGAATTAAGTCATAAACAGGATCGCATTGATCATCTTTTATCGCATCTGGCTTTGGTTCCGACTGGCTATAACCATTTTAGGATCGAACATCCTTACGGGCACCATAAACGTGCGGCAACCCCAGAAGATCCCGCGTCATCGCAAATGGGAGAAACCTTTTATGAATTTTGGCCACGCACCGTATTTGGTTCACTTAAATCTGCGATCGAAATTGAAACAACGCGTCTAAAACGTAAAGGCAAAAAGTTCTGGTCGAAGGAGAATGAACTGTTGCAAGGCTGGGGTATGAGTGCTGCTTTTCACAGCAGTATGCTGGGTATATTTGGTAAGGGGACACTGCCTTATTTGGTGACTCAGGCATTTTATGGCATTAGTTTATTTGAAATTATTAACTATATTGAGCATTACGGTCTATTACGGCAGAAAAAAGAGAATGGTCAATACGAACGAACCATGCCTGAGCATAGCTGGAACAATAATAATATTGTGACCAATTTATTTTTGTACCAGTTACAGCGTCATTCTGATCATCATGCTTATCCAACACGACCATTTCAGGCGTTACGCCATTTCGATGAAGCACCTGAGTTACCAAGCGGATATGCCAGCATGTTATTGCCAGCCATGATTCCACCACTTTGGTTCAAAATGATGGATCAGCGTGTGCTGGCGCATTATAAAGGCGATTTATCTAAAGCCAATATATATCCTAAACGCCGAGCCAAATTGTTTGCAAAATTTGGTCTAACCGATCCAATGCAATCATCTGAATAAATAAAAAAGCCTCTTATGAGGCTTTTTTTAAACTTAAAAAATTGAATTACTTGAGCTCGCTGGACGATTTACCGAGTTCTCGCCGTGCAATAATGAGTAACTGAATTTGTTGAGTTCCTTCAAAAATATCCAGAATTTTTGAGTCACGCGCCCATTTTTCGAGTAGTTCATCTTCGTTATAACCCAAACCTGCCGCGAGTTCGACGCATTTTAGGGTGATTTCATTACAAATCCGTGCAGCTTTGGCTTTTGCGATTGAGGCTTCTTTCGAGTTGGGTTGTTTATTGTCAGCCATCCATGTCGCTTTAAGGGTCAATAAACGGGCCGCTTCCCATTCAGCTTCCATTCGATAAACCTGCGCCGCCAAATGAGAAGTCTGTAAGTAGGGGGTGCTGTAATGCGGATCGAGATGATCTTTTAACAGTATTTTAATGCGCTCAAGTGATGCCTTGGCACATCCTATGGCCATAGCAGCAACCAGTGGGCGGGTGTTATCAAAAGTTTCCATAACACCTGCAAAGCCTTTGGCAACATCGATCTCGGCATTGCCAAGCAAATTTTCGGCACCAATTCGACAATCGACAAAACTAATTGCAGCGGTATCTGAGGCCTTAATTCCAAGTTTATGCTCCAGACGTTCAATGGTCATGCCCGGCGTACCTTTAGGTACCACAAACGACTTAATTGCAGCTCGACCCAGCTTTCGATCCAGTGTTGCCCAAACCACCACGGCATCAGCACGAGCACCCGATGTCACATATATTTTCTCACCATTTAAAATATAGTCATTACCGTCTTTTACTGCGGTGGTTCGAATGGCAGCGGAGTCGGAGCCACAATTGGGTTCGGTAATGGCCATTGCAGCCCAGATGCCTTTAAAGCGTTTCAGTTGTTCGTCATTTGCTACCGCTGCAATGGCAGAGTTACCAAGTCCCTGACGCGGCATACTGAGCAATAATCCGGTATCGCCATAGCACATTTCTATAATACCGAGTGCGGTTGACATATTGGTGCCGTTTCGAATGCCTTCTCGATTTTCATCGCCGCGTTTGCTCGCACCCGCTGCGCCTGCATTGATTCCGTCACCACCTTCATTCATGCCGTCAATCAGTGAGGCAATCATATCGAGTTCTTTAGGATAGGCGTGCTCAGCTTTGTCATATTTGCGTGAAATGGGGCGTAAAACATTGACTGCGACATCATGCGCCTGACTGACCATCATTTTAAATTTTTTGGGAGTTTGTAAGTTCATGGCATATCCTTTATTGTGCTTGTCGTGTATTTATGCATGTAAGCCCGAGTGAACAATCGCAGTTGCGCGCAAATCTCGATACCAGCGTTCGACAGGATGTTCTTTGGTAAAGCCATGACCGCCCAGAATTTGCACGCCATCTGTGCCGATCCGCATGGATTTTTCGGCACACAATAAACGAGCCAAGTACGCTTCACGATGAAAGGATTGGCCAGCTTCTGCAAGACTGGCCGCATTCCAAACCAGCATCCGCATTGCATCAATCTCTATCGCCATATCGGCCACCATAAATGCCACACTTTGACGATGCGAGATAGGTTCGCCAAAGGCGATCCGATCATTGGCATAGTCAATACAATAGCGTTTAACCGCCTCGCAAGTGCCAACTGCCATGGCACACCACATCAAGTTACCCAAATCGACAAATGCACTGTAGTCAAAATCATCGTCACCTAAGCGCTGGGCAGGGGTCTGCTGAAACTCAAGTGTTACCGTTTCAGTCGCTTTTAAACCCATCGCTGGTGATGACTTTATGGCAATCGTGTCACTTCGCTCAACTACAAATACATCGGGCTGGCCCTCAAGCATGGCACTGACGAGGTAAAGATCGGCATGCTCACCTAAAAGCACCAATGTTTTTTGTCCATCCAAGTAAAAATGGTCACCTTCACGCTTGGCTGTCGTTTTAAGCTGAAACGGATTAAATGCGGCAGTATTCTCTTGCGTTGCAAAAGTGGCTTTTAACTGACTATCTTCAGCAAAAGCGGATAAATAACGTGATTGAATGCTTTGTGATCCCCAGCGAGTGATCGCATTGATGGCACTAAAGCTGCTTAAAATCCCTGCGGCTAGACTAAAATCACCTTGCGCCAGATCTTCTGCAATTAAAATATTACTCACAATATTTTGCTCACTGGCTACACCTCCTGCAGCTTCGGGAAGGGCGTAATAATTCAGGCCAAGTTCATCTAGATATTGCCAAATAGTTTCGGGAAATTGTGCATCATGATCGGCTTGATGTGCATGTGTATAGAGCACTTCCTGTGCAAATTTGCGCATGGCTTCGCGAGTCATGGTTTGTTCTTCGGTCAAACTCAAATCAAATAAATCTTTGTTTTGCCGAGGCAGGCGCTGTCGATCAATTGAGTTGGATTTAAACGTTTTCTGCGCTTTTGAAAGTGCCTTAAAGCCTGTTTTTGAACCTTGATAAAGTGATCGTTCTACAAACTTTCTAAGTCTGAGTTGATCAAGTACGTCACTTCCTGCAAGTTTGGTAATCAATGATAGTCCTAAACCTTGCGCCTTACTCACCATATTTGACATTGCAAACTCCGTTGCCCTGAAGGGAATACGAACTATGCTGACATGCTGTAAAAGTAAAGACTATGTCATGGATGACAGGGGGAAAAATTTCGACTAACGGTAAAAGACAATTTTTTATATTTATAAGTGTATGAATATTATGGAATTTAATTGATTTTTGAAAATGGGCTTTTAACGGAATTGACTAGGATGACAAATGTCATCCTAGTCAATTGAATCATTGAACAAATTTTTGAATCATACGACGAACATTGGTTTTGGCTTCAATCACGGTCATAAAGGTGTATGCACCAATGAATTTGCGGCTGATAAACATAAATTCTTTTGGCGGTACAGAAAAATAACGCGAGGCCATCGATTTGCTGGCTTGTTGCATCACACGGCTATGTAGCTGGCTTTTTTTCCAGTCATAGCGGTTATCCTGATCCATCAGACCCTCTGGCATGTCTGGATTATTTTGTGGTGAACTGAAAGCTTCAGTTGCCAGCAAGAAAACCTTGGCCATATCTGGCTTGATGCTTTGCGGGATTGAGTCAAAGAAACCGTAACCTGTCATGGCTGCAACCATTTCTTCACTGCTGTGATGATAGCCAGCCTGAATCAAATTACGTGCAACGTTGAGCAGATGATCATCGAATTGGCGGATCGCACCAAAATCGAGTAAAACAATTTTGTCGTTGATGTCCTCGCCATTGCCCAAACGTACCAAATAGTTGCCGAAGTTTGGATCGGTCTGCATTTCTCCCCACTCAAAAATCTCGCGGACAGCAATTTCAAGAGAGGCTTCACCCAGTTGATTACGGCGTTCTTGTGGCAAAGACAACATTACGGGGCTATTAATTGGGACGCCACGTTCATAGGTCATGCATAAGATTTTGCTGGTACAGTAGCGATCGACAATTTGAGGAACAACATAACGTGGATCGTTTTTTAAGCGCTCTGCAAAGCGACGCGTAGTTGCAGCTTCAATATCGTAACTCACCTCACGGTGCATCATTTCTCTGACTTCTTCAAACCACTGATCAAACTCACGTGTTTGCGGCACCATGCGGGTGAGTTTCAGCATGTTTTTAAACAGGCTCATATCCGAGTCAATAGCTTCGGCCACACCTGGATACTGAATTTTTAATACCAGCTCTAGACCGTCAGATTTACGTGTTGCGCGGTGAACCTGTGCCAATGAAGCGGTACCGATAGGTTCATGATCAATAATAAGATCATCAAGCTTACTGCCCAGTTGCGTTTGTAAATGCGATTTGATTGCAGGCCAAGCCAATGCGACGGTCTGGTTATTGAGAGTATTGAGTGCCTGAGTAATTTCCTCAGGTAGAAAGTGCTCGCCGTAGAGTGCCATCATCTGGCCGATTTTGACGATAGAGCCTTTCAGCTTGCCAATTTCCGAAACCAAATAATTGGCTTGTTCGGTCATGGCTTTTTTTCTTTTCTTTTCCTTTTCTGCTTCACTTGAAAACATTGAGCTTGCACTTGCAGTGGCCCAGCGCGTGCCTGCGAGGAACGAGGCTTTTGCGATCGATAAGCGTCGATCCATCGAAGAAGTTTTTAAATTCTTAAGCTTATCGTTCTGATTTGACATATAAAATCCTTTGCTGAAACACGCAGAAAAGTAATGAAGACAATTGTAACGAATACTACAGGCTCTAATCGTATTAAAACAGTCATAGGCTGTTTAAAAGATGAAAAGTATTGCTGCAATCAGACGCTGAAATTGAGGGTATCGTATTTTAAGGCAATTTTGTAAGTGAATAAAACTGAATTGTGATGAACTGCAGTCGATTTATCTGAATTCATTCAACTTTTTCACCAAGTATTGTTATTCAGTATCCAGCTTGACTACATCGCATACTGAATCTTGATCTGGTGACGCTGTTTGAGTTGAACCTTGTTGGCTTCAATATGCTTGGCAATCATGCTCTTGACCAAATCGTGAGTAAAACCCAAGGCGTATCCTTTTACAATCACAATACTAGGGAGTGTAAAAAAGAAGTATCGCGCATCGTCGAGTGAAGGCTGATCAAAAATTTTGTGTTCTTGCAAGGTTTCGCAAAAGAACGTTTTTTCATTTTGCACATGATGTGAAGCGTGGTCACTCCAGTACTTTTCACGCATTGCCATAAGATTATTATGCTTATAACTCATATCGAATGTACCTCTAGATGGATCAATCAAAACTTATCACATTATTCGCTCAGATGAGTTTAATCAACTCAATGTGAAATCTTTGCGAAGCGTGTTGGTCCGCTGTTGATGGAAGTCTACAAGTAAATGAACAGACTATAATGAGTAAATTACAAAGAAAAAAATACAGTGATGAAGATTAAGCCATGAACATGGTCAGGTTTAAGCTACATCACTGTATGGCTGAAATCATGAATTATTTTAATCGTTGAGTAGTTTTTCTGTATTACCGCGTTTGACCGAATAGCGGCTATAAAAATAAATCACGAGCCCGAGCAGGTACAAAATACCAGACAACAATAACAAAGACAGACCTGCAGCATATAACAGCCACAACGCATATAAGGTTGCGATACCGGCAATAAAAATATGTTTGCCACGTTTGTGGCGTGCAGATTCTTTCAGATAAAAAGCAGAAACCAAAAAGTAAGGCAACAGGATCATGACCGATGAGATCAGTAAAAGCTGGGTGTAGTTTTTATTGAAAAAACATACTGCAATCAATGAAAGCTGTACCACAATCGAGGTCAGCCACAATGATGTAATCGGTACATTATTGGTATTGGTTTTTAAAAAACTTTTTGGAAAGGCGCCATTTTTTGCAGCCAAAAATGGAATTTCGGTTGCAAACAAGGTCCAGCTTAAATAGGACGAAGAAACTGAAATAATCAGCCCCAATGTAATGACAATGGTACCCGGTAAACCAATCAATTGCGCAAGGATACTGGCCATAGACGGATTATGCATGCCTGCAATCTCTGCACGCGTATTGATACCGTATGACAACACCGTCACCATGACATAAAAGCCCAGTGCCAATAACACACCCAGTAGAGTTGCTTTACCGATATCGTTTCTACGTTTGGCGCGTGACGACAGGACAACGGCGCCTTCGATACCTGTAAATACCCAGAGCGTAATCAGCATGACATCACGCACTTGTTGCCATACTGGCATTTGTAAGGATGTATCGAGAAAATTTAATTTGAATAGTTCAAGCTTGAACGCCACAAACGAAAACAAAATAAATACGACAAGTGGCACAATCTTGGCAATTGTTGCCAGCAAATTGACCAAAGCCGCTTCTTTAATGCCTCTACTGACCAGCCAGTGCACAAGCCAGACAAAAATGGATGAGCCTATAAGCGCATATAGGGTATTGCCTTCACCAAAGTAGGTATGTTCAGGCGTATCGGTAAACATACCCACCGCAGAAAAAGCAATGACCACATAGCCAACAATCCCGACAGTGGTACAGAGCCAGTAACCCCAGGCAGAACAAAAGCCGATCAAATCGCCAAAGCCTTCACGTGCATAGTTGTAAATCCCGCCGTCCAGATCTGGACGTTGACGGGTCAAATGTAGCAAGGATATCGCCAGAAAAATAATACCGACGCCAGTGATCAGCCATGCAAACAGTAAAGCAGAACCATTGGCAACAGCAGCCATATTTTGTGGCAGACTAAATACGCCTGAACCGACCATGGAACTAAACACCAAGGCGGTGAGGGAGAGTAAACCAATTTTAGAAGTGGACATGCGGCTTAGTCTTGAAAAAATTGAGAGAGTTTCTGAATATGTTCAGGACCAATACCACAGCATCCCCCAATCATGCTGGCGCCTGCCTCTTGCCATTGTTTGGCAAATTGTAAATACGCGTCTGGATCTAAGTCTTTTCTGATTTCATCTAGACCATCATTGGCTGTGGCTTCACTGTTTTGTGGCGGAAATGCATTCGCATAGGCACCAATTTTAATGGTGTCTGGAATGAGTTCACGAATTTCTTGAATCGCTTGAAGAATGACTTCTGGCTGACAGCAGTTGAACAGTACGGCACTGACATTTAGTGATTTAACCAGTTCGGCAGTTTCTGCGATGCTTTCGCCTGAACGTAGCTGTGCAGCAGGAAGCGCCTGATCATCTTGGAGGGTAAAGGAAACCCAGAATTCACGACTGTCTTGAGGTAAAAGCTCACGAACAGTACGAACTTCTGCCAAACACGACTGAGTTTCTGCAAGCCATAAGTCAACGTCAGGCGACAATGCTTCAATAATAGGGCGTGCCAAAGTGGCTGCTTCATCTGCCTGAAATAAATCGGCGCGGTAAGAACCAAAAAGTGGAGGAAGACAGCCCGCAATCTGCACCGCAGCGCCACTTTCTTCAACTGCACGTTTGGCCTGAGTAGTGGCAACCTTGACTAAATCAGTGCCCTCTTGATCAAAACGGTCTTGACCAATATGAAAAGGTACAACTGCATAGTTGTTGGTGGTAATGACTTCAGCGCCTGCACGAATAAAATCTAGATGAACCTGCTTCACAATATCAGGTGCTTCGGTAAGTGCCAAAGCTGACCATTCAGGTTGTCTAAAAGGTGCACCACGACGAGCCAGCTCGCGCCCAAATCCGCCATCTAAAATTTTCATAAGATCTCGAATACAAAAAAAGTTGATTATAGAGGATATAAGCACCGCCACCTGTGTAAAAAATTGACAACTGGGGGTATGCTTATAAAAAAATAAGCAATTTATATGAATATTTTAGATAAAGAAAGATTAATTTGGTTCAATCCTCTTAATGAAAGATGGTCCAGATTCATCGATCAATTTCAAGTGCATGACCTCGGCAATTGAGATACAACTGCTGATTGTGCCACGCGATTTGTCCCGATACGATGGTGGTGGCGACGCGATACTGAAAACTTTTATGCTGAAAAGGGGTCCAGCCACAGTGCATGTAAATCGGCTGCTCGGCAACGGACCATGGATTTTTTTCGACTAAAACCAGATCGGCCCAATAACCTTCTCGAATATAGCCGCGCTCTTTAATTTTAAATAAATCGGCCACGCGGTGTGAGGTTTTGCTGACCATATCTTCGATACGTAATTGGTCTGCCGCAACCAGCTCAAGCAACGCAGGCAGGGCATGCTGAACAAGGGGTAAACCTGCTGGTGCATTGAAGTAATTGTTTTGTTTTTCATCCCAAGTGTGCGGAGCATGATCTGTACCAATAATATCTAACAAATCACTTGATGAAACAGCTTTAATCAAAGCTTCTCGATCAGTTTTTGTTTTGATTGACGGGTTACACTTGATCAGATGACCGAGCTGGTCGTAATCTTGGGCATCAAAATGTAAATGATGAATACATACTTCAGCTGTTATGTGCTTTTCATGAAGCGGTTTATTTTCAAAAAGTGATAACTCTTTGGCTGTGGTCAGGTGCAGTACATGCAATTGCGTCTGATATTTTTTTGCCAGCTCGACTGCCATTTTTGAGCTTGCATAGCAGCAAGCTTCATCGCGAATCAGTGGGTGAAAATGCGCAGGAACATTCTCACCATATTGCGCCCGATACAGCGCCTCATTGGCAGTAACAATGGGGCTAGATTCACAGTGCGTGAGTAAAATAGTGGGAACATGAGCAAATAAAAACTCAAGCGCTTTGGGATCATCTACCAGCATATTGCCAGTAGAAGAACCCATAAAGACTTTCACGCCGCTGACCAGCTTTGGATCGAGCTGCTCAATGATCGACAGATTGTCTGCACTTACACCAAAATGAAATGCATAATTGCCATGACTCGAGCGGGCTGCAATTGCTTTTTTGGCATTCAAGGCATCTAAGTTTAGCGTAGCGGGCTTGGTATTGGGCATGTCCATGAAGCTGGTAATGCCACCTACAGTTGCTGCTGCCGACTCAGAGGCAATAGTGCCTTTATGTGGCGCACCCGGATCACGAAAGTGAACCTGATCGTCAATCATGCCCGGCAGTAGCCAAGCGCCATTGGCCTCGATCTCTTTTGCGCGATATATGCCTGTAATCGAGGACTGTATTTTGGAAATACGACCTTGCTGAATCAAAACATCACAAAATTGGCTATGACCTTCATTGACCAGATGCGCGTTACGAATAATCAGGTCGGGTAAGGCATTAAAACTCATTGGATAATGCCTTATATCCTTGAACCAATTCAATGTTGGTGGTCACTACGCTTTCTGAAAATTCGGTAATCGAGACATCAATTGGGGGATACGCCGCCAAGTCGGTTTTGGCGTTGATATAACTCATGGCAGGGACATAAAAGTTAGGCGGTAAATCACGACCATCGACAACGGCATTATGACGAATGGCACTGTTGTTACCGATTTTGCAATTGAATAGCACACTGTTAAAACCGACAAAAACACGCGCACCGATGACGCATGGCCCATGAATAATCGATCGGTGCGCAATTGATGAGTTTTCACCAATTTGAACGGCTGCACCGGCTTTTGAATGAATAACCACACCGTCTTGAATATTCGAATTTGCACCAATCACGATCGGTTCCATATCACCGTTTTCATCGGTTTCATCTGCGCGAATGACAGCGTAAGGCCCAACAAACACATTGGCGTGAATGATGACTTTGCCACAAATGATGGCAGTCTGATCAATGTAGGCAGATTGATGAATTTGCGGCAAATGGCCTGATGGGTTTTTACGAATCATAGTCAATATTATTAAGCAGTGAATGAATGGGAGTTACAGTGGTCTGTATTATTGTTATGTTATAACATAACAATAAATTCAATCAAGTCATTCAATCCTTAATTTTTGGCCTAAAATGTTGTTGATTCGTCCTTTGATTCAGGAATAGGCTTGAATTGTAATTGCACGCATAATCCATTTAAAAGATTAGACGTCTTAAATTGCATAGATGCATCGAGTGACTGCAATGCGGTATTGACAATCGAAAGCCCTAAACCACTTCCTATTGCATTATGCTGAGTTTTTTCTAAACGAACAAAACGTTGCAACACATGATTGTATTGATGCTCTGAGATTCCCGGGCCATTGTCGTGGATATCGACACAGATCATTTCATGATCGTATGAAACTAAAATACAGACCTGATTTTTGGGTGGGCTGTATTTAATGGCATTATCAATGAGGTTGATAAATATACTTTGCAAGGTATTGGGGCGCGCCAAAATCATCACTTGCTCGAGAGCGGGCTCAATACTGACTTGAATTTCGATTTGTTTTTTACGCGCATTGGCCAATAACTGACCGACACTTAAGCGAAGTGCATTGACCAGATTGAGTGACTGTAGTGGCTCATCTTGCTGAATTTCCTGATGTGCCAAACTCATGAGCTGATCGACCAGATGTGACATGCGTTTCAGACTCAGAGATAGATCATTCAGATTTTCTTGATAAAACGGATGATCTTGTGGTGTTTTAAGTAAAAGTGAGGTTTGTAGCTTTAAAGCAGTCAGTGGTGTTCGAAGTTCATGAGCAGCATTGGCAATAAACACTTGCTGCTGATTTTTTGCCTCATCAATGCGCTTAAACAAATAGTTGAGTTCATCTATGGCTGGACGGATTTCCATCGGCAAATGATCAATTTTGACCTCTGACAGATCGGTGTAATTGCGCTCTGAAAAAGTACTACGAAGTTTGGTGAGCGTTTTGAGGTGATGACGAATCAAACGATATACGCCATAAATACCAAATGGCATAAAAAAGATATACGGAATCAGCATGTTAAATGCCAATTCTTTGGCAAGATGTCGCCGAACTTTGATTAACTGACTAATCTGAATTTGCTTGTCTTTGGCAGGATACACATAAATTTTAAGTTCGCCGCGGATGGTTTTTTTTCTTGTGAAATATGGGGTAGAGGAGTATGGCAAAATATAGTCGTATTGTTGGCTTAGTTTTGCAAGTTCGGTATCTTTAATAATATCAATAAAGACATCGGTTTCATCATACTCAGCTTTAGGATCATAAGTAGATAAGCGTAATGACAAGTCGTTTTTATCGAGAAATTCCGCCATTTCCTGCATTTGGCGATCGATTACCTCCTGAGATTCTTCCAATGCAATTCGATACGCCGCAATTCCGATAAAAAAAAGCAAAAAAATACTGAAAAGCGAAATGCTCCACGTCATACGTTGGCTGAGTGGTTTTTCGCGATAAAAGGATCGAAGCTGACTGAACCTGAATTTCAGGCCTCGGTGGTCATTTGTCTGTGCTTTCAACACAATAGCCTAAGCCTCGCACATTTCGGATAAAATCTTTCCCTAACTTTTGTCTTAAATTATGAATATGGACCTCAATGGTGTTGCTGTTCACTTCATCATCACAATCGTAGAGTTTTTCTTCGAGCATATTTTTAGAAAAAATCTGATTGGGATACATCATCATCGGTTCTAAAATGGCCCACTCTTTATTTGAAACATTAATGGGCTGGCCTTCTTTGAGTAGTCGATGTGTATTTGGAAAAAGCTGAATCTGACCCACTTTAAAACTAATTTCACTTAAAGAGGAATAATTACCGCGTCGCAAAACGGATTCAATCCGTGCCACTAACTCATCAAAATCGTAAGGCTTGACGATATAATCATCTGCGCCGAGCTTCAAACCCTGAATCTTTTCTTTACTCTGATCGCGGGCACTGATAATAATCACTGCCAGCTTGTTTAGCTCCATTTTTTTACGAATGTGCTTGAGTACGTCTAGGCCGTCAAGTTCCGGCAAGCCCAAATCGAGTAAAACCAAGTGATAAGTCTGGCGAAATAAAAAATCGAGTGCCTCGATGCCATTTTTGGCCCAATCGACTTCAAACTTCTCATGCTGAAGCAGCTTGAAAGTCGTTTTACCGATCATGACATCGTCTTCTATGTATAAAATTCTGATCACGCTACAGTTTACCTCTGCATTGAGCGGTCAAATCCAAGCTTGAGTCCAATACCTGTGTTCGAATATGCAACAAGCCCAACACGGTTGGAAACAAATTATCTTGACTGACCGGATTATTTTTTTGTCCGTTTAAGCACTGCTTGATTGTTTGTTGCTGTGGCCATGTCGTTGAAAACCAGAATAACATAGGAATGTGCGTTTGTTCTTTCGGCGCCATAAAATAAGGCGTACCGTGGAGATACAATCCATTTTCACCAGTCGATTCACCGTGATCCGATAAATACATCAGACCTGTCGAGACCGGTAAAGCATCGAGGGTATGAATCAATGTACTCAGTACGTGATCGGTATACAAAATGGTGTTGTCGTAGCTATTGATCAAGCTTTCGCGTGAGCAGTTTTGAATGTTGTTGGTGTCACAGGTCGGCGTAAATTTTTTAAAATCAGCAGGATAACGTTTGTAATAGGCTGGCCCATGGCTCCCTAGTTGATGCAATACAATCAATTGATCTTTTTTGAGCTGTTTTAAGTCAAGCGCTTTAAGATAATCCTTTAAGGCATCGATTAAAATTCCGTCATAACATTCGCCGTCTTTACACTCGTTTTTGTAGCGTGGGTCGTCTTTAGGCGAGATGTAATGTTGTATACGATCACATGCGCCTTTGCAGCCCGAATTGTTGTCAATCCATGTCACTTCATAGCCTGCGTGCTGCACAATATCTAACAGGCCTTCACGATGACCCGCCAATGCTTCGTCATACGCGCTGCGCTTCATGCCTGAAAACATACACGGCACTGAAACTGAGGTTTGCGTACCACAAGAGGAGGCTTGAGTAAAATTTACCAGATCAAGTTTACTTAGCTCTGGATTGGTCGGTTTGTGATAACCATTTAGGCTAAAGTTTTCTGCACGCGCTGTTTCACCCACCACCAGCACCATAATTTTAGGTGCATGTGCACCCACAGTATGTACGATGTGTGCATCTTCACCGTATTTGACCAAAGGCAGATCGCGTTTTTTATATTGCCGGCGGGAATAACTCCAACTACTCGAGATCACATTTAGCGGTGAAATCTGTGCTTTAAGCTCTCTATTTTCGCGAAAGATCGGCGCATATTGGCTATAAAAAGAAAAAAGTCCAGCACCTATGATAAAAAGTGCTACAGCCAAGCTGCCGAATTTACCAATCAACAAATGCTTAAGGTTATTGGCTGGCTTGATTTGAATAAATAAAAGACCAATTAAAGGTACCACAATGATTTTAAGTACCCATAACAACAGCGGTATAGAGAGCAAATCCAAAGCTTCACGCGTATCGGTTTGCATGACATTTTCAATCTGCGCGGTATTGACATTTACACCGAGTTGATTGACAAAGTAAGAGGTTAACCCCGTTAATACAATCATGATCACAGCGACAGTTTTGGCAGATGCTCGCCAACTGATCAATTGTAAAAAGATAAAATTTACGCCAGCAATCAGTAAAAATGTGGCACTCATAAACAGTACTTGCATCAAACCGTCAAATGCACTGAGCTGCAAAACTTTATGATAAAAACTGCCATTGGTAAAACTGGCCAACCAGCAAGCCAGAATAGCATTAAAGGTGTGTATCGAGACACGCCATTGTTTGTTTGGTGTTAAAGCGGCAAACATATTTTGGTCTTTAAATGTTCATTGAGATTCTAGGTATATTAGAAAACTCAAAAATTAAGAAAAAATTAGATTTAGAATGAATTCACGATCTTCTGATTGTTAGAAGTTACATATTTTCAAGTGCTTAATATAAGAAAATGGCCATTTTGATCGATCTTTTGTCTTGTAGAAAAGATATTTGAAAATTTTTTAATGATCATTTGTTTTTATGTTTTTGTTTTTTTTAGATTATTTAAAATATTGATGTCTGTCATTGAGATCTTTTAATTGGATAAGTTTTGTGCGCTAACGCAAGATGAAACTAGATAAAACAACACTCAAAGGAATTGTGTGATGAAAAAAGTTCGTATTGCATTGGTGGGTGGTGGTATTGCGGGAGTCGCGCTTGCAGCCAACTTATTTAAACAGCCGCATTTAGATGTTTGCTTATATGAAGCAGCACCTCAATTTTCTGAAATTGGTGCCGGAATTTCATTTGGCGCGAATGCGGTTCGTGCCATTGAGCTACTTGGTTTGGCTTCGCAATATACCGCGATTGCAGATCAAGTATCTGCGCCATTTCAGGATGTATGGTTTCAATGGCGAAATGGCTATAACGATGATTATTTGTCGAGTTCAATTTCTCCTCAGGTTGGTCAGTCTTCGGTGCATCGTGCCGATTTCTTAGATGCTATTTTAGGAAATATTCCACAGCACCAGTGTAAGTTTAATAAAAAACTCAAATCGATTCAGGAGTACGATACGCATATTGAATTGAGTTTTGAAGATGGGACACGCGCCGAAGCCGATTATGTCATCGGTGCAGATGGTATACACTCCGCCACGCGTGATTATGTGCTGCAAACCCATCAGTTTGCTCCAGTACGTCCTAATTTTACTGGCACGTGGGCTTACCGCGGTATCATCAAAGCGACAGAATTTAGACAGGCCATTGTGGCAGCCGGCCTAGATGTAGAAATTGCCGACGTACCACAAATGTTTTTAGGCAAAAACAAGCACATTTTGACCTTTCCGATTCGTCAAGGTGAAGACATTAACATTGTGGCGTTTAAGACAAACGCTGAGCAGCTTACGCTTGCAGAACATACCCCATGGACACGTGCGGTAGACAAACAGGAAATGTTGGACGATTTTCAGGACTGGAGCGAAAGCTGCCGAATTTTACTCGGTTTGATTGAGCGTCCGACCTTGTGGGCACTGCACGAACTGGCCGAATTGCCGACTTATCAAAGTCACTCTGGCCGCGTCATATTAATGGGAGATGCTGCACACGCTATGTTTCCACATCAGGGTGCCGGAGCAGGACAAGGGCTTGAAGATGCACTTACGCTAAAAGTGTTGTTTGAGCACACTGAGCTGACTGTTGAAGATTTACCGCGAGTTTCTGCAATTTATGAACAGATCCGAAAAGAACGCGCCTGTAAGGTTCAGCGTACTTCGCGTGAGTCTGGGCAAATATATGAACTTAACTCAGCGCTGTATCCAAGCTTTGAAGCAGTGGGTGCACATTTGCAAAACCGTTTTGACTGGTTATGGCAGCATGATTTAGCACAAGACATGTTAGCGGCCCGAGCAGCGCTATCGCCTGTTGCAACGATTTAAACACTAACAATTTGGCACAAGAGTGTTTTAAACGACTTGTGCCTTTAGCACAATTCTATTTTGAAAAAGTTAAATAAAAGTGTTTATGATAGGATTAAATTAAAATCATGGAAGATCTTAAAACGTGGACTTAAGTCTGATCCGTATTTTTATTTGTGTTTATGAAAATAAAAATATCAGTAAAGCCGCTGAGATTTTAAATCTGAGTCAACCTTCTGTTACCTATAATTTAAATCGATTACGTAAGCATTTAAATAATCCTTTATTTGAACGCACGCAATATGGTGTGGAAGCAACTAAATTATCGCATGAATTATATCCTGTATTTAAAGAGTCGATTTTAAAAATTGAAATAGCAGTCGATGAGGCATTAAATTTTAATCCACTCACTTCCAATAAAATCTTTCGAATTGGTTTATCAGATATTGGTGAAATTTGCTTGTTACCGACATTAATCGAATACTTAAGAGCACATGCCCCAAAAATAAAAATAGAAGTAGAAGAGATTAAAATTGATCAAGTCGAAAAATGGTTAATCGAAGGATTTATTGATGTGGCTATTTTTAATAGTACACATTTGGAGTTTAAGCATCTTGAATATGAGACTCTTTTTTTAGAGCGATATGTTGCACTGGTGAATATGAATCATCCGCGAATAGGAAGTACGCTCAGTTTTGATGCGTATTTGAATGAATCTCATGTGGCGATAAAGTCATCTACCGGGCATACTCAGGTCGATCATGTATTAAAATTAATGGGGCATCAGCGTAAAATTGCTTTGGAAGTGCCTCATTTTGGAGTTTTACAAGGTGTGCTGGATAAAACAGATTTGATGGTGACGCTGCCCAGTCGTGCTGCACAGCAATATTTAAATCAATCCCATGTCCGTGTTTTGGAATTGCCGTTTCAAATGTCTGAATTTTATGTGGGCTTACATTGGTTTGCCCAAACCAATGAACCTCTTGCTCGGACATGGTTGATTCAAACCTGTAAAAAGGTTATTTCAGTTTTGTAAGACCGCGGGCTAAGCCCGGCAGTCTAAACAATTAATCATGACTGGCTTCAATAATTTTAGTCGCCAATTCCTGAGGGCGGGTAAACATTGCTTCATGGCTTCCACCCATTTCAACCAACTTGAATTCTCCAAGTCGGCTCGACATTTTAGGGTGCCAAAAGCCAGCAGGTAAAGCCTGATCTTCGGTGCAGTTCAGGTAGCTTTTGGGGATATTCAGCGTATAGAATTTTTTTAGATCCAGTCGATCATGAAAGGGTTGACAAGGCTCAGGCGTCAGCATCTTATAAGTTTCCTCGGCCATTTGATCATCTGCATCATTGATGAAAGCATGACGCCATACTTCATAAGGCAGTAAAACGGTATTATCACCCGATGCTGCGGCCAAACTCGTAAACAGCTCGTAGTAGGCTTCCGGCATGTTATCAAACATATTTTCGCCGTCTTGTAAAACAAAAGCATTCCAGTAAATCAGCCTTTGGATGCGCTCGGGAATGACCTCGGCGACTTTGGAAATAATGGTGCCACCATAGCTGTGCCCAAGCAGTACAATCTCGCTGAGATCATGCTTTACGATATAATCCGCAATCGATTGACTGCACTGCGTGTGAGTCACATTCCGGTCGGCATTTGGGCCATGGCCTGCCACAGTCGGACAGTGCACGGTATGGCCTTGAGTACGTAAATGAGTGGCTACAGGTTCCCAGAGAGAGCCATCGTGCCATGAGCCATGAACAAGTACATATGTTGTCATTTTGATCGTCCTTTAATGTATTGATCGCGTTTAAAAGTCTTTTGAAATTCCGAGGGTAATCACATGGTTCTGATTACTTAAATGGGTACCTGTGCTGTTTCCAGTGCCATTTAAGGTTTTGTTCACCGCATATTCATAGCTAAGATTGAGTGTTGCAAAACCAAGATCACGGCCGTAGCCAATAGTCCATGATTGATTGGCGACGGCATTGGCATAAAAATTCACCAATGTGTCTTGAGTATCTACGACTGAGTCTGCATGGCTATAGCCAAAACGCAAATGATCATGAGGTGTGAGTTGATAATCCACGCCAGCTCGATAAATCGTTTGATTTTGCCAGTTAAAAGAACCTTTTTTCCCTAATCCATCAGCATCTTGCCAATTAAAACGTACGATATCGGCTGCTAGAGTAAGTTTTTGATTTGGTTTGTGTTTAATCCCGATTCCATAACGTTCTGGCAAATTAATTCTGCCTTCACTGCGTGCCAATAAATCATTTTTATAGTCATCGAGCTTCGAAAATTTCATTTCAGTGCTATAGCTCGCGCCAAGCCACCAATTGGGTTGAAATTCCCAAGTCGTACCTACACTTGCACCAATCCCATAGGCCCATTGATTACCATGGCTTTCTAGAAAAATAGGCGTGCCTTGTCCATCGACTCCTGCAAGTACACCTTTTGCCCTAAATTGCTGAATGCCTAAATCTAAACTCGCCCCCAAACTGAGATTCGGTAAAACCTTGTACGATACCGTTGGACTTGCCTTTACAATCGCCAGATTATCTTTGGCTTTATCGGCTGGAAACCCATGGATTGCAGGTTCATCATAGTCTACTGAAGCACCTGCACCCGTGAGACTTAAACCCCAACTTAAGCGGTCGTTATAATGCTGCACCAAAGCCAGACTTGGAATCGGAATGACTTTATTGGAATAAAAGCCTTCTGGTTGATTCAGTAAGGTTGCTTTAGAACGAATATTTAATAACGAAAGTTGGGCATCTGCACCACTGTTTTGAAAAGACAGATTGGCAGGATTATCATGAATCGAGGTTCGATCCATACCTTGAGCAAGACTTACACCGCCCATAGCGCTTGAAACTTGTCCAGATCCAGTATTATAAACGCCATTAAATGCATAGCTTGATAACGGCATACAGCCGATCAGAACCAGAGATAATTTATGAGGAAACATACTCAAAATCCTTGTATTGGATAAGTCAAACCATTTGACTTTTATTTATCTAAAATTATTTAGAGTATTTTAAATTTTAAATGATTGGTTTTATATTTTTAGTCATGTGAGAGTATATATTTATACATTATTGATATAATAATTTTATGGGTAAATTAAAAAGGTTCTTAATAAGAACCTTTTTAATTAAAAATGATTATTTGGCTTGTGTATTGTTTTTTAACCATGCTCTTATTATATTGATTGTCTCTTTCGTTTTATTGAGTACGCCATACATTTCAAAAAAACCATGTACCACACCTTTTATTTCATGATATTCAGTATTTACTAAACTGCTTTTTAATTTTTCAAAATAAACACGACCCTGATCACGTAAAGGATCAAATTCGGCTGTTATAATTAATGTAGATGGAAGATATTGGTGACTTTGAGCGAGTAGTGGCGAGGCAAGCCATTGATAAGCAAAATCTTCATTTTTCAAATAGATTTGTATCATCTTTGACATTTGTTCGGCAGATAGAGGAGGGGTGTGTTTCTGTTCTTCAAAGGATGGATATTTATTGTCATGTATTACGGTCAGATCAATACATGGGTAGATTAAAATTTGCCCTGCTAAAGAAGTTCTATACGTTTGTTCTTTAAAAGTGAGAGCAGTGATTGCTGCCAGATTGCCTCCTGCGCTGTCTCCTGCAACATATAAATGGTCTAGATGAATGCCAAGAGCAGATGCATGTTCAAAAATCCACTGTGTGGCATGAATCGCATCATGAGCAGCTTGAGGGTATGGGTATTCAGGCGCAAGACGATAGTCGACACTAATGACATTAACATCTAAATCGTTCACCAAATGTCGACAAAGTAAATCATGCGTTTCGATACTCCCTATACACCAACCTCCGCCATGGAAGTAAATCAGTGTTTCACATGATTCACTATGCTGGCGTTGAGTTTTGTACAATCTTAAGCGTAAGTTACCATCGTCTACTTGTATCCATAAATCTTCTACGTCTTGAAGTTCAGTGAATTGCCCCGCGACGTGAGGACCAAAATTGAGATACCAGTTTCTCATTTCATTGATATTTGGATCATTTAGAGTACCAATATCAAATGCAGGTGCACCTTGAGCTTCAAGCATTGCAAAAAAACTTGCCAGTTGTGGATCTAAACTCTGTAACATGTATTAAAAATCCTTTTTAAATCATTTTGATTTATTTACGATTTGAGAAGTGATGTCTTGTTCAAGACATCACTTCTCAATGCTTAACCAATTTTTAAAATGGGTTTGAGCGTGATGCCTTTATGGCTATCTATTGCCGCCTGATTAATATCTTTAAAATCATAGAACTTAACCAGTTTGTCGAACGGAAACTTACCTTGCTGATACAGCGAAACCAAAGCCGGAATAAACTTTTTCGGTACGCCGCTACCTTCTACAACGCCGATAATCGATTTTCCGCCAAGCAATAAATCATTCACGTCAAACGCTGCGGTCGTTCCTAAAGGAGGAGCACCCACCACTGCAATGCTGCCAAGAATACCGAGCGCATCGATCCCTTGTTTCAAAATTTCTGGGCGTCCAGTCGATTCAAGAGCAAACTTTACACCACCGCCTGTGATTTCCTTGATGGCTTCGACAGGATCTTGCGTTTTACTGTTGATGACATGAGTCGCACCAAGTTCTTTGGCTAACGCCAAACGAGACTCGACAATATCCACTGCAATAATAGTGGTCGCACCACATACTTTTGCAGCAAGAAGTGCACTGAGTCCGACTGCGCCTGCACCCCAAGTGACAAAGCTACTGGCAGGCGCGACTTTCAGCGCATTGATTGCAGCACCTGCACCAGTTTGTATGCCGCAGCCGAGTGGCCCCAAAAGTTCAAGCGATACATCTTTACTCACTTTTACGGCATTATTTTCACGGCTGATGGCGTAGGTTGCAAATGAAGATTGCGCAAAGAAATGATCATGAATTTTATGATGATCGTGCGTGCATACGGCAGAATGCCCATCTGGATCTCCACCACTGAAGTTTCGTCCAAAAAAATCCTGACAGTAGGCAGGTTGTCCGCTGCTACACTGCTCACAGCTTCCACAAAAGCCATAGCTGAGCACCACGTGATCACCTACAGCCAAATCTTTGACATTCGGGCCAATGGCTTCAATGATGCCTGAACCCTCGTGACCAAGTACCGCTGGTAATGGAACAGGATAATACTGATCGCGCACAATCAGATCGGTATGGCACATTCCCGTTGCTACAATTTTAACCAATACTTCATCGTTTTGAGGTTCACGAATCTTGAGCTGTTTGAGCTCAAAGTCTGCGCCTTTGCATTCGGTCACTGCTGCTGTGATTTCGGTAAACTTTGTCATTTCTGTACATCCTGTATGAGAAAAAAATTAAAATGGATAGTGTGGCGCCTCAGCCTGAATGGTCATCCATTGCCACTGAGTAAATTCATCTGGATTTGCTGGCCCACCAATTCGTGTTGCATTGCCAGATGCGCCAAATCCGCCAAATGGATTAATCGTTTCATCATTTACGGTCTGATCATTGATATGTAACAAACCGACATTTAGCTGTGCACCGAGTTGCATGGCACGCCCCACATTGGATGAAATAATGCCAGCCGAAAGCCCATAATCTCCCATATTGGCCAGTTCAATCGCTTGTTCATCGCTTGCAAAAGGAATCAGTACGGCCACTGGCCCAAAGATCTCTTCACTGAAAATTGGATTATCTGCTTGCACCTGTGAAAGTACGCTTGGCTCAAAGAACGGGCCATTCGCTTTACCTCCAACTTCAAGGGTCGCGCCGTGTTCAACCGCGGCTTGAACCAATGCTTCTACGCGCTTGCTTTGCTTTTCATTGATCAAAGGGCCAATGGTCACGTTTTGCTCTAAAGGATTACCCACCACAAAGCGTTTGACCTTTTCGATCACGCGTGCTTTGAGGGCATCGTAAATTTTTTCATGTATCAAGATTTTGCCAGATGTCATGCAAATCTGCCCAGAATGCAAAAATGCACCCCATGCAATATTCTCGGCTGCTAAATCGAGATCGGCATCGTCGAGAATAATCAGCGAGTTCTTGCCGCCAAGTTCTAACGAGACTTTTTTCAAAGTTTTGCCGGCATTGGCACCAATGATACGGCCCACCTGCGTTGAACCCGTAAACTGAATGCTGGCAATATGTGGATCGAGTGTGAGTGCCTCACCTGTATCGGCGCCACCTGGTAATACATGCAGTAATCCCTTTGGTAAGCCAGCCAGTTCAAAAATGCGGGCAATTGCGTAACCACTACACACCGCCGTTCGTTCATCTGGCTTAAGTACCACCGCATTACCAAATGCCAAAGCTGGCCCAACCGCACGAAGCGCCAAATAAAGCGGAAAATTAAAAGGTGAAATCACGCCGACCACACCCAACGGTAAGCGTTTGGCCAAGCTTAATTTACCGTTGCGACTCGGTAATATGTTCCCCTGATCTAGCTGCGGAAATGCAATACAGTTTTTAAGCATTTGAATGCTTACTTTCACTTCAAACTGAGCTTTGAGTGCCAGTGAGCCACTTTCACGTATCAGCCAATTGACCAGTTCATCTTGGTGCTCTGTGGCAATCTGTACGGCTTTTTCAAATACGGCTTGGCGTTCTAAATAATCGAGCGCCCACCACTGCCGCTGCGCCTTTTGCGCTTCTTTCGCTGCTTGAGCAACATCTGTAGGCGATGCAGAGCCTGTCTGGCCGAGCTGCTCACCTGTGGCAATTTCTACCACACCATAGGGTTGTCCGCTTTCAAACCAACCACCGTTAAATAATTTTTTGTTCCAAATTGAAGCATCAAGTAATGTCATATAGACCTCGTAACGTCCTGTTCGTGCTTTTTCGATAATTTCGTTCTTACGATTGTTTAAAATCACACAGACTAAAATCGTATGTGTAGTATCGATATCTCACCTATTGCAGGGAATGTGCCAATATTTAAATTATTGTTTTTATTTAATTAATTTTTAAATTTTCGGGTGGTTGTTCAGGGGCTGAACACTATTGAATTGTACATTGTCCAGAATCTGAACAATGTACAGTACTACTTTTAGGATTTATTACTGTAAATACTTATACAGTGTTGTTCTTGAGATATTGAGTCGCTTAGCGGCTTGAGAGATGTTGCCTTTTTCTTGTTGCAAAATGTCTAAAACGAGCTGTTTGGTCATCTGATTCAGTGAAGTTTGAGGCTTATTTGCTAGGTAGGATTGGGGCGTAACTTTTCGTTGCTGTGGTACATGTAAATGTTCAAGATGCGCATGTTCAAGAGAATCATGCGATATAAGCGCCGCAGAAAGTTGAATCACATGAGCCAATTCTCGAATGTTTCCGGGCCAATCGTAGCGCTCGAACTGTTCTTGAACATTGACCGACCAACTGTAAATTTTGGCTTTGGCCAGCAGTGTCTTAAAAATATCAATTTTATCTGGACGGTCTTTGAGTTGCGGTAACTCGATCTGATAGCCACATATTCTGTAATACAAATCACTTCTGAAGTCATGGTTGTCAATCATTGCCAATAGATCTTGATGGGTGGCAGAAATTAATTTGAACTGACTTTGAATCGGCTTATGACCGCCTACACGATAAAAAAACTGATCTTGTAAAACGCGTAATAATTTTGCCTGTAAATGTTTGGGTAAATCACCAATTTCATCTAAAAACAAAATGCCCTGATGAGCAAGTTCGATCAAACCACGTTTGCCTTTGGCACTTGCTCCTGTAAAAGCACCTGCTTCATAGCCGAAAAGTTCAGATTCAAGTAAGTGTTCAGGAATAGCTGCACAGTTAATCGAAATAAATGCCTGATCTTTTGCCGCAAATTCGTGAATTTGACGTGCCAAATGATCTTTACCTGAGCCTGTGGCACCCGTAATTAAAATGGGTACATCGGAATGCAAGATTTTGCTTAATTTGGCAATATCTTTGAAATCGGGTGTAGATGTGCTGAATAGGTGGCTTGTTTTTTTAGTTATTTGAGGCGTGTATAAACGTGCATAAAACAGCGCTTCGTCTTGACTACGTATAAATTGCGTCTGCTGCTCAAGTGAGCCGAGGGTACTGATCGAACTGAAATAGTTCGAAATGGGCTTATACAATAATTGATCGATAGACGTATTGAGTAAAGTTAGTGCCATTTGATTGGCTTTTTGAATCTGCCCCGTGGCATCAATTTCAATCATGCCAGTATAGGCTGTTTTTAATAAATCTTCTGAATGCTGAAAATAAAGTAGTTGATGCTGTGCTGGCATGTTCTTTTTTATTATTTCATTTTCAACCACATACCCCTGATAAAGCAGGTGTCTTAGCCAGTTACTGGCCAGTTGTTCACGATACGAGGTGATGTCCAGCGCGCCCAGTATTTTGCCCTGACCATTGAACACAGGTACAGATGCGCAGTAAAAGTCTGAGAATTCATTTAAATAATGCTGGTGGCCCATCATAATGATCGGCATCTGACTCAAAATACTACACGAGGGCGCAATACTGCCAAACTGTGCAATATCCAGAACTTGACCTTGCTTTAAAAAATGATAGGGCGAATGAGGGTCAGGATTTTGATATTCGGCAATAATTTTAAATTGGGTATTCAGGAAAAATGTACAAATATTCTGATGTTTAAACAGCGCCCAAATATCTTTCAAAATAGGAAAAACCGTTTCAGATAGACGAATATCCTCAGTGGTTAGGGGCTGCTGTGTCGAGGCTGGAACTGGCGTGAACGGGCTCAAGCCCGCTGCTTTGGCTTTATGCCACATCTGTAAAATGGTGGGATCAAGCTCGGTTTGTTCTGGAACTTGACCCGTTTTATAAAAATAATCTTTAACTTGGCACCAGTCACGACTTGATGAAATTTGCATAGTTTGAATCCTTCAAAAACAAAGAAACGTTGCTCGCGACTACATCCGAAACAACATCATCTTTTCATCGTCCATTGAATCATTTTTGACTATAGCAAAGATACTTTTTGAGTTGTGTATAAAAGTTGATTTTATAGATTTCAGGCGTTTCATCCGCATTAACATATCCTAAAGGTATGAATATATGTATTTTTGAATATCGACACACGTGATTAAAAAAAATAAATTAGCGATCAATAATTATTTTTATTACATGATCAGGATGATCTTTTGGGAAGGACCTATGCAATATTCAACAACGCGTCTTTATCAGTTTATGCTACGAATGGGGGTTACTTTTGGCATGGTAGGCTGTATCGGTGTGATACCGACAGTGGTCAATGCTCAAGATAACTGGACACTTAGCCTCAAAAACGCTTATATCGATCGTGATTATGAGGGCAATGCTGTCAAGGACACCGGTAGCTGGTCGCAAGGCGCTTCTTTATTTTATAAATCTGACTATTACAAAACACCCATCGATGGACTTGAAATTGGTGTGGATGGTTCAGTGCAATATGCGGTTCGTTTGAGTCATGACAAGGGTGTGGCAGATACCATTTTACCTTTTGATCCGGTAAGCCAAGAGCAGGCGCGTGATTATTTAAAATATGGTGGAACACTTAAACTTAAATATGATCAAACCGAACTTCGTGTGGGCGAGCTTTGGCCAGATTTACCCGTCACTGCGGTAGACCGTAGCCGTCAGTTACTGACTTCGTATCAGGGGGTTAGCCTCAATTCGAAACTGACCAGTAAGCTTACGGGTGAAATTGGAATAATTTCTAAAGTATCGCCACGTAACGAAGAAGATTTTCGTAAACTGACCTTCACCAAAAATGGCATCAAATACGTTTCGGACGGTTTAAATTACATCGATTTAAAGTATCAGGTTTTACCGAATTTAAAGCTTGAATATTATTTTGGTAATTTAGAAAATCTTTATAACAAACATTATCTTGGCGCAGATTATAGCTACAAGCTTTCGCCTGAGGCCTCGTTGCATACCAAGCTTAAATATTTTAATGCCAGTGAAGACAATAAAAATTACAACATCGATAGCCAAAACTTCGGAATTTTAGAAACTTTAAAGTACCGAAATCATACTGTTGGCTTGGGTTATCAGCAAATTGTGGGAGATGCTTACCCACTGCCAGATGGCTTTTTACCTGAAACCTATTTCATCAACTGGAACACCACAGGCTTCTTTAAATCTGATGAAAAATCAGTTCACTTTATCTATGGCTACGACTTTAAAGATTATGTACCGGGTTTAAATTTTACCTTTAAGCATGTGTATGGGTACGACTTTAAGACCGCAACAGGTCTGAAAAACAAAGAGCAAGAAAGCAACTTTATTTTGAATTATGCCTTTCAAAATCCAAAGCTAAAAGGCGTCGGATTCCAGTGGTTGTATATCCCGTATAAAGTCCGTTATGGAACGGATTTTAACGAAAATCGTTTATTTCTAACTTACACCAAAAAATTCTGAGTGCTTGGTGCTAAATCCTTATGGATGGAGGAATGTTATGTCTAGAGAAATTAATGTCAATCAGATGATTGACGACTCAAAGCTCACGCCGTTTCATTGGCGAGTGATTATACTCAGTACCCTCATTATTATTTTTGATGGCTACGATCTGGTAATTTACGGGGTGGCACTACCGCTTTTAATGAAAGAGTGGGCCATTGATCCGGTCACCGCGGGCTTTATTGGCAGTATTGCATTGTTTGGTATGATGTTTGGTGCCCTGATTTTTGGCACCATCGCCGACAAGCTTGAACATTTGGGTGTGAGCCGTAAAAAAGTCATTGCGGTCTGTATTATTTTATTTAGCTTGTGCACGGTATTGTGCGGTTTTTCTGAAACCACCACGCAATTTTCCATATTTCGCTTTTTGGCAGGTGTAGGCATTGGTGGTGTAATGCCAAACGTAATTGCACTGGTCAGTGAATATGCACCGAAAAAATTTAAAAGTTTTTTTGTGACCTTGATGTTTAGTGGTTATGCCATTGGCGGCATGACGGCAGCTTTTCTGGGCTCGATTTTAGTGCCGCTTTATGGCTGGAAAATCATGTTTATGATTGCCGGAATTCCATTGGTGTTGTTATTGCCTCTCATGAAAGTTTTGCCTGAATCGATTGACTATTTGGTTCGTAAAAAGAAAGATGAAACGGTTCGTTTTATTATGACCAAAATGGTGCCGTCGTATCAGTATCAGCCCGATCATGTTTTTGTACTGAACTCATCGAATCAAAATCAGGCACAAGCACCAGTCAAAATGATTTTTCAGGAACAGCGTGCGTTTAGTACAATGATGTTCTGGTGCTCAATTTTTATGACACTGATTATGGTTTATGCACTGGGGAACTGGTTGCCAAAACTGATGATTGAAGCAGGTTATAACCTCTCGAAGAGTCTCATTTTCTTGTTCTCTTTAAACGTGGGCGGAATGATCGGCTCTATTTTGGGTGGATATCTGGCGGACCGCTACAACGTCAAATTTGTGACCATGGGCTTGTTATTGCTGGGTGCGATTTCACTGAGTCTGTTGTCTTTCCAGTTTAGCAGTGTGATTTTGTATATCTTAATTGCATGTGCGGGCGCAGCCTCAATTGGTGCTCAAATTATGCTGCTGGCCTATATGGCAAAATTTTATGCCCCAAATGTTCGCTCTACTGGAATTGGCTGGGGGCTTGGCATGGGGCGTGTCGGCGCAATTTTAGGGCCAATCTTGACTGGGTGGTTATTGTCTTTGCAACTGCCGCACTTCTATAACTTTCTGGCACTGAGTATTCCTGCGGTTCTTGGTATTGTCACGGTATTTTTAATCAATGACCGACGTATGTATCAACCTGAACCGATCAGCCCGATTGCCAATCAAAACGACACCACTACGGTGAAAGTGAGCGAAGCAGTCTCGCATTAATCTAAAAAATTATAAAAACCCATCAGCACCTCACAGTCTGATGGGTTTTTTGTTACCAGTTCGGTGGCTCAGTAAAACCTTCATAGGCATATATCTGCCGAATCGTTTCGTACAACGAATAAATATAAGTGCTTTCCTCCATATTGCGCACGGCAATATAGATGGGCGTGATGGCATCGGGATCTAGAAGCGGCACATAGCTCAGATTAAAAAGCTGGATACTTTGCGTACTGGCCGGTACCAATGAAATTCCTTCACCCGCTGCCACTAATCCAAGCGCCAGTTGAACTTCACGGACTTCATTAACTTTGGTGGGTTCTAAGCCATGATCAGAAAAGATATTCATTACATGGGTAGAAAAATTAGGCTTAGGCGAGCTTGGATAAAGCAAAATTTTTTCATCAATCAAATCATTTAAATGCACGCCTTTATCTTTCATTTGATTAAGCGGATGGCTGGCATGTACGGCCACCATCAAACGTTCATTACGCAATAAGGTACGTTTAATGGCGGGATCACTGATTTTAAGTCGACCAAATCCGGCATCGATACGGCCTTCTTTTAATGCTTCGGTTTGTGCCTTGGTGCCCATTTCGTAAAGTTCAATGCGTAAGTTGGGGTGTGCCTGACGATACAAATGAATAATCCGTGGCAGTAAACCAAATAGGAGCGAACCCACAAATCCGATACGAATGGTTTTTTCAACCGAGGCAATACGCTTGGTCATGGAAACCATTTGATCGACATTCGACAATAGTTTGATGGCGTACTGATAAAAAAAGTGACCTTCAGGTGTTGTCTTGACGGGTCTGCTGCCGCGCTCTAAAAGCTGAATCCCCAATTCTTCTTCGAGATTTTGAATTTGTCGGCTTAAGGGCGGCTGTGCAATGCATAATTTGTCTGCGGCTTTGGTGAAGCTTTGCTCCTCAACCACCGCCACAAAATAGCGGAGATGTCTAAGTTCCATTTAAAAATACTCCATAGGTATTTTATTATACAAATAATGTGTTTGAACTTATTAAAACATTCTTTTAAGGTATAAACAAGCAAGAAAGACAAGAAGAAGGCAGGGGCTTGACCCATTAAATGCTTTCTTCAATTTGGAAAATTGAAAGCTGAAATGGATATTCGTTTTATTCGACGGTTCTGCCGTTAAGTAAACATTTTATGCGTTGCGTTGTTTAATTGAATGTTTGACTAAGCACAGCGTTTTGCTCTGGCCTAGACAAGTTTCTTATTTTGGAATGTTGGAGAAAGGATATGCCACGTATTCCCGTCATTAATACTAGCCATCTTGACCGAATTGATGAACTGCTTGTAGACAATACCGAAACAGGTGAATTTAAGTTACATCGTTCTGTATTTACAGATCAGGCACTTTTTGATCTTGAAATGAAATACATTTTCGAAGGAAATTGGGTTTACTTGGCTCATGAAAGCCAGATTCCCAACAACAACGACTATTACACCACCTATATTGGCAGACAACCGATTTTGATTGCGCGTAATCGCAACGGCGAACTTAACGCCATGATTAACGCATGTTCACATCGTGGTGCACAGCTGTGTCGTCATAAGCGTGGTAATAAGGCCACTTATACCTGCCCATTTCATGGCTGGACCTTCAATAACTCAGGAAAACTGTTGAAGGTGAAAGATCCAAGCGATGCCGGTTATTCAGATTGTTTTAATCAGGACGGTTCCCACGACTTAAAAAAGGTGGCGCGTTTTGAAAGTTATAAAGGTTTTTTATTTGGCAGTCTGAATCCTGATGTACCGTCACTGCAAGAGTTTTTAGGGGAAACCACCAAAATTATCGACATGATTGTCGGGCAATCCGATCAGGGTCTTGAAGTACTACGTGGTGTTTCGACCTACACCTATGAAGGAAACTGGAAGTTGACCGCAGAAAACGGAGCAGATGGCTATCACGTTTCGGCGGTGCACTGGAACTATGCAGCCACCACGCAGCATCGTAAAGAAAAACAGGCAGGTGACACCATTCGCGCGATGAGTGCGGGCTCGTGGGGGAAACATGGCGGTGGTTCATATGGATTTGAACATGGTCATATGTTGCTCTGGACACAATGGGGTAATCCGGAAGACCGACCAAACTTTCCTAAAGCAGCGGAATATACCGAAAAATTCGGTGCCGCAATGTCGAAATGGATGATCGAACGCTCACGTAACTTGTGTTTATATCCAAACGTGTACCTGATGGATCAGTTTGGTTCGCAAATTCGTGTTTTACGTCCAATTTCGGTCAATAAAACCGAAGTCACCATTTACTGTATTGCGCCTGTAGGTGAAGCACCCGAAGCGCGTGCACGCCGTATTCGCCAGTATGAAGATTTCTTTAATGCATCTGGAATGGCGACACCAGACGATCTTGAGGAGTTTCGTGCCTGTCAGGCTGGTTATGCAGGTATTGAACTGGAATGGAACGACATGTGCCGCGGATCAAAACATTGGATTTATGGACCAGACGATGCCGCTAATGAAATCGGATTAAAACCGGCTATTAGTGGTATTAAAACTGAAGATGAAGGCTTGTATTTGGCACAGCATCAATACTGGCTCAAAAGTATGAAACAAGCGATTGCTGCGGAAAAAGAATTTGCATCGCGTCAGGGAGAGAACGCATGAATGCTACAGCACTTTTAGACACCATCAGCATCGAACAGATTAGCCAGTTTTTGTATAGCGAGGCCCGTTTTTTAGATGATGAGCAATGGGATGACTGGCTTGAATGTTACGCACCTCAAGCCTCATTTTGGATGCCCGCGTGGGACGATAACGACCAGCTTACTGAAAATCCTCAAACTGAGATTTCGCTGATTTATTATCCAGATCGCCAAGGTCTTGAAGATCGAGTGTTTCGGATTAAAACCGAGCGTTCATCGGCGACCATGCCAGATACGCGTACGGCACACAATATTAGCAATATCGAAGTTGAATCACGTGATGGCCTTCAAGTCACAGTACGTTTTAACTGGAATACGCTCAGTTTCCGCTATAAAAACAGCTACAGCTATTTTGGCATGTCACGCTATGTAATCGATTTTTCAGGTGAACAACCAAAAATCTTGAGCAAGTATGTGGTGCTTAAGAATGATTACATTAATCAAGTCATTGATATTTATCATATCTAAATCAGTTGTACCTCAGTCAAACGGACACTTGACTGAGGGTTTATGAGTTTATATTTGAATAGGATTCCTGCCATGTCAAACCATCAAGTAGCACTTCAATTTGAAGATGGCGTTACCCGTTTTATTCGCGTCGCTCAAGGTGAAACCTTATCCGATGCCGCATACCGTCAGCAAATCAATATTCCAATGGACTGTCGTGAAGGCGCGTGTGGTACCTGCCGTGCCTTTTGTGAATCTGGCAACTATGACATGCCTGAAGACAATTACATTGAAGATGCACTCACCCCAGAAGAAGCGCAGCAGGGTTACATTTTGGCATGTCAATGTCGTCCAACTTCGGATGCTGTATTTCAAATTCAGGCATCTTCTGAGGTATGTAAAACCAAGATTCATCATTTTGAGGGCACGTTGGCGCGGGTTGAAAATCTGTCCGATTCCACTATCACCTTTGATATTCAGCTCGATGACGGTCAGCCCGATATTCATTTTCTGGCAGGGCAGTATGTCAACGTGACACTGCCGGGCACCACGGAAACGCGCTCGTATTCGTTTAGCTCACAACCAGGCAATCGCTTAACCGGGTTCGTAGTTCGTAATGTGCCGCAAGGTAAAATGAGCGAGTATTTAAGTGTGCAGGCCAAAGCAGGCGACAAAATGAGCTTTACTGGACCATTTGGTAGTTTTTATCTGCGTGATGTCAAGCGCCCTGTGCTCATGCTGGCTGGCGGTACGGGAATCGCACCGTTTTTATCGATGTTGCAAGTACTTGAGCAAAAAGGCAGTGAGCATCCGGTACGACTGGTGTTTGGCGTAACCCAAGATTGTGATCTGGTGGCGCTTGAACAACTCGATGTACTTCAGCAGAAACTACCATGGTTTGAATATCGTACCGTGGTGGCACATGCAGAAAGTCAACATGAACGTAAAGGTTACGTCACAGGTCATATCGAAAATGACTGGCTAAATGGCGGTGAAGTTGATGTGTATCTGTGCGGACCGGTTCCTATGGTGGAAGCGGTGCGAAGCTGGCTGGATACACAAGGGATTCAACCGGCGAACTTTTTATTTGAAAAATTCTCTGCCAACTAACTCAAAACGGAGACCGATATGAATTCGACACAACGTTTTGAACATAAAGTTGTCATTGTAACAGGTGCAGCTCAAGGCATTGGTCGTGGTGTTGCACTACGGATTGCCCAAGAGGGAGGGCGTCTGATATTGGCCGACCGTTCTGATCTGGTTCAGGCGGTATTGACTGAGATCAAAGCCTTGGGCGCATTGGCAATTGCTGTTGAGACAGATTTGGAAACTTATGCTGGCGCAGAGTCGGTGGTATCACACGCAATTGCCGAATACGGACGCATCGACGTGCTGATCAATAATGTCGGTGGTGCAATCTGGATGAAACCCTTTCAGGAGTTTTCAGAAGAGGAAATTATTCAGGAGGTTCATCGCTCCCTATTTCCAACGCTCTGGTGCTGCCGTGCAGTTCTTCCAGAAATGCTAAAACATCAACAGGGCACTATTGTGAACGTGTCGTCAATTGCGACACGAGGTATTCACCGAATTCCATATTCGGCTTCTAAAGGCGGTGTAAATGCCTTAACGGCTTCACTTGCCTTTGAGCATGCCCAGCATGGTATTCGTGTGAATGCGGTTGCAACGGGAGGAACTGAAGCGCCGCCGCGTAAGATTCCACGTAATGCTCAGCCTTTATCGGAAAATGAACAAGTCTGGATGCAACAAGTGGTTGACCAAACCATTGATCGAAGCTTTTTAGGGCGTTATGGCAGTATTGATGAACAAGTCAATGCGATTACTTTTTTAGCCTCAGATGAATCTTCTTACATCACGGGCAGCGTGCTTCCGGTGGGTGGAGGCGATCAGGGATGATCTGATGGTCATTATTTAAAGGGAGACTGCAAGGAGGCATCATGACAACCCTGTTAAAAACATTGAAGCAAGATTGGTCGTTATCGGCCACGATTGCAGGCTTTTTAGCGGTCCTGATTTCATATTCAGGCCCGTTAATTATCTTCTTTCAAGCGGCACAAAAAGCACATGTCTCGACAGAGATGATGATCTCATGGATTTGGGCTATTTCAATCGGTGCCGCTGTGACAGGCATTTTTTTATCTATTCGGTTTAAAACACCTGTAGTGACCGCGTGGTCGGCACCCGGGACGGCATTGTTGGTTACTTTGTTTCCCAACATTAGTTTAAATGAAGCCGTTGCCGCCTATATTACCGCGGCAATTGTGATTTTTCTGGTCGGCATTACCGGCTATTTTGACAAATTACTCAAATGGATACCGCAGGGAATTGCTGCTGGCATGATGGCCGGCATTTTATTCCAGTTTGGTCTTGGGCTATTTCTTGCCACCGATACTTTACCGCTGATCGTGTTTAGCATGTTGCTGTGTTATCTGATCAGTCGACGCTTTTCACCGCGTTACTGTATGCTTTGGGTGCTTATTTGTGGTGTAGCGTTTAGTTTTTTTCTTGGAAAAATGAATCCGGTGCCGCTAGATTTTCACATTGCACGCCCGCAGTTTATTGCACCAGAGTGGTCATGGTTTTCAACCTTAAATTTGGCGCTGCCGCTAATTTTGGTGAGCTTAACAGGGCAGTTTCTGCCTGGTATGGCCATTTTAAAACTCAGTGGGTATAACACACCCGCCAAACCAATTATTACCGCCGCAAGCTTGGCCTCGTTGTTTGCTGCCTTTGCAGGTGGAATTACCATTGTACTGGCCTCCATTACAGCCACCTTATGTATGGGTAACGATGCACATGAACTCAAAGACAAACGCTATATTGCTGGAATAGCAAATGGTTTGTTTTATATCTTGGGAGGTGTGTTTGCAGGCAGTATTGTAGCGTTGTTTAGCTTATTGCCCAAAGAGCTGGTTGCTGCACTGGCCGGACTTGCGCTTTTGGGTGCAATAGCAAGCAATATTAAAATTGCCATGCAAGAAGATCAGCAACGAGATCCTGCACTGATTACCTTTTTGGCAACCGTTTCGGGTATGCATTTCTTGGGCTTGAGTTCGGTGTTTTGGGGGATGTGTATTGGCATGCTGGCCTATTTCATCTTACTAAAACCCAAAGCCAGTTAAATTAAATTTGTCATTTAGACTATTCGATTATTTCTATCATATTCGCTTTATTCTAAGGCGAATTTTGTTTTTTAACAGATGACATATCACTCAGCTTAATGTGTTTCTATTTCATTCCTGTTGAAACCACCATGGGTTTGAGTAGTTCATGCATGACAATTTTTTAACTCCTGAATATTCCTTTTATGAAGGTATTTGGCGATATTTGCTCGGCCATAGCAATGATCATATTATGAGCTAAATTTACTTTTTAAAATTTAAATATATTATATATATTTGAATTTTATTGTTTTATTTTAAATTTTAGTCTGAAAATTTTTATTAAGATTTATTTTTAAATCAGATGTCGAAAAAATTAGTATACCAAAAAAGCATGAAAACATACTCTCTTAGGAATTGGACTCCCCATAAGTTTCAGATACAGTTGATCAGTATGGAAGGTATAGAAACGACTATCGAAATAAATAAGTTTGTGGTGTGTGAAGCAAGGTAAAGCTCAAGGCTGAGGCAAACCAAGCAAAGGTTAATTGAACCAATATGCACAACACATTCAACGATAGCGTCGACAGATAAGTTTATCAAATGATGTTTTGGCGATTTCAAGGAGAAAGCCATGGAAGTTAAAATATTCAATACTCAGGATGTGCAAGATTTTTTACGTGTTGCAAGCGGACTTGAGCAAGAAGGTGGCAATCCGCGTGTAAAGCAGATCATCCATCGTGTGCTTTCAGATTTATATAAAGCCATTGAAGATTTGAATATCACTTCAGATGAATACTGGGCGGGTGTGGCATATTTAAACCAGCTAGGTGCCAATCAAGAAGCTGGTTTACTCTCGCCAGGCTTGGGTTTTGACCATTACCTCGATATGCGTATGGATGCCGAAGATGCCGCACTAGGTATTGAAAATGCGACACCACGAACCATTGAAGGCCCGCTATATGTGGCAGGTGCGCCTGAATCGGTAGGTTATGCGCGCATGGATGACGGAAGTGATCCAAATGGTCATACCCTGATTCTACATGGCACGATCTTTGATGCAGATGGAAAACCTTTACCAAATGCCAAAGTTGAAATCTGGCATGCCAATACCAAAGGCTTTTATTCACACTTCGACCCGACAGGCGAGCAGCAAGCGTTCAATATGCGCCGCAGTATTATTACCGATGAAAACGGTCAGTATCGCGTTCGTACCATTTTGCCTGCGGGTTATGGTTGCCCACCAGAAGGTCCAACGCAACAGTTGTTGAATCAGTTGGGCCGTCATGGTAACCGTCCTGCGCACATTCACTATTTTGTTTCTGCCGATGGACACCGTAAACTAACTACGCAAATTAATGTGGCTGGCGATCCGTACACCTATGACGACTTTGCTTATGCAACCCGTGAAGGCTTGGTTGTTGATGCAGTGGAACACACCGATCCTGAAACCATTAAGGCCAATGATGTTGAAGGCCCATTCGCTGAAATGGTTTTCGATCTAAAATTGACGCGTTTGGTTGATGGTGTGGATAACCAAGTTGTTGATCGTCCACGTCTAGCGGTGTAATACACCAAAATGGTTCAAAATTATCAGGCGAGTGATCAAGATCACTGGCCTGTTTTTATTTCAGGGAAGGGTGGAGACAATTACGTGGACAATCAAATCATTCAGGAAACCGTAGATAAAATTTTAAGCGTATTGCCGAATCAGGCTGGGCAATTGGCACGCTTGGTTCGTCTGATGCAGTTTGCTTGTGACCCCACCATTACCGTCATTGGTAAATATAATCATGGTAAAAGCCGACTACTCAATGAGCTGATCGGGACAGATATTTTTTCTGTTGCCGATAAACGAGAGACGATTCAACTGGCCGAACATAAACAAGATCAGGTGCGTTGGTTAGATGCACCCGGACTCGATGCAGATGTTGCGGCAGTGGATGATCGTCACGCTTTTGAAGCAGTCTGGACACAGGCAGATATTCGCCTTTTTGTGCATTCAGTCCGAGAAGGCGAACTCGATGCAACCGAGCATAATCTTTTACAACAACTTATTGAAGATGCAGACCATAGCCGGCGCCAAACCATACTGGTCTTGACCCAGATAGATCAGATACCGGATCAGACAATTTTAACCCAGATTAAAACCTCAATTGCACAGCAGGTACCCAAACTCGATATTTTGGCTGTTTCGGCCACTCGCCACCGTCAGGGCATTGAAAACGGAAAAACCTTGCTGATCGAAAAAAGTGGAATCGGTGCATTGCGACATACACTTGAGCAGGCACTTGCTCAGGTTCCATCGGCACGAGCGTATGAAAAGAATAGATTGCTGTCTGGTTTGCATCATCAACTTAATCAGTTATTACTCGATCAAAAACGCGTACTTCAGCAACTACAACAGACACAGCAGCAGCAACTACATGACTTTGATACAGGACTCATCAACATACTCGATAAGATTCGAGTAGATCTTGAGCCCATTGTAAATATAGATGGTCAAGACCAAGCACTCAATCCAGATTCATTTGCCACGATGTTTAAAAATACAGCAGCCAAGCAGCAACGTGCCAAAGTGCAGATTGCTTACTCACGTGCCTGTATCGAGATCAATAGCCATCTCATACGTCACGGTGTGGTAGGTTTACCTACAGAGCAGCAAACTACGATTAAAAGTATTGATACGGTCATTGTTGCGGTTTTTGGAATTTCAGTGAAATTTCGCGATCAGCTACGTGCATTGTTTTATACCGATACCGAACGACAACGCTTGCAAAGAGAGTTTCGATTTTATTTTGAAAAGTCAGCAGGCCGAATGATTTTAGCTGCCAAGATTGAGCAGACAATGCGGCAGCAAGGGTGTATTCAAAATGCAATGATGGCGTTGCAACAGATGGAGAGTGCAGCATGACTAGCGGCGGACACATTCAATTGTTTATCGAACACACCCGGCAGATTGCGACTGCCCAAGGGGATATACAGTTGGCATTGCAATCGATGCAGCAATGGCGCGAAGCATTTGCTACAGCATTAAAACAAAATACATTTGATTTAACGGGCTGGTCACCGCAGGCAAAAATCGCCAATCAACTTAAGCAATTTAACCATAAGCTTACAACGCATGTGTCGAATTGGGATACCGAATGGCATACTTTTAGTGCTGCTCAATCGGTTGCAGAAGTATTTCATGATCGGGTGATGTTGCTTGTATTCGGTAAGTTCAATGCTGGAAAGAGTTCATTGTGTAACTTACTGGCCGAATGCTTTCGTTCTCACGGACAAACCGTGCAATATTTTCATGTTCAAAATGAACAGATATTTTATACCGAATCTCGTTTACGCGAAGGTGCAACCGAGACGACAGCGCAACTACAGGGTGTATGTCTGGGTGAAAAACTTATTTTGCTAGATACCCCAGGTTTGCATTCTGGTACTCAGGAAAATGCAGCGCTCACACAAAAATTTATCGACAGTGCAGATGGTGTGCTGTGGCTCAGTAGCGCAACTTCACCGGGTCAGGTGCAAGAGCTAGATGCACTGGGGCGCGAATTAAAGCGTCATAAACCTTTATTTCCTGTTATTACCCGAAGCGATTTTGTCGAAGAAGATGAAATTGATGGTGAGCTATGCGCAGTGCTTTGCAATAAAAATTCAGAACAACGCGCGTTACAAGAGTCTGATGTATTGATGCGTGCGCAAGAAAAACTGCACAGTATGCAAGTGGACGTGAGTTTATTAAAGCCGCCCGTGTCCGTTTCAACTCAAATGGCGCGTGAAGCAGATATGACCCCACAAGCCATGAATGAGGCTGGTTTTGAGCGATTATTTGCAGCACTTTTGGCTCTTATTGAGCCTGCTTTGCGCTATAAGCAGCGTAAACCTGCCGAAGTATTGTTGCATTTTTTGCAAGAACACATCATTGAAGGTTTAAGGTTTTACCTGCAACCCGATCTAGAGCAAATACAACAGAACCTCAAACAGGCTCAAGATGATTTACGACAGCGACACACCGATTTAGCTGATGCAGTCTGGCGTAGCGTATTGCCTGAGCTGCCACAGCTTCTTGAGCAACATGCAAGTACACAAGATATTGAAGCCGTAGTGAACAGTTTGAACGAGTGGATGAACGTCGCATTCGAACAACAGCTTTCAATTCAGCTTGATGCTTATGGTTTAAATTTGGATTCGCTTAGCAAGATCGAAAAAACCGAAAAAATGCAGTATGAACGCATTGCGGGAATGGTGGTGCATGATGGCTTGTACACGACTCTCACGCAGCAGATTCAACAAGCTGTCAAAGCTTCCACAAGTGAATTGATTGAGCAGTGTCAGGCTCAGCTTGAGCAGTCAATCAAACATGTTCAAACACTCGATGAAACGTTCATCGATTACAGCGCAGCACTCGATCAACTCAGCCAAGCGCTACGCGTTGAATAAATAGTAGAAATTTTTCAGACATATTTTATTCGATGAGTGGTCTGATATGGTGTGTTGCAAACACCTCCTGTACACAGGCGAGAATTTTAGGAATGTAATTACTGTGGTCCATATTTCGCACCGCGAGTGAAATTGGGCTATAGGCATCATCATCTAAAATTGGAATATAAAGTAGATTCTTCACCCCAATATCCATGGCAGACGCCGGGACGATGCAGACGCCTTCACCTGCTGCCACCAAGCCGAGCGCCAGTTGAATTTCGCGTATTTCGGTGAGTTTGGATGGTACTAGGCCCAGTTCGGTAAAGAGTGACTGAATAAAGGTCGCAAAATTAGGTTTTTGAGAGACAGGGTACAGCAGCATCGGTTCATCAATAATTTGAGAGAGATGAACTCCTGTTGCTGCAAACTGATTGAGGTGATGATGCTTATGGATTGCAAGTTTGAGCTGTTCTTTATGTAACACGATACGTCGAATTGCAGGATCGGTAATTTTGAGCCGACCAAAACCCAGATCGATTTTTCCCTGCTTAAGCGCATTGATTTGATCTTTGGTACCGCATTCGATGAGTTCGATGTGAATTTCAGGATTTTGCTGACGAAACAGATAAATAATTTCAGGCAACAAACCATATAATAAGGAGCTGACGTAACCAATTCTCAAGGTTTGACTGACCGTTGCAATCCGTTTTGCCATTGAGGATGCTTGTGCAGTATGAGTCAAAATCTGCACAGCATGCTGATAAAAAAACATACCTGCTTCAGTCACTTTAGCCGGTCTGGAGCCGCGTTCAAATAGCTGAATTCCCAATTCTTCTTCGAGTTTTTGAATTTGTCGGCTAAGGGGCGGCTGGGCAATACACAACTTTTCAGCAGCTTTGGAAATGCTTTGCTCTTCAACCACGGTCACAAAATATCTGAGGTGTCTTAGTTCCATTTATACGCCCTAATCGATTTTATATACCTTTTTAGTATGCAAAAATACCAAATTGTTTATCGTTTTTATTATTACATTAATTTAAGGTATGTAAATAGTATTTATTGAAAAGAAGATGGACCGATGTATAAATCAGTGGAAACTATTTTAGTCGATATTCCAACTATTCGTCCGCACAAGCTTTCGGTCACCACGATGCAGACGCAGACATTAGTTTTGATCAAAATCATCACGGAAGATGGCATTGTAGGCTGGGGCGAAGCGACCACGATTGGTGGATTAAACTATGGCGAAGAAAGTCCAGAAAGTGTTAAAGCCAATATCGACACCTATTTCAAGCCATTGCTCTTGTCCATCAAGACGTCTTTAAATGTAGCCCAAACCCTAAAATTAATTCGTAAAAGTATCAATGGCAACCGCTTTGCCAAATGTGCAATTCAAACTGCACTTTTAGAGATACAGGCTAAACGACTGAATATACCCGTGAGTGAATTGCTGGGTGGACGTATTCGTGATCGATTACCTGTGTTGTGGACATTGGCTTCAGGTGATACCGATAAAGATATTGCCGAAGCCAAAAAAATGATCGAATTAAAGCGCCATAATACCTTTAAATTAAAAATTGGTTCAAATCCGCTACAGCATGATGTCGATCATGTAATTGCCATTAAAAAAGCACTTGGCCCGGAAATCAGTGTACGTGTAGATGTGAACCGTGCATGGTCTGAGCTTGAATGTGTTAAAGGGATTCAACAGCTACAAGATGGTGGAATCGATCTGATTGAGCAGCCCTGTGCGATTGAAAATACAGATGCTTTAGCACGTCTAACCGCACGTTTTGATGTGGCCATTATGGCAGATGAGGTCTTGACTGGTCCAGACAGTGCCTATCGAATTGCCAAAAAATCGGGTGCCGATGTGTTTGCAGTAAAAGTCGAACAATCGGGTGGTCTGATTGAGGCCTGTGAAGTGGCAAAAATTGCGCGTCTTGCGGGAATCAGTTTATATGGTGGCACCATGCTTGAAGGGCCTGTTGGCAGTATTGCATCGGCACATGCCTTTAGTACCTTTGAAACACTGGAGTTTGGCACTGAACTGTTCGGGCCTTTATTGCTGACGCAAAGCATTTTGAAGACACCTTTGCAATATGAAAACTTCGAGCTGGTGGTTCCCAATACGCCAGGTCTGGGAATTGAGGTCGACGAAGACAAACTCGAACAGTTACGCCGTCATTAAGGAAGAGGAAATTTACTATGTTGTTTCAAGTTCGTATGGATGTGCATTTACCTGTTAGCATGCCTACTGATCAGGCCAATCAGATTAAATCGGTCGAGAAGGCTTATTCACAAGAGTTGCAACGCCAAGGCAAATGGCGTCATATCTGGCGTATTACCGGACAATATTCCAATATCAGTATTTTTGATGTCGAAAGTAATGAAGAGCTACATACGATTTTACAAGGCTTACCGCTATATCCGTATATGAAAATCGAAGTCATGGCGCTCAATCGTCATCCGTCTTCTGTGCGTGATGACGATAGCTGATATGTCAGTAGAGATGACACTTCATCAGTGTTCATCTCTTACGTTTATGGTATTTCTTTATTTTCCGTTTTCATCCAAAGGTTGATGACATGATAGATAAAAGTGCAGCGACCCTAACGGAAGCGCTCTCCCAGATCCACGACGGTGCCACCATTCTAATTGGTGGTTTTGGAACAGCCGGTCAACCTGCCGAGCTGATTGACGGACTGATTGAACTAGGTCGCAAGAACCTGACCATCGTCAGCAACAATGCCGGCAATGGAGACTATGGACTGGCCAAGCTGCTAAAAACTGGCGCCGTTAAAAAGATCATCTGTTCCTTCCCACGTCAGGCCGACTCCTACGTATTTGACGAGCTATACCGTGCGGGCAAAATTGAACTCGAAATCGTGCCGCAGGGCAATCTGGCCTGTCGTATACAGGCCGCCGGCATGGGGCTGGGGCCGATCTACACCCCAACCGGTTTTGGCACCTTACTCGCAGAAGGTAAACCCACTCTGAACTTTGATGGCAAAGACTACGTACTGGAAAATCCGATCAAGGCCGATTTTGCCCTGATCAAAGCCTACAAGGGCGACCGCTGGGGCAATTTGGTCTATCGCAAATCAGCACGAAACTTCGGCCCGATCATGGCCATGGCCGCCAACGTAACCATCGCACAAGTGAGCGAAGTGGTGGCACTAGGAGAACTCGATCCGGAAAATGTGGTGACCCCAGGCATCTTTGTTCAACACGTTGTACCAGTCCAATCTACCCCAGCAAGCGCTGCACCATAAGGAGATCGAGATGAGTTATCACAAACTGACCCGTGACCAGATCGCCCAGCGCGTTGCCCAAGATATTCCGGAAGGCTCTTATGTCAATCTAGGGATTGGCCTGCCTACCAAGATTGCCAGCTATCTGCCTGCCGACAAAGACGTATTTCTACATTCAGAAAACGGACTGCTGGCTTTTGGTCCACCACCAGCGGCCGGCGAAGAAGATCCGGAACTGATCAACGCAGGTAAAGAATACGTGACCATGCTCGAAGGCGGTTGCTTCTTTCACCATGGCGACTCCTTCGCCATGATGCGCGGTGGACATCTGGATATCTGCGTACTAGGCGCATTCCAGATCGCCGCCAATGGAGACTTGGCCAACTGGCACACTGGTGCACCGGATGCCATACCGTCGGTCGGTGGAGCCATGGATCTTGCGGTTGGGGCAAAAAAAGTCTTTGTAACCACCGATCATGTCACCAAAAAAGGTGAGCCGAAGATTGTCGCTGAACTCACGTACCCAGCCACGGGCCAGAAATGTGTCGACCGGATCTACACCGACCTGTGCATCATCGATGTGGTGCCAGAAGGACTGAAAGTGATCGAGAAAGTCGAAGGCTTAAGCTTTGAAGAACTACAACGCCTGACCGGTGCAACACTGATCGATGCGACACAAGGCTAAGGATAACCGAATATGAAACATGCATACATCGTCGATGCGATCCGTACCCCGTTTGGCCGCTATGCTGGCGGATTGGCAGCAGTACGTGCGGATGACCTCGGTGCAATCCCGATTGCTGCCCTGATCGAACGCAACCCAAGCGTAAACTGGGTACAGGTCGATGACGTGATCTACGGCTGTGCCAATCAGGCAGGAGAAGACAACCGTAACGTTGGCCGTATGTCGGCACTGCTGGCAGGCCTGCCGGTCGAAGTACCGGCAACGACGGTCAACCGCCTGTGTGGCTCATCTCTGGATGCAATCGCCATGGCAGCACGTGCGATCAAAGCAGGCGAAGCCCATCTGATCATTGCAGGGGGTGTCGAAAGCATGAGCCGCGCACCGTATGTGATGGGGAAATCAGAAGGGGCGTTTGGACGCACCCAGAAGATAGAAGACACCACCATGGGCTGGCGCTTCATCAATCCGAAGCTCAAAGCCATGTATGGTGTGGATACCATGCCGCAAACCGCAGAAAATGTGGCCGAGCAGTTTGGCATCCAGCGTGAAGACCAAGACCAGTTTGCCTACACCAGCCAGCAACGCACCGCGGCGGCACAGGCCAAAGGCTACTTTGCAAAAGAAATCGTGCCTGTCACGATTCCACAGCGCAAAGGAGAGCCGGTGGTGATCGACACCGACGAACATCCACGTGCCTCAACCACACTAGAGGGACTGGCCAAGCTAAAAGGCGTGGTCAAGCCGGAAGGTAGCGTGACAGCGGGCAATGCGTCAGGCATCAACGACGGTGCAGCAGCAGTTTTAATTGCATCAGACGAAGCGGTTGCACAATACCAGCTTAAAGCACGTGCCAAGATCATTGCATCCACCACGGTGGGCATCGAGCCACGCATCATGGGCTTCGCACCGGCACCGGCGATCAAAAAGCTACTCAAGCAGGCCAATCTGACGCTTGATCAGATGGATGTGATTGAGCTGAACGAAGCCTTTGCTGCACAGGCACTGGCCTGTACCCGAGACTTGGGGCTGGCAGATGACGATGCACGGGTGAATCCGAATGGCGGTGCAATTGCACTGGGTCATCCATTGGGTGCATCAGGTGCGCGTCTAGTGACGACGGCTTTAAACCAGCTTGAACAGTCGGGCGGTAAGTATGCGCTGTGTTCGATGTGTATCGGCGTGGGTCAGGGGATTGCGCTCATTATTGAGCGGGTTTAAGGAATAAATATGCCAGTATTTCACTTTAAAGACACACTAACAGCGCAGGATGTTGCTCTCAATTATGCAACATTCGGTCAGGCGGATCGTCCTGCACTGATCTTTTCAAATTCGTTGGGTACCAACCTGAGTATGTGGCAACAACAGGTAGCGTATTTTCAGGACAAGTATTTTGTCATTTGCTACGACACGCGTGGTCATGGTGCATCATCGACACCTGTTGGCCCTTATCGCATTGATCAGCTAGGTACCGATGTAATTGCATTGCTTGATCATTTGCAAATTCCTCAAGCTACGTTTTGTGGAATTTCGATGGGTGGGTTAACTGGACAATGGCTGGCAATACATTTTCCTGAGCGTTTTAATCAGGTGATTGTAGCCAACACCGCAGCAAAAATTGGAGAAGCTCAAGCTTGGCAAGCACGTGCGCAATTGGTACGTGAGCAAGGGTTAACGCCGATTGCCCAAACTGCGGCAACACGCTGGTTTACGCCAGGCTTTATTGAAGACTCACCAGAAATTGTAGAAAAGCTGAGTCATGATTTAGCTCAAGGTAGTCCCGAAGGCTATGCCAGTTGCTGTGAAGCGTTGGCAGAGGCCGATGTGCGCCCTCAACTGCAACGTATAAGCATACCGGTACTGGTGATTGCTGGTGCACAAGATCCAGTGACTACAGTGGCCGATGGTCAGTTTTTATGTGAGCACATTGTACATTCAACACTTGAAGTGCTGGAGGCATCGCATATTTCGAATGTGGAACAGCCACAGGCATTTAATCATGCAGTCGAAGCAGTAATGAAGCGCTTCAATTGATTTGATCTTTTTGACTGATAGAGGTTTTAAACCTTTATCTATGAATTTTCAAAACGCCGCGCGTTCATGCACGTGGCGTTTTTTTGTATCGGCTCAGAAAGCGATTTTATATGAAAGCAAAAACAGATAGTATTCCCGTTCAAGAATCACACAAGCAAAATTCAGGTAGATCATTCGCTTTTTTGCCGTGGATTTTACTGCTTCAGACACTGCTAAACTCACCAGTACTTCAGTGCGTACTATCAATACAACTTATATCAAATTGCGTAAAAAATACTATTTAGTATGAACAAATATCTCTTTTCAATGATGTTGTTGAACTGGATGAATTCTATTTCTGAGTCAATCGTGTACGAGGTAAGCACGGTCGAGGTGCATTAGGTAAAACCGTTGTTTTTGGACTACTCAAACGGGGTAGGAATTTATATAAAGGAATTGTCCCTCACTGCTCCCAAGCTACGCTAAAAGGTATTATTCGTGGACATATTGAGCTTGTTCAGTGACTTATGCAATAGGCTGGAGAGGCTATGATGGTCTAGTTGAAATTGGTTTTGGTAAATATCTAGGAGTTAATCATGGAGACAATGAATTTGCTAATGCTGAGCGTCATATTAGCGGCATAGAATCATTCTGGAACTATGTTAAAAAGCGACTCAGTAAATTTAATAGAATTGACAAAAAGATATTTTATTTGCATCTTAAAGAAAAGGAGTATTGCTTCAATCATTGGTATTGTAATTTATACCTCGATTTGCTTAAATTAATTCGTAATAATTTTCTTTAACTTCCTGATCCCCAAAATTAAAATAGGGAAAATTATGAAATATAAGAGTTTATATTTAGTATTATTATTATCTATACCATCATTTAGTTTTGCTGGAAATTTAAATTTAAATCCATATCTAGAAAATCCATCTACGTTATCTAAGATTGATAGTGACTCACATATTCAGAATGAATTAGCGGCTGTATTAGGCGAAGATTACATTAAATTTTCGAAAAATTTTGAAGTTTTATCAACACCATATAAGTTAAAAATGGCAAAAGCTATTTATTCTGAAGGTAGAACAAAAGCAGGTAGTGATGCTTCTGCAATGACTTTGTATGCAGATGGTCGTATTTACGCAGCTCACTATAATTCACAAAAACACACTGTCAGATATTTTACAAATGATAAGTCGTGTTCAACGGTACTTCATCCCACAATCCAAGTCTTTACAAAGCATTATCCGAATGTAAAAGTTGAGTTTATAAGCTCGAATAATAGTGTTCTGAAATATAATGGTGGTAATGGGTTAGGGTGTTCTAGCCCAACATCCCGTACAGTTCAAACATATGCCATTGCGTCCGATAATCCAGCTCAAGCTGCTGCACGTGAGGTTGCCTCTAAGATATGGACACAAAGTATAGCTAACTCATTAGATATGAATAATGACGTGGGGGTTGTCATTTCTAATACAGTAAAATCAATTCTTACCTGTTCTGCAAATTTTAATTTGGTTCCAAAACCACCTGGTGTTGGAGACATAATTCCTGGTACATCATATTTTGTAAAACCAGGATTAGATTATTTGAAAGATTATTTTTATGAAATCATTCCTTATTTAGCTGGATTAAGCGGTGCTCAACCAGTTTATAAAGCTTGTATAAATGTAGCAGCAGCAAATAATAGATCTGCATTAGAGATGGCATCACTAGGAATCTAACGAATGTCTACTTCTCTATGGATATTAATTTATTTATGTTTTAGCTTGGTTTGTAAGTGGATTCTTTCATGGGGTGGGGCTAGTTATATTAAGGGTTGGAAAAGTATCTTTTTTTTAGATACAGAATCTAGCTCATGGAATGAAGAACAAGTAAAAATGATGACCTTGTTTTTATGGGTTGGTTTTTCTATCTTATTTGTAATTGGTTTAATTTATCCAGAATACAGATTCTATAAGCTTAAAAATAATTTGTAGATTACTAGTAAAATAGAAAAATAAGTTTTTATCTAATTTAAATGCAAAGTCCTTGTTTCCATAAGGGCATTCAACTTACATTTCTGGCGTTACACTTAAATGATGGTTAGAAGAGTTGTTTAATGAAAGCTCTGTAGAGTTACCAACTCGTAAAGATATTCACACAAAGCCTTATATATAGCAGTCAAATCTTATGCTAACCCGAATCGCGGATAAGAAATTGACTTGAAAAATAAGAGGACTAGAGCTATCAGTTGAGTTACCACACCAAACTCACAACTCTAGTCCTGATGTTTAATAGTACCGAATTATTCTGCATAATTGATGATTTTTTTCTTAAATTTGAAGCAACTTATTAGGAGTTTCTCAAACAAAATCGTGGTTCCTTAAGAATCAGAACTGCTCAACTTACAATTTCAGAAATCTGCTTTATTGTTATTTGGTACAAATGCTCTCATTTCAATAATTTCAAAGCCTTTTTTACTTGGTTAAAAGAAGATAAAAGCCATTTATTTAAGTACTTGCCTTGCTATCAAAGGATGATTCATCTGATCAAAAGGCATGAATTAGCTCTACACGCTTTAAATGTGGCATTGATGAAAGGCCAAGATACACAATATTTATGGATTGATTCAACCACTCTGCCAGTTTGTAAAAATCAACGTATTCAGCGTCATAAATCATTAGTCCAAATTGCATCACGTGGTAGAAGCTCAATGGGCTGGTTTTATGGCTGTAAATTACATATTGCGATGAATCAATTGGGTGAAATTGCCTGTTCTGCTTTATCGAATGGACATGTTGCTGACATGAAAAATGGTTGAGCAATTAGTTGATGGTCTAAACGGAAAACTTTACGGGGATCGAGGTTACATCAGCCAAGAATTAAAAATTAGATTGAAAGATCAAGGTATTGATTTAATTACTTATCATCGTAAGAATATGCAGGCTATTCAACTCTGTGCATCAGATGAATATCACTTAAGACAACGCAATAAAATAGAAACATTATTCAGTTTATTGAAGGGGCAATATAATTTAGTGACGAGTAAAGCACGTAGTCTTCATGGATTTCTGAGTGGAATTTACGCCTCACTATGTGCATATCAATTAACCCATCGAAATAAGCCAACAATTCAAATTATGAAATCATCGGCTTAAACAGGATTCGGGTTAGTTAATATGTTTAAGTACTTATGTGATGGTTAAAATTTAAACTATGTTGTTAAATATCTTTTTGGTATATAAAATCTAAAAATTCAAAAAAATTATACACTTTAGTCAATCAAAAGGTAAAATTATGAAGAAGTTCTTCTTATCAAGCATTCTAATAGCTCAAAGCTCACTAGTTTTAGCAGCAGGCAATCCTGTTGCAGTAGGTGATGTTTTAGGTCGAGATCTATCTGTTTCAGGATTTGGGTATTTAGGACACTTAGGTGTTTTAGCTGCAAAAGATAATGTGGCTCAAGTAATGAATGCTACGCCGTATGTTAATGTAGTCCAGAATGTAACAGTTAACGGATTTAAAGTTGATACGTATTGGGGTGCTAAAGCTAAATCAAGCTTTACTTGGAAGTCTCCATATACTTCAGCAACAAGCCAAATTAATACGCTTTCAAACCAACAAAAACCTCACGTATCTTATAACTTGTGGTCTTCAACACCGAACCCAGCTATTCAAGTTTGTTCATCTTATAATTCATCAGGAGCTTGTACGGCGTATACTTGGCAAAAAGGCTCGTTCAGATGTGATGCATTCGTTAAATGGATATTTACACAAACAGGCAATGGAAATTTAGGTGGTAGTCTTCCAAGTTCGACTTATGGTAGTTCATTATTAACAATTACCAGAACATAGTTTAATATTTTAGTACATGCCCTTAATTAAAATAGATTAAGGGTATTTTAAATTTTTAAGAAGGCTTTATGAAAAATAGTAGAAATAAAATAATCCTTGTGATTATAGCACTTGGCCTTGGTTTAGTTGGTTTATATCTTTTTACTAATAATGATGATAATCAAGTAAAAGAAGAGGGTACTAAATCTGAGTATCAAACAACGCAACAATCAGTTGCTTCTGATACTAGCGATATAAAATTTAGTCAGGAATTACCTGATAATATATCACCGCCGAGATGGGCTCAAAAAATGTTGAATATTTTAAATAATTCAGCTTTACCAAGAGAGCAAAAGATTGATCAATTAGTTGGATTGTTGAAAGAAAATAATTCTGATCCACAGGCTTTAACTGACATTCTGGTGTCACTTACTGCATTAAACCCTATTGAGGCAGCTGACGAAATTATACCTTATTTAAAGAATGGAAGTCCTCGGGTTCAAAGTGCGGCTTTGGGTGCTTTAAATAATGCATCATTATTAACTGAAGAAGAACACCAGCTTAAAAAAGCTTTACCAAAAAATGATCTTGTTCGTAAACGAATTGCTGATGCGGTCAATGATATCAATGCAGATCCACACACCTCAGAGGAAGTTAGACAGGCATTGATCTCAACTTATTCTTCAACAAATCCTTCAGCAGAAGATTCAAAAAAAATGAATCAAAATATATTGAGTAAGGATAATGTTTCACTTAATGAAGCGAGTTATGTAGCTACTTCAGTGCTAAATGGAAAAGAAGTATCAACAACACTCGCTACATTAGGTTCAAAGGATAGAGAAATGAAGGATAGTGTCATTAGTAGTATAGGAGCAAACCTACTAGACAATCCTAATGTGGTTTCTTTATTGTCAAAAGAACAACGTAAACAAATATATACCTTCATTTCAAATAATCCACCATCTACAACTAACCCAAATGATTTTAGTTATCAAAATGATCAATGGAAAAATACATTGAATCTGTTAAGTAATGAATAAGCATAGATATATCGAATGTACTAGGTGAATAGCCACCAAAATTCTAGATACACATAGCCCGTTTGAAATGGGCTTTTTCATACTCTAATGGAGAACGCTGACCATTGGAACCATGTCTGCGTTTTGAATTATAAAACATCTCAATATATTCAAAGATATCGGTTCTAGCCTCGGATCTGTTTGAATAAATTTTCTTCTTGATGCGTTCGCGCTTTAACAACTGAAAGAAACTCTCAGCAACAGCATTATCATGACAGTTTCCTCTGCGACTCATACTACATTCCAGATTATGTTGTTTAAGGAATACTTGCCATTCATGGCTGGTATATTGGCTGCCTTGGTCAGAGTGGATCAGAACCTTATTCTGTGGTTTTCTCCGCCATAGCGCCATTAATAATGCAGTTAGCACAAGATCTGTAGTCATTCTCGATTTCATAGACCAGCCAACAACAAGACGTGAAAATAAATCAATCACCACAGCAAGATATAACCAACCTTCATGTGTACGAATATACGTAATGTCAGTTACCCACCGCTGATTAGGCTGAGTTGGGTTAAACTGTCGTTCCAAGGTGTTTGCTGAAACAATACTGGGCGTACCTGCATAAGTTCTAGGCTTGCGATAGCCGCGCTGTGATTTAAGCCCATTCGCTTTCATTAACCGATGTACAAGATTGATACCGCAATTTTCGCCAGCGTCTTTCAAATCACAGTGAATCTTGCGATAGCCGTAGACTCCTCCAGATTCCAGCCAAAACTGTTTAATTAAGCCTGCAAGCTGTTGCCGTTTCTTTATAGTTTTACTCGTGGGTTGCTTTAGCCATGCGTAATAACCACTATGATGAACATGTAAAGTCGAACATAAACGACGAACAGACCATATGTGCTGATGGTCCTGAATAAAGGCATACCTCATTTGGACTGGCTTGCGAAGTACACCGCGGCTTTTTTTAATATGTCCCTTTCTTCTGTAACCCGTTGCAGCTCTTTTTTTAGTTTTGCCAATTCTGAAACTGCATCCCTAAAGTCTATGATTTTAGGTTCTTGAGGATCATAACGCTTGATCCAGGCATAAAGACTATGCGTGGTTGTACCTAAACGTGTGGCCACTTCAGACACACTATGACCTTTTTCAGTCACTTGCTTTACTGCTTCAATTTTGAATTCTTCAGGGTATCGTTTACTGCTCATAAGCACCTCGTTAATTAGCCATTTTATCTAACTAAAAGGTGTCTACAAAATCGGTGGCTATCCATCTTTTATAAAAAATATGAATACGGTTAAAATAATAAAGGATAATAAGACATACAGAATATTTTTTTCATAAGCAATCTATCAATGTTAAAAGAATTCCTCATTATGATTTAATAAGGAGTATATTAAAAATTATGCACGAGTTATCGTTAGAAGAGCGCTATTAAAAGTACCATTAGGAGTATTTCCACTTAAGTTCCCATTTCCTGTCTCTGTATAAAGCCATTTTGTAAATCTGTCACAACGAAAGCTACCTTTTTGCCAAGTATAGGCTATACATCTACCGCATGAATTATAAGATGAACAAAAGTGCACTTGTTTTTGCTTTGTTATAAAACACATTTTTATCTTTAGAATTAAGATAAAAGAATTGCATACGAATATCCTCACGATTTAATTCATACCATTATTTGTAAGATAGTTATTTTGATTAGTATGACATTCTAGTGTTAGATGCGATACGTAGTAGTTTGCTGAAGCATACAGCAATCCGAGCATACATTGAATTCGCTAATTTGACATCAAATGACAACTTTCGCGCTTTAGTGTCAAGTTTCTTTTCTCAAACTTGAACAATATAAGTCAAACAGCGATATATACATTCGAAAGAACATGGCCCGATTTGATTCAATTTCAAGTGTGCCATTTTGAATTATTTAAATACAGGAGTCATTCATGGTTACACGTTCAACCATCATGGATACCAACAGTTTCCGCGCAGAACATGCAGCCGCACTGGATGCTGAAACCCGAAAATTAACAGATAAACGCAGCCAAGTGCTCGGTGAGTCTTATCGATTATTTTATCGTAATCCTGTGCATTTGGTAAAAGGGCAAGGACAGTATCTTTGGGATGCTGCGGGCCATAAGTATCTCGATGTATACAATAATGTAGCCAGTATTGGGCATTGTCATCCTGCTGTCATTGAGGCAGTGAATGAGCAGATGAAAATGCTCAACACACATACACGCTATTTGCATGAAAATATTCTGAATTACACCGAAGAGCTTTTAAAAACAACACCAAGCGAAATTGACCGTGCCATGTATATGTGTACAGGTTCTGAAGCCAATGATTTGGCCATTCGAATTGCCCGTGAATATAGTGGCGGAACAGGTATCATTGTTTCGCAAGAAGCTTATCACGGCACCAGTGAGTTAACTTCAGGCTGTTCTCCTGCATTAGGTTCTGGTCAGGCTTTGGCAGCTACAACTCGTTTGGTTCCTGCACCGGATGCATACCGAATTGCAGCAGATGATTTAGGTGATTGGTTTGCAGCGCAAATTCAACAGCAAATCGATGACATGAACGCCAACGGTATTAAGTTTGCAGGCTTTCTGGCAGATTCAATTTTCTCTTCAGATGGTGTAATGCCAAATCCGGTTGGATTTTTGAAAAAAGCAGTAGATGTGGTTCATGCCAATGGCGGAATATTTATTGCCGATGAAGTACAACCTGGGTTTGCACGTACTGGAGACTCATTTTGGGGATTCGGTCGCCATGGTGTAGTGCCAGATATTATTACCACAGGTAAACCGATGGGCAATGGAATCCCGGTATCTGGTCTACTTGCCAAAAGCGATGTATTGGCAGCATTTAGCGATAATATTCCATATTTCAATACTTTCGGTGGAAACCCAGTATCGATGGCGGCAGCTCAAGCTGTTCTCAAGGTAATTCATGATGCAGACTTACAAGCACACAGCAAATATGTGGGTGCTAAACTTCAGGCCGAACTTAGCAAACTCATGGATATACATGAATGTGTGGGCGATGTACGCGGTGCGGGCTTGTTTATCGGATTTGAACTGGTGAAAGATCGTGACAGTAAATCGCCAGATAAAGCCTTGGCACTGAATCTGATTGAAGAATTACGTAATACTCACCGCGTATTGACTTCGGTTGCTGGCCCATATGGCAATGTACTGAAATTACGTCCACCGCTGGCATTTCAGGAACACGATATCGACTGGTTGGTTAGCGCACTCGATCAATCTATTCGTAAACTCAAAGATTAAAACTCAGCTAATCTTTAAGCCTTATCACTCGATAAGGCTTTTTTATCCTACCTGAGCTGTAATTTCTGTGTGCTGCTCACGCTCATTATGGTGCTCAGTTTCACTTTGATGTGGTTTTCCATACAAATCGATATGCTGATCGCCCCATTCTTTTAAAGCAACTAAAATAGGCTTTAAGGTTTGGCCCAGCGCAGAAAGCTGATACTCAACCTTAGGCGGCACTTGTGGGTAAACCGTTCGAATAATGAGTCCGTCTTGTTCAAGCTCGCGAAGCTGATTGGTGAGCATACGCTGAGTTACATTTGGAATACGGCGCTTTAGCTCATTAAAACGTAATATTTTTTCGGTAAGTAAATTCCATAAAATTAAACTTTTCCATTTACCGTCGAGTAGGCCAATCGCAGCCTCGACCGAGCAGCCCGGATTACAATTAAAGCGTGAATGTTTTACCTTACTCATAACAGTATCCTTTTTGACACTATGTGCGAAATTTGTCTGTATATACGGGGATTAAGCTTAAGGTATGCTACCACGCAATACAAGTGAGGAACGTCAAGATGAAAGCGGTAGGCTATAAAGAACAAGGTGAGATTACACGTCCAGATGCATTGGTGGATATTGAGATTGAGCAGCCCGTGGCGCGCGGTAAAGATATTCTGGTCGAGGTAAAAGCGATTTCAGTGAATCCGGTTGATACCAAAGTTCGCAAACGTGCAGCAGCAGAAGCAGGACAGTGGAAAATTTTAGGTTGGGATGCAGCTGGCGTTGTGGTCAGTGTAGGCGACGAAGTCACCGAATTTAAAGCAGGCGATGAAGTCTGGTATGCAGGTGATTTAACCCGTCCGGGCAGTAATGCACAATTTCAATTGGTCGATGCGCGCATTGTGGGGCATAAACCGAAACGCCTTTCTTTTGCAGAAGCGGCTGCTATGCCTCTGACCACCATCACTGCATGGGAAATGTTGTTTGATCGTTTAAAAATTGAAGATCCAGTACCAGGTGGAGACCGAAGTATCCTAATTATTGGTGGGGCTGGCGGTGTCGGCTCAATCACGATTCAATTACTCAAAGCAAAATCAGATTTGAAAGTTATTGCGACAGCATCACGCGCAGAGACACAAGCGTGGGTGAAACAGCTCGGAGCGGATTACGTGATTGATCATTCAAAACCACTTAAGGCGCAAATGGATGAACTGGGTTTAAAGGCACCTAGTTATGTTTTTTCTACCAATTATACCGATCAATATATAGAGCAGATTGCTGCATTAACCGCACCTCAGGGGCGTTTGGGCCTGATTGATGATCCAGCCGAACTGAGTATCAGCCCACTCAAAACCAAATCGATCTCTTTACATTGGGAGTTTATGTATACCCGCTCAATGTATCAAACTGAAGATATTGCACAGCAGCGTGAACTGTTAAATGCAGTGGCCAAACTGGTCGATGATGGCGTTATTCAAACCACATTGACTGAGGTCTATGGCAAGATCAATGCCGAAAATCTCAAAGAGGTGCATAGCCTGATTGAAGGTGGTAAAGCCAAAGGCAAAATTGTGCTTGAAGGGTTTTAAATCGAATCAATCAACAAATAGCCGGAACCGCTTAATTGCGTGTTCCGGTTGTATTAGTTACGCCATTGTCTTGGATTAACACCAAACCAGCGCTTAAATGCACGAGAAAATGCACTCACCTCTGAGTAGCCCAATAAAAATGCCATTTCGGAAATCGGGATATTTTTTTGTTTCATGTAATGCTCTGCAAGCTCACAACGCACTTTATCGACCAGTGAACTAAAGGTTAATCCTTCAAGTTTAAGCCGACGGGTGAGTGCACAGCTGCTCAAATCCAAATCGTGTGCAATTTTTTCCAGATTAGGTTCACCTGTGTTCAGCTCAATTTGAATATGTGAGCGCACTTGATCGGTTAGGCTTTGTCTGTGTACATGGGTATTGAGCAAGCGAAGAGTATCTAGAATTACGGTTAATAGCAGCGGATCATGATTGGGCATCGGATGCTGCAAATCTTTTTTTGACAGTAAAATTGAGTTGAATGGCTGATCAAAATAAACAGGTGCGTTAAACAATTTGCTATGTTCTTGCCAAAACTCAGGCCGCGTATGCTCAAAATGAATTTCACGTGGTGAATAATGCCCGCCCAGCACGCCACGAATCACATTCATGAACATGCCTAAGGTCAATTCGGCATCTTGACGTCGGGTTAAGATCGCACCGTGATGCACCTGATAGTCTAAGCGCCAGCAATCTCCTAAATCGACCATGCGGTTCAGCGTGTCTTTCTGGTGCAAATAAAAGTGATTGGTCATATTGACTAATGCGCTTTCAAGCGTTGCAGAGCATAGTCCGATGTAGCCAATTAGACCTAAAGATTTGGGCTGAAATTGCTGACCATAATGTAAACCGAAATTGTCACATCCTGAAAGTTCAGCGGCCTGTTCTAATACATGACAGTAATTCGGAAGTTGTAAACTTAATGTCGGACTGGCCAGTAACTCGGGATTGATACCACTGATACCAAAGACACGATCGACGTCTGCACCTTTGCTGCTAATGAAATCACTCAAGCCTGATGCAGCTGCTGACAACACGCCCTGATTGCACATGCTGGTGCCCAATAGTTGTGCCGTATTCATCTGAAACATGTGAAGATCTCACTTAATACCGATATATAGAAGAGATGAAGCAAGATGCATACCAGCTATAGCGTAGTTTTTATATGTACGGCTAAAATTAAAAAACCTGCGCCGGAATGGATCAAGCACAGGTTAAAACATAACTCAGTGGATTGGATTTATTGAGATTTCAATGCTTTTGGTGTGCTCGATCCATAACTGATACTGTTGATTGACCCTGTAAATTGTCCTGTATTTGCATCACGGCCCTGTAGTAAAAATTTCGGATTAGTCTGTCCATAGCTTTGAACAGCCAAAGCTGAAAACTTCCCAATATCTGTGGTGGGTTTGCGCAGACGATTTACAATCAGCACCTTTTTCGTATCTGTAAAATCCTGCATCATGTTTTGATCGCCTTCGCTGTCGCCAGCAATGAAGAGCGGCCCATAACCATATTTAGATACCAAAAATTTTTCAATTGTGCGCGTTTTGCCTTTGCCTTGGGTCTGATCATATCCTTTACGAAATTCAGGCAAAATGCGTCCTTGTGAATCTCGCTCAAGTTCCATGGCATAAGCATGGCTGTCTGGAATGTTAAAGCCCACATTGGGATTAGAAATAATTTCTTTAATCACATCGATATATGAAGCCGAACACACATAAACATCGATGCCGTTATTTTGAAATGCTTGAAATAAGTCCTGCATTTCGGCATAAGGGCGTAAACCACTTTCCCACGTTACACTGACCACACCGGCCTGACCTTTTAAATCAGATGGGGATGTCCATGTCACCGGGCCAATGGGCTGAGATTTTTGCCAAGCAACTGTTTTTTGAACCAAATCACGTACTTCTGCTTCGGTCATTCCGGCAAATAAATAGGTTACCCATGGATAAGACACATCATGATCAAAAGTATCTCCAATAGCCGCATACAAATAACGCATTTTGCTGATAAAGTTTTGATAGTGCGGGCTCGTTTGGATTTGCGCTAAGGATTGATTGCCTTTTAAGCCTGAATAGTGCGTATATAGCCATGCATAGCTTTGCACAATATCGGGTGCAATCTTGTCGATATTAACTGCTTGACCTTGGCTGTTATTGTAATCTGCAACAAAATTTTGCTTACTGATTCCCTTACGAATAATCGTATTGAGCTGTTCTGGCGTTACGGCAAATGCAAGCTGTTGAAGTTGATAAATTAATGTCGCTTCCTCGATATCTAAAAAAACCGAGGTATTGTCAAAATCAGTCACAATATAGGGCCGTTTTAACGGATTATAGTTAGGACTGTCTTTGCCGTATTGTGCAATTAATTGATTAAGCTGATCGCGATTAAACGCATCCCAGTGACCTTGTGCCAGATACTCCTGCTTGATCGCGGATGCCAACACCTGTGTATCGTGCTTTGGCATTTGGGCACAGCCTCCCAAAGCTAAAACACCTGCGATTAAAGCTCCAATTCCGAGTAAATGCATGTTTCTTTTCATATCTAATTTAGCCCCAAATTACGAAATACAACTCAATGAAAAAACAGATAAAGTGAACAAGTGCTTTGTTTTACTTAAGCGTTGCTACGTCCGACTGGCATTTCACCATTTAAGTACTTCTTACATAAGCGCACGGTTTCATTTGACCATTGATCGCCTAAGCTAAGCGCCATTTCGGTATGTGCATGTGAACCATTCCACGCCATCATTTGAATGCGACGTTGCATAATAAATGTAGGAATCATGACGTAATCATGATTTTGAACATGACCTGTTTTTTCATAACCTCTTAGCCAGTGCTCTACCCATTGCGGTGCAGCATCTAAATGTTCATTAAAACTAATCGCGGCAGCCAGATCATGCATAAACCAGCTCATACCGCAGTCGTCAAAGTCAATCACACCAATTTGCTGATCTTGCAGTAGTAAGTTGGTGAGTCTTAAATCGGCATGAATCAGACCATAGCGATCTTCATCGGCACCGTACTGGCATAGTTCAGTTGAAATCCGTGCAATGGCTTCTTCCACCACAGCGTGGTCGGCTTGATCTAAATGCGGTGCATGTTTCCAGTTGCCCCAATGGCCTTGAGCACCGACCATGGTGTCATGATTCCACACAATTCGATTAAACTGTTCTGGGCGTTTCCAGCTTTTACTGTGTTGATGTAGTGCGGCGGTAATTTGTCCCAGTTGTTGAAAAGCGGTCGGATCGACATCGGTGGTGGGCATGCTGCCATTGACCCAATTGAAAAGCACTGCGTAGCGCGAAATGCCTTCGGCCAGTTTCAGGGTGATCACACGTTGACCATCCTGATCGGCAATCGCCAGTGGAACTTCGATTCCACTTTGATTAAGCGCATCTAACCACGCCAGCTCACTTTCGATATCTTGCAAGTGATGATAATTCGGTCGATGGATTCTAAGTGCGTATTTTGCCTGCGCTGTGGTCACTAAAAAAGTGGCATTTTCTGACTGACACAGGAGTTTAACTGAACCTTGATATTCGTTTGGATATTGCTTGATGGCTTGTTCTGCAAGAATTTGAAGCTGAACTGAGCTTAAAAATTCGTTTTGTTCGACCGTCATGATTCGACTCCTTCACTCTAATTTTAGATACGTCGTAAGTACCGATTGGCCTGATCTTATAAAAGAAAAAATGAATCAACTTGACTTCAAATGACCTTGCTCACAATTTGCGGTCAAGTTTTGAAATGGGCTTTTACGCAACATGAATGAAGTCGGTTGGATCAATAGAGTGATTGAATACAATGAAAGATTCAGAATTAAGCCTAGACAATGGCGCAACTCGTGATGTTGATTATTTTGCAAAACGCCAGCTCAAAAAGGGTGCAGTGGGCTGGTTATTATTGGTGGGTTTAGGAGTCTCTTATGTGATATCTGGAGACTTTGCGGGGTGGAACTTCGGTCTGGCTCAGGGCGGCTGGGGCGGTTTATTTATTGCTACGGTCATTGTCGCCTTAATGTACCTGTGCATGAGTTTGTCTATGTCTGAAATGTCGACCATGTTGCCTACCGCAGGTGGTGGCTACAGTTTTGCTCGTGTCGCGTTTGGCCCATTAGGAGGCTACCTCACCGGAACCGCTATTCTAATTGAATATGCCATTGCACCTGCGGCGATCGCGGTCTTTATTGGTTCATATTGTGAGTCACTGTTTGGGATTGGTGGCTGGAGCGTTTACTTACTGTGCTATCTGGTCTTTATGGGTATTCATCTCAAAGGTGCGGGAGAAGCCCTTAAAATCATGTTCATCATTACCGCAATTGCCTGTGTGGCTTTACTGGTATTTATTGTGGCCATGATTCCGCATTTTGAAAGCGGTAAATTATTTGATATTGCGGTCAGCAATAACGTTGGGGCCAGTGCATTTTTACCACTCGGTTATTTAGGAATTTGGGCAGCGGTACCTTATGCCATTTGGTTCTTTTTAGCTGTGGAGGGCGTTCCACTGGCGGCAGAAGAAGCCAAAGATCCAGTTCGTTCTTTGCCGCGTGGCCTCATTGGTTCGATGCTGATTTTGGCGGCATTTGCGCTATTGATTTTGTTTTTAAGTGCTGGTGCTGCGGGGTCAGATGCGTTAAAAGCCTCAGGTGCACCTTTGGTTGATGCCTTGATTGCGGTGTATGGGCAGCATACATGGTTGGCCAGTTTTGTTAATTTTGTTGGATTGGCTGGGCTTGTAGCGAGCTTCTTTTCGATTATTTATGCGTATTCGCGTCAGATTTTTGCACTTTCACGTGCCGGATATTTACCAAAAAGCTTGTCATTGACCAACAAAAATAAAGCACCTTTTCTTGCGATTATTATTCCGGGGATCATTGGCTTTTTGATGTCATTGACTCATGAAGGTGATTTACTGATTTTAATGGCTGTCTTTGGTGCAACCATCTCTTATGTGCTCATGATGCTGTCACATATCAAATTGCGGATTTCTCATCCAAACCTTGCACGTCCGTATAAAACGCCGGGTGGTGTGGTTACTTCAAGTATTGCATTGGTTCTGGCTGCAATTGCAGTAGTGGCTGGGTTAATGGTCAATCCGAAAGTATGGTTGCTCACCGCAATGATTTATGTGGCTTTTATTCTGTACTTTATTTTGTATAGCCGCTTCCATCTGGTGAAAGGAACGCCCGAAGAAGAGTTTGCGCGAGTGAACGAAGACTAACCACATTTAAGTGAAACCCAAAGGCATGGTATCTACTGATTCCATGCTTTTTTTATATCTGTCGCCTGTACTAGAAGATGTGTTTTTCTTAAAATTATGCTATTTTCGCCGCGCTTAGGTATTAATTTTTTTGTGATGCATAAATTGGGTGTGGCCTTTGGCCTTTTGGTGATCTTGTTGCAGAATCTTGTATTCTGGCAAGCGCTATTGCCTGTATCGATGCAGCAAAATCCGGTCTGCGTGGAAATTATGCAGATGACTGAGCACAGTGCAATGCATCATGATGCATCGCATACCACAATGTCTGCTGTCAAATCGTCTGCAATGTCATTACATAGCGATTTCAAAGCGGATCATCAGCATTCGATGCATCCAACTCTGGATTGTCATTTTTGTCATCTGTTTCATCATATTGCACCTACGCCGACAACGGATATCACGCTGATCGAGATCGGTCAGGTTTTTAAACTGATTTTCTTATCGGCGATGGCATATATTCTCTTTTGCCTTCGCCGTCTCTTTCTTTGTCCGCAAGGTCGAGCCCCGCCCGTAAATCCTGTTTTGATCTAAATTCCGACATTTTTGTCCAATTTTTGTCTTACAGAGTTTTACTATGTCTAAATTTTATGTTCATCCACTTGCGTGGAGTATTTTACTTGCCCAGTGTTCAATGGTATCGGTGGCTTTGGCGGCTGAAACAGGCACTCAAGTTCAAACTGCGCAGCTTTCAACCTTGACGCTAACCGCAGAAAAGCAAGATGAGCGTCATGCATCTTCTCAGGCAATTACCCAGTTTAATCACGATCTGATTGATGTGCCGTTCACCAAATCGCATGTGTCCGAACAAGATATCAAAAATCATAATATTCAGCGCGTGAGCGATGCATTGGCCTTGGTTAATGGCGTGGTTTATCAAGACAGTTATGGCGGTGGCTTTTGGGACAATTACTCGTTTCGCGGTTTTAGTACCGACCCAAACATGGGCACGATTTACATGCGTAACGGCTTAAGCTCTTTAAGCGGCATCCATGCGCCACGCGATATGGTCAACATCCAGTCGATTGATTTTCTGAAGGGGCCAATGGCTGCCATGTATGGCCAAGGCGCTATAGGGGGGATTATGAACATCACCACCAAACAGCCCGAATGGCAACGTAAGAGTGAATTGACCTTAAGTGGCAGTACACTTGAAGAATACCGGACAGCACTCAATACCACTGGCGCAATCAATGATCAGCTTGCGTACAGACTGGGGCTCGCTTATGAAAACAATCAAAGTTTTAGAGATCAGGTCGATAGCCAGCATTATTATATTGCGCCACAGCTGGCTTGGAAAATTTCAGATCGTACTCAGTTAAATCTGGATACAGAATTTGCCAAAAATCAAGGCGTGTTTGACCGTGGCGTACCGATGGTCAACGGTCAATTTGTGGTTAATAAAAAAACCTTTTTAGGTGAACCAAGTGATGGCGATATTAAAATCAACGACCAGATGTATCAACTGCGTCTGAATCATCAATTCAATGACGACTGGAACCTGACCACCGCGCTAAGTCATGAGCAGGGTGAGCGCGAAGGAACTTCAACTGAAATTTCATCGATTGCAGCCGATGGACAAACTGCAAATCGCTTTCGTCGCTATCGATGGTTTAATACCGAAACCACGCAATTTCAGGCAATTTTACGTGGGAAATTGAATACAGGAACCATTAAGCACGAGCTGGTGGCTAATGTTGAAGCAGGGCATTACACCATCGACCAGCTTCAGCGCAGAAGTGCAGTGGGTGCTTTAAGTACGATCAATATTTACCAGCCTGTATATGGTGTAAATGTATTGCCACTCACGCGAGTAACCAAAAACAGTAAAGAAACTCAGGATATGCTGGGATTCAATCTGCAAGATCAGATTTTCCTGAATGATCAGTGGAATATATTGCTGGGTGGACGCTTTAACCGACTAGAGCAGCAAATTGCAGATTATCGTAGCAATACACAAAGCAAGCAGGCCTTCTCGCCGTTTACGCCGCGTGCTGGTATTAACTTCAAGCCCACCGATCATTTATCTTTTTATAGCAACTGGGGGAAATCATTTGAGCTAAATACGGGATTAAATAAAAATAATCAACTGTATGATCCTGAAAAAACCACCAGTTGGGAAGTCGGTACTAAATATGAATATCTGCCACAAAGCTGGCTGGGATTCACGTATTTTGATCTCGATAAACGCCATTTACTTACCGAAGGGATTACAGACACTTATGTGGACAGTGGCCGCGTGCAAAGCCATGGTCTTGAGTTTGAGCTACAGCATCAGGTCTCTGAGCATTTACGCCTTAATGCCAACTACACCTATACCGATGCCTCGGTGGTCGAAAGTGAAGTCGAAGCCAAAGGTGCACGCCTAAAAAATATTCCTAAGCATACGGCAAATTTAAGTGCGGATTATCAATTTAGTGCGTGGGGGAAAGATGCTGGTGTTACGGGCAATATCAATTATTATGGCAAACGAAGCGCCAATTACATCGACAATGGCACCAGTTTACCTAAATTTACGACCGTAAATGTCGGGGCATATATCAAGCTCCGTCCAGATTTACGTGCCCAGCTCAATATCGACAACCTGTTTGATAAAGACTATTACGTTTCAAGTTATACCAATTACTGGGTACAACCTGGTGAACCACTCAAAGCAACATTGTCATTGAGCTGGAATTTCTAAGAAAGATCGGTCAGCGTTGTATGCTCAGGCATGCAGCGCTGTAAAATAATCATAATGAAATCAACTATTCGCTATCGTGATCAGATATAGATATGCACCCGCCTGAAATAGACATGCTCATTTTAAAAGCATGATACGCATTTTTTGCTCATTTAGGTGCGCCGAGCAGACTCATAATATGTTGAATTCAGCTTATATTTGATTCATATATTCATTATTTGAGAATTCAAATATCAAGAATTAATACGAAAAAATGGGCTTCGAGCACACCCAAATCTGTAAAAGCTCAAGATATGTGATCAGATGCGTTGCAATGGTGCGTGTATGAATGAATGACTGCACCATGTTTGAAATCGTTGAACAGCGTTATGTTAAATAGAATGACTCGAAAAATACACACCGGCACGTTGCGCAGCACCCACAATATGTAAGCGCATGGCTTTTTCAGCGGCAGCGGCATTGCGTTGACTGAGTGCCTGTAAAATCTGTTCGTGTTCTTGAACAGTTTTATAGGCCAGATTGGGTTGTACAAACGGCAGGATCTGGCTTTGTTTCATCCAGTCAGTTTGATTTTTTAAGCTTTGAATAATGGATTGATTATTGCTCAACCCAATGATGAGCTGATGAAATAAAAAGTCATGCTCGGCAGCTTCAGTCCAGTGATGTGCTTCAATTGCAGCTTTAAGTTGCTGAAAATGCTGGTTGAGGGTTTTGATATCATGATCAGAGATATATTCACAGGCCAGAAGTGCGCTAAAGCCTTCTAAAATATAACGAAGCTGATAAAAATCTTTAAGTGAAATTTTAAACTGGATATTCCATTGCTCGACTGGCTGGCTTTCAAGCGCAGTCACATATGCACCTTTACCCGCCATAATGTTGAGCAAACCTAAGGCAGCCAAACGCGTGAGTGCTTCTCTGAGCGACGCACGGCTAATGCCAAGTTCCGACGACAATTCGCGTTGCGAGGGCAAAGCCGACCCCACTGGATAGATTCCGTTTTGAATCCGCTCATGAATAATTTCAACCGCTTGATCGGTCACTTGAGAACTAGAGCGTTTAACGAGTGCAGTCGATTTCATAGAGCTTTGAGATTCAAGAAAATAATTGAACGAAAGATTCATTGGTATTATGCCATTTTTTGAGTTTTACTCGTTTTCCTTCAAAACATCTAGCCCAAATACTCATCAAGACAGTTAGATGCATTCATATGCTGCTTTTGTGCGCAAGTTTAGGGCAGATGTTTCATGTGCTCCTATTTCGCATACAAATTTTGAGCCAGTTTTAGAGCCGATATGGTGCTCTTTTTGTTGGCATAGCTCTTGCTTAATCAGAACCTGAGTATAAGCGGTTAGTGCGATCATTCGCATGGGACATTGCTCTACAGCGCAGGCTGTTCCTCTTAGGGGGACAAGACAGATTTTTATGCTGTCTTGAGAGTATGAATGATCACACAGGTATACTCCATTCTCCCTTTGTATGAATAGCTGTTATGGCTTTCACCTATTCATCAGGGAGTTCATCATGAACAAATATCATGGTTTAGGCAAATCGCGTTTGGCTGTCGTTGCCGCATCACTTCTATTTCTTACATCTGCTCAAGCCAACGATAAACTCGTCTTACAAACCACATGGTACGCACAGGCCGAACAGGGTGGTTATTATCAGGCTTTGGCTGAAGGCATTTATAAAAAGTATGGCTTAGATGTCACCATCAAAGTAGGTGGCCCGCAAATCAATAACATGACACTGCTTTTGGCCAAGCGTGCCGATGTAATTATTAACTATGATTTACAGGTGCTCAAAGGCATTGAAAGTGGTTTCCCCATCAAAGCGATTGCTGCGCCATTTCAAGTCGATCCACAAGGACTGATTACCCATGCCGATGTAAAATCACTGTCCGATCTTAAAGGCAAAACCATTTTAGTCTCAACCAGTGGGCAAGCCAGCTGGTGGCCATGGTTACGTGGCAAATATAATCTCAACAATGCTCAAGCCCGCCCATACACTTTTAATATGCAGCCATTTTTAGCCGATAAAAATGTTGCACAACAAGCATATGCCACCTCTGAGGTGCTACAAGCCAAAAAAGCAGAACCATCGAGTAAATTTTTCTTGTTTGCCAAAGACGGCTATCCAGCTTATGGCGGTATTTTGGTCACCCGAAATGATCTGGTTCAAACCAAGCCAGAGGTTTTACAACGCTTTGTCAAAGCCTCAATGGAAGGTTGGAAAAGCTATCTGAAAAATCCTGCACCAGGCAATGCCCTCATTAAAAAAGAAAATCGGAATATGGATGATGCATTGCTGGCATTTGGTGTCGCGCAAATGAAAAGTTTGGGTTTAATTGAGGGTGGAGATGCTAAAACCATGGGGATAGGCGTCATGACCGATGTCCGCTGGAGTAAAACACGAGATTTCATGGTGCAGTCCAAGTTACTTAAGCCTCAGACTCAGTGGAAATCGGCATATACCTTACAGTTTGTACAGCCGAAATCCAATAAAAACTAAATATCTCATTGAGGTAGAAACATAAGCAAAACAATAATAGGGGGAACCTAACATGAATTCAGCCGTCTTCGCCTCTCCAAATCCAGAGCCACAAAATACTGTAGCACCAATGCTGATGGCGCGTGGTGTAGAAAAAGTTTATCCAAACGGCACACATGCGCTTCAACGCCTCGATGTCGATATTCAGCGTGGTGAAATCGTATCGCTTTTAGGACCCTCGGGCTGTGGTAAAAGTACACTTTTAAAGATGTTTGCAGATCTTGAACAACCCAGCGCAGGGCAAGTACGCTGGCATGGTAAAACTGATCTACAGTCTCAGTGCAAAATGGCCATGGTGTTCCAAGAGGCCACTCTCATGCCGTGGGCCAATATTGCAGAGAATGTTCGGCTTCCACTCGATCTACGTCATGTACCTAAAAAAATCAGTCAGCCTAAAGTACAAGCAGCTTTAACTTCGGTTGGATTAGGTAATTTTGCTGCATCTTATCCAAAAGAGCTTTCTGGAGGGATGCAGATGCGTGCTTCTTTGGCCAGAGCTTTGGTGACAGAACCTGATTTATTACTCATGGATGAACCCTTTGGTGCCTTAGATGAATTTACGCGGCACCGCCTAGATCAAGATATCCGTACATTATGGGCAGAGCGAGATCTGACGGTCGTGTTTGTCACACACAGCATTTATGAAGCTGTATTTTTATCTTCCCGAGTAATTGTGATGGGAGCTCGTCCAGGGCGTATTGTGGCGGATATTGCGATTGAAGGGCCGGCACAGCGTGATGACCACTTTAGAGCTTCAGAACGATTTATGACGCAGTGTGCAGAACTATCCAATATTTTGGAACAAGCAAGTGGAGGGCATCACCATGGTTAAGCCATTAATCGAACATCCACAAGTACGTCAGCTCTTGGCGCCGTTAACACTGGGGTTGCTGCTGCTGCTGGTGTGGCAAATTGCGCTTCAGCAAATGAACGTTCCGATTTATCTTATTCCCAAACCATCCGATATTGCTCATGCTTTGGTTGTACAAGCAGATTTACTGTTCGGTAGTTTATGGATCACCTTAAAAATTACATTGCTGGCGTTTGTCTGCGCCGTGCTAATTGGGACTTTGATTGCATTTTTGTTTGTACAAAGCCGGGTGATTGAGGCGTGCTTTATGCCGTATGCCATTTTATTTCAAGTTACGCCAATTGTAGCCATTGCACCTTTGGTAATTATTTGGATTCATAATACTACATTGGCTTTAGTCGTTTGTGCCATGCTGGTCGCGATTTTCCCGATTTTAACCAATACCACGTTGGGGCTACGTAGTGTCAATGCTGGGCTGTTACATCTGTTTCAAATCAATAAAGCTTCACGTTGGCAGGTACTGCTCAAGCTGCGTGTACCCAATGCATTACCCTATTTTTTTGGTGGGCTCCGTATCTCAAGTGGCTTGGCGCTGATCGGTGCGGTAGTTTCTGAATTTGTTGCGGGTACAGGGGGCAGCAGTGCCGGATTGGCCTATCAGATTTTACAAGCCGGATTCCAGCTCGATTTGCCATTGATGTTTGCCGCATTATTTTTAATTACCTGTACGGGACTGATTCTATTTATGCTGATGTCACTGCTCAGCCGTATCTTCTTGAACAAATGGCATGAAAGCGAGCAAGTCTAATGAATTATCTGATTAAAAATATACATGCCATCATGACCGGACAAGCCAATCAACAAGCACGATCTTCTGCAACTTCAATCCGCATTTCAAACGGCGTGATTACCGAGATAGGACATTTAAGGGCCCATTCAGATGAAACTGTTTTAGATGCGCAAGATGGTGTGGTGTATCCAGCGTGGGTGAATACTCATCACCATTTATTTCAGTCTTTGCTTAAAGGTGAACCGCAAGGATTAAATCAAAATCTGACGCCTTGGCTAGCGGCAACACCTTATCGTTTTCGTGGTGCATTTGATGAAGATACCTTTCGACTCGCAAGCCGAATTGGCTTAATTGAATTGCTCCAGTCAGGTTGTGGCACAGTGGCCGATCATCATTATCTATACTGGCCAGACATGCCCTTTGATGGCGCCGAAATTTTATTTGACGAAGCGGATCGGCTAGGCATGCGATTTGTACTTTGTCGAGGCGGTGGCACACTCACCAGAGGGCTTGAAGCTGAGTTGCCACAGGCGCTTCGACCTGAAAAATTTGAACACATGATGTACGATGTTGAGCGCTTGGTACAGCGCTATCATCAAGCCCAGCCCGATGCATATAGACAAATTGTGATGGCGCCCACCACGGCACTCCACTCAACTACACCGCAGCAACTTCGAGAAAGTGCAAAACTCGCTCGCCATTTGGGCATTCGTTTACATTCACATCTCTCTGAAACCGTTGATTATCTGGATGCGGCAAAAGCCAAATTTAATTCAACACCAGTGCAGTTTTGTGCCGAGCATGACTGGGTAGGTGAGGATGTCTGGTTTGCACATTTAGTCAAGCTCTTACCCGAAGAAATCAAGATTTTGGGGCAAAGTAAAACCGGAATAGCACATTGCCCACAAAGTAATGCCCGACTGGGTAGTGGTATCGCCGATCTGGTCACGCTTGAAGCCGCAGGGATGGCCATTTCAATCGGCGTAGATGGTGCAGCATCCAATGAGGCTGCCGATATGTTGTCTGAAACACATGCAGCATGGATGCTACAGCGTGCCCGAAAAGGAATGCTGGCACAACCTAAATATGCAAGAGGTACTTTTGAAGGCGGTGCAGACGCTGCAACCATCGAAGATGTGATCCGCTGGGGTACGCAAGGCGGCGCACAGGTACTCGGGCTTCCCAACATTGGAACACTTGAGATTGGTCAACAGGCCGATCTGGTCATTTATAATCTCAATGATCCGCGATACATGGGATTACACGATCTTGCCATTGGCCCGGTAGCAAGTGCCGGACAAGCCAATATTCGGTATATGCTGATTGGCGGTAAAATCGTAATGCAAAATAATCTGATTCCAGATCTAGATTTGCATGAGTTAGCCTTTGAGGCACGTCAAGCCGTCAAAAAATTACAGGTTCGTGCAGAGCAAATGGCGCTCGCATCCTAATAAGTGCTGTAAAAAACAACAGCTCTCTACGGAGGGCTTTTTTATTTGATGCGGATATGTAGTTGATGCTTGAATCCAGTTGGTCAGCCGAGCTAGTCTTATTGGTATAGCGATAAATATATGGAAATCTTTATGATATTAAACAGCCACATTGTTGAATCAGATCATGCCACAACCAATGCACCTCTTGTGTTGTTGCACGGTTTATTTGGTAGTTTGTCAAATTTAGGGGTGATTGCGCGGGCATTAAATACCAATCATAAAATTATCCAGCTCGATTTACGCAACCATGGGGCTTCTCCACACAGTGCCGAAATAAACTATGAAATTATGGCGCAGGACGTGATCGATACACTGGATGAACTGGGTATTGCCGAGTTTTCCGTGATTGGTCATTCAATGGGCGGAAAAGTCGCCATGAAAATTGCTGGATTATATCCAGAACGTATTGCGCATCTGATTGTACTTGATGTGAGTCCTGTGGCTTATGAAGGGCATCGTCATCAGGCTATTTTAAATGCACTGAACGCTGTTCGTGCTGAACCGCACGAGCTGAGCCGTAAACAAGCTACCGAAATCATGAAGCAATATATTCATGAAGATGGCGTGATTATGTTTTTGCTGAAATCGTTTAATCAAGGCCACTGGCTTTTTAATGTCGATGCGATCGAACAGCAATATTCTCATATTGCAGGTTGGCATCCGATTCAGCCATGGAATAAACCGATGTTGTTGATTCGTGGTGGATTATCAGAATACGTCCTGCCCGAGTATCACGATCCAATTACAGCACAGTTCCCGCAAGCAGATATCCAAAGTATTGATGATGTAGGCCACTGGCTGCATGCAGAAAAACCCGATGTTGTAATTGAGATGATTCAGGATTTTTTACATCAGCAAGGTGAGTCACGAACGCACTGAGTTGGGTGACGTCATGACTGCTGTAAACAAAAAGACTCGAGCTTCATTGCATCGAGTCTTTTTGTTTTACCCAATTTGTTAAAGTATTATTCAGGATCAGTCGCAGAATAAAATTTAACACCGAGTTTAATCCGATCACGTCCCTGACTCATTCTCCAGCGATTGGTATCGCGTAATGAATACACACAACCGCAGTATTCCTGCTGGTAAAATTCTTCGCGTTTGCTAATCTCTAACATTCGCGTTGCACCGCCATTTTTACGCCAGTTGTAATCCCAATAAGTAATTTCAGGATAATGTGAGGCAGCGCGAACACCACAGTCATTAATCTGATTCATGTCTTTCCAGCGGGAAATACCGAGCGAGCTGCTAATCACTTTAAATCCATTTTCATGCGCATACAGGGCGGTACGTTCAAAACGCATATCGAAGCACATGGTGCAGCGTATCCCTTTTTCAGGTTCATTTTCCATGCCTTTGGCACGTGCAAACCAGTTGTCGGTGTCATAGTCGCAGTCGATAAAGGGAATATTGTGTTTCTCGGCAAATCGAATATTTTCCTCTTTGCGAATCAGATATTCCTTAACAGGATGAATGTTAGGATTATAAAAAAAGATCGAATAATCGATACCCGATTCAAGTAGCGTTTCCATCACTTCGCCTGAACACGGTGCGCAGCAGGAATGCAGAAGCAATTTATCTGCATTGTTAGGAAGTTCAAGTTTAATTCTAGGTTTAGTCATCAAGTCGTAAAAAGTTATCGCTTTAAAGCCATATAATTTACTCGATTTTACCTTTAATGGCATGAATTAAGTGTGATAGCGTTTTAAATTGGATGGTTTTTATGCAAATGACAGATCATATTAAACGAACAATTAAGCTCTCGATGAAGAATAATTCATCTCTACCGACACATGAATATTGGCAATCTGATACTGATTACGACCCTTACTTTTTGCCGTGTACAGTGCATGATCTGCGCGAGATACAAATGATGAAATACTGTCATCAACTTGCGGAATCATGGTCGCGACCCCAACGCTTAAAGTCACCTGCGACGAAATATCGCTTGAGGGATGTTGAATATCGATCTTACGAATTACATTCATGAGGCGTTTAACCTGAATGAGTGCTTCAGATTCATTGGTCATTGGAAACAATAATAAAAATTCTTCACCGCCATAACGTGCAGCTAAATCGCCACTTCGTGAAGTGAGTGACGTTAAGGCCTTGGCAATTTCACGTAAACATTCGTCGCCTTTGATATGCCCCAACGAATCATTATACGATTTAAAAAAATCCAGATCGATCATCATGATGGTGATGGGCATACTGTGTCGAACCGCACGGCGCCATTCTTTTTCAAGCACTTCATCTAAATAGCGTCTGTTGGCTAAGCCAGTGAGTGAATCTTGCTGTGAAAGTGTTTCCAGTAATTCGGCCTGTTTAACCAGTTTGAGCCGATTGAGTTCAATAACGCAGTCACTTAAAAAATTTTCACGATGCTGACGATCGGTAAAGTAGGCCAGCGCCATACCTAAGAAGCTGCTAAAGGTATACGTGCGATTTAAGTAAGTCCAATCAATCGAGATGTTTGAATTAATACTAATCGTAAAACCAATTAACCCACCGACCCAACCTGCAAACAGGGCAGTATAAAAACGAAGACCAACAAAGCCGTAAATAATAATCACGGCATACATCATTGATGCATGCAGTAAGGCATTGTTTTGACCGCCTTCTAGAATATTAATGAGCGTAAATGTGATGGCAACAGCGGCAGTCGAACCGAGGCAAACATAGTAATCGAACCATTTATCAAACGATTTAAAAAAAGAGAGCAGCCAAGCACTGGTAATAATTACACCAACCCAAGCATAATTAATCAGCCAGAGTTTAATTTCAGATTGTGGAAGAACCTGAAAAATACCAAAGCTGAGTAAACTATATAAAATGAGAATAATCGGTGCACGAAAACGAAACTCATGGGCAGCCGCTTGTCGATATTGAGTGCGATAAACTTGTTCAAGTGTTTTAGGAAACCAGACAAAATTTAAGCCACGCGATAAAAGTAAGTCTATCTGCTCCTGACTTAAAATATTTGAGCCTTGTAACTTCATCGGCAGATCTCACTGTCTTAACGCAATCTCAAAATATTTTTTAAAAGTGATTTAGATTTAAATATTGTATTCAAGTCATAATTATCATACGTTGAAATTTTAAGGATGAAAAGTAATATCTATTTTTTATATAAAACTTTATAAAACAATACTTTATTAAAATAATTATTTATTTGTAAAAATGTGAAATATAAATGTGAATGATTTAAAAATGATAATTGGTCATCATTTTTAAATAATATTAATTCATTATAATTTGATAAATTGTGTATTAAATCACATTATTATAAAAATTGATCTTTATTTAAATATCGCTTAAGAATTATAAAAAATAGTCAATTAAAATGAGATTTAATTCACACAAATGATTTGAAGACGTCTAGAAAAGTGATAAAAAATACAGTATTTTTCTAAATTGTATATTGTATTATCAATGCAGCATAAATGAGTTCACTGGACGAAACAGTAACAGGATTTTAAGAATGAGTGCTTATACAAAAGGAACAGCTTTAGAAATAACGTCGCATAGTCCATGGGCTCAGCAATTTTGGGACGAACTCATTCCGTATAAAGATCGCGTAAGCCAGCATCCTTTATTTCAAAACATGGCCAGCGGACAATTGAGTCTGGACTGCTTTCGTTCGGCCTTGCTTAATTTTTATCCTTTGGTCGCGCATTTTCCTTCTTACATGGCGCTGGGGTTGTCTAAAGCGATTGATTTTTCTGCTCAGGGTGTGACTGAAACCCGCAATTGGCTGATTCAAAACATTAAAGTGGAAGAACGACACCTAAATTGGTATCAAGACTGGGCAGGAGGCTTTGGTTTGAGCATTGATCAACTCAATCAAGTTCGTCCCCCAGTCGCCATGAATGCAGTCAATCACTTTTTATGGCATACCAATACCACGGGTTCTTTAGCTGAGTGCCTTGCAGCAACCAATCTGGCGATTGAATGGGCGACAGGTGATTGGTCAGTTCAGGTCTATAAAGGTATACATGCATATATTGATCACCCAGAAGTGAATATCAATAAGCGTTCTCTGGCATGGCTACGTGCGCATGCGCATTACGATGATTTACATCCCTATGAAGCCATGGAACTCATCAAACGATTGTGTGCAGATCAACCAGAATTACAGCAAAAAGCTTTTCTTGCTGCAAAAGACGGACTTGAATACTATGCATTGGCACTTGATGAGTGCTACAAACTGTAATCTAAAACTGCGTAATTACTTGATTTGATGCTGCTGAAGGTGCAAGCGCAGAATCCGACGTAACTCAAGCAAAGCTTCTGGTGTTTCCTGAATTGAATGCCCGCCCTTAATAATTTTTTCAGATACAGCGCCGTCAAGATGGGCGCTGCTATACGGAACGATACCATCTGTAATTTGATCAGGTTCCTGACTTTTAGTGATGTTGCCCATAATTGAATGAAACACGTAGCCTTTTGGTGGCACAACATCTTTAGTTAGTGCAATAAATTTAGATTTGTGGCTTAAATCACTTGGACCATTTTGAATGAGTCCACCGTTGATGCCATTGGTTAGGTCCTTGGCCTGATCGGTCGCATCGTTGGTGAGGGTGTCGGTCAGTGCGCCTAAAAAAGAGCTGGGCAGGCGAATAATTTTACGTGCTGCTAAAGTAAACCATCGGTCTGCATAATCTGTACCCCGGTGAGGTGCAGACATAAAAATTGCGCGGTCAAAATTTTCAATGGGTTGAATTTTAAAGCGGTTCAAAACATTTTGATCTCGCTTAAACCGTTGACGTTGGTTGGTATTCAGTATCTTAAAGGCTTTATCTGATAAATCAGCCTTACTCACCAGTAATCGGCTAATAATGCCTCCCATACTATGACCAATCAGTACCGCATTGTGGTCTGCTGCATCTTGAGGGTCAAGTCCATCAAATGCCTGCTGTAACAACGCATAAATTTGATAACGACTTTCCAAAATTGGCATATTGGTTGAGTAAAAAATTTGCCAGACTTGATAATGCTCGCGTAGTACACGATCACCCATAATATCGTTGGTGAGCCCAATCCATGCCTCAGGGCTACTGGCCAATCCATGTACCAATACAATAATTTTTTTATTGGGATTATACGGTTCGAGCTTATACAGATGCGGCATGCTTAAACGTTGATCGCGATCCAATAAGCTTAAATAAGCCAAAATTCCAAGATTATTTTCCGCCAGCCATAAACCATATGGTGCCGAAAAATTTGCTGCTAAGGGGTAGCTTTTCCCCGCGACCTTAATATTTTCAGTATTGTACGGATCATAAACTTTAATCACAAATTGAGGATTATTTAAAATCTGGTCGACATTCTTGGGCTTGATCTGAGGCTCGACGACAAGTGTAACCGCTAGATAGCGCGCGTCGTGAATATTTGGATTTTGTCCACTCTTAAAGTTGTAATGTAGCGGGTCGACAATATATTTTGAAGATTCTTTACGATTTGATGGCGGGAAAACTGCAACAAACTCTGATCCAAAACCATCTCGGCGATTAATTGTGCGAAGCCCTGAAAAGTTCAGGTTATAACTCGAAATAAACTTCTCAAGAGGTTGCTTTGCAAGTTGTGGAAAATCATCAAAATTAATACGGTAAGTATTGTCACCGAGTTGAATCTGGGTTTGTACTTGTTTTTGTGGATTGCGAAGCGCATACAACGTCACTTGTTTCGCGATGGCTTGATTATAGAAATCTCGAATTTGAACTTGGCGGTTATCGAATATTCGATCTTGCGGTTTTCTTTGTGTCAAAAATAAATAGGCATAACTATAGCGAATGCTTTTATCGAGCATATTCATTTGACGATCTAAACAGTTATTTTCCTGATTCGACAAATTTAGTTTTGTATTTGATTTAGCTGTAGAAGAAGGTGTTTTACAATCCGACGAGCGTTCAAGTTGCATCGATTTTGCCAGATATATTTCGCTTGCGGCAGACAGAAATTGCTCTTCACCAATTTGTGAAATTGTTTTGAGTTCTGTAATACATGCATCGGGGTCGTTTGTACAAACATTTGCTTCTCGGCCCGACATCGACAAGACATTCAGACTGGCCTCACTCAATGCATCTTGCATCAGAATACTATTGCGCTCATTGGCAATAGTAATATTTAACGCTTGCTGCTTTACGCTCACCACTTGGCAACCACTGAGTAAGAGGGTGAGGCTTACACTCAGTAGGCTAAGTCCTTTTAGCAATGATGGATTCGGTCTCATAGCAAATAGTTCTTTTTAGATATGGTGAGTCGGCACATCATAATATGTGCAATCAATTTGGATCAAATTGAAGTACAGGGTTCTAAGAAACAACCATAAAAATAGGCTGTTGGTCAGCCTATTTTTATATACAAGAGTGAAGTGTTACTTCGGTGCAACTGCCGGGTTGGTCATGACTTGCCATACATTCCAGCGACCTTGCTTTTCGATCTCTGTAATTAAACGATCTGCAACCTCAGCTTCGTCTGGATATTTGATTTTGTAATTTTTGAGCGTTTGGACTGCATTTTTCTTTTGCTCCATTGCAATATAGTTATTTGCACTGACCAAATACGCTTCCTGTACGCCGCCTTTCATGGCTTTTTCCAAATATGGCATTGCTTCACGTTGACCACCACCTTCAGATAAACCAAAACCAAACCAGAAATTGGCTTCTGGATCATTTGGATTCATTTTGAGTAAACGTTGAGCATAAGTCAATGATTTGGTGGTATAAGCAGAACCTAAATCGAGGTTACGGCCAAGCACACTGGCTTTAAATGCACGAATCAGAACATCAAATGAAGCATCTGGATTGGCTGCTAAAGTATCAAGTTGCGCTGAAACCTGCTTTAACTTGCTTTCATAACCACGACGCTCCTGACGATCGGTAAAACGTGGTGGATAATGGCGAGCTTTACCTTCAACAAGCTGGATAAAGTCATCAATTTCAGTGACATCCAGTTCATTTTCACCAGCCAATGCTGCATATTTCATGCTACGCGTATTATTTTTAATTGTTGGAACAATCAGTTTATTGATATCGAGCACGATCGTTTGTGTCGGATCATCCGAACGTTTTACCACCATTTTTGTTACAGGTTGAGCTGCTGCTTCTTTAAGTGCAACTTCAAATGCAGGAGGTGCATCGTAGTTAAATGGATTTAATGAATAAAATGGCGGCGAAATATCCGGCTCGGTGAACACGTAAGGTTGTGTGCTTTGCTTATTTTCTTTGACAGGAAGAGGGCTACATGCGGTTAAAACTGAAGCTGCTAACATGGTGTATGCCAAAGGCTTAAACATCATAGAGTCATCCGTAAAATTGTTGTATGAATAAAAGATCGTTGTGCAGCCAGTCTAAGAAAACCTGAGCAAACATGCAATGAGTGCCGTGTTACAGTATTAAACTAAATGGTCAAGCATCGCTCATCTTATGCTGTGCTTCACATTCACGTCGGACTTCTTCAATAATTTTAAGCTCTTCATCGCTAAATGGATGCTGATCATAGTTTTGTTTTTTAAATGTCGGATCAAGTGCAGTCAATCGCTTGCATAAAGTATTCATACGCACTTCATTTTGCTGAATACGGTCAAGCAGTACTTTCATACCTTCGAGTAAAGGATCGGTCTGGTCGCGAGTGGCTGCATAAGGTTCAAATCCAATACTTTGCGCATAGCTTTCACGGCGCATTTCTTCGGCATTTTTATCCAGATCTTTTTGAATAAATCGCGCTGCACTGCCTACAGCAGTCACACCCGCAGGAACAGGCTTGGTCACAACAGCATTTGAACCAATTTTCGCACCTTTACCAATGATCAATGGCCCTAAAATTTTTGCGCCGGCACCGACCACTACACCATCTTCAAGCGTCGGGTGACGCTTGCCTTTATTCCAAGTTGTACCGCCAAGCGTTACGCCATGATAGAGCGTAACATCATCGCCAATTTCGGCAGTTTCACCAATTACGACACCCATGCCATGATCGATAAAAAAGCGACGACCAATTTTGGCGCCAGGATGAATCTCAATTCCTGTCGCAAATCGGCTCAGAGAAGACAGCGCACGTGCAGAGCCTTTCAAGTCTTTTTTCCAGAGCTCATGTGCAACCCGATGCATGATCAGTGCATGAATACCCGGATAAGTCGTCAAAACTTCCAGAGTATTTCGAGCTGCCGGATCACGCGCAAATACGGCTTGAATGTCTTCTTTAAGCTGTTTAAACATGGGGCTGATCCTCATCCTGTTGTGTTTTTTTCCATTTGCCCTGACTGAGTGCTTGCACGCGGCTAAATACACCACGTAACAAATGATACTCCATTCGGTCGAGTTGAATACGCCCAAACAAACGGCGCATACGAAGTGGAAGCAAACGCGGATTTTGTGGATCTAAAAATTCGATGTCGACCAGCATTTTTTCAAAATGAGGATAAAATTCTTCCATTTGCTGATGAGTGACCAGTGGCTCATCCCAGTCCATTGCGACACCTTCTGCAACCTGCATTTGGGCATTTGTCGTTTCAGTAGATGATGTGGTGGTTCGTTCGAGTGCAGCCATTCGCATTTCATAGCACACCACTTGAATGGCTTGCGCTACGTTTAACACGCCATAGTCGATATTGACCGGAATCGTGAGGTGATAATTGGCCAATGCCAGCTCTTCATTGGTCAGACCGCGATCTTCACGACCAAATACAATCGCAACTTGCTGTTGTTTATTCACCACGGCATCTATCGATAATTCAGTAGCCGGGCGTACATCGAGCAGTGGCCAAGGAATGGTTCTGCTACGCGCACTGGTTCCAAATACAATATGACAATCTCGAATGGCATCTTCAAGCGTATCCACAATCTGAATTTGCTCGATCAGATCTTGTGCACCTGCGGCAAGGGCATCGATATCGGGATGTGGATAGGTTTTGGGTGCAACCAATACCAGTTTTGACAGTCCCATGGTTTTCATTGCACGTAACGCACTTCCAATATTGGCTGGAAGCGTGGTATTGACCATCACAATTCGTACATGCGCCAATGATTGATTCACCAACGCATTGTCAGCATTATTCATAAAGTATCCGATTCAAATTTAAGAGTATTGAGAGACTTCTGCGTGATACAGATCCATTGCTTCATCCATCGACATATCTTGCGGTAGGGCAATATTCGCTTTTACTGGCTCTGCCGCTTTGGCTGCTTTTGACTTCACCTGATATTCAATGTAAATCGCTTCTTTACCAAAATAATCGCGCAGTTTCACCAGTAGTTCGTCTAGTGGCGCAACCTTCCAGTTTTGCCCAAGCTGCACTTCTGCACTTGCGTAAGGCTGATCGATACACATGATGACAGGAATATGCTGGCACATATCAATATTACAATAAGGCAAAAGAATCTGTTGCAGATCGCGCGCTAAAGCAGGGGTCATCAAGTCGTCTGTTGGCTGGATGCGAATATGATTGGCACGTTTTTGACGAATTTCATTCAGACTAAATGCTTTGGTCAAGCGTGCCATCGGGCGGTCGAAGCCTTCGCGTTCGTAAATTTCGCCTTCAATCACCACCACTTGCTCAATTGCGACAATATCTTTAAAGCGCTGAAAACGTTCATGGTTACAACTGACTTCAACACGCGCAGTTCCGTCATCGAGTGTAACAACAATGCGGTTCGGGAAATTGGCAACGTCGAGTACCAGTCCAGCAAAGACCGTAGTGACTCCACGGCGCGTAGGTGTCAGTTCATTTAGTTTAGCTGGAATAAACGATTTCAATTCGGTACGATAAACATCAATCGGGTGGCCGGTCAGATACAAGCCCAAAGTGTCTTTTTCACCTTTTAAGCGAACTTCGTCTGACCACGGCTTAACAGGTTTGGCAGGTTTGCGCTGAACTTCTTCAACTTCACCAAACAAATCCATAATACCAGTTTCACGGTTTTGGCGTGCTTGCTCCGCAGCCTGAACAGCCTCAGGCAACTGTGCCATGAGCGTTGATCGTTCAATTTGTAGACAGTCGAGAGCACCGGCACGAATCAGCGCTTCAAGTGTACGCTTATTAATTTTTTTCAAATCGATGCGGTGGCAAAAATCGAATAAGTCGGTATATGGACCTTGCTTAATACGTGAGTCAATCACCGATTGCATTGCTTGTTCGCCCACACCTTTAATGGCACCTAAACCATACACAATGGTACGTTCATCACTGGCATGAAAATGATACAGCGACATATTTACAGAAGGTGGCATGACTTCAAGTGCGTTATTACGACAGTCATCAATCAAAAATACGATACTGTCAGTATTTTGCATTTCCGACGACAAAACCGCCGCCATAAATTCGGCAGGATAATGCGCTTTTAACCAGGCGGTATGATAGGCCACCAAGGCATAGGCAGCAGCATGCGATTTGTTAAAGCCATAGCCTGCAAACTTTTCCATATAGTCAAAAATATGGTTGGCTGTGGCTTCATCAATATCTTTTTGTGCAGCACCTTCAATGAAGATTTTACGCTGCTTGACCATTTCTTCAGGTTTCTTTTTACCCATGGCGCGGCGGAGCAAATCTGCGCCACCGAGCGTGTATCCCGCACAAAACTGTGCAGCCTGCATTACCTGTTCCTGATATACCATAATGCCATAGGTCGGTTCGAGCACACTTTCAAGTAATGGATGCAAATACTCAAATTCACCGCCGTGCATCCGGTGAATAAAGTCGGGAATCAGATCCATCGGGCCCGGACGGTAAAGCGATACGAAGGCAATAATTTCTTCAAATTTACTCGGTCGCGCTTCCTTCAGCATTTTTTTCATGCCGACGGATTCAAACTGAAACACCGCAGTCGTATTGGCGTTGGCGAACACCAAGTAGGCATCTTTATCGTCTAAAGGCACATTGGCAATTTCAAGCGGTGTCTCAAACTGGATGCGCTTATTGATATTTTGCACCGCATCTTCAATTACGGTCAGGTTTCGCAAGCCCAAAAAGTCAAATTTGACCAGACCGGCTGCCTCAACGTCATCTTTATCGTATTGTGCAACGCGGTTTGTACCATCGGCATCGCATAGGACTGCAGAGTAATCGGTAATTTTTCCGGGTGCAATCACCACACCACCGGCGTGTTTACCTGTATTACGCGTGATACCTTCAAGCTTGAGTGCCATTTCCCAAATTTCACTGGCATCGTCATAATCCGGATTGGACGGGTTGGTGACGATGTCTTTGAGTTGTGGCTCCATGTCGATGGCCGTCGCCAGATCCACCCCGAGCGGTTTGGTAGGCACCATTTTTGAAATACGATCGGCCAAACCGTACGATTTACCCAGTACGCGCGCAACATCCCGGATCGCGCCTTTGGCCGCCATCGTACCGAATGTCGCAATTTGCGATACTGCTTCACGTCCATAGGTACGAGAGACGTAATCAATTACTCGGTCTCGCCCTGCAATGCAAAAGTCGACGTCAAAGTCGGGCATTGAAACTCGTTCTGGGTTCAAGAAACGCTCGAAGAGCAAATCGTAACGAAGTGGATCCAGATCGGTAATTTTTAAACTATACGCCACCAATGAGCCTGCACCAGAACCACGGCCCGGGCCAACCGGAACACCATTACTTTTGGCCCATTGAATAAAGTCCATCACGATAAGGAAGTAACCTGGAAATCCCATTTTAAGGATAATGCCCACTTCATACTCAATACGTTCATCGTAAGGTTTACGAATTTCAGGCCAGTCTTCATCGCGCATCTCTACGGGATACAAATGATTAAGGCGTTCTTCAAGACCTACTTTAGACAAATGCTCAAAATAGGTGTCGATGGTAAAACCATCTGGAATTGGATAATCCGGAAGGAAGTAAGTTCCAAGCTGTAGCGAAACATTACAGCGCTGCGCAATGTAATAAGTATTTTCAAGTGCACTTGGAATATCTGAAAAGAGTTCCACCATGTCGGCGGTGGTTTTAAAATATTGCTCGGGGCTGTAAATTCGGGGTCTGCGGTTATCAGCAAGTACGTAACCATCTGCAATACAGACTCGTGCTTCGTGTGCATCAAAATCATCACGCTCAATAAAGTGAATATCATTATGCGCGACGACACCAACATGATACTTGGCCGCCAATTTAACCGCTTCACCAATATAATCTTCTTCACCCGGACGATCTGTGCGAGTTAAAGCCAGATAAACACGATTGCCAAATTTTTCTTGCCAGGCTTCAAGCAGCGGCTCTGCTTTTTGTGGATTGGACGAACACAACATTTTGCCAACATCGCTGTTTTGTCCGAGCAATACAATAATGTCGTGATGTTGTTCCAAGATCCATTCTTTTTGAACACAAGGAATGCTGAGTTGCTGGCCTTCGATATGACCACGTGACACAATTTCGGTTAAGCCTTTCCAGCCTTCATTGGTCATGGCGAGCAAGGTAACTCGTTGGTCGGGCTCATTGAGCCGAACCACACTACCTAAGATCGGTTTGATGCCTTTACTTAAACACGAGGTGTAAAACTTAACGGCCGCATGTAAGTTAGATAAGTCTGTGAGCGCCAAAGCAGGCATATTGTCTTTGACAGCAGCTTTGATGAGATCAGGTATGCGAACTATCGATTCAGTAATCGAAAATTCTGAATGAATACCAAGATGAACAAACTGCATAGACCTATCCTTAACACGACCGCCAAATATTCTAACACGCTCTGTCTGAGACAGTTGTCTAATATTTTGGCATTAAAACATCTTCGTAAAGACAAATCAGATTATAAAATAAAAAAACCGATGTATAGACATCGGTTTTTTTGAGGCTAATTGCGCTTAGTATTGCCAAAACATACGCTGAATTTCTTTTGCGTCATTGGTTTTGGTCAGTGCAAGTGCAGTTAGCAGACGTGCTTTTTGTGGATTTAAGTCATGTGCAACCACCCAGCCGTATTTGTCGTCTGGTTGTTCAGCATTACGTAGTACAAAGCCTTGCGGTACACGTGATGAACGTACCACTTGAATGCCTTGCTCATCATGCAATTGCTTTAATGTTGGCACAATATAGTTACCTACAGAGCCATTACCTGTACCCGCATTTACAATTCCTTTTACACCAGCCTTGGCATAGGCAAGGTAGGCATCAGGAATCATTGAGTCAGAACCATATACGATTTGAACCAAAGGTAACTGGTCGCCTTTAATATTTTCGATATTAAATTCTGAAGCATTAGTATGGCGCTTAACAGAACTTCTAAACCAGTAAGGCTTACCTTCAACCAGTGTACCCAAAGCACCCCATTGGCTGCCAAAAGCATTGGTATGAATGTTGATTGCTTTGGTTACATCACGTGCAGCAAAGATCGAGTCATTCATCATGACCAAAACGCCTTTGTTTTTTGCTTCATCAGATGAAGCTAGAGCAACTGCGCTATAAAGATTGAGCGGACCATCAGCAGAAAGTGCTGTAGATGGACGCATTGAGCCAACCAGTACAATCGGCTTGTCTGTATGAATGACTAAATTCAAAAAGAATGCAGTTTCTTCTAGCGTGTCCGTACCATGCGTAATGACGATACCGTTTACAGATGGCTTTTTGACAAGATCATTCACTTGGCGAGCAAGGGAGAGTAGTTCTTTGTCGGTAATGCTTTCAGAAGCAATTTGTAGCGCCTGAACACCAGTGACATTTGCTAAATCTTTGATTTGTGGCACTGCATTGATGAGTGCATCGACTGGGACTTTTGCTGCTGTATATGTTGCGCTATTGGTTGAGCTTGCGCCAGCGCCTGCTATCGTTCCACCTGTTGCAACGACCACTACATTATTTTTTGCATATAGTGATACAGATGCTGCAAGAAGCGTTAATCCTAAACCGAATGATTTAATAGCCTTATTAATCATTTATGACAATCCTGTGTTTTGATCTTCCATCGAATAGCAATGTCTATGCCAGACATTTTGGCTATTATTTGAATTTTGATCAATTAAAGCATTGGCATTTTATTTTTTAAATTAAATTAAAAGAATGCATTAATTTTAACGAGAAATACATCAATCTTATCTATGCTATTTCGAGCGTACTGATAAAAATAAAGTGAAAAAACAAAGTATTTAGCCTACAAAAAGTATTTTTGCACCAAATTGGAATGTTGTTGCTTTATCTTGGTGCGTAAACGGCTTTTTTATAAACCGTATAAAAAATAAAAAAGCAATGTCGAACTTCGACATTGCTTTAAATTTTCTTAATTAACGACGATTTGCTAAAAAACGAGATAGACGGGTAATTGCTTCTCTTAACTCATTTTCTGCAGGCAAGAACACCAGACGGAAATGGTCAGGAGTCGGCCAGTTAAAACCAGTACCTTGAACCAGTAGTACTTTCTCTGCACGAAGAAAGTCTAGCATCAGTTGTTCATCGTCTTCTACGGGATACATGTTTGGATCGAGTTTTGGGAAGCAATACATGGCACCTTCCGGTTTTACACAACTCACACCCGGAATTTCATTGAGCATTTCCCACGCAATATTGCGTTGTTCGTATAAACGACCACTCGGGCGAATCAAGTCGTTAATCGATTGATAGCCCCCTAGCGCAGTTTGAATGGCATATTGTGCCTGATGGTTGGCACACAAGCGCATTGAAGCCAGCATGTCTAGCCCTTCAATATAATCTTTCGCGCGTGATTTATCGCCTGTAATAGCCATCCAGCCTGAACGATAGCCCGCAACACGATAAGATTTTGATAAGCCGTTAAATGAAATGCACAACTGGTCGCCAGCAAGTGCAGCAACAGACACATGTTCAATGCCATCGTAAACGATTTTATCGTAGATTTCGTCTGCAAATAAAATCAGGTCATATTTTTTTGCCAATGCGACAATTTGTGCCAAAACATGACGTGGATAAACTGAACCTGTCGGGTTGTTTGGGTTGATAATCACAATACCGCGTGTATTGGGTGTGATTTTACTTTCCATGTCGGCAAGATCAGGATACCAGCTATTTTCTTCATCACATTTATAGTGAATGGCGGTTCCTCCTGAAAGGTTTACCGCAGCGGTCCAAAGTGGATAGTCTGGCATAGGCACGAGCATTTCATCGCCGTCGTCGAGCAAGCCTTGCATAGCCATGACAATCAGTTCTGATACACCATTGCCGACATAGACATCGTTGACATGCATATCACGGATGCCTTTTTGCTGATAATACTGGCAAATGGCTTTGCGTGCAGGGAAGATACCTTTTGAGTCGGTGTAACCAATCGCATTAGGTAAATTTAGTGCGACATCATTAATAATTTCTTGTGGTGCTTCAAATCCAAACGGAGCAGGATTACCAATATTGAGCTTAATAATTTTATGTCCCTGTTCTTCCATTTCATTGGCCGCTCGTAACACAGGACCACGAATGTCGTAGCATACATGCTCGAGCTTAGAAGACTTTTTAATTTCTCGTGGGGTTTGGGTCGTGTTCGTCATTTTGAGGGTCTCAGAAGGAGGAGGGTTCACTTTTGCATAACGATATAAATAGCTTTTAAATGTTTCAGTTGTAACCAAATCAAGATCATGCTGGTCTTTGAGTAAAGTCACAATTTTTTCATGCGTATAACCGAGCTGTTGATATTGTTTAATCACAGGCAGTAGGGTTTTAAAAATAACGCTCTTTTTTTGAGACATTTTTTTATCCTTAGCAAGAATGGACAAAGATTAACATGTATTTTGCTTACAATGAAGCATTGGTTACATAACTACTGCTTACTTAAAAAATAATATTGCTTACTTTTTGCTTTTGATTCAATTATACGTGTTTTGTAAATTGTGCATGAAACACTAGAAATTTTAGATTGAATGACGTAAATATAAGATTATCCTATTTTAAACAGCAAAATAGCTAGGGAAACTATCATGGGAAAACTCAACAAAACAGAACGAGAATGGCAAAGAGAGTTATCACCAGAAGAGTACCGAATCACGCGACAAAAGGGCACTGAGCCTGCTTTTACAGGTCAGTACTGGAATACAAAGCAATCGGGTACTTATGTATGTCGTTGCTGCGGTGCAGAATTATTCTCTTCAATCACTAAATATGATAGTGGCTGTGGCTGGCCAAGTTTTTATAAACCGATTAACACCACCGCAATAGAGGAGCATGACGATTTATCGCATGGAATGGTTCGAACAGAGATTGTTTGTCATCACTGCGACGCTCATTTAGGGCATGTTTTTGAAGATGGACCACAGCCGACAGGATTGCGATATTGCGTAAATTCGGCGTCATTACAATTAAAAACCGACGAGAAGAATGATGAGGAAACTTATCCATGACCAACCTTTATCAATTTGAAGCAGATTTACTTGAGGGAGAGACGAAGTCACTTGCCGATTATCAGGGCAAAGTACTTTTAATCGTAAATACTGCAAGCAAATGTGGTTTTACACCACAATTTGCTGGTTTGGAAAAAATTTATGAAAAATACAAAGAACAGGGTTTTGAAGTTTTAGGTTTTCCATGCAACCAGTTTGGAGGGCAAGATCCAGGTTCAAATCAGGAAATTGGCTCATTTTGTCAACGCAATTATGGCGTAAGCTTCCCGATGTTTGCCAAGGTTGATGTTAAAGGTCCAGAAGCACATGCGATTTTTCGCTATCTTACCCGTGAAGCGAAAGGGATTTTGGGTAGCGAAAATATCAAATGGAACTTTACTAAGTTTCTTGTTAGCCGTGACGGGAAGGTGTTGAATCGTTATGCACCAACCACAAAACCAGAAAGCCTAGAAGAAGATATTGAGAAAGCTTTGGACAATGCATAAGTTTAATGCTTGGCTTTTTTAATGTTGAGTCATTCAGGTAATCTGTTCTGGTCAGATGCTCGCATGCCTTATGTGGAAACGCGTAAGGCATGTACCAGTCGAACTTGCTACAAATCGCATAGTCATGAAACTTTTTCGATTGGTGCTGTTGATGCCGGTTTTAGTTGCTTTAGTAGTGCATTTCACCAATTCGAGCGCTTAACTCCAGGTAGTCTGGTGATTGTGCCAGCATTTACAGAGCACTCGTGTAATCTATTACCCAATCAGGACTGGAGTTATCAAATGATGCACTTAGATGCATCGTGGCTTTCAGCTCTTATTGAAGAGGGTTTATCGAATAGCATCGAACAGAAAATACCTGTTTTAAAACCTGAAATTATTCGAAAATCTGAAGTGTATCAATCGTTCTGCAAAATGAATGAGACACTATTTAATCCAAATTTTACTGTTTTAGAAAAAGAGCAACAATTAATAGACACGCTCATTCAATTTATTTTCCCTTCTATGTCTTGGCGTTTTTTAAACAATAAGCAGTATTTAAGAGCGGCTTTAGATGAATTAATAAATCTTCTTAACCAGCACCAAACCTTTCTTTCGCTTGAAGAACTTGCTCAGTCGAGTGGATTGAGCCGCTTTACAATCATACGATTATTTAAACAAAATTTAGGGTTAACTCCACACGCATTTCAGTTGAATCTTCGTATTCATCAAGCTCGACAACAACTTAAAACAGGAAAGTCAATCACAGCAATTGCTTATGATTTAGGTTTTAGCGACCAGAGCCATTTTCATCGGGTTTTTAAGCAGTTCGCTGGTGCGACGCCTAGACAGTATCAACTATCTATGACGCGCAATTTTATACAAGATAATACACATCTAAATACTTAATCTCGTGTTGATGATTTATAGCGAGATACCTTGTGGAACTGTTTATTGCGATTGCGCTCACTCACTTTATTGCCTTACTTTCTCCAGGACCAGATTTTTTTCTCATTTTAACAACGCTATTGCGCCATAATCGAAATGCAGCCATTTTAGTCTGTTGCGGAGTAGCGTTGGGAAATGCGGTCATTATCGCTTTGGTATTTATTGGATTACAATTACTAATCAATATCGATAAAAGTATTCTCGTAGCCATCAAATGGATCGGTATTTTATATTTATTCTATCTCTCTTATTTATGTATCCGTTATGCCAAATCACCGTTGAATTTGAGACGTGAAAATAATTTACACATCCGTAAGGAAAAAATACATTTCATCAAAGGTGTTCAATCTAGCCTAGTTAATCCAAAAAATATACTTTTTTACAGTAGCTTGAGTATTTTAATAGCTGAGCAGTTTCATTGGTATGAAAAACTTTCAATTTCAATCTGGATGGTAGTGGTCGTTTTGGTTTGGAACCTTTTTTTGGTTCGAATGTTGACATTCGATCAGTCATTAAACTTTTTACAACGGAATTCTTGTAAATTGTATTATCTATCCGCTGGAGCATTTTGCATTTTTTCAATACTTTTGATTGGTTATGTATAGCTCTTTTTTTGAGTTTGGAGATGTGTACTCTAAGAATCACAATCATAAAGGGCATAATTAGAAAATATGAGAATGAGTTTTATTTAATAATAATTCTTTTAATTATTGTTATTCTCATTTAGTATTTGTGTAAATTTTTCTCCCTGAGTCAGCCATGCGAAAAATCAAACCTTTGGTCATGCTTATGGCCTGTGTATCTGGTACGCAAATTATTCATGCTGAAGTACAAGCTTCACTAGATGAATCTCAACAAAAATCCACAACTATAACTGCACTTGAAACCATCCGCGTGGTCGCAAGTGCAGATGCATCGGCAGATGGTCTTATGGAGGCTTATGCTGGAGGTCAGGTTGCATCGGGAGGGCGAATTGGTATTTTTGGAAATCAAAAAAATTTGGATACGCCGTTTAGTCTAAGTGCCTACACCAATCAATACATTCAAGAGCGTCAAGCAAAGAGTGTTGGTGATGTACTTAAAGCCGATCCAAGTGTGCGGGTGGGGCGTGGCTTTGGAAACTTCCAAGAAAACTATTATATTCGCGGTTTTAATCTTGGCTCAGATGATACGGCGTATAACGGCTTGTATTCTATTTTACCACGCCAATATATTCCGACTGAATTGTTCGAACGTGTGGAATTACTAAAAGGCACTTCTTCATTTTTAAATGGGGCGATGCCAAGTAGTGGTGGTATTGGGGGTGCAATAAATCTGTTGCCTAAACGTGCTGGAAATGAGCCTTTAAATCGTGTCACGTTAGGAACCGATTTTAACGGAGGGTATGTTGCTAGCGATGTAGCCCGACGTTTTGGAGAGGATCAACAGTTTGGTGTGCGAGTCAATACGGCTTATCATGGTGGTCATACCGCGGTTGATCATGAAAAAAATACGTTAGGTTTGACTGCGATAGGGCTAGACTATCGAGGTGAGCGTTTGCGTCTATCGGGCGATATGGGATATAGCAATAATAGACTAGAGGCGACTAGACCCAATGTAACATTAGGTGCTGCTGTAACGAGTGTGCCTTCTGCGGTTAAAGCATCAAGTAATTATGCGCAAAAATGGACTTATTCAAATGAAGAAAATTATTTTGGAAGTTACCGTGCAGAATATGATCTGACTGATGCTGTTACTGCCTATGCAGCCTATGGTTTTCGTCATGGTGAAGAGCGTAATAGCTTAGCTAATCTTACACTGAGTAATGCAAGTACGGGTGATAGCACATTTTATCGGTTTGACAATGCTCGGGTAGATATGGTCAATACAGGAGAAATCGGCCTACGTACCAAACTGAATACTGGCGACATATCGCATCAATTCGTACTTGCAGCATCGGCATTTCAATTGAATTCCCGTAATGCCTACATTATGGATTTTGCGAATCAATATACCAACAACTTGTATATACCAGTGCAATACGATCAGCCACTTGCAACATCGCCTGTATATTCTGGAAATGAGTTGAATTCACCCAAACTGACGACACGTACACGGTTAAGAAGTATTGCAATTGGAGACAACCTAAAGGCACTTGATGATCGACTTAATCTAATGTTTGGTGGGCGATATCAAACGATTATGCAAGATAATTATGCGTATAATAATGGGGAAAAAACCGCCTATGATGAAAGCAAATTTACACCAGTATTAGGTGTTTCATACAAGTTAACACCAGAAATTTCGGTGTATGGTAATTACATTGAGTCGTTGGCCAAGGGTTTAAGTAATACCAATAATGGCACCACAACTACATTAAAGCCATTTGTTGCAAAACAAAAAGAAATTGGAACAAAGTATGAAAATGGAACTTTCGGTGCAAGTTTGAGTCTATTTGATATCAACAAACAGCGTGCTGTTATTCAAAATCAGGTATTTAGTGATGCAGGTGAATATGTTCATCGAGGTGTTGAACTTAATACTTATGGCAAACTTACCGATGCAATTACTGTATTAGGCGGTGCAACATGGATGCATGCTAAACAAGAAAATACTGGGTCGATTGCTTATGATTCAAAGGATGAGGTGGGTGTACCTAAGTTTCAGGCTAATATTGGGGCGGACTGGAAACTACCAATTGCAGCAGATATTTCGCTTAATGCCCAACTGGTTTATAACGGATCAAGTTATGCAAGCCTAGACAACACACTTAAGGTGAAAGACTGGACTACGCTCGATTTAGGGGCAATTTACAAAACTCAATTAGGGCAAACGCCAACCACATTTAATTTCAAAATCAATAATGTCTTCGATCAAAACTATTGGGCATCGGTAGGTTTGTACGACAATATCAATAGCACTTCCAATGCCAATAATGGTTATTTGGTTGCCGGATTGCCACGTACATTTATGCTCAGTGCAAGCTTTAATTTCTAAGAAAAAAGCCTCTCAATAGAGAGGCTTTTTTTAAGCTTGATTGATTATAAAATTTTCTTTAATCGTGACACAACTTGTTCACATTGTGCCAGATCTGCGACCAATGCCATACGTACATGATTTTCACCCGGATTACCTGTTGCAGTATCACGCGAAAGATAACGACCTGGCAAAACCTTGATGTGGGCTTTTTCCATCAGCATTTTGGCAAAGGCTTCATCGTTATCGACTTGCAACCAGTAATAAAAACCCGCATCAGGCTTTTGAAGCGGTAGCAAACCGCCTAATTCTGACTGAAACATGTCGAATTTCGCGCGATATTGCTGGCGGTTTTCTTCAACATGTACTTCATCGTTCCATGCGTAAATAGAAGCCAATTGATGTTGAACCGGCATTGCCGCACCATGATAGGTACGGAACTGTAAATAAGGCTTGAGCAATGCTGCATCACCCGCCACAAAACCAGAGCGCATACCCGGTAAATTTGAACGTTTGGATAACGAATGGAAAACGATACAGTTTTTATAGTCATCGCGCCCAATTTCGGCACATACTTCCAATAAGCCGACAGGTGGCTGGTCAAACCAGAGTTCTGAGTAGCATTCATCTGATGCAATCACAAAATTATACTGATCGGACAGTTCAATCAGTTTTTTAAATTTCTCTTTTGAGAGTACTGCACCTGTTGGATTTCCAGGTGTACACACAAACAGCAAAGCTGTTTTTTCCCACACTTCGGCAGGAACGGCATCAAAGTCACCTAAATAGTCATTTTCTGCTGTACAGTTGATGAAATACGGTTTTGCGCCGGCAAGTAATGCTGCACCCTCATAAATTTGATAAAAAGGATTAGGCATAACCACATAAGGTGCTTCGTCACGATTGATCAGCGCCTGTACAAAAGAAAAAATTCCTTCGCGTGTACCTGTGACCGGTAAAATCTGTGAATCTCCATTGATCTGGTTTAGTTTAAAACGACGCTGTAGCCAATTTGCAATACTGTCACGTAGCTCTGGCAAACCTTTACTGTTTGGATAGGTTGAAAGATGATTAAAATGTTCCACGATTGCTTGTTTTACAAAAGCTGGTGCAGGATGTTTTGGCTCCCCAATCGATAATGGAATTAAAGGGAGGTCTGCGGGCGTAATATCCTTAAAAAGGGCATTCAGCTTTTCAAATGGGTAAGGGTGCAGTAAAGACAAGCTAGCGTTCATGAAACAGTTACCAGTAAAAATATTAATGTTGAATCGCGATTTGGCTCGAAGCCTCATCTAGTGCAGATTTTAGTTGCGCTGCAAACAGAGTGGCTTCATCGGTGGTCATCGGTTGGCCATCTTTTTTGGTGACAAAGAAAATATCCTCAGCGCGCTCACCCAGTGTCGCAATCTTTGCTGAATGAATATCTAGTCCTTGCATCATAAACAAGCCACCTACACGAGCCAATAAGCCCGGCTGGTCAAGCGTTGAGATTTCCACCATATTTTGTTGCAGTGCTTCATTGAGTGTGACATCTACTGTATTTTCAATGTCAAAATGGCGCAATTGACGCGGAATACGGCGCTGCATTAGTCCAGGATATTTATCAGATTGACTCAGTGCCTGCACCAAAGCCGATTTTACAGTGTGCTCCCGGTCTGGATCGGTGAGCAGGGTGCCAAAACGATCTAAGACCAAGTAAGTATCTAAACTAAATGCTTTAGTGGCAGTAATAATTCGTGCATCTTGTACATCCAGATTCATACGATCTAACACCGCCACAGTGGTGGCAAAAAGGTTAGGTTTATCTTGTGTATAAATAAAGATTTGTACCGCGTCTTGTGCAGATTGGCGGTGTGCACGAAGCAACACCAGTGGTGCGGAGTTATCGCCGTGAAGCAAAATAGCACGCGTATGCCACGCGATTTCATCTGCTGACTCTTTGAGGAAGTATTCATCACCAAGCTCTTGCCAGACCCGTTCGACTGCATCAAGTGAAAACTCATTGACTAGTATTTCACTCGCAGTAAACTTGGTGTCTTCAATCAGCATTTGATAGTCGACTGGGCGGCCCAAACCTGAACGAATCACATCACGTGAATACGTGTATAACTGACGCATTAATGAGGCGCGCCAAGTATTCCAAAGCTTTGGATTGGTGGCATTAATATCAGCGACGGTAAGTGTATATAAGTAGTCAAGATGTTCCATGTCACCGAGTTTTTCAGCAAACTCTTTGATGACATCTGGATCTGAAATATCTTTTTTCTGTGCAGTGAGCGACATTAACAAGTGGTTTTGAATCAACCATGCGACCAGTTTGCATTCACGTTCGGTGAAACCATGCGCTCGGCAAAATTCGATCGCATCTTCTGCACCCAATTCACTATGATCACCGCCGCGGCCCTTGGCGATATCGTGAAAAATAGCAGCCAGATAGACAATATCACGACGTGCCAAACGCTGGAATACGGAGCTTACCACTGGAAAGTGTTGTGCAAATTCAGTTTCTTTGAATCGATTAAGATTACGAATCAACAATAAAGTATGCGCATCGACCGTATAGATATGAAATAGGTCGTACTGCATGAGGCCCATGATTTGACCAAACGCAGGAATATAATTACCCAAAATTCCATAACGTTTCATATCGACCAGTGTGTCGTATAGGCGGTATGGCGAGCGGATAATGGCCATAAATAGGGCTTGATGCGCTGGATTGTCTCGAAATTCTTGATCAATACGCTTTGCGGCCATAATTAATAAGCGCAAGGTTCGCGCACGAATTCCTTCAATTTCTGGACGATTGGCCAGCAAATAGAAAAGCTCTAAAATAGCACTCGGATTCTCAGAAAAAACTTTATGATGCTGAACGGCAAGTTTTTTGTCTACGAGCTTAAAGTTTTCATTAATTTCTTCGATTTTACGCTCGTAATTGGGAAGTCGAGGCGTAATGACTGATTCATTAAAATAAGCCAATAGCATTTCATTGAGTGTAGAAATTTGCTGAGCAGTGCGGTAATACCGCTTCATAAATTGTTCAACCGCATAGTTGGCTGGCTGACCTTCTAGGCGGGTATACCCAAATTTGGCTGCAATTTCACGTTGATGATCAAACAGTAGCCGGTTTTCATCACGTTTGCTGAGTCGGTGCAAGTGATGACGAATTTCCCATAAAAAGCTTTCTGCTTCCTCAAGAATCTTGAGTTCGTACTCGGTAATAAAGCCCAAATGCACCAAATCATAGATCCGATTCACACGGAAATGGCGTTTTGCGATCCATCCAATTTGATTCATATCGCGAATGCCACCAGGTGCATTTTTAATATCAGGCTCAAGGTTGCTTTCGGTGTTATTGTGCTGGGCATGCCGTTTTGCTTGCTCTGCCATTTTGGCATCGAAGAAGGTTTTGTCGGTCCAAGTTTGTGAAACAATTCGGCGGGGCCATTTAGCTAAATCTGGATTGCCGGTAATAAGTCGCGCTTCAATCAGCGTGGTTGCAACGGTCAGATCATTGGTGGCCTGTTCAACGCAGTTTTGGATAGTACGAACGCTCGTGCCGGGTTTAAAATTTCCTACATCCCAAAGCGATGAAATAAATGTCGAGATCTGTTTTTCTAGCTCTGGATCAATTTCGTCTTCTGCCAAAATCATGATGTCGACATCGGAGTAGGGCAGCATTTCCTTTCGGCCATAGCCACCCACTGCAAAAAGCCCCAAACGTGATTGATCAAGCCCGGCATGTTTCCACAAAAATATCAGGGCTTCATCAATCAGATTAGATCGTGCAATGACGACATCACGAATGGAGTGTCCATTTTCATAATACTCCTGAATCTGCTGTTCGACATCTGCACGCCATTGATTAATTGCCTTGATATCGTGATGACTGGTGACATAATCCAGCAGCGGTGAAGTAATAATCATAAAAATGGACTCATATTAAATTGAATGATTATTCAGGAAGTACAACATGAACCTGATCGGCTGCTTGCTGTGCCAATGTGCGAGCTGCGTCAGTCGTTTCAGCGCGTGCAGTGGCAACACCCATACGACGACGTTTAAAGCCTTCTGGTTTACCAAAGAGGCGCAAATCCGTATCTGGATGCGACAGTGCTGTATTGAGCTGATCAAAACTTAAATTATTTGCATCTGTACCTGCATAAATCACGGCACTGGCCGCTACGCTGTGGCGCGCTGTGTTTACAGGCAGCCCTAAAATGGCACGCGCATGTAATTCAAATTCGCTTTGAAATTGTGAAGCAAGCGTAACCAGCCCAGTATCGTGTGGACGTGGTGATACTTCGCTAAACCAGACATGATCACCTTTGACAAACAGCTCAACACCGAAAATACCGCAACCGCCAAGTGCTGTGGTGACTTTATTTGCAATGCGTTTAGATTCTGCAAGCGCCGCATCTGTCATTGGTTGTGGTTGCCAGCTTTCAACATAATCACCTGCGTCTTGGCGATGCCCAATCGGGTCACAGTAATGTGTTTCGATTTGGCCTGTTTGAGGGTTTTTGGCACGTACGGTGAGAAGGGTAATTTCAAAATCAAAATCAATTTGAGATTCTACAATCACTTTGCCCTGATTTACCCGACCACCGGTTTGTGCATATTCCCATGCAGCATCGACCTCTTCAAAGCTCTTAACTCGTGATTGACCTTTACCGGAGGACGACATGACAGGTTTTACAAAGTTTGGATAACCAATGTCATCGCAGGCTGCCCTGAAGCTTTCTAAAGATTCGGCAAAGCGGTAGGCTGAGGTTGGTAAACCTAATTCTTCAGCAGCCAAGCGTCGAATGCCTTCACGGTTCATGGTCAGGTTGACTGCTTTTGCCGATGGAATAACGGTTGCAGTTTGATTACGCTCAATTTCAAGCAATACTTCAGTGGCAATTGCTTCAATTTCAGGCACGATCAAATGCGGTTTAACGTTTTCGATGAGTTTTTTAAGTTCGACCGGATCGGCCATATTGAGCGTATAAGAATAATGCGCTACTTGCATTGCTGGTGCATGATCATAACGATCTGCCGCATGAACTTCGACACCAAGACGCTGTAATGAAATCACAACCTCTTTACCAAGTTCTCCCGAACCTAACAGTAACACTTTAAATGCAGAAGATTGAAGGGGAGTACCAATTGTGACGCTCATGCGAATCATCCATGCAAGAAGTAGGGCTTTTAAGCATAACAGAACTTTTACTGGATTGACGCCTTGATTCACATAAATTAGTGACTTTTGTTGTCTAATAAATAATCTAATAGATTGAGGTATTTAAGTGCGAAACACTTAGAAAACTAACGTAAGTCTGAACAGTTGTCTGTCATCATTTAAGTCCATCTTAAATGAACGAATTTAGTGCATTGATAAAGTAAATCAATGATTGAGTATTATCGCTGAATTCACTAGCATAGAGCCGAATGTTCAGATGGATAATCGTGGATAATGATCTCAACGCTTAAAACTTCTGGTTTAATTTCATGTGTTTTATTTGGACTGGTTGTGTCTGGTTGTAGCCAAGACCATACATCAGGTTCAAAAGAAAAAGTTGAAATTAAAGCTGCACCAAAATTGACCAATGATGCAACAACCTATGCAAATGAAGCGTGGAAGCTGATCAATCAAATCGATCCTATTGTTTATGATGGCAAAAAAGATGAGATTGAAGAGCAGGTAAGAAAGCCATTGCGTAAGCTTAGTACCGACTGGCGCATTAATGTCAAAATGACTGACTCAGTTACAGAGGGCAAGTATGCTTTATGTCGCAAAGCACTGACTTCACTGGATACATGGTCACGTGAAGTGATCACGGGTAGCTCCACACTTGCGCAGCGACAAGCTGATTACGAGCGAGACAAAGCACAATGTAAAGATGCGATAGCTAATCCTGCATTGGGTAATACAGATCCGAAGCGATAAACGACATAAATAAAAAAGCGAGTTGATCTCGCTTTTTTATATTCAATATGTTGATTAAGATTTGGTTTTTGCTGGTTCAGTTTTAGCAGGCATTGCCGTTGTCATTGGTTTGCTTTTTTCAGCCATCATTTTCTTGTCGGTTTTCGCGGCCATTTTTTTACCGCTAACTGCTACACATTTTCCACCTTTATGGTGTGGGCCAGTTCCGCCTTGTAATTCAGTGCCTTTAGGACAAGCAAAAGCGGTGGCACTTAACATCGCGAAAGAAGCCGCAAGCAGTACCGTTGAAATTTTTTTCATTGTATATCTTCTATTCATGGGGCGTTAGTGCCTGTTTTTGAGCTTAATCTGTTTTATTCATAATTAAATTAAAAATTTGTTGATCAAAAGATAAGTTTTCTTGTTGTTTATTTGTCTTAATTTTGCTTTTAATATGAGGTTAAGCTTCATCACGTTTGATGTGAAGTTGGCTTTCAAATACTTTATATTTGTCTGTCAAAAAGTTCGCTTATACATAAATTAAATACGTTCATGCAGCGAACGTATTCGCTACATGAACGTATTTTACTATCAATGACCATCAGCTTGCTTTGGCAATTTCGATCACTACTTTGCCTTGTGTTTTGCTGTGCTCGGCCTGATGCAAACCATTTTCCAACTCATCCAGTGTGATCACGTTTTGAATCATTGGGTCGAGTTTGCCATTTGCCATAAGGGTAGCTAAGAATTCACCACCAGCAGCAATATCACGTAGATTTTCATCATCGCCGTGTTGATAGGCAAAACCTAAAGCCACTTCATGAATTGAAATCGCTTTGGTAAAAGAGGGAATTGGATTCTGATCAATCCGTCCTGATACCGAAATCAAATGACCGTTATGACGCAGCACTGTTGCAAGTTGTAGAGACGTTTCAGATGAAATCAAATCAATCACCGCATCCACACCGCGACCTTCAGTGAGCGCATGAATGCGTTCAACAATATTGTCTTGTTTGTAATTGATGATGTGGTCGGCACCAAGTGCTTTGATGCGTTCTGGTTCGCTAGAGGCAGTAGCATACACTTCCAGACCCATGAGCTTAGCCAGTTGCACAACAAAACCACCGACACCGCCACCCGCACCATTCACCAAAATTCGCTGACCTGCATGAAGTGGTGCCTTACGATATAACGCTTGCCAAGCGGTAATACCGGCACATGGAATAGTCGCGGCCGCATTAAAATCAAGCTGTTCCGGTATTGCACTGATACTATTTGCATCAACCACGACATATTCTGCAAAACCACCCCAGCGCCATAAATTGGTTAGACTGATGACTCGGTCGCCTTTTTTCCAAGTGGTGACGTCATGCCCTACAGCATCGACAATACCAGCAGCATCAATTCCCAAAATATGGGGTAACTGAAGAGTTGTACCGTTTTTGGCAAACTTGTAGTCGACCGGATTAATACTCGAACTCATCACTTTAATACGAACTTCACCAGCAGCGGGTTCGGGTATCTCGATATCGGTTTCGACATGCAGCGTGTAAGGCGTTCCGACTTGAGTTAAAACTAATGCTTTCATGTGATTTTCCTCGGTCTTAAGTAGTGACTATCATTCATTAAAATTCTCATGGGAGTAGATAGCACTCCATTAGAGTGCTTTTTCAAGAATTTGACGACTGATTGCCAAAGTCACATCACTGTGTTCGCCCAAAGCGGTCATACCATGATGCTCAAGTTGAGCCACAACCTTGTCGATTGCTTCATGACCTAAGTCATAATCGCCAAGTTGAGTTGGAATTCCCATTACTTTAAAAAATGCTTTGGTTTGCTCAATGGCAGCATCAATACGCGCTTGCTCTGATCCTTCACGGATCTGCCATACACGTTCTGCATATTGCAGTAACTTGGCCGCTTTACTTTCGCGTCTTACACTTAGGTTTGCTGGCAACACCACGGCAAGTGTACGTGCATGGTCAATCTCGTACAGTGCGGTGAGTTCATGACCAATCATATGTGTCGACCAGTCTTGTGGGACACCTGCACCGATTAGACCATTCAGTGCAAGGGTTGCTACCCACATTAAATTGGCACGTGCTTCATCGTCTTTTTCAGCGCTTAAAACACGTGGGCCAATTTCAATCAGGGTTTGTAACAATCCTTCGGCCATTCGATCCTGAATATAACCGCCTGCTGGATAAGTCAGATATTGTTCCATGACATGGGTAAAGGCATCGACTACTCCATTGGCCAATTGACGCTCTGGCAAAGTATAGGTTTTAAGCGGATCAAGAATTGAGAACTGCGGAAATACATAGGTACTGTTAAAAAACAGTTTGTCTTGAGTTTCACCACGGGTGATTACAGCGCCCGCATTCATTTCAGAACCAGTAGCCGGTAGCGTCAGTACACAACCAAATGCCAGTGCTTGTTCTACGTCGGCACCCTGATTTTTAAGGATGTTCCATGGTTCGCCTGTGTACAAGGCTGCCGCTGCGATAAATTTGGTGCCATCAATGACAGAACCGCCACCCACAGCAAGCAAATAATCAATATCGTTGCTTTTGATTAGCTCTACTGCGCGCATAAGTGTTTCATAGCGTGGATTTGGTTCTACACCACCAAATTCCTTTACAATACGGTGCCCTAACACATCACGAATTTCTTTGAGTGTTCCTGTTTTTTCCGCACTTTGTCCGCCATAAATCATCATGATGCGCGCGTCGGAAGCAATTAACGTCTCAAGCTGTTCGACAGAATTTTGACCAAATACAATTTTTGTTGGGTTGTAAAATGTGAAATTTTGCATGGAGATTCCTCTAGATTTTAGGTGAATATTGGGATTGAGTAGCAAGTGCTTTAAGTAACGCTTGGGCGAGCGCATGGTCTGAATATGGGTTTTGACCCGTAATCAGTTCACGGTCAATCACAACATGTGGTTGCCATGCCTTGGCAAACTGCATATTGCCGCCTGCTTTTTTCATCGCGTTGGCTGGGTAATAGCGTAATTTGTAGCCGTGAAGTGAGTTTTCAAACACGTGTTCTTCTTCATTCGAGAAAATAGTCATTTGATAACCATGATAGATCCAACCCTCAGCATTCATTTTTTGATTTTGGATCAGTGACTGTTCAAATGCCTTAGGATCTTTTTGCGCAGCTAATAGGGTAATCGGGCCATGACAAATCGCTGCAGTTGGTTTGCCCTTGCGATGAAAGTGTTGCAGGGTGGTACCCACCATCGGATTATTCGCTAGGTCAATGAGTGGTGCATGTCCACCCGGAATGAAAATAGCTGAATAGCGATCAAGCCCTTGTTGCATCACATCTTGTAATGAACGCACGTTCTGCGCTTGAGTCAATTGTTCAGTCAATTTTTTGATCCGCAGCATTTCATTGCGATTTTTCCCAAAATAGAGCGGATCAATCGAGCGTACGTCTGGCTTGGGTACTTTGCCTTTTGGGGTGACAATTGTCAGGGTGTATCCTGCTTTGATGAGGGCATCGGCTGGCACACCAAACTCATTGACATAATAACCCGACGGAAACGATTTCTTTCCTTGTAAAGGAAGCTCGGTTTCACTCGAGAGTAACACCAGGACTTCACCTTTAGATGCGGCATGCGTGAATGATGCCGCACCCATCAGCAACAAGGCAAAAATACGAAATAAACGTGACAGAAACATGTTTTCTCACTAACCAAATACGTTGCAGTTATTTCAGCCTTAAATCAGGCATCTTTTGTAACTGCAACTTTATTAGAGTGATAAATAAAGATAAATTAACCGAATGGTAATTTATTTATTACATCAGAGAATAAATGCGACATTTTGATTCGGTCCAATTGGCCAGTATAGAATTGTTCTGTAAAGCGGCAGAGCTGGGAAGTTTTACTGCTGCGGCAGAAGGTTTGGGCATTACACCGGCTTCGGTCAGCCGTTCTATCGGACGCTTGGAAGCAAGGCTCGGTGTGCGCCTTTTTGCGCGAACTACACGTAGTATTAAGCTAACGTGTGAAGGGGAGCTTTATTATCAACACTGTCAGCAGGCACTGGAGCAAATTTCAGAAGTAGAGCGCATGATTACAGGCGATCAGCACAGTCCAAGTGGTACATTAAGGATTAGTGTTGGAACACCGTATGCTCATTATCGGCTTCTGCCTCTGCTGCCTAAATTTCAGGCAAAATATCCACAAATTGAAATTGAGCTAAATATCTCCAATCGAGTCATCGATTTTGTGGAAGAAGGTTTTGATCTGGCCATTCGTTTGGGTATTCCCAAAGACTCCCGACTCATTGCGCGTACGCTTGAAGATGCAACCTTGGGCGTTTTTGCTGCCCCTGAATATTTACAACAGTATGCTGAACCCAAAACGGTTGCAGCGCTTGATCAGCATCAGTGCATTCAGTTTATTCTGCCCAGTACAGGCCGCGCCATGCCATGGATTTTTAAAGATAGCCACGGCAATGATTTCAATTACGGCTTTAAAAGTCGTCGACGGGTTTATGATGATGTTATGGGGTGTTTGACATGGGCAAAAGCAGGAGGTGGTTTGTTTCAGATTTATCACTTTATCGCACAACCAGCAGTTGAGCGCGGCGAATTGGTTGAGGTACTTACCACTTTAACGCCTAGGACTCGGCGCTTTTCTATTTTGTATCCACAAAATCGGCACATGTCTGCAAAAATCCGTATATTTGTAGATTTTTTAATGCAGGAAATTGCAGCACTCCAGCATCATGTATCATGAAAATTTGCATAGCTAAGCTATTCTATTACGCCTTCTTTTAAATTGAAGCTATAAAAGCTGGACTGCATGATGTTTTATTGCATTTTGAAGCAGCATAAACAAATCGCAATCCAGCACAGAGGATCAATCGCTCACACTAAACGAAGAATTAAAATTACCAGTCCTGTGATTAAAATCAAAATACCAAGCAGCAATCGAAACACATGAAAAAGGGGCATTTCATACAGACCTGTAGTTGTGTACAAATGAGTTAACTCCTTATTTCAATGTATCCTGATAACGACGATTGACTTCATCCCAATCAATCACTTGATAAAATGCCGCGATATATTCAGGGCGACGATTTTGATACTGTAAATAGTAAGCGTGTTCCCAAACATCTAGACCCAAAATAGGCGTGTTGCCATGCATGAGTGGTGAGTCCTGATTGGCGCTGCTTTCAACCACCAGCGTTTTTTGTGGTGTCACACTGAGCCATGCCCAACCACTGCCAAAGCGAGATAACGCGGCTTTGGTAAAAGCCTCTTTAAATGCATCAAAGCCACCTAATTGTTGTCGTATTGCATCGGACACAGGGCCATGGGGTTCACCACCACCTTGAGGGCTCATGATCGTCCAAAACAGACTGTGGTTGGCATGACCGCCAGCATTATTGATCACTGTATGTTTTAAATCGCTTGGCACCTCATGCACCTTTGCAACCAAATCTTCAACTGACAGTTTTTCCCATTCAGTGCCTTCAATCGCAGCGTTGATATTATTGATATAAGTTTGATGATGCTTGGTGTGATGAATCTGCATCGTTTTGGCATCGATATGCGGTTCAAGTGCGTCATAGGCATAATTCAGTGCAGGTAAGCTATAGGCCATGGGGTGTTGTCCTTTGAGATATTTTAAGTCGTTCTTTCCATATGAGTTTAGGCGATGGATTAGAATATGTAAATATATTGATAATGATTATCATTGTAATTATTATTTAATAAGTGTTTGTAAATTTAAAAAAGGCCAGCATGAGCTGGCCTTTTTTGAACGAATATTTTATACGTTAAAACGGAAATGCAGCACATCACCGTCTTGAACAACATAGGTTTTACCTTCAAGACGCCATTTACCCGCTTCTTTGGCACCTGCTTCTCCGTTGTAGTGCACAAAGTCGTTATAGGCAACACATTCTGCACGAATAAAACCTTTTTCGAAGTCGGTATGAATCACACCGGCTGCTTGAGGTGCAGTCGCACCTACTTTTACGGTCCATGCACGTACTTCTTGTACACCGGCAGTGAAGTAGGTTTGTAAACCAAGTAGGGCATAACCTGCACGAATTACAACGTTTAGGCCTGGTTCTTCCATTTCCATAGCTTCTAAAAATTCGGCACGGTCTTCATCTTCTAGCAATGAAATTTCGGCTTCAATCTGGTTGCATAGCGGCACGACAATCGCATTTTCTTCTGCTGCTAATTTTTTAACGGCATCAAGATGCGGGTTATTTTCAAAGCCATCTTCAGCAACGTTCGCAATATACATGGTTGGTTTTAAGGTCATTAAACCAAAGCCACGAATCAGTTTACGCTCATCATCGCTTAAGTCGGCTGCGCGTGCTGGCTTGCCTTCATCTAACAATGGCTGAATTTTTTCTAGCACGGCTTTAGTTGCAAGTGCTTCTTTATCACCACTTTTTGCAACTTTGGTCAAACGAAGCAAAGCTTTTGCTACAGTGTCTAAATCGGCAAGTGCAAGTTCGGTGTTGATAGTGGCAATATCGTCTAGTGGATCGATTTTGCCATTCACATGAATGACGTTTTCATCTTCAAAACAACGTACCACGTGCGCAATTGCATCAGTTTCACGAATATTTGCCAAAAACTGGTTACCCAAGCCTTCACCTTTCGATGCGCCCGCAACCAAACCAGCAATATCCACAAACTCCATTGTAGTTGGAATAATACGTTGTGGTTTTACAATTTCTGCAAGTTTATCTAGGCGTGCATCTGGAACAGGAACAATCCCGGTGTTTGGTTCGATGGTACAGAACGGGAAGTTTTCTGCTGCAATCGCTGCTTTGGTCAATGCATTAAAAAGCGTTGATTTACCGACGTTTGGTAGACCCACAATACCGCAATTAAAACCCATGAAATGACTCACAAAAAGTGTAATGTAAAAATTGAGGCTGATTTTACATGAAAGCCATGACAAAGTCAGGTCATGGCGAAGTGTGAATCATAAAGAAGTTTAGATTTTGCGTTTATCGAGCTGGTTGGAAAGCGCATCACCTGTGGCTTGTATCAGCATCACCAATACAATCAAAACTAAAATAACGGCAAACATAATGGTGAGATCAAAACGCTGATAGCCATAACGATAAGCGATATCGCCTAAACCACCTGCACCAATGGCACCTGCAATTGCCGAAGAATTAATCATGGTAACCACAGTAACGGTAAAACCCGCCACGATGCCAGGCATGGCTTCTGGTAGGAGTACATGCCAGATGATCTGTTTGCGATTACAGCCGATGGCCTGTGCAGCTTCAATCAGGCCCTGATCGACCTCGCGCAAACTAACCTCGGAAATGCGCGCAAAGAAGGGGATTGCAGCCAGTGTAAGTGGAACAACAGCCGCCCACACACCATAACTGGTACCGACAATCCAGCGCGTTACTGGAATGAGCGCCACCATTAAAATTAAAAAGGGAATGGAGCGTGTAATATTAATGACCCAGCCAATGGGCTGATTAATTTTAATAGAAGGATAGATCCCATGTTCAGAGGTCATCACCAGTAAAACGGCGAGCGGTAAACCAATCAAAAATGCCAGTAAAGCGGATACGCCTACCATCAGTAAGGTATCCAGTGTACCTGTAAGCAATAAATCAAGAAGTTGGTTGTGCATAGCCAATCACCTCCACATCAAAAACAAAATGAGACAGTTGTTTTAGTACCTGTGCATCAAAAGCTTGCTCTGGTATGGCTAAAATTAATGTGCCAATTAAGTGATCCTGAACAGTATCGACATGGCTCTGGTACAAAGAAGTATGCGACCCGAGTAATCCCAGTAAATCTGTTAAGTTTGGTGGATGCTTAAGATCGGTTTGATAACGAACTTTAATGATTCGATGCGTTAAGTGATCTTGTGGCGCTTCATAAAGCGTAAAAGGTAAATTGAGTTGTTCAAGATTCAGCAGTTCTTGAGTGATTTTTTGCTTTGGATTTGAAAAAACTGACCAGACCAAACCAGACTCGACAATTTCCCCTTGATCTATAACCACCACTTGATCACAAATTTCACGAATGACCTGCATTTCATGTGTGATCAGCACCACCGTAATGCCTAAATCCCGATTAATCTTTTTTAACAAGGAGAGAACAGTGGCGGTACTTTCAGGATCTAACGCCGATGTGGCTTCATCACAGAGTAAAATTTCAGGATGATGCACCAGCGCTCGGGCAATCCCGACACGCTGCTTTTGCCCACCGGAGAGCTGTGATGGATATTGCCCGGCTTTATGTGCCAGATCGACCAAGCCCAAAACTTCATCGACGCGGCGTTGAATTTCTACTTTATCTAGACCTGCAATTTTAAGCGGTAACGCCACGTTGTCCCACACCGTTTTGGCCGACATCAAATTAAAATGCTGAAAAATCATGCCAATTTTCTGACGCAGATGAATGAGCTGTGCGTGATCAAGTGTGGTTAATTCATCTTGATGAATTTTAATAGAGCCAGAACTCGGTGTTTCTAGTCCATTTAGTGTGCGTAACAAAGATGATTTTCCAGCACCACTTTTTCCAATCACGCCTAAAATTTTGCCTTGTGGAATATCCAGATCAATGGCTTTAAGCGCCTGAACAGTCTGGCCATTCGATGTATAGCTTTTATTAAGCGCACGAATTTGAATATGTGGCGGTGAGAAATCGACCTGCGATCCAAAACTAACCATGATTAACCTCCTAGACCCAACCTGGGAACCAAAGTTTTGGTCCAATGTCTTCATCGATGGCTGCTTTTACCGCCGGTGAATTTTGATAAATCTCAATAAATTTTTTCAGCTTACTGTCTTTATCTTCATAATCATCTCGGACCACAAACAAGATGGCATAACGTTTATTGGTTGTGTCGTCTAAAAGTAGGGCACTATTTGGATCGGCTGTTTTAGCCAAACGCAAATAGTGTGGATAGCCAAATGCCAAGTCGACATCATCAATTGCACGTGCAGTTTGAGGGCCTTCAACTTCAATAAATTTCAGATTTTTTGGATTAACTGTGATATCACTTAGTTTAGACAAGTAATTGTTTGGATCTTTAAGCTGAATCAGTTTGGCTTGCTGCAGTAAGAGCAAAGCACGCCCTTGATTGACTGGATCATTCGGAACCACAACACGTGCATTTTGCGGTAGTTCATCCAGTGACTTATATTTTTTGGAATATAATCCGACGTGAGATGCTGCGCCCACACCAAAAGCTTTGAGTTTATAACCACCTTCTTTAATTGCATTGCTTAGAAAAGGCTGATGTTGAAAGAAATTGGCATCAATGTCGCCATTATTTAAAGTGATGTTTGGCGTATTCCAGTCGGAAAACTCAACCAGCTTGACATGAATCCCTTGTTTTTCAGCTTCTTTGGCTGCCGCTTGCAGCGGGTGAGCAAAAGGAGGGCTAATACCGATCACTAACTCTTGATGCTGACTTTGTCTATTCTGATTCCAGATTACAAGTCCAATAATTAAAACGACAAATAATGCCCCAAGAATAATGAGTTTTTTTGATGAAGATGACTGTGCCATCGAAGACTCCAAGAATTATGCTGTAATTTTTTCGTGTTGATTTAAATTGAATGAACGTGTGGAAGGTGAACATCGATATTGCTCGACGGGATGCGTCGACGGAAGCAAATCGCCGTGTCCTGAAATTTTTTGACGTAACGAGCCTTCGTTATATGCAGTTTTAAAACGGCCTCGTTGTTGCAGCTCAGGAATCACGTATTGAATAAAGTCATGATGTGACTCTGGTGCGACGGTACGCGTTAAATTGAATCCATCTGCGCCGGTTTGATCGACCAGCTCAATCAGTCGTTTTGCCACGTCTTCACCACTGCCAACAATCAGTGGGTAACGCCCACCTAAAACGTGTTGATCTTTTAAATCCTGAATGGTGATTTGTTGGGTTTTAAATTTTTCATTTACCGAAGCGATGCTGTTACTTTTTTGATAGGCAACCACCTCATGATCGGCATATTTCGATAGGTCGATACCGACCGAACTTGCATAATGGGCAAGCCCAGCTTCGGCAGAAGCATAGCGAAGATATTCCGCCAGTTTATCTTGTGCTTCAGCCGTTGTTTCGGCAGTGACCACGGTAATGCCGACAAAAATCTTGATATCGTCTGGATGGCGCCCATGCTGTTTGGCGCGCTCACGAATTTTATCGACATTTTGTTTGATCTTGTCGGGTTGGTCGCCACCAATAAAAATGCATTCGGCATGAGCAGTTGCAAAGGCCATTCCTCTTGAAGAGGCGCCTGCTTGAAACAACACTGGCGTGCGCTGCACCGAAGGTGCAACTTGAAATACACCTTCACTTTGATAAAACCGCCCAGAGTGATGAATCGAATGTACCTTGTGTGGATCTGTAAAAACTCGATGTTGTTTGTCCTTGAGCAATGCATCGGACTCCCAAGAGCCTTCCCAGTATTTGTAGCAGAGTGCTAAAAACTCTTCTGCCTGATCGTAGCGCAGATCGTGATCTTTAAGCGCAGACTGCCCAATTAAGCGTTGCGCACTATCTAGATAGCCTGTAACAATATTCCAGCCAATACGCCCTTGCGTGAGATGGTCGAGTGAAGCAAAGCGCCGTGCAAACTGATAGGGCGTTTCGTAGCTCAAATTCACCGTAACCCCAAAGCCTAAATGTTGTGTGACGGCTGCCATTGCCGAGACCAACGTCGTTGGGTCGTGGCTGGGGAGCTGAATTGATTCTCTTAACGTGAGATCGATATTGTTTTGATAAACATCATACACCCCTGTGATGTCGGCTATAAATAAGCCATCAAATAATCCGCGTTCGAGTGTTTGTGCCAGTTCTGTCCAGTAACTCAGCTCATTAAATCGATGCGACTGATCACGCGGATGAGTCCATAAACCATGATTGATATGGCCGACACTGTTCATGTCAAAAGCATTCAGTAAAATGTGTTTGTGTGTTTTATTTGTCATTACAATGTCCCTCGTCGTGGAGGAAAAATTTGATTCAATGCATAATTGCCAATAAAAAAGTATTTCCAGCGCGCAGCATCATGTAGCGTGTGTACCCGTGCATTACGCCAAAAACGGTCGAGTCCATCTTGACGCTGACTACCACGACTCCCTGCAAGTTCGATCAGTTTCGAACTGGCTTTAAGTGCGGTTTCAGTACTATGCGCTCTGACCTTCGCAACCGCCAATGAAGCTAATGCAACATGCTCTGCTGTGGTGTCTAAACGTGCCGTATCGATTGATTGAGCTGCACGTTTGAGTAAGACTTCACTTGCTCTTACATCAATTGCAATACGTCCAACATCGTAAATGGTGAGTGGGTCCTGAGCCGCGGTATCAACATTTGAATCAATCCAAGGACGGGCTTTATGGACGCGCTTTAGCGTTTCTTCGAACGCGGCACGGGCAATTCCGACTTCAATCGCGGCATGCATGATTTGTGCAAAAGGGCCAACCAGTGTCGGGTGATCAAAGGCTACATCAAAGGGAATAACATCGTCATAAGCAACAAAAACACGATCAAATTTTACCGCACCACTGCCTGTCACACGTTGTCCAAAGCCACTCCAGTTATCAACAACGCTCAATCCCTGACTTTCACGTTTTACAAAAGCCAAGTATTCGCGACCATGCGCATCTATGACCAAAGTTGGAATACGATGTGCAAATAAACTGCCTGTGCAATAGAACTTTTCACCCTGAATCAAATAACCATTCTCGGTGGCTGTAATCGTTGTATGTTTCTGAGCCGCTGTTTTGGGTTTAAATTCTGCAAGTGCATTGCCAAAACGTGCGCCTTGCAATACTTCTTTATAGAGCTTCTGCTTTTGTTGCTCGGTACCAGTATTACGAAGTACCTCAAGGGCATAGAAGTGATTTTGAGGAATCTGTCCAATCGAGCCGTCAACGCCACTAAAAAGTGCAATGATTTTTGCCACTGTCAGGCTAGAAACATCTGCACCGCCAAAGCGTTTTGGTACGGTAATTGCCCAAAGGCCAGACTGACTAAATTGCTCAATTTCCTCAAAAGGCAAAATCCGCTCGGCATCACGTTGCACACTTTTTTCTTTAAAACGCTCACTCAATGTGGTGGCAATTGAAAGTGCCTCTGCATCGTCTCGGATAATATGTGCCTGTGTGGAGTTTGATGAATTAAAAGATGCGATTGCTTGATAAGATGTCATGAAGCTCTCCTTAAATCCATGCATGACGTGCAGGGAAGACGCCATTGAGGTAATAGTTGCCAATCGCATGGATTTTCCAGCGCACAGGATCATGCAGCGTATGTACACGGGCATTGCGCCAGTGCTGATCTAAGTTGTGCTGACTTAAACTGGCACGACTACCGCCAAGTTCGAGTAATTTTTCAGAGATCGTTAGTGCTGCATCATTGGCATAGACTTTGGCTTCTGCCACCAAAATAGAGGCGCGGGCAGCCTGTGCATCCGTCACTTCGAATTGTGAATCCAGTTCATCCAGATACTCGGCAGCATCATCAAGTAATGCTATCGCGGCATCAAGTAAGACTTGAAGCTTGCCTGTTTCCTGAATGGTGAAATGTTCTAAACTGGCTTTTTCAACATTGGCATCAATAACTGGGCGCGCTTTTTTTACCGCTGATATAAGATCAGTAAATGCAGCTTCAGCAATTCCGACATCGATTGCGACTTGCATCAGTTGCGAATAGGCACCTCTATAATTTGGAGCTTGTGTCAATAAACGCTCATCAAAAATAAGTGCAGGATCGATGTGTACTTGATTGAGTTTTATCGTGCCACTTGCGGTAGTACGCTGACCAAATCCATTCCAGTCATCTTCAATTTCGATCCCATTTGTAAAGCGATCAACCAATACCAGAACCACATGACCTTCTGGGTGAAGGGCTTTAATTGCCAGCCAATCTGCAAAAATGCTACCCGTAGAATAAAATTTTTCGCCGTTTAAGACCCAAACTTCTCCATTTTGTATGAGCGTCGTATGAACGGTTTTACTGTCTTTACTCTGGCGCTCAGGCCCGCCGTTGGCGAGGCGTTTACCTGCCAGTATTTCGCCAAATACACGTTTTTTTTGTTCTTCATTTCCCATTAAATCAATTAAATTTAACAGGCTGATTTGATTTTGTGGGATTTGGCCAACATTAGAATCGGCTTTACTTAAAATACGAAACACCTGAGCTAAAGTTTTATTTGATACAAAAGCACCACCATAACGTTTAGGAATTCGAATACCGCCAAGGCCTTTTTGACTCAAGTGTTCAATTGCCTCATACGGCAAAATACGTTGTTGATCTCGTATGTTTCGGTTTACAAGTGCTTCATCAGCAACTTGATAGGCCGCGTTTAATGCTTGTTGGTCGTTTTTAAGAATGTGAACCGAGCGTTTAGATAATGAACTTAACTCAGACATATTGATACCCTTATTTGATATCAATACTTTAGGTAAAATTCTGTGCTTTTTTAAACGATGTATTTGTCAAAACTAATCGATAAAAATGCTAAATTTTATTTCAGCTAAGAAAATCACTTTTTCATATTTAACAAGTTTTTTAAATTCAATTGCTTATATTAATTCATCTATTAAATTACATCTTAAATATCTATTTTTATCGATCCACTTCATATGCTTTGAATAAAAAATCATAGTTTTCATATCGCGGCAATAGGTGATTTAGACAGAGATTTGGCACAAAAAGTACATTGTTTTAAAGCGCGCTTAATTCTAAAGTAACAAGGCAAAACAATGTTTTTTACATTTGGTTGACTAAAAAAATAATTTGGAGTTTTTATGCGGGTTTTATACCAGTTCCCTTTGTCTCATTACTGTGAGAAAGCTCGCTGGTTACTGGATCACAAAGAGCTTGATTATGTTGCTCATAATTTGATTCCTGGTTTTCATCGTGCGTTCGCACAGTTAAAAACAGGTCAAAATAAGCTACCCATTCTAAAAGATGATGCAAGATGGATTGCTCAATCGACTCCGATTGCACTGTATCTTGACGATACTTACCCTGAACATTCCTTGCTGAGAAAAGATCCTGCACAACGACGCGCAGCCTTAGAAATTGATCAACTTGCAGACGAGCTTGGGATTCATGTTCGCCGTTGGTCATTGGCACATGCGTTGTCTTACAGTGATGAACCGATTGAAATCATGATGGGCGAGCAGGGCTACTTGCGTCAATTTGAAAAATTTTCAAAACCAATTCTTAAGACTCTGGTCAAAAAAAGTTACGAACTCGAACAAGATAAAGTTGCCCAGTCTAAGGCGCGTCTAGATGAGCTTGTACTACTACTTAATGATCGTTTAGTCGAAAACTACGGACGCTATATGGTAGGTGATCGTCTTGGATTAGCTGATATAGCGGTATGTGCCATTTTGGCGCCTTTACTGCATCCAAATGGTACACCTTGGGAAGTGGAAAATACTGAATTTCATTCGCCCGAACTCGATACCTATAAAACCTACCTGCTAAGTTTGCCTTTGGGGCAATATGTACAACGAATTTATGAAACCGAACGAAATGCCAGAGTGGATTGGCGTGGTATGTAATGCCAATCCAAGAGGGCACATCAAAAATAACGAATTTTCACTGAGTTAAAGATTTAAACGTTTGAATACAAAATCAATAATATTTTTGTATTCAATCATTTGTACGCAAATGATTTTGCTTTGTGCTGCTTAATAAGCTTAGCTTAACAATGATTGAAATTTATTTTCATTATTTTATTTTGTGATGATGGTTTTTTTGATATTTCGTTCACTTTATATGCAAAAAATGCATAGATTCAAAATGATGCATGCTGAATATAGCCGGCACTAAAAAGATGCAAATAATTTAATTTAATGTGACTTAAATCACATTTTTTTGAAAATAAAACTTTAAAAAAAAGATTTTGGCGTTAAAATAATCTAAAGCAATCAAAGCTAAGACTAAAGTCTAGCGAAAAACTCTATGAAGTGCTTTCAATTAGGATAAGAAAGCATGTAAAAATAGTGGAATCGGTCGATGATAAGCAACAATTAAAAGTTGGCTTGATAATTGCTTTAAATGAAAGGAGAGCTATTTTTTAGGTAGGTTGAATAATATACAACTGTCTTAAAATTTAGCGAAATATAATCAAGGAGTTTTTATGAAACATTCTGCAACCTCACTAATTGTATCGGCATTGATGATTTGTACAGTTGGAGGAGCAACTCAGGTTCAAGCTGCGGATACTTTGGCTAAAATTAAAAGCAGTGGAAAAATTATTATTGGACACCGTGAGTCATCGGATCCTATTTCCTATGTTGTCGCAGGTAAACCAGTGGGTTATGCGGTAGATATTTGTAATGCTTTCGCAAACGACATCAAGAAAGAGCTTAAAATGCCGAATTTGAAAGTCGAATATAAAGCAGTTACATCGTCTACACGTATTCCAGAACTTCTTGCAGGCAATATCGACATGGAATGTGGTACAACCACTAACTCCAAACAACGCCAACAGCAAGTAGGATTCTCTACAAACTACTACGCAACAGAAGTGCGTATGGCAGTGAAAGCAAATTCAGGTATTAAGAGTTTGGCTGATCTGAACGGTAAAGCTGTCGTGACTACTCAAGGCACAACGTCAGACAAATACATCAAAATGAATGAAAAAGGTCAGTCTATCAATGTGCAAAACATTTATGGTAAAGACCACGCAGACTCATTTTCAATGATGGCATCTGGTCGTGCAGCAGCATTTGTGATGGACGACAATATTTTGGCTGGTTTGATTGCAAAATCATCTAACCCGAAAGAATTTGCAATTGTTGGCCCTGTATTATCTTCTGAGCCATATGGCATCATGATTGCAAAAGATGATCCGAAATTCAAAGCGGTTGCGGATCGCACCGTAACTGGTATGTGGAAATCAGGTCAAATGGATAAACTTTATAAAAAATGGTTCCAGTCTCCAATTCCACCTAAAAATACCAATCTAAACATGGCACAAAGTGCTTCTTTCAAGAAATTGAAAGCACATCCGACTGATGAAGGCATTTAAGCCCTAAAACTCTTTTGATTTGCAGCTAACCATTTTGCATACAGTAACTTGTGTACTGTATGCATGCTGTATTTTTAATATTTTAAAAAGGGGCATTTATGTCAGTCGGCTCATTAAACTGGACTGTATTCTGTGCTGAATCGAACGAATTTAGTGTCGAAAAAGCAGCTTGGGCGGAATCGGTCTGTAAAGCGATAGGCAGCTCAAGTTATTCTCAATACGCCGATGCACCAACATGGCTTCAAATGTTAGGTTCAGGTGTTTTAACCATGATATGGACTGCAATTGCTGCATTCTTTATCGCATTCTTTTTGGGTTCTTTACTTGGAATTATACGTACCTTACCTAATAAGCCATTGGCTTTGATTGGTGATACGTACGTTGAGATTTTCCGTAATATCCCACTGATTGTTCAACTTTTCTTTTGGGCTTTCGTTTTTCCTGAACTTTTACCAGCCACACTTAGCTCCGGGAGCGGAGAAGTTGTTGCCGGCGGATGGTGGAAAAACCTGCTGAATGATCATCCTGCGGTTATTGGTGTTTTTGCACTCGGTTTATATACTGCTGCGCGTGTATCAGAGCATATTCGTGCCGGAATCAACACGGTATCACGTGGCCAAAAATTTGCAGCATCTGCAATGGGTTTTACCACAGGCCAAAGTTATCGTTATGTGATTTTACCCGTTGCTTATCGCACGGTATGGCCGACGATTACGTCTGAAGCAATGAACGTGTTTAAAAACTCAGCCGTTCTATATGCGCTAAGTGTACTCAATTTTTTCGCTTATACCAAAACCATGCGCGAAGAAACATCTCAAGATATTATTATTTTGATTCTTTCAACGCCTGTATACCTGATCATCACTTACACCATCAAATTTATTATGGCGTGGATTGAAAAACGTATGGCAGTTCCTGGCCTAGGTTCGGGAGGGAAATAACCATGGATTTCAGTCTTTTACAATCTCCTGATGTTATCAATGCACTTAAAGAAGGTTTTGTTTTTACCTTAACCGTTACAGTGCTTGCAATGCTAGGCGGTATCATCATCGGTACACCTTTGGCCATGATGCGTCTGTCGAATAACGTTGTCGCAAGTAACTTTGCTAAATTCTACGTGGATCTATTTCGTGGTATTCCACTGATTCAGGTTATTTTTATCTTTTACTTTTTACTTCCAAAAGTATTTGAATTCCAGTCTGATACGTATTGGGGGCCACTGTTTTCGAGTGTCATTACGTTTGCAATTTTTGAAGCTGCGTTTTTCTCGGAAATTGTGCGTTCAGGTATTCAATCCGTTTCGCGCGGACAGGTCAATGCAGGTTATGCACTCGGTTTTACTTATGGTCAATCGATGAAATATGTGGTGTTACCACAAGCATTTCGTAATATGTTACCTGTACTGTTGACCCAAACCATTATTCTTTTTCAGGATGTGTCATTGGTCTATGTAATTAGTGCACCAGACTTCTTAGGTCGTGCCGACACGCTTGCCAATACTTATGGTCCTGAAACAAAAGCAACCTTTTATTTAATTGTAGCAGTGGTTTATTTCTGTAGTTCGTTCTTGCTTTCAAGACTTGTAAAACGATTACAGCAAAAAATTGCCATTATTCGCTAATTGGAGATTTTAAATGCCAATGATAGACATCCAACATATCTCTAAATGGTATGGTGATTTCCAAGTACTCACTGACTGTACAACCAGTATTGAAAAAGGCGATGTGGTAGTAGTATGCGGACCATCTGGTTCAGGTAAGTCAACATTAATTAAAACCGTAAATGCATTAGAGCCAATTCAAAAAGGCGACATTTTTGTTGATGGTACTTCTTTACGTGATCCGAAAACCAATCTTGCAAAATTCCGTTCGCGTGTGGGAATGGTGTTTCAGCATTTCGAGTTATTTCCGCATATGACTGTGCTTGAAAATTTGACTGTGGCACAAGTTAAAGTTTTAAAGCGCTCGAAAGAAGAAGCTCGCAAAAAGGGATTGGGATATTTAGACCGAGTAGGGCTTTTGGCACACAAGGACAAATTTCCAGGTCAGCTTTCTGGTGGTCAGCAGCAACGTGTTGCAATTGCACGCGGTCTTTCAATGGACCCAATTTGTATGTTGTTTGATGAGCCAACTTCCGCACTCGATCCAGAGATGGTGGGTGAGGTGTTAGATGTAATGGTTCAACTCGCTAACGAAGGAATGACCATGATGTGTGTGACACACGAAATGGGCTTCGCGAAAAGAGTTTCAAACCGATTAATTTTCATGGATCAAGGCATGATTCTTGAAGATTGCCCAACATCTGAGTTCTTTGGTAATCTTGATGCACGTCATGAACGTGCCAAATTATTCTTAGACAAGATTCAAGCCATGCATTAATCTGCTTAAAGCACAAGCATTAAAAAAGCCCAGTCAAGTGACTGGGTTTTTTATCTATAAAGTAATTGTGCCAACCTTAAAACAGAATTTTGTTCGCAACTTTAATTTGATTGCAGCTTTTGATCGCTTAGCCAAAACATAAATAAAAATATAAGCGTAGTTAAGAGATTTGATTTGAGTATTAAAGCGCCCATAACGTATACATGAGATAGATGGATCAAAAGACAGTTTAGTTGCAATGATACGTCTTATTTTATAAGTAACTTGATTATCTTTATAGTTTCGTTTTAAAGCGTATTAAAAAACCCTGCATATGCAGGGTTTTTTAGATGCTTGTTTAGCTTAAATTAGAAGCTATACTTCGCCATCAAGTTAAGACGCGAGTAATCGCCTTCTTGATCTTGGAAAGTTTTACGTTGGCCATAAGTATATTCAACACCTAAATCCACGTTTTTCGTAGGAGTGTAGAAACTGTTTACAATAACGTTATAAAGCTGTTTGTTTAATGTCGGAGCTCTTTCTGCAAAAGAGTTATCATCTTTGTACCAGATTGCGCCAGCAGCTAATGTTGAACGTACTTTCGGTGACCATTTGTGAGAATAACCAATTAAGCCCGAGTTAAATTCGCTTTCATAAATTGAAAGATCTGTAGCGTTTGCAGCTGCAGTTGCATTATTTTGGTATGCAACATAAGCAGAGTTGCCATATAGCAAGTAACGATTATCGCCTTTTACGTGGTAATAGTTCGCAAATACTGTATCAGCAGGTGTTAAGCTATATTTACCACCAACTCCGATACCCCAACCAAGCTTGGTTTCATCAACATCATCATTCACAGAAATACGGTTTTCATGGACTAAACCATGAACTTGTACTAACCCTTTCTTATCGGCGGTAGTGTAGTCATATCTTGCTGTCAAAGCTGGTAATCTATTACCTCCAGAACTAGTAGTTTGTTGTACTACTGCACCACCACTATTTTTGAAAACTGTAGTAGCCGAAGCGCTATTGATATTATCAACATCACCACCTTCAACTGCTAATAATACTTTTTGGTTGGCATCGATTGGCTGAGTGTAACGTACTTGTACAGTACGTGTAGAGCCATAACCCATAGGGCCGTTAAAGTCGACTGTTTCTGGTGCTGTGTCAGTGTTAACAAAAGGGGATGTGGTTTGACCAACTAACCATTTTCCAAGAGAGAAGTAAGCATGACGAACACGTAGCGAACCATTACCGTTGGTTGTTCTTGAACTACTGTCTGCTGCAATACCGCCTGCAAAGTCAGCTTCAATTTTACCTGTTAACTCACCTAGATCTGTCGGGCGAGAAAAGTCGAAACCAAAACGAGTTGTCGCTGCAGAAACGTTAAGACTGTTTTTGGTAGCATTTGCTGAATTTAACGGAACAGAGTTAGTATTGTTGTTAATGTTTGGTGATGGGTTACCTTCGAAGTCATAAGTTGCATCTCCACGAATGCTACCGTAAAGTTTAACTTGTGTTTGACCATCAGGTAATGTGAACCAGCCTGGTTTTGCATTACTTGGTGCTTTCGGTGCTGGTGCTGCGGCAACCATTGGCGCTGGAGCTGGTGGTGGAGCCATCACGACAGGTGCAGCTTTTTGCTGTGTAGATAATTGTTGAACCAACTGTTTAAGTTCATTGACTTCTTTACGTAAAGCATCCACTTCAGTGTTGCTCGCTGCGTAAGCAGGAATGGCGAGAGAGGATAGCCCGATAGTACCCATGCTAAGGGCTAAAGTTTTAAGTTTATTCACGATAACTCCGTTAATTATTAAAAAAAGTAAAACTTACTTTTGGGATTTACATAACAAAAAGAATGCCAATTCCTTAAAAATTGTTAATAAACGTTCCCTTTTGTCTAAAAAAACTACTTCAATGTAGCTTCGCTTAATAATCCTGTATTTTATTGTTACAAGTCAATATTACTAAGGTCTAAAAAGAAGCAATATTTTGAAATATTTTACTTAAAGCACAAAAAAGATACTTAACTTTACACTTTCAGGTCAAGGATTGTCTTAGATGAACTTTTTACAAGCTCGTTCGATTTTTTTATATGTAGTTTTCACTGTAAAGTGAATGTATTTTTTGAGAATGCTCAAAACTACAATACAATGGCCAGAAGTCATTAAAATCATGAAAGATAAGTGGGGAGCAGTTATGGAGCTTGATCGTTACGACAAACAGATTCTTGAGATATTGACCCATGAAGACCTCAACCTGAATGAGTTGTCAGAACGGATTAACCTCTCGGTCAGTTCAGTGCATCGACGGATCAAGCATTTAATTGAATCCAAAATTATGAGTAATCTCAAGCGTGATATTAATTTTGTTAAGCTTGGATTTTCTTTACATATTTTGCTTCAAGTTTCTTTAAGCAAACACGATACCGAAACTTTTGATAAGTTTTTAACTGAACTTGAGGATATCCCGGAAGTCACCAATGCGTTTTTGGTCACAGGGCAGAGCGCAGATTTTATTTTAGAACTTGTTGCGCGTGATATGGATAATTACAGTGATATTTTGCTACGCCGGATTGGTAAAATTGATAATGTCGTAGCCTTACATTCAAGCTTTGTGATTAAAGAATACAACGTCTTTAATTGTTATAAGCTACTCAATAAAGTTTAAAAAAACGCACCTGTGCGGTGCGTTTCATATTGTTTAGGCATCGAGTTGAGCCAAAACTTCGTCTGAAAATTCAACGTTTGTATAAACGTTTTGAACGTCGTCCAGATCTTCGAGCATATCGATCATTTTTAAGATTTGTTTCGCTTGGTCGATATCGGTAATTTCAGCTTTGGTCGATGGACTCATCACTACTTCTGCATTGTCCGATTTCAAGCCTGCTGCTGCAAGTGCATCCTGAACATCACCAAAGCTCTCTGGTGTTGTGATGACCAAAATGCCATCTTCTTCCACTTCGATATCTTCAGCGCCCGCTTCGAGTGCGATTTCCATGATTTTGTCTTCTAAACTGACATCTTCAAAGCTGATTTCACCACGCTTGGTAAACAGATACGAAACCGAACCGTTAGTCCCCAAATTACCGTTGGTTTTACTGAAGCAGTGACGAACATCTGGTACTGTACGGTTAAGATTGTCTGTCATGGTTTCGACCAGAACTGCAACACCACCGACACCGTACCCCTCGTAGGTTACTTCGTTCAGATCATCATTGTCTTCACCGCCAGCACCACGCTGAATCGCACGGTTGATCGCGTCACGTGTCATATTTACAGATAAAGCTTTTTCAACGACCGCACGTAAACGAGGGTTGCTGGCTGCATCACCACCGCCTAGTTTTGCTGCAGTTACAATTTCACGAATATATTTTGTGAAAACTTTAGCACGGCTTGCATCTTGTTTTGCTTTACGATGCTTGGTGTTTGCCCACTTGGAATGACCTGCCATGTTGAAATATGCTCCTTACAGATTGGTACCATTACCAGATCAAATTTTTGCAATTCTACCATAAGCATATTTTTTGAAGAAAGTGCCTGATGATAGAGAAAATAATCGATTGGTCAGATAAAAACGTAATAAATACAGCTTTGATCGTTAATTTGATTGTTCTGGAATACAGATATCTAAGCCGACTTTTTCTTTATAAAGTGCCTGAATAAGCTTAAGGTCTGCTTCAAGATTTTCTGGATAAATTTTGCCTAAAATGCCGCCTTCTTTAGTAATAGGATTGGCATACATCAACACAATTGGAACATTTGCCGCACGCGCGATGTGCCAGAAACCAGTACGAATCGGTTTGCGTGTAGAGCCATCTTTTGCTCGCGTTGCTTGAGGCGCAATCACCAGATTAAAACGGTCATTTTGCTCAAATAGCTTGACCATTTGCGAGACGATATCTGATTTTGAATGGCGATCAACCGCAATACCGCCGAGTTTTTCTAAAAGTGGTTTGAGTGGTCCCTGAAAGAGCTCTTTTTTAATCAGGGTATGAATTTTAATTTCTAAAATTTCAAACAAAGCAACTGAGAGTACAGCATCAAGATTAGATGTATGTTCAAATCCAATAATGACCTGCTTATTTTCAAGAATCTCTGGCTCAATGTGATAGCTCCAGCCAGACAATTTAAAAATCATTTTTGCAATTTGCTTTTTCATAAAACTCACGCCCAAATCAGTGCGCATAGTTTAATGTCGTTAAGGTGAAAGACAAGAGATTTTATCTTAAAGTTTGAACACCGAGTGTAAACACACCTCAATTATGAATAAGACATGAATAGACTCGGTATTTAATGTTTGTTTATCCAAAATCACTTTGGAGTGATCTACTGACTGAATAATTAATATTTAAATTTGACCGTAAAGTTAATTTGACGTGGATCACCCAAGGTCACCATATTGGCATTGAGTAATCCTGCATAATAGTCTTTATCAAACAAATTTTTAATCGACAATTGCGCGCCCCAGCGTGTTGCTTCGTAACCTGCTTCGGCATCGTAGAGTAAGTAAGATGGTGTGTGTACATCGAGTCCTTTATACGATTTTGAGCTTTCACCTCGAATGCCAGCACCGACGAACCATCCCGATGTTAAATCAGTCAGATAATAACGTGATGAGAGACTATAGCTATTTTGAGGGACATTATCGAGTGCTGCACCTACATTGCTCGCAACCGAATCTTTGGTAATTTTTGAGTCAAACATATGGCTAAAACTGGCTGTTAATCGCATGCGCTCAATGACGGTGGCACTGAGCTCTGCTTCAATACCACGGGTTAATTGCTCGCCATTAAGCACGTAAGCAGAGGTATTATTCGGGTCGCTGACTGCAACGTTTTGACGACGTAAATCGTATAAGGCCAGACTCCCTTGAATCAACTGGTTCGGGCTTTGTAGTTTTACACCAATCTCAGCCTGCTGACCTGTTTCGGGTGCCAGAATGCTGCCATTGACATCGGTACGCGTATTCGGAAGAAAAGACGTTGCATAACTGGCGTAAGGAGCCACGATATCATTAATGCTGTAGAGCAGCCCCACATTTCCGGTAAACTTGTTATATGAGTTTCGGTCGGTCAGTCCTTTGGCTGCAATTCCCGACTTTGAAACATTTTGCGTTGATACCTCGGCCCAGTCTTGACGTCCTGCAAGGCTGAGTACCAGTTGATCTGTTAGGTTAATACGATCACGCACATATAAACCGCTATAGCGTAAACGGTTAATATCTTCGGTACTATTTGTTGCTACATATTTAACTGCTTGCCCATACACAGGGTTGTAAACGTTTAAACTTCCTGTGGTATATCGATCATTGATATAATCGTCTTTTGACTGCATTGCATCGATACCAATGCTGAGATCATGCTGCATACCCAGTAAATTAAACGCGCGCTGGAAGCTGTTATCTAATGAGTAAGTCAGCGTATCATGACTTTGATAACGCCCGTTATTGGTTCGATTGAGTGTGGTATAAGCAGGTGTGGTATTGACCCAGAAGTTTGTACCGGTTTGTGTAAACACAACCCGACCAGTCGATTTCAGTTGCTGAACCGCTGCATTTTGATTAAATGTCCAGCCGTTATCAAACTTGTATTTATAATTCCAGCCAGTGCGGTAAACATCTGCTTCATACCCACCAAAAGTTGGCTCACCTAAATATAAGCTTCGGTCAATCGCGCCATTCGGATTGGATTTTAAGGTGCCAATCACTGGTAAACCTTGTTGACGTAAATATTCTCGATGTTGATAGCTGGCAATTACCGATAGTTCGGCTTTATCGCCCAAATCGAAATTATAAGAAGGCGAGATATAAAAGTTTTTAAAGTACACATAGTCGGTTGGATCGTCTTGATCGGAAACACGACCTGTCAGTCTGAATGCACCTTTTTCAGTTTGCTTTGGCGCATAGTTCAAATCAAATGTGGCTTGTTTGAAGTTGTAGCTTCCGTAGCTCAGATCAGCAGTTGCAAAATTTTCGGCTTGTGGACGTTTCGTCACTAAATTGACCATGCCACCTGGTTGCACCAATCCAAAGTTCACAGACGCTGGCCCTTTAATGACCTGAACTTGATCCATACCAGATAAATCGACTGCAACACCATCTAAGGGTGACTGGCTTTGTCGAAGTCCATCGATATACACTTGATCAGACGAATTTTGACCACGAATAATAAAATCGTCCCATCCTCTACGCCCTAAATAGCCAGCACTGACCCCAGCAACACCATTGATGGCTTGTGAAAGTGTAGTTGCTTGCTTTTGATCGAGTTGTTCTCGCGTAATGACACTAACAGATTGCGGGGTTTTAAATAACGGTGCATCAGATTTCAGTGCTGAACTTGCTTGGGTTGCAGCATATTTTTTCTGATTCGAATCTGCCTGTAATGAAATAGTGGGTAAAATATTTGAAGATGTAGCAACATCTGATTGCGTTATTTCTTCTGCCCAAGCACTTGTAGATAAACCCGTAAAAAGAACGATATAGATTGCATGCGATAAACAATTCAATTTGTGCATGATGATGCTCAGGCAGTCGCTGTTAAAAATGATTCTTATTATCTTTATTTCGATTTGATTAGCAAGCAGAATTTAAGAGTGATCTTATATTTTTAATTTGAAATTAAAATCTTAGAATGAGATAGATTGCTCTACATGAACCACCATCCTAAAAGACCCCCTAAAAAAACTACCAACCATACCGGAAGCCGCCAAACCATCAGTGCAAGGAGCGCAAGAAGTGCCAGACTAAAGTCTTTTGAGGTATAAATACTATTGGTCCAGATCGGTTGATACAAAGCTGCCAACAGCAGGCCTACCACGGCTGCATTAATTCCTTTGAGCGCAGCAATCATCCATGCAAGATCACGAATACTTTGCCAAAAAGGTAAAATGCCGATAAGAAGAAAAAAAGATGGACTAAAAATTGCCACAATACACAAAATACCTCCTAGCCAAGGCGTGATCATGTGAGGCATCGAGGCGCCTAAGAAGCCAGCAAAAGTAAATAATGGGCCGGGCACCGCTTGAGCCAGTGAATAACCGGCTAAAAAGGTATTTTGCTCAATCCATCCAGTTGCGACGACTTGGGTGTTTAATAAAGGTAAAACAACGTGCCCACCACCAAAAACCAATGCCCCAGTACGATAAAAGGCATCAAAAATCGCAAGGGCTGGGTTTGAAAACGTAAAACTCAGCACAGGTAGCGCAATCAGTAATCCAAAAAATAGGATCAATCCAGTGAAACCAATATGACGAGAATTTACTGTCGATACTTGTTGTTTTTCTGTGCTTTGCGATGATCTGAAAATCAATGTACCTAATATTCCCGCCACAATAATCACCACGAGCTGAGTCCAGAGCGAGGGAAGCATTAACATCATGAATGTGCTTAAACTCATGAGGGTGATTCGAGTTGCATCTGGGCATAAAGTTTTTGTCATTCCCCAAAGTGCTTGTATCACCACCGCTACAGCGATAATTTTCAAGCCATGCAAAATACCAGTAAGTTGCATGCTTTGCAGATGATCAAAACCCAGTGCAAATGAAATTAATATCATGGCTGAAGGGAAGGTAAACCCTAGCCAGGCAACTAAAGCACCTTTATAGCCACCGCAATAGTAGCCAATTGCCATACCCACCTGACTACTGGCTGGCCCAGGTAAAAACTGGCACAGTGCAACGGTATCTGCATACTGAGCATCGTTTAACCATTTACGGCGGATGACGAACTCATCACGAAAATAGCCAAGATGCGCAGTTGGACCACCAAAGGAGGTGAGTCCTAAGCGCAAAAATACAAGAAAAATTGTCCAAAGTGACTGGGTGGAGGTCATCATAGGCATCTGTGATACTGATTATTTTGAATCTAAAGTATCAGAAAGCGTATGAAAGCATCATGAATATGCATGATGATTTGTTTTATTTCAAACGAAACCAGTAATCCAGACTGACATAACGCCCACCGCCCAATTTGATTAGTGCAAGTAGCATGATCAGATAAGTGACTGCAAACTCGATTCCATTATTTAAAATCACAAAATTTCCACTTGAGGTCAACCAGTCATAATTGCCATGTTCGGTCAGAATTTGTCGTGCTCGCTCTAACTTTTCAGCAGAAGCAAGTACCTGAGCATTTGCAAAAGGCGCCGAAGGATCGGCAATTGCTTGCCAACCGTTTGGCAAATGAACAGTCAAGATTGCAACCAGCATGGTGATGATCAAGGGAATGCTGATCCAGCGAGTGAATATACCTAAGCTTAGACAAACTGCGCCAGCCAATTCAGTTGAGGTTGCAAGTGCAGTCATGACATAGGGGAAGGGCAAGCTCAATCCCCAGTCAGTATTGCCAAACCACTCTACAATATTGCTAAAGTGCATTAATTTATTTGTCCCTGCCATCCAAAAGATCGGAACTAAATACAATCGCAGTGCCAATGCGGGTAAGCCATCAAACGGTGTGCTCGCTTTTTTTACAATTAAATAGAGCTGATTGATTTTTTTTGTATAAATATTCATCATTTTTTCACATCCGATGCGATTTAATTCACATTAGTCGAAAGGATCTCGATTTTCTTACATAAAAAAAATTTTTTTTAATGTGTAATAAATTCAGATGAACTGCGTCTAACACCAAGTACACCCCGTACACACAATCAAAAAATGTAAAAAGGAATCGATCATGAACAAATTAAACTCTATGACCACCGTGACTGCGCTATTGGCTTTGTCTGTCCTTGGCCCAACTCAGATTGCAACAGCTGCAACCTCATCTTCTACGGAAACCCATGCCAGTAAGGCAGCAGATGGTAAGTGCGGCAGTGCTAAATGTGGTGCGGATCATGCCAAGAAAGGGCATAAGTCGGCAGATGCAAAATGTGGTGCAGATAAAAAAATGGCAGATGCAAAATGTGGTTCTAAATAAACCGATCAGATATGTACAAGATCGGCTCATTCAATGGATGGGCCGATCTTGATTTGGATAAGGAGCTTGCTCATGATTGAAACTTCACACGTTGGGCTCGGTTTAAGACGAGAGTTTATCGATGATTTTTTAAGTGCAGCTTATCCGCCTGATTTTATCGAAATTGCACCTGAAAACTGGATGAACTTTGGCGGTCGACACGCAAAACTTCTTGCGACCTGTATTGAAAAGTCTCCTCTTGTTTGTCATGGTCTTTCTCTTTCAATTGGCGGGCCACATCCGCTCAACCTTGAGTTTATTCATAAAATCAAAGCATTTTTAAATACTTATAATGTCAGTATTTACTCTGAGCATTTAAGTTATTCTCATGATGGCGGATACTTATATGACTTGTTACCCATTCCAATGACTCAAGACGCTGTTCGTTATGTTGCGGAGCGTATTTTACGTGTACAGGATATTTTGGGGCAAAAACTGGTCATTGAAAATGTATCGACTTATTTAATGCCCGGTGCTGAGATGACCGAAGCAGAATTTATTGTAGAAGTAGTCAAGCAGGCGGATTGCGAATTACTTTTAGATGTAAACAACGTATACGTGAACAGCATAAATCACGGCACTGATGCTCAATCGTTTATTTGTGCGATGCCTCAAGACAAAATACGCTATTTGCATATTGCAGGTCATGCGCAAGTAGAAGATCATCTGATCATTGATACACATGGTGATGCGATTACGGATTCTGTATGGCAACTTCTGGCGTTTACTTATCAACAATGTGGAATCAAGCCAACATTACTAGAACGGGATTTCAATATTCCGAGTTGGGAAGAACTCAATAAAGAATTAAAAAAAATTAAGACCATTCAAGCCATGGAGAGTGGATATGAACCAAATTCAGAAATCATTTCAGCACACGCAGCAGCAATTCTGTAATTGGATTCGCCATCCACATTCTGATTTGGCTAGCGTTTACGATCATGAGCGCATGCAAGTGTATCGTGATTTGGTATTTAATAATATTAGCTCGTTTATCAATCTGGTTTATCCGATTACGCGCAGATTATTGCTCGAATGTCAGTGGCAAGCACTATTACAGGATTTTGTCGCAAATTCGAAATGTCAATCTCCGTACTCAAACGAGATAGCGCTAGAGTTTCGTGAGTATTATTCTCATCAAGCTCATCCCATGTTTAGTCAATATCCTTGGCTAGCCGAGCTTCTACAATTTGAGTGGCTTGAATTGTATTTAGACACTTTGGTTATCGATCAACCGGTATGTGTAGAACCTTATCAATGGCAGCTAAAGCAGGCCGTATGGGTTTTGGTTTATCAATATCCTGTATATGAATGGACACTCAATACACAACCGAATGACATTCAGCTTGCACCTGGTGTGATTATGGTGTGGCGTGATGAAATTGATCAAATCAGTTTAGAGCGATTATCGCCGTTATTTGGATTGCTCATCGAACATCTGGTCGAACACGGTGGCGCTATGCAAGATACGCTTCATGATTTAATCGTTTCGATTTTGGGAGATCAACCTAATGACGTGGTTGATAACCAATTAAATGAACTGAAATCGTTACTGCTTAAGTTTGATTTGGTCTCTATTTTTACGTCTAAGTGAGAATTCTTCATGACCATAGCTGCGTCGACTCAAGCGGATCACATTACTGATCAGTTGAATGATCCTATTTTTATTGCCGATCTTAGACATCAAATGATTAAGTTTGCCGTGTTACAGATGTCTTCTATCCAAAGCGCCGAAGATGTCGTGCAGGAAGCGCTCATCAGCGCACTAGAACATGCCGCTTCGTTTTCAGGTCGGTGTGCGTTTAAAACGTGGGTATTTGCAATTTTAAAAAATAAAATCATCGACTTTATCCGTAAGCAATCACGCTTGATCAGCATGACAGATTTATTCGATGATGATTCTGAAAAAAGCATCGATACATTGTTTAATGACAAGAATCACTGGCATGCACATGAAGCACCACAGGCATGGCCAAGTCCAGACCAGATGCTTGAACAAGAAGACTTCTGGGTAATTTTTGATGCCTGCCTCAATCATTTGCCTGCACAGCAGGCACAAGTGTTTATGCTGCGTGAAATGATTGAGCTAAGCTCACAGGAAATTTGCAATAAGCTAGGGTTAACTATTTCAAATTTTAATGTATTGATGTACCGCAGTCGAACACGCCTAAGAGAATGTCTCGAAAATAAATGGCTTTTAAAGGAGGAATGTTCATGCTGACCTGTCGAAAAGCGACTCAACTACTCTCGGAAAAACAAGATCGTTCACTTGCATTAAATGAACTTACACATCTTCAATTACATTTATTGATGTGTATATCCTGTCGCCGCTATGCAAAACAAATTAAAGTAATTTCAATATTATCAAGTAAATTTAAACAATTAAAAGATGATGAATTAAATAATGATTAATTTTAAAAATCGTGAAGATCATTCATGTTTTATGACGCTTTTTTTGTGGCTTTGGTTTAAAGTTTAAAAAATATAAAAATTGAATTAAATTAATGTCATGATAAATATGGGTAAAAAAGAATAGTTTGATTTTTTGTTTTGTAAGTTATTGGTTTTAATATGATTAAATTTAATAATTTAAATTTTTAGAATTTATCTTTATTTATAATATGCAAATGATTTTCATTTAATTAAATATTTTGTATATGAATAATCCAAATTTTACAATAAAAATTATGTGAAATCAGATTGCATAGCAAATAGTTGACTTCATAAAAATATTGATTTCATCCGTTATTTTCAAAATGATCACATAATATTCACATTCTCTCCCATATGTTAGTATGGTCCCTCATAATGATTTAAAACAATGTAGGGATAAAAAATAAAGTAATAACGATGAAATTAAATATTGGTCAAGGAGATAGCCAATGAACAATCGTATCGCACTAGCGATGGCATTAATGGGGTTAAGTGCTTGTGCACTTGCATCCAGTCACCGTGAAGCTCCATCCATTACCAAAACACCTAAAGTAGATGCCACCGATTTTTATATGTTTAAAAGCTATGAAAGTAATCGGGGCGACTATGTCACCATTTTAGCCAATTACCAGCCACTTCAAGATGCTTATGGTGGCCCGAACTACTTTGCTTTAGACCCTAAAGCGCTTTATGAGATTCATATCGATAACAATGGTGATGCGCAAGAAGATATTACTTTTCAATTTAAATTTGATCAGGAGTTAAAAGATCTACAAGTACCTGTAGGTGGCAAAAATATCTCTGTACCATTGTCAAATATTGGAAAAATTACCAATGATGGCAGTTCTGCTCAAAACACGGCTGAAACATATACCGTAACTATGGTCAAAGGTGATCGACGTAAAGGCGATCGTAACGTGTTGGGCTCCTTTAAAAAACCTTTTGATAATGTGGGCGCAAAATCAATTCCCAATTATCAGTCTTATGCCAATAGTTTTGTGCAAAATATCAACTTTGGCAGCTGCGGATCAGGCAAAGTATTTGTCGGCCAGCGCCAAGATCCATTTGCAGTCAATCTTGGCGAAGTCTTTGACCTTGTGAATATCAAGATTCCTGCTACGCAGCTTGCACCATCGGGTGTGAATGCTGAAGATCAGGGACTTAATACAATTGGCAATAAAAACGTGACGACCATTGCACTTGAAGTACCACAATCATGTTTGGTGTCTTCGGGTGAAACAGTAATTGGTGGTTGGACCACAGCCAGTTTGCCTCAAGCGACCTTACTTAACCCGACTCCAGAGAGTAATTTGACCAGTGCATCTAAAGTGGGTGGGGCATGGACACAAGTTTCCCGTTTGGGTATGCCTTTGGTCAATGAGGTGGTGATTGGTTTAAAAGACAAAGACAAATTCAATGCCAGCAAACCAGTCAATGATGGTCAGTTTGCCGATTACGTTACCAATCCAACATTACCAACATTGATTGAAGTGTTATTTAAAGACGCTACAGGCGGTGCCGTGGTTGCGCCAACCAATTTCCCACGTACCGATCTGGTCAATGCATTTTTACTTGGAGTGCCGGGTCTGAATCAGCCTAAAAACGTGAAAGCCTCTGAAATGTTGCGCTTAAATACTGCAATTGCAGCGCAAGCCAAAGACAAGCAAAATCGTTTAGGTGTGATCGGTGGAGACACCAGCGGATTCCCAAATGGTCGCCGTCCGGGAGATGATGTAGTCGATATCGAGCTACGTGTTGCGATGGGTTTACTATGTACCATTGATGGTGTGAACACCGCAGTGGGCTGTAAAGCGTCGGATGCGAAAGCAGGTACGATTGGATTTACCGACGGTGCATTGCAGTCACCTCAGCAGTTTGGTACCACTTTCCCGTATCTTAACACTCCAGTTGCGGGTTCACCGTTCAATACTGCCAGTAAGTAATGAGGAGTCATTACCATGAAAAAAATAACCTTGATGTTCATGGTTGTTTGGGGATTGAGCGGTTGTGGTGGCAGTGGAGATGATCATGCTTCTAATAACACCCAAACGCAAAGCGATCCTGTGTTACGAGAAACTTTGACGTTAACCAACCAATCACAAAGTAGCTTTAGTCAGTCTGAACCCAAATCTCTGAAAGATATTTCAGAAGCTTCGATTGATAACAAAGCAGAGCCGCTTGCAGTTAAATTTTAAGGATTTGCGCCCTAGGTGTTGAGCCTCGGGCGTATTTAAGAGGGATACCCAATGTTGATGCGTAAACTGTCGTTCGCCATAATTTTAATGATTCCTGTAAGTTCGATTTATGCTCATCCAAAGCACCATCATAGCTATAGCGGTAATACTGAAAAAAACCAACATGCCAAAGCCACTTATAGTGACGCAACGCGTAATCAAATTGTGAATGTATTACTTGAAAATGCCTACGCCAAAGGTGACGGTGATTCACTCGAAAAAGCTGAACAATTGATGCAAAAAAGCAATGATCCATCAGATCTTGAAAATCAGTTGCTAAATACCCGCATTGAGCAAGCGAATCATAATTTTTCGGCTGCAGAACAGCGTTTAAAACAGCTTTTAAAAACTCAACCCAACAACAGCGATGCTATTTTACAGCTGGCCAATATTTACCGTTTGCAAGGAAAATACAGTGCGTCTACCCAATTATGCCAAAAGCTGACGCAGCCTGAAGTCATGCTTTATCGTGCAGGATGCGAGTTGCAGGTTGATGCAATGACAAAGTCTTATTCACAGCTTAAACCTCAAATTGATCAGCTTCTTTCGCAAACACCACGTATGAGCCGCGCAGATCAACAATGGTTGGGAAATATCTTTATTGAACTTGCCACACGGTTTAACGATCCGGCACTTGCAGATAAATCTATGTTATTGCTGCAAACCAATAACTTACCCAATACATTAGCAAAAGCGAATTGGTACATCGCACAACATCAGTATCAAACCGCACTGAAGCTTTTAACACCTTACCGCTATCATGACGGTGCGATGTACCGCATTATTTTGTGCAAACAAAAACTGAATGATCCAACTGCCCAGACTGATCTCAATGAGCTAACCCAGCGCGTACAAGATTTACTCGACCATCATGACCATATTCATTTACGTGAGCAGGCACAGTTTCTCTGGATTTCTAAAAAATACAATGAAGGACTCAAAATCGCGGCTAAAAACTGGGATATGCAACGAGAAAATGATGATTTTGAAGTGTATGCAGCACTTGCTATCGCAGCTAAAGATACTGATATTTCTAAAAAATTACTAACTTGGAGTGAAAAAACTGGTTATCAACATCCAGAATATATTCCTCAATTACAACAGATCGTGAATCAGTCATGATGTGAAAATTTAAACTGAACCAGCCTATAAAAACTTAAAAATAACTGACTTTATAAATGAGATAAACATCATGAACAAAACAATGTTAAGCGTATTACTGCTGAGTAGTTCGGGGTTTTATACCAGTCAAACGGTCTGGGCAGGGGGAGAATACATTGCCAATTTAGCTACCATTACCATGCAGGCATCAGGCGATAACACAGATCCTTTAAACGGTGCATTTACTGCATCTCAAGGAACAATTACACAAGAGCAGATCGAAACGCGTCCTTTGTCTCGTCCGGCTGAAGTGCTTGAAACGATTCCTGGCGTCATTGTGACTCAGCACAGTGGTTCCGGAAAAGCGAACCAGTATTTTCTACGCGGTTTTAATCTGGATCATGGTACAGACTTCGCCACATCACTAGACGGTCAACCGCTTAATATGGTGACACATGCGCATGGGCAAGGTTATACCGATCTAAATTTTTTAATCCCAGAACTGATTCACAATATCGATTATCACAAAGGTGCAACTTCTTTAGATGATGGTGATTTTGCCTCTGCTGGAACAGCAAAAATTTATACCCTTCATTCGCTGGAGCGTCCATTTGCACAGGTAACATTGGGTAATAATGATCTACTACGGTTTTTAGGTGTTGGGCATGTAAAAATAAATGACGGTGAGCTAATTGGTGCCTTTGAAAATCAAAGCAGTGACGGGCCTTGGACAAATCCTGAAAATCTGTCTAAACAAAATCTCTTCTTAAAATATTTTAAAGGCGATGAAGATCAAAACACATCATTTGGTCTTCAGCATTATCAAGCAAAATGGGACGCCACAGATCAGATTCCTGAACATCTGGTTCAAAATGGGCAGCTTGATCGTTTCGATAGTCTAGACCCTTCCGATGGTGGAAAATCTAAACGCACAGCATTGTGGTTCAATCGCAATCAGCGTGCAGATCGTGAGTTTTCACAGTTTTCTGCCTACGCGGTCCGTAGTGAACTGAATCTTTTTTCAAATTTTACTTACTTTTTAGATGATCCGCTGCGTGGCGATCAGTTTGAACAAGCTGAAAAGCGCACCTTACTGGGTTTGAAGTTTCAAAAGGGATGGAGTGATCGATGGTACGATAAAGAAATGCTCAATATTGTCGGGTCATCTCTTCGTTATGATGACATTGATGGTCTGGGTTTACATCAAACTCAAAATCGTCAACGATTTAATACAATACGTGAAGATGATGTCAAACAAACCACGCTCGGCGTTTGGGGGCAAAATCAGATTGCATGGCAACCTTGGCTACGCTCAATTATAGGTTTACGTGGTGATCTTTATCATTTTAATGTGAATTCGGATCGAAATGAAAATAGTGGCCGAAAAACAGATCACATTCTGAGTCCGAAATTCAGTTTGATTTTAGGGCCATGGAAAAATGTCGAATATTACATCAATTATGCCTACGGATTTCATAGTAACGATGCAAGGGGCGTTACGACAAAGCTCAATGTAGATCCGCGTGACGCAAATTACTTACAACCACTTGATTCGGTTTCACCACTAGTACGTACAGTGAATAAAGAGCTGGGTTTAAGAGCACATTTGATTGATAACCTCACCACAACACTGGCATTATGGCGCCTGGATTCTGACTCTGAACTACTGTTTATTGGTGATGCGGGCACCACTGAGCCTAGCCGGCCCAGTAAACGCCAAGGGATTGAGCTGAGTAATTTTTATCAACTCAATGATTGGGTGATGATTGATATTGATGCGGCATGGTCAAAAGCGCGCTTTAAAGATAGTAGTGAAGAGGGCGATTTTATTCCTGGAGCCATCGAAAAAACACTTAGTGCGGGTATAAGTTATAAATTAAATGACCAATGGAGTTTTGGCGGTCGTTTACGGTATTTCGGCCCTCGAGCATTGATTGAAGACAACAGTGTTCGCTCGGACTCATCGACAATCGTTAACTTACTAGCCAGCTATCAACTGAATAAAAATATCTTCACACAAATAGAACTACTCAATGTATTGGATAAAAAGGTGAATGATATCGAATACTACTATGCATCGTGTGCTGCACAAGATTTCAATACTGCGGCATGTGCGCCTGGTTCTGCTGAAAGAGAAGGAATTTCAGATAAACATATCCATCCGAGTGAAGGGCGTAACCTAAGATTCACCTTAAGGTATTTATTTTAAATCGCTGGGGAGTCAGCTATGAGACTTCATGACCAATTCAAGATTTCACCTGTTGCTTTATTTTTCACTGCAATATTGCATATTGGATTGGTCGTGTTTGTTATTTCTCGTCCAGTTGAGCAAACGCCAGAAATCAAAAAAGGTATGAGTGTTGTCTTCATGCCAACAAGCGCTGTTGAACAAAATGATTCGTTGAGTTTTAAACCCGCCGTGAAAATGTCACCCATGCCAGAAACATTGATTGAAACGCCTTTTGGTCAGTATGATGCGCAGAGTTTGGAGCAAACAGCCCAGTTAAATCTGCTGGAGTTTAGCCATGAGGCAACAAAGGGAAATCAAGCAATTGATCCTTTACTGGCAGCCCAGCTTAGAGCCAAACAAGCCATTCGTCGTGCTAAAGTCACTTCAGATCAATATCAGTTGAATCCTGAAAAAATCGATCCCGCTTTGCTATCACAATTAAATTTAGAGCCCAAGCATCCCGATACATCACATGTTAAGAATGTTCAAGCGCCTCAAAATAGTGAGCTTGTCCAGATCATCGAAATATATCCCTTTATAAGCGATCAAATAGAAATTGAGCAACTTACTCAAGCATTAATGAATCAGCCCTATACTCAAGAACAGATTTTTCAAGAGAATCAGTTGAAACAGCAAATTTTGAGTAAAACAGAGAAACAAATACTTCAAAGCTTTGCTCAACATATCGATGAACTCGTTTTCCTGATTTTACCTTCACAGTCTCGCGTTATATTGGTTCAATATACTGCCGATTTAATTCCCTCCGACGATGTTCAATCATTTTTAAAAACGCTCGATATTGAGCCACTCATTCAGAATAAAAAAGCTAAACCCTATCTAGTGAAAGTGAATATCAACGAGTTGATGAACATCACAACACAAAACGGTGTTTAGCTTTTTTGTTTATTGCATGACCTGTTGAGAGTACGGCTGCACCTATTTTCCACTCTTTTGAATGATAGGTAACCAAGCCTATTCAAATCATACGATTGAAAAGATCAAATCACCATGCCATTTCATGACCTTGAAAATCAATAAATTTGTGTTGGTTGCTGCCGATAGAAGCCTGTATTATCTTTACCAGTCCTGCAGTACTTTCCTTGACCGTAACAGGCGCTTGGCTTCCGCCCATCTCTGTTTGAACCCAGCCCGGATGTAAATTCAACACACCGATATTCAGCGGAATCGCCTCATTTTGTGCAAAACCACGGCTGATACTGTTTAAAGCGGCCTTGCTGGCACGATACAACTCCATACTGCCATCGTCATTGAGCGCAACACTGCCCATTCTTGAACTCATAAATGCAATAAGGCTGTTTGCTTTCATGAGTGGAAGGAATTTTCTGGCAATGGTCACAGGTGCAATGCTGTTAACCCAAAACAGGTCTACAATTTCATTTGGCTGTGATTGTTCGACGCGCTGATGTTCTGGCCCCGCTATACCAGCAGACACTAAAAGCAGATCTATTGAACCTTCTGAATATTTGCTGGTGATCATATTGGCAGTATCTAAATGACTCAGATCTAGCTCAGCCAATTCCAGTTGGTCTGGATATTCTGCAAGTAATTGTTTGAGGTCATCGGGTACACGAGTTATATCTCGAAGTGTCGCAATAACGCTCCACTGCTGAAGAAGTAATTCCCGAACCATTCCTAAACCAATTCCTCGTGAAGCACCCACGACAATAGCACGCTGATTTTCTTTCATTATGACTTTTCCTGTTCGATTTTGACCGCGGCTTGCCAGCTTGGCAGTAAACTCAAGCCCTCAACATAGCGTTGAATATTTGGATACTTTTTACCTTGTTGCATTTGATGAACTAAAGCATGTAATCCAAAGCCCATCATAAAGTCAGCACCAGTTAAACGCTGATCAACAAAGTACTTTTTATCTGCCAAATAGTCATCTAAGAAACCAAATACTTTTTCAAACTCAACTTGCGTATAGCGTTCTAAAAATACCAATTCTGTACCTCGCTTTGTTTCCATTGCATTAAATGTTTTTAACAAAAATGGCAACATGGCAGAGCTTTCAGAAAAATGAATCCATTGCAGGTAATCTGCATAGAGATCTTCACTTGAATCGGGTGCTAAATGTGGTGCAAGTTTGGCAATTAAAAGCTCAACAATCGCACCAGATTCTGTAATCACTTTACCATCCCATTCTATGACAGGCGATTTCCCTAAAGCATGGATTGATTTTAACGAATCTGGAGCTAAATGCGTATTCAGATCACGATAGTAGCGTTGTAACTGATACGGCTGTTGGATCTCTTCAAGTAACCATAAAATACGAAAAGAACGTGATTGATCTAAATGATGCAGTGTAATCATAAGGCTTCCTTATTAGAGTTTGACAACGACTTTGCCAAAGTTTTCACCCTTTAACATGCCATTGAAAGCGTCAATCACGTTATCTAAACCTTGCACCATATGTTCTTTGTATTTGATTTTACCTTCTTTTAGCCACTCAGACATTTGCTGATTAAATTCAGGGTACTGGCTACCATAATCATCAAAAATAATGAAACCTTGCATGCGAATTCGTTTTTTTAATAGGGTAGAGATAAAACCAGGCAGGCGATCTGGCCCTTGTGCTTGTTCGGTCGCGTTATATTGAGCAACTACGCCACACAAAGGTACACGTGCAGCCGAGTTAAGTAATGGCCATACAGCCTCAAAGACTTTTCCGCCTACATTTTCGTAATAGATATCAATGCCATCAGGAACAGCCTGTTTTAATTTCTCTGCGAAATTTTCATCACGATGATCAATACATGCATCAAAACCGAGTTCTTCGACAGCATAACGGCATTTTTCCGCTCCGCCAGCGACACCGACCACACGACAACCTTTAAGTTTACCAATCTGTCCGACTGTTGCACCTACGGGGCCAGTTGCAGCGGCAACCACTAAGGTTTCACCTGCTTTAGGTTGACCAATGTCTAAAAGCCCCATATAAGCGGTAAAGCCAGGCATTCCTAAAATACCTAATGCCCAAGCGGGATGTTCGGGCTGCATACCCAAACTTTGACACGCCGTGCCATCTGAGATCGCGTAAGCCTGCCAACCATTTCCAGAAAGAATCCATTCACCTTCTTTAAACTTTGAGTTTTTAGTGGCAACAACTTGACTCACTGTTCCACCAACCATTACGCCACCAATTTCGACAGGTGCCGCGTAAGAGGGAGCATCACTCATACGACCACGCATATACGGATCGAGTGATAGATAAACGGTTTTTAACAAGATTTCGCCTTGTTTCAGCTCAGGAACCGGAACTTCCTCAATTTTGAAATCACTATGTTTTGGTTCACCGACTGGTCTTGCAGCTAAAACAATACGCTGATTGGTAATATTATTCATTGATTTAACTCCATATTCTGCATAAGAAACACTTCTATACAGAAATTAGAAATATTGATTGATGACCTTAAAATTGATTGTAGGTAAGTTATGATTAAAATCAAGACGACTGGTCTATTTTTTAACAATAGAGAACATAATTGATATGAATCTGTGAATTTTGATTACGTATGAGACAGACTCTGACATTTCAAAAAGAATTTCTCTAACGAACAACTAATTCATCGTATTTGGTTTTTTCTCACAGTAGTTGATTTATTAGAATTGAAAAATGGAAGTGAAACACTTCCATTATAGTTTTACACAAAAATATTTATGTGAAATTCAAAAAGTCTTTTGTGGCGCATTCAGATTTGTTTTGATGAGCTCAAATCATTTAAATGCCTATTGAAAGAGAAATCGCCATTTCACTATCTTTTAAAAAAATAAACCCACAATTTTTTAAACTTTAACTCACTGACTAACACGCCCAATAAAACTAAAATACCTCCAAAAATCGATAATATTGATAGTCGCTCCCCAGCCAAACGGCCAAAAATTGCAGCCCATACAGGTTCTCCAGAATAGATAATTGCAGCTTTTGATGGATCTACCGTACGTTGTGCCCAATTCATTGCGAATTGAATTAACGCGCTCGCACATCCTAATGCACCGACAATCAGGATAAACTGCCACGAAAGATTAGGAATGTATTCCGATTGGCTAAAAGGAATTGCTACGAAACAGGCAATGGAGGCTACAACAAGCTGAATAAACGTTACCTTGCCTAAATTCACTTTACCCGCAAAGAATCCAATTAAAATAATCTCCATGGCAATTCCGATCGCACTGCATATGGTCATGACCTGTCCGTAACTTAAATCTATTTGAGACATACTATTCCCGGTAAGCAAAAGCAGACCAAAAAATGCCAGTACAACTCCGATCCAGATATTAAACGCAGGTACTTTTTTAAAGAAAAGAAAAAGCAATATCGGCACAAAAGGGACATAAAGCGCCGTGAGGAATGCCGACTCACTACTTGTGATCGTTTGCAGGCCTACCGTTTGAAATACATAAGAAAAGGCGATAACGATACCAATGAAAAAACCGGCAATCACTTCTTGACGGCTGAAATTTTTGAGCTGCTGATAAGACACCAGAAATAGAACAGCTGCCGCGATACCGAAGCGTGTACCTACAAAAAAAATTGGTGAAGTAAAGTTCAGAGCATAATGTACGGCTAAAAAAGTACCACCCCAGAGAATTGTAATGAGGATCAATACAATTTCAGGAAATTTTGAAGACGAAGTGATTGACATAGTGAAAGACCAACAGAATGTGCAATATATTACCCATTATTGCATTAAATTATTTTTTTGTGCAATATACTGCTCAAAACATTCAATAGATAGCATATGACCAACAAGGTATTAGAGTTTGTAGGGCAGAATATTAGGCATTTCAGAGAAAAAGCCAGCTTGAGTCAGATTGAATTGGCAAATTTAGCCGGATTAAGTAGGCGCACAGTGATAGCTCTGGAAAGTAATCAGATGAATATTAGCTTGGCTAAACTCGATGCAATTGCATCTGCTCTTAAAATAGACTTTGTAACGCTTGTAAGTGATCACGCTCATGATCTTCCAAAATTAACGAATGTCTTGGCTTGGAAAGGCAGTCAACCAGAGAGCTATGCAACTTTAGTGGGTGCAATGCCATCAAAACATCAGACAGAAATGTGGGTATGGTGTTTGGGTACAGGGGAAAAGTATGAAGCAGAACCCGATGCCGATGGATGGCATGAAATGATATGGGTGTTGGAAGGCGAGCTTACTCTTCAAATTAACGATACAGCGCATATTTTAAAAGCAAATGAAAGTTTGGTATTTCCAAGCTCTACTCATTACACCTACATCAATTCAGGATTAAATACGGTTAAATTTATCAGGAATGTAGCGCATTAATTTTGTGAATTTTTTGACTGGCAGTATTTGTTTGGCTTTTACGAACAATGCTGATGCATTTATTGTTTATATCTTAAATATCTCTGCCATTTGAGCCTAAAATAGTCAAGATTATCCGAAAATTCAAAATTAAATAAAGATTATAAAAATTATTTAAATGCTTAAATGAGAAGCGTTAGACAGCATCAAAAATAGCGTTGTAGCGTCTAAATTTTTAATGTTTAGTTTCTAAAATTAAAAACGCCCTGTAGTGATGAGCTTAATTTAGGAGTATCTCAGCATCTATTTGATACATTGTGGACCGGCAAGCACAAGCAGTGATTCCACCAAGATAAAATGCGAAGTTATCGAAAGATAAAAAGATGAGCTCGCTAAAACGCAATAAGTCGCTTCAAACAGTTAAGCGTTTAGAAAGAACTATTTGGAAGAAATGGTCAGGCTATCACTGGTGGAGTCTAGTTGAAACCAACATATATTGCATGAAATTGCTAAGGGATAAACTCAGTGCGAGAAATTTTCAAAGCCAAGTCAATAAGATTCATGCACGAGTAGCAGTATTAAATAAATTTACAGACTTAAGTAGACCACATACCCGAGTTGTAACTTAAATTTGAGTAAATATGAGAAATCTTTACTTTTAAATCTGTGTACAGGAAGGCCTTTAAAGAATTTTCATCTGAGTAGAAACTTTACGTATCTCTCCACACAATCTCAACACAATATTGGCAGAAATTTGAAACTAAGTTTTAACAATACCAACTGTCACTAATTTCGTTGTAGTTAAAATGAACAAACACTTTCATCTTAAGCTTTGTGTATTGGGGATGAGTGCAGCCATGCTTATGGGTTGCAAAAAAAATGCTGAAGAAATTCAAACTGAACAGCCACCAGCGGTTGTCAGCGTTTTTACTGCACAGCAGCAACCAATTCACCTTATTGAAAATCTACCTGCACGCGTAGCAGCGTATCGGATTGCCGAAATTCGTCCACAAGTCGGAGGAATTGTGGAAAAGGTATTATTTACACAAGGTTCTGATGTCAAAATAGGTCAGTCTTTATTCAAAATTAATTCCGATATCTTGCAAGCAGATGTAGAGAGTAATCAAGCTACATTACAACGTGCTCAGGCTGAAGTGATACGTTTAAAATCGCTTCTTGGCCGTTATGAACAATTATTGTCAAGCCATGCCATTAGTCAGCAAGAATATAACAATACTGAGACAGCTTATGATCAAGCGAAAGCCGATGTTGCTCAACTAAAAGCAGCATTAACCAGACAGAAATTAAACTTAAAATATTCTACGGTTACAGCACCTATTTCTGGTCGTATCGGTCAGATTTTAGTGACGGAAGGTGCATTGGTTGGTCAAGCAGATACTAAAGCGATGGCTGTCATTCAACAGATCAGTCAAGTTTATGTCGATGTGAAACAATCTATTAATGAATATGAGAAATTACAAGAAGCGTTACAGCAAGGAACAGTATCCGATGTGCAACCTCAAGTCGTTATTTTAAACAGTCAGGGCAAGCCTTATCAGGCAAAGGGAAAATTACTGTTTTCAGATACTAATGTTGATCCTGATACCGGTGATGTCACAATCCGTATTCTCGTCAACAACAGCCAGCAAGAACTTCTACCGGGTATGTATGTGCGGGTCAATATCAATCGTGCTGTAATTGACAACGCGATTTTGATACCGGAACGAGCAATTCAACATGATATCAGTGGAAAGACCAATGTTACGGTTATTAATTCACAGGGACAGGCTGTTATTAAACCTGTTCAGTTAGGGCAGCGTTATCAAAGTAATTATGTAGTAACCAGTGGCTTGAGTGCTGGTGAAAAGGTCGTGGTTGAAGGTGAGGAACGTATACAGCCGGATCAGAAATTAAAAATTAAAATCTGGCAACCATCTGTAGCTACCTCTGAAAAAGGAGCACACTAAGATGTCTCAGTTTTTCATTCGTAGACCAATTTTTGCTTGGGTGATTGCACTATTTATTATTTTATTTGGGGTATTGAGTATTCCTAAATTACCCATTGCCCGTTTTCCAAGTGTAGCACCGCCGCAAATCAGTATTACCGCAACCTATCCTGGGGCGACGCCTAAAACACTCAATGACAGTGTAGTCACATTGATTGAGCGCGAGATGTCAGGGGTTAAAAACTTACTATATTACAGTTCAACATCGGATAATTCAGGAAGTGCAACCATCACGGCCACCTTTAAGCCTGGTACAGATGTTGAACTTGCTCAAGTCGATGTACAAAACAAAATCAAAGCAATTGAATCAAGGCTGCCACAGTCGGTAAGGCAGCAAGGTTTGATGGTTGATGCTGCATCATCTGGTTTTTTGATGATTGTGGGACTTAATTCTTCTGATAATCGTTACTCTGAAGTTGATCTGAGTGATTACATGGCTCGCTTTGTGATTGAGGAGCTTAAACGGGTCAATGGCGTAGGTAAGGTTCAAAATTTTGGTGCAGAAAAGGCGATGCGTATCTGGGTCGACCCTGATCGCTTGGTTGCATATGGACTTAGTATTAAAGATGTCAATACAGCCATTCAAAATCAGAACATTCCGATTTCTCCCGGTCGAATCGGAGATTTGCCTGCATCAAAAGATCAGCAAATTACCATTCCATTAACCGCTTTAGGTCAGCTGGAAAATATCGAACAATTCGAAAATATTAGCCTTAAATCAAATAAAAATGGGGCGAATGTAAAATTATCGGATGTTGCTCGAATTGAAATTGGTGCGCAGTCTTATAATTTTGCCATTCTGGAAAATGGTAAACCTTCTACAGCTATTGCCATTCAAATGAGCCCTGGTGCCAATGCAGTGAAAACCGCTCAAGGGGTTCAAGAAAAACTCGATCAGCTCAGTGCTTCTTTGCCACAAGGTATGAAATTTTCTATTCCATACGATACAGCTCCGTTTGTAAAAGTATCGATTGAAAAAGTAATTACCACTTTGCTAGAAGCAATGGTTCTTGTCTTTATCGTAATGTTTTTATTCCTTCACAATATTCGCTATACCCTCATTCCTGCGATTGTTGCACCAATTGCCTTACTGGGAACCTTTTCAGTTATGCTGATCGCAGGGTTTTCAATTAACGTGTTGACTATGTTTGGCATGGTGCTCGCCATCGGAATTATTGTGGATGACGCGATAGTGGTGATTGAGAATGTTGAACGGATTATGGCAACAGAACACTTGTCTCCTGTAGAAGCGACCTCAAAAGCCATGACCGAAATTACCAATCCCATAATCGGGATTACCTTAGTCTTGGCTGCGGTATTTTTACCGATGGCATTTGCTGCAGGCTCTGTGGGAATTATTTATCGTCAATTTACCATGACTATGTCGGTTTCTATTCTATTTTCAGCATTCCTGGCGCTGACATTAACGCCTGCCTTATGTGCAACGCTATTAAAACCTATTCGTGCACATCAAGAGAAAAAAGGATTTTTTGGCTGGTTTGATCGAAATTTCGAAAAACTGAATAATCAATACGAAAAAGTACTGTTTCGAGTCACCCGGCATGTTTTACCTGCGATGTTCATTTTTGTTGGCATTGTGGCTGTACTGATCTTCAGTTTTAAAATGGTGCCAACGGCATTTATGCCAGAGGAAGATCAAGGCTGGTTTATGACTTCCATTCAGTTGCCGGCAGATGCCACTCAGCAGCGCACTCTTAAAGTGGTTAATGAATTTCAGCAATTTCTCAATCATGAAAAAGGCATTAAAGATAATATGGCGATTTTAGGATTTGGATTTAGCGGTTCAGGTCAAAATACTGCTATGTTTTTTACCAATCTGACTGATTTTAAAGAGCGAACGATCACTGCACAGAAAGTTGTGAATAATGCCAATATGGCCATGACCGATAGCTCAGAAGGGCAAACAATGTCTGTTTTACCCCCTGCGATCGATGAGTTAGGAACATCGTCTGGTTTTACTTTGCGTTTACTAGATAAAGGCAACATTGGTATGGATGCTTTGATCAAAGCACAAAATCAGCTCATTACACTTGCTACGCAAAATAAAAAACTTACTGGCGTATATGCTGAAGGTCTACCGGAGGGGAGTACGGTACAGCTAAAAATTGATCGTGAAAAATTACAGGCATTAGGTGTTAACTTTAGCGATGTCACGGATATTATTTCGACTTCTATGGGGTCTATGTATATCAATGACTTCCCGAATCAGGATCGTATGCAGCAAGTGATTGTACAGCTAGATGCCAAATCTAGAATGAGTATTGAAGATATTGGTAAAATTAAAGTGAATAGCCAGAGTGGTAAACTGGTATCGATGGCTGAAGTGATTACACCAGTTTGGCAGCATGCCCCTCAGCAGTTCAACCGTTACAATGGTCGACCGTCTTTAAGTATTACGGGGAGTCCCGCAACAGGATTTTCTTCTGGGCAAGCGATGCTTGAAATGGAACGTCTCATTACGCAACTGCCTAAAGGTGTCGGTTATGAGTGGACGGGAATTTCTCTCGAAGAAAGACAGTCTGAAGCACAGACCATATTCTTGCTGATCTTATCGATGCTGGTGGTGTTTTTGGTCTTGGCTGCACTGTACGAAAGCTGGTCAATTCCTCTGTCGGTCATGTTGGTGGTTCCTCTTGGCATGGTCGGGGCGTTTATCGCGGTGATGATACGAGGTATGCCCAATGACATTTTCTTCAAAGTGGGTTTGATAACCATTATTGGTCTATCTGCAAAAAATGCGATTTTGATTGTTGAGTTTGCCAAAACATTAAGACAAGAGGGTATGGGCTTGGTTGAGGCAACCGTCGCCGCAGCAAAACTAAGATTACGTCCTATTTTAATGACATCTCTTGCATTTACCTGTGGTGTAATTCCCTTGGTGATCGCAACAGGTGCTAGTTCGGAAACGCAAAAAGCCATTGGTACAGGCGTGTTTGGCGGTATGATCAGCGCCACCATTCTGGCAGTCTTTTTTGTTCCCGTGTTCTTTATTTTCGTGATGAACATTGTAGAAAAATTCTCTCAACGAAAACATTCTCACAAGTAGTTCATGTCCAATATAGTCATGAGATAAGGTGTGTCCGCTTTATCTCATTGGATAATGTTGTTGAGTATTCAAACGAGGTTGATGTAATGCAAGTAAGAATTGAAACATCACGATTGATTTTGTGAGCATTTGAAATTGAAGACGCAAGTGATTTGCTGGCTTATCTTTCTCAGCCGAAAGTCAATTGTTTTATTGATGAACAAATTTTAAAGATTGAACAAGCGATTGAAAAAATAAAAACAAGACGGCAGAGTAAAGATTATCTTGCAGTTCAGTTAAAACAAACCAATCAGGTCATTGGGGAGCTATTTTTTATTCATGAAGAACCAGATACCTACTCTGTAGGATGGAACTTCAATACAGCTTTTCATGGTCAAGGCTTTGCCTATGAGAGTGCTGATGCATTCTTAGATCATCTTTTCAAGCAGCTCAATGCACGAAGAATCTACGCTTATGTCGAGGAAGATAATCATGCTTCACAAAAACTGTGTGAACGGTTAGGTATGCGTAAAGAAGGATGTTTTGTCGAATATATATCTTTTGTTCAGCATGAAGATGGAACGCCAAAATACGAAAATACTCTCCAATACGCCATATTGAAAAAAGAGTGGTTAGATAAAACTAGGATTTGAGAACTTTTTTGGCGCTATGACTTTTTCAAGAGAATGGTAAAACAGCTACCACCCAAATCTGTTGATGTCGTATAGGTGATTTGTCCTTGATGTGCCTCAATAATGGCGTAAATCACTGCAAGCCCCAGACCAGTGCCACCTTCCGAGCGTGATCGAGATTCTTCTAAACGATAGAAGGGTTTGAATAAGTGTTCGAGGTGCTGCTCATCGATACCTGGGCCTTGATCTTCAAGCATCAAAATCCAATGGTCTTGGGTTGTTTTGGTTGTAATGGAAAGTTTGCCAGCGTCCGCATAACGTGAAGCATTAGAAAATAAGGCAATCAACACCTGTTCCATACGTGTTACATCACATCGCGCTGTTTCATGGGTCAAATTAAAAACTACATGCAATCCTTTGTGTTCAAAGCGATCTTGAAACATTTGAAAGCACTTAAAAATACTGTTCTGAAGGTTTGTTTCTTGGATATCTAAACGAAATTGTTGGTTTTCAACCAAAGTCAGCGTACGTAAATCTTCAACCAAGTAAGATAATCCTTCTACTTGACTGAGCAAGCTTTGATGTAACTGCGGATCTGCTTCAAAAACACCATCGACTATTCCTTGTAATCGACCCTGTAAAATAGTGATCGGGGTGCGAAGTTCATGTGCAATTGCCGCATTCCAAAGAGTAGAGTTTTTGACTGAGATCTCGAGCTGATTGGCCATGGCATTAAAATTCTGGATTAATGACATAAGTTCATGTGGAATGTGTGCTTGTTGCTGTTCAATTCTTAATGAAAGATTTCCTTGCTGGATTTGTTTTACGACATTGGCCAGTGCATTGATGGGCTGAGTGTAACGTTTAGCGTATCTGAAAGCTAAAAAAGTGGACAGCAAAAAGCCAGTCAACACGACCAAAAAAGTCCACAGATAGTCTACTGAAGTAAAAGAAAAATTATCAGGGCAAGCGTTCTTGAGATCGAGTAAACCTTTTTCTGTAGCCCAGCCATAAACCAAATAACCTAAACCAAAAGAGAAAATAGTTATTCCCAGATTCAGTACGCTCATCATAATCAGTAGTTGAGCGCTAATACCAATCGAATTTTTATTCAGTTTAGTTCTCATGATTTTGATCTAATCGGTAGCCTACACCACGTAAATTGATGAAATATCCCAAAGCGCGTTTTTGTTCAAGCTTTTTCCGTAAGTTACTGATATGGCTGTCTACGGTACGATCAAGTGTCGTTTTTTCGGGCATGCACTTCTCAATTAATTCAGTCCGGGTAAATACCTTATTCGGACTTTGCAGCATCAACTTTAGAATATTAAATTCAGTCAGCGTGAGATTCAGCATCTGCTTTTGATCATGTTGAAGCACATACGCCAAATGTTGTTCAAGATCAATTTCAATGGATTTATAGTTCAGATATTTCTTTTGTTGCTGCTGTAAGGTACTGCGCCGTAATACGGCTTCTACACGAGCAATCACTTCATTCGGATTAAAGGGTTTCACCACAAAGTCATCGGCACCCATTTTTAATGCCATGATTTTATTATCGAAATCGTCCATAGCGGTGAGCATAATCACAGGAATATTGCTGTACTGTCTTAAAACGGTTAATACTTCCCAACCATTTTTTTTTGGCAGTTTAATATCTAAGATCACGAGATCAATAGCATGGACTTTTAATAATTCTAGTGCCTGTTGACCTTGTATAGCACGGATTACATGCATATTTTCTTTTTTTAAATATCTTTCAAGAATATCACCAATGTCAAAGTCATCTTCGACTACAAGAATGGTTTTATTGGATAAATCACAGGAATGATAGGATGTGTTCAAGGGAATACCGAAGCGTACTAAAATTAAGGTCATGAATGTTTTTTAAAGTATAGTGATTTTATAAAAATGTCTAATCGGATAGCGGATATTTTTATTAGTTTTAATGACCATCTAACAATTTTTAAGCGTTCTTGATGAACGTTAATGAAATAGAAATAAAAGCACTGAATTTGAGATTTAATTGAATCGCTAAGACCCATAACTTGGATATAAGTAAAGAATGATCTATGAAAAACGTCTAATGTATAAGATAGAATTAGATAACTTAGATCAAAAACTTGATCAGATATGCTCTGATCAAGTTCACTTTAACCAATGAACTTCAAGATTAACTGAATGACTGTTGCATTGATAAGGTCCACAAAAAATGCACCGCAGAGTGGAACAATCAAAAAGGCTTTATGTGACGGACCATACATATTGGTAATTGCTTGCATATTAGCAACAGCAGTTGGTGTTGCACCCATCGCAAAACCACAATGACCTGCTGACAGCACCGCAGCATCGTAATTTTTCCCCAAATTCTGACCTTAAAAACGCCTTCTAGTACATTTCTAAGAATCACGCCACCTGCCAATGTCCAGACAAATGTGGGAAGTTCAAACCAAGAACTTTTACTGCCAATCGACTATATGAACGTTCTCGATTTGAGCCATAAAGCAAAAGTATACGTGGTGGATGATCCAATGCTTTGGCTTGTACTTTTTCTAAAGTTGGTTGGTCGAGAAGATTTATATCTATATTTGGGAGAGACATCGAAATTAAACCTCAGTTTTGAAAAACTTCTTTCTAAGCCATAAAGATACGCTGACCAATGCGATCAATACGGGAACTTCAACCAAAGGTCCGATTACTGTCGTGAATGCCACAGGAGAAGCTAAACCAAAAGTTGCGATTGCCACAGCTAGCGCTAATTCAAAATTATTTCCCGCAGCGGTAAATGAAATTGCAGTAGTTTTAGGATAGTCATTTCCCATCCATTTACTCATAAAGAAGCTAATGAAGAACATCACAATAAAATAAATCGTCAATGGAATTGCGATGCGTAATACATCCAGAGGTAAGCTCACCACATCGTTTCCTTTAAGGCTAAACATCGCCACAATCGTAAACAATAAAGCAAGCAAACTGAGCGGGCTGATCTTGGGCAAGAAGACTTGTTGATACCAAACTAAACCTTTGGCTCGAACCAATAAGAATCGGGTGATAAAACCGAGTAAGAACGGAATTCCTAAATAAACCAATACCGCATGAGTAATCGTCCAGAAATTAACATCAATAACTTGACCTGCAACACCAAAATACGGAGGTAAAAAAGTGAGAAACAGCCAAGCATACGTACTAAAAAATAGAATCTGAAAGATACTGTTGAAAGCCACCAATGCGGCAACATATTGATTATCGCCACAGGCCAGACCATTCCAAACCAGAACCATCGCAATACATCTTGCTAAACCAATCAGGATCAAACCCGTCATGTATTCAGGGTAGCTCTGCAAAAAGATAATCGCCAAAGCAAACATCAAAACAGGCGCAATAATCCAATTTTGCACCAACGACAGTGTTAAGGTTTTTTTATCTTTAAATACTTGCGGTAAAGCAGCATAGTCCACTTTGGCAAGCGGTGGATACATCATCAAAATCAGACCCAACGCAATTGGAATATTGACTGAGTTAATGCTCATTTTATCTAAAGAAACAGATACCTGCGGGAAGAAAACGCCAATACCGATTCCTACAGCCATGGCAATAAAAATCCATAGTGTAAGATTACGATCTAGAAAAGACAGTCTTTGTCGAGCCATGATGTTCTCATTCAATATTTGAGATCTGATTAATCGCTGCGATCAATTCAGTACGCGTCATATTTGCGCTATCTAGTGCAAACAAAGCATCCAAACGACGATGAATATGTTTAACCGTCACTTGGAATGCTTGTAGTTTTTCTTCTTTAGGCAAATCTAAATGTGAAGGATCAGCCAAGCCCCAATGTGCTTTAATTGCTGTACCTAAATACAGTGGACAAGGTTCTTGCGCTGCTGAATCACAGACTGTGATCACAACATCTGGCTGGTATTGCTCGCAGTCATCAATGGTTTTACTCCATAATCCATCAGTTGAAAGACCCATATTTTCTAGGGTTTCGATAGTGAGAGGATGGACCTGTCCTGATGGTTGGCTGCCTGCACTATAGGCTGTCCAGCCTGCTGGAGCCCGATGATTGAACAGCACTTCAGAAAGGATACTGCGGCAACTGTTTCCGGTGCATAAAAACAAGAATTTCATTCGTGCTTACTCGCAATGAGTTGGGATGGATGATTGTGCATTGGCTAGATTGATAGAGTGATCAGACAGATTTGACAGGATATTCAGAATATCCTTGGCCCATTCTGGAAGGTTCGGATTTAAGCGGTAATACACCCATTGTCCTTGTCTTTGATCCAGTAAAATGGAAAGGTTGCGAAGCAGGGCTAAATGTCTGGAAATTTTGGGTTGACTGAGTTGTAAATGTTCTGTCAGTTCACACACGCAGACATTGTGCCGAGCCAAAATCAACTTAAGAATATCGAGTCGAGTCGGATCGGAAAGACACTTGAAGAAATCAGATTGATTCATACATTATCGCTTATATATTTGATATTTCGAATATACGCATATTCATATATGGATGCAATATTTTTTAGCATTCTATTGAGTAAAAATTGAATAAACTTGACTATGAATAGTCAATGTGAATAAAACTTAAATAAAGCTAATTTTAAAAAGACTGAACTAATTGCAAAAATATTTTGACTTCAAACTTCGTCAATTTCAGGGAGGATCCGCTAATAGTTTAAACAAGCAAAATTATAATCTCCATATTTATTTCCGAGCAGACTGATACGGCAATCAATGAGTAAGATGGTGAGTACATGTAGCATTCAGATTGTTGCTTTAACGTTATCAAACCGTATCATATGCAAAAAAGTACTTAATTCTCAGATACTATCTTGAAGTCTATAAATATCATTTACAGTTTTTGCATTTTTTAAAAATACGAACTAGGAAAAATACAATGAGCAGAAAATCCAATAAGGACAATGCCAAAATCACACAATTCGAAAATGAAAGTTATGTCGATCCTAAAGGGAAGACACTCACGAGTTCACTGGGTGTTCCTGTATCCGATAATCAAAATAGTTTAAAAATTGGCGATCGTGGACCAACGTTACTGGAAGATTTTCTGCTACGAGATAAATTAATTCATTTTGATCGTGAACGTATACCAGAGCGAGTTGTTCATGCTCGTGGTTTTGGTGCACATGGTTATTTTGAAGCGTATGAGGGAAATGAGAAATGGACGAAGGCTCAATTTCTTACAGATACAACTCACCCGACACCAATCTTTACCCGTATTTCAACGGTACAAGGTGGACGTGGATCAGCAGATGTCGTCCGAGATGTACGTGGATTCTCAATTAAATTTTACACGCAAGAAGGCAATTATGATTTAGTTGGGAATAATATTCCGGTATTTTTCATTCAAGATGCGATCAAATTTCCTGATTTTGTTCATGCTGTTAAACCTGAAGATCCAAACGAAGTTCCTACAGGGCAATCTGCACACGACACATTTTGGGATTTTGTTTCTTTAAATACTGAAACCGCGCATATGACGACTTGGGTCATGTCTGACCGAGCTATTCCTCGTAACTTACGTTCTATCCAAGGCTTTGGTGTACATACATTCAGATTGATTAATGCGCAAGGCAAAGCGCATTTGGTTAAATTTCATTGGACACCAAAACAAGGCGTCGCTCAGGTTGTTTGGGATGAAGCATTGAAGCTAAATGGTAAAGATCCGGATTTTCATCGCCGTGATTTGTGGGATGCAATTGAAAATGGAAATTATCCAGAATGGGAACTAGGAGCCCAAATTTTCACTGAGGAAGAGGCTGCTCAATGGGATTTTGATGTATTAGATCCGACAAAACTTGTGCCTGAAGAGCTAGTACCGGTAACGCCATTAGGTAAATTCGTACTTAACCGTAATACAGATGATTTCTTTGCTGAAACAGAGCAAGTTGCATTTAGTCCTGCAAACATTGTTTCAGGAATCGATTTCAGTAATGATCCTTTACTTCAAGGGCGTTTATTTAGCTATACAGACACGCATCTCCACCGATTAGGCACAGCCAATTTTAATCAGATTCCAATCAATAAACCTGTATGTCCATTTCATACTAACCGACGTGGAGGTTTTGCCAACCATGAAGTTTACAAAGGAAAGGCAAATTATGAGCCAAATTCAGTAGATGAAAATTGGCCACGTGAAGCTGATCAAGACAAAGGTGCGTTTAGCTCTTATCCAGAACCTGTAGAAGCAAGTAAATTGCGTGTGCGTCCTGAAAGCTTTGCTGATCATTTCTCTCAAGCTACGCTTCATTACAGCAGTTTAAAAAAACATGAACAACAGCATATAAAAGATGCTTATGCATTTGAATTATCAAAAGTACAAGATGAAGCGATTCGTCAGCGAGTTATCGATCGAGTTCTAGTGAATATTGATAAAGATCTTGCCACATATGTTGCAAATGAACTCGGCTTAAAGCCATTAATGCAACCTGAAACAGATCAGCTAAGTCAGGTGAAAATTTCTGAAAAACTGAGTATCGATGCTTTTAAAGCACCGGATATTAAACAACGAAAAATCGCAATCTTGGTACATAATGGCGCAAATGCTAGTTCGGTAGATGCAGTCAAAGCATGGGCTGAAGGTGAAAATGCTGTTGCGGAAGTTCTTGCTCCAAGTGCAGCTCCAGTTAAATCTAAAGATGGCAAAGAGATTGCAGTTGATGGTCGCCAAAATGGAGAACCATCTGTCACTTATGATGCTATTGTCGTGATTGATGGAGATAATTTAGATACTTTTAAAGCCGATGGCGTAGCAAAATATTATGTTTTAGAGACTTATAAGCATCTGAAACCCATCTATTTACTTGACGATAAAAAGTCACTTCTCGATTATTTTGGTATCCATCAAGATGATGCTATTTTCACTAGCGAGTCTTTTAAAGATCAACAGGATAAATTTAAATTAGCCATACAGAATCACAGACTTTGGTCTCGAGAAGATGTAATAGCAAGCGTTCCAGTATAAATTTAGGAAAAAGTCTAGAATCAATATTGAGTTCTAGACTTTTTGGTTCTCATCACATTGTAGGTCGTAATGATCTCAATTAACTCAATCTGCTTAAACAAATTTTGAAAAACGATCGTGATAGATACTATCTTTGGGGATCAGTTCAAGCAAACGTTGCACGGCATCGACTCGCTCTGGTAAATAACCGATAATTTTTAGTAGTTGATCTACATCCTGTAGTTGATAAATTAAATAGCTTAAACGAGCATCAAAACTTTCTCTCCATGCACAAAGATAAGGACTTTCAGTTTTAGACAGAAAACTTCCTTTATATAAAGAAAAAGTGCTCGCTAAAAATCCGGCACTTAAAGAATGTTCAGCTTTTAAAAAATCACATTCAACTTCACAAGTTAATTTATATACTCGGGAATCAATGCAGTTAGGCAACAGATTACGTAATTGAGATAATTCTGATTTAAGCGTTTTGACACTAACGTCTCGATCGCCATACAAAGCATAATGTAGCTCATCCAAACTGATACCTTTTGGACGTAGAACCAGAATACATAAAATTTCAATTTGGCGATGAGTTAACACTAGGGGTGTTTGATTAAATATAATTCTTGGTGTTCCTAATGCATGAATATATAAAATATTTTTTTGTTGAGTTAACAGCGATTGACGTACTAAGTCGGCACAACGCTCAACAGCTAAAACCCCCAAAGGCGTGTGTTTTTTATACTTGGTCGATAAATTAATAACACCATGAAAATGATTAGATACTGGATCAATAATAGGGGCTGCATAGCACACCCAGTCTCGTACACTATTCATCTGATTTTCATGAGAATGTACACAACTCGAACGATGGCTATTGAGCGCCATACCGATGGCATTTTTACCCACAGCTTGAGTAGACCAGTGACCACCTTCAATAAAATTGACTTGTTCTGCAGACGATAACATTGTTCGACTACTCCAGGTCCATAGTAATGTACCTTGATGGTCAGTTAAGCCTATTGCCATTTCGGAGTCATAGGCGATTTTTGACAGTTCATCACAGGTTTGGTGTATAGATCGATCAAATATAGAATTATGTTCTTCATCACGCAAAAGAAGAATCGGGGCTGCATTTACATCAATCTGATTAACTAAATGTGTTGTTTGTAAAGCTGAATTTATTTTTTCCAAATGATTCATTCCATATTCCTTTATGGTTGAGCAACGTATTCGCTTGAGTAAAGCTATTTAGTATTCCGACACCGCCTATATCAACACTCTATTGGGTTAATTGATTTGCAGACATTTAATTCCATATGAAAAAACTGTAATAGGAAAGAATTCTTTTTTCTATCGAATTTTAGTAAGTTTTGACCATATAGTTTTTTACTCAAGCTGAATCCAATTTCATCAGTCATTTCGATTAAGTTGGTCAGATAGTTGCTGTCCGTAGTACTGCTTTTCAGCAAAGTAACTCGATCTGACCAATGGCCCACTCCAAATATTTTTAAATTTTAGGCGCTCTCCATGTTTCTGATAATGTTTAAATTCTTCTAAGGTAACAAAGCGGTGAATGGGGGCATGAGATTTCGAAGGCTGTAAGTATTGACCAATAGTGATATAGTCTACTTGGTAATCTTTTAAGTCATTTAACAATACAATTACCTCTGCCTCCACTTCTCCTAAACCCACCATCAATCCGCATTTGGTGGGAATGTCTGGACAATAATGTTTGAATTTATTCAGTAGATCCAATGAATGCTGATAGTCAGCGCCTGGTCGCATAGCTTTATACAGACGCGGAACGGTTTCAATATTGTGGTTAAAAACGTCAGGTGGATTTTGACTCAAGATTTTAAGCGCAATATCAGCACGGCCACGAAAATCAGGAACTAAAATTTCAATCAAAGTATCTGGGCTGGTTTCACGAATTTCTTGAATGCAATCAGAGAAGTGTTGTGCACCGCCATCTTTTAAATCATCTCGATCAACCGAGGTGATCACCACATACTTTAATCCTAAATTCTTAACCGTTTCAGCCAAATTCTTTGGCTCATGAATATCTAAAACTTGAGGACGACCATGAGCCACATCGCAAAATGGACAACGTCGAGTACATATATCTCCCATAATCATAAATGTTGCCGTGCCACTGCCAAAACATTGCGGCAAATTAGGACAAGCTGCTTCTTCACACACCGTGTGAAGCTTTTGTTGTCTTAGTAAATTCTTGATCATTCGAACTTCTTCAGGCTGACTCATTTTAGTTCGAATCCACTCAGGTTTCTTTGGCGTAATTTCTGTTGCAACAATTTTAATTGGAATACGTGCTATTTTTTCAGCGCCTCTTAACTTATTTCCAGTTAATATTGTGTTATTTAAATCCATTTTAAATGCTCCATTATTTAAAAATAATTAATATAAATCCCGATCTTCATTCGCTATTTTTATTGCACCAATAATATAAAACTGGGCAAAAAACATATCATATAAAATAAAGGTTGGTTAAAGGTTTGTTTTAGCATGTATATGAATAATATAAAAAAATTACAAATTTTTTTGATTTTTTAACCTTTTGTTTTTTATGTTGATCTTACTGATTTAAAAATTAATTTTTTTTAGTCTAATATAAAATTAGAGAAAAATATTCTTATATAAATATACGGTTTAAAAATCTGATTATTCAATTTTGGATTTCTTTTTTAGCGTAATCAATAAGGAATAAATATATGCAGTTAACGGAAGAGCAATTGCTAGCAGCATACAAAAGAATGCGTGATATTCGTGAATTTGAGGATCGGCTTCACGATGAAAACAATACAGGTGATATCCCAGGATTCATTCATTTATATAGCGGTGAGGAAGCAGTTGCTGTAGGTATTTGTGAAAACCTAACAGACAAGGACTTTATCACATCAACACATCGTGGTCATGGACACTGTATTGCGAAGGGGTGTGATATCCACGCCATGATGTTAGAGATCTTTGGCAAAGATGAAGGACTGTGCCGTGGTAAAGGCGGCTCAATGCATATTGCAGACTTAGATAAAGGTATGCTTGGTGCAAATGGTATTGTGGGCGGCGGCCCACCTTTAGCAATTGGGGCTGCTTTAAGTGCCAAAACACTTAAAACGGGTGGTATTGGTTTGTCGTTTACAGGCGATGGTGGTTCAAATCAGGGTTTAACTTTCGAAGCTATTAATATGGCGGTGGTGTTAAAGCTTCCTGTCATTTTTGTTTTTGAAAATAACGGGTTTGGTGAAGGCACGGCACATGATTATGCTGTAGGCAGTAAAGATATCGCAGGCCGAGCAGGAGGCTTTGGCTTACCTGCTGAAAAAGTAGATGGAACAGACTTTTTTGCTGTGTATGAAGTTGCACAAAAAGCCATTGAACGTGCCCGCCGTGGTGAAGGCCCGAGTGTGATTGAAACGGTAACCAACCGGTTTTATGGACATTTTGAAGGTGATCCGGGGCTTATCCGTTCTAAAGAAGAGCTGGATTATGTGAAAGAACATAAAGATCCATTGAAAATATTCCGTGAAAAAGTCAAAGACAAAATTGACGAAGCCAAACTCGATGCGATAGATGCTCAGTCTAAAGCCAATGTAGACGATGCCGTTGCAAAGGCACGTGCAGCTAAGTACCCAGAAGTTTCTCAGTTACTTACCGATGTATACGTCTCTTACTAAAGGAATAGTAGAAAAATGCCAAATAAAAGTTATCGAAACGCAATTAAAGAAGCAATCGAATTAGAAATGCGCCGAGATCCAAGTGTTATTGTGGTTGGTGAAGATGTTCGTGGTGGACATGGCGGTAAAAATACCGATGACAATAAGCTGGAAGGTTTTGGCGGAGTACTTGGCGTAACCAAAGGCCTATGGACTGAATTTGGCTCTGAACGAGTCATTGATACGCCAATTACAGAATCTGCGATTATCGGTATGGCGGCAGGTGCTGCTGCTACAGGTTTAAGACCGGTAGCAGATTTAATGTTTATGGATTTTTATGGCGTGTGTTATGACATGCTTTATAACCAAGCGGCGAAATTCCGCTATATGTTTGGAGGGAAAGCCAAAGCACCACTCGTTGTACGCGGCATGATTGGTGCGGGTTTTTCCGCTGCAGCACAGCATTCTCAATCACCATATAACGTGTTTGCGTCGGTACCTGGTTTAAAAGTGGTGGTGCCTTCTAGTGCTTACGATGTCAAAGGATTATTGATTCAAGCCATTCGAGATGATGACCCAGTGGTCTTTTGTGAACACAAAATGTTATACGACATTAAAGGCGAGGTACCCGATGAAGCCTACACCATTCCTTTTGGTGTCGCAAATTACACCCGTGAAGGCACAGATATCACGATTATTGCCTTAGGCCTGATGGTACATCGTGCCAATGACGTTGCCGACAAGCTAGCAAAAGAAGGCATTTCGGTTGAAGTGGTTGATCCTCGTACCATTTCTCCACTAGACGAAGATGGCATTTTAGAGTCCGTAGCTTCAACAGGTCGGGTGGTGATTGTAGATGAATCTGCCGCGCGTTGCGGTTTCGGACACGATGTGGCTGCACTTATTGCCCAGAAAGGCTTTCATTATCTTAAAGCACCAATCGAGTTAGTCACTCCACCACATTCACCCGTACCATTTTCACCTGTATTAGAAAAAGAATGGCTACCAAGTGTAGAACGCATCGAGCAGGCTGTACGCAAGACGTTGGAGGCTTAGGATGAGCGAAATTAAAACCTTAGAAATCCCAAAATGGGGTTTGTCCATGGAAGAGGGCACAATTGCCCAATGGCTGATTCAGGAAGGTACGCAATTTAATAAAGGACAGGAAATTTGTGAAATTGAAACCACAAAAATCGTCAATGTTCTGGAAGCACCTTTCGATGGCTTGCTACGAAAAATTATTGCTAAAGATGGTGACACACTAATTGTAGGTGGAGTCATTGCAATTTGTGCAGACGCTCAAGTTTCCGACGCAGAAGTTGAAGCATTTGCACAGTCATTAGGCGGCACACCTGCGGTAACTGAAAATAAAGCGGTAACAGCAGTTCCTGAAAAAGTAGCTGTAACTCAAGTTGAAACCAAAGTACAAGCTGCTCCTAAACAGAACAGTGTTGGTAATGGATCAAAAGCGGTGACTCAGGGCGGATATTCTATTCCTGCTGCGTTACAAGGCTACCAGCAAAACAATGATATTTTTGCAACGCCGCATGCCTTGAAATTGGCTCAAAAGCACAATGTAGACTTGTCTCAGATTAGGGGTTCTGGGCGTGAAGGTCGTATTAGTGTTCAAGATATTCAGACCGCAGTTCAAGCCGCTGGTGGTTCATGGCCAGATGTACGTCATCAAGCCTGTACGAAAGCTGCGAAATCTAAAGCAGATGATAGTCATGTTTTGGCAACACCTGTTGCCCGCCGTTTGGCCAAACAATGGGACATCAATTTGCATGATTGCCGTGCATCGGGTTCACGTGGACGAGTCTGCAAGGAAGATGTTGAAGCTGTCTATCAACGTGAAAACCCTATAAATGCTCAACATGATCATACGCAACCGACAGAGTCCGCACAATTTACCACTGTAGTGATGAATGGTATGCGTAAAGCAATCGCTTCAAGGTTACAAGCGGCAAAACGCAATGCACCACATTTTCGCTTAACGATAGACCTAAATGTTGAATCGGTTCAGGCTTTGCGTCAGCAAATTAACAATTCGGTGCCGCAAGTCAAGCTGTCTATTAACGATATGCTGATTAAAGCTGCTGCTGCCGCACTGATCAAAGTTCCACAGGTTAACGTTCAGTTTGATGAAGAAAATCAGCAGATTCTACAGTTTGAACAAGCTGATATTTCGGTTGCTGTGGCCATCGAAAATGGACTGATCACACCAATTATTAAAGCAGCGAACCGTAAATCTTTGGCGCAGATTTCCAATGATATGCGTGATCTAGCGACACGTGCCAAAACTGGAAAATTAGCACCTGACGAGTTTCAAGGCGGTAGTTTCAGTATTTCCAATTTGGGGATGCTGGGTATTCAACAGTTTGATGCCATTATTAACCCACCTCAAGGTGCGATTCTGGCCTTAGGTACAGCAGAAAAACGTGCTGTCGTCGAAAACGATGAGATTGTTATTCGTGAAATGGTGACAGCGACTTTATCTTGTGATCATCGTGTCATTGATGGTGCGTTGGGTGCTCAATTCTTATCGGCATTGAAGCAGTTTGTCGAAAATCCTGCATTAATTTTGGTGTAGGAGGAATAGCCATGTCAGATACACAATTTGATCTTGTAGTTATTGGTGCTGGTCCTGGAGGCTATGTCGCTGCGATTCGTGCAGCACAACTGGGATTAAAAACGGCAATCGTTGAAAAACAACACTTAGGCGGAGTCTGTCTGAATTGGGGATGTATTCCAACCAAGGCATTATTGAGCGGGGCTGCGCTTGCGCAGCAGTTCAAACATGCAGGACAGTTTGGTTTTACGCTTAACGCGATTGATTTTGACATTCAAAAACTGGTCCATCATAGCAGACAGGTTTCTGAGCAACTGGTGCAAGGTATCGGTCAATTATTGAAAAAAAATCAAATCACTGTTTTAAATGCAACAGCTCAATTTGTTGCCAAAGAACGATTAGAGCTTACAGATGCGAATGGTCAAAAACAGCAGATTTCTGCACCGCATATTATTGTCGCAACAGGTGCACGTGCAGCCAATTTGCCTCATATTGCTGTAGATGGCCATCAGGTCTGGAGCTATAAAGAGGCTTTGGTTCCAGAACAATTACCAAAGTCTTTACTGGTCATTGGTTCGGGTGCTATAGGCAGTGAGTTTGCAAGCCTATACCAAGACTTAGGCTGCCAAGTCACCTTGGTTGATATTGCCAAGCAGATTCTCCCTAGCGAAGACATTGAAGTTGCGAAGTATGTACAAAAGCAATTTGAACAGCAGGGTATGCAGGTTTTAACCGAAGCAACTGTAAAAAAAATAGAAACTGATCAGGCTCAATTACATTGTCATATTCAAACTGCCACAGGTGTGCAAGTCATTAGCGTTGAAAAGGTACTTTCAGCTATTGGTGTGAAACCAAATACTGAAAATCTGGGACTAGAAGCTTTAGGTGTCGAATTTGAGAATGGTTTTATTAAAGTCGACTCATGGTGCAAAACTAATATTGTGGGCGTATATGCAATTGGCGATGTTGCAGGCGTACCGTGTTTGGCACACAAGGCTAGTCATGAGGCTATTCTTTGTGTAGAGAAAATTGCAGGCCTAGATCATGTACATGCTTTAGATCGTACACAAATTCCGGGCTGTATCTTTACCCATCCGCAAGTGGCCAGTATTGGTCTGACAGAACAGAAAGCGAAAGCTGCGGGCTTGAATATCAATGTGGGTAAGTTTCCTTTGCAAGCCAATGGTAAGGCATTGGCTTTAGGTGATAGCACAGGATTCATTAAAACTATTTTTAGTCAGGAAACAGGTGAATTGTTAGGTGCTCACATGGTTGGGCATGAAGTTACCGAACATATTCAGGGTTTTGCCATCGCAAAATATCTAGAAGCGACGGATGAAAGCTTAGCGCAGGTCATTTTCCCTCATCCTACTTTGTCTGAAGCGATGCATGAGTCGGTTTTATCTGCAATGCAAAGTGCAATTCATATTTAAGGAGTCCGCAATGTGCCTAGAGGTTTAGACAATAAAGTTGCATTAATTACGTTATAGGTCAGTTTATTTTGACAAATGGCGGAATGGTTTAGCGTTAGTATCAACATAAGGAATACATGATGAAAGCAGCTCGTTTTTATGACCGAGGGGATATTCGAATTGAAGATATCCCTGAGCCGAAAGTACTTCCAGGCACCGTTGGAATTCAGGTTGCATGGTGTGGTATTTGCGGTACAGATTTACATGAATTCATGGAAGGCCCAATTTTTATTCCACCATGTGGTCATCCACATCCAATTTCAGGAGAGTCGGCACCTGTAACAATGGGACATGAATTTTCAGGTGTGGTTTATGCAGTTGGTGAAGGCGTAGATGATATCGAAATTGGACAACATGTCGTAGTTGAACCCTATATTATTGCTGACGATGTACCAACTGGCCCACATGATAAGTATCATTTATCAAAAAATATGAATTTTATTGGTTTAGGCGGGCGTGGTGGCGGTCTTTCTGAAAAAATTGCAGTTCAGCGCCGTTGGGTACATCCTATTTCAAATGATATTCCTTTAGACCAAGCAGCGTTGATAGAACCTTTATCTGTTGGTCATCACGCCTATGTCAGAAGTGGTGCAAAAGCAGGTGATGTAGCATTGGTTGGTGGAGCTGGCCCAATAGGCTTACTTTTATCCGCAATTTTAAAGGCCAAAGGTCTTACGGTTATCATCACTGAGCTAAGTGCAAAGCGTAAAGAAAAAGCGATAGAGGCTGGTGTTGCCGATTATGTACTGGATCCATCTCAGGTTGATGTGGTAAATGAAGTAATGAAAATTACCCAAGACCGCGGTGTAGATGTTGCTTTCGAGTGTAGTAGTGTGAATAAAGTTATGGATACACTCGTCGCAGCGATGAAACCAACGGGTGTCGTTGTAATTGTTTCTATTTGGAGCCATCCTGCCACGATTAATGTACATAGCGTAGTAATGAAAGAACTAGATATACGTGGCACGATAGCTTACGTCAATGACCATCAGGAAACTATTCGTTTAGTTGAGCAAGGCAAGATTAATCTAGAACCTTTTATTACCCAACGGATTGCTTTAGATGATCTTGTTTCTAAAGGCTTTGAAACATTGATTCATAATAATGAGTCTGCTGTAAAAATTATTGTTCATCCTTAAATGAATATTGCATATGAAATAAAATTATTTTTTGCTACTACGTTTTATCAATTCATATAGTTTATTGATCTAAATTGATTTTGATTATTCACCCTGCTTAGGCAGGGTATACAAATAAGATCAAGAGTGAATATTAAAATATGAATGTTAGAAGCAGGAATAACCAAGAGAACTAACAGCAGAATTAATTCTTATTATGAATACTAATTGATCTAAAATGAAAAATTAATACGAGAAGTAATTTTTAAAAAATGTAAACTGATCAACCTTATTTTCATACAGATGTTGCATAAGCAACTTATTATTCGTCTTTCCAGCACTCTTTTATTTTTAGCTCATTCAAGAAAAGGATAGTACGAATTTCCTATGCGATATTGCCAAAACTCTTAACATGCATGAAGTCAGACCGTAAAGAATAAAATATGGTGCGATGATCACATGATTTCACTTCAAAACACATCATGACATAGGTAATTATCAGGATTCGCGTATACTTCTCCTATCCAAAACTTGTAAGCATAAGAAAAGCTTATGGCTCTATTCATTTCCCCTTATTTTGCAAGACAATTTCTTATCCACGATTCGAGGTTATATATAAAAATTTCATAAAAGCCATTGATTGAAATTTATACAATTTGAATCAAGTTACTAAGAATTTGGAAAAAATGAACTGATCTGTACTCAATAAAATTGTACAAATATGTCGTATTTTGCAATGGAAATGTATATTGAGTCTCGTTAATTTTTTGTGATTGGTAAAAATTCGCAATTAAAATTATTTATCACTACTAATTTTTTTGATTAATAAATTGATTTTTATAAATTTTTTTAATTTATGGCAATACTTTTTAGAAAAATATCACGAATCTTTTATTTGTTAAAATTTACTTAAAAATACGTTTTTTTTCGAGAAGTCATTACTTGTCAAATCTACTTAGAGTAATCTTTTCGTAATTAAAAGCACAAATCTCCCAAGCAAGCATTTGTATTATTTAATTTCTTTAAAATTATGTTAGATCGAGATAAGTATGAATGATGCAAGAATGCTGTATGTAAGTAAGTTGAAAGAGTGTGATAATCCAATGAATGAATTATTCAACATTTTGACTGAATCAATGAACTATAATGCCCCAAATGCAATTTGTGGTGCACTTTACTACGGAAATGGTTATTTCGTTCAATGTATTGAAGGTGATAAAACCAGAATTAATGAGCTTTTTCATAACAAAATCTTAAATGATCGACGTCATGAAAATTGCGAATTGATGTATTGTGAAGATATTAAAGAAAGACTATTTTCTCAATGGCATATGAAATATGCGATTTTCCACAAAGATATCGTGAATTTTTTCTCTCAAAACAATGTTGATCAGTTTAATCCATATACGCTATCGGTTGATACCATTCCTGAATTTATTAATTTACTTTCTAAACAGAAGGATAGCTACTATATGCTTAAGCCCAACAATACGTAGATCTGATCTTTATAGTATGATGCTGAAAGCCTTGATTGGAGGCTTGTTTATATAAAGCTTACCAAAATTTTATGCTGACTCAAAATGATCTAGCATATGTTTGAGAATCCATCATTGAGCTACTTCCATGAGTAGCTCAGCGTAGTCATTTCGACTCTTAAAGAAATCATAAAGCGAAATATCCATTTTTTCATCTTCTCATGCTAATTTTTTAAGTAAATTATTATCTGAAGTGTGGGTTAATAAAGGTTTTCTAAAAATTTTCAAATCGGAATAAATACACTTATCATACTTCATCGAATAATTTTGTCTGATAATATCCTTTTTCCTAAACTGGTTTATGATCTTATGAAAAAAACCCTAATTGGAACACTAGCCTCATCACTTTTGTTCACTGCATGCACATCTAGTAGTATTAGTAATACTAATAATATTAAATCAATTGGTATGCCCAATCCTGCCAGTGTTCATTGTGAAAAAATAGGTGGAAAATCTTCCACCCAAAAAAATTTAGCTGGTGATGAGTTTGCATTTTGTAAGCTTTCAGATGGTTCAGAAGTAGATGCATGGGAGTTATTTAGATCTGCTCATCAACAAGATCATACTAACTTCATAGTTCATTATGATGCTACCAAGAAGCAAAAAGTTTTGAGTAAAATACAGAATCAAAAATTAGAAACAGTATATGTATTAGATAATTTAAGTATCATTGTAGTCTCTGTTCCTCAATCTAAGGTAAAAGAAATTGTTAATGAAATAGAAAAGACAGATGGTGTATTCGGCGTTCAAGAAGACTCAGTGAATCAACTCTATTAATAAAATTTGATATTATTTCCAGCCAATGGATTTAAATTAATTAGAATTTAAAATTAGCGAGTATAGAAATTTCATGCAATGACTGAGTAAAACTATCTCGCTAATTTTATTTTGATTTAACAAAAGTCTAAAAATAATATTTTAGTCATCTGGCTGACTTGTCATACTATCAATATACAACTAGATGTACGACGTTTTCTTTCATGAACCTAACTTCAATAGCTACTAATTCTTGACTCAAAAATTAGTACTCATTAATAAATAAGTGGCTACGAAAATAAGCGTCTATGATTAATTTTAGTAGGAGACATTGCTCATTGCCTATTGCTCTGTAGCGAGGTAAAAGAAGAGAGCATCATAATCTTTGATGAGCCAGAAAAGATGAACTGGTTACATAGTGCTTGCATGAATTTCAAGCATTAAAAAACCACTTAGGATTAATGCACCTAAGTGGTTGTTTTATATGGTGGGCCCAGACTCCACAAAACTTAATTTTAAGTATATGAATTAAATATGAATTTTTTCAAAATAAAAAGATTGGTACATATTTGGATACAGGATAATTTTATGTATCATTTTGTAATTATAGAGACTACTTCATGAATATGGAAAAATTGAAGAAGTTGATATAAGTATCTGATTTTAAATAAGTTCAACTTATTCATGATAGGTTAAGTTAACCCATCATGATCAAGTTAAAAATCAATAAAAACAATAAATTAAATTCAATTTGTTCAACTTATTCACTTTTCAACTTCCACCCCCAATAGTTTGATAATTTTATCGACTCTATTTTTCCTTCTTTCTTTAATCCATTTCTTGCTCTATTCAGCGTGCTCATAGAAATATTTTTTTCAAAACAATACTGATCAAGTGTTTTAGAAGTAACATTCTCTCCACTTTTCAATCTATCTAAAATAAGTTTTTTAGCCTTATCTAATTCAAATAGACTATAATCCGCAACTTCTTTTTCTTTCTTATTCATAACTGTAGAAAGATCTTTATCCTCATAAGCAAGCCATTCTACAGTGGTCGTTTCTATCTGTTGATTATCAATTAAAACTTTTTTAATGTTATAAGAACATACACCATTAAGGCTTGATATATTACTTTTTGCCTTTGATAGGAAATTGATATCACCTTGATTGATTACAACCCAAAGCATACGTGCAAAAGCAACAAAGGCTTGTGAACCAATAACTTTATCTACAAAGTTATTATTCACACCACCTTTAGAAAAGTGGGTAATACCTAAGATTGAACAATTATACTCTTCTGCCAATTTAACTAATGGAGTTAAAGATTTCCTCACCTCATTAGCCTTATGCATATCTCCATCAATTACACATACTATAGGATCTATGATAATTAATTTAATATCGGAGTTTTCTTTTAATCTTGCTTCAAGAAGCATAAAATCTTTTGTCGGATCAAATAAATCTTTCTTTCCTGAACTTAGCATTGTGTCATCTATATAAAAGATTTTATCAGTATCAGCACCATTAGCCGTCAATCTTGGATTCAATGTTGTACAAACTTCATCTTCTGTTGAGTAAATTAAGACACTGCCTGTACTTTCACATTTTTGTCCATCAGGAAATATACCACCACGAGTAAAAATAGCTGCAATATCCAAACAAGCTGTTGTCTTACCTACACCAGCTTCTCCAGCTATCATTGTCAACTTTTGTAATGCTAACCAGTCTTTCCAAATCCATTCAATCTTTTTATTAACCACATTTTTCATGGACAATAAGTTAACAGTTTTTTTTGCAACCATTATTATTCCTGCCCAGCAAACTTAGAATGGTTTTGTTTATTAAGCCACATCATGATTTCTTCTTTTCTAAAATAGACAGGAGCTTGTCTAGTTTCACCAACTTTCAAAAACTTAGGGAAAGTAGGGTCATTTTTAATTAGGTTATCTAGCCCATTTTTTGATAGGCCCACCATTCTACATACCTCTTTTGTACGAATTAACACTTATACCACCTCTCTTAAACTATCTTGGATCAACTTAGTTAGAGGCAGTATCAAAAAAAAGAGTTCTATCAGCACTGGGAGATTTTGAAAAAAAAATCAAAATCCCCTATTGATGGCTGTTATGACAAAAGAGACTTAACAGTTTTATAATCAACATTAATGTCATCAAATAAAATTTGAGTAATAATTACTATCAGAGGTATATCAAAAGGCATAATCTCTTTCGAGAAACTAAAGTTTTTCTTGTGTTTTAATAAATTAATAGCATCAATTTCCTCTACATTATTCAATTCAAATAATTTTTTAACAAAAAAGCCTCTCATTTTATTTTGATCACGTGGCTTTTTAAGAACTTGCTTTTCATTCACGCTTGAAGCAAGGTGATGATGATAATTATTTATCACAGACTTAAAATTTAAATTTTGTTTGTCGTAATTTATTTTATTAATAATATTAATGATAGCTTCATCTTTACTATGATTGTTCAAAGTGATGATATTGGATTGGACTAAGTATTCGAGTAAATTATGTAATTGTGTAAAACTTAATGCATCTTCAAATGCCTCAATTGGTAAAGGCCCTTTATCTGCATGAGACTCGAACTTTTGATAATTTTTTTCGTATTGTAAACACCAATTTTCCTTTTCCTTTATGGTCATTAAAGCCCACTCAGAAGAATCACTCTCTTGAAAATCTAAAGCTTCGCAATAAATTAAATTAATGATAAATATATCAATAAGATGTAATCTTTCAATAAACTTTACCCGAAAGTTATCTGAATCAAGCAATTCAATTATTTTATTATTACTATTAAAATTTATATCTAATGTTTGAGCTATTTCAGCTAGAAACTCTACTTTACTTTTTTTATCCGTATCATATTGGTTAAGGAATTCGATTATCTCGTTTTTTCGGAAAACTTCAAAATTTCTCATTCGTATAGCTTTGTAACCTGTGACTAAAAAAATTATAGACTAATCTTAAATCATAATTAAAATTCTTTATCATATTCATCTAATTGATAAAACCACTACTAGTATACAAATTTAATAGGGAGTTCTATGTCACAATCATCCGAATTAGCTGGGGGCGATGGCTTCACTTTCGAAGGGCATGTTGCAGCATACTATTTAGCAGCTTTGTTAGCAAAAAGGAAAACAGGTGGTTGTGATGGCGATGTAGTGGAGGTTGCAACACAACAAAGAAATTTTGATAAGCCCTTGGATGATATAATTATTACTTGGAAAGATTATTCAGATCGATCTGGTACTACTAGCCTACAGGTCAAAAGAGAAGTAATTATAAGTAGTGCTAAAAATAACAAGGATTTTAGGGAAGTTATCAGAGATAGTTGGTACACATTTCAAAAAAAAGAATTTAAAAAGGGGGGTGATAAGTATGGGATGGCTATTGGTTATATTGCTCCAAAAAATTTAAGAGCATTGCGGAATCTTTGTGAAGCTGCGAGAGAAAGTAATGATGCTATACATTTCGAAAAAAGATTCTCGGTTGGTAGTATTAATAAAATTCAATTAACAATAAAAAATGATATTGAAAAAATTTTAAGAGAAGAATGTGGTGTAGCTCTAACTATTGAAAATTTAAGATTATTTCTTTCACACTTTATTATTACTCAATTTGACTTTCTTCATGAAGGAGCACTTAGTCCAGCTGAAGCTGAAACATATCTACGTGAGTTCCTTGCACCAGATCAAACACATTTAGCTTCTTTGGTATGGTCACATTTTCATACCATTATTCGCATATCTGGAGCGAAATCGGGTAAATATGATTATGAAAGGTTAGTTAATGATTTAGCTAAAGTAATTCCTGTCGGAGCCAAAAAGCTTCTAGGCACTAAGACTAAATTCCTAGAAGATTCTTCAAATTATATACAAAATAAATTTAGCAAAATTCCTGTTTTAGGAGTTCAAACTCCGATTTCTTTGCAGTCTTGCTGGATACCATTAAAAGCTACAATTGTTGAAAGTAGTGCTTATAATTCAAATAATCTTGAGATTGCTTTAAAAGATTATCATGATTTTCATGAGCTAAAAATAAGGGATCAAATCAAGATAGATGCATCTTCATTTGGTAGATTTGTAAGACAGGCTGTAATTATTGGTGGTCCAGGTATAGGAAAATCAACCTTATTGAAAAAATTAGCTTTGGATTACTCATTAGAAAGAAAATTAGTAATTTTTGTTAAGCTGCCAACTTTATTAACATATTTAGAGGACAAAACATTATCGTTTGAAGAGTGCCTTTTACATTGCGGTTTTGAAAATAGCTTAGACCTCATTACTGATTATTCTATATTTAAGGATTCTATTATTCTTGGTGATGGATTAGACGAATGTGGAAATCGTCAGTCAATAATTACGAATGCCTTTCATCTATTTTCTCAAAAATACAAAACTTCTAGAATCCTACTTAGTTCAAGACCTATAGGGTATGTCTCAGGCCTTCTAGGGGATTGGCGACACTATCAATTGCAGCCTATAGAAGAAAATAATATTTCTGATGCTGTGACTAAAATAATTAAAGCTTTGGAGGCGAAAGATACCAGATCCATAGACAAAAAAGTTGATCTTATACAGCATCAAATAAAATCAAAATTTGTTAAAGGATTGGCATCAAGAAGTCCTTTAATCTTATCTCTCATGTCTGTTTTAGCATTAAAATCGGATGAAATAGCTACAAATCGTGCTTCCTTGTATAGACAGTTTTTCAGCTTAATTCAAAAAAATGCTACCGAAAGACAAATAGATATAACTCCTAATTCAAGTATAAGATTAGAATTTTTATATGCATTAGGTTATGTTCTTTACAGTAAAGATCTTCCACTGTTAGATGAAATTTATGATGAACTAACAAAAATTTTGATAAAGCAATTAGGGGGGAATATATTTGAAATAAAAAGATTTATTGGTGAGTGCATTAGCTATTGGGAGGAAATGGGCATTATTGAACAAGTTCAGACCCTTACAGAATCAACAATAACATTTATCCATAAAACATTTTGTGAATTTACATTCGCTAAGTACATAGAAAACTGTAATTATGAGATGCAGAAAGAAGTTTTCAACCACTTCTATAATGATTCAAACTTCATAGAGGTTATATCTTTTCTTAGTCATTTAGGTTTAAGCAATACCATATTAGAGTTTTTACGAGATTTAAGCATTGAAGATAAGAAATTAAATCTATCAAAATATCTAGAAGTAATAATTGAATCTTCTGTAGACTGGAACAGTAAAAATGTCGAAGAGTTTTTAGAATTATGTTGGCGAGAAACTAATAATATTTTTTCTACTCATAGATACCATGCTGGAGAAGCTCTTTACATTGCATCTTCTCACTGCTGGCAGATGATGATAGGTAAAATCGAAGTATATAAAAACAGCGACGATGAATGGGTTAAAGCGATAGTGAACGCCTGCCTTTTATCAAATGAAGAGTATCCTGTTTCAAATGAATATTTATTGGAATGTTTGGAGTTTTTTAAATCGGGATTTCCGTCAAGAAGCGAGTTGAGTAGTAGTGTTGTAATTAGATTTAATGATCCTTTAGATAAGATGAGAGATGCTTATATTCTTCATCTTACTAAAAGAATAGTATCACAGCATTTACTGCACCCAGAAAGTAAAAATATTTTAGAATCTTATTTATTAAGTATTTTTGGACGGTTAAGTATTAACTTGGGCTATAAGCTGAAAGATATTTTTAAAAAATTTAATTTAGATTTAAAAGTACAGAGAGATTCACTTTTAGCTAATAATCACGAAATTTTTAATAATTTTCAAGCATACAAAGACTGTGATAGAAATTTCTTCTCTATATTTATTTATAACTATGATGAAAAGGACATTGTTTTAAACAGAAACGAAGAAAAGTACTTCGAAATGGGTGCTTTTTATAATTTATTAAATTTGCATCAGACAACATTAGATTGTTTTTCTATATTTTTTCAACCTGTCACTTCAGTGGATGACATTAGAATAATAATATTTGAAAACCTTGCAAAACTTGCAGGACTGAATTATAGCGTACTACAAAGGCAAGCTAAGATAAGATTGCAGATGCTAGATAATGAAGAAATGCTCTATTCTATATTTGGAGATTTGCCAGAAGTTGATATAGCTATCGACTATAAAAATACCAATTTGAGTATAGAGATTTTACCGTATATCAAACATGCAATTCTTTTAGATAACGGCATTTTATCTTATGCTGCTACTCGAATAGCTTTAGCTTTTGTAAATAGCTTGGAATTCGAGAATATGGTATGTGATTTGATTTTCGAAGGGCAAGGTGATGATTTACACTATTCTGCTTATTTAGGGACTTTTATTCCTAATGAAAGATTTCAACAAGTATTATTTGAAAAATTAACTACAAAGAATCTTACGCAAGGATGTCAAAATTTATTTAAATTTCTTGATCCTAACTTTAATCAAAACCTATTTTGGGATGCGATATACAAAGCTCTTTCATCATCTAATCCGTACATAGCATTATCTGCAGTTAAGTCAATACCAAACGATTTACTTGAACCAAAAATCATCGAAAAATTAGCTCAATACTATGAAGATTGGAAGTTAAAAGAGAAGCCTTATCCTGAGAATGGAGGTGCTGTTCCAACAACACCTAGAGAAGAATTAGTCAAGACTCTTTTACCTTTCTATGTGAAAGATGTAAGTTTCTTACAAAAAATGACTTCCGATTGTAGGCCAGAAATTAGGAAGCTTTCAGTTAAACCATTAGTAGATTTAGCAAAGAAAAATCTGACAGTAAAACAATGGATTGTTTCAAAAGTATCTAATGAGAATTTACTCATCGACTGCTTCAAACTAGCTATACAAAATAAAGTTTATCTTGATGATTATGAAATGATCTTACCTTTTTTATCTCATATAAAGCCAAGAGTTCGTTATATTGCTACAACTGTTTTGTATTATGAAACAATTCCACCTGAAATTGTTAATAAGCACGCAGAATTATTGTTAAAAGATCCTGTAATCGAGATTAGAGAAATTGCACATAATATTTTAAAATCTTAACTTACTAAAATTATCTTTAGATCAATTAATTTACAATTGATCTAAAGATACTAGTTTGTATTTAAAAAACTATCAATTTCATTCCAATCACAATTTTGAGCTAGTCTTCTTGGTAGCTCAATATCGTAATTTATGTAGATCTCCCTTCTTAAGCAATACTCTTCATAACTTTCAGCATAAAGCTCTAATCTCGGTAAAAAATATAACTTCAAAGTCGGTAGATTTTGATGATCCCATCTTTGCTTAGATCGACTATATATAAACAATTTTCCCAATGTATACAGTCTTCCTACTTGTTGTCTCATCCCTCTAAAAACAGCATAGGTTTGAAAATATGACTGCCATTTAACAAGATCTTCAATTGGTTTAGCTTTATTAGTCTGTGAGACATAGCGGTTAATAATATTAACTAAATCCATCTTCTTTTTAGCTACAACTTCTTTCTTCCATCTCCAAGTCCAACTAAAGGGTTTACTTGGCGTTTTATAAAATTTATCGGAATTGGATTTATATTTTTTGTGAGTCATCCGAACAAGTTCTGCTGAATATCCTGCAAAATCCATCTCTAAATAAGGTTTAGACATGATGAAATTTAAAACTTCATCATCTTTAAAGTAGTCATGGATTAAGTCAGTTTCAGCAATAATAAGCTCTCTAGAAAAAGATAACTCTTCTATTTCAAAAATTTTATCTTTGCCGATTTGCTTTTGCTGTTCAGTAGAACGAATTGACTGTTTACTGTGTTTATGGCTGTTAGGCGTGGTGATTAATAAAATAAATTGCCATCTATTTTCATACATCACATTTTGAACAATCAGATCTGCAATTGGCTTTCCTGTTTTCAGTCGATAATTTCTTTGCCGACTTGTTAAATTCAGATCATATCTGATCGTGAGTTTCTCAATTAATTTCTTGATATTGGTGGTTGAGCTAATGCCATCATCAATGATGAATGATGAATGATGAATGATGAATGATGAATAAAAGTAAGCTCCACGAGTCACTTTATCCTGAATTTTTTGTGCTGTGTACTTGGTATGAGGGCTGTAATCAATCATCTTTTGTCATCCAACAATACATTTCTGCTGTAAAGCAACAATCCACTTTTTCCCTGTGGAATCCCATCTCTGCGTTTGTGTCAGTCAACAATAGAAATCACCTAAATTAAGGCATTTTTTACTTTTGAGCTTTGTTCAAAACAGCTATGGCAAAGCCATAGCTTTATAAATGATCACCTCACTTTGTAAGGTGGCAATTAAGTAGTTCCTAATGACGACACAAACCTCATCAGTTAAATTTATATTATTTTAAATTTATTATCAATATTATTGATATTTAAAATTAGATGTACTAATATGAAATTATCAATCGAATAGTGGACTGACCATCCATCCTTAATTTTCTTCATTGAAGTTTTGGATGGGTTTAAGACCACCATTCAAAACTTTGATACATATTGCCGTGAGTACCTGAACTAACCATTCTTGTACTGCCGATGTAGCGGACTGCTGGGGAAACCTCGCTCGGTACGTTGCAACGGGGGCTGGAGAGCTGCAATGCTCTTCTTCTATCCGTTCATTCAACTTGGATTTAAGAGTTCCTATATGCTTTGCATATAAAGTTGTTGGGCGACAAGGACACGGGAACTTATAAGGAATTTATTCCGAAATGGTCATCTGGTTAGGAATAGCCAGATTAGATTTAAAACTTTGTTTTGAATTGAAGCCCTGTTCAAAGTGATACAGTCAGGAGCAGCACAGGATGTGCGATAGTCTCCGTTAATAGCTGAGTGTGTATGCTTGATCGAGGCAAGTGAACAACTTGCGAAAAGTATGCTCATTTCCAATCACGATGGCTGCTGAGAGTACCGTAAGGTACTAGGACTTCGAGTCTAACGGTGGAGAAGTTGGCAACATTTAGCGCAAGCTGAATGGGTCGCTGGATAGCTTAAACGTGTAACGGCATTAATCGATAGATGCTGATTGGAGTGTAAGAGTTTTACCCTTTATAAAGTTGTGTATACATCATATCCCGATAAAACTAAGGAACTACGGTTGGGGGAAACAGGAAGTATGTATGCAAGCGAGAGGATAAACGGTCTGCACATTAAGACACTTTGAAATAACTTGGGAAGCACTGTATGAAGGACTTGAATTGGTTAAAAGTCTATCAATTTATACAGTGTGGGAGCGATGGCAAGTAGCGCATATAAAGCAAGTTTTTACTTGTGGAAATTGTGGTACAGATCTTCATACTAAGATTTGTACTAAGTGAGATAGCTAGCTTAAAGCGAATCCTAAAACAGTCTGATTGATCAGATTGCTCACTGCGAAAGCTTGAGTCGGCACATATGAAAGTATGTTCGGCAATATGTAAGAAGAAGGTTAAGGGAATACTTGGTCGTATTCCTGTGTTTGGGCTTGGTCGCTCAAACTAGACCATGATTGATAAAGTATAAGTATTCTGAAGTTTGGTCACTGAAGAAATACTACTTATGCGGAGTTGCTAGGTTCTTTCCAATCTAGTTAATGTTCACACGGACATTAAAAATATAAGTGTCTCGCTCTTCCATCTTAGGCGAGAAAAAGCTAAATCCTAGATTTAGAAATTTGAAGTGGAATATGGCTTAAGCCAGCATGAAAAAACAGAGCAGCCAATAAAGGCGTTAAAATTGAACAAGGAAATGTTCTTAAAACCTTTTTAAGGCTACACCCGTTTAGGATGTAGTCTTTTCTATTAAATTCTATTAAAATCAAAAGATTAATCATTAACACATTTTTTATTATGATAGATATTAGTCAAATTATTAGTTCAGCAAAAAAATACGATTTTAATTCACTAGAAAATCTTCTGAATGATATAGAAACACATAATTTAGAATCCACTCTAGAAAGCATCAATTATCATGTAAATTTGGTAAATCAACGTTCAACACCCAAAAGTGAAAGAGTTATTAGTTTTAGAAATTTATTAGAAAAATATTATCTAGAAAGAAATATTCAAACAAATATTTTTCAGAATATTAAAACTATTGAATTCTTATATAATGAAATTTTAAATAAAAGAAATAAGATTCTTGGAAAATTTAAGAGCCATGAAATATTAAAAACACAATTTTCCCTTGCTCACAGCTTATACAATCGAATCTTAATGCACTCAGACGTTATACATAAATCCATTTCAGAGGGAAAGTATAAGTTTTTTGAAAACTCTATAAATGCAAAGTCTGAATATTTTAGTGGTAAGGATTTATCGAGTCATATTGAAGAGTTATCTAAAGTATTTTATATGAATTTAATTATATCTTCATATGAAAATAATTGGTTTAATAAGAAGTCACTCGAATCTATCGTTCCTTTTGAGCTATTAACTATAGAAGAAAATAAAGCAGAAATTATCGAAAAAGCTGAGATATCACAACATCTTTTTTTAAATTCTGGATTATGGGATATAACTGAAGATTTAGATTTTAGATTACGTTTTTTTAAAAATGAAATAGTAATAGATGAAAAAAATATTATTCATACAAGTCAAATATGGGAAGATCTAGGCAATTATGCATTAATTGCTAAAACTAGACTTGAAAGATTGATTGTTCAACAAACATTTGAAGCTTCTATCGCACTCTATAAAATCGACTTATTAAATGAGGATGATCTAAATTATTTATCTATTGCTGCACTTTTTGAAAACCTCTATTACATTGATATTACAAAAGACAATGAATTATATAAAAACCTCACTATAAATGAATGGGTTAAATCCTTACAAGCACTTAGAGAAATTTCGAAAACAGAAGGGTTTACACTTATCAACTATGATATTTTCTTTAAAGTATTAGAAAAATATGGTATTCCAAAATCTAAAAACAGAATAGTTTTAGAGAATTTCACATTTAGATCCACTAGCAAAGATTTATATAACACACCTATTTTGAGATTTTCAAATAATCACATACTTGTATTTCCTTTAACAATGTTTGCCCCTAATATTTTCACAATAATTAGCTCAATATTTGCTGACAATAAGTTAGCAATAGAAGATAAAGGTTATGATTTTGAGGATTATGTTTTTTCCTTTCTAAAAGAACAAGAAAGTAAAACAGAAAATTTTAATGTTACACAGCCCACATTCAAAAATAATGATGGTGAATTTCAGTATGATGCAATTATTGAATGGGAGAACTACATTTTTATAATTGAATGTAAAAATAGATCTACCCCTGATACAACCGCCATGTCTTTAAAAGATTTTAAAGAAAAATCTGAAAAATATATTAATCAACTTCTACGTTTAAGAAGAGGATTATTAAGTTACCCAAAAGAACATAATATTAATATTAAAGATAAAATTATTGTGCCAATTTTACTAAACTCACTTCCTTTTTCTTTAGATTACACATTATCTGATATCTATTTCTTAGATTTCTCAAGTTTTTCTAAGTTTTTTCAATCCAAAGACCTATATATGAAATCAGCCTTTAAAGGTGAGGTTAAAAATGAAAAAATTATCCATAGCAATTGGTCTTCTGACAAACCATGTATTGAAGATTTTATAAGATTCATAGAAAATCCATTTCATGTAAGTCAATTAAAATCAAATATTAAAGAATTCACTACAACTCATACTATTGGTGACTATGAGATATCTTTAGATAGAAAATATATTGATCTTCAATCTGAAGAATATGAACAACTTCTACAAGTTTAATATAAATAAAATGACAAAATTGACAGAATTTTTATTCTGTCAATTTTAGGCTAGTCCCTTTTAAAATAATAAATAAGCTTATTCTCTAGATTACAAAATTAGCAATAAAAGACAATCTTAAATCAATCTACCACTGCTGCACCACTTACACTATTAGTAAGATAATCAGCCCACCACTGCATTATCATGATTCGGTCTTCCAAGTGTATAGACTTATCATATGTAGCTTTTACACCAGTTTTTTTATGTGCCAAACATTCCTCAACAACTTGTCCGAGGCCTGCAAATTGAGTATTCAATGCTGTAGAAGCAATATGGCGAAATCCATGCGGACTTTGCTTTCCTCTATATCCAATATTTTTTAATGCATTATTTAATGTTGCTTCACTCATTGGTTCAGATAAACTATCTCTACTTGTAAATAAATACTTTGAAACTGGACATAATTCCTTTTGCAATTTTATTAATTTGACCGCTTGCATTGGAAGAGGAACAACGTGTCTAATCCCACACTTCATTGTTTCTGCGGGTTTTATCCAGAGTTTTCTTTGTAAGTCAAAATCTTCCCATTTTGCCAATCTCAATTCTTGAGGTCTAGGGAATAACAATACTAACAACTCTAATGCGATTGAGGTCGATCTATTACTATATCCCTGAATCAATTTTAGTAATTTGGGTAACTCCTCAATTGTTACATGCTTCATATTCCCATTACTGGTTTTATCTAAATATTTATTAATTCCATCTAAAGGGTTTAAAATAACTTGACCTTTAAATTTAGCTAAGTCGTATGCACTTCTTGTATGAGTGACAAGTTTTTTAACACGATTATAAATTTTCTCTTCTCTTTGTAGTTTCAGAAAAAATTCTAACCATTCTTCTGAACTTATCTTTCTAAAATCCCGATTCTCAAATGTAGGGAAAAGCCATTTTTCTATTGAATGTTTTTCCTTTTTAAAAGTTTTAGGAGTCCAATTGGCATATTTATGATCTAGCCACGTATAAAGTAAATCTTTAAAAGTAAGTTTATGATCAATTAAATTTTTCTGTAGTTCAGCTGTTGTACTCAGAATATCCTCATTATTATTTAACTTTACAGATACTTCAGAACACTTAAGTCTTGCTTCTACTAATGAAATTTTTGGATAAGAACCAATACTAAGACACTTCCATTTTCCTTGTGGGTCTTTATATCTAACTTGCCATGTAATTTTTCTAGTTGGAGAAACACGAAAATACAATCCTAAGCCACAAGGAATTCTGAACTCCTTGTCTTCTGCCTCAATATTTTGAATATGTGTATCTTTAATTTCTCTTACTTTCTCTAATGCTTGGCGTTTCATAATAAGCTCGTGTATCCGATTTATTTTGAAGGTTAATAGATACAGAGTTGGATACACAATAGAGCAGGTTAAGTGGGTTTAAGTAAGTTTAAGTAAGTTCAAATAGGCATAAAAAAAACTCATAAACCTTTTAAATTTATGAGTTTTTGGTGTTATTTCTTAAAATATATACTTTATATATTGAAAAAATGGTGGGCCCACCGTGACTCGAACACGGGACCAACGGATTATGAGTCCGCTGCTCTAACCGACTGAGCTATAGGCCCTATATCGCAAGTTATTGTATTTCAAACAATTTGCGTTGAGCGCAATCTTAGCGAATTTCAAAATATATTACAAGTTTTTTATTAAGTAGATACAGCGTAAACTCTCAAAAAAATTGCAAAAAAACGCTATGTTGCAAAACATTCGGATTCTAGCTCATGTCATCTTGTTGAGTAAAGCAATCAAAGACAATTATTGACCAACTCGAATTGTTTTTGACGATTTATTAATAAATTAAACGGGTAAGCTCTATTTTAAGCTTTAATGACTCCGAAAGATGCTTGTTGTAAAGGAAAGATAATACACAGTATGGCACATATACTTTGATTATTTATTCATCAATCACTCTAATAAAGCCCATTGGTGAATGTAAGAGATTTGAAGTAGATAAAGAACATCCATCCAGATCAGAACATCAAAGCATGAGTTAGCAATAAGCGTGGGTACGGTATCAAATTTGCTTAAATGATATCGAGATATGCGTAAATGGAAATTTAGGAAAAGTGATATGAAAAACTTTTTTTGTATGAAATTCAAGCATTTATAGTGGGTATAAATTCAACAGATCTGCTAAGGATAAAATAAAAATATGTATCAATTTGCAATATAATTGTTAAATTTGTCACACTTTTAAGGTGTGGAATAATATTAATTAATCTATGCAAGTTATCAATAAATTTACATTATTAGAATAAGTGTTTGTTTTTAAATGTATTTTTAATATAAAGGCAGATTCTATCAATATTTGTTAAAAGTTGATCAAAAAAGAATATTTTTCATTTTAGTCATTACTTATACAAGAAGTTTAGAGTATTCTTTAAGTGATTAAAAGCACAAATCCCTTCAGCAAGTATTTGTATTATTTTAATTTTTTTAAATTATTATATATCGAGACAAGTATGAGCGATGCAAGAATGCTGTATGTGAGTAAGTTAAAAGAATGTGATAATCCAATGAATGAATTATTTAATATTTTAACTGAAGCATTAAATTTTAATACCCCAAATGCAATTTGTGGTGCACTTTATTATGGAAATGGCTATTTCGTTCAGTGTCTTGAAGGTAACAAAATCAAAATTAATGATCTTTTTCATAACAAAATCTTAAACGATCCTCGTCATGAAAATTGTGAATTAATGTATTGTGAGGATGTAACAGACAGATTATTTTCTAAATGGCATATGAAATATGCTATTTTTCACAAGGAAATTGTTAATTTTTTCTCTGAATATAATATTGATGAATTTAATCCATATACTTTGTCAATTGGTAATATTCCTGAATTTATTAATTTACTTTCTAAGCAGAAAGATAGCTTTTATACACTCAAACCAAACAGTGTTTGATTTTAATTTTTATAAGATAAACTAGATATAGAAATATATTTAGTTGAAAGGTGGGAAACTCGTTTTCCATCTTTGATTTTTACATATAAATTTTAATAAGAGACAAATTAAAGAATACGTATTTATCCAATTAGCATTAAATGCTACACTTTATTTTATGTGGATTAACAATTATGATTATTCTTGAATATTTTTGGATTTGTTAAAGAAACGAAATGTCAAAAGTCGACCATGTAGTAACGCAAGATTTGAGTGAAACCATTATCTGGTTATTTCATCATCCTGATATTTTTGATTCACTACATTATGATACAGCAACAAACCAATTACGGGTATGTCACGCACTAGGTGAAGATCTGATTCGAGAAGGAATGTACTTAACTGCAAAATATGGAAATTTAGTGACATCAATATAAAAAACCCTCAAATGACTTGAGGGTTTCTTTACCAACTGAACTTAAGCTGACATTGCATCGACAGCCATGGCACGTACAGATACTTTTGGTTTTTCTGCAACAAGGCCTAATTTTGCAAACAAGACCTGATCTTTACCTTCACCAGCGTTTGGTGTAGTGAGAAGTTTGTCACCGGAAAATAGGGAGTTTGCACCTGCCATAAATGCCAATGCTTGATCTGAATCACTCAAAGATTCACGGCCTGCCGAGAGACGAATATAACTCTGTGGCATGATAATACGTGCTACAGCAATGGTACGAATCCATTCAGTCACATCTAATTTTTCAACTTCTGCCAATGGTGTACCTTCAATTGGTACCAACATATTAATTGGCACAGATTCAGGATGAATTGGAAGCGTTGCAAGCTCATGTAACAAGCCGATCCGGTCTTGTTTCTGTTCGCCCAAGCCCACAATACCACCACTACACACTTTCATGCCTGCACCACGAACGTGATCAAGCGTATTCAAACGATCATCAAAGGTACGGGTACTGATAATATTGTTATAGTACTCGCGTGATGTATCGAGGTTGTGGTTGTAATAATCTAATCCAGCATCTTTTAAACGCTCAGCTTGCGACTGATTCAGCATACCGAGTGTCATACATGTTTCAAGGCCCAGTGATTTTACTTCGCGAACCATTTCAAGCACATAAGGCATATCGCGTTCATGCGGGTTACGCCATGCAGCACCCATACAAAAACGTGAAGAGCCAGATTCTTTAGCAGCTTTCGCTTCTAAAATAACTTTATCGACGGCAATACGCTTTTCTGCTTCTAATTTAGAATCATAATGTGCAGATTGAGAGCAATATTTACAATCTTCCGGGCATTTACCTGTTTTGATTGAAAGTAACGTACTTACTTGAATCGTGTTGGCAGAAAAATGCTCACGATGCACTTGTTGTGCCTGAAATACCAAATCTAAAAAAGGTTGATCGTAGAGTGCTTGGATTTCGTCACGAGTCCAATCATTACGTAATGTCATTGTCATAGTCCATGATGATTGCATTTACTAGTTCCTAATCATACAGAATTCGTGCCAAAGCCGAAGGGCAAAAAACATCATTTTTTAATGGATCTGGTATTGTTTTTTCAATTGTTGTTCAATTGCCCAATCAATATGAATTTGTACAATTTCATCATGCTGCTCGCGCGCCATTTTTAAGGCCTCGATGACTTCATCTGAGTAGGGTGCATTTCCCAAACCAATCGCAATATTGCGTTTAAATGATTGAAAGCCAGTTCGCCGAATTGGGCTACCTTCAGTATTTGCCAAAAATGTGGCCTCATCCCATGTCCATATTTCAAGTAGTGAAATATTATCTAATCCATGTCGCGGGTTGAAGTCCGGAATTGAAGCTATTTTTGCAAAACTGTTCCACGGGCAAATGAGCTGGCAATCGTCACATCCAAAAATACGATTACCAATACCAGCTCTTAATTCTTCAGCAATGATGCCTTTATATTCAATGGTTAAATAGGCAATACATTTGCGTGCATCCAGCATATACGGTTCGACAATCGCTTGGGTTGGACAAATATCGATACAGGCGGTACATGAGCCACAATGTGCTGTGGCAGGCTGATCAAAGGGCAATTCCAAAGAGGTAAATAGTTCACCTAGCACAAAAAAAGAGCCAGATTTTTTATGAATGAGTAGGGTATGCTTGCCCGTCCAGCCCATTCCGGCACTCTCCGCCAGTGATTTTTCAAAAATTGGCGCAGAATCGGCAAATGGACGTGATTCAAACTCACCAACGCGCGCTTTAATGATTCCAGCCAATGTTTTGAGGCGCCCACGCATGACCTTATGATAATCGCGCCCGCGTGCATAACGCGCAATAATGGCCGAATTGGGTTGATCTGGTACATATCGAGGCTTAGGGCTTTCTACCAGATAATTCATGCGCACACAAATAATGCTTTTGGTACCAGGCAACAGTAGGGTTGGGTCGGCACGCTTATCGAGATTTTCTGCCAGATAATGCATATCGGCATGATAACCACGTTTTAAATACTCTTTAAAACGTGGCATTTGGTCTTGAGCATCTGGTTTAGCGATGACACAATCAGAAAAACCCAGCGCTAAGGCCTGCGATTTAATCCAGCTTTTGAGTTCTTCTGGATCATCTTGCGTGAGGGGAATGCTGCCATGCGGCTGATCAAGTGGCATAAATTAAAAAATAACGGAGAATTCAAAATGCATGCAGCAGTTTATCACAGCCAAGAGATCCGAGCATGGGAACAACGGTGGTTCCAAAAGCAAAATTCATCGCTCGGGCTTATGCAACAGGTTGCATGGTCAATTTGCAATAAATTGGATCATTTCATTCAAAAAAATAGCCTAAGTGTTCGTAAAATCGCGGTTTGGTGTGGAATGGGGAATAACGCAGGTGATGGTTATTTTCTGGCGGCTTATCTTCAGCAAGCGGGTTATCAGGTTACTATTTTTGCTGCCCCGGCAGGTGAATCTCCAGATCTTGCGCAGGCCGTACAAACTGCGCGTAGGCATCAGCTTAATATTCATTCATCTTTCGATGTACCCGATGTATATGATTGTCATGTCGATGCGCTATTTGGTCATGGTTTAAATCGTAACCTCGACTCAGACTGGCAGACGGTGATTAAGCACTTTAATCAGCTTTCGGGGTTTAAAGTGGCGATTGATTTACCTAGTGGCTTAAATGCAAATACGGGGCAGTGCTTACCTATAGCAATTAAAGCCGATATCACCTATACCGTGCTTGCCCACAAAATAGGACTGCATACAGGGCAAGGTTCTGAGTTCTCTGGACAAGTTGAACTGATTGACTTGCTTCCACCTGACATTTCGTTGCGAGCGACCGCACTTTTAAAGCCTGCCAAGATTATATTGCCTAAACGCCAAGCCTTTGGACATAAGGGAACATATGGCCATGTACTGGTTGTTGGTGGCCATCGTGATATGGGCGGCGCGGTGATTATGGCTGCAGAAGCAGCCTTTCATGCTGGCGCCGGAAAAGTGACTGTGGTTTGTGATGCGACTCATCATGCTGCTATTTTGGCACGAGCGCCCAACATCATGATTAAAGACATTCAAGCTTTAACTTCAGATGAAATTCTGACTTTACTTCAGCAAATCGATTCGGTTTGTTTTGGTATGGGGCTTGGCCGTGATGAATGGTCAGAAAAACAGTTTATGAAATGGTGTCCTGTATTACTGAAACGCGCTGAATTACATCTAGTCATCGATGCCGACGCACTCTGGTTTTTAGCCGAACACAGTTTCACATTTTCACAAAACGTATATCTCACCCCTCATGCTGGCGAGGCGGCGAGATTACTAAATACTTCTGCTAAAGAGATCGAACAAGATCGAGTAACTGCCATTGAGCAGCTTTATCAGCGATTTTCCGGACAATGGGTACTTAAAGGTGCTGGTAGTCTTATTTTGGAGCCAGATCAGCTCTGGATCTGTACAACTGGCAATGCCGGCATGGGCACGGCGGGTATGGGGGATGTACTGGCAGGTATGATTGCCAGCCTGAAAGCACAACTCGATACGCATATTTCGTTATCGGATATTGTGACTTTACACGGACAGGCAGGTGATCGACTGGCGCAATCGGGCCAACGAGGGATTCAGGCGCACCAAATGCTTGATGCGATCTATCAGGTCGTTAATCCTTAGATTTCATTTTAACGACGCCGGCTACTGTATCTGCTGCGGCCTCTGGCCATACCGCCAAGTGCATTGAGCACTGCAAATTTACTCATATTGCCCGATGCATGGGCATGGCAAATTGCAGCAGCCAAGGCATCCGCAGCATCTGCCTGTGGTTTGATGGTTAAGCTCAAAATACGCATGACCATCATTTGCACTTGCTCTTTGTCGGCTGCGCCATATCCAACCACCGATTGTTTGATCTGACGTGCGGTATATTCAGCCACGTCTAAATCTAAATTGACCAATGCAGCAATCGCAGCGCCGCGTGCTTGACCGAGTTTTAAAGCAGAATCAGGGTTTTGTGCCATAAATACTTGCTCAACCGCAGCTTCGGTTGGGCCATGAAACTTTACAATGCGTTCAACGCCAGCAAAAATTCGTTTTAATCGCTCTGGCATTCCTTGGGTTTCGGTGCGAATCGTACCGGCATCGATAAAACGTAGGTCATTTCCATTTTTTTCAATGATTCCATAACCGGTTAAACGCGAACCTGGATCAATTCCGATGATTAATGGCATAAAAGACTTTAAAAATAAAATAATGCCCATATTTTTACATAAGCGCATGAAAAAAGCTTGATTCTCTTTGAGTCGGTCTTGATACTGCATAAAACCTTTAATTTTTTGAGATAGACATAGTTTTAAATGAATTTACTTCTTATTGTTGTTCTTGGCGCGATTCTGGAAATTGCTGTATGGATTGGCATTGCTCAATTCATAAGCGGCTGGTACGTGTTTTTCTGGTTTATTATCGCTTTTTTCATTGGTTTGAACATGTTACGTTCAAGTGCATCCACCATCATGCCACAACTACAACAAATGCAGATGTCAGGTCAGCTTGGTAACGATCCAGCGGTCAGCAAGAAACTTGCAACGGCGATGGCTGGCTTTTTACTAATGATACCAGGTGTGATTTCCGATATTTTAGCATTATTGATTTTAATTCCAGGGGTACAAACATTCTTCCGTAATGCCTTAATGAAAACGCTCGCTAAGCGTCAAGAAGCCATGATGAACAAAATGATGGGTGGCATGATGGGAGGTGCTGGCGGAGCAAATGGCCAAAACCCATTTGAAGATCTCATGCGTCAAATGCAAAATATGCAGAATCAGCAGGGTGGTGGATCTCCATTTCAAGATTCAAATGTAATTGATGGTGAAGCGCGCGAAGTGAAGCCAGATCAGAAACAAATCGAGCACAAAGATCAGAAATAAACGATTTTCTGAGTTGAAAAAAAGCTGAATGATATTTTCATTCAGCTTTTTTATTGTCATCAGTTTTATCAGAAGTCTCTTGATCTAATGTGAGACCAGAAGCTTCAGTACCGTGATTGGGTTGATATTTGTTGGGAAGGAGCGCAGTTTGGCGATTTTCAGACTGCTGATATCCACGGCTGCGGTTCGCGCGCTCACGGAAACCACCTTTGTTAATAAGTTGAGCCATATGATGAGGTTAATTGCTGCATGACATTTCACATTTTAACAGTTGAAACTTTTTTTCACTAGCCGTGCCAAAAATGTAACAATTTTGGCACTATTAAGTCATTTGATTGAAATGGTTTGCTGTTGAAATATCGTACACATTGTCATAGTATGCAATTAAAGATCCATATTTGGTTCTTAATTATGCAAACGAAACTAGAAAAATAAATCAGCACTAAGACAGGGGGAAGCCCATGCTGTATCAATATCGTTGTGCGTGTTGTGACAAGGTCGTTGCATCAACAGACAAAGAATGTCCTCACTGTGGTTCGCATCATATCCGTAGTCCTTACGGGTGGTGGGTATTTTGCTTAGTGGGTTGTCTAGCCGTAGTGATGGTGGTTAAAACCTTTCATTTCTATGTCGAGGCGCAAGATGACACACCTAATCAGCATACTTTGCTGGACATTTTTAATCATGATAAACCGACTAAATCGAATCAATAACGCGTAATTAAAACCAAAAAAATGTCCGACTTGTGTCGGACATTTTTTTAATCAATTGCTTAGCAATTAAAGGCCAGATGCATCTTTGAGCACTTGTACTTTATCTGTTTTTTCCCAAGTAAAGGCAGTATCTGATCCTTCGCGACCAAAATGGCCGTATGCAGCAGTTTGCTTATACATCGGTTGAAGCAGGTTAAGCATACGGGTAATACCAAATGGACGAAGGTCGAAGTGTTCGCGGACCAAGGCCACGATCAATTCGTCATCTACTTTTCCAGTATTAAACGTATTGATTGAAATCGAAGTTGGCTCAGCCACACCAATCGCGTAGCTCACCTGAATTTCACATTTGTCTGCCAAGCCAGCTGCAACAATATTTTTTGCCACATAGCGCCCTGCATAAGCAGCAGAACGGTCAACTTTCGATGGATCTTTACCAGAGAATGCACCACCACCGTGACGTGCCATACCGCCGTAAGTATCTACAATGATTTTACGACCTGTTAAGCCACAGTCACCCACTGGGCCACCAATCACAAACAATCCCGTTGGATTAATGTGGAATTTAGTTGCGGCATGGAACATGTCTGCTGGAATAACTGGCTTGATAATTTCTTCAATAATGGCTTCTTTTAGCTGTGCTTGAGAAATTTCAGGATCGTGTTGAGTCGATAAAACGACCGCATCCAAGCGAACAGGTTTGCCATTTTCATAAGCGAATGTGACTTGGCTTTTTGCATCTGGTCGTAACCATGGCAAAACACCAGAGCGACGAAGCTCGGCTTGACGTTCCATTAAGCGGTGCGCATAAGAGATTGGTGCAGGCATAAGCACGTCAGTTTCACGGCTTGCATAACCAAACATCAAACCTTGGTCGCCAGCGCCTTGGTCTTCAGGTTTCTGACGATCTACACCTTGTGCAATTTCAGGTGATTGCTTGCCGATCATGTTAATGACCGCACAGGTTGAACCATCAAATCCGAGATCAGAGTGATGGTAGCCAATACCGTTTACGGTTTGACGAACGATCGCTTCAAAATCAACATTCGCTGTTGTGGTAATTTCACCAGCCAGAACCACAGCACCTGTTTTTACGAGTGTTTCACAAGCAACCCGTGCGTATGGGTCTTCTTTTAAGATCGCATCCAAAATAGCATCACTGATCTGATCTGCCATTTTATCGGGATGACCTTCGCTTACAGATTCCGAAGTAAAAACAGCGTACTCGCGCATGAAAGTCCTATCACAGTTAATTCAAAAGACGGGATATGTTACATCGACTTAGACTTCAGGACTAGCTTAAGCTGACTAAAATCAATGAATTTATTTCAATTCATATAAATTTTAATTTATATCAATAGAACTTATAAAGCATAGTGTTTTGTCTAAGTTTCAGTTATACAATAATCAATCTCAGATGAAATTTATGTGAAATCATCCGATTCTTTTCACCGAAGTGTATTAAATCGAAAACTCTATAACTGATTGAAGCTAACAAAGACGTATATAAAGATGAATCAAATTCACTTTCAACAAGATTGAGTGTTTAAATTTATTGCCTTTAGATTTGTTCATCAGATTTGAGCAATTTAAAAATCATCGAGAATCAGTTAATTTTTAAACATTTTGTGCCTGAATTCAAAAAAACAAACATGAAACGTCACTCTAGGCTTTACCCATTCAGTTTTTTTTAAGACAATACTCACAGTTTGAATTCTGATTCATTTCTTCTTCCTTATCAGCTTTAATTTGGATACTGACCTATGACGACCCCTTTAAACGAACGTCGTATTGCAAACGCAATTCGTGTATTGGCTATGGATGCTGTGCAACAAGCAAACTCAGGGCATCCTGGTGCACCAATGGGGATGGCAGATATTGCTGATGTGGTGTGGCGTGAATTTTTAAACCATAATCCAGCAAACCCGCAATGGGCCAACCGTGACCGTTTTGTACTTTCTAATGGTCATGGATCAATGCTGCATTATGCGTTGTTGCATTTAACTGGTTATGATCTTTCAATTGACGATTTAAAACAGTTCCGTCAGCTTCATTCAAAAACACCGGGTCACCCAGAATATGGTTATGCACCAGGTATCGAAACAACAACAGGTCCTTTAGGTCAGGGCATTGCAAATGCTGTTGGTTTCGCACTGGCTGAAAAAACACTAGCCGCTCAGTTCAATAAAGACGACTTAACAGTCGTTGATCATTTCACTTATTGCTTCTTGGGCGATGGCTGTTTGATGGAAGGCATTTCACATGAAGTGTGTTCATTGGCGGGTACATTAGGTCTGGGCAAACTCATTGCTTACTATGATGATAATGGCATCTCGATTGATGGTGAGGTTGAAGGTTGGTTCAGTGATGATACTGAGCAACGTTTTAAGGCTTACGGTTGGCAAGTTCTTCGTGTAGATGGTCATGATGCCGCTGCAATCCGTCAGGCAACGATTGAAGCAAAAGCAGAAACTACTAAACCAACTTTAATTATCTGTAAGACAATTATTGGTTTAGGTTCTCCAAACAAGCAAGGTAAAGAAGACTGTCACGGTGCGCCATTGGGTGCAGAAGAAATCAAACTTACCCGTGAAGCACTGGGTTGGAGCGATGAAGCATTTGTTATTCCGCAAGATATTTATGCCGCTTGGAATGCCAATGAAAAAGGTCAAACTTCTGAAGCTGCATGGAATGATGTATTTGCCGCGTATCAAGCAAAATATCCAACTGAAGCAGCAGAATTATTGCGCCGTGTAAATGGTGACTTGCCTGCAGATTTTACTGCACAAGCCGATGCATTTATTGCGCAGGTGAATGAGAAAGCAGAAACAATTGCAACCCGTAAAGCGAGCCAGAACACCTTGCAAGCGTTCGGTCCGTTATTGCCAGAAATGCTAGGCGGTTCAGCAGACTTGGCTGGTTCTAACCTGACACTTTGGAAAGGGTGTGAAGGTGTGCAGGACAACCCGGCAGGAAACTACGTGTACTATGGCGTACGTGAATTCGGTATGACAGCCATTGCTAACGGTGTTGCGCTGCACGGTGGTTTTGTTCCTTATGTTGCAACGTTCCTGATGTTTATGGAATACGCGCGTAATGCCGTACGTATGTCTGCATTAATGAAGCAACGCGTGATTCATGTATATACCCACGATTCAATTGGTTTGGGTGAAGATGGTCCAACACATCAGCCAATCGAGCAAATCGCGTCACTTCGTGGTACGCCAAACCTCAATACATGGCGTCCTGCTGATACAGTTGAAACAGCAATTGCATGGAAATCTGCGCTTGAGCGTAAAGATGGTCCAACCGCATTGATCTTGTCTCGTCAAAACTTGCCATTCCAGTCACGTTCTGAAGCACAAATTCAAGATGCCGCGAAAGGTGGTTATGTATTGGCACAAGAAAAAGGCGAATTGAAAGCGATTATTATTGCAACAGGTTCTGAAGTATCTATCGCGATGGATGCCTACGCACAGCTTGAAGGCGTTCGTGTGGTATCTATGCCTTGTGCAGAGTTGTTCATGACTCAAGATGCAGCATATCGTGAAGCGGTATTGCCTGCGAGCATTCGTGCTCGTGTTGCGATTGAAGCGGCGCATGTCGATTACTGGTGGAAGTTCGTAGGTCTAGACGGTAAAGTGATCGGAATGACCACTTATGGTGAATCTGCACCTGCAAAAGATTTGTTCCAGCACTTTGGTATTACTAGCCAAGCTGTAATTGAAGCAGTACAAAGCTACTAAGTTTTAGCGCTTTAAAAGAAAGGCCCTTGTTTGCAAGGGCTTTTTTTTGCCTGTAATTGTGATCGATTGAATCAATAATGTAGCTTTTTGTCTTTTAAAATAAGATAAATTCTTTAGAGCAACTTTTATTGCATCCTCTAAATGTATAATTTAAATAAATAAAATTCAAAATTATTAAGAAAAATTAAATTTAAAGTGTGGTGTTTCATCCATGCAACATATCGTTTTATAAATCAGAATGATTTAAATTGTTGAATGTATAGACTAAATAACATGATTTAAAAGGAAAACATCGAATGAAACTTCAATCATTATCTTTAGGTTTGGCGGTTGCGATCAGCAGTACATTGGCACTTGCAGCGCCAGTAGATTATAAAATTGATCCAACGCATACAGCAACCGTATTTAGCTGGAACCATTTTGGTTTTTCAACACCAAGCGCGAACTTCAGTGACATCCAAGGTGTCATTAAAGTCGATAACGCTAAACCTGCAAACTCATCGGTAGACGTGACGATTCCAGTCAGTAGCGTAAATACCAATGTGCCAGCTCTAGATAAAGAATTCCAGCAAGAAGGCTGGTTTAATGCAGCCAAGTATCCAAACATTACCTTCAAAAGTACTAAAGTTGAAACCAAAGACAAAAAACACTTCAAAATTACAGGCAATTTAACCGTTAAAGGCATTACCAAACCTGTGGTGCTTGATGCTGTACTTAATAAACAAGGTGAGCACCCAATGGCAAAAGTTCCAGCGATTGGCTTTAATGCAACTACTTCGTTTAACCGCTCAGAATTCGGTATCGGTAATTATGTGCCGAATGTGGGAGATAAGATCACAGTCAACATCACCACTGAAGCAACTGCTGCTAAAAAATAAGTAATGACACAATAAATCATTCAAAAAGAGATGCTGCGGCATCTCTTTTTTTATTGTGATTAAATTTGAATTTGTAAAGATCTGATTTTGTTATCAATCTCTATTCTGTAGCAGGCATTAGGTTTTCTGTCCGTGTGCAATTGAAAGTAAGCGAAGATTTGGAAGTTCCGATGAGCAAAGCGCAGAAACTGTGAAAGAATTTTATAAAATGGCAATCCCTGCCTACAGTGTTGCACGTGCAATTGACTATGCAATTGAACAACCTAAAGATGTCGATATCAATGAAATTGTGCTACGTCCAATACAACAAGATTTTTAATGCTATTTAGTTTTACAAAAAATAAAAGCCTACTCATGATGAATGGGCTTTTGAATCTCTAACACAGAATGATTTGAATGACATGATCGCACCTCGTGATCACAGTTCCTTTAAATGCATACCATCTTGATCTTATAAAGCTTGGCAAAACAAGGTATGATAACGCGTTTTGCATAACAACCTTTTGGAGATCCCTGAGTGGAGCGACCGACAATCAGCCCTGAACATTTACAGGAAGCAGCAGAAAGTTTAAGCACAATTCGTGATTTTATTCGTTTTGGTGTGACTGCATTACGTCAATATGATGCTCATTTAGGACAAGGGACAGAAGATTATTTTGCTGAAAGCTCAGCACTGGTATTGCAAACGTTGTCACTTGAATGGGCGGCAGACTCAGAAATTCTAGATGCCAAATTGCTGCCAAGTGAAAAAGCCGAATTTTTGAGTTTACTCGAACGCCGTATCAATGAGCGTACGCCAACGTCATATTTGCTCAATCTTGCTTATTTTGCCAACAAACCGTTTTATGTCGATGAGCGTGTTTTAATTCCTCGCTCACCAGTAGCAGAGCTGATCGAACAACGTTTTGCGCCGTATTGCCTCGATGAAAATGGTCAAATGCGAGAGGCACAAAACAATCTGCCAGAAAATGCTGCGCCAAAAACACCGCACCGAATTCTAGATATGTGTACAGGTTCAGGATGTATCGCAGTTGCATTGGGTTATGCGTATCCAGATGCAGAAGTAGATGCAACAGATATTTCAAAAGAAGCACTTGAAGTGGCTGCGCTGAACGTTGAGCATCACAATAAGCAATATCAAATTGCACTCATGGAGTCAGATCTTTTCGCAAAAATTCCTGCCGAAAATCAGTACGATTTGATTGTCAGCAACCCGCCTTATGTTGACGCTGAAGATATGGCTGACTTGCCAGAAGAGTTTTTACATGAGCCTGAACTGGCTTTGGCAGCAGGTCAGGATGGACTAGATTTGGTGCGTAAAATGCTCGCTCAAGCGGCTGATTACTTAAGCGAAAATGGTCTGATTGTGATTGAGGTGGGTAATTCTGAGTGGGCGATGCGTCAAAACTTTAATACGGTCGATTTTCACTGGTTGACATTCCAAAAAGGTGGTTCGGGAATCTTTGCATTGACTGCTGAACAGTGCCGTCGTCATCAGAAATTATTTCAAGCATCATTAGAGGGATAAGGAAGAAACGTTATGGCAGGGAATAGTATTGGACAGCTGTTTCGAGTCACCACCTGTGGGGAATCGCATGGCGTCGGCTTGATGGCAATTGTAGATGGTGTTCCGCCGGGTCTTGAACTTTCTGAAGCGGATTTACAACAGGATCTTGATCGACGTAAACCGGGTACCTCAAAGTTTGCAACACAGCGCAAAGAGCCCGATCAGGTTAAAATTATTTCGGGTGTGTTTGAAGGTAAAACTACGGGCACATCGATTGGTCTGTACATTGAAAATACGGATCAAAAGTCGAAAGATTACGGCAATATTGCGCAAACTTTCCGTCCTGGACATGCCGATTATACCTATACGCAAAAGTATGGTTTTCGCGATTATCGCGGTGGCGGACGCTCAAGTGCACGTGAAACGGCCATGCGTGTCGCTGCTGGCGCGATTGCGAAAAAGTTTCTTGCAGAGAAGTTTGGTATTGTCATTCGCGGGCACGTAACACAAATCGGAACTGAAGTAACAGAAAAACTCGACTGGAATGAAGTTTCTCAAAATCCATTTTTTTGTGGTGATGTTGATGCCGTTCCACGTTTTGAAGCTTTAGTTACGTCTTTACGTGAACAAGGTACAAGTTGTGGCGCCAAACTCGAAATCGTAGCAGAAAATGTTCCAGTTGGTTGGGGTGAACCTGTATTTGATCGACTTGATGCCGATATTGCACATGCGATGATGAGTATTAATGCAGTAAAAGGCGTCGAAATTGGCGACGGTTTTGCTGTTGCTGGCCAGTTTGGGCATGAAACCCGTGATGAGTTGAGCGCTAATGGATTCTTGGCGAATCATGCAGGGGGTATTTTAGGCGGAATTTCAAGCGGTCAGGATATTCGCGTTGCGATTGCTTTGAAGCCAACTGCGAGTATCACTACGCCGGGTAAAACCATTAATATCGATCGTGAAAATATCGATGTTTTAACCAAAGGTCGCCATGATCCGTGTGTTGGGGTTCGGGCAACGCCAATTGCAGAAGCAATGCTTGCGATTGTGTTGATGGATCATTTTATGCGCCATCGTGCACAAAATGCAGATGTGATTCCGCCTTTTGAGCCAATCGCGCCTTAAGACGCTACTTTAAAAAAACACCTCACACCATCGATGGTGTGAGGTGTTTTTTTATGACTTGTTATACACTTCGATAAAGTTTTTATAGGCGCTTGATTGTTGTCCATCTTTATACATGGCACGTTTGATTGGGCCATGATCGGTATTGATTTGTACTTCAATTGATTTTGCGTTTTTAAATTCAGATAAAAAGCTACTTGGTACCACAATATAGTTACTCGAACGTCTAGGCTCTAAACGATTCACATAACGTAAGACGGTAGGCTGTTTGGGTTTGTAAGATAAATGTTTACCATCAACAATAAAAGTCACCTTTTTGATGTCGTAATACAAATACGAGCTATTGAGGCGAACATCGATTCTTAATTGGCTCTTGTTTTCCGGATTCCAGCGTGCACTCATAATCGGGCACTGTTCGGTCGGTTGACACAAAAGCAGTCCCGCCGTTGCCACATCATCCGGTGGAGCCGTATCTTGAGGAACAGTTGCACAACCATGCAATAAAAAGAGTGCTGTACACCACCCAAAAATTCTTTTCATGTTTTTCCTCGTTCATCCAATTTTGAGAAACTTTCGACTTAATCGTCTTTACCTAAAAAATGAAATGGGGTTGATGCTTTAAACTGACTGGTTGCATCTCCCGCATAGACATTTTCCTGATTTTTTCCTAAATCCAGTTTCTTTGTTATACCATCTTTAAAGTTAATCTTTTTTAAATCTATCCAAAAAATATTGGGTGAAAGAGCCGATTCAAAAAAGTACATTTTATGTTTATGGTCAACCACTGTTCGCCATCGGGTCGATGAAATATTAGGTTCTTCTTCAGTATTTAAGCCATAAGGAACAGATACGTTTCGAATCACGCCAAATACAGAAGCAAGACTGGCTTTTGGATCTTCAGTTTTGGGAATGGCATTGATATAAAACGATGCCCGAGCAAATCGGTCAGCTGCGCGATTGGTTCCCGGTAAAAATGTTGTACCCCCTATTTTTTTCCAATATTCATTTAAGGCAAGCTGCTCTTCAAAAATAGGGGAATTGGTCATCACCTGATAAGTCTTACTGTGATGAATCACTTGCTTGCCATTGATATATTCAACAATAGCGCTGTCGCCCGTGGCATCGGAAAGTGACAAATGTAAGGTAGTTAGTCTTTGTTCTCCGGGAACTGCATCACTGACAATAATAAACGGTTCTTTTTCTAAAGCTGTAACCGCTTCATTTACGGTTGCAAAATTATCGAGCGCATATTGTGCCCACGCGGCAATGGTTAATTTAGGCTTGTTCGAGGTTTTTTCGTCTGGATATTGTGATTCCACCAGCCACAATAGATTGGCGTTGAGTCCTGCTTCGTTGACACCGTCTGTGGTTGCAACATCATAACCAGTAGCAACAACGCTTCCGTATTTAGACGTCCACTGGATGGAGTTTTTACCTGAATTGCCACTGCGTTTGATACCGCTAGGTAGAATCCACAGATTGGTACCTACATCACTTTTCCAATCCATGGATCGGGCAGTGAGAATATTCTGATTGTTACCTTGATATACCACACGAGTACACGCCTGAGCAGTGTAAGATAAAAGAAAGGTCGAAGATGCAATAACAGAACTCAAAAGTATGTGCTTGAACATAATTTTGTCCTTTAATTCAAACTATAATTTTTAGAATGCGTTAATTTTCAATTAAAATTTAATGTACGATCTGCGTTTAATTACGCAGTCTGTTGTCCTGAATGTACTCGATTTAGGCAATAAAAACGAGTTTAATTACAAAAAGTAAGTTTTTAATTCACTTGGGCTGCATGAGTTCAACTTATTGGCTATCGACTATGATATTTGTCACTAAAATTTAGCCTGTATTGGCATGTCGGATAAGCTACACATCTTGCGCATCCTCATTGATTCGATATGATAAGAATTTCGATATGATGAGAATATTGAATAAACCGACATGGAAAAACATACGCTCAAGTCAGCGTTTTAACTAAAATCAAATCAGGCCATTAAATACACCAGAAGATAAAAACTGCTCAGGCTTATACAGATTGTGGCTAGTGTATGTCGAATAACATAGGCAACCAATATGGTAATCAGTGTGGCAATAAAGTAGGGGTTTATAATGTGCTCTCGAAAGACATGATTATCCATCAGAATAATCGGAACGCAAATCGATGAAAGAATGCAAGGTGCAGAATAGCGCAAGGCACGATTAAGCCAGTCGGGAATTTTGATCGGAAAACGAGGTTCTAAAAAAATATAACGATTTAAAAAGACAATTCCCGCCAGTAAAAGCATAAATGTCCATGTCATTCTTTTTTCTCCTTAGATTCAGACCATGCCGCCACGCTCATCCCAATCAGTGCAGCAATTAATCCACCCATCAAGATATTTAAATATAAGCTTAGTGCTGTCAGAACAAGCGTGGTGATCACCCCGATCAGAGCATGTCGGTTTTGAATGAGAGGCACAATAATGGCTATAAACGTTGCAACAATAGAAAAATCCAGATGCATGTGTTCAAGTTGTGAAAATGATGAGGTCAGTAGCACACCAAAAAAACTAAACACAAGCCAGCAGAGATAAAACCAGATTCCTGCACCGAGTAGTACACGATAGTTGTAATGTGGTTGAGTGCTACTGATTGCAAAGAGCTCATCGGTTAAAACAAATCCCAATAATACACGTTTGCCGAAAGATTCATTTTTCACAGATGAACGTAAGTTGAGCGCGTATAGGTAATGTTGTGAGGTGATCAGAAATACAGACAAAACAATACTAATGAGTGGAGCGCCCGCCATGATCATACCAAGTGAAACCAACTGAGCTGCACCAGCAAATACAAAAGCAGACATCCCGATGGCTTGAGCAGGGGAAAGTCCAGCCTGAATCGCCATCGAACCGGCCAGTAATCCCCATGGCAAAACAGCAATGCACAAGGGAGTAATTTTTAAGGCGCCCGTAACTAAATCACGTATATGGGCCAAGTTAAAATAATTCGATATTACATTATTCATCATGATTGGATTTTACATCTCAAAATAACAGTACGATTTTAGCCACCTAAAATTGATCTTAATTGCATAAACTTGCTTATTTTAAACTTCGAATATAACCACCGGGTGTGATGCCGAGTGCATTTTTAAAATGTCGCGTGAAATGACTTTGATCTGAAAAACCGCAACGTTGCGAGACATCTGAAATCGTCAAATCTTCACGTAATAATTTTTGTGCTTTCATAATACGACATTGAACAAGCCACGCATGCGGAGAAAAACCTACATGTTTTTTAAATTGTCTTAAAAAATGCCACTGGCTTAAATGTGCAAAGCCTGCGAGTTCACCCAGTGAAAAATCATGTTCGGGATGTGTTGCGATCATTTCTTTGATTGTAAGTATTTTGCTTTTGGCATCACTTAAGCTCAATAATGACGGCTTTGTTTGACTATAGCGTGTAGTCAACCAAGCCATGGTAGATAGAAAAAGTGTTTCTTTAAGTAAAATATTCTGTGGCTGCTCAAGAAGATCAAATAATAATCTGAGCTGCTGGGCAAGACCTTCATCATGAACCACAGCATGCGTAAACCAAGGAATGAAACGCTGGGTAGAAAACAAATCCTGAGTAAGACGACTCAATAGTTCAGGGGTTGGATAAATTGCTCGATAGCGCCAACCAGTTTCAACAGCCGAAGAACCTGTATGAATTTCATCTGGATTGACTAAAATAATATCGCCTTTGGGCGCAACATGATGAGCACCAGTACGGAAAAAACGCTGCGCACCATCTTCAATTACACCAATACAAAAGCCTTCATGAACATGACGAGAAAATGTTTGCTGATAGTATTGCGCGCTCAGCATTTCTAATCCACCTAACTCCTTAAGATGCAGATAATGAACCTGTTCACGCGGTCTTCGGGACATAATAAACTTACCTGTATCGCATGCTGTAGAGAATGCTAAAACGTGATGGTGGTTTATAGAACAAAATTGCTGCTTTTCAGTTTAAATTTCCAGTAAAAAATGATCATGTAGTCGTTAATTTTTTAAAATTAATCAAAGTGTAAAGAAATCTAAGTACTTTAAATAAGTATCAAGGCTGAAAGAATAGATCTGATGAAAAAAGCAAATGTTGCATATCTTGATCAATTAATTGAAGATTTTAAACATAATGGGGAAAAGCCATCCAAGATTGTGATTGGATATAAAATCTATTCGGAGTTGATGAATGATACAACTTTTTCTAATGAGGTTTTGCACTCAGCACTCGATGCCAGTAAGCGTAAATACAAAAAGCTCAAGATTAAAATTAGCCAAGATGAATTTCAGCTCAAAATTGAATAGCGACGCTGGCTACAATTAAGTTAAGTGTTGAAAGCGCATAAGTGTTTACAAAATCTAAAGCATCACAGTGCAATATTTAGCCATGTGATGTTTTTTTTCGATAGTATAAAAGCCGACTCAAACAAATAAGGAAAATAAGAAATGTTAGGCGCTTGTTTGTGTGGTGCAGTGCAGATTGACGTTGAGGTCAATTCTGAGGAAATTACAGTGTGTCATTGCAGCATGTGTAGAACATGGGGAGGAGGCCCAGCTTTGACAGTTGAATCGACTCAAAAAATCAAGCTTACTGGGCAGCAATTTGTTCGAAAATATGACTCATCGGAATGGGCAGCGCGATATTTTTGCCAGCAGTGCGGCACCAAGTTGTTTTACAAGCTGAACGAACGAGAGTATTACAGCATTAATGCCGAATTATTCGACTTAGCTCCCAATTCCAAAATCCATCTTGAGATTTATGCCGATCACAAGCCAGATTATTATCAGTTTCTAACGAAGTCACCTCAAATGACCGAGCAGCAAGTGATCGATCAATTTTCCAATGACGAATAAAAGATCAGAAATAAAGCTGACTTATACCAAATTGAGCTGCTTGAGATAATCTAAGAGAATTGAACGTGCCACGTGAGATAAACCTTGAGCATAGCGTGCGGTATCGGCGCGAAGCGCTTGAACTGAAAAATTTCCTTGTCGAAGCTCAGCTGTATGCCCGATGAGCCAGCGTTCAAAGTTATCACCACACACTTCCAAATGAAACTGTAAAGCAAGTACATGCGTTCCACATGAAAAGGCTTGATGCGGATAATGTTCTGAACTTGCCAGCAGCGTTGCTGACGTAGGTAAATCAAAGGTATCACCGTGCCAGTGTAAAACCGGTTGATCGATTAGCCCTTGTAATGGATTCTCTGATGTGGCCTTGATGTGTAACGTACTCCATCCAATTTCTTTGTGCTCTCCAGCATAAACTTTGGCACCGAGTGCTTTGGCAATAAGCTGAGCACCTAAGCAAATTCCAATCGTCGGCTTATTCGCCGCTAAGCGCGCTTTAAGAAGTGCCGTTTCTTGTTTTAAAAATGGATAGTCGGCTTCTTCATACACACCGATTGGCCCACCTAAAATGACGGTAAGGCCATCATGCTCAAAGGCAGGCTTGAGGTCATCTACACCTGCTTCAAAATAGCGCACTCTAAAACCGAGCTCATAAAAAAGATCTTCAAGCGAGCCGAGATCTTCAAAGGCCAAATGTTGAACTGCATAAATAGTTTTCATGGCGTAAGTTACACAATATTAAAAAGATCTCATGCGATCATACCTGAAGTATGCATAGAACAAAATGCAAAGCCATACCTCGATATTGCTAAAAAGAAAGGCCCATCGTGGGCCTTTTTTGGAGTAGGTTACAACGTGATTAGAAGAAGCCCATTGGTTTAGTTGAGTAGCTCACCAACAAGTTTTTGGTTTGCTGATAATGATCGAGCATCATTCTGTGGTTTTCCCGTCCAATACCAGACTGCTTATATCCTCCAAATGCGGCATGAGCAGGGTATAAATGGTAACAGTTGGTCCAGACTCGACCAGCCTGAATTGCACGGCCCGCACGATATGAGGTGTGTGCAGAGCGAGACCATACACCAGCACCTAAGCCATACATGGTGTCGTTGGCAATCTTAATGGCCTCGTCAAAATCTTTAAATGTGGTGACCGATAGTACTGGCCCAAAAATTTCCTCTTGGAAAATTTTCATGCTGTTGTCACCTTTAAAAATAGTCGGTTCAATATAAAAACCACCATCAACATCGTGACGTGGATCGCCACCCGTCATCAATTGCGCGCCTTCGTTTCGACCAGTATCGATGCAGCCAATAATCTTATCAAACTGTTGTTTAGATGCTTGAGCACCAATCATAGTGTCGGTATCAAGTGGATGACCGGTTTTGATTTTTTTAACCCGTTCGACTGCCAATTCCAGAAACTGATCGGCAATACTTTCCTGTACCAGCGCGCGTGATGGACATGTACATACTTCACCTTGGTTCAGTGCAAACATAGCAAAGCCTTCAAGTGCTTTTTCAAGATAGTCATCTTGCTGTGCCAGCACATCTTCAAAGAAAATATTAGGCGATTTACCGCCCAGTTCGAGCGTAACCGGAATAATATTTTCAGTTGCGTATTGCATAATCATCTGGCCAACTTTTGTTGAGCCGGTAAATGCAATTTTTGCAATTCTTGGGTTGGTCGCCAGTGGACGACCAACCTCGGCACCATAGCCATTTACAATATTGAGTACACCAGGTGGAACTAGATCTTGAATCAATTCCATTAATACTAAGATACTTGAAGGCGTTTGCTCGGCAGGCTTTAATACAATGCAGTTACCCGCTGCAAGTGCTGGTGCAAGTTTCCATGCTGCCATTAAGATTGGAAAGTTCCACGGAATGATCTGTCCAACCACACCGAGCGGTTCATGAAAATGATAGGCAATGGTATCTTCATCAATTTCAGAAATTCCACCTTCTTGAGCGCGAATACATCCTGCAAAATAGCGGAAATGGTCAATCGCCAGTGGAATATCTGCTGCCAGTGTCTCGCGAATCGGTTTGCCGTTTTCCCATGTTTCTGCTACGGCAAGTAACTCAAGATTTTCTTCTAGACGGTCTGCAATTTTAAGCAGTAAATTTGAACGAACAGTCGGTGATGAGCTGTTCCAGTCGGCTTTCGCTTTATGCGCTGCATCAAGAGCAAGCTCGATATCTTCAATACTAGAGCGTGGAATTTGAGTGAATACCTTGCCATCTACGGGAGAACTATTGCCAAAATACTCGCCTTTAACAGGAGGTACCCACTGACCCCCAATAAAATTTTCATATTGTGCTTTAAATTGAACTTTTGAACCGGGTTGGTTTGGGTCGATGTATCGCATATCAGTATTCCTTTGCTTATTATTCATCTATGATTGAAGCATCTACAGCTTTGGTATAAGGTACTTTTGTACATTATTTAATTAGCATAGAAGAAATAAGGTTGGAGAAAGGTTGGAAATAATGAGAATTTGCAAGGGAACGACAAATGTTTACAAAACAGGATTTACTTCACCAGCGGCATACCATTGATAAACTGAGAAATCAAAGTGTATTGACGCCGCAACATGCTGAAAAAATTGAACAAAGTATTGCGAGCTCTTGGCAGCGATCTGCATCTGCCGATATTCCTAAAGAGCGCTTAGCTGCACCTTTGCTCAAACCTGCCTCAAACAAAAATCCCAGTGTTTTAGATGTGGCAATTCAGGCGTGTCAACATGATCTTAAACACGTCGCGGAGCAATCATCGATGGTGATTGCGGTTGCAGATATAGGCAGCACGATTTTATGGGCAGCGCCAAGTGCGCAAATGCGAAGCGCTGCTGAGAAGGTCCATTTTGTTGCTGGTGGTCAGTGGAAAGAAGAGCTTGTAGGGACGAATGCTTTGGCTTTGTCACTTAAAACCCGGCAGTCGAGTTGTGTTTTTTCCAATGAACATTACATGTCTTCTGTGCATGATTGGGTGTGTTACGCTGCGCCAATTTTAGATCCTTATACACAACAACCCGTGGGTGTTGTCGATTTATCTGCCACTTGGAAAAATCACAATGCTTTAGGCATGTTGGCGGCAGAACGTTGTGCTGCCATTATTCAAAATGCGCTTATCGAGCATCAGCGACAGCACTTATTTATTCGTGCTTTTTCTACGCCGCAGATATTATTTAACGGCAAAGCGCTCGTCTTAACGCCACGACAAGTTGAAATTTTAACTATTTTAACTTTATGTCCACAAGGGCTGAATCTGGAAAAACTGCATCATGCACTTTATGGTGAGCGCAAGGTCAGTGTAGGAACGCTCAAAGCTGAAATGTCTCAGTTGCGTGATATTTTGGGTGGCTTACTCGGATCGAGACCTTATCGCTTACTGGCACATGTAGAGGCAGATTTTTTACAGGCAGAAGATGCGCTCAATGCAGGTTATGTCGCTATGGCCTTACAACTGTATACAGGTGTGCTGTTATCCCGCTCGGAGAGTCCATTTATTTGTACATGGCGTGACTGTCTTGAATCACGTCTGAGTGATGCAATTTACAAAGCAAAAGAGCCTGATATGTTGCTCAAGCATCTAGCACGCTTTCCAGAAGCCATAGATGCTGTACAACGATTAACCGAGCTGCTTCCACTGGATCATCCTGCACACCAATTATTGGTCAAATATTATGAAGGATAAGGTCAGTATGAACTGATTTTGCTATTAAGCCATTGAAATAACTTTTGATAGACAGCTTCGCGTACAGCGGGCGCTGATAAGACCAGATCATGTACACCATTGTGGATGCTCTGGATTGTCACATCGCCCTTGATTTTTTTGGCGTATTTGCGAATGTCTTTTACATTTAAAATCACATCACTTTGTGTGACGCTTTTATGCCAGCGTTTCGGATTTTTAGTTTGATGTGAATGCATCACCAGTACAGGAATATCAATATACACACCTTTGTGAATTTCTTTTTGGGCACTATGTATAGCATGTACAAAACTAAGTAAAACGGTCGGTGCAGATACTGGCTTCCAGTTCAGATCAAAATCCCATTCGCCTTTTAGGCTTTGATGCAAACTGGTAACGTACCATCGGTTGAGTTTGCTCGGAAAAGGTTGACGCGGCAATACTCGACCAACCTGACTCAACAGCGGAATTCCCAGTTTCTTTTCGGCAAGACTCAAATTGAACTCATAAAATGGACTGTTTACCCAGAGTGCTTTGATCAGTGAATTCTGACGATAATGTGCAGCATACAAAGTGGCAATTAGCCCGCCAGTAGAGTGACCTGCAAGCAACACTTGATGATGAGATTCTTGCTCGATTAGCTCAAGTGCCCGACTAATTTCGGCATCGTATTCGCGTAAATCGTGCACATTAAAAAATGTTTGATTGGGGAGTTTAGAGCGGCCATATTTGCGTAAATCAAGGGCGTAAAAATCATAACCATGTAGATTAAATTGCTCGGCCATTTCTTTTTGAAAAAAATAGTCAATATAGCCATGAATATATAGCACAGCCTTATCAGTAGTATGATTGGCTTTTTTTCTTACCAGTGTGGCGATCACTCGACCTTCATAATCGTCAGGAAAATTCAGGATTTGCTGTTCATAGCCTTCACCTAAGAGATCGGCGCTGTAATCTGACATTCTTGTTTTTTCTATTGAATCATGATGTGTTCATCGTTATCTGAAATTTAAACTTTGTCAATTACGACATGTGAATAAAAAAAGGGAATATCCATGATGGAGATATTCCCAAAATCCGAGTAAGTTGGTTGGAGAGAACCTACTCAGAAGAGGATTTTTACTGTTTAAGCCAGTTACAATGCTGCTTTAAACATCTCGACCACTTGTGCATGCGTTGCTTTACGTGGATTTGTAAGCATACAGGCATCATTTTGTGCATTTTCTGCCATAACTGCCAAATCTTCTGGTTTAACGCCCAATTCTGTTAAACCAGATGGTATACCAATTGAAGAAGACAACTCACGTATCGCATTAATCGCTGTATATGCCGCGGCAGTGGTACTCAAGCCTTGAGTACTTACACCCATCAGTTCTGCAATTCGGGCATAACGTTCAGGGCACGCAATTAGGTTGAATTCACAAACATGGGGCAATAAGATGGCGTTACATACGCCGTGCGGCAGATTATAAAAACCACCTAATTGATGTGCCATGGCATGTACATAACCCAATGAGGCGTTGTTAAATGCCATTCCTGCCAGATACTGAGCATAGCTCATGGCATCGCGCGCTTCGATATCTTCACCGTTGGCTACTGCGGGTCTGAGCCATTGACTGATCATGCTAATAGCTTTTTCTGCACAGGCATCGGTAATGGGGTTGGCTGCTGTCGATACATAAGCCTCAACCGCATGTGTCAAGGCATCCATCCCTGTGGCAGCGGTCAAGCCTGTCGGTTTTGCAATCATAAGTTTAGGGTCGTCTATGGCAATCAATGGTGTGCAGCGCCAATCGACAATTGCCATTTTTACGTGCGTATCTGTATTGGTGATGATACAAAAGCGTGTCATTTCAGAAGCGGTACCTGCTGTAGTATTGACTGAAATCAGCGGCGTCATTGGGACTTTGCTTTTATCAATTCCTTCATAGTCACGGATGTGACCACCGCCGGCAGTCACCAGTCCAATGCCTTTGGCACAGTCATGTGATGAGCCGCCTCCTAAAGACACAATAAAATCACAGTCATTGTGAGTATAGGCCTCTACACCACGATGTACATTGATGTCGGTCGGATTAGGTTCTGCACCTGAAAAAATATGACTTTTTACACCGGCGCTATGTAGATATTCTGCAATTGTGTCGGCTACACCAAATTTAAAGAGGCCTTCATCGGTCACAATTAGAGCTTTTTTTGCTCCTAAATCAATTGCTTTATTTCCAATTTCTTTGGCACATCCTGGACCAAAAAGTGAAACGCTCGGGATGAAAAAACCGTTGGTTTGATCTGCAATTTGTTTAAACGCCATTGAGATATTCCTTATTCAATCTGTTTATGTCTTGTTATCTAGGTGTCCTTCACCATGTCACTAGTATTATCTGAGCGTAAAATAATGTGTACCTACCAAACACCTACCAAGAATTTTTGAATTAAGGTTTTGTATTTTAAGTGATATTTTAATCGATTGAGCTTTAGCATTTTACTTTTATGTCAAAGTCGTTAAGCTATGTGCTCGTTGTTAGAAGTCGTTGGATTATGAAGCAAGAAACTGCACTGAAGTTATTAAAAGCCGGAGAAAATGTATTCCTAACGGGCTCGGCCGGTGCAGGTAAAACCTATACACTTAATCAGTACATTCAGTATTTAAAGGCGCGTAAGGTGCCCGTTGCCATTACAGCCTCAACAGGTATCGCGGCGACACATATGAATGGTATGACCATCCATACATGGGCAGGTATTGGTATTAAGGATCATCTATCCGATGATGATCTGAAACGTATGAAAGAGCGCAAGTATTTAAAAGAACACCTTGAAAACGCTCAAGTGCTGATTATTGATGAAATTTCAATGTTACATGCCAAACAGCTTAATCTGGTGAATCAGGTTCTGAAATACTTCAAAGAAAGCGACGAAGCATTTGGCGGTATACAAGTCATTGTGGCCGGTGATTTTTTTCAGTTGCCGCCTGTTGGTAAAAATGATGAACGCAACCGCGATAAATTTTGCTTTATGTCGGATGCGTGGGTTGAGGCAAAATTTCGAGTCTGTTATTTGACAGAACAACACCGTCAGGACGATGAAATTTTAAATCAGATTTTAAATGCCATTCGAGCGCAAAATATACAGCCAAATCATAAGCAAGCCTTATTGGCATCGCGTCAGCATGATATTGGGGATACGTTTACACGGCTTTACACCCACAATATGGATGTAGACGCGATCAATTTTCAGCATTTGAATGAAATTGAAAATGATGGCCATCAGTTCAATGCTACATTAGATGGCAATGAAAAATTACTTGAAACATTAAAATCGTCGGTACGCGCGCCCGAAGAGCTTACGCTTAAAAAACATGCCAAAGTGATGTTTGTAAAAAACAACTTCGATATGGGATATATCAATGGCAGTTTAGGCGAAGTGATCGGATTTGAAGAAGACGACGAATTTGGCTTACTGCCTAAAGTCAAAATGACAGATGGAACCACTTTGCTGGTAGAGCCTGAAACATGGTCGATCGAAAACGAAGCCGGGAAGGTGATTGCAAGTTTCCAGCAAATTCCATTGCGTTTGGCTTGGGCGATTACCATTCATAAAAGCCAAGGTATGACTTTGGAAGCCGCAGAAATTAATCTAACCCATACGTTTGAAAAAGGTCAGGGTTATGTGGCTTTATCTCGACTGAAGTCATTAACGGGTTTGCGTTTACTTGGTTTTAACGAGCAAGCTTTGGAGCTTGATACCCTTGCGCTTAAAGCAGACAAGCGTTTTCAGGAGTTGTCTCAAGAGGCAGAAGATCATTTTGCAGAAATTGATTTAACCGATAAGCACAAAGCGTTTATTCGACATTGTGGTGGTACGCTCAATGAAACCGAAATTGCCCGTAACGAGAAAAAACTCGCCAAAGGTGAAAAGCAAAATTATGGCTCCGCGACCTTAGATGAAACTCGTGAGCTATTTGAGGGCGGGTACGACATTCAAGATATCGCCCAAGAGCGAGGGCTCACACCGGCCACCATTATTAATCATCTGGCGCGTTTACACCGTGAGCAAGGACTGGATATTTCGGTGGCCCACCCAGGTGATGAAGTAGTCGAGCAAGTACGTAAATTGTTTAAACGTGTGCAAAAAAGCAAACGGCCAGAAAATTTTAATGACGATGGTTCAATCAAACTCAAACCGATTGTGGATCTCACTAGCCCGAGAATGGGCTATGATCAGGTACGTCTTGCACTGTTATTTATAGAATAGGAAGTCAAACCGTATGCCCCATATTATTGTGGATTATTCGGCCAATATTGAATATTTCGATCCGAAGCAACTGTTGTCTCAAATCAATATCAGCATCATCGAGACAGGCTATTGCGATGCGATAGATATTAAATCCCGTGCCCGAAAAGATGATATCTTTTTGATTGGAGAGGGAGATCATAATCAGGCCTATGTGCATGTCAAAGTTTATTTGCTCTCTGGGCGTACCGAACAACAAAAGACCGAGATTGGTGAAAAGGTATTACAGGCAGTAACTAGCAATCAGAGTTTGATGAATCAGAAAAAACCGATCCAAAGCTGTGTTGAAATTGTCGAAATGCCTCGTCAGCAGTATTTTAAGACAGTGATCACGAATCAATAAAATAAAGAATTTTTGATATTTGTGATGAGCTATTTATGATTTTATAGAAATAAATAGCTTATTTTTAATAAAATAATCGTACGGATTTAAATTTAGAATAATCATGATACCAATAGGCCCAATCTCACTTTTATTTATCATTTTATTTGTTTTTATACCATTGATTGGTGGTGTATTGACACTAATATTATTTGCAAAAGCAGTGATTTTTTGGCTTAAGCATAAAAAACTTTCTGTTCAATTTTTCTCTAAGAAAATTATCTATCTCTCAGTTATTACACTTATATGTGATATATGTGCAGTCTGCGTATTTTATTTTTTTACATCGATTGAGTATGAATTTGAACTTAAAAGTTATTATAAGGAGCAGCGTAGTCATTTTATTTTATCGCAAGATTATCAATATGGTGAACTTTTAGTACCCAAAGGCAGCTTAATTAGTCGAAATGATGCTTTTGACAACGGTGAGCCGCAATTGCCTGTCAGTTTAAGAGGGCTAAAAGCTATTCGTTTTCCACATCCTGTTAAAGTTGCTGGAGTATGGATCATTGCAATGGAGCCCCCTCGACTTGAATTGGCTCAAGATCAATATGTGATTCCAGTTGGACGCTCTAACACTGGTACAACAATCAATCAACATCATTCAAAGCATCATAAGCAGCAATCATTAGTAACGTGTTCACGTGGTGATTTGGTTGTAGTCGATATTCCATCGATTGAATATGACATTATAAAGGAATTTGGTAAACCTGAGCCTGATGGTCCGAGTGCGCGTTTTCGACCTAGCGAATGGATAATAACAGATTGTGAAAAAGGTCAGGGACCAATTGAAGTAAGCCCTGAATTTAAAGAAAGTATGCCTAAAAAACCTTGGTATTTATTTTAAAAATTTAATCGTTTAGATATCTTAATTGTTAAAGATGGAATTATTTATTTTGTTTTAATTATATCAGCTTAATATAAAGTGTCATGGAGTATTTAAGCGGAAGATCTTGATCGCCGCTTATTTTAATCCTATTGATAACTAGAAAATTATTACAAAGCATGATTCCAGATCATAACGAATGCTTTAAGTAAAAGGTATGAAAACATCAATCATCAGAAATTAATTCAATACGCGCATACTGTTCAATCAAGTTTGCATCGAGCATATGGATATAATCCATAAACATAATATTAAAACTCCCCACCGTTTGTGCTTGATCAAAAGCAAGTTTTCCGGCAATTGCAAAATGCACATGCGCAGTAATTGCCGCCAAATGAACAGGTGCAACAGCACAGTATGCTGCGACTAAAGCACCAAGTGCACAACCTGTTGCAGTGATGCGTGGCTGTAAATGGCTACCACCTTGAATTTTGACAATGCAGGTCATTGCATTTGACAAGATATAATCGGTTTCACCTGAAATCGCCACACAACTGGTTTTAGTTAAAAGGTGCTGGGCGTGATGAAACATCTCATCGCTTTTGAGGGTACTGTCTACACCTTTAGATTGGGTCAGGCGCCCTGCAAGGGCACTAATTTCAGAGGCATTACCGCGAATAACCGAGGGGTGATACTGTAATAGCGCATCGACAGCGTCACTTCGCCATTTGAGAATTGGCCCGTATCCTACAGGATCGAGCACCCAAGGAATGTGATGTTTGTGCGCCGTTTGAGCCGAAATCATCATGGCCTGCATCTGCTCTGTGGTCGGGGTACCAGTATTGATGCTAAGTGCGCCACTAATTTGGGTAAAACTCTCAGCCTCAAATGGATTGTCAATCATTGCAGGTGAGGCACCCGCTGCCAGCAAAACATTTGCCGCATAGTTGGCTGCCACGCTATTGGTAATACATTGTACCAGCGGTGCTTGTGCCTGTAATTTTTCCCAAGTATCAATAACATGTTCAATAATGTTGCATGAGTTATACATGGCTGACCCCTAAAAAGAAAAAGCTTACTTGGTAAAATAATGATCTTGATGTTTGCAGTTTCGGCAAATTAACGACACATAATCTGTCGCATCATAATCGACCTCAAGGTCGTTTGAACCACAATTCATACACCGTTTTAAAGAAAAAAAGTTAAGGCGCGGCTCAATCTTGCGCCATGCTTTCCATATCGGTTGTATAAAGATGCGTTCATCATAAGATAAAAACCGATACAAAAATATCTGACTCATTTTACTTAAGGGTAAATTCATGGGTCGAGGTAAAGTTGAGGTTTCCCATCGTTCTGTAATGGCACGCTCTCGATATTGTTCTAGCGTTTTTTTTAGTAAATTGGTATTGATGAAGCTTTCATTACGTGGCTGAAGCGCTTTTTGGGTATACAGATACTCTAATGCAGTCTGGATCAGATAGTAAATCTGGCCCACTGCCAAACCATCAAGAAGTTTATAACAAAATTGCTGGAAATGACGGTTGCCTGCAATTTGTATATTCCATGTTCGACAGTACATTTGCATAAATTGCACAATTTCTTGATACAACAATTCAAACAACACGTTTTTGACGTCTTTTGTCGTTTTATAAGGAATTCCCATACTTAGATTTTCATAAAACCAATGTCTGAGCTGTTGTACGATACTAAACAAGCTAGGGTCGGAGTAGCCATCGAGTCGAACCCTCAAATAAGCAATCTGTTGTTGTTCATCAAGATGTTCAGGAATAACCAAAATACCTAAATGCAGCAGCTCTTTATACAATGCATTGTTGAAAAGATAATGTGGGCTGATGCTGTGGTACTTAATGGCATGCCAATGTACAAATTCATCGTGCGGAATATTTTCCTGCACATGATCATCTAGTAAAGCCAACAAAAACAGTTTGTGCATCAAGCTCAAGTCTTCAAGATTGAACACTTTGTCATCTTTAATCTGGTTTTTTTTCTGCTCTTGCTGACGAGCTCGTTTAATCATTTTTTTGCGTTGTTCGGTACAGCTTATGCAATGGCACACACGCTTATGATCTTGAAATACACGATGCTGACAATGGCTGCATTCTTGAAATTGAACATCCTGCTCATACTCTTCTGCCTCAACCCAAAACATAGCGGCTTGGCACAGTGGGCACTGACTACTTTCATCAAGTTGTTTTTGCAGAATATTCAAAATAACACTCAGGTAAAGAACGAGAGTTGAATTATATCGTGTCTGTTCAAATTGTGACATCTAGATTTACAGATCAAATGATCAGATCAAAGCTCTCTATAAATAGAACACACAAAAAAGGCTCAAAGTTAAATCTTTGAGCCTTCTACTTTACATAAATTTAAACAGGGCAAGGCAAAGATTCATCGTGTTGGCCACGTTTTTTGGCTGCAATAAGGGCTTTGACCTTGCGCGAAGGTGCTTTTTCTTTGCCCAAAGCATCGTAAGTGTTCACAATGGCTGTGACATCCTGCGCGGTAATTTCAATTCCTTCTGCGGTCATGAACACCGCAATAACATTGGGACAAACGCCAGCACTGTGCAAATCATGAATGGCTTTGATATTTTCAACGCGATGTAAGTGTTGTGTGAGTTCCATATCGATCATCTCTTCGACATTATGTATTTTATATTGGCCAACTTGGTCTTGCTAATACAAGCAAAAAACGTGCACAAAATGTAATCGAAACTTAAAAATGTAAGTCGGCGTTACAATGAAATAGATTGTCTTACTTTCAGCCAAAATTAAACAAAGCAAAAGAAAGAGCTAAAAAACTCAAGCCAAACAAAACGTTTTTTGAGCATTTGTACGTACTTACAATTGAAAAATAATTCGATAAGACGCATCTTAATTTTAAATTGAAACTTCGCAGACACATTGATTAAGTTGGCGTATGATCAAATGCATACACAATAATGACTGATGCCATGCATAAGGGCAAAATAGGAAAATATATGAATATTGCGGCAAACCCTCATATTTCGGCAGATCAAACGGTTTATCTTAAAGATTATCAACAGCCATCTTTCTTGGTCGATTCGATCAACCTTGATATTCAGGTACACGATGATCATACGCACGTGTTTTCTACACTGGTGATGAAAAGAAATAGTGCAGGTGATTTAGTGCTGTTGGGGCGTGATCTTGAACTGGTATCGATTAAATTAAATGGCGAGCTGCTTAACAGTGAAGATTACACGCTTGATGATGAGCAATTGGTGATTACCAATGCACCAGATCAACTCACGGTTGAAACCCAAGTGGTAATTCATCCAGAAAGTAATACCCAGCTAGAAGGTCTGTACAAAGCCGGCGATTTGTTTGTCACGCAAAATGAACCAGAAGGTTTCCGCAAAATTACCTTTTATCCTGACCGTCCAGATGTATTGTCAGTATTCACTACACGTGTTGAAGCCGATAAAAAGTATCCTGTATTACTGGCTAACGGTAACTTGCTTGAAACGGGTACCGTGGGTGAAGACCGTCACTTTGCCATCTGGCAAGATCCAACTAAAAAACCAAGTTATTTATTTGCCTGTGTGATTGGTGATTTGGCTGTACTGAAGGATCGATATACGACTTCCGAAGGCCGCGATGTTGCACTTGAAATATATGCTATCGAAAAGGATATTCCAAAATGCAAAATTGCCATGGAAGCACTTAAGCATTCTATGCGTTGGGATGAAGAGCACTATGGCCGTCCATACGACTTAGACAATTATATGATTGTAGCGGTCAGCCAGTTCAACATGGGGGCTATGGAAAACAAAGGCTTAAATATTTTTAATACCTCTTGTGTGCTGGCCGATGAAGAATACACCACCGATGCCGCGATTATGCGTGTACAGTCCGTGATTGCACACGAATACTTTCATAACTGGACTGGGAACCGTATTACTTGTCGCGACTGGTTCCAGTTGTGCCTTAAAGAAGGTTTAACCGTTTTTAGAGATCAGTCATTTTCTGAAGACCTTCAATCTGCTGCGGTACAACGCATTGACGATGTCGCGGTAATCAAAGCGCATCAATTTCCAGAAGATGCTGGTCCGCTTTCGCATCCACCACGTCCAGATCATTTTGTGGAAATTAATAACTTTTACACCGCTACAGTGTATGAAAAAGGTGCCGAAATTAACCGAATGATGGCGACACTTCTTGGCAAAGAAAAGTTCCGCCAAGGCACCGATGAGTATTTTAAGCGCTTCGATGGTCAAGCAGTTACGGTTGAAGACTGGATTGATGCACTTTCAGCTGGATCGGGTGTCGATTTATCCGCCTTTTTGATCTGGTACAACCAGCCGGGAACACCAAAGCTCGAAGTTGAGAGCGAATATCTCCCTGATCAGCGCATCTATCGTTTGAACTTTAAGCAAAGTCTTAAAGCGCATCCTAAATATCCAAATTTAAAGGCCGTGCCTATTCCTGTTGCTTTGGCGCTGTTTAACCCGCAAACAGGTGAACAATACACCTTAAATAGTCCAGATTTGTTTGAAAATCAGGTGAAAGACGGTGTGTATTTATTTGATCAAGATCACGCAAGTATTGAGTTTTCAGGTGTCGATCAGCCGCCTGTCGTTTCGTTACTACGTAACTTTTCTGCACCGGTGAATCTGGTCTTTAATTATACCGATGAAGAGCTGGCATTTTTAATTCAGCACGAAACCAATGGATTTAATCAGTGGCAGGCGAGTCAAACCTTACTTGAGCGCATTTTATTGCAAGAACACTCGGTTGAGCCTTATATCGACGCCATTCAAAAAACGTTACCTACGCTAGTACGTCAGGATCCATTATTGGCGTCACGACTTTTTGATGTTCCAACAGAGGGTTATTTGGGAAGTCGTATCGATCACAATTATCAGCCTGAGCAAGTGCAGGAAAAGCGTAATTCTGTTTTAGAAACCCTAGCGCGTGCATTAAATGGGTTCTGGAAAGAAACCTATTTAGCGTTGAATCCAGCACTACAACACGATTTCTCTCAAGCAATGGGAGAGCGTGCGCTTAAAAATATCATGCTCAGCATGATGGCGCGCCAAGGTGATGATGAGGTGTTCGAGCTGGCTTATACCCAGTATCAAACAACTGGTAACATGTCAGAGCGTTTAGGTGCGTTACGCGTACTGGTCTGGAATGATGCGCCTCAGGCACAGCAGGCACTTGATGACTTCTACAACCGTTATAAGGATGAGGCGCTATCGCTTGATCAGTGGTTTATGATTCAGGCGGCGAATCCTAATGCTACAGCAGAGACTATTCGTACACTTACTCAGCATCCTGATTATGATTTGGGAACACCAAACCGTGTACGCTCGGTGAGTGGTGGTTTGAGTAATAATCCTGTCAATGCATGGAGTTATGGGGTAGAGCACTATATCGATTTGGCTCAGTATTTTGACGAAAAAAATCCGATTTTAGGCTCACGCCTCTTACAAGTATTATCTCGCTGGTACACCTTGGCCGAGCCGCATAAAACGCGTGTAAAAGAAGCACTTCAAGCACTACAACCTAAAGTTAAATCCAAGAACGTAAAGGAGACACTCAATAGTATTTTGAGTGTCTAATCGTATCAGTTGTCAGTGAAATGATAAACGGGACTTCCATTCTTGTGAGGTCCCGTTGTAATTTGAAAGCTGGATTTTCATAAACAACAACGACTTTTATTCAAAAGGATATTATTCAATGAAAAAGAATATTTTATGGGCTGCTTTACTGCTGCCATTAGCAGCATGTTCGTCTTATCCGCATTCAGGTGAAAAAATGCCAAAAATCGGTATGCCTAATCCGGCCAGCCAGTATTGTGTTGAGCAAAAAGGAAAGCTGGAAATTCGCAATGGACCAGAAGGGCAAACGGGTTATTGCCACTTGCCAAATGGACAAGTCGTTGAGGAGTGGGCATTATTTCGTTCTCAACAAAAAAATTGTATGCCAGATGAAGCCCAAAAGCTTGTTGGACAGTCGGGTTTGACTGATGAACAGATTAAACAGGTATCACGTGCACAAATTGTACGCAATATAGCACCCGGGCAGCCAGTGACCATGGATTATCGTGAAAATCGTGTCACTGTGGTTACCGATCCTTCAACCAAAAAAATTGTAAAGGTAAGTTGTGGTTGATTTGACCTATTTTTAATGTTTTAAAAATAATTAAATAGTCATGCAATCTTTGAAATATAAGATTGCGTGGCCTTTATAATCTATCGACCTGAATTATTCACTCGAATAGTGGATAGAAAGAGATAGATATATTTTACGAAGCTATACTTGGTTTCAGAATAAATGTTTCATTATATTTAATAATTTGACAGTCATTATACAGAGTTGTTTATATTGAATAACCAATTGACTCAACTACTTTCTTGTTTAACTTATAAGCATATGCCATTTTGAAATGAATTTTTCGCCATTAGGCATAGCAACATTGTCAAAGGAATATTCAATTTTAGTGTGACAGATTACATAAGCTAGGACGCAGCGCTGTTATCGATAGGATGCACTTTCAACAATTATCTTAGTGATTAATTTTTTGGAGGTCAGATGAATCATCTACAGTTTTTGCTGTTAAAACTTTCTGAGGAATGTCATCAAATTGGAAAGATTGCATCAGATAGCGCACAATTGGGTTTACTCAACGCCAATCCTGAACAAGGAGAGCGTAATAAAGCATGCTTACACAGCAGGTTGAATCACTTAAATGCCATCCTTTTACTGTTGAATGAATCATACAATCTGGATTATCGCCCAGATGTAATGCAAATGAATAAATCTCAGGTCAAAATCAATAAAGATTTAAATCATGCGATTGGTTCAGGTATGGTCACTTTACACGTGCCATTTCAACAATGGCACGATGCCGAATTAAAACAACAAAAATGAAAAAGCCCTGAATTGATCAGCGCTTTTATAAGTTTGAAAAAAAATTATTTTTTTACGATCATCACAGGGACCACACTTTCACTGGCGACTTTTTGTGCGACACTACCTAAAACAAATTTTTTCAGCCCTGATCGGCCGTGAGAACCCATAATAATCAGATCGGCATTTACTTCATCGGCAATATTCAAAATGCCAGTCGCAGTTGGTTCTTCGCGAATGATTTTAACGTCCGTGTCGATTTGATGTGCGAGAAACTGTTGCTGAATCTGCTCAAGATGCTTTTGAGCATGTGCTTCGGCATCCATAAAGTGATTGGTAATCGCGGGGGCTACCTTATAAAAATCGACACCAACAAATGGATCGACTGCCACAACACTCATGACTGTAACTCGACTGCCAAAAGCTTGAGCAATAAAAAGTGCATGCCGGGTAGCAATTTCTGAAAGTTCCGAATCATCAACGGGAACAAGAATGTGTTGGTAGCTCATGTTATTCTCCTTTATTACTCTTTTTAAAACTTAAATTACATTTTTAGCTTAACATACTGTCTAAAAGATAAAGCCTATTTAGAAGTTTTTTAGAGATAAAATTTCATATAATCAACAAATTAAACACGAATTACCAACACTAAGTTTTGTTATATACATCCAAAAAAAAGCCCGCAAGTAATCCTTAACGGGCATCTTTTACTGCGCAAAACGCAATTAGTTTTTAAGGGCAGGGGTTGCTGCTGCAATCGCATCCGCCACGGCATCATCTTCACTACGGTTTTGTTTGGTGGTTGAACGAGCTGGCTGTTCTTCCGTATTCGCCGTTGAAACTTCCGTTTTCGGTTCGGCTTTTGGTTCTTCTTTCACTGGCGTTTCAACAGGTTTTGCGGCATGGTGCTGCTCACGACGAATCTCTGTTGTGGTATTTGGTGTTTCCATACGCTCAATTACGACCGTCTGTTCTGTGGTCGACTGTTGGTTTTGTGCCTCTTGAAGCGGTTTAAGCTCAGTTGGTTGCTGCTCCTGAGTGCTTGTTTCCATTTGAGACTGATTTTCATCTTTTGGTTGTTCTTTTTTTGAACAAGCCGTTAAAAATAAGCCAGCAGCAATCAATCCACAAATTAAGAATTTTTTATTCATGTGTGTACAAATTAAATCTAGAAATAGGTGCGCCTATTATAACAATAAAAATCGCTATGAAAATCCTCGTTACAAAGTCTAATTTTCCGATAAAAATGCTGCTAGAATAGCCAATTGTTTATTGTTCTAACATTTGATGCTGAATGACTTTGCTTTATAGGTGCAGAGTAAAGTAAAATTGCCCAGCATTGCATGCCGATTTAGGCTCGATTGTACGAGAAACCCAATGACCCATTTTATTTTCGTAACTGGTGGTGTTGTTTCATCACTAGGTAAAGGTATTTCAGCTGCTTCAGTTGCTGCACTTTTAGAAGCCCGTGGTTTAAAAGTAACCATGGTAAAAATGGATCCATATATTAATGTTGATCCGGGGACAATGAGTCCATTCCAACACGGTGAAGTTTTTGTTACTGAAGATGGTGCCGAAACAGATTTAGATTTGGGCTATTACGAACGTTTCTTACGTCGTGCGAAAATGACCAAATTGAACAACTTCACCAGTGGTCGTGTTTATCAAGACGTTTTAAATAAAGAACGTCGTGGCGATTACTTAGGTGGTACGGTTCAAGTTATTCCACATATTACCGATAACATCAAAGAACGTGTTCTTGCAGCCGGTGAAGGCTATGATGTCGCGATTGTCGAAATCGGTGGTACGGTTGGTGATATCGAATCTTTACCATTTATGGAATCTGTACGTCAGTTAATGGTCGAACTTGGCCATAAGCGTACGATGTTGATGCATTTGACACTCCTCCCATATATTCGTTCAGCAGCAGAGTTGAAAACCAAACCAACTCAACATTCTGTGAAAGAATTATTGTCAATTGGTATTCAACCGGATATTTTGATCTGCCGTACAGAGCATGACGTAGATGCCGACACCAAACGTAAAATCGCATTGTTTACCAATGTTGAAGCACGTGCGGTTGTGGTATGTAAAGATGCGAAAACCATCTATCAAATTCCGCGTAACTTCTACGAGCAAAAAGTAGACGACCTCATCTGTGAGCGTTTCGGCTACAACGATTTGCCACAAGCTGATCTTTCAGATTGGGATCAGGTATGTGAAGCGTTATTTAACCCTGAATACATTGTTCGTGTCGCAATGGTGGGTAAATACGTTGAACTTCCAGATGCTTATAAGTCTGTCAATGAAGCTTTACTTCATGCGGGTATTCAAAATCGCGTAAAAGTTCAGATCGACTATGTCGATGCAGAAACGCTTGAAACCCAAGATATCTCTATTTTGTCTACGGCTGACGCTATCCTTGTACCGGGTGGTTTTGGTGAGCGTGGAACAGAAGGCAAGATGTTGGCGATTAAGTATGCGCGTGAGCAAGGTATTCCATTTTTAGGAATCTGCTTGGGCATGCAGCTTGCGGTAATTGAATACGCACGTAATGTTGCAGGTTTGGCAGAAGCTACATCGACTGAATTTAACCGTTCGACCAAGTTCCCAATCATTGGTCTGATCACAGAGTGGTTAGACGAGCGTGGTGAACTTCAACAGCGCAGCGTTGAGTCAGATCTTGGTGGAACCATGCGTTTGGGTGCACAAAAATCTGAACTGGTCGAAGGCACCAAAACACGTCAGGTGTATGGTAAGGCTGAGATTGTAGAGCGTCATCGTCACCGCTATGAAATGAACGACCGCTTTATTGAGCCAATTGAAAAAGCGGGTATGAAAATTTCGGGCTATTCAACTGCGCAACATTTGGTTGAAACAGTCGAAATTCCTGAACATCCTTGGTTTATTGCTGTACAATTCCATCCTGAATTTACAAGTTCGCCACGTGATGGACATCCATTATTTGCTAGCTTTATCGATGCTGCGAAAAAACAGCACCTTAAAACGAAATAATACGACGCATAAACTAGGACTGTTTAAATGTCACAATTAAAACCCCAAGAGATTGTACGTTTAGGCGATATACAAATGGCAAATCATTTGCCATTTGTATTATTTGGCGGAATGAATGTACTTGAGTCGAAAGATCTTGCATTTGAAATTGCAGAAACCTATGTAGATATCTGCAAACGCCTTGAAATCCCTTACGTTTTTAAAGCAAGTTTTGATAAAGCAAACCGTTCAAGCCTACATTCGTTTCGTGGTCCTGGCCTCGAAAAAGGTATTGAATGGCTCGGTGAAATTAAAAAACATTTTAATGTTCCAATTATTACCGATGTGCATGAACCGTATCAGGCTGCTCCTGTTGCAGAGGTTGCCGATATTATTCAATTGCCTGCATTCTTGAGCCGTCAAACGGATCTGGTTGAGGCAATGGCAAAAACCCAAGCCATTATTAATATTAAAAAAGCACAATTCTTGTCGCCGCGTGAAATGAATCATATCTTGAACAAGTGCCTTGAAGCGGGCAATGACAAGCTGATTTTATGTGAGCGTGGAACCTCTTTTGGCTACAATAATCTTGTGGTCGACATGCTTGGTTTCGACACCATGAAAGAGATGAATGTGCCGGTATTCTTTGATGTCACGCATGCACTTCAAACACCTGGTGGTCGAGCTGACTCGGCAGGTGGACGCCGTGCACAAATTACGACATTAGCTCGCGCAGGGATGGCGACTGGATTGGCTGGATTGTTCTTAGAAGCACATCCAGATCCTGAAAAAGCCAAATGTGATGGTCCTTGTGCGTTACGCCTATCACAGCTTGAGCCTTTCTTGGCACAATTAAAAGAATTGGATACTTTAGTTAAAGGATTCAAAAAGTTAAATACTGATTGATGCAAATGATTGCATCTTATTTTTCATTCAATTGAGGAATTGTTCATGAGCCAAATCGTTGACATTCGTGCACGTGAAATTTTGGACTCTCGTGGTAACCCGACCATCGAAGCAGACGTAATCTTAGCATCTGGCGTAGTTGGTCGTGCATGTGCACCATCTGGTGCTTCAACTGGTTCTCGTGAAGCGTTAGAACTTCGTGATGGCGATAAAGCACGCTATTTGGGTAAGGGCGTTAAAACTGCGGTGAATAACGTCAACACCGTTATCCGTGACGCTTTAGTGGGCAAATCAGTATTTGAACAAAAAGACATCGATAACACGATGATCGAGCTTGATGGTACTGAAAATAAAGAAAAATTAGGTGCGAATGCAACTTTGGCGGTATCACTAGCTGCTGCACGCGCTGCTGCCGATGAAAAGAAAATCCCTCTTTTCCAATACATCGCAGACTTACGTGGTCAAACTATCTTAACGATGCCTGTACCTATGATGAACATCATCAATGGTGGTTCGCATGCAGACAACAACGTTGATATACAAGAGTTTATGATTGAGCCTGTTGGCTTCACTTCATTCTCTGAAGCATTGCGTGCAGGTGCTGAAATCTTCCATTCTCTAAAATCAGTTTTAAACAAAAAAGGTTTAAACACTGCTGTGGGTGATGAAGGTGGTTTTGCGCCAAACTTGCGTTCTAATGAAGAGGCAATCACTGTTATTCTTGAAGCGATTGGTCAAACTGGCTACAAAGCGGGTTCTGACATCATGCTTGCACTTGACTGTGCATCTTCAGAATTTTATAAAAATGGTCAGTACATCTTGGCTGGTGAAGGCAATAAAGCATTCACAAGCAACCAGTTCTCTGACTATTTAGCAGGTCTTGTAAACCAGTATCCAATTATCTCAATTGAAGATGGTTTAGATGAGTCTGATTGGGAAGGTTGGTCTTACTTGACATCGATTCTGGGTGACAAAATCCAGTTGGTGGGTGATGACCTGTTTGTAACCAATCCAAAAATCCTTCAACGTGGTATCAATGAGAAAGTAGGTAACTCTATCTTAATCAAGTACAACCAAATTGGTACGTTGACTGAAACGCTAGATGCAATCTATTTAGCGAAAGACAATGGTTATTCTACAGTGATTTCACACCGTTCAGGTGAAACTGAAGATTCAACTATTGCAGATCTTGCAGTAGGTACTGCTGCGGGTCAAATCAAAACAGGTTCATTGTGCCGTTCTGATCGTGTATCAAAATACAACCAGTTGCTTCGTATTGAAGAGTTAACTAAAGCGGCTTACCGTGGTAAGGCGGAATTCAAAGGTTTAAATTAATCTTTGAATGTAATTGCAAATCATCGTCAGTCTTGAATTGAAGAGATTTGCAGGCAATAAAAGGTGCTATGTTTAATAGCACCTTTTTTATTTTAGAGTGATATTTTCACATTTAGTGATTCATACTACACTGCACAACAGTTTTTGAAATGAGTTGCTAATTTAAAGAGTGCGGAAACTGACTATATTTCTCTATTGAGCAATGAAAAGTGGCTGAATTACATTTAAAGCATCCAGAAGAATTGTAAAAAATAGCATAAAATTAATAGCAGAAAGTTGCCTTAGTTTTGAGTAGATTACTCAAATCATACCCGATAGACCCTTTTCAATTGAGATGAACTTTGACAAAATGAGACGCGTCAAAAAGGTCAATAACGTTATGATTGGCTTTTAATTTTTTATTTAGATTTGGCCGCAATTGTGCATGCCAAGTTTCAAATTGTTATATCATACAAAACATTAAAGGATGTTTTAATTGAAGTGCTCAAGACTATGTTAGAAGTTTTTAAGTCTACTTCGAGCAAACTTATATTGGGGCTTGTCATCATTTTGGTTGCAGGTCTTCAGTACAGTTTCTGGTGGGGTGAGGGTGGTTATTTTCCGCATCAAGCCTTAACACAGCAAATTGCTCAACAAGCTGAAATCAATCAAGAATTAAAAGAGCGAAATCGAATTCTTGCTGCTGAAGTCTATGATCTGAAAAATGGCACAGAGGCGATTGAAGAACATGCACGTCTCGATTTGGGTTTAATTAAGCCTCATGAAACCTTTGTTCAAATGAGTACGATTAGTACCCAGTACAAGCCGATTTATATCGATCCAAATGCTAAAGTAGATATGCAAACCAATGAAACCCCACCAACACCCGACATTCCAGACTAAGTTATGGGCAATTATTCCTGCTGCTGGAAGCGGGTCGCGTTTTTCTAAAACCGAGTTAAAACAATACCAGTTGATTGATGATAAAACTGTTTTAGAACACACAGTTGATCGATTAAATGGCTTACCCCTCGATGGTTATGTTTTGGCCATTGGTCAAGATGATAATATTGCCCAGACACTTCCTTTAAAGAATCGCCATAAAGCACATTTTTGTTTGGGCGGGAAAGAACGAGCCGACTCAGTATTAAATGCGCTGAATCATCTTTTGCGCTTTGCTTCAGAAGATGACTATGTTTTGGTGCATGATGCTGCTCGTCCATGTGTGAGCTTGCCCAACCTAGAGGCATTGATGACACATTGTACAGCGCATGGTGTACATGCCATTTTGGCAACACCTGTCAGAGATACGCTTAAACGAGTACAACAACAGCCTAAAATTGAGAAAACTGTTGATCGGAGTTTCCTCTGGCAGGCACAAACACCACAAATGGCAAAGCTGGGTATTTTAAAGCGTTGTATTGAGTATGCTTTAACGAATCAAATTCCGATCACAGATGAAGCAAGCGCATTAGAATATATGGGTGAAACTGTAGATGTGGTTCAAGGGCGTTCTGATAACATTAAAATTACTTATTCAGAGGATTTACAACTTGCTCGCCTGATTCTAAATGCACAGCGGCAGAGTTGATTTGAGTCTATATTTTTTAAAGCGCTTGTATTTGAAAAGATACAGGCGCTTTTTTTTATACACTACAATTCATTAACGATAATAAGTTGATTTTATACTGAATTGGCATATACATTGCTTTTATAAACATAACGATTATTGCAGGAGAGATGTCCTTTTAGGATACGCCGAAGGAGCAACGACCCCGGAAACTCTCAGGCAAAAGGACTGTAGTGATCGATAAGTAATCTGGAGAGAAGTATCTTAGTATACTCACCGAAGGGGATGGTCGACAGATTTATGGTAAATCTCGTCGCATCGAAGCTCTCAGGTACCATGACAGATGGGGCAACTTCTGAAATGTTGTAACATTTCAAAGGAGCAATTATGTCTCATATTATTGTGATTGGTGCGGGTATTACAGGTGTTACATCGGCCTATGAGCTGGCGAAATTGGGGTATCAGGTCACGGTGATTGACCGACATTTGTTTCCAGCCATGGAAACATCATTTGCCAATGGTGGACAACTTTCAGCCTGTAATGCAGAAGTCTGGAATCAAAAATCTACAGTGGCCAAGGGCATCAAATGGATGTCTCACAAAGATGCACCGTTATTGTTAAATCCTTCATTTAATTTGCATAAATATAGTTGGCTATTTGAGTTTTTATCACAAATCAAAAATTATGAAAAAAATACCATCGATACGGTACGATTGGCACTTTTAGCCCGCCAACGCCTGTTTGAAATTGCTAAAGATGAAAATATTGATTTTAATCTGGAAAAGCGCGGTATTTTGCACATTTATCACAATGAATCGGACTATATCGTTGCCAAAAATGTGAATGATCTGTTGGTTAAAGGTCAGCTTGAGCGCTTTGGTGTCACGCCTGAACAAATGAAGCAGATTGAGCCGACTTTGGCAGGTGAATATTTTGGTGGATATTACACGCCTGGAGATGCAACAGGCGACATTCATAAATTTAGTGTGGGGTTGGCCGAGCGCTCAAAAACGTATGGCGTGAATTACCAGTTTGGTTGGGATGTCAAAGATGTTCAGTTAAATGAGCATATGGTTCGTGTAACATGTTTGCCAAGTGATGAAAACATGTCGCAATTATCAAAAGAAGAGCTTTGTATTGAGGCCGACGGTATTATTGTCTGTGGTGGTGTGGGAAGTTATCAGCTTGCACATATGCTGGGCGATCGAGTAAATGTATATCCGGTCAAAGGATATTCGATTACGGTGCATTTGAAAGATACGAAAAGCATTGCCAACGCGCCTTGGGTGAGTTTACTCGATGAGCGTGCCAAGATCGTGACATCACGCTTAGGAGAAGATCGCTTACGTGTAGCCGGGACTGCCGAATTTAATGGCTATAACCGAGATATTCGGGCAGATCGTATTCAACCTTTAATTAACTGGGTGAATGAAAACTTTGATCTTTCCACCGAACATGTAGTGCCTTGGGCAGGCTTAAGACCTATGATGCCCAACATGATGCCGGTTGTAAAACAGGGCAGACATCCACGTGTATTTTACAACACTGGACATGGCCATTTAGGATGGACACTTTCGGCCGCAACTGCTTCCATGATTAGTCAAGAAATTGCGATGAAAGTTCCTGCCTAAACATATACACACGGCATGCATTCAGGTGTATGCCGATTTAATCGTAAAGCCGATAAATACCTGTAAAACGCTCACAGCCTTTTTGCTCGGTTTTAACAACTAAAAGGCTTTTTTGAAAATTAAATGTATACGCACAGTCGTGCTCGTTATCGACAATCTGATTTTTCTTCTCAGGTGAGGTATAAGCTAAAAATGGCACAGTTTGGGTTTCAGATCGATTGTTCGGATTTCGATATGCAATTCCTTCAATCTTGATTTTATCTTTGCTTAATTGATGAACTTGTAAATGAACTGGCGATGTGGCTAATGTTCCATTGTCATATTTGAGAAAATGCTGTGTAAGCGTTTGATTTAAAGATGTATAAGTATTGAGTTCATCGGAGCGAACGTCAAATTGTTGCTTGATACATTGAGAGGTTTTGCAAAGTTTAGTTTGATTCAGCCACAAGGTGTGAGTGTCTTTGAGCAACTGAACTGGTGCATCTGAAACCAGATAAGCGGTTAAAAATTTACTGTCGAGTGCTTGGCGTGAGCTTTTAAACGTACCTGAGCAGATCTTTCCCTCAAGCGGTGTATCAGATTTTGCATCACAATTGCTCAATGGAAAAGCTTGGGCAAATGTACACCATCCACCAATCATTAGAACATAAGCTACGTTTTTTAAAGGAAATCTATCTGTATTAAACGGCATGATCGCTTATACTTTCATTTGACTTTGCTTCACGTACTATAGCGAAACCGCAAGCCAGAATACAAGATGAGTTGTTTATTTATAGAAGGAATGAATAGTGGTTGTACAAGTTCGAATTGGCCAGGGATTAGATGTGCATGCCTTTGAAGAGGGCGATCATGTCACACTGGCTGGAGTCAAGATTCCGCATTCACATGGCTTAAAAGCGCATTCAGATGGTGATGTCGTGTTACATGCATTGTCCGATGCACTTTTAGGAGCATTGGCATTAGGCGATATTGGTCAGCACTTTCCAGATACAGATCCAGCATTTAAAGGTGTGGATAGCCGAGTATTGCTTAAACATATTTATCAGCTTATTTTGGATCGTGGCTATGTACTCAATAATGCGGATATCACGGTTGCCTGTGAGCGACCTAAGCTAGCCAAGCATAATCTTGACATGCGTCAGAGTATTGCTGATGTTTTGGAGGTTGATGTGACGCAGATCAGTATCAAGGCCACTACAACCGAACAGCTAGGTTTTACGGGGCGTCAGGAAGGTATTCTGGCTACAGCAACCGTATTGATCTCGCATCAGGTAAAATGATCGGATTGATTCATGGTATTTTGAATATCGCGTGTTGCTTTACGGCCTTGAAGCTGTAAAGCAATACTATGAATAATACCCGTCCAAGTTTCGTTGGGTTGCCACACTTCTTCAAGTTGTGTTTGGGCCTCTGAAATATCAATATCCATATAATATTGACGATATAGGTACATCAAACAACTGACCCGATAATTTTTAGCACAATGAATCCAGACCATTTCATTACCGACAAGATGATCAATCAGGTCTAAAATTAACAAACCTTGTTCAGCATTTGGCATGTCCCATAACATAGGCAAATGGATATAATTGAGCCCAAGTTCGAGACAGATTCGATCTTCATGATCTAAGTGTGGATCAGCATCATTTAAGGCCAGATTAATGACGGTACTAAAGCCATATTCTTTAATACACTTAAGCTGTTCTGCGCTTGGTTGACCAGAACTAAAAAGATGTGCATGGATAGGTGCGAAGGCTGGAATTTCAGCAAGAGATTGTTCTAAAGATGTCATAAGCGTTTTGCTGAGTATTCATATTAAAGCTTAAAAATCACTTATAACCAATTCTTTATGACAAATCCAGACAATTTCGCTTATTCGTGACGAATCAAAAAATCAGGACATAAAAAAAGAGAGGATAACCTCTCTTTTTTTATAACACCTATAACTTAAGCTTTCTGTGCAACCAAAGGTGCTGTTTCACGGCGCTTGATTAAAGCGTAGCTCAGACCTGTTACTAAGCTGCCCGCAGCAATCGCAATGAGATACAGCCACGCGTGGTTGATTGCATTTGGAATCAGCAATACAAATACGCCACCATGCGGTGTAACCAGCTCGCAATGAAATAGTGCAACAAGCGCACCTGTGACTGCACCACCAGCGATACAGGTTGGAATTACTCGCATTGGATCTTTTGCTGCAAATGGAATTGCACCTTCAGAAATAAAACACAAGCCCAAAACAAATGCAGCCTTACCTGCATCGCGTTCGCCCGTATTAAATTTATTTTTCGCAAAGAATGTAGCCAGCGCCATTCCGAGTGCAGGTACCATACCGCCCGCCATTGTGGCAGCCATTGGCATATACGTATTGGTGGTTAAAAGGCCTACAGTAAAAGCATAAGCTGCTTTGTTGATTGGCCCACCCAAATCGATACACATCATCGATGCCAAAACAATTCCCATCAACACAGCGTTGGTTGTACCCATGTTGTTCAGGAAGTCTTTCATCATTTCAAAGATTTGAGCAACCGGACTACCCACAACATAGTACATGATCAAACCAACCGACAATGTTCCCAATAATGGAACAATGAGGATTGGTTTTAATGACTCAAGGCTGGTTGGCAACTTGATTTTTTTGGCCAAAAACAACGCGATATAACCAGCAAGGAAACCTGAAACAATCCCGCCCAAAAAGCCTGCTTGTAACTGGGTCGCCAATAAGCCACCAATCAGTCCTGGTGTTAAGCCTGGGCGGTCGGCAATTGAATAGGCAATATAGCCAGACAACATCGGCACCATGAGTGTAAAAGCTGTTACACCAATTTGCTTCAAAACATAAGCTAAACTTCCGCTTTGTTCAGCAGCATTTAAACCAAAACATAGCGATAGTGCGATAAGCAAGCCACCCGCAACCACCATAGGTAGCATGAAAGAAACACCTGTCAGTAGGTGTTTGTACACGCCAGTCTTTTCTTTTGTCGCTGAGCCAGACGCTGCGGTTGCAGCTTGCTTGGACGATTCAAGAACCTTCGCTTCGCTAATCGCTTGTTGAAACGCCTTGTCAGTTTGTTTTAAGGCAAAGCCTGTGCTGCAACGATAAACGCGTTTACCCACAAAGCGGTCGGTATTCACTTCAATATCTGTTGCCAAAATGACAATGTCGGCCGCTTCAATCGCTTCTGCTGTCAGAATATTTTTTGCGCCAACAGAGCCTTGGGTTTCAACATCAATGATATAGTCGTGCTTGGTCGCACCTTGTTGTAAAGCCTCAGCAGCCATAAAGGTGTGCGCTACACCCGTTGGGCAAGCTGTGATTGCAACAAAGCGTTTTGCCTGATTGCCAGTTGAAGCTGTGAGTGAGGCAGACTCACTTGCAGCTTGAGCATTGTTTAAGGCATGACTGAGTAATTCATCTGTATTCTTTGTGGCATCATCCAAACGAATTTGTGCGACCAAGTTTGCAGGGTACGCAGCAACATTACTCGGTAGATCACCCAGAAACACTACAACATCGACATTATGCTGTGGAATGTCATCTTTTGATACAATAGTCGTGCTGGTATAGCCCAATTTGTTTGCAGATTGAGTCAACTTTTTTGCCAAAATCGAAGCATTGACGTACTGCTGCGTACTATTGATCACAAATAAGAGGGATTGAACTGTCTGCATCAGATTAACTCAATGATTTGATAGTGGTTTGTTGTTTAAGATTCAACAGCTTTTCTTCTGTTGGTACGCGAAAGCCAATTTGGCTCACAGCATTACTTGCAATTGCAGTTGCCGTTTGAAGTGTTTCTTCGGCAGAGAGCTTGCTGACCAAACCATGTATCATTCCTGCCAACAATGAATCACCTGCACCTACTGTACTTTTCACTTCTACTTTAGGCGGCAACGATTTTAATGCTTGAGCAGGGTTGAGCCAGTGCACGCCGTCTTCACCCATCGAAATCACAACATGCTCAATACGGCTATCGAGCGCTTTAAACAATTCGATTTGTTCAGACAGTTCGGTGAGCTTCTTACCATAACTTTCTTCAAGTTCATCGGTATTGGGTTTGATCATCCAAGGATGCATTGAAATTGCGGCGACAAGTGCTTCACCACTGGTATCAATTGCGACCAGTTTATTGGCTTTTTGCAACATATCCATCAATGCTTTTAAATCGTCTACTGAAAATCCTTGTGGCAAACTTCCACCAATGACAACGCATTCGACTTCTTTAGCAGCCTGATGAATCTGAAGCATCAAGCGTTGCTTGTCACTTTCGGAAACCAGAAAACCTTTACCGTTAATATCTGTCATGCGGCCAGAGTGTTCTGCAATTTTGACATTCTGGCGTGTTTCGCCTGGAATATAGATAAACTGATTTTCAAAGTGCATTTCTTCAAAGTGGCGATCAAAAATCTCTCGATTTCTTACCCCTAAGAAGCCCGAAACAATGACATCATGCCCCAAATCATGTAAGACCTGTGCAACATTTAATCCTTTACCTGCAGCATGTAGTTGTACATGCTGCTGACGATTGACTGCACCGACATGAAGTGTTTCAAGTTCGATAGTGATATCAATAGCTGGATTTAGAGTAATCGTTAAAATTTTTGCCATGGGTTATTATTCCGCCAATTCACGAACTGCAGTCGCACTATCGCAAAGCAATGCTTTTTGCGCGAGTTTTTGACACTCAGCATAATTTAAGTGGCGCACTTGAGCCTTAACCAGTGGAATGCTAGAAATTGACATACTGAGCTCATCAACGCCAAGTCCCATTAAAATGGGTACAGCTTTAGGATCTGCGGCAAGTTCACCACAAATACCCACCCATTTGTTATTGGCATGTGCAGCACGTACCGTTTGATCAATTAAAAGCAGGATACTTGGGTGAAGTCCGTCTGCTTCAGCCGATAAAATCGGATGACCACGGTCAATTGCCATGGTGTATTGCGTTAAGTCATTTGTACCGATACTAAAGAAGTCGACCTCTTTAGCTAAAATAGGGGTCAAGAGCGCTGCGGAAGGAACCTCAATCATGATGCCGACTTCAAGGTTTTCACACGGATACTGCTCTAGTACTTCGTCTAAGATGCCTTTAGCAGCGCGCCATTCTTCAACTCGACCAACCATTGGGAACATAATGCGCAGCGGGCGATTATCTGCCGATTTAAGCAATGCAATTAATTGCTGACGCAGTAATGTTGGTTTGCGTAAAGTCAAACGAATACCGCGTAATCCCAAAAACGGATTTTCTTCGGCTGCAATCGGTAAGTATGGAAGTGGCTTGTCTCCACCTACATCAAGTGTACGAACGACAAGTGGACGGCCTTCGAGTGCATCAAGTACATGACGGTAATCTTTTTCTTGAGCTAATTCATCTGGTGCGCTGTTATGCGACATAAACACCAGTTCAGTACGCAATAAGCCAATGGCTTCTGCGCCGTTTTGAACAGCTTTAGCCGTATCGACAATTTTTCCAACATTGGCAGCAATTTCGATTTGATGCTGGTCTGTGGTAATCGCTGGCTCGTGTGCAGATTTTTCAGCTTCTTCACGGCGTAGACGCTGTACTTCGCGTTCACGAATTGCATGTTCAATCTGTTCAGGTGAAGGATTCACTTCGAATTCACCTGTGTCACCGTTAATGAGTACAACTGCATGCGAATCAATGTTCAGTACGGCATCACCTGCACCCACAACAGCCGGAATACCTAATGCACGAGCGACAATGGCACTATGCGCACTTGCACCACCAATCGACGTCAAAATACCTGCGACACGGTCTTTGTTTAGGCGGGCAACATCGCTCGGACCTACATCATGCATAATCAGGATATAAGGTTGCTCTGGCTCTTCCACTTCAGGCTCATTACACAAAATGGCCAAAACCTTATCGCCGATATCACGCAAATCAGCAGCACGTTCTGCAAGCAGTTTATCCTTCAAGCCTTCTTGTGCCTTGGCTGCTTTTTCAATATGTTCATGCCATGCAGCGGCCGCACTTAAATTGTGATTTAACGCCAAATGAACTTGTTGAATCAAATCTGGGTCATCAAGCATTTCAAGGTGAGCAAGAAAAATTTGCTTGATGTCTTTCGATGCAGATTTTGAAATGTATTGGTGAATGGTGTTTTTAACCGTACGAATTGCAATTTCAAGCTTTTCTTTTTCTTCTTTTAAACTGCCTGCATAACGATCGTAATTAAATTTTTTCGGCTTAATGACATGCGCAGGGCCAAATGCTAAACCAGAAGAGGCTGCAATACCGCAATGGGTAATTTCATACTGTTCGGTTTCAGCCGAGCTGTCCTGATCAAGTACTGAATTTAAAAACAGATTTTCTTCAATTGGCTCAACTTCTTCACCTAAACCATCACGTACAGCCTCGACAATCTGATCGAGTGCCAAAATTGCATCTGTATCAGGTTCTGCAATAAAGGTTAGGCGTTGACCACGTTGACAACCCAAAGACAGGAGTTTAGTCAGGCTTTTTGCAGAAACAAAACTACCACCATCAACTGATACCTGAAGATCACCACTAAAGGTTTTGGTGAGGTTTACCAGTTGTGTTGCCGGGCGTGCATGTAAACCATGGGCATTGGCAAGTAAAATATTGCGTGAAGGCCAGTCTGGAATCGTTTCTGCACCAACAAGTTTGGCAATTTGATTGCTAGATTGCTCATCGTCTAGCTGTTGTTGTACTTGTGGTAGAAACAGCACATCCATCAAGCGGTTAAATTGTTGTGTATCGAGCTGTTCATTTTCAGCAATACAAATCAGGGTTTTGATGGTACTGCCTTGAAAAGCCAATGGTTGATTCGCTTTCACAATACTCACGGCAGGTTGTTTTACATAACCTGAACCTGAAATTGACCAAAGATCATCTTGAATTTGAATCGTATTTTTAGGATTAAGTTGACTAATAAAACCAGGTTCAACCAATTTTTGTTGTTTGAGAAGCTTACTTGCATTCCAGAAGAAGTCTTCGATATCGTCAACCTGTGTATCGGTTTGAATTAAATTTTCATGCAAGACCAATGATTGGGGCTGTGCTTGTAAAATTTCGATAATCTGTTCTGCTGTTGTAGCAGACTTAACCAACTCATGTACATCTTTACTCAACGCACGCGTCAGAATTTGTAAAACCTGCAAATGTTCATCTGATTTTGCTGCAATAACCACAGCCAAGTAAATAACATTTTCACCGTCCCAGACAACGCCGTCTGGAAAATGTGCTAAACGAACACCTGTGTTTAAAATAAATTCTCGTGATTGTGGTGTTCCATGTGGAATCGCAATCCCTTGACCCAAATATGTCGCGCTTTGCTTTTCACGTGCCTCTAGTCCAGAAAGATATTCAGCAGTTACGAGTTGGTCTTCAACCAGAATATTTATTAAACATTGTAGCGCTTCTGCTTTATCACCAGCATGTTGATGCATGTGAACATGTTGGGGCTCAAGTACTAACATAAAGCTTCCTTTGATAATTTTAATGAAGACCTTGAAATGCTCAGGATATAAAAAAGAAGCCAATTCATCGTCATTTTAAATCAAGTTAAACTTAAAAATAGGACTTAGCTTCCGGTGAAACTTTAACAGAACTTCATAAAATTATCGATATGATAAAGTACCAACTCACTTATTTTTTAGTCAAAAGCTCAAACAAAAATAGAAACTTTTCTGCAAGTTACATATAATTCGTCAAATTGATTTAGTAAGTGGATGCGGCTATAAAAGCGGGTGACTTTAAACGCAAGTATTAAGCGGGAGTAATGATGCGAGTAATTGAACGTATTTTAAAGCGATAAGTCATGATATTTTGAAGAGAACATATAAGATTAAATAAGACAGAAGGGCAATTGGCAAAAATGGTCAAAAAATAAAAATAATAAAAGTGAGTAAGTAATTTAAGCTCAAACAGATGAAAAAAATGGATGATTACTCATCCATTTTCTCTAATTTAGATTTGGCTCTTTCGGCACCCAGTTTTCGAAACTTATGGTCGACGAAAGCCCAGACACAGAAGGCGAAAGATACGATCAAGGCATAGCCAAAGTATTCGGGCTTTAAGTTACCCTTAATCATGCCTTGAAACATGATCGTAAGCATCAGAGCAAACGTGGTTACTCCATATACGACCATATTTGAGGTCTTCAGAGTGTTAATGAAGACTTGCTTATTGAAATGTATTGATGACATCTCCACCCCTCCCATGTTTATTTACGTTTAAATCACAGTAGCGAATTGCTATATCATTTGTTGTACTGCGATTTAGATTCTATTTCAAGAGTTGATACTATTATTTTTTCACTTGATATACAAAAATGATAATACACTGCATCATTATTCAAGAAAAATAATAATATTTAGCTCGAAAATATTAAAGCATCTTAAAGTGTAGCTTCAGTATACGATAGGAATAACGCGATCAATATTCGACAAAAGTGTCACGTAGATGCTTCATTGTTGTTAAGCAAAAAATGAGCCAGAAAAGACAGTTTTAGAATTTTTATGAGTATCAAATAAAAAATGCCTGTTTTGGGTAAAAACGACGGCATTTTTATTGATTGCAAGATGCGGCTTGGATAAAGCACGCGCTTACATTAACGATGGGTGAAAACGATTAATTTTTCACTTTATCGATCACAATAGAAATGACGAGTACCACTAGAGATGGGATCAACCATGCTAAATTTTGCTCATTGAGTGGCAAATGCTGCACAAACGATGGAAGTGCATCTGTGAAACCGGCTGTTTTTAAGCCTTCTATAATACCAAACAAGAATGAGCATGCAGTCACAGGGCCTACAACGTTGGATGGTTTTTTCCAGAATTTCCAGAAGAAACTCAGCATAATCACCACAATTGCAGGTGGATAAATTGCAGTCAGTACCGGTACCGACACCGCAATCAGTTTAGTCAAACCAAGATTTGAGATAATGAGCGAGAAACCGACCAGCACAAATACAAATAATTTGTAAGGAAGTTTAGTTAATTGCGCAAAATACTCAGCACATGCACAGGTGAGGCCAATCGCGGTCACCATACAGGCAAGGAAAATAAGACCAGATAAAAACCAAGTACCTAGGTTTCCAAAGGCATGCTGCACATAAGCGTGCAAAATCACAGCACCGTTGCTCGCATTTGGTGCAACTTCATGACTACCTAAGCCGAGTTTAAACAAGCTTAAATAAACCAGTGTTAAACCAATACCAGAAATAATGCTGGCAATGACAGCATAACGTGTAACCAGTTTCGGATCACTTACACCACGCGAGTAAATCGCCTGAATAATGACGATACCAAAAACCAGTGCACCCAAAGTATCCATAGTCAAATAGCCATTTACAAAACCTTCCGACACCGGGTTGGTGACGTAGTTGTTGATGGCTGGTGGGATATAACCTGATGGAATTGCAACCGCAGCAATACCTAAAATCGCCAACGCGAAAATCTTAAGAGGTGCCAATACATGGCCAACGGTATCGAGAAGTTTGTTTGGATACAATGAAACCAAAGTTACTACAGCAAAATACACGATACTGTAGATCAGCAAACTGCTTGCAGATGTGCCAAAAAACGATGAAAAGCCAATTTCATACGAAACAGTGGCAGTTCGTGGAGTAGCAAAAAGTGGACCGACAGACAGATAACACACAACGGTCAAAATTAAGCTGAAAACACGTCCAAGCGGTGAGCTGATCATCGCGATGGAACCTTCCATACGAGACAAGGCCATAATCGTGATGACTGGTAGACCCACTGCGGTGATCAAGAATCCTGCAGCAGCAAGCCAGACGTGTTCACCTGCTTGTTGTGCAACAATCGGTGGGAAGATAATATTGCCAGCCCCAATAAATAGAGCAAAGGTCATAAACCCCAATGCAATAATATCTGAAGTACGAAGACTAGTCATAAAAAAAGGTGAGACGCAGTAAAGAAGCGCGAATTTTAGAGCAAAAGGAGCCATTTTTGTGCAATTCGCATGGCTTAAAAATTAATAAAAACACCTATTTGCTGCCTGATTGTTTAGTAAAAAAGCACACTGTTTAATTTATATACTTGATATCTTTGCCAACATTTTTAATTTCAAACTTTTATTGCGAATAAAATTTTTATTCATTTATTCATCAAATTTACATTAAATGTGCAAATATTAATCTATTTTGAGTTTTTATTGTGTTGTGCCGAATTGGAAATTGAGCCATTCCATGATAGTTATGTTAATGATTCTCAAAACTAGTATAATAAGTCGGATACGACCGAGGGTAATTACATGCGTGCATCAACTGTAACGATTAAAGACCAGCAAGACTTAGAACATCTACGTGTATCTGGGCGTTTGGCTGCTCAAGTGCTTGAAATGATCGGTCAATTTGTAAAGCCTGGCGTGAGTACAGATGAGCTTGATCAACGTTGTAATGATTTTATTGTAAATACGCTGAACGTAATTCCAGCAAATGTCGGCTATCACGGCTTTACCAAGACCATTTGTACCTCAGTCAATGAGGTAGTTTGTCATGGTATTCCATCGCCAAGTAAAATTTTACAAGATGGCGATATTATCAATATCGATGTTGCGATTATTAAAGATGGATATTTTGGCGATACCAGCCGCATGTATCTGGTGGGAGATGTACAGCCAGAAGCAAAAAAACTGGTGATGACTACTTATAATGCGATGCGTGCCGGAATACTCAGTGTCAAACCTGGCGCTACTTTGGGCGACATTGGTCATGCCATTCAAAGAGTTGCCGAAACTGAAGGTTATTCCATTGTGCGTGAATATTGCGGTCATGGAATTGGAAAGGTCTATCATGAACAGCCGAATATTCTGCACTATGGTCAACCGAATCAGGGCATGGTATTGCAAAAGGGGATGGTATTTACTATTGAGCCGATGGTAAATGCGGGCAAACAGCATGTGAAAGAATTGAGTGATGGCTGGACTGTGGTAACTACGGATAAATCTTTATCTGCACAATGGGAACATATGGTGGCGGTGACTGATACAGGTTTTGAGTTACTCACGCCGTGGCCAGAAGGAACCGGAATTTATCCTGAAATTGAACAATCAATATAAGTTGTAAACAGACCTCAACATGTGTCTAAAGCTTTTGAGGTCTGCACAAATAAGAAATCATGATCATTTTTAGTTTAAAAAATCTAAAACACAATAATGAGACATCATCATGACCTATAAATATGAATATGCGGGATTTTGGCTGCGTGTAGGTGCAACAATTATTGATACCTTGATTATTATGCTTGCAGTGATTCCTGCGGCTTGGATTTTTTACCATGGCGATATGGATTTGATCTTTTCGACTGGATTAAGTGATCGACAATCTTCGCCTTGGTTTGATGCAATGATCAACTACGTTTTTCCATTTATTTATTCCATTTTGTTTTGGATTTTTTTAAAAGGAACGCCAGGAAAACGTCTGATGCGCTTAAAAGTACTCGATGAACAAACGGGACATCCCTTAACATGGGGGCAAGCTATTTTGCGCTATATTGGTTATTTTCCATCTACTTTGGTTTTATTTTTTGGCTTTTTCTGGATCGCTTTTGATAGCAAGAAGCAAGGCTGGCATGACAAAATGGCCAAAACCGTAGTGGTTCGCGAGCTGTAGAATGCTAAAATTTTTAAATACACGTCTTGTAAATTAATTTTAGAGAAATATAATACGTGCAAATTTAATACGAGGAGACCCTAAGTGGGAAGTTGTTCGAGGTTGTGCTGTCAAACGGTTAAGCGCGTTATTCTCTGAGCAAGTTAGTACACATTTAGGGTGGCTATCTTGCAATGAGATAGCCTGTTTATCATTTTTCATCATGTTCTTCTTATCCGTCTGCTTTTTTTGCTGGGCAGAATGTCGTCTTCTTGCTTAGGCCTCCTGTGATCTGGGAGAAGCCTATGTGGTTACATGCTTCGTTACTAAAACTCTTGAGCATGCAATGCTTATGTGCGTGGCTGTGTATTTTGTTTGTGCAATATGTACACGCAAGCCCGCTTTTAAATACTGATGATCCTGAGATCACAGCGTATGCCCATTGCCAGCTTGAGACTTCTGTTGTGGCGTCTAAGCCATCAGCAACTGTTTCACAGTTCAATACAGCCTGCCAAGTAGTGAAAGGTGTAGAAACATCACTTGGATATGCGAACACCTCTGCCATAGCCAACTCGACAGCATGGTCTGCGCAAATTAAATCGGTATTGGTGCCCATGCAACGCTGGGGGCTTGCCGCAAGCCTTAGCACAACAAAAAATGATTCACCGGTAGGGGACCAACGAGCTTGGTTTCTCAATTTTCCTTCTGCTGTTTCACTCAATGATGGACACATCCATTTGTATAGCAATATTGGCTATCAAAAGGTGCAATCGCATGACGATTTGATGCGTTGGAGCACAGCAATGGATATTGGGCTCACCCAAAATACAGGAATCAGTTTAGAGTTTTTTAATCAAGACCGTCAGGCGCCATTTACTCAAGCTGTTATACATCATGTTTTTTCAGATGTTTTGAGTTTAGAGTTTTCATTTGGCCAGCGCTTACAAGATTTTCGACAGCGATGGTTTGGCTTTGGCCTGAGCTTTACGCCTTAATTTTTATTTTCTTTACATTGTAAACACATCTCTAAACAAACGGCTTTTTTACATAAAAAAAGTCACGACTTCGTATGCCTGAAAAAAGGAGATCTTTTATGAAATATGATCTATGGCAACGTCTATTTACTCGATTTTTGCAAACATTTCATCTCAAGCGTTTTTTTGAGCGACATCGTTCTTTTAAAGAAATGCATCAATCAAGTTATGCCAAAGAAATTGGACAGGCTTTATCGCAACAGCTGAAGGCCAATGCTCAAATGGAAATGAGTCAGCTTTTAGAAAAATTACATACAGCGCAAGATGGTTTAACAGAAGCGCACGCGTATCAACAGCAACAGACACATGGTTTGAATGAAGTTGCTCAGGAAAAGCCACTCACTTGGTGGCAGCATGTATGGTATTGCTATCGTAATCCATTTAATGTGCTACTTAGTCTTTTAGCGCTTGTTGCTTTTTTAACTGATGATTTCACTGGTGGATTAATCATCACTATTATGGTGTCACTATCGACCTTATTACGTTACTGGCAGGAATCTAAATCCAACAAGGCTGCTGAGTCGCTTAAAGCAATGGTGACCAATACGGCTATGGTGCTGCGCCATAACGTCAATACTCAAGATCAGATTTTGATCAAGCAACGTTATGGCGTTGAGGTGAAGCAATTAAAAAGTATTCAATTTGAAATACCGATTCAGTATTTGGTGCCTGGCGATATTATTTTACTTTCAGCTGGCGATATGATTCCAGCCGATTGTCGAATTTTGACGGCAAAAGATTTATTTGTTTCGCAAGCAGCCATGACAGGTGAATCGATGCCTGTGGAGAAATATGCAACTGCACATACATCAGACATAAATTCTCCTTTAGAACTCGACAATTTACTGTTTATGGGCACCAATGTTGTCTCTGGAACAGCGCGTGCAGTGGTGATGAGTACAGGCATTCAAACTTATTTTGGTGCGCTGGCGCACCGCGTGACGGCAACTGATTATGCAGTGACTTCTTTTCAGCTAGGGGTAAATAAAGTCAGTTGGTTACTGATCCGTTTCATGTTGGTAATGGCACCGATTGTTTTGTTTATCAATGGCTTCACCAAAGGGGATTGGGGTGAGGCTGTGCTGTTTGCTTTATCTGTTGCGGTGGGTTTAACGCCTGAAATGCTTCCCATGATTGTGACGTCAACCCTTGCAAAAGGAGCAGTGTTTTTATCGCGTAAAAAAGTGATTGTAAAACGACTAGATGCTATACAAAATTTTGGTGCCATGGATGTGCTGTGTACAGACAAAACAGGCACATTAACGCAAGATAAAATCTTTCTTTCGCATCATGTTGATGTGCTTGGTAAAAAATCGCATTCCGTATTAATGCAGGCATTCTTAAACAGTTATTACCAAACGGGGCTTAAGAACCTGTTGGATGTGGCCGTATTAGAAGCGGTTGATCAGGACATGAAGTTTGAAAAACTACGCTTTAAAAAGCTAGATGAAGTACCTTTCGATTTTGAACGCCGTAGAATGTCTGTTGTTGTGCGTACGCCACAGGCCCAAGTGCGTATGGTCAGCAAGGGAGCCGTTGAGGAAATTTTAAAAGTATGTTCGCATGTTGAGCTACAAGGCGAGATTAAACAGTTTAGCCCAGCGTTACGCCATGAGATACAGACCATAACGCAAAACTACAACCGCGAAGGATTGCGTGTTGTAGCAGTTGCATACCGTAATATTGATACGCATCAAGAAAGTTTTTCTGTGGCAGATGAATGTGATCTGATTCTGATGGGCTATCTTACCTTTTTAGATCCACCGAAAGAGTCAGCTCGACCTGCCATCCAGCAACTACATGCACATGGTGTAGCTGTGAAGGTATTAACGGGCGATAACGAGTTCGTCACACAAAAAATATGCCGTGAAATCGGGATTGCCCATGACAAGGTACTCCTCGGTGGCGAAATCGAAATGCTATCCGACGCGCAGCTTAAAGTTGCGGTTGAGCAGCATACTATTTTTGCAAAACTAAGTCCTATTCATAAAGAACGTATTGTCGATCAGCTAAAAGCGAATGGGCATGTGGTCGGATTTTTGGGGGATGGAATCAATGATGCTGCCGCAATACGTGCTGCAGATATTGGCATTTCAGTCGATTCAGCAGTGGATATTGCCAAGGAATCTGCCGATCTGATTTTACTAGAAAAGAGTTTGATGGTGCTTGAAAATGGTGTGCTTGAAGGGCGTCGAACATTTGCCAATATGCTCAAATATATCAAAATGACGGCCAGTTCAAATTTTGGTAATGTTTTTTCGGTATTGGTGGCGAGTGCTTTTATTCCATTTTTACCTATGCTGCCGATTCATCTACTGGTACAAAACTTACTCTACGATGTATCTCAGATTGCTATTCCGTTCGATCATGTGGACGAAGAACAACTAAAAAAACCGCAGCGCTGGCAGCCTTCTGAAGTTGGGCGCTTTATGGTGGTATTTGGTCCGATTAGCTCCATCTTTGATATTCTGACCTTTTGCATGATGTGGTTTATTTTTCATGCCAATACGCCAGCGCAGCAAACCATGTTTCAATCTGGCTGGTTTGTCGTGGGACTACTCACGCAAACCATGGTTGTGCATATGATTCGAACCAAAAAAATACCGTTTATTCAAAGTTGCGCAGCTCCGCCACTGTTGATAATGACGGTAATTATTTGTGCAATTGGCATTTTTTTACCAATGGGACCTCTGGCAAGCTACTTAAAGCTTGAAGCATTGCCTTGGATTTACTTTGTATATTTGCCTTTTATTTTGTTTGCTTATATGTGTTTGACTCAATTCATCAAACAAATTTATATCCGTCGATATGGCTGGCAATAAGAGAAACAGCATGACTTTACAATTTTTACAAAATACCAGTCTGTCCAATATGGCCGATACCTTAATTAGTCTGGCAGCCGCATTTATTTTGGGTGGATTGATTGGATTCGAGCGACAATACCGACAACGTACAGCCGGGCTGCGAACCAACGTATTAGTTGCGCTTGGCGCTGCAATTTTTGTCGATATTGCAAATAACCTGTCGGCGTCGGATGGCGCTGTGAGGGTCATTGCTTACGTGGTGTCAGGGATCGGTTTTTTAGGTGCAGGTGTAATTATGCGCCAAGAAGGTAATATTCATGGTCTAAATACAGCGGCTACACTTTGGTGCTCAGCCGCTGTGGGCGCAGCCGCAGGAGCTGATCTGATTGTGGAGGCATTGGTTGCGACAGCATTTATTCTGGCCGCCAACACATTACTGCGACCCTTGGTGAATATGATTGATCGCCAGCCGCTAGATGCAGAATCTGAAGTGACGCATATCATTTACCTAACGTCTAATAAAAGTCATCGTAAATTGGTGATGTATAAATTGACCGAAATCCTGCATCATTTTAATTATCCATTAAAAGACCTAGATGTCGAACCCTTTGGCGAAAATGATATTGAAATTGAAGCGACACTGATTGCGACCTCGATTGATCCAGTTGAAATGAATGAAATCATTAAACAGATCAATCAGGTGCCGCAAGTACAACAGGCCTATTGGGATAAAAATACCATGGCATAAGCAGCATACATATGATGAGGTTTAAGATGGACTTTTCTTAAGTTTTAACTTAAAGACGATCATCACGATGATGCCTACAATCAAACCCCAAAAGGCAGAGCCGATACCAAAAAACTGAATTCCCGAGGCGCTGCATAAAAAAGTGAGCAGTGCCGCCTCGCGGTCATTCACATCGTGAAATGCCAGGGCAATGTTGTGACTGATCGTCCCAAACAGTGCAATACCCGCCAATGCAATAATGAATAACGAAGGGAATGACATCAGTAAGCTGGTTAAGGTTGCGGCGAACACGCCCATCAATATATAGAAAAATCCACAGCTAATGCCTGCAATATAGCGCTTGCTTGGATCTGGATGAACTTGATCATCTAGACTTACCGCCGCACTGATGGCGGCAATATTTACAGTGTAGCAACCAAAAGGTGCAAGAATGGCTTGGGTGGCACCGGTCCATCCAATCAGTTGATTAACGTGAGGTGTATAGCCATAGCTTTTGATCATGGCGATACCCGGCAAATATTGCGATGCCACATTAATCACAAAAAGTGGTAAGGCCAAACCCAAAATGGCAGAACCTGTAAAATGTGGTGTGATCCATTCAGGTTTTGCCAAATCCCAATGCAAAACAGGTGGATGGAAAGTCATAAACAAAGGACACAGGAATACACCAACGACCACGGTTATGACGATACAGTAGCGTGGCCAGATACGTTTACTCATAACATAGATTGCGAGCAGACTGATAATAAACTGCCAATCGTTTTGCATATTGGCAAAGAGTGCAATCCCAAATTTAAGCAACACACCGGCCAGCATGGCGCTGGTGAGGCTTTGTGGAATATGCGCCAGTACTTTCTCAAAGATACCTAAAAAGCCTAATAGTGCAGTTAACACACCACATAGCAAAAATGCGCCAATCGCTTCATGTAAGGAGTAACCGCTGCCAGTCGCTATGATCAGTGCCAAGCCTGCGGTCGACCATGATGTCGCGACCGGATATTTAAACTTCCAAGATAAAAACAGACCAGAAGCGCCGATTCCAATGCCCAATGCCCAAAACCAAGAGGTAATCTGGCTCGTGGTGGCCCCTAAAATCTGTGCGGCCTGTATCACTAATACCGAGGATACGCTAATCCCGATGAGAAAAGTGACAAATCCTGCAAAAGCAGCCGGAAGAGTAAAATCACGAAGAAATGTACGCATGATTCAATATTTATCATCTGTTTGTGAGTGAAGTGTCTTTCATAGAGACACATTAAGTTTAAAACTCAGTGTAACTATCTCATTAAATAGAAAATAGGTTCAAAGATTACAATGTTGATGTGGCAAGCCTCAGCCCAAAACCAAAAAACAGCACACCTACCAGAGCAATGCAGATAGCGGATGTTTTATGTTTTGATTTAAAAAAATCAGAAAGTCGAACACCTGAAAAAATTAGCGCCGTTAAATAGCCTAAGCTAATGCATTGTAAAATAATTGCAAGAGCAATAAAGCTAATCGCCGGATAGGGATAATCCGGATCTACAAACTGGATAAAAAAAGACAAAAAGAACAAGATCGCTTTGGGATTGAGCAGGCTGATACTCAGCGCAGTTCGATAAGGGTGAATCTGATCGAGTTTTGGTAGGTCAGTCATTTCAGGCACTGAAATATGACGATTTTTATAACGTAGATAGCTGGCTTGAAGCAGCTTAAAGCCTAAGTAAGACAGATATGCTGCCCCTATCACTTTAAGCGTTGTAAAAATCCAGGGAAAAGCATGCATCAACGACGCTGCGCCTAGAACTGTACACAAAATTAAAATTGCATCGCCTGTGACAATACCCATTGCGCCTCGATATCCAGTTTGAATACCGTAACGTGATGCAATGGACATCACATATAGGGAATTTGGCCCCGGCAAAAGAACTATAAAAAGCGTCCCTATGATATAGGTTGTTAAATCCGTGATCCCCAACACAACACGAAGTCCATAAAAAACCAGTTTTTGTACTATAACAAAAACTGGTCAAATTATGTGAATATTCACCTATTAGGCTTGAATTTCAGCATCGATTCCAAATGATTGACGCAATAGGTGAGTCAACTGTTCACGTGCTTTGATAAAGCCATCGATACCGCCTTGAAGTAATTGAAATGCCATTAAGTCATGTTCAAGCTCTTCTCTAAAGCTTTGTTCGGTTTGTGCAGAGCGTTCGACTGGATCTGCTGCCTGCGCGGCTTCAATTGTGAGTGCTGGCTTAATTTCACGGGTATACGATTCAAGCTGAGCCAAAAGTGCAGGGGCAATGGTCAGTAAATCACTACCAGCAAGGCCAAGTACCTGATCGGTACTACGGAAACTCGCGCCCATGACTTGAGTTTTGATACCTTGTTGCTTGTAGTAGTTATAAATTTTCTTAACTGAAAGCACACCCGGATCTTGTTCGATTGGGTAGTGATCGACATTTTCAGCTTTTTTGTACCAGTCTAAAATGCGTCCAACAAAAGGCGAAATGAGCGTTACATTGGCATCTGCACAGGCTTGTGCCTGATGTAAACCAAACAGTAAGGTAAGATTACACGCAATGCCTTCAGCTTCTAAAACTTTGGCTGCCTGAATGCCTTGCCAAGTAGATGCAATCTTGATCAGTACGCGAGACTGATCGATACCATACTGATGGTACAAGGCAGAAAGTTCACGCGCTTTTGCAATTGTTGCTTCGGTATCGTAAGACAACGAAGCATCGACCTCGGTAGAGACACGACCTTCGATAAGTTTTAAAATTTCAACACCAAACTTAACAGTCAAAATATCAATGGTACGTTCAATAAGTTCATCATTTTGATAGCCTTCTTGCTTGGCTTGATCAAACGCGGCTTCAATCAACGCTTTATTGTCAGGAATGCTGGCGGCAGCCGTAATCAGGGAGGGATTTGTGGTTGCATCCAAAGGACGAAATTTTTGAATTGCATCAAGATCACTACTATCAGCAACCACTGTAGTCCATTTTTTTAATTGATCGAGGGCAGATTGTGTCATTGTTTCAAGCGTCTTTATATAAGAATTCGGATGCATTTAGTTATAGCATAATCTTGCGTGAACCCAATGACTATTTAATCTTTTGCTCGTTTTCTCTGCAATTGCAAGTGATCAATCAGATAATGTGCAGCCACGCCAAGACTACTTTCGCGGCTCCAAACCAAATCGATATAATATTCAAATTTAGGCGTGAAATCTAAAATATTTAATATTTTTAATTGATTAGATAGCTTTGGATTTTCAATAAACATTTCACTAGGTAATACACCCCAGCCCAGCTCACCTAAAATCATCATACAGGCCGAGTGATGGTTATCTGTACGCCAATACTGCTTGGAAAATAACAGTTCGGGTTTGATTTTACTATCACGACTTGCCACCACAATTTGCCGCTGCTGCACCAGATCTTTGAAACTGACCTGATCAAGTTGCGCCAAACAGTGTTCATTTGCAGCGACAGCAACCAGTGCTTCTTTTTTAATTTCTACAAATTGTTCACGATGGTCTAAGTGTTCACGTTCAAACATAAAAGCCAGTTGCGCGCTTTGATCGAGTAGCATGGCCAGAGCATCTTCTTGAGGCGCTGAGATAATATTAATTTGTAAAGTCGGAAATTTTTGTTCAATCAGCCGTATATAGTCGACCCAATGCGTGTGTAATAGTTCAGACACAATCACAATATTCAGTGCCGATTCCAAACCGGTACTTAAGGCAAACGCATGTTGCTTCCATTGATTCATCTCAATTAAGAGCTGTGCTGATTTTTCATATAAAACATGTGCCTGAGGTGTAGGAACTGGTTCGCGTCCTTTACGTTCAAACAAATTTAAGTTGAGGTCAATTTCCATATTGGCAATCGACATACTTACCGCGGATGGAACCTTGCCCAATTTTCTGGCTGCTGCTGAAAATGAACCGGTTTCCATGACGCTTTGAAAAATGATGAGTTGTTCTTGATTAATATTCATCTGTCAGAAAAGTTGAAAGAACCTAATTAGATTTATCAGAATTATAAAAATAAAATGCAATCTATCCAAATAAAAGAGTGTTTAGAAATGTTGATTTCCAAAAGAAGACTTGTTCATGCATTTAGCTATGAAGGGATCTTGTTGGTCATCATTGCGATTGCATTAAGCTTTATTTTTGATATGCCGATGGAAGTAACCGGAATGCTCGGTATTTTTATGGCGGTGACGTCGGTCATCTGGAATATGATTTTCAACCATTATTTTGAGAAAGTTGAACATCGGTTACAATGGAAGCGGACAGTTGGTGTGCGTATATTGCATGCGATCGGGTTTGAGGGTGGACTTCTCATTGCTACGATTCCAATGATTGCTTATATGATGCAGTTAAGCCTGCTCGATGCATTTATTTTAGATTTAGGTCTGACCTTGTGTATTTTGGTGTATACCTTTATTTTTCAGTGGTGCTATGACGCGATTGAGAAACGCTTAGGTTATGCACCGCAGCATTCATCGTAAAAAAAAGCGCCTGTTGTAGGCGCTTTTTTTATGCTTATTTTTCAACGATCGCGACAACGCCTTGACCGCCTGCGGCACAAATCGACACTAGAATTTTGCCAGAACCTTTCTGATTCAAGATTTTCGCTGCAGTCGCCAAGATGCGTCCACCCGTTGCGGCAAATGGATGTCCAGCAGCCAATGAAGAACCATGAATGTTCAGTTTGCTACGGTCAATCGAGCCTAAAGGAGCATCAAGACCTAAACGTTCTTTACAGAATTTTGGATCTTCCCATGCTTTAAGGGTCGAAAGCACTTGAGATGCAAAGGCTTCATGAATCTCGTAGTAATCAAAATCTTGTAATTTCAGACCAGCGCGTTCAAGCATACGAGGAACAGCATAAGCCGGTGCCATGAGTAAGCCTTCTTTTTTACCCACAAAATCAACGGCCGCAGTTTCTGAAAAGCTTAAATAAGCCAGTACTTCATGACCGTTGGCTTTTGCCCATTCTTCGGATGCCAGCAAAACTACAGATGCACCGTCTGTGAGTGGCGTCGAGTTACCCGCAGTCATGGTGGCGGTTTCGCCCTTGCCAAATACAGGTTTAAGTTTGGCCAGTTTTTCTACTGATGAATCTGGGCGTAAGTTATTGTCACGCGTTAAACCCATAAACGGTGTGATCAGATCGTCAAAGAAACCGGCATCGTAGGCTTTGGCCATTTTATGATGTGAAGAGGCGGCAAGTTCATCTTGAGCCTGGCGTTCGATGCCCCATTCAAGTGCGGTAATGGCCGCATGATCTCCCATGGACAGCCCAGTGCGAGGCTCACCGTTTTTAGGAGCATCCATCAAGTCTTTAATGTTGATTTTAGCCAATGCCTTTAAACGATCTTTCGCTGTTTTGGCAATGTTGAGCTCAAGTAAAGCCTTACGTAAGCCATCACCAAATGCAATCGGGGCATCGGATGTGGTATCTACACCGCCCGCAATACCGACCTCAATCTGACCCAACGCGATTTTATTTGCCACAGCAAAAGCTGCCTGCAAGCCAGTGCCACAAGCCTGTTGTAAATCGTAAGCTGGTGTTTCAGGAGCCAATTGAGTATTAAGTACGCATTCACGGGTCATATTAAAGTCACGGCTATGCTTTAAAACAGCGCCTGCAACCACTTCGCCCACACGTGTGCCTTGAAGCTTATAGCGTTCAACTAAACCATTGAGTGCAGCAGTCAGCATGTCAATGTTGGACGCTTTAAAATACGCACCGTTAGAACGTGCAAATGGAATACGATTACCACCAATAATGGCGACGCGACGGATAGAAGTTTGGCTCATGATGCGATCCTGTTGAGCAGACGTTTTTTTAGATGTTGAAGTATTTGCAGAAGATTTGGCTTGTGTACCTGCCGAAGCGGTTTTAGCACGTGAACTGGCACGCTTTGGCTTTGCTGTCGCTTCAGTACTTTTTTTAGCTGTCGACGAGTCAGCCGCAGATGAGGTTCGACTGGTACGACGTGTTTGCGAGGTGCTTCGCGCTTTCGGTTTTGATGTATTTGACACATCATCCTGAGTAGAGTTTTCGACTGCCGATTTTTCTGGAGTTGTTTTACTCATAAGGCTTTTCCAAGCATGATTATGATGTTATTGACGGTACATTAACATAATTAAAATAGACCTGTATTGACTAGAATGACATTGTAGATTGTATTCGGGTCAACACATATCAAGATTAACTCAAGTATTATTTTATTCAAATCCACAATGCGATCGAGCTAACACCTTTACAACACAATGATGTGGAACGCGTAGCTTGTGAACATGTTTAAAAATTAATTTGCATGAGAGATTATTAAGATGATTGATCAATACCAAGCATTTACTCAATCGCCAATCGGTAAATTCGTTGTGAAGAATCTCGGCTTGCCATCGCCCGTGGTATTGGATCGTTTCGAGCAAGGTCAGCCAGTGATTCGTGGTGCTGTATTGATTGGTGCAGCACCTGAAGGTGTTTTATCTTCTGCTATCGCCAATGTGCTCAGTACCATTCATGCAGACAGTTATGCAGGCAACAATACCGATATTCAGCAGGCTGCTGCACAAGTGGGCTTAAACTTACGTGCTTTTAATTCTGGAGATAAAGAATCTCGATTTAAAGCCGTTATTTTTGATGCATCAGGAATTCAAAACTCAGAACAATTAAACGAGTTACATAAATTTTTTAATCCGATTGCCCGTCAAATCGAAGGTTCAGGTCGTGTGATTGTCGTGGCGACCACACCGGAGTCTGCCAAAACGGTGAAACAGGCGATTGCGCAGCGAGCTCTTGAAGGCTTTGTAAAATCTGTAGGAAAAGAGTTTAAAAAAGGAATCACTGCGCAACTGGTTTATGTTGATGACGGTGCAGCCAACAATCTTGAGTCTACATTGCGTTTCTTACTTTCGCCGCGATCTGCTTATGTATCTGGTCAGGTGATTCGTATTTCTAAAGCAGAAGTGGTAAAAGTTGACTGGAACAAGCCACTTGCAGGTAAAACTGCTTTGGTGACGGGAGCAAGCCGTGGGATTGGTGAAGCGATTGCCCATATTTTGGCACGTGATGGTGCGCATGTCATTTGCCTTGATGTGCCACAGCAACAGGCTGATTTAGACCGGGTTGCTGCCGATATCTCTGGTTCTGCTCTCGGGCTTGATATTACGGCAGCCGATGCAGGCGAAAAAATAAAAGCGGCTGCACAAAAAAATGGCGGCCTTGATATTATTGTGCACAATGCAGGTATTACTCGCGACAAAACGCTGGCCAACATGAAACCAGAACTTTGGGACTTGGTAATCAATATTAATCTGAGCGCAGCAGAGCGAATCAACGACTATTTACTCGAAAATGATGGCTTGAATGCAAATGGTCGAATTGTCTGTGTTTCTTCAATCAGCGGGATTGCGGGTAACTTGGGTCAGACCAATTACGCAGCGTCTAAGGCTGGCGTGATTGGTTTGGTTAAATTTACTGCACCAATTTTGAAAAATGGAATCACCATCAATGCAGTGGCGCCAGGATTTATCGAAACACAAATGACAGCCGCTATTCCGTTTGCTATCCGTGAGGCTGGGCGCCGTATGAACTCGATGAATCAGGGGGGCTTACCTGTTGATGTTGCCGAGACAATCGCATGGTTTGCATCAAGTGCATCCACTGGTCTGAATGGAAATGTCGTTCGGGTTTGTGGTCAGAGTCTGCTCGGTGCATAATGAGGGTTAAAGAGGGATGTAAGAACATCCCTTTTTCATAAACACAGACTTAAAAACAAATACATTTTAATGAAAAGGTTCGTTATGAATACGCGTCATTTTAGTCAACTGCCGAAAGCCTATTTGGCTTATCCGAAAGTCATACAAGGTTTGGTATTTAAAAAACCCAAAGGCGAGCGTGTATTGCCTAAAGTGGAATATGTTGTCGACTCCTTTCGAATCGATCAAGATCATTTAAATGATTACAATCAAGTCTGTGGATTTAAAAGCGACGATACAATTCCGGCAATCTATTTGGCTGTGTTGTCACAAAGTTTGCAAATGCACATGATGACGACAGAAAACTTTCCTTTTGCGATTCTGGGTTTGGTGCATATTCGTAATCAGATCAAGCAAACTCGTCCAATTGGCGTTAATGAAGCACTGAGTCTTTCATGTCGATTTGGCGATATTCAGCCACACGATAAAGGCCTGGAATTTGAATTTATTACCACTGTAAAGGTGGGAGCAGAGACGGTGATGGAAGGAATCACGACTTATCTTTCTCGTCAAAAAACATCAAGTAGTACAGCCGAAAAAACCAAAGAAGCTCAATTACCTGATTATGAAGTTCAAGATGTCTGGACGGTTGCTGAAAACACAGGGCGCCGCTATGCCAAAATCTCGGGTGATTATAATCTGATCCATATTCATGCGATGACAGCAAAGGCATTTGGCTTTAAGCAAGCAATTGCTCACGGCATGTGGAGCAAAGCACGTGCTTTGGCCAGTATTGATTTACCTTCGGCCTATGAAGCAGATGTTTGGTTTAAGTTGCCGCTATTTTTGCCATCGACCGTTGAGTTTTTAACGGCATCAAATCCTTCTGAAACCGATTTCTTGATTCGGAATCAGCGTTCTCAAAAGCCACATGTTTCAGGCCAAGTGAAAAGCCTTTAAACAATTCTTCCCGGTACATATCGTGATGTGCCGGGAATGTAACAATAATAAAAATAGGGACATACAGTGAATACACTAACTCAATATTTCTCAGCCGATACTCAAAATTATCACGGTATTCTAGATGAGCGATTCCACGATCTGGCAGTGCATTTTAGTCGTTTACAAGATGCCCGAACTAATCAAGGGGGAGCGGCACTCGCCGTGTATTTCGGAACACAAAAAGTTGTCGATATTTTTACGGGTAAAAAATCTCGTGATGAGTTGTGGGATGCCAATACGCTTTCTGTCAGTTACTCAACTGGTAAAGGCGTACTTTCAACTTTGGCACATATTCTCGTGAGTGAGGGTTATTTAGAATATGACCGACCAATTGCCTATTACTGGCCTGAATTTGCTCAGCAGAACAAGCAAAAGATTAGCTTAAGGGATGTTCTGAGTCATCAAAGCGGTTTATACGATATTCGAAATATAATCCAAGATGCCAGTGAAATGCTGGACTGGCCGCATATGCTAGAAGTCTTTGAAAGCACAGCACCTCGATTTACAGCGACCCATGCTCAAGCTTATCAGGCATTAACATTTGGTTGGCTGGTAGGCGGGGTGCTAGAAAAGGCAACAGGGGCGACACTTCCAGACTTGATGCAAAAATATCTAGTCGAGCCGTTGAAATTAGATGGTGCTTATTTTGGCGTACCAGTTTCTGAACTTTCGCGTGTGGCACGACTCATTGCGCCAGTAAAGTCTGTAGAAAAAGTCGGAACGCCAATACACAAAACATCTCACCAGCAAAAGAAAACGAGTGTAATGGATAAATTGGTGACATGGACAGGCCAAAACCCGCAAGATTTTCAGGACGCCATGATGCCTAAAGGAATGCGTCATTTCAGTTTTTTTAGTGATGAAGGTTTACAAGCCGTCATTCCGGCAGCTAATGGTGCTTTTACTGCAAATAGCCTAAGTAAGATGTATGCAATGCTGGCTAATCAAGGCCGTTTTGAAGATAAAACACTGATCAAACCTGCGGTTTTTAAACAGCTCAGCACAATTCAAAGTTTTTCTAGAGACAAGGTCATGCCAATACCAATGCATTGGCGATTAGGTTATCACCGCGTAATTACACTGGGGAAGCGAGCCAAACATGGATTTGGACACATTGGCTATAACGGTTCTGGTGCATGGTGTGATCCAGAACGCAATCTCAGTTTCGCATATGTTCATAATTTCAAAATCGGATCAATTACAGGGGATTATCGCTTGTGGAGTTTGACTCAAGAAACCTTACGCTGTGCGGATTTATTTTTAAAGGGTAAAAAAGGCTGGTTTTAATGTTTTGAAGCCAGTAACTCATAGTCCAGCATAATCTGTACATGATGTTTAAAGGAGCTTTCTTCAAAACCTTGCAAGCCAATTTTAAATATACCGTCTAGCCCACAAACAAATGCAATCAGACGCCATGCCACTTCATGAATTTGGGGCATGGTTAAATCTTTGAATTGTTTAAGCATAACACCTGTTTGGATTTCTTTTATCAGTGCTGCATGCCAGTGCTGCATGGTCAGTTGATAGGCCAAGCGGATCTGTTCATCTTGTTGCATCAATACTTCAGCTTCGTTCCACAATCTGAGATATGCCTGAGTCTGTTCACTATCTTCATAACCTAAGATCAAGCGAATTCGTGCCATTTGATTACTGGTTTCGATGCCATCTTCAATTTCATTAAGCTGATCCATCAGTTCGACAAAAACCTCGGCTTTTAAGTGAGAGCTAGACTGAAAATGATGATGAACTTGACCTGTAGAAACCTGCGCCTCAGCAGCCACGCGTCGAACCGTTAATCCACTTAGTCCATCTTGTAGGGCAACCTGTTTTGCGGCACTTAAAATCATGGCGCGTCTTTCTTCTCGATTTAAATAATTCATGACATCCATAGTGGTGAAACATACAAGTCTTATCATAAATAAAGTTGGACATATGTTCAAGTTTGAATATAATAAGATCAACTTGAACAAGTGTCCAACTTTAATTTGGGTGAGTTATGTACCGCAAATGGATGATCTTGGCGATCATCGTCCTTATTTATTTACCAGTATCGATTGATGCAACAGTATTGCATGTCGCTATTCCAACGCTTAGTGCAGATTTGGCGCTCACGAGCACGCAAATGCTGTGGGTGATTGATATTTATTCACTCATTATGGCAGGTTTAATTTTACCAATGGGGGCGTTAGGCGATCGAATTGGATTTAAGCGCCTCATGCTGGTCGGGGCTTCCATTTTTGGTCTTGCATCTTTACTGGCTGCTTTTGCAAATTCTGCAGCATTGCTAATAGTAGCACGGGCGCTTTTGGGCTTAGGTGCAGCTATGATTTTACCTGCCACGCTCTCAGGATTAAGAACCACATTTCTAGATGAAAAACAGCGTAATTATGCGCTAGGTATCTGGGGAACAGTCGGAGGAGGAGGTGCTGCATTTGGACCATTGCTCGGCGGCTTTATACTGGAGCATTTCTCTTGGGGCGCAGTATTTTTAATCAACGTTCCAATTATTATTACAGTGATTCTACTCACGGCTTTTTGGGTGCCTAAACAGCACATACAACACAAACAAGCCCTGAATCTATTTCAGGCGTTGATCTTGGTGGTGGCTATTTTGACATTAATTTATGCCGCCAAAACTGCGATGCATGCACCAAGCATGACAATTTTTATGGTCATGCTTGCAGGTTTTGTACTCATTACTGGCTTTATTCGTCATCAACTAAAAACGCCAGCGCCGATGATTGATGTACACTTATTTAAGCATCCGGTGATTTCAACCAGTGTCATCATGGCGATGGTGGCCATGATTGCGTTAGTCGGATTTGAACTACTGCTTTCGCAAGAGTTGCAATTTGTGTATGGCTATTCACCCCTTGAGGCCGGTTTGTTTATTGTACCGTTTATGGTGGCAATTAGTGTGGGTGGGCCTTTTGCCAGTGTTTTGATGAACCGTTATGGTTTAAGGCCAGTGGCAACACTCGGAATGCTGTCATGTGGGTTTAGTTTTTTTGGTCTAGCGTCAATCAACTTTGATACACAACATATGCAAGCTTGGGCTTGGATGGTGATAATGGGAATTAGCGTTGAAATTGCACTACTTTCTTCTACGGCAGCAATTATGTCTTCTGTCCCACCTCATAAAGCCACTGCGGCGGGTGCAATTGAGGGTATGGCCTACGAGTTAGGAGCCGGATTAGGCATTGCAATTTTTGGCCTTATGCTGTCATTTTTCTACACGCGTGCAATCGTTTTACCAGAAAATCTGCCTATACAGTGGGTAGAAACAGCGTCAGCTTCGGTTGGAGAGGCAGTTCAAGCAGTAAAGATGCTCGAACCTACTTTGGCACATGATGTAATGGCTGCGGCTGCAAATGCATTTACTGCATCGCATAGTATTGTGCTGAGTATTGCAGGCGTGATGTTCGTGATTTTATCTGTTTTTGTATGGATAACCTTGCCCAAAACAGCAACTGTAGTACCACACAAAATATCAGAGTAAATTCTCTGCTGCCCATAAGCGTCTTTAAATACGCCGAGCAACTGCTGCACTTTAAAGCAACTCTGAACGGATATTGTGCTTATTCATTCACTAACGTTCAAAAAAACAGTATGCTTATGGGCAAACCAAGGAGCATCCATGTATCAAGTACTGGCCAGAAAATATCGTCCACGAAACTTTATCGAACTCGTGGGTCAAAATCATGTGTCTCGTGCGCTTACGAGTGCGCTTGAACGTGGCCGCTTGCATCATGCCTACTTATTTACCGGAACACGTGGCGTAGGTAAAACTACAATTGCCCGTATTCTGGCGAAGTGTTTAAACTGTGAAACTGGCATTACCTCTACACCATGTGAAGTTTGTACGACCTGTAAGGCTGTAAATGAAGGCCGGTTTATTGATTTGATCGAGATCGATGCTGCTTCTCGAACCAAAGTAGAAGACACTCGAGAGCTGCTGGATAATGTTCCGTACGCACCGACTCAAGGGCGCTTTAAGGTGTACTTGATTGATGAAGTGCATATGTTATCGACGCATTCATTTAATGCCTTGCTCAAAACACTTGAAGAGCCACCTGAACACGTCAAATTCTTATTTGCCACCACCGATCCGCAAAAGCTTCCGATCACGGTGATTTCAAGATGCTTACAATTTACTTTGCGCCCGCTGGCAGTCGATGAGATTACATCGCATTTGACCGAAATTTTAACCAAAGAAGATATTTCAGCGGAAAAAGACGCTATTTGGCAAATTGCTGAATCGGCGCAAGGTTCTTTACGTGATGCTTTGTCACTGACCGATCAGGCGATTGCCTACGGTCAGGGTGAAATTCAGCATCGAGATGTTAAAGAAATGCTAGGGTTGATTGATCGTACTATTATTTATGATCTGATTCTGGCAATCCATCAAAATGCCCCGCAGCGTGTCAGTCAATTATTAATGCAATTTCGACAACAAGCGCTCGATGTATCGTTAGTGCTAGATCAATTGATTTCGACATTACACGAGCTGGCATTGCTTCAGTATTTGCCTGAGCTAAGCTTAAAATATAGCGACGAAATTAATCAAAAAATACTTGCACTGTCGAAAACTGTATCTGCACAAGATTTGCAGCTGTATTACCAAATCGCCTGTAAAGGACGTGCCGAACTTCAGCTCGCGGTGACTCAGGAGCAGGGTTTCGAGATGTGTGTACTACGCCTGTTGGCGTTTCGCCCATTGGCCCTCGATGAAATTGTGGTGCACGAATCTGCACCTACCACTCTGGAGCATTCTACACACAGTACGACCACTGTTTCAGCCGAAACGGATGAACCAAATGTTCATACACATACCGCCTTAGAATCTAAGCAATATATACAAGAATTAGAAGCAGTTGATGAAAGTCATGAACAGCACTTAACTGAAACGCCGTCAGCTCAAGCAGAGCCAACACCAATACCAGAGCATTTCGAAGAACCAGCGCTCGACGTTGAGTCGGATGACGTGGTGCTCAATCATACAGTTTCTGAGCAAACTCTAATAACTGAACCTGAAAATTCAGATGTTTTGGTTTTTGATATTGAAACAGATGGATTAATCGGTCTAGAACCTAGCACAGTTGAGCCCGCACTGAGCGTACAAGATATGTCGCTTTTTCCAGTGGAAACTGAGCTTCAGCCAGAGGTAAATCTCGAACAACCAAATTCACAAACCTTAACTGATGTAGCGTCCGATGTATCTACTGATTTATTTGGTCAGCCTATTGAAGACACTTCTGCGCTTGCCGTTGAAGAGTCAAACCTAAGCAACATTGAGCCAGTGCTAGAAAATGAACCTCTTCAAGCCCATGGAATTAACGCGGATGTGAGTAGTGAAGCGCTTGAGCCTAATAACCTAATGCCTCAAGACATTTTGAAACTTCAAGAACAGGTACTTGAAGGTGAGTGGACACTTGAAAAATGGGAGTTTTGGTTTAGAGGCAGTCAACTTTCACCTGCAGTGCAAGAGCTCGCTCAATATGGATTGATGACTGGGCAAATTGATGGCACCAGTATCTTTATTATTCCTCAGCAATATGAAGGGATGTTGTCTCAGTTACAACATGCGCTTGAATCTGAGTTGATCACTCGTTGGCCAAACACACAGTTTAAAGTGCAATATGGTGAAGTGGCCTCAATTACGCCGTTTATCAAACAGTCAGAGCGTAAAGAAAAAGCTTTCCAACGTGCGGTATCCTTGATGAGTGAAAACAAGGTGGTGAAATCACTACTAGATACTTTCGATGGTCAATTACAGAGTATTCAATTGAAGTAAATACTATTATTTTAGAATAGGCTTGCGGGCCTATTTTTTTAAAAAAATTTAATTAAAATCTCTATTTAATATATATGAGTATTCCAATAAATTAACAGTGATAATGTGTTGGTAAAAATTAGGATACCGTGTCGACCAAGCATGAAAAATCATCAGCGAAACTTATCATAAGCAAGATTTATATTTATACAGGAGTTTAAAATGAGTATTGGTCATCGTGAAAATTTTCTTAAGATAAGTTGAAGTGTATGTGATTGATTGGAAAAGTTTTTAAAAATTTATGTATCTGTTTAGAATACCTATAGGTCTGCATGTTCCTCGCTCCCAAAAAATAGATATAGATTAATTAGTATTTGGATTTATTAAATTTTTTTAAATTAAATTGGAACTTGATGTCAAAAAAATATACAGTTCAGTCTATTTAATATGGTTCAGTAAAGAAAAATATGGTAAGAATGATACTACTATTAATAATATAAATTACGGAAAAAAATAATGCGTCGTTTACCAGTTTATTTATTACTTGATACCTCAGGTTCTATGCATGGTGAGCCTATAGAAGCTGTCAAAAATGGGGTGCAAATTTTACTTTCGACGTTACGTCAAGATCCTTATGCATTGGAAACGGCTTATTTGTCTTTAATTAGTTTCGACAGCCAAGCCAAACAGTTAGTTCCTTTAACTGAGTTGGCTATTTTCCAAGCGCCAGATTTCCAAGTTACAGGTACTACAGCATTGGGTGGTGCTTTAGCGTTGTTAGCCGATAAAATTGAACAGGAAGTAGCGAAAACCACAGTTGATGTTAAAGGCGATTGGAAACCTTTGATTTTCATTATGACTGATGGGGTGCCTACAGATGATTGGCCAAAAGGTTTGCAGCGTTTACAACAAGTGAGAACAGGAGTAATTGTGGCCTGTGCAGCAGGACATGGCGCCGATACTTCAATTTTAAAACAAATCACTGAAGTTGTTGTTGAGTTAGCAACGGCAGATTCAAATACAATTAAAGCTTTTTTTAAATGGGTTTCTGCCAGTATTTCAACTGGTAGCCAGAAAGTGGATGCAGGACAAAAAGAAGTCTCGGGTTTGGGCGATTTGCCACCCCCACCACCTGAAGTCAACATCGTACTATAAAAGCAAAACACAAATTAAATAAGAGGGTAAAATCATGGCTGTGAGTTTAAATAAAGGTCAAGGCATAAGTTTAAGTAAAACTGAAAATAATTTGTCTCAAGTAACGATTGGTTTAGGTTGGGATATTCAGGAACAGAAAAAAGGCTTTCTTGGTGGATTATTTGGTGGTAATAGCGCTGAATATGATCTGGATGTAATTGCATTCCTTGTGGGGAGCAATGGCAAGGTGAATAATCTAGGGCGAGATACGCACGGTAATGCCACCTTAGAAAATAGTGATGTTATCTTTTTCAATAATCAAAGGCATTCTTCTGGACATATTTGGTTAACCGGTGATAACCGTACAGGTGCGGGCGATGGCGATGATGAACAGATTATCGTGAAGCTCAATGACCTGAATCAACAATACCAAAAAGTGGTTTTTGTGGTGCAAATTTATAAAGCCGCAGAAAATAACCAACATTTTGGGCAAGTTAAAAATGCATTTATCCGTGCCGTTGATACCACAGGCAAGGAAATGGTCCGTTTCGATTTGTCGGGCACGGGGCAATATGATCATCAGCGTTCATTATTGTTTGCTGAACTTGTCCGTGAATCAGTTGGATGGAAATTTAATGCAGTAGGACAGGCATCCCAATCTGATTCATTCGTAGAATGGTTAAAACAATATGCTTAAAAATTTGATTTTCGGCTAAAGAAAGGTTTAGAACAACATGCGCCGTTTACCCGTTTATATTTTATTAGATACCTCAGGATCGATGCGAGGTGAGCCAATTCATTCGGTGAACGTCGGCTTACAGTCCATGTTGAGTGCATTGCGCCAAGACCCTTATGCGTTGGAGAGCGTGCATTTAAGTATTATCACCTTTGATTTGGAGGTGAAGGTTTATTTGCCTTTAACGCCTTTGGATCAAGTACAGCTTACTGATATCGATGTGCCGAGTGCAGGTGCAACTTTTATGGGCGCTGCACTTGAGTTGTTGGCTGAGCAAGTTACTCAGCAATTGCAGAAAAGTACCGATGAGGTCAAAGGGGATTGGCGTCCACTATTGTTTATGATGACTGACGGCTCGCCGTCTGATGTCTATGCTTACCAACAAGCGATTCCTGTCATACAACAGTTAAATTTTGCCAGTATTGTTGCCTGTGCCGCTGGGCCAAAAGCCAAGCAGGACCATCTTCTACAACTGACCGATAAAGTCGTGGTATTGGATACCATGGATGCGGCCTCTTTTGCAGGATTCTTCAAGTGGGTGTCTGCCAGTGTTGTGGTGGGAAGCAGTAGTGCAGGGATTTCAGGATCTGTTTCATTGCCGCCACCGCCGCCGGAAGTGCAATTGGTGTTGTAAATAAAATAAAGAATACATTAAGGATAATCAGAAGATGCGCCGTTTACCTGTTTTTTTCGTATTGGATTGTTCTGAGTCGATGGCGGGGCAAAATATTCAACAGATGCAACAAGGCATCCAGTTGATTATGCAACAATTACGTCAAGATCCATATGCCTTGGAAACCGTCTATGTTTCCGTTATTGCCTTTGCAGGGATTGTTCGAACCTTAGTTCCGTTAGTTGAAGTGTTTGCTTATTACCCCGCGAAATTACCTTTGGGTGGCGGAACACATTTAGGTAAAGCCTTGGAACATTTGATGAATGAATTTGATCGTCATTTGATTAAAACAACGGAACAAACTAAAGGGGATTGGAAGCCAATCGTCTATTTGTTTACAGATGGTCGTCCGACTGATGAATGTAAAGATGCGATTTACCGTTGGCAAAAGAAATATGCAAGACGCTGTACGCTGATTGCCTTAGGAATGGGTAAAAACGTTGATTATGCAACGCTCAAGCAACTAACAGAGCACTGTATTGCTTTTGATGAGTTGAATGAACAAGACTTTAAAAAATTTTTCCAATGGATTAGTGCTTCTGTGGTTGCACAAAGTAAAAGTATTGGGGATGGACAGCAACAAGATCATTTACCGCCAATTGATGAGCGTTATATGCGTCTGGTCAAGGATTTGCCCGCCAAGAAAATCTTGATGGATGAAAATTGTGTTACTTTTGTGGGGCGCTGTGGCAAGCTGAATCGACCTTATCTAATGAAATTTGAGCGTGAAATTCAATATCAAGCGCCTCAAGATTTAAATATCAACCTGAATTTATATTATTTTCAATTAACCGAATGCTGCAAGATTGATGAGGATTATTTTACTTGGTCTGATCAAACCCAACATCAGCAGCAGGTCAATACCACGCTATTACAAGGTACTCCAGAATGCCCACATTGTTTGGCTGAAACAGCTTTTGCCATGTGTGGTTGTGGCCAATTGATGTGCTATGACGGTTTTAGCGAGGATGTGACTTGCCCATGGTGTCGCCGCCAAGTCAGTTTTGGTTATGGTGGAATGGATGGCTTCGATGTGCAACGAGGACGTGGTTAACAATTGGATCTAGGAAAAGCCATGTCGAAAACTTTGACTTCGGACGTTCAGACCGCTTTTTTAAATACATTAAAGCAGCTGTTACAAGATCAAACTCAACAGAACCCTCTATTACTGGATGGTGATTCTCTTGATCAATTGCTGAACAGTAAAAAAATTTATAATGCCTATCATGATTTGGCTGAACAGATTTATGAGCAAATAGGCTTTCAATTAGAACAGTCAGAAGTGTTTCAGCATTCTTTACTACAGCGCATCTTGCAGCAGGGGCGCTTGCCGGTTTACATCTCTAAAGCTGAAAGCATCAATAGTGCTGAATCAACCCAACCGCTATTCGATCATACCCAAATGGCATTGACTCCAATCACCGAGGCTGATGCATTGGAATCAGTGGATCAGCTTGATTTTTTAGATGAACTTTATTTGTCTGCACCTGTTGATGCAGAAACTGAGCCTTCTTTGATCAATGATGGTTTCGTTGCTAGGTCATTCTCGACAACGTCGTTGGTGTTAATGAGTTCGACCGCAAATATCGACTCAAATCATACAGATCACAATCAGAATAATCCCTCAGGAAAGCAAAATCATGAGGTGAAAACGGTGAAAAAAATGCCTCATTTTCAGATACCCAATGCGCGTGTTGGGCAAGACTATCAAGCACGTATTCAAATGCAATATCCAGTCAAAGAGGACGTGCTGATTTGTTCTGAATCAATCAAAATTCCAGAAGACTTAGGTATAGTATTTGATGATCAAACCCAACAGTTACAGGGCATACCGTTGCAAGCAGGCGAATTTAAACTGGCATTTCAGTATAAAAACAGTGAAGCCGCACAAGCATGGTCTTCGGGTGAAGTGACCTTTATTATTACTGCAGATCCACGTAGTCTATGGCAGGTCAATGAACCCGATATCAATGCGCCTTATCAGAAAGCACATAGTGACCATCAAGTGATTCAGACTGAGTATTTTAACCTTGCTGCCTGTAGCCAGCGCGGACGTTCACATGAACACGCAGGCACTTTCCGTGATGATGATTTTCTGATTGCTCGCGTTGCAGAGACCGATTGGTCAATATTGATTGTCGCAGACGGCGCTGGTAGTGCCAGTTATTCTCGACAAGGTTCTTTACTTGCGGTGCAAAGCGCAGCCAAAACGCTGACAGATTACCTCGAACATCATCATCCCTATCTGGATCGCTTATTGCAGCAATGGCAGGTTGGCAGTGATGATGAAATCACCAAGTCTGTTGCGCAGCAAATTTACAAGGATTTTCATGATACTTTCTATAAAACAGCCCAAGTTACCATTGAGGCTATTGAGCAGGAAGCCGAGTTAAAGCAAGTTGCAGCCAAGGCGTATGCCACGACTTTATTGGTGGCTGTAGTGAAACAATGCGAGAAAAAAACCTTTATTAGTACCTTCTGGATGGGCGATGGTGCGATTGCTGTATATGCCAAAGATAAAGTACGTTTAATGGGAAAACCAGATGGTGGTGAATTTGCTGGGCAAACCCGTTTCTTAGATCGCAGTTTTGTACAGCAGTTTGCTAGTCGCGTCAATATTGGCTATTACGATGATTGTGAAGCTGTGATTCTGATGACAGATGGTATTTCCGATCCGCGCTTTGAAACAGATGCTGGACTTGCGAACCACGAAAAATGGCAGGCCTTATGGCAAGAAATTGAACCACAGTTACAGCAGCTACACCCAGATCAGGCTTTATTGGAATGGTCAAAGTTCTTTAGTGCAGGGCATCATGATGATCGTACTTTGGCGATTTTATGGAATAAGCCTGTGAGTGTGGATGTGGATGTGGAGGGTCTTGCTCATGACTAAGATTATCCAGTGTCAAACTTTAGATGGTCGGCCAGTTGCATTCGTTGATGAAGTCATTGGCTCAGGAGCAATGAAAGATGTCTATTTTTCTCCTGATAAATCTTATGTGGTGTGTTTTTTTAGCAAAGAAAAAAACCATTTCTATCAGTCTCATGCTGAGCTGGAAAGACAGAAGGACCGCTTAAAGGAAATTGTTGGCAATAAATGGCAAGGTATTTTCAACAGTGCAGGCGGGGATTACTGGAAAAATGTCTTTTGCTGGCCCGATGGTTTGATTGAATATAATGGTTTGTTGGGGATTACAGCACCGACCTACCAAAAACAGTTTTTCTTTGAACATGGGTCTAAAAATAATGATTTTTTAGGCATTAAAGGTAAGGAAAAAGAAGGAAAATGGTTTGCCAGTGCCAATAACCAAAATCGGTTTTTGGACGAAAAAGAAAAAGGCAATTGGTCGAATTATCTGCGTATTTGTATTTTAATTGCCCGTGCTGTACGCCGTATGCACGCAGCAGGTTTGGCACATTCAGATTTATCCTATAAGAATATTCTGATTGATCCTGTAACTGGCCGTGCCTGTGTAATTGATGTGGATGGTTTGGTCGTGCCTGGAAAATATCCACCTGATGTAGTTGGAACGCCTGATTTCATTGCACCTGAAGTGGTGAAAACCAATCATTTAAAAAAAGATGACCCACAGCGGAATCTCCCAAACATCATGACCGATCGTCATGCTTTGGCGGTTTTAATTTACATGTATTTGCTGTATCGGCATCCGTTGCGTGGTGGCAAAGTTTATGATGTGAATGATCCGCAGCGCGATGAAAATCTGGCAATGGGTGATAATGCCTTATTTATTGAACATCCAACCGATCCAAGCAATCGGGTGAAAGTGAGTCAGGTACGTCCAAGTGCTTTACCATGGGCCGATCCTGAAAAAATCCCATTCACCGTGACAGGTCCCTATTTAAAGGAACTATTTTTACAAAGCTTTGTGGCAGGTTTGCACCAACCGCAGCAGCGGCCTTCAGCCAATGATTGGGAAACCGCTTTGGTTAAAACGGTGGATTTGATTCAGCCATGCTTAAATAGTGATTGCGGTCAAAAATGGTATGTATTTGATAATACAATAAAACCCGTATGTCCATTTTGTGGCACAGCCTTTAAAGGCAAGCTACCTGTACTGAACCTCTATTCGGCACGCCGAGAAGGCAGTTTTAGACCCGATAATCACCGTTTAATGGTGTGGACAGGGCAGTCACTTTACCCGTGGCATGTCAATAATCTGATTGCACCGAACGAGCGTCTAACAGCAGAACAAACCAAACGTGTTGGCTATTTTGTTTTTCACCAAAATCAGTGGTGGCTGGTGAACGAAAATCTGCCTGATCTCATGGATGTGGCAACTAAAACAACCATTCCAATTGGCGAAAAAATCGAATTGCTGGATGAAAAACAAATTTTACTTTCACGTCAGGATGGAGGCCGATTAGTGGTGGTGCAAATGGTGGAATGTATATGACGCAAATAGTGAATGATCTTGCTCAGATGGACATCGCAGAAAACTCGATCGGGATTTGGTTTACCCAAGCGCATTCTTGTCAACGTGATTTAATTTTGGCAGCAAAAAATGCGCCTTTTAATCTCCCAATTCATGTGGTGGCATCACATGCAGACGATCGTCCTGAAATTACCTCTGTTGCCGATATTGCTTTACAAGAACCGCCTTTCTCAGAGCGAGTGGAATGGGTTTTACACCAGGCGCAACGCTTAAATGTCAAATTGATTATTGCTGGACATCATGCTGCAATTTATCTAGCCGAAAAACATCGCTTTGAACAATTGGGCATTCGCCTCATGGCGGGTTGTGATACGCTTGATCAAATCGAGCAACTAAATGATAAATCCCTGTTTACTCAAATCTGTTTGAATCACAGCTTAGCGGTTGCACCAGCAACCATTGTTGAAAATGCCGAGCAATTACAAGATGCATATCATGACTGGCGACAAAAAGGTGAGGTGTGTGTCAAGCCTGCCAAAGGAGTTTTTGCTTCAGGGTTTTGGCATTTAGATCCTAGCGCAAACTCATTTGATGTATTTGCAAATAGCATGAGATTCAAGGCACATCCTGAAAGTTTTATTGAGAGTTATCGACAGTTAGAAAAGCCGCCTGTGTATTTGGTCATGCCATTTCTATCTGGATTGGAGTGCTCAGTCGATATGTTGTGCATACATGGCCAGGTACATGGTGCGATTGCACGCTATAAGCAAAAAAATGGTTGTCAAAACTTAACTTTTGAAGATCCTGCGATTGAACTGGCGTATCAGGTCGCTGCATTATTTGGTTGTGACGGGCTAGTGAATATGCAGGCTCGATATAATGATCAACAGCAATTGTATATCTTGGAGGTAAACTCTCGACCATCGGGGGGCATTGCACATACTTTCATGAGTGGTGTGAATTTAGTTCATTTGGCAATTGCGCACACACTACAGCTTCATTATCAGCCCAAAAAGACCGAAGGTTCACTCATTGTCCGCAGCATAAGTCAGAGTATTTGTGTAATATAAACACCATTATGTATATTATTTTAAATTAGATTTAAGAATTATATGATTGAAATTGAATTACAACGAGGCAAACTGGATTTACAGCCTGATGAAAATAGCCATTGGAAATGGCAAGATTTACTCGGTTTTGCCGAACGGATAAATCCCAAAAGAGCTTTTTTATTTGTCTCAAAAGTTTTGGGGAGACATATTCCTGTAAGTCCTAAAGTGATGCGTCATGCATTTACAGATTTGGCCCAACTGATTCCAAGTAATTTACCTGAGCCCATCTTGGTGATTGGAATGGCTGAAACGGCTGTGGGGCTAGGTGCAGGTGTACATCAAGTCTTGCAGGAACGCTATCCAGATGCATTGTATGTGACCACAACTCGTCATCCTGTTGAGGGCGCACCATTATTGGCTCGTTTTTTAGAGGAACACAGCCATGCGCAAGATCAATTGCTGTATGGATCGCCTGATGCTGATATTCAAAAGAAAATTTTAGCCAGCAAAAGTATTGTATTGGTCGATGATGAAGCGTCTACAGGAAAAACTTTCATCAATCTAGTTTCAGCACTACAAGCGGCTGGTCTTGATCAAATGTCTCATGTCGTAACTGCAACTTTGGCGGATTGGTCATCAGGTATTCATATGGCTGGATTAGATTGTCAGTCCGTCGCATTGATGACAGGCAAATGGCAGTGGCAAGATGCCAAAGAACCGTTACAGATTAATATGCCCAAAGTAGATACCGTGGCTTTTGGTGCGTATGCGACCTTATCTGAGCCGACATGGGGGCGATTACCCATTCAAGATACTTCCGCCTATATTCGTTTGAAGGTTAAACCTCAACAACGGATTTTAGTGTTGGGAAGTGGTGAATATGTCTGGTCGTCTTTTTTATTGGCAGAAGATTTACAGCGACAGGGTGCAGAGGTGAAATTTAGTGCGATTACCCGCTCACCTATAGCTATAGGGCATGCCATTCAGTCTGCTTTGGCTTTTTCAGATAACTACGGCTTGGGTATTCAGAACTTTGTCTACAATATTAATCCATCAGAATATGACCGAATTTTTATTACAGTGGAAACCTGTGCTGAGTCCGTTGCTAGTAGCTTATTAGACGCGATTCCAAATGCTGAAGTGATCAGTGCCGTAGAATTTCCACATCAAAATCTTAATCTATGTGGTGTAAATGAATAATTTCTTATTTGATGCGCAAAATATTGCAACGCCGCTGATGTTGGTTGATCTGGATGATACTTTATTCCAGACCCATCGCCGTATTGTTCCTCAGACAGACTTTAAAATGGTCACTACGGATAAACAAGGACAAGCATTGGCGTATATGAACCCAATTCAGCAGCACTTCGTGCAGTGGTTATTACATAGTACACATTTGATTCCTGTCACGGCAAGAAGTGCAGAAGCATTGTCTCGGGTGCATTTACCTTTTCAGTATGGGGCAGTTTGCTCTCATGGCGGTACGGTACTAAATCCAGATTTCAGTGTAAATGTGGATTGGCATGTGCAGATGCAACAAGCGTTGACTTCTTATCAAGAACGTCAACAAATATTGATTGATGCTTTACAACAACAGGCGATCAATTTTGGCTCTATTCGTACTTGGGTGGTCGAAGAGCAAGGTTTAGGGCTGTATGTAGTTGCCAAACAAAATACTGAAAATGACAATCCTTATGCACCAAATTTCTTACCAGAATTATTAAATAGCTTGAGCTCAGAAGTTTTGGAAGGGTTCTATTTTCATTTAAATGGCAATAACTTGGCCCTGATTCCACAACCTGTGAGTAAAGCCAATGCTGCCCGCTTTGTATTGCAACAGTTTGCATCTCAACAACGCCCAATTCTTGGTTTTGGTGATAGTCTATCTGATGTAGAGTTTTTGAATTTATGTCACTGGTGGGGGATGCCAAACCATAGTCAATTAAATCGTTGGGTAAAACATAATTTGACCCAGCAATACAAACAAGAAGGATTTTATGGCGATTATCAATAAAGATAAAGCAACTGAATTAATTTTAAAACAAGGGTTTAGTGGTAGTTATCAATCAAAACAAGTCACTTTTTTGCTTAAGCGCACCCATATTGAACCTACGGATACCGCAGAAAAAGAACGCCTGATTCAATCAGGAGAAAAGCATTATTCACAAATGATCAGTTTAGAAAATGTGCCAACAGCACGTCACTTAGAGTTATTTGAACAGGCCATGCAGCAAGGCCAACAACGTTTAGCTCAAGAAGTTCAGCAATTGGCACAAACTTTGGTTGTAGAATTTAACGAGCCGATTGTATTGGTGAGCTTTGTACGTGCGGGCGTACCCTTAGGTGTATTGCTTTATCATGCAATACAAGATTTAGGCCGTGACTGTGTACATTATGGCATCAGCATTATCCGAGATCGTGGCATTGATTTTGCTGCATTGGAAACCATTATCGCTAGACATGGGCATGCATCGATTGTATTCGTGGATGGTTGGACGGGTAAAGGCGCGATTCGTCAAGAATTACAGCGTAGCTTAGGCAATGATACTCGTTTTACAGGCAAACCTTTACCTTTGGTGGTCTTGTCTGATATTGCAGGCTGTGCATGGTTGGCGGCCAGTGGTGATGACTGGTTGATTCCATCCGGTATTTTGGGGTCGACCATTTCTGGTCTTATCTCTCGCAGTATTTGTGAAGGCGAAACCCTGAGTGCCGATGAAATCACTGCCGAGAATATTGATCAATGGCATCGCTGTATTGAATATCACCATTTAAACGAATTTGATATTTCGCAGCAGTTTATCCAGCGAATAAATCAGATCCGTTTAAAGCTCAATCCACAGTCCAATGCAGTTTGGGCAGAAACACAACAACAGGCACAACAAGATCAAAGCCGACAGGTTGTACATAAACTGGCTCAAGAATACGACATTCAAAATATTAATCGGATAAAACCCAGTATCGCAGAGGCAACCCGAGCAATTTTAAGACGTGTTCCTGATTTAGTTTTACTTCGGGATGCAGATGATGAGGATACTCGTTTATTACGCCATTTAACCCAAATCACAAAAACACCTGTACAAGTGGTTGGTGATCAGATTGCGCCCTATAGAGCGATTACATTAATTCAAAAATTGGGGAAAGGATAATTTTATGTTATCTGCATTATCTTTAGGGGCAACTTTATATATCCCTGCGACTCGATCCGATTTATGGCCAATAGTAACGGGTGAAAAATATCCAGAGTTACGCTCTTTGGTGATCTGTCTTGAAGATGCGATTACTGAACAAGACGTTGAGCTTGCCAAACAGAATCTCAAACAGTTATTACAGAAACTTCAACAGCAACAGCGGCATGAGCAATACCCTAAAATCTTTATTCGTCCTCGTCATATTGCGATGGCCGCTGATTTAGCGGAATGGCGGGAAATCACGGCTTTGGATGGCATGGTGTTGCCTAAATTTGGTTTGGCTAATTTTAAGCAATGGTTAGATGTTCTTCCTGCAACACTACACTATATGCCGACACTTGAAACAGCCGATAGTTTTGATATGGAGCAAATGAAAGAGCTGAGACAGGCTTTATCAGAGTTTCATAAAGTATTGGTGCTTCGGATTGGAGGCAACGACTTGCTCAATTGTTTAGCCTTGCGCCGTCCTAGCGATGTCACTTTATATCAAACGCCAATTGGCACATTAATTGCCAATCTGGCAGGCCAGTTTTTACCTTATGGTTTTGCGCTGAGTGCACCTGTCTGTGAGCATTTTAGTCAAGTAAAACTATTGCAAGATGAATTGTATCTGGATTTACAGTATGGATTATCAGGCAAAACCGTGATTCATCCTGCGCAGATCTCGATTGTACATCAGGCTTATCAGGTCAATGAAATTGAGTTGAAACAAGCGCAGGATATTTTGCAAGATGGTTGTAAGGCAGTATTTGCCTGTCACGGCAGTATGCTTGAACCCGCAACCCATCGCCGCTGGGCAGAACGAATTTTAGAACGGGCAAAAGTGTTTGGGCTAAAAATATAAAATCAAAAAATATAGGAATAATCAATGCAACAACTTATAACAGGAGCCAATTTGGCATTGAGCCAGTCACATTGCCAAGTGAAAATTAAAACCACATTGGCGGCTCATATCGGTTTAGATCTGACCGCTTATGTCTTGAATGCGCAGGCGAAGGTTCGTGGTGATGCGGACATGATCTTTTATGGGCAAAAGCAGACACCAAACCGCAGTGTAGAATTAGTCGAGGCAACAACAAAAGCACCGTATATTGCGCAATTTAATTTGAACACTCAATTATTCGATGCGGATATCAGCAAGCTTGCGATGTGTGCAACCCTTGATGGGCAAGGTGCAATCAACGCGATTCAAGATATTCAGATTGAATTATGGGAAAACGGACAGCTCACGGCAACAGCAACGGTAAAAAGTGCCGAAAAGACTGAAAAAGCCCTGATTTTGGCAGAAATTTATCGTTATAAAGATCAGTGGAAATTCCGTTTCGTCAATCAGGGTTTTAATGGTGGTTTACAACCGCTAGCTGAACATTTTGGTGTGGAAATTAGCGATCAAACTGCAACACCCGAGCCTTTGCCTCAACCTGTACCTGCACCAGTACCTCAACCTAAAATTAATTTAAGCAAAATTACCTTAGATAAGCGCAATAACCAGATTAATTTACAGAAACAGGCTCATGGTTTTGGTGAAATTAAAATTAATCTGAATTGGAATCAACGGAGTCAGCGGGCGCAATCAGGAGGCTTCTTTAAAAAGCTGCTTAACCAAAATCACGGCATTGATCTGGATTTGGGCTGTCTGTTCGAGATGCAAGATGGTAGCAAATCGGTGATTCAGGCTTTAGGTAATCGATTTGGTGATTTTAACGCTTTCCCATTTATTCAACTTTCTGCGGATGACCGTACTGGTGCATTAACAGAGGGTGAGTGGCTTAGGATTAATGGACGGCACTGGTCGCAGATTCGCCGTGTGGTGTTGTTTGCATTTATTTATGAAGGTGTGCCGAACTGGGCCGAAACAGATGCTGTGGTCATGATTTATGTGCCAGATCAACCACCAATTGAAATCCGTTTAACCGAAGGACAGCCTTTAGGAATGTGTGGAATTGTTGAATTAGTGAATCAAGGTGGTAGCATTCAAGTACAACGTCATGTGCGCTATGTACCTGGACATCGCGAGTTGGACCAAGCCTTTGGTTTTGGTCTACGTTGGGTTGCAGGTAGCAAATGAAATTGATATTTAATCATGTATCAGATAACAATACTTTCGATATCTATACAAACATCATTAAAACCATTGAATTTTAAGTGTTCAAACGAGGAGAAAAAACAAAATGGCGATTAGTTTAAATAAAGGTGGAAATTTATCCTTGAGTAAAACAGATCCCAATTTAGTTCGAATTTTAATTGGATTAGGTTGGGATGAGCGTGCGACGGATGGTGCGGCATTTGACTTGGATGCCAGTGCATTTTTATTAACCGCGACAGGTAAAGTACGTGGCGATCATGATTTTATTTTTTATAACCAACTTAAATCTCAAGACAACTCAGTAGAGCATACGGGTGACAACCGTTCAGGTCAAGGTGATGGCGATGATGAAACATTGTTGGTTGATCTATCAAAAGTTTCGCCTGAAATTGAAAAAGTTGCGATTACTGTGACCATTCACGACGCGCAAGCACGCGGTCAAAATTTTGGTCAAATTGCAAATGCCTTTATTCGTGTTGTAAACCAAGATACCAATGTAGAAGTGGTTCGTTTCGATTTGGCAGAAGACTACTCAACTGAAACAGCAATGGTCTTTGGTGAGGTTTATCGTCATAACGGCGAGTGGAAGTTTAAAGCCGTAGGTCAAGGTTATTCGGGTGGGCTTGCTGCCATGTGCCAACAATACGGTATTCAGATTGGCTAAGATATTAATTTAAAGAATATAAATAATGAATATCTTAAGGTTGTTTAGTAAAGGAAAAAAATGAAACATTTTCGTTTCTCAATTATTTTTACCATAATTTGTCTTGCATTATCAGCATGGTGGGGCTTCACGCATGGCCCCAATGCTGGTTTGTCCATGATGCTGAAAGTTTTGCTCATTACGACTGTACTGGCTGTTATGGAAGTATCGCTATCTTTTGATAATGCCGTTGTCAATGCTTCGGTATTAAGAAACTGGGATGAATTCTGGAAAAAACTATTTCTTACCGTTGGTATTTTAGTTGCCGTATTTGGTATGCGCTTAATCTTTCCACTTTTGATTGTTGGCGTTACTGCTGACATGGGAATGATTGAGGTTGCGAAACTGGCACTGAATGATCCAAAAACCTATTCAGAGAAGTTACTTGCACACCATGCTGAAATTGCAGCCTTTGGTGGGATGTTCCTAATGTTGGTGTTTTTAAACTTCTTGTTTGATGATGGTAAGGATACGCACTGGTTCCATTGGTTGGAAACACATTTATCAAATCTAGCAAACATTCCTGCGATGTCAGTATTTGTGGCACTCGTTGCCTTATTGACTATGGCTGCATTTGTTCCAGAGCAACAAAAGCTCATTGTGATTATCGCTGGAATTTGGGGTATCGTGGTTTATATCGGTGTACAAGTACTGGGTCATTTGCTTGAAGGCAGTAGTGAAGATGATGAAGCCAATGAAAAACCACTTACAGGTACTTCAAGTAATATCGTCAAAGCTGGTATCGGTGGTTTTCTTTATCTTGAAGTGTTAGATGCCTCTTTTAGTTTCGATGGTGTGATTGGTGCATTTGCGATCACAAGTGATGTGGTTGTAATTATGCTCGGTTTGGCAATTGGTGCCATGTTTGTCCGTTCAATGACCATTTATTTAGTTGAGAAAGGGACCTTGGAAGCCTTCATCTACCTGGAGCATGGTGCACATTATGCCATTGGTGCATTAGCTGCAATCATGCTTTATACGGGAACGGGTGGTCATGTACCTGAAGTTATTACGGGCTTAATTGGTGTTGCATTCATTATTTGGGCTGTACTATCTTCTATTGCTTACAGTAAAAAACAAACACAAGCTTGATAAAAAGCGATAGATACATCATTTATATGGTGTAAAAGATCTAAATGAAATTAAACAAAGAATTGAAATTTAATCAGGAGAAATCCAAATGGCAATTAGTTTAACCAAAGGCGGCAACGTTAGCTTAACCAAAGAAGCACCTGGCATTACGAAAACAACAGTAGGCTTGGGTTGGAACCCTCGCGTGACCGATGGTGCAGCTTTTGACCTTGATGCAATTGCATTTTTGGTGAATGAAAGTGGTAAGGTACGTGCTGACAATGACTTTATTTTCTTTAATAACTTAAAGTCATCTGATGGTTCAGTGGTTCACAATGGCGATAACCGTACAGGTGAAGGCGATGGGGATGATGAGACGTTAAGCATTGACCTTAGCAAAGTACCTGCCGATGTTGCTAAAGTCATTTTTGCGGTCACTATTTATGACGGTCAAACCCGTAATCAAAACTTTGGTCAAGTGGCGAATGCCTATATTCGTGTTATTAATGATGCGGGTGGTAGTGAAATCGCACGTTATGATTTGTCTGAAGACAGTAGTACTGAAACGGCAATGATCTTTGGAGAGCTTTACAAGCACGGCAGTGAGTGGAAATTCCGAGCAATTGGTCAAGGTTTTGCTGGTGGCTTAGGGCCTTTAGCAGCTTCTTATGGTGTTTCTGTTTAAAATACATGTGGAAGATAGTGTTTAGGCACTATCTTCTTTTTTTATATTTATAAATGATAAAAATAGGTTGTTTCTTGATATGTTGAATTTAATTCGTGGACAAAAAATAAAATTAAATGATGTTTTACAGGGGCAATCTTCTTTTTATATCCATATTCACTATCAAGCAGCTTTTGATTTGGATATTGCAAGTTTCGGACTTGATTCACAGTATCGTTTAAGTGATGAACGATATATGACCTTTTACAATCAACCTGAAACACCATGCCAAGCGGTTCGTCTCATTGAAAACCAAAGTAAGTGCAGTCGCTTTTTAGTTGATTTAGCAAAGCTGCCAGCAGTTATCCAACATCTGGTTTTGACTGCTGCAATTGATGGACAAAATGTCATGTCGCAATTACAGCAGGTTACAGTTCAATTTCTTAACTTGCAGTTACAGCCGATTGCTGAACTGAAGCTAGATGGCAGCATTTTTGATCAAGAACGTGCCACCATGCTGATCGAGATTTATCTAAAAGACGGTATTTGGCGTTTGGCTGCAATTGGACAAGGCTTTAATGCAGGTCTTGCTGCCTTAATTCAACATTTTGGTGGAGAAGTTGCTGAAGAGCCGACAGCACAACAGACGACACCTGTCGCACCACAATCGAATATCGATTTAAAGAAAAAATTATCTTTGCAAAAGGCTGAAAAAACGGGCAATGCATCCATTATCGATCTGACCAAGAAATCTTTGGTTCAGTTAGAAAAGAAAAAATTATTGGGTGTTACTGCACGGGTTGCTTTGGTTCTAGATGCATCTGGATCAATGGATGGACAATATCGCCGTGGGGATGTGCAAAAAGTGGTGAATCGTTTGATGCCACTTGCAATCCATTTTGATGATGATGGTAGCTTTGAATGCTGGGCTTTTGCCGCTGAAACTACGCAGCTGGATGATGTGACTCTAAATAATGTTAATGATTTTATTAATAGTACTCAGCGAGGCTGGAAGAACTGGCAAGTGGGAGCGCGTTACAACGAAGAAATTCCAGCCATTGAAGCGGTGATTAACTATTTCCAAAAATTTCAGGATCAAATCCCGACGTATGTTTTATTCATTTCGGATGGTGGTGTAGGCAGCCGCCAACAAATGCAGAAAATATTATCTCAAGCAGCCAAATTACCTATTTTCTGGCAATTTGTCGGGATTGGTGGGCGAAATTATGGTGCATTAGAAAAGTTAGATGAAATGTCTGGTCGAATTGTCGATAACTGTAACTTTTTTAGTTTAGACCGCATTGATAGCGTTTCAGATGAGCGCCTCTATGAGTTGTTGTTACAAGAATTTCCTGATTGGTTAATTGCTGCGCGGCAACATCAGATTGTTCGAAATGAGAAGGGATAAACAATGGCACAGTTCAGTTTAGTCGGTTCGCCAGAACCTTTTCTGCATGTATCTATGCGCCGTGGTGACAAAATCTATTGCGAAAGTAATGCCATGGTGATGATGGAGTCACCCTTGGAATTAAAAGGGCGTTTGCAAGGTGGCTTGATGCAATCCCTTTTACGTCGTTTCGCCAATGATGAATCGTTGTTTCAACAACATATTGAAGCAGTTAGTGGTGATGGCGACTGTTTGTTATCTGCTGCTTTGGATGGCGATATGCAGATTCTGGATGTTGGGGCAACTCAGTATCTACTGAGCGATGGTGCTTTCGTGGCAGCGCATGATTCGGTTCAGGTCAAAGCACGTTTAAATAACAGCCTTGGTGGTGCATTTTTTGGTAATACAGGTGGTTTTCTGGTGATGGAGACCAGCGGGCAAGGCCAAGTTGTGGTGTCAGGTTGTGGGACTTTATTTGAACTTGAGGTCGAACCTAACAAAGACGTGACTATTGATAATGGGCATGTAGTCTGCTGGGATTCACGCTTAAACTATAATTTATCTATATCTACTTCACAAAATAGCGGTTTTCTTGGCAATTTGGTCAATAGCGTAACCAGTGGAGAAGGCATGGTGTTACGTTTTTCGGGTCAAGGTAAGGTGGTAATTTGTTCTCGAAACCGCAACAATTTTCTGCAGTGGTTGACCTCGAAATTAAATCTAAACCGTAATCAATCAAATTAAAACAATCATTTTTATCCAGAGGAGAAAAACACATGGCAATTAATTTAGAAAAAGGCCAGAAAATTAGTTTGCAAAAAGCAGATGGCAGCAGCTTAAAACAGATCTTTTTGGGTGTGGGCTGGGATGTTGCAAAAAGTAAAGGCTTTTTTGGCTTTGGTGGTGGCGGGAATATCGATCTAGATGCTTCTGTAATTTTATTTGATGATAATAAACAAGTATTAGATGTTGTTTATTTTGGTCAGCTTCGAAGCAAAGACGGCAGTATTCAACATTCGGGTGATAACTTAACAGGTGCGGGCGATGGTGATGATGAAATCATTCGTGTGAATTTGGATCAAATTCCTGCTCAGGTGAAATCTTTAGTTTTTACTGTAAGTAGCTTCCGTGGACAAACGTTTGAGAAAGTTGAAAATGCATTTTGTCGTTTGGTTGATCAATCCAATAATCAAGAAATTGCAAGTTATAAACTGTCATCACAAGGCGCACACACTGGTTTGATTATTGCAAAAATTTATCGCCATAATGATGCCTGGAAAATGCACGCGATTGGTGAAAATGTACATGGCCGTACTTTTCAGGATATCGTGCCTTACGTTTTGCCTCACATCTAATGCTTTAAATTAATCCTTCATGCTGTTGCACGATTAGAAGTTGCTTCAGCATGATTGCTTATTTTTAAAATCTAAAGCTTAAAACTATGTAATGCCTCACGCATCGCATTGGGAATTGTGGTACTTTTTCGTGTCTCTCGATCAACAAAAACATGGACAAAGTGTCCCTGTGCACAAGGTTCAAGCTGGTGTTGCTTAAATATTGCGAGTTCATAGCGTAAGGAGCTTTGCCCAATTTTTGAAATCGCAACACCCACCTCAATGGTATCTGGAAAGGTGAGTTCCTTAAAAAAACTGCATGCCGAGTCGACGACTAGTCCGATGATCGGTGACTGACGAATATCAAAGCCTGCATGTTGAATCAAAAGTGAGTTAGCGGCCGTATCAAAATAACTATAATAAGTCACGTTGTTTACATGACCATAAATATCATTATCTGCCCAGCGTGTCTGGATATTTAAAAAATAATGAAACTGGTCACGGCGTTTGGGTATTGGTTTCATGCGTAAATTGCCTCATAAATCTGATACGCAGCCTGATGTGTCATTTCGCGTGGGTTATTTTGTAATAGACGGGTTTGCAATAATGCATCTTGCGCCAGTGTTTCAAGGCTAGAGTGCGGTACATTGAGTTGGCTCAGTTTTAAAGTCAGCCCACTATGATCAAGATGATTTTGCATATGGTCGATAAACAAATCGCACAAGCCGTCTGCACAGCCATTACTTTTAGGGTCGAGCCATTGCATTAATTCTGCATATAACTGTTTAGCATGTGGCGCGTTGTATTTTAAAACTTCGACCAATACCAACGCATTGGTATGTCCGTGAGACAAATGAAAATGACCACCCAATGGATAAGCCAGCGCATGTACAGCCCCTACAGGTGCATTTGCAAATGCTTGACCTGCAAGCATTGAGCCAAGCAACATGTTTTGACGTGCATCCATGTCATGTCCATTACTCAGAACTTTAGGCAGATTATCATTAAGTAAACGCAGTGCATGTTTTGCCAGCATATCGGCATAAACATTTTTTTTCAGTTTACTGGTATAAGCTTCAATCGCATGCACCATGGCATCAATTCCAGTGGCCGCGGTGATATGTGCTGGTAAATCACGGGTAAAGTTCGCATCTAATATCGCAACATCGGCATACAAAACTGGTGATACAATTCCGGTTTTAGTTGTTTCACCTGTCGTGATGATCGAAATCGGTGTGACTTCGGAGCCGGTTCCAGCCGTAGTCGGAATCAAGATCAGCGGTAATCGGGGGCCTTTGGCATTATTTACGCCATACATGTCGCATAACTGTTGTGTTTGATCAGGATGGGCAAGTAACGCAATCACTTTTGCGACATCCATTGAGCTACCACCGCCAAAACCTAAAACGGCATCAACTTTCTCTTGTTTCGCATAGGCAGCCGCATTTAAAACAATCTGCTCGGGTGGGTCGGCTTGAATATCTGAATAAATAACATAATCAATCTGAGCTGCGTCTAAATACTCAATGACAGGTAAGTGATACTGATGGGCAATCATTCCTTGATCCGTCACCAGCAAAACTTTTTGATAGTTGCGATCAATCAAAATAGTTTTAAGCTCAGCAATTGATCCCAATCCTGAAATGATGCTTGATGCGCTCTGAAACTGAAAATATCCCATCGTTCCGTCCTTATTTAATTTGCTTGTCAATTACAAATCATTGTTTTATTGAGTTAATCCATCAATTTATTGTGAAGCCGCATCAAAAGAATGCTTTTTGATCGACAAATCATTTGATCACGAAACTCTTAAGAGATTCTATAGGATTCGTGAATTAAATCACTTAACATAACAGTTATTCATCGTGATCTGTTGCTGAGGTTTGATATGTCATCTCAAACGCCTTATAAGGTGTTATGTGTCTGTTTAGGTAATATTTGCCGCTCGCCAACGGCTGAAATCGTATTAAGACACGCGTGTGATGCAAATAATCTCAATATAACTGTCGATTCGGCCGGCACCAGCAATTATCATCCCAATAAAGCGCCAGACGCGCGTTCTCAAGCACATGCTTTAAAGCGTGGCTATGATCTATCATCACTGCGTGCTCGCCAGATTCAGCTTGAAGACTTCATTGAGTTTGATCTGATTTTGGCGATGGATCATCAAAATCTTGAAGACATTCAAACCTTAGAGCGTCAGGCGATTAAACGTTTTGGAAAATCACGTGTACGCTCTAAAGTGGCTTTGATGAGTGAACATGATCCTAAATACAAACACAAAGCCATCCCAGACCCTTATTATGGCGGCGCAGATGGATTCGAACGTGTATTGGATCAATGCGAATCCAGTGCTGCAGCATGGGTAGCCGAGTTTAAACGTGAACACCACGGATAGTGGATCAAAACAGGATTTAACGTGATACACATTCAACAACAGATTCAACTCAAACCATTTAATACGTTACAGCTTGATGTGATTGCATCGCACTATGTCAAGATCAATTCTTTGCACGTACTAATCGATGCACTCGAATATGCCCATACTCATGATCTCAATGTACTCGTGTTATCTGGCGGGAGCAATATGTTGCTGCCACAATATGTGGATGCGTTGGTGATTCATATGGATATTCAAGGATATGAAATAATCAATGAAAGCGCCGAGCATGTACTGGTAAATGTGGGTGCAGGCGAAAACTGGCATGAATTTGTTTTAAAAACTACCGAAAATGGATGGTATGGACTTCAAAATCTGGCGTTAATCCCGGGGTTGGTGGGTGCATCTCCAGTTCAGAATATTGGAGCATACGGTGTTGAGGTTGGTGAGTTTATTGAACAGGTTCATGTGTATGATCGTAAGCTTCAGGCTGTAAAGTCCATTGATGCTCAAGACTGTAAATTTGCTTATCGGCACAGTATTTTTAAAGATGATCCTGAGCGATATGTCATTACACATGTCAGTTTTAAATTACTCAAAACGCCGAAAGTGAAGCTAAATTACGGTGATTTGCTCAAAGCGGTTGGTGATGACAAAACCCCCGAAAATTTACAAAAACAAGTGATTGCGATTCGTCAAAGCAAATTGCCAGATCCTAAAGAATATCCTAATGTAGGTAGTTTCTTTAAAAACCCAGTGATTTCATCGCAGGAATTTGAGCAAATCCATACAAAATTTCCTACGATTCCTCATTACCCGCAGCCAGACGGACGTACCAAAATTGCAGCAGGATGGCTGATCGATCAGACTGGCTGGAAAGGTAAAAAGCTCGGCTGTGTAGGAATGTTTGAAAAACAAGCACTTGTTCTGGTGAATTATGCCAATGCAACCTTGACCGATGTGCAGCACACTTACCGAGCAGTACAATCAGATGTCGCACAAAAATTTAATGTTCGACTTGAGCCTGAACCCGTGCTGTTCAATTCAAACGGTTTGATTACTTCACATTAGGAACAAAACTGTATGACACAAATACATTGGATGATCCGACTTGTTCGAGCAGTGGCTATACTGTTCGTACTTGCCGCATGTCTAATGGTTTTTATCTACACGCCGTTTTATTCAAAAATGATCGTAAAGGGACTGAATTACTTTGTACCTGTCGAAGTGAATCAAGTGGCTGCAAAGAGTCAGCAAAATGCATCGCTTAGCGAGCATGAAAATCTAGAGCCTGGTTCAAATCTCTGGATTGCACGTCAAGCCTATTTGCGGTTAGTCGAAGAGGCCATGAGTCAACAGAAGTTTGAAGAACTTGGCCTGTTACAAGCGCGTTATCGCGCACTACAACAGCGCATTGAAGATGAGCAACTTAAAGAGCAGCAAGAAGACGAAAAAAATGCAACCAGTGTGCCTTTACTGGCCAAGAAAGATGAGACGACTCACGTAAAAGATGCTGCCAAGCATGAAAAAGAGAATCCAGAGAATCCAGAGAATCCAGAGAATCCAGAGAATCCAGAGAATCCAGAGAATCCAGCATCAGCCTCAAGTGTAATTGTGAGCCAGTTGTTTGATTTAAATCACTCTGAAAATAAGGCACTACGTGACAAATATATTGTTTTTTTAAAAACACATCCTGTTACAACACCAGAAGACGAAGCCAGTAAAAATGAAATTACCGAGGATATCGAGTTTATCAGACAAAATCAAAGTGATCTCAGAGCTTCGTCTTATCATGCCAAACCATATGCCATTGTGGTTTTAGGTGGCGGTTTGACACTCGCAGACAATCGTAAAGATATTGTAGTGAATGCTTACACCAAACTTCGCCTAGAAAAAACTTTGGAAATTGAAAAAAAATACAAATTACCGATTGTATTGAGTGGTGTTGAGGCCCCTTATATGCAAGCATGGTTAAAAGAACGAGGCGTAGAAGCAAAATTGCTTGAAAACCGCAGTATGAATACCTGTGAAAATTCGCGATTTAGCTCTTTATTGCTTCAGAAAAAAGGTGGAGCACCGACTGTGATGCTTGTAACAGATGTATATCATATGCCGCGAACACGGCGTCTTTTTGCATTGAATGGAATTGAAACCATTCCAGTTGAAGCTCCAATGCCTACTCAATTAAGCGCTTGGCAGCCGAGCCAGCAAAATTATGATCATAGTCGCCGTGCCAATTACGAACTTTTGGCCACAGTACGGGATATGCTTTTTGGCTCAAGTGGTTGTCGTGAGGTGCCCTAAATGTCAGATATTCCATTTCTAAATCCTACAGTATTACAGCAACTTGACCTGCCAGTCCCGAACCGTGAGCAGACTCCACAGATTTTGCCACAACTGAATCTGAATCACGAAATGCAACCATCTCGGGATTTACTGGCCTATAAGAAACTGTACGGACTCGATCAATTGTCTGCGAAGCACTGGCAGGGCTACATTCAAATGCCATTGTTTAAATTGCATGTTCAGGTGTTTCAACCTGAACGTGATGTTCCATTGGGTACTGTCTTTTTACTGCATGGTTATTTAGAGCATAGCGGTATTTATCAGCCGATTATCCGAGAAATTCTGGATCAAGGTTTTAGTGTACTCACTTACGATTTACCCGGTCATGGTTTGAGTGATGGCTCACCGGCGAGTATTCAAAATTTTGATCATTATCAACACGTGTTGCTAGCAGTTTATCAGTACGTGAAGCATGCAAACCAGCTGCCAAAGCCTTGGGTTGGTATTGGACAAAGTACGGGTGGTGCAATCTGGATGCATCATTTACTCGAATATGCACAGAAACGCCAAGATCCTATTGTAGATCGGGTGTTATTGCTTTCACCTTTAATTCGTCCTGCCAAAACCGCATGGTGGCATAATCCGGTCGGGCTTGGCATTATTCGCAGAATACGCCGTCAAGTACCAAGACACTTTAGACGCAACAATCATAATCCTGAATTTTTACGTTTTGTGCGTCTTAAAGATCCGTTACAACCACGTATGATGGGGATGGACTGGATTCTGGCAATGTCTAAATGGATGTTTGAAATGGAAGAGCGACCACCTTGTAGGATCCCGGTGTGGTTAGCACAAGGCGCACTCGATCAAACTGTCGATTGGCGCTATAACATTGAGTTCATTCGGCGTAAGTTTCGTTTGCAAACCTTACTCATGCTTGAAGAAGGCTCGCATCAGTTAATTAATGAGCGAGCGGATATTCGCGCTGCACTCACGGGGTTAATTCCTGCATTTTTGCATGCGCGTCCTAAACATCATTACTACTAAGTCTTAGTATTTATTTTAATTAAAGCTAGCCTCAAACGCTGGCTTTTTACTGTAGCAAGTAATGGAATTTGAATATCTTTTGTAATTACAATGTATATTCAATGTTGGTGTAATGGCTATTTAAAATGATTAAATTTAATAGTTTATCTGTTTCATCAATCTATGATGCTTTGATAGTTTGAATGATGGGTACAATATCATTTAAATTGGTGCTTCATGAGATATCAAACATTAAATCTCGCTGATATGAACTTTCATTTTAAATAGAATGATTAAGTCAATAGCGAAAGATTTTAAGTTAAATAAGATGTTGCAGCGTAATTTTTATTGTTTTGAACGAGCAGATCAATTGTGATAAGACGTACTGTGTTATTTAAGTCGTCATACCTTGATGTCTGTACCTCTAAAAAAGTAAGGCGCAATCAAATCAAGTGATTAGATGCGCCTGATGGATGGTGTGCTTTTTAAAAATGATCGGCCATCGCCATATTCCACATTCTGTAATAAAAGTTTTCGTCATCTTTTTCATGGCAGTCGAGAAGTTCTCCACCTTTGAAAAAGAAGTGTAACTGAGCATAGTTTTTGATCTCGCGATCATTCACTCGCTGTGCTAAATGATGTGCCTTAATTTCTGACGGATGTTGTAAACCAGAAGCTGCGATAATTTCGGCCAGTGCATGCAAGGTATTTTTTTGAAAGTTAAATACACGTTCAGCTTTAGTCGGTACATGGATGGCTTTTTGACGATCTTTGTCTTGGGTTGCGACGCCTACGGGGCATTGATTCGTATGGCAACTTTGGGCCTGAATACAGCCAACGGCAAACATAAAGCCACGCGCAGAGTTGACCCAGTCTGCTCCTAATGCAAGCGTACTGGCGATATCGAAACCACTGATAATTTTTCCACTGGCGCCAATTTTAATTTGATCTCTTAATCCTGCACCGACCAAGGTATTGTGCACAAATAAAAGGCCTTCTCTGAGCGGTGTACCAATATAATCACTAAATTCGATCGGTGCCGCACCTGTACCGCCTTCAGAGCCATCCACCACAATAAAGTCTGGCACAATTTTGGTTTCCAGCATTGCTTTAACAATGCCCATAAATTGCCAAGGCTGACCAATACATAGTTTGAATCCGACCGGTTTGCCGCCAGAGAGTTCACGTAACTGCTGTATGAAGTGCATCATTTCAATAGGTGTATTAAACGCAGAGTGTTTTGGTGGGGAAATACAATCTTGGTCGCGAGACACACCACGAATTTGTGCAATTTCTTCAGTAATTTTATGCTTAGGTAAAATGCCGCCATGCCCGGGCTTTGCGCCTTGAGAGAGTTTGATTTCAATCATTTTAATTTGTGGAAGTTCGGCCTGTTGTTTGAATTTTTCAGGATCAAACTTTCCATCAGGCGTACGGCAACCAAAGTAGCCGCTGGCAATTTCCCATACAATGTCACCCCCATATTCAAGATGATACGGGCTTAAACTACCTTCACCGGTGTCATGATAAAAGTGACCCATTTGAGCGCCTTTATTGAGCGCACGAATTGCATTGGCGCTCAAGCTGCCAAAGCTCATCGCAGAAATATTCATGATCGATGCGCTGTAGGGTTTGGTGCATTGAGCATTACCAATGTTAATACGAAAACTTTTGATATCCGCAGGTGGGCATGGAACCAGTGAATGCACCATAAAGCGGTAATCTTTTTGATAGACATCGATAATCGATCCAAACGGTTTATCTGCATTTTGGTTTTTGGCGCGCTGGTAAACTAAACTGCGCTGCATGCGTGAAAAAGGCAAGGCATCTTGATCTGATTCAATAAAATACTGACGAATTTCAGGGCGAAAATCTTCAAATAAAAAACGAAAATGACCCATGATGGGATAATTTCTTAAAATAGAGTGTTTGCTTTGAAGCACATCGTATAATCCAACCACACTTAAAATGCTGGTGATGACCCAGATTACATTTAAAACAGTATCGGAAATAAAATAATACAGATAATGGGGTGTGTGGGTGAAATGGAACCATGAAATACTGATTGCAACCAGCATACATAGAAACCAGACAGAGTGCCGCGAGAAGAAAGTATTGAGTAATTTATGACGAATGATTTGCGCCGGGCTAGCCATTTCAAGCAATTTCCTTGATTTTTGTTCTATGTTTAACTTGCCAAGAACAATCAGGAAGCTCAAGTAACGAATTGTTAGTGCGAAGAATTATGTCAATTCTTCGCACTTTTAATTTTATTCTTCTTCAGGTGGTAGCAGCATTAAGACCGAATCATTTAACAACTGTGCTAGATCTTCAAGAAATTCATCATGATCAAATTGCGCATCAAACGGTAACACCTGACCATCTGCAAGTGCTTTCAGCAGTGGGGCAAACCTATCATCGATACAACACGCTTCACCATTGGCCCAAAACAGTAGCTGATCATCCTGTTGGGTATAAAGCAATCGTGATGCAGGCTCCAGACATAGCTCATAACCCGTTGACAAAATTTCGCGTAAGTCATCGGCTTCAATTTCGTCAGGTTCTGGAATGTTATCTGGATACTTAGGTTCAGACATCAGCGCAACTAAGGCGTGTTCAAAGTCGCTTGAATGCTGAAGCTGATCGAGTACTTTAGCCTTTAAGTAAGCCAGCTCGTTACTGGTCATTTCTCCAATCTGGCCCACCTGATCTCGCATGATATCAATCACGGGATTTTTGAGTAAGGCGTTGTCTGCAAATCGATCGCTTACTCGATCCATCATGGTCGCAACGTTTGGCATACGAAAGCCAAACGAAAAAGTGAGGCAGTCATCTTCTGCAACGCCATAATGCGACAGCCCAGGTGGTACGTACAGTAAATCGCCTGGCGCTAAAACTTCATCAAAGTGTACATTCATTTCTGGTAATAACTTGAGGGGCTGACCTATGACAAACGCTGTGTTTTCATCACACATTTGCCCAAGTTGCCAACGGCGATGACCGTATCCCTGAACCAGAAAAACATCATAAAAGTCGAAATGCTGGCCTACTGAGCCACCTTTAGGTGCGTAAGACACCATAATGTCATCTCGTCGCCACTGTGGAATGAATGGAAATTTTTTCCAAAGTTCTGCCAGATCAAAAGAATAATGGTCTACAGCCTGAACCAACAGTGTCCAGAGCTTTGGTAATTTCTGAAAATCACCCTTAATCAGTGGAGACGATTTGACACTCCATTGGTTTGGATCTTTGTCTTTTTGCTTAATGAGACGAGCACTGACTGTTTCCTCTAGGGCCAGTTCTTTCACATCATCAGGTTCAAGAATATTGATAATTTCAGGCATGGCATTGCGAACCAGCAATGGTTTTTTTTGCCAATATTCATTTAAAAATTGTTCTGCGGTAATTCCGCCAAGTACATCAAGAGCAAGAGACATAGATTGCCTATATTAAATTAAGGTAAAGCAAGACCGAAAGAGCGGAGAATACGACACACTTGAATTAAGGGAAGGCCCATCAGCGTGGTCTGATCTGATCCTTGCATCGATTCAAATAAGCTGATACCTAGTTCTTCACATCGAAAACTCCCTGCACACTGTAAAGGTTGCTCGATGGCGACATAGCGCTCGATTTCAGCATCGGTCAATACTCTAAATTTTACCTGATAATGCTCGATAAGCGTGTGCTCAAAACCTGAAGCTCTATGATGTATGCTCAAACCTGTGCTAAAACACACCGTTTGCCCCGAATTTTGCTTGAGCTGTGCAATAGCATTTTCAGCGCTCAGCGGCTTTCCAATAAATTGATCGGGCTGATGAATACGCCATGCAACCTGATCCGAACCAATCACTACAGCATTTGGATAGTCTTTTGCAATATGCTGCGCCTTTTCGTAGGCCAAACGAGATGCGAGTTGATCGGCATGTGTTTCGCCACGTGGTGTTTCGTCAATATCTGGAGATAGGGCAGTATAGGTGATGCCCAAACGATCCATTAATGCTTTACGGGTCTGACTGCTCGACGCCAAAATAATTTGCTGCATGGTGCTTAAACCGCGTAGTCGAGCAAGATATCTAAGGGAACATAACTCAGCACCGATTGATGACACGCATGTAATTTCACATTGGGCGCTTTGCCTGCCTGATAGGCTTCCACCCAGCGAGACACACAGATACACCAGAAATCACCAGGTTTTAAGCCCGGAAAACCAACTTCTGGTAGCGGCGTAATCAAATCATTGCCGACTTTTTGTGAAAAGCTCAAAAACTCCGAGGTCATTTCTGCACAAACAGTATGTTGACCGAGGTCTGTGGTGGCTGTATGGCAAAATCCATTTCGGAAATACCCTGTAATTGGATCGAAACAACAGCTTGCCAACGGTTCGCCAAGTACGTTTAACTTATTAATTTTTGGATCTGGATGAATAGACATAAGGCTTTGCATCGTAATTTCGTAGTACAACTCCATCTATCATAATGAAAATGAAGACGTTCGACAGCTTTTCTATAAAAAAACTCACTTTTTTTATCATAATCATTTAAAATGTCGCCATTTATAATTTTCATAAGAGTAAAAGAGAGCACTCAATGAACTTTAAGCGTATGACGGACCTCGACTTAAATACAAAACGAGTATTAATTCGTGAAGATTTAAATGTACCCGTAAAAAATGGTCAAATTACCAGTGATGCCCGTTTACGTGCTGCATTGCCTACCATTCAAGCTGCATTGGCTCAAGGTGCTGCAGTCATGGTGTGTTCTCATTTGGGGCGTCCTGTTGAAGGTGAACCTAAAGCCGAGCAATCGTTGGCTCCAGTCGCTGAGTATCTTTCTAAGGCGCTTGGGCAAGACGTTAAACTTTTGACAGATTACCTCGAAGGTGTTGAGGTTGCGTCAGGTCAAGTGGTTTTGCTTGAAAACGTGCGCTTTAATCATGGTGAAAAGAAAAATAATCCTGAACTTGCTCAAAAATATGCAGCACTTTGCGATGTATTTGTAATGGATGCCTTCGGTACAGCGCACCGTGCAGAAGCGTCGACAGAAGGCGTTGCACGTTTTGCACCGGTTGCAGCGGCAGGGCCATTGTTGGCAGCTGAACTTGACGCTTTGGGCCGTGCTATGGAAACTCCTGAAAAACCAATGGTCGCAATTGTAGCGGGCTCGAAAGTTTCAACGAAGCTTGATGTGCTCAATTCACTCTCTACTATCTGCGATCAGTTAATTGTAGGTGGTGGTATTGCCAACACTTTCCTCGCTGCAGCGGGCTACAATGTAGGCAAGTCACTTTATGAAGCCGATCTGATTGAAACGGCAAAAAGTATTACCGCTAAGGTGAGTGTGCCATTACCAACTGATGTGGTCGTAGCAGACGCTTCACAAATTCATTTTGACGATTTCCTAGGCTCACTTGCCTCAGCACAAGCGACGATCAAGCCAGTAAGTGATGTTGCTGACAACGACATGATTTTAGATGTTGGCCCAGACACAGCAAAAGCATTTGCTAAAATTTTAGAAGCGTCTAAAACCATTTTATGGAATGGCCCTGTGGGTGTATTTGAAGTCGATCAATTCGGCGAAGGCACCAAGGCTTTATCTATAGCGATTGCTGAATCTGCAGGTTTCTCGATTGCAGGTGGTGGTGATACATTGGCAGCAATTGACAAATACAACGTTGCAGACAAGATTAGCTATATTTCAACAGGTGGCGGTGCCTTCCTTGAGTTCGTTGAAGGTAAAACTCTACCAGCAGTAGCTGTATTGCTCGAACGCGCTTAATCGCTCACTTGCTTAAAAAAACCGGCCTGAAGGCTGGTTTTTTTCATATGAGATTCATCGAACTGTCATATATCTGCAATAAAATCTGTCCAACGAATCACCCGTGATGAGACAATCTGATGAAGTTAAACATTCTACTCGCTGCGTTAATTATTGCACCATTAACATTGACTGCATGTTCTAAAAAGAACGATGCACCGGCAGCACAGCAAGGACAGTCGGCACCAGCAGATGAAAAAGTGACACCAGAGCAGCAAGCTGCAATTGATGCTTTGGATAAGCCCGTTATGGATGAAAAAAATACAGATATTCCAGAGTCTGTTTCGAATGCGCCGGCAGATGCAGCGACACCTGCTGCTGAAAATGCTGGAGCAACTGAGCAGAATCAAGAAAAAGCCAAGTAATACGCTTTGGTTTTATAAAAGTCCCTGCAAATACAGGGATTTTTTTTTGAAATTGTGTGATTTGTTGCTGAATTGAAATACATGACACTGTAGAATAGGTGCCACTACCTGGGAGGATATTATGGCACTTATCTCATTGCGCCAGCTCTTGGATCACGCTGCAGAACATAACTACGGCGTACCAGCGTTTAATGTAAACAATCTTGAGCAAATGCGCGCGATCATGTTGGCAGCGGATGAAACCAACTCACCTGTAATTGTTCAAGCTTCGGCAGGTGCACGCAAATATGCAGGCGCTCCATTTTTACGTCACTTGATTTTGGCAGCAATCGAAGAATGGCCACATATTCCGGTGGTAATGCATCAAGACCATGGAACCAGCCCTGATGTATGTCAGCGTTCGATTCAGTTGGGCTTTAGCTCGGTCATGATGGATGGATCACTTGGTGCAGATGGTAAAACGCCAACGTCTTATGATTACAACGTCGATGTAACACGTCGTGTTGTTGAACTCGCGCATGCGTGTGGCGTATCTGTAGAAGGCGAAATCGGATGCTTGGGCAGTCTTGAAACTGGTCTTGCTGGTGAAGAAGATGGTGTCGGTGCAGAAGGTGTATTAGACCATTCACAGCTTTTGACTTCTGTTGAAGAAGCAACTCAGTTTGTTTCAGATACCAATGTCGATGCTCTTGCAATTGCAGTAGGTACATCACATGGTGCTTACAAGTTTACCCGTCCACCTACAGGCGATATCTTGGCGATTGACCGCATTAAAGAAATTCATGCTGCGTTGCCAAATACACACCTTGTGATGCACGGTTCAAGTTCTGTACCACAAGACTGGTTGAAAATTATCAACGATAACGGTGGTCAAATTGGCGAAACTTACGGTGTGCCAGTAGAGCAACTTGTTGAAGCAATCAAGCACGGTGTACGTAAAATCAACATCGATACCGATTTACGTTTGGCTTCAACCGGTGCAATTCGTCGTTTCATGGCGGAAAATCCTGCCGAATTTGACCCGCGTAAATATTTTGCAAAAACTGTTGATGCAATGAAACAAGTATGTATCGAGCGTTATCAATCATTTGGTACAGCGGGCAATGCAGACAAGATTCGTCCTATTTCTTTAGAAGCGATGGTAAGTCGTTATAAATAATTAGCTCGACGTTTTGAAAAGCCCACTTGTTGGGCTTTTCTTTTTTTATGAGGTAATACCATGGGATTAATTGTGTTGGCAGCATGTTGTAGCGTGCTGGTGTCTGTTTTACTCAAAGTGCTCAAATCGAAAGGCTTTGAACCGCTTCAACTGATTGTCTGGAATTATGTAAGTGCCAGCCTGCTGTGCTTTTTATGGTTTCAGCCAGATATTGCGCATCTGTCTCTTCAACACACGCCGTGGTGGTTAATTATCGTGTTAGCAATGGCATTGCCGAGCGTATTTTTATTACTTGCCAAGTCGTTACAGCACGCCGGTATCGTAAAAACTGAACTTGCACAGCGTCTTTCAGTGGTGTTGTCGTTGCTGGCCGCTTTTTTTATTTTTCATGAGGCCATGAGTACCTTTAAAGTACTCGGTATGGGATTAGGACTCATCGCGGTTGCCTTGATTGTGATGAGCAAAACCGAGCATATTTCAGTCAATCATCGAAAAGCATGGAGCGGGTTGGTTGGTGTTTGGGCCGGATATGCGCTAATTGATATTTTACTTAAATATACCAGCAGTTTAGGCCTGAAATTACCAATGACGTTGAATCTGGTATTCATCATGGCATTTGTATTTTCCTTTGTTTATGTCTATGTATTTGCAAAACAAAACATGCAAATTAAAAATGTTTTGGGTGGTTTGCTACTTGGAGGTTTCAATTTTGCCAATATTGCGTTGTATGTTCAGGCACATGTGTTGCTCAAAGACAGTCCTGCGATTGTATTTGCAGGCATGAATCTGCTCGTTGTGGTATTTGGTGTGTTAAGTGGAATGATCATATTTAAAGAGCGTACCGATTGGAAAGCTGTGCTTGGTCTGATCTTGGGAGTTCTTGGAATTCTGTGCTTAGCGAAAGCCATGTAAATTGCTACATCGGACAGAGTGTTTTGCCCGATGAGCACTAGGTATCATCATTAAAGTGTGGTAAAAATAACTGCGTCATCGAGACGAGATTTAGGTAATTGGGCATTGAAATCGCTTTCACTACGATAGCCTAGTGACACAATGACAGATGGGCGCAATCCTTTTTCAGCAAGTGCAAATTCCTGACTGATGATTTCTTCGTCGAATCCACCCATCGGCGTGGCATCGACGCCTTCTAAACCTGCCGCTAGTAAAAGCTGACCCAGCGCAATAAAGGTTTGATTTTCCATCCAGCCATAAAGATTTTGCTGCTCGTTTCGATAATATTCGACATAGCCTGCACGAGTTTGACCTTGAGCTTCTTTGGCTTTTTCGTCTTTAAAACGTCCGTTCAAATCATCTTGTTTGAGTAGCTGCTCTAGATGTTCCTGTGTGACATCGGTACGCGTACAAAAAATAATGCTATGTGAAGCATCTAGTACCTTAGGTGCATTATAGGCATAACGACCTGTCAGTCCTTTGGCGATTCGTGTTTTGGCTTCTATGTTGTCTGCAATTAAAAAATGCCAAGGCTGAATATTAACCGATGACGGTGTTAAACGAAGAATTTCGAGTAAGCGTTGAAATTGGTGGTCTGGAATTTTTTTTGAAGCGTCGTACGCTTTTGTGGTGTAGCGCATTTGTGTGGCGTTTAATACATCCATCATTAAAACCTTTTAGTTACACTCAATAAATATGAAGCGAATCAAGGTTTTTAGCATAGCCTAAGCAGTTTTTTGTTTAAACCACTAAAATAAAATTTAGTGTATTGTCCACTCAATAAACTCATATTGTCCGTTTTCATGGACTTCTAAAATCATGGCGCATCCTTCTTTTTCACGCCAGTCACCCAGCACAATGCGAGTTTTGTCATAGGTATGGTGGATTTGAGGACGGTGTGTATGTCCATGAATGAGAATATCGGGATATTGGAGTGCCTGATGAACGGCGGCATCGTTGACATCCATAATGTCATAGCTTTTTTGTTGTTTTTGGTCGTGGCTTTTTTGCCGAAATCCATTCGCGAGTCTTTGTCTAAAGCTTAAAGGTGTACGTTTTAAAATCGCGATCAGTAAAGGATTACGGATAATCTTTTTAAAGCGTTGATAGGCAATATCATCGGTACAGAGTGCATCGCCGTGCTCAATTCGATAGTGAACGCCTGCAATGTTTAATTCATAGACATCGGGGAGTAAAGTACCAGCAAATTGTTTTAAAAATTCAGCACCCACTGCAAAGTCTCGATTTCCAGCCTGAAAATAAACCTGATTTCCAGCTTGGTGAAATATAATCAGTGCAGCGACAATTTCATCTAGCCAAGGTGCGCTGTAGTCATCGCCAATCCAGGCATTAAACCAGTCGCCCATAATATAAAGCTGGGTGTTACGGTCTTGATAGTGTATCAATAAATCTAAAAACCCTCGAACGAGTCGAGGGTGTTCAGGTGACAGATGCAAATCTGAGATAAACAGATAGGTCACGAATAGATCCGTCTAAAATTATTCAGCGATAATTTTAGCAGATTCAATCACAACATTTTCAAGAGGAACGTCGGCGTGGTAACCACGATTACCAGTACGAACGCCTTTGATTGTGTTTACAACGTCTAAGCCTTCAACAACTTTACCAAACACCGCATAACCCCAACCTTGCGCAGTTTTACCTGTGTGGTTGAGGAATGAGTTGTTTTTAACGTTGATAAAGAATTGTGCAGATGCAGAGTGAGGCGCTTGGGTGCGTGCCATAGCAATCGTGCCTTCGTCATTGCTCAAACCGTTATCTGCTTCGTTTTCGATAGAATCGCGAGTGGCTTTTTCTTTAAAGTTTTCGTCCATGCCGCCGCCTTGGATCATAAAACCATCAATGACGCGGTGAAAAATCACGCCGTCATAGAAACCATCACGAACATATTCCAAGAAGTTAGCAACTGTTTTAGGCGCTTTTTCAGGGTTAAGCTCAAGAACAATACGACCTTTATTGGTGTTTAATTCGACTTGAGGAAAACTCATTACATAATCTCCTAATCATGGACACGAAAGCCATGGGTTTTTTGGTTGAGAGAAGCATAAGCAAACTGTAAACTACATGGCAAGTAAAAACGTAAAAATCTTTGTTAAAAAACAAAGATTGCTTTACATTCATTCAAAATTTAACGTGTAAGAAGTGAAATATCTATATGAAGCCAAATGATGTTGTTTCAACTGTGCCTAACTCTCCGACATCTACGCATGCACCTGTCGATTCTGCGCAGCAAGAACAACAGGCAGGCTTAGACTTTGTAAGACAAGTAATTACAGAGGATTTAAATGCTGGTCGTACCGAAACGGTGGTGACTCGTTTTCCGCCTGAGCCAAATGGCTACTTGCATATCGGACACGTCAAAGCCATCTGCTTGAACTTTGGTGTAGCAGAAGAGTTTGGAGGCTATTGTAACCTTAGATTTGACGACACCAACCCAGATGCTGAAGAACAAGAATACGTAGATGGGATTGCCAACGACGTAAAATGGTTAGGTTTCGACTGGCAAGGTGAGCCACGCTATGCATCTAGCTATTTTGATCAGCTTTACACGTGGGCCGTGCAACTGATTGAGCAAGGTGATGCTTATGTCGACTTGCAAACCCCTGAAGAAATCAAGCTAAACCGCGGTAACTTTGTTGAACCTGGTAAAAACTCACCTTATCGTGATGCAAGCGTTGCAGAAAATCTCGAACGTTTTGAAAAAATGCGTGATGGAACATATCCAGAAGGTCATGCAGTGTTACGCGCCAAGATTGATATGACTAGCCCAAATGTACATATGCGTGATCCGATCTTGTACCGAATTTTGCATTCAGAGCATCACCAAACAGGCAATACATGGAAAATTTATCCAATGTATGACTATGCGCATCCGTTGTCAGATGCCATTGAGGGTGTAACGCATTCACTGTGTACGCTTGAGTTTCAAGATCACCGCCCATTTTATGACTGGATCATTGAAAAAGTTCACTCAAACGCGGTTCCACGTCAGTATGAATCTTCGCGTTTAAATGTGGATTATACCATTACATCTAAGCGTAAGCTTCGCCGTCTGGTTGAAGGTGGCTTTGTAAATGGCTGGGATGACCCACGTATGCCAACGGTTGTGGGGATGCGTCGTCGCGGGTTTACACCAGAAGGCTTACGTGATTTCTGTAAACGTGTGGGTGTGTCTAAAACAGACGGTATTGTTGATGTGGCCATGCTCGAGTTTTGTATTCGTCAGTCACTTGAAAATACTGCTGGCCGCGGTATGGCAGTGCTCAATCCATTAAAGGTGACCTTAACCAATTTGCCTGAAGCATTGGATCTTGTGCATGCCCGTCATCCAAATGTGGATATGGGGGACCGCGTAATTCCATTAACTTCTGAGCTTTACATTGACCGTAAAGATTTTGAAGAAGTGCCACCAAAAGGCTTTAAACGTTTGGTACCTGAGGGCGAAGTGCGTTTACGCCATGCTTATGTCATTAAATGCGATGAAGTTATCAAAGATGCAAGCGGCGAAGTGATTGAGTTGAAATGCTCGATTGATCCAGATACTTTAGGTAAAAACCCTGAAGGGCGTAAGGTAAAAGGTGTGATTCACTGGGTATCTGCAACCAAAGGACTTCCTGCCGAAGTGCGTATTTATGACCGTCTGTTTACCGAAGCAGATCCTGAAACCGGTGATGATTTCTTGGAAAACCTGAATCCAGAATCACTAAAAGTAATGCAAGCTTATATTGAGCCCGCACTGGCAGAGGCTGCACCGGAGCAACGTTTCCAGTTTGAACGTGAGGGTTACTTTGTTGCAGATCGTTATGATCATACGCCTGAAAAACCAGTCTTTAACCGCATTTTAGACTTAAAAGACAGCTTTAAACCTGAGAAAAAATAAGGCGATAACCTTATTTTTTCGCAAGGCCCCGCAGGGTAAAGTGATACAGCCTTATTTTTTCGCAAGGCCCCGCAGGGTAAAGTACGACAGTTTTAGATTAAAAATAAGCTACTTTAGGGTAGCTTATTTTTTTGCTCATCTTTTAAAAGCAAATGATAGGGCGCTTTCATTTTTGCACGTTCACGCAATTTCTTTTTAATATACAGCACGATTGCAAAGCAGGTGGTCGCAATGGTCAAGAAAAAACTGTTCATATAACTCATAATTGAGCTGATATAGCCAATGGTGGTGAGTCGATTCATCATTTTCACAACTTGCGGACTGTCTTCAATACCGGTAATGGCCCAAGAGCATAAATGCTCGCAATTATTGAGTATGAGGTGATAGTGATTCTCATGCATGCGTGAGCGCATCCGCCTCACTACAATACGGCCTTTATATCGGGCGTGTTCGTAGTGACGGACATGAATTTTTTTACCATGAGAAAAATGACTTAAAGTGGTGATCTCGATCGGCTTTTTTTTAAATAGGTGAGCAAAGCCTGAATAATGGATCACGCGTCCACGTCCGGCATAAATACCATGGTGACTGTATCCAAAATGATAAACCACAAGATGCGAACCAATTGGATAGCGTTTGTTTGTGCGCTGCATGTGCTCCTAAACCAACAAAATCTGTAAATAGACTTAGGTGTGCCCAATTATAACCAAAAAAATATGTCACTATTGTAAAAGCTGCAATACTTTGACGCTATATTCAAATCATTTGAGTCACTACATAGCAGTTGTAATCGGGAGCTAATTTAGATGCGATTTAAAAAGAAACAAATGATTTATATTTTTTCATTTGTATTCATGTGTCTGAGTGTTCCCGCCTTTGCAAAGCTTGCACCTACTTATCGAGAAATACACAGTCAGCTCGGTGTTGATGCAATCGTCATACAGGTGAGCGATCTATCAAAGCTATCATTGGCATTAAATGATCCAGATACGCTCAAAAAATACGGCTCATTTTCTGCATTACAAAACAGTTTGCCAGCTTGCCAACATTTAGTTTTTGCAATGAATGCTGGTATGTATCATCGCGATCGTGAACCTGTAGGGCTTTATATTGAGGCAAATCAACAAAGAACTGCTTTAAATACTCAAGATGGATATGGCAATTTTTTTCTTCAACCCAATGGTGTGTTGGCTTGGAATGATCGCGAAGCAATTATTAAAACAACATCCGAGTTTACGAAGCGTGCATTTCATACAAAATATGCGACTCAGTCGGGGCCTATGCTTGTCATCAATGGAGACATTCATTCTAAATTCTTAGCAGATTCAGATTCTTTGAAGATTCGAAATACAGCGGGTGTGAAAGACAATCAACTTTATTTTGTGATCACGCGTAATCGCGTCAATTTTTATGCGCTAGCTCAGCTTTTTAAAGATGAACTACAAATCGATAATGCGTTGTATTTAGATGGTTCAATTTCTAGTTTGTACTGGGCCGCACAGCAACGAAATGATCGCATTACAGAGCTTGGGCCTCTACTGGCCTGGATTGATCCGGCGCAATGTGATTTTAAGAATCTGCATTAAATACGATATGAAAAAAGAAAGCCCGAACTCGCTCAAGTCGGGCTTTCTGTTTACTCATTAATTAGGGATCAATAAGTTTGATGAATTATACGCATGAAATGTTAAATGTAAAGTAAATCACGTTTTTTGTGTTTTATGTTAATTGTATTTCTCCCCTTGTGATCTGATGAAGTGAAAGTATCACTGCATTAATCGGCATGTTAAGATAGTGTAAAGAGGCTCTTATGGATTAAAAACATCAGCAAGAATAAACATATAACAAGAAACTAAAAATGAATGGCATGTAGCGCATTAAAACCGTTTAAGGAGTGAACAGTGATGCAACAGGTTAAAATTTTTGAAACCAAAGTGTTTAGTAAACTTGAAACTGATATCAATCACTGGATTGAATACGAATACAATAAAAACAGGCGTGTCGAAATTAAATCGATTAGCCATGCTTATGTTGCATCCCAAGATGATTTTTATCATTACACCGCAATAGTGGCATATGATCTAAAACATGAGGGCGAATAGCCGCATCAAATTTAGGTGTAAACTGAAAAGCGCTCATTACGACAAAAGCTTGCCAAAGTCAGACCTGAGCGCTTAGCTGTTTCTATGGCCAGTGTACTGGGTGCAGAAATAGTGGCCAGTAATGAGATATCAAGCTGGATGCATTTCTTAACCAGTTCATAACTTGCACGGCTGGTCATGACGACAAAGCCTTGGTTTAATGGAATCTTATGCTTGACCAAATAGCCAATCAGTTTATCTAGTGCATTATGCCGGCCAGCATCTTCAAACACCATAAGTACATCACCTTCACACACCCATGCTGCTGCGTGTGCACCACCAGTCACGGCACTAATGGGCTGTCGTTTTTGTAGCGAAATCATGGCTGCGGGAATCAATGACAGCCACTCTGTGGGAGCAGATATGGTAATTTTTGCTAAAGACGCATCTACTTGTTGCAGACTTTCAATACCGCAAAGTCCACAACCGGTTTGACCAATCAAAGAACGTCTATGTGCTTTTAATTGTGCAAAAGCTTCAGAAGCAATGGTGATGTGTATTTGATAACCCAGCGGACTTTTCTCAATGTCTAGATCATAAATATGACGTACATGCTGAATAATACCTTCGCTCAGACTAAAGCCAATTGCAAACAGATCCAGATTGACGGGAGTCACCATCATCACGGCATGTGATATACCGTTATAAATTAAAGCAACGGGATATTCTTCAACCACTTCGTCTAAACCCGTACTAATTTCATGATGACGATAGCGTGTCACCGAAACCGATTGATGGCCTTGAGAAAAAATGGATTCTCTCAAGGCGTCGATTTGATTAGATTCATCCATTGGCATGTTCGGGATCGACTTCTGCCGCCAGATTAAAGTTTTCAGGTGGTTGACCCGCATGTAAAATCACTGGAATGCTTTTCGATGCAGGAATCCGGGCGTGTTTATCGTGGCTACTTAAGGCAACTAAAGGGTTAGTTTCAGGATAATACGCAGCCAAACTACCGACAGGTACGTTATATGGCACAATACGGAAGCTTTTCACAATACGTTTTTGACCATCGGAAAACACACTTTCGATATCGACCCACTGATCTGCTTTGAAACCAGATGCTTGAATATCCTGTTCATTCATAAACAAAACACGGCGCTGACCAAAAACACCTCGATAACGATCATCAAGACCGTACAATGTCGTGTTGTACTGATCGTGAGAACGGGTAGTCATCAGGGTATACACTTTTGCATCTGGATAGCCATCGGCATACTGGTGTTCTTTATCGGCATAAATTTCACTGAGTGGTGAAATGATAAACTGTGCCTTACCGCTGGCAGTATTCCATGTGTAGCTATTTGCTGGATGTTCGAGATGAAAACCACCCGGCTGATAAACGCGTTTATTGAAATCATGAAATTCATCAAACACTTCTGAAATCGCATCGCGGATACGATCGTAGTTTTCAATGTACCAGCGCCATTGAACAGGCGTTTCTTTGAGTGTCGCTTCTGCAATGCGTGCCACAATATCTGGTTCAGACAATAGATCAGATGAAATAGGCTGATTTGGCCCCGAAGATAAATGCACATTACTCATCGAATCTTCAACACTGATCGCTTGAGGTCCGTGTTTTTGCATGTCAACTTCAGTACGTCCCAAACAAGGCAGCATCAAGGCATCTTCACCGCACACCAAATGGCTTCGATTCATCTTGGTGGTAATATGTACGGTGAGTTTACACTTGCGTAGTGCATCTTGAGTAAAATGACTGTCGGGTGTCGCAACTGCAAAATTGCCACCGAGGGCAATAAAGACTTTTACGCGGCCATCGGCCATCGCTTTGATGGTTTCGACGACGCCCAATCCGTTTTCACGTGGGCTTTTTATTCCAAACACGCGATCTAAGCTATCGAGTAGTTTAGGTGCCGGACGCTCATTAATGCCTACCGTACGGTCACCCTGTACATTACTATGCCCGCGAATGGGTGCGAGTCCTGCTCCCGGCTTACCTAATAGGCCACGGCATAATACCAAGTTGGCAAGTAAATGAACGTTGGCTGTACCATGTCGATGTTGGGTAATGCCCATTCCCCAGCAAAAGATTGGGCGCTCAGATTGAATATAGAGCTTGGCGAGCGCTTCAAGGTGGTCTGGGCTCAAGCCAGTATAACGATGAATCTCTGCCCATTCGGTACGATCCAGCTCGGCAAGCATGTCTGAAAAACCAATCGTTTGCTCCTCAATAAATGCTTGATCGAATAAACTTGGCTTTCCTTGTGCGACGGCTTGTTTGTTCCATTCATGGGTATGTTTTAACAAACCAAACATAATCGCGTAATCCCCCCCAATACTCGGCTGGAAATAATAGCGACTGATCGGCGTGCTGCCGTTGGTCATCATTTCAAGTGGAGCTTGAGGGTCTTGAAAACGTTCTAGTCCGCGTTCTTTAAGCGGATTGAGTGCAACAATGGTGCCTCCACGTTTAGATACTTCTCGTAATGTTGCGAGCATACGCGGGTGATTGGTCCCCGGATTATGTCCAAAACTAAAGATCGTATCAGCCAGATCAAAGTCGTCTAGCGTTACAGTGCCTTTACCCAAACCAATGGCATCTTTTAAGCCCACACTAGTCGGCTCATGACACATATTGGAGCAATCTGGAAAATTGTTGGTACCGAAGCTACGTACAAAAAGTTGGTATAAAAAGGCGGCTTCGTTACTGGCGCGTCCAGAAGTATAAAAGGCAGCCTCGTTAGGGTTGTCGAGCGCTTGCAAATGTTTGGCGATCAGTTGAAACGCATCATCCCAAGAGATTGGCACATATTTGTCTGTTGCGGCATCGTATCGCATTGGGTCGGTAATACGCCCAACGTCTTCCAAAAAGAAATCACTTTGTTCAGATAGCCAGCTTACAGTATGCGTTGCAAAAAACTCAGGCGTTACGCGCTTACTGGTGGCTTCAAATGCCACAGCTTTGGCGCCGTTTTCACAAAAGTTAAAAGTTTGCGTATCTTTTTTTTCTGGCCATGCACAGCCCGGACAGTCGAATCCGGTCGGCTGGTTAATATTGAGCAGAGAAATCGAACCTTTTTTAAACGTTTCTTGCCGCTTCAGATTACGTGCAACACTGAGTAATGCGCCCCAACCACCAGCAGGCTGATCGTATGGTTCAATACGGGCATAGTTTGGATTATTTTCATCTGCCAATTTTTCTCTGCTGTCCATATCCTCGTCCTGATGCTTTTGCTAAGTTTTCATACTAAATCCATTTTTAACATATCGTTGCTAAAATTTGTAACGACTGCACACACATTTAACAAACTAACCTTTTGATCTGTTGTTAATTAATTTGTTTATGTCGAATAAAATGTACGTTAGTCTTCAAGTAATTGTCTTGCTGCCATGTGACTTTTTAAATCGATACATTGCATGCTCAAGCGCTGTAGTGCTGTCTGCTCTAGATTCAAACCTTGCCAAGTTTGCATTTGTTCAAATAACCATTGCATATCGCTTTGTTTTGGCGCTGTATGGTCTAGAACCAAATGTCGAATAATTTTTTCCAGAGCATGGTATTTCTGTACATGAATCTCTTCGTTACATTGAAAGCGAATTACATTAAAGTCGATGAGCATTTGCCAGACCGGTTTGAAGTCCTCCAGTATTTCAAGCTCACGCTGAGCCTTGAGAATAGCAGCAGTAAGTGCACATAAGGTATTTGGATGATGTGATGCCCATTCATGCGTGACTGCCAATACTTTATCTGCAATTTCGGGAACAATATCGCGGCTGTGCGCTACAATTTGGCTCACACCTTCGACTTCACCTTGGGTATTCCATGGTTCACCTACACAAAAACCGTCTATAGCATGAGAAGAAATTGCCTCGACCATATACGGTGGCGGTAGCGTTTTTAATACAATGTCTAGTGCCACACTTGGATCTGCAAGTGCAATCCATTCTCTTAAGCAATAGTGATGAATCGAATGATTAAACACATGCGCCAGATGAACCGGATGTCCTGCATGAAGATGCTGTACCAGTTTGTATGCCGATTGAAACGGCGTATCTGCAGGTTGAATACGTAAATCATGGCTGAGCTTCTGGCTTAAGCTGATATAGGCACGATTAATACTTAAAACTAGAGGTGTTTTGAGCTGAATACCGATTTGGTCTTCGCCTACTGCCGCAGCAGGGAGCATGGCAGATAAACAATGTGCGGCATCTAAAATGCCAAAAGCTAGACGATCTCGCAAACTTGCCCATGAGGCTTCCTTAACCAAAGTAACATCAAGTCCGAAGTCATCAAAAAAACCGCGCTGTTTTGCCCAAAGTAATGCAATACAATCCAGTAAAGGAATATAGCCAATATGCAGTTGTGTTTTTTCCAAGTGGCTCATGTTAGTCCTCTTTTAACTGGCTATTGAGTAATTGCTGGGCATCGATCAGCCGCCGTGCCATTTCACCGATCGTGATACGGTGACTCATGGCATTTTTGCGTAGTAACTGAAATGCGGTGTCTTCGGTCAGGCTATGAAGCTGCATCAGAAGCACTTTGGCTTTTTCGATATCTTTTCGGTCTGCTAGCTTGAGCTTGGTTTCTTTTAAATCGCTTTCGAGCTGCTTATGCTTTTTGAACTGTTCAATCGAAATTTCAAGAATGATTTCCAAGCGTGCAGGGTCAATACCATCCACAATATAGGCAGTTACACCGGCATCGATGGCCTGTTTAATGGTTTCTTTGTTGCTGTTTTTGGTAAAGAGTACTGTAGGCAAATCAAAGTGACTGACGCAGCTTTCAATAATGTCACGATGTGGATGATCCATATCCAGCAAAATGACATCGGCTTGAAGATTTTCAAGCTTAAATGTATTCATGTGGTCTAGCGGTAGACATGCCACCACATCAAAATCATGCGCACGCAAGTTTTGTTGAACAAATTCAGCGCGTTCAAGATCGTCATCAATCAATGCAATTTTTAATTTTGGCATAGGTCGTAGGGCATAATTTTTCGCATTTGCGAAACAGTGTAAGCGAAAATAATTGAAAAATTGCATAGCAAGATAAGTGCCACCTTAAAAAGAGTAAAATTTGATGGTTATTTGTACTTCGATCTTATGAAGTGATCTGTTGTGGTGCATTGGCGTCTCGTCATGACGCATGTGCCGACTATTATTCGTTAAATAAGAAGCAAAAATCGACTGTTGTTCATGTTTAAAAAGGTGAGCCATCAAAAAGCGAGCTTAAAGAAACGATTTTTTAAATAAAAAAAGCATAAAACGAAAAACTGGCACATGCTTTGCATAGATATTACTGAGTCAAAGACGACTCTGTTTTAAAAAATTTGTAAGACGGCCAACGACGTCCGTTCTGATCGATTGCCAATACAGCGCAAGCTGTTTAGCCCATATTACGTTCAGTTCAGGAGAAGGCCATGTCTTCAAATTTAGATTTAACAGCAAAAAAAGCGACGAAAATAAATCTATTTAGTTTTAAAGTTCCAGCGATGCGAGCCTTCCATATGAGTTGGCTCGCTTTTTTTGTCTGTTTTTTTGCTTGGTTTGCATGTGCACCACTTATGCCAGTGATTGCAGGTGAATTTCACCTCACTAAAGATCAGATTGCCAATATCAATATCGCCGCCGTTGCGATTACCATTTTGGTTCGCCTTATTGTCGGGCCGCTATGTGACAAATACGGCCCACGTAAAACCTATACTGCTTTATTGCTGATTGGCAGTATTCCTGTTTTTGGTGTCGCTGCCGCAAACAGTTATGAATCCTTCTTATTCTTTAGATTACTCATTGGTGCCATCGGGGCAAGCTTTGTCATTACCCAATATCATACCAGTATCATGTTTGCTCCAAATGTAGTGGGTACGGCCAATGCCACCACTGCGGGCTGGGGAAATGCGGGTGGTGGTGCTACACAAGCGTTAATGCCGCTTTTGCTTGCTGCACTGGTGATGTTTGGCGTAGAGCAAAGCATGGGCTGGCGTGTGGCCTTACTGGTTCCGGGTATGATGATGGTGATTGTAGGCCTGCTGTACTGGAAACTGACCCAAGACTGCCCACAAGGTAATTTTAAAGAACTTCGCGCACAAGGAGTTGCAGTCGGGAGCGATAAAAAAGGCGGTATGGCGATTTTGATGCATGCTGCACGTAACTATCGCGTCTGGATTTTATTTGGTGCCTATGCGGCGTGTTTTGGTATTGAAATCTTTATTCATAACATCGTAGCCATGTACTACGTCAATAACTTTAACTTTGGCCTTAAGGAAGCTGGATTTGCAGCGGGTATCTTTGGTTTGCTGGCTTTATTTGCCCGCGCACTCGGTGGCATTGTGTCCGATAAAGTAGCCATGAAAAAAGGCCTCGATGGTCGCACGAAAGTACTTTTTGTCATGATTTTGTGTGAAGGTTTATTTCTGGTTTTATTCTCTCAAATGAATACTCCGATGCTGGCGATTTTAAGTATGACCGTATTTGCATTGTTTACCCACATGGCATGTGGTGCAACCTATGCATTGGTTCCGTTTATCGATCGTGACGCGCTGGGTGGTGTTGCAGGCATCATTGGTGCTGGCGGTAATGTTGGCGCAGTGGCAGCGGGTTTCTTGTTAAAAGGCATGGTGGATATTCAAACCTGTTTGATGGTGTTGGGTGGTCTGGTGGTGGTGGCAGCAGGTTTTGTGATGCTGATTCGTTTTTCGGTCGAGCATAAGGTGAAAGAACAGCGTCTTTTTGAGCAAGCCATTCTTGAACGAAACAACCTTGCATAACCAGAACTGACCTATCTTATATCTATTCGGAGAATACCCATGAAACTTGTCATGATTGGCCACGGTATGGTCGGGCACAAATTTATCGAAAGCTTGATGGAAAAAGCAGATGATGAAATGGAAGTCACCATTTTGGCCGAAGAGCCGAGAATCGCATATGACCGAGTGCATTTAAGCGAATACTTTAGCGGTAAAAGTGCCAAAGACCTTTCTCTTGCACGTATGGATTTTGCCGATGCTTATGGTATCGATTTACGCTTAAATACTCGCGTAACCGCAATTGACCCTGTTGAAAAAATAGTGACCACATCTGCCGGTGATGTCATAGCTTATGACAAACTCATTTTGGCAACCGGATCTTATGCATTTGTACCACCAATTGATGGAAATGACCGTTCAAACTGTTTTGTGTATCGCACCATTGAAGATCTAGATGCGCTTCGTGCTGCAAGCTTGAAGGCTAAATCTGGTGTGGTGATTGGCGGTGGTTTATTAGGGCTTGAAGCCGCCAAGGCATTACGCGATTTAAATCTTGAAACACATGTGGTCGAGTTTGCGCCGCGCTTGATGGCAGTACAGATCGACGACTTAGGTGGCAAGGTATTACGCCGTAAAATTGAAAACTTGGGGGTAAAAGTTCATACGCAAAAAGCCACGCAGTCAATTGAAGAAGGTGAAACCAGTCATCATGTGATGAAGTTTGCAGACGGTAGCTCACTTGAAACCGATATTGTTTTGTTTTCAGCTGGTATTCGTCCACGTGATGAATTAGCTAAAGCGTCTGGGCTTGCTGTTGGTGAACGAGGTGGTATCAAGATTAATCAATACTGCCAAACTTCAGATCCACATGTTTATGCAATTGGTGAATGTGCGCTTTGGGACAACAAAATTTATGGTCTTGTTGCGCCGGGGTATGATATGGCGCGTATAGCTGCCAAACATGTACTGGATGAAAGTACTCATGGCTTTGCTGGCGCTGATATGAGTACCAAACTCAAGTTGATGGGGGTAGATGTCGCTTCGATTGGTGATGCACATGCCATGACACCCGATGCGTTGAGCTATTTTTACGCCGATGAAGACGCACTCATTTATAAGAAAATTGTGGTCAATGCTCAAAAAACCAAACTGCTTGGCGCCGTATTGGTGGGCGATGCCAAAGAGTACAATGATTTATTACAAATGATGCTTAACGGTCTGGATTTACCAGATCAACCTGAAAGCTTGATTATGCCGGGATATGCTCAATCCGGTACAGCTAAGGCAGGCGGCAGTGGCATCGACTTACTTCCAGATAGCGCAACCATTTGCTCATGCAATAATGTGTCTAAAGCCGATATCTGTCATGCGATTGAAGACGGCGCGACGTCATTAGGTGCATTAAAGAAATGTACAAAAGCAGCTACAGCTTGCGGTGGCTGCGCGCCTTTAGTGACACAAGTACTTAAATCAGAGTTACAGCGTCAGGGCGTTACGGTGAATAACCACATTTGTGAGCATTTTGCTTACTCGCGCCAAGAGCTGTATCACTTGATTCGTGTCAATGAAATCAAAACTTTCGATGATCTAATCCATCAGCACGGTCATGGATTAGGCTGTGATATCTGTAAACCGACGGTTGCCAATATTTTAGCCTCATGCTGGAACGATTTTGTTTTAAAACCGACTCATGCAGGTTTGCAAGATAGCAACGATTATTATTTGGGCAATATTCAAAAAGATGGCTCGTATTCGATTGTACCGCGCATGGCGGGTGGTGAAGTTACTCCAGATGGGTTAATTGCAGTCGGGCAAATCGCCAAAAAATATAATCTTTATACCAAGATCACCGGTGGTCAGCGTGTGGATATGTTTGGAGCGCAGGTACATCAGTTGCCATTGATTTGGGAAGAATTGATTGCTGCTGGTTTTGAGTCGGGTCATGCTTACGGTAAATCGCTGCGCACGGTCAAATCGTGTGTAGGCAGCACATGGTGTCGCTATGGTGTGGATGATTCGGTTGGTTTGGCGATCTTTCTTGAAAATCGTTACAAAGGCCTGCGCTCTCCACATAAATTAAAAATGGCAGTTTCTGGGTGTACTCGTGAGTGTGCAGAGGCCCAAGGGAAAGATGTCGGCGTCATTGCTACAGAAAAAGGCTGGAATCTTTATGTGTGCGGTAATGGCGGAATGAAACCACGTCACGCAGAACTACTGGCTTCGGACTTAGACACCGATACATTGATTCGTTATATCGACCGTTTCTTCATGTTTTACATTCAAACCGCAGATCGTTTACAGCGGACCAGTGTATGGCGCGACAACATGGAAGGTGGTCTAGATTATCTCAAAGCGGTTATTGTTCAAGATTCACTGGGTATAGCGGACGAGCTAGAGCGCCGTATGTCGCATGTAATCAACACTTATCAGGACGAATGGCGTACTGCTGTGGAAGATCCTGAAGTACGCAAACGCTTCCAGACGTTCATCAACCAAAAAGAGCAACACGATCCACACATTCAGTTTACCCAAGAACGAGGTCAGATCCGTCCGCTTAAAGACAGCGAACGTCATGAAGATCGTATTCCCATGGTTGAGGCATAAGGAGACAAACACATGACCAGTTTAAAAGCCTTAAATCGAGTGAATGATGCAGAATGGATCGAGATTTGCGCACTAAATGATATTACGCCCAATACGGGCGTGGGTGCGCTTCTTCACGAGCAGCAGATTGCGCTATTTCGTGTGGGACATGAGCAACGAGTGTATGCGCTCAGTAATACCGATCCATTTAGTGGCGCAAATGTGATGTCTCGCGGGATTATTGGCGATTTACAAGGTGAGCGTGTTGTCGCATCTCCAATCTATAAGCAGCATTTTAGCTTGGCCACAGGTCGCTGTCTGGAAGATAAAGACCAACGACTATTGGTATTTCCAACCAAAGTCGAACAAGGACGGGTGTATGTTTCGCCCATAGCGCAAAAGACGTACATTACCAACAACGGAACTGCGCAAGAAAAACTGAAGCTGGTATTGGTCGGAAATGGCTTGGCAGGTATGCGCTGCCTAGAAGATTTACTGGATATGAATGCCGAGCGCTATGAAATTACCGTGATTGGTGAAGAGCCATGGGGCAATTACAACCGCATCATGCTTTCGCCTGTTTTATCGGGTGAAAAAACGGTAGAAGATATCATGTTGCATTCGCATGCATGGTATCAAGAGCGTCAAATGCGATTTATTGCGGGCGATCCGGCTGTGAAAATTGATCGAACCCGTAAACAAGTGACAACACAACAAGGCCAGATCGTCGACTACGACCGTTTGATTCTTGCAACAGGATCGAAACCGTTTATTCCACCGATACAGGGGAATCAACTCAAAGGCGTCATCAGCTTTCGGGATATCTATGATGTCAACACCATGGTGGATTACGCATCTAGCAAAACTCACGCCATTGTGATTGGTGGTGGCTTACTGGGCCTTGAAGCTGCGTATGGGTTAAAGCAACGTGGAATGCAGGTAACTGTGCTGCATTTGATGGATCGAATCATGGATCGACAGCTCGATCAGCGAGCCAGCGAGCTACTTAAAGGCAGTATCGAGCACAAGGGAATCCGTATCCTTACCCAAGCCAATACCGAGGCTTTAATTGGCGATGAACATGGTCATGTTCAGCAGCTACGCTTGAGCGACGGCACTTTACTCAATGCTGACCTCGTGGTGTTTGCGGTAGGTATCCGCCCAAATATTGAGCTGGCCCAACGAGCCGGACTGCGATGTAATCGTGGAGTTTTGGTCAATGACACCATGCAAACCTTCGATCCGAGTATTTATGCCGTTGGCGAATGTATTGAGCACCGTGGTCAAACCTTTGGTTTAGTCGAGCCACTGTGGGGACAAGCCTTTATCTGTGCCAGCCATTTGGCAGAACATGGCAGCTTAACCTTTAAAGCGCCGACTGTGCCCACCCAGTTAAAAGTCAGTGGCGTGGATGTATTTTCTGCCGGTAATTTTCAGCCACAAGATGATTATGAAGACATCATTTTAAATGACGAAAAGCGTCAGATTTACAAGCGTATCATCATTCAACACGACCAGATCATCGGCGCCGTTTTGTTTGGTGACACTGAAGATGGTTCATGGTACGCAGAACTGATTGCAGATCAGACTCCAATTGGCTCGATTCGAAACAAATTGCTGTTTGGTCGCGATTTTGCATTAAGAAAAGCAGGTTAATCTGAAGGAGCCGCCATGAATACGATTCCCCTTGTGCAACTCCAGAGTGATACATCCAACTTAATCCGTCATACCCAAACCACATGTCCATATTGTGGTGTTGGCTGTGGCGTGACCGCAACGGTTGAAGAAACCAAATCGGGTAAAAAAATCTCGGTGACTGGAGATGAAACACATCCTTCTAATTTTGGTCGCTTATGTATCAAAGGGAGTCGTTTGGCCGATACACTGGGTTTGGAAACACGTGTGTTACAACCTATGTCGGGGCGTGGTGCAGCCCGCCATGCCACCACATGGGAGCGTGCGACTGATGAAATTGCAAAACGCTTTCAAGCCTGTATCGATGAACACGGTAAAGACAGTGTGGCTTTCTATGTGTCGGGGCAACTCTTAACTGAAGACTACTATGTGGTGAATAAGTTTGTAAAAGGCTACTTGGGCACAGCCAATATCGATACCAACTCACGTTTATGTATGTCGTCGGCAGTAGCGGCGCATAAACGCAGTTTCGGTGAAGATCTGGTGCCTGCCAGTTATACCGATTTTGAGCAGACCGATCTGGTGGTACTGGTGGGTTCGAATACTGCATGGTGTCATCCGGTCTTGTACCAACGGATTATGCAAGCCAAAGCAGAGCGTGACCTTACAGTTGTGGTGATTGACCCACGTTATACTGCAACATGCGAGCAAGCAGACTTACATTTGCCGATATTACCGGGTCAGGATGTCACGTTATTTAATGGCCTATTACAGTATTTGCATCAACACGGTCACACCGATCATACTTTTGTAAATGCGCATACCGATCAGCTGCAATATGCGTTAGATGCTAGTCTGGCTCAGGCCAATTTAAACGACGTGGCAGAAAAGACCGGGATCTCAATCGACAAGCTCGAACAGTTTTATGCATTGTTTGCTCGCTTAGATAAAGTGATGACGCTGTTTTCTATGGGCGTGAATCAATCCTCACAAGGGGTGAATAAAGCCAATTCAATTATCAACTGTCATTTACTCACTGGAAAAATTGGTCGGCCGGGTGCTGCACCGTTTTCGATGACAGGGCAGCCAAATGCCATGGGCGGGCGTGAAGTCGGCGGTTTGGCCAATATGCTGGCCGCACATATGGAAATTGAACAGCCTTTACATCGGCAAATCACTCAGCGATTTTGGAATAGTCCATCTATTGCGACTCAGCCGGGATTAAAAGCGGTCGATTTATTTCAGGCAATTGAGCAAGGCAAAATTAAAGCCATCTGGATTATGGCCACTAATCCGGTAGTGAGTTTACCCAATGCTGATCAGGTCAAACGTGCTTTAGAAGCCTGTGAACTGGTTGTAGTATCGGATATCAGTGAATACACCGATACCACTGCTTATGCCGATTTTTTGTTGCCGGCACTCGGTTGGGGAGAAAAAGACGGAACAGTGACCAATTCTGAACGCCGTATTTCCAGACAGCGCGCCTTTCTAGATGCACCTGTACAGGCCAAAGCTGATTGGTGGGCCGTGAGTCAGGTCGCAAAAAAAATGCAGTTTGATGGGTTTGAATTTCAATCGGCTGCCGAAATTTTTGATGAGCATGCCCGGTTATCAGCCACAGCCAACTTAGTAACGAATATTCAAACTGAAAATAGTGTCTTTCGTTACTTTAATCTTTCTGGGTTAGTCGGTTTATCTACAAAAGCCTATAACGAGCTTAAACCGATCCAATGGCCAGTCTTGCATAATCCTAATGAGAATGACAAGGCAATCAATCAGCAGCAGTTATTCCAATCTGGGGTGTATAGCCATAGCAATCAAAAGGCGAAGTTTATTGCCACACCTGCTATGGATGCTGTGCATGCGCCATCTAAAGCGTTTCCGCTGATTTTAAATACAGGGCGTATTCGTGATCAGTGGCACACCATGACCCGTACAGCACTTTCTGCGCATTTAACGGCACATCGTGCAGAACCCTATTGTGAAATACATCCTCAAGATGCACTCAAGTACGGTGTACAGCATGACAGTCTGATTGAAGTGAAATCACAGTGGGGCAGTTGTGTATTGCGCTTGAGTGTTTCAGACAGTATTCGCCGTGGTCAGATTTTTGTTCCTATACATTGGAGCGAGCAACATGCTTCCGATGCACGTATTGGTAAGGTGGTCAATCCTGTGGTCGATGCGATTTCAGGAGAACCTGAGTTTAAACACACGCCTGTAATGTTGCAGCCATTTTATACGCATTGGCAAGGATGCTTGTTTGTACGTGAAGGTATGGAGCATCTTATGGCATCGCAGCTTCAACAGTTGGCATGGTGGACAAAGGTCAAAATGACCAAAGTGATTCGATACGAGATTGCGGATCGTTCCCGACTACAAGATATACAAAACAACTTAAAAGCATTTTTACCTTTTGATGATGCATCCTACGAATGGTTAAATTTAAGTGATCCGAGTACACAACTCTCGCACAGTGTGGTGTTAAAAGACGGTATATTGATTGCAAGCTTGTATATTGCGCCGTTAGAGATGTTACCCGACCGTGACTGGGTTGCAACGTTGTTTAAGCGTGAACGCCTCAGTGCATTGCATCGTAAAGCTTTACTTGCAGGCATGCCGATTAATGTGCGTAACAATGATGGCCCATTGGTCTGTAGTTGCTTTAAGGTAGGAAAAAACAAAATAGTGGATACCATCAAGGCGCAAAACATAGTGCATGAAAAACAAGTGACAGCATGCCTTAAAGCAGGCGGAAACTGTGGATCATGTTTACCCGAAATACGAGGTTTAATTAAAGCTTGTCAACAGGAGATCGATGCGTGAGCGTGAGCAAATATCCACAAACCGATTTGGTCATCTTGGCTGGTGGACAGGCCCGTCGTATGAACGGGGTCAATAAGTTATTACAAAACTTTGATGATCAGATTCAGTTGCTGAAAATTTATGAGCGCTTAAAGCACGATATACATCAGGTCTGGGTGAATAGCCATCGAGATGCCAGTTTGTATCGTCAGATTTTGCCACAAACGCGTAGTTATGAAGATCATCAGCATGGTTTTTTAGGACCAATGATGGGCATATACAGTGCTTGGAATCATGTGGCATCGGATTATGTGCTTTTTGTACCGTGTGACATTACCTACATTCCCAGCAAGGTTGTGTCTTTATTGCATCATGCTTTGAATCAAGATCCACGTGCGATGATGAGTTATGTGGCCATTAATGGCACAGCGCTATATCCATTTTGCCTGATGAAGCGATCAAGTGCATCGGTGCTTAAAAATCACCTTGAACAAAATCAATTGAGCATGAAAAGAGCCTTAACAGACTTACATGCGCAGGTGGCTTATTTTAGAAAACATCGCTTATTTTTTCATAGCATCAATTCATTAGACGAGTTACAACAATACCAGCAGCTGAATACGCTCAAGCAGAGCGAGTTTTAATCAAATCCCGCCGTAAATTCGCTTAAATGAATATATGTGAGTTTAGATAATCATTATTGCATTTATCCTGAAGCGAACAAAAAAATGCAAGACAGGTCTGATTTTTGTTAGTAAATTGGATTGTCACTGATGAGTAATGGTGCAAGGAAGCATATTTTGATCATTTTTTGAAATATTTTTGCTTTTTAAAATCAACATCATGAGTCATTATAGAATTATCAACGTGCAATAGCGCTGTGTAAGAGTCATCTCGAAGTTTTAATTATGAGTGCATACAATGAAGCATGAAACACAAGATATGATGACGCCATCTTTTGAAGATCAATATGGGCGTCATAAACGGAAACTACGTATTTCCGTTACAGATCGTTGTAACTTCAAATGCCTGTATTGTATGCCAGAACATCCAGAGTGGATCAAAAAGCATGACTTGCTAAGTTTTGAGGCACTTTTTGAGTTTTGTCGCTTTATGGTGCAAAACGGAATTGAAAATATTCGGATTACTGGCGGTGAACCACTGATGCGCCAAGGCGTAGTGCACTTTATACGTGATTTGCAATCGCTACGGGCAAAAGGTTTAAAGCGTATTTCGATCACCACCAATGCCCATTACTTAAAGAAATATGCATTAGATCTTAAACATGCAGGTTTAGATGATCTCAATATTAGTCTAGATAGTCTCGATCCAGAGCAATTTATGACGCTGACCAAAAAGCCAATTTTGCCTGTTTTAGAAGGTATCAAGGCAGCTCAAGCCGTAGGTTTGAAATTTAAGATTAATACCGTGCTCATGAAGGGTAAAAATGACGATCAAATTTTACCATTAGTTCAGTGGGCCAAATCGCAACATATTCCGCTCAGATTTATCGAGTTTATGCCACTTGATGGTGATCAGCACTGGTCGAACGCCGCTGTAGTGTCAGAGCAAGAGATTTTAGAGGTACTCTCTAAAACGTATTCAATTGAAGCGCTAGAGCAACACAGTGAGCCAGCACGGCTTTTTCGTTTAGATCAAAATTATGACGTGGGTGTCATCTCAACCATTACCCACTCTTTTTGCGGACAATGCGATCGAATTCGTTTAACAGCTCAAGGTGAGCTGTATAACTGCCTATTTGCGCCTAAGGGCATTGATCTCAAGCCATTACTAAACGAATTGGTTCAAGGATATGATCAAGATCGGACACTGACAGAACTCTATGATAAAACCTCGAGCTATATCTGGAATAAAGCCAAAGGCTTTCATAGCTTAAACACACACACACGAAAAATTACCATGCATATGATTGGAGGATAACAATGTCGGCCTTAAACGTCACGATTGAAGGTTATGGTGCCATACAAAGAAAAATACCCTCCCAGATCGTTTTGAATTATTCAGATACGGTGCTTGTTTCTGACGTTTTAAATGATATTACACATCAATATCCAGATGCGACACAGGCCATTGAGCGCTGTGCCTGTGCAATTGGTGAAGATATTATTTCGCGTCAAACCTACTTAAGCCAAAATTGTACTTTGGTCTTACTTTCACCAGTAGCAGGAGGCTGATATGAAAGAATTCCAACGCGTGCAGTCAGTTGACTTAACACTGGATAGTTTTGATCCGATATCCGATTTTCCTGCTTGTGGTGGTATTGGTATTTTTCAGGGAACGGTACGTAACCATCACAATGGTCGCGCTGTGAGTGGGCTGAAATATACCTCCTATACGCCTGTTGCAGAAAAAATGATTCGTCAGATTGAACAAGACATCATGAATAAGCACGGCGCTGCATATGTACGGGTTATTCATCGTATTGGGCAGCTAGATATCGGTGGAATGGCAATTATTGCCGTGGCCTATGCGCCGCATCGCCGTGAAGCATTTGCGGCCTGCGAAGAGGCGGTAGAGCGTGTAAAACATGAAGTGCCAATCTGGAAAGAAGAGTTTTATACCGATGGCAGCAGTCAATTTGTCGAAGGATGCTGTATCCGTAAAGATCATCATCATGATCAAATCGATCATTCACATCATCACGAACACCAGCACTAATTTAAAACGGGATTTTTAATGAAAAACGTAGGCATGAAACCGGAAAGTTATCGTATTGCCGAAGCTCAAGCTATTTTGTATGCACCACCACATTGTATTGAATTACTTCGTCAGGGAAATACCGAAAAAGGTGATGCACTAAAGACAGGACGCATTGCAGGTATATTGGCCGCAAAACGTACCGATGAGCTGATTCCGCTTTGCCATCCATTGCCTATTTATCGTGCCGAAGTCGATTACGAGTTACATGAAAACTTTGTTGAAATTCTAACCACGGTAGAAACCATTGGCCCAACAGGCGTAGAGATGGAGGCACTCACAGCCGCAAGTATTGCCGGTTTAACCCTGTACGATATGCTTAAACCGCACTGTGAGCCAGAAGACTTGGTGTTAGATCAGTGCAAGCTCTTAAAGAAAAAAGGCGGTAAATCGCATTTCAAGCGTACACTTCGCCAAGCTGTATCTGCGGCGGTAATTGTATTGTCTGATACTGTAGCCTCTGGCAAAAAACCAGATACTGCCGGTAAGTCTGTGGTTGAGAGTTTAACCGAAGCTGGCTTTACGCCTATTCATTACCAAATTTTGCCAGATGAGCCTGAACAGCTTAAAGAATTGGTTCTTGAGTTAACCAAATCCTATGCATGTGTTATTACAGTGGGCGGTACAGGAATAGGTAAGCGAGACATTACAGTCGACACCCTAGAGCCGTTACTTGAACGTAAGCTCGATGGCTTGATGGAAGCTGCACGTGCATTTGGTCAGCGCCGTACACCGTATGCAGCAATGTCGCGTGGGGTTGCAGGTTTTATCGATCGTTCATTGGTGATGACGTTTCCAGGTAGCCGTGGTGGTGCTTCCGAAACAATGGCTGCTTTATTGCCAGCGATTGTGCATATTTTTGATGTATGCCGTGATCTTCCACATCCGGGAGGTTATGAATAATGTCCGCATGTGGCCATGAAAAAGGTCTAATCAGTATCGATGAGGCAATTGATCATATTTTAAATACGGTCAAGCCACTTGGCACGGAAAACATTGAACTACAAAATAGCCTAAGTAGATATGTGGCACAGCCAATTCATTCGCCAGTGAATCTACCAAGTTTTGATCAAAGTGCTGTTGATGGATATGCGCTGTGTGCGATTGATATCATTGAAAAGAACCAATGCTTTGAACTTATAGGTGAAATACGCGCAGGGCAAAGCAGTGATCTGGTTTTGAAAGCAGGTCAGGCAACGCGTATTTTTACTGGCGGTAAACTTCCAGAGGGATGTACGACGATTGCACGTCAAGAGATTGTACATCGGCTCGATGAGCATCAAATCCAGATTACAGAATCACTTCAGGCCAATATCGACATCAGACGCCAAGGTGAAGAGTTGGCTTTGGGGCAGCAGGTTGCTAATAAAGATCAATATCTTAAGACCGGGCCTTTAGCCGCGTTGAGCATGGCGGGAGTTCAACAGGTTGATGTATATCGTCAGCCTAAAGTCGCCGTAGTAATTACAGGTGATGAAGTTGCTACTGAGCAAAATAGCCTAAGTAATGCACATGTCTATGATGCCAACGGACCGCTAATTAAGGCGTGGTTTCAAGAGCGACATATACAAGTTGAAATTTTACACATTCATGATGAAGCGAAGGCACTCAGTGAATTGTTTGCTCGACTTAAAAATCAGTATGATGTGATTGTTACGACAGGTGGTGTGTCTGTAGGGGACTATGATTTTGTTCGGCCCTGTGCTTTTGAGGTTGGATTTAAAGAAATCTTTTGGAAAGTCAAACAAAAACCCGGTAAACCGATCTTTTTTGCCAAATATCAACAAGATCAGCATGCATGTTATTTACTCGGGCTACCGGGCAATCCAGCCGCCGTGTACGTATGTATGCAAGTATATACGCGTCTGCTCATCGATGCGCTGCAAGGTCAAAATCAAAATATCGATTGGTTTGAGGTTAAGCTTGCACAACCGCTTAAAGCCGATAAGCGTGAGCGCTTTATGCGCATGAAACTTGAGCTTCATGCTGGTGAGCTAAGTGCTGCAAACCTTGCCAATCAACAGTCACATATGTTAAGTAACTTAATGGATGCGAACTGTCTGGTTCGCGTACCAGCGGATATAAGTCCAGAAGTGGGAACGCTCGTCTCTGCAATACGAATATAAGGTGCCAATCATGATAAAAAAAATCGCTGTATTTTCGCTTTTCTGTCTTGGTGCTTTACACGTTTCGGCAGGTGAGGTGAGAGTCTATGCGGCGGCAAGTTTGACTAATGCAGTGACTGATATTGCCAAGCTTTACAAACAGCAGCATCCATCAACCAATGTCGTGACTGTTTTTGGTGCATCATCGGCGCTAGCTAAACAAATCGAGAGTGGTGCAAAAGCAGATATTTATTTTTCTGCCGATACAGACTGGATGAAATATTTAGTTAAGACTCAGTTTATATCGTCAGGTAAGGTAAAAAATACACTTGGCAATCAGCTTGTGGCCATCACGCCGATGGATATGGATGTACCTTTTGGTCCCACCAAACAATTTAACTTTGCCAATGCATTTAAAGGCCATTTATGTACTGGTCAAATGGAATCTGTGCCTGTAGGCAAATACGCCAAACAAAGCTTGATGGCTTTAGGCTGGTATACACCTTTGCAAGGACGTATTGTTGGGACAGATGATGTACGTTCAGCTTTGGCCTTTGTTGAGCGCGGTGAATGCGATGTTGGAATTGTTTACCAAACCGATGCATTAATCAGTAAAAAAGTTAAGATTATTGGAACATTCCCATCAAAAACACACGATCCAATTGTTTATCCTGCAGCGCTCACCAAACAAGGTGAACGTAATCGAGAAGCGGCCCAATTTGAACATTTCATGCTCAAAAATGCCAAAGCAAAAGCCATTTTTACCCGTTACGGTTTTAGTGAGTTGAAATAGTCGTTCTACATGCTCACACCTGAAGAAATCTCTGCCTTATATTTATCTGCCAAAGTGGGCTTGTTTGCCACTTTGGTGAATCTTCCCTTTGCTATTTTTGTGGCGTGGATCTTAGCTCGATATGAATTTCGCCTAAAAGTTATACTCGAATCTCTTTTACAATTACCTATGATTTTACCACCCGTGGTATTGGGGTATTTACTGCTGATTTTGTTTGGTAACCGCGGCATTGTGGGGCAGTTTTTAAGTGAATGGGGGATTCAACTGGCATTTAACTGGAAAGGCGCAGTCATTGCCTCGATGGTGGTGGCTTTCCCACTGATGGTTCAACCGATTCGTTTGTCTTTTCAATTGATTAATCAGCAACTTGAACAAATTGCACAAACTTTAGGGGCAAGCCCTATTCAGGCTTTTTTTTCGATTAGTTTGCCGCTTGCCTTGCCTGGTGTACTTATTGGAAGTATTTTGTGTTTTAGTCGCAGTCTGGGGGAGTTTGGCGCCACTATTACCTTTGTGGGCAATATTCCAGATGAAACCCGCACTGTACCCATCGCAATTTATTCGTTATTACAACAACCGGATGGCGAAAGCATGGCAATGCGTTTAGTACTACTCTCCGTAGGTTTGGCGTTTGCTGCACTGGTGGCCAATCATCTTATTTTAAAACGTTATCAGCAAAGGTTGACGCCATGAATCTGCGCTGTCACTTTAATTACGTCCAGCGTGATTTTCAGCTTCATGTTGATTTAACACTAAGGCATAACTTACTCGGGATTCTAGGCCCATCTGGTTCTGGAAAAAGTACATTTTTAAAAAATATGGTGGGAGTTTTGAAGCCTCATGACGGTGAGATCACTTTCAATGAGCGTGTTTTGGTCAATACAGCCGAGCAGCAATTTGTACCTACGCACCAACGTCATATTGGACTGATTTTCCAACAGGCGCAGCTTTTCCCACATTTAAACGTAAGACAAAATCTTGAATATGCGTTGCGATTTAATAAGAATCGTCCGCAAAAATTCAGTTTTGAGCAGATTGTAAAGTTACTTAGCCTAGATGCATTGCTTAGCCGTAAAGCTTTACAGCTTTCTGGTGGGGAGGCACAGCGAGTCTCGATTGGGCGCGCTTTACTGGCTTCTCCAGAGCTTTTATTGCTTGATGAGCCACTCACAGGTTTGGATCGACACCTAAAAAATCAGCTTTTGCCTTTTTTGTTCGAGCTTAAGCAGCAATTAAATATTCCGATCATTTACGTTACACATCATCCAGAAGAGCTGGATTATCTCAATGCGCCCATTGTGACTATGGAACGGGGGATATTGCAGTACAGCGATACATAAGTCAGTCAATCAAATAATCATTCATATAAGTCGATTAAAGTTTTGATGCAAGTAAACCTGCTTGTAATACTTTAAATACATCGTAATGAACACATTGAGCGACATTAAATCTTAAAAATTGTTTGAATAAACCTGATGTGCTAAACGCTTCACCTAAAGCAAGAACGACACCTTGCTCTGTGCAATACTGTTGTAGTCGATGAAGATCAATATAAGCAGGTAACTCACACCATAGAAACATTCCTGCTTGTGGTTTTATCCATGGACGAATTTGCATTTGTTCAAGTGTATTTATCGATATGTCCATAGCATTTGCCAAGCGCGTATTCAACTGCTCAAGATGTTTACGGTATTTTCCATCTGTGAGCACCTTATACAAAACATGTGCTGAAAAATTATTATGACTGAAACTTGTGGCAATTTTGAGATCAATTAAATCATTAATCCACTCAGGTTTTGCCACAATATAGCCGCAGCGTAATGAAGCTGATAATGTTTTGGAAAAGCTGCCGATATAAATACTGTTTGTGAGCCCATCAAGTGCGCTAAAGCGAGGTGAGTGTTTATTTTCAAAATCTGAAAAAATATCGTCTTCAATTACAATCATATTCGCTTGTGTAATTAAAGAAACCAGTTGATGAACCGTCGCAGATGAAGGCATAGCGCCTGTAGGATTATGAATACCTGAATTCGTAATATATAACCGCGGTTGATGTTCTATGATGGCTTGCTGAAAGGCCTCAATATTTGGGCCACCTGTAGTATATGGAATACCGATGACTTTTGCTTGATGTACCTTTAGTAACGCCTTAAAGTTAAAATAACAAGGATCATCGACTAAAACGGTATCACCCGGTTTGAGTAAAAAACGACAAAGTAGATCAGTTGAATATGAACCTGAATCGGTCAGCAAAACTTGATCTGGACTTACAAATATACTTTTACTTTGCAAGCGTCTTGCCAATAATTCACGTAACAAATTAAACCCTAATGGCGAGGAGTAATTCATCAATTCAAAGGTCGATTCTTTAGAAACGTCACGGATTGCTTTTCTTAAAGCTTCATGAGGCATCCAGCTATCTGGGAGCCAGCCGCATCCCGGCTTTATTAATGATGGAGATGCTTCTAAGAGTTCGCGGGATAGCCGAAGTGGATCAAGGTGTTTAACCTGTATCGGCTCCATATTTGAAAGCTTTAAAGGTTCTAGTGGTGCGCTAACAAAAAATCCAGAGCCTGCACGAGACTCTATCTGGCCAGTAGATAACATCCGCTCATAAGCACAAACAATTGTAGATACAGAAAAATCAAGCTGTTTGGCCAGTTGTCGAACAGATGGTAGTCGCATACCTGGTGTGAGCCGGCGACTTTTAAGTTCAGAATCGATGTACCGTATTACGTGTTCAATTTTAGTCATGTCAAACCAATTACTGTATTGAATTTTAACCCAGTACAGTTTTTATAAATTGTACTGTACTGTATCTTTGTACCAACTTAACATAAGTTTATAAAAAGACATTCTATAAAATGCGATGTCATCATGAATTCTCAATTTTTAGCTTGGTTAAGTGGTTTAATCGGTGTTGTAATCTTTTCCGGATCTTTACCTGCAACACGTATTGCTGTAATGGATTTTAATCCTTGGTTTTTAACAGGAATTCGTGCTGTCATTGCGGGTATTGTTGCTATGGTCTTGTTAAAAATCTTAAAAGCCAAGCGACCATCAAAACGTGATTGCGGGAATTTAGTATATGTCGCAGTTGGTGTTGTTGTGGGATTTCCGTTATTTACAGCATTAGCACTGCAACATATCAGTGCGGCTTTTTCGATTGTATTTATAGGATTGCTTCCTTTAAGCACTGCCATATTCGCAGTCCTGCGTTCAAATGAGCGACCTCAACTGACATTTTGGCTGTTTTCATTATTTGGAAGCGGATTGGTTGTTTTATATATTTTGTTAGATATATCGCTGAATACGCAAAGCTTTTTTGGGATTTTATATATGCTTTGTGCAATTATACTATGCGGATTTGGATACGCTGAAGGGGCGAATCTAGCGAAAAAAATAGGGGGATGGCAGGTCATTTGCTGGGCGCTGGTTATTTCAATACCTGTAATGCTCATAGTAACGATCTATAATTATTCTAGTGAAATACTAGATAAATTGACTTTATCTGGTCTGGTAGCTGTTTTATACATCTCGATCTTCAGCATGCTGATCGGATTTTTCTTCTGGTACTATAGTTTATCAAAAGGCGGTATTGCAAGTGTAGGGCAATTGCAATTATTGCAACCCTTTATGGGCCTAGCACTTGCAGCGGTGATATTACATGAACCAATTAGTGCCAACATGCTTATTATCACAGCAGGCGTCATTTGTTGTGTGGCATCTGCCAAGAAATTTGCCTAATCGATTACAAGCAATTAGCAGGTTTTGGAATACCAGCCAAACGGCTTAAATGGCGTGCAACAAGACCTGTTTTGAATGCTTGCTGTAACACTGCATTATCAATATTGGCATCTACCGTTTTCATTAGATATTTGATCAGAGGACGCGTTGCAGGAGAGTGTCCGAACTGTTGATAAAACTGGCGGACTGCATTTAAAACGTTAAAGTGCCATTCAGTCAATTCAAGATCTAAAGAACAAGCAAGCTCTTGAGCCACGTCTTTATTCCAAATGGTGTAATCGACAAGATGTCCATCTTGATCAAGATCTAAGTGCATAAAATAGCCTAAGCGAAAATCAAATTATTTAAAAGATACACTACGTTTGAATTGCAAAACTAAGTCCGCAAATGCACTGTAATCTAGGGGAATTATAGCGGAACTAAGATCAGGATTTAAAAGAGTCCGTTCGTTGTTTAAACAGTAATACGACTGAAAAGAACGCATATTCTCGCTGGTGAGTGCCGACAATGCTTCGCCCATGATCACGATTTGATCACCTTCCACAAAGACCTGTTGTACTTTATTTAAAGCAGAAGCAGTCGATGCAAAAGAAGTTTGTATGAGGTAAATTGTGTTGTTCATCTTTGGAAATTACCAATATAAAACATAATCAAAGGATTGAATCAGGCTTGCATTGAATTCGACAAACTCGATGTCTTGTGAAGAATTTCTAACAAACGCATGTTGCTGATATTTTGATTCAACTAAAATGGGCGTTAAGTCATAAAATTCAAAACTTTCCAGCATACTTGAAGCGGGTTTAAAGGCATGAATGAGCTGATCAAAGCTTTGGTCTTCTTTTAACAGCGTTAGGGCTGCATCTTGAAGTAAAACGCTGATATTAGAGCCAAAAGTGGCTAAAACCATCGTCGCAGACAGGCTTTCGTTGACCTGTAACTGACTTAAATTAGACTGGGTTAAAATAACGAGTACAGATTTCACACAATATACCTTTTAAAAGCAACACTCTAGAAATAAAAAGCTGCTTAAAATTGAATTAGACGTGTAGAAGATTCTACGGCATCTGCAAGTTCACCTAAACCAACCAGTTCAAATCCCTGAGCCAAGTTGTAATGCGTGAGTTGATGGCGTTTAGCATTTTCTTCATCTGTAATTCCACGGTTTAGTGCAGCACTAACACAAACAGGGAGTCGTATTGAGAGCTTTTGCCATTCTTGAGTCAAACGACGCTGATCATCGGGCACCCATTGCAAATCGTTTGCAACATGAACAGCATCTTGATAAAAGAACACTCGGAACACTTCATTTTTGTCCTGAAGTGCCTGAACTAAACCAAGTGCATGCCATGCATGAACCGATGTCGGTGCAGCAGTAATTAAAACTAATGTACTCATTGAAATTTCACTGTAGCCATGCGTCTGATAACAGATGAGCTATTTACACACTATAAAAAGGTAAGTATACAATGATTTTAGTGACAGGTGGTTTAGGCTTTCTTGGGTCACACATTGCTTTGAGTCTTCTGGCTCAAGGTCAAGAGGTTATATTGGTCGATAACTTGGCCAATGCATCTTTACAAACATTAGAACGATTAGAATATATTTCCGGTATGTACGTGCCATTTGTGAAAGTGGACGTTCGCAACACACCCGCATTAAATAAAGTTTTTGAGCAATATTCCATTGATGCTGTCGTACACACCGCAGGTTTTAAGGCACTCGAAGAATCCAAGCTTAAACCGCTTGAGTATTATAATGACAATGTCAGTTGTATCATGAGTTTGTTGCGTTCTATGCAGCGTACAGGCGTAAGAAAACTGGTTCATCTCTCAAGCTTAGCGGTGTATGGCGCTTCTGGATTAAATCTTACAGAAGATACGTCTTTTAATACCACTTATCCCAATCCATATATTAAATCTCAGCAAATGATTGAAGAAATCATACGAGATACGTATAAAACTGATCATGAATGGAAAATCGCCATCTTGAGACTTTCCAATATTGCCGGTGCCTTTGAACATGGGGTACTCGGGGAAATGGTGCCTCAATTACCAAAAAATATTATTCCACTCGCGATGCAGGTTGCCGCCATGCAACGGGATTATCTGGAATTACAGCATCAGGCTCTTACCGATGATCAAACCGTAGAGCGAAGTTTTTTACATGTGCTCGATGCATGTGAAGCCGTACTTGCAAGTTTATACTGGCTCAACCATCAAGAGCATACGTGTGAAGCATTTAATATCGCACATGATCATGTGACTTCGATTCAATCTCTACTTGAGCAAATAAGTGCCATTACTCAAACTCAGATTAATACACACGATGCCATGTTTCCTATAGACGAATTGGCACAACTTGGTGCAGATATCAGCAAAGCTGAAAAAACATTGAACTGGAAACCGAAACGTACTCTACAGCAAATGCTTGAGCACCAATGGCAGTTCTATCAAAATACAATTAAAATGTAATAAAAATGATTCTTATTTACAAAGTGAGCTGGCTTTATTAGTATTTCATGACCAGCCAAGTAATCGTATCGGTTGCTCTAGCCCGTACTTGTCATTAATCATTATGGATAATAGAGGTTTTTATGCAAACTCGAATTGAACACGACACGATGGGTGAAGTCGAAGTCCCAAACGATGCAATGTGGGGAGCTCAAACGCAACGTAGTTTGCAAAACTTTAAAATTGGTCAAGAGCGTTTACCTCGTGCCATGATTCGTGCGATGGGTTTAGTGAAAAAATCTGCAGCCATCACCAATGCAAGCTTGGGCCAATTACCTCAACACTTATCTGCTTATATTGTTGATGCGGCAGATGATGTAATTGAAGGGAAGTGGGACTCACAATTTCCACTGGTGGTCTGGCAGACAGGATCTGGTACGCAAAGCAATATGAACTGCAACGAAGTGATTGCAAATATTGCCAATCAAAAATTGGGAAATGCATTAGGATCACAGTCACCTGTACATCCTAACGATCACGTCAACCGTGCTCAATCGACCAATGATTCGTTTCCAACCGCGATTCATGTGGCTGCAAGCCTTCAGATCAATGAATTACTTATTCCTGCAGTAACACGCCTAAAAGCGACGTTGCAACAAAAGTCTGATGAATTTAATGACATTGTTAAAATCGGACGCACTCATTTACAAGACGCAACCCCACTCACACTCGGGCAAGAGTTTTCTGGTTATGTTTCTCAGCTTGAGCATGGTTTGCATCGTCTAAAACAAGCACTGGAAGGCTTATACGAATTACCTTTAGGTGGAACGGCTGTAGGCACTGGCTTAAATGCTCATCCTGATTATGCAGTTCAGGCTGCTGCCGAGTTGGCCAAGCAAACAGGTTTACCTTTTGTCACTGCACCAAATAAATTTGAAGCACTCGCAGGGCGCGATGCGGCTGTATTTGCATCGGGCGCGCTTAAAACATTGGCAGTCAGTTTAAATAAAATTGCCAATGATGTTCGTTGGCTGGCGAGCGGTCCACGCTGTGGTTTTGGTGAAATTCGTATTCCAGAAAATGAACCAGGATCAAGTATCATGCCGGGTAAGGTTAATCCGACACAAAGTGAAGCCATGACGATGGTGGTTGCTCAGGTACTTGGTAATGACACCACGATCAATGTAGCAGGTGCATCTGGTAACTTTGAGCTGAACGTATTTATGCCAGTAATTGCATTTAACTTATTACAGTCTATTCAGCTTTTAGGCGATGCATGTAATAGCTTTAATGATCATTGTGCGGTGGGTATTGAGCCAAATCGAGATAAGATCGATCACTTCTTGCATAATTCATTGATGCTGGTCACTGCATTAAACCCTGTAATTGGATATGAGAATGCAGCGAAGGTCGCCAAAACTGCCTACAAAGAAAATAAAACCCTTAAACAAGTGGCAGTTGAACTTGAATTGGTGAGCGAACAACAGTTTGATGAAATTGTTCGTCCAGAAAAAATGGTTTCACCTAATGCAAAATAACTTGCAATTGCACTGAAATCACACATCAGCAGTTTTTATCTGACGAGCAAACACGTACAATGTGACATCCTGATAAAGACTGCTGATGAAATTTCCCATGCTTGACGTGTATTTAACAGATATTCAAAAAAATGTTCAATTTCGTGATTATCCGAGTGATCAACCTGTTAAATTTTTAATTAATCTAAAAAAAATATTTCCAAGTACCGCTGATTTACTACTTCCTGTATTACCCGAAGACAATAATCTTGAAAATGTTACATGGGAATCTACATCGAAAGATTTCACAACATTTAAGAAACTTGTAGAGGCATGGGGTGTAATCGAATTACGCCTTAATGCATTAACAGCATATAAAGATAAAGAATTTACCAATCAGGTGCTTAAACAAGCACAAACCAAACGTAAGCAAATGGGTGCCAGCCATACAAAACTAAGTATGGTCGAGCTGGACTACATTTTTATTCATGAAGTACACACTTTAATCGATGCAGAACTATCGGAGATTGGTGAAAAATTTTATTTACCAACATTACGCGAACTCTGGAAAGATGAAGTGAGCTCGAATGTTCTACTTGTAAAACTTTAATAGTTGAACAAAAAGTAAAAAATATATCGTATAAATTCAAATACCTTGTGCAGCGATCTGGCATAAATCATGCTATAAAAATAGTGGTTTTTCCATTTATTACCATTGCTGCAGCAAGGAATTTGAGCACATGACCAATCCAGTAATATCCTTACTTCAAAATCGTCGCACCATTTACGCTATTGGCAAAAATATTCAGCAAACGCCAGAACAATTAACTGAACTCATTCAAGAAGCAATACGCCAAAGCCCATCTTCATTTAATTCTCAGTCTTCTCGAGCAGTTATCTTATTTGATGCAGAACATGAAAAATTTTGGGGATTCGTCAAAGAAAAACTCAAAGAATACGCCACAGATGAAGCTGCAGCAGAAAAAACCAGCAAGAAAATGGATAGCTTTGCAGCAGGGGTGGGAACTATTTTATTTTTTGAAGATCAAAATGTCATTCAGGAGCTTCAAGAGAAATTTGCCTTGTATGCAGATAATTTTCCGGTTTGGTCCGAGCATTCGACTGCTATGGCGCAACTTGCAGTATGGACAGCACTTGCAGCTGAAAATGTGGGGGCATCTTTACAGCACTATAATCCTATCGTCGATGACAAAGTCCATGCTGAATGGGCTGTTCCATCGAGCTGGAAACTACGTGCACAATTGGTGTTTGGTTCAATTGAGGCACCAGCTGCCGAAAAGTCATATATTGACGATGAAACACGCTTTAAAATTTTCAAGTAACTGATCAAAATGATAAATCGAGATAGTTGAAATAATCTATACTCGATTTATCATTTAAAATAGCCTAAGCAAATAATGAAATAATTTCTTTTTTTAAAAACTCATATCTCAAATTATCAATCAATGCATCTGACCAATAAATACCAATCGTAAAAGTGGGCAATTCAAAAGGTATTGAATGGATTGTCAAATTGTTTGCGTAAGACAAATGGCTCAATACTGCACTTGGTAAAGTTAATATTGCATCGCGGTTATATTCTAAAATTTTGAGTGCTGTCGAATAATGCTGGCAACGTAAAAAAATTTCACGATGAATACCTTGCCGATGAAGATACACATCTTCAAGCAGTGTACCTGTACGGCGTGAAGATACCCCAATATGCAGACCGGATTGATAAATTTCAGCATTCATGACAGATTGTTGGCTGCAAATAACATAATGATCTTTCAGTAAAGCTTGAAAACCAATGCTGTCATGCGTTGGCGACTCTACATCGATAATAAAATCGAGCTGTTGATTTAATAGATCATTTTGAATGGTATTTCGATTGAGTTTGATACTACTAAACTCAATATTTTGATCGATCTGCTCAAAATGCTGAATGATTTTAGGCAAAACAAGTGGTTCAATCTCGTCATGGATAGCAATTCTTAATGTTTTAATGAGGCTCGGATCAAAACTCTTTTTTTGTTGGCTAATATTTTGAAAAAGAATCAGTGCGTTTTTAATGACAGGATAGATATGTTCTGCAAATGGTGTAGGTTGCATGCTATTGCCGTGACGTATAAATACCTCATCTTCAAGTTGAACTCTTAAACGCTGTAAAGCATGACTGGCAGCCGATTGACTAATGGATAAACTTTGCGCGGCTCTCGAAATACTTTTTTGTTCAAAAATTGCAACAAACAGTGGATATAAGTTGATATCAATGCGATGAAATAAGCTTAGATCTAGGTAGTGTTGCGCAGTATCAAACTTATGAATTTCATTCATAGTGAAGTATTTAATAAAATCATTTCATGCATAATAAATTTACGTTTATGGTGAGTAAAGGATAAACACAACGAATTAGGAATAAAAATGTTTAAACTTTCAGAGCGTGCTCAAGATTTTGTGAATAGAACACGAGACTTCATTCATAACGAAATAGAACCGATTGAATTAAAGTTTTGGGATGATGTACATCAAATGAATCCCAACGGCGACTGGACGACTTGGGTTTGGCCAGAGCAGCTTGAAGTATTGAAAGCCAAAGCCAGAGCGGCGGGTTTATGGAATCTTTTCTTACCCGACAGTGAGCTTGGCGCAGGGCTATCTGTTCAGGAGTATGCACACATAGCAGAGTTAACAGGTAGAAGCCTTTTGGCACCGATTGTATTTAACTGTAGTGCACCAGATACCGGCAACATGGAGTTGCTATGGCGCTATGGTACTGAGCAGCAAAAAAATGATTGGCTCATGCCGCTTTTAAACGGCAAAATTCGTTCCGTTTTTTGTATGACTGAACCTGATGTTGCTTCAAGTGATGCAACTAATATGCAAGCAACCGCGGTGATTGAAGGTAATGAAATTGTACTCAATGGCCGAAAGTGGTGGTCATCGGGTTTGGGTGATCCAAATGCAAAACTCATCATTTTTATGGCACATACGCCTGATACCAGTAAAGATCGACATCATCAGCATTCGATGGTGCTGGTACCGCTTGATACACCCGGTGTCAAAATCCAGCGAATGTTGTCTGTTTTTGGGGAGTATGATGCACCGCATGGTCATGGAGAAGTTATTTTTGATCAGGTGCGAGTCCCTATAGAAAATTTTATCGGCGGTGCAGGTCAAGGTTTTGAAATTGTACAAGGGCGATTAGGCCCCGGGCGTATTCACCATTGTATGCGATGCATTGGAGCCGCAGAAAAGTCACTCGAGTTAATGATTGATCGAGGTATGTCACGTAAGGCATTTGGTAAAGAGTTGCTCAAACTGGGCGGAAATCTCGAACGCGTCGCAGAGGCACGCGTTGCGATTGATCAAGCACGCTTACTTACCTTATATGCTGCATTCAAAATGGATACTTATGGAACTTTGGCTGCACTCACAGAAATTTCAGCCATCAAGCTGGTTGCACCCAATGTACTAGAAAAAGTGGTAGATATGGCCATCCAGATCCATGGCGGAGCTGGGCTTTCACGCGATACCATGCTATCTGCCTTTTTTATTCATGCACGAAGTCTAAGATTGGCCGATGGGCCAGATGAGGTGCATAAAGGCATGATTGCTCGGTTAGAGCTTGCGAAACGTGGCTATAGCCGGTCGAAACCTTCACAATAAAAAATAAGGAAAATTTATGTCAGTTATTGATTTGGGTGGTTCGGTTCAAGAGGGAGAAGAGTTAGACATCCATGCGGTTGAATCATGGTTAAAACAGCAAGGAATCGTACTTGAAGGACAGGTAGAGCTGACACAATACACGGGCGGCGCATCCAACTGGACCTATCGGCTGAAATATCATAATGTGGATCTGATCTTACGGCGCCCACCCAACGGTACTAAAGCGAAATCTGCTCATGATATGGCACGAGAATTTTTTGTACAAAAACACTTGGCAGCCTGTTATCCAGTAGTGCCTGAGATGATTGCATTGTGCCAAGATCCGCATGTGATCGGTTGTGACTTTTATGTGATGCGGCGTATCGAAGGAATTATACCTCGTGCAAAACTTCCGCCGGAACTTCAATTAAATGAAGAACAAATCAATCAACTCTGTCGAAATGTACTGGATCGATTAATTGAACTTCACCAAGTACCTTATGAAGCGACTGAGTTAAAAGATCTGGGCAAAGGTGAAGGCTATTGCCAGCGGCAGGTCGAGGGATGGGATAAACGTTATGAAAAAGCAAGAACCATCAATGTACCATCGTTTGGATATGTTCGACAATGGCTAAAAGACAACACACCTAGAGAATCAAAAATTTGCATTATTCATAATGACTGGCGATTTGATAATGTGATCCTTGATCCTGAGTCACCAACAAATGTGATAGGCGTACTCGATTGGGAAATGGCAACGCTGGGTGATCCACTCATGGATTTGGGAAATGCGTTGGCTTACTGGGTAGAAGAAACAGACAACATGATTTTCAAATCGACTCGTCGTCAGCCCACACATTTAAAAGGAATGTTCACTCGCAAACAAGTGGTGGACTATTACATGCGTCAGACCGGTTTAGATACAACGAACTGGACGTTTTATGAGGTATTTGGTGTTTTTCGCCTGGCTGTGATTGCACAGCAAATTTATTACCGATATTTTCATAAACAAACAAAAAATCAGGCTTTTAAGGATTTCTGGATTGTGATTCACGCACTTCATATCCGTGCTTTAAAATTAATTGCTGCCGAAAAGTTCAAACACAGCAAGATCAACACCAAATATCTTCACAAAGTTCAAGGAATCTTAAAGAAATGACCACAATTTATCTGGTTCGTCATGGTCAGGCTTCCTTTGGTAAAGCAAATTATGATGAGTTATCTCCTACAGGACAGTCTCAAGCGGAATTACTGGGTCAGTATTTCAAACAAATTTTAAGTGAAGCGCCTTATGTGGTGGCAGGTACAATGAAACGCCATATGCAAACGGCGCAAGGTGCGCTCAAGCAGTGTTTTCCTGAAGCGAATATTCATATCCATGCGGGCTGGAATGAGTTTAATCATCAACAAGTATTTGCAAATTACGACCCACGCTTTAAACAACCTGAATTACTTAAACAAGAGGTCACCAAAGCATCTAATCCGAGAGACTATCTAGGGCAAATTTTTGAAAATGCAGTTTCCAGATGGACAGATGGCGCGTTTCATCACGAGTACGAAGAATCGTGGCCAGATTTCAAATCTCGAGTTGAAACAACTTTAGCGCAACTATGTAATGAGCTTTCAGCTTTAAAGCCCAGATATGCTGTCGTATTCACCTCTGGGGGTGTGGTATCAGTTGCTGCTGGAAAAATTCTCGAACTCAATCCCAGCCGGACTTTTGCACTGAATTGGGCCATTACCAATGCCAGCATAACAACCTTAAGACTAGTAGGGAATGAACCACAACTTTTAAGTCTCAATGAGCATCATTTTATAAAAGCAAAAAATCGTGACTTACTCACATGGATATAAAGGATACTTTTTAAATGGCAAAAACAATACTGATTACAGGTGCAAGTTCAGGTTTAGGCGCAGGCATGGCGCGAGAGTTTGCAAAAAAAGGGTATAACCTTGCGATTTGCGCACGGCGGCTTGAGCGACTCGATGTATTAAAAGCAGAGTTGGAGGCACAATACGGTATTATCGTAAAAACTCGATCACTCGATGTAACCGACTACCAGCAGGTATTTGAAGTCTTTAAAGCTTTTCAGGATGAATTTGGTCATTTGGAGCGAATTATTGTAAATGCAGGTGTAGGAGAAGGACGTCGTATAGGAAAAGGGCATTTTGAAGTCAATCGTGCCACAGCAGAAACCAATTTCATTTCAGCTTTGGCACAATGCGAGGCTGCAGTTGAAATTTTTAGGCAGCAAAATGCAGGACACTTGGTGGTGATTTCATCGGTCAGTGCCATTCGAGGGCTCCCGAAGCATCTTTCTGCTTATGCTGCCAGTAAGGCAGGTATTGCACATTTAGCAGAAGGTATTCGAGCCGAGTTAATTGATACGCCTATTAAGGTTTCGACCATATTCCCGGGATATATTCGAACAGAGCTGAATGAAGGCGCAAAACATTTACCATTTGAGGTTGATGAAGCAACTGGCTCACGCCTTTTAGTAAAGGCCATCGAAAAAGAACCGGTTAAAGCCTACGTACCGGAGTGGCCATGGCGACCAATTGCATTGGCTATGAAAGTATTACCGCTTAGAGTGGTAAATAAACTGAGTGGATAAATGCAAATACAAAAAGATCGCGCTGCTCATTGAATGCAACGCGATCGGTAGTTGATGAGTTTAATGAAATAATTTTCTGTATTGAATAAAGCCAGAATTGTCTGCGATTCGATCATAGAGCATTCGAGCTTGATAATTAGTTTCTTGCGTGAGCCAGTAAACGCGTGAGCATTTCTTTTCTTCTGCAATCTTATACACTTCTTCGATGAGTTTACGACCAATACCTGAAGCTCGTTGTGCAGGATCGACAAATAGATCTTGTAAGTAACAGTAATTGCCTTCTGACCATGTACTACGATGAAAAATATAATGTACAAATCCAATGATCTTTTGTGATTCATCTTCAATCACTAAACAGTACACCGGTTCTTGTTCTGAAAGAAAACGTGAGAAGGTACTGCGTGTCACTTGATCATCAATCGATGATTGATAAAATTCTTGATAACCTTTCCAAAGAGTCAACCAAGCCTCAAAATCATTGGCTTCAATAAACCGAATTGTCATTTTAAAGTTACTCACTTTCTTGTATTAACGTATTGATGCTATTTAACTTTATCTTATTTTTCTTGAATTAAGATTAATTTATATAAAGTATTAATTTGATACACTTGAAGTCTGCTAAGAAAATCTAGTTCTTTTAAGTTGCTGTATAGAAATATTCACGTATTCACGCTGATATCACTGGTTAATTAAGACTGAAAATTGCGAGTTGAACTTGAGAAAAATAAAGCGATGATCAGTTAAAATACCCAATAACTTACTTATATCTTAAGCTTTATGAGCATAGACGAAATTTCTCAGATTGAAACACATCCGCTCGCGCCATTTTTACCCGTCAACGCAAAGTTATTGATGTTGGGTAGCTTCCCACCTCCAAAGGAACGTTGGAAAATGGACTTTTATTATCCTAATTATCAAAACGACATGTGGCGTATTTTTGGTCTAATCTTTTTTAATAATAAAGATTACTTTTTAAATCTTGAACATAAAAATTTTCATGAAGATAAAATCCGGCATTTTTTGACAGAAAAAGGAATTGCCATTTTTGATACGGCCTATCAAGTAAAGCGATTGAAAGGCAATGCTTCGGATAAGTTTTTAGACATTGTGACACCCACCGATCTTGAGCAGTTACTGCGTCAAATTCCAGTGTGCAGTACCATTGTGACCACTGGAGACAAGGCCACCGACACCTTGATGCAGTCTTTTGAGCCATCTACCACAAAACCTGTCATTGGTACGCCCAGTCAAACGATATTTTTACAGCGTAAATTCAATTTATATCGAATGCCATCATCTTCTAGAGCATACCCACTGGCATTAGAAAAAAAAGCACACGCTTATGCAGCACTATTTGAAGCTACAGGCTTGCTCTAGAGTTACATCATCCACTCAATTGGTAAATAAGCCACCCATTTCATAATCCAGCGCTGAAAGCGAGTGGTTTGCGGGTCATGACGATAAACGATAGTCTGACCATTGGCTTGGTGATCGAGCCAGATCAATTCACCTGAAGCATCTAATTTAAGCTCATAGGCAATCACGGGTAAATACTCATCTAAAACCTGTTGAATTTGGGCTTGCAGTGCTTCCGACTCAACCACTAGTCCGACCTCTGTATTGATATAGGCAGATCGAGGATCAAAATTAAATGATCCAATAAAGACTTTCCCATCTACATCAAAAAATTTGGCATGCAAGCTTGAGCTTTTTTTGCCTTTTGCCGGAATGACGCGGCCGGTCATTTTTTCGTACCATGTTGGGCGTGTACGCTCAATAATCGGTTTAAACTCATAAAGTTTGATGCCGTTTTGAAGCAACTCCCGACGATACTGACTATAAAATGCATGGACAATCGCCACGTCGTTGGCGGCAAACGAGTTAGTCAGCACGCGTATATCGACCCGCTTCTGACTCAATTGACCCAAATAGTCTGCACCGGCTTGAGTAGGGACAAAGTAAGCCGATACCAGCTCCAGATGCTGTTTTGGATGGCCCATGAGTGCAAAAATCTGATTATAAATCAGCTCTTGACCTTTGGCCGTCCGTGAGATTTTCTTGGGTGAGTCGGCTACAAAATGTGCCTTAGCCCAATTTACAGTATAACCTTGTTTTAAGAGCTGATTTAGCTCTGCTTGCGCGTCATTGATTTTATCTTCAGTCGGCGTATCAATACGTTCATTTTCTTGGTAGGTTTGACGTAAATTGATTAAATCTTGAGGTGTAGACGTTTTTAATATATGTGTTGCATTGACGGAGCGCGAAGACGTCCAAAAATTTTCAAAAGTCTGCTTTGCTTGTGCTGCTGCCGTGCCGTAAAACAGAATATCTAAATCTGTAAACTGAAACTTGTAGCTGGCTTCAAAATATTCACTACTGATATTGCGTCCACCTGTTACAGCAATCAGATCATCAGCAACAATAAGTTTGTTGTGCATCCGGTGATTAATTTCATATGGCCTCAAGACAAAATCTAAAGCTCTAAAATGTCGAAATCGATAGGGATTAAAAAATTTAAACTCAATGTTTGGATGTTGTGCCAGCGCCTGAATTGTTGAATCAAGCTGTGTACCATTTTGATCATCAATTAAAAGCCGAACTTTTACGCCACGATCTGCTGCCTTGAGTAATTCGTGAAGCATTAACTGACCCACAAAATCATTGTGCCAAATGTAATACTGCAAATCGATCGTATGTTTGGCTTTTCGAATCAGATAAATCCGTGAAGCAATACTAATAAAGGCATCATCGAGTGCAACATAGGCCGTGAGGCCTTGCTGAATCTTTTGCTGGGCAGATGGATCGTTAAGCCACGTACTTTGTTCAATCAAATTTTTCTCGCTTTGTGAAGCTTGTAATCCCATCGAGATCAAGCTAAAACTTAAAATCAAAAAATATCTTAAAAAGTTTTGAGTTTGATGAATCCACCACATGATATTTTCCAGAATTAGAACATCAATTTGTATTTTTATTGTCAATTCAACGCTATTTTCATCTTAAGCATATCAAGTCAGACATCAAGGATCAAAAATTTCCGTTCTTCATAAATAAATTTCTTACAAGTTTTATATTTTACTTATTACTATACTTGGGTATAGTATATGAATCAGTGCAAAGTGATTGTTTATGCCAAAGCAAATTGAAGACAAGAAAAAAATTATTCTTCGTGTAAAAAAAATTCAGGGCCAAGTGCAGGCCATTGAGCGCGCGCTTGAAGGCGATACGGCTTGTGCCGATATTCTTCAGCAGATCTGTGCGACACGTGGTGCAATGAATGGCTTAATGAATGAAATGCTCGAGGTACATTTGAAAGATACGCTGGTTGCTGGCGATACCACCGAGCAAGAACGAAGTAACGAGCTTGTCGAAATTAGTAAGATCTTAAAATCCTATTTAAAATAATCAGGAGATACACATGAAATCACGTGCGGCCGTAGCATTTGGACCGGGACAACCTTTACAGATTGTAGAAGTCGATGTAGCACCGCCTCAGGCAGGGGAAGTGCTAATTAAAGTGACACATACAGGCGTGTGTCATACCGACGCTTTTACTCTTTCAGGTGACGATCCTGAAGGTGTATTTCCTGCCATTTTGGGGCATGAAGGTGCTGGTGTGGTAGTCGAGGTGGGAGAGGGTGTCACCAGTGTAAAACCGGGTGACCATGTAATTCCACTTTACACAGCAGAATGCGGTGAGTGCCTATTTTGTAAATCGAATAAAACCAATCTGTGTGTATCTGTTCGTGCAACACAAGGTAAAGGTGTTATGCCAGATGGCACCACGCGTTTTTCTTATAATGGAGAGCCAATCTATCATTATATGGGTTGCTCAACTTTTAGTGAATATACGGTGGTGGCTGAGGTTTCACTGGCGAAAATTAATCCTGAAGCCAATCATGAACAAGTGTGTTTACTTGGATGTGGCGTCACAACTGGAATTGGTGCCGTACACAATACAGCAAAAGTACAAGAAGGTGATTCTGTTGCCGTATTTGGTTTAGGCGGTATTGGTCTGGCTGTGGTTCAGGGTGCACGTCAGGCCAAAGCTGGACGAATCATCGTTGTAGATACCAACCCAGATAAATTTGAATTGGCTAAAGAATTTGGTGCAACAGACTTTTTAAACCCAAAAGAATACGACAAACCGATTCAGCAAGTGATTGTTGAAATGACAGGTTGGGGTGTAGATCACTCGTTTGAATGTATTGGCAACGTTAATGTAATGCGCTCTGCTCTAGAGTGTGCACATCGTGGCTGGGGACAGTCTGTGATTATTGGTGTTGCGGGATCTGGTCAGGAAATTTCAACTCGACCATTTCAGTTAGTGACCGGCCGTAAATGGATGGGAACTGCCTTTGGTGGTGTAAAAGGTCGTAGTCAACTGCCAAAAATGGTTGAAGATGCGATGAAGGGTGATATTCAACTTGAACCTTTTGTCACTCATACCATGCCACTCGATGAGATTAATCATGCATTCGATTTGATGCATGAAGGTAAATCTATTCGTAGTGTCATTCATTTTTAAGACTTCTGGTCTGTTAAATCCAACTCAAGGCTTAGGTACAAAATGTACTTAAGCCTTTATAACTTCTGACATATGAATTTCTTGGTAAATACTACATTGACGAACGAAATCCACATCATGTGAGACTAAAATAACAGCACCTTTAAAATCGCGTATTGCACATGCAAGTAGCTCCCTTGATACAATATCGAGATAGTTTTCGGGTTCATCCAATAGTAATAGATCAATTGATTCAGCAGGATAGGCAAGAACCGTCAGTGCCACTTTGAGTTGTTCTCCGCCACTTAATTGGCCAATAGGTCTGAGTGTGCTATCTCCCCGCAGACGCAACTGACCTAACTTGTTTCGCCAGAATACTTCGTCATATTCAGAATTCAGTAAACGTAAATTTTCCACGGCAGAATATCTTGAATCGAGGAAACTAAATCTTTGGTCAAGGTACAAACAGCGCGCCCGTTTAAAAAAAAGAGAATCATCAGAAGTATGAAGACGAGCAATAAAATGTAATAAGGTCGATTTGCCAGCACCGTTCTCACCACATAGATGCAATTTTTCATGTGCTAGTAATGCAAAATGAAAGGTTAGATTGCAGTGGTATGGATGTAACACACCATTAAGACGTACCAATTCTCCTGATTGGGGTTGGGTAGATGAAAATTCGAATTGCTGCGCTTTGATGACTTCAAGTCGAGAAGTTTTGTCTCGTAGCGCTTCTTTCTGAAATTCAAGCTGACGATGCTGCTGTCGAGTGATCTGTCCTAACTGTTGATCGGCCTTATTTTGTTTAAAATCTAAAATTACTTTTGCTTGGGAGCCGCTATTACGTTTTTTCTTTGCAGTGCTTTGCTTTTTTTGTTGCTTCATTAATGTTTCATGCTGCTTGATCGTTTGCTGCTTAAGCTCTCGTTTGTGTTGATCAATCGAAAGCTCAAGTGCAGCTTCTAGTGTATCTGTAATTTGCTTGTAATGGGCATAATTTCCACTATGTGCATGCAGGCCAAAATTATCCAATGCCAATATATGTTGCATTTGATTGATGGGCATAATTTCCACTATGTGCATGCAGGCCAAAATTATCCAATGCCAATATATGTTGCATTTGATTGAGTAGTTGTCGATCATGACTCGCTACAAGTGCTCCCATAGGATGCGCCAGTAAGCTGGAAATTAACCAATCGCGACCAGATGCATCGAGATGATTACTCGGTTCATCCAATAGCAAATAGTGATCTTTTAAATTAAAAAGTCGACATAAGGCCAGTTTAGTTTTTTGTCCTTCACTCAAAGCTGTGACCGGAAAGTCAAATGCTGTGGTTAAACCCGCTTTACTCAATTGCTCTTGCCAGTATTGAGGCAAATTCCAGTTACCTTCAGCCAGATCATAATCTTCAAATGTTGCTTGCCCGCACTCGATACGTTTTAAGGCTTCGAGGGTATCTTCAATCTGTAATACTTGCGCGATCGTTTGATTAGTGAGTTGATGTTGTTGAGGTAAAAAAGCATAAGCACAGTTCCAAGCGACTTGTCCGGTAATATTTTTTTGAGTTAAAAGACATTGTAAAAGTTGACTTTTTCCCTGCCCATTACGTCCAATTAAGCCTGTTAGCTTGTGTCTATTCAATTGGAAATCAAGTTGATCAAAGAGAACTGTAGAACCAAGTTCAAAATGAAGTTGATGAATAATACATGCCTGTTGGGTCATAAGACCTCCAAAAAAAACAGGATGTACAAAAGTAGAGCCAAGTGAACCATGAATAGATATAGCGTTCTATTTTGTACATCAAATAAAAATGACGTTAAACAAAAAAGAACTTAATTCATCGGCAGAGACTCGAGATAAAGAAGGGTATGGCTAGATATTAATCAATTAAGAACATGCTCGTCAATTAATTATTTTTTACTAAAACACTTGTCAAATGTTTTGAGTCCGCGTATGTTAGAGGCAAGATACGTTTTACCTGATTGAAACAGACATGTTAAAACAACCTGTACATCACACTGCTTATTTTTATTTTTGGCAATATAGATAGTTGCCTGTTTGCATTCGGGCAACAAAAAGGTTGCCCTTCAAGTTAATACCTGATCGGCAACCCCGATCAGGTTTTTTTATGGCTGTTTTATTTAATTTTTTTGGAGAATTCATCATGTTTAATTTCAACTCGACTTATTTTAGCAACGTTTATTGGTTTTACTTTAGCCAGCAATCTCAATCCAATAGTCCCACATCGCTCAAATAAAAGATCGGACTGAACGACTCAGTCCAAAGGAAGTTACAATGAACGCGCTAAATAATCTGATTGAAAAAACCACTTCAAAAGAAATCGAACTTCGTTTACCACAACAAATAAAAGCACAATATCCGCTCTCATCGCCACTTGTGAAGCAAATTGCCGAGCACCGTCAAACCATTGAAAATATTTTATCGGGTCAAGATCCAAGACTATTGGTGATTACCGGGCCTTGTTCGATTCATGATCCAGTTTCTGCATTGGACTACGCATCACGATTAATTGAATTACAACAACAAGTGAAAGACCAGATTTTTCTGGTGATGCGTGCGTACATCGAAAAACCGCGGACCACAGTAGGTTGGAAGGGCTTTATGTACGATCCGGATCTCGATGGATCGGCTAATATGCAGCGTGGTATTGAGCAGTCACGTGCTTTATATCTTGATATCATTGAAAAAGGTCTACCAATTGCCAGTGAAATTTTAAATCCAATGGCTACAGCATATTTTGACGATTTGTTGGCTTGGGGAGCAATTGGCGCACGTACCAGCGAATCACAGATTCATCGTGAAATTTCGAGCCATATGCCATTTGCAATTGGTTTTAAAAATGGCACCGATGGTTCAATTCAAATTGCATTAGATGCGATTCAATCGGCAAAAAATGAACATCAATTTTTTGGGATGAGCCAATCAGGTTTACCTGCGGTGTTGATGAGCAATGGAAATCGTTTACCCCACCTGATTTTACGTGGTGCAAATAAAGGACCAAACTTTGATCTTGACGCAATTGATCAAATGAAATTAAAGCACAATGGCACATTGCCTGCGTTGGTGATTGACTGTAGCCATGGCAATAGTTCAAAAAATCCATTGAATCAGCCACAGGTATTGGAACAAATTATTTTAGAGCGTTTAGAAAGCAATGTACGTGGCGTGATGCTTGAGAGTCATTTAGTGGATGGTCAGCAGAAAATCTCTTGTGACATGACGTATGGGCAATCAGTAACGGATGGCTGCTTGGGGTGGGACAAAACCGAACGCCTACTTTTGCGCGCAGCGCAGCAATTGAATGCACAGCAGTTACTCGAATCGGCATAAGCAATAAAATGCAAGGCAGGCACTACTTTAGAAGAAGTGCCTGTTTTTTATGTTATAAACCTGCTTCGTAATCTGTATTCGATAAAAGATTATCTACATCTGACAGGTTGTCTGGTTTGATTTTATAAATCCAGCCTTTAGCATAGGGCTCATCATTAATAAAATCAGGATCATCTTCAAGTGCGGTGTTGACTTCAACCACAACACCAGACACCGGCGCATGAATGTCAGAAGCCGTTTTAACCGACTCAACTACACCTGCCTGTTCACCTGCAGTAACACGGCTACCCACTTCAGGAACTTCAACATATACAAGATCACCTAGTGCATCTTGAGCGTGATCGCTAATTCCTGTCACAACCAAATCGCCTTCGATTCTGGCCCATTCATGAGTACGTGCATACTTTAATTCAGAAGGATGGTTCATAACAGCTCCTCACAATCCTAAAGTTCAATATTTTTGATAGCGGTTATACAGGTTTTTTAAGCAAATGAAAAGCTTATAGATAGGGGTCTTTGCGCCAGTTACTTGGACTTCGTCCACTCCAGCGTTTAAACGCCCGGCTAAAATTGGCAACATCTGAATATCCAAGTTCATCTGCGATTTGCTCAAGACTGTAATCGGTTCGAGACAGTAGCGAGGTCGCGTGTCGATAACGTACTTCATCAACCAGTGTCGAAAATGACGTACCTTCGGCTGCAAGTTGTCTTTTAAGGGTACGATCAGACATGTGCAACAGTTCGGCCACACTCTCAATACTCAAATAATGTTGTTCGGAGTTGGTCAAAATATCACGTACACGCATGGCTAAACGACGACGTTCACCCAGAGCAGACAATTCACTTTCGCATTGATTAATCGCGATTTGACTGGCAATCGGATCTGCATTGACCATTTTTAAACCAAGATACTGTTTGTCAAAGCTTGAAATCAGATGTGGTTGATCAAATCGCATGTTGATGGCCATTTTATTTAAATATTTTTCAAATCCAAAGGGCTGTTCAAAATCCAGATCAACTTCACCGGTTAAATCATCACGTCCAGTGAGCGCTCTGGCCATGCTCATAATACCGATGGTCAAACTTAAAATAATTTCTGTGCGTAAAGGCTCTAAATCAAAATCACATTGCAACTGAAGAGTGGCTTTTGGACCAAAGGTAGAAAAGTAAAGCTGTAAAAAGGGCATACGAAGCTGAATAAATCGCGTTGCCAAAGCCAGTGCATCGGTAATGTCATTTGCAGTCATGATGGCATAACCAATAAACCCATGAATAGAGATACGCATCTGATGGCCAAGGTGGTATCCCAGTGTACTTTCACCGGTAAGACGTAATGCATGTTTCACCAGTTCATTGGCGATATGAATGGGAATACGATACTCCGGATCTGCAAGCTGCTCACTGGTCAGATGAAAAGGAGCAAACAGTGTCTGATCGTTGTATCCCCATCGAGACACAACGTCTAAAAGTAATAGGCCATAAACACCAGGTATTCCTTGATCCTGACGCGCTGAATTTATTTTCATTCCTAATCCGTTATGCGTATAGACTACAGTCATCCGTTTGTTATAGTTACATGAAACTTATTTTAAAAAATAAAAATTGTCAGACAAAATTTTAACTAATGACTGAATTATCTCGTTTAAAGACAAGAATTTTAGTGGTTGAAATGAGTAAGACATCGCCATGTTGATTAAGTGCTTGTGTGATGTAGCTCACAATACCACGATCTGGTTTAGATTTTGAAGGGGTAATACTGGCGATTTCAACTTCGACATGCACCAGATCACCCACACGCGTAGGACGTGGCCAGCGCAAACTGGTTTCAGAGCCAATGAGACCACCTGCAACCTGAAAGCACTCAGTCCATAAACGCATCACCACTGCAGAGGTGTGCCAACCACTGGCTGCCAAACCCTGAAAGACGGGATGCTTCTTTGCAGCTTTTTCATCGAGATGAAAAGGCTGAGGATCGTAAAGCTGGGCAAATTGTGTGATTTCTTCAAGGGTCATTTCATAATCACGACTAATAAAACGATCACCCACTTTAAGATCTTCCAGGTACAACATTATTCTTTTTCCTCTGTTTCTAATTCATCGACCAAGAAGCCACCTGTTTGTCGTTTCCACAAATGTGCGTATAAACCATTTTGGGCGATCAGTTCGTCGTGGGTTCCTTGCTCTACAATATGTCCTTGATCTAAAACAATCAAACGATCCATTTGGGCAATTGTAGATAATCGATGTGCAATTGCAATCACTGTTTTATCTTCCATGAGCGCATCTAAACTCGATTGAATGGCTGCCTCAACTTCCGAGTCTAGAGCACTCGTGGCTTCATCTAGAATTAAAATCGGTGCATCCTTTAAGAATACACGGGCAATTGCAATTCGCTGACGCTGTCCACCAGAGAGTTTAACACCACGTTCACCGACATAAGCCTCATAGCCCTGACGGCCGCGTAAGTCACTTAATTGTGGAATAAATTCATCCGCTTGCGCTTTAGAAACAGCATGGAACATTTCTTCATCTGAAGCATCTGGCTTGCCGTATTTAATATTTTCAGCAACAGTACGATGCAGTAACGAAGTATCTTGCGTGACTAGGGCTATGTTGGCGCGTAGGCTGTCTTGAGTAACGTCGTTGATATCTTGGCCATCAATTAAGATTCGGCCTTGATTCAGCTCATAAAAATGCAGTAATAATTGAATCAAAGTCGATTTACCTGCACCAGAACGACCCACCACACCAATTTTTTCACCCGGACGAATGGTTAAATCAAATTGGCTGATCACGTTTTTATCTGAATAGGCAAAACTGACATTTTCAAAACGAATTTCACCTGATTTTACCTGTAATGGTTTGGCATCTTCTTTGTCTTGAATACTTACCGGTCGACCCAAAGTACGCATACCATCTTGAATGGTGCCTACATTTTCAAATAGCATAGACATTTGCCACATCATAAACTCAGACATGCTGTTGAGTTTTAAAATCATAGCTGTGGTGGCAGCAATCACACCCAGTGCAGCTTGACCATTGAGCCATAGCCAGACAGCTGTTCCAATCACACCAATAAACAAGACTGCACTTAAAAACGTGGTACTGATTTCAAACTGTGTACCCAAACGCATCTGACGAAATACAGTCTCCATAAACTCGACCATGGACTGTTTTGCGTATTTGCTTTCACGGCCCGCATGAGCAAATAATTTAACCGTTTGAATATTGGTATAGGCATCGGTTACACGGCCAGTCATGACTGCGCGTGCATCTGCCTGTTGTTGAGATACTTTAGATAAACGCGGAATAAAGTACCATGCACTCAAAATAAAAAGCCCTAACCATAGCGCTAAAGGAATCAGTAAAATTGGTGAAATAGACCCAAGTACTACACTGATGGTAATAAAGTAAATGGTGACATAAACCAGCATATCACCCAAAATCATCCAGAATTCACGAATAGCCAATGCAGTTTGCATCACTTTGGCAGACAAACGACCAGCAAAGTCGTTATGGAAAAAATCGATACTTTGCTGAAGTAAGAGATTATGAAACTGCCAGCGCAAACGCATAGGAAAGCTGCTGTATAGAATTTGGTGTTTAACAATCGACTGTAAACATACAAAAAAGATATTGGCGAATAAAACACTGGCCAAAATAGTCAGGTTCTCAGTGTGCCGGTCTAAAAAATTACTCGGCGTACTGGTACTGAGCCAATCGACCAGATGACCAATTTTTGAAAATAAAATTGCTTCAAAAGTTGCGGCACCGGCGGTACACAAAATTAAAATAAATAGAAAAGGACGTACGCCTTGTGTCGATTTCCAGATAAATGCAAAAAAACTGCTAGGCAATGGTTCGTTTAAACCACGAGTAGGATAGGGGTCTACGAGCTTTTCAAACCATTGCAACATATATGTTCCTAAATATTAGCGTTACATGAGCTTATTATAAGTAATATCGATTATTTTAGATATAAGCAGCTAAAATTGTTATACATACTTTAAAATTACAATATTTAATAATTTTAAGCTGACTTATTGATATTTAAGATTGTAAGTAATTATTATTCCTCTAATTCTTCATTTACTTGACCATAAATTAACAGGGTGAAAACACCTGTACCACCTAAAATATTACCAAGCGTGGTTGGAAGTAAGAACTGAAAACAAAACTCACTCAGAGAAACCTGACCTTGCCAAACCAAATACGCAACTTCAACAGAGCCAACAACTACATGGGTAAAATCACCTAAACCAATCAGATAGGTTAATAAAAAAATCAATAAAATCTTATTATTAACAGAAGGCAACATCCAAACGAGTGCAGCAATGAGTAAACCAGACATTGTACCTTTAAGAAAGTTTTCCCAAGCAGAAAATGAAGCAACATGATGCGCAATCTCATTTAGTGCATGATCCACTTCAGGCGTAAATAGTGCTGTTGTGAGAAAAAATAGACTCGATAAAAAAGTTCCGACCACATTGGCAGTAATAACAATACTCCAAAGCCGACCCACGGCTTTAAGTTTTGCAAAGCTAAAGGGTTTAAATAACGGAATGACGGTTGTGATGGTATTCTCTGTGAAAAGCTGCATGTGTCCTAAAATTGCAATAATAAATCCGATGGTATATCCAATATTCGTGACTAAATCTTTCCAAACAGCATCTACCGGTAAATAAGAACCAATTACAGCTTTAAACACGAAAGAAAAACTCATGACTAATCCAGCTGTGATACCAGAGAAAATGAGTGCATTTAACGGACGACTCAATTCTTCAACACCATCACGACGGATAATTTCATAGACCAGTCGTGGTGATAATTTTTCTTGTTCCTCAACGGCTAATTTTTCTTGCCAACTTAGCTTAGGATCAATTTCCATTTCAGCTTTAACTTGTTTTCGTTCAGCATCACTCATTTTTTTTCATCCTTGTATTTAGTCATTTACTTATAGTTGGTCAGCGCAATTTTTGAAGCGTTTCAATTTATAGAGTAAACCAAAAAAGAAGGAATTACGTGAGGAAATTAGAAGGTATAGATCACAGAAAACTCTAGGATAATAAAATACATATGATTTCGCATAATGTATATTATGTTAAATAGGATATCTAAGACTGTGGCCTACACAATACTGTTTGTTGCCACAGATCAGCAATGTGAATTATGATTGTAGAGATTCACGTTGCTGAGTATCCTAATGAACATAATACAAGTTATGCAGAAATCCTTTGACCAATATATCTATAACTACAAATAAATTCGAATTATAGTTTTACAACAACTCTCCCTCTAATTTTTCCATCTAAAATATCATTTGAAATATTTAAAGCATCTGTTAACTGAATTTCAGTCGTTACTGTTTCCAATTTCGTTTGATCTAATTCCGTAGCTAAACGTTCCCATGCTTCTTTTCTTAATTCAATTGGTGCCATAACACTATCAATTCCATATAAGGTAATCCCTCTCAGGATAAATGGAGCAACTGTCGCTGGAAAGTCCATTCCACCTGCCAAGCCACACGCAGCGACCGCACCACGATATTTTGTACTAGCACATGCATTGACTAAAGTTTGGCTTCCAACAGTATCAATCACACCAGCCCAAATTTCTTTGTTTAATGGCTTTCCTTGTGAAGATAATTCAGCGCGATCAATAATTTCACTTGCACCTAAATAGGTTAAATACTCTGACTCTTGAGGTCGACCAGTTGAAGCTGTAATCTCATAACCAAGATGGTTCAAAATAATAATCGCAATACTACCGACACCACCATTTGCACCTGTTACTAAAATTTTCCCATCACTTGGTTTAAGACCATGCTTTTGCAAAGCCATAACACACAACATTGCGGTATAACCTGCTGTACCAATAATCATGGTATCTTTAAAAGAAAAAGCAGAAGGTTTCTGTATAAGCCAATCGCCTGAAACAGTCACTTGTTCAGCTAATCCGCCTGAATATTTTTCACCAACACCCCAGCCATTTAATAGAGCTTCATCGCCTTTTTTCCATGCTGGATGTTTTGATTCAATTACAACACCTGAAAAATCTATCCCTGGTGTTAGTGGAAAACTACGCACTACTGGAGAGCGCCCAGTAATGGCTAAAGCATCTTTATAATTTAGTGTTGAATATTTAACTTCAACTCTAACCTCTCCTTCTTCTAAAGTCTTTGATGCAATCTCTGTAATTTTTGATGTGTAACCTGCATCATCTTTATTAATTACGATACCTTGGTACATAGAATTTCCTCTCTATTTAATTAGACTGCTTGTCTAGAATTAATTAAAAAATAAATACAGACGTCTGCATTTATTTTTTAATTAAATTTTTACGTGATTTTGTTGTTTTACAGCTAAAGTAAACAAGCGATAAAATGCATCTAAGGGACTTGTTGATTTGACCAAACGTGCTCTTAGAACTGCACCTTCCCACCCAATCCAAAACTGATAAGCAGCTTCATCACAATCAGTTACGCTATATTGTAAATTTGACCGATATAAAGAATCTGAAACCAGTTTCTCCCATACCTTAAAGATACTTTCAATTCGAGCGATGATCTCTGGTGGTAAATACGAAACTTCTTGTCCTAAGTTACCTAAAATACAACCTCGTTTAAAATCATATTTTTCCAGTTTTTCACCTGCATCTTTTACAAAATTTTGCAGTCTTTCTAATGGGGAAAGATCAATTTGACTTAAAAACTTATTCAACCGCTTCACAAAATAAAGCTCATAAGTATCTAGAACTTCTAAAATAAAAGCTTCTTTATTTGCAAAATAATGATAGAAAGATCCTTTAGGAACTTGGACTGATTTCATGAGATCGTCCAAGCTCATAGCATTCATTCCACGTTCGGTTAGTAACTCGATACCTCGGCGGATTAACACTTCTTTAGTGTCTGCATAGTTACAACCGTGTTTGGTTGGTCGACCACGTGGTCTTTTGGGTAAGGAAGAATAATTCATAAAATAAAAATAGACTATGTGACTAGAAATATCAACAATAAAATCATTTGATTGAAATTTTATCTGAATAGCATCTGTTTCTTTTCTGGGAGAACTTAATCTTTTATTTAAATGTACTCAAAAATTCTATAAGTTTATGAACTCATTTTTGAGAAGCTCTAATTTTCTATGTTAATTACGTTTAAATTTCAAACCTCTCATTTTTCTAATCGCTCGGGTTATAATAATAGCCTTCCCAAATATGATTGATCTATTATGAACGCCTCCAATGACCCTCTACACGGAAAAAAACTTGCTGACATTCTGGATGAATTATTGGATTACTATGGTGGCTTTGAGGGTTTGAGTCGTAAAATAGAAATTAGATGTTTTTGTATAGATCCAAGTGTTAAGTCATCATTACGATTCTTACGTACTACTCCATGGGCGCGTGAAAAAGTTGAAAGCTTATATTTGTATGTCTTACGCCAAAAAGCCAAACAGAAATCGTAACTATCAGAATTGTAATGCCTTCACTGATCTATTTGTAACAATGTCTCAGCAACGTGAATCTCCACAATCATCATTCACGTTGCCAAACATTCAAAACGACATAGTGCGTGTTTTGTATTAAGGTCGAGATAAGTCAGTTTTTGTTGTATTGTTTATAGTTGCTTTAGTAGAACGAATAGATAACTTGTCACGCTTCATAAAGCAAGTACAGAAAATCGCAAATATTGCCATACCTATAATATAGTTAATAATTAAATGAGGACTTCCCTCGCCTATACTCAAAAGCTTGGTCGCAATTAAAGGTGCTAAGCCTCCACCAATAACGCCAGCAAACTGTACAGAAATTGAAATACCACTGTATCGGATTTCAGTTGGAAATTGTCGAGCAAACAACTGAGATTGCGGTGCGTACATGAGTGGGAAAACCACACCAATGGCCAATACAATTGCAAGCCAAACCAGAAAAGGATCTTTGGTATCCAACATACTAAAGAATGGATAACAGTAGAGTGCGAGTACCAATAAGCCAGACATAAACATATTTCTTTGGCCTACTTTATCAGACAGATGTCCAAATAAAGGAGTCATTATCATAATCAAGCCACCTCCACAAATTGTGGCAAATAGAATATCTTGACGCGCAATGCCAAGTTTAGTGGTGGTATAGGCAAGTGCGAATGTAGAAGCTATATAGAACCATGCATTTTCAGCAGCGCGGGCAAAAATAATGGTAAGAAGCTCTTTAGGATGATTTTTGAAAACCTGCAAAGCCGGTACTTTAATTTCTTTTGCCTGATCCTTCACTTTTTCAAAATCAGGGGATTCTGGCACTTTAACTCTTATATACCAACCCACACCGAGTAGAACGATACTTATCAGAAATGGGATTCTCCAGCCCCAACTAAATAATGCAGCCTCTGGTAGCATAGATACCAGTCCTAAAGCAATTGATGCAAGCATGAGTCCACCACCTGCACTGGCTTGAGGTAAGCTTCCCCAAAATCCTTTGCCACCTTCGGGTGCGTGTTCAACTGCCATTAAAACTGCGCCACCCCACTCTCCTCCCATAGCCATACCTTGAATAAAACGCAATATCACCAGACACACTGTTGCCCAGTAACCGATACTTTCATAGGTAGGTAATAGACCAATCAGCACAGTGGGAATACCCATCATTATTAAGGTCGTTAACAACATCGCTTTACGGCCAATTTTGTCTCCAAAATGGCCAAATACAATTCCTCCCAAAGGTCGACCAATAAAACCGACGGCATAAGTGGCAAATGCAGCCATGACTCCCATTAATGGATCTAGATTTGGAAAAAACAGTTTGTTAAAAATTAACGCAGCCGCAGCACCGTAAATGAAAAAGTCATACCATTCGATGGTTGTTCCCACCATACTCGATATACCCGCCAGACGATGTGAAGGCTTTTTACTTTGAGCAGATGATTCTTGTACGTGTTTCATTGTTATTTATCCCTCTTATTCTTTGAGCTGTGTCATCCGTGACTCGCTTTGTTATTTAAAATAAATTCCATCTATTTTTAACAAAGCGAATCTTTATGTTGCTTACTCCATACTGGCCAGAATTTTTCCAGTGTTTTTTTAAATTCGGTATTATCAGTTTGCCACTTCGGATTTTTGTCTTTATCGACAATCAATGCTCTTACGCCTTCAATAAAATCTCCTTGCTGTAACCAGATATCCTGCAAGCCGCGTTCTAACTGCATACATTTTTCAAGCGAAAGATTTTGACCAACCTGCTGTAACTTCAAACTGATTTGTTTTGCCATTTCAGGACGTTGCTCTAAAATCGCTTGCATTTTCTTGATCCAGTCCTGATGAAGGGTATCGTTGGCATCAGCTAAGCCTTGCTCAATTTCACTAATGTCAGGATAAGAAAAATACTGATTAATCAGATCGATATGTTGTTGTAATTCACTTTCTTGCGGATGAGTGATAAACGAGCTAATGATGGTTCGGATTTCTACCGGATTGAGAGTAGGTGCAACAATTAATGCGTGTTCTAGCGCGACAAAATGCTCACTTGGCACATGATAATCCACCAGATCCAGATATAGCGCATCACTGCTACTGATCTGTGCTCCAGTGAGCGCCATATAGACACCAACTTCATCGAGTCTGGATAGAAAATAAGTCGCCCCAACATCTGGGAAAAAGCCAATCGCCGTTTCCGGCATAGCGAAACGCGATTTTTCACTGGTAATTTTGATATGACAGGCCTGAGCAAGCCCAAAGCCGCCACCCAGCACATAGCCATCCATCATGACGATGACAGGCTTTGAATAATTACGTATTGTACTGAGCATAGTATATTCAGTAGCAAAAAAATCTTGGTATTGCGTGTTTCCAGCCTGATAACTGTCATACAGATAGCGTATATCACCTCCTGCGCAAAATGCTTTCGCAGCATTGGATTTGATGAGCACAGCTTGTACTTGCGTATCCTCTCGCCATTGATCGAGCTGCGCCTGAATACCCCGAATCATCTCTAGAGTTAAAGCATTTAATTGGCTACTACGGTTTAAACTTATAATGCCTAAAGCACCTTCGCTTCGAATTTCCAAATCGTGATGATCATTCATTATTTTTTCCTATTTGAATATTTATTATTGATGGGTAAATTTGGCAGGACGTTTTTCCACAAAGGCCTGCATGCCTTCTTTTTGATCATTACTGGCAAAAATGGAATGAAAAACACGCCGTTCAAAACGTAAGCCTTCAGCCAAGCTGACTTCAAAGGCTCGATTGATCGATTCTTTAATCATGAGCAGAGCTGGCAAAGATTTTTCAGCTATTTTTTCTGCCGCTTGTAAGGTTTGTGGTAAAAGTTCTTCTCTGGTAAATACTCGCGCCACTAAGCCGCTTTGCTCTGCCTCTTGTGCGCCCATTTGCCGTGCAGTCAAACACATCTCCATAGCTTTGGCCTTGCCAATGGCCAGAGTTAAGCGCTGAGTACCACCAATACCGGGCAATACGCCTAAAGTGACTTCTGGCAGACCAAATTTTGCATTATCGGCACAGTAAATAAAGTCACACATCAGTGCCAATTCACAACCACCGCCTAAGGCATAACCACTGACTGCGGCAATAAGAGGCTTACGTCGCTGAGCAATTCGATCGGCCAGACTAAAAAAATCATCGAGATAAATATCTGGAAAAGTTAAATCGGCCATTTCTTTAATATCGGCACCGGCAGCAAAGGCTTTTTCCGAACCTGTAATCACGATACATCCGATCGTTGGGTCTTTTTCAAGCTGATCCAGCGCTTGATTGACTTCGATAATCAGTTGGTTATTGAGTGCATTAAGTGCCTTGGGCCGATTTAATGTAATCAGTCCGACCCCATTTATTTTTTCGAATAAAATCGTTTGCCATTGCATGATAAAAATCCCTTTTTATTTGTTATAAGCTGCGTGCAATTACCAAGCGCTGAATATCGCTTGTCCCTTCGTAAATCTGACAAATTCGGGCATCACGATAAATGCGTTCTATTGGAAAATCCTTTAAATATCCATAGCCACCAAAAATTTGTAAGGCTTTAGAACAAACTCGTTCAGCCATTTCCGATGCAAATAATTTGGCCATAGAGGCCTCAGTTAAACAGCTTTCACCGGCTTCTTTTTTTCGTGCAGCAAAATGAACCAGTTGGCGCGCCGCCTCGATCTCGGTGGCCATACTGGCCAGCCTGAAAGAAATGGCTTGTTGCTCAATAATGGCTTTACCAAACGCTTCGCGTTCATGTGCATAGCGTATGGCTTCTTCCAAGGCAGCTCTAGCCAAACCGACTGCTTGTGCAGCAATACCAATCCGACCGCCTTCCAGATTGGCAAGTGCAATTTTCAGTCCTTCGCCTTCTGCCCCTAATCTTAAGCTTTCATGAATTCGCACATCGGTTAAAGCAATCTGACAGGTATCTGATGCATGTAAGCCTAACTTTTCTTCGACTCGTATCACTTCATAACCTGGGGTATCGCGAGGTACCAAAAATGCACTCATTCCCTTTTTGCCTGCTGCCGGATCAGTTACTGCAAAAACAATAATTACGCCGGCGTTATTTCCTGAGGTAATAAATTGTTTGGCACCATTAATCACATAGTGATCGCCGTCTTTTATTGCACGGGTCTTAATTGCAGCAGCATCTGAACCAGTGTGTGGTTCGGTCAAGGCAAACGCACCGATCATTTCACCTTGGGCCAGCGGCTTTAAATATTGTTGCTTTTGTTGTTCTGTTCCAAATTTATAAATCGGTACACAACCAACCGAATTATGCACACTCATAATGGTAGACGTTGCGCCGTCCGCTGCTGCAATTTCTTCTAAAGCCAACACATACGCCAGTGTACCTGTATCAGAGCCGCCCCATTGTTCTGGAATAAGCATTCCTAAAAATCCCAATTCACCCATTTGGGCGAGTGTACTTTTAGGAAATATACTTTTTTGGTCCCAATCGCTTGCGTATGGCTTGATCTGTTCTTGAGCAAAATCTTTTGCCATGTTTTGAATCAGTTGCTGTTCTTCCGTAAATTGCATAGAAGAGTATCCTGTAATTTAAATTTTTTAATATTGCTTAGGCTATTTAGGCAGTTTGTGAAGGTGATTTATTCAATTCTTGATTACGTAACAAGAAACGCTGAATTTTTCCACTTGGCGTTTTTGGAAGTTCAGTTACAAATTCAATCAAACGTGGATATGCATGTGCAGACAACCGTTTTTTGACGAATAAGCTTAATTCCTGTTGTAATTCGGCTGATGCAGTATGGTGATGAGCCAAAATCACAAATGCTTTAATAATTTCAGTCCGCTCTAAATCAGGTACGCCAATCACCGCTGCTTCAATCACGGCGTCGTGTTCGAGCAAGGCACTTTCGACATCGAATGGCCCCACCCGATATCCTGAGGTCGTAATAACATCATCGCTACGGCCAACAAAACTCATACTGCCATCGGCGTGGATTTCAGCCGTATCGCCTGTTAAATAATATTGTCCAACAAAAGGTGATTTTCGGCTTTCTTCATAGCCTGAAAACCACATCATTGGAGATTGGGCGATATCAATTGCCAAAATACCCGGAACATCAGTAGCTAGTTCATTCCCCTGCTCATCTATAATCGCAATTCGATAACCCGGGCTAGCAAACCCTGCCGAACCCGAACGAACGGGATGCGCTAGCGCATGATGGTTACATACCACCATCCCGACTTCAGTTTGACCATAATGATCATAAATCGGCACATCTAATACCTCTTTAAACCAGCGAATCACTTCTGGATTTAAAGGCTCTCCCGCACTACTCACCACACGCAACTTACCGCGAAGCTGGGCCATTTGTGATGGGTCCGCTGCCATCATCATCCGATAGGCAGTTGGGGCACCCGCCAAGTTGGTGATGCCATACTCATTAATAACATCGCATACACTTTCGGCATTGAAACCACCTTCATAAAACAGTGTTGAGTGCCCGAGCAATAAAGGCCCTGTAATCGCGTAATACAACCCATAGGCCCAACCTGGATCTGCAATGTTCCAAAAAATATCATCTTGGCTCAGGCCAATTGCATTTTTCATATAATCACCAAAAGCGATCAGCGCTTTTAGCGGCACTTTTAATGGTTTAGCTGGCCCTGTGGTGCCTGAAGTAAACATGAGTAAAAATGGATCATTGATACTCAGCATTTCAAGTTCGACGGTTTCTGTTTGTCGATTTAACTCACGCCAGAAGTCGAAATCTTGCGGATAATTTTGGGCGTGTAACTCTGCCTGCACGGTCACAATCGAAGGACAATTATTGATCTCAGATAATTTTTCACGATTAGCAAGATCTGTTATTACCAACTTGCTTTGCGCCAGTTGGATGCGATGCTCAATTGCTTTGGGTCCAAATGCGGTAAATAAGGGCTGATATACGGCGCCAATCCGCCAAGTGGCTAAAATAGTAATGATCAGCTCTGGTGTTCTTGGCAGTAAACCAGATACGCGATCGCCTTTACGCACGCCCTGTGACTTTAAAAAGCTGGCAAATTGGGTCGAGTATTTTTTGAGTTCACGAAAGCTAGATTGTTCTTTACGGCCATCTTTCGCATACCAGTACAAAGCAATCGCGTCAGAATCGGCATGCCGGTCACAGCATTCATAGCACGCATTTACTGCATGCATAGAACCAGATAGATACTGCTTGGCTACCGCCTCTAAATTAAAATTTTCAATTGTTTTTTGATAATCGAACATATTCAACCTCAGCCTGAGTTTATCGTTATTACTGACAAGTTATTTTGATGAAGCGAATCCTTGCTTCATTGAATCATGGTGTGCTTTAAGTGGGTGTCGTGGTGTATTGATGCATAATACTGGAAAAGTCCAGATGAGCATGACCGTCTTGGCATAACTTTTGATAAAGTTGTTGTACCATGCTACCCAGCACCACAGGTTGCGCAGCCTGTTGAGCGGCATCGACTGCCAAGCCGAGATCCTTGAGCATCAGTTGCGCGGCAAATCCATCCGTATAACCACGTGAAGATGGCGCGTTGGCGCAGACATCTGGCCATGGATTATAGATTTCAGAGCTCCAGCAACGTCCAGTTGAACTATTGATCACACCGGCCAGCGCCTGTGGATCCATACCCAGTTTTGCTCCGAGCGCCATCCCTTCTGCCACGGCGGTCATAGAAATGCCTAAAATCAGATTGTTACAGATTTTGGCGACCTGTCCTGTTCCTACAGCACCACAATGCACTAGATTTTTACCCATACAGCTCAGAGGCAACTTGACCGCTTCAAAGGTGGCTTCATCGGCACCTATCATGAAAGTCAAAGTGCCATCTTTTGCACCCAAGGTACCACCCGATACAGGTGCATCACACACTCGGATTTGTTTAGCTTGAGCAGCGGCGGCAATCTGTTGAATTGTTTGAGGATCGATCGTACTGCTGTCGATACATAGACTACCGGCTTGAAGTACTTGCAAAATGCCGTGTTCACCAAGATAAACATCACGAACATGTTTAGCTGCGGGCAACATGGTAACTACAACTTCTGCATGCTGAGCAGCGTCCTGCGGATGATCACAGACTACGCCACCCGCTGCTGCAAAATGATCTAGCGCTGTTTGACTTAAATCATAACCAAACACTTGATGACCTGATTTGAGCAGATTTTGTGCCATGGCACCGCCCATATTCCCCAAACCAATAAATGCGATCTTCATACTATCCTCCTTAGCGCAAACTAATCGTTGTATTTACACCACTGGTTTCTTGATCATCTTCAAACCATCGGCTCGTAATGGTTTTGGTTTGAGTATAAAACTGTACTGCCTGTTTACCGTAAGGCCCCAAATCTCCAAGCTTTGAACCACGTGAACCGGTAAAGCTAAAAAAAGGAACTGGCACAGGAATTGGAATATTAATGCCCACCTGACCGATATCAATCTGATGCTGAAATATACGCGCTGTATGGCCATTTTGAGTAAAGAGACCAACACCATTACCAAAAGGGTTGGCATTGATCAGTGCGATCGCCTGTTCCAACGTTTCAACATGCATAATGGCAAGTACAGGACCAAATACTTCTTCCTGATAAATTCGCATATCGGTAGTGACCTGATTAAAAATCGTTGGGCCAACAAAGTTACCCTGCTCATATCCAGACACCTGCACATCACGCCCGTCCAGTAACAGTTTTGCGCCTTGTTCAACGCCACTATTGATCAGATCAATCACACGCGCTTTAGCACGGGTAGAAATGACTGGCCCCACATCGGTATTCGGCTCATGTCCGGCATTAACTTTCAATGTTTTAGCTTTATTGACAAGTTCGTCAACCCAATGCTGGGCTTCTCCTACCATGATGGCCACAGAAAGCGCCATACAGCGTTGTCCTGCTGCACCAAACGCTGCACCTACTAAAGCATTTAATGTTTGTTCTTTATTGGCATCTGGCATGACCACAACATGGTTCTTTGCACCCATCATCGACTGTACACGTTTGCCATGCTGACCAGCCAGTTGATAGACATGCGTACCTACAGCAGTCGAACCCACAAAAGAGATGGCTTTAATATCGTGATGAGTACACAGCAGATCGACAACTTCTTTACCACCATGTACTACATTCAGTACACCAGCAGGAATACCCGCTTCAATTGCCAGCTCTACAAGCATCATGGTCGATAACGGATCTTGTTCTGAAGGCTTTAAAACAAAAGTATTTCCACACACAATCGCCATTGGAAACATCCATAGTGGAATCATGGCGGGGAAATTAAATGGTGTAATTCCCGCACACACACCAAGCGGCTGCTGCACGGTATAGGTATCGACACCACGTGCAACACCCTCTATATACTCTCCCATTTGCAAAGTACCAATCGAACAAGCATGCTCGACAACTTCAAGACCACGCTGAATATCTCCTTCGGCATCGGCCAAAGTTTTTCCTTGTTCTGCTGTCAACACTTGGGCAATACTTTTTAAGTTATTGCGAATCAGATCTTGCAGCTTGAGCATAATACGCATACGTGCCTGAATAGGCGTTTGGCGCCAACTGGCCAAAGCATTTTGTGCAGCTGCAATCGCAGCATTGACTTCTTCGGCTGTCGCAAAAGGCACTCGTCCTAAAACTTCTTGTGTCGCTGGATTGACAATATCTTGCCAATGGCTTGTTGTTGACTCGACAAATTCACCATTGATCAGTAGTTTTGCTGTGGTGAATCCGGTACTTTGCTGTGGATGATGAATCGCGTTCATGATCGCTCCGTGCTTGTTTGTTATTGTCGTTGTAATCGCCTTAACTGGCTTCTTTAACGCATTTTTTTACGCTGTTTCAGCAGACTAACAAAGAACACTTTGACCACCAATAGAAATTGATGCACGATGATTGTGCAAATATGCACAGGGATTTAACAGGATGTTAAATAAAAAATGAAAGTAGATTGGGATCATTTACGCTTTTTTTTAGTTTTGGCACGCGCGAAAACACTGACCAATGCGGCTCGTCTAATCGGGGTTGAACACAGTACAGTGGCACGGCGTATTCAGGCGCTAGAAAGCACTTTAGGAACACAGCTGTTTAAACGTGAAGCCACTGGTTATGAGCTCACCTCTGAAGGCTTGGCGTTGGTACCACGTGTGGAGCAGATGGAACAATCTTTCATTCAGATAGAAAAACGCCATGACCCGTTACAGGGACGGGTGCGTATTGGAGCACCAGAAGGTTTCGGTACGGCATTTCTGGCGGGTTTACTGGCTGAGTTTTCAAAACATTATCCGTTACTGACCATCGATCTCATACCGGTACCAAAAACAATTAAACTTTCACATCGTGAAGCGGATATTGTCATTTCTATCGATCGCCCTAAATCTGGGCCATATATTATTACCCGGCTCACCAATTACTGTTTAAAGCTCTATGGTAGTCGGCACTATTTAGAGCAACATCCGCCTATTGAAAAGCTAGATGATTTACGACAGCATCGTTTTGTCGATTATATCGATGATCTGGTGTATAGCACGGCGTTGTATTCGTTAGAACGTTTACCTCTGCAAGTGAGCGCTTGTTTTCGCAGTAACAGTATTTTGGCACAGGAAATTGCAGTGCGTGCTGGTGCTGGACTGGCCATTTTGCCAAGGTTTCTGGTTCGTGATAAAACTGAATTGGTGGAGGTGCTGGGCGATCAGTTAAGTTTTTCTCATACGTTTTGGATGCTTACGCTGGTCGATTTACAGCACGAACCCAGAATTAAGCTGGTATGGGATTTTTTACGTAAGCAAGCCGATGTACAGCAAGAACTTTTAATGGGCGGATAATCAGACGTACCCTATTCATAAAAAAGCGCCTTAATTGGGCGCTTCTTGTTCATTAGAGTGAATTAGACTGGCTCTTTGAGACCTTCAATAATAAACACGCGGTAATTCGCCCCTTTAAGACGATGTTGTAACGCATCTTGATACTCTGGACTGTTATACCATTCACGTGCTGCTGCCATATCTGGAAAACGTAAAATCACAGCACCTTCGATATCACTACCTTCAAGTACTTCGAATTTGCCATAAAACGCAAGCGGCGTAAGGTCACGACCTTCACGTGCAAGTGGTGCCTTTTCTGCATACTGTGCCATTTGCTCGGCGTCTGAGGTGCTTTCACGGGTAAATACAACATAGGCAGACATTGAAAAGTCCTTATTTTAACAATTGAAGTTGTATTGTTTTAACTGAAAGGATCGGCTTTTGCCTAGTGCTTTTCAGTTAACGATACGCAATAGAAAAAATATTTATCATTCGCTTACCCATAGAGACCAAAAGTTAAAGCTTTAGCGTGATTACCACTTATGCTTTAAACTATATCCCAGTTTAAATGTACGTGATCCAAGATGGCCCAAAACTTGCCAAACCCTCAAATCAACACAGAATTTTCTGGTATAGATCAAATTAAAGTCGTCAGCAATTTTGCAGACCTAATGAAAACTCGATTCCACGGTGAAATGAATGCAGTTTGCTGGCACAGAGCATTGGTAGGTAACTTTCAGGAAATTGTTGAAAATCTTGAACTGAAAGACAATATCACCGAAGTGACACCTAAAGATCTTTGGGCATTGAATTTGTCTACTCAGGGGAAATTGGCAAGAACGCTTATTTTAAATGACTTACAACAATTAACTAATGCGGGCGCATCACCTACCTTGAACTTGCTTAAATGTTACGAACGCGACGAAGAGCTAGATTTTATTGCGACCGATGTATATTCATATCATGTCGATCGTTCACCTATTGAAACCGATACCATCTTATGCACGTACTATGGTCCGGCCAGCGATATTATATCTAATCATCAAGTACAGCAGAAAGTAAGCATTCCGGAAATACGTGAAAAACTGAAGCAGCTTCATGATGGCCCAGCGTCTGAGTTTGAGCAATTTTTAGAAGAATATTTTTTTGACTTGCACTATGCCGAACTGCCAAATGCTCAACCGATTCATCTGGGTTTAGGTCATCTTTGGCGCTTGGCAGTTGATCATCCAACGCAGCAGGCTTTGCCTTGTGTTCACCGTGCTCCTATGGAGTATCCAGATCAGTATCGTCTTTTACTCATTTGCTGATGAAACAATCTTTTTCACCACATGATCATGGGTTGGCACCAAACCTGCTTTTAATCCTAAAGGCTTAAAAACCTTATCTAACACCGACTGCGTGAGTTTACCTTTATCCTGCTCGATATCGGTGAGCGTGCGTCGGCTGATACCCACCAGTTTGGCATATTGTTCTTGGGTGACTCCCAATACATTTTTTCTTAAATGCATTAACAGTTGCCCCAAGGTAATTTTACCCAACAGATACTGGGTATATAGGTCGATCAGGATCTGCTGACGATCTTGTGCTGGAGTATTCGGCTTCATAGCAGCTTCCAACGTTTTAGTTTTGCTTCAATATAGTCAAATGACAGAACAGGCATATCCACGATTTGCTGCGGTACGCCCTTATCGATCAAGCGTTGTTTGAGGTGTACGAGCTTGTGTGCCAAACGCTGCAATGTTTCAAAGGCAAGTTCAGGTGGGCACCATGGCGCCAGTTTTTGCGTAATCAGTGCCCAGCGATATTCTCCGCCTTCTTCGTATGGGCTTCCCCACGTTGTCGAGCGAACAACTTGCTCTGGATCGGCTTTCATCGGCGCAAAATCATAAATAGGTGCCAATGTGATGCTGCCAAATTTCTTTAAAAATGAGGTATTTCGTCCGTGGTTGTCGGAATTACCAAAAATAATATTGAGTAAATCACGCTGTAACCACTCACACACAAAAGCGGAGCGATCAAAATTTGGATCAATCGAAGTTAAGATCGAACACAACTGCTCAATGACTTCAAAATGATTGAGATGGCTACCAGCTGATTTATTAAGTATTGAATAAACCGACTCAAGACCATACCGTTGCCAATACTCATTTTGCCATTCAGTGTCAAAGCGTGGTAACCATAAGGACGGATACTGACGACCTTCGATCAATTTCATTCGATTAACGTCAATGGTATCGAAGCCCAAATCGTGTAATTCGCGATAGTAATAATATTCTGCCCTTAAGATATTACAATCAATTTCACTACGATTATTCCTCGGGAATTTAACCAGATAGTATTGATCTGGCTGCTCAAAGTTTTGTTGATAGGTATCAATCCAGACCTGTTGTTCAGGCGATACGCGAATTAAAAGCTTGGGCGCTTCACCACCTGCACCGGTAGCTCCGCCACTAATGGCACCCATCTGCTGCGCATATTCTAAAAAGTCGATATTGCGGTCGGCCACATCGGCTACAGTAAAGTATCTAAGATGTAAGGTTGAATCTGGATTGAGTGGCTCAAGCGCATCTTTAATGCGTAAATTCCCAACAGGTGCAATTCCCCCTTTTTCAAGCAAGATGCTATCTTGCTCGGCTTGAGGCAAACGTTGCAAATCGAGATAATTAACCCAGTAACGGCGCGCTGCACCCGATGGAACAATATCGTCTAGAAATCCAAACCAGCTTTTAGATTCATGTTTAATTAACAACTGTACAGGAAGTGAGAGACTACAGGCATGTTCATCGCGCTGCTCTAAATGCTGAAGTGCATAGTCGAGTTCATATTCCAGCTCACAGGCTCCCGCTACACCAAGCTGTGGCTGAAGCAATGTAAGCGTCGCAATATCTAACCACTGAGTATTTAGCAAGGCCTGTAATGTGAGTATTTTCATTTTTATAAATGAGCAATTATTTTCTCAAAAATATCACAATAACAATTTAATGTGAATATATTTGCGCATAATTAAAACTTTTAAGCATCTTTGAGCAAATTTTTTCACAATACTATTTATACAACATCATAAGGTATTTTACACATCCTTGGATTCAGTCTTAAGGTTAGGCCTCTACGGCCAAGTACCAGTTTTTCCAAGAACTACTGCCACGTGTTGCAATGGGAACAGTCGGAATCAGCTTATCTTTTAAAATTTGAGTTTGTTCTACTGCCTTGGCTAAGCGCGCCTTGACTGAATGTATGCACTCCCGATCGCCAAATTCACAGCGATCCAGACTGGTGCCCCCGCATGGGCCGTTGGCCAATCCTTTAGGGCAAGTTTCAGGGCAGATATAGAGTGTATCGGCCAGACGACATTGACCACAGCTTTCACAGCCAACTAATCGATGTTTACTGAATGATTCAGTTTTCAGTAACATCTTGGTCATTAGATGCGTATTCCAAAAGGCCGCCTTAAAAATAAAACGTCCAGCGTTTTTAGCCGGCTTAGACATAAACAAGGCATCGTGCATAAATTGCAAATGACGATACTTCACCATCTCAAGGCGACTCGGCTTTCGTGCACTTGGTAAGCGCTCGGGCTGTAACTCAACCCCCGTTTGAATATGCCATAAGCGTTTATAATGCTGCTCTAGCGCAGCCAGATCCAAATGACGATACTCTTCGATATATTCAGCTAGGCGTGCCTGTTCATCTGGCTTATGGCAGGCAGACAAATGAACACCTGCAAAACCCAGTTGCTCACAAATTAATATCTGTAATGCACAGCGTGCATACACATGGGCTGTCTGTCCTGTTTGTTTTTCATGTTTAAGTACATTCAGCATATGCGGTGTAATTACAATTCCCGCCACTTTATGCTTGATCATGTAATTGGCTCGCGCCAATGTTAGAGGCATCACACAGGCCAGAATCTTTTGAGCGTAATCATGGCTGGTTAAAAATGCTTTGGCCTGTTGAAGTGCTTTAATGTCGTAGCCGAGTTGGGTAATGATGAAATCTGCACCCGCTTTGAGTTTTTTATGAAGTTTTAAATACTGCGCATCGCGCTCTGCCTCGACATATTTAAATGGATTAAGCGCAACACCGATATGAAAACCACCCACATGTTGAGCGGCAGCCACCGCATTTACAGACTCTAAGTAGCGTGTACGTGGTCGACCATTTGTGCCGTCGCTGTGCGATTTGAGCTTATCTCCACTTAATAACAGCAGATTTTGAATATTGGCAGCTTTTGCTTGTGCAAGAAAAGCTTCGAAATCTTGTATATCACGATCTTTGCCGGAAAAATGCAGCAATTTTTCCACAGCAGAATCAAATGTACGACTCGCGTCTAAGGGTGCAAGATCATGGTCCGAATGAACACGATCTGCAAGTGCCATTACGGTGGGATAACCGGCAATTTCAGTTTGAAGCGGATGATATGGTGTCAATGACGTTAGGTATTCGACCAAAACACAAAACTGACGTTGCTGAAAATAAGAAGCAAGTGATGACATGAAATCGCGTGTAGCAAAACATAACGTAAACAGGCTGCATAGTATACGCGATCTGGCTATGCAATCCAAAGCATCAGATCAATTGATGCATGAAAGACATCATCCAAAATAAGGTTTAAAGCGTTGGTTAAGTTGATCATGTGCCAGTTTGACTGATTACAGGCACAAATCCTTTTCCAGGCACAGGTTGGACGTGCTTCGCACGAAGTGGAATTTTACAATGCGAACAAACCAAAACGGGTTTAAACACATGACCACATTCTTTATGAATATAATCTATAGGTGCGCCGTGACCTTGATCCATCCAAGTATTTCCCCATTGTGCCATGCTCATCAAGATTGGGTATAAATCGAGCCCTTTCTCGGTAAGTTTATATTCAAAACGTTTATTCGACGCGGTGTACGGTACTTTAACCAAAATCTCTGCATCTACTAGATTTATCAAACGTTCCGTAAGTAAATGACGAGTGACACCCAAGCTTTTTTGAAAATCTTCAAAACGACGAATTCCTAAAAAGGCATTGCGCAAGATTAACAGCGTCCATCGATCTCCAATCACGGACAGTGTTCTGGCTATTGAACACGGCTGTTTACCGATTTCTTCCCATTTCATAGCAGCAATATCTGTAGTATCGTTGATCCTACTATAGAATATATTGCGTTAAAAATCCTGTTGTGATCTATGGCATATGCCAGTAACTATCTAGTCATCTAGTACCCATCTTAACTTGTACTTCTATCTCGACTATTACCTTGAAGATTCAAATGCTTGACGAATGACAGGAACCATCAACTGGCTTCCTGTAAGCGTGAGATGGTCATCATCAAAATAATACGGACGTTTGTCTGCTGTGCTGATCTGACATACAGGTGTACAAAACATCTGAACGACTGGTAAGGTTTGAAAATTAGGATATCGAGCTTCGAGTTGCTTCGCCTGATGTATCAGCGCCTGATTACGTTTAAGATAATCTTGTTCAGTGATATGAGAACTGCGCCCATAGTAAAGTGTGGCCGGGATTGATTTATAATAGTAATTGCCATGTTCATATACCGGAACAGGCATAATCAGGCTCAAACGAATCTGATGCTTTGCTGCTAGTTCAGCAAGACGATCTAGTTTGTTTGGGTTTAAGGTATCGACCTTATAGTGAATAAAAATCCATTTTGCATGGCGTCTTAAAGTTTCTTGAATAATAGCCTCTGGAGGCAAAATCTCTCGTGTCATCGGATCATTGACCGCGAATAAATAGGTATTGAATCCATGCTGTACTGCAATATCGGCAAAGACGTTCTTGATTGAATCTGAATGGCTATTGCCTAACAACACCACAGATTGCTTTTGTTCGTCGGTATTAATACGGCAAGTGAGTGTGTTTGGGTGAATAATCGGGAAGAAAAGACCGCATCGATACACAGAGCGATCAGTTAGACCAGAAAATATGTTTTTTTCGACTTGTGTATACTGAGTTTGGTAAATGACTTTCGAGCAACCGATCAACCCGAGTACTGTAATACATCCAATGATATAAACTTTGAAGATGTGATGATATTTCCGCGTTTCGATCAATTTGTAAAGCAGCACAGACAAAAGCATGATCAATATCAAGAGCGTGACTTGCTCCTGAATATTTGCAGGGTGCATGATGGTTCCTGAAAAAGGTTTGTACAAGTACAAAACAATCACAGGAAAATGCACCAAATAAATAGAATAAGAATATTTGCCAAGATAGACAAAAAGTTTAGCTATGGGTGAATTGATTAAAAACTTAGGTAAGCCAAACACTAAAATAACAGCGGTTGCGAGACAAACGAGTAAAGCAAACAAACTAGGATGTGCTTCAATACGGTTAAAACTGTTACCGTTGACATGCATAAAGGGAATTGCAACTAGCAAACATAAACCAATTAATCCGATCCAGGATTGGTTGTATTTTAAGTTACCTTGCTCTGTGAAGTACTTGGCAACCATAAAACCAATCAAGAACTCCCAAAGCCGAAGTGGCATCATAAAGAATGAGGTTTTAGGTGATATGCCGACTTCGTATATACATAAGCCCAATGAGATCAGCGTGGTTAAGAGAAGCAAAGCCCGATTTTTATTGAAAAACCAAACCAATAATGGCACAAATAAATAAAACTGTATTTCGACACCCAGCGACCAAAGATGCAGTAAGGGTTTAAAATTACTTTTGTCGAAATAGGTATTGAGCGTCCAAAAGCTTAAATTATTGGCAAAAAAGAGACTAAAAAAAGCCTGCTTTTCAACTTGTATCATTTCTGATGGAAGCAACAGCAGCATAGATGCCAACAGCGTACCGATCACCACAGCAAAATAGCTTGGTAGTAAGCGTTTTGCACGGCGCTCAAAAAAGTCGTGTACATTGCCGGTTTTATACAACACAGCCATTAAGAAACCGCTAATCACAAAAAAGATATCGACACCAAGAAAACCACTGGCCAATTGAGAAAACTCAAGATGAAACAGCACCACGAGGCTCACAGCGATGCCCCTTAAAATCTGGATATCATGTCTAAATTGCATAGCGGGAGATACAAGAAAATGTGCGCTATATAGTATTGAATCGAAATAATTTTGGCTATGCTTTTTCCCATCTTTGCAGCACGATTACCACTCACCTGTTTATGGGTAGGTTTCACCACTTAAAACCTCTGGTGTATTGTCAGCTCATAATCCAGTTTAAGTGTTTTAAGTCGTTTTTCTTCTGGCCAGTTACTATCTGCATCAAAGCGGGCAATCTATTTGATTTCAGATTCTGTCTGAAATAAAAAAAAGCACATCAGCGTATCTAATGTGCTTTTCGTGTTTTGGGGAGCAATCAAGTAATGGTAGATTAGGCACTACTTGATTCGTTCAAACTTGTTTTTACTTCTTGTACTTGTTGCTCATCATCAAATTTATGACGTTTTAAAGTTAATATCGCGCAGATTGCTAACATTGCAGGGATAGAAATCATCACAAAATTCATGGTATGCGGTAAGTTCAAGGTTAATAACAAACCCGTCAAAATCGGACCGACAATCGCACCAATTCGACCTACACCCGAAGCACAGCCAATTCCAGTTGACCGAACACTTAATGGATAGTATTGAGCAACATAGCTATAAAGAAGGATTGAAGTTCCAATCGTCGCTGCACCAGCCACAGTGACTAAACCATATAAAACATAAGCTGGAGAGTTAAATCCTAAGCCGATCAGTGCCACTACACCTGCCATCAGCATTCCCATAATTACAGGTTTTAAATGGAATTTGTCTGAGAGAATGCCGCCACCAATTGAACCCATCATGGCACCCACATTTAGGGCAAACAAGAATAAGATACTCTTGCCGAGTGAATAGCCTGCTGCAAGCATAAGTTTTGGCAACCAACTACTTAGTGCGTACACCATTAATAAGCACATAAAGAACAACACCCAAAACATAAGCGTATTGAATGCACGTCCTTGTTGAAATAAGCCTTTTACAGAACTACCTGCTGGAACATGATCTTCATTGAGCACTAAACGTGTATTGATACCGATGCTTTGTTCAGGTGAAATTTTTTGAATGATCCTATGTGCTTGATCCGTTTTGCCAGTTTTAACCAAAAAGGTTAAAGATTCAGGCAAGAATTTCCAAATCACAGGTAATAAAATCAAAGGAACACCGGCAATCAAGAACATGATTTGCCAACCCTGACTTTCAACTAAATAACTTCCGATCAGTGCAGATAAAATGCCACCGATGGCATAACCACTAAACATTGTGCCAACTAAAGTACTGCGAATACGTTTGGGTGCGTACTCTGATGTGAGTGCGACGAGATTTGGCATCACCCCGCCTATTCCTAAACCTGCTAAAAACCGTAAAATACCAAATTCATAAGGATTAGATGCAAATGCACCTAAAAAAGTAAACCCACTAAAAAACGTCACACAAATTAAAATGACATTTTTGCGTCCGATTTTATCTGCCAAAGCACCAAACGACATTGCCCCAAACATCATCCCGCATAACGCCGTACTGGCGAGCATGCCTGCTTGTACAGAAGTGAGAGACCATTCCTGCATGATTAAGGGTAAAACTACGCCATAAATGACGAGATCGTAACCATCAAAAATAATAATCATTAAGCACCAAAGTAAAATACTCCAGTGAAAAGGTGTAAATTTTGCTTGATCAATTACTGCATTTACATTAACTGTAGATGTTGTCATTCTGCATCTCCTCAATGAGAAAAATTCCTAATTAATATTTAAAACGACATAATGCAACTTAAAGAAAAACACTGTTATTCAAGGCTTTATTGGTATTAAAAATCATAAATCGCCATTATATTGATGCGATTATCCGTCCCTGTGCGACCATCAAAGGTTTCACGTTCACCGTAGACATATTCCATCCCCAAAGTAACTGGGTTGTAAGGTTTGTACATGCCATTGATCCAGCTTTGCCATAGTTCTTTATTTTGAGCTGTGTTGTCTTGATTGATTCGTGCAAAAGCATTGTTGTCCTTGGCTTTCATGTAGCCATAACCCAATGTTGAACGAAATTGAGTATTAAATTGATGGGTAATCCCTGCTGAAATTGAATCAAACTCATTGCTTTGAATATGTTTTTGATCATCAATTACATAGCTGCTATTGCTCCATAATAGGAAACGTCCGTCACCTTTAATATGGTTATAGTCTGCTTTGAGGAAAGTTTTTGGTGTTAACTGATACTTTCCACCAATCCCGACACCCCAAGCCCATTGTTCATCTTGACTGGTTTTCTTTTCAGCGACAAAGCTACGTCCAGACAGCATAGAACCATTGGCAAACTTATGATTTATACGTCCAACAAAGGCAGGTAAACGCATTTCATTATCGGGGTCAGAGCTTGTTGTATATTTAGGATCTTCTACTGCTAAAGCAAAGCTGGTATTTGCGGTAATATTGTCACTATAACGAACCAAGGGTGAGCGCTGTAATGCTCCGCCTACATAGGTCGCCGCATCGACCGTTTCCGGGTAATATTCAGGTGCGATAAACGTTGACCATGTCTGACCTAATAACCATTTATCAAAAGTTAAGTAGGCATGGCGGATACGGAATTGATCGCGTGATGCACTACCAAAGAAGTCCATTTCTAATTTTCCACCGACATCACCCATAGCAGTCGGTGTTTTAAAATTAAGACCGATCCGAGAAACATTTGCAGTGCTATGCAAGCGATCTTTTTGTTGCGCTTCTTCAGCAGTTCCTTCTAGTGGTACGCCGCTGATATTGTTGTACATCGTTGATGCGCCTTTGGCTTGATAAGATGCGTCTGCACGCAAATATCCATATAAATTCACCTCTGCACCAGATTTGGTGAGTGATAATTTCGGCGTTGCGGATTGAACGGGTTCAGTTTTAGGTGCAACCATGACCTGAGTAACGGGCTGAACAGGCGGAGTTTGCTGAACATAATTTTGCTGCATTGCACGCAATTCTTTTACTTCTTGACGAAGTTTATCTATTTCTGAATTTTGCTGCATTGCACGCAATTCTTTTACTTCTTGACGAAGTTTATCTATTTCTGAATTTTGCTGCATTGCGCGCAACTCTTTTACTTCTTGGCGAAGTTTTTCTATTTCTGCGCTTTCTGAGCCTGCATAACTTCCAGACATGGCAGTAAGTACAGACAGCGCTAAAACACTTTGCCGAATTGTGAAGATGAATCTTTTCATTAAAATCAATTTCCTTATTTCATGAACTTTAGCTTTTAAGTTCATTTTGTGTTTGCGTTGTATCCTTTGCAGTACTTGATGACTGCAACGCATTTCTTGTTTTAAAACCTAATCACTTGATTTTTATTTATTTAGTCTCCTTTGATTATTTTCTATAGCGATTTATTTAGACAAAAAGAACCTCACAATCACTATGAAAGTCACTGTGAATTGAACGTTTGGTAAAAATAAAATCTAAATTATTCTTCTCATCATTTTTTCATTGTGAATGCGTCTCTTGGGTTATGGGGCTTAAGCAGACTCGGCAATTTCTGCCTTTTTGGCAATCAAACCCTGATACATTAAGATTTGACTGTATGAATGTACGTCTTCAAAACCAATGTCTTGGAGTCGTTGCTGATATTCACTGAATGAAATAGTGAAAAAGTCATTTTCCATGCGATCTAACATTTTCTGGCATTGCAATTCAGTTAGGCCTTGAGTCATACATAAATAACGTAAAGCTTGTAAATGCTGAGGGTTGCTGCAAGGCATTAAATCATAGGTCAATAACAGTCCACTCTTTTTTAAGCAACGATGAATACTGCTGTAAAATTCATTTTTTTGTTCATCAGCAATAAAGTGCGCGACTAAAATAGAAAGTGCAGCATCAAAAACAGCAGCTTCAGTTAAAGTAGAATGATCGCCATGTACAAACTGTACCTGAGCTGACTTCCCCATGTGTTTAACACGTGTTTCTGTTGTTTCAAGCATGGCTAAAGAAGGATCAAGTGCCGTGAATGTCCAATCAGGATGTTTATTGAGTAAATATTCCAACTCATAACCTGTTCCACATCCAACAATAAGTATGTGTGCGGTTGGTTGAAGTACAGACTGCAAAATGGCATCCACTTGTTGATGAATGATTTCATATCCGGGAATTAATTTACGGATATGTTGATCATATGCTTCAACGATCTTTGGACTATTAAAATCTTTTGCCATTGACGAAGATCCTTTGCCTTATAACTTTAAAATGCTTTTTTTCTATATGATGTAAAACACATTTAGTCGAATACGCTTCCAGTTAAATTTAGTTCAGCACGCATGATTTCCTGTAACTTGAACTTCTGCGCTTTGCCTGATGCGGTCATAGGAAATTCATTTAAGAATTTTACGTACCGTGGCACTTTATTATGTGAAATGTGTTCCTTGCAGAAACTACGAATACTTTCTTCATTAATCTGATGATGTTCATGCAAAATAATACAAGCGCATAGTTCTTCACCATAACGCGTATCAGGCAGGCCAATCACTTGCACATCACAGATTGCAGGGTGGGTATATAAGAAGTCCTCAATTTCTTTAGGAAATAGATTTTCTCCACCACGAATGACCACATCTTTAATACGGCCTTTGATTTTGACAAACCCTTCAGCGTCCATCTCCGCAATGTCACCTGTATGCATCCAACCTGCGGCATCAATGACTTCACGGGTTTTTTCTTCTTCGCCCCAATAGCCAGCCATTACCGAGTAACCTCTAACGCATAATTCGCCTAAAGTTCCTTGTGGTGCAAGTTGTCCTTCAGGATCTACGATTTTGATTTCGACATGAGGATGAACTTGTCCAACCGTACTGACACGTTTATCAATCGTGTCATTCACGGAGCTTTGTACGCTTACGGGTGAAGTCTCGGTCATACCATAGCAAATCGTGATTTCTGACATATGCATACGATCAATCACCCGCTGCATAATTTCACGTGGGCATGGGCTTCCCGCCATAATTCCTGTGCGCAAGCTAGATAAGTCAAATTCATTAAATTGTTCATGCTCTAAAGTGGCGATAAACATGGTGGGTACGCCGTATGCTGCCGTACAACGCTCGTTGTGAATGGTCTTTAGTGTTTCTAATGGATTAAAAACAGCTGATGGATACACCATAGTAGAACCATGTGTGATACAGGCCAGATTGCCCATGACCATACCGAAACAGTGAAATAAAGGTACTGAGATACACACTTTATCTTGTGGCGTTAAACCAATGCCCTCTCCTACAAAATAACCATTATTCAAAATGTTATGATGAGTAAGCATTGTGCCTTTCGGATTACCCGTTGTACCTGATGTAAATTGAATATTAATGGTTTCATCAAATTGCAATTGCTGCGTCACTAATTGTAATTGATCGAGTTGTTGTTGAGTTGGTGCAACAACTAGATCATTAAAACGATGAATACCTGTATGCTGTTTTTCATCTATTTTGATCACAAATTTTAAGAAAGGCAGACGCTCTGAATGAATCATTTTGTCAGTGCACACAACGATTTCTGGTGCAATTCGCGTCAAAAATTCTTGATAATCAGTCGTTTTGAATTGTGAAGCGATGACCAATCCTTTGCAGGAAACTTTATTCAATACATACTCTAACTCATGGCTTTTGTAGGCAGGATTTAAGTTCACTAGGATAATTCCTGCTTTAAAAGCTGCAAACTGAGTGATCGTCCATTCCACACAGTTTGGTGACCAGATACCAAGTCGATCGCCTTTATTTAAACCGAGCTGGAGCAAGCTACAGGCAAAAGCATTCACTTCATCCTGTAGCTCTTTATAGCTCAACCGTCTGTTCTGATGTGCACTTACAATCGCTTCTTGATCAGCATATTGCTGACAAGCTTGATCAAATTTTTCTCCAATCGTCATTCCCAATAAGGGCTGTGCACTTGGTCCAGAGGCATAGCTTAACCGTTGTTGTTGCATTGAATCATTCTCCTTGATTCTTTCTAATTCTGTTCCGATTTCATCTCTTGTTATTACTGCAACTACTTTTCAAACTGCCTTGTTTTGATTTTTACTACTGTTTATGTCTTATTTTTTCCTCACGGCATTCACACAAAAATCAGCAATCTGTTTTGAAAAATAGTCTTTATGTTGCTGATCGAACTTTGTATTTTGAGCTGGGTCTAGAGGTTCTACGGCGACATAAGTCATCGCGCCAACCACACAAAGTGCTGTGGTGTTTAAATCCTCCAACGCAAACTCTCCACTCGCATTTCCATCTGCGAGTATTTTAATAATACTTTGTTTAATCAACTGCTTAACACGAAAACGCTCATGCTCTACCAATGAATCAACAGGCTCGAACATGAGTGAATATGCAAGCTGAGGGCTGTTTAGTGCCCTTTTTACAAAGGTGGTTACCGCTTTATGTAGCTTCTGCTCCGCCGTTAGATCACTTTCTGTAATCGCATCAATCACCAATAATTCGGTATTGATCGCTTCTGACAAAACTTCGATCAGCACCTGACTTTTATTATCAAAATAGCGATAAACCAACCCACTCGAAACACCTGCTTGCTCAGCAATTGTTTGTATCTGTGCGTCTTTAACCCCCCTTTCTGAAATTAACTTTCTGGCTGAATTCAAAATCGACTTACGATTTTGTTCCATCCGTTCTTGCATTAAAGATGATCGTTTATAGTTCATAAGATTTATTCTCTAACAAATAAAATGAATTGTAAATCATTTTATGAATCTGTATTCACTTTTTTAAAAATTCATTGTATGGTACATCTTAAGCACAAACAAGAATGCTTATGGAACAACAAATATAATCAATAGGATGAACACAATGAACCTACGTAGCTTGAATTTTGGTCTGGATGAAACATTGATTGCCCTTCAAGATTCAGTTGCCGCATTTTGTGCAAAAGAAATAGCACCAATTGCTCAGCAAGTAGATCAAGACAATAAATTTCCGAGCCATTTATGGAAAAAGTTCGGTGATATGGGCTTATTAGGCCTAACAGTTTCTGAAGAATACGGCGGTACAAACCTCGGTTATCTTGCTCATATTATTGTTATGCAAGAAATTTCTCGTGCTTCAGCTGCAATTGGACTTTCATACGGCGCACACTCAAATCTATGTATCAATCAAATCAATCGCAACGGCAGTGAGCAGCAAAAGCAGAAATATCTTCCGAAATTAATTTCTGGTGAATATGTCGGTGCCTTGGCGATGTCTGAACCGAATGCGGGTTCAGATGTCGTCAGTATGAAATTACGTGCTGAACATAAAGGTGATCATTTCGTTTTAAATGGTTCCAAAATGTGGATAACCAATGGCGGTGATGCTGATGTTTTAGTGGTATACGCAAAAACTGACTCACATGCAGGCGCTAAAGGCATGACTGCTTTTTTAGTTGAAAAAGACATGAACGGTTTCAGTCATGGTCATCATCTAGACAAACTTGGTATGCGCGGCTCAAATACCTATCCATTATTTTTTGATAATGTAGAAGTCCCGGTTGAGAACGTGTTGGGTGGTGTCGGTAATGGCGCCAAAGTCCTGATGAGTGGCTTGGACTATGAGCGCGCAGTTTTAAGCGCAGGCCCTCTTGGCATTATGGACGCCTGCATGGATGTTGTGATTCCTTATTTACATCAACGTGAACAATTTGGACAAGCTTTAGGTGAGTTTCAGCTGATGCAAGGAAAACTTGCTGATATGTATTCAACTTGGCTGGCTTGCAAAGCGCTTGTATATGCAGTTGGTACAGCCTGCGACAAAGCAGATCATGACCGTAGCTTACGTAAAGATGCCGCAAGTGCCATTTTATATGCAGCCGAAAAAGCGACATGGATGGCAGGTGAAGCAATCCAAACTTTAGGTGGCAATGGCTATATCAATGAATTCCCTACAGGTCGTTTATGGCGTGATGCAAAACTTTATGAAATTGGTGCAGGCACATCTGAAATTCGTCGTATGTTGATCGGACGTGAATTGTTTAATGAAACCAAATAATAAAGATAAATCAGGATGCATCATATGAATCAATTACAAAGCAAAGTGAATGTGCGAAGTGAAGAATTTAAAACAAACCAGCAAACTATGCAGACTTTGGTTAATGATTTAACACAAGTTGCCCAAAATATTGCATTAGGTGGCGGAGAAAATGCACGTCAAAAGCATTTAGCACGTGGAAAATTGCTTCCACGTGAACGTATAGATCAACTGATTGATGTTGGTACAGCTTTTTTAGAAATCGGACAACTTGCTGCGTATAAAGTTTATGAAGATGATATTCCTGCTGCGGGTGTAATTGCGGGTATTGGACAGGTCAATGGTGTAACTTGCATGATCGTTGCCAATGATGCAACGGTTAAAGGTGGCACGTATTACCCACTTACGGTTAAAAAGCATTTACGTGCTCAAGAAATTGCTGAACAAAATCACCTACCTTGTATTTATCTTGTAGATTCAGGTGGTGCGTATTTACCTATGCAGGATCAGGTATTTCCTGATCGTGATCACTTCGGGCGTATCTTTTACAATCAAGCACGTATGTCGAGCCAAGGAATTGCTCAAATTGCGGTTGTAATGGGTAGCTGTACCGCTGGTGGGGCTTATGTTCCTGCGATGTCGGATGAAACTATCATCGTGCGTAATCAAGGGACTATTTTCTTGGGTGGTCCCCCTCTAGTTAAGGCTGCAACAGGTGAAGTCGTAAGTAGCGAAGATTTGGGTGGTGGTGATGTACATACGCGTCTCTCAGGTGTTGCGGATCATTTGGCAGAAAACGATGAACATGCAATTGCGATTGCACGTAATATCGTTGCCAATTTGAATAAAAAACCAAACGAACTCAATAAGCAGATTGATGAACCATTGTTCGATGCCAAAGAGTTGTATGGAGTAGTTCCTAGCGATGCGCGTAAGCCATTTGATGTACGCGAAGTGATTGCACGTATTGTCGATGGTTCTCGTTTTGATGAGTTTAAAGCTCGTTTTGGTTCCACCTTAATCACAGGGTTTTCATCACTTTACGGGATGCCTGTCGGAATTATTGCCAATAATGGCATTCTATTTTCAGAGTCGGCTCAAAAGGGTGCGCACTTTATTGAGTTATGTACCCAACGCAATATTCCCTTGTTATTTATTCAAAATATCACGGGCTTTATGGTGGGTCGCCAATACGAAAATGAAGGTATTGCCAAACACGGTGCAAAACTGGTGATGGCGGTTGCAACAGCAAATGTGCCAAAAATCACACTCATCATTGGTGGCTCGTTTGGTGCGGGTAACTATGGTATGTGTGGACGTGCTTATTCTCCACGTTTCTTATGGACTTGGCCAAACTCACGTATATCCGTCATGGGCGGTGAGCAAGCAGCCAGCGTACTTTCGACTTTGAAACGTGATCAGATCGAGCAAAAAGGCGCAGAATGGTCAGCACAAGAAGAAGATGAATTTAAACAACCGATTCGTGATCAGTATGAACGTCAAGGGCATCCTTACTATGCTTCTGCTCGTTTGTGGGATGATGGCGTAATTGATCCAGCTCAAACACGTCAAGTACTGGGATTAAGCCTTGCAGCAGCTTTAAATGCACCGATTCAACCGACTAAATTTGGCGTGTTCCGCATGTAAGAGGTGTTTATGAGCTATCAATTTCTACAACTGGAACAGCATGGTTTAGTGGCCTATGTGTGGCTGAATCGTCCTGAACTGCACAATGCCTTCAATACAACGGTGATTGAAGAATTGCATACGTGTTTTAAGCAACTTGCTATTCGTGACGATATTCGGATTGTGGTTTTAGCGGGTCGTGGTAAAAGCTTTTCAGCGGGTGCAGATCTGAACTGGATGAAACAAGCGGGTCAAGCTTCTGCCGAAGAAAATGAAGTCGATGCTTTAAAACTTGCACAGATGCTTGAAGCACTTGCAACTTTAAAACAACCAACGATTGCACGTGTTCATGGCATTGCTTTTGGTGGTGGGATGGGTTTGGCATCTGCATGTGATATTTGCATCGCCAGTACCGATGCAAAGTTCGCAACCTCCGAAGTTCGACTGGGTCTTGCCCCTTCTACGATTAGCCCATATGTGATTCGTGCGATTGGCGCTCGACAAGCTTCACGTTATTTTTTAACTGCTGAACGTATTACTGCGCATGCAGCAAAACAAATTGGCTTGGCACATGAAATTGCAGATGCGGAAGATTTAGATAAAAAAGTTCAAGAGATTATTGATGCTTTATTGCTGGGCGGACCACATGCTCAAGCTGCTTCTAAGCAACTGATTCAGATGGTCAGCAATCAAAGTATGGATAATCAATTACTTCGGCAAACTGCTCACCACATTGCGCAAGTGCGTCAAGGCAGTGAGGCAAAAGAAGGCTTAACCGCTTTCTTAAGTAAGCAAGCTCCAGCATGGACTTCAAATTCTAATAACAACAATTAAGGATGACCAAAAAATGTTTGAAAAGATTTTAATTGCGAATCGTGGTGAGATTGCTTGCCGTGTAATTCGAACAGCAAAAAAATTAGGTATTGCGACGGTTGCGGTTTACTCAGATGCAGATGCACATGCACAACACGTTAAACTTGCAGATGAAGCGGTTTATATTGGTCAATCTCCTGCAACACAAAGTTATTTACAAGCTGATCGCATTATTCAAGCGGCGATCGATACAGGAAGCCAAGCGATTCATCCTGGTTATGGTTTTCTTTCGGAAAACGATCAATTTGCTTTGGCCTGCCAGCAGCACAATATTTGCTTTATTGGTCCTCCAGTCGATGCCATTTTAGCGATGGGCTTGAAAGCCACCTCAAAAGCCTTGATGGAAAAAGCAGGTGTACCTCTAACACCGGGTTATCACGGAACAAATCAAGATGCTGAGTTTTTAAAACAACAAGCAGATGAAATTGGCTATCCTGTACTCATCAAAGCCAGTGCTGGCGGTGGTGGTAAAGGCATGAGTCTAGTAGAACGTAGTGAAGACTTTCTCTACTATCTCGCGCTGTGTAAACGTGAAGCCAAATCGAGTTTTGGTAATGATGACGTACTGATTGAACGTTATGTGACTCAACCACGTCACATTGAAGTACAGGTGTTTGGTGATACACATGGCAACTATGTGCATTTATTTGAACGGGATTGTTCTGTTCAACGTCGTCATCAAAAAGTACTAGAAGAAGCGCCTGCTCCACAAATGCCAAGTGAAAAGCTCGATGCAATGCGTCAAGCTGCAATTGATGCTGCGCGTGCTGTGGATTATGTTGGCGCTGGTACGGTTGAGTTTATCGTTGAACAAGACGGCACAGCATATTTCATGGAAATGAACACACGCTTACAAGTCGAACATCCTGTGACTGAAATGATTACCGGAGAGGACTTAGTAGAATGGCAATTACGAGTTGCCTATGGTGAGCCATTACCCAAATTACAACATGAGCTACAAATTCATGGACATGCACTCGAAGCACGTATTTATGCCGAAGAACCAGACAAAGGCTTTTTACCTGCAATCGGTAAAATTGACTATCTTCGCTATCCAATGCAAAACCAATATGTCCGTGTAGATAGTGGCATTGTTGAAGGTGATGAAATTACCACTTTCTACGACCCAATGATTGCCAAATTGATTGTATGGGGTAAAAACCGTGAAGCTGCTTTAATTCAGATGCAACATGCGCTTAGTCATTTCCATGTCGATGGTTTAGGCAATAATATTGCCTTTTTGGAAAAGATTGTGCGTTGTGATTCATTTAAACAAGCAAATTTGGACACCAATCTCATCCAGCGTGAAGAACAATTTTTGTTTAGCCCAGCAAATATCAAACCTGAGCTTGTCGTTGCGACGGCATTCATTGAATTTCTCAGCAAAATGCAAAATAACCAATCGACTCAAAAGCAACTGTGGTTGGCACAACCCTTATGGCGTAGTAATGTCACATATCAACACAGTATTAAATTGAACTTTATAAACCAAAATATTCAAATTAAGTTTTCTGCTGCTGAACACGGATTTAACGCTGAATTTAATGGTCAGCAGTATCACATCACAGGTCAATTAACTGATTATCATACTGCAAATATTCAAATTGGTGGAATTCAACAAAAACTCGCTTTTAACCGAGGTTTGCAAGGCATTACTCTATTTAACGCTGGACAAAGTTATAAATTCAGCTACTTGCGTCAGGATTATGATCAAACTGATAGTCAATCTGAGCAAGGACATCTCAAAGCTCCAATGCCTGGCGTAGTAACACAACTACTTGTAGGCGCAAATCACACCGTGAAGAAAGATGATGTGCTTTTAACGCTTGAAGCGATGAAAATGGAATACACCATCCGCGCGCCTAAAGATGGTGTAATTTTAGATGCCTATTTCCAAGTAGGTGATCAAGTCAAAGCTGGTGATGAGCTTGTGGACTTCCAAGCTACTGAGGGGGAAGTTGCATGAGTGACTATGTAAAAATAGTAGAAGTTGGCCCACGTGATGGTTTGCAAAACGAGAAACAAGCTTTAAGCATTGAACAACGATTGAGCTTTATCAATGATTTAATTGACGCAGGTTTAAAGTTTATTGAAGTGGGTTCATGTGTATCAGCTAAGTGGGTACCACAAATGTCGCAGAGCGATAAGTTATTTAAATTGTTGCCACAACGCGATGATTTAAACTTGAGCTTGCTGACGCCAAACCTTAAAGGTTTCGATGCTGCCCTAGCAGTAGGATGTAAAGAGGTTGCGGTCTTTACCGCAGCTTCTGAGAGCTTTACTCGAAAGAATATCAACTGCTCGATCGATGAAAGTCTAGAGCGATTCTCTGAAATTTTCCAAGCCGCGCAAGCAAATCATGTGCGCGTACGCGGTTACGTATCTTGTATGGTGGATTGTCCTTATGAAGGTGCAATTGATCCCAAACAGGTCGTAAATGTCGTCAAACGTTTATATGAGATGGGATGTTATGAAATTTCATTGGGTGAAACCATTGGGACTGCAACACCAGATCGAGTGCAGAAAGTTTGGCAGGCATGCTTAGCAGAACTGGACAGCAACATTTTGGCTGGACATTTTCATAATACTTATGGCATGGCAATTGCCAATATCTATCAATCTTTACAGCAAGGGATTCGAATCTTTGATTCTTCGCTTGCTGGACTGGGTGGTTGTCCATATGCCAAAGGTGCATCAGGGAATGTTGCAACTGAGGATTTGTATTATTTACTGTCTCAAATTGGATACGAAACAGGGATCAATCTAGAAAAGCTGATGTTAGCGAGCCAAAATATCAGTCAGACATTAAAGCGAAAAAATTTATCAAATTATGCAAATACTTATCTTCAGCAGTGAAAATTGATAATTTTTAAAAGCGTTCGTTCATCCTAAACAAAATGGCAATGTTGCATTGAGCTTATTGCCTAGTAATATTTTAAACATTATTAAGATGACCTTAAAGCAATCTAAGGCCTTATTTTAACCTTAAATTACCTAATCATTGCTTATTCGTCACTTCTAAATACCAAATGGTTTCTCCCTAACTATTATTTTCAATTTGAGGCATTATCTCACCCTGTTCGAAATAACGGGATTGCAATTGATTTGCAGGACTCCACCAATTGCCTGTCCGTTGACAAGTCTGACCAGCAAATCCTTTTAAATTTTCTATTTGAATTGTCTCAGATGATCCACCTTCGTCTGCAATTCGTTCAACCAATACCCATTCAGTATCTTCTTCATGATCATATTGTGGACAATCTGGATCAAGTCCGACTAATGCTTCTATCGCATCATGCCCTTTTAGCAGCAGTTGCGCACTTGCTTTCTGTATTTTAGGAATATAAATACCATCATGTGGCACAGTTTCGCCTGTTTTTACTGTAACGTTTTGGTTTAACTTATATATTGGTAAAGATGATGGTAAATTTAACTCTCCTAAATAATCTGCATCATAGTCTTCTGTTAAAAAAGTCATAGGCCAGTTACCAAAAACTGTCACTTTAATATTAGATGAGAAATTACTAGCTTTGCTTTGCCATTGATCAAATAAAGCCAAATTATCCTCATCCATCCAATCAGAGAAATAGTCTACTCTTTGATTTCTGAAGTCAGTCACCACATTCCCTGCATATTGCAATGCAGATAAATCACCCTCTAATAAACGTTTGTACCAATAATTCAAGCTCTCTAAAGTTGACCTGAAATTAGGTAGTACATGCTCACCCCAAACCACATCAGGCTGTTGTGAAATATGTCGGTTTCGATAATCATAAGTTAAATCCCTCATAAATAGCTCAAGTGCATTTTCTGCCACATCCAGCATATTTTTAAAAGCATCTACCAATTCGTTAAAGTATTCAACCGAACTATAGCGTTCAAGTAAGTAAATTTCCTGCGGACGAATTTTATATAATTGTGACATTATTTCTTATTCGTCACTTCTAAATACCAAATCGTTTCTCCCCAACTATTATTTTCAATTTGAGGAAATACTTCTCCCTGTTCAAAATAACGTTTTTCCATATTGTTTGCAGGACTATACCACTCACCTGTTTGTGGGCAAGTTTCACCACCTAAAATTTTTATTGTATTGTTATCTAATACTCCTGTTTGAGTTTTTTTAACTCGTTTTCCTTCTGGCCAATGACTATCTACATCAAAACGTGCAATCCATTTTGGAGAGTTCTCTATATCAAATCTTGGGTTTGGATCATCTTCCCAAGCATCTAAAGTCGTTAATTTTAATTCGTTACATCGGATTGGCTTGATCAGCTCATTCGCCATCACCAATAAATCCGGTATTCCTTCTTCGACTGGATAAAGTGACAACTCTCCAAGGCGTATCCATAAACTAAATTTTTCAGAGTCTGTTGGGTCTGATAATTTAGTAATCTCGATTCGTGGATCATTCAGTTTTAAACGGATTTGCTCTTCGCTTAACCCTAATTTATCTATCCAGTAAGGTGAAAGTAAAAAACACCATGTCGGTGTTCGTATTCCTGCGGCTAGAGAAGGTGTATATATAAATCCATCAGGATCATCATGTGAATGATTCATATTAGGATGATCAATATCTAATCCATAAAAATAATCACTAAATATCCGCTCTGCTGTTTCAAATTCTGGTGAAATAAGATTAAAACAGGTCGCATTTCCAATTTCATATCCACTATAAGCTTGGATAGGATTAAGTTTATGTAGACATCTATTTATAAAATCTTTCCATTGCTTTAGATGACTTCGATACCATTTTTCGGGAAAATTCATCTTTATCATTGTATACATATTGCATGAGGATAGAATTTGAGCATTAAAAACCCAACGGGCACTTTGCACAGGTGAATCTCCTGTAGTTGCTCCAATATAATAAACAAAATATTTTTTATAACTCTCATGCATTTCTTCTATCATTGTTTGACGTGATGGTTTCCATTTTGTTGCATTTTTCCATACGCCTGTATCCCGATATCTCTTATTAAAGGGCTTATCAATAATAGTATTTTCTAAATTTTCATAAATATCGATAATCTTATTAGCAATTACCTCAACCTCTTCATCTTGGTGATAAATATAAAAAGTAATATAAGGTGATATTCCAAACTCTTCATCTGTATAGCCATAAGTAAAATCACTATCTTGATTAAATTCAAATAAGAAACTCTTAATTTCATCTTCAGATAAAAACAATTCCGATGTTGTCATTTTTTACTACCTTTTCCTTTAGTCTTACTAGATACTGGATTATTCTCTTCTGGTTGAATGGCATCTTCAGGATAACGAAATAACGATAACTTAAAGCCTTCACTTGCTGTCACATTACTGATTTTTTTTTCTTTAGCAGATTGACTTTTTAAAATTTCATAGCTCTTAAATTGCTTTTCATCAATCCGATCATTCTGAAACTTTACCTCAACCAATGCAAAAATATTACTTAATGTTAAAGGTTCACCACGATATTCAGGAATAATAATATCTGCACCAATGATACCCCTACCTTTATACGGCATTGGCCAAAAAGGATTTAGTTCTGATCCGACTCTTTTAATGCGTGTCTGGCTAGCTAGCTGTGGAGCTAAATATTTGTTAGTTTTTATATCGTAACCAAAACATATTTCTGCTTTTAAAGGGCTGCGCCATTTTAAAAGCTCATCCATAAATTCAAACATAAAGTTTACGGCAAGTTGCTTTAATCTAACAATAATATATTCATCGACATTCGCTCCTGCTAACTCTTCGGCCGTCATCTTCAATAGCTTCGCTACAATATCAACTTTACTTTTAGGAATAACATCTTTTAATTTTTTACCCTTTTGTTTTCTCAGCTGAATCATTGGCAAATGATCTGCTTTTTCGCAAATTTGACTAATAATTGGCCTAAAAGGGATTTTTTGCTTTATCGCTGCAGTAATTAAATTACTTTTGACCTGTGGTCTTCCAGATGCAGACTTTGTCATATTCGTCTGTTTATCTCCTGAAGTCAAAGTAGTTAATAGCACTTTCTCTCGCTGGCGATCTATCTTGTCAGTAATTTCTTTATCAAGATTTTGCATGATTTTCTTAATTTCATCTTTTGCTTTTTTTATATTATCTTGATAGTTTTTAACCTCACCATAAGCATTTGTCGCTGTACGATATAACTCATAAGCTGTTGCGGCATATCCTGCTAACTCAATTATTCCAATAATGACAGGAAGCATCGTTATTTTTCTCCCTTGGTAACTTTATTAACTGCTTGCTCCAGCTTTGCCTCCCAATTTTCGGTTATTCGCTCACTTTCTCGCATTACAGATTTATAACCAATAATTTTCTCACTGTACTCTGTGACTACTTGCTCTGTAAAACCCTGATTATCTGTAACTCCTTGCTTTATTAAATTATCGTTTGAATCTTCAATAAAATACTTATAGCCTTGAAAGTTTCTACCATCAGTTTTGAATAACTGATATTGCGCAGAATATGGCGATTGAGCAATTTCTAATTTATTCAATTGAGGTAAATCTAGTGAAACTTTCTCCCCACCCACAAACACATGCTGCCCCGCTTTAAATTCTGCTTTACCACCAGTTCTAAGAATGATGCCTTGCTCATTAATTTCAACCTGAGAGGTTTCAGCAGTAATCAAAATCCGTTTTGGAGCAGATATATTAATTACATCCTCCGTAGAAATAATCTGAATATCCTTCCGTGCAATTAAATCCGCCCCATCTCCCTGTGCCTGTAACTCGATCTTGCCCTTGCCGGCATACAGGCGGGCACCTTGCTGTGCTGCAAACAAACTAATCTTGTCACTGGCATGGGCAATCAAACTTTTTTGCGTGCTTATGTTCAGGCTGTCTCCTGCATGCTGGCTCAGTTGCCCATCTGCACTCAAGTGGATGTCTTGGTTGCTGCTCATGGCAATGCTGCTAGGCGCACTTAAGATCATCAGTGCTTGTTTAAATGCCGCTGCCTTGTTCTGGTCTTGTTGTTCGATCTGTTCCAAAAACTGTTTGAGGTTGTCCAGTACTTCAAGCGGATCGGTCTGCTGATTTTTGGCCACTTCACTTAAGGCTTTGGCATTGTTCAGGCTGCTTTCAAGCTGCTGGCTGGCCTCTTTCGCATCTAGGTGCTGGCCCTGTGCCTGTTCTTGTTTGTGGGTGCTGAGGTGTAGCCCTTCACCTGCCCGTACAGCTCCCCACTGGTCGGTACGTAGTTCGAAACCTTCGCCTCGGCCTTCGCTTTCCAGTTGTTCCTTGGGGTGGCTCAGATTGCCCAGATTAAGCTGGGTCGCGCCATGGCTGCTGTGGAGCTGGCTGCTGATCTGTCCTGTGGTGTCATCAAAGCGGAGCTGGTTGTAGCCACTGCCCTGAATTTCTTCGGAGCGGATGCCACTCAGGTGTCGGGTATGCGGTAACTGTCCTTTAATGTCGAATTTGGTCGGACTTCGCTGCGCTTCGTGGATGCGTCCAAGCACAAAGGGACGGTCAATATCGCCATCAAAGTAGTCGATCACCACGATCTCGCCGATACGGGGTAAAAAGCGGGCGCCATAACCTTCGCCTGCCCATGGGGTCAGTACATCGACCCATGCCGAGTCGGTGTCGTTGTCGTTGCTGCCTGCACCACCATCATGGCTGTGGTCTTCACTTCGGGTAAACAGGAACCGGACTTTGATGCGTCCCCATTCGTCCACATGTACCTGTTCGCCTTCTGGCCCCACCACTTTGGCGCGTTGCGGATGTGCCGGTGGACGGTGTTGCTGCGGGTGGTACTCGGGTACGATTTTGATGTTGCGGCGGACCAAGGTCAGTTCGCTGTGGTGGCGTTGTTCGGGTACGTTGTAGTTGAGCTGTTGTTGTAGTTCTTTGGGCAGGTTGTTTTGATTGCTGTAGTGTTTGCCCACAATGATCATCTGGCGCTCGTCTGCGCTGTGCTGGGTCAGTTCGGGATGGCCTTCGAGCTGAAACCAGTAGCCGACCTGTGCATTGCGTACGCTTCCACGGGCGCTGAATTGTTTGCTCTGTAGGTGGTGATAGGCATTGATCTGCTGGTTGAGCTGTTCCAGTTGAGGGTTGCCGGATGCGGTGGCCTGATCTTGTTGTTCTAGATCGGTAATCCATGCCGGGGTGATGTGCCAGGCATCTTCCAGATTCAGGCTGGCATTGTCGTGTTGCTGGCTGTGTTGCTGGGTGCTTTGCACACTGCCACTGCCTTCTTCTTGTTGTAGGGCATCGGCTTGCCAGCGCTGGGTATAGACCGATGTGGGTTGCAGGAACCGCTCGGCTTGTACCTGTGTCAGGGTATCGTAGGGTTCGGTGGCACTGCTGCGCTGGTAATGTATGACTTGTCTGCTTAAGGCAGTGTAATGCTGGTTGTCGTCAATCAGACGCAGTACTTGTGCCTGTATCGGGGTATTCATCGTCGGGACGGTCAGGGCTGCTTCATCGATCAGCCAGTTGATGCCTTCGCTACGCCAGAGTCGGGTCAGGTAGTCGTAATCGGTTTCGTTGGCCTGCATGCTAAACGGCCGGATGTCATAGTCCCGGTTTAAGCCTGAGGTATCGAGCGTCAGGCTGGCGGCAAACAGCGGGCTTTTCGTTTGCCATTCTCTAAACAGCAGTTCACTGATCTCTCGCACGCTTTTGTTCATAAACACGCGGCTGTTGCGGCGTTTGTGCCACAGTGCGGTCGGGTCTTGCAGGGTCAGGGTGTAACTGGTCAGTGCGCCATCGCTTTGTGCTTGTTTAGCAGCGGTGATGATACCACTGGTGCGATACAGCTGGCCGGTATCGGTCACCTGATCGACGGCAACCTGACAGCCGATAAATTGTTTGAGGGAAATCTGTGCGTGCGTGCTGAAGCACAGCAGCTCGGCAGTACTGCCGTGATTGATCTGCTGCTGTCCCTGTATGCGTTGTAAATACACCTGACTGTTCAGGGCGGGATCTGAGAAGGTCACGTGCAAGGCGCGTTGCTGTGCACCTAATCCCAAGCGTTCTAATACGCCAAATAAATTAATCGACATTGTTATTATCAGTAAAACTCATACTTATGTTGAATTTTACGCAGATTTAATGTGATTTTCTATACAGATTTGTATATCTATTTAATTCACTCAATATTCGGTTTATTCTAAATTTTAAAACCCAGAATCAAGCCACATACATGCTTTCCCAGAAATCATGCCAGATATCCAGAAATTCACTGGTTATAGCGCTTAGTTCATCCGTGCGGGATGTATTTAGCGCTTGTGTTAATAACATCCAAATATCATCTTCATGATTATCGTCATTTGCAAGACTATAACCACAGCCCACTACCCCATGACACTCATAGTAACCAGATGAAAATTTCGGATCAAATTTCGCCACATTAATAGAAAGCGCTTCACTATAAACAATGACCTGCTGTTCGGTAATCGCCAAGATTAGTAACAAGGCTTGATAATCATGAAAATGTGACGCGATATAATCGCTTACTCGATGAGCCTGTGAAACAGTCTGCGTAAGGTCATTTGTATCTAAAGACAATGCTTCTAGAAGCTGTAAAAAATAGGTAAGGTGTGCTTTGCTAGGCGAACTCAATGCCAAATCTAGTGTATTAAATCCCAATTCATCAATCAGGTTTAAAGACAATAAATAACGAGCATAAACTTTTGCTTTCACTCGCATATCAGTTTTAATATTTTGGTTTTTTTCCAAAGTATGCGCATCAAAAATGAGCATACTTAATGCATCTGTAAATATTTTTACGATTGCAACAAAGTAGTTTAAATGAATTGTTTTTAAATGATGAAGGCTAAGCGTAGAACTTTGCAGCTGATTTAATATGGGATGTTGGAACAATGCATGCTTTTCAACGCTTTGTTTAAACAATTGAATCTGTGCTTGATGAAGGTTCCATTGATCTAATGTTAGGGAGTTTTTGACGAAATTTAATGCTTCAGTGCGTGCATTTTCTGATTGGGTGAATGAGAACTTGTTCATCGTCAACTGTCTATTCTGTACACAGAAACACCTGTGTGTTAAAGATATTTTGAAACATTAATCTACATAAATATAACATTTATTCAAAGTTTATTTATGAAACTTTATATTAATTTTACAGATCAATTGTTCTTCGATCAGTACAAAATCTTATTAAACTTTGCCAAAAGCCCTACTTATAAATACTTCTTGATTCTGTTAGACTTTATTCAGATTTTACTATGCTCTTTCAAGTGTAGACTTAAACGGATTTTTCATCATTTCATTTCCCATGAAAAAAACCTCGAAATTGCATTTTTTGAGTACATACATGTCTTTGGCAGGAACCTCTAAACATGTCGAAAAAAGATGACATTATTAATACCGCCTTGCGTCTTTTTAATTCCCATAGCTATAACTCAGTCGGGATTGATCGGATCATTCTTGAGTCTGGTGTTGCAAAAATGACTTTCTACAAATACTTTCCTTCTAAGGCAAAGTTAATTGAAGAATGTTTGAATCAACGTAATCAAAATTTGCAAGCTTCTCTGAATGCAACGATCAATGGTTGTGATGATAACGATCCTCTAAGTAAAATCAGAGCAATCTATCTTTGGTATTCGGCATGGTTCGAAACCGAAGATTTTAATGGCTGTATGTTTCAAAAAGCTGTGGAGGAGATTTTTAAGATCTATCCTTCTACGATCAAACCTGCAACTGAGTACAAAGAATGGCTGACTGAACTCATCACGACCCTACTCACTGAACTGGACATACAAAACCCAGGACAACTCGCGAACCTACTCATCAATATTTTAGATGGCATGACCATGCAAGCCTTAATTGAGCGCAATTCGGTTAAAATTGAGGAATACTGGTCACGCGTACAGCGCTTGATTAAATTTGAGCAAGCCTGCGCTTAAAAAATTTAGCGTGAGTATTATTCTTTTTATATCTCACGCCTGCGTCTGAAGTTTCCCAATTAACCACCAAAATAATCATTAGCAGCCAACCGATTTGTGTAAATTTAAATTTACACTTATTATTATTCCCTTATACAGACTTGTCTGTTTTTTGTATTATAACGTAAAAAAAGGTCAGGATGTTGAATTTTACTCATTGTTTTGATGAATAAAATTCAGTTTTTTATAAGATTTATTCATATTATCAATTCTTACACGCTATTTAACCAGAAATATATCTATCATACTTTGCTTTCATTTATAATGTTTCTCAGAAAAAATGTGGGTGATTGAATGAACCAAAGACTCCAAATTGAAACCATGCGAGATGCTGCCGATGATGTCGTGACAATTTTGAAGTCTCTTGCAAATACAGATCGGCTCCTGATTTTATGCCATTTGGCGAATTCAGAACTCAACGTATCTCAAATTGAAGAATGCACCAATATTTTACAGCCTACGCTTTCGCAGCAATTAATGATGCTGCGTAAAAGCGGTACGGTGAACACTAGACGCGATGGTAAACAAATTTTTTATTCAATTAAGGATGAAAAAATGATCAATTTACTATCTACGTTGTATCAACTTTACTGTCCTAAATAAGTATTTCTTCTTTTAAATCGCTTAAAAAATATCATAACGCCTGAAAACCCATCATTTTTTTAAAAAACATTTAGGATTTTTTTTAGTTATGTATAAAATAGCAGCCTTATTTTCTTCTGGCCGATAAAGCTTGTAGGCTGCGCTTTATGTTTTCTAAATTTTTTCGCTTGAGTCTTGTGACCAAGATTTTTATTGCCATAATCTTGGGATTCCTTGTTGCGTTTCTATTTCCAGACGTTACGCCTTATTTGAGCATATTTGGTGAAATTTTCATCAAGGCTTTGAAAGCTGTAGCACCTATCTTGGTATTTATTTTAGTAATTTCTTCAATTACCAATTTCGAGACTGGGCAGAGCGCTAAGAACATCAAACCAATTATTGCACTTTATGTGATAAGTATGTTGTTGGCTGCTTTTTCAGCAGTGATTGCCGATTTGCTTTTCCCGACTACTTTGGTGCTAGCTTCACATGGTGATCAAGCATTTCAGCCACCGGGTAGTTTATCAGATGTCTTGAAAAACCTAATGCTTAGCTTTGTTGCTAACCCAGTAGTTGCTTTGAGTGAAGCTAACTTTATTGGTATTTTAGCTTGGGCAATTATTTTGGGTACAGCGTTTCGTCATAGTAGTCAAACCACCAAAACATTTTTACAAGATTCTGCCGACGCGATTGGTAAAGTGATTCATTTGGTCATTAGCTTTGCACCACTGGGTATTTTTGGTCTTGTTGCAGTGACTTTTGCCAACTCAGGTATGGAAACACTAAAAAGCTACTCGCATTTATTGGCTGTTTTACTCGGAGCGATGTTCTTTGTCGCACTGGTAGTAAATCCTTTCCTTGTGGCATGTGTCACCAAGCGCAATCCGTATCCATTGGTATTTAAATGCTTACGCGAAAGTGGAATTACTGCTTTTTTCACAAGAAGCTCAGCCGCAAATATTCCGGTCAATTTGGATCTTGCACGACGCTGTGGTGTCGATGAGTCGACAACCAACGTCGTTATTCCTCTTGGTTCTACTATTAACATGTGTGGTGCAGCAATTACCATTACGGTACTCACACTTGCAACAGTAAATACTTTAGGTATTCATGTTGATATTTGGACCATGATGATTTTATGCGTTGTAGCGAGTATTTCAGCATGTGGTGCGTCGGGTGTGGCAGGTGGTTCCCTACTGTTAGTACCAGTCGCATGTAGCTTATTTGGTATATCTTCAGATATTGCAATGCAAGTCGTTGCAATCGGTATGGTTATTAGCGTACTTCAAGATTCAACTGAAACGGCCCTAAATTCATCTACAGATGTGTTATTTGTTATTGCAGTTGATCAGGCTTCAAAATCATAATACATTCAAATTGTTGATTTGTATTTGATGTTTTTTTATGCCACTTCAAAGTTTACCGAACTGGATTCAATGTATTGTCTTTGTGCTGGCACTCAATGCCGGCACAATTAACGTATTGGCACTTATTACAGTCATTCATCAATCTGTCTCACATATGACAGGCAATATCAGCATGCTTGCGATTGATCTCGTAAAATGGCAGCCACATACCATGCTGTATTTGTTTTTGATCGTTATTAGCTTTCTGATGGGTTCGTTTTGTAGTGGTTTTATTCTAGGTAATACCCCATTATCATTTCATCGTCGTTATGGTTTAACTTTAAATTTAGTCGCTTTCTTGTTGGTATTAACTTGGCTGACAGTCAGATACGATCCTCATCTTGGTCTGCTCTGGTCGTCGATGGCTATGGGTGTTCAAAACGCCATGATGAGTCATTATAAAGGGGCAATTATACGCACTACGCATCTGTCTGGAGTACTCACTGATCTAGGCTTATCACTGGGCTACAAAACAAAAGGCCTACCTGTAGATAGACGTCGTGTAATCTTGCATCTTTTAATCGTACTCGGATTTTTTCTTGGTGGCGTCATTGCTACAATAGCCTATTCGCATTGGCTCATGAATACCTTCTTGCTACCAGCACTACTTACGGTATTGCTCAGCGCAGTTTATTGGTTTTTGAGCTATGAACATTTAAAACGACACAGTTAAATTTTGGATTGTCATTATGGTAAAAAATGCGCTTCAAGCTCAGCTTTTAAAAGCAGGTTTGGTCGATAACAAAAAAGCGAACAAACTCACCAAGCAGGCAAAGCATGAGCATCGAACTGGTCAAAGTAATGAAGCAGAACTGAAAGCCAATATTGAACGAGCTCAGCTTGAAAAATTACAAAAAGACCAGAGTTTAAATCAAGAGAAACAGAAGGTACTTGAACAAAAAGCGTTGCTTGCTTCGATTGTACAAATGATCAAACAACATAAAATCAAAGATACATCAGGAGATGTGGCTTATCAGTTTATTGATCAGAACAAGATTAAAAAAGTGTATGTTTCACAGCAAGTTTATAATGCATTAGTTTCTGGTTCATTGGTCATTGCAAAAGATCAAGACAGTTATGCATACTTACCCAAACCATTGGCAGATAAAATTGATCAGAAAATGGAAGGCTTTATCTTGGTAAATCATTCACAGAAAAATGATCAGGCTACAGATGAAGAAGATCCATATGCAGATTATGTGATTCCTGATGATTTGATGTGGTAAGAAATTGAAGTAAATTTAACCGCATGTATTGGGCATGTATGGTTTTATTAATAAAACGTACAAAAAAAGTAGCAATACGAACATCTTAAATATCAAGCCTTTACACTATACTATTTCACTAAGCATGGGTGTAGAGGTTTGAATTTTTTACAATATATAAGAGAAATACAAAACTGGATCGGCCAATATCCATGGCTTGAGATGCTGTGTTCGATTGCTATCCTGATTTTTTTTGCCGTTTTGGCAAACTTTATAGCAAAACAAATTGTGGTACGGGGTGTTCGTAAAGCAATTAGTAAGCTAAAGTTTATTAACCAGTCCCTTTTTGCCCAGCATAGCGTGATTAGACGCATTTCAAATATTGTTCCCGCTATCGTGATTATGAACGGGATCAGTAGTGTTCCTCACTTGTCCAGTAAAATGATTACTTTGGTACAAATGGGCGCACAGGCATTTATCTTTTTAACCATTGCGCTTGCAATTAGTGAATTTTTAAATATTTTCAATCTGGCTTATCAGCGTAATCCTAATTCTAAAAATAAACCCATTAAAGGCTATTTGCAGCTGATCAAACTCATGATCTTCATTGTCTGTGCTTTAATGGTTTTGGGAACTTTCTTAAAAAAAGATGTGTTCACCTTATTGGCCGGCTTTGGTGCCATGGCAACGGTGCTCATGTTAGTTTTTCAAAATACGATTTTGTCATTGGTCGCGAGTGTACAAATCTCATCTTATGACATGGTACGTATTGGTGACTGGATTGAGATGCCTTCACTCAATGCGGATGGCGATGTCATTGATATGTCATTACATACGGTGACCGTACAAAACTTCGATAAGACCTTTACAACAATTCCTACCAATAAGCTCATCACAGATACCTTTAAAAACTGGCGCGGTATGAGTGAATCTGGCTGTCGTCGCATTAAACGCTCATTGTTTATCGATCAAAGCAGTATTCACTTTATGTCGGAAAAAGAACAAGACAAACTCAAAAGCTTTATTTTACTGAATCAATATCTTGATCTAAAAAAATCTGAAATTACATCATTTAATGAGCAACTGAGCAATCAATCGGTGTATAACCAGCGGCGTTTAACGAACTTAGGTACGTTTCGCGCATATATTGAATTTTATCTGAAGCAACATAGTGGAATTGCACAGAATCAATCTTTAATCGTACGTCAGCTTCAACCGACTAGTGAAGGGATTCCACTTGAGATTTATGCGTTTACCAACACAACCGCATGGAATGCTTATGAGGCCATTCAATCTGATATCTTTGATCATTTACTGGCTATTACACCTGAATTTGGCTTGAAAATTTATCAGGCACCTTCAGGTACAGATATGAAATCTCTTGCGCACGCTGTAAACGACGCGGTGTAATAGCTGTTTAATCGATGAATTAAGATGGTTGTGCACCTTGTGTGGGCAACCATTTTACAAAACCAAGCCCCAATAAAACCAATAAACCAGCACATAAAAAAATCACCGGCGCAGTTAACGTCTGCCAAAAGTGACCTGCCAATAAACTACCAGAAGCCACCCCCAAGCCCCACATGGTGCTATACAGTGCTTGCCCCCGACCTTGCTGACCTGCGGTAAAATGACTAAAAACCAACCGCATTGCCAGCAAATGAAATAAACCAAAACTAAAGGCATGCATCGTCTGGGCGAGCAATTGCCCCCAAAAATGCTCGACCATATATCCAGCAAGTATCCATCGAATACTGGTCATAACAAGACACACCGATACCAAAATGCGCATTGAATAACGCGCCAATAATGTGTGTGCACAGGCAAACATGATAATTTCTGATAACACGCCTATGGCCCACAAAGTACCAATTTGTGTGGTGCTATACCCTGCTTCTTTTAAAAAATTACTGTAAAAACTATAAAATGGCGCGTGTGAGAACAGCATAATAAATTCGATAGCAAAAAAAGCCATGACACTAGGTCGCTTTAAAATTGGCCATAAAGGTTCTAGTTGCCGCTGGGCTGTTGGTGCCTTTGTTGGTTCTTTAATTTGAAATGACCAGATAAACGCAAGAAAGGAAATACAGAGTAGTAAAATTGGCAGCATTGAAACGGGAATAATTTCTAATAATGCCCCTATACCAAATACGCTGCTAATGAACCCGACAGATCCCCATTTTCGAATTTTACCGTATAGTTCGGCGCGCTTGTCTCCTAGCCAAAATAAAGTAACGCCTTCGAACTGCGCCAAGATTGCATTTTGAAAAAAACTGAAAATCAGCATGAGTAAGGCAATCGATTGAAGACTTTTTGAAATTAAAAAAATCGTAAACCAAATACATGCTTCCATCCAAGTTGCGATTCGTACCAATAACATTCGTTTGCCCGTTTTATCTGCTACCCATCCCCAAATGAACGGTGCAAAAAAACGTGTGATGATCGCGATTGAAGATAGAATTCCAATTTCTTGATAATTGAAGCCCTGATCTTGAAGATACAAGCTCCAATACGGCATGAATGTACCCACTATGGCGTAATAGAAAAAGTAAAATCCGCCAAGTTTAGTTTGTATTGTGAGTGCTTGCATGTGATTGCTTTATCTTGCATTTTTACAAGATCAATCATAGCAAAAGTTGATATATTTGTACTGACTGAAATCAAATCCATTTGAAACGTTGCTGGTATTGTTTCTCGTATCTACTCAAATCAATATCATGAATCTGAGCTAGAGTATTTCTAGCCCAGATTTTTATTACATTTAAAATAGTAAGACGCTTAAATTTACTTACTTCTTTTTGACTATAAAGCTGCTTACAACAGCTTTACGAACGATCTGATCAAATTCTACTTTTGAAAAACCTGATCTATTTTTATCTTTTGAATTCCCGGTGAACATATCGAATAGTTTCATGTTTAAGTCTGCCAATACGTTTGCTTATCTTTAATTTATCGACAACCTATGTATAAATCCATGTGAGTTCTAATTCTATATTGTTCATTAAGTAACCAAAAAACACTTCTACAGTAATCAAAGTTTTCACATTGTACAGATTGGATTTAGATGACCAAATTTTTTAACACGCGATAACAAAGTAAACATACCTATATTTAAGAATCTTGATTTCATCACATTGATAGATTCTTTTTTAGTAGGTCATGATCTTTCGGAATTGTCTTTCACGCTTTAATAATCCCAATACTTTTTTACGGGCTTTGATTTCTTCTTCAGTATACGGCAGTAGTTGAATCAATTCCGATATTGCAAGATCTGCATGTTCAATCAGGAAACCGTCTTGCTCGGTCGTCCATTGTCGTAGTACTGGAACAGCTTTCATATTTTTACAAAGTCGCGTCATATTTGATCGGGTTCAAATCTATTATAAATAAAGCCCAATTTTTGATTGGGCTTTATTTATAATATTAAGTGTCTTCTATTTCAATAGGATCACCGTCTTCAGGTCGTTGGTGACGTTCTCCATCATCTGCGGGATCGACACTTGAACCATCTTTGGTAATGGTATTGTACAATTCATCTTCTTTTTTGTCGTCTAAGTACTCTTCATCCTCAAAATCGTGAGGTTCACTGTCGTCATCAAAATCAAGAGGCTTTTCTTCATCGATCATATTAAGTCTTCCTTATCATGTTGTTGGTTATAATGAGCATGCTCTCACTGAAACACTATTAAATATCGGTTCACTTGGATATTCAGATTTTTCTTTGAACACTCATGAACTAAACCGAGTACTCAACACGTGTATCTGGGTGATAAAATTTGCCTTCAGCATCTACTTCTACTTGATGTCCATCAATAAAGATCAATTTCACAGCATGAACCATATGTGAAGAACCATGGTCTAATTCTGGCTCTGATCGTGCTGACGCGCACAGTGCAGCAACTTCGCGCTCATTACCATGTTGATCTTTGACAGTTATTATTTTTTCAGAAAGACTCATTTTGTCTTGATCCTTATAAGGTTTGAGAACATTTGAGCCTTTTTTATAGCATAGAGAATTCGAGCTATAGCCGAAATACTGCAAAGAGACTGTCAATCTACAACCCATTCATATACAACTGTAATTTTAGATCAACATAAGTTACGCAATTGCTAATAAAGTGTCGGTCTATGTAGCTAAAAAGCGAAAAATAGATACTGTAACCCTATTCAGCTACTTTTAAACCTAGATCGCGACAAGCTCCTTAATTCCTTTTTCAGACATTTCATCTCCACGTCCAGATGCAATAATGTGTCCACGTGCCATCACGGTATACGTATCGGCTAACTCTTCAGCAAAATCATAAAACTGCTCGACCAGAATAATTCCCATATCGCCCTTTTGTGTCAGGCGTTGAATTACTTTGGCGATGTCTTTAATAATTGACGGCTGAATTCCCTCTGTTGGCTCATCCAAAATCAAGATACAAGGTTCAGATGCCAATGCTCTTGCAATTGCCAGTTGCTGCTGTTGCCCACCAGAGAGATCTCCACCACGGCGATATTTCATCTCCTCTAAAACTGGAAACAACTCGTATAAAGAGTTTGGCACCTTTTTAGTTTTAGCACCTGAAAATTTAGCCATTCCAATAAGGATATTTTCTTCAACGGTGAGCGTCGAAAATATATCTCGCCCTTGCGGAACATATGCAAGGCCAGCTCGTACACGCTGTTCGGGCGACAGTTTTGAGATATCCTTACCATCCAAAATAATCTGCCCAGATTTAATCGGCAGTAATCCCATCAGGCATTTTAACAAGGTAGTTTTACCCACTCCATTTCGCCCCAGCACAACACTGCAATGTCCACACGCTGCACTCAATGAAACATCGCGCAAAATATGGCTGCCACCATAAAACTGATTGATTTGTTGAATATCGAGCATGTGTCTATCCTATCGACCTAGATATTTTTCAATAACGTCTTCATTGGCTTGTACCTCTGCCAATGTTCCTTCTGCTAAAATAGCGCCTTGAGCCAGTACGGTCACTTTTTCACTGATCGTATCGATAAAACTCATATCATGTTCCACCACAATCAAGGTATGTTGCTTTTTAAGCTCCAAACAAAGCTCCGCAGTACGCTCAGTTTCTGCATCGGTCATACCCGCAACGGGTTCATCTAATAAAATCAGTTTTGGCTGCTGCATCAGCAGCATTCCAATTTCAAGCCACTGCTTCTGACCGTGTGAAAGTAATCCCGCAGTTTTATGGCGAAAGTCCTTTAATCGAATTTGTTCGAGTGTTTGCTCCAAAGCCACTTGAGTTTCAGCGGACAATTTTGCGAAAAAACTCCGTTTTACAGTTTTATCTTTCGGTGCTGCCAACAGTAAATTTTCCATCACGCTAAAATTTTCAAATACTGTCGGTTTTTGAAATTTGCGGCCGATTCCAGCCTCAGCAATTTGCTCCGTGGTCATTTTGGCTAAATTATAGTTTTGACCGAAAAATGCAGTACCTTGAGTAGGACGAGTTTTGCCAGTAATGACATCCATCAGTGTTGTTTTTCCCGCACCATTTGGGCCAATAATGCAGCGTAGCTCGCCTTCATTGATGTATAAAGACAGATCATTTAAGGCTCTAAAGGAATCAAACCAGACACTAACATTTTCAAGATAGAGCGCAATACCATGACTAAAATCTGCACCCTGAACCTTAGTCCTGCCGTATCCTTCACCATATTGTCCGCCATGCGGTGGTGTTTCGAATTGCACTTCGCTCATTTAATTTTTCTCCTTTTTAAAGTGGTCAAACAACCCCACCACACCTTTTGGCAGAAATAAGGTCACTACAATGAATAAACCACCCAAAATAAGTAACCAATACTCTGGAGCAGCCACGGTAAAGTATGTTTTAACTGCATTAATCAGCCCTGCTCCCAATATTGGTCCAATTAGCGTTCCACGCCCGCCTGCAGCCACCCAAACGGCCATTTCAATGGAGTTGACAGGGTTCATTTCGCTCGGGTTAATAATCCCAGCCTGTGGGACGTAAAGCGCGCCTGCTATTCCAGCGATCACGGCCGATAACACCCATGCCGAAAGTTTGTACCAAAGCGTACGATAGCCTAAATATTGCAACCGGTTTTCGCTGTCCCGAATTGCACCTAATACCCGCCCATAAGGACGATTCATCAAGCTACGTAAGCCAATAAAACACAACATGAGTATCAGTGCAGTCATACAACACAAACTGGCACGTGTAGGTGCTGAAGTAATGTCGAAACCTAAGATCGTTTTGAATCCAGTAAAGCCATTATTACCGCCAAAGCCTGTTTCATTTCGAAAAAACAATAATGCTGCAGCAAAGGTCATGGCCTGAGTAATGATTGAAAAATATACCCCTTTAATTTTTGAGCGAAATGCAAAAAATCCAAATAAAAACGCGATCACACCAGGGACTAAAACCACCAATAGCAGCGCCCAGATAAAATGCTCGGTGCCCAACCAAAACCATGGCAATTCATTCCAGCTTAAAAAACGCATGAAATCGGGCAATCCATCACCAGCCGACTCACGCATAAGGTACATACCAAAAGCATAACCGCCCAATGCAAAGTAAAGACCATGCCCCAAACTTAAAATTCCGGCATAGCCCCAAACAAGGTCGAGTGCAAGTGCCACCAGTGCCAAACACATAATTTTGCCAATCAGTGTGACCCAGTACGCAGACAAATAAAAAGCAGAATCAACAGGTGCCAGATGCAACCAAGGTAGAACTAAAAGCACCACAAAACAAAGTACGATGAGTGCGGCACTCAACGGTTTGTCTGCAAACAATAAAGTGAATTTCATGTGCGTCTTACTCCACAAACCGGCCTTTGATGGCAAATAACCCTTGTGGACGTTTTTGAATAAACAAAATCACAAGCACCAAAAGAATAATTTTTGCAAGTACAGCACCGAGTCCAATTTCAAGTACCGTGCCACTTACCCCTAATCCAAGTGCAGCCAGTACGGCGCCCCAAACCTGCCCCACACCACCCACTACCACCACCAAAAATGCATCGATAATGTAATTTTGTCCTAAATCTGGCCCCACATTTCCAACCTGCGCCAAGGCACAGCCTGCCAAACCTGCAAGCCCAGAGCCCAAGCCAAATGCAAGCATATCAATGCGTGCAGAACGTATGCCGACTGCACGAGCCATTTGACGATTTTGAGTCACTGCGCGTACAAACAATCCAAAACGGGTTTTGTTGAGTAGCACAAGCAGAATCAATAAAATCGCAACGGTAAAAGCAATGATGGCCATTCGGTTATACGGCAACATCAAACTCGGTGTGAGTGCTATTCCGCCACTTAACCATGCAATATTGGATACTTCGACATTTTGTGCTCCAAATACCATGCGTACCAGTTGCATCAAAATTAGACTTACCCCAAATGTAGCCAGCAAAGTTTCAAGCTGTCTTCCGTATAAGGGCCGAATAATGGTTCGTTCAATCAGCATGCCAATTAATGCACTGATCAAAAATGCCGATGGTATTGCAGCGATTAAGTACCAATCGACCCAAGCAGCCAAATGCGCTTTAAACAGACTCTGGATCACGTAGGTGGTATAGGCACCAATCATGATCAGCTCGCCATGCGCCATATTGATTACACCAAGTAAGCCATAAGTAATGGCCAGACCTAGCGCCGCAAGCAATAAAATGCTGGCCGTGCTTATACCTGAAAAAAGATGACCAGACCATTCACTGATCTGTAAACGTGTTTTGATTTGGTTTCTGGCATCTTGTAATGCCGCTGTGAGTTCAGGATGAATTTGAGCAAGGCTCAACTCATGTTCGACCAAAGCCAGAACATCTGGTCGGTTGGAGGCTGAGAGGGTTTTAATGGCTGCTATTTTAGTGAATACATCTGAGCTATTGTAATCTAGACGTGCCTTAAGCTGTGCTAGTCGCGCTTTTACCTTATTGTTATTTTCTTTTAAATATAGTTGTTTGATAAAACCACTGTCTAGCTCTGCAATATTGTTTTCTAGTATATCTACTGCCTGTAAGCGTTGAGACGCATCTTCAGAATTAAGCTTGGCTTTGGCCTGCCCAAACGTCAGTGCTTTTCTTAAAGTATTCACCAGTGTGACTTGAGATAAATCTGAAGGCCATGTGGTGATGACTTTTTCATCGGGATAGCTCAAGAGCGTTTGTTCATCTTTAAGTAGATAGGTATTACCCGAACTATCGGTATAAAGTTGATTGTCGTCGATATAACCAACAAGTTTGTCCAGTAATTCTAGACTAGCAGGCCACTGATTAAGTATCGTCCGACGGGCTGTAAAATCCGACCGAACAAAAGTTTGTATCGCATCGTCGTGCGCTACAGCCGCCGTGTGGGAGAGTGATGTCTGTGGCTGACTGCTATTTTCAGTTGCCCACACAGATACACAACAAAGCTGTATGAAAAGCATCATCATCGCCCAGCGCCGAATATGGTTATACATAGTAAACCCTTGCTATGTGAATATTTTTTAAGCTTGACTAAGGTTGGCCTGTATCAATGCGAACAGGCCCTCGTTGATTTGTTATTTTGGAATGTACGGGCTCCATGGCTCTGCACGAATCGTGGTTGGTGTTTTATAGACCACATCAAACTGACCATCAGCACGAATCTGACCAATCATAACTGGCTTTTGTAAATGATGATTGGTTTCATCCATTTTTAGGGTATATCCAGACGGTGCTGCAAACGTCTGGCCCGCCATGGCTGTACGGACTTTATCCACATCGGTTGAGCCTGCTTTTTCGACTGCCTGTTTCCACATATTAATCCCCACATAGGTGGCTTCCATTGGGTCATTGGTGACCACTTTTGAGGCATTCGGCAGTTTATACTCCACTGCATACTGTTTAAATTTATTGATAAAGTCGGTGTTTTTTGGATTCTTAACCGACATGAAGTAATTCCAAGCCGCTAAGTGACCCACCAGCGGTTTGGTATCGATACCGCGTAACTCTTCTTCACCCACAGAAAATGCCATTACTGGAATATCGGATGCTTTAATGCCTTGGTTACCCAACTCACGATAAAAAGGCACATTGGAGTCACCATTGATGGTTGAAATCACCGCGGTCTTTTTACCCGCAGCAAATTTTTTGATATTTCCCACAATGGTTTGATAGTTGTTATGACCAAACGGCGTGTACTCTTCCATAATGTCGGCATCTGCAACGCCTTTCGATTTCAAAAATGCGCGAAGAATTTTATTGGTCGTACGTGGGTACACATAATCTGTACCCAGCAACACAAAGCGCTGCGCCTTGCCACCCTCTTCACTCATTAAATACTCCACCGCAGGAATCGCTTGCTGGTTCGGTGCAGCGCCCGTGTAGAATATATTTTTAGACTGTTCCTGACCTTCATATTGAACAGGATAAAATAATAAACCGTTGAGTTCCTCCACTACAGGTAAAACAGATTTGCGCGAAACCGATGTCCAGCATCCAAAAATGACCGCTACTTTGTCTTGAGTAATCAACTGACGTGCTTTTTCTGCAAAAAGCGGCCAGTCTGACGCAGGATCAACCACAACTGGCTCAAGCTTTTTACCTAATACGCCACCTTTCGCATTGATCTCATTGATGGTCATCAAGGCTGTGTCTTTAAGCGAAGTTTCTGAAATGGCCATAGTGCCAGATAAGGAATGTAAAATACCGACTTTAATGGTGTCTGAACTTTTGCTGGCTGGTGCAGACGTGGCCTGCGTTTCGGTGGCTGCCGTTTTGTCTGATGATTTTGAGCATCCTGTGAGTGATAATCCCCCCATTACCGCTGCAATACACAATGAAATGGACATCATTCTTTGCTGTAACATGACTTCTTCTCCAATTTGATCATCTTTAAATTAAAATAATTTTTTGCGATGAAATATCATTCAAAGAGCATGCCAAAAAATAATTTTTAAGCTTTATATTTTAAATATTAAATCTTTAATTCAAATAATTTTAATTAAAATCATAATCTTAAATAATAATTATTAGGCTTAAAATAAATTATCTTCTTATTAATTTAATAATAGGGAAATAAAAAAAATAAAATACAAATCTTAGATTATAATGTGTTGTCAAAATTTGTCTCTACGTCATTTTACGTATAAATCTTCCATTTTCGTCATTTGACTGATCAAGAATAGAAAAAGGTTGAGTTCACTTGCAACTGAACTCAACCCTGTTTTTAAAAACCCACCCCAAAATGACACATGCCGAATAAAAAAAGCACCGAAATGATGAAGAGGTGCTCTTGATTTAAAATTTCACATTAAGTGAAACTTGAGCCGTTCGTGGTGCACCTAAAAATAAATAGTCATCGCCCATAAATCCACCTACATCACGCCAGTATTGCTTATTGAACAGATTATCGATGGTCAGTCTGAGTGTAGAGTCATAACCACTGACTTTAAAGGCATAAGCTGCACCAAGATCAAACACACTATAACCACCAACTTTTACAGTTCCAGACTTATTGGCATATTTACTGGCGCTATATTGCATACCCGCCAAGAGTCGTAGACCGTCTATTTGCGCGACATCATAAGACACATGCGTTGCAAAACGCAGTTTGGGTACATTTTGAATTTGATGCCCTTCGTAAGCATCAACTTCACTTCCTTCCCAACGAGACTTCATCAATGCCAAACTTGAGCTCAGTTCAATTTGTGATGAAAGCTTGCCCGTCAATCCGAATTCGATTCCTTGAGAGCGCTGATCATCTTTTTCGATAAATATGAGATTGCCGTCATCAGTAGGTGCAACAAACTGATTATTCTGCTTTAAATCAAAAAGTGCCAAGCTGAGCAAAGCGTTGTTGTACTGCTGTTTGAAGCCCAGCTCATATTGTCGCGACTGAACAGGTGCCAAGACCTGATTGGCATTGCTTGTATACCATGGTGCTGTTCCACCGTCCGCTAAACCTTTCGCATAAGAAAGATAAACTGTTGTATTTTCAAGTGGTCGATAACTTAATGCCATTTGTGGTAAAAATTTTTGAATGTCTGTATGACGATTTTCCGTACCGTCACTGTCATACGCTTTTTCATTTAAATCGATCCATTTTCCACCCAGTAATACTGTCCATTGTGGATCAAGCTCCATTCGATCTGTAAATGCCACAGAAAGCTGCTTACTTTCGAGTGGCTTATATCGATTTCCTAAATCAAATGTAGCGGGCTCAAAATCGGTGGTGTCTTGATAAATATTCCCTGTTCCAACGGGTGTATTAATACCAACATAACGTTTTTGATTTTTTTCTACAGCAGCCAGTTCAAAATTCAAATGATGATGTACAGTTCCCGTTTCAAATTGGCCCTTTAAACTCGATTTGAGTTGTGTGGTCATACGTACATCGTCTGGGCTACGGTAATCGTAAAGATCGTAGTTTCCATCGGCATCAAAGGTATTTTCAATCGGTTTCAAACCTTTATAGGAACCATATGGAAAGGCAATATAATCGTCAATTTTGACATGGCTATAACTCGCACCGATGCTCGCAGCCCAGTCTGAGTTAATTTGATAGCGATACGTCAGGCTGGTGTTCAGCGCAACGTTGGTGACTGGCTTACTCCAGCTTTGATAACCCAGCAATCTGCTCCAAGCCACATCAGTCGGAACTGTTGAGCCGTCGAGTAATTGGTATCCCGGAACTGAACGTTGTTTTTGGCGTTGTGATTCAATATCAAACTGAAGCTGTGATTGATCATCAATCTGCCAATCGAGTGCGAGTGAGCCGAACACACGTTGACCGTTAGCATGCTCGACATAAGGATGAATCTGTTCTTCGGCAAGATTTACGCGATAACCCATGGTTTGCGCTTTGCCTAAAAAGCCACCGACATCTAGCCCGATAGATGTTCCTCCCTCACTGTTGGCACCCACAGTAACTGAACGAATATCCTCTGGACGCTTTGTAACATAATTGACGACGCCACCGGGTGTTGACATGCCACTTTGAATGGCCGAAATACCTTTTAGAATTTCTACTCGATCCTTATTTTCAAGTGCAATGTTTTGTTCACCACGAACCACATAGCCATTGAGCAGATAGCTTGAACCTAAAGCCAGCGCAAAACCACGCGAGACAAAATTCGGATAGTAACCGATTGCAGCATATCCATCTCCCAAAGCAGCATCATTCTTGATCACATCGGTCAGTACTTTGGCTTGCTGATCCTCTAAGCGTGCTGAACTCACGACAGATACAGAAGCTGGAATATCTTTTAACTGCGTTGTACCAAAACCTTCCAGATTAACATTTTGACGCAAATAACCAGAATTTTGCTGATCGGCACTTAACACAATGGTTTCGAGCTGCTTAGATTGAGTTTCGGCAAAACTAAGTGTGCTTAAAGTACCAATACCTGTACCTAAGATCATTTTTAAACAACGAAAAAGAAATGTGGTGGGAAACATCTGGGCGTTTATCATAAATGATCCTGAATACTCAAAACTCAATGTAACTTTGCGTAAGTAAAAATATGTGCAGAGTATATAGGAGTCATATCCAGATCAAACGCATTGTTTGCTTTTTTGTTGAGTAAAATACAGAATTAAAAGCTAAAAATTTGAAAAAAATCAAAAATTGATTTAAACAATAACTTAGTCAGTTTCTATTACACATGTAGTAAATCATTAGGATTAAAAAAATGGCCTCATGGAATATCCACTCCGTTGTAGACGGCTTGCAAAAAGCACGGCACGACTGGCGTGAAAGTCAACATCGCACCAAAGAGATGGGAGATCGCGAACTGCCATCTAAAGAAGTTCTTCGGGTCGTGGTTAATGACTTATGCGGCATTTTATTTCCGATGCGACTTGGACCTGCAGAACTTCGCCAAGAAACCGAAAATTACTATATTGCTTATACGCTTGACCACGTATTAAACGAGCTTTTTATACAAGTACGTATGGCCTTGCATTATGAGGCAAAGCTGCACCCAAATACTGTCGATCCAGACATCGATACATATGCCAAAACCATAGTCCAAGATTTTGCCAGTGCGCTGCCAGATATCCGCCGTTTACTTGATGAAGATGTGCTCGCGGCTTTTGAGGGCGATCCGGCTGCTCACAGTGTTGATGAGGTACTGATTTGTTATCCGGGATTATTGGCGATTATCTATCATCGCCTTTCACATCAGCTGTATAAGCATGTGCCACTGGTGTCTAGAATTATTTCTGAACTGGCGCATTCTGCAACAGGTATCGATATTCATCCGGGTGCCCAAATTGGTAAAGGTTTCTTTATCGATCATGGAACCGGCGTTGTGATTGGAGAAACCTGTATTATTGGTGAGCGTGTGCGTATTTATCAGGCAGTAACACTGGGTGCAAAACGATTTGAGCTTACCGATGATGGTGGCCTGAAAAAAGATTATGCGCGTCATCCGATTGTAGAAGATGAAGTGGTAATTTATGCAGGTGCCACGATTTTAGGCCGAATTATCATTGGTAAAGGATCTACGATTGGCGGAAATGTATGGCTGACGCACAGTGTGCCTGCGGGAAGCCAAATTTTGCAATCGCCATCTGAATCTTGTAAAAAAGTACCTTAAGGTTATTACCCTCATCATAAATCCACTTCAGAGTATCGTTAAAATATTGAGGAAGTGGATTTATATCTTTTTTATTTAATAATTAAATTCTCTATATTTTAATGACGTCGCGTACCAAAACCGACATAAAAATATTTTTTGTTAAACGTGCAGTGCCATGAGCAATAAAATCGTCAGACATCATTTCGATTTGCTGTAAACTTTCATAATAGATTTGCTCATCGAAGGCAATTTGATCTGAACTACTGCTTTCAACTTTTGAAGAAATCCATTCTTGCTCGAGTATCAATTTTAATCTAGCTAAAAAATCTGTTCGTGTTGAAGCATTATTGACGTGATACAGTATTCGTTCTTGCTCATCTGAACTGATCGAAAAAATCATCTCATACACTTTCATTTTTTATTAGACATAGTTTTACAAAATAAAAAAACCTGTAACCGGGAATGCAAAACCATTACAGGGTTCCCACAATGGAAATCAATTTTGTTAAATATATCACATTTTTTAATATTTACACCAATTAATTATCTTTTTTATTTAATTTAAATTTCACAATTTATGTTAAAAATTTAGGCTAGCTTAAGTTATCTCATCTTCTATTTTCACTAAAATAAATAGAAATAAGCACCAAGAATCAATTACTCTTTGTTATCGCATGGATGAATAGAGAAATTGCCTCTTACAATTACTTTGACTAAAATTTGTTGTATGATGTCTTATCTTTAAATTGTTTTGATCTTATGAAATCTTTAAAAATTACCTGCACAGAAAAATACGTGTTACTTGATCAAGCATTCGAGTTCGATTTTCCAGTGGATTATACCGAGTTTGAGCAACTCACTCAGGAGCAGTTTGCGACACAAGTATTCGACCAAGATGTACTCATTATCAGTGATTTAGATATTAATGAAACTATTTTAAAAAATAACCCGAATTTAAAACTGGTGGCATTATGTTCAACCGGATTCAATCATGTCAACATGCCTTTATTACGACAACATGGCATTCAGGTATGTAATATTCGCGGCTATGCAGGCGATGCTGTAGCAGAACATGCATTTACCTTTATGATTTATCTGATTAAAAATTTTGGCCAACAGCTTCAAGGTATATTAGAAGACAAATGGTCGACTGGAGATAGTTCGTTTCATTTGGCTGCTCCAATGCGCGAACTTAAAGGTAAAACGCTCACAATTATTGGCAAAGGTGAAATTGGTTTATCTCTTGCTCAAAAAGCTGAGGCTTTTGGAATGCACGTTCTGTTTAGTGAGCGTAAAGGTGCAACAACGTGTCGTGAAGGCTATGTTTCTTTTGAAACAGCCATTCAAACCGCAGATATTGTGTCTCTACACTGCGAACTCAACCAACAGACTCGTCATTTAATTGATGCCTCTGTATTGAAGATGATGAAACCCAACAGTCTATTGATTAATGTGGGACGTGGTGGTTTGGTCGATGCCAACGCCATTGTTGCAGCGATTGAATCTGGAGAATTGGCGGGCTATGCAGCTGATGTATTGGATCAAGAGCCACCACCAGTCGATCATCCCCTATTAAATTTACATAAGCAGCATGCTAATGTATTGATTACAGGACATATTGCTTGGGGAACCGACGAAGCACAGCAGCGGTTATTTTTAACCATTCAAGACAATATTAATAAAAATATGCAAGGTATTGAGCAAAATCTGGTCTAAGCCATAAGGTCGTGATTGTTCAAATTCAATCACGACCCCAATTTTCATTATTGTTTGAATTTCTTAATACTTTTAGACAAGTGCGCTCGCATCATTTGACGAGCAAGTAACCCATCCTGATCCACAATCGCATTATAAATATTCACGTGGTCATGATGTACAGACTTAAGATAGTCCTCACGATTTTCCGGGCTCTTTTCAATTGAATTGAGTCGAGCACGCGGAATGATTTTTTCACCCAGATACTTTAAAAAATCGACAAAATATTGATTACTTGATGCTTCTGCAATTGCAATATGAAAGTCATAATCTGCCTTGACCGTTCCATCGTTTGCTGTCGACGAAATATGAGATTCAAAATCTTCAAGCGCTGCTTTCATTTTGGCAATATGAATATCTGAACGGCGTTCGGATGCCAAAAATACCGCTTCCGACTCTAAGCTAATTCGAAGCTCAAGTAATGCCACAATGTCATTGATGGTTTCTAGGCTAGCGTTGGACAACAAAAAATTTTGTTCTGCGATCTGTTCTTTTACAAATGTGCCAATTCCATGACGGGTTTCGACATATCCTAACGAGCGAAGTTCTGTGATCGTCTCTCGAATCACGGAGCGACTGACTTCAAATGTCTCGATCAGCTCGAGTTCAGTTGGAATTTTTTCTCCAACTTTAAATTCTCCAGACTGAATTTTTGCAATAAGTTGTTCTACAATAATCTGGCTTAGTTTTTTTGCTGATCTAGGTTTGATTGCGCTAGACATATTTGAAGAACTCATTAAACATTAGAAAATTCGATTATTCATATTACTATAAACTGACAAGTTAGTCATAAGCACATTGAAAAAATTCAGCTTATGGGCAGTTTTGAAAATTAAAAACAGTGTTATAAAAGAGCAGTTCAGCTACAGCTGAACCGCTTTTTCATATTAGATTGCATTTTTTGTGAATTGACCATTAATCAACCGATGGATGTTTAATGGATTAGTATCTTTTAGTGCATCAGGCAGCAAGGCCTGCGGGGTATTTTGGTAGCATACCGGACGCAAAAAGCGATCGATAGCACCTGTACCTACCGAGGTGCCGCGTGCATCACTGGTTGCCGGAAATGGACCACCATGTACCATGGCATCACATACTTCTACACCTGTTGGGTAGCCATTAAATAATACACGGCCAGCTTTACGGGTGAGTGTTTGTAATAGATCCGCAGCCTCTGCCAAATCGCTCTCATCACCAATAATAGTTGCGGTGAGCTGACCAGCTAGAGCATTGAGTCCTTGCAGCAGCTCGGCCTTGGTTTCAACCGAAACAACCACCGACATCGGACCAAATACTTCATGTTGCAACAATGCATGACCTTCTAGTAACAAAGAAGAATCTGCTTTGAACAAATGCGCCTGAGCCTGTGAAGTCATTTCTGGCGCTAAACCAGATGCGATATGTTCAAAACCTGATGCATCAACTAAGTTTTGAATGCCCTGATGATAACTTTTTAAGGTACCCCGATTAAGCATCACTTGTGGAGCAGCACTACGTGTTGAATCAATCAAGGCCTCCACAAATCGATCAAACTCAACACTTTTAATCCCAATAATCAAACCTGGTTTTGTACAAAACTGGCCACATCCCATGTTAAATGAAGCAACTGTATCTTGTGCAATTTTCTCTGCACGTGCTTTAAGCGCATCTGGTAGCACAACTACAGGATTAACGCTCGACATTTCTGCAAAAAATGGAATAGGCTGAGTGCGGTTTTGTGCTAAGCGAAACAATGCCATTCCGCCTTCGAGTGAGCCCGTGAAACCGGCAGCTTGAATCAGAGGATGCTCGACCAAATTGGCACCTACTCGTGCTCCAAAGATCATATTGAATGTGCCACGCGGCATATTACAAATCTCGATTGCTTTTTCGATCGCCTGAGCAACCAGTTCAGCTGTTGCCATGTGACCTGAATGTGCTTTAAATACCACGCTACAGCCTGCGGCAAGCGCTGCAACTGTATCACCACCTGCGGTAGAAAATGCAAGCGGAAAGTTACTGGCACCAAAAACTGCAACCGGCCCCACGCCAACTTTATATTGTCTTAAATCGACACGCGGTAAAGGTTTACGATCTGGTAGCGCGGTATCAATTCGAGCACCCAATACATCTCCACGGCGCAGTAATTCAGCAAATAGTCGAAGTTGCCCTGTTACTCGTGCAGTTTCACCTTGCAAGCGCGCAAGTGGTAAGCCTGTTTCTAGGGCCGCCACTTCTTGAAGCTCAGCACCCAGCCCTTCAATCTGAATGGCAATTTCATCTAAAAATACTGCGCGTTGTTCGTGACTGGTATTTTGGTATGTCAAAAATGCCTGATGTGCGGCTTTTGCTGCAAGATCCACCTCATTCAAACTGGCTTGACTAAATACATAGCCAGTCGGCTGATAATCTGTAGCATTGATACTTTCTAAGCTTGCCGCGTGTTCTGCAACACGTTGACCCTGAATAAACTGTTTACCGATATTCTTGCTCATCATAGTATTTCCTTAAAACTTTGAACTTATTGCGGGCCAAGTGTCGCAATCAATTCTGCTAAATCTTCGTAATCCGCAGGCATCATATCACTGAGCGGCGGACGAACCGGCCCTGCATCATGCCCTACAATTTTCGCCCCTGCTTTGATCATACTTACCGCATAACCAGACTTACGGTTGCGGATTTTGATCAGAGGTAAAAAGAAGTCACGAATCAAACGTTGGGTTGTTTCAAAGTCATCACGGCGTAAAGCGTTGTAAAACTCCATCGCTGTTTTTGGAATAAAGTTAAATACAGCCGATGAATAGACAGGCGAACCTAATGCCTTGTAAGGCGCTGCAAAAACTTCCGCCGTAGGTAAGCCACCCAAATATGACAAACGATCACCAAAGGTTTGTACCACTTCCGTCATCATATCGATTTGGCCCGAACTGTCTTTAAAGCCAATCAGATTTGGACAGGCTTCAACAAGTTGATGTAGAGAATCAACATTGAGTTTAGAAACACTGCGGTTATAAAAAATCACACCAAAATCGACTGCTTGGCAGATCTGTTTCACGTGTTCAATCAAACCTTCTTGGCTTGCTTCGGTTAAGTAGTGCGGCATCAGCAAAATACCGTGGGCACCTAAACGCTCTGCTTCTTGGGCTTGAGCAATTGCTTGACGTGTTGGACCACCTGCACCTGCAATGATTGGAACACTGCCCTTGCACGCATCGACTGCCGTTTTAATAACATCCGAATATTCAGAACCGGTTAATGAAAAATATTCACCCGTACCACCCGCTGCAAATAAAGCACTTGCACCATAAGGCGCTAACCATTCAAGACGTTTTTGATAAGACGCCGCATTAAATTCCCCATGCTGGTCAAAGTCAGTAACCGGAAAAGACAATAAACCGTCAGAAACAATTTTTTTTAACTCAAGAGCGTCCATTAACGCATATCCTTTTGAACTTATGTTGTCAGACATCTTACATCATATCTTTTTTCAGTTTCAATTCTTTTTTATTTTTTTTTGCTAAATTTAATTCAATTAAAACGGCCGCTCGTGTGAGCGGCCGTTTTGAATCATTCAAAAACTCTAAATTAACGAACCAAACATGGCTTTTTATTATTGAATGTCCAGTTCGGGATCATATATTGCATGGCTTCAGCATCATTGCGAGCGCCTAAGCCTTTGGCTTTATAAAGCTCATGTGCTTTGTAGATATTATCCCAATCGAGTTCTACACCAAGTCCGGGAGCTGTGGAAACCTGAATTTTGCCGTTCTTAATCTCCAGTGGTGACTTGGTAAGATGGTCAATACCTTCTTGCCAAATCCAGTGTGTGTCAATCGCTGTAACGTTGCCCACAGCGGCTGCAGCAACATGTGTAAACATCGCCAGCGAAATATCGAAGTGATTATTTGAATGTGATCCCCATGTGAGGTTATACATCTTGCATAACTGCGATACGCGAACAGATCCTTCTAGCGTCCAGAAATGTGGATCGGCTAAAGGGATATCCACTGCCTGAAGCTGAATACTATGCGACATTTCCCGCCAGTCAGTTGCAATCATATTGGTTGCGGTAGGCAAGCCTGTAGCACGTTTGAATTCCGCCATAATTTCACGGCTTGAGTAACCTTGTTCAGCCCCGCATGGATCTTCGGCATAAGCCAGCACATGCTTTAAATGTTTACCCACTGCAATCGCTTCATCTAAAAACCACGCACCATTTGGATCAAGCGTGACACGTGCTTCAGGAAAGCGATGCGCAATTGCGGTTACCGCTTCTGCTTCTTGTTCGGCATGTAAGACACCACCTTTTAGTTTAAAATCTTTAAAGCCATAACGTTCATAAGAAGCTTCGGCCAATCGTTGAATGGCACTTGGTGTGAGCGCTTTTTCATGGCGAACCTGATACCAATCAAATTCAGTCTTTGCAGTTGAGCCGAGATAATCCAATTGAGTTTGTTGACGGTCACCAATAAAAAATAAATAACCCAATACTTCAACTTCAGTACGTTGCTGCCCATCGCCTAACAAACTGGCGACATTGACATTTAAATGCTGGCCCAATAAATCGAGTAAAGCGGATTCATAAGCCGTGACAACATGAATGGTTGTACGCAAATCAAAAGTCTGGTTCCCACGCCCACTACGATCACGGTCGGCAAAAGTCTCTTGAATTTTTTTTAGCAGATTTTTGTATTCACCGATAGGCTGACCTTCAATTAACGCTTTCGCATCATTTAAGGTATTTAAGATTTTTTCACCTCCTGGAATTTCGCCAACACCGATATTTCCTGAGTTATCCTCTATAACCAATAGATTACGCGTGAAATACGGGCCATGTGCGCCACTTAAATTAAGTAACATGCTGTCATGCCCTGCTACCGGAATTGCACGAACCGATTTTACTATAGGTGTTGAAGTCGCCATCTTGATACTCCTTGGCTAGGGTTACTTTTTCTTTTTTAAACGCTATAAGACATCAGACAACTTGTCAATTCATGTACTCAAAAATAATTTTCTTAGATAGCTTGTCAAATTAAAATAAATAGTCGTATGATGTCTTATATCTAAATCATCAAGTTTAGAACTGGACTATAGAATATCGAAATATTTTTTGATTTATTCTATGCACGAATATGACATGACGTCACCTGTTTCATGGACCAGCAAACAGGTTGATTATTAGAAGAGTTTGTATATGGATAACTTGCAAACAAACATCGCCGTGATCAGTAAAAATCGGGTTTCTCACACCAAAACCCGTTATTACATTCTGGCCATGATTTTTTTAGTCACAGCACTTAATTACGGAGATAGAGCAACCATTTCAATGGCTGCATCTCCAATGTCCCAAGAATTGGGACTTACATCGGTCACTATGGGCTACATATTTTCTGCATTTGGCTGGGCGTATGTCATCGGACAAATCCCCGGAGGATGGCTTCTCGATAAATTCGGAGCACGTAAAGTATATTTCTGGAGTATTTTACTCTGGTCGATCTTTACAGTCATGCTTGGTTTTGTCGATATTTTTGGCTCCATTCCCTTAATTGTTGCATCACTTTTTATTTTGCGGTTTATGGTCGGTTTGTCTGAAAGCCCAGCCTTTCCTGGAAATAGTCAAATTGTAGCTGCTTGGTTTCCAACCAAAGAACGCGGTACTGCGGCCGCTATTTTTAACTCTGCTCAATACTTTGCCACCGTGATCTTTGCACCGTTTATGGGCTGGTTAGTTACGCACATTCACTGGCAATCTGTTTTCTGGATCATGGGTGGAATCGGGATTGTGATTGCATTTATTTGGCTAAAGGTTATTTATAGCCCAGAAAAGCATCCTCGTTTAAATTCTGCTGAGTTTAAATATCTTCAAGATCATGGTGCCATCACCAATATGGGCGAAAATCAGCTTAAAAAGGTCGATGAAAACAATAAAATGAGCTGGTCTAATATCCGTAAACTACTGGCATCTCGGATGTTACTGGGTATTTTTATTGCACAGTATTGTATTACCTGCCTCACCTATTTCTTTTTAACCTGGTTTCCTGTGTATTTGGTCAAAGAACGTCACATGACAATTTTACAAGCAGGTTTTGCGGCTGTTTTGCCAGCGCTCTGTGGTTTTATTGGAGGAATTTTAGGTGGCATTATTTCCGACAAACTGATCCGTATGAATAAATCACTCACTTTTGCACGTAAGTTCCCTATTGTGCTCGGTATGTTACTGTCTACCAGTATTGTGGTGTGTAATTTTGTAGAGTCTCAAACGGCGATTGTATTTTTCATGTCACTGGCATTTTTTGGCAAAGGCTTTGGCGCACTTGGCTGGGCTGTCATGTCGGATGTTGCACCTAAAGAGATGATTGGATTATCAGGTGGCTTATTCAATACTTTTGGAAATACTGCTGGCATCATCATTCCGATTGCAATCGGCTACATCTTAGCAGCGACAGGTTCTTTTAATGGTGCTCTGATTTTTGTTGGCGTTCACGCTGTGATTGCCATGTTCTGCTATTTATTTGTGGTTGGGAAGATTCAACGCTTTCAACTGAAAACATCCATATAAGTAATCTCGATTAGCCGATGCCAAATATATTTGGCATACGGCCTTAATTAAATTAACAAGGAAGACGCATGCAAAAGCCATTACTGATCAAAATTAATCCGCTGGACAATGTTGCCATTGTGGTCAACGATGGCGGCCTTGCACAAGGAACTGTGATTGAGGCATATGATCTATGTTTAATCGAATATATTCCACAAGGCCATAAAGTACTGCTTGAAGACTTAAAAAACGGCGCATCCATCATTCGCTATGGTGAAGTCATTGGTTATGTTAATTGCGATTTAAACGCGGGAGCATGGGTGAATGAAGCGGTCACGCGCATGCCAACGCCCCCTGATTTAGGTGAGCTTGAGTTAGCCACCCGTCCGGCACCTCAAATGGAACCTTTGACTGGCTATACCTTTAAAGGTTACATAAATAAAGATGGTTCAGTCGGTACAAAAAACCTTTTAGCAATTACCACCAGCGTGAATTGCGTAGAAGGAATTGTCGATCATGTGGTGAAAATTATAGAACGTGAGCTATTGGCAGAATATCCAAATGTAGACGGCGTAGTTGGTTTAAATCATTTGTATGGCTGTGGTGTTGCTATTGATGCACCTGCCGCGATTGTACCAATCCGTACTATTCATAATCTGGCATTGAATCCTAATTTTGGTGGAGAAGTCATGGTCGTGAGTTTAGGCTGTGAAAAAATGCAACCCGAACGCTTACTTTCACTCCCAACAGAAAATAAACGTATTCCGCTTGAAGATGAAGACATCATCCAGCTTCAAGATGAACAGCATCACGGCTTTCAAAGTATGGTCGATCATATTTTGGCGGTTGCAAAGATTCATTTAGAAAAGCTCAACCAGCGCCAGCGGAAAGTTGTTTCGGCATCACATTTAGTTGTCGGTATGCAGTGCGGTGGTAGCGATGCCTTTTCTGGCGTGACGTCAAATCCGGCTGTTGGTTTTGCTTCAGATTTGATTATCCGCTGCGGCGGTACAGTCATGTTTTCAGAAGTGACCGAAGTTCGTGATGGTATCCATTTACTTACTCCACGCGCAGAAAACGAACAAGTCGCGAAAGATTTAATTCGTGAAATGCAGTGGTACGATGATTATTTGGCCGCAGGCAAAGTTGATCGAAGTGCCAATACCACGCCTGGCAATAAGAAAGGCGGTTTAAATAATATTGTTGAAAAAGCCATGGGATCAATTGCCAAGTCAGGCCGCTCTGCGATTGTTGAGGTGTTGTCACCGGGTCAAAAACCCACTAAAAAAGGGCTGATCTTTGCCGCTACACCATCGAGTGACTTTATTTGCGGCACACAACAAATGGCTTCGGGTATTACAGTACAAGTGTTTACTACAGGCCGCGGGACACCTTATGGATTGGCAGCGGTGCCTGTCATCAAGATGGCCAGCCGCAATACCATTGCCAATCGCTGGTATGATCTCATCGATATTAGTGCGGGCGATATTGCGATTGGTAAAAAAACCATTGAAGAAGTGGGTTGGGAACTATTTGAACTGATTTTGAAAGTCGCGAGTGGCGAACAGCAAACATGGTCGGATAAATGGGGAATTCACAATTCGCTGGCCGTGTTTAATCCTGCACCAGTTACCTAAGGCATATAAAAAAAGATGAATTCTGTGTATTCATCTTTTTTATTTCAATATTTGATTGCGATACATTTCACTCATTTTCTAGATCGCTGCTAAACTAAACACTGAAACTTGTTGCCACTTTGATCTTATGCAAAATCTCTCCACTCCTGCTTCGTCGTCTGACAATATCGGAAAGGCCCTGCTGTGTCTAATGACATCCGCCTTACTTTTTTCGATTATGGGAGTGTGTATCCGATTTGCATCACAAAGTGTCGACAACGCAACGATCGTATTTTTTCGAAACGCGGTGGGTCTATTCATTTTTATTCCCATGTTAATTAAAAATGGATTTGGACTCATTCGAACGCAAAAATTATGGATGCATACGTGGCGAAGTGTGGTGGGATTGGCCGCGATGTATGGTTTCTTTTATGCGATTGCCAATCTAAAGCTCTCCAATGCGATGGTGTTTAGTTACTCTTCACCTATTTTCATTCCACTGATTGCATGGTTATTTCTCAAAGAACAAATCACCAAATCTATGATTTTTGCTGCCGTATTGGGTTTAGTGGGTGTCATGTTTGTTGCTAAACCTGATCAAGGCTTATTTAATCTGATTTCTTTTATCGGCCTTGGGGCCTGCTTTTTATCTGCGATGGCTTTTGTGACTGTCCGTGCGCTGACCAGCACCGAATCTCCAGAACGCATCGTATTTTATTTCTGTATGTTTGGTACGCTGATTTCATCAATCCCGATGTTTTGGCACTGGCGAATGTTCACCCTACACGAACTGGCTTTACTTATTACAGCTGGGCTACTGGCTAATATTAGTCAATTATTTATGTCTTATGCCTACAGCTTAGCACCGGCTGGTAAAATCGGCCCGATGAACTATATCGCGATTGTGTTTGCAGGTGTATGGGGCTATGTTTTTTGGCGAGAGCTTCCCGACCTGTTTACACTGATCGGGATTGCCATTATTTTGATTGCAATCTTGATGTGCAACCCATTTGCACAACAAAAAGTGATGCGGTTATTTCGATTAAATCGTTAAAGGTTTATCTATCTTGTAAGAATAAACAACTCATCTTGAAGTAATTTGTACTCAAAAAAGATTTAATTACGATGTTAATCAAGTAATACTTTGTATTTTTTATTAAAAAACAAATTATTAAAGCTAATTTTTTTTAAGGCTTTGAGAATTCGACATTTTTAGTATAGTCTAGGCCTATTGATTTCCAAAAGAGATCACTTGGGTGTTGATGAGTTATGGTCGGCTGCTCGGTTTTTTTGCAGTCTTCTTACAAATCGCTGTGTTTTTACAGCCACTATTACCAGAGAAATACCAAGTTTCTCCGGTCTGTGAAACTATTGCCCAAGCACTACAGATTGGTGATTTTGCGACCAAATCAGTTGCACACTCTGAAATGTCCAATCACATGCATTCGCATCATGCTACAGCGCATCATTTAGCTGAACAGAAAATAAAAACTGATACATCACATCATCATCACGACATGAATCATCAATGTCAGTATTGCGTGGTCTATGGTCATGTTGTGCCTCTTCTTGATGTAGATTTAAGTGAAATCTTGGTTCGTATTCAGGTTCGATATCTCGCCTTTAAACGTACTTTTTTTCACGTTTTCTTTGTACTTCAGCAGCTCTTTCTTATTCCTCAAGGACGCGCTCCACCGCTCTCTCTCGCCATTTAAATTTTTTATCTTAATTTTTAAATTGAATGAGTTGTAGAGACGAATCATTATGTTTTGCTTAAAAAATAGCCTATACTGGTTAGATATAAACTCGCCTGCAAAATTGCACGAGCAACATCATCCGTTGTATGAGGTGCTCTCATGACATTAGGATTAACCGCATTAGAATTAGCGCGGATTCAATTTGCGTTCACAGTATCTTTTCACATTATATTTCCAGCAATTTCAATTGGTTTAGCAAGTTTTCTTGCTGTGCTTGAATGGCGCTGGTTGCGTACTCAAAACCCGGTTTATCAAGACTTATTTAAGTTTTGGGTTAAGATTTTTGCTGTCGCTTTTGGTATGGGTGTCGTCTCTGGCGTTGTGATGAGCTATCAGTTTGGAACCAACTGGAGCGAGTTTTCTCGCTTTGCCGGAGGTGTCACAGGCCCATTACTCAGCTATGAAGTATTAAGTGCATTTTTCCTTGAAGCCGGCTTTTTAGGGATTATGCTGTTTGGCTGGGGCCGTGTGGGCAAAAATGCACACTTCTTCGCAACCTTAATGGTGGCGATTGGTACCTGTATTTCCATGTTCTGGATTTTATCGTCCAACAGCTGGATGCAAACACCACAAGGCTATAGCATTGAAAATGGCATTATCGTGCCACAAGATTGGGTTGCGATTATCTTCAATCCATCTTTCCCTTACCGACTGGCTCACATGGCGATTGCTGCATTTATGGTGTCATCACTTTTGGTGGCAGCAACTGCAGCATGGCATTTGCTCAAGGGGCGTCGTGATGCATTGGTTAAAAAGTCATTTTCCATGGCACTCTGGCTCATTTTGGTTTTGGCACCATTACAAGTATTTGTAGGTGATGCACATGGTCTCAATACTTTAGAGCATCAACCTGCAAAACTCGCTGCAATGGAAGGTCATTGGGAAACCAATCACGACCATGCCATGCCGTTGTATCTGTTCGGGATTCCAGATATGCAAGAAGAGCGAACCAAATATGCGATCGCGATTCCGCATTTGGGTAGTTTAATTTTAACGCACTCGATGGACGGAACAGTTAAAGGCCTTAAAGACTTTGCTCCGGAAGATCGCCCAAACTCCACCATCGTGTTTTGGAGCTTTCGAATTATGGTCGGGCTTGGCATGTTGATGGTACTGTTGGCGTTGGCAGGTCTATGGCTCAGACGTTCAGACCGGCTTTATGAAAACAAATGGTTTCAGCGTTTTGCTTTGGTGATGGGGCCATCTGGATTTATTGCCTTGCTTGCAGGCTGGTTTACCACCGAAGTTGGTCGTCAGCCTTGGGTGGTTTATGGCGTGATGCGCACTAAAGATGCAATCTCTCCTGTCTCTGCCGAACAAGTTGGTCTCACCTTGATCATTTTTGTACTGGTGTACTTTGTTGTCTTTGGAATCGGTATTTATTACATGCTAAAACTGATTAATAAAGGGCCACAATTTATTCATAGCACGCCACAAGAAGCAGGCGGCGTTGGTCGATTCAAAACCCCAATGCGACCGTTGAGTGCAGCTGATGAAGAGCTGGATGATGAGGACAAAGGAGCAACATCATGATTGATTTATCTTTAATCTGGGTCGTGATTATTGCTGTTGGCGTGTTTATCTATGTAGTGCTAGACGGGTTCGACTTGGGAATTGGAATTTTATTTCCATTTATTCAAGATCAGCAAGAACGCGACGTGATGATGAATACCGTGGCACCCGTGTGGGATGGTAATGAAACCTGGATGGTGCTTGGCGGTGCAGGCTTGTTTGCAGCGTTTCCCATTGTCTATTCTGCTGTTTTATCTGCGCTTTACTTACCTATTTTGCTGATGGTAATTGCACTGATTTTTCGTGGCGTAGCATTTGAGTTTCGCTTCAAGGCCAATCGTACCAAACACTTGTGGGACAAAGCATTTATTGGTGGCTCTGTTCTTTCGAGCTTCTTACAAGGCGTATTGCTAGGCGCTTACATCCAAGGCATACATATTGTGGATGGTCGCTACGCTGGTGGCGGTCTGGACTGGCTGACACCTTTTTCTCTTTTCACGGGTGTGGGCGTGGTTGTCCTTTACGCCGCGCTTGGGTGTGGCTGGTTGATCATGAAAACTGATCATCGTTTACAAGAAGATATGTTTAAGATTATGCCAAAGCTGATACTCGCATTGCTGTTTATTTTTGCGTGTGTGAGTTTGTATACACCTCTGTCTCAGCCACAAATCGCAGCGCGATGGTTTAGCTTACCTCAACTCTTGTATTTTAGTCCTGTTCCTATTTTGGTCGTGATATGTAGTGTGCTTGCACTTCGTGCATGTACCAAGAAACAGGAATCGGCTCCCTTTTTATATATTCTGGCTCTGCTGTTCTTGGCCTATAGCGGATTTTTAATCAGTATTTTTCCGTATATAATTCCACCATCAGTGACCATTTGGGACGCTGCTGCTCCGGCAAATAGTCAATTGTTTGCCTTAATTGGTGCACTGATTTTGATTCCGATCATTATCACCTACACCATCATGGCGTACTGGGTTTTTCGAGACAAAGTACGCGTAGGTGATGAAGGGTATCACTAGGAGCGAATAGGTATGAAATTATCGAAATTTCAATGGTTCGTGGTTTTATGGCTGGGCGGATTCTTTGGGTTATTGCTGATTGCAATGGCCTTTCGACTCTTATTACAGCTCGCCTATTAATAAGAAAGGATGCTTAACGTGAATTCTATGCAATATGGATCGCAACAGACACAGTCGATGTTGCTGCACATGGATAACCACTTTTTAGGGCAGGAAATTATTCAGGTTCGTAAGAAAATGAATATTTCTCAGACCCAACTGGCCACGATGCTGGGTATTTCAGTCAGAACGCTTGAAAGCTGGGAACGCGGGGTAAGACATCCCTCTAGTTCAGCCAAAGCATTAATTCGCTTGCTGATTAAATCTCCACATTTTGTGCTTAAAAATTTGGCCTAACCTATTTAAGCGAAGTCATGTTGATGACATGGCCTCGCTAACTCACATCTCTGACGAGTCCTAATACGAATCAGTCAGCATTGAACTCAATATTTCGGAGTGAATCCCAGAAGATTTTTAAATAATCATCTTTTCGAATTTTATTTTTAAAAATAAAAATTTGCTGTTTGATAATATATTCACGTGCATTAATAATTTTCAATTTCTTCTTAAGTAAATCTTCTTCAATGGTAATTTTAGGTAACCATGCAATTCCTGCACCCTGTAAAACAAAATCCTTCAAATTATTTGCATGATCGGTTTCATATAAAATTCGATATTCAAGTTTGTTTGAAATTACCTGATCAACCAGATTTCTTAAATATGCGTTCTTACTATACGAAAGAAGCGGAAAGCGATGATTTATATCATATTTTGCATTACCATCTTCATCAATCAATGTCACAGGAACAATTTCTGTATCACCAAGTTTTAAATGGGTCAGTACATCACTATTAATGGCTTTAAGCTTAGTTTCGTCTGAATAGCAAATTAAAAAATCACAAGCACCTTCTTTTAATAGTTTAAATCCTTCCCCCACATTTGCAGCCACCAATTCAATTTTAAAATCTTTAATATAATCTGGAAATAATCTTAAAAACTTTGAAAAGAAAGTAGAACTTAATGAATGCACCACCGCAAACTTAATCGTCACTTCATTGCTTCGATTTAAGTTATTGAGCAAAGCCAAGGTTGCATTAAGTTGCTGTTCGATGCTTTTGGCCGTTGCCAGCAAAATCTGTCCAGCATCTGTAAACTCCATGTATCTCGAATTGCGCTCAAGAATTGCATAACCTAATGCTTGTTCGAGTTGTTGGATACGTCGGGTAAATGCAGACTGACTGACAAACCGACGTTCTGCTGCTTTTGAAAATGAACGTTCTTGTTCCAAGGTGAGTAGATCTTCAATCCAGCGAATTTCAAGACTCATTGCTTCATGTCATATGATGTTTGGCGCATTATAATCATGCTATGCAAAAATTGCATACTAAAATTAATCTATGCATTAGAAATTATGCATACCCAAATCTATGATGAATTATCTTGTTTAGATAGCGATACTAGAATGAACGCTGAAATTCAAACTCGTACTGAAAAGGATTTACTTGGTCTGCGTGAAGTACCAAACCAGTTTTATTTCGGAATCCAGACACTACGAGCAATTGAAAACTTCAATTTAAGCTCAAATAAAATTAACCAATACCCGAATTTGATCAAATCTTTGGCTATGGTCAAGCATGCCTGTGCCGAAGCAAACCATACACTGGGTAAATTGAGCGATCAAAAACTAAACGCCATCAAATACAGCTGCGATCAGTTGATTCATGGTGCTTACCATGAACAGTTCCCTATCGACCTTATTCAAGGTGGTGCAGGTACTTCAACCAACATGAACGCCAACGAAGTGATTGCAAACATTGGTCTTGAGCATTTGGGTTACAAAAAAGGTGAATATAAACACCTGCACCCAAATAACGACGTCAATATGTCGCAATCGACCAACGATGTTTATCCAACTGCAATTCGCTTAGGTCTATTGTTCAGTTTAGATGAAATGTACACCCCGTTTGCAAACCTGATTGCAAGCTTGCGTCAAAAAGGCGACGAATTTTCACATATCTTGAAAATGGGCCGTACTCAATTACAAGACGCTGTGCCAATGACCCTTGGTCAAGAGTTTAACGGATTTGCGACAACGCTTGAAAAAGATTTGGTTAAGCTCAAAGAAATTGCACCGAGCACTTTAAATTACATGAATTTAGGTGGTACCGCGATTGGTACAGGTATCAATACTGAGCAAAAATATACAGAGCTAGCAATTGAAGCACTTGCTCAGATTAGCCAGAAAAACATTAAATCTGCTCCAGATTTAATTGAAGCAACCTCCGATATGGGCGACTTCGTTTTACTTTCTGGTTTGCTTAAACGTACTGCGACTAAATTGTCTAAGATTGCAAACGACTTACGTTTACTTTCAAGTGGCCCACGCACTGGTATCAACGAAATCAATCTTGAACCACGCCAGCCAGGCAGTTCAATTATGCCAGGTAAAGTAAACCCAGTGATTCCTGAAGCACTTAACCTTGTATGCTTCCAAGTAATCGCAAACGACTTGGCTGTAACTTTGGCTGCAGAAGCAGGTCAATTGCAATTAAATGCTTTTGAACCATTGATTGCATACAAGTTATTTGAATCAATTGAGTTGCTATCGAATGCGTTGGTGATGTTCCAAACCAAATGTGTAGATACCGTAACAGCGAATCAAGAACACTGTAAAGCTTTGGTAGATAACTCTATCGGGATTGTGACTGCATTGAACCCGTACTTGGGTTATGAAACCACGACCCGTATTGCTAAAACAGCCAATGAAAGCGGATTGAGTGTTTTAAGCCTGATTAAAGCAGAAAATTTGTTATCTGATGATCAATTGGCCGAAATTCTTGCCATTGATAACATGGTACAACCTAAAGCTGAAACAGCTTAATCTTTCAAATAAAAAAAGGAGCGTATATCGCTCCTTTTTTTTGCACTTATTTTTCATCTAAAAAACGATAACAAGTTTTCATTTATTCACTTTAATCTAATAGAGCAATCACAAGTTAAACGGTAGCATTGATCAAAATTATCCGTATCTACTTTAAGATACCATCGCTTTTACGCTTATAAATAAGGATTAAACACATGACGGATTTACCAACACGCATGAAACACATTGAAATTTCAGAACCCGGTGATCCCGATGTACTTAAAATAACCGAAGCTGATCTACCCGAAATCAAAGATCATGAGCTGTTGATTCAGGTGAAAGCTTTTGGAATTAACCGCCCAGATGTATTGCAGCGCATGGGGCTGTACCCAATGCCAAAAGGTGTAACCCCCATTCCCGGACTTGAAGTCGCAGGTGTTGTGGTTGCCAAAGGCAGTGCCGTCTCGCTTTTTAATATAGGCGATGAAGTATGTGCGCTCACCAATGGTGGTGGCTATGCCGAGTTTTGTGCTGTGCCTGAAACCCAAACATTACCGATTCCAAGCTCGTTAAGTTTTGAAGAAGCGGCCGTCGTTCCAGAAACTTACTTTACCGTTTGGGCAAACTTGTTCGATATTGGTGGTTTAACTACTGGCGAAACGGCACTTATTCATGGCGGAGCCAGCGGAATAGGAACCACAGCACTGAGTTTATGCCATGCCATGGGAATCAAAACGTTTACCACGGTCGGCACAGACGATAAGGTTCAGGCTTTAGATGCGATCACCACTGCAATCAACTACAAAACAGACAACTTTGAAGACGTGATTCTGGAACAGACTCAAAAGCAAGGTGTCGATGTCATCTTAGATATTGTGGGTGGTAAATACTTTCAGCAAAATATGAATGTATTAAAACGCGACGGACGTTTGGTTATTTTGGGCTTTATGGGAGGGCGTTTCGCGAAAGACTTTGATCTTCAGCAGCTTATTTTAAAACGTGCCAAAGTGACGGGTTCAACCATGCGTGCACGCACCGATGAAGAAAAATACACCATCGCCAAAGCCTTAAAGGAAAAAGTCTGGCCATTGATTGAGCAAGGTCAATGCCGACCGATCATTTATAAAACATTTACATTTGATCAAATAGCGCAGGCACATACCGCGATGGAGAAAAGCGAACATATTGGAAAAATCGTGATTTCGATGAGTAAAACTTAAATAGAGTATTGCTTAATTGCTTTCATTTCTCCATTTTAGGCTGCTTTGATTCAGCTTTGTTTAATAGCTTAGAATGGAGAAAGTGAAAGATTATGAACGGTTTTGAGAATAATCTAAGCCAGCATGAATGGCGCCCAGCGCCACAACATGCGCTGCATTTTTTATCCGGTTCAGCTCGCATGCTTGCCATAACATAGGCAAGGTATTTTCTTGTGCTGATTGTAAAGCAGCCTCCCAATAACCGGGCAATTGCAAGGTGCCACCTCCTAAACTCAATTTTGATGGATTAAACAGGTGGATTACACTGGCCAGCCCCAACCCCAATGCAGCTCCTGCTGTTTGAATCATGTCTAAAACTTGGCGATCGTTTGCATGTGCTCTTAAAGCCAGATCTTTTGGTTGCAAGCCAGATGCTTTGACCAGTGCTGCACCACTTGCCAAATCGTCTAATCTTCGAATCTGATCATGCTGTGCAATCGGCAAATAACCCAATTCCCCTGCCCATCCACATGTACCAGTGAGCGGTCGCCCTTGCACCATTAAAGCAGCGCCTATAGCGGTACCCACCATTACAACACCAGCGGTTACGTCTTTCGAAGCGTGCGAAAATTCTTTTATAAGTGCCGCTTTGATATCATTTAGCACAGCTATTGTGTTACACCAAGCCTGTAACGCTTGAGCCGCTTGCCAGCCATTGAATGCTGGCAACACATCAGATAACACTATATCACCCGAAGCACTGACCAACCCAGGAACTGCAAGACCAATACTGCTCGGCGTGAGTTCGTTTTGCGTAATAAAATTATCAAGATGAGCCAAAAGTTGATCTGGTGTAAACCCAATACCAGTACTATAAATTGCCTCGGCATGTTCACAGAGTAATAATAATTTTGTACCGCCCAGATCTATCCCAATAGCACTGCTTCGCATATTTTTCCTAAAAAATATAGTCTCTTGCTCTATTTATAAAATGAAAAGAGTTGAAATACAGTTGAAGTTTGTCTGTTCCTCTTTAATGTTATGTGCTTTGAATGATTTATTTGACTAGAAGTAATCTCGATTATTAAACAAAGAGATATCATTTATGGCAAAAAAGTGACTGAGTGACACCAAATTAATTGTTATACTATAACATCAGATTTAATCATGAACAAAAATGAAGCATTTTTACGTTTTAACCGTTTTCACTTTTTTTGGGCTAACTTTAAGCGCTTGTACATCTATACAACATCCACCAAAATCGGCTAAACAGATTCAATCTATACGTCCAAATGCAATACAATCCTCTGCTCTCGCCAAACCAGCACCTGTCTCTTATATTGTATGGTTAGAACGTAATCCCAATCAGAAGCGTGTTTCTGACTATAAAAACTATTTAATAAGTCAAGGCGTTAATCTGGTTGCACCAGATTTTGAGTTATTCCGATCTGCGCGTGGCTGGCAAGCATGTCAGTACGATCAATACGATGTTCCTGATTCATCTGTATGGAATAATGCTGTACCGACACTCAAGTTACTCGCCTATTTGGTAAATTCCAATATCATTTCAGATATCGAACTGACTTCTGCTTATCGTTCACCAATGCTTAACGCTTGCGTAGGTGGCGCAAAAGAGTCTTCTCATATGCAAAACTCGGCGATAGATTTTCGCATTGGGCCAGAATTTCCATCAGATTCAGATCAGCTGCGCATCGCCAGCAGCAAACGCAAATTATGTAAATTTTGGCAAACTGAAGGTCAGCGCTACAACATGGGCTTAGGCGTTTATAGTTCTGGTCAAATTCATATCGACACCAAGGGCTTTCGAACATGGGGACCAGACCATACTTGGCATAGCTCAATTTGTGGTGAAAAAATTGAATAAATAAGCCATTTAAGCAGCTAAAGTAGCCCAAGAAAGATAAACACATAAAATCTGATTGATTATTTGTTATATTATAACATAACATTATGAGATTAAATCACTACTTTTGGCAATCCATCGCAGTGATATCGGTGTGTTTTCTTTAAAAAGGACATAGCAAATGGTCAGCTCCTTAGCCAATCCGTCACATAAACTCCCAGTTACCGTACTTTCAGGCTTTTTGGGCGCCGGAAAAACCACATTACTGAATCATATTTTAAACAACCGTGAAGGTCGCCGTGTGGCTGTCATTGTCAATGATATGTCAGAAGTCAATATCGACGCTGCGCTGGTCAAAAATGGTGGCGCAGAACTATCTCGAACCGATGAGAAACTGGTCGAAATGAGCAATGGCTGCATCTGCTGCACTTTAAGGGAAGATTTACTGATTGAAGTTAAACGCTTGGCAGAAGAAAATAAGTTTGATCAATTGGTGATTGAATCTACAGGTATTTCAGAGCCTCTCCCTGTGGCTGAAACCTTCACTTTTGCAGATGAAGACGGTATTTCTCTTAACCAGTTTGCACAATTAGATACCATGGTGACTGTAGTCGATGGATTTAATTTTCTTCGAGATTACAGCTCTTATGATCAGTTAAATGATCGTGGGGAATCTTTAGGTGAAGATGACCAGCGTAGCGTAGTCGATTTATTGATCGATCAAATTGAATTTTGTGATGTGATTATCCTTAATAAAATTGATTTAATTAATAGCGAAGAAAAAGAACGTCTGATTGCTATTTTGAACAAGCTTAATCCACGCGCAAAAATCGAAATTTCTGAATTTGGACGCGTATCACTAGATACTGTGTTAAACACTGGATTATTTGATTTCGATCAAGCATCTCAGGCACCGGGTTGGTTAAAAGAACTACGTGGAGAGCATGTTTCAGAAACTGAAGAGTACGGTATTAGCAGTTTTGTTTATCGTGCACGCCGTCCATTTCATCCTGAGCGCTTTTATGCCTTTATTAATTCTGAATGGCCAGGGGTTGTCAGGTCAAAAGGTTTTTTCTGGTTGGCATGTGAGCCAACACTTGCATGCTCATGGTCGCAAGCAGGTGCAATGGCACGCCATGGCGTAGCGGGTAGTTGGTGGGCGGCAACTGAGCCTGAAAACTGGCCTCAAGATGATCAATCGCTGGCGGCAATTGAAAAAAACTGGGATGAAAAAGTGGGTGATGCTCGTCAAGAGATTGTCATGATTGGCATGGAGATGAATGAGCAAGATCTGATCATGCAATTCGATCAGTGCTTACTCACAGACACCGAAATGGCACTTGGTCCACAGCAATGGATCAAATTTTCAAATCCATTTAACTGGCCTTCACTCAATTAACCGATGTATAAACTTTTATGAACTCATCACTTCCAGACGTTTGCGTTTCACAATTACCAAATAATTTGATCGCACTGAAATGGGTTGGTATGGAAGGCATTGACCTTCCCCTTTCTATTCAACAATTTTATTATCCATTAAGTGCCAAAGTTGATATATATGTCAATCTGCCAAAAAGTGATATTAAAGGCATTCATATGTCGCGTCTGTATCGCTTACTCAATGAATTACATGACTTAGATGCTTCGGCCATTCATTCACTTTTGCAAGACATCATTTCTAGCCATCAAGATTGTGGTAGTGATGCTGCAAAGATTGTGCTGAAATTTGATTTGATGCTAAGCAGATCTGCACTGGTCAGCGCAGATCTGAATGGATGGAAAAGCTATCCTGTTTGCATCGAAGCAGAGCTGATCAATCATAAATTTCAGATAAATTATGCAGTTGATGTCTCGTACTCATCGACCTGCCCCTGCTCAGCGGCATTATCGCGCCAATTGATTGCACAGGCATTTGAACTACAATTTAAAGACACGTACACATTGCCAAAATCAGACATAAAGCAATGGCTTGAAGAACATGCAACTTATGCAACGCCTCATAGCCAACGTAGTATTGCGCAGATTAAGATTGAAACAGATGATGCCAAGCAATTGATAAATTTAACTGAATTGATTGATAAAGTTGAGCAAGCCTTAAAGACACCGACTCAAACTGCGGTAAAACGAGCTGATGAACAAGCTTTTGCGCAGTTAAACGGACAAAATTTAATGTTTGTTGAAGATGCAGCCAGACGTTTATCGAGTGAACTTGATAAAACATCATTAAAATGGTCAATTAAAGTGATTCATCAAGAAAGTTTGCACGCACATGATGCAGTCGCAATTTCGATGTCATCTTGACTCGTAATTTTTTAAAGGTAAGTTTACGATCTTTTATAAATTTATCTGCTTTGCTTAGGCTATTTTGATACATAGTATCAAAATAGCTCAATTTAAATAAAATATCGGATGAATCTTTGAGATAGAAATACAATTGATTAGAAAAAGATCATTCTTTCGTGTCTAGGAAATCACTGAAATTGCTTGTTTTTATCTTTTGCCAATACGATCTAAATCGTTAATGGCTTTTTATATCATTTTTGATCAGTCAAAATGATCAAAAAAGTCATTTAGCATTGTCTTGTAATATGAACTACAGCCAGTTCATGACTTTAAAGGCCATTTACTTAAGCCAGATCATGAAAAAAAATTGAAGCATATAACTTCAAAGAGTCATTGAGTTTTCTGACTAAAAAACAATATGTTAGTTAAATTTAAAAAGGATTTTAAATAGATTGAATTTTTACGCTTCATAATAATTTTTATTTTTTTCAATAGTTTATAAATATAAAAAGCTATTTTCTCTTAATAATTCTCCTAATTTTTTAACTTCACTTGAATTGATTATGCATTCTTTGGCAACAAAAAAAGACCTGTGAAATTCAGAATTGAGCACACTTTTTAATCCCTTTTCCACATTTCGAATCTAAAGCTTTCTCATTTTGGATGTTATATTTCGATTCGCTACATCTTAATTACTGTCCATTCAGCGAGATGTTTTAGTCAATTCTGTTTAAATTGTGTGACAAACAAACAGACTCGAATTTTGTCATTTTTTAACATTGCGCATTTCTCGCAAAGTTTACAATATATGCTATGAAATTTGGCATATAGTCTTTGCTCAATTACTAACAAAATTGATAATCAAAAGCAGAAATATATGCCTGAAAGAGCAAATTTTGCATAGATTTTGCAAGTATGGTTTGCACATTGATAAATTGGAGCAAGTTGAATGAGTTCAACCATTTTGGTAATTCATGGACCGAATTTGAACCTCTTAGGAACAAGAGAGCCAGAGGTGTACGGTCATCTGACACTTGATGATATCAATCAGCAACTCAAAACCCAAGCAGAATCTCAAGGTATCGGATTAGAAACTTTTCAAAGTAACTGGGAAGGTGCCATTGTTGATCGTATTCATCAAGCCAGACTTGACGGAATTTCACTGATTATTATTAACCCAGCAGCACTCACACATACATCGGTTGCGCTGCGGGATGCACTGTTAGGTGTAGATATCCCCTTTCTTGAAGTTCATTTATCGAACGTTCATGCTCGAGAAGCTTTCAGACATCATTCCTATTTGTCCGATAAAGCGGTTGGCGTAATTTGCGGTTTGGGAGCCAAAGGTTATGCCTTTGCTCTTGATTTCGCCATCCAGAAAATTCAACCATCTATTTAATCCAACACGATTTAGGAACATTCACCTATGGATATTCGCAAAATTAAGAAACTCATCGATTTGATGATTGAATCTGACTTACAAGCGATTGAGGTTAAAGAAGGTGATCAATCTATCGCTCTTACTCGCCCAACACCAGTAATTGCAGCAGGTGCAATTGCAGCTGCGCCGGCGGCAGCGCCAGCGGCTCCAGCGCCTAAAACCCCTCGTGGTGCGGTAGAGACTTCTCCAATGGTCGGCGTATTTTATGCTGCTCCAAGCCCAGGTGAAGCTCCATTTGTAAAAGTTGGTCAAACGGTTTCTGCTGGTGAAACTTTGGGTATCATCGAAGCAATGAAAATCATGAACCCGATCGAAGCAACTCAAAGTGGCGTGGTTGAAGAAATTTTGGTAAAAAATGGTGATGTAATCCAGTTTGGTCAACCATTATTCCGCTTCCGCGCATAATCTCACGGGGATAGCTATGTTGCAAAAAGTATTAATTGCAAACCGTGGTGAAATCGCGTTACGAATTACCCGGGCTTGCAAATCATTAGGCATTAAGACTGTGGGTATCTATTCAGATGCCGACAAAGACTTGATGCACTTACGTTTTGTTGATGAAGCGGTATGTATTGGACCGGGTGCGAGTAGTGATAGCTATTTAAACATCCCAGCAATTATTACTGCAGCAGAAATTACAGGTGCAGATGCCATCCACCCTGGCTACGGTTTTCTTTCTGAAAATGCAGAGTTTGCAGAAATTGTAGAATCTTCTGGTTTTATTTTCATTGGTCCACGTCCTGAACATATTCGCCTGATGGGTAATAAAGTTTCGGCGATTATTGCCATGAAAAAAGCAGGCGTACCGACCGTACCAGGATGTGATCATGCCGTCACTATTCACAATGCCTTGGCAGAAGCAAAAGAAATCGGTTTTCCGCTGATTGTAAAAGCTGCTTCTGGTGGTGGTGGTCGTGGTATGCGTATTGTTGAGCGTGTAGATACGTTGCTTGAATCTGTTCAGGCTGCTCAGCGTGACGCAGAAATGTGGTTTGGCGACGATACGGTCTATATGGAGCGTTTCTTGCAGAAGCCACGTCATGTGGAAGTTCAGGTTTTGGGCGATGGTAATGGCCATGCAGTTCACCTGTACGATCGTGACTGCTCGCTTCAGCGCCGTCACCAAAAAGTGCTAGAAGAAGCACCTGCTCCTGGTTTACCTGAGCAAGCACGTGCCGATATTTTAGAAGCTTGTGTGAATGCATGTAAACTCATGCAATACCGCGGTGCTGGTACGTTTGAATTCTTGTTTGAAGACGGCGAATTCTTCTTTATCGAAATGAACACACGTGTTCAGGTTGAGCATCCTGTAACTGAAATGGTGACAGGTATCGATATTATTGAACAACAATTACGTATTGCTGCTGGTTTAGGTTTAGAACTGCAACAAGAAGAAATTGAAGTTCATGGCCATGCCATCGAATGTCGTATCAACGCAGAAGATCCAACCACTTTCTTACCTTCTCCAGGCAAGATCGATAGCTTCTACGCACCAGGTGGTGCAGGCATCCGTCTAGATTCGCATATTTATTCGGGCTACAGCATTCCGCCTTACTATGATTCAATGATTGCAAAACTCATTGCACATGGTAAAGATCGCGAAACATCTATGGCTCGTATGCGTCAAGCATTAGACGAGATGATTCTGACAGGTGTAAAAACCAATATTCCATTGCATAAAGACTTGATCTTACAAGATCCCGAGTTTTTAAAACAAGCCATGGATATTCATTATCTTGAAAAGCACTTGTTAAAACAGCTTGAAGCTGAAAAGCCTGCTGCAGCTGCAACACAAGAAAATGCTACAACTGAAAAGGCGTAATCGTCATTTCATAAAAAAACCTCTCATGGATTCATGAGAGGTTTTTTTATTCGTGCTCTTGCTTAAGGTAAGACTCTGCGCAGCGTTGCAAAACATTGCTGACCTTTTTCATTGGCACAGAAGTTAATGGTATCTGCATTTTTCCAGTGTACAAAATACTGCGACACCTCACCTGACTGATCGACTTTTTGACCAGAACAATCAGTTTCGTTGTTGTCGTACTTGATTTGCATAATCAAGCCAGCCAACTGCTCATTTTTATCTGGTGATGGTTGATAATCATAAATACCGTAAGACCACTCTTGACCACTTTTTACAATCACTTCGTTGGCATTTCGAAAGTTATAATATTCAGTACATTTTTTATTATTAGGAATTTCCATTCCCCACAAGCCCATAATTTCAGGACGAGTCACAATTTTAATGGTACTCGGATTTAAATCCATAGTTTGCGGTTGTTCAGAAGCCTCAGGTGCTTTTAAAGGCGCCTCAGCCATGGCCCATGTAGAACAGAAGCACAATAAACCAACAATATAGATATTTTTCATAGATTTATTAACGACTAAATGCATACACTTAAATTAGCATATTTTTAATTGCTTTCATCTAATCATAACCATATATGAACAATTTAAATCGGCATCAACCCGATTATATGCCGGATTCATGCCGATAAAAGATATTACCTAGCGAATATGTGTGCCAACAGTCTCGTAGCTCACATCGTAATCGCGTAAGTTCAAATGCGCTAAACGCTGTCTTAATGTTTTCAACGACCACGGCCATGCAGCAAAATTACGGCCATTGGCATCTAAATAGTAACTTTTACAGCCACCAGCATTAAAAACCGTGGTTTGAAGGTGTTGTTGAACCTGCTCATTGTGGTATTTAAGGACTTGCGGTTTGACGGTCAGTTTACTAATTTTATGTTTTTTGATTTTTTGCAAACCATCTACAATGTAATTAAGTTGCGCCTCTGCCAAGCCAATAAAAGAATCATAGACCAGTACATTCGGACCAAGAACCAAAAATGCATTGGGTACATTTTCAATATTAGTGCCTAAATATGCTTCCGGTGATGTGCTTTTCCACAAATCGTGTAAACACTGACCTTTTTCGTTATAAACACGTCGTCCAATCGGAGGATGTGAAACTTCAAAACCCGTACCCCAAATAATGACATCGACCTCATGTTTTTCACCGTTGGCTGCAATCACGGTATTACCCTCAACTTTGACCAAGCCATGAGGAATCAAATGAGTATTTTCTGCCTGCAATGCTGGATAATAGTTGTTTGCAAACAATAGACGCTTACAACCAATGGTAAAGTCTGGTGTAACTTTTTTACGTAGTTCAGGATCTTTGATTTGCGTTTTAAGTACTTGCTTAAATATTTCGCCCACTGGCTTCAACACAGCAGGATTACGTAAACCGAAATTGATTGCGTTAAGTGACTGCGCCACGGCCTGACGCCACGTGGCCTGAATAATAGGAAAGCGCTCAATCAGTGATTTACTTACATTACCCAATTCCATATCAGGTTTTGGAATAACCCATGGTGCAGTACGCTGAAATACATACAGCTCTTTGGCTAAAGGCTGAATTTGCGGCACAAACTGAATGGCAGAAGCGCCGGTACCAATGACCGCAATCCGTTTTCCAGTTAAATCATAATCATGATTCCACTTTGCAGAATGAAACATTTCACCTTTAAATGTATCTAAACCGTCTAACTTGGGAATTTGTGCTTCGGTAATCGGGCCTGTTGCAAAAATAACTGTACGTGACAAATAGGTTCCTTTTGAAGTTTCCAGTACCCAAAGATTTTGTTCGGTGTTCCAGCTGGCTTTAATGAGCTCAGTTCCAAATTCAATTTTTTGATCAATATGAAAGGTTTGGCTTACTTCTTCCAAGTAACTCAAAATTTCAGGCTGGCGTGCAAATAAATGGCTCCATTTACTACTGGGCGCAAAAGAGTACGAATACAAGGCAGATGGCACATCACAACCACAGCCAGGATAAGTATTTTCTCGCCATGTCCCGCCAACACGAGTGGCTTTCTCTATAATTTTATAATTCTCATAGCCTACATCATCTAAACGTTTTGCAGCAGCAAGGCCTGAAATACCTGCGCCTACAATAAAAGTATCATAAATATGTTGCGGCATTTTTGATGCATTTTCAGCAGTTGTCACTTCTTTTAATTTTGCTGTCATGGTGGTTTACCTTCAAATCAAATTTACTTAAATAAACTGTACGATAGACCTAAAAATTTGGTGTAAAGCACAGGTGACGTCCGTTTCATCAGCCAGAAAAGTTTGGCATCAAGTTGTGGAATGGTATAAAGCTCACCCGCATCCAGACGATTGAGTGTTAAACGTGCTACTGCATCACTGGTGGTCAAGGCAAAATTCATCAGGGCATGATCTGCAAGTTTTGAATAGCGCCCCGGTATACGGCCGTTTTTGATGATGTTGGTGGGTACTAAAGTTGGGCACAATACATTCACCTTTACGTTAAACTTACCAAGCTCTGCGTACAAAGTTTCAGACAACGCACGAACACCAGCTTTGGTGACATTATAGGCTGTCATTTCAGGTGCCGCAGTGTACGATGCCGCAGATGCAACATTAATGATGGCACCATAACCAAGTTGTTTAAACTTAGGCACAAAGTAATGACAACCATGAATGACACCCCATAAATTGATATTGGTCACCCATTGCCAGTCGTCTAAACTGATTTCATCAAACTTTCCACCCAAGCCAACCCCAGCATTGTTGATCACCAATGTTACCGGATGCTGCATGAGATGCTCGGCTTGCTCCGCCAGAGACTTGACCTGTTCTGCTTGACTCACATCACATTGAATCGCAAACGCTTTTGCACCTAATTGCTCGATTAAGCGTACCGTTTCTTCAGCACCAGTCAGATTAATATCTGCACAGACAACTGTAGCTTTGCGTTTTGCAAGCTCCAAAGCAAAACTGCGCCCGATACCACTTCCCGCACCTGTAACCACTGCATAGGCGTTAAAACTTGGTTTTTTATTTTTCCGTCCAAATAGCATCATCGTGATGTGTCCTTTTTTCTGAGCATTGCAATTGCATCGATTTAGCTACGAAGCGCCGGTGTAAAAACTTTCACAAGATACGGCGCAATGGCACCACCTTCTTTGAGTAGTTTTTCTTTGTAATACTCAAGGTATTCACTGGTATCGTGATCATTTGGATGAAAATCGCGACGTAAATAGTCAAAGATTTGCCCCATAGTGCTACCAAAAACACCATCATTTGGACTAAAGATCAGCGCTACACCGCGTTTGGCATCTTTCCAGAATTTGCGTGTCACAAGGTCTTTTGGTTGGCGTAAAACTGGTACAAACAATGTTGAAAACGGAATCAATCCCAAAATAGTTCCAAAGGCTATAAAGAAGCCTGCTGCACGTAATGCATAGTTTCCATTGAGTAATTGATAGACATCATACGCAATATCTTTATGCTCCGACTCTTCAAGCATATGCCACATCCACATCGCACGTGTTTTGGCATCATTTGAATAGTAGAAATTTTTCTCGTGCTTCATCATGTATTCTGCAAGCACGGCGGTAAAATGCTCGATTCCGGCCATCATGGAGAGCTTAAGTGGTTGTGGAAATTTTAAGAAAATATTGTCAAAAAACTTCTCTCCCAAAAAGCGATATAGTTTTACCGGGAAATTAACGGCTTCATGTGCAATCGCGTCATTAAATTCATTATGAAGTTTAGAGTGAATCGCCTCTTGTCCGATCAGTGATGTCACACGCTGTTTCAATAGCGGATCTTTCACGAAATCACGATGATACCGTGCGGTTTCAATGACCAGATCTTCACCATACGTCAAAAACACAGAGAGCGTTGCGAAAAAAGTACTGGCAAATTGATTGTTCATGTAAAACGCAAAATCAATCTCTTTTCCATCAAATCCAACTGCAATATGACGAATTGGAATTGCAGGTTTTTGGGTATAATCTGGTAACTCAAATTTAGGCATGGGCTTGAAAGCTTGGACTGATTTTTTTACTGCGGTCGAGATCATGGCGACACCTTCTTAAAGCATTCAATGGATTAAGCTGAAAGATTGTTCAGACTTTTTACACATCTTCATGCTAATCCGATGTGTTGTTCGGATTCAATTCGGGTCTAGATCATCTGATAAACTTTAATACAGCTTAGGCTATTTATTTATACTCAAACCTTCATCTATTTTAAATTATTAATTTTTAATAAATTTATTTAACATATTGACTAAAAGTACCATTAAATTTGATGCTTTGCGCAACTGACAATCTTCGATTTTTGATGTGCTTACTGGCTGAAGTTTGTTGTGTTTTTTGCTGTTCGGATTTATGTTTTTTAAATTGTTGTATTTGGCCTAACATGATAATTTGAATTATTGTTCGGATTTAAGGAATATCCATTGAGCACTCGAAAGCCACGTCAAACACGAGCAAAAGTCACGGTAGATACGATTATTGAAGCTGGATTTATATCTGTAGCGTTGCATGGTATGAGCGGAACTACAACTCGGCATATTGCAGATATTGCAGGTGTCAGTGTTGGGTCTTTATATGAATACTTTAAAAATAAAGAAGAAATTTACGATGCGATGGCGGCATCATTTGTACAAGAAATTTTAAAAATGATTAAAGATCTTACGCCTGTCATTATGGATATGGAGCTAGAATCTGTCATTGAACTTATTTTTTATAATTTTCGAGATTTGCTCACCCGAAACAATGAACGCTATCTGATTTGTTTACGACATGCCAATGAACTGCGTTATGACAAGTATATTAATCAGATTGAGCGGGAACTGATGAATATTGTCATGAAATACATGATGCATAATCCAAAGTACTTAAAGGTGAATAATCTTGCAGTTACAGCCTATGTCAGTATTAACAGCGGCATTTTTAATATTGCACGGCATTTGATTTTGCCCAATCCTTACATCAGTTTTGACGAGTTGGTAGATGGACTGAAAACCATGATTATGAGCTATATTAATGCCGAGCTTAAGAAAGCTGAACAATAATTAAAGCTCCTCTTTTGATTGATCTAAACTAGAAAATGTACTTAAATTCTTCACCATTAATTCAAGGTTATTACGAATCAGAAAAGCCAGATTAATATCGACCCCTTGCAACATTTGCGCTTCGAGCTGCTGAACCACTTGGTTACATTGGTTTAGTTTGTCTAGTCCACTCGGTGTTACCGTAACTAGAATGCGTCGACCATGAGTTGGATCTGGTGCTTTTTCAATCCAGCCATTTGCGAGTAGATCTTGCAAAATTTTATTGGCCGATTGCGGTTTTATAAATGAACGTTCGGCAAGCTTGGCATTAGATAAATTCGGTTTGGCCGCCAGCACCGAAAGCGCAGTAAATTGCGGCAAGCTAATCTCAAGCGCACTTAGGTGTTCAGTCAAATATTTGCTAATGATACGGTCAACCCGAGCAATCATATAACTTAAGCGTGGCTCTTCTTCTCTTTTTCTATCAACTGAACTTGAACGTAGCATAATTTATCTTCATAAAAAATTAAAAAGTATGAGGCCAATCAGCCCCATACTTTTAAAAGAATGTTACTGAGCGCTTGAGCCATGCGCCAAATGTACAGGGTGTTTGGGCTTTCTGACAAGCATTAGTGCAGATATTGCAGCAATCAGGATAATCGGAATGCTTGAACCAATGACGATGGTCGAGCTCTGACCTAACGAAAGTAGGAAACCTGCAACCAACGGCCCGGCAAAAGAACCTATACGTCCAATTGCAACTGCTGCGCCCACCCCCGTGCCACGCATTTCGGTTGGATAATACATTGCCGCCAGACCATATAAAGCAGACTGCCCACCCACAATAAACAAGCCACAACCCACTGCAGAAAGTGCCAGCAATGCAACTGTTGGTGAAATCGACAGACAACACAAAGCGACCAGAATGCCCGCATAGATAAACTTAATCACACTGCTCATACGCATCTTGTCGAGCAGCATACCCATCAAAATAGAACCAAAAATTCCGCCTACATTGTATCCCATCTGTACATAGTTGGCTTCAAGTTTAGACAATCCTTGTGAACCCATAAGCAGTGGTAACCAGTTCAGCAAGAAATAGAGCACCACCAGCGTACAAAAGAAACTGATCCATAATTGAATGGTCGACATCCGTCTTTCTTTTGCAAACAGCACTTCCCAAAATGGTGTTGTACTTTGCAGGTGTGTTTTTTTCTGCAGATAGCTGTTGGATTCAGGTAAGAACTTCATTAAGAGTGGAATGAGTAATATCGGCGCAATACCACCCACATAAAAAATATGCCGCCACTCTGCATCACCTGCCATAAGCATAGCCACAACAGAGGTCAGTAGCCCTCCAAATGGAATGCCACTGTACATAATACTGACTGCGGTGGCCTTGCGGTTTTCAGCCACAGCTTCTGATGCAACCGTAATCATCATGGGTAATGCACCGCCCATACCTAAACCAGTAAAAAAACGAATCACCAGCAATAAGTTATAGTTGGTGGCAAAAGCTGTCAGTAATGACATGATCCCGAACAGCATAATACTCAAAATTAAAATCTTTTTACGGCCTACAATATCTGCCAAACGACCACCGATAATCGCGCCTGGCAGAGTTCCAATAATTGCAGCACTAAATGCCCAAGCCATTTGGGCATTATCTAACATAAATTCGGCACGCATTCGCGGTGCTGCTACACCCATCGATTGAAGATCAAAGCCTTCAAATATCGCTATAGCAAAGCACAGCAGTAACGTAAGTTTCGCCCTTCCCGATGCCTTCGATACGGTATCCATAGTCTCTTCCTTATTTTGACTAAACATCCTTTACGTTTTTATTGTCAATGTTCAAAGAACATACATAAAATATCAGTTAAGCTTATAAAAAAATCAATATTTTTTTTTATTAAATTTTCTAAAAAATATTTTTAATATTAAAAATCAAAATATTATAAAAAATTTATAAAAATCTTCAAAAAACGCTTGAATGTAAGTTTAACTGATATTAAATTAAATCCAAGACAGCATAATTTGTCATTCAAGGAGAAAACAAATGACATACGATAAACGTTGGGAAACCGTTGATGTACAAGTAGAACATGGAATTGCATGGGTCACACTTAATCGCCCTCACAAAAAAAATGCAATGAGCCCAACACTCAACCGTGAAATGATCGATGTGCTTGAAACACTCGAGCTAGATTCAGAGGCAAAAGTGCTGGTGTTAACTGGTGCCGGTGATTCTTGGACTGCAGGCATGGATTTAAAAGAATATTTCCGTGAAGTAGATGCTCAACCTGAAATTTTCCAAGAACGTATTCGACGTGATTCGTGTCGCTGGCAGTGGCAATTACTTCGTATGTACTCTAAACCAACAATTGCCATGGTTAACGGCTGGTGTTTTGGTGGTGGTTTCTCGCCACTGGTGGCCTGTGATTTAGCCATTGCAGCCGATGAAGCCACTTTCGGACTGTCAGAAATTAACTGGGGCATTCCACCGGGCAACCTCGTCAGCAAAGCGATGGCAGATACGGTTGGTCATCGTGCATCACTGTATTACATTATGACCGGTAAAACTTTTACCGGTAAAGAAGCTGAAGCAATGGGTCTGATTAATAAAAGCGTCCCGCTTGCACAGCTAAAGGCAGAAGTGACAGAACTGGCACAGTGTCTGGTCGAGAAAAACCCTGTCGTTTTACGTACAGCTAAAAATGGCTTTAAGCGCTGTCGTGAGCTGACATGGGATCAGAATGAAGATTATTTATATGCCAAACTGGATCAATGTAATCATCGAGATACTGAGGGCGGCCGCCAAGAGGGTTTAAAACAGTTCTTAGATGAAAAATCGATTAAGCCAGGTTTGCAAAGCTATAAGCGTACAGGTTAAGTTCGCAACATCAATGCTCAAGTAAGGATACACTCGATGCAACATGTACAGTTACTTATTGATGGTCAGTCTGTCGATGCTGCCAATCAAGCCACCTTTGAACGCATTAGCCCAATAGACGGTCATGTTGCAAGTGTTGCTGCTGCTGCAACACTTGAGGATGTGGATCGTGCACTTGAATCGGCTAGCCGTGCATTTCAAATCTGGTCAAAAGTTTCGCCGACTGAACGTCGTTTACGCTTGCTCAAAGCGGCAGATCTGATGGATCAAAATACCGAAAAGTTTATCGAAATTGGTATGCGTGAAACAGGTTCAACAGCCACATGGTATGGCTTTAATGTACATCTGGCAGCCAATATGCTACGTGAAGCCGCCGCGATGACCACTCAAATTGACGGAAGCTTAATTCCGTCTGATGTACCGGGCAATCTGGCAATGGGAATTCGGGTGCCATGTGGTGTTGTAGTCGGGATCGCGCCTTGGAATGCACCTGTTATTTTGCCAACCCGAGCACTTGCAATGCCTTTAGCTTGTGGCAATACGGTAGTACTCAAAGCCTCGGAAGCTTGTCCGGCAACCCATCGCTTGATAGGTGCAATTTTAAATGAAGCTGGTTTGGGTGAAGGTGTGGTTAATGTCATTACACATGCACCTCAAGATGCACCACAAGTCGTTGAGCGTCTGATTGAACACCCTGCAGTTAAACGCATTAATTTCACCGGTTCGACCAAAGTGGGTAAAATTATTGCCGAAACAGCAGCAAAGCATCTTAAACCTGTTTTATTAGAACTTGGTGGTAAGGCGCCTGTGGTGATTTTAAATGATGCCGATCTGGATGAAGCTGTGAATGCGGTTGCATTTGGTGCATTTTTCAATCAAGGCCAGATCTGTATGTCGACAGAACGCGTTTTGGTTCAAGACGGCATTGCAGATCGCTTTATTGAAAAGCTCATTCAAAAAACAGCCTCACTTAAAGCAGGTAATCCAACGCAGCAAGGCAGTATGTTGGGTGTGCTTGAAAGCCGACGCGCAGCAGAGCGAATTCAGCACTTACTTGAAGATGCACAGCAAAAAGGTGCCAACCTTCCGTTGGGTATCCAGATTCAAGATACCCTAATGCATCCGACACTCGTACTGGATATTCAACCCGAAATGTTGTTGTATCGCGAAGAATCATTTGGGCCAGTTTGTACAGTACAACGTTTTGCTAGCATTGAAGACGGTGTTCGCTTGGCAAATGACAGTGAGTTTGGTTTATCTTCGGCTGTATTTAGTCAAAACTTTGGCTTGGCGATGGATGTTGCCAAACAGATTGACTCCGGGATTTGCCACATCAATGGTGCAACCGTACACGATGAAGCACAGATGCCCTTCGGTGGCACTAAATCGAGTGGTTATGGTCGCTTTGGCAGTAAAGCATCCATTGCTGAATTTACCGAGCTTCGCTGGATTACCGTACAAACACAGCCACGCCATTACCCAATTTAACCATTGGGTATGGTTTTAAAAAATAACGATATAAAAATTGCATGATGCAAAAAAGTACAGCGATGTACAACATGGAGTGAACGAAATGCAAATGAATGCCACTCAATCACAAGACAGAGAGCGCTTTGTAAAACTTGGACAACATGCAATTGACTATTTTTATAAAGGTCCGGTTTTACATATTCAACCCAAAGAACAACTCAAGGCTTATCCGCAAAAACTGACCGATCGTTTGATTCATTTTGCTAAAGTTAAGCCCGACCATACCTTTGCCGCTAAACGCAATACACAAGGCGAATGGATCAGGCTCAGTTATGCAGAAACCTTGCAACGTGCTTGGCATATTGCACAAGCTTTGCATCAGCGCAACTTAAGCCAAGAACGACCTTTGGTAATTTTGTCGGGAAATGATCTTGAACACTTAACGCTTTCGATGGGCGCGATGTTGGCAGGTGTACCATTTTCTGCTATTTCGCCAGCCTACTCACTGGTATCTCAAGATTTTGGCAAATTAAAACATGTGTTTGATGTGCTCACCCCAGGCATGGTGTATGCAAATGATGGACAAGCTTTTGCTAAAGCCATTCAAAGCTGTACGCAAGATCATATTGAAATTGTGACCAATAAAGGCATTATAGGCGATCAAGTCTGTACATCGTTTCAGTCTTTATTAGATACCCCTGTGACCGATGTTCAAGAGCATTATGAAACGCTAGATGAGCATCAGATTGCCAAGTTTTTATTTACATCCGGTTCGACCAAGCTTCCAAAGGCTGTTCCGACCACACATTTGATGCTGTGTATCAATCAACAAATGCTACTTCAAACTTTTCCAGAGTTTGAAGACACACCGCCTGTATTGCTGGACTGGCTGTCTTGGCACCATACCTTTGGTGGAAGCCACAATGTTGGGATTGCGCTTTATAACGGCGGAACCATTTACATCGATGACGGTAAGCCCGTTCCGGGAAAATTTGATGAAACGATTCGAAATTTAAAAGAAATTTCACCGACGGTTTATCTAAATGTACCCAAAGGCTGGGAAGAACTCACCGATGCACTGGAAAAAGATGCCGAACTCAGAGATCGCTTCTTTGCCAACGTTAAAATTTTGTTTTTTGCTGGTGCTGCATTATCTGAAGCAGGCTGGAACCGACTCGATAAAATTGCACAGGCACATTGCGGTGAAAAAATCCGCATCATGAGTGGCTTGGGCATGACCGAAACGGCACCATCGTGCGCCTTTACCACAGGCCCGCGGGTAATGGCTGGTTTTATTGGCTACCCTGCTCCGGGCTGCGAAATCAAGCTCGTACCTTATGGCGATAAACTTGAATTTTGCGTGCGTGGCTTACATGTCATGAAAGGCTACTGGCGACTAAAACCCGATCAGCAAAGCACAATTTTTGATGAAGACGGCTTTTTCCATACCGGCGATGCGGTACGTCTGGTCGATCCAAACGACCCTGCACAGGGCCTGATGTACGACGGCCGTATTGCAGAAGATTTTAAACTCAACACGGGCACCTTTGTTAATGTCGGTACTTTACGCAACAAGGCACTCATTCAAGGTAATTTGTTGATTCAAGATGTTTGTATTACCGGTTCAAATCTAAATGCGATTGGCTTCTTGATTTTTCCTAAGCTTGATGCCTGTGCAGATTTTGCTGGTCTGAATATGAAAAATCATAGCGCAACAGATATCTTGCAACACCCTAAAGTACAGCAGTGGTTTCGACAGTTTTTAATTCAGTACAACAAAGATGCCACGGGCAGTTCAAATCGGGTATCAATGTTGTATTTAATGACTGAAGCACCACAGCTCGATGCAGGTGAAGTAACCGATAAAGGCAATTTAAATCAGAGTAACATCTTAAAACGTCGTGCTGCACTGGTCGAAGAACTGTATAACAAACAAACAGATAATCCATTGATTGTACGTATACCCGTTTTAAATCACTCCTAAGTTTATTTCTTGTTCTCAAGCTCATTTCGTATGGGCTTAGGCCTTGATCATGCTAAAAAAAGGTGAAATATGCAGCAAGATACTGATTTTGAATTGTTCCGCGATACTTACAAACGTTTTTTAAACGATCATGTTGCGCCCTATTACGAGCAATGGGAGCACGACGGCCTGATTCCTCGACATATCTGGAACTTACTCGGTGAAAATGGGTTCTTGTGTGTCGATGTTCCAGAAGAATACGGTGGATATGGCGCACCAGTTCACTACTCGCTCATGCTGGTGCAAGAAACTGCACGCGCAGGATTTGGCTCACTTGCGGTTGCCATTGGTGGACAAAATGAACTGGTCTCTCCTTATATCCAAAATATGGGTAATGAGGCGCAAAAGAAATACTGGTTACCCAAAATGGTATCGGGCGAAGTGGTAACAGCAATTGCCATGACCGAAGCCAATGCCGGATCAGACCTTCAAGCTATTCGCACTCAAGCGATTTTAAAAAACGAGCATTACGTCATTGATGGTTCAAAAACCTTTATCTCCAACGGACTACATGCCGATTTAATTGTTCTGGTTGCCAAAACAGACCCACAGGCACGCGCAAAAGGTATTTCTCTGTTTTTGGTCGATGCGCAACTTGAAGGTGTTGAAAAAGGACGTTCGCTTAAAAAAATTGGACTGCATGCACAAGACACTGCCGAACTCTTTTTTGATGGCGTTCATGTACCAGTAACTCAGCGCCTTGGTCAAGAAGGTCAAGGCTTTGCATATCTGATGCAAGAGCTCCCTCGTGAACGTTTAAGTATCGCGATGATGGGTATGGGATCGATTTGGGGCGCGATTGACCTAACCACCAGCTATGTACAAGAGCGTAAGGCATTTGGCCAAACACTGGCACAGCTTCAAAACACGCGCTTTGTGATTGCCAATGCACAAATCAAAGCAAAAGCAGCGCAAGCGTTTATTCATGAATGTGCCCAAATGTACCATCAGGGGGCGCTGACTGTGGGCCATGTTGCTGCATTGAAATGCTTTATTACCGATACCCAGTGCGACGTGATCGATCAACTGCTGCAATTATTTGGGGGATACGGCTATATGCAGGAATATCCGATTTCTCGTTTTTTTGTCGATTCACGTGTGCAAAAAATTTACGGTGGCACCAACGAAATCATGAAGGAAATCGTGGCGCGAGACGTACTCGGAAAATAACCAATTTTTTTAAACCTCATGGTTGGTACGACCAACCCTGTCAAAACAACAAAGATGTTTCAGGAAGAAATATGATGTCAAAATTATGGATGTACTCTGCTGTGATGCTCTCGAGTTCTGTATTTGCTTCAGACTTTATTGATAAAAGTACAGTCGAACTCACCACACGAAATTTCTATTTCGATCGCGATTATCAAGAAGTTTCTAAATATCCCGCTGCAAAAGACTGGACACAAGGCTTTATTTTTAAAGCAAATTCTGGTTATACCGAAGGAACCATTGGTTTTGGGCTCGATGTTCTGGCTACAGCAGGATTTAAGCTCGATGCCAGTGCCAAATATGCGGGTACAGGCAATTTACCTCGCGACACGGTCACCAATGAACCCGCCAGCAGCTACGGCGAAATTGGCCTGACCGGTAAAGCAAAAGTCAGTCAGACCGAATTAAAAGTAGGAACACTCAGACCGATGAATCCCGTGCTGGTGGCCTCTCCTGCACGCCTACTACCGCAAACCTACCGGGGTATTTCACTGGAATCGAAAGATATTAAGAATTTTGAGCTGCAAGGGGCATTTATAGACAAGGTGAATCAGCGCGACTCGACCAATTATGAAAATATCAAGATTTCAGCGGTGAATGGGCGTTTCAAAAGTGCTGAAACAAATGGTCTTTACTACGCAGGTGGCTATTACAATGTAAGTCCGGCTTTACGTTTAGGATTATTTTATCTGGATGTTAATAATTTATACGATCAGATGACAACTGGCTTTTTATACAAATGGGACATAAATCCGCAAACTCGTTTAAGCAGCTATCTACATTACTATCGTAGCCGCGATGAAGGCCAAGCAAAGGCTGGTTTGGTCGACAACGATTTATATCATGCGCATTTTGAGCTTAAACGCCAAAATCATAAATTTATTTTTGGTACCTTTCAGCATTTTGGTGAAACCGCTTTTCCATATTTAACGGGTGGTGAAACAGGACTGCTCATCGATACATGGCCGGGCGAATTTTTGAATCCGAAAGAAAAAGCATACAGCTTTCGTTATGAATATGACTTTAAAGATTATGTGCCGGGTTTACGCTTCATGACACGCTACACCATGGGCCGCAATATTTATGCGCCTAACTTGGGTGGAACGGATTTAAAAGAGCGCGAAACAGATTTCGATATTGGCTACACCGTACAAACTGGCTGGCTTAAAAACCTTTCCCTTCGTGCTCGCTATGCGATCTATGACAACAACATGCTGGCCACAGCCAATATCAAACCAGTGAATGAAACCCGAATTAACATCGATTACACATGGAAATTTAAATAATGACTCAAACAAGGCATTAGCATAATGCTAGCGCCTTGTTTTTTCAGGAACAATAATATGAATAAAAAAATAATAGCGCTCTGCTTTAGTCTTGCTTGTGCACACCAAACACATGCAGCACCCCAATTTGCACCACCACCGCTACATCTTCAACCATTGGCCACATTTAGTGTCGATTTAAACGCACCTGTCTGGGAACTTGGTTCAACCAGTGATGCAGGCAAGCGACGTATTATCCCCATTACAGGAGGCACTTTTGAAGGCAAAACACTCAAAGGCAAAATTTTGAATAATGGTGCAGATTGGCAAATTGTTGATGCGCAAGGTCATGCCATTATTGATACGCGCTATTTACTTCAAACCGATGATGGTGCACTGATTTACCTGCAAACCAAAGGTTATCGATATGGTCCGCCAGACGTTTTAAAACAACTGGCTCAAGGCAAAGAGGTCGACCCGAAAACTTATTATTTTAAAGTCACCATGCAGTTTGAAACCAGTTCGCCTCAATACGCGTGGTTGAACCATACCATTGGCGTGGGAAGTGCCATGCGTCTGGGAAAAGCTGTTGTATATGACGCGTATGCGCTTCAATAAGTCGTGAGGAGTGATTCATGATGCTGCCAGATCTATCTGTTCCTGCACACTTACCCCCCATTCATCATTTACTAGGTGGCCATAGCATTCAATGGAACCCAGATCAACTTGAACTTGAAGTCAGTTATCAGGCACTTGAGAGCTTTACCAACCCGCGAGGCACCATTGAAGGTGGAATGCTTTGCGCCATGCTGGACGATGTCATGGGGCTCTTTGCCTACTATGCCAATCAGCAGCAAGCAGCCACGACTATTAATCTGACCACAGATTTTTTAAGGCCGTGTCTGGTGGGGATTGTGGTGACGAAATGTCGATTTATCAAACAAGGAAAATCCATTTTAAACATCGAAAGTGAAGCGTGGCAAAACCATAAACTTGTGGCGCGTAGTACCGCAAATTTCATGGTCTTGGCACATGCATAAATTTCAGGCATAAGGATATTGCAATGAAAAAACTTCAACATCTTTTTAAACATGCTGCATTGCTCGGCGTCTGCATCAGTGTAGCTGCATGTAATGACAATAACGATCATGATACGGCACAGTCGAGCCAAAGTATTCCACAATTGAGCCCAGCAGTAGGTGCTCAGCTCAAAGGCAGTTGTACAGATCTAAGCGGTTTCAAATTTGATACCACCGTAGTTGAAAGTGCAACTTTACAAAATGCAGGCGCTCTGACTGTTGCAGGAAAAAATATTCCGGCGCATTGTTTGGTCAAAGGTTATATGGAGCAACGTATTAGCCCAATCGATGGTCAAACCTATCAGATTGGCTTTGAAATGCGACTTCCAGTAAGCTGGAACGGGCGTTTTCTATATCAAGGAAATGGCGGTACCGACGGCAACATCGCCACAGCGACCGGACAAGTGGGCAGCGGCGGGATGTTAAGCAATGCTTTAAACGACGGATTCGCAGTAATTTCATCCGATGCCGGACATTCATCTGCACAAAATCCGCTTTTTGGTTTAGATCCGCAAGCTCGTATCAACTATGGCTACGGTGCTATTACAAAGTTAACGCCTATGGCCAAAGATCTGATTAAAACAGCTTACGGTAAATTGCCAGATCGATCTTATGCAGGAGGTACGTCTAACGGCGGTCGACATGCCATGATGGCTGCAACACGCTTAGGCGATCAGTACGATGGCATCTTGGCCAGTACACCTGGATTTCATCTACCACGTGCAGCAGCGGCACAGCTATACACGGCGCAGCAATTGCGTCGTGTTGCTACCGATGAAAATGATTTAAGCACTGCCCTCACCTATGCAGAACGTAACGTACTTGCCAATGCGATTTTAACACGCTGTGATGCACTCGATGGTGTAGCAGATGGTATGGTACAAGACGTTGAAGCCTGCCGAACCGCCTTTGATATTCATAAAGATGTGCCTGTCTGCTCGGGTTCACGTGATGGAAGCTGTTTAAGTAAAGACCAGATCGATGTCGTGGCTAATATTTACCGCGGCCCTGTCAATTCATCTGGCGAAGCATTGTATGCGACCCAGCCTTACGATCCGGGATTACTTGGCAGCAATTGGGCAAGCTGGAAATTTGTTTCTTCTGTGGGTACGGCACGCGACCCAGTAGCGGTAGGCATTATATTTCAGGTACCACCAGATCCAACAATTGTGCAAAATTCACGACAATTTGCCTTTAACTATAATTTTGATACCGATTACCCAAAACTTTCTGCAACCAATTCGACCCATTCAGAAAGCGCGATGTCATTTATGATCCCGCCAGATGAGCTCAATCTGGATAAATTACGCTTGCATGGCGGTAAAATGATTGTGGTGCAAGGCACAGCAGATGGCGTATTTTCGGTAGATGACACACAAAACTGGTACGATAAGCTGATGGCAAAATACAAGAGCAGCAGTTTGGGTGATGCACAAAGTTTTGCTCGTTTTTATCGCGTTCCGGGAATGAATCATTCGCGTGGTGGGCTTGCGACCGACCAGTTTGATGCACTTACTGCTTTGGTGAACTGGGTAGAATATGGTCAAGCACCAGATCAAATTGTCGCTTCTGCACGCGGTGTCGGTAATGCAAGTGGCGAAATCAATAGCGAGTTACCATCGAGCTGGTCGGCCAATCGAACTCGACCACTGTGTCCATATCCAAAAATCGCACGTTATAACAGTACAGGTGACAGTGAAAAAGCCGAGAATTTCACTTGTAAATAAACATAACCGAGATAAAAAAGAGAGCGACTAATCGCTCTCTTTTTGTTTTAGCTGGCATGTTTTAAATGGTCAAGAGGTTTGATTTCATAGGGTAAGCCCACATAGTTTTCAGCGAGTGTGGTCTGACCTGCCGTAGAACCTAAAATATAGCTCAATTCTGCTTGTTTAATTTTATGATCAAACTCGCTTTCGGTTTCAAAGCGATGTAACAAATGGGTCATCCACCATGAAAAACGCTCTGCTTTCCATACACGTTGCAAGCATTTTTCTGAGTATTGATCTATACCTTGCTCAGACCCTTGCGTGTAAAATTCAATGAGCGCACTCGACAAATATGCAATATCAGAAGCTGCAAGATTCAATCCTTTGGCACCCGTTGGTGGAACAATATGTGCGGCATCACCAGCTAAGAATAATTTTCCAAATCGCATCGGTTCTGTGACAAAGCTCCGCAAGGGTGCAATGCTTTTCTCAATTGAAGGGCCTGTAACGAGTTTTTCACGGCTTTCAGAGTCGAGGCGATTCTTAAGCTCCTCCCAAAATTGATCATCCGACCAGTTTTCTACGTGATCGGTTAAAGGAACTTGAATGTAATAACGGCTTCTCGTTTCTGAACGCATACTACACAGTGCAAAACCACGCTCTGATTGAACATAAATTAACTCGTCTGCCACAGGCGGCACATCGGCAAGTACACCTAACCAACCAAATGGGTAGACCTTTTCGAAGGTTTTAATTTTATCTTGAGGCACGCTAGCACGGCACACGCCATGATAACCATCACATCCTGCAATGAAATCACATTCGATTTGATAGTGAGTTCCATTGGATTCAAAAGTCACTTTTGGCGCATTATAAAAATCATGAATTTGAACATCATTCGATTCATAAAATGAGCAAAGACCAGCCTGCTCACGTGCTTGCATTAAATCTTTAGTAACTTCGGTCTGCCCATATACAGTGACTTGTTTGCCTTGAGTCAATGCCGATAAATCGACACGGAATTTTTGGCCATTGGTCAGAATTTCAATGCCCGAATGTGGCAATCCTTTTTCTTTGAGGTTCTGGTCAACTCCAGCTTGCTCGAGTAAATCGACCGATACTTGCTCTAAAATTCCTGCACGAATGCGTGATGCAACGTAATCGGCATTTCGTTGCTCCACAATAACGTGTTCAATTCCAGCTTTATAAAGCAGTTGACCGAGTAGTAATCCTGCTGGGCCAGAACCAATAATTGCAACTTTGGTTTTCATAGTTTGCATAACATCATCCTTGCTATTTTCTATTTTTAAAGTACCGCCTCATTGAAAAGACATCTATACTTAAGGCTCAAAATTATCCGATTAGCATTACAACTGTCCGATGATCGGACAAAACCATTTTGGATTTGAATGTTATGGAACAACATCACCAATACCTTGCGCACCCTCATTCAAGTGAAGAAATACGCACGGAAGATTACATTGCAGGCTTGGCCAAAGGTTTAGCGCTTTTAGAAGCATTTGGAATTGACAGACAACGACTGAACGTGACACAGGTTGCAGAGCGTACTGGCATAAGCAGAACAGCTGCACGGCGTTATTTAAAAACACTTAAATTTTTGGGTTATTTAGATACTGATGAGCACTATTTTTGGCTTACACATCGTGTTTTACGTTTTTCTAGTTCTTATTTAAGCTCGGCACATTTACCCAAAGTGGCACAGTCATTTTTAAATCTTCTGTGTGCTCAAACCAGTCTCACCTTTTCAATTGTGGTGCTCGATGAGCATGAAGTTGTACCTGTTGCGCGTAGTTATTTACCCCAGCAAGATAATCTTCGCGTGAGTCCCTATGGGATGCATTTGGGTAATCGTTTGCCTGCCCACGCCACCTCCACCGGTAAAGTATTACTTTCTGTTCTGGATCGTGAAGTACAAATTGAATGGATTGAAAAATATGGTCTGAAGCGCCTCACGCCTTATACCATTACAGATGAGTACACTTTTTTAGAAACATTAGATGCTGTTCGGCAATCGGACTACTGTTTGTCTACTGAGGAACATGAACTGGGTGTGATTGCGATTGCGGTACCCGTTTTAAACGCACAGGGGCTTACCATTGCAGCACTTAATTGTATGTCACAAACCAATCGGGTGCAGCCACAGTATCTTATCGATCAAGTTTTACCTTTATTACGCAATACTGCGAATGAGCTGCGTAATTTGGTATAATTTTAATCATAGATATTTGTTATCTTATTAAAAAACTTTAAAAGAGTTGAGATTCAATGTTAGATTTTTAATAAGAAAGAAAATATCTAGATATGTAATCAATCAACTTGTAAAAAATAAAGCAACTTATTAGTAAATTATTTTATAAAAATTTTAAGAGAAATATATGGGTACCAATATATCTGGAATGATTTTTAAATGTTCTAGCGACCAAGATGATATTGAAAATTTAGTTCATAAATGGATAAAAGATGAAGATTCATTTTTTGATCAACAATCAACTATACGTATCGAATTTTTAAATAATAATTTAATTCTTATTCATAATCATGAAATTTTTGAGTCTGCAAAAAATAATCCTAAATTATGGGAAAAACTACTACTCAATTTAAAGGAATCGGAGTGGACAGTTTTCTTTAAATGTGTCGATAGCTTTGAATCATTTAGTTATATCATATATCAAAATCGTAAAGAAATACGTAAAGTAATCCAATATCAGGGATCAAATCTTTATCAAACTGGCCAACCTTTGAATTGCGAAAAATCTTGGCTGAATTTCACTATTTTTTATGAGCGAGAAAGTTACACTGATGGTTCTTATAAAACTGAAAGATATGAGATTCCAGATCTAAATGATGAGAGCAATCCAGATATTCAATATCACAAGTACTATTATATTATAGAAAAAAGCTTATCTTTTTATCATCATTACCTTGCTCGTGCACTTTTAGTAGAAGTGCTTCAATATCACTTAGGTTTTGATATTATTGATAGCGACTACAATACATCTCAATCTTTAATTATCAACTGTGAAGATATTCCAAACTTTAAACGAACATTAAAACAAGCTCAAGAAGGATGTATCAAGGCTCAAAATCAATTAGCATCTATGTATCTAAATGGTTTAGATGTTACTCAAAATATGTCTTTAGCGCTTTTTTGGTATGAAAAAACGGCGTCTCAAAATGATCCTGAAGGAGAACTAAATCTAGGTAAACTCTATTTGAACGGCCTAGGGATAGAAAAAAATTATGAGTTAGGATTAACTTGGATTAAAAAATCAGTAAAGCAGAATTATCCAGATGCCTATTTTACTTTGGGAGAGTTGTATGAAAAAGGTCATATTGTTCAAAAAGATATTCAACAAGCTTTAATATTTTATAAAAAGGCTGCAAATCTTAGACATGCAACTTCCGCTTATAGATTAGGCCAAATATTTGAATTAGGTCAAGGAGTTACCCTAGATTTAAAATTAGCTAAAAGGTTTTATCATCAAGCAGCAAGTAACTTTAGCTCAGAGGCCAAAAATCGTTTAGATATTTTAGATCAGTTGGCAAATAAGTAGAAAAATTATTTAGAAAATATATAGCAAGAATAAAAGGGACTCCTGAGAGTCCCTTTTTTTTAAAGATTGAATTATTTTTCAAGAGCATATGCAATCACGTAGTCACCATGATCTGGAGACTGACGTGCACCACCTGCTGAAATCACAACGTATTGTTTTCCAGTTTTCGGTGACACATAACTCATAGGCGTACCTTGGCTACCCACTGGTAAACGCGCTTTCCACAACTCTTTACCTGTTGATGTATCAAATGCACGTAGATAGTAATCTTGCGTTGCAGCAAAGAATACCAAACCACCCTGAGTTGCCATTGGACCACCAATGGTTGGCATACCAATTGGCGCTTTTAGGCCCATTTTAATGCCCATCGGGCCGGTATCTTCAACTGTACCCAATGGTACTTGCCATGCAATTTGACGTGTTTTCATGTCAATCGCTGTCATCGTACCAAATGGTGGTTTCTGACACGGAATGCTCAGTGCAGACCAGAAACGGTTTTTGTTCACTTTGTACGGTGTACCTTTCATCGGCACTGCGCCCATACCCGTGTTAACTTTCTCACCTCCATTGGCTTGAACTGCTAAGTCTTCTGGGGTTTGTTTGATCAACTGAATCCATAGACCTAGACGCATATCATTCACAAACATGTAACGATGCGATGGATCAAATGCGATGGATCCCCAGTTCATTCCACCCAAAGAACCTGGGAAGCTCAATGAAACATCGGTACCCGGAGCGGTATAAAGCCCTTCATAACGCATCGATTTAAAGCTGATACGACACATCAACTGATCAAATGGCGTTGCACCCCACATATCAGACTCAGTTAAAGTCTGGTTTCCGATTTGTGGCATTTCTACAGAACGCGGCTGCGTTTTGCTGTACTGCTCACCCGGAATATCGGCAGTTTTTACTTCTTGCTCAATCACTTTGGTTAACGGTTTACCCGTTACACGATCAAGTACATAAAACTGACCAGATTTTGTACCAATCACAACCGCAGGTTTAGTGCTGCCATCTTTCATTGGGAAGTCTACCAAGCTTGGTTGCATTGGTAAGTCAAAATCCCATAGATCATTGTGAACAGTTTGATACACCCACTTTTCTTTACCAGTCGTTGCATCTAGCGCTAAAACAGACGTATTGTACTTATGATCTAGTGGCTGGCGGTTTGCACCCCATAAATCGACAGATGAACTGCCCATAGGTAAGAATACGGTGTTCATTTGTGGATCATACGACATCGCTGCCCATGAGTTTGCAGAGCTACGCTTGTAAATTTCACCCGGCTTCAACACATAGTTTGGATCTGGATTACGTGGGTCGAACGCCCAGCGCAATTTACCTGTAATGACATCATATGCACGAATGACTCCACCCGGCATATCAGCACCTACGTTATCGGCAATACGGCTACCCACAACAATAGAAGTGCCTGCGATAGTCGGTGCAGAAGTGACTTCAAAGCGTGGTGCTTTGGTGCCATCCCCCAAACCTTCTAACAAATCAACCGTACCATTTACACCAAAATCTTTACAACGCTCACCTGTATCTGCATTCACTGCAATCAGACGACCATCTGGTGTATTGGTGTACACACGACGTGGGCACTGGGTATTGGTTGCGACCGCTGTAACAGGAGTTGCACCAGCCAATGTCGGTTGAGTCAACGCTTTGGTCGAATCAAAGTAAGCGACGCCACGGCAACGCTCCCATGCATCTGCTTTAGAATTCACTTCTGCTTTCCAGAGCTGCTTACCAGAATCTGCGTCTAACGCAAAAATATTGTTGTGCGGTGTACACAAGAATACTTTATTGCCAACTTGCAAAGGTGTCATCTGGTCTTCTGCGCCGTTGCCTGTACCAGTGGTAAAATCACCCGTACGGAAACGCCAAGCTTCTTTCAACTTAGATACGTTGTTACGGTTAATCTGATCTAGCGCAACAAAACGGCTTCCGCCTGCATCATTACCATAATGGTCCCAATCCACCTGTTTTTTTGCAGGATCAACCGGAATCAAAGGTAACTCTTCACCAGATGCTTTTACTGTTGCATGCGGAATAAACATGCCATATAAACCACCGATCATACCAAGCACGGTCAGTGCACCAACGGCATACGCTGGAGCACCAATTGGTGTTTGATATTGGTATTTGCGAATTGAAGGTAAAGTAAATATTACCGCAGCAAATAGACCTGCCGGGAACATCAAACGTGAATGCAATGGCCAAAATTCAAAACCAGCATCAATTAACGCCCAAATAACAGTACCGATGAAGGCCAAAGCATATAACCACACCCCTGTTGCCTTTTTCTTGAAAATAAAAAAAGCTGAGGCAGTAATAATTAAACCAGCAATCAGGAAGTACCATGAACCACCCAGGCTAATCAGTTTTCCACCACCAATGATATAAAATACACCAGTAATGAGTAACGCCAGCCCAAGAATAAAACACCATATTTTAAATATGATGTGAGACTTCGCTTGAGGGTCAGACATACATCTTTCTCCACTTATCATGATTGCCATTCTTTGATGTTTTCAAAGTAAGGCGCTCATGTATAAACACATTCAGCTAAAGTGGGATAAGCCACTTTAGCTGTTCGAATTAAGTTTAAAAACCAGCAACGATATTGACTATATTTTAGACATTTTTATTCTTCATTTTGTGTCATTGCTAGAAATTTAAACGCATAGTTAATCCAGCGACCCATGCATCATCCACTTCCTTTACACCAGCAGGCTGATGAATATATTGAATATTTGGACGAAGCATGACTGCTGGGGACCATTGATAGGTGTAATTCAGTTCGATATTCAGCTCATCGTGCTGAACAGGAATATAGTTCGATGCCAACGCATCGTATTGGTCATAACCACGACTTTCATCAATTGCAATTTGACGATCTCGTGCGCGCTCGTTTACCACATAATTGGCCAAACCAAAACCAATCGAATCATTTGGACGGCTATCGAAAGCACCTTTGTACCAAAGTGCAAGTTGCTGGGTACTTTGAACCGTTGTCGTGGCTTTGTCGTTTAGCACACCGTTAAAGCTGATATACAAACCCCGCTTTGGATCATTGCCTTGTTGCGTAAGTTGCTGCTGTGTATTGATCCAGAAACTGTGCTTACCATCATGTACTTTACTTGGATTGGCAACATCTGTTGCTTCTGCTGTGGAATATAGCGCACCGATTTTATATTCGCCCGGCAGCCCACCAAAGTAAGCAAGTTTAGGTTTCCATGCCAACTCCACCGGAATGGTCGCGCCTTTAACGTTGTTCATATCTAGGTTAAAGCCGTCACTGTTCGACTGTGTTTTGACATTATCTGGATTGACTTCATATACCCCAAGGCCCAATGTCCATTCAGGTGCAAACTGATACTTCACATTTGCCCCCCACAATCCTACAGGCCAGTTATACCAGATCGATCCGATCGACTTACCGAGCTGACCACCACAAAGCAATAGATTTTGAAACTCACATTGCGAGCTGTTGAAATCGTCTGACATGCCCATACGACCAATCTTGACTTGTACCGTATTGTCGTCAAAACCTTTTTTGATCCAAGCCTGCGTCAAACGCCAGATTTTTCCACGCCCATAGATCTCTTGTGAATTGCCGAGTGTCGATGATCGTGGATCTTTGATACGTTCCAAAGTGATTGCGTTTCCATCACGTTTGGTGATCATGATGGCTGCGCTTGTATCTTTCCAACCTGCAATTTTACTCAAGTCAAAATTTGCGCCCAGCGTCAGTTGTCCCGCATTTTCAACAGTTGTATTGTCATTAAAGCCACCAGAGATATTACTTGCCGCCTGGCTCATGATCGAAGCCGTGAATTTGTATCCCTGTTGTTCAAGTTGCTGGCGATTTCCACCCCAATCGCCCAAAAGCCACTGACGATCTTGAGAATAAAATTCATTTGCCGAAGCAAACTGACAACTGAGCAAAGCAGCAGAAATTAAGCCCAATTTAAAAAAATCTTGCATTGAAAATTCCCTTTTTATTCAAGGTGTTTCCAATTTCTGGAAACACCGTATACTACAAACATTATTTCATCATCACCGCTGAACTGAGCTCTGAAGTCGCACCCAAGTGATCAGTCACATTTGCCGTGATCGATGGCATAACAACTTTTGGTGTCCAGTTGGCTTTTGCAACGCCCTGAGCATCTGTAACAACAACTACAGAATCTAGATACTGCTCAGCTTCTTTAGAGGAAGCCGAACGGTTACCAAAGAATTCAACGTTATAACGTTGATTTGGCATACCTTTTACTTCTACCGTAATTTGTTTTTTAGATACAGTGAGCTTCGGCGCCTGAATACCTTGGTTTGGTACAGCGTTACAGTTTTGCTGATTCGGCTGAGTACAGGTTTTTTGCAGCTTTGCAGGCTCAATGACAACACCACCACCACGAGAGCCAACAAAACCTTCATGCTCGAGCGCAGGCACACCAAACACGATTGCGCCTAAACGCTGATTCGGCACACATGAACCACCCGCTTCGCAGCGCTTAATGTCTTTGCCATTATTCCAAATTTGGTTTTTGGTCAATGTGATACGAGCATTGGCATCTTTTTCAGAACGAATCGCCACCCCAATACGGTTACCATGCACTTTGTTACTGTCAAAAATATTGCCATCGCCTGTTAAATTGAATCCCAACGAGTTGTTGGTTAACTCATTGTAGGCGATGTAATTACGCTTACCCCAGTTGATTTGCAAACCGTCTGAGTAGTTCTCAAACTTGTTACCGACCACGGCATTGTCGTTGCCCCACAAAATTTCAATGCCTTGTGATGGTTCAGGATTCGCTTTTGTTGAAGTAAACAAGTTATTGGCAACTAAGTTAAATGCTGCACCGCGAGTTAACTCAAGACCATCGCCGTTATCGATAAACAGATTGTCTAACACCTTATTGTTATTGGTGGTTGTCGATGTCGGGTTGCCTTTACCATCATCCCCTGTGATCATCACACCCGCACCACCGTAGTTATTACTAATGCGGTTATGTTGAATCAAGTTGTTACTTGAGCGATTGACCAAAACACCAATACAAAAGCGATGTACATCTAAGCCTTTTAACGTTACGCCGTTTACATCTTGCAAGACCAAGCCCGGTAAAGTCATGGTACGGACGTTTGTGCCGTATTGCTCTGGGTTTGCTCCTGGGCAAGCTTTAGCACCTTCACCTTTAATATAGTTTGAACCATCAATCGCGATGTATTCACCAGTTTTATCCCACTGAGTCCCAATAATCTTGACTGCTGATTTAATAGATGGAAGTGGCTTGTCGACTTTAATCACATACGGTGCTTTGCCAACCGCTTGAATTAAAATTTGATTTTCTTGAGCCGTATTGGCGTTTGATTGCTCAATTGCCCAACGTAAAGAGCCTTTGTCGTTATCATCCTGATAACGATCAACGATATAAGTTTCCGCAGACGCAAAGCCTGAAGAGATTAAGCCCAAAGCAAATGCTGATAAACGCAAAGAATTCAATTTCATGACAGTTTCCTTGTCAGGATTATGGTGTTTGAGTTGGTTGAACTGTTTTTAAGATTTGTTTAAGCGCAGTGACATCGATTTGACCCGGTGCCGAAGCCTCGCCGATCATACCAAAACTTAAACTTCCGCCCATATTGGCGGTTGAAACACGCGATACCGTACCTAAGCGCCCCATCGACATCGTAAGTAACGGTTTTTTCGACTGTTCACTTACTTTTAGTGTCGCATTCATTAGCGTAAAGACATCCTGCTTCGACTTTGGCATTACCGCAATTTTTAAGATATCTGCGCCCATTTGATCTTGTTTGAGTAAGCGATTTACGATGTCCTGCTCACTTGGGGTTTTATCAAAATCATGGTTAGACATCACCACTAACACATTTTTCTTGTGTGCCAAGCTGGTCAGCTTTTCAACTGCTGCCTGATCTCTAAACATTTCGATATCAAGTAACTGCATAAATGGCTTTTTTAAATAATCGCTGTAAATTTTTGCATACTGTTCATCGGTTACATTGAGTTTGCCACCTTCATTTGAAGTACGAATCGTTGCGAGCAACGGTTTGTCTTTTAAAATCTGGTTCAGTTCTTGACCAAGTGCAATCACTTGTTTGGTGTCGCTTGCAAATTCCAGCAAATCTATACGAAATTCAGCAATATCCGCATCTTTATTCGCTGCAATCACTTTTGCCTGAGCAATCGCTTGCTCTTTGGTTTTTGCCGTAATCGGGACAATAGTCTTGACAGGCAAATCACCAATATTGAGATTTTTAACAACATATGTTGCCTTGTTCATCGCAGCATTTTCAGCCGCATGCGTAAGAGACAGCATAGGTAGGGAGAGACTTAAAGCCGTGCTAATCAGCAACTGCTTAACTAACTTTTTTGAACTGTTCATTTTACGTTCCCTTGTAAAAAAATTGAAGTTGCACATCAAGCATGACATACAACTTTGGTCCCAAAAACCTTAGATATCAAAGAATACCGTTTCATCTTCGCCCTGAATGCGAATATCGAAACGATAAACTGTTTCACCGTCACGCTCTTCACGTTTTGCGATAAGCGTTTGACGACGTGTTACCCACTCAATACTGTTAAGTACTGGATCTTTGGCGTTTGCTTCAACTTCATCCTCAAAATAAACACGAGTATGTAACCCGATGTTGATTCCGCGAGCGAAAAGAATCACTGAAATATGAGGGGCTTGCGTTGTTCCCTTACGTCCCGGTACTGCGCCAGGCTTAATGGTATTGAAGCTCCAAAAACCTGTCTTAAAATCTGCACCCGTACGTCCCCAACCATGAAAATGCGGATCTGCTGCTTTACCTTGAGTATCTGCTTCACTTGGATAGACACCATTAGCATCTGCTTGCCAGATCTCAACCAAAACATCACGTAATGGCAAACCTAATCCGTCAAATACCTGACCTTCCAAGCGAATACGCTCACCTTGTGTTTGATCTTGAACCAGCATATTGCCGTAGTTATGTTCAAACACTTCAATGTTGGCCTGTTTTGGAAGCAAGCCAATATGCACGTAAGGACCACCTGTTTGAGATGGGGTTTCTTTGAGTTCTTGAAAATTCCAACCGTTCATTATTTTCACTCCATCCATTAAGTTAAGTCATTTTCGAAGTAAGTCGCGCGACGACCACGAAGCGTAATGTCAAAACGATAACAACGGCTGTCAGCTTCAATAAAGTTGCTTTTGTCTTCAAGTGCGATCAAAGCGCGACGTTGATCATCTGAAGGCACAGTTTTTAAGATTGGACACGAATCAATTAAAGTGTCACCTTCAAAATAAAACTGTGAAATCAAACGCTGAGCCCAGCCGTCTGCAATCAATGAAAAATGGATATGCGCCGGACGCCATTCATTAATACGGTTACGCCATGGATATGGACCTGGCTTAATGGTTCGAAAAACGTAATATCCATTGCTGTCTGTGAGCATACGTCCACATCCACCAAAGTTCGGATCCATCGCACCTATATATTGGTCATTCGGATGACGATAACGACCCGATGCGTTTGCCTGCCAGACTTCAACCAAGGCATTTTTTACAGGACGACCAAACTGATCACGAACATAACCATGAATAATCACACGTTCACCAATTGGCAAACCGTCTTTGGCATAGTTCAAAATTAAGTCATTGTCTTTTGGACCAAACTGATCTGCACTAAAATGTGGTGCAGTCACTTCCGACAATGTTTCTGCAATCGAGATCAGTGCATTTTTTGGCGAGCGTAATACACTGGTTTTATAACCTGGTGCATAGGCTGGCGGATGATCCTCTGTATTACGTTGAGCGTAAGCGCCCCAGTTAAAATGAGACATATTTTTCTCCCTCTAAATCTGCTGATCCATTATTTTTTGTTCAGTTTTTCTGGTGCGATACCAAGCTCTTCAAACACCTGTTCAGCCATATGCATGGCAGCATTTGATGCTGGTAGGCCCGCATACAGTGAACAATGCAGGATCAATTCTTTGAGCTCGTCTTTGGTCACGCCATTGTTGAAACATGCACGTAAATGCATACGCAACTCATCTTCACGACCTAGCGCCAATAAAACCGCGATTGTCACTAGACTGCGTGTATGGCGAGGTAAGCCCGGACGAGACCACACCTCACCCCAAGCAAATCGACTAATAAAATTCTGAAAGTCCTCATTGAAATCGTTCAGATTCTCAATCGAACGGTTGACGTGTTTTTCGCCGAGGACTGCTGTACGGACTTCAATGCCCTGTTTGTAACGATCATCATCATTCATTAGAGAACTCTCACCTTAAGTTGCATCAGTATGTGCAACGATAGACTTAACAAAAATTGCAATCGCGGCAGCTGCGGCAGGAATGAACAACATGCTTAAAATCATGGTGAACGACCAGTTATTACCCAGCAGAACTGCTCCAATCCATGCACCGAACACGGCCCCAAAACGGCCAATGCCCGACATCCATGCAACACCAGTTGCACGGCACTGCGTTGGATAAAACCGTGCACTTAAAACCGGCATAGACGACTGCGCGCCATTTACCGCAATACCCGCGCACAAGATAAACAGTGCAAGTAAAGTTGGATTTGAAAGACTTTGACCAACAATTACCGCAAAGATACCGGCAGCCAGATAAAAACCCGCAATAATTCGATTCGGATTAAAACGGTCCATCGCCCAGCCAATAAATAGCGCACTGAGCACACCACCAAACTGAAATAATCCACCCAAGAATGCTGCACGCTCTAACGATGCCCCGGTTTCACGCATCAAGGTTGGTAACCAGCTGGTCAACAAATAAATTACGACCAGACCCATGAAGTAAGTTACCCAAAGCAAAACCGTTCCTTTGGCGTATTTGCCAGAAAACAGCATGCCAAAGACACCTTTTTTACTTGAAGCATCTGTCTTTTCTTCAGGGACGTGGAATTCGGTTACACCTTGAACCTTATGTGGTGCAATACGCGTTAAGATCTGACGCACCTTCTCGGTATTTCTTCCTTTTACAATCAGGAAACGATAGGATTCTGGTAAAAACACCATCACCACAAGCATCAAAATCAAGGGGGCCCAACCGCCCAACAAAAACAGGCTGTGCCAACCATAAGCCGGAATTAACCAGCTGCTGATAAAGCCACCCATTGCCATGCCCAAGTTGTAACCACAAAACATACATGTCACGAGCAAAGAACGAATTCGTGCCGGGCAGTATTCTGAAAAAAGTGTGGTCGCGTTTGGCATTGCAGCGCCTAGACCAATCCCGGTTAAAAATCGGAAAATCACCAAACTGTCTAATGTTGTGGAATATGCACAGGCAAGTGTAAAACCACCAAAAATCAACATCGCAACAGATAACACAATCTTGCGACCAAAACGATCGGCTGTCGGGCCTGAAACCAGCGCACCAATAATCATACCGCCTAAGGCTGCACTCATTACAGGACCCAACTGCGATCGATCCACACCCCAATCTTGAGCAAGCGCAGGCGCAATAAATCCCATTGCTGCGGTATCTATACCATCCACAAAGACAATCAAGAAACACACAATCGCAATCAACCACTGATACTTACTTAGTGGCGCATCATTGATTAATGCCTGTGCATCCAGACTTGTGTTTTGTGCAGCGTAATCCTGAGACGCCATATCTGCCTCCTAAGGCCTAAATCCTTTTAAATCAGTTTATTAAACGATTGATCTAATAAACTGGCCAAAAACTTGCGTGAATGCTTCAGGCTGTTCAATATTTGACAGATGTGAAGCGTCCAATGTCTTCAACTGGCTGTTTTGGATATATTGATGTAAAAACTCAGCATCGCTGACCGTAGTGACCGGATCTGCTTCTCCAGCAATGATCAGTGTCGGAATTGAAATCTTTGCAATCGATTCACGCAGATCTGCGCCTGCAAGTGCACGGCAGGCATTGGCATATCCTTGTGCTGGAGTATTGGCTAGACTTCGAATCGTGTTTCGAGCAAGCACACTGGCTTGATGATCAAATTTTTCGCTAAACCAGCGAGTATGTGTGGTACTGACCAAATCACTCAAACCCGTTGCTTCTACGGAAGCAGCGCGTGCATTCCAGCCTTCTGCTGTCCAGATTTTTGCAGCAGAATTGGCAACCGTGATGCTATAAAAACGTTCAGGGCGATGAATACCTAACCAAAGTGCCGTCATACCGCCCATTGAAATACCACAAAAGTGCGCTTGATCAATATTTAAGGCATCCAAAATATCAATGACATCTTCACCCAGATGCTGCAATTCGGTTTGATCAATAACAGCACTTTGGCCGTGTCCACGTGTATCGTAAGTTACAATTTTAAAATCGGCTTTGAGCGCTTCGATTTGTGGCATCCACATGGTATTGTCGGTACCAAGCGAGTTCGAAAATACAATCGCAGGAGCATCTTGTGGCCCCTGAACCTGTACCGCAAGCGGTTGGCCCTGACGATTGTTAATCATAGTGATATGAATATTGCTCACTTTGCCTCTCCTTTTGCTTCTTGCAAAACAGCATCAATCTGATCTTGAATATTGCCGAGGTAAGATTCTGGTTTGAATATTGCCTCAAGCTGCTTTGCATCGAACAATGCAGTGACTTCCGCAGTCTCTGCCATGATGTCTTTTAAATGTTTGTGTTCAGCAACGGCTTTTTTACAAGCTGCTTCCACCACGTGATGTGCATTTAGACGTCCCAGATGCGGTGCCAACGCCATCATGACTGCTTCAGCCATAATCAGGCCTTGCGTACACTCGATATTGGCGCGCATGTTTTCTGCATTGACATCCATACCTTTCAAGACATCTAAAGTACGCTCTAGAGCACCCGCGGTGAGTTGAAAGATTTCCGGTAAGGCAAGCCATTCAGCATGCCAGCTACCCAAGCTACGTTCATGCTCTTGCACCATGCTTTGATACATGCTCGACATTAACGCAGGAACACGATTGGCCGCAGCCAATACCGACGCCGCAGCAACTGGATTACGCTTATGTGGCATGGTTGAAGATCCGCCACGCCCTTGGGCTGTCGGTTCAAATACTTCTGCAACTTCTGTTTGCATCATCAGTGACCAGTCGCGCGCCATCTTGCCTGCGTTGCCCGTAATCAAGCCGAGTACACTTGCAATTTCGACAATACGATCTCTTTCGCCATGCCACGTACATGCGGCATGTGTCAGATTTAAGGTTTTTGCAAATGCTTGTGTAACGGAGGTTCCCTGATTTTGCAAAGATGCCAGCGAGCCAACTGCGCCACCTAATTGTGCAGTCAACACACGTGACTTCATAAGTTGTAAGCGGTCTAAATCGCGCTTAAACGCAGAAGCCCAACGTGCAAGCTTATGTCCCAAGGTGATCGGTAAAGCTTGCTGTAACCATGTGCGCCCCATCATCACCTGATGGCGATATCGTTGCGCTTGTTGTAAAGCAGCCTGATAGCACTGATTTAAAAGCAGTTCTACAATAACAAGTGCATCACGCGATTGCAGTACACATGCTGTGTCTAGAATATCTTGGCTGGTCGCACCCCAATGCACATAACGCGATGCTTCTTCATCGACTTGCTTCACAATTGAAGTCAGTTGTTTGACAAAAGGAATAGCGATATTTCCAGCCAGTCCAGTGGCAATGGCTAAACTTTGAAAATCAATTTTTTCAACCGCATCTTGAGTGGCAAACGTAATGATATCGGCAGCAGACTGGGGAATTACCCCAACTGCTGCTTGCGCTTGCGCCAGTGCAACCTCTGTCTCAATCATATATTTGACCAACGCACGATCACTGAAAATTTCAGTTACGTCTTGTTGATAAAAAAGAGAAGCATATAACTGGCTCATCATGATCTCCGTTTAAGCAACCCGCTCAATAATGAGCGCAATCCCCTGACCCACGCCGATACACATCGAACACAGCGCATACTTACCGCCCGACTGTTCCAGCTGGTTTAAAGCCGTCGTCACCAGACGCGCACCAGATGCACCCAATGGATGACCCAGTGCAATTGCACCGCCATTCGGATTCACCCGTGCATCGTCATCTGCCAGTCCTAAGTCTCGGGTACAGGCCAGTGCCTGTGCAGCAAAGGCTTCGTTCAGCTCAATCACATCCATCTGATCAAGCGTCAGATTGGCCTGTTTGAGTAGCTTTTTGATCGCCGGTGCCGGTGCGAAGCCCATGATGCGCGGCTCGATACCCACCGTGGTGGAGGCAATGATCTTGGCACGTGCTTTAAGCTGGTATTGTGCAATCGCTTCGTCTGATGCAATTAAAACTGCCGCTGCACCGTCGTTGATGCCTGACGCATTGCCCGCTGTCACGCTACCTTCCGGCTTGACCACGCCTTTTAGCTTGGCCAGTCCCTCTAGTGTAGTTGAGGCACGTGGATGCTCATCGGTGTCGATCACCACCGGCTCTCCTTTGCGCTGTGGAATCGTGACAGGCACGATTTCTTTTGCAAAGTAGCCTTTGGCCTGTGCCGTCGCGGTGCGTTGCTGGCTGGTGTAGGCAAACTGGTCTTGGTCTTCACGCTGGATGCCAAACTGCTCGGCCACATTTTCTGCGGTTTGCGGCATGGTATCCACACCATACATGGCTTTAAGCTTCGGATTGATGAAGCGCCATCCCATGGTGGTGTCTTCTATCTTCTGGGTGCGTCCAAACGCCCCTTCTGATTTCCCCATCACATACGGTGCGCGGCTCATGCTTTCGACACCCCCTGCAATGATCAGATGGGCTTCGCCTGCTTTGATCGCACGTGCTGCCATGGCGATTGCATCCAGAGATGAGCCACACAGGCGGTTGACCGTCGTTGCTGGTACTTCGACCGGCAGGCCTGCCAGCAGTGCCGACATACGGCCAACGTTACGGTTGTCTTCTCCTGCCTGATTGGCACAGCCGTAGATCACGTCATCGACCTGTGCCCAGTTTACGCTTGGGTTGCGTTCGATCAGGGCGGCAATCGGGATTGCACCGAGGTCATCCGCACGTACTGGTGCCAATCCGCCTGCATAGCGGCCAAACGGGGTACGGATCGCATCGACGATGTATGCATGTTTCATATTCGGTTATCCTTGGCCCTGTGTCGCATCGATCAGTGTTGCACCGGTCAGGCGTTGTAGTTCTTCAAAGCTTAAGCCTTCGACTTTCTCGATCACTTTCAGTCCTTCTGGCACCACATCGATGATGCACAGGTCGGTGTAGATCCGGTCGACACATTTCTGGCCCGTGGCTGGGTACGTCAGTTCAGCGACAATCTTCGGCTCACCTTTTTTGGTGACATGATCGGTGGTTACAAAGACTTTTTTTGCCCCAACCGCAAGATCCATAGCACCACCGACCGACGGTATGGCATCCGGTGCACCAGTGTGCCAATTCGCCAGGTCTCCATTGGCTGCGATCTGGAATGCGCCTAGTACGCAGATATCCAGATGTCCACCGCGCATCATGGCGAAGGAGTCGCCATGGTGAAAGAAGCAACCGCCTTCAAGCATGGTCACGTATTCTTTGCCTGCGTTGATCAGTTCCGGGTCTTCTTCGCCGGCCGCTGGTGGTGGGCCAAAGGCCAGCAGTCCGTTTTCTGAATGTAGAAATACGTCTTTGTCGGCAGGCAGATAGCTGGCAATCTTGGTCGGCAGGCCAATCCCTAGATTGACATAAGAGCCTTCCGGAATATCTTGGGCAACGCGCTGGGCGATCTGGTCACGGGTCAGTTTGTGATAACTCATCTCGATCTCCTTATGGTGCAGCGCTTGCTGGGATAGATTGGACTGGTACAACGTGTTGAACAAAGATGCCTGGGGTCACCACGTTTTCCGGATCGAGTTCTCCTAGTGCCACCACTTCGCTCACTTGTGCGATGGTCACGTTGGCGGCCATGGCCATGATCGGGCCGAAGTTTCGTGCTGATTTGCGATAGACCAGATTGCCCCAGCGGTCGCCCTTGTAGGCTTTGATCAGGGCAAAGTCGGCCTTGATCGGGTTTTCCAGTACGTAGTCTTTACCATCAAAGTTCAGGGTGGGTTTACCTTCTGCGAGTAAAGTGCCAAAACCGGTTGGGGTGTAGATCGGCCCCAGCCCCATGCCGGCAGCCTGTATGCGGCAGGCCAGATTGCCCTGCGGCACGATTTCGAGTTCAATTTTGCCCGCACGGTATAGCTCGTCAAATACGTAGGAGTCGGCCTGACGTGGGAAGGAACAGATGATCTTTTTGACGGCGCCAGTTTTTAGCAGCTTGGCCAGTCCATAGTCTCCATTGCCGGCATTGTTGCTGACGATGGTCAGGTTCTTGCGACCTAGTTGAATCAGTCCGTCAATCAGCTCGGCGGGTTGGCCGGCTGTTCCAAAACCACCAATCAGGATGGTGGCACCGTCGTGGATCTGGGAGAGCGCTTCCGTTAGGGTCGCTGCACTTTTATCTATCATTAGATAACTCCAATGTGCATCTAGCAAATTTGAAAGGAAGGAAAACAGACATGAAGAAGGAGATGAATGAGAGATACAAATCACTATTCCTTAGTCATTTAGTAGGATTCCCTTGTTTGATCATTTTTTATAATTTTATGGTTGAGCGCTAGAGCAACCCACAAGGTTTTGTTCGATTTATAAAAATTATGTTCGATGTTCGAACAAAACATCGTTTAATTGATCCGTTTTCAGAGTATAGTAAGCATGCAATATGAACTGTATTGTAACGAACATATTTTGAGTGCGTCATGGATAGAAATTCAGTCAGAGAAGAAAATATTCTTCAAAATCCTGCCAATAAAAAAACGATTCGTCATGAAGACTTTGTTGCAGGTATTAGCAAAGGTCTGGCAATACTTGATAGCTTTGGCACAGATCGTCATCGCCTTAATATTACCATGGCAGCCGAACGCACCGGCATGACGCGCGCAGCAGCACGTCGGCATCTACTCACGCTGGAGTATCTTGGTTATCTAGATTCAGATGGTCATTACTTTTATTTAACACCAAAAATTTTAAAATTTTCAGGCTCTTATTTGGGCGGTGCCCAGCTTCCAAAAATTTCGCAACCCCTGCTCAACTTACTGACCACACAAACTTCCTTAATCTACTCCGTGATGGTATTAGATGGATATGAAGCCATTACCATTGCACGTAGCGCAGCGCATCAACAGACAGATCGTGTAAATCCTTACGGATTACATTTGGGCAATCGACTTCCTGCACATGCCACCTCAGCTGGAAAAATTCTGTTGGCCTATCTAGATGATCTCGCACAACAAGAATGGCTAAATCAGTACCCTTTACAGCGTTTAACCAAGTATACCCATACCGATAATGTGATTTTTTTAGATCTGTTATCCGAAATTAAAGAACAGGGTTGGTGTTATTCAAGTGAAGAACATGAACTCGGTGTACATGCACTGGCTGTTCCTATTTATGGGCAGCAATCACGTGTGGTGGCCGCCCTCAATATTGTGTCGCCCACGATGCGAACCACAAAAGAATATCTGATTCAGCATATCTTGCCACTATTGCAAGAAACAGCACGTGAGTTACGCAATATTTTATAATTCATTTTCCATACATCTTGTTCGATGATCGTATCTGATCATTTTATAAAGAAATACTCAGCCTCATCATGGGCTGAGTATAATAACAGTGAAAATGTCGCGCTTAAAATGTATATCAATAGAATCTAATGCCTTCAAGCATCATTTGTTTTTTTAAAAAGCAAAGTCCTCTTCACTCAATGCCATTACAGAGGAAGCGCCTGATTTAATTGAAGCGGCATGGCTTTGTGTTCTGGTCAGCAGCTTATCGAAGAAGAAATTCGCAGTCTTAATTTTAGCCGCATAAAAACGAGTATCCTGTGCTGTGTTTCGTTGTTTTTCATAGGCAACTTGTGCCATTTTTGCCCACAGATAAGCAAATACTACATAACCAGAATAATATAAGTAATCAACACTGGCAGCGCCAATTTCTTCAGGGTTTTGCTTTGCAACCGTTGTAATCTCTTGAGTAAGATTCAACCACTCTCCTTTTAACGCAATGAGCTTTTCAATATATAGACGCAAGGCTGGATCTGCATGATGCTCTGCAATAAATGTATCGATCAAATCAAGCATATTGTTCAGAAGTTTACCCTTAGACTTTAATACTTTACGCGCAAGTAAGTCGATCGACTGGATTTCAGTGGTTCCCTCATAAAGCGTAGAAATTCTGGCATCGCGTACAATTTGCTCCATACCATGTTCTACAATAAATCCATGACCACCAAATATTTGAATACCATGTTTAGCCGACTCATTGCCTGTTTCGGTCAAAAATGCCTTGGCAATTGGAGTTAAAAAGGCCAGCAGTTCATCGGAGCGTTGAATTTGGGCAGGATCGTTTGATTTTTCGATAATATCTGCATGCTGTGCTAAAAAATACACAAGTGCACGGCCGCCTTCTGCAAAAGCTTTTTGCGTCATGAGCATATTACGAACAGCGGGATGGACAATAATCGGATCGGCATTTTTTTCGGGATAATGTGCACCTGTAAGTCCACGCATAGCCAAACGATCTTTGGCATAAGCCAAAGCCCCTTGAAAGGCAATTTGTGATGCTGCAAGTCCTTGTACAGCCGTTCCAATACGTGCAGTATTCATAAAGGTAAACATACAATTGAGCCCACGATGTGGCGGACCAATTAAGTAGCCTATTGCTCGATCAAAATGGAGTGCGCAGGTCGCGTTCCCATGAATCCCCATCTTATGCTCGATTGATGTACACAGCACTGCATTTCGATCTGCAATATTTCCCGCCTCATCAAGATTAAATTTTGGCACAATAAAAAGCGAAATGCCTTTGGTTCCAGCAGGTGCATCAGGCAAACGTGCCAGCACAATATGTACAATATTTTCGGTTAAATCGTGCTCTCCGGCAGAAATAAAGATTTTCTCACCAGAAATTGCATAACTCCCGTCTGCATTGGGTTCTGCTTTTGTACGTATCAAGCCTAAATCTGATCCGGCATGTGATTCGGTGAGGCACATGGTGCCCGTCCATTCGCCTGTAATCAGTTTACTCAGAAATTTTTGTTTTTGTTCAGGTGTACCATGATGCTCAAGCGTACGCATTGCACCATGTGAAAGCCCTTGATACATGGCCCAAGACCAATTCGAGCCACACAACATTTCAGAAATTGCGATTCGAAGCAAGGTTGGCATCCCTTGCCCGCCATATTCGGGATCTGCTGTCAAGGATGGAAAACCCAGCTCGGCATATTTTTGATGCGCTGCTTTAAAGCCTTGTGGCGTGGTCACAACACCTTCATGTAATCGACACCCGTGCTGATCACCAGATTGGTTGAGCAGTGCAATTTCATTTTCACAAAAATCTGCGGCTGCCTCTAAATACTGATTAATCACCTCTGTGCTGAGCATATCCTTATAATCATGAAATTGCTGATATGTAGTTTCAACCTCTAGAAGCTCATGTAAAACAAATTGCATATCACGAAGTGGCGCTTGATAAACCGGCATCTCTGTAATCCCTTGCTGTATTTTAAGTGATGGATAGACACATCCAATCTTGTAATTCTATGAGTCAAAAATAACCAATTTAATTTCATAATGCAAAATTAATTTCTGCAAAATAACATAAATTCAAGGCTAACTATGCAAACATATAGATTAGAGGAACTTTTATTTTAAAAATAAATGAACAATTACAATATCTTAATAACTTATCAACGTATTAATAAAAATATTAAATAAAAACTGAAAATAAATTTAATTTTTGTTATGCAAAATTATATTTTGAATAATTTGTTTTTATAGTATGTTTAATTCTGTTTTATTCTACCATTTAACAAGGATGTCATATGCAAACGGGTCTTGAGTTTTTAACCGCTTTAAAACAAGGAGAAGTAGATGCCTCCCCAATGGCACACACCTTGCCAATGGAATTGATTGAAGCATCTGAAGGAAAAGTGGTGTATAGAGTGATTCCCAATAAGAGCCACTTAAATGTACAAGGTGGCGTACACGGCGGTTTTTGTGCCACTGCTTTAGATACATCTACGGGTGGCGCAGCACATTCGGTACTCGGCCCAAATACGGGCTACGGCACCATTGATTTAAATGTAAAGATGATCCGTCCTATGCAAATAGATACCGCCTATTATGCGCATGGGGAGCTGATTAATGCGGGACGGAATATCATTACCACCGAGGGTAAAATTGTTGATGATCAAGGTAAGATTTATGCCTTTGCCTCAGCAACCTTTATGATTATCCGACGCTAAGCCAGCGCGATGAAACGCTTTGTTTAGTCGCACTCAGCCGAGCGTTTCATGACATAAAAGTCATAACGATCAATTATAAAACTGAGTATCGCCATACCTAAGCCTATACTTGTACAGGCGGTCCAGCCCCAATGTTTCCAAGCATAGACCGCCATGAGTGAGCCCAGTGCAGCACCTGCAAAATACAATGTCATGTAAATCGAGTTAATTCTTGATCTTGCCTGAAGTGAAATTCGATAGACCAGATTTTGATTCAATACGTGTAATGCAGATAATCCAAAATAGGCCAAAATTACACCTGAAGCATAAAGAATCAATGATTTTTGGGCAAAAAACAATGGAAACCATGCTGCTATAAGTAAGATCAAACTGAGCAATGCGGTTAAATTTTCTTGTTTTTTTGCAATTTTCTTACCCGCCCAATGTGTCGCAAATACACCAGCCAGCCCTACCACACCAAATACGCCAATTTGAAAATCATTAAAATAGTAAGGTGCATTGGCCAGTAAAAAAGTCATGGTGGTAAAGATGAGCGCTAAAATTCCAAACCCGATACCGCCTACAATACCTCGCCGAATCAAATGTGGCTCATGGGTGGCAAGCGTAAAAAGTGATACATAGATTTGCCAAAGTTTGATCTGCCCGCTTCGATGTGCTTCAGGTAAACGGAACCAAACCACAATTGCAAAAATCAAGATTAATCCACCACTGAGTAAATAGACCGCGTGCCACGACCACAATGTAGAGATCAAGCCTGCAACAGATCGGGCCAATAAAATCCCCATAAACAGGCCACTCATGAGCGTACCCACAATGCGGGGGCTTTGCTGTGTAGAGACCAGCCCAGCAGCAAAAGGAACCAGCACTTGTGTCGATACCGAAAAAAATGTCGACATGAATGTTAAAACATACAATGCACTCAGGTTTGGACTAAATGAAATGCCGATTTGTGAAAATCCAGTGCATAACATTAACAGAACGATATAGCGTCTTTTTTCAAAAAAGTCGCCCAGCGGCACCAGTAAAAACAGCCCCACCGCATATGAGAGCTGCCCAATCACAATCACTAGCGCCGCTTGATCTGGACTGACTCCTAATGCGTGCGCGATAGAATAGATCAACGGCTGATTATAATAGTTTGAGCCTGCACAAATGCCGCATGTCATGGCCAAGATAAATACCAAACCTCGTGACATGTTCAAGGGTTGAGCAGCAGACTGCATGACATTTTGCATTGTATTTAGATCATCCCAAACTAGAATTTGTACATAGAGACAACATTGATTCGTGATACATCAGCGGTACGACCATCAAACACTTTTCGCTGCCCCTGATGATATTCAATACCGAAATCGAGTTGAGTATTCGGACTATAAAATAAGTTTGCTACGTAATCGACAAGCTGCTTATTGGCATCGGGATTTAGTTTTGCATAGGTGGTACGATCGTCATACTTAAATAACGATGCCGACCAGTTGGTGCGCCAATACGGACTAAACTTATAGGTATATCCTAAATTAAAGGCATGCAACTTATTCATGACCAATGCCGTTTTATCCTGATTTAAAGAAAAGTCTCCAGCAGCATTGAGCGTAGATGCATTGGCCAGCCCACTTTGCGCGGTATAAGGCATAAATTTTTGATCACCCACGATATATTGATAATTGGCTTGAATCGATTGCATAGGTGTAAAGGCATATTTTAAGCCACCACCAGCGCCCCAACTGATTTTTTTAATATTCTCTGTTGCAACATCGACCGATTTTTCATTGACAAAACCTTGTGCCAAAACCAAGAGTGGGCCCTGTTTATAACTATAACGTGTGGTGAAAGACGGCAACGCCGATACGCGTGAACCGGTGTATTCCAGTGCTAATTTCAAGTCCTGCTGAGCATCTATTTTCCAGTCATATCGTACTTGTGGCAGGCGGGTGTATGAGGTACCTAAGAACTGCGTATAATCGACAGACTCCGTTCGAGTTTCCATATTCGACATCAAGGACCATGTTTGACCAAAAGTCCAATCTTTATAAGTGAAAAATGCATGTCGGATACGGAATTTACCATCGCCTGTACCCATGGTCGAGCTGTCAAAAAAGTCTGCTTCGACATTACCTAAAATTGTTTTATCGGGATTATTAAAATACACGCCGATTCGACTGGCATTAATACTGGCATCCGAACGTGCGTGATTGGCTCTGGTGCTACTTTCAAAAGGTGTACGATATAGACTACTCGTAGTACGTCCGCCACTGTCTGGTGAAGACTGTAAATCTACAGCGGCATCAAGACGTGCAATTCCATACACCTTCACTTGATCCGTCCAATTGACCCAAGACGGTGGAATTACTTTATCTTTTGGGGCTATATTTTGAGGTGTACTCACTTGCTGTGCTTGAACACTTTCAACCGATTGATTTTGTTGTTTTTGCTGAGCCAAATCGGCCTTTAAGCGCGCTAACTCCATCTCTAATGTCTGAATTCGTTGTTCTGTAGTACCCGAATTTGCAAAAAGCGCTCCTGAGGCCGTGGTACAAGCCACAGCCAGTAATAGTTTTTTCATCTTTTATCCTTAAAGATTTTATTTTGATTTCAACCTGAGAGATCACACTGCTGTACTGATCACATCATCATGCAGCGGCTCTTGCATCAGTTAATTTACATCCGGTCACAGCCTGCAATGCTTCAAATGTTAGTCCGTCGACCATTTCAATGACATGCGCCTGACCTGCTTTTAATTCAATCACACATAGATCGGTGTAAATTCGATCCACACATTGCTGCCCAGTAATCGGATAATGTAGTGTTTCCACAATTTTGGGTTCACCTTTTTTGGTGATGTGTTCCATATATACAAAAATGCTTTTTGCACCAACTGCCAGATCCATTGCGCCGCCCACCGCAGGTAAGTCATCGGCTCGCCCTGTGTGCCAATTGGCCAGATCTCCATTGACTGCCACCTGAAACGCTCCAATCACACAGATATCCAGATGGCCGCCACGCATAATGTCAAACGAATCACCGTGATGCATAAAACATCCACCATCAAGGAGCGTCACCAACTCTTTTCCTGCATTGACCAGATCGGGATCTTCTGCACCTGCCATAGGTGGTGGACCAAATGCCAAGACACCATTTTCCGAGTGCAAGAAAATCTCTTTGTCCTTTGGCAAATATTTTGCCACATGCGTAGGAAGGCCAATTCCTAAATTTACGTAGGCACCATCAGGGATATCCTGTGCAATGAGCGCAGCAATTTCTTCGCGATTTCTTTTTTGAACATGCATTAAATGTCTCCTACTGCAACGACATGTTGAACAAAAATCCCGGGGGTAATGATACATTCAGGATCGAGTGTTCCCAGTTCAACGATTTGGTTCACTTGTACAATGGTCTGTTTTGCAGCTTTGGCCATAATAGGACCAAAGTTTCGGGCAGCTTTTCGGTAAGTCAGATTTCCCCATCGATCCGCTTTATCTGCATAAATCAGGGCATAGTCCGCTTCTAATGGATATTCAAGTACATAGTTTTTACCATTGATATGACGTGTCTCTTTTCCTTCGGCAATTTTGGTTCCATAGCCGGTTGGGGTAAAAATTGCACCCAGACCAGCGCCAGCAGCTTGAATTCGACAGGCCAAATTACCTTGAGGCACCAGTTCTAGTTCAATTTTCCCTGCACGATATAAATCTGCAAACACTGTCGAGCTGATGGATTTAGGATAGGAACTGATTAACTTTTTCACTCGACCGGCCAAAAATAGCTTGGTGAGCCCTCCCGGCCCAGAAGATGCATTATTGTTAATAATGGTCAGATCTTTGGTGCCAATGTCAATGAGCGCTTCAATTAAGGCTTCGGGCTGCCCTGTCGTACCAAAGCCACTGGTCATAATGGTTGCACCATCTGGAATCGATTTTAAGACCGACTCTATATTTGTCGTGATTTTATTCACCATAATCATCTATTCCTTGAATGGTTTCGATAAACAAACCGGATTCAATCCGCACGTTGCGGATCGTATAAACGATCCTTAATCAGTAATGTCGGGATGAGGCCACACATAAAATAAGCCACGCCCATGAGTAACAATCCGGCACCGATGGAGTTGTGCATGGCAAGATATCCAATCGCGATCGGTGCAAAAATAGCCCCAATACGTCCGATGTTGAAGGCACCACCCACTGCTGTACCACGAATCGAGGTTGGAAAACTTTCAGTTAAATAGGTCGCATTGATGGCATACGGAATCCCGTAGAGAAAACCAAAGATCAGCATCAGCCAGCCAATGTTCTGAGCGGTATGAAAGTAGACCACAACCGGTATAAACAGGGCTGTTCCAAAGGTGCCAAAAGCAAACACAATGCGTCGACCAATACGATCCGCTACAAAACCGGCCACCACTTTTGCAAACATCATGGTAATGAAAGTACCAATCATGTATACCGCCATCTCTTTAAACTTGATGCCGAGTTCAGCCTCAAGATAAGCAGGCAGCCAGTTACTGACTCCAAAGTAACCAAACAGTAAAAATCCAGAACTAAACGACCAGAGCATCAGCATTCTGCCGTGCTGTTTATCTTTAAAAAGAGCGATATACGGGTTTTTCGATTGAGCATGATTTGTGGGTGCAGCATGTAACTTTAACTCGCGTGCACGTTGCCAAGAGGCAGGTTCTGGTACCAGCATCCACATCAAAATAGCCAGTACAATTGGAATGATGCTGATGAAATACAGCATTCGCCAGCCAAACTCTGGAATAATCCAACCCGATAAACCGGTAATAACTAACGAGCCCAAGGTATATCCCGTCATGAGTGTGGCCAGAACTGTGGTGCGATATTTGGTTGGCACCAATTCCGACATTAGGGTATTACAGGCGATATACAAGCACCCCAGCCCCATGCAGGTAATCGTTCTTAAAATTGCGATTTGAGTATAAGACTGCGCAAAACCCGTACATGCAGATAAAATTGCAAATGCGGCAGTGGCAATCACAATAATCCGGACGCGACCAAAACGATCACTGGCCCAACCACCCGCCAATCCGCCAATGGCCATGCCTAAAATTGACCAGCTTCCCAGCGCTCCTGCTTGAACACTGGTCAAGCCAAACTCCGCCTTTAAGCTGGTCAATGTAAATGCCAAAATTCCGATGTCGGCACCGTCGCACAATAAAACAAAAAAACAAAAAATAAATGCAGTCATCCAGATGCGTTTAGGCGTTTGAACCACGTCATTTTGTATCGAATCTAAAACTTCCATTTTCATTGATACACCTTTTTTAATTGATCCATTGTTCTCATTATTGTTGCTAAAATCATTTGAAATCTTTTCTACGCATTTAAAATTACGTAGAGTTAATCTGCTTTTTGTGGATTAAACAAACGATCTTTAATAAATAACAAAGGAATGACACCACAAATAAAGTACGCCGCAGCCATCACGAGTAGCCCTAAACCAATAGAACCTTGCTGTGATAAATAACCAATGGTAAGTGGAGAAAAAATAGAGAGCACTTTGCCTACGTTATAGGCACCCCCGACGGCAGAGCCACGCATTGAGGTTGGAAAGCTTTCGGTCATGTATGTGGCATTAATTGCATACGGAATGCCATATAAAAACCCAAACATCAACATGAGCCATAAGATATTCATAGGCGTGTTTAAATAAACAATCACCGGAATAAACAGTGCGGTACCAATCGTACCAAAGGCAAAAACAGCGCGTCTGCCCAAACGGTCGGCAATCATACCAGCAATAATTTTGGCAAAGATCATGATCATAAAGGTACCGACCATATACATGGCCATCTCTTTAAATTTAATACCAAGATCAGATTCTAAATAGGCAGGTAACCAGTTACTCACACCATAATAACCAAACTGTAAGGCGCCTGTACTCACCACCCAAAGTAAGAACATGACGCCATGACGACGCTCTTTAAAGATTTCCCGATATGGATTTGTAGATTTTACAGCTGGTTGCTGGGCATGCACACGAGCACGTCGTTCGAATGATATTTTCCATGATGCTGGCTCAGGCACCATAAAATGCATAAAAAATGATAATACAATAGGTGTAATCGATAACCAGTACAAATAGCGCCAGCCATGATCGGGAATAATATGTCCCGCGAGTAAGGTTGCAAGCAATGAGCCTAAAGTATAGCCGGTCATGAGTGTTGCCAAAACGGTGGTGCGGTGTTTGGTAGGCACCATTTCAGACATCAACACATTACACGCGATATACAGCGCACCAAGCCCCATTGCTCCAAGCACACGTATACATGCAAATTGCATATAAGATTGAGTAAATCCGAGCGCACAGGTGAGAATCGACGAGTAAGCAACAAAAAAAACAATAATTCTGACTCGTCCAAAACGGTCACATGCCCAACCACCAAACAAGCCGCCTATGGCCGATCCAAGTAAAGTCAAACTGCCTAAAGTACCAGCCTGTACTCCCGTGAGGTGAAACTCTGCCTTTAAGCTAGTTAAGCTTAATGCCAGAAATCCAAGGTCTGCGCCATCGCACAATAGCGCTAAAAAAGCAAAAACAAACGCGGTAATCCAAATCTTTTTGGGTGTTTCAATCACTGCAACAGGACGATCTTGTGTAATTGTATCCGTTGTCATGTCTATTTCCTCAGACAATTAAATGATGAGGCATCCTCTGCCTCATATACTTTTGTTTAATGTGTAATATCCTTAATCATGTTTTTGGCAATAATGAGCTGTTGAACCTGAGTTGTGCCTTCGTATAAACGGAACAAACGAACATCTCGATAAAAACGTTCGATTGAATATTCGCTGATATATCCAGCGCCGCCGTGTATCTGTACGCAGCGATCTGCCACACGGCCACACATTTCAGTAGCAAACATCTTGGCACACGAGGCTTCTGTACTGATATTTTGACCATCATCACGACGTCGGGCCGCATCAAGCACCATGCATTTTGCTGCATAAATCTCAGCCTTTGAATCGGCCAGCATGGCTTGAATCAATTGAAAACTGGCAATCGGTTGACCAAATTGTTTGCGTTCTACCGCATAACGCAGTGCATCATCGAGCATGCGCTCGGCAATTCCGACACTATACGCACCAATATGTAAGCGCCCTTTATCGAGTACTTTCATCGCGGTTTTAAAACCAACGCCCTCTACGCCTCCAATGAGTGCTGAAGCCGGAACACGACAATTTTCAAAAATAACATCACAGGTATGTGAGCCTTTCTGGCCCATTTTCTTGTCAATTTTTCCTAACGATATTCCTGGTGTATTGGCCTCAACCAAAAATGCTGAAATTCCTCCTGCCCCCTTGATCTCTGGATTGGTTCGCGCCATCACGGTAAAGGTTGCAGCATGTGGTGCATTGGTGATGTAGCGTTTGGTTCCATTGATCACATAAAAGTCACCGTCTTTCACTGCTGTCGTTTTTAAGGATGCTGCATCAGATCCTGCTTCTGGTTCAGTGAGGCAAAACGAACCAATAATCTCACCGCTGGCATATTTGGGCAGGTATTTCTGCTTTTGTTCATCTGTACCATCAATAATTAAGCCACTCGAGCCAATGCCATTATTTGTTCCAATCAGTGAACGAAACGCTGGCGATGTATGTCCCAATTCAAATGCAACATTGACCTCTTCTTCCATGGTAATACCAAGGCCGCCATATTCTTCTGGAATGGTTAATCCGAATAGGCCCATTTCACGCATTTGCTGCACGATATCCTGTGGAATACGATCATTTTCATCTACTTCGTGCTCTCTGGGAATCAATTCATTGCGGACAAAGTCTCGAATGGTTGAAAGTAACTGCTGCAACATTCCATCATCGCGGATCATGTGTGTTCTCCCTGTCCACCAAATTCTCATATCTAAATTAATTTGAACTAATTTCATACTACGAGAACTAAAACCAAATTTACAATACTTTTTAAAAATAAATTTCGTTAAACGAAATTTTTTATCGTAATTTTGAATTTTTGATGCTTTATTTTGTTTATCTTTTAAAAATGATACGCAATTAAGGAAAAAGTGCTTGAAAAAAAATCACAAATACGCATGATATGAGGAACAGTGTTTTGATGTGCGAAATTAAGGATAATAAAATGACAAATCTTCAACAGGAATGTTTCGTAGAAGTCGATTATTCAGTTAAAAACATAGCCGTTGTGAAAATTAATCGACCAGAAGCAAAAAATGCGCTCAATACGCAAATCCGTAAAGATTTGGCTCGAGCATTTAACGATTTAAGCTTTAATGATGATATTCATGCGATTGTACTCACTGGTGGAGACTCGGTATTTGCTGCGGGTGCAGATTTAAAAGAAATGGCAAATGCTACCTCTACAGAGATGTTGCTCAGACACACCGAACGTTACTGGAATGCCATTGCGCAGTGTCCAAAACCAATTATTGCAGCAGTGAACGGCTTTGCCTTGGGTGGTGGCTGTGAGCTTGCCATGCATAGTGACATTATCATTGCCGGAAAAAGTGCCAATTTTGGCCAGCCAGAAATTAAAGTGGGACTTATGCCGGGTGCAGGTGGAACGCAGCGCCTGTTTCGTGCGGTCGGTAAATTTCACGCCATGCGCATGATCATGACTGGTGTATTGGTACCTGCCGATGAAGCCTATCGTATTGGGCTGGTATCTCAAGTGACCGAAGATGCAGACACGATTCCAACTGCCATCAAAATGGCGCAAAACCTTGCCGCAATGCCGCCTATCGCGCTACAGCAGATTAAAGAAGTGGCGCTACACAGTGAAGATGTACCTCTCAATGCAGGACTGACATTAGAACGGAAGTCTTTTCAACTGCTTTTTTCAACACAAGATAAATCTGAAGGTATTCAGTCCTTTATGGAAAAACGCAAACCCATTTATCAAGGCAAATGATTTTTAAACTTGTGCAACGTTTAAGAGAATAATCAAATACCCGAGGAACGACGGTATGACACAGCAAATACAACATATAGGGATTATTGGGGTCGGCATTATGGGCAGTGGAATTGCCCAGATTGCAGCTCAATCAGGACATACCACCTATTTGTATGACACTAAAGAAGGCGCAGCCTTACAAGCCAAAGATAAACTGGCTGAAACCCTCAATACACTGGTCGAAAAAAATAAAATCACGTCTGAACAGGCTCAAAAGGCCATCGACTGCCTGATCGTGACCGAAAGCCTAACTGATCTGAAAGTATGTGATCTGATTATTGAGGCAATTATTGAGCGGCTAGACATCAAACAGGCCTTAATGCAGCAGCTTGAAGAGATTGTGCCAGACACCACGATTTTAGCTTCTAACACCTCATCCCTATCTGTGACTGCGATTGCGGCGCAGTGTCGTATTCCAGAACGTGTAATTGGTTATCATTTTTTTAACCCTGTTCCACTTATGAAAGTGGTCGAAGTCATACAAGGTTTAAAAACCGATGCAAAACATGTAGAGACTATGAGGCAACTGGCTCATGCATTTGGACATCGAGCAGTTGTGGCAAAAGACACACCGGGCTTTATCGTAAACCATGCCGGCCGTGGCTATGGCACTGAAGCACTGAAAATACTCAATGAATCGGTTACAACGTTCAGCGAAATTGACCGGATATTAAGAGAGGGTGTTGGCTTTAAAATGGGGCCATTTGAGCTAATCGATCTGACCGGATTAGATGTATCACATCCTGTCATGGAGTCTATTTATCAGCAATATTATCAAGAGCCACGCTATCGTCCAAACCCGCTTACCCAACAACTTCTAGCGGGTAAACAGCTTGGACGTAAGACCGGTCAGGGCTTTTATCGTTACGAAGCTGGTAAAAAAACCAATGAAGCCGCCCCCTCACATGTCGCTCGGCTTGAGCAATATCCAGCGGTCTGGGTTGCTGCAGATTACACGGCAGATCATGATGCCCTGATCCATTATTTAAAACAACAGCAGATCACAATGGATAACGGCGCAACACCGCAGCCAGACAGCTTATGTTTATTGGCCTGCTACGGCGAAGATACAACACATGCCGCAAAGCGATTAGGACTCAATGCCAAACAATGCGTTGCGATTGATCTACTGTATGGGCTTGAGCGCCATCGAACCTTGATGCCTTCACTAATAACACGACCAGAACTTTGCCAAGCTGCACATTCTATTTTCAACCTTGACGGCGTTGGTGCAAGCACGATTGCAGAAAGTGTTGGCTTTGTTGCGCAGCGCGTACTGGCCATGGTGATTAACTTGGGCTGTGACATGGCTCAGCAAAGTATTGCAACCGTAGATGACATCAATGCAGCAGTACGTTTGGGCTTAGGCTATCCACACGGCCCTATTGAGTGGGGCGAAGTACTGGGCGCCGATAAGATTTTACTGATTCTAACGCGCATCTCGGCACTTACTCTAGATCCACGTTATCGACCTAGTCCATGGCTGCAACGTAGAGTGACATTACAATTACCCCTTACCTATAGCGCATCATAATTCAGGATTTCAGACATGTTAAATGCATATATTTACGACGGATTACGTACACCATTTGGTCGCCATGCAGGTGAATTGGCCTCGATTCGACCAGATGATTTGGCCGCATTGGTCATTCAACGACTCATTGAAAAAACCGGCGTACCGGGTGCAGACATTGAAGATGTTATTTTAGGGGATACCAATCAAGCGGGTGAAGACAGTCGCAATATTGCGCGGCATGCTGCATTACTCGCAGGCTTACCCGTAACGGTACCGGGTCAGACGATCAATCGTCTCTGTGCGAGCGGCCTTGGGGCAGTCATCGATTCGGCACGTGCAATTACCTGTGGTGAAGGCGATTTATACATTGCGGGTGGAGTAGAAAGCATGTCTAGAGCGCCATTTGTGATGGGCAAGGCAGAAAGTGCGTTTAGCCGCGAAGCAAAAATTTATGACACCACCATTGGTACCCGCTTCCCAAATAAAAAAATTACCGCGCAGTTTGGTGGGCACTCTATGCCCGAAACAGGCGACAATGTCGCGGTGGAATATGGTATAGACCGTGCACAGGCCGATCAGTTTGCAGCAGATTCACAGGCAAAATACCAGCAAGCCAAACAAGATGGTTTTTTTACTGACGAAATCACGCCTGTTGAAGTGCCTCAGGGTAAGAAACTGCCACCTAAACTCATCTGCGAAGATGAACACCCTCGCCCAAGCTCAACCGTCGATGCCTTGAGTAAACTTAAGCCTCTTTTTGAAGGTGGTGTAGTGACAGCAGGTAATGCATCAGGGATTAATGATGGAGCAGCAGCGCTGCTGATCGGTTCTGAACAGGCAGGTCAAAAATATGGATTAAAGCCTATGGCTAAAATACTTTCTGCGGCAGCAGCAGGTATTGAACCTCGAATTATGGGTGCTGGCCCAATTGAAGCCATCAAAAAAGCAGTACAGCGTGCAGGACTTACGCTAGATGATTTAGATATTATCGAAATTAATGAAGCCTTTGCCTCACAAGTACTCTCATGTTTAAAGGGATTAGACATTTCGTTCGATGACCCGCGTGTAAACCCAAACGGCGGCGCAATTGCAATTGGACATCCACTGGGCGCTTCTGGTGCACGTTTAGCTCTTACGGTTGCTAGAGAACTTCAGCGTCGTAATAAACGGTATGCAGTGGTGAGCTTGTGTATTGGTGTAGGACAAGGCTTAGCGATGGTCATTGAAAATGTTTCTGAATAATTGATCTGCCCTACATGTATTCATCAGATCCATTCATCGTATCTTGCGATGAATGGATGATACTTACAATACAAAATGAAATGCTCTATTATCGGTCTTTAGCCTTCTGTTTGAGCATGGAATGTCGCAAAGTACTGAACTTAAAAAAAATGATAAACCACTCAATTTTGATGAAATTCGTTTAGATCCAATTTCCCATATTCATCGAGAAAACAATCCTCAGTTTATTGCGTCTTTGGCACGTGGCCTTGAACTTCTGCGTTGTTTTTCTTTACAGCACCAAGTTCTTGGTAATCTCGAGCTGGCAAAAATGACAGGACTACCTAAACCTACCATTGCCAGAATAACCAATACGCTGGTTTGCTTAGGCTATTTAAAACAAATGCCAGATTCTCCAAAATATATGCTGGATATTGGCGTATTGTCTTTGGGTTATGCTGCGCTCTCGAATTTAACTGTGCGTAGTACTGCACATCGCTATATGGAAGAAATGAGCCAATATGCTCAGGCACCCGTTGCATTGGCAGCGCGTGATCGTCTAAATATGCTCTACCTGGATGTTGTTCAAACCAATAGTAAAATTCGTCGCCCGATTGGTTCCACCTTACCACTTTATAGCAGTTCTATGGGACGAGCTTGCCTTGCTGCGACACCAGAATTTGAACGTAAACGCTTACTTGAGGCCATTCAGAAGAAACATCCTGAAGAGTGGCCACAAATTGAAACGATGCTCAAAAAAGCATTCGAAGAGTACGCCCAGTACGGATATTGTTTGTCTCTGGGCGATTGGCAACAAGGCATTAACTCAGTTGCAGTACCCCTCGTCAGTTTAAAGCACGGCATTTATGTATTTAACTGCGGCTCGCCTTCTTATTTGCTCAGCGCAGAAAAATTAGTCGACGAGATCGGGCCACGTTTGAAATATATGGTGCATAGTATTCAAGATGCGCTGACTGAGAGCCTGTGATCTTAACTAAATCATGATACGCGCTGCCTCACACCTCACTGCATTATTAACCTTGCTGTACCACACGCTGATCTTTGAGCTGCGCAAGTTCTTGCGGCGAAACAAAACGCTGTAAGATAAGATCAGTGTCTTCACCCAAAAACGGCGGTGCTTTGGTGTATTGCACCGGAGTTTTTGAGAGTTTGATTGGCGAGCCAATCGATACATAGTCTTTCTTAAGCGGATGTTCAATTTGAACAACCATTTCACGAAAACGCACCTGCTCTTCTTCAAGCGTTTGTTGAAGATTATTGATCATGCCAACAGGTACTTGCACAGCATGAATCCGTTCTACCCAGACCTGTGCAGGCTTGCTCATAAAGTGTTGCTGCAAGATCTCTACAAGTACATCACGATGCGTCACTCTTCCCTTGTTTTGTTTGAATCTTGAATCTACAGCCAGCTCTGGACGCTCAATACTTTCACATAAGGCCTTAAACTGTTGGTCATTGCCACATGCAATAATAAATTCGCCTTGAGAGGATTTAAATACCTGATACGGTACAATATTTGCGTGCGCATTACCCAAACGGCCCGGTATTTTTTCTGAAGTTAAATAATTCATGGCCAATACAGAAAGTGAAGCCACTTGTGTATCGAGCAAGGCCATATCAATATGCTGCCCCTCACCGGTACTCACACGAGACAATAAAGCAGCCTGAATTGCAATCGCAGCGTATAATCCTGTGGTTAAATCTGCAAAAGCTAAACCTGCTTTTTGAGGGCCGCCACCCGGTAAATCATCGCGCTCCCCCGTCACACTCATCATCCCGCCCAAACCTTGAATAATAAAGTCGTAACCCGGCTCCTGAGCACGTGGGCCTTTTTGACCAAATCCAGTGATTGAGCAGTACACCAGTTTAGGGTTAATTTCTTTTAAACTTTCATAATCCAGCCCGTATTTTTTTAAAGAACCCGCTTTGTAATTTTCGAGTAGAACGTCACTTTCAAGTACCATTTTTTTAATGAGAGCCTGACCTTCAACGCTTGCCATATCAATGGCCACTGAATATTTACCGCGATTTGCAGATAAATAATAGGCTGACTCATTTGAATCTTCACCCTGATCGGTTTTTAAAAACGGTGGGCCCCAGATACGCGTATCATCGCCTTGAAATGGCTTTTCAATTTTGATGACCTCTGCACCTAAGTCTGCAAGAATCTGGCTACACCAAGGCCCAGCAAGTATACGGCTTAAATCCAACACCCTAAATCCTGTTAAGGCTCCCATAGCATCCCTCATTCTGTAATATATGCATCTGACACATGATTCATGTTTATATCAAATCAAAGTACCGCATAGCAAAATAATATTTTATTTAATTGTAAATACAATTTAAATTTATTACTCTTAAATTCTGTAAGCACAGCCATGGCCGTCTGGTTTTATGAGATCTTGTTCATTTTATACGCCTACATTAATACTCATGGCGATTGCAGCGGGAATTTGTTCGGGTAGTAATTATTTTAGCCAACCGCTTATTCATTCCATTGCGCTATCTCTTGCACTTCCAGAAACATCGGTTGCTTGGATTCCCACATGTGCTCAAATCAGCTATGCAATTGGTTTATTGGTGTTGATGCCACTTGGAGATCTGTTAGAAAAGCGTCAATTGGTGGTCATTTTGATGGTGCTTGCCGCTTGTGGACTGCTCATTACCGGAAGCGCAGATCGTTTGGGATGGATGATCGTAGGCACAATTTTAACTGGATTATTTTCAGTTTCTGCTCAGCTACTCCTGCCACTTGCAGCCAGTCTGGTGCCTATTACACAAAGTGGCCGTGTGGTTGGTTTTTTAATTAGCGCACTCATGCTTGGAATTTTATTAGCTCGATCATTATCTGGTTTGGCCTCTACGCTCTGGCACTGGCAAATCATTTATGTGATCAGCGGAATCGCCTTGCTCATGATTGCATTTATGTTGTATCGCAAGCTCGATGTGTTTCCCGCCACACAGCGACAGAGCTATATGCAAACGCTTGTTTCTATTCCAGTATTATTAAAAAATTCACCCTGCTTGGCCCGGCATGCCGCACTTGGTTTTTTAATTTTTGCGAGTGTGAGCATGGTATTTACAACAATGTCTTTACTACTTGCGCCTGCGCCCTATCATTTTTCTGATTTTAGTATCGGACTGTTCGGATTTGTGGGCATTTTAGGAACTTTGGTTGCAAATCTGGCTGGTCATCATTTAAATGAGCGTAATGTCCACTGGATATCCTATATCTCTGCTGGTGGCTTTATTGGGAGCTGGATCCTCTTTTTATTTTTATCTGTCTCTTTCAAATTTTATATTTTGGCAACTCTTTTGATTTATGCCTCATTATCGGCGCTTCATGTCACCAATCAAAGTATCGTCTTTCGATTGAATCAGGTGTTGAAATCACGCTTTAACGCAATTTATATGACGGCTTATTTTTTTGGTGGCGCACTCGGCACAGCGATCGGAAGTTATGCTTGGCGACATTCAGGATGGCATGGCGTATGTTTGATCGGCATTGGTTTTGGAGGTCTGACCTTATGGATTGCCTACCTCGACAGTAAAAACACTTCACTGCCAAAGCAGGCTTAACAGCATTAAAAATCAGCGTGATAGTGAAAAAATCAGCTAATTTCTGTCTTGATGTTATTGACCATATGCAATAAGCGCGGTGCAATATCTTCTTCGAGTTTCTCTCGCTTCATAATGAAACTTGGCCCACCACAATTAAATACCAGTAATCCATGTTGCTCATGCATGAGTGGCACCGCAACCGAATTAACATCCTTATGCCAGTCGCCTATCGAAAAACAGTAACCAAAATCTTGGTAATCACGAAATGCTTTATCCAGATCACGATTAATTTTAATCCAGTCTTCTTTATGCTTGCTACGAATCGCGTTTAACAGAAAGTCGCGCTCATCTTCAGGCATAGCAGCAAGACAGGCACGCCCCATCGAACTGAGGTGAATGGGTAAATACGTTCCGACCTGACGGCGCATGGTAACATTACCTTTACCTTGCACAACATCCAGATAAATCATGTTGAGTCGATCGCGGGTCGACATGGCCACAGCAGCACCAGCATAATCGGCCAGATCTTTCATATAGGGCTGAGCAATTGAACGGATGGATACATTGGAAAGCATGGAATAACCAAACGCCAAGACGCCAACAGACAATTGAAATTTGGTCGAATTGGGCACCTGACGAATATACCCCAAACGCGACAAGGTATGTGTCAAGCGAGTAATTGTAGGTTTGGGCAAGCCTGTCATCTGTGACAATTCTTGATTACCTAAATGCGGTTGTTTGGCAGAGAAACAGCGCAATAATTCCAGACCACGCGCCAAAGCCGTGATAAATTGTCGGTCATCTTCATCTTGCATATCTTCGATGGGATGAAGCAATTCATGACGCAGCGGGGCTAATAATTTTTCATTATGTTCAATGTCATTTAAATCTGTCATAAGAATGAGTGCACTCAACTCAATTAATGTTTCGCATTGCGAAAATTATAATCTAATTATTCTGGGAATAGCAAAAGAAGCGACAAATGCCCAGCCTCTTTTACTCAATAATTCAAGCTAACTATTCAATCACGCCTTGCTGCGATAATTTTTGAAGCTCATCTGAAGATAAAAAACGCCCAAGTACTGTTTTGGTATGCTGCCCCAAAGTGGGTGGCGCAAGTTTGTACTCAACTGGTGTTCTCGACATTTTAATAGGTGAACCCACAATGGTGAGCTCATCTCGCTGAGGATGCTCCATCTTGATCAGCATATTTCGCTCTCGTACCTGTGGCTCTTCAAAAGCCTGCTTCAAATCATTAATTAGCCCAACGGGAACATGCGCAGCATGAATTTTTCTCACCCATTCATCGGCCTTTTTGGTTTTAAAATGATGCGCTAACTCTGAAATAATTTGCTCTCGATGTGCGATCCGGTCGGCATTACGTTTAAAACGTGGATCTCGTGCCAGATCTGAACGATCAATCGCGGTGCATAAGTTGATAAACTGTGAATCGTTACCACAGGCTATAATAAAATCCCGATCAGACGCCTGAAAGACTTGATACGGAACAATATTGGCATGCGCATTGCCATAGCGAACTGGAATTTGATCCGATGCCAAATAATTCATGCCTTGATTGGCAAGTGTTGCGATTTGCACATCGAGCAAAGCCATATCGATATATTGACCAAGTCCGGACGTATATCGATCTATGATCGCAGCTTGAATGGCAATGGCCGCATATAGGCCCGTGGTAATGTCTGAAAATGCAATCCCAAGTTTTTGCGGGCCGCCACCGGGTAAATCGTCTCTCTCACCTGTAACAGACATCAGACCGCCCATACCCTGAATGATAAAATCATAGCCCGGCTCTTGTGCACGTGGGCCAGTTTGACCAAAACCGGTGATTGAGCAATAAATCAGCTGAGGATTTATTTCCGCCAAGGTTTGATAATCTAAACCATATTTTTTCAGTGAACCCGCTTTATAGTTTTCAATCAAAACATCAGATTCTTTTGCAAGTTTGCGAACAAGCTCTTGCCCTTCAGGTGTAGAAATATCAATGGCAACCGAAAGTTTATTGCGGTTGGTCGACTGATAGTAAGCAGCCTCTTGGGTATTTTGGCCTGTGTTGTCTTTCATCCAAGGTGGCCCCCAAGCACGCGTATCATCGCCTTTTTTTGGCCGCTCAACCTTGATGACCTCGGCGCCCAAATCTGCAAGTACTTGACCACACCACGGGCCAGCCAAAACACGAGTTAAATCTAAAACACGGATTCCTTGAAGTGCACCCATTCTTATTTCCATTATTATGGCGTATTAAAAGTTAAACACTAGCAAAATATTTCGCATAGCGATATGAAAAATCAATAATACAGATATTTAATGAAACATCAAATTGATTTAAAAACTGAATAAAAGATTAAATCTTCTAACACAAAAGATTTGTAAGCAAAAACATCATCTTATATAAGAAAATACTATACCGCATAGCGATATTTAATTTTATTTTAATTGAAAATATAATTTTCTTGTTTTACTATCCGGAAAATTCATCGATTTCATCTCGCACTGCCATTAATGCTAACGAGATATATCGGTTGTTGTGCTTAAGGAACAGAGCAGTGAAAAATATGAAAAATAAGGTTAATCTCAGCCCTCATACATGGAAAATCGCATTCTTTTTTGCTTTTCTTGCCCTTTTAGTCGATGGTGCCGATCTGATGTTGCTGTCATACAGCCTTAATAGCATCAAGGCTGAATTCCAATTAAGTTCTGTTCAAGCAGGTATGCTCGGTAGCTTTACCCTTGCGGGAATGGCAATTGGTGGAATTTTCGGCGGTTGGGCCTGTGATCAATTCGGGCGAGTTCGAATTGTTGTGATTTCGATTTTGCTGTTTTCAGTGCTGACTTGTGGACTAGGACTTACACAAAATTTTATACAATTTAGTATCTTAAGGTTTTTTGCATCATTGGGTTTAGGCTCACTTTATATTGCCTGTAATACTCTCATGGCCGAGTATGTGCCAACTCGCTACCGTACAACTGTTCTGGGTACACTTCAAGCGGGCTGGACGGTTGGATATATTGTGGCAACTCTACTTGCAGGCTGGATTATCCCGGATCATGGCTGGAGAATGCTATTTTACGTTGCGATCGTGCCAGTACTTATTGCAGTATTGATGCATTTTTTAGTTCCCGAACCACAAGCTTGGTATCATTCTCGCAACGATTTAACTGGGCAAGATACCAACACGCAAGAGAGTGCGTTAAAACGCATTTTTGCAGACCCAAGAAACCGTAAGATGTTTATTTTGTGGGCTTTAACTGCGGGTTTCTTGCAATTTGGCTATTATGGCGTAAATAACTGGATGCCCTCTTACCTTGAAAGTGAGTTAGGCATGAAGTTTAAGGAAATGACTGCCTACATGGTCGGAACATACAGCGCAATGATCTTGGGTAAAGTTCTTGCAGGTTATATGGCAGATAAACTTGGACGGCGTTTTACCTATGCCTTTGGTGCCATTGGAACTGCAATTTTTCTTCCACTCATTGTGTTTTACAACTCCCCAGATAATATTCTTTTCCTTTTGATTGCGTTTGGCTTCTTATATGGTATTCCTTACGGCGTGAATGCCACCTATATGACAGAAAGCTTCCCTACCCATATTCGCGGTAGTGCTACAGGTGGCGCATACAATGTGGGTCGTTTGGGTGCGGCAATTGCACCTGCGACGATTGGCTTTTTAGCCTCGGGCGGCTCCATCGGCTTAGGCTTTTTAGTCATGGGCGCTGCCTATTTGATTTGCGGTGTAATTCCAGCATTATTGATTAAGGAAAAACAATACGATCCGCAGCAATCATAATGTCTAATATTGCCCTTGGGCACATCAGATACAGGCCAGCTTTAAGTGGCCCGTATAATAAGCGTGTTATTAAGCGCTTCAATATTATTTTTTAGGTAACAGTAGTCCTCTCGAGGGCTACTGTTAAAAACTACATCCAAAATGAAATAATCAGCATAATTGCACCTAAAATGGTGAAATAGCTTAATACACTGGCAAGATTGGTTTTGTACCCAGGTATCATTTCGAGTGGTGTAAGAGAACGTAGTGCTATTCGATACTGCTGGATCGAAAGAATACTGACCACAACGCCCATCACGATCACGATCACGCCTAACCAGCGATTGAAAATAATTTTGTCGTGATAACGCACTGGATCAATCAAATGTACCAAAAGTGTCGATTTTTCAATTAAAAAACCAAAAGCAATCAGTGCAAGACTGCTTCGGTTCCATGCCAGTAAAGTACGTTCAAGCGCGAGTAAAACGCGCGGATCTTCAAGATTAGACATAATTTAGACTTTAAAGTAATTCAAAGGAAGTTTGAGGTAACGCTGACCATTGGCTTCCGGTTCTGGAAATTTCCCCGCATTCATATTGATCTGAATCGCCGGTAAAATAAGTTTGGGCATTGCCAATGTTGCATCACGCGCCTGACGCATTTCGACAAAATCAAATTTAGATGTACCTTCATGTATATGCACATTGTAAACCTTTTGCGTACGCACATCAGTTTCGTACACATAGTCTTTTCGGCTCTCTGGCAAATAGTCGTGACACAAAAACATCCGTGTGGATTCAGGCAGTTGATATAAGCGTTGTACCGAGTCGAATAACTGGCTTGCACTGCCTTTAGGAAAATCACAGCGCGCGGTGCCGTAGTCTGGCATAAACAGGGTATCTCCTACAAACACAGCATCGCCAATCACGTAACTTAAACAAGCGGGCGTATGCCCTGGCGTTGGAATATTGTAAGCCTGTAAATTACCAATTTGAAACTGCTCACCGTCCTTAAACAAATAATCAAAAGTATGCTTTGCTTTGAATGCTTCTGAATTTAGATGATAGATGTGGCTAAAGGTGTCTTGTACCGTACTAATTTTTTCACTCATGGCGACTCGGCCACCCAGCTGCTCTTTTAAATATTGCGAAGCCGTTAAATGGTCAGCGTGTACATGTGTCTCAAGAATCCAAGCAATACTAAGGCGATGTTGATTGACATACTCAACAATCTGATCGGCATGTACGGTCGATGTGGTTGCAGATGCAGCATCATAATCCAGCACGCTGTCTATGATAGCACTGATTTTGGTGTCTGGATCAGTCACTACATAGCTGAACGTCTTGGTCGACTCATCAAAAAATGCAGTCACTTGCGGCTTCATAAGAGACATGGGCTTATACTCCAAACCATTTACGATGAATATACATGCCAATCAGCATGGCAACCACAAAATACAAAACCTGAAAGTGCCCAAGCCCAATCAATGTCAATGCAGGTGCAGGACATACACCTGCGATACCCCAGCCCACACCAAACAAGATCGCACCAATAATGAGTTTTTTATCTATTTGCTGATTTGAAGGCAAATCAATTTTTTCACCTAACCAAGTTTTTGGGTGTCTGATGGCGCGCTGAAACGGCAGAAATGCGACCACAATAGCACCCAGCATAACAAAGGCAAGGCTGATATCCCAATTTCCAAATAAGTCTAAAAAAGACAAAACTTTAGCAGGGTTCGACATACCAGAGATTAACAGACCCAAAGCAAATAAAGCACCAAAAGCAAATGCAAGGAGATTTTTCATTAGAATCCTCCAATGATATGACGTAATACATAAACCGTGATAAAACCGGTGAGCATAAAGGTAAACGTTGCCATAATTGAGCGTAATGACAATCGACTTAAGCCACATATGCCATGTCCACTGGTACATCCTGATCCTAAACGTGTACCAAATCCCACCAGTAAACCCGCAACAATCAGTATCAATGGATGACTATTAAGCTGAATTTTTGGTTGCCAGAATAGCCCGACTACAAATGAGGTGAGAATGAGTCCAGACAAAAACCAAAATGCAGGTGACTTTGTTGGCAAGCCCGAACCGAATTGTTGTGCAATCAGGCCACTAATGCCGGCAATGCGCCCATGAACATATAGATATCCAACAACAGCAAGCCCCAGAAGCGTACCTCCAAAAAAAGCCAACAGAACTTCGTGCATGTGCTTAGCCTCACCAAACAATATATATTTTTATAATATATTATTTTATAATTTGTTCAAGTTATTTTTTAAACCCTATGTGCTGCTTATGTTGCTCTACAATCTTTAACCACGCTTGCGTAGCACTAGTCATGGGTACGGAGGTATTCCATGCCATACTTAAGGTCCAGCGTAGCGGTGTGTTGATCAAAGGGATTATCGTAAATCTGGAGGCATCAAGTTGATCACAATAAATTTTTGGCAAAAGTGCAACACCCATCGAAAACTCGACTAGCTTGGCAATAAAATCCCACTGACTACTTTTACATACAATTTTGGGTTGAAAGCCTTCAAGTTGTGCTGCTTGTAAAATTAAATGGTTCAGGGTAAAGCTATCGTCGTATAACAAAAATGATTCTTCACGTAAATCACTCAATACCACAGCTTCATGATGTTTCCAGTATGAATCTTTTGCTGCAAGTAAATACAGTGGAGAATCGATAATGGGTATGGTCGCCAGTACCGGATTGAGATGACTCAATAAAATTCCAACGTCAATTTTTTTCGCTAAAATCGCCTGCTCAATGGTATTGGAACCCACTTCTAAAAAACTTAATTCAATGTTGGGATACTGTTTATGAAACATTGCAATTAAAGGAGTAAGTAGAACCGAGCCTAAAGGAGGTAAACCTAAAGTTAACTTGCCCTTTTTGAGCTGCTTGATATCTTCTAGGGTTTCATAGATTTTCTTTTGTTCAGCTAAAATTTTTAATGCATGCTGATAAACGAGATCACCAGTATAGGTCAGTTCAATTTCACGCTTACGCCCTGCCTCGCCTTTTTTAAATAGTGCTGTTCCGAGTTCATTCTCTAAAAGAGAAATGGCCTTACTTACGGTCGGTTGAGTTACAAACATATGTTCAGCCGCAAGTGTAAAACTTTGCGATTGAACAATCTGCACAAAAATTTTTAAGGCTTTAATATCCACAATCAAACATTCCAATACAGCATAATTATAATTTTATTATTCATAATTTGATATAAAAAGTCGATTTAAACTAATTACATCACTTTCTCCCGCATAAGTTTAGGATACTTCTGGTGATGAACTCACGTTATTCGGTTTTGGCAAAAATAAGTTTACAGATCGGCCTTTTGATCATGCTGTGGTGGATAGGATCACTGATTCAAAAGCTGTTTCAACTTCCGATTTCGGCAGGTGTGATTGGGTTATTTTTGGTGTTGCTCGGATTACTCAGTGGAACTTTTAAGCTGAACTGGATTAAATCGGGCTCAGATTTTATTTTGAGCGAACTGGTTCTATTTTTTGTTCCCTGTGTGGTCGGGCTAATGAACTATAAAGTGCTTTTTCTTAGCGAAGGCTTGCAGCTCATCACGGCGGTCGTACTTGGTACAGTATGCGTCATGCTTGCAACCGTATATACAGTCCATTTGTGCTTTAAGCTTGAACAATGGCTTCAACATACGTTTCGCTTTGGCAAAGGTAACAGTAAAAGTGAGTCATTGTCATGATGCTATCACTTTTGTGTTTAATCGGAACCTTCGCTGGTTACGTGCTGGTCAAAGCCCTACACCAACGCTTTCCCTATTTACTGCTTTCACCCGCCATATTATTGCCGGCCATCATCATACTTATATTGGTGGCTTTCAATATTTCCTATAACACCTATATGCAAGATAACCAGTGGATTGTGTGGATGCTTGGCCCAGCTACTGTCGCGTTTGCTATTCCAATTTATGAATATCGGGGTATCATCCGTCGTCATGCATTGGCAATCGGACTCGGAATATGTATTGGTATGACGGCGGGTATTGTGAGTGCATTTTATCTGGCAAGATGGTTTCATTTTGATGAGCAAACCACGCTTAGTTTAATGTCGCGCTCAATTTCGACACCATTTGCCATGGCACTCACGGCACACATTGGTGGATCGGTGCAACTGGTGATTGTTTTTACCATGATCACCGGAATTACAGGCATGGTACTCGGTGATGTGGTATTGGCGATTTTGCGCTTACGCTCTACGCTGGCACAAGGTGCCTCTTTAGGCAATGCAGCGCATGGTTTTGGCACCAGTAAAGCCTATGCCCGGCATAAAGATGAAGGCGTGATTGCCAGCCTCACGATGGTACTTTCTGGTATTTTTATGGTGGTGGCTGGTCCGAGCCTGATTCATCTGGTCATCAAGTTACTAGGTTAATTGAAACACTCATCACCTAAGTCGGGTTACAGCAAGTAATAGCCAAGCAAAACAAAACTTAAAATGAGCATAGCTTCAACAATTTCAATACTCGCCCCGATGGTATCTCCTGTGATGCCATCGATACGTTTGATAAAACATCTGCGCAAAAAAATAATGGTCGTTATCGAAACCAAGACAGCCAACATACCTCGTAAGCCCCAGTTGATACCTCCCAGTGCAATCAAGATTGAAATCAAGTATGCATATAATCTAGGAATTTTTGCCGCAACATCGCGCCCTAAGCCTTTTTTGCGTACATAAGGTGTGCTCAAAAACAATAATATAGGGACTGTGCGGCTCAGTGCCAGCACAAAAATTAAAAATAGTGTCTGACTTTGCATCAAAAGCAAATATACACAGCACAATTTAACAAGAACCAGCGCAATTAAGCTTAATACACCTATAGGCCCGCATGCAGGGTCTTTCATAATTTCAAGCGTTCGGGTTTTGTCTCCAAAGCCACCCACCCATGCATCGGCGGTGTCTGCCAAACCATCAAGATGCAATCCGCCTGTCAGACCTATCCAGAAAAGCGTTATGAACACTGCTGTTAAAATGGTTGGCACTGGTACAAGAAGCAGCGCCAGAGCGTATAAAAGCCCACCTAAAAGTAGCCCAACCACAGGATAAAACAATACAGCTCGCGCATTTTCTTCTGCTGTCGGCATGCGATCAAGCTGTACAGGTAAAATCGTCAAAAACTGTAAAGCAATCCAAAACGGCATCATTGATACATCTCTTGAATCATTAACTGATCATCCTGAGTGCTTAATTGCAGTGTAACCAGCTCACCTAAAGGTGCTTGCATGCTCAAGAGCACGTCTAACGGGCGCTGCTGCGCAAGACAGCGTAATAGTTTGATTACCCCGCCATGCGTTACCACCAAAGCATGCGACTGATGCTGCATCGACATCAGTTCGATGAGTTTTTTCAAGGCATTTAAAACCCGCGTTTGAAAATCGATTAGCCGTTCACCTTGTGGAGCACTGTACTGTGTAGGACACTGCCAGAAATTTGCCAATTCTTCGGGTGATTGCTCATATATGGATTGGGTGGTTTTACCTTCCCACTCACCAAAATACATTTCTTTAAGTGCCTCAACTTCTATATATGGACACGCCAAGCGCTGTGCCAAAGGCGCTGCAAAGTAGGCACAGCGTAATAAAGGCGAACTTACAATCACATGCCAGTTTTGGTTGCTATGTGTATCGATTGATGCCTGCATCTGCGCAAGCCCTTCTGCTGTCAGTGCATCATCGATATGACCACGTAAAGTATGCCCTTGCTCGGTGGCTCCGTGGCGCAATAGATCGAGTTGAATGATTGGCAGATTCATTTCGGTTAGCCTGTATGATCCGACACAGCCGCTTGAGCAAATGTGGCCATTTGATTGTGCAAGCTGCATGCAAGCTTAATCAAACCAAGCGCTGCACCCGCCCCACTTCCTTCACCTAAACGTAAATTAAGCTGGAGCAGTGGAGTTGCATTTAATGCTTCAAGCACCCGGCGGTGCCCGTATTCGGCAGAGGCATGGCCAAAAATCATCCACCGACGAACATCTGGATTTAAATGTACAGCACAGAGTGCTGCTACCGAACTGATAAAACCATCCACCACCATCGCGATTCCTAATTGAGCTACGCGTATATAGGCACCTGTCATGGCAGCAATTTCAAGCCCGCCTACTGCACACAGTGATTGAAAGGCATCACCTTTTGCTTCTCGATGTAGATTCAGCGCAGTTTGAATCACTGCCTTTTTGTGTTTAAGTTTATCTGCATCGATACCCGTTCCTACGCCTGTGAGCTGATCTGGATCTTCATTTAAAAGTAAACAGGCTAACGCAGCAGCCGCACAGGTATTTCCAATACCCATCTCACCTGCAATGTATATATCTGCTTGGGCGGTCTGGGCTTTTTCAACACTTTCACGCCCTAAATTTAATGCCTGTTGACACTCGAATGCCGTCATGGCTTGGGTTTGAATAAAATTTGCTGTTCCTGCACGAATACAATGGGTTTCAACACCATCGATGTGATAAGCCTCACCCACCGTTCCGCAATCAATCACCTGTAAGTGAGCAGCATGTTCACGTGCGATCACACTGATACATGCACCACCTGTTGCAAAGTTTTGTAGCATCTGGCGCGTGACCGCTTGCGGAAAGGCCGAAATCTGCTCTTGCATAATGCCGTGATCGCCTGCAAAAATGCTGATCCACGGCTTGCTCAGCTGCGGATGAGGTGTACCTTGTAATCCAGCAAGCTGAATCACTATCTGCTCAAGCATTCCAAGTGAGCCTGCCGGCTTTGTCAATTGAAGCTGTCGCTGCTCGGCCATTTGCTGTGCAATTTGATTTACAGGTGTAATCTGTGCCATCCACCAATTCACGATGCCTCTCCTTTTAAACACATTGCAAAACCCGCAACACAAAACTCTACTTTATCGACCACCTCACCTAAACGCTGGTGTAATCGGCCTGACTCATCGACAAAACGGCGGCTCAGTTCCCCCATCGGAACCACACCAAGGCCTGTTTCATTACTGACCATAATCACATCCGATTTTAAAGTCGGTAAGATTTGAACCAATCGATCGCATTGCTGTGACTGAAAATGCACATCTTCTGTGATTAAAAGATTACTCAGCCATAACGTTAAGCAGTCAATCAGTATCACTTGGTTGTCATGATCATGTGCCAGCAACTGATCGACTAAATCGAGTGGTGCTTCCACTAAGTTCCATTCGGCGGGCCGTTGTGATTGATGATGGCGAATTCGCTCCCGCATTTCAGCATCTCGCGCTTCTGCGGTCGCAATATAAATCACAGGACACGCAAAGGATTTAGCAGTTTTCTCTGCATGTCGACTTTTTCCAGAGCGTGCGCCGCCCAAGATCAGCTGTAGCATAGATCATTCCAGATTAAAACAATAAAGTGAATGTAACGGGCCTTGCAGTGTTTGCGCACTGTAATAACCAAAATGGATGTGATCAAATTCGAGTTCTACATCAAGTGCTGCACATGCATCCAAACGCTGCAAAACATCTTGTCCCATCACTTTTTGAGCGTAAAGCCCCAATGTAATATGCGCACAGTATCTTTGCGCAGCCACTTCAGTATGTTGAGCTAATCTTAAAGCGGATCGGATCGATGTGAGTTGATGCAGTGAGTCACTCACCTGCACAAAAAGCGCACTTCCGAAGCTATTTACAGCGGTCAACTTTAGTGTGATCGAATGAGATAAATTTAAAGATTCAAGCTGTTGCTGTTGTTTGACAAACAATGACTGTGGAAAATCATCGTTATAAATAGACTCATCACATGTCAAAAAACCGCCAATATACAATGTAATATGGTATTGGCGGTTTGAAGATTTTATTAAACAGTCCGAAAACTGATGACGGATCTGATCAAGCTGTTTGATTATCTCTGCATGTTTAACCTGATCAAGCAACAAATACCATAGTGCATAACGTGTGCGTCCACGGTGCCATTCGCTATAATCACGTTGCTCGGTTGGTATAACAAACTGATTTGGCTTGATAAACACATCATGGCACCGAAAACTTTAAGACCAATATTAAAACATGCTTTTAGATTCTGTAGTGCGCTTAAATTTAGAAATCAATTGTCTAGATCAAGCGCTTACAGCATGATGTTCTAATGCATCTTGCAAAAAACTCGTTGACAGCAGCTGTTCAGGGTTTTCATTCCATTCGGTTAAATAGTTTAGGATTTGCTGCTTGATTAGATGTTTGTGCTTGGCAGCGATATTCATAGCATCTAACGTTTGCTGTAAATGTGCCTGAATTGTTGCTAAAGGCTGCTTTTGCGCATGTTGTGCGTAGTAATAACCCAACGCTGCGCCAACAATTAGGACATCGATAGATTGGTCATGCTGAAGATTTATGGCAATCGAACCAAAAACACGTTCGGGATAACTGAGTTTACGTAAGGGATCGCGTGCCACACGTTCACATGGGTCTTTATAGGCGTATTGGCACGATTCGATGAAGCTTTTGGCCAAACGCTGTAAATCTTTTTCACGATGAGGCAACTGCCGACTCAATCCCGCCTGCACATTACCGATCAATGCATCAGCAAAATCCTTTACACGTGAATCTCCCATCGCAATTCCAATGGTGTCGTGTTCGAGCGTCGCTGCATACCAAGCGATCATGGCGTGTACACCGTTCCATAAACGATTCTTGATCAATTGAATATCTGTAATGTTATCTACTCGGATGACTTGCCTTAATTTAGCTAAAAGCGGACTGCAATTTTCTACATAAATTGGCATATCTACTTCGCTATTGAACAAAATCAGATCCATCGTTTGCAAAATATGGCTTGGCTGAAAATTTCGACGCATATCATCGATATACATCGCAGCTTGATGCTCTTGCTCACTCGATAACTTAGACGTATCTTCAATCTCGACATTATCGCATTCTACATCCGACTGATATTGCTTAAAAAAGTTGTATTTAATCTTAAGTTGTCGATATAAATTTTGCTCTGACAATTTTGAAACCATACGGTTAACCACCGTGTCGCAAAAATAATGCTGTTGCATGATTTGTTCTGCAATCTCAACGGTTGAAAGCTGAGCCAAAGCGTCACGGATATGATCGATCACCATCTTTTTAGCACCGACTTTATTTAAAATAATTAAAAACGTCAGTGGATGATGATTTTGCATTGTTTGGGAGGCATAACGTGCATAGAGGCCTTTTGCAATGATTTTGGCTTCATCTTGAATCGCTTGTTCGGGTAAGCATAACGCGATCAAAGACGATTCGAGGTACATATCCAGCATTTGTTGTTCATTATCGGCATCGATCACCGACATGTATTCTATACGCTCATCATAAGAACGCTGCCCATAACGGATACAGTAGGTACCAAATGCATTGACGGCTTCACGATATAAGGAATTTCTGGTGGAAGCCAAGATGCGCTGCGGTCGTGTATAACCATCCCAATGCGAAAGAATCTGAGCCAGATATCCGCCGCCGATTGCCCCAAAACCATGAATGCCAACAGTGAGCTGATTTAATGACTGCGGAAATGACGCATCGAGTTCAGGCATGTCCATGGTTGCGACAAATTGATCCAGATCATGCAAACAGTCGTACATGGTTTCGAAGTAAAAATTTGCTTTTGAAAGCATGTTGTCATTTGGCGTTTTAATGTCTTTGAGCAAAATGGTCACACCACCCGCTGCATGTGCAGATGAAATGCCATTTTCAGAATCTTCGAACATTAAACATTGCGTCGGCTTAAGGTTGAGCTGCTCTGCCGCTTTTTCAAAAATTTCAGGATGCGGTTTACCGCAAGTCACCTCATCGCCACAAACCAGCACATCAAAAAACTTATATACATTGGCATTAATCAGATATTCTTCTGCAATCGCACGGCGGCTCGACGTGGCAACTGCCATACGTAATCCCGATTTGCGTAAACGCTCCAAAACTTGCACCAAGCCTTTTTTAATCGGTACACCTTCGTTACGAACACGTTCGAGTTCGAGCACATCGGCTCGCTGGCGAATCTTTTGATAAGGAACGTGCTCGCCGTAGCGCTCTTTGGCCAACTGCTCTGCTGTGGTGGCACTTAAACCCAAACACTGCATTAAATAATCATCTGAAAAGCTCTGCCCAAGGAGTTCTTGAGATGCCTGTTTCAATGTTTGAAACCGAAGTCGTTCAGTATCAAACATTGTACCATCCATATCAAAAAGCGCGCCCTGAACAGAAAACGAGTGAAATATCAGCATATTTTTCCCCTTTGTTTATAATTTGTTGTTTTTTAGAGTAACCAATAAATCGTCCTTTGCGGGCTGATCTTAATAAATGAAACATTTTTGATTATTTTTTAAACAAAAAATAGGCTATTATTCAACATTTTTAATCAAATCAATCAGAAAATATTGTTTTTATACAAAAGCTATGAAACTAAATGTAAGAATTGGACAGCAGTCAAACACTGCTGCCCACGCAAAATCTGTTAAAAATTTGAAATGTTGTAGCACTGTTTCAATTTCAGATAATCATAAAAATAGCTATTCGGTGCGTAGCGAGCATAGTCACAATTCGATTTAAATAAGGTCTCTTTCTCGTTGTAAAGCATTTTGACCAAGGTATAACCTTGCGCATTTTGATAAATATCCCACTGCATATTGGCTGCCATTGGGGAAATATCTTCACCACGCCATGCGCTGTTGCTGTATGAATAAGTTTGGACAAGCGGTAACGGCGTCATCATGCCTTTGAGTTCAAACGCAGTCGCCAATGGGATGATGATTTCGGCATGTGCAAAACGTAAAACCGCTTTATGTGACTGCTGCTGATTCATCAGAGCATCGACTTGGTTAAAAAAGTCTTGCTTCAAGCCTTGAGCCATCATACTCGTAACCTGATTAGACTCGCTAAAACTTGGTCCTTTTTCATAAAAATCGTTGGCATCATTATATTCCGCATAAAATTTAGCTGCTTCTCGTGGCATATATTGAGCAAAATCTGTATTGACCAATTCTTTTTTCATGCCCGGTGCAATCGAATATAACTCATATAAATACGCCGCAGCATCAACTGCACTACTAATGGTATTCTTGCCTTTTCCTTTTTCCGTAACCACAGTGCCGTCTGGTGCTGTGGCTGAAAAAGAGCCCGTGTTGCTAAAGGTATAACCTGGCGTTCCCAACTTCTGAATAAATGCATCTTTAAAAAGTGGAGCTAGCACTGTCAGTGCAACTTGCTGCGCTTGCGTTTGACTAGAAAGTTGTTTGAGCTTTTGCTGTAACTGAAGATCATTGTTCTCAAAGTTTTGATAATTCATGCTGGCGTCAAAAATGCGTTGTTTAAAGCTTGAATTGATTTCGCTTGCATCAGTGTCTTTATTTAAGCTGTGAAAATACAGTAAGAAGCGGTCGACGCCCTGATCTTGAACAGTTGGACCAAGACTTGTATTTAAAATGGTATAACTTGCAGGACGAATTTTGCCCGACAAAGCGGCATTTTGGCGTATAAGTTCATTACTAAAAAATTTGGCACTGTCTACGGCTCGGTCTACCCCCGAACTTTGCACCAGAATATCCTGATTTCCCATCGCAGAGACATTAAAAAGCTGTGGTAAGCGTTGCAGCAAACGATCTGCAATCCCGCGATGCTCGTCTATCCCCAGTGCAGTTTCATTGCCATAACCCGGTTGGCGAATTCCCTCGACGCCGTAACCAAGGACGATATTGGCTTTCATCATCGCTTCAAGATCTGAGCCGAGCTTTTCTCCCAATGGTGTTAATGCATTGTCTGTCTTGGCCTGTTTCCAGAGATTGTACAATGCCAAGTCGTATTTCATACTCGATAGACCGCGCGAACCATGACGCGCAACCAGTTCTGTAAATACGGGCTCAAATCCAGCCGGTGCTGCCTGATAGCTACCAATGCTCTGCTGCGCCTGATACGGTGTTTTGGTCTGAAAATAACCAGATGTGTTGGTTGTAACTGAAGTTGTAGTAGTCGAATCATCATTCGAACTGTCATTACAGCCTGTCAGTCCGATCAACCCACTCCCCGTCAAGATCATCAAAAGCAGCATTCTTGTTTTCATTTTGTTTAGGCATTAAAAAAAGTTGACTGATTTTGCGCAGTCAAGATGTCATTTTAATGAAGCTTTCACGACCATTTAAAGACATTCATTTAAATATCATGAGATATCGAGTAAATCGGCAAATGCTGCGCCAAGAAGTTTGGACAAATCTTGTGGTGAAACGCCAATGTCTAAACCACGCTTTCCACCACTGACATAAATTTTGGGTTTATTGATCGCAGTTGCATCAATGACTGTTTTAAGTCGTTTCTTTTGTCCAAGCGGACTAATCCCCCCCACTAAATATCCAGTCAGCCGTTCCGCTTCTTTAGGATCCGACATATGTAATTTTTTACAGCCCAAAGCCGACGCAATTTTTTTTAGATTAAGCTGATGATTAACAGGTAATATCGCAACGAAATAGTTTTTGTCGTCGGTGACTAAAAGTGTTTTAAACACATCTTCGACATTCAGATTCAATTTTTCGGCGGCTTCCAGACCAAAACTTTTAGCCTGCGGATCGTGTTCGTATTCATGCAGACTAAATTCAATCTTTTGATTTTTAAGAAGCTTACAGGCAGGTGTCATGTTGTTTTAGTCCAGTTATTGAAAGCAAATTGAGTATAAATTCTTTTATATAGATTTTAAAATTACTTAGGCTATTTTAGGTAAATGCAGCATCAGCTTGTAAGTTATAAGTCAAAATGATAAGAATAAGTTTTAGATTGAACTAAAAAAACGAAAAATGCCTTCAATTTATCAATTAAAACCAGCGTTTCAGAATCTTTTACGACCTTTGGTAAAACAGCTCTATCACAAGGGAGTAACCGCCAACCAAGTTACAGTACTTGCAATGCTGATTTCTGTCGCTCTGGCAGCCTATTTGCTGCTACATGAAAATATAGCGCCTTATTTGATTTGGTTATTCATTCCGCTCTGGATGTTGGTGCGTATGGGTTTCAATGCTATAGATGGCATGTTGGCACGAGAATTCAACCAGCAAACCATGCTAGGTGCTTACCTAAACGAGCTGTGTGATGTGATTTCCGATACGGCGCTCTACGGCTGCTTTATCGCGTTTGGTTTTATCGAGCCGATACTTTTAGTGGCGGTCATTTTTATGGCTATTTTAAGTGAATATGCGGGTGTAATGGCGCCACTTATTGGTCAAGCACGACGCTATGATGGCCCCATGGGTAAAAGTGATCGAGCATTCTGTTTTAGTCTTCTTGCCCTCTGGATTGTTTTGGCAAATAAGTTGAATTCCATCATTTCAGAGCAGATCCTTCATTCTGTAGCAAACGGCCTTTTAGGTATTATGGCTTTACTTTTAATGATCACGATATCCAATCGAGTTCGACACGCAATTCATTCAAAATAATAAACAGGACAAAATACTATGCATCACAACAGTCATCATCAATTTATCACACATGACGGAACTACCCTGTTTTATCAGCGCTGGGCGGCGGCACATCAACCTGCAAAAAAAGCCATTGTATTATTTCATCGGGGTCATGAGCACTCTGAACGTATGACACACTTGGTTGAAGAGCTGAATCTTCCAGATTTTGATTTTTTTGCATGGGATGCCCGAGGACATGGTCAATCACCCGGCGAACGTGGAGATGCACCAAGTTTTTCGGCTTGTGTCAAAGATATTCAATACTTTATGCGACATATCGAAGCTGAGTATCAGATCAAAACAACCGATATCGCCATTGTGGCACAAAGTGTAGGCGCTGTTTTAGCTGCCACATGGGTACATGATTATGCCCCGCCACTTCGAGCACTGTGTCTTGCCTCACCTGCTTTTGATATTAAGCTCTATGTTCCGTTTGCAAAACCAGGCTTGTCATTACTCAGCAACATAAAAGGTAACTTTTTTATTACCAGTTATGTGAAAGCCAACATGCTAACGCATGACCGCGAACGCGCAACGGACTACGCTCAAGATCCACAGATCGCCAAAGCAATTTCAGTGCGCATGTTACTTGGGTTGTATACAGCTGCTCAACGTATCGTTGCCGATGCTCAACACATTTTTGTGCCTACTCAAGTGTTATGTTCGGGCGCAGATTTTGTCGTACATCGCAAACCACAACAGCTTTTCTATCAGCGACTGGCACATCCCAATAAAGAATTCCATATTCTTGAAGGCTTTTATCACGATACTTTGGGAGAGCAGCACCGCAATATTGCAGTACAGAAAATCCGCCGCTATATTCTCCAATGCTTCGCACACGCTTATACCGCGCCAGATATATTAAATGCCGATAAAGTCGGGCCAAGCTGTGCGACCGCTGAACAGTTAAGTACGCCTTTTCCTCGTAATTCGCTGAAACACTGGTTTTGGTCGATCACAAAGCAAAATTTAAAAATAGGCAGCCGATTTTCTAAAGGGCTTCAATTGGGTGAAGATACAGGATATGACTCAGGAAGTACCCTTGATTTTGTGTATCGCAACCAGCCAGAAAGCACCTCTATATTGGGTAAGCTGATTGATCGACAATATTTAAATGCCATAGGCTGGCGAGGAATTCGTATACGCAAGCAACATATCGAGCAGTTACTTATTCAATATGCAGAACAACTGAATCAATCAGGAAAACCGCTTAGGCTATTAGATATCGCCGCAGGTCATGGCCGATATATTCTCGATGCTATACAAAATCTCTCTGTGCGCCCAGCCCATGTGCTTTTAAGAGATTACAGCCCACTGAACGTAAATGCAGGTAATGCACTAATTCGCTCTCGTGGTTTGGACGATATTGCAGTATTTAAACAAGGTGATGCCTTTGATGAAGCCTCACTGGCGAGTATTGAGCCTAAAATCACTTTGGCGGTGGTCTCTGGATTGTACGAGCTGTTTAGTGATAATGATCTACTCAGACAGTCACTTCGTGGTCTTTCTCAAGCCATTGAAAAAGAAGGCTACCTTATTTACACCGGTCAGATCTGGCATCCTCAACAAGAATTTATAGCTCGTGCACTCACCTCACACCGTCAGGGAGATGCTTGGGTGATGCGTTTACGTTCTCAAGCCGAAATTGATGCGTTGGTAGAAGAAGCCGGATTTAAAAAAATTGATCAATGTATTGATGAATTTGGAATATTTAGTGTATCGGTTGCCCAAAAAATCAAATAGAGATCAGAGAAAGACGCATATGCAGCAAGATTTTGAACTACAGGCTGGCACATGGAAATGGGGACTTCTCTGTTTAGTTTTTTTAGCACCCTTTTTTTTCTTAAGTTATGGCTTTGCCAATCAATATGCCGACAATCTCCCTTACGTTGGAAGTATTGTATTTGACTGGGAGCATAAAATTCCGCTGTGGCCTTGGACGATTGTTCCATATTGGTCGATTGATCTATTTTATGGTTTATCGTTGCTATTGTGCTGGAATCGCTTAGAACTTAAACAACATGCGCTAAGATTATTCACCGCACAGCTAATTGCTGTAAGTTGCTTCTTACTTTTCCCGCTTAAATTTAGCTTTGATCGGCCCGCACTTGATGGTTTTTTTGGTGTTTGGTTTGATGTGCTGATGGGGTTTGACAAGCCATTTAATCAGGCGCCCTCTTTGCATATTGTGCTTCTGGTTATTTTGTGGGATTTCTACCGTCGGCATGTAGTTGCTCCATATAAATGGATCGTAGATCTGTGGTCCTTTTTGATTGGTCTTTCAGTGCTGACGACATGGCAACATCATTTTATCGATATTCCAACAGGTGTGTTGGCGGGCACCTTATGTATTTGGCTGTTCCCTTTTCATGTCAAAGCACCTTATCAAGCGGATGCACTTCAGTACCGTACATCACGGCACATTCGTCTGGCCAGTTATTATCTTGTTGGCGCTTTAGGGCTTAGCTTTATTGCATTTTATTATGCCAGCTGGACACTCTGGTTGCTCTATCCTGCCGTCAGTTTAACCATTGTCGGATTGGCATATCTGTTGGTCAGACCGCATTTTTTTCAGAAACAAGCCAACGGTCGCTTAACGCATTCAGCGACTTTATTGTTGGGGCCTTATTTGGTCATGGCTTGGCTAAATAGTCGACTTTGGACCAAAAAACATCCAGAAGATTCAAAAATTTTGACTTATCAATCTGGAAATCTTTATCTGGGTAGAATACCAACGTCATCTGTGGCAAAGAACTATACTGCATTATTTGATTGCTGCGCGGAATTGCCTGTTCGCACAGAAAAACATTATCAAGCATATTTCAGTTTAGATCTTATTCCGCTTCAACCCAAACAGTTAAAATATGCAGTGCGTATTTTTGATGATCTCGTTCAAAAATCTAAAGCAGTAGAAAGACCTTTTGAATTACTTGTTTTCTGTGCACTCGGTTATTCACGCAGTACCGCTATTTTGTGTGCCTGGCTGATTGATCAAAACTTTGCACGTGATCCAGAAGATGCACTACGTATCGTTCAAACGGAGCGACCATGGGTACGTTTGAACATTGAGCAAATGCAGTGTCTACATGACTATGCTCAAAAGTTGGAGTTTTAATCATGCATATGCAGTTTGTTGTACTCGCAAAAGTATTACAAAGCACCCATTCATTGTTGATGGCAGGCTATGTGGCTTTTGTGTTATGCATTTTATGTTTCTTTTATGCGCTCTGGCCAACAATCTGGATATGGGGTTATTTTGCTGTAATTTTTATTCTGATATTTAGTCATCTTTATGTCTCTATCCGTGTCAAACTCGATGCAGAACTCTTGCTTTACTTGGCTGAGCATGACCCCAAAATGCTAAATGAACGAACTCATGATCTGGATTTGGCTTTAATCGCGTTAAAGTTAATGCCAAACAGTAAAGCAGGTCGAACTTGGACAGAGCGTTTAAATGGATGCAAGCGATTATTTAAACTACAAATTGTTCTTCTTGTGCTGCAATACGCTATGTTAATGATGAGTTTGATTCAAATGCTATCTGGCTATTCATAGAGATAAAAATGACAATACCTGCTCAATCTGATCCTACTACCCGCACAAACTCAACAATCAGTCGACTTTTTGCGCGTTTAATTTCGCTCATTATTCGTCGCAGTGCACGGTTATTGACAGGTGCGCGGAGTGTCTGGTTAGGCTGTGCACCAGAAATGAAACAACGAATTTACTATGCCAATCACACCAGCCATATCGATTTTATTTTGCTCTGGTCATCACTACCCAAAGCGATTCGAAGACAAACCCGACCCATTGCAGCATCAGATTACTGGTTAAAAGATGGTTTCAGACGCTTTTTAATTCAAGATACATTCTCTGGTGTGACTATTAAACGCCAACGAGAACATCATGAAGATCCCTTACAGCCCGTCAAAGATGTGTTACAAGAAGGCTATTCGATCATCTTTTTTCCTGAAGGCACACGTAATTTAAACGATGATATTGAACTACTCGAATTTAAAAGTGGTTTATATCATTTAAGTCAGGCATTTCCCGAGGTGGAAGTTGTACCCGTATGGATTTCAAACCTGAAACGAGTCATGCCAAAAGGTGCATTTATTCCTTTACCGTTACTCTCTAGCGTCATTTTTGGATGTCCGTTGCAAGTATCTTCTGCATTAGACAAAGCCCATTTTTTAAGTCTTGCTCAAGATGAACTTCTTAAACTTAAACAGGCGGAATACCAATGATGGCGCATAATTTATATCAAACCTATCTGCTTTTTGCTATTTTTGCAGGCGTTTTGCTTATTGCATCGAGTATCGGTTTTGTTTTAAAGCAACGCGCTGGCACTCAAGCCTCCCCTGTGATTGATAATTTAAATGCACGTATTAATGCATGGTGGATCATGCTGATTGTACTTGCAACCGCTATTTTACTTGGAAAAATTGCATTTATTGTGCTGTTTGGGCTTATTTCGTTATTTGCTTTACGTGAATTTATTAGTCTACTGCCAACCCGACGTGGTGATTATTTCCCTCTACTCATTTCATTTTATTTTATGATTCCATATCAGTATTACTTGGTTTATACCGATTGGTATGGGTTATATTCTATTTTTATACCACTTTACGCCTTTTTACTTATTCCAATTGCAAGTTTAAAACAAGAAGATACCAAACATTTTTTAGAGCGAAGTGCAAAAATTCAATGGGGCCTGATGATCTGTGTCTTTTGTGTTTCTTATGTGCCCGCACTTCTTAATTTGAATTTAATTCACTTTCATGGAGATAAAATCTGGCTGGCAATGTGGTTGATTATGGTGGTGCAAGCTTCAGATGTACTGCAATACGTTTGCGGCAAACTCTTTGGCAAACATAAAGTTGCGCCTATTTTATCTCCGTCTAAAACGATTGAAGGTTTAATTGGTGGGGTTATACTGGCGAGCGCATTAGGTGTGGCCATGAAATGGTTAACGCCTTTTAATCTTTGGCAGGCAGCAGCAATTGGTTTAGTGGTATGTATTTTTGGCTTTTTTGGCGGACTGGTGATGTCTGCAATCAAACGCGATCGCGGTGTTAAAGACTGGGGACAATTGATTCAAGGTCATGGCGGGATGCTGGATCGTATCGACTCCGTTTGTTTTTCAGCGCCGATTTTCTTCCATATTTTGAGATACTGGTGGACTTAAAGCATCAATAGCAAACAAAATATTAATTAAAAAAGTGTTGGCATGCTTTACAGCGCATGCCGTGCTTGTATATAAATAATGGAACATTGATCACAAAAAACGCAATGAAAGCTGCTTTTTTGCCTTGAGTAAATGGCTCAATTTGCGTACTGTTGCATTTTGGGCATCGTACCGAAGTCAAATTCAGTTCATCATCTAGATCTTGACTAAAATCTTGAGAAATTAAATAACGTGCCGTGTCTACCTGCTCATCAGGCACTAAAACACGTACCCCGCCTAAAGCATTTGAATACAGCCAATACATATTAATCGTATGTTCATTTTCAATATATGCTGGAATACCAACCGATTCCAGTCGAGCCTTTGCAATGTGAGCCTCATAGGGAAATGAATACTGCGCAATAACCATCCACTTCATTTTTGATGTCCTACATTATTAGCTTGAGTGCAATTTCTTTCATAATTTAGCGTGCGTTAAAACACTTATTTTGCTTATAAGCATCATTTTACTGTTGCGAGCAACATGTTGTTATGAAAAGTTATCATATATTGACCTCAAATGTGCTTATCACTACTATCCAGAACAATAGTATTTCTGATAGATCGTCACCTTGGCTTTATTTACGCAGTTATCTTATAAACATAAATTTCTTATTAATCCGATTCATTCTTTAAAAACCTTAAGTGTGATGACAATCGGTCTGATTTTTACAGGATGTACGACACTAGGACCACACAGTGGAACCGTAGTCGAACGCTCAAATAAACTTGCTCACGGACTACAGCGTGCCTATTCAGTTTCCCCGAATGCAGCGAACCGTATTTCACCTATGATTATTCAAAGTGCAGATCGCTATAATGTACCACCATTATTAATTGCAGCCACGATTCGTCAAGAGTCGAATTATAATTCCTACGCTCGTTCTTCAGGTGGAGCCGTCGGTCTGGCACAAATTATTCCAAGTTACTGGCAACAGAGCTGTCCGGGCGACTTGTTGGACGAATATACCAATATTCAATGTAGTGCTTATATTTTAGAACGCTATAACAGCATGGCTGGAAGTTGGTTTAAAGCCAGCGCTTACTATAATGTAGGACCAACAGGATATAAATCGAGCTTTTGGACAAGACACAAAGCTAAGAAATATGCGCGATCTGTCAAACGTTTTGAAAAAACTTTAAAAAAGGAACTTTAGTATAACCTATTGAGCGATACCCAAATCAGAAGAAGCCCGACATAGGCTTCTTCCTTCTTGATATTACTCGTCAAACATGCCTTCAAAAAGTGCAGAAGACAAATAACGCTCACCCGCATCAGGTAAAATCACGACTATTGTTTTTCCAGCATTTTCTGGTCTTTCAGCAATTTTTGCTGCTGCAGCCAATGCTGCACCACATGATATCCCCACCAGAATCCCTTCTTGAGTTGCACACTTGCGTGCCCACTCAATCGCTTCTGCACTCTCGACCGTGATCACTTCATCGACTATGTCTAAATCTAGATTTTTTGGAATGAAGTTCGCTCCAATTCCCTGAATTTTATGAGGGGCTGGAGTGATGGCTTCACCACGTTTGGTTTGAGAGATAATTGGAGATTCTGCCGGCTCAACTGCAACCGAATAGATCGGTTTGTTTTGTATTTTTTCAAAATAATGCGAAATACCTGAGATCGTACCACCAGTTCCCACACCGGCTACCAGAATATCCACTTGACCTTGCGTGGCTTCCCAAATCTCAGGCCCGGTCGTTTCTTCATGAATTTTCGGATTTGCAGGATTTTCAAATTGCTGAGGTAAAAAATAGAGCTCAGGTTGCTCGGTTGCCAGTCTGACAGCTTCATCGACAGCACCTTTCATACCTTTCGCTGGTTCTGTCAAAACCAGATTCGCACCAAAGGCTTTCAGCACTTTACGACGCTCAAGACTCATACTTGCAGGCATTGTGAGTGTAATTGGATAACCTTTTGCAGCAGCAACAAATGCCAATGCGATACCAGTATTGCCGCTTGTTGGCTCCACAATGTGCATGCCCGGTTTAAGCACGCCACGCTTTTCAGCATCGGCAATCAGTGCAGCACCGATACGACATTTCACTGAAAATGCAGGATTACGGCTTTCTACCTTTGCCAACACGGTTGCACCCGTTTGAATAATACGGTTAATTCGTACTAAAGGCGTATTACCAATGGCATCAGCATTATTCGCATAAACTGCAACACCACGATTTTCAGGCGTTTTGAAGTGTGGATCGGTAGACATAACTATCCTTATTAGCGTTGGAATGATTCTCATGCATTATTCAGAATCAAAATAGGCATGTCAAATCTCATCATAAAATCTGATTCATTTACCAAAGCTCACCTTCTCTCCAGTCCGTACACAGAAGCTGATGTTGTGACTTGAGATATGCCTCAATCTCCTTATTCAATGGATAAAGTAAAATCTCGACATCTTCAGTTTGGTACAACGACTGACCATTTTGAACGTATAGATTGCCTTTCCATGATAACCAACCTAGTTTTTTATAAAACTCATTGTTTTCAGGCTGTAAAGCTGCAAGAGGATACTGGTTCAGAGTTAAATAATGGATTAAATACTTAAGTAACTGCGATGCATAGCCTTTACCCCGCGTACTCAAATCGGTAGTGACATACTCAACATATGCCGTTTCAATATTCTGAAGCGTATTTACAGTGAAGTTTCTTTTTGTCCATAAAGCATGTGAAACAATCACATTATCTACTGATCCAATAACATGCACAGCATTTTGCATAAATGCATATTGGCTCCAAGGATCTTCATCAAAAGCCTCAAAACATAATTTTGCGATTTGCTCTCTTTGATTATGCGTTAAATCGCTCGCGCTTATTACTTTAAACTGCACACAAGATCCCTCCGTTTTCATTCATCATAACGTAAAGTGATCGATGTGCTGGGCAGATTTTGTATTTTCTAATTTGATATGCACTTTTTATTTATTTTCTATTTCTATTTCATTTAGGCATAAAAAAGCCCCCTTAACATATGTTAAGGGGACTTTCGTATTTAAAAGCTGGCGATGACTTACTCTCACATGGCTAACGCCACACTACCATCAGCGCGAAGAGGTTTCACTTCTGAGTTCGGGAAGGGATCAGGTGGTTCACTCTTGCTATTGTCGCCAGCAAACTGTTTATGGACATTTTCGGGTCTTACTTAGACTGTGGATTGTATTTCACAGTATGTGCCGTACTTTGTACCAAATGAGTTTAACGGATTGGATTATTGAGTCGGTATTTTATGTTCTAGCTTTCACTAAATCAAGTATTCGTATCGAATTTATCTTGATACAACAACTGTTTGGGTGTTGTATAGTCAAGCCTCACGAGCAATTAGTATTGGTCAGCTTCACATATCACTATGCTTCCACATCCAACCTATCAACGTCCTAGTCTTGAACGGCTCTTTAGAGGAATAAATTCCTAGGGAAATCTTATCTTGAGGTAGGCTTCCCGCTTAGATGCTTTCAGCGGTTATCCCTTCCGAACATAGCTACCCGGCGATGCGACTGGCGTCACAACCGGTACACCAGAGGTTCGTCCACTCTGGTCCTCTCGTACTAGGAGCAGATCCTCTCAAATTTCCAGCGCCCACGGTAGATAGGGACCGAACTGTCTCACGACGTTCTAAACCCAGCTCGCGTACCTCTTTAAATGGCGAACAGCCATACCCTTGGGACCTGCTTCAGCCCCAGGATGAGATGAGCCGACATCGAGGTGCCAAACACCGCCGTCGATATGAACTCTTGGGCGGTATCAGCCTGTTATCCCCAGAGTACCTTTTATCCGTTGAGCGATGGCCCTTCCATACAGAACCACCGGATCACTAAGACCTACTTTCGTACCTGCTCGACTTGTGGGTCTCGCAGTTAAGCGCGCTTTTGCCTTTATACTCTACGCGTGATTTCCGACCACGCTGAGCGCACCTTCGTACTCCTCCGTTACTCTTTAGGAGGAGACCGCCCCAGTCAAACTACCCACCAGACATGGTCCTCGCCCCGGATTACGGGGCAGAGTTAGAACCTCAACATTACCAGGGTGGTATTTCAAGGATGGCTCCAATGGAACTGGCGTCCCATCTTCAAAGCCTCCCACCTATCCTACACAAGTAAGGTCAAAGTTCAATGTCAAGCTGCAGTAAAGGTTCACGGGGTCTTTCCGTCTAGCCGCGGGTACACTGCATCTTCACAGCGATTTCGATTTCACTGAGCCTCTGCTGGAGACAGCGCCGCCATCATTATGCCATTCGTGCAGGTCGGAACTTACCCGACAAGGAATTTCGCTACCTTAGGACCGTTATAGTTACGGCCGCCGTTTACTGGGGCTTCGATCAAGAGCTTCGCTTACGCTAACCCCATCAATTAACCTTCCAGCACCGGGCAGGCATCACACCCTATACGTCCACTTTCGTGTTTGCAGAGTGCTATGTTTTAATAAACAGTTGCAGCGGCCTGGTTTCTGCGGCTGTCAATCGCTCAGGGAGCAAGTCCCATCACCATCAACAGCGTACCTTCTCCCGAAGTTACGGTACCATTTTGCCTAGTTCCTTCAGCAGAGTTCTCTCAAGCGCCTTGGTCTACTCGACCTGACCACCTGTGTCGGTTTCGGGTACGATTCCTGTGTAACTGAAGCTTAGAGACTTTTCTTGGAAGTATGGTATCAGCCACTTCGCTAGTAAACTAGCTTGCTATCGACTCTCAGCATAGAGCACCCCGGATTTGCCTAAGATGCATGCCTACTGTCTTCCACCTGGACAACCAACGCCAGGCTGACCTAACCTTCTCCGTCCTCTCATCGCATTACACAGAAGTATTGGAATATTAACCAATTTCCCATCGACTACGCCTTTCGGCCTCGCCTTAGGGGTCGACTCACCCAGCCCCGATTAACGTTGGACTGGAACCCTTGGTCTTTCGGCGAACGGGTTTTTCACCCGTTTTGTCGTTACTCACGTCAGCATTCGCACTTCTGATACCTCCAGCAGACTTCTCAATCCACCTTCATCGGCTTACAGAACGCTCCCCTACCACGTAACTTAAAGTTACATCCGCAGCTTCGGCACATAGTTTTAGCCCCGTTACATCTTCCGCGCAGGCCGACTCGACTAGTGAGCTATTACGCTTTCTTTAAAGGGTGGCTGCTTCTAAGCCAACCTCCTAGCTGTCTATGCCTTCCCACATCGTTTCCCACTTAACTATGATTTTGGGGCCTTAGCTGGCGGTCTGGATTGTTTTCCTCTTGACTACGGACGTTAGCACCCGCAGTCTGTCTCCCGGATAGTACTCATAGGTATTCGGAGTTTGCATCGGTTTGGTAAGTCGGGATGACCCCCTAGCCGAAACAGTGCTCTACCCCCTATGGTATTCGTCCGAGGCGCTACCTAAATAGCTTTCGGGGAGAACCAGCTATCACCAGGCTTGATTAGCCTTTCACCCCTATCCACAAGTCATCCCCTGGCTTTTCAACGACAGTGGGTTCGGTCCTCCAGTTAGTGTTACCCAACCTTCAACCTGCTCATGGATAGATCGCCTGGTTTCGGGTCTATACCCAGCAACTATACGCCCTATTAAGACTCGGTTTCCCTACGGCTCCCTATGCGGTTAACCTTGCTACTGAATATAAGTCGCTGACCCATTATACAAAGGTACGCAGTCACCGAACATGTCGGCTCCCACTGCTTGTATGCATGCGGTTTCAGGATCTATTTCACTCCCCTCACAGGGGTTCTTTTCGCCTTTCCCTCACGGTACTGGTTCACTATCGGTCAGTCAGGAGTATTTAGCCTTGGAGGATGGTCCCCCCATATTCAGACAAGGTTTCACGTGCCTCGCCCTACTCGTCATCATTGCGTGTGCCCTTTCGTGTACGGGAATATCACCCTCTACGTTCGCACTTCCCAGAGCGTTCCACTAGAACACACACAACTTAATGGGCTGTTCCCCTTTCGCTCGCCGCTACTAAGGGAATCTCAATTGATTTCTTTTCCTAAGGGTACTGAGATGTTTCACTTCCCCTCGTTCGCCTTGCATGACTATGTATTCATCATGCAATACCTATCTTATGATAAGTGGGTTTCCCCATTCAGACATCTCCGGATCAAAGGATATTTGCCGCCTCCCCGGAGCTTTTCGCAGGCTATCACGTCTTTCATCGCCTCTGACTGCCAAGGCATCCACCACATGCACTTAATTACTTGACTATACAACCCCAAACAGTCGCTAATGCCTACAAGTAGCATTATCAACATTACAGTTTGAAGTACTGTGAATTGAATCACCGTACAGCTTCAATCTAAATTCATATACCAAAACGCTTGATTCAGTTAATTTGCTAGTTCTCGGATTAAATAGTCACCTAACAATTGCTTGTTAGCTTCTTATTTAATCGAGTTTGAACAATTTATTTCAGACTCAATATTTTCCAATCTGTTAATGAATTAATGTGTCTTCGTCAGATCACACTAAACTGTGATAAATCACAGAACTTAATAAAATAAGATCTCAAGACCTTCTTTTACTAAGTTCTATAATCTACACCTTAGCCGTACTCTTTAAAGTACGTGGTGGAGACTAGGAGAGTCGAACTCCTGACCTCCTGCGTGCAAAGCAGGCGCTCTACCAACTAAGCTAAGTCCCCAGCTTATATCATTAATGTATCTTTCTGCCGTAGACTTGGTGGGTCTGACAAGACTTGAACTTGTGACCCCACGCTTATCAAGCGTGTGCTCTAACCAACTGAGCTACAGACCCTCAGATACATCTTAGAAGAACAACTTGTTGTGGATTCTTACCGGCCAATCAATCTTTCGTTAAGGAGGTGATCCAGCCGCAGGTTCCCCTACGGCTACCTTGTTACGACTTCACCCCAGTCATCGGCCACACCGTGGTAACCGCCCTCTTTGCAGTTAGGCTAGCTACTTCTGGTGCAACAAACTCCCATGGTGTGACGGGCGGTGTGTACAAGGCCCGGAACGTATTCACCGCGGCATTCTGATCCGCGATTACTAGCGATTCCGACTTCATGGAGTCGAGTTGCAGACTCCAATCCGGACTACGATCGGCTTTTTGAGATTAGCATCCTATCGCTAGGTAGCAACCCTTTGTACCGACCATTGTAGCACGTGTGTAGCCCTGGCCGTAAGGGCCATGATGACTTGACGTCGTCCCCGCCTTCCTCCAGTTTGTCACTGGCAGTATCCTTAAAGTTCCCATCCGAAATGCTGGCAAGTAAGGAAAAGGGTTGCGCTCGTTGCGGGACTTAACCCAACATCTCACGACACGAGCTGACGACAGCCATGCAGCACCTGTATGTAGATTCCCGAAGGCACCAATCCATCTCTGGAAAGTTTCTACTATGTCAAGGCCAGGTAAGGTTCTTCGCGTTGCATCGAATTAAACCACATGCTCCACCGCTTGTGCGGGCCCCCGTCAATTCATTTGAGTTTTAGTCTTGCGACCGTACTCCCCAGGCGGTCTACTTATCGCGTTAGCTGCGCCACTAAAGCCTCAAAGGCCCCAACGGCTAGTAGACATCGTTTACGGCATGGACTACCAGGGTATCTAATCCTGTTTGCTCCCCATGCTTTCGCACCTCAGCGTCAGTGTTAGGCCAGATGGCTGCCTTCGCCATCGGTATTCCTCCAGATCTCTACGCATTTCACCGCTACACCTGGAATTCTACCATCCTCTCCCACACTCTAGCCAACCAGTATCGAATGCAATTCCCAAGTTAAGCTCGGGGATTTCACATTTGACTTAATTGGCCGCCTACGCGCGCTTTACGCCCAGTAAATCCGATTAACGCTTGCACCCTCTGTATTACCGCGGCTGCTGGCACAGAGTTAGCCGGTGCTTATTCTGCGAGTAACGTCCACTCATCTTGGGTATTAACCAAAAGAGCCTCCTCCTCGCTTAAAGTGCTTTACAACCATAAGGCCTTCTTCACACACGCGGCATGGCTGGATCAGGGTTCCCCATTGTCCAATATTCCCACTGCTGCCTCCCGTAGGAGTCTGGGCCGTGTCTCAGTCCCAGTGTGGCGGATCATCCTCTCAGACCCGCTACAGATCGTCGCCTTGGTAGGCCTTTACCCCACCAACTAGCTAATCCGACTTAGGCTCATCTATTAGCGCAAGGTCACAAGTGATCCCCTGCTTTCTCCCGTAGGACGTATGCGGTATTAGCATCCCTTTCGAGATGTTGTCCCCCACTAATAGGCAGATTCCTAAGCATTACTCACCCGTCCGCCGCTAAGTGATAGTGCAAGCACCATCACTCCGCTCGACTTGCATGTGTTAAGCCTGCCGCCAGCGTTCAATCTGAGCCATGATCAAACTCTTCAGTTAAAATCATTTTGCACCTTATTTATAGACAAGGTGCCAATTCTGGCTCATCAATTTCCTGACTTAAATTTCGCTCAAATAAACTTCGAGTAATTTAAACCAATCAATCAATGATAATATATATCGATTAATCAACCAGTAAAAATCCACACAAGTTGTTCTTCTATTCTCTTAATGATCGATTTGCTCTTCGTCAGAGACAAATTCAACGCAAAACACTTTCTTTCAACTTAACCCTGTAAGCTAAGTTGCTTTCGTGTATCGCGTCGGGATGCTGCGTATTCTAAGCAAAAAACCAACCAACGCAAGTATTATTTTAAAAAAAACAAACAATGGTTTATTTTTTAATCAAAATTATATGATTTAGCTCGATATCGATCATATAACAGTCGATTATATCCGATTCATTGAATTAATTTAGATCAGATTTACTTTTTATTGCCTCATAATATGTAGAACGTATTCTCCGAATTGAAAAATAAATGAACACACGGCTTAGTGAGCATTTTAAGCCGTGTGATTTCGAATGGTTATGATCTTTTAGAAGCTGAGTTTTTTAAAGAACTAAAATGCTGCAAGACCAGTCTGAGCGCGCCCCAAAATAAGAGCATGTACATCATGTGTACCTTCATAGGTATTGACTACTTCAAGATTCACCAAGTGGCGGGCAACCCCAAATTCATCACTGATTCCGTTGCCTCCCATCATATCGCGAGCTAAACGTGCAATATCGAGCGCCTTGCCACAGTTGTTGCGCTTGATGAGTGAAGTCCCTTCGACTGCCGCCAATCCTTCATCTTTCATTCGGCCAAATCGAAGTGCGGCCTGTAAACCTAATGCAATTTCGGTTTGCATGTCGGCCAATTTTTTTTGTATAAGCTGGGTGGCAGCCAGCGGTCGACCAAACTGTTTACGATCCAGTGTATATTGACGTGCAGTGTGCCAGCAGAATTCTGCCGCACCCATCGCACCCCAAGCAATGCCGTAACGGGCACTGTTTAAGCAGGTAAATGGACCTTTTAAACCTCTAATATCTGGAAAAGCATTTTCTTCAGGTACAAAAACATTATCCATCACAATTTCACCGGTGATAGAGGCACGTAGTCCAACCTTGCCATGTATGGCTGGTGCCGATAAACCTTGCCACCCTTTTTCTAAAATAAATCCGCGAATTTCGCCAACATTTCCTTCACTCGATACTTCTTTGGCCCAAACCACGAATACATCGGCGATTGGGCTGTTCGTGATCCACATTTTTGCACCCGAAAGACGATAGCCTCCATCAACTTTTTTTGCACGTGTGATCATACTTCCAGGGTCTGAACCGTGATCTGGCTCTGTTAAACCGAAGCATCCAATATATTCACCTGTAGCGAGCTTCGGTAAATACTTTTGTTTTTGTGCTTCAGATCCAAATTCAGAAATTGGCACCATCACCAATGAACTTTGCACACTTGCCATAGATCGATAACCCGAATCTACACGCTCGATTTCTCTTGCAATTAATCCATAGCTGACATAATTCAGACCGGCACCACCATACTGCTCATCGATGGTTGGGCCCAAAAGACCTAACTCACCCATTTCACGGAAAATAGCTGGATCAGTTTTTTCGTGACGAAACTGTTCTAACACTCGAGGCATGAGTTTATCTTGACAATAGGCATGCGCAGCATCGCGAATCATACGCTCTTCATTCGTGAGCTGTTGCTCAATTAAGAAAGGATCATCCCAATTGAAGTGAACGCGTGCTGTTTTTTTTGTATGATCGACCATATGATTCATTGCTTTCCTAGCCTAATGATTGAACTATTATTTCTTCATCTTAGGCTGTGTTAACGAGTACCACAAACGATAATTTCGCATGTAGTCATGCATTTTTCTCATATCTTATTTTTTGCTTTTCAATTTTCTGGTTTAGAATAAAAGCGCTTTTTCGAGTTTCAGATGGATTTATTTAAGAAGCCATTTTTCAATATTTAAAAGAATGATCTAGGATACATAATATGCGACGAATGATTCCTTCTTTACAGGCATTATTATGTTTTGAATCGGCCGCGAAACATCGTAGTTATACAGCAGCAGCCCAAGAATTATCGATTACCCAAAGTGCTGTTTCTCGGCAAATTCAGCAACTTGAAGACTTTCTTGCTGTGGCGCTTTTTGTACGAGCGCGTCATGGAGTTGAGCTTACACAAGCGGGTGAGAGTTATTTAAAAACGATCAAATCACATTTACTCGGTATCGAACATGCCACACTGGATTTAATGGCACACAAGGGGTTAGGTGGAACACTAAAACTGGGCGTTGTTCCAACCTTCGCAACACGATGGTTACTGCCGCGACTTTATCGATTTAATCGTTTGTATCCTGAGATTACGATTCATTTAGAAACCAGTACCAAACCTTTTTTGTTTAGTGAGCATATTTTTGATGCTGCAATTTATGCCGGCACTCCTGCACAAATTGAAAACTGGCCCGATGCCAAAATCCAGTTTCTTATGGAAGAAGCGTTAGTCCCCGTCTGCTCTAAAACACTGATTGAAAAATATTTTCCAGAGTGTGTGTCAGGCGAGAATGAAAGTCTGGATTTGACTGCAGAACAAATTAGTCAGCTCCCTTTACTTCAGCAGACCACTCGCCCCTACATCTGGAATGAATGGTTTGCTCAAGCAGATTATGCCTATCCATATGCAATGGACGGGCAACGCCATGAACTTTTCTCAATGCTGGCTGTCGCTGCGATGCATCATTTAGGCGTTGCATTAATACCGCCTTTGCTACTTGAAAAAGAGCTTGAACAGGGTGACTTGATACGAGTGTCTCGTGTGGAGCTTGTTGGTACTCGCTCATATTACTTTGTTTCGTCTGAGCAACATAAAAACGCATTGATTGTAAAATTTACTCAATGGCTCGAACATGAAGTCAGAGAATTTGAATCTCAGTTTCTCTAAATTCTTCGTTTTAAAGTTGATCGCTAAATCCTACGTAGCGTGAAAGCGATTGCACACCTAAATCGGCTTTGACAATCACTCGAACAGGATATGTAGTTGAAGTAATTGCATGAAAAATATTCATATCTGGATCTTCATGTAATTCATCTACAGGTTGTTGCATCTGCGCTTCAAACCGATCGGAAACAAACTCGAATCCTAAATCCATCGCGACAAAGAGAGTATGTTCGCAGGGCTGAACATATTGTTCTTGCGACCAGTCAATAACTGGGTGTTTGCATATCGGGCAATCGATATTCACTGATGCATCTGGTTGAAGAATTAATTGATAAGTCATATTTCATTCTCTAAAAGGTCCACATAGTGTAAAAGAAATATTTGTTTGCATCTAATCGTTTTAAATCGACTGATGTCGGATTGATCTTGCCAGTGTAGCGTGCTTAAGTGAGTACTAAGCGCAGTGCTGTTACTAATGTCATGTCATTCAATACTGGAGCATTCATGTCAACTTTGGAAAAAGCAATCGGACTTGCAGCAAAAAAACACGCGGGACAAGTAGACAAAGCTGGACAACCTTATATCTTACATCCATTACGACTTATGCTTCATTTGGATACTTTAGAACAAAAAATTGTTGCAGTGATGCACGACTTACTTGAAGACACCGACACCACAATTGTCGATCTAATTTCATTGGGTTTTAGCCAAGATATTATTGATGCAGTCATTGCGCTCACCAAAAAAACCGGCGAGAGCCGGTTTACAGCCGCAAAGCGAATTGTAAATAACCCATTGGCCAAAGCAGTCAAACTGGCCGATCTAAAAGACAACATGGATTTAAAACGAATTAGTCACCCTACAGCCCGTGATTTTGCGCGTTTAGAAGAGTATAAAAAAGTGCAAGCCTATTTACTCGATCCAAATTCGTCTATTTTGGCCTAAATTGCATGATTTACTGAGTAATCACATATCCTCAGAAAAATATTGGGTATACTTTGAAAAAATTTAAAAACCCCTATTTTTAGAAATATGGACATGCATCATGCTCACAGATTTAGACGATTTTTATTGCTTTGCTCTTGTGGTTGAACACGGTGGTTTCAGTGCTGCCGAGCGTGCCACAGATATTCCAAAGTCAAAATTAAGTCGCCGCGTATACAATCTTGAGGAGAATTTAGGCGTCCGCTTAATTCAGCGTAGCTCTCGACACTTTGCAGTGACCGATATCGGGATGAATATTTATCGGCATGCACAAGTGATGATGAATGCCGCTCAAGCCGCACATGATCTGGTAGATCACTTGAGTATCCAGCCTCGTGGCGTGATTAAAGTGAGTGTTCCTGTCGATATTGCACAAAATCAGATGTCGAAACTGCTGCCGAATTTTTTAAAACAGTATCCTGAAATTCGAGTTCAACTGATCATTAGTAATCGACGTGTTGATATTGTCAATGAAGGCATAGATATTGCGCTTCGCGTTCGCTCAAATCTTGATGATGATCCGAGTCTGGTGTTACGTCAATTCTCCATCATCGAGCAACATCTTTTTGCCAGTCAGGCGTACTTAAACGAATACGGCTCTGTTAAAGCACCTGAAGATTTGCATCATCATCGGATTTTGAGTTTATCGGATGAGCATTTAGATCAGCAGTTTAGCTTGTACAGCCAAAGCAATGAACTACAGAAAATCAAAGTCAATCCGGTGGTGATGGCATCTAACCTTTCTGTACTTGCCAATATTACCGCACAAAACTGCGGTATCGCGCTACTTCCCGATACCATTGCCAGCGACTATGTTAAATCGGGTGAATTGGTTCGCGTCTTACCTGAATGGAAAGCACCGCATGGTGTCTTTCATGCGGTATATCCTTCACGTCGTGGATTACTGCCCGCTGTTCGTGTGTTTATCGATTACTTGGTTGAGCATTTAACCGAGCGCTGATATTCGCTTAAGCAAAAAGACTTACTTCTGACTTAGAAAAAAATCTGCCATGAGCTTGGTGGCCCATGATTGTGTGCGCCACCCCTCATAAAACGCACAATGACTTCCCTTCTTGGTGGTCACCACGGCAATGTTCTGCATAGCCTGAATTTCAGGCAGATATGGTGCAAAGTTGTCGATATGACACACTGGATCATCTTGCGAATTAAGTACCATCAATGGCACTTTGATTTGCTTAAAAACGTGCATGGGATTGGTGGCCAACGTATAGTCTTGATAGTTTGAAAAACCAGCAAGCTGATAGTAGCGAAGATGAAACTCGGTTAAATTTTTAGATGTCAGGAGTTCTTTTAAATTATCGATATGTGACCAACCTTGCAGGTGTTTCTTAACAAAGCGATTGATTATTTTTTTTGCCATATATCGACTATAAACCGGATGAACTTTATCAAAACCCGTTTCAATGTTGTAACCCGGACAAAATGCAAATGCGGCTTTAAAACATGACTGATCTGCAACTTCACCCAAGTAACGCACCAGTAGACCCGATCCAGCCGATGATCCAACAGCATACAAATCTGATTGGGGGAGCTTAAGACGAATAAAATCAAGTTGTTCTTTTAAGTCTGCAGTTGAGCCAAACAAGTTAAATTGCGGTATAGAAAAGTTTAAATCGGCATGTCCACGGCGCACACAAAGTGCAATCCGCCAGCCAGTAAAGCGGTGTAAGTCACGAACCAACTCACGCATACTTGACGGAGAACCGGTAATGGTATGCAAGATGACAATCGTCGGCGTGTCTGCGGGTAAGTGCGAACCGACCCATGTAATTGCCGTTTCCCCGCCGTCTTGCATCTTTAAATAATCGATATGATCATATTGCTGGCGGATAAAGCGTTTTTTAACCAAATCAAAATAAAGAAGCTGAAGATGCTCGTTAAAGAGCCAAGGTGTCGGGCGATACTTAGCATTTAATTGGGTGAGCTTTTGCATGTGCTGATGAAGACCGCTCTCAGGATGCAGATAGATTTGGGGATAATCCGCTCCTGTCAAACGATCGAGCGTATCTGTTAGTTTTTTTAGCACATTTATCTTTTTCATGAAATGTATCAACTTTATAGGAATTTAGAACAACATTCGAAAAATTAGCGAACCGATATTTTAAAAGGCCTAGACCAATCGACAGCCTAAACCTTAAGGATGAACAAAAACTTAAATCATAGCCGCAAGCTCTGCACCATGACGGATAGCACGTTTGGCATCTAACTCACCCGCCTCTTTGGCGCCACCAATCAAATGTACATTTTTGCCAAGCTGCTTGAGTGGTTCATACATCGCCGTAAACGATTCTTGTCCCGCACAGATAATGACATGATCGACATCAAGCACTGTGGTCTTTTCACCGACCTGAATATGTAAACCCTGATCATCAATTTTTTCATACTGTGCACCGGCAATCATTTTCACATTACGATTTTTTAAACCTGTACGATGAATCCAGCCCGTGGTTTTGCCCAGTGTTGCTCCGACCGAACTGGCTTTACGTTGTAGCAAATATATTTCACGTGCACTATGCTCAACCGCCGCAGTTTTTAAGCCACCGACTTGGCTATACGAGGTATCGATTCCCCATTCGTCATAAAACTTCTTAGGGTGAATACTGCCGCTTTCGCCTTCATGGGTAAGAAACTCTGCGGTATCAAAACCAATACCACCCGCACCGATAATCGCAACTTTATGACCGACTGGCTGACGGGCTTTAAGTACATCGAGGTAACTCAACACTTTCGGATGCTGGATACCTTCGAGATTGAGATGACGTGGTGTAACGCCAGTTGCAATAACAATATCATCGAAGTCTGACTTGGCTAATTCGTCATAATCGATTTTGTAGTTTAAAACCAGCTCAATGTTCGGTTGCAGTTCAATCTGGCGATTAAAGTAACGCAGGGTTTCGTAAAACTCTTCTTTACCTGGAATGGTTTTGGCAATATTAAATTGCCCGCCAATTTGCTCAGCGGCTTCATATAATTTGATTTTATGACCACGACTGGCAGCATAGGTGGCAAAACTTAAACCGGCCGGCCCTGCGCCAACGACAGCGATTTTTTTCGGTGTAGCCGCTGCTTTAAAATTGAGTTCGGTTTCATGGCATGCGCGTGGATTAACCAAACATGAGGCCACTTTACCATTAAAGATATGATCCAGACAGGCTTGATTGCAACCAATACAGGTATTGATTTCATCACTACGTCCCTCGCGAGCTTTTAAAGCAAATTCTGGATCGGCCAGCATCGGGCGTGCCATTGAGACGATATCGGCATGTCCACTTGTCAGTACGTACTCTGCCATTTCAGGGGTATTAATACGGTTTGATGTAATCAGTGGCACTTTCACGTGAGGTCGAATTTTTTCGGTCACCCATGTAAATGCTGCCCGCGGCACTTTAGTGGCAATGGTGGGAATACGTGCCTCATGCCAGCCAATTCCAGTATTGATAATTGTTGCACCGGCTTTTTCAATTTCTTTGGCTAAATGAATGACTTCATCTAAGGTTGAGCCGCCCTCGACCAGATCAAGCATCGACAGTCGGTAAATAATAATAAAATTTTCACCAACCTCTTCACGAGTACGCTTTACAATTTCAATTGGAAAGCGAATGCGGTTTTCGTACTGACCGCCCCACTCATCATCTCGATGGTTGGTTCGAGCAGCAATAAACTCATTGATGAGATAACCTTCTGATCCCATAATTTCTACGCCATCATAACCCGCATATTGTGCGAGCTTGGCACAATTGACAAAGTCGGATATTGTCTGCCAGACCTCAGCCGAACTAAGTTGTTGCGGCTTGATCGGGTTAATGGGTGCCTGAATGGCGGACGGCGCGACAATTTCTTGCTGATAAGAATAACGACCGGTATGTAAAATCTGCATGGCAATTTTACCGCCAGCGTCATGCACAGCTTGTGTGATAACTTTATGTTTTTCCGCTTCTTCAAGCGTATCTAGTTTTGAAGCATGTGCAAAAGTTCGGCCTGCATCATTTGGCGAGATACCACCCGTCACAATAAGCCCCACTTCACCTTGAGCACGCTCTGCATAAAATGCAGCCATACGCGCATATCCACCCGGTGCTTCTTCAAGTCCAATATGCATCGATCCCATTAAGATACGATTTTTTAATGTAGTAAATCCTAAATCTAATGGTGCCAATAAATGCGGATAGTGCGTTGACATATAATCTCCCTGGCTGGCATAAGCGCGCTTTATGCAATATGTTGCATAAACTTATAAACAAAATTTGCTTTCTATGCAACTTATTGCATAATCTGAAGGGTCACATCGAGTTTTAGGATGGCTATGTCGCTTTCGCATGTTTTACTGACCAGCTTATTGGAGAAACCCAGTTCCGGATTTGAACTCGCCCGACGTTTTGATCGCTCGATGGGATTTTTCTGGAACGCCAGTCATCAACAGATTTATCGTGAACTCAGTGCGATGCTGGCTAAAGGCTGGATTTCAACCATTGATGAAGCCTCAAGTCACACGCGTAAAAAAACCTATCAGGTGGAACAACTCGGTCGAATAGAACTTTCAAGCTGGTTGCTCCAGCAAAGTGAGCCCTCTCAACTCCGTGATGATTTGATGGTTCGTTTACGTGCAGAAGCTCAACTGGGTGGCAATCAAATCTTGCCTGAACTCGAGCGACACTTGGCAATTCATCAAGAAAAACTGAAGCTCTACCAAACCATCTACGATAAAGATTTTAAACACAACACATCAGAAAACCGGGTATTGTTTATTCATCGAAAAATTTTAGAATTGGGCATTACCATGGAGCAAGAATGGATCAAATGGCTCGATGAAGTCATTCCTGAATTAAATGCACTAATTAACCAATAGGATCAGCCATGCCTTTTTATACTATGCCGGATCAAGAGCAATTATTTGTCAGACGTTTTGGATCAGGCGAGCCAGTGTTGGTACTTTCTGGTTTAGGTATGTTGAGCTGGCAATGGCTTCCCTTTTTACTTTCATATACCAAAGGCTTTGAGTTTATTATTCCTGAATGGCGTGGTTTTGGTCGATCACAACATTGTGCGATACCGCAAGAGCTAGATTCTATTTCTAGCCACTGGCGTGATGTTGAACACTTGATTGACGAGCTCAAACTGACACAGTTTACTCTTATCGGATACTCGATGGGTGCAACCACTGCAATGCATGGTATGCAATACGGCCATTTAGGACAGAAATTAAAAGGTTATTTACATATCGATCAAACTCCAAAAATACGTGTCGATAGCACGTGGCAGTTTGGTCTTTTTGGTGAACGTTATACCGAATTTAGACGTTTTCTTCATTTGATTAACGCACTTTTACAATCACATGCAACCGTTCAATATTTAGAGGAACTTCCGCTGACTCACCAACAGGAGCTGGTTGAAACATGGCTGCAGTTTATCGAGTTTCAAAGCAGCAACTCATTTATACCCAAAATATTCAAGCTGGCTCTGCAATACCCAAAACTTCAAAAACATGTACTCCCGATTCAGCGCTTAGATTACCTCAGATGGTATGTACAAAATTATTTGAATCATACCGAAGATTATCGAACCGCTTTACAGGCACTTGAATGCCCCACCACATTTTTTATTGGAAAACAGTCGACACTTTATCCAGAACAAGGTCAGACATTAATTGCTCATCAGTTAAAAAATGCTCAGCCTATTTATTTTGAAAAGTCTGGTCATACACCGCTCATTACGGAGCCAAAAAAATTTAGAACCGAGATTGGGCATTTTTTGAAGAAAGTACACTAGTTTGAGAAAAACTTCGTCTCAATCGCTTTTATCAATAAAAACATAGAATTATGTTAATATTTTCATGCTTATAAAAAAGACAAAAAATGATGTTGGCATTTTTAGGATTTACAGAATAAATTCAAAAACTTAATAAAATTAACGTGAAAAGTATTGTTTAAAACTCTGTATAAATTAATAGAATTCTGATTTTTTACCCTAGACAGCCCCGTCCTGCTGTAGTTTGATGCTTTTGTTAGACAACAGGTACAAAGGTATCTGATCACGTCAAAAAATATATGATGACCATAACTAGACCGACCATAAGGATATTTATTAAATGAGTGAAGTGGTATATAGCAAAGAAGAAAAACGCAAACGCGTTATGGGAATTGTCGGAGCATCTTCAGGGAATTTAGTTGAATGGTTTGACTTTTATATCTACGCCGTTTTTGCCATGTATTTTCAGCGAGCATTGACTGCACCCGACATGAGTTCAACCGCTCAAGGTATTTATGTTTGGGGCGTTTTTGCAGCCAGCTTTTTTATGCGCCCAATTGGTAGCTGGTTATTTGGTCGAATTGCCGACAAACACGGCCGAAAACAGTCGATGGTGATTTCAATTAGCCTGATGGCGGTCAGCTCCTTCTTATTTGCCGCACTCCCGACCTATGATCAGGTTGGTATTGCAGCGCCCTTTTTATTATTAATGGTACGCTTGCTACAAGGTTTATCGGTTGGTGGTGAATACGGTGCTGTTGCTACCTATATGAGTGAAATTGCGCTTAAAGGCCAACGCGGTTTTTATGCGTCGTTTCAATATGTGACCCTTTCAGGCGGCCAGCTCTTGGCAAGCTTGCTTGGTGTGATCATTCTGGCCTTAATGACTGAACAACAACTCATGGATGGTGGCTGGAGAATTCCGTTTGTGATTGGCGGCATCGCAGCAATTATTTCACTTTTAGCACGAAGTAAACTTGAAGAAACCTTGTCGCATGAAGACAGCGACAAAAAAGAATCGGGTTCGTTGCGCGAGCTGTTTAAAAAGCACTGGTTTACCTTTTTACTGGTGGTGGGTTATACCTCGGCAGGTTCCTTAACCTTTTATGTCTTAACCGTATATTCAAAAACCTATATCACCAGCTTGGGTATTGAAGGCCGAACTGTTGGCTACATGATGACCTGTGCACTGTTTATTTATATGATTGCTCAACCACTGTTTGGAGCACTCTCTGACCGGATTGGTCGTCGTGCATCCATGCTGCTTTTTAGTGGATTGAGCATTGTATTTATTTATCCAGTTATGGTCATTGGAATGCGTCAGTTTAGTGATTCACCGGTAATCGTGACGGCTTTACTGGTTTTTCTGATGATGATTCTGAGCCTATACACTTCTATTAGTGGTTTAATTAAGGCAGAAATGTTTCCACCACATGTACGGGCATTGGGCGTTGGGTTTTCTTATGCTGTCGGAAATGCGATTTTTGGTGGTTCAGCGCCAGCGGTTGCCCTGCAATTTAAACAGGCAGGTATTGAAAACGAATTCTTCATTTATGTGATGGTGATGCTTGCCATCTGTTTCTTCTGTAGTTTTAAATTACCGAAAGAACCAGAATATTTGCATCACGACAAATAAATTTCAAATCCGCCTTCGGGCGGATTTTTTATATCAAGGAGAACAACATGAAAAAATTAGTGGTTTTTTCTGGTGCCGGTATGAGCGCCGAAAGTGGTATTCATACATTTCGAGATAGTGATGGACTGTGGGAAAATTACAAAATTGAAGATGTGGCAACGCCAGAAGCTTGGCAAAAAGATCCTGAACTTGTACAGCGTTTTTATAATGAACGGCGTAAAAACATTTTGAACGCGACGCCTAACTCGGCACATCTGGCGATTGCCGCTCTAGAGCATCAATTTGATGTGAATGTGATTACTCAAAATATTGATGATCTGCACGAGCGTGCTGGCTCTAGCCGTGTTTTACATTTGCACGGCAATATTCGATTTGCCAAAACCAGTGGTCCAGATGCACAAATCACCCAAGAGCTATATCCTATTCGGGGCAGCGAATTAAAACTAGATCGGGATTACTGTAAAGATGGCTATCCACTTCGGCCACATGTGGTCTGGTTTGGTGAATCTGTACCTGCTTATCAAGATGCAATCCATCAAATTCGTCAAGCCGATATATTTATTGTGATTGGTTCAACCTTAAGCGTTTATCCAGTCGCGGGTTTAATCCACGAAATATCTGGCTCATGTGAAGCGTATTATATCGATCCAAAAGCCGATTATCATCGCGTTCCAAAGCAGTATCAGTTGCTCAAAATGACAGCATCTGAGGGTGTAAAAACACTATCCGAGACTTTAAAAAGTAAATAATTTGACCATTTTGGGTGCTTTTTATCCACACATCACCTTCAATTTGTTCAATGCTTACACAATTGCTCACTTTTTAAGATACACAAAATTACAAAACTGCTTTGATTTTCATCCTTTCGATTTAAATATCATCATTTTTTGTATTTAAATCCATCAAATGGCTTTTTATTTTTATTTTCGATAAATAATACATTGAATTTTATAGGTTATTAATTAATCTCTACACACAAGATATTTTTACATAAAATTACATAATGTATACTTAAAGTTAACAGTTATTATTTTGGCATCCGTGTTTATATCTCAGCCTTATTTTTAGGCAACCAAATTATTATTTGGACTGGTTGAATTACACACGTAAAAGTACATAAGGATAGGTCCCATTCATGAATTCTATCAATCCAACCGTGATCACGTTTGTATTTTACATCGTGGCAATGGTCTGTATTGGTCTCTATGCGTATAGAGCCACAACAAATTTTTCAGACTACATTCTGGGCGGACGCAGCTTAGGAAGTTTTGTTACAGCATTGTCGGCTGGTGCATCAGACATGAGTGGTTGGTTACTCATGGGCTTACCAGGTGCGATTTACTTATCGGGTCTTTCCGAAGCATGGATCGCAATTGGTCTGATTATCGGCGCATGGTTAAACTGGTTGTTTGTCGCAGGCCGTTTACGCGTGCATACTGAGGTGCAATTTAACGCACTCACTCTCCCCGATTATTTTACCAATCGATTCAATGATACGAAAAAATTACTTCGCGTATCTTCTGCGCTGATCATTCTGATTTTCTTCTCGATTTACTGTGCTTCAGGCATGGTTGCAGGCGCACGCTTGTTCGAAACGATTTTTGGTATGGATTACACCATGGCGCTCTGGATCAGTGCGATTGCCACGATCAGTTACGTGTGTATTGGTGGCTTCCTTGCCATTAGCTGGACCGATACGTTTCAAGCTGCCATGATGCTATTTGCTTTATTGCTCACGCCTATTTTTGCGTATTTAGCAATTGGAGACGGTCAGCAGCAATTTACGCAACTCATTGAAACAGCTCGTCCACAAGCCATGAACATGTTCTCTGGTGTGAGTTTTATTGCCATGATTTCAGCAATGGCATGGGGCTTAGGCTATTTTGGGCAGCCGCATATCCTTGTTCGTTTTATGGCAGCAGACTCGGTCAAATCAATTCCAGCTGCACGTAGAATTGGTATGTCTTGGATGATTCTGTGCTTAGGCGGCGCTGTCGGAGCAGGATTTTTTGGTATTGCCTTCTTCCAAGGTCATCCTGAGCTTGCTGGAAATGTGAGTAAAAACTCTGAATTGGTATTTATGGAGCTTGCACAGATTTTGTTTAATCCGTGGGTAGCCGGTATTGTGATGGCAGGTATTCTTTCTGCTGTGATGAGTACGTTGAGCTGTCAGCTTCTGGTCTGCTCGAGTACCTTGACTGAAGATTTCTATAAGCCATTCTTTCGCAAAAATGCCTCTCAAAAAGAATTGGTCTGGGTTGGTCGCTTGATGGTTCTGGCGATTTCTGTATTTGCAATCTGGTTGGCAAGCAACCCGGAAAGTAAAGTTTTGGGCCTTGTAGCGTACGCTTGGGCTGGCTTTGGTGCCGCGTTTGGTCCGTTAATTATTTTCTCTTTGTTCTGGAAACGCATGACTTTAAACGCTGCGGTTGCAGGTATGATTGTAGGCGCAGTGGTGGTGATTGGCTGGAAAAACCTATTTGCGTCAACGGGTATTTACGAGATTATTCCTGGTTTTGTCTTGGCTGCAATTACCATTGTGGTTGTGAGCCTCATGGGCAAACCACCAACACGTGAAGTAACGGATCGCTTTGAAGAAGCCGATCGTCTTTACCATAGCTCGAAATAATCCATCATTTGATCTAAAAAAAGGGGCTTCATGCCCCTTTTTTTGTAGTGCGCTTATTTAGCTTAATTCGAGAGGTTTCTTTGACCACTTGCATGACCGGATAACTTCGCGTTTCCTTGACCCCGGGCAATTGCCACAACGTTTGCCCAGCAAACTTTCGGTACTCTTCCATATTGGCACTGCGAATTTTCATTAAGAAATCAAAACCGCCGCTGGTCATATGGCATTCAATAATTTCAGGATATTCCGATACAGCCTCAATAAATTCGTCGAGTCCATTCGATGTGGTTTTATCGAGTAATACTTCCACAAACACTAAAAAACTCGCATTGAGCTTTTCTGGATTGAGTTTGGCTTGATAGCCCAGAATATAATTCTCCTTGGTTAGTTTCTGTACACGCGCCATGACCGCAGTAGGTGACAGACTGACTTCTTCTGCGAGTTTTATGTTTGAAATTCGACCATCTTTTTGAAGAATATCGAGAATTTTCAGATCAACCCGATCTAATGTTGAAATTGCCCCATCCATACAAAATTTTTCCCTAAAAAATGCCAAGAATATAGCGAGTTATTCGGTAATTATTCTGTAATCATAAATTATCTAAACCTCTTTAGACAATATCCTTAAGAGATCGTCATTGGAATTTGACATGAACATGATGGACAGCAACCCGAAAATGCATGAAGCACAACCTAACTTTGGTTACATCACGGAATTTAAACAAAAAACCGAGCTGGAAGAACGAATTAACAGTGCTTGGCGCCGTGCAGAACCAGAAGTCGTCGAAACCTTATTGAATGCCGCGACAATTTCAGATGAATTGAATCATCAGATTCATGAAGTTGCGTTTAATCTGGCCAACTCATTACGTGAGCGTAAGAGTTCTGCTGGTAAGGCAGGCATTGTGCAGGGTTTATTGCAGGAATTTTCGCTGTCCTCGCAAGAAGGAATTGCACTCATGTGCTTGGCAGAAGCACTTTTACGTATTCCTGATAAAGCAACACGCGACTTACTGATTCGTGACAAAATCAATCAAGGCAACTGGAAAGACCATGTGGGCCAAAGTAGCCTGATGTTTGTCAATGCAGCAGCTTGGGGCTTAATGCTGACCGGTAAACTGATGGAAACGCCTAAACAAGGGAGTTTATCGGGCTTGCTCACCTCGATCATTGCTCGCAGTGGTCGTGGTGTCATCCGTAAAGCAGTTGACGTGGCGATGCGCATGATGGGCGAACAGTTCGTGACTGGTGAAACCATTGAAGAAGCACTGAATCATGCTAAACCGCTTGAACACAAAGGCTTTCGCTATTCATACGACATGCTGGGCGAAGCTGCTCTCACCGATCATGATGCTTCACGTTATTTTAACGATTACACACAAGCCATTCATGCGATCGGCAAAGCCGCTCAAGGTAAGGGCGTGTATGATGGTCCAGGAATTTCGATTAAGTTATCTGCACTGCACCCTCGTTATCAACGTGCTCAAATTGCACGTGTACATGATGAGCTTTATGGAAAAGTCTTTGAACTGGCACAACTGGCGAAACGCTATGACATTGGACTCAACATTGATGCAGAAGAAGCCGATCGTCTTGAAATCTCACTCGAACTTTTAGAACGATTGTGCTTTGAGCCAGAACTTGCAGGCTGGAAAGGTATTGGGTTTGTCATTCAGGCTTACCAAAAACGTTGTTTCTACGTGGTCGATTACGTGATTGATCTGGCCAAACGTAGCCAGAAACGTCTGATGATTCGTTTGGTAAAAGGTGCTTATTGGGACAGCGAAATCAAAAAAGCCCAAATCGACGGGATGAGCGACTACCCTGTATTTACACGTAAGGTTCACACCGATTTATCATATATTGCGTGTGCCAAAAAATTGCTGGACGCACCAGCCTATATTTATCCGCAATTTGCAACACACAATGCACAGTCATTAGCCACTATTTACCATCTGGCAGACCCGAGCAAGTATTATGCAGGTCAGTATGAGTTCCAATGCTTACATGGCATGGGAGAGCCGCTATACGAGCAAGTCGTAGGTTCGCGTAGCGACAATAAACTCGGTATTCCATGTCGTATTTATGCACCAGTGGGTAACCATGAAACCTTACTCGCCTACTTGGTACGCCGCTTGCTCGAGAATGGTGCCAATACCTCTTTTGTTAACCGTATTGCCGATCAAAACCTAAAAATCGAAGCATTGATTCAATCACCATTTGATGAAATTCATGCCACTGCCAAGCGTGAACAACACATTGGTCTCAAACATCCTGCTATTGCACTGCCACATGCATTATATGGCGATGCACGTCAGAATTCGAAAGGCTTTGATCTTGCCGATGACAGCAGCCTGATTGCCTTAAATGAAACGGCACAGGCATTGCAGCATCAGGTGTGGAACAGTCAGCCCTTGCTTGCAGATGCATCGCATGAGTTTGATATTACACCACAGGCCATTTTAAACCCTGCTGTTCATGCAGACTTGGTCGGTTATGTACAAGAAGCAACTGAAACACATGTTGAGATTGCTTTACAGGCAGCAATACAAGCACAAATCGGTTGGTCAGGCACCCATAAAAGTGAACGCGCAGCAGCATTAAAGCGTGCAGCAGACTTAATGGAAGACCGCATGCAGGCGCTCATGATCCTTTTATGTCGTGAAGCCGGTAAGACGTATGCCAATGCGATTGCCGAGGTACGTGAAGCCGTCGATTTTCTACGTTACTACGCGACCCAGATTGAGAGCATCCATGAATCTACAACGATTCGCCCACTTGGCACAGTGCTCTGTATTAGCCCTTGGAACTTCCCTTTAGCAATTTTTTCAGGTCAGATTGCAGCTGCCTTGGTGGCTGGTAACTGTGTCATTGCAAAACCTGCCGAGCAAACGCCTTTAATTGCTGCTGAAGCAGTGCGCATCTTGCATGAAGCGGGTGTTCCACGTGCTGTGCTGCAACTATTGCCAGGGCGTGGTGAAACGGTTGGTGCTAAGCTTAGTTCAGATGATCGTGTTCAGGGCATCATGTTTACCGGTTCGACCGAAGTCGCGAAAATTTTGCAAAAGACAGTTGCCAAACGCGTTTCACCGACTGGCGAGCCTATTCCACTGATTGCGGAAACGGGTGGTCAAAATGCGATGATTGTCGATTCATCGGCCTTAACCGAACAGGTGGTGCTAGATGTCGTCAACTCGGCATTTGACAGCGCCGGCCAGCGCTGCTCTGCACTTCGTATTTTATGTGTGCAAGAAGACAACGCTAAAGTGTTAATTGACATGCTCAAAGGTGCGATGCAACAACTTTTGGTGGGTAATCCGTTTATTTTAAAAACGGATATTGGCCCTGTGATTGATGGTGAAGCCAAACAAACCATCGATCAGCATATCCAAAAAATGCGCAGTAAAGGCTATCCGGTTCATCAGCTTGCTTTAAACCAAGATGCCAAAAGCCAATTGGTGCTACAAAACGGAACGTTCGTACTGCCAACCCTAATTGAACTTCCAAATCTCGATGATTTAGAACGCGAAGTATTTGGTCCGGTATTACACGTCATTACCTATAAGCATGGCGAAATTCAGGCTTTACTTGAGCGGATCAACGCCAAGGGCTATGGTTTAACCATGGGACTGCACACTCGAATTGATGAAACAATCAATACCGTGGTGGAACATGCAGAAGTCGGCAACCTATACATCAACCGTAATATCGTAGGTGCTGTGGTGGGGGTACAACCTTTTGGCGGAGAAGGCTTATCGGGTACTGGGCCTAAAGCCGGTGGTCCGCTTTATGTATACCGCTTAATGAATAGCTGTTCAGAAAAAAGCTTAAGTGTGCCTTTTGGTGTGCAGCCAGACCATCATATTCGCGCTGAACGTCCAAAACTGTTTAATGAGCTGCTGAGTTGGGCTAAACAGCATTTACCTGAAGCGAACTTCCCTGCAATTGATACAGTTAGCGTAGGTCACGCGTTTGATCTGCAAGGCCCGACTGGCGAAACCAACCGCTATATGATGCTACCGCGCAAGCGTGTTTTGACAGTTGCAACGAATCATGTCGATGTCGTGCATCAAATGCTCGCGATTTTTGCAGTACAAAGCGAAGTGGCCATTTTGCAAGGTCACAGTTTTATGCAAAGTTATGCTTCAAAATTGCCTCAGGCGATTCGTCAGGCAATTATTGAAATTGGTCATGTCGAGCATGGGGATTTCGATGCTGTCTTGCATCATGGTACTGCCGATCAACTGGAAAAATTGCAAACACAAGTTGCAGCACGTCAAGGAGCTATTGTAGGTATTACGCATATGCAAGATTCAAGTGTCCGTATCCCACTTGAGCGACTATTGATTGAACATGCAATCAGTATTAACACGGCTGCTGCTGGAGGTAATGCCAGCTTAATGACCATTTCAGAATAGATGATTATTTCAAAATAAAGGTCTTTTCACAAAAAGCACGCCAAGTGAGAAACATGGCGTGCTTTTTTACATTGAGCGCATTAAAAATATTATGGCTGTGCTTAAAGCCATGATAAGTTTTCTCCCTGATAGTTGCTTTTTTTGCTACTATTTGCGCTTTGACGATTCTTGTTATTTTTCATATTTATGTCTCAAACGTATCAGCAACAGCTTCAAGATAAAATTGAACGAATCACCCGCCAATTTCAGGAATTTAATGCGCCAACATTGGAAGTATTTGACTCGCCAGAGCAAAATTTTCGTATGCGTGCCGAGTTTCGTATCTGGCATACCGAAAATGATTTGTTCTATGCCATGTTTGAACGCGCAGACGAAGGCAAAAATAAAGCTGTGGTACGTGTTGATACGTTTCCAATTGCTGATCAAAGCATTAATGCACTCATGCCTGTTTTACTGGCAGAGCTTAAGGCGAATGCTGTGCTATCACAGCGTATTTTTGAAGTCGATTTTTTGGCGACACTGAGTGGTGAAATGCTGGTTACGCTGATTTATCATCGTAAACTAGACGCTGACTGGGAAGCTGCGGCCAAAGCACTGGCAGATCAACTCAATATCAAGATCATGGGACGTAGCCGTGGTCAGAAAGTCATTATTGGTGATGACTATGTGGTAGAGCAATTACAGGTTCATGGCCGCACTTTTAAATACAAACAAATCGAAAGTAGCTTTACCCAGCCAAATGCCATTGTTTGTCAAAAGATGCTCACTTGGGCCTGCGATACCATTCAGGGTGAAAATCAGGATTTGCTTGAACTTTATTGCGGAAACGGTAATTTTACCTTGCCGCTTTCATTACATTTCAATCGTGTGTTGGCCACTGAGCTTGCAAAAAGTTCTGTTTATGCTGCGCAGTGGAACATTGCACAAAACCAGATTAATAACATCCAAATTGCCCGACTTTCGGCCGAAGAGTTTACTGAAGCCTATCGCGGTGAACGTAGTTTCAGACGCCTACAAGAAGCGCAAATTGAGCTTGATGGCTATCAATTTGATACGGTTTTTGTCGATCCACCACGCGCCGGAATTGATGATGAGACTCTTAAACTTCTGCAAGGTTTTGAGCGTATTTTATATATCTCGTGTAACCCGGATACCTTATACGACAACTTAAAAACCCTGACTCAAACACATCGAATTAGCCGCTTCGCTTTATTTGATCAATTCCCGTTTACCCATCATGTTGAATCGGGTGTATTACTCGAAAGAATTTAAACAATTTATTGCATTGTAAAGAATAATGAATAGGTTATAGATGTAACCTATTCTTCTTTAATCATTTTTTATAGTTAAAAATCAAATTAAATCAAAGATCAAGCCCCTAGCCTTGTCATAATTTCGTTAAATTTTAAATTTATCATCGGAAAATTTAGAGTTTGATTGTTGCTTTTATCACTTTGGTCATCTTGTATTTTTATTTAATTTGGCTATATTTCGAGCTATGTTAAGTTGATTATGAAGGCTCTATGAGTTTTTGGCATAAACTGTTCTCATCAGATGAGATCAATAACGAGCATAAAAACCAAATTGCTTGTGTTGAAAACGATTGTTCTTGCAAAACAAACGAGCAGCTCGTTGCTGCTTTGGCAAAAGCAACTGATGAAGATATCATCAAAGGAATTAAAAAGGTTTTGGTGTCTCGCGGTTACAGCCGTAAAGAGTTGAATGAAATAAATCATCGTCCAGTGCAATAGCCATTTTACCTGTGTAAATTGATTGCATGATCCAAAAAAGCTGATATCTAAACAGATGTCAGCTTTTTTGTTTTCTAGGCGTTTGTTTAATGATTTTAAAATATACAAGCTCATCAAAGTCGACTTGACTTCATGCGCAGGGTCACGTAGAAATCACTCACTTTGTTCATGTTTATGGATCTTTAATGGCTAAACGTAAATACCAGAAAGAACTTTTTTCTGTACGCAGAATTGATCGCGAATGGTGGGTTGTGCAACAAGTAGATCCAACAGTAGCAGTAAAAAAAGTAGAAAAAACACAGACACGCTGTGTCGCAAATCAATATGCCGATGATTATGTCGAGAAGTATTATGTCGACTTGTATCTGAAGCAGCAAATGCAAGCTGCATCTAAACAACATTAAAATAAAAAAACCCATAGCACTGGCTATGGGTTTTGAGGATCACGCTGTAATACTACCTCTGGTAGTGATGATTATTATTGTTTTATTGAAGAGCCTTCTCGAACTCTTCGGAAATCATCATATAACAAAAAAACAATAAACGCAAACAATTCTCATTATCAAATTCAAATTATTTTATCTTTTTTATTGATCAAGGAATTGTTTACTTTAAGATAAGGTACGTTTTTATTCTAAAAAACATCTTCCACTCAACGATTTTAGAGATGAGTACAATATTTCATGGGAAATCTTGAAGCTTTTAAAGCGTTATTTTTAGGTTTTATCGAAGGATTAACAGAATTTTTACCGATTTCGAGTACAGGACATTTAATCTTATTTGGTCATTTAATTGACTTTCATTCCGATAGCGGTCGAGCATTTGAAGTCGTGATCCAGTTAGGTGCCATTCTCGCGGTGTGCTGGCTGTACAGAAAAAAAATTATCGATTTGGTGAAAGGCTTTTTTAGCGGTGATGCAGAAGCACGACATTTTACGTTTAGCGTTCTGATTGCTTTTTTCCCCGCGGTGATTATTGGCGTATTGGCCGTCGATTTCATTAAATCGGTGTTGTTTAGCCCAATGGTTGTGGCGGTGGCGCTGATTGTAGGAGGACTCATTATTTTCTGGGTTGAGTCTCGTGACTTTAAGCCATCTACTACCGAAGCCACACGCATTACTTTCAAGCAAGCCATCATTGTGGGTTTTGTGCAGTGTATTGCCATGATTCCAGGCACATCTCGTTCAGGTGCAACGATTATTGGTGGTATGCTTTCAGGTTTATCTCGTAAAGCAGCGACCGAATTTTCGTTCTTCTTGGCCATGCCAACCATGCTGGGTGCAGCCACCTATGACCTCATGCGTAATGCCAGTATTTTAACATCAGACAATATGCTCAATATCGGGCTTGGATTTGTTGCAGCTTTCATTTCTGCATTGTTTGTGGTCAGAGCACTGGTTCGATTTGTTGAGAAGCATACTTTACGCGTATTTGCTTGGTACCGGATTGCACTCGGTGCCATCATCATGCTGGTGATGTTTTAAATATAAAAAAGCTCAGAGTATGCTCTGAGCTTTTTTTTTAAATTGCGATCAGCTTCACTACAATGTGCTGCGCCTCTTCAATTTCATCATAATGCGAATATTTGCGATTCAACTCTTTATACTTCAAACGAAAATTGCGCTGATTTAATGTTAACTGATCAGGGATTTTGTCAAAAAAATCTGCTGGCGCATCGAGCTGCTCTTCATGTAAAGGGGTTCCAAGCTGATAATCGTCCCCTTTAAGTACTACATATTTGACTGTTGTTTTCATTCAGATTTACCCATTTTTTTCACTCCTTTTCTTTTGTATTCTGTACTAAATTGAAAATGGTTCATAGCGTGATGACAATTTAAAACAATTCGATGAAAGCCGTTTATTTGATTTGTTGATTTAACCTGTTGCGCCTTATAACTACATCTTTATCTCATTTTGGTATTTTGCTGATTTTCTGCTACTCTTTTGCAGCTTTTTCTCCTAGCGCGATTTGTTCTGCAATAAAGCGCTATCGTGCCTGTCAATAAGGATAATTTTTGATGTCGAAGCCATCTGTTGAAGGATTGCGTCTTGTGGATTGTACGGAACAACAACATTCAACTGAGATTCTGGATATTCTCAATGATGCGATTGTGCATTCAACTGCATTGTACGACTACAAACCCCGCACGCAAGAAAGTATGGTGCAATGGTTTAAAACCAAACGTACACATCAATTTCCTGTCATCGGCGCAGTCAATGCGCAAGGTCAATTGATGGGCTTTGCAAGCTTTGGCACATTTCGGGCATTTCCGGCTTATAAATATACTGTCGAACACAGCGTTTATATTCACAAAGATTTTCGTGGCCAAGGCTTGAGCACCGTGTTGATGCAAGCGCTAATCGAACGAGCGAAAGCCGCTGATGTGCACGTGATGGTCGGATGTATTGATGCAACCAATGTAGCCAGTATTAAATTGCATGAAAAACTCGGATTTCGTTATTCGGGCACTATCACCCAAGCGGGATTTAAATTTGGACGCTGGCTCGATGCCGCGTTTTATCAGCTCACGCTAGAAACGCCAGTTGAACCATATGATGATGTTTAACGTTTTTTAACTTAATATTTAATAACGCAAGCTATACGTTTGATCACGATCTGACGTATAAATTTCACGCCCAGTTCACACCTTTTCACCTACCTTTGGTTGATAAAGATAAATCAAGGGTGAACCCAATGATGAAAAGAATCACGACACTTGCCGTCTCGGCCATTACGATTTTGAGTCTGAGTGCCTGTAAAAGCATGCCAGCATATACCAGTGATTACACTAAAGCGCGTGAGCAAGTGAATGGTGTAGTGATGGATGATCAAAAAGCTATGGACATCGGCCAGCGATTTGTGGGTGCCTTTAATACCCTCGGTACACCGTCATTTGTGAAAAATGCCAGTAATCTATATGCCGATCAGCTTTACATCAACGATACTTTATCTCAGTTTTCCAATAAGCAAGAATTGGTGAAGCATTTTGAAGGCATGAATAAACGCGTGAGCAACGTGACCGTAAAACTCATCAGTGCGACCCATCATGAAGACTCCGCATATATTCACTGGCACATGGCTTATGACTTCAAGATGTTCGGTAGTACCAAAACTATGGACTCCTACGGTATCAGCGAAATTAAAGTGAATCCGCAACAACAGATTATTTTCCAGCAAGATTTCTGGGACCCTGCTAACGGCTTATTCCGTTCATTACCTGTATTTGGAGGAGCTTACAAATGGGTACTACCATTCAAAAAATCGTAATTGGTAGTGTGTTGGGCGTGTCATCATTATGGATGACACAAACAGCATCGGCCAGCGAATTAAAAAAATGCAGTACAGCACCAATTGTGGTGACGCTCAAAAATGTCGGTAAAGTCAGCTACTATGCGCAAGATTGTGCCAAGGCATGGAATACGCAGGATATTCGGCTTGACTTCTACTACACCCGTGACATTCCAGAATGGGCATTTAAAAAAGCGGCCACACATTTTCTGGAAAAAAATATTTCTGGCTTTAGCAGTAAATCCCCTTTGAACCAGATTACCGCGCTCTATCGGCCAGTAAAATCGGGAGATTTGTATAGCATTGGCTATCAAATGCAAAATCAGAAACTGGATCTGGTTTTAAACAATAAACCGCTTGGTTCAATTACCGATCCGCATGCCAATGATTATTTTAAAATTTGGTTTGGTGCAGCGCCATTTAATGCTAAGTTAAAACAACAACTTCTCAATTAATGGATTCGCTTCATCTTATGAGCCATCATTTTATACTCATGGTCGAAGATCATTTTGAGCTGGCTGCAACGGTTTGTGAGTTTTTAGAGGCGCATGGTTACGTGGTTGACCATGCGCGTAACCTTGACGCTGCCAAAAACTTCTTAAAGTCACAGCCTTTTCATTTGCTTTTATTAGACGTGAACTTACCAGACGGTACAGGCTACCAGCTTTGTGACTGGGTACGAAACGATCAAGGACTGGATTTACCTGTACTCATGCTCACAGCGCGTGATACTGTTGAAGATAAACTTCAGGGGTTTTCTGCTGGTGCAGACGACTACTTGATCAAGCCATTTGACTTCAACGAACTGGTTGCCCGCATTCGTGCTCTCATTAAGCGTGCTTCTGGCGAGGTGTCTAATAGCCAAATCAAAATACACGATCTTGTATTAGACACATCTACCCAGCGTGTTATACGAAATGGTCATTCAATAGAACTACCACCGATTCAGTTTAAATTACTGAAAACGTTAATGCGTCAATCACCTAAAGTAGTGACCAAGCAAGAACTGATTATGGAATTATGGGGTGAAGAAGAGCCTGAGAGCGATGCACTCAGAAGCCATATTTATAATCTAAGAAAAATGATTGATAAACCCTTTGAACAAAAACTATTACACACCGTTTCGGGAGTGGGTTTAAAGATTGCGATTGAACAAAGCGCCTCTTAACAAAGATAAACCACAACAATCAAACCTGTAGTATTTTGTAGCATTAGTTCTGGATGGGTTAAAAGATAATATTGACGGTCGAACAGCTCTACTCGCCAGTTGAGCTGTTTACACAGTTTTTGCACCAGTTGTAAACCAATTCCATGCCCTTTTACATCGAGCTTCAACTGAGATTCATTGAGCTCTTGCACTTTGGCATCGTTGGGTAAATCCAATCCAATTCCATTATCGGCAATAATAAGGCTGTTTTTTTGCAAGATTATATCGATCTGGGTACCTTGCGAATAATTTAAAGCGTTACGCAAGATATTACTGAGCACCATTTTGGTCATGGAAGGATATAGCCAGCGCTTTTGCTCGGCTTCTTCGTACTGAATTTCAATATCAATGCCTTTGACTTGACTCATATCGGCCAGATCCATCACTAGATCATCGACGATTTTAGACAAATAATGATGTTCAGTATTTAGATTACTGGTGGTATTTCGCGCTATTGCCAAAAGTGTATCGACCAAAAGCTGCATGTCCTCAATGGTATTGTGCATACGCAGCAAGGATTTGTCTTGGCCAAACTTAACTTGGCATAACTGTAAATTCCCCTTTAAGATTGTCAGCGGTGTGCGCAGCTCGTGGCTTACATCCCCTGTAAACTCGCGCTCTCGGCGGATAAATTCGGTCAAAACTTGATGGTACTTTTCTAGCGCCTGCTTAAGGTATTCTGCTTCTAAATTACCATTGGTACTGATTTGGGCAAATGGCGATTGCTCGGTTTGATGCGCCCAATCGATTTGTTCAAGCGCATTGGCCAATCGTGTAATAGGAGAAAAATAGCGCTTTGCCCGCCGGTTTGACCACCACAAAAAGCTGTATAAAACAGATAAGCTAAACATGAGTGGTGCAAGACCAAATAGCCAGATCAATTTATTGACGTTGCTTTCACCAAAAACGAGCAAGACATGCTGACCATTTTTCTCACCATAAACTGTCATACGATCTTTACCATCAATAAACATCCGGTTTACACCAGGCTTGAAGGTATAAGATTTGAACCGTGGCGGTGGGTTATTGGTGAGCCATCGATAGCCATACAAGTTTTTGGTATCGGGTAAATTCGCATTCGGGTTACGCTGAACGCGAATCCAGTAATGCTCCATCTCCTGCTCAAGGGCAGTTTTTAATAAAGAGCCTTTAATGACCCATGCGCTGCATGCCAAGCCCACCACAATCGACATTGCAATCAAAACAATCTGTAGCCAATAGTATCGATTAAACACATCAGCCACGGGATGATTGGAATGGTCGTTGCGGTAGAACTTCAACATATTTACAACTCAATAACAGCCAATTTGTGTGTTAGGCAGCCTTCTTTTTAAATAAGTAATGCCCAACGACCCACTCTTGACCTTGGTCAAATCCAAACAGCTCGGCACAGGCCATAAAGAATATGCGCCAGCGCTGCCACCATGCATCTGCATCTTGTGCATAAATTTTTTCAAACAACGGTTTGAGTTCAGTTTCATGCGCATCCATGTTTTCAAGCCATGCATTGGCAGTACGCTCATAGTGCTCACCTGACCACTGCCACTGCTGGCTGAGCTCTAAATGATCCTGAAAATGTAAGAATGTCGAGACCGACGGCATCAGACCACCAGTAAAGAAGTATTTCGACATCCAGTCATATTCGTTCTTAATTTCAAATGGGTAATGCAAGAATCGATGACAGAAAATATGACACCATAATAAGCCATCATCTTTCAGCCATGTTTGAATTTTTTCAAATAAACGCTGGTAATTACGCACATGCTCAAACATTTCGACCGATACCACGCGATCAAACTGCCCTTTTTCAAGTTCAAGTACATTCACATCACAGGTCAGGATTTCAATATTATTGAGTCCACGCTGTTTCGCTTGAGCCAAGATGTGTTGACGTTGTGTCGCCGAATTAGACACGCCCTTGATTGAGGCATTTGGGTAACGCTCTGCCATCCAGAGTGTAAAAGAACCCCAGCCACAGCCCAGCTCTAAAATCTGCTGACCATCCTTAAGCTGAGCGCGTTCACAGTATATCTGTAAAGCAAACTCTTCGGCTTCGTCTAGGGTGGTTTTGGCAGTTGGGAAGTAACATGCGCTGTATTTTAAACGCTTGCCCAATGCGGCCTGAAAAAATTCGGTCGGTAGTTCGTAGTGCTGCTCATTGGCTTTGTCGGTTTCAATGGCAATTTCACTATGCTTGAGGGTATTCAGCACATCCATATAACGCTGGGCGGCCTGTTCAGGATCATAACGACCTTCCTGAATCAAACGTTTTTTACTGAGCGCACGAATAGCCGCACGAATGGCCTGATCGGGTACAAGACCACTCTCGACCAGTTTGAGCGATTGTTGAATGATAAAATCCATATATTGACCTATTGTTTTGGTTTTCTAGGAATAAACATTGAAGTTCGTTGCTGATAGTCACGATAATTTTGACCACGGTTCTTTAACGCTTGTTGCTCACTAAACGGAATACCTGTGATGTAATACAAAAATAACCACATCAGCAGTGGATAAATCCACAGCACGTATACGCCCACTGCCAAGCCTAAAATCGGGTAAGCAAACCAATGCAACCATTCAAAAAAGTAGTTGGGATGCCGAGAGTATCGCCATAAACCCTGATCCATTGTTTTGCCACGATTAGCCTTGTCTTGCTTGAAACGGTAAAGCTGCTGATCTGCGATGCTTTCTCCGGCAAAAGCAACCAGCATGACAAGCGCGGCAACCAACATCGCGGGCAACATAAAGCCTGACCAGGCGGAAGTAGGCTGATTGAGCAACACCCACATTGGAGCGAAAAATAGCAGTACTAAACCTGCCTGAAACAAGAAAAAAAGTAAGAAGCCGACATGCTGGAACTTGCCCATGGCTCTGCGCATATTGGCATAGCGTGTGTCTTCTTCAGTCTCGGCAAGATAACGCCGAAACAAATGCTGAAACAGGCGTAAAAACCATGCACCGCTTAACACACCAATAAATAAACGAATAGCAAGTGGTGCGGTATCAATCAACCAGGCCGAAAGTAAGATATTGATCGCAATACAAAAACTCCATGCGACATCAACAATTCCCACGCGACGATTGAAGGTTGCAACCAGCCAGCATACCAACATGATCGCAACATCTAGAATAACCAGATTCCATAGCATCACTGATCTCCTTCATTTCCAGATCGATCTCAATATGGACTGGCTTCAAATAGCATATGCACATCGCTAATGACGCCTTCTCTGAAGCCCCCTTCGCAGTAACAGAGGTAAAAATCCCACATACGAATGAAGCTTTCATCGAAACCAAGTGCCAGTACGTCTGCTTTAGCTGCTAAAAAGCGTGCTCGCCAATGATGAATGGTTTGGGCATAGCTTAAACCAATATCATCGAGCTGTTTCAGACGCAGTTTTTGGGTTGATGCTGCCAAAGTCATGACGCTGATAGACGGAATAAAACTGCCCGGGAAGATATACCGCTTAATGAAATCAACTGTATTAATGGCTTTTTCATAGCGTGCATCTTCAATGGTAATTGCTTGAATCAGGGCCAGACCATGCGGTTTAAGAAGATTGCGGCACTGGTTAAAATAAGTTGGCAGATACTGCTCGCCCACCGCCTCGATCATTTCAATTGAAACCAGTTTGTCGAATTTGCCTTCAAGAAGACGATAATCTTTAAGCTGCACATCAACTCGATGGCTTAAACCAGCCGCTTCAACGCGTGCCACTGCTTCATCATATTGCGCTTGTGAAATGGTAATCGTGGTGACTTTACAACCATAATTTTGAGCGGCGTAAATTGCAAAGCCCCCCCAACCGCTTCCAATTTCGACCAGATGATCGAGCGGTTTAAGCTGGAGTTTTTGGCAAATCTGCTCTTTTTTCAAATCAGATGCCGCTTCAAGCGTCATGTGCTCATCGGTAAATACCGCACTTGAGTACATCATCGAGTCATCGAGAAATAGCTTAAAGAAGTCGTTGCTTAGATCATAATGCTCGGCAATATTTTTACGACTACCCGTGATTGAATTTTGTCGTGATTTGTACCAGAGTTTTAATAAGCTTTGGCTTGCTTGTGCCACCACGTTTTGATTGATTTTATCGAGTACATGTCGGTTACGCGATAAAATCTGAATGAGCTCGACCAAGTGGTCGGTGGTCCAGTCACCGCGAATATAACCTTCGGCGGCACCAAGTACGCCATTTTTAAATATCAGTTCAATCAGTGCCGGATTATGCACCTCAATGGTGGCATGAAGATCTGAGGGCTCACCCACAGTTCCGTTCCACACACCGCGAAAAGTAATCTGACCGTGCTGTATTTTAAGAAGCCCTCTTAAAATCAGCGGTAATGTATCTTGTTCACCGTAAAGAAATGTCTTAATCATGGGTTATATATCCTTATTCTTTTTTGGGTGACGATAAAATGGAACTTTCTTGCGCCACAACTGGAAGGCTTGTAAATAAATCGAAGCTAACATTTTAAAAGGCTCCACACTATAACGAAGAGCATATCGATATTGCTGTGAAGGAAACGTGATGGGGTCTAAGGTGAAATTCATCGTGGCATCGAAGATCAGTTGTTGCTGTTCATAAAGCTGCATATGAATCACATTTTGTATATTTGAATGGCTGAATTTCCACTGATATGCCAGTGCCATAGGCATAAACGGCGACACGTGAAATGCCTTATCAAACTTAAACTGATAGCTCTTAAAATGCTGAATCTGTGCGTCTTGCTCGCGGCAATCATGCACGTAAACTTGACGCTCATTCCAAGGCGTATTGGTAATTTCACTCAAAATAAACTGAAGCTGTTGATCACGATTAAAAACGTAATAAAACACCACCGAATTAAAGCGAAATCCGAAATAACGGGGTAAAGCCAATACCCGAATTTCCCAGTCGGCCCGAGCAACGAAATTGGCATGTTCCAAAATTGCTTTTTTGACTCGTTCTCGAATACTACCGCTATACATCGTCAAGAAATCATCAGGCTTTATGCTCAAAATATTCCAGCGTCGTACCGACCATAATTTACATGTTTGAGCGTCGTGTTCAATTTGATCTGGATTGAACCACAGATAGGTCAGCTCAGATTCAAAAGCATGTGATTTTGGTGAATAACGGCGATGGCGAATTTTTGCAGGCGCACGTGCAAGTGAGGTCCAGAGCATCTGTAACTCCTAGTGCGATTAAGCATCCACCTGAATTTGATCGACAACACGCTGAGCACTTCGGGCACCATCTTCATGAAAGCCCCATCCCCAGTAGGCACCACAAAAAGACGTTCGATTGACCCCGCTAATTTCTGACCAGCGTAACTGTGCATCAATCGCAGGTCGGTCAAATACCGGATGACGATAGTGCCGTGTCACGAAAACCTGTTTCGGATTAATCGGCATGTTCGGATTGAGTGTAGAAAAAATCTGAGATGAACATGACAAATTTTGTAGACTGTTCATCCAGTAAGTAAAACCATAGTGCACTTTGGCACCTGATTCTTTTGAATGCTCAGGCGTCACGTGGACATGCCAACTGGCCCACTGACTGCGCGATTTCGGCATAATCGAAAGGTCTCGATGCACCACCATGGTATTGTCTTGATAACTAAAACTACCCAGAATATCTTGCTCGAGCGGCGTTGCGTCATGCAGCAACGGCAAACAGTCATCTGCATGTGCCGCAAAGATGACCCAGTCAAAATTCAAGACCTGATCATCTGTATGAATTTCGACATGATCGTCAAAACGCTTTACCTGCTGTACAGCCGTATGCTGCCAAGCAATATTGTTGCACTGCGCTTGAATGGCTCGAATATACGTTGCAGAGCCACCCTTCACTGTTTTCCATTGTGGACGGTCTTTAAGCTGTAGCATTCGATGATGCTGAAAAAAACTGACCACGAATTTATACGGAATCTCACCGACTTGCTCAACCGGACTCGACCATAGCGCACCGCACATCGGATATAAATGCTCTTCACGAAATGCGTCTGAATAACCATGCTGATCGAGATACGCCTCAATCGTCATTTCAGAATCGACTTCATCTATGTTTAACGCCTTGTTGGCTTCATAAAAACGAAGTAAATCCGAGATCATGCTTCTAAAACGAGAATTTGCAAAATTCTGTGGCCGGGTAAATAACGACCATTTTTTAGAAGGATTGTATTGTAAACCACTCACCAGATTGTTTACTGAAAAGCTCATGTCACTGTCTTGAGCGCTTACGCCGAGTTCGTTCAGCATCGCACAAAACAATGGATAATTGTGGGCATTAAAAACGATAAATCCACTATCAACTGCCACATGGCGGCCATCGACAAATAAGTCATGAGTATCGGTATGACCGCCAAAATACGCATTTTTTTCGAAGATCGTGACGTCGTGATGTTTTGAAAGCTTCCATGCGGCATACATGCCGGAAATACCAGACCCAATAATGGCGATTTTCATCGAACTTCTTCACTCTCAATTTTTTCTATATTTAATTGTTTAAATTCACGAGACGAGACATGTTGACGCGCTGCATAAACACGCTCTGGGACGTCTTTAATGCCCCACACCAGCCCTATCCAAGACATGATTTTAAGCAGATAATAGGTAATATCTATTTGCCACCAAAAGAAGCCTTGGCGTGTACTTCCTGCATAATAGTGATGATTGTTATGCCAACCTTCACCTAGAGTAATCAAGGACAAGAACAAATTATTGCGGCTTTCATCGTCTGTATTAAAATCACGTGAACCATAGCGGTGTGCCATGGAGTTGATACACAAGGTCGCATGCGTGAGCAGTACTGTTGAAATCACAAAACCCCAGACCAAGAGCTGTAGGCCATTGGTACCAAGTTGAGGCGCATAGACTGCCAGTGCTTCACCCAATGCATAGATACCAATCGCAGTAAACACCACGACAGGTAAACTAAAACGATCTAGCCAGATGAGTTCTGGAAACTTGAGCCAATCTTTAATGATGTTTTTACGCGTACCAAAATTTTCTTCATTTAAAAACCAGCCCACATGGCTATACCAAAAGCCTTTGGTCGATGAATGTGGATCTTGGTCGGTGTCGGTGAAACGATGATGATAACGATGGTGCGCCGCCCACCAAAGAGGCCCGCGCTGTGCACTCATGGTCCCAATTAAAGCAAACAGAAATTGAACCGGACGCGAGGTTTGAAAGGTTTTATGCGACAAATAACGGTGAAAGAATGCCGTAATGGCAAACATACGAATAAAATAGAAAAACACCATAAATAAGATGGCAAACCATGACACACCGACCCAGAAAGCCGCCAGACATGCCACATGCAAAACAATAAACGGAATAATTCTAAGCCATTGAGTTTGATGACGTTGACTTAAATTAGACGTGATTGTTTCTTGTGCGTTGTCTGTCGTCGACCAGCTATCGATCCATCGTAGAAAAAATTTAGACATTGATTCTTCCTGATCTGCAGCATTTCTCTCTATGGTGTCATTGTAGGAGATGCGATATGAAGTTTATGTGAAGCATTTCTCTTAAGAGTCGAACCGAGTCAGTGACTCGGCTTGACCTATGCATGACTCATTATTTTTGTGGAGTTTTGACCAACTTGGTTACATCATAGCCATAATCGCGCGCGGTTTGTAAATAAGATTGGTAGGTAGTTGTATCTAATTGTGGGTTACGTGACAAAATCCATAAGTATTTGTGTGATGGGCCACCGACTAAAACCGTTTGATAATCCGGATCAATCCGAAGTACCCAATAGTCGCCTTTGGTAAAAGGAATCCAGCGTAGACCTTTTGGTAAGAAACTTACTTTAAGTTTGCTGTTACCTGCATTTTGAGGATATGCAACACCTTCCGAACGAATCATCTCGCCAGATTGGGTGCGACAGCTATTAATGACTGCAACAGTCCTATCTGCATTGAGTGCATAGGTTGCAGAAGTATCACTGGCACATTTGCGCTGGAAATAGACTGGCAAATGCGCGATCTCAAACCATTTTCCGGTATATTTATTAATATCGATCTGCTCTACGGCTTTCGGTGCTTGCGTTTCAGCGTGCGCTGCAATGGCGCCAAAAATACTAGAACATACAACAGTTGAAATGGCTAATGTTTTACTCAAAGATTTCATGAAATTCACCTTATGTTTTTTCTATATTTTTAAAATACTGTATGTGTATGTGAATAAAGCGTGAAATGTACAACATCACTTATGTTTGTGGCATCACATTTTCATCATTTATGAGGTATTGTAACTAGCTTAAAGCATTTTAAACAACTGATAAATCTAAATTTTAAGATTTTAAAGATAAATCACCAAACAAACACTTCTGCTCAAGCTAATGAAAAAACAACTTCGCCAAAATATCCACATTTGTACTACACTCACAAAGAGATACTCAAGTTTTGAGTATTTGGATAAATCATAAGGACATATGCATACATTATGGATATTGATGATGAGCTAACGCTTAAAAAGATTCAGATTTTTTTAGCGTTTATGCGCTGTGGAAATTTAACAAAAACTGCAGCTGAAATGCAGATCAGCAATGTCAGTGTGCATAAGGCATTACACTCTTTGGAAAGTGCGCTACGTTGTCCTTTGTTTAAACATGAAGGCCGAAGCCTAATTCCTCTCAAAAGTGCTTATGTCTTGCAAGAAAATGCACAAAAACTAGTCCAAGACATGATTACGACTGTGAATAAAACCCGTGAAGCGGCTGGCTTTGCAGCAAAGGTTTTGCATCTCGGTTCGTTATATTCGCTCACCGTAAATACGATTCCAAATGTGATTAGTCGTCTGAAGCTGCGTCGAGGCGAACTCGATATTCAATTGCTCTTAAGTTCGAATCTAGATTTGGTTAAAAAGCTGAAATCGACTGAACTCGATGCAATTATCGTGGCCTTGAACGCCACCACAGACGATCCAGATTTTGAAAGTTTACCGATGTTTGAGGATAAAATTTTCTTAGCCGTCAATAAAAACTCGGCGCTTGCCAATATGCATGAGGTGGATTTGGCTAGCTTAAAAGATGAAACCTTTTTAACTTTGTCAAAAGGATTTGCTACACGCAGTGACAGCGATGAAGTTTTCGAAAATGCAGGGATTGACCCTAAAGTGTTTTTGGAAGTGAGCGATATTTTTACTCTGATTAGTATGGTCAGTACCGGCGTTGGACTCGCCCTTTTACCTGGTCGAATCTCGACGATTCACGAAAGCTCAGTGAAACTCATTCCATTAAAAGGTGCAAAACAGATTAAACAAGAAATTGGTTTGGTTTTTTTAAAAAGTAAGGAGCGTGATCCAAATCTTCTGGCTTTAATTGCAGAATGTCGCATGTTTGCAAAACAATACTTACATTCATAAATTGTCGGCAACTGGTCAATAAAAACCACTTGCCGAAGTTTCTTTTTAAGTGCATCAACCAAAAATTGCATTGACTGTCAGGAAAAAAACTGACGGACCGAGTAAGCATCCGAGTCCTGTATAAAAGGTTGCGACCAATGCGCCATATGGAACCAATCTGACATCTGTACCTGCTAAACCTGCTGCTGTACCACTGGTTGTTCCGGCCAAGCCACCAAATACCATTGCTGAACGTGGGCTTTTCAAATACATGAATTTTGCCAGTAGCGGTGTCCCCACCATAAAAAACACCGATTTAATTAAGCCAATCGCAATTGAAAGCGCAATCACATCAGAGCTTGCCCCTATTGCAGTGCCCGTAATTGGCCCGACAATATAAGTCATCGCACCCGCACCGATCGTGGTCATTGAAACAGGATCTTTATAACCTAAACACCATGCCACAATTACACCAATTGCAAAAGGTACAACGCATCCAAGCATAAGTGCGATTAAACCGATCTTGCCGGCTTTTTTGACTTCTTTTACATCTACTTCAAACGCAGTTGAAGCAATAGCAAGATCACGAATCATGGCACCACCCAATAGTGCAAATCCTGAAAAAATTGCAATATCAGAAATACCTTTGGTGCCATGTGTATACACGCCAGCAAAATATGCGACCACCAACCCTAAAGTAATTGCAATCGCTGAACTTTGTAATTTACCTTTGGTCAGATATTTAGATAAAAGATGTGAGACAAACATCATCAAACCTGTGATCGCCAAGGCGGTCACCAGCGCATTCTTGGTGAGTACTGCAATTAATGTATCCATGTTGAAGCTCCTTTTCTTTATTCAGTTCTTTTTATGCTGTTTTTTCGACTCTTTCGATTGTCCATTCATATGTTTCATAGTCGCCACTAATACGATTGAGATAACGAATCACCAATACGGTTCCGACCAATGAAGCCACTGAAACAATAATCCCGAGCACACCGCCTGATAGTGCAGCCACCACATTTTGTCCCGCGGACATCGCCACAACAATCGGAATATACATACCGGACCAGTACAACACACCAAATTGTGTCACTTGAGGTAGATAGCCTTTTTTTGCCAACAACTCCTTCATCAGAATAAGTAAGATCATTGAAATGGCTACACCACCGACATTGGCTTTTACTCCAAGTAGCATTCCAAGCGTATTACCCAGATAATCGCCGAGTAAGTGACAAATGGCTAAAATCGCTGTTCCATAAATAATCATTTTTAACGTCCTCTATCCATTGAGTTTCTTCATTTTTTGATAACTTCAAATGTATCCTTGCTGGATGTGCATCGCCGTCATCAGACTTTCCAACTGTGTATTCTGAAAGGACAACACGGTTCCTTCTTTGAACGTTTTTTTTGCCAAGCCAGTCAAGACATTTCCTGGCAATGCTTCAATGTGCAATCGGGCGCCTCTCTCCCATGCAGCGCGCACAGTATTGTCCCAACAAATCATCCGGCACATATTAAACACGATATCGTCTACGATCTGCCGATCCGTAAGCAATATTCTGGCGCTTGTACCACTTAAATATTTAATGCTGGGTTGTTGTGTACGAATTCCCTCCATCATCATCGCCAGTTGCTGTGCCTGTTGTGTAAGTAATTCACAATGCGATGGCACACTGATTTCGACTTTTTTACATACAGCGCCATTTTGCTGTGCAAGTGAACCCACCGCTTGCATGGCGTTTATTTCACCCGAAATTACAATTTGGGTTTCGGTGTTAATATTGGCAATATAAACTTCAGCCTGTGTTGATTTTACGGCGTTTACCCACATCTCGACACGCGCCTGATCTGCACCCAAAATGGCCGTCATACCATATCCGGAAGGATATGCTTCCTGCATGAGTTGTCCGCGCTTCGCAACCAGTTTTAATCCATCTTCAAATGTTATCACTTTGGCAGTCGTGGCTGCGGCCCAAGCTCCAATTGAAAGTCCAGCAACAAATTGGGGCTGGCCCGCATGTTCTTGTAAAAGTGCCGCACTCACCACGCCGGCAATATATAAACAAATTTGTACGGCATAGGTCGATTTCAGTGCATCTGGCTGATCAAGCAACATTACATCTTGATCTAATACATCAGAAGCTTGCTGAATATAATGTTGCACAAGATGATGCTGAGGCAGGTCGTGCAACATATTCGGATGCTGCGCGCCTTGTCCCGGAAATACCCAAATTGTGCTCATATCGATTCTTCCTTACTGCCAAGGGTTTTCAATCAATACCGCAGCATTCGATTGCTTGAGCAGTACTTTGCCAGTCGCCCTTGCCCATTCCTTTAAGGCAACGCCACCCCGCGGTGTTTGTAATTGCACATCTATTTTCAAAGCCAATTGATCTAACTGCTCTAGTAACCATGTTGCTTGTTTCTTGCACATCGCTTCAGGTGTACGGATAATCAGATCAATATCACTTTGCGGCGTAACGGTTTTCAATCCGGTTGCCAGCTCAAAACCGACGCTCCCGGTATATCCCCAAGCCCAACCTGATCGGTGCATCAGGATATTTATTTGCTCAAGCCGATCTTTTAAATCTGGAAATAGATTTAAATCAACGTGTGCCAATTGTTCCGGTTGCACACATTTTGTAATTGCATTGTAATGCAAATGTGTAGCAAAGCGCTCCCCGCGTGATCTTCCTCGAATTCCAACGGGAATCATCTGATTGATCATCACATCACGTCGAACCACTACAGGATGGCCATGTGATACAGCCGCAATCACCCACTGAGGTACGTTATGACCCAGCATTTGCGGTGTCATACCCCAAAGTAAATCATGTGGCTGTATCGAATTCATCATGACCACTGCGCCTTCATTAACTCACGAACACGCAATGAGGCTTGACGATTTTGAGCTTGCAAGCGATGCGATAAATCACAGCGCCCCTGCTGCTGAATATCCTCAAAAGCTGCTGCGATTGACTGAATCACAGACTCTAAGTCATGTTGGGTTGGATCTTCAGCCGATTCCACCTCAATTAGACCCGATAATAATCCTAAAGAGGCATAGCTTTCGATATCATAAGCCATGGGTGGAATACGCTGAGCCAGATGCTCAAGTTCCTCAACCGTACGCAAGGTCACGCGCGCAGCAGATTCTTTGCCCATAGCATGTACCATAACGCCAGAATCTTTGAGCGCTAGTATCCGATTGGCCTGATAACCATGCGCCAAAAAAGCACCAGACATTGATTTACCTACTAGCAGGCTCACTACTGCATGTCCTGCAAGACGAGCACGTGCATAGCTGTCTACGGCTGCGGCCAACGCCTGATGAATTCCTAAACTTTCTTCGCGTCTGCCATATGCCTGACTCGGTACATCTACCAAACAAAGAATGCCACGCTTTTTAGATGCATCTTGATCTTGTTTGATCAACTGGTTTACTGCATGGGCAAGTCCCCAACCTTCAAGTAGTCCCACTTCTCCATTACGCGCGCGTGGAAAACGATTTTGAGTGTCTGCAGTTATGCAAAATACCCGAACGATCTGGTTATTGATTTTGCCTTCGGCAATCTGTAACGATTCAATTCCGCTTTCGATTCGCTCAAAATTCTGGGTCAGTCGATCGAACCATACTTTCCCTCGAGTAGCCTGTTTGATTGCATTAACATCCATATTCATGCTTTTTCTCCCTGATACAATGCCTGTACTTCTGCTGGACTGATCTGCTGCGTGGTATCTAGGTGCTGAAGCTTTTCTAAGTAGTGTTCTGCTTGCATGCAACGAGGTCGTTGTGGTGATCCTTGCTGAATAAATTCGATGATCTGTGCCTTAATTTGCTCGCGGTTGTCATCGATATAGGCATCGATCAGACCAGTTTTAAAGCGTTGTTCACCCCCACAGATACTCCAAATAAATGGACGATCTTTGGCGTTATACTCTTGTAAACCCGCTTCTTGCTCAATGACTTGCGGACCATTTAGTCCTAGGCGCCCTTCTTGGGTCATGATCAGGTAACTGCATAAACCTGCAGCAATTGACATACCACCAAAGCAACCAACACTTCCGGCAACCACCCCGATGACAGATTGATGCTGACGTAACGCAACGATTGCAGCCTGAATTTCTGCAATTGCTGCCAATCCAAGGTTGGCTTCTTGTAACCGAACACCTCCCGTTTCGAGCAATAAAATCGCGACGGTGGGAATGTGATTGCGGTTGTCTTCAACGGCAAGTTCTAAAGCGCCTGCAATTTTAGCGCCTCCAACTTCACCAAGACTTCCTCCCTGAAACACACCTTCAATTGAAATGACCACCGCTGGCCGACCTTCAAACGTCCCCTTGATCACTACAACGCCGTCATCGGCTTGCGGCACGATATTTTGTTTGATTAACCACGGCGACATGATACGTGCAAAAGGATCGAGCAGTTCTTTTTGAGATGTTGCATCGAGTAGGCTTTTGGCACGCTGGCGAGCATCAAGCTCAATGAAACTCTGTTTTTTCAGTAAATAATCGATATCAGCCATGTTGCACCTCTTCAAAAGCCTGCTCGAGTCTTAAACGGACAACGCCCGGTGTGGCACCAAAGTCATGAATTTCGATGTTGACTGCACATTGCTTCGACTCTGAAAAAATACGTTCAAATAAATTTTTCCAGCGCTGCTCACTACCATCGACTGAAGTGATCACCTGAATGGTGGTGACATTCGACGAACTCGGTTCCATCAAAATTTCAAGATCTCCCGATCCGACACACCCCACCAATGCGGATTTCGCTGCCGCCTCGCTGGCTGAAAATTCAAAATTTAATATTTCCATGCTTGTAATCCTTGCGTTTCATTCCAGTTGATCTGCTCGACTTGATCGAGAAACAACAGCGAAGCCAGTAAATCTGCGGCACCTCCTGCCGATGCGCGAATCATCATCAGCGCTTGTTCATAATCAAGCAGCGCACGGTATCCTTGTTGGCTCGAACAGCCACCTAATGCCAAAATATTTAGCGCGCCGGTTTGGACACGATTCAAACCGTCCAGTCCTGCGCGATGAATTACACAGGTGTCGTCTAAGTGTGCCATCATGGCCAGTAAGGCATTAATCCGGGCTTTGTTTTCTTCAATGTGGTGTGCCCGACTACGATGCAGCTCGGTCAATCCATAGGTGGTGAGCACAGGAAATGCCTGTTGTGCCTGATGTTTTGCACCTTGAATGCCAAATTTTTTCTGGATCTTCTGACCATGACTCAACACAGCCTGAGCTGGCACAAAACGATCTGTTAAGCACGCAATCTGTGCTGCAATCTGGCAAAGATGCTCTACATCATGCGCATGCTGCTGCGACAGCTCCAATGCGGCTGCGGTGACCATGAGGCCCATCGACCAAATCGCACCACGGTGCGTATTTACACCATTTGTTATCTTGAGCATATGCTGCTCGCCATCACGTCCAAGCTGCCCTATCTCTTCGCGCAGTGCTTGTGAAACGTGACCATGCGCTTGGGCTGCTTCTGCCATGGCTTTAAACATCGGGTAAAGGCTATTTGCAGACCGCTCCATCAATTGAAGTGTCAAATCGTGATGAGCGCCACTACCGCGACGATCCACCAATGCTGGTTTAGGTGTCAGATTGACTTCATCGATTAGTGCTTGTACTGCTAGATTTGCAATTTGCTCTGCCCGTGTAAGTGCGGGTTTTGTATTTAATATGGCATTCATTACCAGCTCCTAAATTTCGCTGGGGGCTGATACAAACCATCTGACCAAGTCACCAAATCTGCAATATTCTTCGCGGCCAGCAATTCACGTGTCGCATCGGTACGCTTGATCCCTAGATCTTCTGGAAATACGACCAGTCCTTCTGCACGAAGTTGCTGGGTCTTTTTGGGATCTTGCTGTAAGCCAATTTCGGTCACGCCAGCCACTGCTGCAATCATGGCACGACGCTCTTCCTGACTACGTGCCTTATATAAGTAGGCGATGCCTTCCTCGGTTAATAGATGCGTGACGTCATCACCATAAATCATGACAGGAGCCAGCGGCATACCGGCTTTTTTGGCCACCTCGACGGCATCAAGTGTGTTTACAAATGTAGGTTTTCCACCTTCTTGATAGGTCTCGACCATTTGAACCACCAGCTTTTTACCTCGCGCGAGGTAGGTATCGGTATCCGAATGACCTTGCTGGCGCATATCCAGCCATGCTGGTGTATCATGACGACGACCTCGCGGATCATGACCCATGTTGGGGGCACCACCAAAACCTGCTAAACGACCTTTGGTTACGGTCGATGAATGACCATCACCATCCACTTGTAAGGTTGCCCCTATAAATAGATCAACCGCATACTGCCCTGCCAGTTGGCACATCATCCGGTTAGAGCGTAGTGAGCCATCTCGACCGGTAAAAAATACGTCTGGACGCGCAGCTACATATTTTTCCATTCCCAATTCGGTACCGAAACAATGCACACTTTCAACCCAACCAGTTTCAATGGCTGGAATAAGAGTTGGATGTGGGTTCAAAGTCCAGTTTCGGCAAATCTTGCCTTTGAGGCCCAAAGACTCGCCATAGGTAGGTAAAATCAATTCAATCGCAGCCGTATTAAATCCAATACCGTGATTCAATGACTGAACCTGATGCTTTTCATAGATTCCGCGGATGGCCATCATCGCCATCAGTACATGTACGGGTTTGATATGTTTGGGATCACGGGTAAATAGCGGTTCAATATAAAAGGGCTGATCAGCCACCACCACAAAATCTACCCAAGAGGCCGGAATATCCACGCGCGGTAAATCTTGTACATCATCGACCAGTTCATTGACCTGTACAATCACAATTCCATCACTAAATGCAGCAGGTTCAATTAATGCAGGTGAATCTTCGGTACTCGGTCCGGTATAAATATTGCCCTGACGATCCGCCATAAAGCCTGCCGACAGCACCACATTGGGAATTAGATCGACCAATAAACGCGAATAAAGTTCGATGTAGGTGTGAATGGCGCCGATCTCGAGTAGACCATCTTCAAGCAACTGGCTAATACGAAGGCTTTGTGTACCTGCAAAAGAAAAATCGAGCTTTCGTGCTATGCCTTTTTCAAACAAATCCAGATGCTCTGGACGTCCCACACTTGGCATGATCATATGTAGATCATGCAATACTTGTGGACTGGTCTGTGCAAGTGAACGAGATAAAAAATCGGCCTGTTTTTGATTATTGCCTTCAAGCACCACTCGGTCGCCCGGTGTGATCAAGGTTTCAAGTACCTTGATGATATCTTGGGTTGGAATCACGACACCGTCAGTATGTTGCTGTGCCATTTCCAGTTTGAGCTGTTTACTCTGACGACGCTTTGTCCATAGGCGTTCTTTATGCTGAACAGAACCTTCCATGTAATTTTCCTTAATGGTCATGTCTTGATCTGTTCTTATAAAATGCTTTTTTTGCGCTTGAATCAATCAAGCAAAATGCAAATTCATTAACCTAAAGTTAATGTTTTTCGCTCTTTTTTGAGTCTTTAGAATGTAATTGAGTAATCAAGTCAATGCTCATGATATGCCAGATTATTCTAGCTTGATTGAATTACGAAAGGACGATCAACTTGACTGGCAGTTTCATTTACACTATCAATGGGTTGATGGAACAGGAATAAGCGTCAAATAATCGATTGATGTAAACTTATTATTCTGTTGATCTTTACAACAACAGTTCAAACAAATGTTGCATGATATGGTTGAGTAAGAAAGATATACAAGGGAAAAATGTCTCATGAAAATGATTAATGCCGATTTTTCCAAAAAGGTCATTATTAAACCAGATGATTACGCATGGCTTACATCGCCAAATGGTGAAGTCGAACGTATGATGCTTGATCGAATTGGTGATGAAAAAGCACGTGCGACGAGTTTAGTTAAGTATGCGCCAAAAACGGTATTTCCAGAACATTCGCATCCACTGGGTGAAGAGCTATTTATCCTATCTGGTACATTTATCGAAAATGGAGAACAGCATTACCCAAAGGGTTGGTATATCCGTAATCCACATAATTCAAAGCATGTTCCTTCTAGCAATGAAGGTGCGTTGATTTTTGTCAAACTGATGCAAATGGGCGAAAACGAAACCGAAAAACTGGTGATCGATACCAACAACCCTGACAATTGGATCGTCGTTGAAGGTCGCACGATTTGTCCACTTTTCAGTTCCTTGACAGAAAATACGTATTTAGAAAAACTTTCTGCACAAGATGTACTCCAGCAACAATCTATCAGTGGTCTAGAAATTTTGGTGATTCAAGGTGAACTGCTGAATGATGATGATTATTATCCAGAAGGAACTTGGATTCGATATCCAGCCGACGCAACACATACACTTATCGCTTCAGACGCAGGTGCTGAGCTTTATATTAAATCTGGTCACCTATAAAAAAACCTCGATTAATCAATTGGGAGAAATTAACCGAGGCAAACGAGAAATATTTAAAGCCCTAAATCTGACAATCCCGGATGATCATCTGGTCGGCGACCGAGCGGCCAGTGGAATTTACGTTCGCTCACTTGAATTGGCATATCATTGATACAAGCAAAACGACGATGCATCAAACCGTTTTCCTCAAATTCCCAATTTTCATTACCATATGAACGAAACCAATTGCCAGAATCGTCGTGCCATTCATACGCATAGCGAACCGCAATACGGTTGTCGGTAAATGCCCATAGTTCTTTGATCAAACGATATTCAAGTTCCTTTTTCCATTTACGAGAAAGAAATGCTTTTGCCTCTTCTCGGTTTGTCGCAAACTCTGCACGATTACGCCATTTTGTGTCTAGGGTATATGCCAGTGATACTTTATCGGCATCTCGACTATTCCAACCATCTTCTGCAAGCCGCACTTTTTCAATTGCCGTTTCACGTGTGAAAGGCGGCAGTGGTGGTCGATTCTGTTCTTGGGACACGGGATATCCTCCAGAAAATTTAGATAAAAAATAATCCACTGTTTTAAGCTTTAGACCGATTGACTGGCCTGATTTAACAACAATTGCACGACATCTTTTGCGCTATCGGCAGAACTCATATCACCCATCACATGCGAGGTGGTAATTGCTCCTTCGATCAAGATAAGCAACTGCTTGGCCAAGACCATGGGTTGCTCAATATTCATTTGACTAGTGAGCTCAAAGATATAATCCAGAAGTTTCTGCTTATGCAGCTTTGCAATACGCCGCACAGGGTCTTCCGGATCACCAGTTTCTCCAGCAGTATTAATAAATGCACAACCACGGAAACCCTCAGACTGAAACCAGCTTTTGAGTGTGCTAAACATATTTAAAATACGCTCAGCGGGAGTTTCCCCTTTGTCACATTCGGTTCGAAACCAATGCATCCAGCGTTCATCACGCGCATTTAAGGCTGCCGCAGCTACGTCATCTTTGGTCGCGAAATAACGATAAATACTTTTTCTTGCCACGCCTGAGGTTTTAACCAAAAGGTCCATTCCCGTGGCATGAATACCCTTTTGATAAATCAGCTGCTCGGCAGTTTCCAGGATCCTCTCCCGGGTATTGGTGTTTTTTGTGTTCATAAAATGATGGTAGAACAATCGTTCTACCAGAGCAAGTTTTTTCTTTCAAATAAATTAAAAAAATCAAAAAAATTTAATCAAGATTTTGAAATTTATATGATTTATATCTGTAAGTATCTCTAATTGAAACCGCTGAGTTAGATGGTGAGTTGTTTTTGTACAAAGTTTCAATCCCGTATATGAAACTTCACTGAAACATACATCATATTGCGCTATGGTAAAATTTTGGCTATACCAAGCTACAAAATGTCGTTATTTCGCATATTGTTAGCTTAAATTATTGTCAGTTTTAGATGACTATTATTTCCCAAATACAGGAGATCTCATGAGTAACGTGATTGATTTGTTGAATGATCATAAGAGTGAACGTAGTTTTACAGATGAGGCAATTGATGATGCAACTCTAGAACGGATCATTAGCACGGCTTATCGTGCACCAACATCAGTCAACTCACAGCAAGTTTCAATTGTGGTGATTCGCGATGAAGCAAGACGTGCTGAAATCTCCAAGATTGCAGGTGGGCAACCCTGGATTGCCCAAGCACCCGTGTTTCTGGTCTTTGTGCTAGATATGTATAAGAGTCATGTCGGATTGGAATTAATCGGAGATCAGCAAATTGCACATGAAAGCGTAGAAAGTGTTGTCGCTGGCGCGACTGATGTAGGAATTGCATTAGGCTCTGTGATGGCTGCTGCACGCTCGGAAGGCCTTGGAATTGTGCCTATTGGTGGGATTCGTCGTGATTCTGATGCCATGATCAAGCTGTTAAAGCTACCCAAATATACCTATCCTGTCGCGGGTGTAGTGATTGGTCATGTAGATGTTCCGTCACATCACAAACCACGTCTTCCATTAGAAACCTTCCGTCATGACGAAACCTATAAGACAGATGGTCTAGAAGAAAAAATCTCGAAGTACAACCAAGAAATTGTCGAGCATTGGGAAAATACTGGTCGTACCGATGGTGATACATGGAGCGCTAGTGTAAGTGGTTATTACAAGCACATTTATTTTCCCGATGTACTCCCTAACTTGATCAAGCAAGGATTTGGATTTAACAAATAAGCGAACCCGACTAAATTGCCAGCATGATGTGATATGACATGCTGGCGTTTACGCAATTGAATTCATTCACCCCAAAAGCTTAAAAAGTAAAAATAGAATCAAAATCTTTTCTCAATAAAAAAAAGCATAGGTTTATAGCACTCTTATGTTTTTGGTCTTTATTTCACCATTCATTCCGGTATTCCTTTTTGTTAATTCTTCTCAATTTGTTAAGATGCTGACTGTAGATTTGCTAAAATTTGGCCAGCAAACAAGATATCAAGACAAATCTTATGCGCGTGGCTTAAAGGTTTTATCTGTATTTGGCTTTAACCTAATGATGGCATCCCCCAACCGATTTAAAAACCTGAAATAAAAGGCTTTACACAATTGAAATTAGACAGTTCAACACCTGACCTCTCCACACTAACACCGATGATGCAACAATACTTTAAGGTGAAGATGGAACATCAACATGCGCTGTTGTTTTATCGCATGGGTGACTTTTATGAACTCTTTTTTGAAGATGCGCGTAAAGCTGCAAAACTGCTCGGCATTACCCTGACCCATCGTGGAAAAAGCAACGGCGAACCGATTCCAATGGCGGGTGTGCCCTACCATGCTGCTGAAGGCTACTTGGCGCGGTTGGTTAAAGCTGGCCAAACGGTGGCAATCTGCGAACAAGTTGGTGAAGTCACAGGTAAAGGCCCAGTTGAACGAAAAGTAGTTCGTATCATCACACCAGGAACCATTACAGACGACGCATTGCTCGGAAGTTATCAATCTTCAAATCTGGTCTCGGTTTGCATTCATCAAAATAAGATCGGTTTGGCACTTCTGGACTTAAGTGCAGGGATTTTTAAGGTACAAGAACACGCGTTTCAAGCTGAACAACTGGCCATTGAGCTTGCTCGCTTGATGCCAAGTGAAATTGTAGTTGATGAGGATTTGGTCGATCAAAATATCCTTGAACAAATTAAAAAGCAAATTGAATGCCCAATCACCAAACGCCCAAATGTTGATTTCAATTTAAATAACGCCGAAAAAACCCTGTGCGATCAACTCGCTGTTGGCACGCTCGCTGGATTTGGACTCGATCATTTACCACTTGCAAAAGCATCAGCAGCAGCGCTGATTCATTATGCTAAAGAAACACAAAAAACGGCGTTGCCTCATATTCGTTCGATCCAGCTCGAACAAAGCACCGACTTTATTGCGCTAGATCCCATTACTCGCCGTAACCTAGAAATTGTCGATCCGTTGTTTGAACATGGGACATCACTTTTTCAGCTTATCAATGACTGTCAAACCGCAATGGGCGGACGTCTACTCAGCCGCACGCTCATGCAACCCATTCGTGATACTGCTATTCTTGACGCACGGCTCGACGCCATTCAGCATCTGCTTCATGGCTATCATGAAACACCACTTCGACTGGTGCTTAAAGAAATTGGAGACATTGAACGCGTCCTTAGCCGTGTCGCGCTAGGCAGTGCCCGCCCTCGCGATTTGGTACAGTTACGCCAAGCCTGTGGTCAAATTCCTTTTCTAAGACATGCTTTACAGCCAGTTTTTCAACAACAAAAATCGGCATTGTTGCATGATCTTGACCAACAGTTAGGTGATTTCAAAGCACTGCATCAATTACTTAATGCCGCGATTGTAGAAAATCCGCCAGTCTTGTTGCGTGATGGAAATGTCATTGCAGAAGGTTACGACGCAGAACTCGATGAGTTGCGTCAAATTCGAGATCACGCTGGACAATTCCTGATTGATCTTGAAATTAAAGAACGTGAATTGAGCGGTATACCTACCCTTAAAATTGGCTACAACCGGGTAAGTGGTTACTACATTGAATTGACAAGAGCGCAAGCAGAACAAGCGCCAAGTCATTATATCCGTCGTCAGACTTTAAAAAATGCAGAGCGCTACATCACGCCTGAGCTAAAAAGTTTTGAAGATAAAGTGCTATCGAGTGAATCGCGTGCGCTGGCACGAGAAAAACTTTTATTCGAACAACTCCTAGAAACACTGCGTCAAAACATTGCCAATTTACAGATGATGAGTGCCGCAATTGCGCAAATCGATGTGTTAAGCAACTTTGCCCATCAGGCACGTTTACTGAATTGGAACCGTCCAAGTTTTGGGCCGGAAACAGGCATTAAAATTACAGCTGGTCGCCATCCGGTGGTGGAAGCACTCAATAAGAGTCCATACACCCCTAACGATACCTTTTTAGATACGCAGCATCGCATGGCGATTATTACTGGTCCCAATATGGGCGGTAAATCCACATTTATGCGTCAGACGGCGTTGATTAGTTTACTGGCCTACTGTGGTAGTTTCGTGCCAGCACAGTCTGCAAAACTTGGCCCAATTGATCGTATTTTCACCCGAATTGGTTCAGCCGATGACTTATCGACAGGTAAATCTACTTTTATGGTCGAAATGACCGAAACCTCGCAAATTTTGCATCATGCCACCCATCAATCTTTGGTACTTATGGATGAAGTTGGGCGTGGTACCAGTACCTATGATGGCTTATCCTTGGCTTGGGCATGTGTACTCGATCTAACCAAACGCATTAAATGTTTATGTTTATTTGCAACGCATTACTTTGAACTCACCGAGCTAGGCCATGAACATGGTATTGATAACTATCATGTAACAGCAAAGGAAATTAATGGAAATCTGATTTTATTGCATAAGGTTCAGCACGGCCCAGCGAGTCAAAGTCATGGTCTACAAGTTGCAAAACTGGCGGGTATTCCTGCAAGTGTAATTAAAGAAGCACAAAAGCGCCTTAAAATTTTAGAAAAACAGCAGCTTGATCACGCACAAACAGCAGTTCAAACTGATTTATTTGCTGCGGTTGAACATACTGTGGCCGATGAACAGATGATCGAGGTTAAAAAACCATCTCCTGTGCTCGAACATCTTCAGCAGCTCGATGTGGATAGCTTAACACCTCGACAGGCTTTAGAAGCTCTCTATCATTTAAAAGAACAGTTAGATCACTCATCGTTATAATGTGAGCAAATCAGGGTGTCTGCTATGGATGCCCTTTTTTATCTCTGCTTGTAAAATGAGCCTATACAAATGTTAAAAAACGTGAGTGTATAAGCTCACAACCATACAAGTACGTCTTAATCTGTTATAGTTATTTTGGCAATCAATTATAAAAGCGGCAACAATTCTAAAAATCATTAAGGTGAGACTATGCCAGCAATTCAGCTACTATACGTGAGCAAAACCAATAGTGAACATCATCAAATCAAAAATGACCTGATGGAAATTTTAACTGAGGCTGTTCAATACAATTCACGCAATGGTATTACGGGTGTGCTGTATTATGGTAATGGTTATTTTGTGCAGTGCCTTGAAGGCGAAGAAAAGACAGTAAATGATATTTTCTACACCAAAATTATCAAAGATCCACGTCATCAAAACTGTGAAATTTTAGCGTCGAAATATATCGATCATTCACTATTTCAACGCTGGAGCATGAAATTTGCGCCGATTAATAAAAAAATGAAGGCCTTTTTTGAACAGCACCATATTGATGAGTTTAATCCTTACCTTTTAACACATCACACCACAGAACCTTTCATTCAGTTATTGTCTGAAGAACTTCATCAGGATATCCTGCATTATCCACAGCAAGGCTATTCAGATTGAGTTGACCAGAGGCAACGCTAAACCGGAGCTAAAAAATAAATCAGGACAAACAACTGAACGACAAAGCTTGATTAAGAATCGATATCATTTAAATATTTGTTTTTACAGGTATAAATAGGAGTACAGCTAATAAAAAGTGTGCAATAAAACAAGCAATAAAAGATTATAAATCAGTTATTTAAATCCATTTCATGGATTTAAATAACAAATATCAATAAAAGGAATTGTTCGATTGCGAGTTTTTTGCCTAAAATAGGCAAGTTTTAATGAAAACCATATTTTAGGTAGCTGTCGCCATGACCTTTGTTGTCACTGAAAACTGTATTAAATGTAAATATCAAGATTGCGTAGAAGTCTGCCCAGTTGACTGTTTCTATGAAGGTCCAAACTTTCTTGTCATCAATCCAGATGAGTGTATCGACTGTGCGCTTTGCGAGCCAGAATGTCCTGCAAATGCTATTTTCTCTGAAGATGAATTACCTGAAGGTCAGGAAGTCTTTATTGAACTTAATGCAGAATTAGCACAAAAATGGCCAAACATTACCCAAATTGGTGATCAGCCTGCAGATCGCGAAGAATGGAATGGCAAAGCAGATAAGCTTCAATATCTAGAGAAGTAATTAATTAAGGATCAGCACTGTCTGATCCTTTTTTATACCTCAAATCAACATTTGATTGCAAAAATTTCATAATTCTAAGACCATTTTAGATTAAAATAGCGACTTTAAAATAAGTTGTTGATTTTGTTATGTCTAAGGTTTTGAAAGGTTTGTTTGCATTCAGCCTGATTCCGGTCATGATGGTTGGTTGTACCACAACCTCTCAAAAAAAAGCGACAATTCATGACATTCCTCGTGGTCATCGTATACACATTCCTCAAGAAACAATTTCAATTGAACGCCCTGTTCGTCCTAAAATAACCCCAAGTTCATACTTATACTGGCTCGAAAACCCGACAAATCGTGCGCAAGTTCAAGATTATCAGGCGTTTTTAACTCGCAACGATGTTGCCAATATTGTGCCAAATTATGAATTACTCCGTACAGCACGTGACTGGCAAAAATGCGGTCGCTCAGAATATGCCGTACCTAATCGTGAATTATGGAATAACGCCCTTCCTACACTTCGGGTCTTGAAATATCTGGTGGCTGCCAAAATTTTGACAGACTTTGAAGTCACTTCGGTTTACCGCGATTTGCCACTCAATCAGTGTGCAGGTGGCGCAAATTCCTCTCGCCATTTATTCAATTCAGCGATTGATTTTAGAATTGGGCCGGAAATCCCTCAGCCGCAAGATTATGCTTTTATCGAAAATACCAAATTTAAACTCTGTCAATTTTGGTCACAACACGGGCAAAGCTTGAATATGGGGCTAGGCTTGTACAGTACTGGACAAATTCATATCGATACGCAAGGCTATCGTACATGGGGGCCTGACCACAGCAGAAACAGTTCGATGTGTAATTTTTAATTGATTGATACGAGTGGCACCCAATAGAGATCGATTTGATCTCTTTTTTTATTTTATTTTTTGATTTCCTTGCCAAATCTCATAGAATTGTCAGGTTTTTAAATACACTTCCCTCTCTTAGGACTAAAGGTATACTTGCAATGCAACAGCAGTGGAACGACATTGATCACTATATTGAATCAAAATTAATTCCAGAAGATGCAAATCTTAAATTTGCCCTGAACAATACCTCAGCTCAGGGTTTTCCAGATCACTTGGCTGTTGCTCCCAATCAAGGCATGTTATTGCAAATGCTCATTCAGATGAATAAATGCAAACGCGTTTTGGAACTTGGCACATTTGCAGCGTATAGTACTTTATGGTTGGCACGGGTGCTTCCAGAAGACGGTTATCTCATGACTATTGAAGGGCGAGACAATCACGCTGCGCTAGCACAGCAAAATATTGATCAGGCGAATCTAGCCGTACCAATTGAGTTAAAGGTGGGCCGTGCAGCAGAAATTTTAGCGGCAATAGACGCCAGCACTTTCGAACCTTTCGATTTTATTTTTATAGATGCAGATAAACAAAGTTATCCTGAATATTTAGAGTTAAGCCTTAACTTATCGCATTCTGGTACAGTCATTGTTTTAGACAATGTGATTCGCGCTGGCGCACTTATCGATACAGAAAACCAGCGTCCAAGTATCGAAGGTATCCGCTCTACTTTTGAACTTATGCAGAATCATCCGCGACTTTTGTCGTCTACAGCGCTTCAAACTGTGGGTTCGAAAGGACATGATGGTTTTGCAATCGCGATTGTCAAATAGCGATCAAAAAACAGACTTGAATATTTTTTGTATTTAAATCAAATATTTAAATACAATATTTATGTTTTTCCATATAGTTATCCACAACATTTGCGGATAACTATTGTTACATTATTTGGCAACCAGCAACGGCACACTTGCATTTCTGAAAATTGAAGTGGCAATACTTCCCAAAAAGAACTGATGTAATTTACTGTGACTAAATGCACCCAGTACAATCATCTGAATACCAAGCTCTTGCTGATACTCAAGAATATTTTCAGCCACATCGCCATAACGATACACGGTTACCACATCAAGACCTGCTGTTCGAAGGTACTCTTCGGGGTCTTTGAGTACTTCGGGATGATCCCCTACATACAATAAATGGCATTGTAAAGTTTTGAGTAAATCACTTTGGGAGATTCGTTGCATGATATTTAAGCATGTTGGTGAATACTCGTAGGCAAAGATAAACCGAGTCGGAATTTTAAAGTTCTCACCCACCGTCATTACGGTACAGTTCGCTCCACGAATAAAATTCTCTACATTACTTCCTATAGGCTTATTTTTTTCAGCGGCACGCTCACCCACTTTACCAATCACGACAAAGTCTGTTTCTCTGAGCACACTAAAACTTTGCTCTAGGAAATCACCTTTCTCCTGAATCTTTGTACTTTCCAACCCATACTTATCTAGAATCATTTCCGAGATATGTTTGAGTAGGTTATTACTATAATCGATTGCTAATTCACTTTGTTTTTGTTCAAGCTCTGCAAGCTCTTTGAGCAACATCGCGTTACTTTCAAATCCGATGACGCCACTAATTTCACCTAAATGGTAGCTTGCAGGATAATAATCTAATACTTGTAAAAGCACCAATTCCCGTTTGGTTTCTCTTGCTACCCACGCAGCTGCTTCTGCAATTGCATTGATACAAGGTGAAGAATCAATACATGCGATTACGCGACTCATACTTGCCTCTCTTCTTTAAGGTCTTTGTGCCTAGAGATTTTTTGACATGTTTTTAACTTATCATATTTATTTCAGAATAGGATTTATTTCAGTTATTTTTTTAGATGTCTAGAATATATAATCCTTTTAATATTACTTTAAGCCCATCAAGGTATGTTTGTGATAAGATTCACATAATTTAACTAAAATATAGAAAAGCTATCAAAAATAAGAATTTAAGCAGAATTTACAATCATAAAATAGCCGACATTTTTAATTTATTTATTGAGATTTATCACTTTTTTCATTAAAAAGGTTATGCAAATTATTCTTATGCTAAATAAAAAAGAGGGTTATCATGTTTTCATTATTTACCGGGAAACTTAGCAGTGTTTTAACAACTGTATTTCAAGGACTGACTCAAGCTGTGGGCAAAATTGTTGATGCTGTTGTAACAGCAGCTGAAACAATTACTGATGTTGTGGTCGACTCAGTCGTTACACCTGTGGTTGACGTTTTAGACCATGTTCCTGTTTTGGGTGATGTTGTAGGTTCAGTCACTGGCCTTGTTACATCTACAACTGATAATTTATTCGATACACTTCATAATACCGCTGCAAACATTACTTCTGGCGATCTTGCTGAAACTGTTGGCGATCTTGTCACAGACACCACTGGTTTAGTAACTAACTTAGTGACTGACACAGCTTCTACACTTGATTCAATTTCAACAACACTGGTCGATGCTGCTCAAGACATTCCTGTAGTCGGTGAAGTGGTTGAATCTGTTTCTAATCTTGTGACTTCAACTTTAGAAAATGTTTCTACAACTGCTGAAAATCTGTATGGCAACCTTGTTGAAGGTGATTTACTGGGTGCTGTAACCGATTTACTTTCTGATACAACGTCTGTAGCGGGTAATCTGGTAACTGACGTATCTACAACTGTAGGTGATGTTCTTGACAGCACTGACGTTGTTACAAACTACGTGACTCAAGTGCCTGTACTTGGTGGTGTAATTGCGGGTGTTCTAGATTCTGTAGACAACGTTGTAGATACCGTTGGTGACGTGGGCAAGTATGTTGCTGACGTTGATCCAGTTCAATTGGTCAGCGATCTTCTTAATGCACCAGCGGAAACACTAGGCACAGTTGTTGTTGATGTTGCGGGTGTTGTTGCCGATCTTGCTGACGACCTTAACCCATTGGTTGCTTCTACTGCTTCAACACCAGTATTGGGTGCAGTAGTTGAAACTGTAACTGATGCAGTAGATCTAGTTTCAGGTACAGTTGCATCTGTAGGCACAGGCTTACAAGGCTTTAATGCACTTGACGAATTGATTAACAGCACTCTTTCTCCTGTTTAATAACTTAAATTTTACATGAGAAAAAAGGCCCTAGTTCATAGGGTCTTTTTTATTGTCGTAATCGAATAAATCGAGCAGGATTTCCTGCAATAACATGCTGCGAGTCGATATTTTTAGTCACCATACTGTTCATACCTACAACTGCATGCGCACCAATTGTCACGCCATCTTTCACCCCTACATGCGCTCCAAGCCAGACATCCTTTTCAATACGAATGCCCTGTGATCTTACTGGCTGTTGATAAATGGGTTGATCAAAACTCATACCATGATCAAAGGCATATAAATGACAATACGCCGCAAGACGCACTTGATCACCCAAGGTAATGCCGACTCGTCCACCATCTAATATGCAATGATGGTTAATGGCAACTTCAGATCCAATATGCAATGGACCATGCAATACACAATCGGCTGCAATAAAACTGTTATCGCCGATGATAATTTTTCGGCCCGGCTCGGCAAAAATATGTGCAAGAGGCGATATAAAGCAGTTTTGACCAATTTCAACCGTTTCCATATCCATCAGATAAGCCTGATAGTCACGTTGCCATTCATCAGCCCATTCCCGATGTTTGGGTTTTAAAGTCCAGTACAACCATGGCATGTAATTCAAACGGTGTTTGTGCTGCTCTCGATATTTGAGTAAAGGATCATTATTCATCTTGCGGTTGTATTCTCTTTAATTTCTCTCGCCCCCGAGTGACATGATTAATCTTGAGCGATAATGGCTCAATCTGATCAATTTCGACATCAGCCTCTACGATTACACCCTCAGCTGTAAAGTTGCTGGTATACACAATTTGATGTTGTTTTAGTTCATATTCAAGAATCGACCATTCATTGAAATGGCAACTAAAGTGAATAGATTCTTTATGGATAAGCGGTTTTTTCTCTGCACGTGACAGGCATTGCCCCGCACAGCCACCATAAGCACGCACCAGCCCACCTGTACCGAGCTTGATGCCACCAAACCAACGGTTGACGATTACCAGAATATTCGTCAGCTCATTTCCTTCAATTGTCGCCAGAATCGGACGACCTGCTGTACCGGAAGGTTCTCCGTCATCATTAAAACGTAATTGATTACCGATCTTCCATGCCCAGCATTGATGTGCCGTCGAGTGATCGTAATATTGATCCAAATATGCTTTGATCTGATGCTCAGTCTCTACAGGAATAGCGATTGCCTGAAAGCGACTTTTTTTTATTTCCTCTTCATATGAAACAACTTCGCTAATCGTAAACGCCATATTACCCATCACACACTGTACAAGACCGAAATTATACGCAATTTCTAGATATAATTTCGATAGAAAAAAGCCCCGATCAGTGTCGGGGCTTTTTTACTTAACGCTCTCGCAGCGCTTCTTTCGCTTTGTTAAATGGTTTTAACAAGTAGTCCATAATGGTTTTTTGTCCGGTTTTGATATCAACCGTGGCCACCATACCTGGCGTAATTCCAAATGCCTTACCAGATTTATTGTAAAGTTTATCGGAATCAGTACGAATATAAACACGATAGTAAAACTGATCCTGCTTGACTTCATCACGAATCGTATCTGGTGAAATAAACGTCACCTTGCCTTGCATACCACCGTAAATCGAATAGTCATAAGCGGTAATTTTAACCAATGCTTCTTGCCCCGGACGAATAAAAGCGATATCACGCGGTAAGATACGCGCTTCAATTAGTAATTTTTCATCTAATGGCACAATGGTCATTAGTTTACCGTTTTGAGGGATGACACCGCCCAAAGTGGTCACTGAAATTTCTTTGACTACACCGCGAACCGGTGCTTTAAATACGGTACGAGATAAAGTATCTGTACGCCCTTTAATCACCTGTTGCTGGGTTTGAACATCGGTATTCGATTTTGAAAGCTCTTCACGTGCCTTTACATAATAACTGCTACGCGCATCATTGATTTTATTTTGTAAATCATTTGCTTCACGCTTTAAACGCAGCACCTCAACCTCACTGGCTGCACCTTTAGCCACTAATGGCTCGGTCATCACCAGTTCTTGTTGAACTAAACGCAAGGCTTGTTGCAAACCCGAAACCGTTTCTTCTAAATTCGAACGACGCGAGTTATAAAGTGCAGTTTCCTCTTGTACCAGTTTTGGCTCCTTTAGCACCTGCTCAGGAAAAGATAACGGTGTTCCATTCACCTCAGCACGCAAACGTGCCGAAGTGGCTTGAGCGGCAACCAAAAGTGATTGCGACTCGCCAACATTGGATTCAAAACGTGTTGGATCTAGGAGTGCAAGTATCTGACCTTTCTCAACAATATCGCCTTCTTTGACATCCAACTTCGTCAAGATACCACCGTCTAGAGATTGAATGACTTGCTCTTTCGATGACGGAATAACTTTTCCTGTACCCGTTGATACTTCTTCAAGCTTAAACAACCACGCCCAGACAATTAGAATCAGTAAGGCAATCCCCACAATCCAGATGACAAAGCTGGCACGAGGTAAAGGTGGCTCTTTATATGAAACATTTAATGAGCGGGATTTTGTTTGTTGTTGATCGCTCATGATTTAATCCCCTGTGCTGGCGCAACTGCTTTAGCCTGAGTTGATTGATTTAAGATTTGATCACGTGGACCATCCATCACGATCTTGCCGTCGTTAATCACAATAATTCGGTCAACAAGTTCAAGTACTGCTCTACGGTGAGTTGCCACCACCAATGTACGATGCGCCAACCATACTTTTAGATGATCGATAAGTTGTTTTTCTGACACATCATCAATGGCAGCCGTTGGCTCGTCGAGTAGTAAAATGTTGGGTTGACGAATGAGCAAACGTGAAAGTAACAATGCCTGACGCTGACCACCCGAAAAACCAATTCCACCCTCTAAGATAAGATGATCGAGACCTTCTTTTTTCTCTTCTACAAAGGCCAAAGCACCTGTTACACGTAATGCCTTGATAATATCTTCATCGTTGGCCAAAGGAGCACCTAGCGTTAAGTTTTCACGTATCGTGCCATAAAACAAGTTGGCATTTTGGTTTAAAAGCCCCATATCACGACGTACATCTGCCGGATCAATCATTGAAAGTTCAAGATCATCCAACGTAATTTTTCCATTGACCGGAAATTGCATACCAGACAAAAGCTGTAGCAAGGTCGATTTACCTGCTCCATTACGTCCTAAAATGGCAACTTTTTCACCTGCCTTAATTTTTAGTCTTGAAATCGTAAGGTTTGGTTTGTTGTCTTCTGGATCATACTGAAAAACCACATTGCTTAGCTCATAATCGCCATGAATCACTGGCTTATGCACCAAATGAGCACGATCTGGTTGATCCACGGATTTTTTCATAAGCTCATCAAGGCTGCTTTTGGCCACTTTGGCTTGCTGTAAACGACCTAAAACTCCAGTAATATTCGAAATAGGCCCCAGCATACGCGAAGATAGAATCGAACACGCAACTAGCGCACCTGTGGTCATATCACCATCCATGACCGCAAAACAACCCACCAAAATCACCAAGGCGTAAGTCAGCCCTTGTAGCTTTTGTGTCCAAGCAGATAGCACACCTACAATTTTACGCTGCTGCATACTGTAATCTGCAGACAGTTCGTTCATGTGGTTCCACTGATTTTGAAAGCGCGATTCTGCACGGAGCAGTTTAATATCTTCAATGCCTTGTACGGCTTCAACCAAAATAGCATTACGAATCGCAGATTCTCGCATACCTTCTTTAGCCAGTTTAGCGAGCTGCTTTTGTGCCAAAATACCCGGCAAAATCATAAGCGGCACAATAACCACAACCACCCAAAATACATGACCGCCAATGATCCACATGATCACCAAAAACAGAATAAAAAACGGTAAATCGGCAATCGCTGTAATGGTCGTCGATGTCACTAGCTCTCGAACACCTTCTAATTCACGAATTTGCGAAATAAAGGTGCCTGTCGATTTAGAGCGTTCATTATTTTTAATACGGAGTGCATGACCAAATACACGATCAGAAATTTTAAGGTCTGCACGCTTTCCAATAATATCCGACAAGTAGATACGACTGACGCGTAAAATAAACTCAAAGATTGCAGCAATAAATACACCGCCAGCCAGCACCCAAAGTGTTGGGATCGACTGGGAAGGCACGACGCGATCGTACACCTGCATCGAAAATACAACCGTTGCAAGCGCCAAAATATTTGCAATTAAGGATGCAAACATAATGTCGATATAGCGCTTCCAGTCTTTGAGTACAATTGACCAGAACCAGCTCGCCTCATAAGGTTTAATGTATTCATCAACACGCGCATCGGCAATCGATGCTTCTGGTCGTAATATATAAATATTTTTGACCAGTCCTTTTAGGCTTTCTATTGCAAAACTTTGTGATAGACCATGATCACCACTGAGCTGAATGCTCACATTACCCTGCGCATCCGCTTTATCAATTACACCAATCTGGCCATCTTTAAATTCGGCAATCACGGGTAAACGCCATGGATTGATCAAGTCTAAATCAAACTTGGCAACACGTAAGCTCAACCCCATTTGTCTGCACATCAACGACAATACTTCTTCAGGATTGTGGTTTTGATTCCAATCGAGTTGCAACCGAATACGTTCTTCAGAAGATTCAATTCGATAATGACGTGCAATGGTCAGGACAGCCTGCAACCATGGTTGATATTGAAATGTTTTTGTCATGGTTGCACCTCAAAGCCCTGGATTGAAATATTATTGAGGCCGTAGGCATCTCGTGTTTTTCCAGTGGTCGAAATATATTGAACAAGACTTGAATAAATGTCGTAACGTGCATTCTCAAGCTCGTTGGCAGACGAGTGAATCGCTTGTTCAGCATTTAATAGATCAAGTGCAGATCGTGTGCCGAGCTTGTATTGTTCTTGGTAAAGTTCTCGTGTTTTCACCGCAGTAATTTGACGGGCGCGTAACACTTTAATTTGCTCTTGCTTATTTTCGATATTTTCACGTGTAATTTTGACATTATCCATGACATCTAAATAAACTGAATTGACTTTAGATTTTGCGGCTTCTTCGGCAAAGCCCGCAGAGCGAATTTGAGCTGAAATTGCGCCACCCTGATACAGTTTAGTGTTGGCCTCTAAAGCAACCGAACTGTAAAATCCGTCATCTTTGTTGTTATTTGGATTGGTGCCATTGACTGCCTGACTCACCGAACCGACCAAAGAAAGCGTAGGATAACGGCTTAAATCTGTTCTTTTTTTATCTGCCTTGGCCACTTCCACTTCGGCCTGCGCGGCCAACATATTTGGAATCACATTAAAATCAGGTTCTTTATATAAATCAGAGACTTCAACCAGATTTTCTGGAATCGTCCATGATTTTCCCATCGAGTCAAAACCAAGTAAAACAGTCAGTCGTTGCTGATTTTGACGCAATAACGAACGCTGCGCGATCAGCGCCGATTGAGCCGATTCAACATAAGAGCGTGCCTGAACCGGATCTGCCTGACTACTGATTCCCGCTTGCGCTCTTAATTCGGTAATTCCCAAGATGCGCTGTAAACCTTTTACTTGCTGCTCTGCAATTGCTACCAGTTTTTTATAGCGTTCAATATTCACAATAGTAGCAGCTGTTTCGGTTGCAATTGAATCAATACTGACTAACACATTGGCTTGTTGTAGCTGCAAACGTGCTTCTTGCGAGGTCACATTGGATTTAACCTGACCAAAGTCATAAAGCAATTGTGAAGCACTAATCGTAAACATTTGACGACCGCGCTGTTCAGACGATGCCAGATTACCACCAGTCGAAATACCACCACTAATTTGTGGATAATACTGCGATTTTGCTACATCAATATTTGAGTTTTGCGCCGCCATCGTTGAAATGGCCTGACCAATTGAAGGATTTCGCTTCACTGCGATTTGAACTGCATCGACCAAATTAATTTCACTGAGCCTCGACTCGACCGGACCGGTGTTTGCATCAGGTGCGACCGCGCCATAGGTCACTTGCGGCAATCCCTGCACAATAATCGGATCTAACTTTACAGTTTGAAACTTTTGTATTTGAACTGTCTTGTAATCATCGTTTGGTTTAGATTTAAATAACCCGCTGATCTTGTCTTTTAAATGAAAACCAGATGTATCGGAAGGCGCTGCGAATACCGAAGAGGTCACCATCGAAATCGAACTGCATAGCAGTAAGACTCTCAATGTTGTGACCTTTTTCCCCGCTTCACTCATATGAGAAATTGATATTGGTCGATGCATAGTAAATATTTTTATGGTTAAACGGCAGTAAAATTTTCACATATTTTTATCACAAAAAATTGCATTATGCTAAATAAATCACATGTTTTAGATACATTTTTTCTTATTATGAAAAAATCCAGTAGCACTGTGTAACGATTCTGTCATTACTCAGTTCTACTGGATTGAATGAAACCGATTAATCTAGTTCATACGCAAAAATTAAACCGTAAAGTCATCACCCAAGTAAACTTTACGTACTTGCTCATTTTCTAGAATTTCTTGTGGTGTACCCTCGGCAATGACCGCGCCCTCACTAACAATATATGCATGTTCACAAATAGCCAGTGTTTCACGTACGTTATGATCCGTAATCAACACACCAATGCCTCGATCTTTTAAGTTACGAATAATATCTTTGATGTCTCCAACAGAAATTGGATCGACACCTGCAAACGGTTCATCGAGGAGCATAAATTTTGGATCGGCTGCTAAGGCACGCGCGATCTCGGCACGGCGACGTTCACCACCCGACACACTCATGCCCAAAGAATCTTTGATGTGGGTAATCTTGAAATCATTTAACAGCTCTTGAAGTCGTTGCTGACGCTGTTGTTTATTCAAATCTTTGCGTGTTTCCAAAATTGCCATAATATTTTCAGAAATGGTCAGCTTTCTAAAAATTGAAGCTTCTTGTGGCAAATATCCAATCCCTTTACGCGCACGCTCATGCATTGCAAGATCTGACAGGTCAAGATCATCAAGATGGATTTCACCTTTATCCATGCGAACCAAGCCCACCACCATATAGAAACTTGTGGTTTTACCGGCACCGTTTGGCCCCAATAAACCGACAATTTGCCCGCTTTCCATCGTAAAGGACACATCCTTAACCACCCAGCGTTTACTGTAATTCTTTGCAAGGTGCTTGATACACAAAGTTTGTGGTTTATCCAAAGCTTGCTCCATTAGTCACGTGCCCCCGGGAAACTTTTAGAGGCAGATGGTGGAATCACTAACTGCACACGATTCGAGCCTGAACCTTGGGCCTCGATATCACCTTTGTTCATGCTGTAGCGAAGCGTATTACCACGGACACTGGCACCATCCTGATTCAGATAGGCATTACCTGTTAAAGTAATAATGCCGGTTTCGGCATTATAGACAATCTTTTGTGCTTCGCCACGCGCAATTCCTTTTTGAGCACTGATCTGCTGTTGAAATTTTGCTGGGCGACCTGTTGCATTTACAGTTTGTAGCTGACGCTGTGAATTTAGCTGACCCACAATCGAATCTGCCTGTAGCTTCATAGTGCCCTGTTCAATCATCACATTGCCCGTATAGGTCGTGACACCTGTTTTTTCGTTATAGGTAGCTCGATCTGCAACCAATGAAATAGGCTGATTACGATCTGATGGTAAAGCAAATACGCTACTACAAGAGATCCCCAATACGGCAACAGACACACCTTTTTTAAGGAAAGCTGAAGAGCAAAAAAAGTTAAGAATTTGGCGCATACTTTCCTCGAATATTAAAAAACTCGTACTGACCCGTGTTTAAATTTGCTTTTAATCCATTGCTGATAAAAGACGATTGCGGTGAGTCAACATTCACTTGATGTGAGGTCTCAATCAGTTTTGTATCTGGATAAGTGGTTAACTCATCGGTTTTAAATTCAATTTTACCTTGGTCAGATAACTTTGTGGCGACAACCTGATCTGACAACACCACTTTTGCATTGTCATTGTAGCCGTGTGCATATTTTGAAAAAAAGGTGGAGTCGACGCTACCGTTTTTGTAGGTCGAAGCATTCAGATTTTCAAGTTTTGAGGTCTGGTTTTGCATATTCTGCTCTAACCGATCCACTTTGGCACGAATGTACAGATGACCCTGGTCGTCGGTTTGAGTGAGATAAACACCTTCCGCAGAATAAGTCATATTTCTTGCCGAATCGACATCCAGTTTTTTTGCTTTGCCACTGTAATAGTAATAGCCACCACTTACAGACGCGATGACAACAGCAGCAATATAAAGCGCTTTAGTATCCATGAACGGTGTGTCTGACCTGTATCACTCTATAAGAATATTAATGGGGTACACTGAGATATTTTGCAAGAAGTTCTTCGTAAACTCCTTTTGCATTCAGTAACATATCACAAACTTCACGTACTGCACCACGCCCGCCCATCGCCTGAGTAACCAAATGCGCACGACGTCTTACCTCTACGTGACCATTGGGCACGGTCACACACATCCCTGCAATGGAAAAAGCCGACAAATCAGGCCAGTCGTCACCCATGTATAAACAATCTTCCGGTAATAATTCAAACTGCGCACATGCTTCTTTGAGCGCAACACCCTTATCTTCACGTCCTTGAAAAACCAGATCAACACCAAGATCAGACATGCGTTTTTCAACAATATGACTTTTACGACCAGTAATAATGATCACCTTTAAGCCTGCCTGCTGGACTAATTTCATGCCCAGACCATCACGGATATCAAAGGATTTAATTTCATCGCCTGTATTGGTGAGCGTAACAAAACCGTCGCTTAAAATACCATCTACATCAAGCACCAATGCTTGAATATGTCGTGCTTGCTCAAGTAATGCAAAAGACGCCATGTTTAATTTACCCCTGCTTGAATCAGGTCATGCATGCTGATAACCCCAATGACTTTATTTTGATCATCGACCACCACAAATTGACTGATTTTTCGTTCATTTAACTGCTGTAATGCTTCAACTGCTCTTGCTTCTTGTGAAATTGTGGCCGGATGTGTAATCATCACATCTTGAACAGGCAAATTCACATCAAAGCCTTGTTGTTTATCAATTAAACGGCGCAAATCGCCGTCAGTAAAGATGCCCATTAAGCGATCCTGCTCATCTACAACGGTTGTGAGCCCCAAGCGCTTATTGGAAATTTCGTAAAGCACCTGATTCATTGGCGTGTTGGGTGACACTTTTGGAAGCTCATCTGCGGTGTGCATTAAGTGCTTTACATGCAACAGCAAACGCTTGCCTAATGCACCAGCCGGATGCGAACGTGCAAAATCATCTGCGGTAAAACCGCGCGCTTCAAGTAACGCAACAGCGAGCGCATCGCCAAGTACCAGTGTTGCCGTAGTGCTTGAGGTCGGCGCTAAACCTAGCGGACATGCCTCATCCGATTCGCCTAAAGTCAAAGCAACATCGGCATTTTGCGGCATTGGTCCTTTATCATCACGACTCATGGTAATCAACGGCACTTCAAGATGCTTAATCAGTGGCATCAGCATCATGATTTCGTCACTTTTACCTGAATTCGAAATCGCAATCAGCACATCGCCACGTACCAGCATTCCTAAATCACCATGCCCCGCTTCACCTGGATGCATAAAAAATGATGGCGTTCCTGTTGAGGCAAATGTTGCTGCCATTTTACGACCAATATGTCCCGACTTACCCATCCCCGTAATCACAACACGGCCTTTACACTGCAAGATAATTTCACAGGCCTGATTGAATCGCGTATCGATTTGTTTGGCCAACACATCAAGTGCATGCTGTTCAATAGCGATCGTTTCGAATGCGATTTTTTTAAAATCGGTGGTCATGGTCATAAAAATAGCTCGAATAACTTCAACTTAAGTGCAAATTGCAGCTTAGTCTTTGACGCAAAAAATTTGCGTTATTCTAACATAGCTCTGATCAAGACACGTTTTTAAATGTACAAGTTTTCACAAGCTTAGAAATTTGAGTGATAAAACTTTGTTAAAAATCTTGCTTACGTTATGATGTAACACTGTTTTTGGTGAGTTTTGAAGACCTTTATGCAACCATTTGTTTTATACAACTCAGAGCAACGTAAGAAAGTTGAATTTGTTCCGCGCAGACCCGGTCAGATTGACATGTATGTCTGTGGTATGACGGTCTATGATTATTGTCATATTGGACATGCTCGAGTAATGGTTGCATTTGACTACATTATCCGTTTTTTACGTAGTCAGGGCTGGAACGTTCGTTATATCCGCAACATTACCGATATTGATGACAAAATCATCAAACGTGCGAATGAAAATAATGAATCAATTCAGGAATTAACTGCCCGTTTCATCGACGCAATGAATCAAGATGCAGCGCAACTGGGCTGTGCCGAACCGGATGAGTCACCAAAAGCGACCGAATATATCGATCAAATGCAGGCCATGATCAGTACTTTGGTCGATAAAGGTACGGCATATCCAGCAACAAATGGTGACGTATATTTTGAAGTGAACAAGTTTGAAAAATACGGACGCTTGTCTGGTCGTAAGCTTGAAGACATGCAAGCGGGTGCAAGTGAACGCGTCGATGTGGAAGTCGAGAAAAAACATCCCTTTGACTTTGTACTTTGGAAACATGCCAAAGAAAATGAGCCTTCTTGGGCTTCACCATGGGGCAATGGTCGCCCAGGCTGGCATATCGAGTGTTCCGCAATGTCGACATGCTGCCTAGGCAATCACTTCGATATTCACGGCGGCGGCTCTGACTTAACATTTCCGCATCATGAAAATGAGATTGCGCAAAGTGAGGCTTCAACCGGCGAGCAGTATGTCAATTACTGGATGCATGTTGGCTTTATCAATGTTGACGGCGAAAAGATGTCTAAGTCTTTGGGTAACTTCTTTACCATTCGCGATGTTATGGATAAGTTTCACCCTGAAGTGATTCGCTACTTTATTGTGTCATCACACTATCGTAGCCCAGTCAATTTTTCAGATACCGCACTCAAAGAGGCGAAAACTGCATTAAGTCGTTTTTATCATGCATTTAAAGCTTATGAACAAGTGTTTGGTCAAACCAAGACCTCTCATTTAGAGCAACCATATGTAGAGCGCTTCAATACGGCTATGCGCGATGATTTCAACACGCCTGAAGCCATGGCCGTATTGTTTGAATTGATTCGTGAGCTAAATCGTGCGGTCAAGGAAGAGCAATCTGATCTGGCAACAACACTTTACTCAACGCTTCGTGTTTTGACCGATATTTTAGGATTGGTACAGCATCATGTAGATGATTTCTTAAAATCTACCATTGGACACGAAGATTCTGGACTCTCCGATAGCGAAATTGAAACACTGATTCAACAACGAGCGGATGCAAAAAAAGCCAAAGATTTTGCTGGTGCAGATGCAATTCGTAAGTCTCTACTTGATAGTGGAATCGTTTTAGAAGATACACGCCAAGGAACTGTATGGCGACGTGCTGATTAATTCAGCAATTCCTCTCGTGATGTATTGACAGTCAAGACAAACTGTATATAATGCACCACACATTGCGGGAATAGCTCAGTTGGTAGAGCACAACCTTGCCAAGGTTGGGGTCGCGAGTTCGAGTCTCGTTTCCCGCTCCAAAATTTTTAAATTTGGATTTACAGGTCATATAACATTCAATGTTGTATGACTTTTTTTTGTCTAAGAATTTTATATACGCACTGATAATAAAATTGCTGCCAAGTTGGCTTAAAGAGTTTAGTTAATTTCTATGATATAGAGTATAAGCTTGACAACACTTCCCTCATAAACAGTATTTCTTAATAGACTGTCTTGTAAAATTCTAAGCAACCAAATCATCTGTATTTCAATGAATAGCTTTGTTCAATGATGAAATGATATGGATTCAGAATACACAAAGGGCTGAGTTAGCATCATCTGATCGAGAAAAAGTCTAAAATTCAGCAATAAAAAAAGCACCCGAAAGTGCTTTTTTTTAATTGTTACTTATTGAGCAACAATATTGACAGCGCTTGGACCTTTCTGGCCTTCAACGATGCTAAATGATACACGCTGACCTTCATGAAGCGTTTTGAAACCTGAGCTTGCAATTTCTTTGAAATGTGCAAAAACGTCAGGACCTGAATCTGGTTGAATAAAGCCAAAACCTTTAGTTTCGTTAAACCATTTAACGGTTCCAGTAACTGTGTTAGACATAATCTTACCCTATATTTTTAATAGTAAATTGCCAAATAAAATTTGACCGATATAACTTTGAAAATTTAACAAATTAAGCTCAAGAATCTAAAAAACGGAGGATTATGAATAAAACTTCGATACTTTAAAAGGTTTAACTAATTGTGTCATTTCTCTAGCTAGACTCTATACTATCCTAAAAACCGCATCAAGTATATGCTTATTTGATATATATATACTTACAAAAATAAAAAATGATTACGCAAAAATCGATAAAAATTAGAACCTTAAAAATATCATTAAAAAATATTTTCTATCACATTAACAATTATATGTTATAGTCGAATTTTAAAATGCATTAATTTTATATTTATTTTCGGATGATCCATCATCGGAATTTCAATGTAAAATAATTTTCTTATCACCTTCCTATTTTTTAATTAACTAATTAAGTTATAAATATTTTAATTGAAATAAATTTAACTATTTAAATAAATTAATTAATCTCAATTTAGGCCAAAAGGATACCTTATGTCTAGGTCTACCATGATTAATTATAAAATCACGATTCAAGATGCAAATAATTTCATCAGAAAAATCATCAAAGTAAAAGATATTCAATTTAATAAAGAACTTCTTTACGAAACAAATGAATGGTTATGGATTTTTGAAGACAATAATGAGTTTTGTCCATTTGAGCTCTGGAGTTTTATGGATCGCGTAAAAGTACATGATGGACTCATTTTTAATCATAAAATATATAAAGTCATTGAGGTCACTAAAATGAATAAAATAAGATATATATAATAAAAAAGCTCATATTATGAGCTTTTTTATCTATTTTTTAACAGTACGGCTATCATTTGGTTTTTAATATTTTTATAGCAGTACCAGGCTCATGATTGTTTAATGCGAGCCAGAGCACTTTACTGTTATCTACATGCCCTTTAGTCATGACACTTGCAATATCTACCTCAAAATTTTGCAAAATGTCATTTGCATAGTAAACGAGATTAAATACTGATTTTATTTCAATGGCTTGTTTATTGATCATCACATTCAACTTTCACTATTTTTTCATATAAAAAAATTAGATTGTAATTTATAGAGTTTATTAAATTCGGTGTAGAAAGACTTTCCATCTAAATTTAATGCCAGAACCGTACCAGATTCTAATTCAACTTGCTTCGTCACCTCAACCAAGGTCTGACCATGCAAGTTACTTTGGACTTTTTTTAATGGCACAATATTCACGCGAATAATGTCGCCATTTACTGCTTTGGCTGTTGTCCAGCCGTTCATAATATTCATTATAAAACCCATATTTATGAGCTTTTGTAATCAGAAAAGATTAATTTACATGTATCCAACTTGGATAGTGATAAGTTAAAGGCATCTCGCCTAAGATCTATAACAGTTACATCAGCTTTAATGACACATAGGTGTCGATTGATCATATTTAGTTTGATTCAACATAGCAGCCTGATTTGCTCAAACTACTATTCACCGGTGTACTTTTTAGGTACACAATGCGTTAAAGATTTGAATTCGTATAAAATATTAATTACTTTTATAAAATGTGGGAGCGCAAGTCCATTAACAACTCAAATCTACTTGTTCTGAATCGGAACAATTTCGGCTAAAGTTATAGTAACACCATTTCTCAGTAACACCTAATTTAAGTCGCTTTTAAATACAACTCTCATTCATTTTAATTGCTTTATAATTCGGCTTAATATTTAGCAAATTAAGCAAAATTGAAGCATATAAGTCATATCCGGAAATTTTGAAGACAATTGAAAAATAAGAATAAATAATATATTTCACATGCCGTTATTTATCGCAAGTTTTGAAACATTGAAAACGTAATAGCTTTACCTTTCATGTCATTAAAATCTTTATACAACGTATTGTTTTTAATAAATAAGTTGAAGTATTTATTTTCAGATAACGCTTTATCATCTTCTAACGAAAAAATAGTGATACCAGCTTTTGAAAATAAATCGTCTAAATTTTCAAAAGTCGTATTCTTTTGAAAGAAATTCTCAGAAAGTATTCTTCTGATACTTACTTTTACTGTCATTTTGAACCTCACAAAGGAAACAACTCTTTCAAGCATACACATTTAAAGGATGCTATTGGCAAAATAATTCTTTTGTTACAATATTTCAATAAAATCAAGATTTTGATGCTTTTGAATTATTAAGCTACTGTTTCATATAACTGACTAAATTATCAGCAAATTACAAGTGTAAATCTTAGGTCTCACCCCAATTTTTAATACTCATTTTTATAAAATTTTTCATTCAATTTTCGTAAATTTTTCTATTTTAATTACCTTTTAAAAAACCCCTTTCGGGGTTTTTGCATCTTCTAACTTATGTCTACTTATAGATGATTCAAATAAGAGACGAAACATATGATAAACATGAAATTCATCAATCAATATCTGATATCTTTTTGCTATTTAGGAGACTTTAGGTCTGATACTTTATTCGGCCTTAGGTTGCATCGTCTTACTGCTTGAGTAGATAAAGTAAAGCGCTATACCCAAACAAATTAATGCCGCGAATCGTTCAATAGAAAAAGGCAAAGCTTCATTATTCAACCAGCCAAAATTATCGATCAACATACTCATGAGCAACTGACCGAAAATCACAGCAACTGTTGCAACAGCGGTCCCGATACGCTGTACAGCCAGCACCATAACAACAATATATGGCACACCACAAAAAGCACCTAATAATTGCCATTTAGGTACATCAAGCAAAGTCAGTGAATGTCGGGGTTCGAAATAAAAAATTAATAAGGCAGTAATTAATGCACCAACCGAAAAGGTTAAAAACGCACTTTTAAACACACCGACTTGGCTTCCAAGTTGGCCATTAATTGCAGCTTGAACACTCAACATGGCACCACCAAACACTGCCAATAGAATCATAAATGTTGTGATCATATTCGCTATCCTCGTGCAACCAAAATAAGTGCAATCACAATAAAAACTAGAGCAATAAGACGTTTAGAATCGATTTTTCGATGTGATACACCCAATAGACCAAAGTGATCAATCATCAGACTTTTAAAAATCTGTCCGGCTAAAATACCAATCATGGTCATGGCTATGCCAATCACAGGTGTTGTAATGGTCAGAATAATCACATAAATCGGACCCAATACACCGCCAAGCAACTGCCAAGAAGGTATCGAGAAAAATGAAGGCGTATTTCGCGGACTAAAAAACAGCATCAGTAAAAATGTGAGCGCTGCGCCAACTCCAAAAATACTGAATGTTGCCCATAGCTCCCCGACTTGTGCACCCAGTGGGCCTAATAACCCAGCTTCGACAGACAGTCCCATTCCACCTAAAATGGTTAACAGAACAAAGACCAATTGCATGATTAACCCGATCGTTGTATTGAAAGCAACGCATATTAATCTAGCCAATTCATTTTAAAAACCGCATAATTTATAAATCACTTTTGCAGATATTGCACAAATGAATCTTTCACATTCTATTGATATACGTGCGCTTCGTTTATTTGTTCAGGTATATGATGCGCAAAATTTTTCTACTGTTGCCAGAAAAGAAGTGGTTTCAGCGTCATTAATTTCAAGAACCATTCAACAGCTTGAAAATGCACTGGAGCAGCAACTTTTTTATCGTAATACACGGGCAATTACCCCCACGGAATCGGGTCATTTGTTTTATGAATATGCCAAGCGTATTCTCGATCAGTTTGACGAAGCTCAAGAAGCTTTACAAGATAAGACTGTTGAGCCATCTGGTCTCATTCGAATTAATGCACCTGTATTTTTTGGTCAACGACATATTGCACCGTGGTTAACAGGGCTCTGTAAGCGCTATCCAAAACTTTCGATTGAGCTGATTCAAACCGACGAATATATCGATCCATTTAGAGACAGCACCGATCTGGTTTTTCGTATAGGCGTACTCAACGATTCATCTTTACACGCGCGTGTATTTGGTGCACAAAAATATTATCTTGCGGCATCACCTGAATATTTATCCAGATACGGACAACCTCAACAACCCACGCAGTTATTAGAGCATAAAGCGCTTGTTTATAAAGGATTTGAAGGGCCAAATCGCTGGTTAATTAAAGAATCAGACGGCGCATGGACTCAATTACCAGTCCATGCACTCATGACATCGAATAATGCTGAGAGCCTTATGCGTGCAGCACTTGATGGTCTGGGTATTGTCATGTTCCCAGATTGGCTCATTGGAGAAGCGTTAAAGTCAGGTGATTTAGTTCAATTACTTCAACCGCATGAAGTCTCGATTAAATCCCAACCTCAATACATTGCTGCAATTTATCCAAATGCACGCCATCCACCTTTGAATGTTCGTGCAGTTATCGATTACTTTAGCGAGATTTATGGCACCCCACTTTACTGGCAGTATTAATCACTCAGTAAAATTAACATTGAACTCAACTCATTTAACGAGCTACCAGTGCCGTGCCAAGCTACTTACATACAATTCCAGAACCTTCTTTATAGTAATCCGTCGCGGTTTTGAGCTCTGCCAACAATTTGGTTTCATTAAACTGATTTGGCTTTAAATGAACCAGCGCCGGTATGTATTCAGATTTATAAACATTGGGCCAATCGACGCACAAAATCTGGACGCGCTGGGTTTGCGAAGTATTGGGATTGTCGAGCAAGTCCATAAAATGACTAATTTGTTTGTCCGATTGTTCAAACTGGGCCTGATAGTTAATTGCTTTTGGCGCCTTTTGTGCTTGAACAGCTTCGGAGCTGCGCATCGGTGCAGAGGCCGAATGCACTGCGCTCGATACATGATCTGCCGATGTCTTTGGCTCAGGTTGTTCTGGTGAACGATCACATGCAGTAAGCGATAAACTAAGGAGCAAAAGCGCGAGACTATGACGTTTCATCATGATGTGAGTGGCTTAAAAGCTTGAGTATAAGATGACTTTTCATCTAACACTACTCGATTTATAGCAACTTGTTCAAACAACTCTCAATTGATTCATAAAAAATACCCGCTCGAAGGCGGGTATCTTGTATCAGTTTAGTTTGGTAGAACGTGCCATCACCTGTTCAGGCACATTTTGTTTTAAAATCACTGCAAGTGTTTTTTCATTTTTTGCAGTATCAATGCCATTACTTGCCAGTACTGCATTCACATCTTTAGGGCTTAAAGTAAACATGGCGCCAGTCATTGGATCTACAACCAAGATTCCAATCAGACCACCAAAAATAATATTACCGAAATACCAGCCATTTAAGCGTGACTTGACTTGCATGGTTTGAGTTTGATATCCATCTTTAGAAAATGAGACTTGATAGTTTTCAGGCTGGAAAAAACCGGCGCTTTTTTTCAGAGTTACAGTCGCAGGAGTTTGTCCCATATGCACTTTTTCACCTTTTTTATTGGTGATCGTGATCGTTGCAATTTCTGGTACGCTTTTAAATGACATCGTTTGGGTTGAACCCGTAATAATGGTTGCACATCCTGTGAACGTTGCAGTGACTGCCAATAAAGACGCAATTAATGTTTTTTTCATTTCAAACTCAATGATTACATGTTGTAAAAATTTAGAAACAAAACTTTACACTTTGTTGTTATATTGTCAATTTTTTCTTTATAATTTCATTGAGTTAGTTGCTTTTTTAGGCAAATTAGATACTTTATTCATTTAGAATGATGCCTTAATTGTGGGATGATGAGTTAAGTAAGGAAAATCGACATCATTTGGGTTTAGCGGCACTCATTTCACTACGCCGCGATATTCATCATTGTTTTTTTGATTATTCTTGATCTAATTTTTATATCTTGATAAAAAAAATAGTTTAAAACATTAATTTATAATAATTTTGATGAATTCTTACGACTCTAAATAGAATCGCATCCTCAATATTTTTAAGATTCCTTATTTTTAAACTCCCTGTATGATGGAAAAATCGTCTACTCCATGTCTGCGCCAAAAAATTTTAAGATTTGTCGATACTAACAACCAGATTTTCAATCAGATCTCAATAAATAATCATCGACAAAGGCCAAACTATGACGTATATCGAAGCAAATAAAATAGGGAAATCACGTTATGGCAACAACAGATTCAACCTCTGGCGCTCAGCCCCCCTTTCTTTCTAAGCAAAGAATCATTGCAAAGCCAGATTTTAATCGCTGGCTCGTCCCTCCTGCCGCTCTTGCCATTCATCTGTGTATTGGTATGGCCTATGGATTTTCGGTGTTCTGGCTACCGCTCTCCAAAGCAATTGGAATTGAAGATCCTGTCGCTTGTGCTGCCGATGTCGGCTTTTTTCAGCAATTGTTTATTACCACTTGTGACTGGAAAATCTCGACGCTCGGCTGGATGTATACGCTGTTTTTTGTTTTGCTGGGGAGCTCCGCTGCAATTTGGGGGGGATGGTTAGAGCGCGTTGGCCCACGAAAGGCTGGACTGATTAGTGCGCTGTGCTGGTGTGGCGGCATGCTGATTTCTGCACTCGGCATTCATTTACATCAGTTCTGGTTGATGCTTTTAGGATCAGGCGTGATTGGCGGAATTGGCTTAGGTTTGGGTTATATCTCCCCCGTCAGTACACTAATTAAATGGTTCCCCGACCGCCGCGGTTTGGCAACAGGCTTGGCGATTATGGGCTTTGGTGGCGGTGCCATGATTGGTTCACCTCTTGCAGTCGAATTAATGGCACACTTTTCAACACCAACCAATGTGGGCGTGGCAGCGACTTTTGTTTGCATGGCGCTGGTCTATTTTGTATTTATGGTTGCGGGTGCACTGACTTACCGAATTCCGGCACAAAACTGGAAACCTGCAGGTTGGGAACCGAGCGCCAAAATGCAGCAAAATGCATTTATTACCAAACAACATGTGCATGTTAAAAAGATCTGGGGCATCCCTCAGTTCTGGCTGGTCTGGGCGGTACTCTGCATGAACGTTTCCGCGGGGATCGGCGTGATTGGCATGGCTTCACCCATGCTTCAGGAGGTTTTTGCGGGTCAGTTAATTGGGCTACCTTTAAAATTTTCAGAACTTAGTCAAGATCAGCTCAAAACTATTGCAGCAATCGCTGCCGGCTTCACTGCATTGCTGAGTCTATTTAATATTGGGGGTCGGATTGCGTGGGCCAGCTTATCCGATCGTATCGGGCGTAAAGCCACCTATAGCGTATTTTTTATTTTAGGTGCGGTTTTATACGCTTTTGTACCGTTTGCAGCGCAAATGGAAAGTAAGCTGTTATTTGTTGGGGCGATCTGTATCATCATCAGTATGTACGGAGGTGGATTTGCTACAGTTCCGGCTTATCTGGCCGATTTATTCGGCACCCAAATGGTTGGCGCAATTCATGGTCGATTACTCACCGCATGGGCTACCGCCGGTATTTTAGGGCCTGTGATTGTGAATAATATGCGTGACTATCAACTTGGTTTAGGTCTTGCAGCGAGCCAAGTCTATAACCAGACCATGTTTATTTTGGCAAGCTTATTAATTGTGGGTTTAATTTGTAACCTATGTATTCGTCCGGTCAATCCCAAGTATTTCATGACGCCAGCCGAACTTGAAGCAGAGCAAAAAAGTGCCGAAAAACATCATGAAAATCAACAAGTATCAAGCGCGATTCCGACTGAATCGAGTACTGCAAGTAACAACCACCTGTTACTGGTGGTATTGGCATGGCTAGCGGTGGGTATTCCATTACTCTGGGGCATTTATCGTACACTCATCAGCGTTAAAGCTTTTATTCAGTAACGCTTAGCGCATAAAAAATCCCGCATCGGCGGGATTTTTTATGCGCTAATAATTAGCTTGCTAGTCGCTTTTGAACCAAGATCGATCCAACAGAATAACCCGCACCAAATGAACAGATTACGCCATATTCATCTGATTCGACCTCATGACCCGTACGATGCAGCGCAATCATTACTCCCGCAGATGACGTGTTGGCAAATTCATCTAAGATAATAGGTGTGCGCTCAGGTTCAGCATCTTTACCCAATACCAGTTTGGCAATCAGCTGATTCATGTTCAGATTAGCCTGATGCAACCAGAAACGCTTGATCGACTCAGCTTCAATTTGGTTTTTTTCAAGTTGTGTACTGATGATTTTTGCCACCAAAGGACACACTTCCTTAAATACTTTACGGCCATCTTGTCGGAACTGCTTGTCATCACGTACCGCATCTTCACTTCGATTTAAAAAGCCGAAGTTATTACGAATATTATTGGAAAACTGGGTAAACAAATGGATATCTAAAATTTCAAACCCATTTTTAGTTTCGGTGTCTTCAATAATCGATGCCGTAGCAACATCACCGAAAATAAAGTGACAATCGCGTGAACGATAGTCGGTATGGCCTGAAGTAATTTCAACATTGACCAGTAGCACACGGCGCGCGCCAGACTTAATGGCATCATATGCCTGTTTTAAGCCAAACGTTGCCGCCGAACATGCCACATTCATATCATAGGCATATCCTTCGATCCCGAGCGCCGTCTGTATTTCTACAGCAACTGCCGGATAGGCACGCTGCAAATTAGAGCATGCCAAAATCACGACATCGATATCTTCCGGAGCTACCCCCGCATTGGTCATGGCATCCTTTGCTGCCCACACGCCCCATTCGGCTTGAATCGAAAGCTCGTCATCGGTACGTTCTTCAAGGCGTGGGCGCAAGCGTGATGGATCAAGTACACCTGATTTTTCAATCACGTAACGGCGCTGAATCCCTGATGCTTTCTCAATAAACTCAGCACTTGAGCCTAAACGCTCTGGCAACTCACCCGCAGCGATTTTCTCAGCATTGTCCTGATTATACTGTTCTACATAGGCATTAAGACTTTCGACCAGTTCTTGATTACTAATCGATTCGGCTGGATGGTACAAACCTGTACCGGTAATACGTACGCCCATGTAAAACTCCTTATGAGAATGCGGGGATTATTGAATTCCTAAACGCTGCCAAGCTTTTTGCAGACGTGATGATGACACTGGCATCTTGGTTTTCATAGGTTGTGAAAACAGTGAGATTCTCAGTTCTTCAACCATAAAATAAATCTCTTTAAGTTCAGGTTTGTGCTTAAACTTAAAGAGCTTATCCATCCAAGGGTCAACATCGGCAATGGCCGACTCATCACGCTTTAAATTATTGGGTAAACGATCTAAACGCATTAATAATGCTTTTAAATAACGTGGATATTCAAGCCAAACCTCTGACCCTTGCGTATACACAAAGTCGCTAAGCTGCATTAAATCCAGCTGATCTTCAATATCGTCAATGCTACGACCAAAAATATCGCCATCCAGCATCATCAGTTGACGACGAATGTCTTGCCACTGAACAAAGATATCGGAAATCACTTCTAAAGCTTGCTGTCCATGCGTTAAGAACTGCTGTTTGACCTGTTTAAGCAGTGCTTCAAACTCAGCCTTATTGACTGGTAAGGTATCGATGCTGAGCTGAAGTGTCGCATACACCAGCATTTGCTCGAGTTTGGCTTTTTCACCCAAAGGTGAATAGGCCAAGAAAAGCGGTTTGGAAATCTGCTTTTTCAACTGGCGAGTTAAATCCCCCAACTGCATATGAATCAGGCGAATCACACCTTCACGATGCTGCTTAATCGCTTCATGCTGATCGTTAAAGGTTTGAATGACCACGCCAGATTCATCTTTTTGCTCGAGTGCAGTAAAAGCTTTAGCAGGTACCAAAGCCTGATACTGCTTTACCACCACACCCGTTACTTTCTGCGATGCTTCAAATACGAAGTTGTCAGGAAATTGTTGAAACTCGCCTTTCAACTGCTTCACCGGACGATGAGTTTCGGTACGACAACGCGCTTTGAGTTCAGCAAGGTCGCGTCCTTTTTCAAGAATACGCCCTTTTTCATCGGTCACCACAATAAACGGCACCAGATACTGCTCAATTCGCTCAAAAGAGAAATCTTTTTCGGTGATCTCTTCGCCACGAAGTGCAAAAGCCAAAAATTTAAAAACATGCTGATTTAAATGGACAGCATCAACTGATTGCATCAGTTTTTTGGCTGTATCGGGAATGGGAACCAAATGACGACGCTTGTCTTTAGGTAAAGATTTAAGCAAAGCTTCGATTAAATCCAGACGCCAACCCGGTATCCCCCAAGACCAACGATTTTCATCCACTTGTGGCAGTGCCTGCACTGGAATTTTAACCGTTGCACCGTCTTCATCATGACTCGGATCGAAACGATAACTAGTAGCGAGACGGAGTTCACCATTTTGCAAATAATCCGGAAATTGTTGCGTGGTTGGTCGATCATTTTGCCAGAGCGCATCGTCATCAATAAACAAATAACGGGGCTGTTTGGGTTCAACCGTTGCACGCCAGTCTTCAAAACTACGTCGACTTGCTATTTCGGCAGGAACACGTTCGGCATAAAATTGATAGACTGTTTCTTCATCAACCACTAAATCACGGCGACGCAACTTGTCTTCAACTCGCTCAACTTCTTCGAGCTTAAGTAAATTATGCTTTAAAAATGGTGGCGTGATGCCTAAATTGCCAGTCGTGAGCGCATCACGAAGGAAAATTTCACGCGCGGCAGGATGATCGACTTTTTCGAAATTGACCAGTCGCTTTGGCTCTACAATCAGGCCAAACAACGAAATTTGTGCATAAGCTTGTACCAAGCCTGTTTTTTTCGACCAGTGTGGCTCGTAGTAGTGATATTTCAGTAAATCTCGTGCCGCAAGCAATATCCATTCCGGATCGATTTTGGCCAAAGTTCTTAAATACACCTGTGAGGTTTCGACCATTTCGAAGGCCATGACCCATGCCGTATTCGATTTGTGCAGCGTACTCGCTGGAAACACTTTGGCTTTTTGCTGGCGCACAGCCATATAAATGTTTCGTTCATCGGTTTTATTGGCAATAAACGACAGTAAGCCTGTTAGCAGTGCGCGATGCAAATTTTCATAGGTGGCAGTTTTTTCATTAAAAGATAAATTTAAGCCTTTTGCCAGATCGACCAACTGTGCATGGGTTTGCTTCCACTCGCGCAAACGTAACCAGCTCAGAAAATGCTGACGAGCAAAATGACGACGTTTATTTTCACTCGATGTTTCCGGGCTATTTTTTAAGGTATCCCAGAGTTTAAGATAAAACAAAAAGTCAGAGTCAGCTTCACGAAACAACGCATGTTTCTGATCGGCTTGCACTTGTTTGTCGGCAGGACGCTCACGCGGATCTTGTACCGCGAGGGCACTCACCACCACCAAAATTTCATTCAACACGCCAAAATGAGAACCGCCGACAATCATACGCGCCAAACGCGGATCGATCGGCATGCGTGCCATGATTTGCCCGACTTGAGTCAGTGTGGCTTTTTGTTCATTAAACGCGCCCAGCTCGACCAACAGCTTGCGTCCGTCATTGACTAAACGATGGTCTGGCGGTTCAATGAAATCAAATTCTTCAACGCGCCCCAAGCCCAAGCTTTGCATCTGTAAAATAACCGAAGCCAAATTGGTTCGTTTAATTTCAGGTTCAGTAAAGGCTGGACGGCTAGTAAAATCTTCTTCGCTGTATAGACGAATACATACACCCGGCGCAATACGACCACAGCGTCCTTTACGCTGATTTGCTGCGGCTTGTGAAATGGCTTCTATGGGTAAGCGCTGTACACGAGAGCGATAGTTATAGCGCGAAATTCGCGCAAAGCCACTATCGATGACATAGCGAATATTGGGTACGGTCAGCGCGGTTTCGGCAACGTTGGTCGAAATGATAATTCGACGGCCTTTATTTCCCGGCGTAAAAATCTTTTGTTGTTCGCTTAAACCCAAACGAGCGTATAGCGGCAAAATTTCGGTATGCTTCGGGCCATATTTTTCTAATGTTTCTTGTAACTCTCGAATTTCCTGTTCAGTACTTGAAAAAATCAGGATATCTGCATGCTGCGGATGGCCTTTTTCTTCGGCATCGGCAAAACATTCTTCGACTGCCTGTACCACTGCACGCGGTAAATTCTCTTCAAAATCATCAAACTCATCGTCATCACTACTGCCAATACTTAGCTCAGAAATTGGGCGATAACGGACTTCAACCGGAAAGCTGCGACCTTCCACTTCAAAAATGGGTGCATGATTAAAATAAGCACTAAAACGGTTTACATCTAGCGTTGCCGAAGTAATGATGACTTTTAGATCAGGGCGTTTGCTCAAAATTTGTTTGAGATAACCCATAATAAAGTCGATATTCAATGAACGCTCATGCGCTTCATCGATGATGATGGTGTCGTATTTATTTAAAAAGCGGTCATGTCCTAACTCAGCCAGTAAGATACCGTCCGTCATGAGGCGCACGATGGAATCATTCGAACCTTGCTCATTGAACCGCACTTTAAAACCGATTGATTCGCCTAGCTTTTCGCCCACTTCTTCTGCAATACGCTGAGATACGCTGCGTGCTGCCAAACGACGCGGCTGCGTATGACCAATCATGCCAGTAAGACCACGACCAGCCAGCATAGCAATTTGAGGTAACTGTGTGGTTTTTCCTGAACCTGTTTCACCCGCTACAATAATCACCTGATATTTTTGAATTGCTGCAATCAATTGGTCTGCATATTGGGTAACTGGCAGATCCTGATTCAGTTTAATGTTGGGTAAACGTGCTAGGCGTGCTTTGACTTGAGCATTGGATTTCTCAAATAAAGACTGATATTGCTCTGGATTTTTATCTTTACCCTTGCCTAGTCGATTTAAGCGATGTCGGTCACGCACCATAACCATTTGATCTACATCTAAACCACTATGCACAGATAAGTATTCCTAATCATTTTCAATAGATCGTCCATTTTACGCGGGAATATGCATGAACGAAAGTCATTCAGTCTATTTCTTTTTTTGTGAATGCGCTTGAAATTAATCACATATGCCTCAATACAAACAAGAATGCGGCGTGCTGAAGGCTGTCATAGAACGATCATACAACTTGCCTAGAGTTGTAATACCGATCGGATGGAGAAATCTTAGGCAATTGTATACTCAATTCACTTTTCCGATATTGTTTATGCAAAAATACTATTTCCCCAATAAGTCAAAGTTCTTTATTCTATTTTAAGTTTTAAAGTTAACGATAACATCTCATTCATGATATATGGAGAAATTGATGAGCTTAATTAATACTGAAGTTAAACCATTTAAAGCAACAGCTTACCATCAAGGTCAATTTGTTGAAGTCACTGAAGCCGATCTTAAAGGCAAATGGTCTGTTGTATTCTTCTATCCTGCAGACTTTACTTTTGTTTGCCCAACAGAATTAGAAGATTTGGCTGACAACTACGAAGCATTCAAAAACCTTGGTGTTGAAATTTATGGTGTTTCTACTGACACGCATTTCACACACAAAGCTTGGCACGACACTTCAGAAGCAATCAAAAAAATCCAATACCCATTAGTAGGCGATCCAACTTGGACGCTTTCTAAAAACTTTGACGTGTTAATCGAATCTGCTGGTCTTGCTGACCGCGGTACATTCGTGATCGACCCAGAAGGTAAAATCCAAATCGTTGAAATCAACGCAGGTGGTATCGGTCGTGACGCTCAAGAACTTCTTCGTAAAGTAAAAGCAGCGCAATACGTTCACGCTCACCCAGGTGAAGTATGCCCAGCTAAATGGAAAGAAGGCGAAGCAACACTTGCTCCTTCTATCGACCTTGTTGGTAAAATCTAATTTACCCACAGAAAAGGCCGCCCATTTGGGCGGTTTTTTTATTTAAAATATTTAAAAAAAACCATTAAAAAAGCCCGCTTAACGGGCTTTTCAGCAACATGTAATATCAGCGTTACGGCGCTAATATTCTGATGTTTAACGCAGTCGTATTCAGGCTTGCATATCTGTGTTCACCTGACTAAGTTATCCTTGAAATCAGGAAGAATATGTTGGCCTTGAATTAACATTAGCACTGAAATACAAAACGGTCAATATTTAATCAGTTTAATGTCCTTTTTTAGTACCAATCAATCATATTAAATTTCAATTACTTAGTATTTAATCGTTTTGAAAATAACATTCCATCGCAATTTTTAACAATTGAGTAAAATAAAAAAGGCTTTGTTTGATCACAAAGCCTTGAGTGCCTAGATATAACTTAGTGTCCTAATTGATGAATCAACGTGAGATGCTTACGCACGCCCTGATCAATCACATGCGGCATGATCGAATTCATCATGACAAAACCACGCTCAGGCCAACCAATGTAGATGGTTTGTTTGTCTTGCAAAATGGATTGCACGATTACTTTAGCCACCAGTTCTGGACTGTCTGCCTTGCTTCCCATCGCCTTCATCAAATCCATAGCTGCCTGACTGTTCATGGTGGTCTGGGTCGCGCGTGGCGCCACATAAAGTACCTGAATATTGCTATCTGCAAGCTCTCGTCTGAGCGCTTCCGAGAAGCCTCTTAAGGCAAATTTAGTGGCACAATAAGTGGTGTATCCTGCAAAACCCAATGAGCCATAGATGGAACCAACATTGACAATCTTGGCCTGACCACCTGCATTTAATTTTGAAATCAAACTTGCTGTTAAGCTCATGGGCGCAGTGACATTTAAATGCACCAATTTCTGAATTTGCTCAGGTGTTTGATGATCTAAAGTAGCAAAGCAATTTACTCCCGCGGCATTGATCAGCAGATTTAAGCCATCAATTTGCTGAGCAGTCTGAATGACCTTGTTTAGATCTTCAAAATTGAGTAAATCTGCACGCAGAACTTTGATTTGCCCCGTATATTTTTGCTGCAAAGACGATAAAGCCTGTGTATTTCTCGCAATCGCCAAAACTTTAGCGCCTTCTTTACAAAGTGCATCACAGAGGGCAAGTCCGATTCCCCCACTTGCACCGGTTAGTACCACATGTGCATTCGATAATTGCATCCCTGTCACTCCTCTTTTATGCAGCGAATCGCAGACCGAGCGCTGGAACTTGCTCGTACATCTGGGTATATAACGAGAACACGACTTTTGAACAATGAATAATGTCTTGTTGATCTTTTTCGTCGGTCACACTGTTCATGAGTTTTTCAAAATTTTGCATGTGCGAAATATCTAAACTACCGTGCGACTTTAAGTAGCTAAATGCTTTATTCGGTAAGTTTAGATGTTGCTGAATTTTCTCTGCTGCTTCGGTGGCCACTGACACACTAGTGCCTTCAAGCACATTAACCATACCAAACAGCGCAATAGGGTTGACGCGTCTAACCTGATCAAATAAAAATGCCACCATCAATTCGATTGGCTGGCACGGGCGGCTATTTTTGACAATCTCTGGATCTACACCGCAAGCTTTGAGGTCATTTAAAATCCACTGCTCGTGCCCTGCTTCTTCTTCAATATATTCGCAAATGGCAGGTTGCAACCAAGACAGACGCTCTGGAAGTTGTGCGCCTGCGGCCATCATGAGGGGTACTGTAAAGCGCACATGATGATAGGCCTGGCTTAAAAATGCACAGTACTGTTCAAGTGACAAACGGCTATTTAAAGCATCTTCAATCAGGGAGGTTGAAAAAAGTTTCTGTCTTTCCTGAGCGGTTGCATTTTGAAGTTGTTGAAAAAATTGCATAGTAGATTCCTTTAAGCAGAAAAAACATGTTGAAAACGACGTGCGATTTCATCGCGACGCAATCGGCCATTTGCAGTGGCAAGTTGATTGTTGGGGCTAAAGGGTTCTGTAAGCCGAACCCAGTGTTTGACCTGAGCGTAATCAGGCAACTGATGATTGGCATGTTGAATAATCTGATCGATCTGTTCGTTGGTAATGGCTGTATTCACCGGCCATAGCAGCGCGTAGTTTTCTGGTAAAGCTTCACCATAAACAAAAGCTTGCCCCACGACGCCCGTCTGGCTTAAAAGTGCTTCGACCCATTCAGGATTAACATTACGACCGAAACTGGTAATAAACTGATGTTTTTTACGACCACGAATGTATAAAAAGCCATCTTGGTCAAGATGTCCTAAATCACCTGTCGGCCAGTATGGGTCTGGCATTTGTGGATGGTTCAGATAGCCAAGGCAGCGGTTATTGGCCACTAAAATTTCGCCGTCTTCAGCAATTTTGACCTGTACATGCGGTAAGGGTTTACCCACGCTCCCTGCACGATTCGCTTCTGGTGTATTTAACGCCACGACTGAAGCACACTCTGAAAGTCCGTAGCCTTGATAGACAGGTAATTGAAGTTTATTGGCTTTCTTGAGCAATTCTGGATTGACATGCCCACCGCCAACTGCAATAAACCGAAAGCATTCAGCGCGAATGAGTTTGGTGGAAACGGCTTCGACCAGCAAAGCAAGAAACTGAGGAACTAAAATCAGACTCTGTGGATGTGAACTTTGAATAAATTTTGCGAAAGTTTGTATATCAACACTACTTGCGCCGCGCAATCCTAGTTCGGCTGCTTTGGCCAACTGGATGCTGCCGCCACGCATTAAAATGGCATAGCAGCCGATATTTTCAAGTAACACCGCTAGCGGCATTAGGGCTAAATGTGTTTCAGGCTGAGATGAAGCAATCGCCTGGCAGAGTGATTGCGCGACTGTTAGAATTTGTTCACTTCCTAAACACACAGCTTTGGGTTGACCCGTAGTGCCCGACGTAAAGGTTAATTTTTGAGTTGTTTCTGGTAAAGCAATGTGTAGAGGTGCTTTTAAACGCCAGTACCCCTGCTGTTTTTCATAGCTCGTATGACCCTCTAAAATAAAATCAGACTGAGTAATAATTAAATCGGCTTGAGAAATTTCAAGACAATATTGCAGTTGTGAATGGGTAAAAAATGGAGGCAATAATATGGTAGGAATATCAGCAAAAAGTAAAGCTAAATCCCAGAGTAATAAATCGACTGAGTTTTCTAAAAACAAAGCCACCATACGAGTTGACAGCTGTGTCAATTGTGTTTGTCTGGCTTGAATTTCCGACCAAAGCATTTCATAGGTGATCTGTTGATCCTGATCACGAAGTGCAACCACATTTGGAGCACTCAAGCTCAATTGCTGCAATCTGGATTTAAACTCGGTTAGTTTAGGCAACATGATCGATATCCTCACGAAGTGCTTCCAAACCCATTGCATTAAAGATGTTGAGCTGATTTAAATTAAACGCACATTGCATAACATCTGCTGCAAATACATGCGGATGATGGCTGTAATAACTTCCCCAATGCTCATAACCATCTTCTAGTCGCTCGGGGTCGGCATCTCTTAAATCAAGCAAAGATAGACCCAACTTTTTGAAGCTGTTAATGAGATGGTGATGCCCTGTAAAACTCACCCATTTAAAATGATTCTGTGCCAGTATCCATGTGAGAAAGCCGATAATTAAACGCGAACTACCATGATGGATACCCGACAAATTCCCAACTTCAATTACCTGCTCACGCGTAAACACACGACCAGTTTTGTCATTGATCATTTGATCGATTGGTTTATCTAAGTATTGCTCCAGAAAGAGTGTGTGAGTCGCAGCTAATCGAATTCCTACGACAGCTTGACAGTGCATATTGCAATCAAACACTGCCAAAAAGACTGGCATGAACTGATAAATTTCAGCTGCATAAATGGCACGAAAACGATCTTGTACAAACAGTTCACACTGTGATCTGAGTGGATGAGCTTCGTCCACACAAAACATATTGAGTTGTGCTTTTTTATCTTTCACTTCAATTGGAAAGTGTTCTTTAAATACTAGGCTCATTTGAATATTCCAAATATTCGATAAACTCAGTATCAAAATGAAAAATGAAGAGATTCTTAGGAAAACTTAAAAAATACTCAGTGTGATTATATTTTTTTGTAATTAAGCTATTTTTAAGATAAACAAAATTTCATAAAAATTAAGCACTTAAATAAAATATGATTTTAAACCCTTGTTAACGATTCATCATAATTTAACTAAAAATCATTATAAAATGAGAACGCATACCATTTAAAATTATCATCGTGATATTTTAGTTATGATCATATTAAACTAATTTTAATTGAATATTCAAAAATAATAATCAGACCGTATCAATTAGACGTATAATTTCAAAAATTTCTTTGGGGAACGTTATGTCATCTATTTATTTGGCAGGCTCTGGCCAAACTGTTGCTAATGTAAGTGTAGACTATCCGCGACCTGACCGTTTAGTCAGTGGCAATCCGAAGCGCCTAACCTATGATCTTTATCAACATCCCGCAATGAACTGTGGTATCTGGGAATGTGAAGTTGGGTCATGGAATATTCAGTTCAGTCCGCATAAACAAGAATTTTTTAGCGTCATTCAAGGAAAAGTACGTATTCATGATGCTCAATCAGAGCAATTTATCGAGGTTGCTGCCGGTGAAGCGGGCATTATTCCCCCAAACTTTCAGGGTCGTTTTGAAGTGGTAGAACAAGTCAAAAAGTATTTCGTGATTGTGGATGTAAGTTAAAGATTTTTATTGAGTATTCATAATGAACTCCCTCTTATATGGGGGAGATGAATACAACTTTTACATCTCAAACATTCATTTAGAATGAATATTTTTGATTTAAATACATGTTGTATAACATCACTAGAAAAACCCAAAATGTAATGGTTAATATTACAGCAATGAAAGTTTTAAAAATCATCCCATATTGTTTTTTAGAATGGAAAAAAGTACTTTTGTGAGATCTTTTTATAGCTAAGGATCCTTTAATCATTAAAAATGAAAAAAATAAAAAAGGTAATATGATAAGCCCTAAGGAAAAGTAATATTCTGGAGGAAATTTTAAGTTAACAGCATCAAAACATTTTTGTTTTTCAATTTTTTCCTCAAGAGTAAGCTCAGATTGTTTTATTCCAAGATTGAATTCTTGATTAGATAAGTATTTATTCTCACAATAATCGATAAACTTTTCTTTTTGATTACGGCTATCAGCGCTTTTAGTACCAGATGAATGAGTTAGGTTAAGATATACTCTAGTTGTCATTGTATAAGCGGTTTAAAACGTCTGTGAAATTGAAATGATAGCAAATTTAAAGACCCCAGATCATTTACTTTTTGATTAAGAGCTTCATTCATCCTCTTCTTGGTGCAATCTTGGTGCAATTTATTGTTTATTTCTGCAATTTTGTTGTCATTTTAATCAAAATCACAAACGCCAGACAATAAAAAAAGGGCTTACAAGTCATTGAAATTGCTTGTAAACCCTTGTTTTATCTTGGTAGGCATATCCAGACTCGAACTGGAGACCTCTACGATGTCAACGTAGCGCTCTAACCAACTGAGCTATACGCCTAAGTGGTTGCAATAATATTCAGTTTCCCTTACGAACACAAGCTTTTTCTAACGACTTTAATTCAGATGCACACAGTTTAAGCAATTCTTTGAATTTTATATAATCTTTGTCTGAAAACTCACCTGAAAACTGAATTTTTTCATGTACAGCAATCACATCATCAAAAGGTTTTGTATGTTTTACATGCATCGAAAGTCGCTGAAACCATGATTTGAAGGTTTCACTTTTATTTTTTTGCAGTGATTTATGAATCTTATGGCTAAAGCCATTAATCAAGCGCTCAAGCCTTGAGGGTTTAGGTCGATAAAAATAACCATGGCCCCACACAAAAATGATGACAACCACAGCAATCAAACTCAACATCATCAACATAGCTTTGGTACTGGAAAAAATCCCCAAACTTGCCAAAAAATTCTGCTGACGATTTACATCATAGCCCACTACTTTACTTTGCCATTGATAGTCAAAATAATCGCGCCAGATAATGAGTGTTTTTAAAAAATTAAAATTGTGTCTTGCCCATCCACTTTGCGCCTGATTACCCCAGACATTTTGGTTGCCCTCAAGATAGCGTTGCATACCTTCATCGATTCGAGCTGGTGCAATCACGGCAGTTGGGTCGATGCGTTGCCATGTATCATTTAAATAAACTTCGGTCCATGCATGAGCGTCAAGCTGGCGAACTTCCCAACTTTTTGCATCGGGTGCGAGCTGTCCGCCTTGATAGCCCACCACTATTCTTGCCGGTATGCCTGCATAGCGCATCAACAGTACAAAACTTGATGCATAATGCTCACAAAATCCTTCTTTGCGCTCAAAAAGAAACTGATCCATTCGATTACCACTCAGTACGCCAGGCGATAGGGTGTAAACAAAACCTTGTGTTTGATACCAGTGTAGTACGCGCTCAATATAAAGACTTGGACTCGAATTACTTTGCTGCCAGAGCTGTTGTGCAAGTGCAAAAGTCTGCGGTGCAAGCTGTTGGGGTGCATCTAGTGCTTGTCTTAACTGTATCGCTCGTGCAGTAGTATTGGTCTGTGTTTGCATCCAATACAATTCGATGGGTACAGTGCCTGATGGTCTTCGAATTTGTTTAATACTGCCATCAGCATACTGCTGATAATTTGGATCGTGCACGCCTGATTGATCTAATCCCATGATCCAAGACTGATTCGGCAGGGCCGATAAATATTGATAGCGAACTACCTGATGAGGGAATATTTCGTTACGTATTGGAAGCTGGTTAACCGCATGGCTCGTCCAGACAGTACCATCATACTGATCAAGCACCATCGCACGCCAATAGCGCTGCTGCTGTATGGGCAATTGCGTAAGATCACCCATAATACGAAAAGCCAAGGCGGTCGATTGAGACAATTCTGCAATGTCACCCGGCGACATCTGGTCACTCATTCCAGTCATGCCCTGATGCGAGGTAAGCGGAACATGCCAAAGTGGTGGAAAGCGGGGAAAAAATATAAATAAAATCAGGAAAAACGGAGTTGCAATCAAAATGGTTCGTATTGTTAAAATCACATCATACTTGATAGATGATCGTGTAGAGTTCGTCTCTATAAAACCATGAATTTGAATACGATATAATCCAATTAAACAAAATATCAGCCCAACCAAAACGCCAATAAGCATCAAGGCTGACTGACTATGTAGAAATAAACTGGCACAGACAAAGAGACCAAAATTAAATACAACCAATAAATCTCGGGTACTTTTGCTTTCGATACATTTGGCATATAAGCAAGTCGTGAGTAATGCTACGCCCGCCTCGACACCCAAAAAGGTTTTAAAAGATAAATAAATCAGACCAAGCGCCGTACACACCAGTGCAACCAAAAATAATTTAGAAATAGGCTTTAGCGCAGCATAAAAATATCGCCACACGATTACCAGCAACATAATGAGCCAAATCAAAGACACCGACGCCGGCATATAAGCAAATTGAGCCACAAGCACCATGATCGTGAGTGGTAGTACAGCAAAATAAAGTTGCTTATCCATATCAGGCCTGCGCCAGTAATTTTCGGGCCTGAATCGAGTGATTAGCTCCCATGGATGGCTTTAAATGAGTTTGAGGTAAAATCAGTGAAAAAGAGCGATCAGCTTGCTCGCTCATTTCAATCAAATGCATCATCCAGCTTAGTTTTTGTTCATGTTCGTGACCAGAGAGCGCGCTGTAATCAATCACCAGCTGATTGTGCTCAATGTGTGGTTCAAATTGTTTGGTTAGCCATCCCTGCCCACGTGCAAGATGCTTCCATGAAACATGCTGTAGCGTATCTCCTTCTCGATAAGCTTGCAGTTCACGAAAGTCATCCAAATCATGTTGCTGCTTAAGCTGCACATACTTGTCTTCCATCTCGATGCTGATACTTGCGGGTGCAATCCATATTTTTTGTGTCACCTGTAAATACGTCCAAGCTTGTACAATTCCAAACGGATAACTCGACATAATTTTTATCCGAGGCAATTCAAACGCACCTCGTGTGGTGGGTGTAAACTCCAATGCGATATTGCCACTCATTTCGTTGAGTAATATACGTTGCTGAGATTCAGGCAAATAAATCATTAAGTATCTGATCGCGTGATTTGACTGTTTAAACTGAAGCTGGATTTGCAATACATGATTGACCTGTCCAACTTCAGGACAAAAAATTTCTAGTTTGAGTTGATGGAGTTGTTTAAAGCTAAGATACACACTCATGCACAGCAATGACGTTATTAAAAAGCAAAATCCCAAAATCAGATTATTGGCATAATTAATCCCGGCAATAAATGTAATGACAGTTAACAACAGAAACAAAATGCCTTGTGGATGCAAAAAAATCAAAATATCACGTTGCTTCAAAATGGTGCTTTGTTCCATCCGAAAACGTTTGTTTAACCATCGTTGCCAGAGTGTCCGCATCATCCAAACTCCTAATCATTGACCTCCACCTGGTCCAAAAGTAGGTGAGCATCCTGCTCGGTCATTTTCATACGGTGTGCAGCCACCGCTGGAAACACTGTTTGTATATCGTCTGTAATGACATATTCACGACCTTCCACAAATGCCAATGCCTGAGCAGCCATTTTAATTGCGAGTAAAGCGCGTGTTGAAAGACCATGTGATTGCAAGCGACTGTAAGAAGCCAAATCCAATATATAATTTAATACGACATCACTTAAATACACCTGCTGCACACACTGTTGCATCAACACAATATCGCCATGAGTCAATACAGGTGTAATTTGCTCAAGAAGTGTCTGTCTTGAGGCATCGAGTAAGAGGCTTTTTTCTGCCGCACGTGATGGATATCCCAAGCTCAGTCGCATGAGGAAACGATCGAGCTGCGATTCAGGAAGTGCATAAGTGCCGCTCTGAAAAATTGGATTTTGTGTAGCAATCACCCAAAATGGCTCGGGGAGTTTATATGTCACACTATCTAAGGTTACTACGCCCTCTTCCATCGCTTGCAACAGCGCACTTTGCGTTTTAGGGCTACAACGATTGATTTCATCGGCCAGTAAAATCTGGGTAAAAATAGGGCCATGCTTAAACTCAAAATTAGATTCTTTTTGATTAAACATATTCATGCCAATCACATCACTGGCCAGCATATCGTTGGTAAATTGAATCCGATTAAAGTGCAACCCCGCAAGCTTAGCCAAAGCACTGGCCAAAGTTGTTTTACCTAATCCCGGTAAATCTTCAAATAGCACATGCCCATTGGCCAGCAAACAGACCAAGGACAGCTTGGTTTGAACCGGTTTATCTAAAATGATCTGATTAATCTGATTTAAAAAAAGCTGAATGCTTGGCGTGTAATGTTCAATATGATGTTGAAGAGATGAATGTTCTTTGAAATATGTCGATGATTCTAATTGTTGTTTTTTCCACATTGAAATGGCTCATAAAAAAACGGCATATGCTCAAACATACACCGTTTTTTATTTTTTCTAAAGCAATTACATAACGATTAGCACGGACATTTCTTCAAATTTCCACCTTTCGATGGATAGCGAGAGTCGACACAATAGCGATGAAAAGTTTTTTCATCCATCGGGGTCAAATCCGCGTGGTGCTTCTTCATATGATCCAAATAAGTCTGATAATCAGGCACCCCTACCATCAAGCGAAAACTTTGCTGTAAGCGCTTAAATAAATTTGCAATTCTCGACCAATTTTTAGGTGAGAGAAGCAGATCTTTTTGCGACATAATGGTCATTTTGATGATTTTCACAATCATCGCCTTACCATTTTTTCCAATTCTTAGTTCCATCGCTATTTTCCTTGTGTGACGGTAGACGCATCTGCATCCTCATACACAGCAGGTGCTTCATTGACCGTAGGGACTTTGCTTGCAAGCGCACGACGAATCACGCCAATCGACGCAATCACCATGACGATTGCAACCACCATAAAGAAACCACATAGCACTGCATTGATTTGGTTTGAAATCACTACAGCTTGCATTTCTGCCATTGTTTTTGCTGGTTTTAATAGCTCACCACGAGCAATTGCATCTGAAAAACGGTTGGCCTGTGCCAAAAAGCCAATTTTTGGATTTTCGTGGAAAATCTTTTGCCAGCCAGCCGTCATACAGGTAATAAGTAAGAAAATTGTTGGAACAATCGTGACCCAAACATACTTTTCTTTTTTCATCTTAAACAAGATGACTGTACCTAAAATCAGTGCCATTGCAGCAAGCATTTGGTTACCTACACCAAACAGCGGCCACAACGAGTTAATCCCACCAAGCGGATCAACTACGCCTTGATAAACGAAGAAGCCCCATCCACCCACAGCAACAGCAGTACCGATAATATTCCCCACGAAGGAGCCTGATTTTTTGATTGCGGGAATCACAATACCAACCGTGTCCTGAACCATAAAACGGCATGCACGGGTACCGGCATCAACTGCGGTTAAAATAAATAAAGCTTCAAACAAGATCGCAAAGTGATACCAGAAGGCCATCATCGAGCGATTGTTGAAAATTTCAGAGATGATGTGCGCCATACCAATGGCAAAGGTTGGTGCTCCACCCGTACGCGATAAAATGGTCGACTCACCTACTTCTTGAGCCAGCAAGGTTAATGCTTCTGGGGTAACCACAAAACCAAGGTTACGCACCGCTTCTGCTGCGGTTTCGACCGTGGTCCCTAAAACGGCTGCCGGTGCATTAATGGCAAAGTACACTCCCGGATCTAGTACTGTTGCACAGATCATGGCCATGATGGCCACAAATGATTCCATTAACATACCGCCATAACCAATCATACGAATATTGACTTCGTTATCGACCAGTTTTGGTGTGGTGCCACTTGAAACCAAGGCGTGGAAACCTGAAATCGCACCACAGGCAATGGTAATAAACAAAAACGGGAATAAACTACCAGAAAATACTGGACCCGTCCCATCAATAAAATGTGTGACCGCTGGCATTTTGAGCTCAGGTAATGCCACCATAATGCCGATTGCCAGACCAGCAATCACACCAATTTTTAAGAAAGTCGATAAATAATCACGTGGCGCAAGCAGTAACCAAACCGGTAATACCGAAGCAATAAAGCCATAAACTATTAGGCACCAAGTGAGTTGTGTACCTGTCAGGGTGAAAAATGGCCCCCAATATGGATCGGCTGCAATATGTCCACCATACACAATGGCCAGCATCATCAGTACAAAGCCGATGATCGAGACTTCTGCGATTTTACCCGGACGTAAATAGCGCATATACACACCCATAAAGAGTGCGATTGGAATGGTTGCGGCAATACTAAATACGCCCCATGGACTGTGTGCCAATGCTTTGACCACCACCAGTGCCAGAACCGCTAGAATGATAATCATGACGCCCAGTGCACCCAGCATCACAACCACACCCGCAAAAGAACCGAGCTCTTGTTTGGCCATTTCACCCAGCGAGCGTCCGTCTCGGCGCGTCGAGATAAACAAGACCATAAAGTCTTGTACTGCACCAGCCACCACAACACCGACCAAAAGCCAGATAGTGCCTGGCAAATAACCCATCTGCGCAGCAAGAATAGGACCAACCAAAGGCCCTGCACCTGCAATTGCAGCAAAGTGATGCCCAAACAATACATATTTATTGGTTGGGACATAATCTAAGCCATCGGTTAAACGATGTGCAGGGGTTAACCGTCGTGAATTTAATTCAAATACTTTGGTAGCAATGAATAAACTGTAAAAACGATACGCAATGCTGTAAACACAGATGGCCGCGAGCACGAGCCAAACGGCGTTGACATGCTCACCTCGACTGATGGCAAGGATCCCAAATGAAACTGCGCCAATAATGGCAACCAAACTCCAACCAAGTTTTGCGCTGAGGGTAGATTTCCTTTGTATATTATCCATTTATAACCTCATTGTTTGAAACACGAAATGCCCTTTAAAACGTATTTTTGTGAAACTTAAGCTCGTGACTTTACTCCTTATTTTGTTATTTTAATGTACTACTTTGGCATAAAAAAAGGGTGATAATCTATCACCCTTTCATCATAATCTATTCAATCAAGATTATGCACGCTCTAAATATTCACCTGTACGGGTGTCTACACGAACGCTTTCTTCTTGCTGAACAAATAAAGGTACGCGTACTACAGCACCTGTTTCAAGTTTCGCAGGCTTACCGCCACCGCCAGAGGTATCGCCACGAACACCCGGATCGGTTTCAACAATTTTTAATACCACAAAGTTTGGCGCACTAACGTTTAATGGAACACCATTAAACAGCATGATGGTGCACTTCTCGTTCGAGTCGTCTTTTAACCATTTCGCTGCATCGCCCATTGCAGTTTTGTCTGCTGCAATTTGTTCAAACGTAACAGGGTCCATGAAATTCCATAGCTCGCCGTCGTTGTAAAGATAGTCCATCTCAACTTCAACAATATCAGCAGCTTCTAATGAATCACCAGACTTGAATGTTTTTTCTAAAACTTTACCTGTTTTAAGGTTACGAAGTTTTACACGGTTGAACGCTTGACCTTTACCAGGTTTTACATATTCATTTTCCATGATTGAACATGGGTTACCGTCAAGCATGACTTTAAGGCCTTGCTTGAATTCATTTGTAGAATAACTGGCCATGACTGGCACACTCCAAACTTACTAACTTAAATGTATTAATGCTAGACTAGCATTATTTTTTCCGTGTCGCATGATAAACTATTTATATCAAGAGCAAAACTGGCAATCGCAACTCAGTGATCTAATCACCGATCCTTTTGAGTTACTTGATCAGTTAGAGATCTGTTCAGATGCATTATTGTCTGGGGCAATTTTAGCATCCAAAAGCTTCAAATTACGGGTTCCTCGTGCTTTTGTAGGTAAAATGCGTAAAGGTGATCCACTCGATCCTTTGCTGCTGCAAGTATTGCCGCATCATCTTGAACTTGAAGAACATCCTGAATTTGTGACTGATCCACTGGGTGAAGAAGCAGCCAACCAGCTCCCCGGCGTTTTACATAAATATCAATCTCGTTTTTTACTCACCCTGACCGGTGCCTGTGCTGTTCACTGCCGTTATTGCTTTCGTCGGCATTTTCCTTATCAGGAAAACTTACCTAAACAGGATGACTGGCCCCAAATTAAAACCTATATCGAGCAAAATCCACACATCAATGAAGTAATTTTAAGTGGTGGAGATCCGCTCACTCTCAGTAACCGTAAACTTAAACTTTGGATCGAACGCCTAGAATCGCTGCAGCAAGTGAAAATTTTACGTATTCACTCGCGTGTTCCCGTGGTGATCCCGCAGCGTCTTGATACTGAATTGCTTGAAATTTTAAAAAGTACGCGCTTACGCATTATTATGGTCATTCATGCCAACCATGCCGCCGAACTTGATGATCAAACCTGTGCATATTTAGAGAAATTAAGCCAACATGGGATTACCGCCTTGAATCAGGCAGTATTGCTTAAAGGCGTAAATGATGATGCACAAACTTTGATTGAACTCAGTCAGCGCTTGTTCGATGCACGCGTGATGCCGTATTATCTGCATGTACTTGATAAAGTAAAAGGTGCTCAGCATTTTGATCTGAGCGGATCGAAAATCGATGAGATTTATCATGACATTTTGGCGGGCCTACCGGGTTATCTTGTTCCAAAACTGGTTCGAGAGATTGCTGGCGAAAAAAACAAAACACCGTTATTTGGCAAGCTGACTTTTTAATTAACACATATTACAGCCAATATGAATAAAGTTTTTACCGACATTCTTCAACGTCCCATCATTTTCAATCGAAATGAACTGAGCTTTGCTGCCGCAGAGCCAGACGCCGTGGCATGTTGGGTTAGTTCGCTTTCACTTTTACCGCTCGGTGATGCTGCCAAAGCATTATTTGAAGCACTGATTGAAATCAACGAACTTGAATGTTCAGAGACGCTTCGATTTGATTTTTTACAGATTTTATCACCGCAATTCAATCATGTACTGCAACATCTAGAAAGCCACTTTTTTAATCAAGGTCTGATTCATAGCGATCGAAACGATCATATTATTGAACTTGCTTTTCGCTTAAGAACCTGCCTGGCGAATGGTTATATCATTATCGCCAAGCAAAGTTCAGCACAATTGGCACAGCAAAAGTTTTCACTTTTTGCCCTGAATAAAAAGAAAAATCTTAAGGCAGCCAAAACATTATCGATTTACTATGCCATGCATGAGTTAACTCAACTAGTGTATCAGCAGCAAATGATGTACAGCAAACCTGCCACAGGCCAATGGTTATGCATTCACTGGTTATTTGATCTGGCACAGAAAGGCAAAGTAGAGCTCGAAAACATCAACCAGCTGCAAGGTCTTAATCGACCTCTTAAAAATATTTTACGTTCCTATCATCAAGTCATTTTGCTGCATATTCTCAATACCAATCAGATTCGTCAGTCTGAAATTCAGTCTTTATACGAATGTAGTTTTGAATGGGCAAAGCTGATTCAACTCGAATATAAAGAATCTCAAAGCTCGAAGTATGTTATTGATAAAACCAAAGATCTGCCGCCAGCCTATAATCGAAAGCAATATCCGGCAATTTTTCCAAATTTATTTATTTCAACACAACCCTTGCTCGAACATATCACTGCAACACTTCATAAGAGTGATGATTATCTCTCTACAATAGAAAAACAGTTTTTAACGCCTGCGCTTAAGTTTCATGTACAAAATATTTTAGGAAGTATTGGCGAGCGTCGTCATGAGCGTTTTGAATCATCAGGCCAATTACATATTTGCTTTGGTCTTCATACTGCTCATTTTTACTTGTCAAAAAGCAAAAACTTTATCGACACCCTTGAGCACGACATCGTACTAAACGAAACTACAGATCACTTCTCCATTGAAAATATTGATAAAACAGTGTTTTCACTACCATCACGCTTATCGCGTGAAGCAAAAAAAATCTATATGACTGATATCCTCGATATGAGTGTAAGTGGTTACCGTATCAAATGGCCTGAGGAAATCCCTGCTCATTTAAAAACTGGCGAGTTGATTCTGGTTAAAGAGAACATCCATGGCAAATGGCGTGGCGGTGTGATTCGCTGGATCAAACAAGCCTCAGAAAAAAATCTTGAAATGGGGCTCGAAATTTTAACCAAAGACGTTTTGCCGTGTGCGGTACGTCTAGAAAATCAAGATCAATCACATTATCTGCCCGCTCTACTGGTTCAAAGTCAGCATTTAGATCATGCAAAACTCACCTTAATCATCGCCAACTATTCTGTTTTTCAGCAACAAAATACTCTAAAACTTCAAATAGGCACCGAGGAATTTGTACTTTATTTACTCAAAGCTCAATTAATTACGCAAAGTTTTATTCAGTTTGAGTTTGATTTACCCGATGAAGCACAAAAAAATACGCTAAAAAACGTTATGATACGTCACAGCAGAGTGAACTAACGATACGTTAAGGACAAAATTGAAGTGAGAAACGCGTTGCTTAATAAAAATTCAAAACACTCCGACCTCCGCATTCTCTTCATAGACGATAATCAGCTTCGCTATAATCAATTTATTGATCTTTTGGCAGCCAAGGATTACAGCGCTCAAGCGATTTTGCTCGATGATCTGATCAGTTTTGAAAAATATCTTAAGCAGCGCTGGGATCTGGTCATTTTTGCAAATGCTTATGATCTTGATCTGGCGCAGACCATTGCAATAGTGCAGCAACAGGCAGAGCCGAGCTTACCGATTCTATTTCTGACTACCGGCACCCTTACTACTATCGAGCAAACGCACTTGATACAGCAAGGCCTGTATGATTTGATCGATCTTTCTCAGCCTGAGCAGTTTTATGTGGTGCTGTCACGTGCTTTAAATTACAGTGCCTTGCTTCAAAACGAACATCGTTTAAGCAATGAGTTAAATGCAGCTCACCTTCGAACTCAGTCATTGGTCCGTCAAAGTCGTAAAGCCGTCGCATTGATTGAAGAAGGCATTCATATTCAAGCCAATGCCGAATATTTGGCACTCTTTAAGATCGCACACCAAGATGATGTAATTGGCTTGCCTTTACTGGATATACTGCAACCTGAAAATGTAGCTGCATTTAAACAGTTTTTTAAACGGATTAGCGTGCAACATCCCGAACGAAACCGCATCGTTATTCAATCTCAGCATCCCGAACTGATTAATAACGACCCTTTACGTTTGAATTTTTTGCCACATGGCGATGATACCGTTCAACTGAGCATCGATTGTGAGCAGTTCGATACACCATTAATTGATTTTGAATTTGAAGCACTTGAGCCACAAAAAATTGATGATGTTGATCTGCCAGATCTTGCGGAAAACAGTCCATTTGATACCGTTGAGTGGCTCAATCAACAGCTTAAACGCGCGCCAGCCAAACTGAACAGTATTGTCATTTTTGCACCACTCTATCACTTTGAAGCGATTTATTCACATGAATGGCGTGCAATACCAGCTTACTTTAATGAGATCGAAACAGTCATTGAACGTTTTTTAGAAGCCGTTGCATTTCAAAAACTCGATCACGGCGCATATCTCGCCATTTTTCAGGCGGTTTCAATTGAAGCCTTACGCACAGAACTCATGCAGCTAGAAACTAAAATTAGCAAGACGTTCCCTTATGTTAGCCAAAGTTTGAATCTAGAAACCTCACTTAAAACAGGATACTGCCTTATACCAAGCCAAGTTGAACATACAGAGAGTCTTGAAAACTATATCAACAAAGCCTTGCATCAGGCATTACCTCACAAGGAAACCACTCAAGCTTCTCCAAAAAGCACACCACACGTTCAGCTACAACGGCATGTTGTCACAGCACCTGCTGAATTGAATACAAGTTTTGCACAGCAGATCAAAAATCAACTCGAGCAAAATACACTCGAGCTTCGTTATCAACAGCTCTACGACAAACAAGACCAGACATTATATATTTATGAAGTCAGCTATGGTCATTTAAACAATAATCAATGGGATAGCCTGCTCGATCATGTAGAGCTTCAAGATGCACCTGAATTGATGCTCCAGCTGGATCGTTACGTACTTGAACAGTCAGTCAAGCAACTCAAACAATTTATTCAGCAGTATCCATCTGCCAAACTGATCATTAATTTAAGTGAATTTTTCTTGACTTTACCGCAACTTTCTACACTCATGCAACAGCTACTCTCTATATTAGGAAGTAAAGAACAGCATCCAATTGTGATTCAACTGCCTTTTTCAGCACTAAATAAAATTACGCCTCAAGCACAGCAGCAACTTTCAATACTGCACCAGTGCGGTGTATTCATTTCGATTCGTAATTATATGCCAGATCCGCAACTCAGTTCCATTTTGCAAAAGAGTAATGTGCGTTATTTGCGTCTGAATGCGAAGTTTAATCAGGACTTATCTGTTGAACAATCAGCACTGGATTTACAGGCTAAAATCGAACATGCCCAGCTTCCGGCGGTCATTGAACTCATTATGCCCGAGCTTAATGATGTCAATGTATTTGCAAATGCGTGGAATATTAGCGCGCGTTATCTGCAAGGCAACTACTTTCAAGTTAAACTTGATCGTCTGGTCGATGTTCAAGATCAACACTGAGTCGTATAACAGACATAAAAAAACGGGCATAAGGCCCGTTTTTTTGTTTTTCAGTATTAACGTTTGATAGAACGTGACATACCAGAGAAACGTTGTTTGAACTTGTCGATACGACCGCCTGTATCTACGTTCTTTTGCTTACCAGTGTAAAATGGGTGGCAAGCTGAACATACGTCAAGGTAAAGAGTGTCTTTAGCAAGTGCAGAACGAGTTTCAATAACGTTACCGCATGAACAAGTAGCAACTAATTTTTCGTATTTTGGGTGAATATCGGCGCGCATGGTCGATGACTCCTAATTGAAGAAAGGCTTAAGCTGTCATCGCAATCAACCACTCTCAATATAAAAACTGAGGAAAAAGGCTAAATCATTAGCAGGTTAACACGACAACAGACCATTCTTTTGGCCCACCGAGGCTTATAAGCCAGAGCTAAGCACAACAAGTGGGTAAGATTATACGCCTTTTAAAGCAAAATTGCGAATCTTTATTCTGATCGCACCAGCGTTTCTTCATCAGATTGCTGCTTGGCCAAATAATTCGCGATAATTCCACAGGTCATGAGCTGAATTTGATGGAAAATCATAATCGGCAATACAATCATACCTAGCGGCTGACCAATGAATAAGATCTGCGCCATAGGTACACCACTGGCCAAAGTTTTTTTGGAGCCACAGAAAAAAATAGAAATTTGGTCTTCGCGGTTAAAGCCAAGCAATCGAGAAATATAAAATGCACTCAGCATAATGATGGTGAGTAGCACTGAGCATGAAATAATCAATGCAATCAGTGTTCCAATTCCAACCTGATGCCACAAACCGGCAATCACTGCACTACTAAATGCACTGTAAACCACCATTAAAATAGTGCCCTGATCAAATGCTTTTACAATACTTGGCACTTTTGCCATGAGTGGGAAAACATAAGGTCGAAGAAGCTGCCCTAAAATAAATGGCACCAACAACAAAAGTGCAATTTGAATAATTGAAGATGTTGGATCGTAATCATGCTTTGAATGACCAAAAATAAATAGACTGACCATTACAGGTGTAATGAACATTCCGATTAGATTTGAAAACGATGCACTGCATACTGCGGCTGCAACATTGCCTTTAGCTACTGAAGTGAAGGCAATTGATGATTGGACGGTAGAGGGCAAAAAGCACATAAACAAGAAGCCCCAATACAGCTCTTGTCCTAAAATAGGTACCAAAACAGGCTTGGCCAATAAGCCGAGTGCAGGAAAAAATACAAAGGTAAAAATAAACACTAAACCATGTAGCCGCCAATGCATGATGCCTTGAACAATCGCTTCACGAGATAGTTTGGCGCCATGTAAAAAGAATAAAATGGCAATCGCAATATTGGTTACGACGCTAAATATATCTGCAGCATGCCCGTAAATTGGTACAAAAGAGGCCAACAATACCATCGTAAAGAGTAATAAAGTGAAGCGATCTAAAGCCAACAGCTTAAGCATGGAACAATATCCTTATGTATATGTAAGAAGACCAGTAACACTGTGTTTACTAAAAGGTAAACGCTATGTTACTGGTCTGACAGCATAAATCCAGTTTTTTGAAGAAATGCGCGTTATTTAGTTAAACTATTTCACTCAAGCGTTAATTATTACGCGCATTATTATCTTGCTGGATCAATTCGATTTTATAACCATCTGGATCTTCAACAAATGCAATTACGGTCACGCCGCCCTTCATTGGACCTGCTTCACGTACCACCTTGCCGCCACGTTGCTTGATTTCTTCACATGCCTTATAGGCATCTTCAACACCAATGGCGATGTGACCATACGCATTTCCTAAATCATAGCTAGAGGTATCCCAGTTATGTGTCAGCTCTAAAACAGTATGATCATCTTCACTGCCATAGCCAACAAATGCCAAAGTGAAACGGCCTTCTTCGTAATCACGTTTGCGCAGTAAGGTCATGCCTAAAACTTCGGTATAAAACTGGAGAGAATTCTCTAAATTGCCTACTCGCAACATTGTATGAAGCATTCGCATTGTTAATCACCTGTGCCTTTCGTTTGAATTTGCTTGAGTTCATGCGCCTTGAGCAACTTGGCAACCCAAACCACCAAAACAAGAATTGGAATTCCAATTAAGGTCGTCATTAAGAAAAATTGAGGATAGCCAATGTGCGTTACGATGGTGCCTGAGTACCCACCCAGAAGTTTTGGTGTGAGCGTCATCAGTGAACTAAAGATAGCATATTGTACCGCTGTAAAGGACACACTCGTCAAGCTTGATAAAAATGCAATAAATGCAGCACCGGCTAAACCAGAAGCCAAGTTATCGACCACAATCGCAAAATATAACCAGAGCGAGCTATATGGCTTGATGACTTTCCCTTTAAGCTCAATATTGCTTTGATCATTCGGATTGATCAATGCAACTGGTTCAACACTGATATCGAGTTCATTTTTAGCCCCTACTCCCTGTGCAACATGATAAGCCAGCGAAGTATTCACTAATGTACGCGATCCATCTGTCACTGTGGCCTGGAGCTGTTTCGTGCTGGAGCCAGTTAACATTTTAGTCTCAACAACAGCACTAAAAGCACCTGTTTTATCAAGCTTGGCTGGATATGGCTTGCCATCAAGCTGCAGCACAATTTTTTGTGCGTCTGTTAGTGCTGGCCCAAAATACTGCCCTTTAACCACAATACTGTTTTGTGGCTCGTTTAGTGAGATGATATTTCGTCCCATGACAGGCAATAACATCAAATGCGCCTGATTGATATCACCCACAATATAGGGTTGAACCACCGCAACTTTACTTTGCTGTGCGGCATCGGCATAACCGGTAGATACCTGAAACTGGGTTGTATTTTTTAGCACTTCGGTAGGCACCTTGACCGTCCAGTACCCCACTTCATCGGTATCCGCCAGATATTGCTGACCACCAACATTCACCTGAACCTGTCCAAGCGGCTGCCCCGACTTAACCAAGCCAATAAAAATCAAGTTGGTTGAGCTTGCTAATACTGCACCTATAAACATCAATTTCATGATATTCATACGTTGTGCCAGTAAGCCTCCCAAGAAACCACCCACCAAACTAAAAATAACACCATAAATTTTAACTGCTTCTGCAATCTGTTCTTTGGTGAAATTGAGATCTTGATAAAAAACGTTGGAAATTACACCCGCGATGATATCGGAAATACGATAAAAACCAATCAGTAACAGAAGGACCAAAGCCAGCTTGGTGCCATAACGCTGAAAAAAATCGAGGACTGGATTAATCCATGTCTCTTTGGCCATCTGCTTGTTGACGACACCTGCACGAACCAGAAGTGTGCCTACAGCCAGTGCTACGGCAGCCGCGGTAATAAAGCGTAGCGCCTCAATTAAAAATAATAAAATATTGTCTTGAATCGATAGCCAACTCACTAATTGTTCAGCCAAATGACCAGTAAACAAATAGCTCAAAACAAAGCAAATTACAGCAACAAAAAAGACCAGCACCAAACGGAAATAATCGCGGCGCTGGTAGCTTTTATAGACACGATCAACCTTTGGTTCTCGAATGATTAAGGTGGTTAAAATCCCCACCAGCATCACTGCTGCCATAGTTAAATACGTATATTTCCAAGCTTCATATATATAGTTCCCTTTGGCAGTTCCCAAATAGGCAGCTAAAAACAAAGCACCCGCACCCGCCACAATCATCCCGATTCGATAACCTGCGTTATAGGTTGCAGCAAGAACCGTTTGCATCTGGGTTTCGGCCAGTTCAATACGGTAAGCATCAATTACGATATCTTGCGTAGCAGCTGAAAAACCAAGCAACACTGCACCAACCGCCATTTGAATGAGATAACTCTGGCCGAGCGCCGGATCTGAAAAAGCCATAATCGAAATAGCAACAATGATCAGAATTTGCGCAATTAACAGCCATGCGCGGCGTCGACCGAGTGTTTTGGTCAAGACGGGTACTGGAAGTTCATCGATTAGTGGCGCCCACACAAACTTAAATGAATATCCCAAAGCCGCCCAACTAAAAAAAGTGACCGCGCTCTTATCAATTCCAGCCTCGCCCAACCATAACGACAAGCTTGAAAAAATCAGCAGAATGGGAATCCCCGCCGAAAATCCGAGAAACAGCATAATCAGAGCACGGCGGTCAAGAAATGCAGCAAACGCAGCTTTCCATCCTGTAGTTTGTGTAGTCATTCGCTTATTATTTTCCGAAATTTTCATCTAGGCGCCTATTCAATCGCTTTATTGGCACGGTTTCAATATTGTTTATGCAAAGCGCCCTACTTTTGACGATTAAATCAGCATCAACGCTTGATCTTTTAGACTAAACCTGTATACCTTTAAATCTCAACTCTGTTTATTTTTTGGATTTCACCTGTGACCCAAAGACTCGATCAAATGGCTTCAACTCTTTCTTCAACCACAACAACAGCGAATACCTCAAAAACCAATAACGTTCCGTCTGCATTCGAGCAAAATGAGATTCAGAGTACTTTAGAGAAAACGGCACTTAAAGCAGCACAGCTTACTCATATTCCAAAGCTCGAAGATATTCCGTCTTCGACTCGACGCATCAAGCCGCTCAATAACTTTCTAGGGCAAGATCGCGCCAGAGCATCAGTCGAGGCAGGCATTTCGCTGCCTTACTCAGGCTACAATATCTTTGCCGTTGGTACGGCGGGTTTGGGCAAACGCACCATGATCAAGCGTTTGCTGCAACAGCACGCAAAAAGTATGCCTACGCCAGACGACTGGGTGTATGTCAATAACTTTAAAAACGCCAGACAACCGCTTGCGCTGCGCTTTCCTGCCGGTACGGGACCAAAATTCCAAAGCGCATTGCATCACGCTTGGCAAACCATTTTAAAACAGCTAGAGCGTCGTTTTACCGCAGAAACCTACCACAATCGAATTGAACAAATTCGTCAGGAAACTGGTAAAGAGCAGCAAGATGCACTTGTCGAACTCACCAAAGAAGGTGAGGAACTTGATCTAAAACTGATCTCGCGCAATGAAGAGCATTGCTTTGTGCCTGTTCAGTATAAAGACGATCAAGTACATGAAATGACACAAAATGATATCGAGGCATTGTCGAGTAAAGAACGTGCTGAAATTGCCTCCAATATTCGTTATATGGACAAAAAGCTTGAGCGTTTAGGGTTACACCTCGGCTCACTCGAAGATGATGCACGTGATCGTGTGTCGGTGCTGAATCGTGATATCGCCAAACAAGTGGTGATACCGCGTATGGAACAAATCCTGAACAAGCATAAAACAGTTCAAGGCTTGGATGAGTTTTTAAAGCATTACGCCGACGATATTATTCAAAATGTCGAAATGATTTTGGAACAGGAGGAAGATGATTTCTCGCCTGCGTTATTTAATCGCGTTCCATCTCGTTATCAAGCCAATACCATTGTGACCAACAAGCCAAACAGTGGTGCACCGGTTATTTTTGATGATTTCCCAACACATTATAATCTGCTTGGTCACGTTGAGCAGCTCACACAAAATGGCACCATCACCACAGACTTTACCTTGATCCGTCCGGGATGTCTGCATCAGGCGAATGGCGGCTTTTTAATGCTTGAAGCCGAGCAATTACTTGAGCAGCCGTATGCTTGGCAGGGTTTAAAGCGCGCGCTTAAATCTGGACAGCTTAAACTTTCATCACTTGAACATATGCTGACCCTTACAGGCAGTATCTCGATTGAACCTGCCGCCGTACCACTTGATGTAAAAGTAATTTTGATGGCCGAACCTGAAATTTATTATGAAATTTTAGAGGTAGAGCCAGAGCTTGGCAGTGTATTTAAAATACGTGCAGACTTCACCGATACCTTACAGCGTAACGAAGTGAATGAACAAGCGTACATGCAGCTCATTGCAGATTACGTTCAGGCCGACAAACTCTTGCCATTTGATCGCTCTGCGCTGGCAGCCCTACTCACCGATTCAAGCCGTCAAGCCGAAGATCAGAGTTCGCTTTCTTTACATGCCTCAACCTTGGGTGATCTGATCCGTGAGGCGCATCATCATGCCTTCAAAGCGGGTGACAAAATTGTATCGGACAAGCATATCAATCTTGCATTACAACATCGTCAATATCGCTTAGGCTATTTGCGTGAACTATATTGGCAAGACCTCTCGCGCGGAACACAGCTCATTGAAACACGTGGGCATCGTCTTGGTCAGATCAATGCCTTATCGGTCATTCATTATGCCGATGTCGAATTTGGCTTACCTTCACGCCTGACAGCTTCTGTCTATCAAGGTGGCGGCGATATTCTAGATATTGAACGCAGTGTCGAACTCGGCGGCTCGCTGCATGCTAAAGGCGTGTTACTGATGTCGAGCTTTCTTAAAGCTCATTTTGGTCGCTCTCAGATTCTACACTTCTCTGCGGCCTTGGCATTTGAACAAAGCTATGGTCAGGTCGATGGAGATAGCGCAACTGTCGCAGAGCTTTCAGCACTTATTTCTGCAATTAGTCAGTTGCCAATTGATCAGTCTTGGGCGATTACGGGTTCAATGAATCAGCTCGGTCAGGTACAACCAATTGGCGGCGTTAATGCCAAAATTGAAGGCTTCTACGATGCCTGTAAATTACAAGGTTTGACTGGTAAGCAAGGTGTGATCATTCCACGTCAAAACATGCAGCATTTGATGCTTCGTCAGGATGTGATTGAGGCTGTAAATAACGGGCAGTTCCATGTACATGCGATTGAAACTATAGATCAGGCACTCGAAATTCTGATGGCCCGTCCTGTTGGTGTTTTAGATAAAAAAGGACGCTACAGCAAAGGCTCAATCTATGCAGCCGTCATGGAGCAGTTAGAATACTGGCAAGCCATTGAAGATGGTGATGAGGTCGAGGACGAACCGAAAAAGAAACGTAAAAAAAAGAAAAAAACCAAATCTGAAGATAAAAAAGCGTCTGAAGATGAACGTAATACCGCTCAAGTTGAAGAAAGTGTTGCGGTCTTCCCGTTTGCCAAACGTAAAGCGCGTCGTAAAAACACTTAAGTAAGACTTTAGATCAAATAAAAAAGGCGGATCATATGATCCGCCTTTTTTATGGTTGAGGCATCATTCAATTAAGTAGTTTGCTCATGGCGCTTAAACACCAACTCTTGCGCTGTAGAGTTTTCTTTATCGAAGAAATAGCCTTCCGAATTAAATTCTTGAAGCGCTTTCAACTCATTGATTTGATGTTCAATCATAAATCGTGCCATTAAGCCTCTGGCTTTTTTTGCATAAAAACTGATGACTTTAAATTTGCCATTCTTTTCATCCAAAAACACTGGCTTAATGATTTTGGCCTGAATCTTAGATTCTTTTACCGATTTATAATATTCATCTGAGGCCAGATTCAGCAAAATTTCACTCCCTGCATCTTTTAAATCTGTATTAATGAGGTCGGTAATTTGACTTCCCCAGAATTCGTAAAGATTGTGTCCGCGCGAATTGTGCAGTTTGGTTCCCATTTCAAGGCGATACGGCATCATCAAGTCAAGCGGTCGAAGTAGTCCGTATAAACCTGAAAGCATACGTAAGTGCGTTTGGGCAAATGCAATATCTTTTTCTTTAAGATGATACGCATCGAGCCCTGTATAAACATCACCTTTGAAAGCAAAAATCGCCTGTCTGGCATTGGCTAAATTAAACTCAGGAGACCAATCACGAAAGCGTTCTACATTCAAATTGGCTATTTTTTCACTCACACTCATCAAACTGGCGATTTCAGTCGCAGATAAACTACGACAAAAGTCGATAAGCTCTTGTGAATGGTCTAATAGTCTTGGTAATGTATGTTCATCGGTAGGAAGTGTAGATTCGTAATCTAAAGTCTTAGCAGGAGAAATGAGTGCGAGCATATACATCCTTAGGTAAATTGGTTAAATAATAGTTAATCAGACTATATCAGTAGATAAATTTTAACGCCAATCTGTGTTTTTGTTGGCGTTAATCGGTAAAATACCGCATTCTCCTGCTACTAATCGATCGTCCTATGTCCGAACAGATGTTCATTCAGGGTCCTGTGGGTCAAATTGAAGTTTTTGTAGACCGTCCACAGGGTGAAGCGAAAGGATTTGCTGTCGTTTGTCACCCCCATCCGTTGCAAGGCGGAACCCCTCAACACAAAGTTCCAGCACTCTTGGCTCAACTTCTTGTCGAGCAAGGTTGTATTGTTTACCGACCAAGTTTTCGTGGTTCAGGTGAAAGTCATGGTGAGCATGATGAAGGTCATGGCGAAACAGATGATATTCTGACTGTCATTGATCATGCACGAAAAGCCCATATCACACTTCCGTTTTATGCAGGTGGGTTTAGCTTTGGCGCACATGTAATGGCCAAAAGTTATGCCGCCCTACCGGATGAGTTAAAACCAAAACAAACCATCTTATGTGGATTGCCAACTGCAACCGTGGCAGGCGTACGTCATTATGTGACTCCACCTCTCAAAGGTGACATTCTCTTTATTCATGGCGAGCAAGATGAAGTCACTTTGCTTTCTGATATGATTGAATGGGCCAAACCGCAGCGCCACTTAATCACAGTGTTACCAGGCGCCAACCACTTCTTTACGGGTTATCTAAAACAATTACGAATCGCTATTTCGCGCTTCTTATTTGTTCAATAAAAATTATTTTACAGTTTGATCTAAATTGTAAGTATCTAAAGATGCTCATTTTGTAATGAGCATCTTTTTTTATTTTAATGTGCTTTTGGAACCTGCTCTAACGCGGTGACCAATAATTTCCAGCATTTTTCTACAGTATCTACTTTCACTCGCTCGCCGGGTGCATGCGCCCCTTTAATATCTGGACCAAATGACACCATTTGCAAGTGCGGATAATGCTGAGCAATAATGCCGCACTCAAGTCCAGCATGAATCACCTTTAGTTCAGGCTCGATATTAAAGGCAGTTTGATAAGCATCTTGTAAACATTTCAAAGCTGCCGAATCCGGATTAGGCGTCCAACCAGACACCAATTCAGCGCGTGTGGCTGCTAAATCATACTTTGCAAAGTGCTCTACGATCTGCTGAGAAAAATGCTCTGCCGATTCATTTCGCATGGATCGAACCATTATCACCGCTTGAAAACCCTGTGCTTGGTCGATATGCACCACACCGATATTATTTGATGTTTCAACCACATCACTGAGCACTTCGCTCCAAGTGACCACGCCATAAGGACAACCCGACAATGCGGCCAGCACGTGATTTTGTTGCTGAGTCTCCAGTACATCATGATGTGTATCTTGAATTAAACGTAAATCTATATTGAATTGATCGTCTATCCCCTTGAGTGCTTGCAACCACTGTGCCTCGTATTCATCTAGCCGTTGCTCAAGCAAATCAATATTTTTTTTAGGTAGAATGATTTTGGTACTGGCCTCACGCGGTAAGGCATTTCGAGCAGTACCTCCATGAAACTCAATTAAATAACCTTCAAGTTCAGCCAAATGCTGGTGCAAAAACCGCGATAAAATCACGTTCGCGTTGCCACGGCCTAAGTGAATGTCAATGCCTGAGTGGCCTCCTCTCAAACCAGTCACACAGATCTCTACCGATTCCAAATCCATCTGAGGTGCCGCGACGTATTCAAGTGCTTGTGATACCTCAACATCCTGACTACCTGCACAGCCCAAATACAACTCTCCCCACTCTTCGGTATCGATATTAAATAGCCATTGACCTGTCAGGACACCTTCTTCTAATAACCGTGCACCACTCATGCCAGCTTCTTCATCCACCGTCAACAGCACTTCTATGGGGCCGTGTGAAATATCGGTAGACTCTAAAACTGCCAATGCCAGTGCAACACCAATACCGTTGTCTGCGCCAAGTGTGGTCTCGGGTGTCACAAGCCAGTCCTGCTCAAGTACCGGACGAAGCGGATCGCGCATAAAGTTATGATTACTGCCTCGGTTGGCTTGCGTCACCATATCCAGATGGCCCTGCAAAATAACGCCAACGTTATCTTCATTGCCATGTGCGGCAGGTTTTCGAATAATTAAATTCCCGATACGGTCAATATAAACCGTCAAACCCTGCTGCTTGGCCCAATTTGCAAGGTGCTCACGTAATACATGTTCTTGTTTTGATGGTCGGGGAATTTGGCATAACGTCTGAAAATGCTTCCAGACAATTTGAGGTGAAAGCTGTGAAAGGTCGACGTGCTGCATGGGTGTGTACTCGAAAAAATTGCAAGAACATTCCTAGACTATACACAACCTTAGCAAAATAAACTGGCTTTTTTGTAGTTTAGTTTTTCCACTCAAAACAGCTAAAATAGTGGTCACTTTTAAGGCTGTTTTCAATCGCATGTGCCAACTGGCGCATTACACTTTGCATTTCAATTTTTTCAAACCAGTCCTGCTGTTCATTTCGATCAGCCGAGATTTCACACATCATTTGTCCTGTGGCATCGCTGGATTGGCAAATGACCGACAATGGTAGACGCTGATTGATAATTCGCACAGCAACATTATGATCTGCATGATCGATTTGCTGAGCATCAAATCCATAGTCACCCAACTGTTTAAATAACAAGGCTGCCACATACTCTTGCGTCATCAATGCCTCTCGATCTGCCATCGATTGGTTATGGGGATGATGAGACATAAATTGTAGTTTTTTCATCACATATCCTATGCGTTATTTTAAGGCGAAATATCTTGTGTCCTGCTTTAGAATAGCCAAAAAATAAACAGCAGCCAAGTATCGCCTGACTGCTGTTTTCATTTTATATTACCGATTATATCGGATTACTTAGCTAATGTTATTGACTGACAGTAATACTCAAGCCAGCACGATTGGCCAGTTCTGTAAATGTCGGGAAGCTGGTTGCTACAGTTTCAGTTCCAATAATTTCAATTGGACCCCCAGTTCGCAGACCGGCAATACTAAAACTCATTGCAATACGATGGTCGTGATGTGATTCTACTTGACCACCGTTAAAAATAGCTGACCAATCGCCTGATTTCCCCTTACCTTCAATAATGATGCCATCTGCTGTTGGTGTGCAGTCAATTCCCATAATTTTCAAACCATCTGCCATGACCTGAATACGATCGGATTCTTTCACACGTAATTCAGCCGCTCCAGTCAATACGGTCTGACCTTCAGCACAGGCCGCAGCAATAAACAAAGCTGGAAACTCATCAATCGCCAGTGGCACTTGGTCTTCTGGAATATGGATTCCTTTTAGAGTACGCGAGCCTTTAATATGAATATCGGCAATCGGCTCACCACCTGCAATGCGTTCATTTAGAACGGCAATATCGGCACCCATTTGTTTGAGAATTTCAATTACGCCTGTACGCGTTGGGTTGATACCTACAGCTTCAAGCACGACGTCGGAATTTTCACAAATTGCAGCACCCACCATAAAGAAAGCGGCTGATGAAATATCAGAAGGCACTTGAATGTTGGTACCGACCAGCTTACCACCGCCTTGCAGACTGATTTTGTTTCCTTCGGTTTTTACATCATAACCAAAAGCACGCAACATACGCTCGGTGTGGTCGCGTGTTGGTTCTGGCTCGGTTACAGATGTTTCACCTTGTGCCCAAAGACCCGCCAGTAAAATACCTGATTTCACTTGTGCAGAAGCCATTGGCAGATCATAGGCAATCCCTTGAAGTGCTTGGTTGCCTGTAATGCTTACAGGTGGTGTGCCTTTTTCTCCAGTAGTCTGAATGTGCGCACCCATTGCACGTAACGGCTTGGCAATACGTTCCATAGGACGCTTCGATAACGACGCATCTCCAGTCATGACCGAATCAAATTTTTGTGCAGAAAGCATGCCAGAAAGTAAACGCATGCTGGTGCCTGAATTGCCCATATACAATGCACCTGCAGGTGCTTTAAGGCCCTGCATTCCCACACCATGAATGGTCACTTCACCATTTTTTGGCCCTTCAATACTTACACCCATATCACGAAAGGCCTGTAACGTAGCTAAGGCATCTTCACCTTCTAAAAAGCCAGTCACATGGGTTGTGCCCTCTGCAATCGCACCAAACATAATGGAGCGATGTGACACGGATTTGTCACCAGGAATGGTAAAAGTACCCGTAAATGATTTAGGTCCTGGCGAAATGGTAAATTGCTGTGTCACCTTGTTTTTCTCCATCAACGGTTTTTTTGCTAACATATGATTAAAGTGTTGTCTGGCAGCTTGAGCATGTCCAAGCAGTCCCATTAGTGCATGTGAATCTTCAGTTTCGATCAGTACTTTAATTTTACTGAGCTGTTGTTCAAAACCTTCCACAGCATTTAAAATTGCGGTTTTATTGGCAAAGAAGATGTCGTGCCACATTTGAGGATCGCTGGCCGCAATTCTGGAAAAATCACGAAACCCGCCGGCAGCATAACGAAAAATATCAAGATTATCTTCACGATTGGCCAGTTGCTCAACCAGATTAAATGCCATTAAATGTGGCAAATGACTGGTATGCGCCAAGACTTCATCATGCTTTTGCACATCCATGCAAATCACTTCAGCTTTGGCAGCAGACCACAGTTGAATCAGTTTATCCACTGCCCAAGCAGCACTGGTTTCTACAGGGGTTAAAATCACTTTATGATTGGCAAACAAATCCACCTTGCCTGCATGCACACCGGTATGTTCGCTTCCAGCAATTGGATGGCCGGGTACAAATCCGGCAGGAAGTGCCTCACCAAAAACCGCTTTGGCCGCCTCGACGACATTACCTTTGGTGCTGCCAACATCGGTTAAAATTGCATCGGGGTGCAAGTAAGGCTGAATTTGTGCCAGCACGGCATGTGTTGCTCGCACAGGAAGCGCTAAAACAACCAGATCGGCATTTTGGACAGCTTCGACTGGATTGCTATACCCTTGCTGAATCAAACCTAAGGCTTGAGCATCGGCCAAAGTTTTTGCTGAACGGGTTGATGCAACCACACACGTTGCAAGTTGCTCTGACTGAATCACACGTGCCAGACTAGACCCTATCAGTCCAAGACCAATAAAGGCGACTTTTTTAAATAATGGTTGGGCCATACCGCTTAACTTTCATCTCGTAAAAACAGATCAACACTGATCTATAAAGTGTTCAATATGAAGCAGACCATCCTCATCTATCTGCTTCACTTACGTTTATAACACAGCCGCAGGATATGAACCTAATATACGAAGCTCTTTTACCAAGGGACGAATTTCATCCAGTGCTTTGGCGACATTTTCTTGATCGATATGACCTTCTAAATCGATAAAAAATACATACGCCCACTTTTCAGGCAATGCCGGTCGGGTTTCAATACTGGTCAGGCTAATCTGATGTTTTGCAAACGGTGCCAAGATTTCAAGTAAGGCACCTGCCCGGTCATGTGCCGAAATAAGTAATGAAGTTTTATCGTTTCCACTTTGTGGAATTTTTTCCCGACCAATCACCAAAAAGCGCGTGGTATTTTCTGGGTTGTCTTCAATGTTACGATGAAAAATTTCAAGATCATACATCGACGCTGCAATATCCGATGCAATTGCAGCCGAATGCCATTCATTACGAATACGACGCGCAGCTTCAGCATTAGAGTTCAGTGCCACACGCTCCACACCCGGATAATGCGCATCGAGCCATTGGCGGCACTGCGCTAGGGTTTGTTGATGTGCATAGATCTGTTTAATGCTGTCTTTGCGGGTGTTTTTCGATACTAGAAATTGATGATGGATTCGAAGTTCCACTTCACCAATTACATTGAGTTGAGACGTTTTAAAGCAGTCTAGAGTATGGTTAACCACGCCTTCAGAGGAGTTTTCAACAGGGACGACACCATAATGCGCACTGCCTGCTTCAACTTCACGAAACACTTCATCAATGGTAGGCAATGGACGCACTACCGCATCGTTACCAAAATGCTTCAGGGCTGCCGCTTGTGTAAAGGTACCTTCTGGCCCTAAAAACGCAATACTTTGGGGTGCTTCTAATGCCAAACACGCCGACATGATTTCGCGAAATAGACGTGCCATCGTGACATCGGAAAGTGGGCCTTCGTTGCGCTCCATGACTTTACGCAAAACCTGTGCTTCTCGTTCTGGTCGATAAAACAAGGGATTTTCTTCAGAGGCAAACTTGGCTTTGGCGACTGCCTCAGCGAGTTTGGCACGACGGTTAATCAGCGACTGAATCTGCTGATCGACACTGTCGATCTGCTGGCGAATTTCTTGTAAGTCGAGAGAAGATGAAGGATTCTGATCATCATGGACCATTGCAATGCAGCTCCTGCAAATTGTTTTGCGACAGTATAGCAAGAGTTGATTGGAATTGTTCTATCTCTAAGCATTTGAGCATGAATAAAAGTTTAGTTTTTTGAGCCAAATTACAGTGTTTTTATGATTTAATGAGAATGGCATAAATTACAAACAATTTCATTTATAACATGAACATTTTAAAGCTGCCTCGATTATTTAAAACACAACATTTAACGCTCCTTATGGGGCTTATGCTCGGTGCAACATCAGTAACATGGTCAGCCACAAATAATCAGAACAAAAACACAACGGATACCATCACTGAGCAGAAGCTTAAAGGCACATCACAACAGTTTATTTTAACCTCGCAATATACGCCGCATCACTATTTAATCAATCTGTACATCCCTCAAGCACCCGCCCCCAAAGCGGGTTATCCGGTGCTGTACTTACTTGATGGCAATGCTACATTTGAAAGTGCTCGCGCAATTGCTCAAGCGATGGCAGGCGGCAGCAACAAGTTTGGAACAGATCCACTGGTCATTGTTGCAATTGGATATGCAGGCGATGCTTTGTTTTCCGCTCAAAATCGCGCACTTGATTACACGTCAACGGTTGCGACAAATGATAAACCCAATAAGCAATACAGTTATGGTGGAGATACTCAGTTTTTAAAGTTTATCGACAATGAGCTCAAGCCACAGATTTTTAATCGTGTTCGCATCAATCGCGATCAGCAAACCTTATTTGGTCACTCATTTGGTGGATTATTTACTTTAAATACCTTCTTTAAACGTTCTGATTCCTTTCAACGTTACTTTGCTGCCAGTCCATCACTTTGGTACAACAATCATGTATTGCTACAAGAGCAAGATCTGTGGCGCAAACAGAGCAATCAAATAAAAAAACCAATCTATCTGATGACCACGGTCGGCACCTCAGAAAGTAGCAGCGATATGCAGCGCTCGATCAGTAAAAACGCAGCCCGCGACTTCTTTTCAGGTTTTAGCAGGGTCAATACCAACAAGTTGCATTCGTGGCACTTTTACCATCCGAGCGAACAGCATATTGGGAATTTGTATGCCAGTTTGCCAAAAGCGATTTTATTGGCCAGTTGCAATAGTTTAAATAACTGCCAAAAACTTTTTGACGAGCAATAATTTGCATCAAAAACTTACTTACTTTTAGCAAGTTTTTTGACTATTTTTTACACGATTTGACGTTTTATCAACAAAACACGTCATTCAATCTTCATGTGATATGACTACTCTAAAAAGCGGGTTAAATGATGAGTCACATGGAGCATTTTATGTCAAAAAAAGTGGCTGTTTTATTGACGCATGACTTTTCAGATACAGAATACGTCGAGTCGATTCATGCTTACCGCGCTGCCGGACACAGTATTTTGAATATTGAAAATTGTGAGGGAAATATCGTCTACGGTTTAAAGCGTAAAACGTCGGTCACGATCGATTGTAGTATTCAGCATAGTTGTGTACACGACTTTGATGCCTTGTTTATTGCAGGCGGTATATCACCCACTCAACTTAGTTTAGACACACAATTTATTGAATTTGTCCAAAAGTTTGCCAATGCACAAAAACCAATTTTTAGTAGTTGTGATGATCCTTCACTGCTGATACATGCGAACATCGTACGCGGTAGACGCCTCACCGCAATTGATCAAGTCAGCTCTCAACTGGTAGAGGCAGGTGCAGTTTATCTAGATCAAGATGTGGTGAATGACAACAATCTATACGTCAGTTCACACTCGCCTGAAGTACTTCCTTTATTTTTAAATGAAACATTAAAAGTATTACGCTTGTAAAACCGACTGGAATCTTGGTAGCAAGATTCCAGTCAATGTTGGTCTTATACTTTTCCTAAAATTCCGCGTGCTACAATTTCTTTCATAATTTCATTGGTTCCGCCATAAATACGTTGGATACGCGCATCGACAAAGAAACGTGAAATTGGATACTCGGCCATATAGCCATATCCACCAAAGAGCTGGAGCAAATTATCGGCAACTTTCATTTGCATATCTGTACTAAAGCTTTTTAATGCGGCTGCTGTCTCTACATCGAGCTGCCCCTGTTGATACAAACTGACATTACGCTCATAAAATGCTGCGGTCGCCAACTCGTCAATTTTGGCTTGCGCCATCACGAAACGAGTATTTTGAAAATTTGCAATGGGTTGACCAAATGCCTGACGCTCTTTGATATATGCCGTTGTAATATCAATTGCACCGCGGATTGCTCCGAGTGCGGTAGCCGCAATGGAGGTTCGCTCACGTGGTAGCTCTTGCATCAAGTAGTTAAATCCTTGGCCGGCTTGTCCTAGCAATTGATCTTTGGGTATTTGGACGTTATCGAAAAACAACTCCGAAGTATCTTGTGAATGCAAACCGATTTTTTCCAGATTCGTCCCTTTTTTGAAGCCTTCGAGATGCGTATCTGCCAACAGCAGCGATACACCTTTAGCACGCGCCTGAGGATCGGTTTTTACTGCTAAAACCACAAGATCGGCATGTTGGCCGTTTGAAATAAATGTTTTGGATCCATTTAATACATAATGTTCGCCATCTAAAATTGCTGTCGTGCGCATGGCTTGTACATCCGAACCTGCTCCCGGTTCGGTCATACCGATTGCACCTACCACTTCGCCAGTTACCATTTTGGGTAACCAGTACTGTTTTTGTGCTTCGCTACCAATATTTAAAATATACGGTGCAGCAATTTCAGAGTGACACGAGATTGCTGTAGACAGTGCACCATAGCCCGCTCTGGCAGACTCTTCAACCAACATCAGTGAGTAATACGTGGGAACACCATAGCCACCATATTCTTCAGGTAAATCTACACATAAAAAACCATTTTCGCCCAGACTATTCCAAATCGATCTAGGCATGATTCCTTCACGCTCCCATTGATCATAATGTGGCGCGATATGTTCTTTCATATAGCGTTTGAAATTGTCACGGAATAATTCTAATTCGGCATCATATGGCAACATCACTTATCCTCAATTTTTTGTTTTCAAATATCCATCTATTGCATGCTAAACAGTTTTGCTGATACTGTCATGCCTTGTGCCCACAAAAGCACTGAACGCTTCAGTCGGATAAAAATCGAATAAAAAAAGGAGGCTTATGCCTCCTTTTTTAACTTTATACATCTATCATGCGTGCGCAGGATTGTCTGTTTCAAGCATTTTACGATCAACTTCTGCTGGGTTATTCAATGCTTCATTGAGTTTGTCTTTGTCTAATGCACCCACCCACTTCGCTACCGCAATGGTCGCAAGCGTGTTACCCGTAAGGTTAGTCAATGCACGAGCCTCTGACATGAAGCGGTCGATACCCAAAATAAGTGCCAAGCCAGCAACCGGAATATGTCCGACTGCCGACAAAGTTGCTGCCATCACAATAAAGCCAGAACCTGTTACACCTGCTGCGCCTTTTGATGAAATCAAAAGCACAAGAAGCAAGGTAATCTGATGTTGAACATCGAGTGGTGTATTGGTCGCCTGAGCAATAAAGATTGCCGCCATGGTCAGGTAAATCGATGTACCATCAAGGTTAAACGAATAACCTGTTGGAATCACCAGACCCACGACTGATTTTTCACAGCCTGCGATTTCCAGTTTACGCAACATACGTGGCAGTACAGATTCAGAAGAAGATGTACCCAGTACAATCAGCAACTCTTCGCGGATTAAGCGAATCATTTTCAAGATACTAAAACCACAGATACGGCTAATCGTTCCCAAAATAATGAAGATAAACAGTAAACAAGTGATATAGAAGCAGATAATCAACTGGCCAAGCTGTACCAGTGTACCCACACCGTACTTACCAATGGTAAATGCCATCGCACCAAATGCACCGATTGGCGCAAGCTTCATTATCATATTAACGATGTTGAAGAATACATGCGACACTTGGTCGATGAATTTAAGTACAGGACGTCCAGCATCGCCAAGTTTATGTAGCGCAAAACCAAATAAAATGGCAAACATCAAAACTTGAAGAATCTCGCCATTTGCAAATGCACCGACGACAGTATCTGGAATAATATGCATCAAAAATTCGATGGTCGACTGCGACTCACCTGAAGATACATATTTTGCAATACCAGATGTATCCAAAGATGCTGGATCAACGTTCATGCCAACACCAGGTTTGACGACGTTAATCACCAGCAAACCGATCAACAATGCAATGGTCGATACCACTTCAAAGTACAGTAAAGCCACACCACCTGTTTTACCTACAGATTTCATGCTTTCCATACCCGCGATACCACTGACCACAGTACAGAAGATGACAGGTGCGATGATCATTTTGATCAGCTTAATGAATGCGTCACCAAGTGGTTTAAGTTGCTCACCTAAACCTGGAATATGTTCCTTGACTCCATCAACGACTACATTTGAACTAGGGTAAAAGTGTCCAACCAAGATACCTGCGATAATAGCAACAATCACTTGGAAATATAGAGACTTATAAATTGGTTTTTTAGCCATAACTTTACTTCAATCTGTATTTCTAAATCCTTAGAAATATGCAAATGAAAAAATCTATATCGTCGATATAGACAGCCCTTTAGTCCCTTACAGCACAAACAACGGTTCCTGATGTCATGCTGCAAAAGCAAAGTAAATTTTGTCAGACAAAAAATACTTTTCCTCGATGTGAAAACAATATGTTTTCAAAAAATGTTCAGTATCAAAATCTCAACCTATTATCAAGATTTACGAAACATAAACAAGGAGATCATTAAAAAAAAATAAATAATTTTTTAAGCGTGAAAAGTTTACTGCAATTAGTCAAATAGTCGATGAAACAATCAATTTAATGGCTATATTTTGATCAAAATTAAGTTAGACATTAGTCTAATAGAATATTTCGTGATCCATTCATTTAATTTTTATGTCATAGTGAGGAAATCCATTTCCTTATGAAATATCAAAAAAGATATGAATACGAAAAAAAACCTTTATCGAGATGCTGAACATCCCTTTGCGCAGTACGTAAGAATCTTAGGGAAAGGCAAAACAGGCTCTCGATCTTTAAGTTATGACGAAGCTTATCAAGCTTTCACCATGATTTTAAAGGGTGAGGTTCTTGATGTTCAGCTGGGTGCTTTTTTAATGTTACTGCGGGTCAAGGAAGAATCGGTCGATGAACTGAGTGGATTTGTTCAGGCCACGCGTGACCAACTTAATTTTGAAGCGCTTGATGTCGATTTGGATTGGTCATCTTACGCAGGTAAACGTAAACATTATCCGTGGTTTTTGCTTGCTGCTCTCACCCTTGCACATCATGGGTATAACATTGTGATGCATGGTGCTTCCGGGCATACACTCAACCGTGTTTATACCGAACAAGTCCTTGAGTTTTTGGGTTATCCGATCTGTCAAAACCAACAAGACGTGAAGCAGCAACTTGCTCAGCAGCACTTTGCCTATTTACCTTTAGATGTGATTTCGCCTGTACTGAGTGATCTGATTTCTCTTCGTAACGTGATGGGACTTCGTTCTCCTGTTCACACTCTGGCCCGACTCATCAATCCATTTAATGCAAAAGCAACTTTACAGGCGATTTTTCATCCTGCTTATCGTGCCTCGCACCAGCGCACCGCCTTTCAGCTCGGCTATCAAAATAGTGCTGTAATTAAAGGTGAAGGTGGCGAATTCGAACGTAACCCTGATGCCAAAACACTCATTTGCGGTATTAGATCGGGTGAACTCTATGAACACGAATTACCCAAGCTCACTCCCGAGCGTAGTCCCATCGAAGATGAGCTGAATCTAGAAACCTTTAAAGCAGTCTGGTTAGGGCAGCAAACGCATGAATATGGTGAAATCGCGGTGACTGAAACCATCGGGATTGCGCTCTATACCATGAATGTCTGTGATAGCTATGAAAACGCGATACTTCAGGCAAAGGCGTTATGGCTAGATCGCTTTAAAAAATAATATTAAAGATTAAAAAAGCCCAGTAAATTCTGGGCTTTTTGGATTTATACGAATCGAATGGGTTTAAATTCAGGCTCGTTTTTGTGATGGTCATCATCACATTCTTCACCTTCTTCTTTGCTGCCACGGTCAATGTATCCCGAGCGCTCTTCCTCTGGCAAGTTCTGGTGTTCCCACACCATCACGGCCTGCATGCAGATTTGTCTTTGTTCAGCTGTAAGCGCGACGCCATTGGGCCATTTGCCAATCTCAACTGCTGTTTTTAAGCGCTGAACGATCTCTGGATCTAATACGTTAAGCATTTGTTCAATATTCATGAGTCATCCTGCTCTTTGATTAAGTCAAAATCTTGATTCCATCCCAGCTTGGTACGACACGCCATATAAAAATCATAACCAGGTGGATGCAACAGGTTTAGTTTAAACGGATGTTTACGGATATGTACACAGTCTCCCACATTGAGTGACACACTATGTTGACCATCTGCACTTACCATCGGTAAAACACGATTTTCACGAATGGTCAGTTTGATTTCACTTTGTCCACCTACCACAATCGGGCGAGAAGACAACGTATGTGGATGCATTGGAACGAGCGCAATCGCATCCATGCTTGGATGTAAAATAGGACCACCACCTGACAGTGCATAGGCTGTCGAACCAGTTGGTGTCGAAACAATCAAACCATCACTATGTTGACGATATACAAATTGACCGTCAATTTGCAGATCAAAATCGATCATGTGCACTGATTTTCCTGAGTGCAGCACGATGTCATTGAGTGCGATGGCATCATAATGGGTTTCCCCTTTGGTTCGCACTTCAATTTCGAGCAAGAAACGGCGGTCAAGCTGAAAATGACCTTGCAATACCTGATCAAGCTTAAACAAAACATCCGCAGGGCGGATATCCGTTAAAAACCCTAACCGCCCGCGGTTAATGCCAATGACTGGCGTATGATGACGCACCAGTGCTCGTGCAGCATGCAGGAGTGAACCATCGCCACCCACCACAATCACTAAGTCCACCACCTCACCCAATAACGAGCGACTAGCAGTTTGGACATTGTTGTAAGGGACAAGTTCTGCGGTTTGTTGATCAAAGATCACATGCAGACCTAAACCTCTTAAATGATCATAAATCAAACAAAGAGTTTCAACTACAGATATTTTATCGGGGCGGCCAATCAAACCTATGTTTCGAAAAGATTTGGCGGACGAAAGATTAGCAGATTGCATTGGATGCCTTATATATGCCTATCGGTTAAATTGAGCTGAGCCAAAAATTTGGTGATCGCAGATCTAATCGCGTTACAACGTATCACCTTATGATCTCACCCGCTATTCATCAACATTCAGCATGTGATTTGACAAATTAATATAGCATAACTTTATGAAAATGCTGTTCAAGATGGCCACCCCACTCTCTTAAGCTCATCATTTCAGTACAAAACTGAATGAGCACAGAGATGTTATGGCTTCATATTTTATTCATAAATTGTGTTAACGACTTTTATTTTGCTTTTTAACTCTGCAAAACAAAAGAAATATCAATCAGATTTTCATGAATTTAGACTTTTTCTATCTGTTCACAGTTTTATCATTGCATTGCCTGTATAGCTATCGCATGATTGGCAAACTAGATTGAATTTTTTATGACAGATTTATGAAGTTTGAACGCGGCATAGGTTTTTTTGCGCTTATTTTTTCCGTTCTTGTGATTGGCGGTTTTATTGCATTTAGTATTTATGTGATTCGCCTAGACACGGTTATACGAAACAAATTTGAAGGCCAACGCTGGGATATTCCCGCCAAGGTATTTGCACGGCCACTCGAAATTTACACCAATGCTTCTATTTCACAAGCCAACTTTACCCAAGAGCTGAATATGCTCGGTTACAAGAGTTCAGACAGCTACACCAAACCTGGAAGCTACGTCAATCAGGGTAATAGCATGTATGTGCATACTCGTGGCTTTGATTTTGGTGATAGCAGTGAACCAGAACAAGTACTTGAAGTGACTTTTAGTGCCGATCAGGTGACTGACGTGCGGGCAACCAAGCCTTCTAGTACGGGTATTGCGCGCTTAGAACCGATGTTGATTGGTGGGATATACCCACAGCATAACGAAGACCGCGTTCTGATTAAACTTAATAAAGTACCAAAAACGCTTATTGAGGCACTGATTGCCACGGAAGACCGTAACTTTTATCATCATCATGGACTTTCAATTCGCGGAACTGCACGTGCACTGGTCAGTAATGTAACAGGCGGTAAGCGTCAGGGTGGCTCTACACTGACCCAACAGTTAGTTAAAAACTTTTATTTAAGCCCGGAACGAACCTTAAAACGTAAGGTGAATGAAGCATTAATGTCTTTATTACTTGAGTTTCATTACAATAAAGATGAAATCCTTGAAGCTTATTTAAATGAAGTCAATCTGGGTCAAAACGGCAACTACTCGATTAATGGTTACGGACTAGCTTCGCAGTTTTATTTCGGTTTACCTTTACGTGAACTGAATGTCGCGCAGCAAGCCTATTTGGTCGGACTGGTGCAAGGCCCGTCTTTGTATAATCCTTGGCGCAATCCAGAAGGTGCTTTAAAACGTCGTAATACTGTACTGAACAATATGCTGGTCATGGGCTATTTGAGCCAAGCAGAATATGAGCAAGAAAGTGCACGCCCACTTGGTGTATTGTCTAAACCAAGCGTAGGCACAGCAAAGTTTCCAGATTTTCTCGATATTGTGCGTCGTCAATTGCGTTCTGAATATCAAGAAACCGATTTGACCAATCAAGGTTTGCGTATTTTTACAACACTTGATCCAATTGCACAAACACGCATTCAAGACGCTTTCAAAGCCTCTGTCGGTCAGCTTGCCAAGGGTAATCCATCGCGCTTACGTGATTTGCAAGGTGCTGTATTGGTCTCTCACCCTGAAAATGGGGAATTAGTTGCTGCCGTTGGCTCGACACAAGACTTTACAGGCTTCAACCGTGCTGTCGATGCCAAGCGTCAGGTAGGTTCATTACTTAAACCGGTCATTTACCTCAATGCAATTGAATCTGGTCGTTATAATTGGGCAAGTCGTATTCAAGACAGAGCAGTCAATGTTCCTACTGGCAGTGACCAAAGCTGGACACCGAAAAACTATAGTGGCGGTGAGCACGGCGAAGTCACTATGGCACAAGCCCTTGCCAACTCTTACAACTTATCGGCAGTGCGTTTAGGACAAGAATTTGGTGTTTCAGCATTTACCAATAAATTGAAAAAATTTGGTGTGACCTCTGAAATACCATCTTATCCATCTGTATTCTTGGGCGCAGTGAATATGTCACCGATGGAAATGCTCAGTATTTACAGTAACTTTGCAACAGGTGGCTTTAAGTATCCAACCCGCGCTATTCGTTCTGTGGTCGATGCCAACGGTAAGGTTTTAGAGCGTTTTGGTTTAAATGTTGAACAAACCATTGAGCCTTCATCGGCTTATGTACTCAATTATGGCTTACAACAGGTCATGGCTTCGGGTACAGGTCGCTCTGCATATAACTCGCTTCCAAGCTCACTTAAACTGGCTGGAAAATCAGGTACAACCAACGATACACGCGATTCGTGGTTTGCTGGTTATTCTGGCAATTACGTGGCTGTGGTCTGGCTTGGCTTAGACAATAACAAAGTGACGGGCTTAACAGGCTCATCGGGTGCCCTACCTGTTTGGACCAATGTGATGCGTCAGCTTCGCCAGCAACCGGTGAATCTAAAACAGACCGATGATGTGCAGTGGCAATGGATTGATGTTGCATCTGGTAATTTGTCTGCTCAAGGCTGTGGCGGTGCAATGTATATTCCAATGTTGCGCTCTACTGTGCCGCACCAAGCAACCTCATGTGCTTATCCGTATTATCAATCTGCACCAGTAAGCGCACCTATGTCCGATGAAGATCCAAGCCAAAATAATGGCGACAACATGGATCAATACATCAATGACAGTGAAAATCAGATGCAAGAAGATCTATCGCGAAATAAAGTTATATCTAGCGGTAGCTACGGCTATTAATTCATGATGAGAGTAACAATGCTAAAACAGAGTCTTTTTATTTTTGGAACCGTCTTGCTGGTGGGGTGTTCAACTCTCTCCGGCACAGATCAGTCCAAGAGCAAAGCACCTTCCCCTGCTGCTCAAAATGAACCTAAAGATAAATCGATTGTGACACCGTCTGGGGTGAAAATTACCCCTTATGAAGAAGAACAAATCAAGCGACAAAAGATGCGCGTGGTGGTTCCTCCTCAAAAAGCGACACAGCAATTTAATGATGGCAAACAGCTTCCCGCCTTTCGCAGCTTGATGCAAAAAACCCAGCAAGCTTATAGCCAAATGCAATGGGACGACGCAGAGCGCTACGCACTTCAAGCACAGCGCCTTGCGCCTCAGGCACCAGAAACCTTTTTATTTTTGGCAATGGTGGCCAATCAGAAAGGTCGCTATGCCTCAAGTGAATCTCTGGCAAGGCGCGGGCTCAGTTTTGCGCAAACCAATGCCATGAAAAAACAGTTGTGGCTGAATATTCTCAATGCAGCACAGAAGCAAAATAACAGTAAATCCATCGCACAAGCCCAACAAGCACTGAAGTCTCTTTAGACTTCAGTAGTGGTTTGTTCGCTTTATATTTTAAATATTTCGAATGCCCGCAATACCATATGCGCCGTGCTTCTTCGCCAGATCGAGCATAGAACGGTGCATACCACCCAAAGCAAAAACCGGCAGATGACTGCGCTGTGCCAGATGCTCAAAGCGCTCCCAGCCTAGTGGGGCTTGATCTGGATGAGTTTGGGTGGCTTGTACCGGGCTGATCAAAATCGCATCACAACCAATTTTGTGTGCCTGCTGAATCGACACCAGATCATGACAGGCAGCGATATAACGTCGCCCACAAATCAAATCGCCTTTACTGAGCTGTATCAGTTGAGATTGTTTTAAATGAATGCTTCCAATCTTATTTTGTTGCTCTGGATCAAGTTGTAAATAATGCTCTAGATTGACGATGTACGACGCATAGTGATGTGAATCTAACTCGAACTGAAGTGAAACACCCTCACTTGAATTAGTCTGTTCTGGGCGCCAGTAAATTAGCTCCTCTTTTTTGGGCACAATTTCAGTACTTGAAATCTTGATGATATTGGGCCACGACAGACGCGCTAAGATTGAGTAATTTGCGGCGGGAAAGTTTAATTGCTGCAATTCTTCACGGTGATACCATGACCATGGCTGCTGGATCAAATCTAGCAATGTATCTGGTACATAAGCAGAAAATAAATGCAAGACCACCACGACATCATCATACTCGTGTTGAATCACATCAAAGCAATGCCAGTCTGATAATCCGACCCCAACTTCTTCAAAAACCTCTCTGCGACAAGCATCGACAGGCTGTTCATGTGTCTCGACTTTACCGCCTGGAAATTCATGTTTATTTCCCTGATGCTGACTGGCTTGTCGCCACCCAACCAATACTTTATTTTTGTGCAGCAAGATTCCAATAGCAACGTCTACGACGGGTTTAAACATAGTTCTCTCGAGATCAATTTATTACGTGAAGTGTAAGGAAATTTTATTTTTTATAAAATGCTAAAATTTTAATTGACAGGCCTATTCGATAATGATTATCATTTAAATCGTTAAATAAACATACCACGGAGCAACAACAATGAACGCACCTTTTAACCTGTTTACACGTAACAATGAAGCCCAATCATTACCTATGCTACATTCAAACAATCTGTTCGCCCTCGGTCGCGAAATTCGAATTATGCATGCCGGAGAAGAATATCGCCTGCGTCTGACACGTAATAATCGTTTAATCTTAACTAAATAAACCGAGAGTTTGAGTTAAAAAATAATAACAATCGTGGTGAGAATAAATTAAACCGTATGCAAATATTCATACGGTTTTTTCTTATGATGCATTGGGTAAAATCAATTTCACAATCAATCCACCTTGAGCTGAGAGTGAAAAATCCACCCGTCCCTGATGAAGTTCTATAATTTTTTTGGTAATTGATAGACCTAAACCTGTACCGGGTTGCTTTGTGCCGAGTGCCCGAAAAAATCGCTGACCCAATTGTGTCAGTAAGGCCGCATCAAGTGTATTGCCCTCATCTTGTATTTTGATGATCAAATGATCCTGCTCATTGAGCAATTCAACATCAATCTGCCCACTGACTGGCGTATAGCGAATTGCATTATCCAATACATTACGCACACAGGTATAAATGAGCTCATAGTTGCCGTAAACATGAGTACGTTGTGCATACTGATGCACGGTATATCGAATCGCTTTCGCTTGAGCAAAATTCTCAAGTTGTGTATACACATCCTCCATCAACACGGTCATATCAAGCTGAGTTTTAGGTAATTCTTCGGCTTGTGATGGATCTAGACGAGCAAGTAACAGGAGATTTTCCAAAATGCGCGTGCTGCGCTGAACATCATGTTGGATGATTTTTAAATCCTCATTCAACTCATTCATATCTGCAAATTTACGCTGCATCACCTGTACACGCATTTGTATCGCCGATAGAGGCGAGCGCAGCTCATGTGAAGCATCTGCGGTAAAGCGCTGTTCAGCACTCAATGCACGCTCAAGACGAATCAATAACGAGTTGAGCGAATCTATAACAGGCTGTAATTCGGTAATGCTGTGCGGCTCTTGCTGAATCGGTTCAAGGTTTTCTGTCGAACGCTGTGCAATTGAACGAGACAGATCACTTAAACTCGATAACTGTTTTTTAATGGTCCATTTCAGTAAGATCCATTGAATCATCCATAAGATCACCAGCCCTAAGGCATACCAAAATATACTTTGAAAAATTTCTGAAAAGCGAGCGCTTAATGGCTGAATCACCACCACGTTTAGCTCTGCTTCTAACTTGCTCGCATGTAAACTACGCCAGAGCTGACCCTTATAAAAAAAATAATCAAAATCAGAAGCATAAAGGTTGATTGGTTGTATATCTTCATGCTGATCGGAATGCACCAATTCTCGGCCTTTCCAGTAGAGACTGTATTGCAAATCAAATTCTTCTGTGAGCTCGTTTAAATCTCTTGCTGAGGGAATATTCAGATCTGAAGCCAGAAGCAGATCAGATACTTCATCCATGATTTCATCTTGAATATTCATGGTGTGTACCACCGTAATGGCGATCAGCAACACGAAAGCAATTAGCCCCGCAATGATACTGCTGATCAGCGTGCCACGTATCAGGCGAGTTTGCAGTGACGATGATTTTGGCATGGATTTATTCACTCATTCGATATCCTAAACCGCGAATGGTTTTGATATATCCCGATCCGATTTTTTTTCGTAGCTGGTAAATAAATACTTCAATGGCATTACTTTCAATCTCATCGCCCCACGCATATAGGGTATTTTCAAGTTGTTCGCGCGTCACCACTCGCTCAGGATTTTGCATCATACGATGCAGCACCTTAAATTCTTTTGCAGTTAAATCAATCAAATGCCCTGAAATTTTCACCCATTTGGCCTGTGTATTCAGCTCAATCTCTTTCCAGTATAAGGTATCTGTTAATTGTTTTTGACTGGCACGCAAATGACTACGAATGCGGGCAGACAATTCTTCTAGACTAAACGGCTTCACCAAGTAATCGTTTGCCCCCAAATCCAAGCCATCGACACGATCTTGAATACTGTCACATGCGGTAATCAGAATAACCGGCGTTTGAGATTGATGCTTACGAAGAGTATTTAAGACCTGATCACCTGTTGCTTTGGGCAGGCCACGATCTAATAAAATGCAATCGTATTCATGCTGTTCAATCGCAGCGATCGCATAATCGCCACGTTCAACCCAATCTACTGTATAGCCATCGAGTTCTAACCATGACTTTATACTTTCTGCTTGCGATACATCATCTTCTGCAATCAAAATTCTCATTTTAATCGTGCTCTAAAAACCGTGGGGAATCATCAAAACAATAAAAAACCGTATATCCCACAAAGGATATACGGTTTATACGCTACAAGATTGATTGTGCACACAATAGTTTAGAATTGTATTTGATCGACATCAATTTCAACACGCTTGGTAGGCTTGTAATCAATATCGACTTCACCTATCAATGTGAGTTGTGTTGTTGGTGAAACCGGGCGTCCTTGCCAAAGTTCATCGTCGATATCGACGGTGATATAACCCGTTCTGTCGCGAAATTGATATTTTTCATCGCCCAGTGACTTCACCACCTGCCCTTGTAGTTTAACCGGCGTGTTATCTTTGTAGTTCAGAGCATCTTTTACACTGGCGATGGTCGTTGGTGCCAAAGCACTCTGGTTGACGGGCTGTGCATAACTAAAGCCTGCAATGGATAGGCCTGAAGCTAAAACTAATGTGGCAAAACGTTTCATTTTCATCTCTCTGATCTGCTCATTTGATAATGGTAGTAAATCAAAATTACATGAGGCGAATCTTAAGATGCATCATTTGCAATATTTAGCTGAGCGGAACCACACGTAATACTTCTTCAAGACTGGTCACGCCTTGCAATACTTTTTTCGCACCCGCAATTCGAAGTGGCTCAAATCCTTGCTGTTTGAGCTGTGCCTTTAATTCGCCCAGATCATCTGTATGACTCAACCACTGCTTGAGCGTCAGATCAATCGGCATCAACTCATAGATCCCGATACGACCTTTATATCCCGTTTGGCGACAATGCTCGCAGCCAACGGGTTGAAACATTTCAACGGGCGTATCAATCTCGTAGCCTTCCGTAAGATATTGCCATTGCTGCAAGTTCACCGAGGTGGACACTTTACAATGCGGACACAGCTGTCGAACCAAACGCTGTGCCAGCACCCCCAGCAGCGTAGCCGCAGTCAAAAAAGGCTGTACACCCAAATCGTGTAGTCGAGTCAGGCTAGAAGGCGCATCGTTAGTATGTAAGGTCGACAGTACCAGATGTCCAGTCAGTGCCGCCTGTATTGCCATATTGGCGGTATCCTGATCGCGAATTTCTCCCACCATAATAATGTCTGGATCTTGACGCATCAGTGCCCGTACACCTTCGGCAAAGTCTAAGTCGATGGCATGATTCACCTGCATCTGGTTAAAACTCGATTCCAGCATCTCAATAGGATCTTCAATGGTACATACATTGACCTGTTCGGTTGCCAGCTTTTTAAGCGATGAATAAAGCGTTGTGGTTTTACCCGAACCAGTCGGCCCTGTCACCAAGATAATACCGTGTGTATTTTGACTCAAGGCTTGCCATTCGCTGAGAAGCTGATCGGGAAAACCCAGTTTTTCAAAACTTCGAACCAGCACATCTGGATCAAAAATTCGCATCACCAGTTTTTCACCAAATGCTGTTGGCATGGTTGAAAGACGTAGTTCGGTTTCCTGCCCTTTGGGTGTTCGGGTTTTCAAACGTCCATCTTGGGGTTTACGTTTTTCAGCCACGTTTAAACGACCCAGAATTTTAATCCGAGCAATCACTGCTGAAAGCGTATTTGCAGGCATATGATAAATCGTGTGGAGTACGCCATCGATTCGAAAGCGTACATTGCCTTTTTCTTTTCTTGGCTCTAAATGAATATCACTGGCACCTTGTTCAAATGCAAACTGTAAAATCCAGTCGACCAGTTTGACGATGTGCTGATCGTTGGCATCTGGATTTTGCGTATCGCCAATTTGAAGCAACGCCTCAACGCCCTTGTTCTCACGCTCATAACTCTTACTGTTTTTTGAGGAATGAACCGCTCGGCTCACCTGATAATATTCGGGTAAATAACGTTGTAACTGATCGGGTGAAATGATCACACGCTCTATTTTCTTGGGTGCCAGACTGCGCTCTAAATTTGCAAGCCAGTCGGTTTGAAAAGGCTGATCGGTTCCGATCACTACGCGATCAGCATGTACTTCAACCGCTAAAATTTGATTACGCTCGGCAAACTCTTGCGACATGACCGCAGTCAGTGCATTTACATCTGCTTTGAGTGGATCAATTAAATAAAATGCCAATCCTGATTTTTCTGCCAACCAGCGACTTAGACACAGTAAGTCTATGTTCTGAGTAGGATGTTGTTGATCTTTTAAACCAAAGTGAGCAATCCACTGTAACGGATGCCATTTCATCTGTTGTTTATTGCGCTGGGTTGTTTGTACCAGCAACTTGTCTCGCTCACTGATTCGGTGTGCTTTTAATAATTCTTCTAAGCACCAAACCGTATCAATTTCAAAGTTATAAGTCATTATTTTCCCTCTAGCGCTACTTTTAATATATCAGAGTTGACTGTTCAACACGCGAATAATCCAAAAACTCACGCGATTTGGTTGATCATTTGTATAGAGGATAGGCATAGAGTAAAAATTGCTTTAAAGTCTTACTTAAGGCATTAAAAAAATATCATTTAAAAGTACGGGTGACTAGATGGCGTTTAGCGCATTTAAAAACTTTCAGGAAGCCGGACAAGCAGTTTTGCATTATTTGCATCAAAAGTTTGGTTTTGATCTCTGGATGATCACTCGCGTTGAAGGTAATGACTGGATTGTATTGCAATCTGAAGATCACGGCTATGATGTAAAACCCGGTCGGGTTTTTAACTGGGCAGATTCGTTTTGCTCCCACATGGTGTTGGGAAAAGCGCCACGCATCGCGCCGCGCTCGGAAGAAATTCCGCTTTATGCGTCAGCCCCGATTGCACAGCAAGTCAACATTAAAGCTTATATTGGGCAACCTTTAGTCAACGAAGATGGTAGCCTTTTTGGTACCTTATGCGCGATTGACCCACAGCCTAAATCCGACAAAATTATTGAAGATGGTGGGCTGGTTGAATTGTTCGGCAACCTACTGAGTCATATCTTACAGCGTGAAATTCGTGAAAATGAACATATTCGCCAGCATGAACGTCTGCAAACCGAAGCGATTATGGACAGTATGACCCATGTTTATAATCGTCGTGGCTGGGAGCAGTTTATTGCTGCTGAAGAAGAACGCTGCCGTTTATATGGCCATACAGCAGCTGTATTCATGATTGATCTCAATGATCTCAAAAAAATAAATGATCTTGAGGGCCATGATTGTGGTGATCAATACATTCAACACGCTGCTCAGGTTTTAAAGCGCACGTTACGCAAACAGGATCTTGTCGCACGTCTTGGTGGCGATGAATTTGGCATTTTAACGCTCAATCTTGACCTTCAAGATTTGGAACAGCTTCAACGCCGGTTACTTCAACATTTTTTAGATGCCAAAATCAGTGCCGCGGTTGGCTATGCAATCCGTCATCCTGCCAAGGGACTGGTCATGGCATGCAAAGATGCCGATCTGGCCATGTATGTACACAAACGTGAATGCAAGCAGTCCTTAAAGTTCTCAATTTAAAGAATCCAGTCCGATAATTTCAATCGTCGATTCATTCACTGTAAAGCTCACATCAAGTCCGGCAAATTTCATTTTATATATACGTGAAGGATCATCTTGATATGCTGGACGCGGATCAAGTGATAATACTTGTTCCAGTTCGGCTGCATGTTGCTCATTCATCAATTGCAGCGCTGTGAGTTGCTGTTTTTGTTGTTGTGCATCGTCTTGCCAAATCACGATTTTTCGCGGAGGTTGATCTTGTGCATAGCCACTGGTGGCATCCAAAATGGCATCGGAATACTGAATGTAAGGCTTAATATCAATAATCGGGGTGCCATGCAACAGGTCACTCCCCGTGACATACAGTCGAAGCGTTTTACCTTGTCGTTTAAGTGCTTTAAATTTCACGACGGATAAGCCAACTGGTGATGGGCGATACATGCTGCGGGTCGCAAATACGCCTATTTTCTTGTTACCGCCCAATCGAGGAGGACGCACCTGTGCCCGAAACTTCTCTGGCTCATTTGAGTGTTTGTTGTCGTGAAATTGCCACAACAGCCATAAATGACTAAATGACTCGATTCCTTCAAATGCCAGCTCATCATCATAAGGCGCATGAAGTTCTATATAGGATTCGACCTCAACCAGATTCGGCTGCCGCGGAATGCCAAATTTTTCCATATAAGGCGAATGCATGGTACCTATGATCGGGAGTGTTAACGACATCATCATCACTTTTTCTTATAAACACAATTAAATATATTCAGTTTATCGAGAATGATTTTAGATTAGAATAGCATACTGTTTTCTTTTGATCGTAATTGAGACCTTTAATGGCTGCTTTTAACGTTGAACGCATTACCCATGTTCACCACTGGAATGACACTCTGTTTAGTTTTAAAACCACGCGCGATGTTGCCTTACGTTTTAAAAATGGTCAGTTCGTAATGATCGGGCTTGAGGTCAATGGCAAACCATTAATGCGTGCCTACTCAATTGCCAGCGCCAATTATGAAGAAGAACTTGAGTTCTTTTCAATTAAAGTACAAGACGGCCCACTTACTTCGATCTTGCAAAAAGTACAGGTTGGTGACGAAATTCTGATTTCTAGAAAACCAACAGGTACTTTGGTTCATGACGATTTAAATCCGGGTAAAAACTTGTATCTGTTGTCGTCTGGTACAGGTTTGGCACCATTTTTATCATTGATTCGTGATCCAGAAACTTATGAAAAGTTTGAAAAAGTGATTTTGGTTCATGGTACACGCTGGATCAGTGAACTGGCTTATCAAGACTTAATTTTGAACGAACTGCCAAACAATGAATGGTTTGAAGAGCTCGATATCAAAAATAAATTGATTTACTACCCAACCGTTACTCGTGAGCCATTTGAAAATGAAGGCCGTGTAACGACTGCAATCGAAACAGGCGCTATTTTTGAAAAAATTGGCTTACCCCCATTTAACCCAGAAACAGACCGTGCAATGCTTTGCGGTAGTCCACACTTCCTAACTGATGTGGCTGCATTACTCGACAAAGCTGGCCTAAAAGAATCGCCACGTATGGGTGTTTTAGGCGACTACGTGATTGAACGTGCCTTTGTTGAAAAGTAATTCTGAATCGCATAAAAAACCGAGGTCACATCCTCGGTTTTTTTATGCCTTATGTATTGCCCAAAGTGCTACCAAAAACAAAACTCGATACTGATAATCCACCCATAAAAGTAGATTCATGATAATTACGAGCACCGTTTTCGTTTTCTGCCGCCCCCACAGCCACCATTAACGGCAATAAATGCTCCTCCCGTGGATGTGCAATACGCGCAGCGGGTGCCTGCTGCCAATCGATCAGTCGCTGCTGACGTTCGCCTCCCTGACATTCCACTACGCTTTCATACAACCACTGATCAAACATTTTTGAAGGTTCAGCGGCTTGAGTATTAAACATTCTCAGGTTGTGATAGCTCAACCCACTGCCGACAATCAGAATATTTTGATCACGTAAGGGCGCCAATGCCCGACCTAAATCGAGATGCTCCTGCGGATTCAAGCCTTTTTTGAGTGATAACTGAACCACAGGAATATCTGCCGCAGGGTTAATCACCTGCATCGGAGAAAACATACCATGATCGTATCCACGTCTCTCATCTGTCTTTACTGCAATAGCGTTTTGTTCAAGCAATTGCGTCACTTGATGGGCAAGCTCAGGAGATCCGGCAGACGGATAATGAATCTGGTACGTGTGGGCAGGAAAGCCACCATAGTCATAAATCATTTCAGGTTGAGTCGCTGTTTGGACAGTAAAGACCTGCTCTTCCCAGTGTGCAGAAACCATCAAAATTGCCTGTGGTCTTTGAGGCAACGTTTTGAGTAAGCCAGAAAGTGATTGTGCCAGTTTTGCATAGGTTGTTGCAAAAACTTCAGGCATCCATGGCCATGGCCCACCACCGTGAGAAATAAAAAAAACAGGTTGTCGGGTACTGGCATTTAACATATTTCCCTCTTTCTTTGCTTGATACTTAGAATGATGGTATTGATTCAATTACGACACGACAAGCGTAAAACTAGAACATATTGAAGTGAATTTAGAACGATATAATCTGAGCTAACCCTATGAGAAAAGGCTAAATAAAAAAAGGAACTGAATCGTTAGCCTATTCAGTTCCTATAAACTCAAAATTTGTTTCAGGCACCTTCTACGTCTGGATGCCTTGAATCATTGTTGATTAACCGTTGCGAATAATATAATCAAAGGCAGACAATGCGGCTTTAGCCCCTTCACCTGTTGCAATAATGATCTGCTTGTACGGTACCGTGGTACAGTCACCCGCAGCAAACACACCCTTCACATTGGTTTCGTTACGCTCATCAATAATGATCTCACCGCGTGCATTTAAATCCACTGTGCCTTTTAAGAAATCGGTGTTCGGCAACAATCCGATCTGTACAAAAATACCAGACAGCTCAAGCGTATGCTCGGTATCAGTGCCACGGTCTTTATATTTCAGACCCGTCACCTGACTACCGTCTCCCACCACTTCAGTGGATAAGGCATGCGTGATCACGGTGGCATTGCTCAAACTGTTCAGCTTGTCTTGCAAGACCTGATCGGCACGAAGTTTGGTATCAAACTCAATCAGCGTCACATGCTCAACAATTCCAGCCAGATCAATCGCAGCTTCAACACCCGAGTTACCGCCACCAATCACCGCTACTTTCTTGCCTTTAAACAGCGGACCATCGCAGTGTGGGCAGTATGCAACACCACGAGTGGCATATTCATCCTCACCCGGAACATTCATCTTTCTCCAGCGTGCACCAGTAGAAAGAATGACGGTTTTCGATTCAACTGTAGCGCCATTTTCAAGTTCAAGATGTACCAGACCATTTGTGGTTTGGTCTGCACCGGTGATTTTGCTCACACGCTGCAAGTTCATGATATCGACATCGTATTCACGAATATGTGCTTCCATATCGGTGGCAAACTTCGGCCCCAAGGTTTTTTGTACCGAGGTAAAGTTTTCAATGTCCATGGTGTCCATGACCTGACCGCCAAAGCGCTCTGCGATCATACCGGTACGAATGCCTTTACGTGCGGCATAAATGGCCGAGGTTCCACCCGCAGGGCCAGCACCGACCACCAGCACATCAAAGGCAGCTTTGGCATTGATGGCCGCAGCGTCTTTTTCAGCCGAATTATTGTCGAGTTTAGCTACAATCTCTTCAAGCGTCATACGGCCCTGACCAATATGCTGACCGTTTTGGAACACCATCGGCACAGCCATGATCTTGCGTTCTTCAACCTCATCCTGGAAAAAGGCACCGTCAATCATGGTGGCTGTTGTATTCGGGTTATAAATGGCAATCAGGTTGAGGGCCTGTACCACATCTGGACAGTTATGGCAGCTTAACGATACAAATACATCAAAATGATCACTCACCTGCAAGCCTTTAATCTGCTCTAAAAGCTCAGGCGCAACTTTAGGGGCATAGCCTGATACCTGTAGCAACGCCAGAATCAACGAGGTGAACTCATGGCCCATTGGCAAACCAGCAAAAAACACACGTGGCTGTTCACCTGTTTTGGCAATACCAAAGCTTGGACGGCGTGGATTCTGGCCATCAAAGCGAGCGGTCACGCGATCAGAGAGTTCTGCGATTTCAGTCACCAGTTCTTTGATCTTTGCGGATTTATCCGAATCATCGAGCGCAACAACCAGTTCGATTGGGCTTTCTAAGCGTTCTAAGTAAGTTTTAAGTTGAGTCTTGATATTTTGGTCTAACATGCCTAACAGCTCCAAAGGAGTAAATAATTTAACTTGTTGAGAAGAATAAGATAAATGCATTGATAGGTGAAACGGTATGTTTTTATCAATACAATCGGTTTTTTGAATAAATACTAAAATCGAGCTTCAATCCGCCGAATACGAGCTTTGAGGTTTACATTTAAACCATAAAGTATTGCCCCAGCCAAAAACGCCACAAAGCTTAATCCCCAGCTCAATCGCTGAGTGACCTCACTGATACGTGCTGCTTGACGTGCTTGCGCATCGATACTTTGCGCCATCGGTGTGATGCTTTTTCCGTAAACTTGATGCTGAATGGTCCACAATTGCTCGCGTTTGAGGCCGTATTCAAAAAAATGTGGATCCGTGCGTTCGGCACGAATCAGACTACTGGTGTAGGATACAGCAGCATCCTTGTCTATGGGACGATGTAACAGCGCAGTTTGCGCGAGTAAATAATCTTTGACGGGTTGAGGTGAATGGACTTGTAGTAAATATTGAAAAATCGGACTGGTCTGAATGCGCTGATCATATTGAACCAACTCAGCATACGCTTGCGCTTCATCATTTTGCTGATGATATTGGAGAAAGGTTAAGCCAGACCAAATCAAAATCCACCCAATGAGCCATGCCACAAAGCGTAAAATCAAAGATTTAAATCGGACTTTAAAAAAACGGAATTTTTTAAGTAACCGTACAAAAATAAAAGCACCAAAAAAACTCACCGTAAGTTTGAGTATCAACCACCCCAACCATGACAATAAGGTCATTAAATAATCGGGTTGCTCATCGACAAACAATTGCTCCTCAAACCCTGCTGGAATATGAAGCTGCTTGATTTGTGTACTCAAATCAAAAAAGCCATAAATTACAGGCTGAAGTGTAAATGAAAACAATACCGCAAGTGCACATACACTGAGTGCAGCAATCCCGAATATACTCAAGCCACGCTGTCGTTTTTTTAAAGTGACAAGTCGAGTTTGGATATCGTCGGGGTGAATGGGGTAATGTTTGACCGATGGCAATGTTTTCTCCCAAAGCGTATTTCAATCAAGTTTCTGTTTTGGTGCGACTTGAATCAATTACCAGTTGCTGCAAATTATCTTGTAATGCACGTAAACGAACGGTAGCTTCATCGCGCTTTTGCATGCCCTCTTTTTGAATCTGAATCACATCATTGACCGTTTTAATCAGCGTATTTTGAACGTGCTCAAGTGTTTCAATATCAATAACAGACCGTTGATTGGCCTTCGCGGTGTCAATTGAATTTTGATGTAGTAATTCTGCATTACGTCGTAAAAGTTCATTAGTGGCATCATCAATATGTTTGGCAAGCTGCACACTGTTTTGTTGCTCTTGCAAGGAAATTGCCAAGCTAATCTGATTTTTCCAAGCGGGTAATGTAATGTTTTTTATGGCATAAAATTTATCCACTAGCATTAAGTTATTCGATTGAATAATCCGGATCATAGGCAATGTCTGCATGGCGGATTGCTGCAATACTTGTAAATCACTCACACGCTTTTCAAGATTATTGGATAAATGATTTAAATCGTAAATGGCCTGAGTATGCTGCTGAGCATTGGAATCTTCGGTTAATTGCTGAATTTGTGCTTGTAATTGTTGCTGCTTGATTTTTCCTGCTGCAACCAAAACACCGAGTTGTTTGTGTTCATCTTGTACAGCTGTAAACATTTTATCGAGGGTATTGACTCGAGTTTTTAAGCCGATTTGCGTGGTCTCGATCTCTTTAACCAAGCCATCAATCTGCTCTTTGGTATTGACAAAGTTTTGATCAAAGCTTTGTTTTGCGCCCTTCATACGATTTAGAAGTCCGCCAATCAGTGGAATGGTCGAGGTTTTAGGTTTATTTAAAATACTTGAAGTGTTGAGCTGTTTGGCCACGTGTACCACTTCGTTCAATTTCTTACCCGTTTCATCGAGATCCTTACTACGCACCAAGTGTAAAAGCTCGTCCGTATATGCAGAGGTTACGCTGGCAATGTCTTTACCATATTCGGCTACAGTAGCGTGATTTAAATCTGCAAGCTCACGATGAGCATCCTGCACATGAATAAAATCCTCTGGCTGTAAACCTAGCGCTTTTAAATCCAATCGATCAAATTCATGCTGCGTGAGAGCAGTGTCGGATTTCATCACATTCGGCTGTTGGTCTGACTCGAACTGCGTCATGGTTCTACCCTCTTTTCTAATGATTGTCTTAAAATAGTTAATAAACTTTCGCGGCTATGATCAAGTTTTTGCAATTCAAGTGCCGAGCTGTTTTGCATACTTTGTTTCAAATGATATTGCCAAGCTGGAATCAGTACTTGCTGAGCTTCTTTAAAACGATCAAGCAAACCAAACGAGAGCTGTTGGGTTAAAAACATTTGCGTGATGGCAAGATCATTACTGGCTTGTAGTGTTTGCAAACTATTGATTTTTTTAGATAGCCGCTCTGAAAAGTGATCGAGTGGATGCTGATGGCGGATAAAAGCAGGATACTCACCCAAAAATTCTTGTGCAGCCACGATATAAAGTGCCATTTGTTCGCGCAGACCAAGTAACTGTTGAATTCGTGATTGTGATTTTTGAATTTCGACTGCAAGCTGCTGACTCAATCGATCCGCCTGCTCGATTAATGCATCTAATCCATGCAAATAATTGAGTTGTGTCTGATCATGCTCGATGTCTACGCCAAACCATTTTTGTAAACGATTAAAAGATTTTTTCTTAATGACCTTGTCAGATTTAGATAATTTATCAATCAAATGAGAAATCACACGACTTAAATCATGCGTAAGTTCAGGCGAAATTTGGTTCAGCAATACAGCCTGAGCTTGAATCAGCTGATCGGCATAGTGATTTAATCGGTACGGATCATCGAGTAGTGGCACAAGATCCATACGTTTGATCGCCAAGACCTGTTTTGGGTCTGTATCAATCTGATCAAGCGGAATTAATGCATTCAACTGAGCCATAACCATGAATTGAACTGATGAATACCATCATAGGATGATTTTAAGTAAACACCTAGATGATAAACTTAGCAAGATGATGGATTTATGTTAAACATTTTTTACACACCCTAAAAACCGATATAAAAAAACCTCCCAGATGGGAGGTCTTTTTTTCAGTATGACTTAGTACGCATAAACTGGGAACTTCGCACACACTGCTTCAACTTTTGCTTTTACTTCAGCAATCACGTTTTCGTCGCCTTTGCTATCAAGTACATCAGCAATCCAACCCGCCAATTCACGCGTTTCAGACTCACCAAAACCACGCGTAGTTACCGCCGGAGTACCAATACGGATACCAGAAGTCACAAATGGTGAACGTGGATCGTTTGGTACAGCGTTTTTGTTAACGGTGATGTTGGCAGCGCCTAACCATGCATCAGCTTCTTTACCAGTGATGTCTTGTTTGATAAGTGACAACAAGAACAAGTGGTTGTTTGTACCACCCGATACGATGTCGTAACCGCGCGCGATTAACACATCTGCCATAGCTTGCGCGTTTTTTACGACTTGTTGTTGATACGTTTTAAATTCAGGCGTCATTGCTTCTTTAAAACAGATTGCTTTTGCAGCAATAGCGTGTACAAGCGGACCGCCTTGATTGCCTGGGAACACAGCAGACTGAAGTTTCTTCTCGATTTCTTCATTTGCTTTCGCCAAGATCAAGCCAGAACGTGGGCCACGAAGTGTTTTGTGAGTCGTTGTTGTAGTAACGTCCGCAATTTGAACTGGGTTTGGATACACACCAGCTGCAACCAAACCAGCGATGTGTGCCATATCAACAAATAGATATGCACCCACTTGATCCGCGATATCACGGAAACGCTGCCAGTCGACAATACGGCTATAAGCAGAGAAACCAGCAACGATCATACGTGGCTTGTGCTCAAGTGCCAAACGCTCAACTTCGTCGTAATCGATTTCACCAGTTTCTGGATTTAAACCGTACTGTACAGCATTGTAAGTTTTACCAGAGAAGTTAACTTTTGCACCGTGAGTCAAGTGACCACCATGTGCAAGGCTCATACCCAAAACCGTATCACCTGCATTTAAAAGTGCAAGATATACCGCAGCATTTGCTTGTGAACCAGCATGCGGTTGAACGTTTGCATAGTCAGCACCAAAAAGCGCTTTTGCACGGTCAATTGCAAGTTGTTCGATTACATCTACATATTCGCAGCCGCCGTAATAGCGTTTGCCCGGATAACCTTCTGCATATTTATTGGTAAGCTTTGATCCTTGCGCTTCCATCACCGCAGGAGAGCAATAGTTTTCAGATGCAATTAACTCAATATGCGCTTCCTGGCGCGCATCTTCAGCTTCAATTGCTTTGGCCAATTCTGGATCAAATTCAGAAAGAGAAATGTTGGCAAACATTAGCGAGGGTCCTATGTAGTAGGGCTTTTAAGCCGTGCTAAGATTGGACGCTATTGTATCATGAAGTTTGAGTTTAAGCAGGGCGAAGTTGCTCAGTTATGCATAAAAATGGCTCATCCTGCGCGGATCAGCCATTTTGCCATAAAAAGATTAACTTACTGGGTAAACAAAGTATTTACGTCGGTGACAATATTGGAGATATTCAAGCTATACGCACTGCCGTGTGTCCAAGTCGGATTGGTAATAAAGTTGATATTCGTACCGGCTAATTTTGCTTCCGTAACAAGCTTGTTGGTTGCAATAAATGGCACCGTAGTATCGGCCTGCCCCTGATAAATCTTAATAGGCGTTGAAACTTTAACTGTTAGTGGTTGCCCATCTGTACTGGTAAAATTTTTCACTACAGATAAATTGAGAAAGCCATCCTGAGTACGACCATAGCCAGTTAAGCTATTGTTGTTCTGATTAGCATACGCTGTCAACCCTACCGCAAATGATTGCGCCAAGGCTGGTGCACAGACACTTTCTGCTTGAGCGGCAATTTTATCTGAAGGGCTTTTAAAAATTTGACTATATTGCAAGGACGGATTTGGATTGCGCAGTCCGGCAGTAATTAAGGCTGTGTAAGTATCTAAATTGGTATATGTTGGAATTTGGACAGCTACAGGCTGGTTTGCAGCTGAAAGCTCCCCGGCGTTTAAAATAAGATCCAGATTTGATGCTGGTGCTACAGCGATTGTACCTTTATAGGTCAGCTTTGCACGCGACGCATATTGTGCTGCCCCGAGCGCGGCCTGTCCACCTTGCGAGTGCCCCACTGCGACCCATCTTGTGGCAGCTTTTGCTCCCAAATAGCTTTTTGCTGCTACAACCGCATCGGTAATTGAATACGCTTCACTTTTTACATTTAAGAAAGGATGAATTTCTTTACCATTCGGCTCTCCCAATCCTTCATAATCTGGTGCTACAACAACATAACCCTGCGCCAGCAACTGAGTGATCATGGTTTTTACATTTTCATCCATGACATTACGACTTGGCGCACAAATATCAGCCACACCTGTCGTTCCATGTGCCCAAGCCACAATTGGCCAACCTGCACTTGGTGGTGTACCTTTTGGTGTGAAAACCAGTGATGTTGCCAATACTTCTTGCCCACTTATTCCGAGCATTTTGTAAGTCATGACCACACTTTCACCAGCAACCTGATCCATACCAGATTGAGTATACGCTGTAGGTATTCCTACAACAGGATTCTGAATATTATTTTCAGGCACATTACTTGATGAGCTTGATGAATCGGAGTCACTACTATCATTACAGGCGCTTAGAAAAATACAGGCACTGAGTGTGGTTAAAACCATGAGATGTTTTTTCATTGTTGCTTTGTCCTTTAAGCTTCTTTGCTGATTGTATTTATTTTCTGTTTAAACATAGCGGAAAAGTGAGCGGTTCACAAGCATCGCTTGCAGGTTGATCAAACCACCTTTTAAAGGCTTTGCCTGATTACAAGAGAATGATAAATTGACAAATCACCTGTCAGCTTACTGAGCAATATGAACGCCATTATTTTAGATACCGAAACACATCAGTTAAATGGTAATCCAATTGAAATTGCTTATGCGCCTGTAGAAATCTTTGAAGGTAAATTAACGCTCGACAAGAGTGAGCTATTTGATCAACTTTACAGTGTAGATGAACCGATTTCATATGCTTCAATGGCCGTTCATCATATTCTAGAATCTGATCTGGAGCATCAACCACATTTCACGACCTTTTCGCTACCTAAGCAAACACAATACATTATTGGACATAATGTCGATTACGATATCAAAGCAATTGCGAGATGTGGTGTCGATACCTCACAGATTAAGGCAATTTGCACATTGGCACTTGCGCGTAAAGTGTGGCCACAAGCTGAGGCACACAATATCTCTGCGTTGATTTATCTAATCTCAAAAGGCAGTACAAAAGCACGAGAAATGCTTAAAGGTGCCCATCGTGCCGATGCAGACATTATTCTGACAGCCAATATACTGATGCATATCGTACATCATTTAAATATTTCAAATATCGACGCCCTTTATGTCGCCTCGGAAGAAGCACGGATTCCTGAACAAATTAACTTTGGTAAACATCGTGGCACTGCTATCAAGGATTTACCACACGATTACGTGCAATGGCTACTACGTCAGGATGAGCTCGATCCTTATCTTAAAAAAGCCTTGGAAACGAAGGCCATTTCATAAGTGAAATCCTGCCAGATTTTATAAAAAACAAGTTATATATTTAAGGTCGATTACTGATAAATGATAGACCTTATAACTATATAAGTTTTAAAAACTCGATCTTGAGTTTGATTTAGATGCGATTGGTCTAAGTATATCTATGCTATTTTTGCATAAATGTACTGAAGCCACTCAACAATTTTAATTTTAGTATAATTTTAAGGTTTTGTTTTTTATGATTTTTATTTTAAAAAATAAAACCAAGCTATTACATGACGACTGGCACGTCTAAAAAATAATCGAACTACGACTAAAGACGAAGAAACATTTAATGAAATTCTTAGTATGATGCTATGAATTTTCAAAATATGCATATTTATAATTCTTATGGATATGCAAGATTTAGCCCTTTAGCCCATCTCGATGGGCTCTTTTTATTTGTACGCCAATAAAGATCAATTGCTTACAATTGATGATTTAATAAACATAAGAAAAACTTCTGTGTATGAGTCACTTTACCCCAGGCCTTTTTTTGCCTATGATGTGCTTCGCATGCGCTCGTAGCTCAGTTGGATAGAGTACAGGTTTCCGAAGCCTGGGGTCGTGGGTTCGATCCCCGCCGAGCGCACCAATATTCCTTTATTTATATAGGTTTCAGCATACTTTGGCGTAAATCTGGCGTAATAGAATAAAAACTGCTTAAGTTCGACTCGATTCGGAACAATTCAAATCTTCTTATTAAAAGCAACTTAATTACCATATAACTTGCATATACAACCCACGTATAACAATTAATTTTGGTTAAGTATGATTAACAACAGTTTTTTTTGTTCAAGTCCGACCATAGGAGTTGAACTCATTTTAAAAAATTCTAAGCTAGCCTCCTTCTATTTTAGTTTACTATAAAGATCAATATAAAAATTATGATAGAAACGCGTTCTCTTTCTCTTTATTTTAGGGCTTACAACTGAGCTATATGCAACCGAAGTTTCTTCTATTTCTTCCTCAATAAATCCTAGAACTTCTAGATCTTTGAAATCACTCACTAAAAGATTTTCAAATTCCCAATATTTGTTGTAATCAGTATCATCTTTTGGTAATCCTTCACAAGGTATGGATTGTCCACGAAGCGTTTCAGGATATTGCAGGTCATTATTAATTACTTCAAAAATATGAGCATCAATTTTTTTTATTAAATTTATATACTTATTAAATTGACTTTTATCAGCCTTACCCTGTAAATAGTTCTGAAAGTTAATGGCTAACAAATTAGCTTGCTTTTCTATATAGGTACTTTCTAAAATTTTAAATAATTCAATTCCTAGTCGATTGTTATCTTTATTTTTACTAAAAAAATCTTTCACTTCGTCTTCATCTAAATCGATTGTCTCAAGAAATGTTTTAATTTGCATTAGATACAGTGCATCATTACATTGACTTACATGATCTTTAATTTCATAAAAGGAATTTTTTACAGCTGAACCTAGCCCTAAAGTTACTGAGTCCACCACAGCCAATCCACAATTTTTAGCTATTACTTCCAATAAATTCATTTTAACTTTTCTCCAAAAAACAAATTATATTAATATCTTACTTAAAATTTTCAGAAGACTTTTTTATTAAAAACTTCATACATAATTATATAAAACCTTTACTCTAAAATTGTCATACTAAAACTAAATAATAAGGAAATAATAATGTGCGCAAACTACGAACCTATAAAAAGATCGTAAGCTATACAGCTTGGATTGTTTGAACCGACTTTCGATTACAAAGCGGATATTTATCCTGGTTACGACTGCCCTCTTATTTTTAGTACGGGCGATGCCATTGAATGGCGTGAAGTGAAATTTGGTCTTGTGCCGAAATGGGCCAAAGATTTGAAAATCTGCCGCAACACGTACAACGCCCGAACAGAGACTGTTCATGAGAAGCCAAGCTTTAAAAACGCATGGGCAAAAAGTCAGTTTGCTTTGATTCCAGTACAAACCATTTTTGAACCACGCTATACAGATGGTGGTAAGGCTGAACGATGGGGAATTTATCGCAAAGATTATCAACCTTTCACTGTCGCGGCCATTTACGAAAATGCTTTGATCGATGGAAAGCAAGTGCGATCAATGTCTATGCTTACGATTAATGCGGATCATCACCCGTTTATGAAGCAATTTCATAAGCCTACTGATGAAAAGCGATCAATTATCGTCATTCCAGATGAATACCGTAAGGATTGGTTGAACTGTAAAAACGACGAAGCGCAAAATTTCTTTTTTGATATGCCTATCGATGAATTTGATGCAATGCCTAAATCTGATATGAAGAATTTCCAACCGCATATCCTTTTAGTGAAAAAAAATTAATCCTCACGAATGTGCCTAGTGCGTATGATCTTATTATTACTCTAGCTCTTTAATTTTAAATTTCATTGTTTAACCACAGTTCGAGTTAGTGTGGCATTCTAAAGTTACATTTTTTTGATTGATGCAAATTAAGAACACTGTGTTATATATTTGAGCTGTTATTTTCTCAAGAAAATACTATGATCAATCCTTAATTTGATTGGACTTTTCATATGGAATCCCAAAAAAAATATTATACAAGGACAGCTCAATGGCTTCATTGGATTATGGCCCTTATTTTTATCTCTGCATGGATCATCGGTTTTTATAGTGGTAACTTTTTGAGTTGGGAAACTGAAGGAGATTTAAGAGGAAATATGATTGATTTGCATAAAAATATTGCAACAACTCTTATTTTCTTAATTGTTATACGTATTTGCTGGCGATTCACTCACCCAACACCAAAACTTCCAGATACAATGTCATTTGCAATGAAACGTTTTGCTCATTTTGCACATTTAGCTTTATATTTAATGCTTATTGCCTTACCTATTACGGGTTGTTTATATAGTTGGACAGCAGGACATCCGGCGCCAGTTCTATATCTTTTTGAAATTCCGCGTCTAGTTCAACCGAATCCTGAATTGAGTGAGTTTGCACATACTATTCATGTTTACGTTTCTTGGTTTGCGAGTTTACTTATTGTAGGTCACATATTAGCAGCACTTAAACATCACTTCATTGACAAAGATGATGTGTTGAGAAGTATGACAAGTCAGCCAAGTGACTAAAATATTATTTTTAGACTCTTAAGTTTGAAAGTTCTTTTGAAATTATGAAATTATGAAATTATGAAATTATGAAATTATGAAATTATGAAATTATGAAATTATGAAATTATGAAATTATGAAATTATGAAATTATGAAATTATGAAATTATGACTTCGGAAAAATTGGACTTTTTTGTGTGCAGATATAGTAGATTTGATCTTATTATCGCTCAACGGCAACACTTTTTTAGTCATAATGTCCTTTGCGGTAAAAATAACAGTAAAAGAAAATCTTAGACTAAATTATATTACTTATATCAAAAGATTACTTTATCTTTCTTGTGCGCCCCGAGCGCACCAATATTTCTTTAATTATATAGCTTACAACCTACTTTGGCGCAAATCTGGCGTAACATTATAAAATAGTAAAGGTTCGAATTCACTTTCAGCGTTCCAAATTTTCAAAACAGAATTCATCTTTTTAATTCAACTTATACGGCTATAGAGTCAGATTAGTTCAATCATTTGTTCTGTGAAGTTGGACCATGCAAAAATGCTACATCAAAAAAGTCGATTTACGCTTGCACACCCGACACTCACCAATCAAAGTATCTGAACTATTCAGATAGCTTTTTCCGCTCCCCTAATTCTGATTGAAAAATAAAAGCATCTGTAATAATTTTGGTTTTTTCTAAATTTTCTTCAGATTCTTTGATTGGGTTAGATTCAGGAACAGATTGGGCGATGGGAAAAACCCCAAAATCTTTTTGTACTTGTGCAAAATCTGGGGTTCTCTTGTATCGAATCACTCGGAAACCTGCTTCAGCAACTAATGCATCTCTGTCTGCGTCTTTATCTTCTTTTCCGATATGTGATGAATCATCCAACTCAACAATTGCAACTATATTGAGTGATTTATCTAACACTACAAAATCTGCAGCTTTACGATTGAATAAATTACGTGTTGGAAATCCTTTAGCAGTCATAAAAGCACTGAAAGCAACTTGCGCTAGAATGATGTGCTCTGGAAGTGCTTCTCTTAATCTAAAAAAAGTTGGTTGCTCATTCATCGTTAAGATGCGTTTGCCCTTAATGGGATTTCTTTGTTTACTTGCTTTTTTATCTCCTTTTAATGTTGCAAGAACAAATACAACCACCCCAATCAGAACGATTAATACCAATAATGTAGACATCTTACACCTCTTTTTTTAATTATAAGTTAAAGTTTAGTATGGAAAGATCAATGAAGATTTAAAAATTAAATTAGAATGTATTTATACAAACCTTTTGATTTAGTGATTAAGATCGTATCAGAACATATGTAGCTATGTATAGTGTTTTTAACATTGTGAATAAGATTAAAAAGTTACTTAAATAACTATGTTTAAAAAAAATTTCTATTACTATATAAATTCCAAAAAAATCAAAATATCTATCACTAATCAAGCAACTAGTAAACTATAATTTTTTAAATTCAAATTCTAGTTAAAATTATGGCTACACAAAATATTTTATAAATAAAATTATTGAAATAAATAAAAAAAAACATAAAACATAAAACATAAAACATAAAACATAAAACATAAAACATAAAACATAAAACATAAAACATAAAACATAAAACATAAAACATAAAACATAAAACATAAAACATAAAACATAAAACATAAAACATAAAACATAAAACATAAAACATAAAACATAAAACATAAAGACCATAATCTAAATTCTATTTTCATTCCTTATTTATATAGATTAATTTAATTTCTATATATCTGATTTTCTTTAATATAAGTATCAAACTTACTCCACCCGACTAAATATATTTTCATGACGACCATTGTACTTATGCAAATTAAAAGCATCATTAAAACATCAAGCGTCTGACTCAAGTAAAACAATATACCATAATAAAATAAATGACAAAGCAATGATGAAACAATAGTCTTAAAATAGAAGAAAGTTAGTAAACCAAAGATAATGGCACTGACGGTAATATTGACATATTTATGAATACCAATTCGGTAAAATATTACAATTAAAATAGAAACAATCATCATATACACAAATGATATAAAGATATTTTTAACAATCTGCATTTTGATGACCTTTTCGAATGAAAATAAAAATTTCCTCCTCCTTAGGAAGGTGTGTGCTAAGGAGGAGGAAACACGCTATACATTATCTAACTCGTAAGTCCCCTAATCTTATTCTTTTATTCTTTATAAAATTATTATAAAGGTGTTTAAGTTATTACTCATTTTTCTATGGAAAAAATGAACAAGATAATGTACGAACTGAGTATAGATAACTTACGCAAACTTAAAATAATCCATAGCTTACATGATTGTGAGAAATAGCTTACATTTGTCTATTTTTTATACAACATCAATTTTTAAAAATAACTTATATTTCAATAAATTCAAAATCTTATGTATACCATTTGGTAAATTTCTCACTATATAATTACAAAAACATATAAAACCACATGTAATTAGAAACATTTTATTTTATATTTTTTTACTTATAAAACAGTGATTTAATTTATAATATACATGAATCGGGAAATTCTTTATGAAAGAAGTGGTTTTATCGATTAAAACTATGTATTGTGTGCGGCTTATCACATAAAGACCAATTCACACCTTACATTTCTTGTCTTACCACACGTGGGCGAAGTACCAGTGCCATTACCCACTAAAAACCTTATTGTTAGCTTTGGAAAATGTCATGGAAATGGTTAGAATCTTGTACGCAAGTAAAGCAAGTCATCTACACCCAGAATTAAAGCAAGATCTGATTGATATTTTAGACACTGCTGTTGATTTTAATTCTAGAAATGAAATAACAGGTGTACTATATTACGGATATGGTTACTTTGTGCAGTGCCTAGAAGGTGAACAATCGAAAATCGATACGCTTTTTTATCAACATATTCTTAAAGATTCCCGACATCAAAATTGTGAAATTCTATATCGTGAATCGATGCAACAGCGTCTTTTTAAACATTGGAGCATGAAGTTTGCACCTGTAAATAAACGTTTAGCTGATTTTTTCCAACAGACCCATCTAGATGAATTTAACCCTTATCTTTTGTCTGACTCAACAATACCGTCATTCATCCAGCTTTTAAGTGAAGAACCGCACACGTTGGCAAACCAGTATCATCATCCTAAAATTTGATTTCGATTTATTCTCAATAGCAGGACGTAGTTAATGAAAATAAGACTGTGCTACTCCAGCATACGACCAGTGGATGCTGGCGATTTGATTGAAGATCTGAATGATATTTTAAGTAAGGCTCGTGATTTCAATGCAAAGCACCAAATTTATGGTGTACTGTATTATGCCAATAATGCATTTTTCCAGTGCCTTGAAGGTGAAGAGGAAATCTTAAACGATCTTATGCAACGCATAATGCAAGACCCTCGTCACCATGAAATTGATGTGTTTGAAGCCATTGAAATTAAAAGAATTTATTTTAAAAAATGGTCGATGAAATATGTTCAAAAAAGCTCTAAAATTGACCTTTTTTTCCAACAGCTCAATGCAGATGGTTTTCATCCCTCCATGTTGAATGAGGATGTTCTACCCCAATTTGTGAATGAGTTACTGCAAGAAGAGCAAACTAAGCTGCGCCGCAAGGTGGGGCTTCATCAGCGAGGAATTAACCCTTACCTGTAAAAAGCCCATCTCTACGGCGCTTATACAATTAACAGATCAATGGCTTATAATCGCATAGATTTCGATTCACCCAGATTGTCTTGCTCTCCCGTAACTGAAGCTTTGGCAAGCTTAAATAACGTCACAAGTTTTCCATCCCCTTCCCAATATTGCGCACCATGACATGTGACTTGAATCAGTTGAATATCAGGATCGTGTAAACCCTCTTTAAAGAAGATTTGATAAGCAGGCGACCAGAGTTCTTCGAGCAACTGTGGATCATTAATACACTGCGCCTTACCGCTGATGGATACAAAAGAATCACTACCCGAATAAGCAAGGTTAACTTCTGGCTGTGATGTAATACTTTGAACTAATTCGGAGTGTTTGGCTCCGATGAAAAATACATTACCGTCAAATGTTTTATTTTGTCTGGTCATAGGCGCACTATGTAAGTGTCCGTCATGATTGGTAAAAGTAACCATCACGATTCGACTATGCTGGATCAGTTTTTCAATTTTTTCGTAATCGTTTAAAGTGTTATCCATGATATTTTCTTCAATGTAAAAATATCAATATGGCCTATTTATTCAGATATTTAAATTTCATCCTGTTCATGGTGTGTTGTATTTCGATACACAATCGTCAGTTCATGTTAATTTCGCATCAGTTCAAGAGAATAGCAGATGATCTTCATCGTCAATATGAATAACCTTAAAGGTAAGATCCTTATAAACTAATTTCTCATTCACTTGAACACGATCAAGTTGGGTCCATAACTCGAAAGGAAAAAACTCCGATGTTGTTTTATAAATCCATAACCACTGACACGTTTCAGTTTTCTTGATTGGATCTACAATAAGGTCTTTCACTCGCATAAGATGGTGAATGTTCGAATATTTATCCTGTAAAGTAACGTGTCGATTATTCATAACTCTATCTTAATCTTAATTTATCAACTTAAGCCTTTTGTCATCTAATAGTTTATGCCAAAGTGCTTCTAGATCACACGTTCCAATATATCATAAGTGTTTTTTTATATTTCTTAAAATACATAATGTATCCTATTTTATGCTTATTGTTTCGTTTTACTTAACAATTTTAAAAAGCATCATGCTAAATAACTATATTACACATCACATAGTATGTCTGTTTTTTCAGCGTTCTATATTTCGTTCCGCTCAATCCCATCTTATCACTTGGTTTATTTTTCGATATCACTCAAAATAGTACTATTAAATTAAGTGTGAGCGTTTCATGACTGATGCCTTGATATTACGTGATTTGTCCAAAACTTATCGCAATGGATTTCAAGCCTTAAAAGGAATCAACCTAACTGTTCCGGAAGGTGAATTTTATGCGCTTCTAGGTCCAAACGGTGCTGGAAAATCGACCACCATCAGTATCATCAGTTCCTTAACAAAAAAAAGTGCTGGTGAGGTCAATATTTTTGGCCATGATTTAGACAAGCAACCTTCCCGTGCAAAACAATGCTTAGGTGTTGTGCCACAAGAGTTTAATTTTGGCCATTTTGAAAAGACCTTCGATATTCTGGTGACACAGGCTGGTTATTACGGCATCCCTAAAAAACTTGCCGAGCAGCGCGCAGAATTGTATCTCGAAAAATTAGGGCTTTGGGAAAAGCGCAACATGCAAGCCAGAATGCTTTCTGGCGGTATGAAGCGTCGACTAATGATTGCCAGAGCCATGATGCACGAACCAAAGTTACTGATCCTCGATGAACCTACCGCAGGTGTCGATATCGAGTTGCGCCGTTCGATGTGGGATTTTCTAGTCGAGATGAATAACGCCGGTACTTCAATCATTTTAACCACGCATTATCTTGAAGAAGCCGAAATGTTGTGTCGCCGCATTGCAATTATTGATCGGGGCGTGATTAAAGAAGACACCACGATGAAAAGCTTCTTAAATCAGTTAAGTGAAGAGTCTTTTATTTTTGATCTGGCAGAACCAGTTGAGTTATCGAATGACCTTAACATTATTGGGGTGCGCTTTAATTTGATCGATCCGCTGACACTTGAAGTGACACTAGATAAAGCACACAGTATGAATGATTTGTTTCAGCTTTTAGAAGCACAAGGCATTCAAGTCCGCAGTATGCGCAATAAGTCCAACCGACTTGAAGAATTATTTGTACGTATGGTCGAAAAAAATCTGGAGCAACAAGGAGCTGCACAATGAATTTTAGTCAGCTCTGTACAGCCTTCGGTACCTTAGTACGTAAAGAAATCCGTCGTTTTATGCGGATTTGGCCTCAAACACTGCTACCACCTGCTATTACTATGAGCCTGTACTTTATTATCTTTGGTAATCTGGTCGGTTCTCGTGTCGGTCAAATGGGTGGATTCAGCTACATGCAGTTTATTGTGCCGGGTCTGATCATGATGGCTATCATTACCAACAGTTATGCAAATGTCTCGTCAAGCTTTTTTAGTGCTAAGTTTCAAAAAAGCATTGAAGAACTGATCATGAGCCCGGTACCTTTACACCTCATTTTGTGGGGCTATGTCGTTGGAGGCGTGTTTCGTGGGATTTTGGTGGGCATTATTGTGACCATGATGAGCCTATTTTTTACCGACCTTTATATACATAACTGGTTTGTGACTATTTATACCGTCTTGGTCACATCCTTTTTGTTCGCTTTAGGTGGATTCATCAATGCCGTATATGCCAAATCGTTTGATGATATCTCGATTATTCCCACTTTTGTTCTTACCCCTTTAACGTATTTAGGTGGCGTATTCTACGCCATTAGTGCTTTGGGGCCATTTTGGCAAAAATTATCGTTGATCAATCCAATTGTGTATATGGTCAATGCATTTCGCTATGGCATTTTGGGTCAGAGCGATGTCAACGTTTCATTGTCACTGATTGTGGTGACCTTGTGCTGCGTTCTTTTATATGGCGTAGCGTATTATTTACTTTCTCGTGGTTCAGGAATGCGTGAATGAGTGTAGAAAAATCTCTTTTAGGTAAAGAAACAGAATATCCAACAACTTATGAACCCGGCATTTTGTTTCCTATTTCACGTTCATCTTCACGTGAACAATATGCAAACATTACAGGTGTTTCTCAGGGCAAAGATTGGTGGCATGTTTTTGAGCTTTCTTGGCTCAATCAAGACGGGATTCCACAAGTTGCAATTGGACGGATTACCCTTCCCGCAACCTCTGAAAATCTGATCGAGTCAAAATCATTAAAGTTATATTTTAATAGTCTAAACTTTCATCGTTTTGTGTCTAAAGCAGCACTAATTGACCTTGTTGAAAAAGATTTGAGTCAAGCTGCCAATGCAAAGATCGGCTTTGAGTTGTTTGATGTAGATGCGCTCGAGATCAGCCAACCGTCTGGAATCTGTATCGATCAATTCAAACCAGCACGCTTGGAGTCACATCCGGATGCAAGCTTGCTTGCGCTAGATGCTGATGACCAGTCACAAATCGAAGTGAATTTATATTCACATCTATTACGCAGTAATTGTCCTGTGACTGGACAGCCGGATTGGGGAACAGTTTTCATTCGTTATCAAGGTATTAAGCCTTGTTATAACAGTATTCTCGCGTATATTATTTCTTATCGTCAGCACAATGGCTTTCATGAGCAATGCGTCGAGCAGATGTACGCCGACATATGGCAAAACTTAAAGCCTGAAAAACTGATGGTGTATGCAACCTATACGCGACGCGGTGGTTTAGACATTAATCCGTGTCGTGTATCTGACTTGTCATGGATGCCAAGCCCTATTCGATTGGCCCGACAATAAAATCAATAATTGAGGATCAGACATGCCATTTTTTGGTTTTACTCCATCTGAAGCATTGCTTAAAAATATTCAGACAGGTATCGAAAAAAAGAACTCAAGTGAGCCACTGTATCCATTACGCGATCAGGTAGCCCTACAAATCAATGATGAAATTATTGATGCACTCTTAATCGAACTTGTTCGTCGCTTTCCAGAGAGCGATAAGCGTGAAACCGCTGAAAAATTGGCAGGCTATGTCAAATCAACCGTTGCCGTTTTGCTCAAACAACTTTTAAGCAAAGCGCCCAATGATATTGTAAAACAGTCCATCGAGTTTTCTGAACGTAGTTTATTTAAAACTGCTGAAGGAGAATATAAAGTCGGTGAGTCGCTTGATCCAGGTTTGGTCACAAATCTGAAGCATAGTTTTGCCGAAATTCAAGCAGGTAATGCTGTCGACAAGCAAGCACTGGCTGAACTCTATAAGCAATTTGCAGATGCCACGATCCGTCATTTTATGATTGAATTTAATAAAACACTGGATTTAGGCATGATCAAACGCAAGGCTGCAGATATTGGCGCCGCCGCAGTGACCAAAGCCGTTCATATCGCCATCGATAAGCTGATTCCAAATCTAAATCGCTTAGAGTTAAAAGCGCTCGCTGAGTATCATGATACGTTATTTTTTAGCAACTAAAACATAGCGCAAAAAAACCTGGATTTTTCCAGGTTTTTTTATTGCAAAATATGGATATAGATTGCCTAAATTAAGGGATATGTTAGCATGCGCCATGCATTGATTATTCCTTTGTAAAACCTTATGTCTCCAAGCTCTCAATACAAATTTCTACGCCAGGCGCCGCGCGATGGCTTAAGCACAGCAATGCTTCCATCCAAATGGCAAAGATTACATATTGATCCTTGGTTATGTTCTTTTTTGATTTTAAATGCCTGTCTTGGGCTGACTGTCTTATATAGTGCCTCTGCACAAGATATCGGGTTAGTCTCTAAGCAAGCCATGAGCTTTGGAATTGGCTTTATTGTCATGTTGACGCTCGCACAAATTCCACCGAAGGTTTATCAAGCATTTTCTCCTTATTTTTATCTGTTTGGCCTCTTTTCACTGATTGCTGTAATGGTATTTGGTGAAATTCGCATGGGTGCACAGCGCTGGATTGATATTCCCGGTTTTGGAAGTGTACAACCCAGTGAGTTCATGAAAATCGGTATGCCAATGATGGTGGCGTGGTTTTTATCGCGTAAACCGCTTCCGCCGAGCGTTCCCAATGTCATGATCACCATGCTTTTGGTTGGAATTCCATTTCTTTTAATTGCAGAACAACCTGACTTGGGTACATCTTTACTGGTATTGGCCAGTGGGTTATTTGTGTTGTTTTTAAGCGGGCTCTCTTGGAAACTCATTGGTGCTGCTGTTGCTGGCGCAGGACTTTTAATTCCAATTGCGTGGGAATTTTTATTACATGATTATCAGCGACAACGTGTACTCACACTCTTGAACCCCGAGGCAGATGCACTCGGTACAGGCTGGAATATTATTCAATCAAAAACAGCCATTGGTTCAGGTGGATTTTCAGGTAAAGGCTTTTTAGAAGGCACACAATCACATTTACACTTTTTACCTGAGGGTCATACCGATTTTATTATTGCAGCCTACTCCGAAGAATTTGGTTTGATTGGTGTCACCATTCTAGTACTGCTGTATTTTGCAATTATTTTTAGAACATTCCAGATTGGATTACAGTGCTTTCATAACTACGGCCGCCTTGTTGCAGGGTCGTTAGGTTTGTCCTTTTTTGTTTATGTATTTGTAAATGCTGGCATGGTTAGTGGTATTTTACCCGTAGTGGGTGTACCGCTTCCGTTCATGAGCTATGGCGGCACCGCAATTATTACCCTGATGGCGACTTTTGGACTGGTTATGTCGATCCACACCCATCGATAATTATATTTTTTTATTTTAATTCAGGAATTTATAATACTATGTTGAACATGGTAGTGAAGCAACCATTTAGACGTTTTTTACTTCTCGGCAGTTTTTTTCTTACTGCCAGCTGCTCTCAAGCGAACGACTTTATCACCGATCCAAATTATCCAAGCTTTAAGCAAAAAACCATGGCCACTTATGGTCTGACTGCCGAGCAAGTCGACAATGCGATGTCAGGCGCCAAAAATCTTCCCAATATTTTAAACATCATGACACGTCCGGGTGAGAGTAAGCCATGGTATGACTATAAAGCCATGTTTTTGAGCGAAGGTACTATTCAGCGTGGTGTACGTTTTAAAAATCAGTATGCAGATGTTTTAAACCGCGCAGAACAGCAATTTGGTGTGCCGCAATCGATTATCTTAGGTATCTTAGGGGTCGAAACAGGCTATGGCGCAAACAAAGGCTCGTTTATCACGCGTGACGCACTTGCGACTCTAGCTTTTGGTTACCCTCGCCGAGCAGATTATTTTAGTGATGAATTAGGTGCTTTGATCGCTTGGACATATAAAGAAGGCTACCCAACCAACAGTATCGTGGGTTCTTATGCGGGTGCAATTGGTTATCCTCAATTTATGCCAAGCAACATTACCAAGTTTGGTGTTGATTACGATGCAAGCGGACATATTGACCTACGCAATTCTGCTGAAGATGCAATTGCATCAATTGCAAATTACCTTGCTCAAAATGGCTGGCAACGAAATCAACCTATTGGATTTGCCGCACGTTATACAGGTAATACGCCAGATACAATTATTGCAAAGGATCTGACCCAGCCTACCCCTTATGGCGCACTCAAAACGCAAGGTGTTACACCGCTAAATCCGATTGTGAAAATCGATGATCTTGACTTGGTCAACGTTATACAATTACAAGAAAATTATGGTCCTATGTACTATATTACCTATCCAAATTTTCAAGTCATTACGACCTATAACCGCAGCAGAATGTATGCCACAGCGGTTTGGTTGTTGGGTACCGAAGTCGCCAGTAGATGATGGAATTTTTTAAAAATATATAAAAGTCAATAAATATTTTTGTTAAAAAGAGCACTAAATAGCCATTTTAAACTCAATGTTACAATTTAGGTTATTTTTTGCTCATTTTTTGTGAGATTTTGTCCTTTTTGTAACTTTTTTACTTCAAACACTAGACACTCTGCAAAGCCGATGAATATCATCCCCCTCCATAAAGCAATTGCAAAAGTGAATAAATTAGGCTGTTCACATTATTTTGGCTACTTGCTAAGCCTTGTGAATTGTCTCTAGGAGTTTAAGTAATGCAGTTAACGTTAAAGTACGCTTTAGCACTCAGTATTGGACTGGCAGTTATCCAGTCACAAGCAGAAATGGTTCCCGCATCATCTCTTAATGGCGATGCAGATGGCTCAAGTTTGGCTGCTCGCGTCTTGAATAAAGATTCGCAGAACAACTTCAATTCCCATTTCTCTAATTTAAATAGTCTTTCAATCACCGAAAGTTCGGGTGACAAAATCCGTCGTCAAACTATCGCGGCTAAAATCGAGATCCCTGAAGAAGAGCCTTCAGTGATTGAAAAATTAAATTCTGTAGCATCGAACACTGTTCGTAAATTTAGCCAGACCGGTATCGCATCTTGGTATGGTCGTCAGTTTCATGGTCGTAAAACGGCTAACGGTGAAACTTTCGACATGAACGAGCTTACTGCAGCACACCGTAGTCTGCCGCTGAATTGCTACATTCGCGTGACCAATAAAGACAACGGCAAAAGTGTCGTGGTTAAAGTCAACGATCGAGGTCCATTTCATGGCAATCGAGTCGTAGATTTATCTTACGCAGCAGCTAAACGCATTGGACTCGCGAATGCGGGTACAGGCAAAGTAAGTATTGAGCGTGTTGATGGTCCAAATTCATAAGCTTTAGCTCCTTCACTTTTGCAATAAAGAGGCCACCATTCGGTGGTTTCTTTACTTTTGTTCGATACATTCTTGTTCTGATGTGTGAATGTTTAAGTTAAAATGATTAGCCGTGGTTCACAATGCAATTTTACGAAACGATCACTTTTTAAACACAAAAACCAACCAAATTGTAGCTTGGTCTTAATTTGCTCTGATTCGCGTGCTATACAACAAAATCCCTCCAAAGCTACCCTAGTAGCAAAAATGTTTAAAGATGCGGTTTAACGCGAGCTTATAAGGCAAATTCGAGAAAGTTTTAAGGTCACTTTTGCTCAAAATGGTTTTTCCAATTGTTTTAAACGCTTTTGGCGATGAATTTTACATTTTTTAGATTTGTTCGCCCGAGTCAAAAATCTGTTTTGACCGCATGCATATTGTGTTTTATATTCGTTAAATGAAGGAATAAATAAAACAAGGATGATGCACATGAAAACCATTACGGAATGGTTTGACGAATACAGCCAAAGCCATCAAAACCAAACCAATAAAAAAATTCATTGGGTGTGCGTACCTGCAATTTTGTTTTCAATTATTGGTTTGATTTACCATTTTAGTGCATTACTGACCGCACTCCTGATTGTACTTTCACTGATATTTTATGCACGATTAGACTTAGTCCTTGCCGTGGCAATGGCGGCTCTGGTTGCTGTCATGGCATGGTTGATCTATGTATTGCCTGTTGGCGTGGGGTTTTATATTGGTGTTTTTATTGTGGCGTGGATTGGTCAATTCTACGGCCATAAGGTTGAAGGCAAAAAACCTTCCTTTTTAAAAGATGTACAATTTCTGTTGATTGGTCCGCTCTGGTGCATGGATGCCTACTTGGCTAAAATTTTACCCAGCTGGAAAAGTAAACAACAATTAAATTAACACACACTCTCGGCATTTAATGAATGACTTAAATGTTTCGCTGGAAGCATCTCTTCATTACTGATAGATGCTTCCATTAAATTTTAGCCAGCCATTTAAGTGCCTGCCTTTCGGGTCACGATGCGTCCAGTGTATAACACCGCCTTTTGGCGTGTACTCATATTCACCATAAAACTCTACACGATCACCTTTTTGCAAGCCCTGTAAACGCGGCGATAAGTCGATGTTATGTGCAATAAGTACCGTTTGACCATTTTCCAATCTTAAGATAAATTTCTGGTGCCTTGACCCTTGATTATCGTCAGGCAAAACGGCTTTGACCTGCCCTGCTCCTTGTACCTGAAGATTGCTTTTTTTCTGCTCGAAAGCCAATTTGATTGCATCGTTGTTAAAATCTTGAGTAGTGACTTGCGATGTTTGAATTTGTGATGCAACATGAGGCTCACGTTGGTTTAAAACAAAAAAATACACCAGCAAAAAGGCGATAACAGCCACAACGATGTAGGTATTTATTTTTTTCATTTTTGAAATATCCATTTTTGTCTAAAAAAAAGCCCCTAATTTAGGGGCTTTTTTTACAAAATAAGTAATTATTTTGCAGCGGCTTGAGCAGCAGCAACTTCTTCAGCGAAGCTCATTTCTGCTTTTTTCTCAATACCTTCACCCACTTCGAAACGTACAAATTCAACAATAGTCGTTTCAGTTGCTTTAAGTACATCAGCAACTTTCTTGTCATTGTCGATTACATACATTTGACGATCAAGTGCAACTTCGTTCAAGTATTTATCTACTGAACCAGATACCATTTTTTCTACGATATTTGCAGGTTTGCCAGATTCAATTGCTTTTGCTTCAGCAATTTCTTTCTCTTTTGCAACTAGATCTGCTGGTACTGCATCAGCACTTACCGCAACTGGATTGAACGCTGCAACGTGCATTGCAATACCTTTACCAGTTTCTGCGCTACCTGTAAATGATACAACAACACCGATACGAAGACCGTGTTTGTAAACTGCAAGGTTTTGACCTTCAACAATTTTCGCACGACGAACTTGGATGTTTTCACCAATTTTTTGAACAAGAGCAATACGCGCTTCTTCAACTGATTGACCGTCTTCCAATTTAAGTTCAGCAATTTTTTCAGCTTCAGTTACACCTGAAGCAAGAATTGCTTTTGCAACCGCATTAGAGAAGTTAGAGAAGTTTTCGTCTTTTGCAACGAAGTCAGTTTGACAGTTTACTTCTACCAATGCTGCTTTGTTACCGTCTTGAACGATTGTGATCGCGCCATCAGCTGCAATGTTACCTGCTTTTTTCGCTGCTTTTGCTTGACCAGATTTACGAAGGTTATCAATCGCAAGCTCGATATCGCCATTCGCTTCTGTTAATGCTTTTTTGCATTCCATCATTGCAAGACCAGTACGGTCACGTAATTCTTTTACCATGCTTGCAGAAATTGCAGTCATGTTGTTCTCCTAAATAGGTAGAAAAAGTAAATCTTTGAACAAAAACGGCCCAAGGAAACTCTGGGCCGTTTGCTTTTTTTTCGACGCTTAATTTGCCACCCTTACATGTCGCAAAAATGACAATCAGGCGTCAAACGCATTAAGCCTCAGAAGCAGCTGCTGCTTCTTCGCCTTTAGCTTGAGCATTCGCTTGAGATTGCGCGTATTCTTTACCAGCAAGAATTGCATCAGCCATAGCTGAAGCATATAAAGTTACTGCACGAATCGCATCATCGTTACCCGGGATAACGTAGTCTACGTTGTCTGGGTTAGAGTTTGTATCAACGATACCAATTACAGGAATACCAAGGTTTTTAGCTTCTTTAATTGCAATCGCTTCGTGATCTACGTCGATTACAAATAATGCGTCAGGTAAACCACCCATGTTTTTAACACCGCCTAAAGAACGCTCAAGTTTCTCCATCTCACGGCTACGCTCTAATGCTTCACGCTTAGTCAGCTTAGCAAAAGTACCATCTTGAGATTGAGTTTGAAGATCTTTCAAACGGCTGATAGATTGGCGAAGTGTTTTCCAGTTCGTCAACATACCACCTAACCAACGGTGATCTACATATGGTTGACCAGCGCGTTGAGCTTGTTCACGGATGATGTTAGAAGCAGCACGTTTAGTACCAACGAACAAAACTTTGTTCTTTTTGCTTGCTAATTGGTTAGCGAAGTTCAAAGCATCATTTAACGCAGGAACAGTGTGCTCAAGGTTGATGATGTGAATTTTGTTGCGTGCGCCAAAAATGTATTGACGCATTTTTGGGTTCCAGAAACGAGTTTGGTGACCAAAGTGCGCGCCTGCTTGAAGAAGGTCGCGCATGCTTACGTTGTAATCTGCCATTTTCTTTACCTTAAAGTTGGGTTAGGCCTCCATATGTCCGCATTCTCCACCTATTGCTAGGCACCCAGAGTAATGTGACGACATATGTGCGGATTTTTTCCTATTTCATCTACGCAATTCATAAAATATATTCACGAAAAGCATTTGATAAAATGGGCGGGTATTTATACCATAACTGCTTTGAAATTACCAAAAGTTTTTAAGTATCATGAATAGTACGTACACGGCTCCAAGTCGACTGATTAAAACTCCTGAAGAAATTGAAAAAATGCGTATCGCAGGACGACTGGCGGCTGAAGTTCTTGACATGATTAAACCGTATATTCAGCCAGGCGTGAGCACGCTTGAGCTGGATCGAATCTGTCATGATCATATCGTCAATGTTCAACAGGCCATTCCGGCATGTCTGGGCTATGGCGCAGCGCCAGGTCGTCCAGCGTTTCAGCACACCATTTGTACCTCTGTTAACCACGTGGTGTGTCACGGGATTCCATCTGCTGAAAAGATTCTCAAAAAAGGCGATATTTTAAATATCGACGTAACTGTGATTAAAGATGGTTATCATGGCGACACCAATATGATGTATGTGGTAGGTGGAGAAACTTCAATTCTAGCAAATCGTTTATGCAATGTGGCACAAGAAGCCATGTACCGCGGCATGCAAACGGTTCGTGCCGGCTCATTTATTGGCGACATTGGTCATGCCATTCAAAAGTATGTCGAATCTGAGCGTTTCAGTGTGGTGCGTGAATATTGTGGTCATGGTATCGGGACTGTATTCCATGATGAACCACAAGTTTTACACTACGGTCAGAAAGGCACCGGCATGCAACTCGAAGCAGGCATGACTTTTACCATTGAGCCAATGGTCAACGCTGGTGTTTGGCAAACCAAATTGCTTGGTGACAAATGGACTGTGGTCACCAAAGACCATAAACTCTCTGCACAGTTTGAACACACGATTTTGGTGACTGAAACCGGACTCGAAGTGCTCACTGCTCGTCCAGAAGAAGATTTGTCTCGTTTTATGTAAAACTTAAAATTTGCGTGTTTAAAAGGCCATCAAGATGGCCTTTTTTATTGACTTTAACGTTCATTCATATTTCCTTCATAATTCCAAACTTCATTTCTTTTTTGCTACATATGAAATATTTTATTTTACAGGATCTGCTCGTTTTAACATTTAAGATGTTTTTTAGAAAAATGATCACAAAAACTGGACATGGAGTCCCTTCAGATGAACAAATCTTTTGCTGGCTTAATGACAAGCCTCTTATTCATTTCTGCGCATAGCCATGCTGCCTCACCCTACTTTAGCTTAAAAGATGGCGATGGATTTAAACGCTTTTCCGTTTCTGCGGGCTGGTTACATGCCATGCCACAAGGAAAAGCCAACCCTGTTAGAATTAATACCCCAATTGCCGAAGGTACACAGTCTAAAGTAGGTGATGTCTCGACGGATAGCGTACTCAATGCCATTGACCAAAGCACTGTTTCGGGTAAGGCATGGTATACCCTACTTAATTCAGGCTATAAGGGCTTACTTGGAGGTAATACCTTACCTGCGGCATTATCTGGTACTGCAACCATCAACGGCTTGTCAGAATGGGAAGCACCAAATTCGGGCCTTGAAGCCGATGATGTCGATACTCTTGGCCTACTGTTTAACTATAATTTTACCGATAATTTATCGCTTGAGATTAAAGGTGGTATCCCGCCTAAGGTCGATATTTTAGGTAAAGGTACAATTTATGCACCCCTCTCTGGCGCTGCCACTCCCCTAAAAGACGGTTCGTTGCTGGGTAATGCCTTGGGTAATATTATTGGTTCAGCAGGTGGTAATATCCCACTAAAACAAGACATCAAAATTACAGATTTATCTCAAGGAAAGCGTGCTTCATCTGTACGGGCATGGTTACCTGCAGCAGAACTACAGTACCAGTTTGGTAAATCTGGTGTAAATAAATTCAGACCCTACGTGGGAGTGGGCGTGATGTATGCCTATTTTAATGACATTAAGCTAAACCCTGGAATTGAATCTGATCTGATCACCGCAGGTAATATGATCCGGAATATTCAGGACAACAAAGCGGGCGCAGCATTAGATAAAAAAACATCAAGCGCCAATCCAGTGGTAAAAGTAGATGCAGCTGATGCATTCGCACCGATTGCCACAGTGGGTGCAACTTACGACTTTAATGATAGCTGGTTCGCAGTAGGTTCTGTGTCTTATGCCAAACTTAACAGTGAGGCAAAAATTACGGTTACCGATGGTAATACTGGCGCAGAGCTAATCAACTCAAAAACAAAAATCGATATTGATCCAATCATTACTTATGTCGGTGTCGGTTATCGCTTCTAAATGCAAGATTAAGCTGTTTTAAATATAAATTAAAAGCAACTTCGGTTGCTTTTTTTCACACAAGCGAGATTAAAAAGAAAGAATGCCGAATGTGACTATTGTTATCTGATAATAATAAATAGATAAAAAACAAAAGACTGCACTAAGATTCCAGCTTTTCATAATCTATTCACTTTTTATCATTTCATTGTTTGTATGGGATTTCATATGCTCAAAACCAGCCAAATTAGAATACGAGTAGATTTACATGAGCAGTCTCACACCACTCTCACAAGCGATCCATAATGCGCCGCGCTGGCATGAACCTAAACATCTTCAACCTAGTGAAGAAGTTCAGATTCAACCACTTGAGCATGCTGCTTTGGGTGCTATTGTGACTGGACTCGATGCAAAAAAAGCGCAAACTGGCGAAACCATCTTTAAATTAAAACAGGCTTTGGCCCAGCATCTGGTACTTATTTTTAAAAAACAGCAACTCGATGATTTACAGTTTTTAGCATTTGCCAGTTATTTTGGCTCAGTTTTCCGGCCAAGCAAAGACAATCCCGTGTTGGGATATGATCTGGAAACAGGCGTACCACCCGATGTTGTACCCGTATCTAATGCCGTGGGGCAAGGCGACTATACAGGGCACGGCGAACTGGCACCCCATGCCGATCACCAATGGACACCTTTACCCTCTTTTGGTTCATTGCTGTATGCAATTGAATTACCAAAAGCGGGTGGAAAAACATCATGGATCAATACCATTGCAGCCTATAAAGCACTCGACGACGATCTCAAACAACATATTCGTTCACTGCAATTGATTACTTACAATCCATTTGTACGCGCTCAAAGCAACAACGGTTCAAAAGCTAATGGGCATACTCCATTGTATCGTTTTGATGATCAGCCTGTCGTAGGTCATGCTTATCCTCACCCACTGGTTCGGACACATGCAGAATCTGGCAGATCAGCTCTTTGGCTCAGTGCAAAAAATGAAGTTGAACTGGTAAATTACAATGATATTGTCGGGGCAGAATTAATTGCACGCTTACGTGAACATTTGGCTCAACCTGAATTTCGCTATACGCATGATTGGGAAGTCGGAGATATCGTGTTTTGGGACAATCAAGTTACCTTACATGCACGTGAGCCCTTTCCTTCAGAGCAGCGACGCTTATTAAAACGTATTAGTCTGGCTGGTGGTCGTCCGTTCTAATTGTCATAAAAGTATCAAATTTTTTTGATCTAATAAAAATAAAAAACAAAAATAATGTTCAACTTATCAACGCAAAAGCCCGTCAAACGACGGGCTTCATTTTTAGCTACATCATACTCAAGTTTAAATCTTAAAATAAACGATTTAGACCATTCAATGCTGCAACACGGTAGGCTTCAGCCATGGTCGGATAGTTAAAGGTCGTTTCCATAAAATACTTTAATGTATTATTTGGACTTTGCATTACAGCCTGACCAATGTGAATAATTTCAGACGCATTATTACCAAAACAATGAATCCCTAAAATTTCCAAGCTATCGCGGTGGAACAAGATTTTAAGCTCGCCCACAGTATCACCCGTAATTTGTGCGCGCGCCAAATGACGAAACGATGATTGTCCTACTTCGTAAGGAATTTTTTCTTCTGTCAGCTCTTGCTCAGTTTTACCAAAACACGAAATTTCTGGAATGGTATAAATACCAGTTGGAATATCGGTTACAGGTTTTACGTTTTCTTCGCCACTCATATTTGCACCGGCACAGCGCCCTTGGTCATAAGCTGCTGATGCTAGAGATGGCCAACCTACGACATCGCCCGCGGCATAGATATTTTCCACTTCAGTCTGATATTTCTCGTTCACTGCCAGCTGGCCACGGCCATTTGGTTTCAGGCCAACATTTTCTAAGCCCAAACCATCGGTATTACCTGAGCGTCCGTTACACCACAAAATCGCATCGGCTTTGATTTTTTTACCACTTTGTAAATGTAACACCACATAATCATCGTGCGTTTCAAGATGATCAATTTGTTCATTATGACGAATCAGCACGCCTTGTTCACGTAAGTGATATGACAATGCATCGGCAATTTCATCATCGAGATAGCTCAGAAGCTTATGTTGCGTGTTAATCAAATCGACTTTGTGATTCAAACCAATAAAAATTGATGCATATTCACAGCCAATTACGCCTGCGCCGTAGATAATAATTTTATGAATGGTGTAGTCGAGATCTAGAATCTTGTCTGAATCAAACACACGTTTATGATTAAAGTCTAGACCTTTGGGTTGATAAGGACGGCTACCGGTCGCAATCACAAGTTGATCAAAAATAATGGTTTCTTTGATTCCTTCAGGCGTAAACACCAACACCGTATTTTGATCTTGAATGTATGCACGACCATTGAACACATCAATATTGTTTCGATCGTAAAAACGAGTATGTGTAGATACTTGTTGCTGAATCACGCGATGGGCATTACTGAGTACCTGTTTCATGGTGAATTTTTTCCATTCACCCACTTTTTGAAACATTGGATCACGTTGATAACGAATAATACTTGATACTGTCTGACGCAATGCCTTACTCGGAATCGTTCCGACATGGGTACAGTTTCCACCCATCTGTTCACGAATATCTACAATTGCAACACGCTTACCTGCTTTTGCAAGCTTCATTGCCGCGCCTTCGCCCGCAGGTCCTGAACCGAGAACTAACGCATCATATCTGATGAAATTCCCACTAACGACCTCTTTCTTACGTGGCATTTAAAGCTCCTTCAATCCGATCAGTTGAAACATTTTATAATAAATAGGGGCACTATGCTGCCCAATAATGTATTTCTCAAGCCTATATTATGCAATAACGACATTTTTTATATGAATAATGAATTTGCCCCATTTTAGACTAAGTCCGTTATAATAATGTCAATTAAAATTCTCGCGAATAACATTGGAATTGTTAACTATGTCTGAAAACCGTAAACCTGAACAGGGTGTAAAACTACGTGGTGCGGAAAAAGTAGCCCGAATTCCTGTAAAAGTTGTTCCTACGGTTGAAGTACCGCGCAAGCCAGACTGGATTCGCGTCAAAATGACGGCACCAGAAGAGGTGCAACGAATTAAGACCACTTTACGTGCACAAAAACTTCACACGGTATGTGAGGAAGCTGCTTGTCCGAATCTGCCTGAATGTTTTGGTGGTGGCACAGCAACCTTCATGATCATGGGCGATATCTGTACGCGCCGCTGTCCGTTTTGTGATGTTGCACACGGTCGACCAAATGCACTAGATGCAGATGAACCTCGCCACATGGCAGAAACCATTGCCAATTTAAAGCTTAAATACGCGGTGATTACCTCTGTTGACCGTGATGACCTTCTAGACGGCGGTGCTCAGCACTTTGTCGACTGTATTAAAGAAGCGCGCGCATTAAGCCCGACGACCTTACTTGAAATTCTGGTACCAGATTTCCGTGGTCGTATGGATATTGCGCTTCGAATCATGACTGAATGTCCACCAGATGTGTTTAACCATAATATCGAAACGGTTCCACGCTTGTACAAAGCAATGCGTCCAGGTTCTGATTATCAGCATTCTTTAACATTACTTAAGATGTTTAAAGAATATTGCCCAGATATTCCAACTAAATGTGGCTTGATGGTGGGGATTGGTGAAACTGAAGAAGAAGTGATTGCCCTACTTGATGATCTGCGTGCGCATGATGTCGATTACGTCACGATCGGGCAATATCTACAACCCTCTAAACAGCACGCACCGATCGATCGATTTGTCAGCCCAGAAGAGTTTGAGCGCTATGCAGAGCATGGTCGTAAACTCGGTTTTCGTAATATCTGGTCGGCACCAATGGTACGTTCAAGCTACTTTGCAGATCGTCAGTATCATGGTGAGCCAGTCCCTGCTGTTCGTCGTAAAGCAGATCCAGCCAAAAAAATTAATGTACAAACTATCGAAGCCTAAATTTAGTTTAGCTTCAAAGTCGAAAAAAGCCTCTCATTTTGAGAGGCTTTTTTTTGTTGAAAAAGCGCCAAATTAGTTTAACGTTTTGCGACAAATCAACAACATAGCTCACATTTTTTACATTTTAATATACAATAGTCATTGAAAGTACAAAAATAACTTGTTTATCTTGATCAATATAAAGGGAAATACAAAATTAATTCATGATTAATCAGATTGCCCCTAAAAACGACAAATCGCGTCATTGATTCAAATAAAGAAGTTCCTGTTTTAGTTACCTGTTAGCGCATTAATTTTAATTCTAAATGCAACAACCCAAGGAGTAAGTATGACTTTTTTCCTGTTTATCGTTGCTCTACTGGTACAAATCTTCACTGTTTGGGCTGTATTTTATTTCAGCGTTTCCAGAAGTGTCGGAAGTATTGTGACCATTATTGTGGCCTTGGCCTGTGCTTTTGTATTTACTGCATGGTCACTCTTGTTAGGTATTCCACTTATTCTGCTCAGCGTCATCTTGCTGGTCGATCCATTACGCTTTGGTCTGATCACTAAACCTGCCTATAAAACTCTAGCCAACTCAATGCCAAGCATCAGCACAACAGAACAAGAAGCGCTTGAAGCAGGCACCAGCTGGTGGGAAAAAGAACTTTTTACAGGCGCACCTGATTGGAATACATTCAATGCCTATGCTTTTCCACAATTATCTGAAGAAGAGCAAGCCTATCTGGACACTGAAGTTGAACAGCTTTGTAGCATGTTAGATGAATGGGAAATTCATCATAAAGGTAAAGATTTACCCGAACATGTATGGCAATTCATTAAAGATAAAGGTTTTTTAAGTTTAATTATTCCTAAATCTTACGGCGGTAAAGAATTTAGTTCATTTGCACAAAGCCGCATCATGAGTAAAATTGCTTCTCGCTCCCTCACCGCTGCTGTAAGTTGTATGGTGCCAAACTCATTGGGACCAGGTGAGCTTTTGATGCACTACGGCACGGACGAACAAAAGCAACGCTACTTGCCGGGTTTGGCTGCTGGTACAGAAATTCCATGTTTTGGTCTAACAAGTCCTGAGGCCGGTTCAGATGCTGGCGCAATTCCCGACACAGGTGTAGTGTGTTACGGCGAATACGAAGGTCAGGAAGTTCTTGGCTTACGTATGAACTTCTCTAAACGTTGGATTACCCTCGCACCAGTTGCGACTGTGGTGGGTCTGGCATTTAAACTTTATGATCCGGATGGATTGCTTGGCGATACGTCTAAAAATGAATACGGCATTACCTGTGCCTTAATTCCTGCCAAACATCACGGAATTCAGATTGGTGCGCGGCACTATCCTGGCTCGCCATTTATGAATGGTACTGTAGAAGGCCGTGATGTTTTTATTCCAATCGACTGGATTATCGGTGGCCCTAAAAATGCTGGGCGTGGCTGGCGTATGCTCATGGAATGCCTTGGTGTTGGCCGTGGTATTTCACTTCCTGCACTTGCAACGTCTGCAGGCGAAATGAGCTATTTGACGGTGGGTGCATTTGCTAAAGTACGCGAACAGTTCAAACTCTCTGTAGGCAAGTTTGAAGGTGTGCAAGAAGCCACCAGCGATATTGCCAGCGATACGTATATGCTTGAGGCATTTCGCTACTTTGTGACCTGTGGTCTAAATGAAGGCGGCAAACCTGCTGTCATGACCGCCATGGCGAAATATTACGCCACTGAAACTATGCGTAAAGTTATCAACCATGGTATGGATGTCGTCGGCGGACGTGCGATTCAGCTTGGACCACGTAACTTTTTGGCTCTGTCTTATCAAGCCATTCCAGTTGCAATTACAGTTGAAGGCGCCAATATTCTTACCCGCTCATTGATGATCTTTGGGCAGGGTTCGATGCGCTGTCATCCCTATTTGTTTGATGAACTACAACTGCTTCAATCGAACGACAAGCAATCTGCGATCAAGCAGTTTCATGAGATTTTGTTTAAGCATCTTGGATATACCTTTAACCGTGGGGCGCGCTCATTTACTTATGGGTTTACCGGGGGATCAAGCGATTCACCCGTCATTTCGGATGACTTTACCCAGCCTTACTATAAGATCATCAATCGCTTTAGTGCCAATCTTGCACTGACTGCGGATATGTCTTTGGGACTACTGGCAGGTGATATTAAACGTAAAGAAATGCTTTCGGGTCGTTTGGCCGATATCCACGCGCATATCTTCATTGCCAGTGCGATTTTGAAATACTACGCTTATGGTACAAAATCGGAAGCAGAACAACTGCATGCAAAATTAGCACTGGAAAAATCACTTTATACCGTTCAAGAAGCATTTTTCGGGTTATTTGAAAACTTTCCGGTCAAACTGGGTGCAGCTTTGGTCAAATTCGTGTGCTTCCCGCTTGGTCGCCCACTCTCCAAACCAAGTGATGATCTTAAACAAGCTGTAGCGGATTTGATGATTAAAGAAAATCCTTTCCGTGCCGAGCTTAAAAAGCATGTGTTCTATACACAAGATCCAGATGATGTGACAGGTCGACTTGAGTCTACGTTCCAGATGCTCCTGCAAATTGAACCACTCTGGCATAAGTTTAAAAAAGCTGAATCTAAAGATCAGTTTAAAGGTCTTACTTTTGAAGAGCACATTACAGATGCGGTGAGTCAGGGTTTTATTACTGAATCTGAAGCACAAAGCCTGATTGTCTATAATGCAAAACGCTTCGACAGCATGCTCACCGATGTGTTTGATATGCAACTTAAGGAAGATTTAGAGCTGGATAATCCTCATCTTCCACGAACAGGCGAAGCAACCTTCGATCTTGATCGTATTTAACTCAATCGATAGATTATGGTAAAAGCGTCTTCGGACGCTTTTATTTTATTGAGAGGAAAATCGAAATGTCACGAGACGACTATAACAATGGACTGAAAGTACGCACCGAAGTCATGGGCGAGCACTTTGTTAAACGTGCCCAAGACAATACTGTACCTTTTACAGCACCATTGCAGGATTGGATTAACGAACATGCATGGGGCTCGACATGGCAACGTGACGGTGTTTTACCACGCAAATACCGCTCATTGATTACTCTAGCGATGCTGACAGCACTCAAAGCTCCCACTGAACTCAAAGGTCATGTTCGCGGTGCATTGAACAATGGATGCACTGTAGAAGAAATTCAGGAAACCTTGCTGCACTCATTGCCATATTGCGGCGCACCAGCAGCACAAGAAGCGTTTCGTGCGGCGCTTGAAGTAATTGAGGAGTATCAACTCAAGCAATCTGATTAAAACAACTGGATACCGTTTCTTCCATGTCGTTTCACCAGATATAGCGCCTTATCTGCGACACCAAACCAGTCTGAGACAGACTGTGCACTCTCAGATGAGGCAATCCCGATACTGACTGTGGTAAAAAAAGCTGAATCTGTCGACAATCTAATCTGCTGTACAGCAGATTGAATGTTTTGTGCCAACTGAATAACATCCTCATCAGATCGATTCATAACAATAATCGCAAGCTCATCTCCACCAAACCGAGCCGGTGTATCTTCGGGTCCACTCATTTGTCGTAAAAGGTCTGACATCTGACTTAAAAAGTAATCACCTTCATCGTGACCATAGTTATCGTTGATGTGTTTGAAATAATCTACATCCAGAAGCATTAAATGTGCGGTCACGCTACTATTTTGCGTCTGAGCAAAAGTGGTTGCTAAACGCTGCTCAAACAATCTTCGATTGGGAATTTGTAATCGGGGATCTATTAACGCAATACGCTCATATTCATGATTTTTATCAATTAATTGGATTGCCAGATTACGGGTGAGCACACTTAGCGACATCAAATAGATCGTCGCCAATGGTAATGACCACCACACCATTTGGGGGCTCAACGCGAGATTTAGCTTAAAGCCAGCCAATCCCCACACCATAATCAGTGTAATAAATAGTGCGATGAGCGAAGGTCTTAGAATCTTCCATCCACCCGCTGCATATCGATCTGAAATTAAAATTGCCAATAATATCAACGAGGGAAAAGGACTCAATTGCATCATTGCGATCCAGAAGCCACCCAATGCACCGTCAATAATCAAACTGATATTGGTTGAGCGCACCGCATTTGAGGAATTCATCGCAATCACATAGGCAGTTAAAGGCCAAATCAATGCATTAAAAGCCAATAAGACATAAAACTCGTATTGATAATTTAAAAAATACAAAACCGATGCGATTGACATGAAGCACAGCAATGAGCCAACTTGACGCATTACAAAGATTCGAAAAACGTAACGTTTTCGACGCGTCATTAAAATTGTGTTGTCCGTTTTTATGTATGGCATGATCGGCTGCTATATAAAAATTGAAAGTAACTGCCTATACGTTCTGAAAAAGTAAATCCATCACTTTTGTCATTATTAATTCTAACTGTCTTTTTAGAGAAATATAATAGCTTTACTTCATAATTCCATTTTTTTAATATGCGATATCCAAAAACCTGATATATATCACATATTATTCAATGAGATTGAATCCTACAGCCAAACTAAAAAATTACGATAAATATTTATCATTTTGCTTAATACCAAAGTAATTTAAATTTTTTTACATAAAACACGTACAGCATGTACAGATTGTTCATGATCATGCAACACATCAGATCGCGTGTTCGTCTTAAACTTATAATCAATTGATATTTAATTAGTTTAAGCACAGTTAAAACAGCCAAATTTGCCATTTTGATTGCGCAACAAACTGATTATTGGTTCGATTTTATGCTTATGTTCTCTAAACATCACTTTACTTTGTCAAAAAGCTAAAGTGAGTTTAACCACAAGGAACCGTTGATTCATGTCTAGAAAAACAACAACACCACTCGGTATTGATGATGTCGAGATTGTCGACTACGACAAGACCAAAAAAGCCATTAAGGCTGCAGCTCTGGGGAATGCAATCGAATGGTTTGATTTTGGTGTATACGGCTACGTCGCCTATATCTTAGGTAAAGTATTTTTCCCAAATGCTTCACCCAGTGTTCAAATGATTGCAGCACTGGCCACTTTCTCTATTCCTTTTATTTTCAGGCCTCTTGGGGGGCTTTTTTTTGGTCGTTTAGGCGATAAATATGGCCGGCAAAAAGTTTTAGCGATCACCATTATCATCATGTCTGTGAGTACTTTTGGTATTGGCTTAATTCCCTCTTATGAAAGCATTGGAATATGGGCACCAATTTTACTGTTAATTGTGAAAATTGCGCAGGGCTTTTCCGTAGGCGGTGAGTATGCAGGCGCCGCAATCTTTGTGGCCGAGTATTCTCCAGACCGTAAACGCGGCTTCATGGGGAGCTGGCTAGATTTTGGCTCTATTTTGGGTTTTGTGGTCGGTGCAGGTGTTGTTTCAGTCATTAGCTTCGCCGTAGGCGAAAATGCCTTTATGGAATGGGGCTGGAGAATTCCGTTTTATCTTGCACTGCCTTTGGGTCTGATTGGATTGTATTTACGCCATAGCTTAGATGAAACACCTACATTTCAAGCCCATACTGAAACCCAAAGTCAATTAAAAAAACCGAAAAAAATTGGATTTATGCAAATCTTGCGTCAGCATAAACGTAGTTTAATGGTGTGCGTGGGTCTGGTTATTTGTACCAATGTCACCTACTACATGCTACTTACGTATTTGCCTAGCTACTTTTCGCATAACTTAGGCTATTCAGAAGATCATGGCGTGCTGATCATTATCGCAGTTATGGTGGGTATGTTATTTGTACAGCCTTTTGTGGGTATGCTGAGCGATAAAATCGGACGTAGACCATTTGTATTTGCGGGCAGTATTGCGCTTGTGTTGTTTGCTTATCCTGCATTTGTATTACTCGATACCAACAACACCCTATTGATCTTTTTAGGCTTGTTAATTTTAGCGCTGTCATTAAATATGTTGATTGGTGTAATGGCATCTACCCTGCCTGCATTATTTCCAACCGAAATCCGCTATAGCGCGCTTGCAATTGCCTTTAATATTTCTGTTGTCATTGCCGGTTTGACGCCAACCATTACAGCCACTTTGGTTGAAACCACACATAATATTATGATTCCGGCTTATTATCTGATGGTCTGTGGTGTATTTGGAATTATCACCGCAATTTATCTGAAAGAAACGGCCAATCTACCATTAAAAGGCGCAACGCCAATGGCAGTGGATAGCGATGAAGCGGAAGAGTTACTTGAGCAATATCACGGTAATATTGAACAAAAAATCGAGCAAATTGATGAGCAAATTGATGAGTTGCAAAAAAAACGCGACAAACTTGCTAAACAACATCCAGATATCGATTAAGTCATATAAAAAAGTGGGCAATATTGCCCACTTTTTTAATGCGATTTAAAAGAATATTTTAGTTTAACTTGGCCGAATGCATCAGTTGAACCCGACGATCATCGATCAGGATCACTTGTCGGCAAATGCCCTCGGCCTTGCGCTGATGCTCAAATACGAGCTTTGGCATTGGGTCAAAACTATCAAAAAAACAGATCTCTTGATCGTCAATACTATATACCAAAGACTGATTTCCTACTCCATCCAGCGTGTCATACGACACAATGGCCATTTTGCCCTGTTCGATTGCTGTTTGAATCGCCTCGTAGGAGATTGCAGGTTCTATAGCAATATCACGCGTACGTGCTTCCTGATAAAGCTTGCGTTCACTGGCATCGATATGCGGATCTTCATCGGTATAAAAAGCCACCTGAAAGCCAAGCGTGTCGAGTGCCACTGCCAATGCAATGGTAAAAGTACCCTGCTCCGGATCGTGCTGACATAATCTTGCAATTTCGCCAACATCCATTTCAATACCGTGATGTTGAAACAGCATCCATAAAGAAAAAACCCCACAATTGGCCTCAAGATGAAGTAATGATTCAGGAATATTTAAAGCCATCGAATTGAGCTCGCTGTTTATTTATGCGAATCATACACAAAACAGCGTTGGCACTATAGTGATTTCCAAGTACAATACTTCACTAGTCGAGGGATGCTGCGACGATTGATTGGCACTAAAAATCAATTCGCCAGGCTCGACGATCGGTCAATTGAAAGTGCTTGCACCAACTGACCAACAACGGCATCCGCGAACTGAATGATCAATATTTGTTTTTTAATAGGAGATCGTGATGAACGCGGTTAATGCTTCATTTACTGATTATAAAGTTGCTGACATCTCTTTAGCAGAATACGGCCGTAAAGAAATTAAACTTGCAGAAGCTGAAATGCCAGCTTTGATTGGTTTGCGTAAGCGTTATGCAGCAGACAAACCACTTGCAGGTGCAAAAATTCTGGGTTGTATTCACATGACCATCCAGACTGCTGTACTTATCGAGACTTTGGTTGAACTTGGTGCAGAAGTACGTTGGACATCATGCAATATTTTCTCGACACAAGATCATGCAGCAGCAGCAATTGCGGCGCGTGGTATTCCTGTATTTGCATGGAAAGGCGAGACGGAAGAAGAATACAACTGGTGTCTTGAACAGCAGATCAATGTGAACGGCAAACCATGGGATGCCAACATGATCCTGGACGATGGCGGTGACTTAACTGCACTTGTTCACACCAACTACCCTGCGCTTTTAGACCGTATTCACGGGATTACAGAAGAAACCACGACAGGTGTTCAGCGTCTGCTCGAAATGTGGAAAGATGGCAGCCTGAAAGTACCTGCAATCAATGTAAATGATTCTGTGACCAAGTCAAAAAATGACAATAAATACGGTTGCCGCCACTCTCTAAACGATGCAATCAAACGTGCAACCGATATGTTTTTATCTGGCCGCCGTGCATTAGTGATTGGCTATGGCGACGTAGGTAAAGGTTCTGCTCAATCGCTTCGTCAAGAAGGCATGATTGTACGTGTGACTGAAGTCGACCCGATTTGTGCAATGCAAGCCTGCATGGACGGTTACGAAGTCGTTTCACCGTACAAAAACGGTATTCAAACGGGTAAAAAAGAAGACATCAACCTTGATCTTCTTCAAAACACCGATTTGATTGTAACCACAACTGGTAACTACCATGTTTGTGATGCTGCAATGCTTGATACTTTAAAAGCGGGCGCAGTGGTATGTAACATCGGTCATTTTGATACCGAAATTGATACAAACTACTTACGCGGCTATAAGTGGGTTGAAGTGAAGCCACAAGTTCACCAAGTTTACCGCACAGAAAACGACCAAGATTACTTGATCTTGCTTTCTGAAGGCCGTCTGGTTAACTTAGGCAACGCGACTGGTCACCCTTCACGTGTAATGGATGGTTCATTTGCAAACCAAGTATTGGGTCAAATGCATTTGTTCCAAGAAAAATTTGCTGATCTTCCTGCTGAAGAAAAAGCGGCAAAAATTCGTGTAGAAGTACTACCGAAGAAACTTGACGAAGAAGTTGCTGCTGCAATGGTGGTTGGCTTTGGTGGTGTGCTTACACAACTGACAAATGTTCAGGCCGACTATCTGGGTGTACCAGTTGAAGGTCCATACAAGTCTGACGCTTATAAGTACTAAGAAATATAGGGCAGACGTTTAACGGACTGCCCTTTTTTCTGGTATCGTTTCAGTGAGTTAAAAGGATTTGATGATGACCAAACGTGTTCCAATTTCATTTGAGTTTTTCCCACCTAAAACAGATATTGGTGCTGAAAAGTTAATTACAGTACACCAAGATCTACAGCAGCTTCAGCCAGAGTTTTTTTCGATTACATATGGTGCAGGCGGTTCAACACGTGAGCGTACCCTTGCAGCAATCAAAGAATTCAATAGTAAAGGCACGCCTGTTGCACCACATTTGTCGTGTATTGGCGATGATAAAGCCAGAATTGCCGAATTGCTTGATTTATATGTTGCGCAAGGGATTAACAAAATTGTGGCATTACGTGGTGATCTACCTTCAGGTCAGGTGGGTTTAGGCGAACTGCCGTATGCTCAAGATCTGGTTAGATTTATACGCGAGCATTCTGGTGATCATTTTCATATTGAAGTTGCAGCCTATCCTGAAATGCACCCTCAGGCAGAAACATTCGATCAAGATATTCAGCGTTTTACTGAAAAAGTCAATGCAGGCGCAAATTCTGCGATTACACAGTTTTTCTTTAATCCAGATGCGTATTTTTACTTTTTAGATCGCCTTCAAAATCAAGGCATTACCATTCCGGTCGCTCCGGGAATTATGCCGATTACCAATGCCAGTAATTTGATACGTTTTGCTGACGGTACCGGTGCAGAAATACCGCGCTGGATTCGTAAACAACTACAAGCATACGGCGATGATAGCCGCAGTATCAGAGCATTTGGTCATGAAGTGATCCTGAAACTCTGTGAGCGCCTCATCAATGGCGGCGCACCAAGTTTGCATTTTTACACCATGAACACCACAGAACCTACTCGCCAACTCGTTGTTGATTTAGGTTTGAACTAACTTTTTTGAGTCACATCCCAATGAACCGTTTTTTTATCGAAGCAGATCTTCACGTCGACACGCAACTCTTGTTAACCGAGTCTGTATTTCATCATTGGGTTCGTGTGTTGCGCGCACAATTGAATGATCAGGCTGTTTTTTTTAATGGTCAGGGCGGTGAATATCATGTCCGCCTTATTGAAATCAATAAAAAAAATGCCACTGTACAAGTCGAGGCATTTGATGCAACGGATCGTAGCCCACGCTTTAAAGCCTTGCTTGGGCAGGTCATGAGTAAAGGCGATCGTATGGATTATGCAATTCAGAAAGCAACTGAATTGGGGGTCGATCAGATTCAACTTCTTACCAGTGAACGCTGTGAGATGCGTCTAAAATACGATCGTGATCAAAAGAAGCTGGATCATTGGCAAAGTGTAGCAATCGCGGCATGTGAACAATGCGGTTTAAATCGTGTGCCTCAAATTTTAGCACCCATTGCACTTCATGAATGGTTGCAGTCTGATTCACTTCCAGCGACCAAATTGGTACTGGCCCCCGAAAAAGAGCAATCCCCCGTTTTGCAACATGCAAATCAGGCACTGGCTTTACTGATTGGCCCCGAGGGTGGCTTGAGCGAATCTGAAATCAGTGCGGCCAATCAAGCAGGCTTCATCAACTGGTGTATTGGTGAGCGTGTACTACGCACGGAAACCGCACCTGTAGTTGCTTTATCAATTTTGAACTATCACTTTAGTGCTTAACATTTTGGTGATCTAATCACCTCAACTTCATATTCAACAAGCGATGCGCTATTAATCGCTAAAATCTATAAGTTAGATCACGCAGGGCTTTTTTCAAAAAAAAATCTGGTCAGTGTGGTCTGACCTCGCTATACAGGTAAAGGCGAACTTTATTGAATTTTGATATTTTTTGACTGTGAGAAGTATCGAACTAATGATATATTCGATTGAATTTAGCCCATTACACCCCCTGTATTTGACTAGTTAAACACTTGTAACAACCGAGACTCAGATGGACGATCAATCATTAAAACAGGCTGCTTTGTATTACCACGAAAACCCAACTCCGGGGAAAATCAGCGTTACGCCGAGTAAGCAGCTTGTCAATCAGCATGACTTAGCACTTGCATACTCACCTGGCGTTGCGGCTCCATGTTTAGAGATTGAACGTGATCCTTCAGCTGCTGCAAAATATACGGCACGTGGTAACTTGGTCGCCGTTGTCAGTAATGGTACTGCTGTTTTAGGTCTAGGCAATATCGGACCTTTGGCATCTAAGCCAGTGATGGAAGGTAAAGGCGTTTTATTTAAAAAATTCGCTGGTGTAGATGTATTTGACATCGAAATTGATGAAAATGATCCAGATAAAATTGTGGATATTGTTGCAGCGTTAGAACCTACTTTTGGTGGGATCAACCTAGAAGACATCAAAGCGCCAGAATGTTTTTATATCGAGAAAAAACTTCGTGAACGCATGAACATTCCTGTGTTTCATGACGATCAGCATGGAACAAGTATTATTGTCGGTTCTGCCCTATTAAATGCACTTCAAATCGTCAACAAAAAGATTGAAGACATTAAAATTGTGGCATCAGGCGCAGGTGCAGCGGCACTTTCTTGCCTAGATTTACTTTGTGCTATTGGCGTAAATAAAGAAAATATCATCGTTGCGGACTCACGCGGCCTAATCACAACTTCTCGTGACGGCTTGGACGATTCCAAAAAGCGTTATGTTCAAGACATTACTGCCACTCAACTTCACGAAGTGATGGCGGGAGCAGATATGTTCCTTGGCCTTTCAGCTGCGGGTATTCTCACCAAAGAAATGGTGAAGGTGATGGCTGAAAATCCAATCATCTTTGCTTTGGCCAACCCAGATCCTGAAATTTTACCTGAAGATGCGCATGCTGTGCGTCCAGATGTCATTATGGCAACTGGTCGTTCAGACTATCCAAACCAAGTAAACAACGCACTGTGCTTCCCGTACATTTTCCGTGGCGCATTGGATGTGGGCGCAACCACAATTAATGAAGATATGAAGATTGCTTGTGTACACGCGATTGCGCGTATGGCACACATTGAAGCCGATGCTGCAACTTACGGTGAGAAATCAGCATCTTTTGGTCGTGATTACCTCATTCCACGCCCGCTTGATCAACGTTTGATTCTTGAAATTGCACCTGCCGTAGCAAAAGCAGCAATGGATTCTGGCGTAGCGACTCGTCCAATCGAAGATTTTTCTGCGTATCGCCAAAAACTGTCTGAGTTTGTATATAACTCAGCGTTTATTATGAAGCCTATTTTCTCTCAGGCAAAAACCGATCCTAAACGTATCGCATATGCTGAAGGTGAAGATTACCGCGTGTTACGTACAGCACAAATTGCAGTGGATGACGGTATTGCCTTCCCTGTTTTGGTTGGTCGTACTGCTGTCATTGAAGCCAATATCAAAAAATTGGGTCTTCGCTTGGAAAATGGCGTAAACGTTGAAATTGTTGACCAAGAAAATAATCCGCTTTACGAAGAGTTCTGGAAAGATTACTACCAGATTATGCAGCGTAAAGGCGTGACTGTTGAATATGCTCAACGTGAAGCTCGTCGCCGCTCGACCTTAATTGCAGCGATGCTGGTGAAGTTTGGTAAAGCAGACGGCATGCTTTGCGGTACTTATAGTAGCTACGATATTCATTTAGACTTTGTTAGCAACATTATTGGGCTTAAAGAAGGTTCAAATACGTTCTTCACTCTCAATGCCTTGATGCTTGAAGATCGTAACTTGTTTATTGCAGATACTTATGTCAATACCAATCCAAGCGCAGAACAACTGGTCGAAATGACTATTCTGGCAGCTGAAGAAGTGCGTCGTTTTGGTATTACACCACGTGTTGCACTCCTTTCACATTCAAGCTTTGGTAGCAATCAGCATGATCCAAGCGCGCAAAAAATGCGTGAAGTGCATCGTTTACTCAGTGAACGTGCGCCTGAGCTTGAAGTTGAAGGCGAAATGCACGGTGATGCAGCACTTGATGAGAGCATTCGTCATTCTGCATTCCCAAGCTCAAGCTTTAAAGGTTCTGCAAACTTGTTGATCATGCCAAATCTTGATGCGGCAAACATTTCGTTTAACCTGTTAAAAGCAACGTCTGGTAACAACGTGACGATTGGCCCAATTTTGCTTGGTGCTGCAAAACCTGTACATATCTTGACGCCAACAGCAACAACACGTCGTGTGTTAAACATGACTGCCTTGACTGTAGCAGAAATTCAGCAAAGTGAAGCATAAGCCTTTGCTTTATTGAAAAGCACATTTTTGTGACTTGTGAAAACCTCTGTTCTGTAGCATGATTACTTAAGGAACAGAGGTTTTTTCATGCACGTGTATTTAGTCGGCGGCGCCGTTCGAGATCAGCTTTTAGGTCATTCCTATCACGAAAAAGATTACGTGGTGGTGGGTGCAACCCCACAACAATTACTCGATCAAGGTTTTACCCCCGTGGGGAAAGATTTCCCCGTTTTTCTACATCCAAAAACAAAAGAAGAATACGCACTCGCCCGTACCGAACGTAAATCGGGAACGGGTTATCATGGTTTCAATTTTTTCACCGCGCCAGAAGTCAGTTTAGAAGACGATCTGATCCGTCGGGATTTAACCATCAATGCCATGGCCATGGACGATGCTGGAAATGTTTATGATCCCTATGGTGGCCAAGATGATTTAAATAACCGGATATTACGTCATGTATCCGGGGCATTTGTCGAAGATCCTTTACGAGTATTACGTGTAGCTCGTTTTGCAGCCCGCTATACAAAATATGGCTTTCAAATTGCCGATGAAACCTTACAACTTATGCAGCGGATCAGTGCATCTGGTGAACTTGAATGTTTAACAGCGGAACGTGTCTGGAAAGAAACATCGCGAGCACTGATGGAAGAGCACGCAGATGTTTACTTTCAGGTTTTACGCGATTGTGATGCACTCAAAGTACTTTTTCCAGAAATTGATGCGCTGTTTGGTGTACCGCAGCGGCCAGAATATCACCCCGAAATTGACTGTGGTATTCATACCTTGATGTCTTTAAGACAAGCGTGTAAAGCGAACTATTCACTCGATGTGCGTTATGCGGTACTGGTTCATGATTTAGGTAAGGCCCTCACCCCCAAAGAGATGCTACCGCGGCATATCATGCACGAAGAGCGAGGAATCCCACCTGTCGAGGCATTGTCTGATCGGTTAAAAGTATCAACACAAACCAAACAGCTTGCGCTTGCAGTATGTAAAGAACACTTAAAATGCCATCAAGCGATGTCGCTCAAGCCCGGTACGTTATGGCGTTTATTACAACGCTTAGATGTGTTACGTCGACCTGAACGTGTAGAAGCCTTTATACAAGCCTGTGAATGTGATGCACGTGGACGCCTAGGACTCGAAAATCGTCCTTATCCTCAAGCATCATTTTTATATGAGGCGATACAAGTGGTCCGCTCAATCAAGGCACAAGATTTACCCGCTGACATTAAGGGGCCGGAAATTGGCGAAATGTTGATTCAGTATCGTATTGATGCGCTTGCTTCACTTAAACAACGCCATGAGCGATCTGAACATAGCTCATAAAAAAAAGCCTCGAGTGTTCGCACTCGGGGCTTTTTTAATCAAGACAGTCACTTCTTCTGATTAATACATCATACTTTAATATGTATTCAATTCATTCCTAATTTTTTATTTTTTAATCTTTATCTATTAAATTCAATTTTATTCACAATTTAACCCAACCGAAATACTTGGTTTAAAATATTATAAAAACATAGTTAATTCTGATTAATTTACTCAGAATTATATTAATTCCAACCATTTTAATAGGATTAAAATAAAAAACCCAACTATTTTAATATGAATTAATTTCTTATCATTTAAGTTTATGATTTATATATTAATATTAAAATTTTTTAAAATAAATTATTAAATTATATTTATTTTAAATTGTTTTTATTTAATAATAAAAATAACAACTCAATCTATTTGATTAAATAATGAAATCAAATCAGAATTTAGATAAAAAGCTAATTCGAGAATTAACTTTAATATTAATCTTAAAGTTAATTCTTCTAATATCAATCAAACTTATTTGGTTTGATCATCCTACAACTCCCAAAAACTTTGACCATCACGCTGCTGAGCATATTGCTGGCAGTTTATCCTCAAGCAAGGAGACACGTTGATGATTTCAGAAAGCGTTGTCGATCTTTCGCGGTTCCAGTTTGCCATGACTGCGATGTATCATTTTTTATTTGTACCATTGACGCTTGGTCTAGCATTTCTGCTGGCGATTATGGAAACCACTTATGTGATTTCTGGCAAACAAATCTATAAGGATATGACCCAGTTTTGGGGAAAACTTTTCGGGATTAATTTTGCGCTCGGTGTTACCACAGGTCTAACAATGGAGTTTCAGTTCGGAACCAATTGGGCATACTATTCTCATTATGTTGGAGACATTTTTGGCGCACCTTTGGCAATCGAAGGTTTAATGGCTTTTTTCCTTGAATCAACCTTTATTGGCCTGTTTTTCTTTGGATGGGACAGATTATCTAAAGTTCAACACCTTGCTGTCACGTGGCTCGTCGCGATTGGTTCCAATATGTCAGCATTGTGGATTTTAGTCGCCAATGGCTGGATGCAAAATCCTGTGGGTGCAGCATTTAATTATCAAACAATGCGCATGGAGCTCGTCGATTTCTCAGCATTAATTTTCAACCCTGTTGCACAGGTCAAGTTTGTTCATACGGTGTCTGCTGGTTATGTCACAGGCGCCGTATTTGTGCTGGCCATTTCAAGCTATTATTTACTTAAAAAACGCGACCTTCCCTTTGCACGCCGTTCTTTTGCAATTGCTGCCATTTTTGGCATGGCCTCAATTTTGTCGGTCATATTGCTTGGAGACGAGTCAGGCTATGAACTAGGTGATGTACAAAAAACCAAACTTGCTGCAATTGAATCTGAATGGGAAACTCAAGCGGCTCCAGCAAGTTTTACGCTCTTTGGTATTCCAAATCAGACAGAAATGCGAACCGATTATGCAATCAAAATACCTTATGCATTAGGTTTGATTGCAACACGATCAACCACAGAGCAAGTGACCGGCATTCAGGACTTAATGCGCCAGCATGAAATTCGGATTCGAAATGGTATGCATGCTTATCGAGATTTAGAGCAGTTGCGCGCTGGCGAACGTTCATTAAAAGTATTGACCTCTTTTGAGAAAAACCAAAAAGATCTCGGTTATGGTCTGTTACTGAAAAAATATGCACCCAATGTTGTTGATGCCTCTGAAGCAGAAATCAAAATGGCGGTTAAAGATTCAATTCCAAATGTAAAAGCCTTGTTTTTCTCATTTCGTGCCATGGTTGCAGCAGGCATGCTGATGTTGCTGCTGTTTATTTTAGCCGCTTGGGCCGTTGCAAAACGCAATGCAGAAAACAAACCTTGGCTACTCAAATTTGCGCTTTTCGCTCTTCCTTTACCTTGGATTGCTGCACAAACAGGCTGGTATGTCGCAGAAGGCGGCCGTCAACCTTGGACAATTGGTGAAGTATTACCAACCCATTTATCAGCTTCAACTTTAACTTCACATGATGTATGGGGATCAATCCTAGCGCTTGCAACGTTTTATACCGTTTTACTGATTATTGAGATGTATTTAATGATCAAATTTGCGCGACTAGGCCCAAGTGCTTTGCACACAGGCAAATATCACTTTGAACAGCCACAGCCGCAAAGGTTCTCGACTGGTGAGGTAAAATCATAATGGAATACGAACTATTAAAAATCATTTGGTGGGTTTTGGTTGGCGTATTACTCATCGGATTTGCACTGACAGATGGCTTTGATATGGGGGCTATGGCCATCATGCCTTTCGTTGGTAAAACGGATACTGAAAGACGTAGTGCAATCAATACAATTGCTCCGCATTGGGATGGCAATCAGGTCTGGTTTATTACTGCAGGGGGTGCATTATTTGCTGCTTGGCCTATGGTCTACGCTGTCGCATTTTCAGGTCTATACTGGGCATTACTCTTGGTCTTATTTGCGCTTTTTTTAAGACCGGTGGGGTTCGATTATCGTTCTAAGCTCGAAAATACGACATGGCGTAATGCGTGGGACTGGGCGCTTTGTATTGGAGGTGCAGTACCTGCTTTAGTTTTTGGTATTGCATTTGGCAATCTCTTTTTGGGAATTCCATTTAATCTTGACGATACCTTACGCTCCACATATAGCGGTAGCTTTTTTGGTTTATTAAATCCATTTGCGCTGCTGTGCGGTGTGGTTAGCCTCTCTATGCTATGTGCACATGGTGGATCATGGCTGATGCTTCGTACAGAGGGTGATCTGCATAAGCGTGCAGCGCGGGCAACACGTTATATGTCTATCGTTTTTCTGATGGGTTTTATTGTTGCAGGCGTTTGGCTTTTTATGGGTCATATTAACGGTTATAGCTTCGCAAGTCATATAAATACTAACGCCGCTTTAAATCCTCTTGCAAAAGTTGTAGTGACCACTGCAAATCCTGGCTGGATGAATAACTACCATACTTATCCGGTCACATTGCTTGCTCCCCTCATCGCCATTTTAGGTGCATTGCTGGCGACTGGTGGCAGCGTAATAAATAAAGCAGGTTTAAGTTTTACCGGAACCAGCCTGAGTATTATCGGATGCATTCTAACTGCTGGCTTTGCGCTCTTTCCTTTTTTACTGCCATCGAGTGTTCAGCCAAATTCGAGTTTAACGCTTTGGGATGCTGTCTCTAGCCAAAAAACATTGGGCGTTATGACCATTGCGGCCTGTATCTTTGTACCACTCATTTTGCTATATACCGCGTGGTCGTATTACAAAATGTGGGGCGTCATCACCAATCAACATGTTGAATCTCATTCACATCATTTGTATTAAGACGGAGAACGCTTATGTGGTACTTTGCATGGATTTTAGGAATATTGATGGCCTGTTTTGCCAGTGTATTAGGGGCACTTTATATTGAACATCATCAGAATCTCGATGAGGATTAGATCATGTCAGTCGATATATCCACTCCTTTATGTCATCGATTCATAAGCTGGACTAGACTGATCTCATTTTTAATGGCTTTACCACTGGCCGCAATCATGATGGTCTATCCGAATCTCATGCTTGATCAATATGGAAATTATAGTCACGGTGCTTTAACACTGATCATGTTTGGGATTTGCGGTGGATTTGTTCATGGCGTGGGATTTATTCCAAAATTTTGGCTTTGGAAACTGCTCTTTAGCCCGTTAATTTCTTGGCCACTCATGCTGTTGGGCTACGTACTATGGTATATACCCTAGAACTTATTTATCCACCCTGCTTAGGGAGGGTGGATAATTTAAATAGATTTATATAGATGAATCAACTCAATCGGCACACATGGTACGCCGACATCTGCATCAACCGGATAAGGTTCTGTATGGCCGCTTTTGATATAGCCTGCACGCAAATAAAATGCGATAAGCTCAGTCCTGACATCTAGTACATACATTTCAAAAATTTTCAGATTTGGATACTTCTGAAGCGCATAGGCTTCAGCCAAAGATAGTACTTGTCGTCCTAATCCTAAATTTTGATATGCTGGTGCTACGCAATAAGTGCCAATTTCAACCCGATCTTTGTTAGAGCTTAAGGCCAGACAAGCAACAGTAACAGGACTATGCTGGCTTGCAGTGAAAATTTCTCCAACCAAAAGCGTTACGTTGCTCTTATAAAAGAGCTGCTTCAACTGATCGAAATCAATACGCTGCCCTTGTACCAGCCCTTGCTCTGAGGTCCAGCTACGCTGTCCGCCAGCTCGATACGATTGATTAATGATCTCGACTAAAGTTGTTAGGTCGTCAGGTTGTGCTTCTCGAATAGTGAGGTTGTGCATGCGCTATTTACACAAAAATTCATACCCTCAAACTACTCTAAATGCACTTTAATTCCAACAAAATTCAGTCAGTTATTTATTTACTGTGCTTGCTCTGCCAACCAGGCCATAAATTTTTGACGTTCAGCGTTGGAGGACTTTTTCCAAACATCAACTAAACTCTGGCCACTAGCAGCAACCGAAGCCGTATTTGCTGTATGAACCGTTGTGTAGACAGGTGCAGGCTGCTGAATCGCTGTTGTCTTTTTTTGCGTCAGATCATAGGCTTTACCAAAAATACCACCACTTAACCAAGGCTTAGATTGTGTATTGGCACCTGTTTGCTGAACAAGCAATTGATTGGCACTGTTATACAAACCAATGGTCGGTTGTTCGGCATATTTTTTGGCAGCCTCAAACTCTTGAGGTGCATTGATCAATGCAAGGCGATAGGTTTGATTGTCTTGTAGTGCAGGTGTTTTCAATGTAATTACACCTGACTTTAAAATGTCATGCTCACCATCATTATGACCAAAGTAGCCTTGATAACGAACACTTAGGCTATTTTCACCTGAATCGACTTTAAACACATTTTTAGTGCCACGAAATAGTCCGCTATTCACTTCTTGATCATTGACAGCAAGAATTACAATTTCTTCTGGTGTGGTCAATGTTGCAGCTGCGAACACAGAGCTGCTTAGCATCAATCCCAGTACAGCAGCAGTTAATCTAAATGTCATGGCCTACCTTCTTTTGGATCATTTTTTCGATTCAGTGCAGGCACTATGCAACGAGAGCATGACAATTTTATGACACTTATGCGAATTAACTGATGATTAGTTCAATAAATCTCTTTATAAAAAAAGAGCATCCTAGATGCTCTTTTTTTATATTCAATATGAATTAGTTAAAGGTTTTAAAACGCTCTTCATCATTCATAAATGTTTTTTCACCCGCTGGTGCTTCAATTGAACCAAATACCAGTTGTGCACGAAGCTTCCAGTTCGCTGGAACGTCAAAAGTTTGTGCAACTTCTTCATCAATAATTGGGTTGTAGTGCTGTAAAGATGCGCCAATGTTATGATCTGCAAGCGCAGTCCATGTCGCAAATTGTGCAATTGCAGACGAATGTTCAGACCATACTGGGAAATTATCAGCGTAAGCAGCGAATTGCTCTTGTAACCCTTTAATCACAGCCTGATCTTCATAAAACAATGCTGTACCAAAACCTGCAGCAAAGCTATCAATCTTGGCATTGGTCCCTTCAAATGCATCTGCTGGTACGATTTTACGTAGTGTTTCACGTACGATATTCCAGAACTGATGGTGTGACTCACCAAATAAAATCACGACACGTGATGACTGTGAGTTAAATGAAGACGGGCTATGTTTTACGGCATCTTTAATGATGTCTTCGATCTGGTGTTGCTCTAAGGCAACATTTTTACCAATGGCATAGATTGAGCGGCGTTCTTTAATTTTGTCTAAAAATGAAACCATTTTTTGTGTCCTATCGATTTAAGGCACGCAGGCCAGTTGTCTTTGAATGAGTCAAGTTTATCGAGGTCATATGTTGAAATCAGTATTAAATGTACGACATATCGTTTTATTTATAGGACAATTTTATATTATTAAGCAGATTGAAACAAAAACTCCACATAATGTGGAGTTTTGAAATCAAACTAAGCGATTTGTTACTTCTCAGTTTCAAATAACGCTGCAACAAATGATTTAGCAGAAAAAGGACGCAAATCATCAATTTTCTCACCCACACCAATAAAGCGAATGGGTACGTGAGTACGACTTGCAATATTGAAAAGTACACCACCCTTTGCAGTTCCATCCAGCTTCGTGATGGTCAGTCCTGTTAATCCAACGGCTTGATCAAACTCTTGCACTTGATTAATCGCATTTTGACCTGTTCCGGCATCAACCACCAACATGATTTCATGCGGTGCAGTTGCATCAATCTTTTGCATGACACGCTTTACTTTTTTGAGCTCTTCCATCAAATTGCTCTTGTTGTGTAAACGTCCAGCCGTATCTGCAATCAGAACATCTATTCCTTTAGCACGCGCACTTTCGAAGGCATCGAAAATAACCGATGCACTGTCTGCGCCATGGCCTTGCGCTACAACTGGAATATTGTTGCGTTCACCCCAGATTTGTAATTGCTCAGTGGCAGCAGCACGGAAAGTATCGCCAGCAGCCAGCATAACTTTCTTGCCTTCGCCTTGTAAACGTTTTGCAAGTTTACCGATGGTGGTGGTTTTCCCCACACCGTTGACACCTACCATTAAAATCACATACGGCGCCTTATTCGGATCGATATGCAACGGTTTAACGCGTGGTGCAAGCAGTGCTACAAGTTCTTCTTGCAAAGCCTTATATAACGAGTGCGAATAAATCAAATCGCCACGCGCAGTTCGTTCGGTCAAGTTGGTAATAATGGTTTTGGTTGCTTCGACACCAATATCGGCCACCAGTAATTGCTCTTCAACCTCTTCGAGCAACTCATCATCAATTTCTTTACCACCAATCAGAATATTTACCATTCCGTCAGCAAGGTTCCGACGGGTTTTGGTTAAACCTTCTTTCATTCGACTGAAAAAACCACCTTTTGCTGATGTCTCTTCAGTCTGTTCAGTTTCTATTTTTTGTTCTTGTACCGCAGGTGTAGGGGCTGCGGTGAAATTTGTTGTATGAGATTCAACAATAGGCACATCAACTGCTGGTAAATTAGGTAATGTGACATCGTCATCACCGATATCAGCATCTATCAAGAATTTATTGTGCATATTGGATTGCTGTTGCATGCCGATTCCCTTGAAAAGCAGCGGGTTAAAAGCGAGAGTTTAACACAGTTTCAGCGCCATGCCTGTGAATATCTGGCACAGGAAGCGGCATAACTAAATCACAACAGGAAAACATTGTTTTCAAAAAATGTTTTTTCAACAATAGAACTCAAGATCAAGCGCCTTGTCACGGATTGGATTGTGTTAAAAGCGAAATATAAGACATTTTTACGTAAAGGCGTTCATTCCTTTTTGTGTGGTTTAAGTGTTTTAGTTGTATGTAAAGTATCGACGCTACAAGCGGCTGAGAGTCAGTTATCGCGTAGCATTGTAGAAAGTACGCTTTCAAACGGCCTGAAAGTCATTATCCGTGAGGATCACCGTGCCCCGATTGCAGTGGTACAACTCTGGTATGGTGTGGGAAGTGCCGACGAACCCGGCCACCTTATGGGAATTTCACACGCTTTAGAGCACATGATGTTCAAAGGCACCACCAAAGTACCAGACAATGAGTTCACTCGCTTAAGCCGAATTTACGGCGGTCGTGTCAATGCTGCAACTGCGAGTAACTACACCTATTACTATCAGTTATACCCTAAAGCCTATTTACCATTGGCACTCGAACTCGAGGCCGACCGAATGAAAAATCTACGCATGAGACAGCAAGATTTCGATACCGAAATTCAGGTGGTGATGGAAGAGCGTCGCCAGCGAATTGAAGATAAACCGACTGCTTTAGGATTTGAACGCTTTCAATGGCTTACCTATCCCACCAGTACCTATCGACAGCCTGTCGCTGGATATATTAAAAATCTTCAAAATCTCAAGCTTGATCAGCTCAAAGACTGGTATAAGACTTGGTATACACCAAACAATGCAACATTGGTGATTATTGGAGATGTAGATGCAGAGCAAACACTCAAACAAGTTCACACCTACTTTGCTTCAATCACATCGTCTCCCTTACCCGCACGTAACGATTTGCTTGAATTTGAACGTGTTGGCTACCGACATATGGAATCCAGTTTAGGTGTACAGGTCCCTAACCTTTATATGGCATGGAATGTTAAATCTTTAGTCACCGCTAAAAATCCGCAGGATGCCTATGCGTTGAGTATTATTCAATCCATACTCAATGGTGGTGTTTCTTCACGCTTACAAACTGAGCTGATTCGCAAAAAGAAAATTTTAACATCGATCAATGTCAGTTATGAACCATACAATCGTGGCGATAGCTTGTTTACCATTACCGCACTGCCTGCGCCTGGCATATCACTTCGTGATGCACAGTACGCTATTCAAGAAGAGCTAGACCAACTTAAAACTCAGCCTTTAGATAACAATGAACTACAACGAGTAAAATCAAGGTTCGTTTCACAGTTGGTGTTTAGCCAAGACGATATTGCAGGACAAGCACACATGATTGGAAATCTCGAAGTGAACGGATTAAGTTTTCGTCTGATTGACGAACTGCCAAGCCACTATGAAAGCGTTCAGCCACAAGATATTCAGCGCGTTGCAAATGCTTATTTTGTTCGAGACAACCTGACCACACTGTACTTGCAACCCGCTTCTAAAGATACACAGGCAGATTAACCCATGAACAAAGTCCTCTGCCTAGAACCATTTCAATTACTGCTGCTATCAAGTTTTTTATGTACCACGGTCTACGCCGAAATAACCGATTCGGCAAATGTCATGGCAGAAACTGAAAGCGGACAACTTAAATCACTTCAACAGCTCAGAAGCCTAAAAAGCATATCAGACGATTTGACCAGTAGCGCACCGTATGTGGTCGAACTGCCCGCTCCACAAGGCATTCGCTCGCTATTTGTAGAGTCGCAGGCGCTGCCAATGGTCGACATTCAATTGACCTTTAACGCCGGCTCTGCCAGAGACGAATCACTTGGCAAGGGGCTATATGGTATTGCGAATATGACTGCCAAACTGCTCGATGACGGAATACCCGATTTAAGTGCAGCGCAAATTGCAAATCGTTTTGAGCAATTAGGAGCGAAGCTGAATGTACAAGCTTACCGCGATATGTTTGTGATTCGCTTACGTGTATTGTCTGATCCCCAGAAGCTTAATCCGGCTGTCGATTTAATGCTTGATCTGATTCAACATTCAAGCTTTGAGCCTTCGGGACTCAATTTGATACTGAGCAATACCAATGTGGGACAAAAACAGCTTCAGGAAAATCCGGAACGTTTAAGCAATATTGCCTTGTACCGTGCAATTTATGGCTATCATCCCTATGCAGAGCCAACTAGTGGCACCGTAGTCAGTACAAAAAAACTCACACCCGTCTTATTAAAACAATTTCGCGATACATTTCTAGTGGCGCAAAATATGAACCTCGCTATAACAGGACAGCTCAATGCACTAGAAGCCAAGCAATTATCAGCACGTATTTTTGAACGCCTTCCTCAAGGGCAACTTGCAGCACCACTACCAGATGCACTTGAGCAACAGGGATTTGATGTCCGAATTCTACCTTATGCAGCCACACAGGCGCATGTCAGTATGGGGCACCTAAGCTTGAAACGTAGCGATCCTGACGTTCTGGCGCTTGAAGTTGCCAATCAAATGCTCGGAGGGAATGGCTTTAACTCGGCACTCATGAAAGAATTACGTGTTAAACGCGGCTATACCTACGGCGCATACAGTTCGTTTAGCTTCACCCAATCTTCAGGACTTTTTCAGCTTAATTATTCCACTCAGCAAAAACAACTTCTTGAAAGCATACGCGTGGCGCATCAAACCTTAATCAACTTTGTAAACACACCAATTGATTCAAAGCAACTTCAAGAAACCAAAATAGGCATGCTACGTGCATTTCCAATGAGCTTTAGTAGCAATGCCAGTATTAATGCCCAACTCGGAGCAATTGGCTTTTACGGGTTGCCATCGGACTATTTGACAGAATATCCCAAAGCATTGAATGCGATTAAAGCAGAAGATATTCAGCACGCCATTCGTCGCCACATTCACCCCGACCGCCTTACCGTGATTGTGGCAGGTCAAGATATCAGTTCAGAACAGATTGAAACGCTTTTAAAAGAGAATCTGCACAACTTATCAAGCTCGGCAAAGTCTGTACAAAAATAGCTCAATCGTCTATTGTGGGTCGTCTAAAGAAATTGCTGGATAATAACGCGCTTGAGATTTTTCAAATTGATACGCATGCATCAATTTTAAATAATCACCCAAATCAATCTCAGATTGCTGCAATATGTGCTTGGCCATAATTTGCGTTTTTGGATTATTGGCCTGCTGCGAAAGTGCCACGATATGACGATAATATTGAGTCTTAATCGGCTTATGAAGAGACTGAAAACCAAAGAAAAGAATTGCAGAAATAATCAGAATAACGACGGCATTATAGATTCGTTCAATTTTAAATTCTGACTTAAGTTTTAAAATGTTTTGTTTAGATATGAGCATACCCTACCTCGAATCTGAAGTAGTGTATGACTCATTGAGACTTTTCACAAGTAATCGTGTGAAATGAAACGCATTTTTGAGCACATTAACTGGTTAATGCGCGCACAAAAGCAAAATACAAAATAAATGCAATTAACAAAAGCGTAACGCCAATTGCAAAATAACTTAGTCCCCCTTCGGCATCTGCGGGATGCAAATCATCTTCGTCGGCCAAACGAAGCAGCTCTCCATCGTAAATACGATAAAACTCAGCTTTAAGCTCTGGATCAAGCTGGCGAGTATAATCATACACGCGTTTACGCTGTGCTAAGCAGTAGTCCCCTAAGTGAATTTCTTGGTGAAATACCGCCTCGTCAAGCTGTTGACGATGATATTGAGCCAAGGCAATAATGTCATTACGATCAAAAGGGATGCCAAAGTTAAAGCCATCAATCGTGGTTATCATGTTTTTCTCCTTTGATATAATTCTTCAATTGATTTTAATAAAAAATATTTCAGTTCATTGTTTAATCATGTAAACTTGAAATACAATAAAGTTACCCCACTTATTGTTTGACTTATCCACTAAAATGTAATATTAGTTTAACAATGAACTGTTAAATTGGTTCGCAAGACTGAGATAAGTCTAAAAATGTAATCATAACTACAACTATAAGGAGTTTTTAACTATGATTCAGCAAATCTCTCATCATGAGTTAGAGCATGTATATGCAACTGCAGTCAACACAATTCAATCACAAATGAATTTTCAAGACGCAGTAACACAGCTCGAAGAAGCGGCCCGTGCCGGCCATGGTAAAGCGGCATTGTTCTTGGCAGAACTTTATTATCAAGGTTTTCGCGTAGAACGTGATTCGATGAAAGCCCAGTACTGGCAAAAGATGGCCACAATGCAAGCATAATGAAACGTCACCTAGGTGGCGTTTTTTAATGTCCGGTTAAAAAAAATTACGATTTTATTCAAGACTTAAACGAAACTTAAATCTTTCTTTTTTATAATACAAAAGCATTTTTAGAACATTTATATCATGAGACGCATTACTCACCTTCCCCCAGCTTCTAAAGATTTAATTCTCAAAATTTCAATTCTTAAAACAATGATGTACTGCGGTACACTTTGGGGTCTTTACCATCAAGGCTGGGCAATTAAATCCGACGAAGACAGTTTCATTTTTCCCTTTTGGTTAAATGGTGTACAAGCTCATCGTTATGCCAAAAAGCATTGGCCTAATTATGTTCCAAAAAAAATCAAGCCGCAGGATTTTCAAACCGCTTTATTACCCACCTTAAAGCGGTTAAACGTAACGCCTGCCTTGTTTAGTTCATCGCAGTGCAAATTTAAACTCTCAACTACGCAAATGAGTCATTTCTTTTTTGCGCAATCTCAGTTGAATGTAATGTAAATCCATCTCGTCATAAGTTTTTTTGTAGGAAGTGATTTTTTTGCATAATTGTTGATCAGCCCATATTTGAATTTTGCTTAATTCAAGTTAAGTTTAATGGGAACAACAAAAACATCCAGAGGGACCCGAATATGACCAATGTCGCCCAAGTTTTACATGAAAAACGTGAACACACCGTATATACCATTTCACCGGACGCCACAGTACTTGAGGCCATCACCCTCATGGCAGACAAAGGCATTGGTGCGCTGGTTGTGGTTGAAAATGATGCAGTAGCGGGAATATTGTCTGAACGCGATTATATGCGCAAGATCACGCTGATGGAACGTTCCTCAGACAACACGTTGGTCAGCGAAATCATGACTGCAAAAGTTTTTACAGTTGATAAATCATTTAGTGTAGAAGATTGCTTACAGCTCATGACAGACCGACATTTACGTCACCTTCCAGTGGTCGAAAACGGTAAACTTCAAGGGCTTATTTCAATTGGTGACTTGGTCAAGGCTGCTATGGAAGATCAACGTCAGTTGATCGTACAGCTTAAGCAATATATCTCGGGTTAAGGCTATAAGTTTAAAGCCGTACACGCGCCTAGCACATCGTTGAAGGTGGCTAAGCGTGTGTTTTAGTCACAACATCAATAAATAAAAGCACCTTCATCAATCATTATCGAGATAAATAACGTGTCATGTCCTCAACCCCTTTGAGGGTCATGGGATACATATGCTTCTCAAAAATTTCATCAATCTGTGCAATGGTTTGTGTGTATTTCCAATACCCTTCTTCTTCTGGATTTAACCACGCAGTCTTATCAAAGTGCTGACGCAAACGGCGTAACCACACTTCACCTGACTCATCATTCATATATTCTACCGAGCCACCAACCGATCTTAATTCATATGGCGCCATACTGGCATCACCAACAAAGATCACACGATAATCACGGCCATAAGTATGCAACAAGTCCCAAGTGTTTAAGCGACTTGAGGTACGTCGATAATTATCCTTCCAGACGTAATCATATAAACAATTATGGAAATAAAAGTATTCAAGTGTCTTAAATTCAGTCTTTGCAGCGCTAAATAATTTTTCACATTGCGCCACATGGGCATCCATCGAGCCACCAACATCAAATAACATCAATACCTTAATGCGATTGCGTCGCTCTGGAACCATTTGCACATCTAAAATGCCTTGCTTGGCTGTTTCATGAATAGTTTTGTCGACATCTAGCTCTTCGGCAGCACCTTGACGCGCAAATTTACGTAATCGCCTTAATGCGAGCTGCATTTGCCGAGTACCTAAAACTTGCTCATCATCCAGATTTTGATATTTGCGTTGTTCCCAAACCTTAACCGCAGATTTTTTTCGCCCCGGCCCACCAATGCGAACACCCTCGGGATGATCGCCAAATGCACCAAATGGTGAAGTACCCCCTGTGCCAATCATCCGATTGCCACCTTGATGCTTCTTATGCTGCTCTTGAAGACGTTCTTCGAGCATTTTCATTAGTGCCTCGATCGAGCCTGCCTTTTCAAGTGCCTCTCGTTCTTCAGACGATAAATGCTTTTCTAGTAGTTCTAGATCAAACCAGTCTTTGGGGAGTTTTTGAACCTGTTTAAGCAGCTCATCAAGATCATAGGTTTCGATACCATCAAAATAGTCTTTAATGGCACGATCAAATTTATCGAAGAAACGTTCGTCTTTGACCAAAATAGTTTTGGCCAATTCATAAAATTCCTCTTGATCCGCAAAGACAACGCCTTGAGCAATCGCCTGATTAAGATCAATCAGCTCACGTGTTGTGACCGGAACACCATACTTGCGTAGCGTATAAAACAATCGAACGAACATGGCGCACCATCCTTAACGACGTGTCATAAATGCTAGTCGTTCGAGTAACTGTACATCCTGTTCATTTTTAATCAATGCGCCATATAACGGAGGTATGGCCTTGGTACGATCATGATTGCGTAAGATATCTTCAGGCATATCATCGGCCATAAGCAAGCTGAGCCAGTCGATCAGTTCTGAGGTAGAAGGTGGCTTCTTTAAATTAGGCACTTGTCTGAGTTTAAAGAAAATCTGAAGTGCTTCATTGACCAAGGTATTTGAGATCTGCGGAAAATGCACATCAATAATTTCGCGCATAGTCGCTTCATCTGGAAATTCAATATAATGAAAGAAGCAGCGGCGCAAAAATGCATCGGGTAGTTCTTTTTCATTATTCGAGGTAATAATCACGATCGGACGTTGAATTGCACTAATCGTTTCACCAGTTTCGTACACGTAGAAAGACATTTTATCTAGTTCGTGCAGTAGGTCATTTGGAAACTCGATGTCGGCTTTGTCAATTTCATCAATCAACAACACACATCGCTCCTCGCTACGAAAAGCTTCCCATAATTTGCCGGGTTTAATATAGTTTTTTATATCATAAACACGATCATCGCCTAACTGACTGTCACGCAAGCGAGAAACGGCATCATACTCGTAGAGGCCTTGCTGTGCCTTCGTGGTAGATTTGATGTGCCACGTAATGAGCTTCATGCCTAAACTTTGCGCGACTTCTTCTGCCAGCAAGGTTTTACCAGTGCCCGGTTCACCCTTAATCAACAGCGGCTTTTGCAAAGCGCGCGCTGCTTTTACTGCCAGTTTAAGACCTTCAGTTGCAATATACTGATCTGTACCCGTAAATTGTTGTGCGTCGACAGTCATGTTTTACCTTTATTTTTATTAAACAGAGGATGTGTCCTTGTTTGCGCTATAATTTGACCATAAATAGCCAATCAATAACCCAAGTCCTGTTACAAATAAAATTAAAGACAAATTTGCCCAAATAAGCGGTTGCTCTTTGGTGAGTACACCAAAAATCACACCAAAAATAGCAGGTGCAATTCCGGCATTCACTCCTTCAGAAATTGTGGGCGTGGCCAGTACGGCAAACAGTACAATCCACGTTACGCCACCAATTAGTCGCGGCAAGCGTTTTGCGATACTGTACCAGCACCACAAAACAATTAGGGTTCCGCCCACATAAGCGGTTATGGCAATGCTGTCTTCAGGAACTGAATCCAGCACTGAAAGTAAGCCGCTCCAAATTCCTGCAAGTTGTTCAAGCACCACGTAATCCCTCTGGCTCATCAGATAAGTTGATAAACCCTTCTGGCGGCATTTGGATAAAAAAGCCTTTTGTTTCAAGTGAATCGAGGACATGCAAAACATTGACACGTGCAAGTTTGCGTGTTTGAGAAAGCTCAAGATGCATGACAAATGTCGGACGACCAAATGCCGTACGCAATGTTTCAGGTAAGATTTCTAAAGGATCTTTGCCTTCTACATCATCATTTGGGTAATCTGGACGAGCTATATAAACGTACATCTCATCTTTCTTACTCGATCTGTAAATATCACAGTGCATAAATCACAACTCTCAAAACTCTAAAAAAGCATACATTAAAAAAATCAACAGATACATGAATGTTTTTCAACGCACCAGTCGTACCACATTTTAAATTTCTATCTTCATTTGCGTCGATAGATACTGTTCATCTTGTTGCAGAATCGCAATCAAAGGCTCGGTCAAAAGGCGATAGCGCCAGCCAAGCAGGTATTCGGGTAATTCATCTTCGTGGCGATGAAACACCACATGTTGATACAACGCATTTAACCATTTCTTACGCAGCAAGACTTCTTTGGGTACCTGCGTTTCATTCACGACATTGTCAATCAATTGATTCATTTTACTTGTAATTTCTTGAGATGAATGTCGGATAGGTCTGGCCATACGTAGTGGCCATTCGTGCTGCTCAGGTAAAAATTTAAGTAAATCTAGAATAGTTTTGCCATGCTCTCGCACGATATTGGGACGGATATCCTTAACTTGCGACAACTGAAAGGTATTTTTTGGATTTTTTTCGACCAGATCAATCATGGTCGCATTTTTTAAGATAAAACTGCGTGGCTGGTTGATCGCCTTAATCAGTTGTTCGCGCCACACAGTGAGTTGCTGTAACTGCATCAGTTGACGCCGAGAATGGCGATAATTCGCAACATCGGTATATAGTAAATGCTGGGGTGTTTCGGTTCCAATTTCTTTGGTCAGATGCCGGCAGTCTTCGATCACGAAATCGCACAATTGTTTGGCCTGTAATTGCGCTTTGATTTCATCAGACAATTGTAAAATATACAGTACGTCATTGGCGGCGTATTGGAGCTGTTCTTCACTGAGTGGTCTTGCGAGCCAGTCAGATCGGGTTTGATCTTTTTCGATATCAATATTTAAAATGAGTTTGAGCGCGGCCTGATAGCTCACTTGCAAACCATGGCCTAAAAAAGACAATCCCACTTGGGTATCAAATACATTGTCTAGATATTTACGCTGCGCATAGTGATAAATCAGATCGATATCTTCGCCGCAGGCGTGAAAAACGTTTTGCTCTGCTGCAAAAAGCTTATTCCAAAATTCACTTAAATCGAGTCTGGCCCCATCGAGTAAAAAGACAGTACCATTTAAATTGATTTGAAAAACACCTAATTTAGGCCAAAGCGTATCCACTTTGATGAACTCTGTATCCAGCCCATACACTGAACATTGGTTCATGATTGATAAAACATCAGCAAGTTGATCTTGCTGCTGGATAAACTGAAACATTTTTTCCCGATTTAGCCACAAGGTGCATTTAATATTCTGGCATATATATACCACTTCAATTGCAACTTTTGCCAGACAAACTATTCCTAATATTTTATTTTTTAGACAAACCCACAAAATCGCTTATTTTATAAGCACATTCTTCATTTTATAGTGACCTGCACATTCTAAAATATGCAGGTTCAAATAGACCAAATGATAAAAATCATTCAAAAAGACTATTTCATTTGCATTCGATTATGCACAGCCTGACTCAGGGTATGGCTATCGACATATTCAAGCTCGCCGCCTTGAGGTACACCTTGTGCAATGCGTGTCATATGTATCGGTAAATGCTTGGTGGCTTCGAGCAAATAGTGCGCAGTTGCCTGACCTTCTACCGTTGCATTGGTTGCTAGAATCACTTCTTCAATTTCACCCTGACTCAAACGCTGAATCAGTTGCGGAATACCGATTTCTTCAGGCCCAATACCATCTAGAGGCGACAGATGCCCACCCAATACATGATATTTACCGCGAAAGCTTCCGCTTTGCTCTATGGCCATGACATCTGCGGGTGATTCCACCACACAGAGTACCTGCCCGTCACGTTCATTAGATAAGCAAATATCACAGACCTCATTTTCAGTCAGTGAATTGCAAATACGACAGGCATGAATATGACTTGAAGCTTCATGTAGCGCATGAGACAGCGCAAACGCGCCTTCTCTATTTTTCATGAGCAGATGCAAAGCCATGCGCTGAGCCGATTTCGGCCCAACACTTGGTAAAATTCGCAGTGCTTGAACAAGTTGTTCAAATCGATCGCTAAACACGCTTTATGGGTCCTTAAAATAAACCAGATAGGCCAGGCGGTAAGCCCATGCCTGCATTTGCACCTTTCATTTTTTCTTCTGCAACTGCTTCAGCTTGACGTACCGCGTCGTTTACTGCAGCAGCGATTAAGTCTTCAATCATGTCAGGTTCATCTTGTAGCAGATCCGGACTAATCTCGATACGTTTGACAACAAAACGGCCTGTCATGGTCACTTTAACTAAACCACCACCCGCTTCTGCCTGTACTTCGGTTTTTGCAAGCTCTTCTTTGGCCTTTTTGGTATTGGCTTCCATATCTTTTTGCATGCGCTGTGCTTGCTGCATAAGCATATTAATGTTCATCGGGATTCCTCCAAAAACAGTAAATTTGTTTGACTGTATATAAATTAGATCAGATCAAGTCCGCGTTCGATATCACGGATGATATCAGATACATCTTCCAAGCCCGCAGATAAACGAATCAAACCTTCTTGAATACCGGCGGCCTGTTTCGCTTCAGGCGATAATTTACCATGGGTTGTGGTTGCAGGATGCGTAATCGTCGATTTGGCATCACCAAAGTTACCTGTAATTGAAATAAATCGAGTGTTATCGATTACTTTCCACGCACCTTCACGGCCACCTTTCACCACAAAAGAAACAATGCCACCAAAACCTTTTTGCTGCTTGGCTGCACGTTCATGACCAATATGCTCTGGTAAACCCGCATAATAGACTTTTTCCACTTTCTCATGTTGGTTGAGCCATTCCGCGATTTTTTGTGCATTTTCACAATGCACTCTCATTCTGAGTTTCAGCGTTTCAAGCCCTTTAAGGAAAATCCATGCGTTAAAAGGACTCATCGATGGCCCTAATGTACGTACCACGCCAAAGACTTCCTCAAGCAACTTATGGCTACCTGTGACTGCACCACCTAATGCACGGCCTTGCCCATCGATATATTTAGTTGCAGAGTAGATCACCAAATCTGCCCCTAATTTGAGGGGCTGTTGCAATACAGGTGTACAAAAGCAGTTATCGATCACCAGCATGGCATTTTGTGAATGAGCAATTTCTGACAATGCGGGAATATCAGCAACCTCAGCTAACGGATTCGATGGCGACTCTGCAAATAAGATTTTTGTTTCAGGACGCAAGGCATTTTTCCATGCATCCATGTCGTTTAAATCGACAAAGGTAACCTCTACACCGAATTTTGCGATGTACTTTTCAAACAAAGCCACAATTGAACCAAAAACGGCACGCGAACAAATGACATGATCGCCCGCTTTTAAAAATGCCATACAAACTGACAAAATTGCACCCATTCCCGAGCTGGTCGCAATCGCACGTTCTGCACCATCCATTGCCGCTAGACGCTTTTCAAACATGGCCACCGTTGGGTTGGTAAAACGAGAATAAATATTGCCCGACACTTCACCTGAAAATTTTGATGCCGCTTCAGCTGCATTTTTATAAACAAAAGATGACGTCAAATAAATCGGCTCGGCATGTTCGCCTTCAAAGCTGCGGTTATGACCGGTTCGAATGGATAATGTGTCTACTTGATATTCTAATTCATCGTCATGGCTATGCATTGCTGTGCTCTCAGTCTTAAGACCGCTCATATAAAAATGCCAACATTTTGAGCGTGTCATGTATTTAAGGTCAAGGTAAAAGATCAATTAATCGCTTAGACTGCATCCAAACCCTTTCGGATTTTGGAAAATGCAAAGAATGGATTCACTCAAATCCCTTATTCACAACCAGCAGATCAAGCTTAAACATCTTTCGGCTCGACTCTTTAGGGAAGAATCTCTCGTTATTTCTCAAACTACGCCTTATCAGGTGATTGGTGAGTTTGGGCAAACACGCATCCGCTATTATGCAGCAAGCACTAAACGATATAAAGAACCTCTGGTTTTTGTTGCACCGCTTGCCATCAACATGGCCATTTACGATCTTTATCCGTATCGCTCATTGATTCGTTACTTTCAAGAAAACGGATTTGATATCTATCTGATTGACTGGGGCCGTTTAAGCTATCGTGATCGACATCTGAATTTTTTATCGTTCATCGATGACGCCCTACCGCGTTATTTAAAGATGATTTGCGCACACGCCAAAAGTGATCAGGTGTCGTTGCATGGCTGGAGTATGGCTGGGATTTTTGTCATGCTCTATACCGCCTTGCATCATGCGAAGCATGTAAAAAACCTGATTGTACTGGGAAGCCCTATCGATAGTTATGCCTCGGGAAGAATTGGCAAGCTGTATCGTTTTGTCCATAACACCATCCAAAAAAATCCGTCTCTTGAACGTCGCATTTATGCGGGTTTACCCAAAAAACTGATTCATACGCCGGGCGTGTTAAATGCGTTGGGATTTAAAATTTTAGATCCTAAAGGCTGGATTGATGGTCACGTACAGTTACTTAAAAATCTTGAAAGCAAAAAACTGGTTCAGGAGCATGCCACACTGAGTCACTTTTTAAATAACATGATTGATTATCCGGGGGGAATCAATCAGGACATGCTATTTAATGTTTGGCTACAAAATCCATTAAAAGATGGCAAAATTCAGCTTAAAAATACCATAGTCGATCTAAAGAATATTGATTGCGCGCTTTTGGTGGGTGCAGGTCGTTCCGATCAGCTCGTCACAGCAGACGCGGTAAAACCATTAATTAAATTGACAAACAGTACAGATGTCACGTTTACTCTTATTCCGGGTGGACATCTGGGTTTGATGTCGAGCCAAGCCAGTTCCGAAGAGTTTTGGCCGCAGTTTAAAGATTGGTTAATACAACGTTCAACGCAAATAAAGAAAGAGTAAATCTATGATTCAATCAGTTGCATTTATCGGTTTAGGCGCTATGGGATATCGTATGGCGTCGCATTTACCGAAGCATTTTGACACGGTCTATGTATGGAATCGAAACTTTGAAAAAGCCAAACAACACGCCAATGAGTATGGTACTCAGGCAGTTGAACTTGAACAGGCTGTACAAGCCGATGTTATTTTTTCATGTTTACCTACCAGTAGAGATGTCGAAAACCTGATTGAATCGTTACAACTTAAACCCGGCACCATCTGGGTAGATTGTACCAGTGGCGTGCCAGACTCGGCGCGCACCTTGTCTGAAACACTTAAAGCCCAAAATGTAGATTATCTCGATGCACCAGTGAGTGGTCAGACCATTGGCGCCGAAAATGCAACACTTACCGTGATGGTCGGTGGTGATGCCGCTGCCTTTGAGCGTGCCTATCCGGCGATGCAAGCGATTGGCAAATTGATCAAACATGTAGGTACATCTGGTGCGGGCTTTGCCGTGAAGGCCGTCAACAACATGTTGCTTGCAGTTAACCTGTGGTCGGTGGCAGAAGGATTTACTGCACTCAAAGCCCACGGCGTTAATTTAAATGAAGCGCTAGACTGCATCAATGCCTCAAGCGGAAAAAGTGGCGTGACTGAAACCGTGTTGCCTCAGCGTGTGTTAAATCGAAGCTTTCCGGTCACATTTGCACTTCCGCTCTTAGCAAAAGACACTGGAATTGCATTAGATTTACTGCAATCTGCAAAACTTCCTGCACCAGTGATAGGATTAACGCAAAGCCTGATTCAGGCCGCAAGCGCAACAGCCGACGAAAATAGTGATTTTTCTGCGGCTGTAAAGTTTTATGAATCTTGGAGCAAAATCACACTTGAATAGCCAAAATTTTAAAAGTCGCATGCTTTTACTATAAGCTATTCATACAAGTCATTTTTTAGGTAAGAGAATCATCTAGTGTTCTTTTACCTTTTTTTATTCTTTTCTGTCACCCAAAGGGTAATGACACCATCAACCACCAACACGCCATCGGCTGTGTGTGCCTGAACCTGAATTTCAAAATCACCCGTATGCCAATCTTGTGCAATCGAAGCGGTCAGCTTGATATCTGAGTCGGCCTTCGCCAAATAACTGACTTGCATTCCTTTGGGTAACCAACGTAAATGTTTTGGAACAGATGCTTCTGCCAATACGCCCATTACAAATTCAAGCCCATTACAAATGGCAATCACGTGCACTGTGCCAATATGATTTTCTAAAGATCTTCTTTTCTTGATATGGGCGATACAGCTTTGCGTATCTAAATGCTCAATCACAGGATCAACTGTTTTAAAATAAGGTGCGACCCGACTCACTACTTTAGATAAAACCGTTAAACCACCCGGTATATGGCGGAGTGATTTAAATAGCGCCAATACATCATTTTCATGTAGATGCGGCTGCTTTAAAAATTTTGCTTTTAAACTTGAAATATAATGACTCATGTCTTTGCTCTTTTGAGAATTTGATTGCATTACACTGGGGTGATCTTAACTACCGTACTCAAATCACGCACTAAACTGAAATTGAGGGTATCACCCAGATGCACTTTTGATAACAATAAAAACTGAACCACTCATTTAAAACCATAAAAACTAAGCTCTTTTTATCGCCTCATGAAGTCCAACAAGAATTATCGGCGCTTTTTTACAAGATATGGATGAAATATGAAGCGAAATTACACTTGAGTAATTATTCAGCATTGAATTATTTTTGAAACCCCTTATATTGGGAAATAGGTCGTTACAATTAAGTCGACGATACAAGAGGAAAAGCGCATGAATAAGCTTGCTGTTGCATTTTTTACTGGACTCATTACCTTAAGTGGTGCCTCAGTGTTCGCTGCAACACCTGAACAAGAGTGTAAAAAACTGCAAGATGATTACAACCTCATTTATGCAGCAAAAGGCTTCTGCTTTAAAGATCCGGAAGCGAAAGCCAAATATGGTAATGATAACTGCTTTACCACCAAGCCAAAGTTTTCAGACAAAGAGCAGCAACGACTTGACCAGATCAAAGATCGTCAGAAAGAATTGAACTGTAAATAATCCCTGCTGTTGATGTTGATAAGGAATAAACATGGCTTACGATGACCAAAACATTTTTGCGCGTATTTTACGTGGTGAACTTCCGGCTATAAAAGTGTATGAAGATGATCACGTGCTTGCATTTATGGATATCATGCCTCAGGCCGATGGTCATACACTTGTGATACCAAAAACTCCTGCTGAAACTCTGCTGGATTTACCAGCTGATGCAGCAGCCTACACCATTCAAATTGTGCAAAAAGTTGCGCAGGCAATTGAGAAAGCACTTGATGCAAAAGGCATTGTATTAATGCAATTATCTGGTGCGGCGGCAGGTCAAACGGTTCCACACGTACACTTTCATCTGATTCCAAGTTCAATTCATGAACTCGGCCGCCATGCAGCCCAAATGGGTGATCAAGAGAAAATTGCTGGGTTTGCAGAAAAAATTAAAGCTGCACTCTAGTCGTTATAGAAATTAAAAGGAGCTTCGGCTCCTTTTTTATTGGTCAATTTAAGCATATAGAATAAAGATAAGTTTTCCATAACTCGTCATTAAATTGTCACTTAGTCTTCACCCCTTTGTAACAAAGTTTGCAGATACTGCTTAGCAAGTTGGTGAGCTTATGTAACTTTTTGTACAGAAGCAAACTTATAAAAGTGAATTGGATCTTCTGCCAGTTACAAAAAATCGTGGAGATATTTAATGAAAAAATTGCTTCTTGTTGCTGCTGTTTCAACGTTGGGGTTTAGTACTGTTCAAGCTGCACCTACACTATATGGTAAGTTGAACGTGACTTTGGATCAGGCTGATAATTTCGACTTTGCAGGCAACAACGTGACAGCGCTTAACTCAAATGCTTCACGTATCGGGATTAAAGGCGAAGAAAAATTAACCGATAAACTTTCTGTACTATATTTGGCAGAATGGGCAATTTCGACTGATGGTTCTGGCTCTGACGGTGACTTGAATGCGCGTAACCGTTACTTGGGCTTAAAATTCAAGGATATCGGTAGCCTTAAAGCAGGTAAATACGATTCTTACTTTAAAACTGCGGCGGGTAACAACCAAGACATCTTTAACGATCACACCATTTTGGATATGACCTCTGTACTACATGGTGAAGAGCGTCTGAACAACGTGATTGGCTTTGAAACTGATAAAAATCTGATCATTCCGGGTTTGCAGTTCAATATCATGGCGCAGCAAGGCGAACAAAATACTGGTGACAATACTGCTTTGGGCCAAGAAGGCAAACGTAATGGCTTTGGTGACAGTATTTCAACCTCACTCAGCTACGAAAACAAAAAATATGGTTTGGCTGCTGCTATTGCAGGTAACTTTGGTGTGGCTGGTAAATACAATGCCTACAACCTTTCTGGCATTTACTCAGATGCAATCCGTCTGACCGGTTCGGTTGATTTTGCAACTTATGGTCTAGATGGTTTTGTGGTAGGTGCGTTATGGCAAAATGCCAAACCAACTGACGATACTGTATCGACCACTGCAAGCTCTGTTGTGACCTCATACCGTGGCCTTGAAGAAGATGCTTATGGTATTACTGCAGCGTATGCGTTCCCATCAACACCATGGAAACTCAAAGCTGAATATATTGCCTCAGATACGTCTGTAGATACGCGTTCAGATCGCAAGATTTCACAATATGGCCTTGGGGTAGATTACAACCTCAATAAGCAAGCCCGCTTGTACGGCGTGTTGGCTCAGCAAAAACGTGACTGGTTAGCTAGCGATGATAAGCGTACCGTGATTGGTTTAGGTATGGAATACAATTTCTAAGCCTTACAGCTTACATAAAATAAAAGGGCTAATGCCCTTTTATTTTTTTAAGAAACCCGAAACCAAATTAAGCACATTTTGAATATCTTGATTGGCTTCTTGTGAGTTGGTCTTATCGCCTTGAGGCGTTAACGAGTTGATAATTTGTGGCAAAACTGACGAAATAGCACTATATACATCCTGCTTAGGTGCTTGAGTTTGCTGTGCCACCTGCTCGACCTCTTGATCATCAAAAAGCTGCTCAACCTGCTCCTTAGCCACATCGTGGTTATTGGTTTGCTGAGGATCCACCCAGCTTTGCACCTGAGTACCCAGACCTGCATTTTTAAGCTTATCGAGCGCGCCTTGCAAACCACCTTGCTTTTGAATCCATGCCAAAATAAGTGGTACAACTGCAATCAGTAACGTTTGCGCTGTACTTTTGCCTGCTCCCGTTGCCGATGTATTTGAGCTGTTTCCAAACTGATTGAGCACTGAGCTTAAAATCCCGCCTAATCCAGTATTGGTATTTTGCTGCGGATTCGCTTGTTGCTGCTGCGTTTGGCCACTGAGTTGCCCAAGTACACTACCTAAAATCCCACCCAGCCCGCTATTTTGCGAAGATTGGGAATTATTGCCAAGCGCCTGCTTTGCGAGCGTTTCAACAATATTTTTTAAATCTGTCATTGTTTGAATCCTGCCATCATTTTTTCTATCGTCTTAAACAGCATAGAAAAAGCAGAGAGCGGATTCAAAATACAATTTGTATTTTTTTACTTAACAATGATGTATTACCAACGAAATTTATCCCAGTTTTCAGGGTTGGCCCAAAATTTGGAGTTAAACCAGTCTGGTACATGTTTATAGGTCAAAATGTTAAATTGCCATAACGCAAAATCTGCCTCGTGAAGGGTTTTATCAATTAACTGGGTAAATCCTAATGAGCGCAATAATTTCTCGTCTTGTCTTTTACTGACCACCACAATCCGTTTGGCCATTAAATCACGCAAACGGACCAGTACTTGCGCTTTTTCTGTCTCTGAAATGTTTTGCATTTCAGCGGTATCAAAAACAACAAAACCCAAATCATAACGCTGCGTAAAAGGAAGACTTAAAAACGCATTTACGCTAAAATAATGCCACTGAATTGCGCTATTTTGGTCAATATTCTGACCTATACAAAGTGCAGTATGTATGGGCTGTTCACTTGATAAATCGTCTAGCATAGAAGTGATGACATTCTGTTCAGCCATAACTGCAACCTTTCTTGATGAGAGTTTAAATTCATGGAACTACAAGGCATTTGCCATAAAATGCACGCAGCTGCCAAAGACTGTAGTGTAACTGATCCACACACAAGCAAGGCAAATGTTGAATACAAATTTGTTCTAAATCGTTCAGAAGTTGATCTTCCATTTGTACCGGGCCAAGAAGTCGAAATTGAATGGACAGGTAATATTTATTGCACTTCTTGTGGTGCTAAAACACCTAAATCATATGCACAGGGTCACTGCTTTAAATGCTTTAAAACCAAAGCAGAATGTGACCTATGTATTATGAAGCCCGAAACCTGTCATTATCATTTGGGTACCTGCCGTGAAAATGAGTTTGCACACAATGTGTGCTTTCAGCCGCATATCGTTTACTTGGCGAATTCAAGTGCATTAAAAGTGGGAATCACTCGTATCAGCCACATGCCAACCCGATGGCTTGATCAAGGTGCGACACAAGCCTTACCTATTTTTCGTGTTGGTTCGCGTCGTTTATCGGGTCATATCGAAACTTTATTTGGCTCTCAGGTTGCAGATAAAACTGACTGGCGTAAGCTACTGAAAGGTGAAGCAGAGCCGCTAGACCTTATAGAGCAACGCGATCAGCTTGTGCAAGAATTTGCACCTAAAATTCAGGCGATTCGGGATGAGTTTGGACAAAACCTTGAATTTAATGAAACGATTGAATTGCTTGAAAATGAAAAACCACGCGAATTTATTTATCCGGTAGAGCAATATCCAGAAAAAATTAAATCATTGAATCTGGATAAAACCCCTACCATTCGTGGTGTTTTACACGGGATCAAAGGTCAATATCTGATTTTTGAACAAGGCGTGATCAATGTTCGAAAGTATTCAGGTTATGAACTGATTATCCGTACTTAAATTCAGTTAAAGGAGCTAATCGCTCCTTTTTTAGGTCTGAATCAATTTCAAAATTGCATCTACAGGGTTTTCTGTATCACCCGAAATAAGTTGTTTATGCATACTCAAGTGCTGCAAGGCTTGCAGTTGAGCCGTTTCCGTATGCATGAGCCTCTCTATTTCATTGGCTAAACGCTCGGGAGTCGCATCAGACTGAATCAGTTCTTCGATGACTTTCTTGCCGGCTATAATGTTGGGTAAAGAATAATACTGAATTTTGACCAGAAGTTTGGCAATGATATAAGTGATGGTATTTAACTTATAAAAAGTGACCATTGGACGGTGTAGCAGCATCGCCTCTAAGGTTGCCGTGCCTGATGCCAAGGCGACAACATCACTGGCATTCATCACCTGACGACCAATCTTAGATTCTTTGTCCTGATTTTCGAGCACATGGGTTTTTTTCGCCCATGAACTTGGCTTACTTTGCAAATGGGCTTGGATCTGAGCTTTACGTTGCTCATTAATGGCGGGCATTAAAAATTCAAGTTCAGGATGTTGATTCGAAAGACGCTCGGCTGCTCCCATTAAAAGCGGCATTAATCGTTCGACTTCGCCCTTACGACTTCCCGGTAAAAGCGCAATATAAGTTTTTTCAGGATCAAGATTTAAGGCCTGTTTCGCTTCAACTAAAGGATTTTTTAATGGTAACTGCTTGGCCAGAGGATGTCCCACAAAAGCAGCATTTACCTGATGCTGCGTATAAAAATTTTTCTCGAATGGAAATAGGCACAGCACCAAATCAATCGTTTTTTTAATGCCATGTACCCGACCTTGCCGCCAGGCCCAAACAGACGGACTCACATATTGAACGGTTTTAATCGGAAGATTATTTTCTTTTAATGTTTTAGAAAGACGTAAATTAAAATCTGGTGCATCGATGCCTATAAATACATCTACCGGGTTCTCTGTCCACTTTTGTACCAAGCCATCTCGGACCGCAAAAAGTTTTTTTAAGTCTTTAAGTACTTCAACGATACCCATCACCGATAAGGTTTCCATCGGATAATAGCTTTTAAATCCTTCGGCGATCATTTGTGGGCCACCAATGCCTTCAAATTCTGCATCAATGCCTTGTGCTTTAAAGCTGCGCATTAACTCAACGCCCAGCGTATCGCCAGATACCTCACCAACCACAATTCCGATTTTTAATTTTTGGATAGACAAATGACGAACCTTTTAACGAATTCACAAACACGCTTTGATAGTAACACACTCAAATTTGGAAAATAATTTTTCTATTGATGAGTGCCTTGAGTGTAGCAAAAAATTAAATCATGAATTCAAAATAACGTTGATTCATTATTTTACAATCCAAATTAACGATAAATAAATGATTGTGAGTTACACAAACAAACAATAAAATTAATGATAATTATTTTCATTCTTAAATATGGATATGAACGCTCCACGCTCCCACCTGTTTAAACTTTCTGTCATTGCACTGGCAATTTCTCAAGTACAATTGAGTTATGCTGAAGATGCCACACTGCCAGTCATCAAATTGCAAGCAGAATCAAATGCCGAGAAAAGTTCTGAGCAGACCAAAGCATACATCATAAAAAAAAGCAGCAGTGCCACCAAACTCAACATCGATGCGCAGGAAACACCCCAAACGATCAATGTAGTTACACGCCAGCAAATTGATGATTTTAAGTTAAATTCGACGCGAGATGTTTTGGCTCATACGCCTGGCGTAACTGTACTGAATCAGGAAACCGAACGAACGACATATATGTCACGTGGCTATGAAATTTCAAATATCCTTACCGATGGCGTTGGCTTTCCATTAACCAATTACAATTACAACAATACCAACCCAGATACCTATTTTTATGACCGTGTGGAAGTCGTAAAAGGTGCAGATGCACTCAATAGTGCTTTTGGAGACCCTGGTGCAACCATCAATAATATTCGCAAGCGTCCAACTAAAGATTTTCAGGCGAGTGCAGGCATAAGCTATGGTTCTTGGAATACCCAGCGTTACGAAGCTGATATGTCTGGATCACTGACTTCAGATGGAAGTGTCCGTGGTCGAGTCATGGGTTACGAGCAAACCGGTGACAGTTATCTCGATAAATACTCACTGGAGAAGAATGGTTTTGCAGGAATTTTAGATGCTGATTTGACAGAAAGCACCACATTTACAGTGGGTTATAGCGAGCAAAATCATTTACCAAATGCCAATAATTGGGGAGCTTTGCCACTTTTAGATGGTCAAGGTCAACAAATCAGTTACAGCCGTAGTTATAACCCTGCACCAAATTGGGCATACTGGGACGGTAAAATCCAAAACGCATTTGCTGAACTCAAACAAAAACTTGGCGATACATGGACTGCCAAGCTGACCTATAATCATGAAAAAAATAAAAAAGACAGTCGACTACTGTATTACTTAGGTTATCCGAATGCTGATGGCTCAAATGTCTCACTTTATGCAGGAAGTTATAAGGAAGTAAATCGTCGTAATCAATATAACTTTGACTTGAGTGGCGAATATACGCTCTGGGGCAAAAACCACGAAGCTAGCGTTGGCTATAGTCATGTCAACAGCAAACAAAAAGATCAGCAATCGACTGGCTTTATTAATGACAGCAATGTGAACAATGACTACTCACAAGGTTATTTAAGACAACTTACCACCAATTGGGCCAGTTGGACGCCTCAATCAGTCACATGGTTAGATTTTGCCGAATCTGCTAATTATGAGCAAAACGTCGATTCAATCTATGCAGCGACGCGCCTGCATTTATCTGAAAAGCTCAAATTTATTTTAGGTGGTAATTACATTAAGGCTGAGAGTAAGGGAATAAGTTACGGTTCAGATATGTCGTTTAAAGACGATAAGGTGTCACCATACGCAGGCATTACTTATAGCTTTACGCCTGAATACATGGGCTATGCCAGCTATACTTCAATTTTCAGACCGCAAACAGGGATTGATCAGGCAACCAATCAAGCACTTAAGCCAATCGATGGTAAAAGTTACGAGTTGGGCGTGAAAAGTACATGGTTAGATAATGCATTGGTTGGAAGTTTAGCCGTATTTAAAACCGAGCAGAATAATTATCCACTGAAATCTTCAGACGGAAATCCACTGAATAGGAAAACGCTAACAAGTGATCTGGAATCTCAAGGTGTTGAAGTCACCCTAGCAGGCCAAATCACTGATCACACCAATATAGCATTTGGCTACACACAATTTAGCCTGAAAGATAAAGTCAATGGTGGACAAGCACGTACCTATAATCCAAATCAAACCATCAACCTTTTGGCGACCTATACAGTGCCTGCATTGCCAAAACTCAAGCTCGGTGCAGGTTTGCGTTGGCAAGATGCCACAAAACAATCCGATGTAGGTTTAGGCACCTCTTACCTGATTAAACAAGATGCCTATACATTGATCGACCTGATGGCAAGTTACGATGTGAATGAACATTTGAGCATACAAGCCAATGGTAAGAATGTGACCAACAAAAAATATTTAAACAGCTTTCCAGACGGTCAGGCCTATTATGGCGAGCCTGCAAATTATACCGTCAGTGTAAAGTTTAAATACTAAGACTTTATGGCTATGAAGCAGCATGCTGCATAGCCAATTGCTGCTTTGGGAAACTGGTTACCATGAAAAAAACTGCACGTCTCGATTACACATACACCATGGCTGTAATCTATCGATTTATCCTTGCTTTTGTAGTGGGCTTTGTTGCAACAGCACTGCTTTCAGTTGCCCTCACCTCTATTTTAAATTTAGTACAACCCAAAGCAGAGTCGATTTATCTCGCAGGCTTTCTTTCAATATTATTTTATGTATTTTTTGTGATCTTCTCTTTTTGTATTCATTCACTTGTCAAATTAAGTCTATTCAGTGGCTTAGTTTGCTTATTTTTCTACCTGCTCATTGTAGGAGTAACTTGAGCCATGCAAAAAAATATTCGTCAATCCATGGCATGGTTACATTCTTGGACAGGTCTTTTACTGGGCTGGCTACTTTTTGCAATCTTTTTGATGGGTTCGATGTCGTATTACCGTCACGAAATCACCATGTGGATGCAACCCGAATTAGCTCAGTACGATGTCGCTCAAGAAACAGCCCTTAAAACAGCCTATCAATATCTAGATGTGCATGCTCATGATGCTAAATCGTGGTATATCGGTGTAGCATCTGAAAAGTCACCTGTGAATAATGTGTATTGGCAAAAAGCAGATGGTGGATTTGAACGCAAAACTTTAAATCCAGTCACAGGTCAAGAGCTGCAATTATCTGCGACCAAAGGCGGCGATTTCTTTTATGAATTTCATTTCCAGCTTTTTGGCGTACCCTATCTGATCGGTCGCATCATTGTGTGTATTGCTGCCTTTATCATGTTGATTGCTTTGGTTTCGGGCATTATCACGCATAAAAAAATCTTCACCGACTTTTTTACTTTAAGAACATTTAAATCGCAGCGCTCTTGGCTCGATTTTCACAATGTTTCTTCTGTACTGGCTTTACCTTTTTTTCTGACCATTACATTTACCGGACTGGCTATTTTCTTTTATATTTACCTGCCTTGGGGGATGCAAAAACTCTATCCTGACGACCCCTTTCAGTATTTTAAAGAAATTCGTGCTAAAGCTGCCGAGCAAACTGTTGTACCGAGTACACGCCAAGACTTACCAATCAACACACTGCTTGCTACAGTACATAAAGAATGGGGCGATACAACATTCGATTCTGTAAGCGCGCAAAACCCGAACACTACACACAGTCAAATTACGTTCACGCAAAGTAAAGATGAAACGATTACCCAAAATCGTCCAACACTGACCTTAAACGCTCAAACTGGTGAAGTGATAGCCAACACTCGAAATGACAGTGCTATTGCAACATTGAGTTTTGGCGTATATGGCTTACACATGGCAACTTTTGCACAACCCCTACTTCGCCTTGGCTTCTTTTTCTCGGGTATTTTGGGGTGTTTTATGATTGCCTCAGGATTATTACTATGGAGCTTAAAACGTCAATTACAAAATAAACAGCAGCGTTTTCATTTCGGGCATTATTTGGTAGATCGGCTCAATGTGGCGTCATTTGTGGGCTTACCGATTGCTATGCTGAGTTATTTATTTGCAAATCGTTTAACCGATGTACAGGCTTCTACAGCAAACTATGAAATTATCAGTTTCTTTACTGTCTGGCTCAGTAGTTTTTTGCTGGCGATTATCACGCCAAGACAATTACTGTGGCAATCACAACTGAGCGTTTTTATTTTTTGTTCGATCTCTCTCGCATGTTTTAATTTGATGTATCTCCTTCAGCACGATTATGTTCATCATATCTCAAGCTATTGGATTTTTTTACGTATTGATCTTATGCTGATTATATTTGCCGGACTGGCTTTGTTTATTTTAAAAAATATTCATCCCATTCAAACGCATGCACACAAGAAATTAAGTAAAAAAATTCATTCTACCAAAAACACTAAAAATACTGAGGTCAATGCCTCATGATTGATCTCATTACCTTTTTATTGATCTTACTCGGTATGTTCTTGCTTTACGCTGTGAGTACAAAACAGATAGAAAAAACCAAAAAATCAAGATTTCATCTACTCACCCGATCGGCATCCATCACCAGATGTATCGCTTGGTTATGTTTTCTCGCTGCGTGCGGATCACTTACTTATATTTACGGCAACAGCATTGGAATTGTGAGCTGGTTTATTTTTGCAACGCCGTTGGCTTTTTTATTGATTTGCACAGTAAACGATCTCAAAGCAAAAGCTAAATGATTGCTTTAGCGTTTTTTTGCATAAGCAAATCATTTTTCATCACAACCATTTATCTCAAAAAGTCATAAGATATGCATGTTTTGTGTATTTGGCTGATTAGTGAAATGTTTGGTCCTTTTGAGTTTATTTTGGCTGGTGTGTTGGTAGGGTTTTGCGTCGGTATTACAGGTGTTGGTGGCGGCTCACTGATGACACCTATTCTAATTAGTTTGTTTAGAATTGAACCGCATATCGCGATTGGTACAGATTTGCTCTATGCCGCGATTTCAAAATTTTGTGGATCAATGGTCCATGCTAAAAAGCTCAATATTGTGTGGCCAATCGTGCTTTGGTTAGCGGTGGGAAGTATTCCCGCGTCTTTTGCGACCTCTTGGGTACTTGAGCATTATTTGAGTCAATCTACACATTATAAAGCAGTCTTAACTATGGTATTGGGCTTTATGCTCACGCTTACGGGTATTTCTATTATTTTCCGCTCACGCATTGAAAAGTTTTTCATGCGCTTTCGTAAGCCAGATATCACTCAAATCAATGCTGAAAACCTCACCACCAATAAACGCATTTATGTGGTGATCATGGGTATCGTGCTGGGTGTGTTTGTGACCTTATCTTCGGTAGGTGCTGGTGCCTTTGGAATCATGGCCTTGATTATCATGTTTCCAAATTTACCCATGATTCGTATTATTGGTTCTGATGTGGTACATGCCGTCTTGCTCACCTCGGTCGCAGGTTTAAGCCATATGAGTGCAGGTAATGTCGATTTCGTACTCCTGATGTGGTTATTGGTTGGGTCTATTCCTGCCATCATTATTGGTACTTTAATCAGCTCAAAAATGCCAGAAAAACTGATTCGTAAAATTTTGGGTATCACCTTGTTTGCTCTCGGTGTCAATTTTATGATCAATCCAGCGAAGGCAAAACCAGTACAAAAACCTGCTGTTGTAGAACAGCACACACCTGAAAAAACCACTAAAGTTTAAAGGATAGAACGGGTTAATCGATTTTTTTAAACGATTAATCCGTGCCAACTATAGCTTTATCATTCTCGTTTCATGGTATATTCAGTAAACAGAAAACCAGTAAGATCCAGTCAGTGACAGCAATGAATACTTTACAGTCCAATCCAGTTTCACAGCCAGATATCGATGATGTTAACATCAAAAGCATTCAACCTCTTGTAACCCCTGCCGAGCTAAAAGCAGAGTTGCCATTGACAGAAAGTGCCTATCAAACCGTATTACATGGTCGTGAAACCATTCGTAATATTCTTGATGGTTCGGACAAACGTGTCTTTGTTGTGATTGGCCCATGTTCTATTCATGATCCAAAAGCTGCTCATGAATATGCAGATCGTTTGAAAGTTCTCAGCGAAAAAGTAAAAGATACGCTTTACATCGTCATGCGCGTTTATTTTGAAAAACCACGTACCACAGTGGGTTGGAAAGGTTTGATTAACGATCCAGATATGGACGATTCTTTCAACATTGAAAAAGGGTTACGTATTGGACGCAAACTTTTACTTGAGTTGAATGAAAAAGGCTTACCTTGCGCAACTGAAGCACTCGATCCAAACTCACCGCAGTATTATCAAGATTTAATTTCATGGTCAGCGATCGGCGCGCGGACAACTGAAAGCCAAACCCACCGTGAAATGTCGTCAGGTCTTTCATCGCCTGTAGGCTTTAAAAATGGTACCGACGGCGGTTTGACGGTTGCGACCAACGCGATGCAATCGGTTAAACACGGCCACAGCTTTTTGGGCCTCAATGAAAATGGTCAGGTTTCGGTTATTCATACCAGCGGAAACCCGTATGCACATGTGGTACTGCGTGGTGGTAATGGTAAACCAAACTATGATGCTGGCTCAGTCGCTGAAGCAGAAAACGCCTTGGCTAAAGCGAAGGTTAGCAATAAAATCATGATCGATGCCAGCCATGCGAACTCAAACAAAGACCCGTACTTACAGCCTCTGGTTCTAAAAAATGTGACCGAACAGATTTTAGAAGGCAACAAATCGATTGTTGGCCTGATGGTTGAAAGTCACTTAAAAGGTGGACGTCAGGATATCCCTGAAAATCTTTGTGATTTAGAGTACGGCAAATCTGTTACAGACGGCTGTATCGATTGGGACACCACTGAACAAGTGTTACTTGAAATGCACGAAACGCTCAAAACCGTTTTGCCATCGCGTTAATTCCTTATGTAAAAAAAAGCTCTCATTCATGAGAGCTTTTTTTTACATTTCAAATTAATCAGTTGGATATACAATTTTCACTAATTTGATTCGATTGCCATCCATTTCAATCACTTCGAAGTAAATTGTTTCGTACACAATCGAGGTACCCACCTGCACTTCTGTTTGGGTCTTGTCTAAGATTAAACCTGCCACACTGATATAGTCAGCATGATCTGGCATCAGCTCAATCATGCCTAACTCTAGCTCAAGCTGGTAAAGATCTAATAAACCATTGGCATGCCACGTACGCTCATCGACTTTAATCAAATCCAGTTGTTCGTCGGCATCTGGAAACTCACCCGCAATCGCTTCAAATACGTCTAGCGGTGAAATCAAACCTTGTACCACACCAAATTCATCACTGACCAAGACCAATGAACCTTTTGAGGTTCTGAGTGTATTAATTGCATCAATCACTTTCATTTTTTCAAAAATGAAAATAGGTCGCTGACGTTTGAGTACATTCGAAAGTTCATCTGGATCATCTAAGGCATCAATCAAATCCTTAGCACGTGCAATTGTAATGACTTTATCCAGACTTCCTCGACATACCGGAAACAGACTATGTGGCACTGAGAGAATTTGTTCGCGAATAATGTCATGATCTTCATCGATGTTGATCCATGAAATTTGCGTACGAGGCGTCATGATCGAGGCCACCGAGCGTTCTGCAAGTGTCAATACACCTCCAATCATATAACGCTCTTCACTCACAAAAAGACCATCCGTATCTTTTTTATCAATTGGCGTACTGATTTCGTCTTTTTCACCCATCAGTTTAAAAATTGCATTCGCAGTCCGATGACGCAATGGAATTTTGGCTTGATGTTTTTCCACATTACGCTGCGAAAACTGATTAAAGGCTTCAATCAAAATTGCAACGCCAATACCCGAATAGATATACCCTTTTGGAATATGGAAACCAAAACCTTCTGCAATCAAGCTAATGCCGATCAGCAACAAGAAGCTTAAGCACAAGATTACTACAGTTGGATGTCGGTTAACAAAGTTAGTCAATGGTTTAGATGCGATGAGCATGACAATGACGGCAACAACAACGGCTGTCATCATGACATAAATGTTATCGACCATACCGATCGCGGTAATGACAGAATCTAAAGAGAAGACTGCATCAAGTACAATAATCTGCGTTACCACTGCCCAGAAACTGGCATAGGCCACTGAAGAATTTGTTTTGATTTCAGGCTTGCCTTCCATTTTTTCATGCAGTTCTGTAACAGCCTTGTACACCAAAAATAATCCACCAAAAAGCAGAATTAAGTCACGACCGGAAAAACTGTAATCGAAGATAAAAACCAAAGGTTTGGTTAAAGTGACAAGCCATGAAATGACAGACAATAATGCCAAGCGCATGACTAAAGCCAATGAAAGCCCAATCACGCGTGCTTTATCACGTTGTTCAGGAGGTAATTTGTCGGCCAAAATGGCAATAAAAACGAGATTATCAATCCCTAAAACAATTTCCAATACAATTAAAGTAAGCAGCCCCACCCATATTCCTGGATCTAAAAGAAACTCCATCTTTAGATCTCCATCTTCTTATTTAAGGATGAGTAACACGATAACCTACACGGCGACGGATCCATATGGATAACCTCTACTTTTGAAAAACTTAAAATCATTATGCATAATTTTTTAAGGTTTTTTTAATTTTTTTGTGATTTTTAAATATTTTTTTACGTTCAATTTTTTAATTAAAAATAACTTATCGTATTTCTTTGTAAAACTGACAAAACAATCATTATTGAGTCGATCAAGTCTTTAAATCACCATTTATTTCACAAATTTTATTCATGTAAATACACTCAAGATGATTTTAAGTCAGCTTATTGATCAGTTTTTCTAATCAATTACTTGACATATGAAGTTGTTAAAATATCAAAAAATATGATCAATCTCTCAAAGTTACAAAATAATGTTTTAAGCATCAAATAAAAAGTAGAATTCATAAATTATAAAATTCGATAATGATTAAATAATAAACAATATATCAATATGATAAATAAGGGAATTTTAATGAAAAAAATTGTGGGAATTTTATCGTGAGTTAAATTATTATTTAATTTATCTATATATTTTGTGTAATTTTTATAGCAAGAAAATTACTCTACTTTTACAATTTTTATTTAAGGCAAGCTTAAATAATTTCTTTAAAGAATGACCAGTTAGGTTATACATTTTAAGCGCAAATTGAAAAAAATACGTTGCTTATAATTCAATATTTAAAATAAGATTACATTAAGGGATGAAAATTAAAACTGTTGAGGATGCAGCTATGACTAAAAAATATGATCGCTTCTTGCCATCAGAGAAGTCCTTCGACGTAAATAACTTTCCTTATTACTGGATCAGTCAAGTTCATGCCCAATATGTCATTAATATCGATAATGTACTAAAAAAATACGGTCTCGATAATTCACGACGCCGCATCTTATTGGCACTTTATTCAAGACCTAATGCCAGTGTTTCAGAGCTGTCTGAAATGGTGATCTCAAAAATGTCGACGACCACCAAAATTGTCTATCGACTTAAAGATGAAGGCTATGTAAATACCTACTCTTGCGATGGCGATGCTCGAATTACACGTGTAGTGCTTACCGATCATGGTATGCAAATGATACACAAGATTAATGATTTGACTGGCGCTGTACTAGAGCAGTCTTTCGAAGGTCTAACGCCTTTGCAAATTGAAAAGATGATCGATGGCCTAAAAATCCTGTTTAGAAACCTTTCCAATTAATCAAAAAAATTCAGTTGATTGGTTTGCTTAGTGCGATTGAGCTTAGGAACATAGGCACATTCAAACTCTTCAACTGGAAAACCTTCAATAAAAGATTCAATATCTGGAATGGTCAAACTAAGCCACTGATCTAGGCGCTCTTCGGGAATCACCACCACAGAGCGCTTTACATCGCCCGGCTCATGGAACTCTCTCATCATAGGATGATCAATCGCATCCATGGTAATCATGGTCGCTGAACGAATCACTTGGTCATCAATCTTGCAAATCTCATAAAGTGCCGCAATAAAAAACGCTTTTTTATCCTTACGCCTTACACACCAACGCTGTGGTTTGCCTTGAATATATCTGGCTTCATAAAACTCAGTGACCGGAATCACGCCAAATTGACATTTGGTGGTTGGCTCAAAAAAACTTGCTTTCTGTAGTAGCGTTTCACTTCTGGCATTATAAGTTTTCTTGGCGATCGTAAGATCTGTTGCCCATTTAGGTACCAGACCAAACATGACCTCGCGCCATTGATATTCACCGTCTTTTTTAAACATTAATGGCAAGCTATAGCCCGGATAAACCTCATCCACATATTCAAAATCAATCATGGGCAACTGCTGTTGTTTCAATTGCTCCAATGTCAACGGTTTAAAATTGGCACACATTAATGTTGTCTGATGACCTATTTTGATTGGTGTCTTAGTGTAAAACCGAGACGGATTGAGGGTCAATTGATTACACATAAATCGATAAAAAAACCGCAACATATGTTGCGGCTTTTCGCGACACACTGTTTACTTAATCACCTGTGTAACCTTTAAGTTTTAAACGTGCAGCATGTAGTAGAGGTTCGGTATAACCAGAAGGTTGTTCACCACCTTTGAAAATCAAATCTGAAGCAGCTTGGAATGCAATTCCTTCAAATCCAGGCGACATCGGCGTGTACTCTGGATCATTGGCATTTTGTTCATCCACTACTTTTGCCATACGCTTAAGCACCTCTTCAACCTGTGCTTTTGTCACAATACCGTGACGCAGCCAGTTTGCAACGTGCTGTGAGGAAATACGTAAAGTCGCGCGATCTTCCATTAGGCCAACGTTATTAATGTCTGGCACTTTCGAACAACCCACACCTAAATCAACCCAGCGTACAACATAACCAAGAATACCTTGGCAGTTATTTTCTAGCTCTTTGGTAATTTCATCGGCAGACCAGTTAGTTTCTGTGGCTAATGGTGGTGTCAGCAAGTCATCAAGTGAAATCGGCTGTGTACTTAACAGCTCTTGTTGACGCTCTGTGACATTGCACTGATGGTAATGGATGGCATGGATCACCGCACCAGATGGTGAAGGCACCCAAGCACATGATGCACCTGCTTCAGGATGCTCAATCTTGGTGTTATACATGTCTAGCAGCATGTCTGGTTTTGGCCACATACCCTTACCAATTTGTGCTTTTCCACGTAAACCTGCTTGCAAACCAATCATAACATTGCGGTTTTCATAAGCTGGGAACCATTTTTGTCCTTTGATCTCACCCTTACGAACAAAAGGACCGGCTTCCATGAAAGTATGAATCTCATCACCAGTACGGTCCATGAAGCCTGTATTAATAAAGATGGTACGATCTTTGGCTTGGGCAATACAGTTTTTCAGGTTGACCGAAGTACGACGCTCTTCATCCATAATACCGACTTTGAGCGATTTTTCAGGTAAGCCAAGCGCCTTTTCAACGCGCTCAAACAGCTCAACCGTAAATGCAACCTCCTCTGGGCCATGCATTTTTGGTTTAACAATATACATCGACCCTTTGCGCGAGTTCTTAATGGTATTTTGACCTTTAATATCCACCACGGAAAGCAGTGGCGTAATCAAGGCATCCATAATACCTTCGTAAATTTCTTCACCATCAACCAAAATTGCAGGGTTAGTCATCAGGTGCCCCACATTACGTAGCAGCATCAACGAACGGCCATGTAAAGTTGTGGTTCCACCAATCAAGTTTTTACATGTACGATCTTCACTGAGTTTACGTGTGATAGTTTTGCCATTTTTTTCAATTGACTCTTGCAATGTGCCTTGCATGAGCCCTAGCCAGTTACGATAACCTTCGACTTTTTCCTCTGCATCTACCGCAGCGACTGAATCTTCTAAATCCTGAATGGTCGTGATCGCAGCTTCAAGCACAAGGTCTTTCACCCCTGCTGCATCTGTTTGACCAATTGGACTGGTCGCATCAATTTCGATAATGACATGTAAACCATTATTTTTAAGCACGATTTCAGTTGGTGCTTGTTCATCGCCATTAAAACCAACAAATAAGGCTTCATGTTTCAAGGAGGTGCTTTCACCAGATTTTAGTTGAATCACCAGTGCATTGTGCTCAACGCTATATTTCACTGCAGCTGAATGAGAGCCTTGTGCCAATGGGAATGTTTCGTCTAGAAAGTTTTTTGCAAATGCAATCACTTTGGCACCACGCGCAGGATTGTATCCCTTGCCTTTCTCAGCTCCTCCTTCTTCAGAGATCACATCAAAGCCATATAGCGCATCATAGAGTGATCCCCAACGCGCGTTGGCAGCATTCAGTGAATAGCGTGCATTACGCACAGGAACCACCAATTGTGGTCCAGCCAGCAGTGCAATTTCTTCATCCACATTCTCTGTGGTAATTTGAAAATCTTCGACTTCAGGTAATAAGTAACCAATTTCTTTGAGAAAGGCTTTATAAGCACCTAGTTCAAATGTGTTATTGCGATGCCATTCATCAATTTGAGCTTGTAAATCATCTCGCTTCGCCAAAAGTGCCTTATTTTTTGGGCTCAGATCGACAACGACCTGCTCAAAGTTTTTCCAGTAGGTTTCACTGTCTAACCCCGAAGCAGTTAACGCTTCATTTTCTATAAAATCGTAAAGTTCTTTCGCAATCGCGAGCTTGCCTTTTTGAATACGTGCCGTCATCGTCTTTCCTGATATTGCTACTTTTTATACAAGAGATTCTAGTATAACCATTTATACCATCCTGAATAGCAGAATCACATTGTGAAATAACAAACATTTCACAGTAAAATTAAGCACCCAATTTACTTCGTTGTGTCTTGCAATCTCAGAAACTGAATTCTTGGTTTAAAGTATATAAAGTATGATCCATGTTAAAAAATAGCCAAAATTGGCTGGTTTATTCAACATATCCAAAACAACATGATTAGTTATAGCAAAATTTTTAGATTATTAAACAGATTTGAAAAATAATTTTTATGTGGATTTAAATATAATAAGGCATTCAAAATGAATGCCTTATCTTTAATTATGATGTTTTTGCGTCATCAATTTGTCGGTGAGCTGCGTGTAAATAATCGTCCGACTGCATTTCAAGCAAACGCGAACGGGTTCGCTCAATTTCAAACGCCAGTTTCTCGCCTTCGTATAACTCAATAATTGAATCTTGTGAAGTAAGTAGGAGCTTTACGCCGCGATCGTAAAATTCATCAACCAGATAAATAAAACGACGTGTGCCTTCGGAGAGGTAATCATTAAGATGCGGAACATTGCTTACCAAGACTGTATTGTAGATATTGGCAATCTCAATAAAATCGGCTGGACTACGTGGCTTAACACACAATTCTGAAAATTCACACCACAGTACATCTTCGGTATGACCTAAGGTTTCGACGATCCGATTATTAATGGTAATCGGCTCTTGAGAAACCGTTTGTGAACGGGTAATTGCCTCAAAACGCTGTGTCATCCATTCACTTGCATCGGCACTTAACGGATATTTAAACAGTTGTGCCTGCTTGAGAACGCGAAGTCGATAATCCACACCTGCATCGACATTTAAAATGGTACAGTTTTTTTGCAATAAATCGATGGTAGGTAAAAAGCGATCACGGTGAATACCGTTTTTATATAATCCTTCTGGTGCAATATTGGAGGTGGCCACCAAAGTCACGCCACGCGCAAAAAGCTTTTGAAACAGGTCACTTAAGATCATGGCATCAGTAACATTCGATACAAAAAACTCATCAAAGCAGATAATCACGGCATCTTTATAAATTTTGTCTGCAACTTGATCGAGAGGATTGCGCTGACCCGAAAGCTTGTTGAGCTCACGATGTACATGCTGCATGAAATGATGAAAATGCATGCGTGTTTTACGACGAAATGGAATTGACTCAAAAAATTGATCCATCAGCCAAGTTTTGCCACGCCCAACACCGCCCCACATATATACACCTTTTGGTGAGGTTTGACGGCGAAAACGGCGAAAAGCCTTTTTAGATGCCTTATAACGATTTAACAGTTCTTGCCAAACACGCTCAAGCTCACTGACCGCTTGGGCTTGAGCTTCATCTGGCATGAATTGTCCGGACGCTAGCGCTTGTGCATAGCGTTCTGCTGGCGATAAGGGCGTAAAAGCGGTATTGTGCGAAGCGCTACTATTTGACATATCGTTCTGTGCTATCTGGGTCTGATGAAAAGTATATTAGATGTTGGTTGAATACATATAGAACTTTAGCTGCATAATGCAACACAACTTATTTACCATAGCGCCGGGGGCTTTGTCCAAACCATCGCTTAAACGCATGATTAAATGCAGCAGGTTCAGAGTAACCAAGCAATTCAGCAATCATTTCAATTGAGTATTCTTTATATTCCATAAGTTTGAGTGCTTTATCCTTAATTAATTGTTCACGTATTTTTTTATAGCTGGTATCGTGTTGCTGTAATTGGTGTCGAAGTGTTCGCTCAGGTATATTTAGCGCAAAAGCCGTTTCTGCCATCGTTGGAATAACACCTTGTTGTAACTCCAGATAATCATGCACTTGCTGCACGAGCAGTGGTTGCTTTTTTTGCTCGGCATTTAAGCGATCAATTTCTGTCTGACATTTCACCTCATATACACGATGCGTAATTGCATCGGCAGATGGAATTTTTACATCCAACACATCCGCATCAAGGCTAAAAGCCGCACACGTATGGCCAAAATGCAGATTAGGACCATAATAATCGTAATATTGATGCAGTATTTGAAGGTCCTGAGGTGCTAAAAATGGCAATTCAACCCGAATCTCTGGCGCCATGAGCCCCATCATTTTATAAATATCTTGAATAAATTTATAAGTGCCTGAGACTTCACACTGTGCTCTGAGCAAACCTATTGAAGAGTTTAAATCTGATGGTCGGTATACCAAAGAAGTTTTTGCTGTGGTCGTGATTAGGTCTAGTTCACCTGAAAGGTGAGTCAGTTTTTGATATTCAATGCCTTTACAAATCGCTGTGCGGATACTGTCACTCGTAACAAGCAGCATCAATAGAGGGCCATAACCTGCCAATGCATAATGCTGCCCAATAAACAGTCCGTTTTCAGGCGCAACATCTTTTCCAATCACATACTGGATGTCCCACTCAAGTGAGTCATGAATGATCGAGTTCGGATCGATTGCATCGAGCTTAATTCCAATGGATGCCAAGCGTGTATCTACATCGATACCCGCATTCCGCATACCTTGGATAAGATACATAAGTCCGAGGATGGAGCGCTTCATTCTTTCAACTATATTAAAACTACCAAAATGTTTTACTATAAATACCAATTAATTTTAATTGCCGAATCTATCAATTTTAATGGCAGTGCAATCATGGAATTTACAGATAGCAGTCTTTAATCTCATGCTTAAGGTTTGACCAAGGAATAAATCATGCAGCATGCATCTCATCAAAAGATTCAAACAATAAAGATTGCCATTATTGGAGCAGGTTTTGGCGGTTTAGCCATGGCCATTCGACTGCTCCAAAACAATATTCGTGATTTTGTCGTGTTAGAAAAAGCAGCAGATTTAGGTGGAACATGGCGAGACAATCAGTATCCGGGGGCAGCCTGCGATGTTCAGTCGCATATGTATTCCCTTTCATTCGCTCCCAAAACTGACTGGTCTAAACGCTATGCAGAAGCCGATGAAATTTTTGGATATATGCAAGATCTAGCAGCGCGTTATCAATTCAAAGAATTTTGTCGTTTTGAACATGAAGTCATTTGCGCAAAATATGATGAAGATGGATGTTATTGGCATATCGACATTAAAGACCAAGCACCACTTCAAGCCCAATTCTTAATTTTTGCTTCTGGGCCTTTACATGTTCCGCAAATCCCGCATATTAAAGGCATTGAAACATTCAAAGGAAAAGTGTTTCACTCATCTCAATGGGATCACAGCTACGATCTAAGTAATAAACATGTTGCCTCGATTGGCACAGGTGGTAGTGCAATTCAATATATCCCCGAAATTGCACCTCAAGTCAAACAGCTTTACGTGATGCAGCGCACCGCAGCATGGGTTATTCCGCGCGATGAACGACGTTATTCAAAGCTGGATCAAACATTATTTAAACATTCTGAAGCGTATCGCAAGCTGCATCGTACTCGACTGTACTGGAGTAATGAATCGCGGGTTGTACCGATTGTTAAACCCACCATTATGAAATACGGGCAAAAACTGGCAGAAGCATTTATTCGTTATCAGGTAAAAGATAAGCAACTTGCCAAAAAACTTACACCCGATTTTGTCATGGGATGTAAGCGAATTCTAATATCGAACAAATACTTCCCGACGTTTAATCGAGAAAATGTAGAACTTGTTACAGATGGCATTCGGGAATTAAAAGCACATAGCATAGTGACGAATGACGGTAAAGAACGCCCCATTGACTGTTTGATCTATGGCACGGGCTTTGTAACCGATCCGCGGATTTATCTAAAAAAGTTTGAATGCTATGGCAAGCAAAATATCGAACTCAAAACAGCGTGGAAAAATGGTCCAGAAAGCTATTATGGTATTTGTACGGCAGGCTTTCCAAATCTGTTTCAGTTACTCGGCCCCAATACCGTATTGGGTCATAATTCAGTGATTTTCATGATTGAATCACAAGTCGACTATATTCTACAGTTAATTATAAAAGTCGATCTGTCACAATGCAGCGCCATTGAAGTTAAACAACAACAACAAGATCGATTCAATCAAAAAATTCAACAGCAATTGCAAGGTACGGTATGGCAAGCAGGAGGATGTGTTAGTTGGTATCAAACCCAAGAAGGAAAAAACTTTTCACTCTGGCCAACGTATACTTGGCAATACTGGCTTCAAACCCGTAAAGTTGATATCGCGGATTATCATCTCTGGTCAAGTCGGGATGCAAAAAAGATTGCAGTATAATTGATGATCGTCATAATAAGTAAGTTGTCTACAGCTTACTTATTTCATGCAATCTCTTCTTCTTATTACACAAATTTTAATTGTAGGTACTCTGGGTTATTTTTTGGGGCCTCGTTTATCTCAAACATTGCAGAAGCTCGTATTTAAAGTACTGCCTTATTTTTCTTATTTGCTACTTATGGCGGTCGCTTTTGAATTTAGCTTTGCATTTCATCAGCTCAAAGATCCACAACAAATTTTGCCAACTGCGCTGATTCTGGCTTTCACGACCACATGTGCTTCGTTTGTAGTGTGTATGCTTGCCTATCAGGTTTTAGATCGTGATAGCGTGCAAGGTAAAATTTCATTTTCACTATTTTTAAACGCAATTAAAAATATCAGTCATGCCTGTCTGGCCTTAATGCTAGGGGGAGCTATTGGCGCCATCTGTTTATGGCAAAACTGGGATCCGCACTTTAATAGCTGGTATTTATTGTTATTGTTTATTTTCCTCATTGGGATTGAACTGGCTTTTACACGCTTAGACAGATCATGGCTCAGCTGGAAAATACTGGTGGTGCCATGTGCTGCAATTTTAGGGTCTTGCTTGGCAGCGTTGGGATGTCATTACTTTCTACACGACCTTTCACTTAAAGAGACCTTCGCGCTCTCCCAAGGGTACGGCTGGTACTCGATGTCTGGTATTTTACTGACACAGCTACATTCTAGTGAACTCGGTGGAATGGCGCTCTTGACCGATTTGTTTCGCGAAATTTTTGCAATATTGTTGATGTATTGTTTTGGCTGGCGATTTCCTCGCTCAGCAATTTCTAGCGCAGGCGCTACATCGATGGATGCTACGCTGGCCATGGTCAAGCAGTCATGCGGCACACATTATGTGCCGTATGCGATGGTCAGCGGCATTATTCTGTCATTGCTTGCACCAATTTTGATGAGTTTGGTGCTTATGCTTTAAGCAAGGCTAGATAAAATACTTTTCAGCATTTCATTTGGATTTTCTGCACGCGTGATTGGGCGACCAATCACCAAGTGCGTCGAGCCATCCAGCATCGCCTGTTTCGGTGTCACGATGCGCTTTTGATCATCAGCATTGGCACCTTCAGGTCGAATACCTGGGGTTACCAACGCAAAATCTTGACCTAAAAGATCACGCAGCATCTTTGCTTCTTGCGCCGAACATACCACACCATCAAGACCACTTTCTTTAGTAAGTTGAGCTAAGCGTTTTACCTGTTCAGACGGCTCAATATCTAGGCCAATATCACGTAAATCTTCACGACCCATCGAGGTTAATACAGTCACGGCAATCAGTTGTGTCTGATAGTTTCCTGCTTTAAGACGTTCAACGCAGGTTTCCATCATTTTACGACCACCCGAGGCATGAACGTTCACCATCCACACCCCCAAATCTGCTGCAGCACATACGGCTTGTGCTGTGGTGTTTGGAATGTCATGAAATTTCAAATCGAGGAATAGTTCAAAACCGCGATCTTGCAAAATTCTGACTGTTTGCGGCCCATCGTGAGTAAATAGCTCCTTGCCTACTTTGACACGACAAAGTGATGGATCGAGCTGATCTACAATGCTCAAAGCGTCATATTGGCTCTTTGCGTCTAAGGCAATAATAATACTCACGAATCTAATTCCACAGCTTAAAATTCGGGTAATTATAGATGTATTCATGCTTTGCACAAAGCATGAATGTGGTTTTTATCAAAAAAAGCGTCTAAGACAAGTCCAATCGACCTTATCTTTGTTCAGAGATCAGTATTGCACGCGTATCTGCTTCAAGCGCCTCAAAAATGTGTTCCTGATCGGCCGGATAACAAATGTAATCACCCTCGTTCAGAATCTTAGGCTCAGATGTCAGCCCCACTCTGGCTTGCCCTTTCATAATGACAATGTGCTCAACACTTCCAATCGGATGTGGATGACTTAATCTTGGTTCTCCCGGTTGCGTGGTTAAAATATATAGGTCTCGACGAGCACCCGTCGGACATACCGCAAGAAGGATGGCCTGATAGTGCGCTACTTCGGATGAAACCGATGGCCCCTCGCCAAATCGAATAATTTGAGTCTGAGGGCTATGACTTTCCATTAATTTTGCAAAAGGAATATCCAGTGCAACACACAGCGCCCATAATGTCTCAAGGCTTGGATTACCTTGAGCAGCTTCAAGTTGCGATAAGGTAGATTTTGCAACTCCAGCGCGCCGTGCTACTTCTGCCAGTGACAAACCAGCTTTTTGTCTTTCTCGCTGTAAATTTTTAGAGACAATTTCAATGGGCAACGACATAACTCACCATAAAAAACGATTGTTCGTTTTGACGAACGATGTAGAATAAACTATTATAACGTACGTTCGTTTGATATAAAAAACAATCATGTCAACCAAAACATACATTTCTCTCGCTAAAGCCATCATATTGATTTCCATTGCGATTGGTATCGTTGGTCTATCACTTGGCTCGGTCGCTGCCAGCTTTGGGCTTCCTATGTGGATTCCAGTACTGTTATCTGTGAGTGTTTTAGCGGGCGCGGCAGAATTTACTTTTATTGGTATGGTTGCTTCTGGTGCACATCCAATTTTTGCAGCATGTACAGGTATCCTGATTAATTTACGTCACTTGCCTTTTGGCTTATCAGTCGCAGAATTTATCCAAAATAATCGTTTAAAATTTTTGGCCTGCCATATTATGAATGACGAAAGTGTCATGTTCGGTTTAAGTCAATCGGATCTGGTACTCAAAGCTAAGGCCTACTGGTTCTGCGGTATTTGCATTGCAATTTTTTGGCCTTTAGGCGTTATCTTAGGCTATATTTTGGGTCGATTTATTCCAGATATTTATGCGTTTGGTATCGATGCCGCTTTTCCAGCAATTTTATTTGCGCTCATTATGCCGATGTTAAAAAACAAGACCACCCGGAAACGCGCTTTTCTTGGTGCAGGACTTTCGCTGACCTCAATTCCGTTTCTTGCAACAGGATTGCCTGTTTTAGTTTCAATGTTGGGCCTTTTACTCGGAAGAAAATCGAAATGAATACTAATGAAATCATTATTTTTATTGGAATAATCGTGCTTTCGGCGGGTACTTATCTGATTCGCTATACTGGCTTCTACCTTGCCCACCAAATTTCATTTCAAGAAAAACACAAACAACTCATGTCTGATGCTGCATGCGTATTGTTATTCACGTTAGCCGTTTTTAACACGTTATTTGAACAAGATCAGTTTAGTGGAATGAGTAAGCTAATCGGTGTGCTCGTGGCAATCGGTATTGCTTGGAAAAATGGCTCTTTGGTATTTGTCATTCTTTCAGCCGTAGGCACCACTGCAATTTTACGCTTTCTCGGAATTAAATAAAAAATGGCCCCTAGATGAGAGAGCCATTTTATTTGTAATCATCACAACTTAAAAAACTAATCTGTATGCTATTTAAAGTGGATTACGATTTTGAGGTTCAGATTGCACATCTAATACGGTTTTTTCGTGTCTTACACTGGCTGCGGCCTCGGCAGCAGCAATCTGAGCAGTTTGAATCTGCTCTTTACGTAAGTATTCGATATCTTTACGTAGTCTTTTAATTTCCCAGCTTTTCTGGATTACCTTAAAGACTAACACCCCTAACAATAGGCCGATGACAACGCCGAGCACCAAAGTCAGTAAGAGTAACAAGCCCAATCGCATAGCAGGAACTTGAGTAAACAATAAGTCGACCGGTAATTCTGTTGGATTTTGAAGTACCAATGCTAATGAATATCCGAACAAAATAACGAGTAATGCGACAAGTATATAACGCATAAAGACCTCATTTTATTGAGTTTATAATTTATTTAGTAATTGCCTCATTCACGGCATCGCGAAGTGCTTTACCGGGCTTAAAATGAGGAACAGCTTTTGCAGCAACTTCAACCGATCTGCCTGTTTTAGGGTTACGGCCTACACGAGGTTCTCTATGATGCAACGCAAAGCTCCCAAAACCACGAATCTCGATACGATTATCATTTGATAATGCATCGATCATTTGGTCGATCATGATTCTGACTGCTTCTTCAACCAAAGGTTCAGCCAAATGTGGATTTTTTAAAGCAATACGTTCTATTAAGTCAGACTTGTTAAGTGCTTCAGTAGTCATCGATGACCTCTTTAATTATTGCTGCTTTGAATTAAGTTTTATAATAACCTGTTTAAATACAAAACGGTAGCGCAGTACACCAATACTACGCTACCGTTTACAGTAATTGTATAAAAAGTACCAATTAGTTACACTAACCGTACTTTTTTAACAGTACTTATTTCATTTGCGCTTTAATCAAGTCACCAATAGTCTTAGGACCATTGTCTTGAGATACAGAAGCTGTACGAAGGTTCGCAACCGCTTCTTTCTCTTCAGCTTCGTCTTTCGCTTTGATAGACAAGTTGATAGAGCGAGATTTACGATCTACGTTGATGATTTTCGCTTCAACTTCTTGACCAACTTCTAGGAACTTAGTTGCATCTTCAACGCGATCACGGTTGATTTCAGATGCTTTAAGTGTCGCTTCGATTTCGTCACCTAACTTAACAGTAGCGCCTTTAGCGTCTACAGCAGTTACAGTACCTTTAACCAACGCACCACGTTCGTTCGCAGCTAAGAAATCGTTGAATGGATCGCTGTTCAATTGCTTGATACCAAGGCTGATACGGTTGCCTTCAGCGTCTACAGACAAGATAACCGCTTCAACAGTATCACCTTTCTTGTAACGACGGATAGCTTCTTCGCCTTGTTCGTTCCAAGAAATATCAGACAAGTGTACTAGACCGTCGATACCACCTGGTAAACCGATGAAGATACCGAAGTCAGTGATTGACTTGATCGTACCAGAAACTTTTTCGCCTTTCTCGTGTGCTTTAGCAAACTCTTCCCATGGGTTAGCACGAGTTTGTTTGATACCAAGAGAAATACGACGACGCTCTTCGTCGACTTCAAGAACCATAACATCAACTTCGTCACCAATCTGAACAACTTTAGATGGGTGGATGTTTTTGTTAGTGTGGTCCATTTCAGATACGTGAACAAGACCTTCAACGCCTTCAGCGATTTCTGCGAAGCAACCGTAGTCAGTCAAGTTAGTTACACGTGCTTTAACGATAGAACCTTTAGGGTAACGGCTCATGATCGCTAACCATGGATCTTCACCAAGTTGTTTAAGACCTAGTGATACACGGTTACGCTCGCGGTCAAATTTAAGTACTTTAACAGTAACTTCTTGACCCACTTCAACCACTTCAGATGGATGCTTGATACGTTTCCAAGCCATGTCTGTAATGTGAAGAAGACCATCAATACCGCCAAGATCAACGAACGCGCCGTAATCAGTAAGGTTTTTGATGGTACCAGTAACAGTTTGACCTTCTTCAAGCTGAGCAAGAAGCGCTTCACGGTCAGCTGAAGATTCAGCTTCCATTACCGCACGACGAGAAACAACAACGTTGTTGCGTTTTGCATCAAGCTTGATTACTTTGAACTCGAGCTCTTTACCTTCAAGGTGAGTCGTGTCACGGATAGGACGAGTGTCAACCAATGAACCTGGTAGGAACGCACGAACTGGACCGATGTCAACAGTGAAACCGCCTTTTACTTTACCAGAGATAACACCAGTAACGATTTCGCCGTCTTCAAAGATTTTTTCAAGTTTAGTCCAAGTTTCAGCACGTTTAGCTTTTTCACGTGACAAAACTGTTTGACCCATACCGTTGTCAAGCGCTTCAACAACAACGTCAACAGTATCACCAACTTGAACTTCAAGTTCACGTTGATCATTTAAAAATTCAGTACGGTCAACAACGCCTTCAGATTTAAGGCCAGTGTCAACAGTTACCCAGTCACTATCGATGCTAACAACAACACCTTGGATGACTGCACCCTTTTCTACATTGAGGTTTAATTCACTTTCTTCAAAGAGGGCTGCAAAAGATTCGGTCATGATATACCTGATAAAGTCAGCGGTCTTGGATCAGACAAGGCCGGTTTAGTTAAGTCTCTACATAGTCCGTGTAAAACTGATCAAGCTATGCTTCAACTGATTGTTAATTTGTTTTAGGCCAGACGAAGATCGATGTAATCTGTCATTAACTGAAAAACATCGTCGATAGATAACGCCGAACTGTCGATAATATAGGCATCGGGTGCAGGACGCAGAGGGGCAACCTCTCGTTCCATATCACGCTTATCACGTGCCTGTATATTGGCCAAAATGTCGTTTATTTTAACATCAAGCCCCATACCCTGCAACTGTTTTACACGGCGCTCTGCGCGAGATTCTGCCGATGCAGTGAGGTAAATTTTCGCTTGTGCTTCCGGAAAAATTGCAGTGGCCATATCACGACCATCGGCGACCAAACCAGGTGCTTGAATAAATGCGCGCTGGCGATCAAACAATGCTTGACGAAGCTCTGGCACAGCAGCCACCTTAGATGCGTATTCACCCACATGCTCTGTTCGAATCGTTTTGGTGACATCTTGCCCTTCCAGATCGATCGATATTCCATCAGATTGAGTATTAAATTGAATATCCAAATGCTGTGCAATCTTCACACATTCATCTAGCTGATCTGAAAGCTGATCGAGTAGCTGTTTGTTGTGCAATGACAGCCCCAGCAAACGATACAATGCGCCCGAGTCTAGAAGATGAAATCCGTAATGTGATGCAAGCTTTGCCGCAAGCGTTCCCTTACCTGATCCACTTGGACCATCGATTGTGATGATATGCGCTGTCATTGAATTATGGCTAACCTATCAATTTTGCTAATTTTGAAAAACCTAGTGTAATGGCTGACTTGAGTTGTGCAAGAATTAATTTACTTACAAAAGGTACTTTTGCTGTTAATTCAATCGTATAAATCACTCGCGTACGTGTATCTGAGAGTGCTTCAAACTCGATAATCCCAATATGATGCTTAATTAATGGATTATGGATCAATTTATATTCAATACGCTTATTTTCTTCTAAATATGTGATTTCTTCTTGTATGGGTTTAACTGGACCAAACCCCATTCTTCGAATTGATCCAATTCCATCTGGCCGTGCCGGATCAGATGAGTCTTTCACACGCACAACCTGTATAGGAGCAAATAGCTTGTTATAGGCAGAGTGTTTAGACAAAACATCAAAAACCTGATCGATAGACGCATTAAATTCTTTTTTTACTGTTATTGCGTTCATATGCTTTCCTTTGACAATTCGAATTGTCGAATCAACATACTCAATTTATCGCAATTACTCAAGGCCATCATTTTCAGAAAATGTGTGCATTCAGGTCAATTTAATCTGAGCTTTGTGCACTATATTGCAATCGGAGTAACCGCTTTTGTTCACGGCGCTTTTTAAAAAAGTCACTCAGTTGAGTCGAACATTCTTCTTGCAAACACCCATACTCATAAATGAATTTATGGTTGAAATAGCCCAAGTTTAAAAGTTGACGCGCACTCACAAGCGAACCAGCTTTTGGCTCAGTAGTGGCAAACACGACGCGATGTATGCGCGCATGTACCAAAGCCCCCACGCACATTGTGCATGGCTCTAAAGTGACATAAAGGGTCGCATCTTCAGGGAGTCGATAATTTTGAATTGATTCACATGCCATTCGGATGGCACGGATTTCAGCATGTGCAGTAGGATCATGCAAGCTGATTGGCGCATTATAACCTGAGCCAATGATCTTATTTTGGCTCACAATAATGGCACCCACTGGCACCTCGTTACATGCACCAGCAACAGCGGCTTGCTCGAAAGCAAGCCGCATCCACTGTTCATCTGTTTCTTTTTGATCAGACATTTTGCTTAATTCATAATGCCGTAATGCTTCAATAGCTCATTCCAGCTTGCAATATCCGTTACTGGCGGATGGTCACCTAAAATCCCTTTCAAACTTAAATCTTGGGTATTTTTCCATGCAGGAGACAAATCCTTATCGACCAGACGCGCACGCACTCCTTCTACAAAGTCAGGATGGCGAATTTTCCAGTCTGAGATTTGCGCTTCAAGCTTAAACACTTCGTCCCATGCATGTACTTTTCTGCCCCATTGCCACAACAACCAAGTGATTGCAGCAGTGCTTGGAGAGCCTTTTTGCAAGTTTTCACTGGCCTGACGTAGCCAGTCGCTTCGAGCATCGATTAACCCGACAATCGACTGATAATCCTGTTCGAAGTTTTGACCCTTACATACACTATGAATCACATCGAGTGAATTTTGTAGCGGACCCGCTGCAACAGGACGATGCAAACTATTTAACGTGTCATCAATGGCTCTAAAATTTCCTGCTGGATAATGAGTCCAGTCGATATCCAGTACTTTTTTAAGTACATTGTCACGCTGCGCATCACAAATGTGGGTCGCCCAGCCGATACTATAGGCCCCTGCCGCGGTCATGATGGAACCCGTTAATCCGGTAAACAACCCTACAGGCCCACGGTCGGCCAGAAAACGACTGGCTCCTACATCAGGATAAAGGCCGATATTGATTTCTGGCATTGCCAAGCGTGAGTACGGGGTAACCAGTCTGAACGGTGCAGCCATAAATAGACCAAGACCACCACCCATTACATAACCCTCACCCCAAACAATGATGGGCTTGGCATAGTTATGTAGCAGCAAATCAAGCGCGTATTCTTTTTCAAAGAAACGATTTGCACTGTCGACTTCCTGATTAATCACCAGTTGTCTTAATTTGCGTACATCTCCACCTGCACAAAATGCTTTTGGCGTAGTGGAATCCAACCAAATGGCTTTTACTTCGTCATCTTCATGAAACTCTTCAAACACCTGCAACAGCGCGGTGACAATCGACTCATCAAGTGCGTGCAGGGATTTCGGACGGTTAAGACGGATAATACGCCAACCATTACTTGCTTCTTCAACAATTAAATCCGGATGATAACGTGTTACGTCGGAAGAATTACTCATGCGTCCAGCTGCCAGTCTATTGGCTCAATGCCATGTTGTTTCAGATAATTATTTGCTTTGGAGAATACTTTACATCCAAAAAATCCACCACGATTTGCGGCAAGTGGAGATGGATGCGCTGCTTTTAATACCAAATGTTTTTCACGATCAATACGCTGACCTTTACGTTGTGCGTAAGCACCCCATAAAATAAAAACAATATGTTCACACTGCTCATTCAATACATCAATCACGGCATCGGTAAACTGCTCCCAACCTTTGCCCTGATGTGAAGTCGGCTGCCCTGCCTCAACGGTTAAAACACTGTTCAGCAGTAATACACCTTGATCTGCCCACTTGGTTAAATCACCATGCTTGGACAATGGTATGCCTAAGTCAGTATTGAGCTCGTGAAAAATATTTCGAAGTGAGGGTGGCAGCGTAATGCCTTTTTGCACAGAGAAGCTTAGCCCATTGGCTTGGTTGGGCCCGTGATAGGGATCTTGTCCTAAAATCACCACTTTGACATCAGCCAACGGTGTTGTATTAAGCGCATTGAAGATTTGCTTACTTGGCGGATAGATGATCTTGTCTTGATTTTTTTGCTGCATCAAGAATTCACGCAGGTCATCCATGCGTGAACTTAACAAAAATTCCGCTAAAGAATACTTCCAACTTTCATCCAACTGAACTTTACTGAGTTTTTCATGTTGTTGCTCAGTCAACTGCATTTTTTCATCCTAAACGCTTATTTCATACCATGTAATGATGAGTGATAGGTTGAGTTAAACCTGAACCTGTAACTCAACCTGTGGATTTTTAAATCGATTACCTTGCTTTAACTTCTCATACATTAGTGCATCTGTCCATTCAGTTTGCACTTGTTCTGAGAAAATAATATCTTGCAAATGAAGTTGTCCCATTTGCGGGTTTTCAATATCTTCAATAAAGCTTTGCGCATATCCTGTATCTGTTTCATGCACAATCACAGAATATACCTCGACATCCCCTTCACCATTTTGCGTGATGGTTGAGTTAAGCACCTGTTGCGCTAGATAAAAGAAAATACGTGAAAATTGCTCCGCAGATGGCGACACTGGCAATGATACCCAACGCGCACTAAACTGTTTGCACGCCTGAATATATTCAGGACTGTCGTCTTGCCAGAAACAGATCGCATGATCAAAACTGTCATACAGCTCTTTAATCACACCTTTAAGCAACCCAAAATCGTAAACCATCTGACCATGATCGAGTTTATTGGCTTTAAGTAGCAATTCAACTTTATAGCTGTGACCATGGATTGAACGTTTGCAACGATCTGAGGTACAGTTACGCACAATATGCGCATTTTCAAATTTGAATAACTTACGAATTAACATGCGTCCGATCAAACTTCGACAACTAGATCGTACATTATAGATCAATTCGTCAGGCATTACATTTCTTTTAACGTTACTGACAATTAGCAAAACGTCTTAATTCAACTCAATTACGTATTTTTCTTCTTCAAATACCTCAAAATTCATGATTGCTCTACTAAAAATTAGTCCATAGTAGCTTTGGGCACAGATGCTAAACTACGAGAATACACATAAACTTTTTTATTGATACGTACCAGATCGCTCGTAAACTGACGTTTACGTTCACTTAACAACACCTCAATGTAAGCTCTGAAATAATCTGAGCGGACATCGAGCAAATTTTTAAATTTGTTCCGGTTTTCCGCACTGACCCCCTTAAAGGCATCAAGCGTCCACAATTCATCTACACTTTTAAAGTATCCCATATTGGACATTTTCTCTTGTAGTGCGTTTTGAACGGCTGCCGGATTTAAACTGGTATCCAAGCTGGTCAAGAGTAGCGTAGATGCCGTATTAATATTGACTTTGGTCGGTGCATTTGAAGGTAATGCTGTGACATAAGGACGTATTAAATCAAAATTTTTACCCTCAAATCCGCGAACCATACGCAGCTCATCTACACTATGAAATTTTGTGTTGGCTGCCAAATAAGGACGGCTCAAACCTTGATAATAGCTACTTTCTGCGCCAGCAGAACCCGACACTTCATCATTACGATCTTGCCAGTCAATCACTGCTTCACTTAACTGTGGTGACAATCCCACACGTACCAGTAACTGCTCAAACCATGCTTTGGCATTTTCATCGACTTTATCTTGCGCATCGACCAGATTATTCAGATTAAACTTTCCCGATTCATCTTTTAATACGCCAGAGACAAAACCATCTTCAACCGGAAACGGTGGCATAGGCTGAGCCCAGATTTCTGCTGGATGATCTGCTTCAGCCGCATTTTGTGCATCTTGCACCAGCAATTCGGAAAAAAATGCTTCGGCACTTTTTGCATATAACAGGGATTGGTTTTGACGGATTAGATATCCTGTATTTTGTGCCGTATTGCTCTGATGTTTTACAATAGATGCTGCCAAAATCGTTGCCAAAGCCACCATTACCAGAATCGTGATTAACGCAACGCCTTGCTGTCGTTTCATCGCTTTATCCTTTGGCCTATGATCCGTTTACACTCATAAATTGAGTATCTAAAAGCGGAAAAATCCATTCATAGTTTACATCTGAACGCTGTACATCAATCTTAAGCCCTCGCGGCAGGCGCTGCATGCTGGTAGACTGACTTAAATCTGCACCCGCCTCAGGCCACTGGTTGAGTATCTGCGGATTCAACACGGTTATTCGAAATTGATCTACATTTTTGAGCAGTACACTCGATTCTGGCTGCTCGTTGTTGGTGATATTCAGGCTACGGTATCTCAACCGATATACCATCTTTTCACTGGGTACATAACGATATTCAATACGTTCGTATGGCGCGAGGCCCTCTTTGAGCGGATCACTCACTCCTGCCTTGCTAAATTGCAAACTGGTATCACTCAGGCTGAGTGCAGGCCGGATTTGTCCGTTGATATTCGCCGTCATCGGGATGAGCTGAAGTGAATCTCGAAGTATAATTTGATAGGCATCTTGCAACTCAAAAATCTGAAGCTCATGTTGCTGGTTGCGTTCCTTGGTCTTAATCAGATAGTCAAAAATTTTCCAGCCCAATGCAGAAAGAACCGCAAAAATCGCAATCGCCACCAAGAGCTCAACCAGCGTAAATCCCGATCTTTTTTTCATGAGACGTTTTCTTTAGGCGGATAATTGAAAAACACCATATGCGTAATTCCCGCTTCAACTTTGTTTTGCTGAGGATCAAAGCGGCTGATCTGAATTTCAATCCGCTGTACGTTTGGGCTAATCGTCGCCTGCGCAGTTTTATCGACTTGCCATGTTTCACCCTGAGACGTCACTTGCTTTGAGGATGTGCCTTGCATCCATTCACGATTAATTTGCATCATGGCGGCTTCGTTCATTGCCACGAATTGTGCTTTGGTTCTTAATACGGCATTGGCCGTAGACTGAGTATACTGCATACCGAGCTTGGTCAAGGCCACCGCAGCGGTTGCAAAAATCGCGAGCGCCACCATCACTTCTAATAATGTAAACCCTTTAGTTTTCATTTATTTTACCCAAGTGATCTACTTCAATTTCTGCACCGACTGGTGTCTGGGCAGAATAAAACTGGATGCGAACAGGTTTAACTTCGCCATTTCCTAACCAGACCAACTGAGGCGCCTGTTGCCCCACCAGATCCTGATTCGATGCGGCACGATAATCGTAATCTACAGGCCGAATTTGAAAGCTGACATTGGTAGGCAATGAGCGCACTGGAAGGTCTTTGTAGACTTGCCATTTGTTATTGGCCTGAATGACGGTTTGAGCAGACGGTTCTATGTACTCAAGTATCTGGTAGCCAAATGGGCGTACATCGGTTTGTGGAAGTGTTGCCAGCGCTAGAATTCGCCCCTGATCTGTAGCTTCGCGATTAATACGCTGTAAATCCAAGAGAAAGAACTCGCGCGCCTGCATGGCTTTACGCTGATCTACACCACTTATATTCAACACAATCAGTGACGCTAAAATTCCAACAATTACAATGACCACCATCAGCTCGACCAAGGTAAAACCGGACTGCCGCAGTGGTTTATTGTTCATGTGGATACTCTAAACAAAATGAGGTTCTTGAAGATGTTTTGGAAGCGCCAATGCCTGATCAATATAGGCCACGCGTAAAGTATCGCGAGATCCTAAATAGCGCTGATAAAAACTCGAATTTAAAATAGCCGCTGCGCCATGGGTCAGCGACCAAATTGCAGCCAAATAGTCCCGCACCGGCATGGTACTATGAATTTCTTCAAGATATTTTTCAGTCATGTTGATGATGATTCTCAAGCGCTGTTTGCGCACCTGATACAACTCTTGAAACAGATGATAAATTCCCTGACCAGTAGTCGATAAGCGTTCTTCGATTTGATGAAATAACACTGTACGTTCGGGGTGATGTAAATGATGCAACATAAAGAATGCCAGATGCTCTGGAAAGGTTTTTTCTTTGTCCTGTACCATTTCTAGCAACATGCGCTCATTACGAACAATGAGCAGCATATACAATTCATCTTTACTCTGAAAATGCTTGTACAGCGTTCCTTTGGCGAGATCCAGTTCAGCAGCCAAGGCATCAAGTGTCATACCGGCTTCTCCATTGTCGAGAAGAAGTTGCTCTGCCACTTCAAATATTAATGCTTCTCTTGCCCTGAACTGAGCTTGTCGATCCATCTTCACGCCGTCACTCGCTTATCTATGTCATTTTAAAGTTATGTGTTTGCAAGGAGATTTTCAAAATTTTGACGTGTAATCAACGCAATCTCCTCGAGTGATTTATCATATACATCACTCAACGCTTTGGCTACATATGGCACGTATTTTGGTTCATTTGATTTACCGCGATACGGTACTGGCGCAAGATATGGACTGTCGGTTTCAATCAGCAGACGATCAAGCGGCACTTGTTTGGCAACATCGCGTAAATCTTGCGCATTTTTAAACGATACAATTCCCGAGAACGAAATATAATAACCGCAGTCCAAAGCAGCTTTAGCGGTTTCCCAGTCTTCGGTAAAACAGTGCAAAATACCGTGTGTCGATTGCTCTGCACGAATGATATCAATGGTATCGGTCTTGGCAGAGCGTGTATGCACCACCACAGGCTTTCCAACCTGTTTGGATGCCTGCAAATGTCGCGCAAAACAGGCCTTTTGCTGATCGACGAATTCCGCACTGTGATAATAGTCGAGCCCTGTTTCACCAAGTGCCCAGACTTTTTCAGGTTGAGCCAATTCGACCAAATACTCTGTCGTTGCTCGTGCCATGACTTCAACATCTTCACACGGATGCACCCCTACGGTATACCCGACATCTTCATGACGCGCTGCAATCGCTGATAATGCGATATGGTCATCAAGATCGACAGAGATGCTCATAAATTTAGATACACCTGCCGCGCGCGCTTCGTTTAGTGCCTGATCCAAATCGCCACCATATGGCGTTAAGTCGAGCATGGTTAAATGACAATGCGTATCTACAAACACAATTCTTTCCTAAAACTACATGGTAAAATTTGAGCGATCTGAGGACATACTACCTGCCAAAATTTTTTCGGCTTCAGTTTTATAGTATATACCTCGCTCTCCAGAGAGCTGTATGGCAAACCCTTGTGGTTTGATTCCAGCTTGCTTACGAGAAATCCAAATGACTTTTCCCGTAAGTGGAATTTTCAGTGTTTGCTCAGGCAAGGTTGCAAGAACAAATATCTCCTCACCTAACGTGACTGATTCTCTAGAAGGAATAAACAAGCCGCCACCATGTACAAAATGCATGTAACTGGCTTGCAAGGTTGCCCGATCCGGAATGTGCACATGAATCAGGCCGCCACTAATTCTCGATTCCATGTTCAACTCCCATTAACGTTCATGAGCTGAATAAACAATTGATCGATCACAAGATTGGTTTGAACATTCTGTCCGATCAATTGTTTTGAATGCTGGATCTGCGCATAAAGATCAAAGAGTTGTTCAAGTGCATACTCACCCGACAGTTCCTTAAAGTCCAAATCAATATTCTTAGGATCCTGATTTAGCTTGACACAAATTAAATCACCCAACAAGTATTCAAACATGATCAGCCAATCTGCCGCCGCTAGCTCTTTTTGCCACTTCGATGCAATCATCAAGGGCATATTTTTCTGTTTGACCAGTTTGATCCAGTCAGATACAAAATCACGGCGCTTATTAAACCAGTCAGCTTCTGCAAGCTCTACCGCCTTGAGCGGCATGTCATTGCTCAAATTTAACAGAAGCTGAATGTCTGCTGGATCGAGCGTTGGTAGTTGTTCGCTTAAATAGTCCTGTGCCTGATCAAAGGTCATTCGATCCAGTGAAAAATGCTGAAGGCGACTTCGAATCGTTGCTGGAAGCTTCAGATAATGATCGGCAATCAAGATAATCAATACTTTCTCGCCGGGTTCTTCAAGCGTTTTCAGTAGTGCATTTGCAGACGCGATATTTAAAGCCTCTGCTGGCTCAATCACAATAACGCGCCAGCCATCGACGGTTTGCTGGACAAACGGCAGCAGTTCGCGGATTTTTTCAATCTTGATTTTAGCATTTTGTTTTTTATTGTCGTCATCGGTAGTGATATACACATAATTTGGATGAGTATCCGATTTAAGCCACTGACAACTGATGCATTCACCGCACGCACCTTCTGGTTTTTTTTGCGTGCACAGCACCCAGCTTAAAAAATGTAATGCAAAAGCGTGTTTGCCACTGCCCGACTTTCCATAAAATAACAGACCATGACCCAATTGAGGGAAACGTCCTGTGAGCGATTTCCACACTGTAGCTTGCCAAGGATAAACCTTTGCTTGATGCTGTTTCACGCCATCATTTCCAATTAATCAAAATATGAAACAGGCAATGCGTTTAAACGCGCCAGATCTTCAGGTGTATCCACACCCGGTGGAAGTGCACTGTCTGCAACAGCAATGGCAATACGATGTCCATTTTCGAGTACACGAAGCTGCTCCAAACTCTCAAGTTTCTCAAGCACACCTTGCGACCATTTCACATATTCTTGTAACAGGCTTACGCGATACGCATACAAACCTAGGTGGCGGTAAGCATGATCAAAACTTGATGAAATCTGTTTCTGAGCTGCATCACGGTCATACGGTATTGTGGCACGACTAAAATACAGGGCTTCTTGCACATTGTTCATCACCACTTTGACAATACTGTCACGCGCGAACTCATCTAAAGAATGAATCGACTCACATAAAGTCGACATCGAGCAATCTGGCTTAGCCACCAACAGTGATGCGACCTGTTGCACCAGTGCTGCAGGTAAAAGCGGCTCGTCCCCTTGAACATTGACAATAATATCGTCTTTGCCCCAGCCCTTAATACGTGCTACTTCACTTAATCGATCTGTTCCTGATGGATGAGCAGGATTGGTCATGACCACATCGATTTGCTCTGCACGACAGACTTCGGCAATTCGCTCATCATCGGTTGCAACGCATAGATCATCAAAACCCTCTACTTTTTTGGCCTGATCAACCACACGTAAGATCATCGGACGCCCATGAATCTCAAGCAATGGCTTTCCAGGCAAACGAGTACTGGAAAATCGAGCCGGGATGACAATATGTTTCATATGAATGTCCTAAGAAAAGCGAATTCCAAGTGTTGTAAGCTGCTCTTCGAGCAAAGTGTAGCAGGCGTCGGATAAAACTGCCTCGACGGGAACCACCCAAATTTTTCGACTAAATTCCGGGTGCTGTTTTAGCAAGGGCAGTAATTTTACAGCATCTTTTTCAGTGGTAATAATGGCGTGCCGATCGTCAAATTCAAGATCTGCCAGTTGGTAGTCGTGATGGTCTGGAAACTCATGACATTGAAAATCATGGATTCCCATCGACTCTAAAGTAGTATAAAACCGCTGCGGAAAACCAATCCCCACCACTGCATAAAAACTCTCATGAGGATTAAAAAGAGAGACATCATGGGCAGGCGACATTAAATAAGGTTCACTTGGCTGTAAAAACATATTCAACGGCGACTTAGACGCATGACCATGCTCGATTACTGTCGCGCCAACCAAGCGCTGTTTGGACTCCCGTAGAAATCCTTCGGGCAATAATTTTTCATTGCCCAAACCGCGGTTTAAATCCAGCACAATCCACTCCAGATCACGTGCCAGCGCCCAGTGCTGTAATCCATCATCACTAATAATCAGATCAAGCTGATGATGTTTGATGAGTAATTCGGTTGATGCTTGACGATTCGGGCCGACAGCCATCGGCACATGGGTAGACTGAACAATTAAACAAGGTTCATCACCCACTTGTTCGGGTGTCGAGGTTTGAGTAACCAGCGCCGGAAACGGGCCTTCAGCACCATAACCCCGACTAATTACACCCACGCGGACGCCCTTGAGCTGCAAATAGTTGACCAACCGAATCAGTAATGGCGTCTTGCCGCTTCCTCCTACCGTAATATTCCCAATCACCAGTACAGGTAGCGGCGCACGATATACCGATTTCAGTTTTGTATCGAATAAAGATTTATTTAGCTTTGAACCGGCACAATACAACCAAGACAGTGGACGCAGCAACACCAACCATTTGGCTTGACGGTTCCATGCATCTTGAATGATCTGTGCCAGAGACATGAATCTTTATTCCTCAAAATTACGCTGATGCAACTGGAAGTAAGCGCCCTGTTTATCTAACAGCTCTTGATGTGTACCTTTTTCAACAATCTGTCCTTTATCCATCACCACAATCATGTCGGCATTTTCAATGGTGGACAGACGATGCGCAATCACCAGTGTGGTTCGATTTTGCATCGCTTCATCAAAGGCTTTTTGAATGAAATGCTCGGATTCATTATCTAGCGCACTGGTCGCTTCATCCAAAATCAAGATTGGCGCATTTTTTAAAATTGCACGTGCAATGGCAATACGCTGGCGCTGACCGCCAGAAAGATTCAGGCCTTGAGCACCGAGTACCGTGTCGTAGCCTTGAGGTAAATTCATAATAAATTCGTGCGCATAGGCGGCTTTTGCTGCCGCGATGATATCTTCATCTGCCGCACCTTCAAGCTGGCCATAAGCAATGTTTTCACGCACTGAACGGTTGAACAACACCACCTGCTGATTCACCATCGCCACTTGCTGACGCAACACCGAGAGCTCAATATCTCGAATTGGAATACCATCAAGATATAGCCCACCCGAAGTGGTTTCCTGAAAGCGGACCAACAAATTCACCAAAGAGGTTTTACCTGCCCCCGAACGACCAACCAAAGCAATGGTTTGGCCTGCCTGAATATCCAATGTAAAATCTTGAATGGCCTTTACACCGGCTGCATATTCAAGTGTCACATGATCAAAGCGTACACCGCCTTCAAGTTTTGGCGTTAATACACCTTTATTTTCTTCTGTCGGCAAATCGAGTACTTCAAATACCGAATACGCCGCCGCAATACCGCGCTGAAGTTTTTCATTGACATCGGTCAAGTTCTTTACAGGCTTAGCCAAAAGTCCCGCTGCGGTAATATATGCCACAAATTCACCCGCAGAGGTATCGCCTAAAATTTGTGGACGAAGTGCCAACCATACAATCAAGCTCATCGCCATCGCCATGACCAACTGAACCAGCGGACTGTTTAGATTTTGCACGATCACCATTTTCAAGCCGCGCTTTAAGTTGTCTTCAGATGACGTATAAAAACGCTTTTGTTCTGAAGCTTCACCTGCAAAGCTTTTGACCACGGCCTGACCCGCGATACTTTCTTGAACCACATGGTTCACATCGCCCATGGTGTTTTGCACCTGTATAGACAGTTTACGCATGCGCTTCGATGCTTTACGCACCAAAAAGCCAATAATCGGCATAAAAATAAAGATACATAGCGTAAGACGCCAGTTGGTGTAGAGCAGATAACCCAATAACCCCATGGTCACCAAGCCATCTTTCACCATAATTTTTAATGATTCAGAGGAAGCTGCCGTGAGTTGCTCGACGTTGTACATGATCTTGGCAGAGATATGCCCAGAGGAATTGTCGAGGTAGTACTGCGAGGGCAAACGCATAAGCTTGGCATAAACTTCTTGTCGAATACTAAAAATGAGTCGACGCGAAATCACCGCGGTGTAGTACCCACCCATAAACAAGCCAAGACCACGGAAGAAGACCAGTAATACAATTAGCAAAGGAAACCAGTCTAAGTCTTCTCGACTACCGAGTTGAATGGCATCAATAATATATTTTAAGAGTTTTGCGACTGATACTTCGGTTGCGGCATTTAAACCAAAACCAATCAGCACCAACAAAGCGATACCCCAATAAGGTTTTAAATAGGATATTAGACGTACATAAACCTTAAAATCTTGCTTCACTCAATCAACCTCTAATTCGGCACTAGCATAATATCAAGTAGTGCTTAGCGTTCCTTAGCTTGCTTCACTCATCTCAATGAGCTAACAACAGCAGTGTAAACCACCAACATTCACCTTGAACAAATAAACATACTAGATGCGAGCTGGAGTTTAACATACTTCAATACTTGCACCGTATGGTTTTGGTGGCAGATGTTGTTGTCTTAAGCTTAAAAAAGTATGAATTTTCAATAAAAATAAGGCATCAATACCGTTCATATCGACGCCTTATTTCATACAGAAAAGCTATAGCAAATCAGTCCGCGTATTTAAACCAAACAATTACGCATCTGGCAAACACAGGGTGAGAATACCATCTAGCTCATCAAGTGAATGGTACTGAATTACCAACTTACCTTTACCTTGTTTGTTGTGGTCAATTTTAACCTGAGCACCAAAACGCTCAGATAAACGCTGGGTTAATTGCTCAATATCTGGTGGTGTTGCCTCTTTAGGCTTTGACTGTTTCGGTTGATTCCACTCGCGAACCAACTGTTCAGTTTGACGAACCGACAGGTTTTTATCAATGATGACTTTTGCAATCGCAATTTGATCTTTTGCCTTCAAGGCCAGAATGGCACGGGCATGACCCATGTCGAGTTGCCCTTCTTGCATGAAGTCTTTAATCACATCATCGAGACTGAGTAAACGCAGAAGATTGCTGACTGTTGTTCTTGCCTTGCCCACCGTTTCAGCAATTTCCTGATGACTCAGACCAAATTCGTCATGAAAGCGTTGCAATGCCAAGGCTTGATCAATTGGATTGAGATCTTGACGCTGGATATTTTCAATCAGAGCCAATGCAATGGCAACCTGATCATTTAAATCACGAACAATTGCAGGAACCTGTTTCAATCCAGCCAACTGTGCTGCACGCCAGCGACGCTCACCCGCGATAATTTCATAACTAAACTGATCATCTTGAATCGGACGAATCACGATCGGCTGCATCACACCATGTTTTTCAATTGATGCTGCAAGCTCTTTTAAATCTTGTTCTTGAATAAATCGGCGTGGTTGATACTCACCACGTTTTAACAGATCAACATCGACTTGTTTTAGCTGACCATGATCAATTGCCTGTGCTTCAAGCTGGAGTTTTTCTTTTTGAATCGAACCAAGTAATGCATCGAGTCCGCGACCTTTTGCCAAACCTCGTTTTTTTGTGGTCATGCGCTGGTTCCTTTTTTCACTTTGCTTTTCTTCAACATTTCGGCAGCCAAGTTTAAATACGCTATCGCGCCTTTAGAACTTTTTTCAAAGTAAATAATCGGCAAGCCGTGTGCAGGCGCCTCGGCCAATCGAACATTACGCGGAATAACCGTATCGTAAAGCTTTTTACCAAAGAACTGCTCAAGCTCTGCCGATACATCACGTGTCAGTGCGTTTCGAGCATCATACATGGTACGCAAGACACCAGTGATCTGCAAATTCGGATTGAGCGCCTGCTGAATACGATCAATAGTCTGGGTTAAGTCAGCCAGACCTTCTAGCGCATAATATTCGCACTGCATCGGAATGATCACACTATCGACCGCAGCAAGCGCATTGACTGTAATGAGACTCAAACTTGGTGCACAGTCGATCACAATGTAATCAAACTTATCACGAACGGTATCTAGCGCTTTTTTTAGAATAAACTCGCGACCATCCTGCTCTGCAATTGCCAATTCGACGCCTGCCAAGTCACGGTTAGAACCTAAAACTTTGTAGCCGACCTCAGCCTTGGTAATAGCGGTTTCAATCGGAACTTCACCCAGTAAAACATCTGTTACTGAATACAACAGGTCATTTTTTTGAACACCCGACCCCATTGTGGCATTACCCTGTGAATCCATATCCACCAGCAATACCCGTTTTTTCAATACCGCTAAAGAGGCCGCCAGATTTACAGCTGTCGTGGTTTTACCTACGCCACCCTTCTGGTTTGCAATCGCAATAATCTGAGCCATGAGAACCCCAAACTTAATTTTTTAATTGTTGCAATAAAAGCAAATGACGCTGCTCGTCCAAACGTGGAACACGCAGTTCGATCACTTGACATGAAAATTCAGTTTTTAACTGTTCGGCCTCTTCGGTCGGTACCAAGCCTTTCATTGCTGCAATTACAGTTGAATCGTGCATATACGGACGTGCTGCCGCAACAAAATCTGACAGCGATGCAAAAGCACGACTGGTCACCACATCAAATTTACCCAAATCTTGGATCGAATCTTCGTTTTCAACGCGGGTTTGTACTGCAATGACATTTTTTAATTTTAAATCTGCAATAAATTGCTTGAGAAAACGAATTTTTTTACCGTTCGAATCGAGCAATACACAATCACGCTCAGGCTGACACAAGGCAACAATCATGCCAGGCATTCCGCCGCCTGTACCAACATCTAAAAGACGCCCTGCTGGTAAATCTTTTAAAATGCTTAAACTATCAAGCAAGTGCTTGACCAGCATTTCTTTTGGATCTCGAATTGCGGTCAGGTTATATGCCTTGTTCCATAATACCAAGGCATCTTGATACTTTAATAACAATCCTAAAGCATCATCGCTTAGATTCAACCCAAGGGACTGACTGCCCTGTTTTAACTCTTGGAAAAATGGATGCATATCCGCTTCACATCTTGAAAATTTAGGGGAAGTATACCGATTTCTCGGTCTACGCCTAGTCTCTACCGCTTAGTGAATACACAGTTGACTGTAGAAACCTTGCTTAATTTGTTGATCTAACAGGCTTAATCGCTCTGGGGTACCTACATCAACCCAATCTGCCTGCATTTTCTGTGCGCTTGCGCGTCCATCAAGCATGGCTTTTTGCAATAAAGGTGCCAAAGGTCTTTTGCCGTCACTTAAACCCGCAAACAGTTGAGGCGATATTACCGCCAAACCACTATAGGTCAATGCCTCTCCCGCTACTGCCTGCTCAAAGGTAAAGGCGCGCTGTTTGGCCAGTATAAAGTCACCTCTTGGATGCTGCACAGGATTATCGACCAAAACCAGATGCACCAAATTATCATGCAGTTCAATTTCAGTAAGTTCATTAAACGCCATGGTGGTCCAGACATCGCCATTAACCAGCAAAAAGGGATCTTGCCCCAAAAGCGGTAATGCTCGAATAATTCCACCTGCCGTTTCAAGCCCTTCACCTTCATGCGACCAGAGGATATTTACCCCCAGAGCAGCACCATCTCCAAGCGCCTCGACCAGTTTATCTGCAAGCCATGCCGTATTGATGACAATATCAGTAATACCGACTTTTTTGAGCTTTTCAATATGCCATACGATTAACGGTTTGCCGCCAACCTGAAGTAACGGTTTAGGCGTGTGCAGGGTCAATGGGCGCATGCGATTGCCGAGTCCGGCGGCCAAAATCATCGCCTTCATGCTGCAACACTCTCAAAGGTGCCGTAAGTTTCTTCAAACTTAGGTAAAACTTGTTCCATCATATAACGTCTAAATTCGGCAAGTTCTGGGTAAGGCTGACTTTCTTCCAGCAAATACCACATGACTCGCGGAAGATCTTTCAAATATCCTGATTTACCGTCACGTACAAATAAGCGCACAAAAATCCCTAAAATTTTGATGTGTCGCTGAATGGCCATCCAGTCAGCATCACGCTTAAAGGTTTCAAAACTACGCGCTACTTTTACTTGAGCTGGCAACAACGTATAAAAAGTTTCAAACCATTGGTAAACACGGCTTGGGTCCCACTGTACGTAAGCATCACGTGTGATCGAGATCAAATCATACGTGTCAGCACCAATTACTGCATCCTGAAAGTCAATCACACCGAGTGTCTCTTCATTGCCCAGTTTCATGAGGTTACGGCTGTGAAAATCTCGATGCACAATGACTTGTGGCTGAGTCAGTGCATTTTTGGCGAGCAAATCAAAGGTCTGCTGAATCAATTGTTGCTCATCTGAATCAGGCTGAATCTCCAGCGCAGGCAGCATCCACTCGGTGAGTAAATGCATTTCTGCCATCAATTTTTCGTAGCTATATACTGGAAATTGATCTTGTGGCGGTATCGATTGCAAGTGAATGAGCTGCTTAAACGACTGTAAATAGTAGGCATCAACTGTCTGGTCATTAAGTAAAGTCGAAAGCAACACATCGCCAAAATCTTCAAGCAATAAAAAACCTTGAGCTAGATCTTTGGCCACAATATGCGGAACACGAACACCATGCCGATCAAAAAACTCGTCAATTTGGACAAATGGCACACAATCTTCTTTTTCTGGTGGCGCATCCATTAACATATAGGTATTATTTTTGTATTCGACTCGCGCATAACGGCGAAAACTTGCGTCTCCGGCAAGAAATTGAATTCTAAAATCGCTTGAATTTAGAATCGAAGTAAGCCAGATATGTATCAATTGTTCACGTTGTGTATTCATTTGCAATAAAATCTAAAACGGGCTGAGATTTTGAAGTTCTAAGTGTAGCCACTTATAAACTTTTTCTCTATGATGCGACAATAATTAATTGCGTTTTAGCATACTTGGTTAATGACACAAATGAAGTATCAGTTTAAATTTAATCCGTTAGCAGCTGCTATTTTTACACTTTTGTGTGGTAGCACCATACAATCAAGCTATGCTGAAGCCAACGATACAGCTTCGACTGTGGACAATAAAAGACTCAAGGACAGCATTCAAAAAGCCTATCCGGGACAAGAGTTTTTTGAGCAGTATTATGTCGAGAAATCATCTCCAGAAGCTCAGGTGCGTGATACCAAATCATTGAGTTCCGCTTTTTGTAGCGGCACCTGGATTACCCCGATCAGTCCGACCACACAAGCTGTTGACCCTAAAGAGGCCACATCTACAGTCACAGCAGACTATGCACATTACAATCCGAATGGCGATTCAGAACTTGAAGGCAATGTCCTGATTGATCAGCAAGGCCGATCTGTGCGTGCCGATAAAGTCACGATCGATAAAAGCCAAACCTATGCCAACGCGCAAGGGAATGTGCAGCTTGCACAAGCTGGATTGCTGGCCAAAAGCGATCAGGTTAATTACAACCTGAAAACCCAGCAAGGTGATTTAAAAAATAGCTATTACATTTCTGAGCAGCAACATGCGCATGGCCGTGCAGACCTGATTCAGCGTACCTCACCGGATGTACTGGTGCTGCACAATGCCACCTATACCACTTGCCCACCCGAGCAAAAGCCAACTTGGAAAATTCAAGCCAAAGAAATTGAACTAAATCAGGAAACCGGGCGTGGTGTAACCAAAGGCACCAAGTTATATGTAAAAGATGTCCCTGTTTTGGCAGTACCGTATTTTAATTTCCCGATTGATGACCGCCGAACCACCGGGATTCTTAACCCAAACCTGGGTTTCTCAAACGATGGTGGGCTTGAACTCACCGTACCGGTTTATTTGAATCTTGCGCCAAATTACGATGCAACGGTTACTCCGCGATATATTTCAGATCGTGGCATGATGATGCAAGGCGAATTTAGATACCTCACCGAGAATTATGGTCAAGGTAAAATCTGGGGTGGCTACTTACCAAGTGATGATCGATACAATAATCAAGATCGTAAAGATTTTAACCTTTTGCACAAATGGCAAATTAACGATTATTTAACGGCAGATGCAGAATATCACTACGCCTCTGATAAAGATTACATCACTGACTTAGATACCAATCCAGATTCTAAAACCGATTTGAATCTACGCCGTGCGGTCACTCTAAAGTATAAAAATCAAATTCCTGGCCTGACTGCGCAGTTAAAAGTTGAAGACTATCAAACTTTAGATAAAACCATTTTGGATGCAGACAAGCCTTATGCACGCTTGCCGCAGTTCTTGCTCAACTATGTGACGGGCAATCCGCTTGGTTTGCAATATGAATATAACAACGACACCGCGTATTTCAAAAAATCGATTAATGACAACTCTGCACAAGAAAGCAGCGGTACGCGTTTGTATAACCAGTTTGCAGTGCGTTATAACTACCGCACCCCTTGGGCCTTTGTGATTCCAGAAGCTTCTGTTCGAAGCATCAATACTTTCTATGATAAAGACAGTATCGCCTCACAAAACCTAGATGCCAGCTCGGAAACTAAGTCGGTCGTCGTACCGCAGTTTACCCTCGATTCAGGTTTGATTTTCCAGCGTGATGGTAAGTACCTTCAAACCATTACACCACGTGCATTTTATGCATACGCGCCGTATGAAAGTCAAAATGGCTATGCCAACTTTGATACCACATCTGCTTCAATCAGCTACGATCAGCTCTTTAGCCCGTATCGTTTTTATGGTCATGACCGTTTAGAAGACAACAACTTCCTTTCTCTGGGCGTTAGCTATAGCTTGTTTGATACCGAAGGCCTTGAACGAATTCGTGCAGGTGTTGGCCAAAGTTTTTATTTCTCTGATCGCCGTGTGACGCTAACAAACAGCACTGACACTGAAGATACGTCTAAAACATCAGGGCCGATTGTCAGTATCTCGAGCCAGCTGACAAACAAGTTTACAGTAAGTGCCAACTCGGCATGGATGTCTAATGGCAATAATTCTCAGCACGATTTCCAAGCCTATTTCACAGGTGACAACGGAAATCTTTATAACGTTGGTTACTTTAACCGCAAGGAAATTGTAGATCGTCAAGTGGCGTACGATGCGGCTGTTGCATCATTTGTACAACCAATCAAGAACAACTGGCGTATTATGGGCCATGTTCAATATGACTTCAGAAACAACGTCGCACGTGAATACCTGCTTGGCGTAAATTATGAATCATGTTGTTATGCGGTTTCTGTTTACGGCCGTTCTTACTACAACGATCTAGACGATCCGAAAGATCCGAACGTCAACGTTAAGCGCGCGGTGATGGCAGAAATCACATTTAAAGGATTAGGCGGCTTAAACAACAAGTTAGCTTCTTTATTGGAAAATCGCGTTTTAGGCTTTAAAGAAATTAATCAATCTTGGACACAACGTTAATGAAGACAAAGTATTTGAAACAGTTATTTAAAACAACCGCGCTGGCTCTGGTTGTTTCTTCATCAATGCAAAGTTTTGCAGCGCCAACAGACGAAGTCGTTGCAATTGTGGACAATAGCGTCATTCTTAAAAGCGATTTAGATCAAGGTGTCACTGAAGCAACACACCAGCTTGAAGCACAAAAAAAAGGGCTTCCACCACAAAACTTCTTGCAACGTCAGGTGCTTGATCAGTTGATTTTACGTGAAGCCCAACTTGAAATGGTGAAACGTTATAACATCAAGATTGATGAAAACACACTCAATGATGCTGTACTCAAAGTGGCTGGTCAGTCAGGTATTAAATCACTCCCTGCCTTTCAACAGAAACTCGATGGTATAGCACCGGGAACTTATGCAGCACTGCGTGCTCGTATCAGTCAAGATTTGGCAATCAATCGCTTACGTCAGCAGCAAGTCATGTCACGTATCAAAATTAGTGATCAAGACGTTGAAAACTTTTTGAAGTCGCCTCAAGGTCAGGCAATGCTTGGTAGTCAGGTTCATGTTATTCATGCGCGTATCTCTGCCCAACAAGGAGTAGATCCGCAGCAGCTTGCCAAAGTTGCGCAAGATGTAAAACAAGCCTTGAATGAAAGTAATGACATTGCAGCGATTGGTAAAAAATTCTCAACCAAAGACGTTAAGGTCGAAGGTGCGGACATGGGATACCGTGATCTTGCCGACCTGCCTTCCGAATTAGCTGCGCGTGTTAGTCCACTTCAGCAAGGTCAAACTACCGAGCTGATTAATGTTCGTGATGGCATTCATGTTTTGAAATTGATCGAACGAAAAAGTAGCGATCAAAAAGCCATGGTGACCCAATACCAGACGCGCCATATTTTAATTCAGCCGTCTGAAGTCATCAGTCCGGATATGGCCAAACAAACTATTGATAGCATTTATAATCGTTTAAAGTCGGGTGAAGACTTTACCACACTCGCCGCAACCTACTCTTCTGATACAGGCTCAGCACGTGATGGCGGAAGTTTGGGCTGGGTAACGCCGGGCAGTATGGTGCCACAGTTCGAAGAGAAAATGAAAAATACACCAGTCGGACAAATTAGCCAGCCATTCCAGACTCAATATGGATGGCATATTCTTGAAGTCACTGGCGTTCGTGAAAAAGACATGACTCAAGAATATCAAGAACGTATGGCACGCCAGATCTTGGGTGAGCGACAGTTTGATAGTGAACTGGATAGCTGGTTGCGTGAAGTACGTGCCCATGCGTATGTACAAATCAAGGATCCGGAACTTGATACAAAATTGCAGCGAGCAAAAGCCATAGCAGCACAGTAATCATTTAATAGAACCAGCCAAATGCTGGTTCTTTTTTTATATTTTAGATAAAAAAAACCTCAGTCATATTGACTGAGGTTTTTTTATTGAAACAGATTAACGGTTGTTAGAATCGTCGTCCTGTCCATCTTCGAATTTTGTATCGTTGTCAAAGCCAGAAGCGCCTTGACCGCCGAAGCCACCTTGACCACCGAAGCCGCCTCCTTGACCACCAAAGCCACCTTGACCACCGAAGCCGCCTTGACCGCCGAAGCCGCCGCCTTGACCACCAAAGCCACCTTGACCACCGAAGCCACCTTGACCACCGAAGCCACCACCTTGACCGCCGAAGCCGCTACCTTGACCGCCGAAGCCACCACCCTGACCACCAAAACCACCTTGTGGTGCACCAGCTGGCGCGCCTGCTGGACGTGGGTTACGTGCAGGAACTACAGTTGAAATTGCATGCTTGTAAACCATTTGGCTTACCGTATTTTTTAGCAACACTACGTATTGGTCGAAAGATTCAATGTGACCTTGTAATTTAATACCATTCACAAGAAAGATTGACACAGGAATACGTTCTTTACGGAGAGAATTTAAGAACGGATCTTGTAATGTTTGACCTTTAGACATTTTATAACTCCAAAAAAATTAAAATCAGCGCAAAAAACCATCTTTATTTTTCAATTAAAATTTATAAAAAAGATAGTATGTAAATTTTGCTTTATCCATAAGAGTTTCGCAAGTCTTGTTGAGCCTGCTTTATAGTTAAATAAGTTTTAAAATAGTGCTTTTCTTGCAACGAACGTAACCAAGTGTATTGACGTTTCGCAAGTTGTCGTGTCGCGAATAATGCCTTATCTTCCATTTCCCTCCTATTTATGTGACTTTTATCACTTTTTAACAGAAAATCGAGTGCTTGACGATACCCGACAGACCGCATTGAAGGTAAATTTTCATTCAAATCGTATTTTTTAATTAAAGCTTCCACCTCATTTAAAAAACCGATATCCCACATTTTGAGCAATCTTTGCTCAATTCGCTGATGTAATTCTACCCGATCTGGCAGCAAAGCATAGTTATGAAATGTGTAACGATATGGTAAATTTTTCGGTTGCTCCATTTGTAATTGCGTAATCGGTATACCAGTCAATCGATAGACTTCTAGTGCGCGAATAATACGCTGGCGATCAGATACATTAAACTTTTCACCTGCGGTCGGATCCACTTTGCGCAATTGTTCATGCACAGTTTCCCACCCTTCAAGCGCAGCCTGCTGTTCAATTTCCGCCCGAATATCAGCATTTGCACTTGGAAGATTGCTTGACAGTCCTTCAAGTAAGGCCTTAAAGTACAGCATGGTTCCACCAACTAAAATAGGCGTTTTGCCTTGCTGATGACACTGGTCGATCAAGCGCGTGGCATCATCGACAAATTGCGCAGCAGAATACACTTCTAGCGGTGTAATAATATCAATTAAATGATGCGGATATTGTGCCTGCTCTTCTTTGGTGGGCTTTGCTGTACCGATATCCATATCTTGATAAATCAATGCAGAATCTACAGAAATCAGTTCAAATTGACCCTGCTCATACAGTTCACATGCCAAGGCTGTTTTACCGCTTGCGGTCGGCCCCATCAAATTGATTACGGGCAAAGAAGTTGACATGAAAAACTATTCTCCTCGAGCAAAAAGCTTGTCAAGTTGATGAAGTGGAAATGCGCGCCATGTTGGACGGCCATGATTACACTGACTGGCGAATTCTGTCTGCTCCATTTGACGTAACAAAGCATTCATTTCAGACAGACTCAGCATGCGATGTGCACGAACTGCACCGTGACATGCCATGCCAGCCAAAATGGCATCACGCTTATGCATAAGCGCCTGTGCCTGATCATTTGGATCCAGATCATGCAAAAGCTCAGGAATCAGTTTCTCAAAATTAGCTTTATGCAAAATGGCCGGAACTCCACGCACAATTGCTTGATCATCACCATATTGATCAATATCCAGACCCAATCGCGCCAGCTGATCTTTCAGATCTTCAATCCGTGCCGCTTGCATACGTGTAATTGAAACCACTTTAGGAATGAGCAATTGCTGTGAAATCCAAAACTCGGGCTTATCCCAGGCAGATTTCATCTGTTGTAATAAAATACGCTCATGTGCAGCATGCATATCAACAATAATCAGGCCTTCGGTATTTTGCGCCAGAATATAAATACCGTGCAATTGTGCTATGGCAATTCCCAGCGGAAACTCATCTACTTCGGACTCTGCTTGACGTTCTGCCGTATTTTCTACCGCTTCTGTTTGCTCACGCAAAGGAGCTAGATAACTTTTAAGGGCATTGTTGAGCCACTCTGGATCACTCACAGGTTGTGGGCGTCGCGAATAATCGACAGAATTGGGCCGACTGGCATTAAATTCGGTTAACAGCTCTGTTGATACGGCTGTAGTTGCCGCATGTGTGTGATCGGCCTCATGCGGTACTTGAGTTGATGCTGTTTCAGCGCGGTGCAAACTAAATTGTTCTTGATAGCTCGGCTGCGGCATGCGCTCAATAGACAATTGTTCAGGTTTCATGGCCTGAGACAACTCGGCCGCTGCGGTCTGAAATTGTGAGAGTGTTTCTTTGGCATAATGCCGTACAAACTCATGCACTTCACGCTGGTTTAAAAAGCGAATCTCATGCTTGGTGGGATGTACATTGACATCAATTTGTTCTGGATCGACCTCTAAAAACAGTAAATAAGCCGAATACTGATGACCATGCAAAATTCCATCGTAAGCCATGCGCAGTGCATGTGAAATGGTTTTATCTTTGACTATACGGCCATTCACATAGACATATTGCAAATCAGCTTGTGGGCGCGCGTCGGAGGGATGACCCAACCAGCCCGACAATCGCATGGAAATACTTTGCGTATCGAGCCAATAGGCATTTTGAGTAAACTGATGCCCAAGCAGTTGCTGAACACGCTGAAAACGCAGTTGTCCGCTGTCTGCTACAGGTAAATTCAAACGAACCTGATTGTTGTGCTCTAACATAAATCGAATATCAAAATGCGTCAGTGCCAGACGTCTGACAATTTCTTCGATATGTCCAAATTCGGTACTGGGTTTTTTTAAAAATTTACGCCGCGCAGGAACATTAAAAAATAAGTCCTGTACACGAATGTGTGTGCCCTTTCTGAGCGCAACAGGTTGAATCGCTTGATGATCAAAGGCTGTACCATTGACTTCAACCTGATACCCGACGCCATCGTCAGATTGACTACTCATTAGCGTCAAGCGAGATACGGCGGCAATCGATGCCAAGGCTTCGCCTCGAAATCCCAAACTTACGATGGCATGCAAATCATCGGAAGTCTTGATCTTACTTGTGGCATGACGCATTACCGCCAACGGTAAATCGTCACTATGAATCCCCTGACCGTTGTCGATGATTTCAATGAGCGTAGCGCCACCTTGCTCGACGCGAATGATCAATTCGGTTGCGCCTGCATCAATTGCATTTTCAAGTAATTCCTTCACAACCGATGCAGGCCGCTCAATTACTTCACCAGCCGCAATCTGGTTGGCCAGCGCAGGATCGAGAGTATGAATACGTCGCAGATCGCGGGATTCTTGCAGCATGTTAAATGAGGTCCTTTAATTGTGCGTATTGCTGAGCATCATTCAATTCAATCGTCACATATCGTTCAAGATCATCTTCAGATTTTTCAATTTGAATAATGATATCTGGCTCTGGAATCTCGTTTTCTCCCTTCGATGGCCATTCAAACAAAAACAAAGCATGCGGAACATCCAGATAATCCCGAATTCCCATTAATTCAAGCTCATAGGGATCGTTAAGGCGATACAAGTCGAAATGAAATATCTCTTTTTGCTGGATACGATACGGCTCGACCAAGGTATAGGTTGGACTTTTTACTGCCCCCTGATGACCTAGTGCTTGCAGAAAATGACGAGTAAACGTGGTTTTGCCTGCGCCTAAATCGCCAATTAAATACACCACACCTTCTTGGATCACAGCAGAGAGTGTTGTTGCCAGTTTTTGTGTGTCGAGTTCATCCGCTAGGGTTAAACGAAGGGAATACTGCATTACGCTCATACATGATTCAATCGGACTGTGTATAATACCATCCTGAATGTTTAAAAGCCTATGATCAAGTAAAAAGCTGCTTGCTTTTCAAACAGCCTGACTCTCTAGCGATATCTCCAAAATGGCCAACATGACCGCACACGAATTTATTCCTCCTACTCGTCAAGGCGTAAGTGCCAGCAAAGTATTTTTACCCACCATGCATGGCAAACCACCTGAAACAACTTTTGCTTACCTGTGTGCGCATTTTCCTCATATATTAGCCTCAGAATGGCAACAGCGCTTCGATGATGGACTAATTATCGATGCTCAAGGCCAAACGCTGAGTGTAGCTAGCCCCTATTTATCCAACCAGCATATTTTTTATTATCGTTTTTTATCGCATGAAGTTGCAGTGCCATTCCAGCATGAGATTTTATTTGAAAATGAACATCTACTGGTGGTCGATAAACCACATTTTTTAACCATGACACCCACCGGCAAGTATGTACAAGAAACACTGCTGGTTCGCTTAAAACAAAGTGGCCAAACTCCCAATCTAACTCCAATCCATCGTCTTGATCGTGAAACGGCGGGTGTGGTGATGTTTTGTAAAAAACCTGAATCCCGCGGTGTGTATCAATCTTTATTTGCAGCGCGCGATGTGCAAAAAACCTATCATGCCATCGCCCCTTATTATCACACGCTTCAGTTTCCTCGCACAGTTCGACTCAACATGAGCAAAGGTGAGCCGTTTTACACCATGAAAGTCAATCCAGACGCCGAGCCGAATAGTGAAACTTGGATTGAATGCCTAGAGTATTCAAATCATTGGGCAAAATATCGTTTAAGCCCCAAAACCGGAAAACAGCATCAACTTCGTGTGCATTTGGCTCATTTAGGGCTTGCTATCCAGAACGATCCGCTTTATCCATTTTTGGCACACAAAGCCGACGATGACTTTTCCAACCCCTTACAGCTTTTGGCAAAAGAATTACAGTTTGTCGACCCCATTACACAAACTGAAATGTACTTTTGCTCAAGACAGTCACTTTCTTTGTCATTTGATCGTAATGACAACCACGCTATTTTTTAGTTTTAAGATTGAAATTACAAATTCTTGCTTTAGAATAAGCCATTAAAAATTAAAAAATCGTTTGGTTTTTATTCATGCGAAAAACAGAAGTTTATCAGGTTCGACTTGATTCACACGAAAAGAAGCAGGCCTTTGCTGTTTTCAAACAATTGGGGATTACACCGGCACAAGCCGTGCGTCTTTTTTTCAAGCAGGTGGTTTTAACCAAATCTATCCCCTTTGCAATTGAAAATCAAAACATCGATATGGAGCAGCTCCTCAAATTGCGTAAAATTAAGTCGCAATCTGCCGCTGTTACGCCACGTGAAAATGATCAAGCCGATAGCGATCTACTCATGGATGATCATGAAGCACTTTTTGATGAGCTGAATGCCTTACTCGGTGAGAGTGATCAAGCGCCATAATGTTGCAGTTTTAAACAAGTTTTAACGTTCTTCGTATTTGATTTTGGTTATGCTTCTTCTCTATGACACATAATAATAAAGCTGGAGAATCGCATGATCGTTCGACGAGCCACTGTAGAAGATTTAAATCAACTCGCGGTATTGTTTGATGAATACCGTCAGTTTTATGGCGCATCATCCAACTTAACGCAATCCTATGATTTTTTAAAACAACGCTTTGAAAACAAACAGAGTGTCATTTTTATTCATGTCAAAAATGATGTTTTTACTGGTTTTATTCTGCTTTATTTGGGCTTTTCATCTGTCGCCTGCTCGACCTATTATATTTTAGATGATGTGTATGTTACGCCACTTTATCGCCGTCAAGGCTCTGCAAAGCAACTCATCGATACTGCCATTTTATTTGCACGCCATGAAAATGCGCTCAGAATCTCGTTGGAAACCCAAAAAAACAATATCGAATCAATGCGTTTATATCAAAAAATGGGTTTTGTGCTGGATCAGGAATTTCAAACCTATCACTGTTTTCTTAGGTAGACTGCCTGGCTAAATGAATCTGTGCATCAGACAAATAGATCCAATCCCCTTGTGCTAATTCAGGTAAAACCAACTGCCCGATTTGCTGGCGGTGCAGCGATTCAACTTTATTTCCAACCGCAGCGATCATGCGTTTGACCTGATGATATACCCCTTGATGAATCGTCAAGCTTAAATGATATTCATCAAGCTGTTGAACCGCGGTCGCAGCGAAAAGCCCTGTTTCATTACGTAGTTCCACCCCTTGCTCAAGCTGACTCAGCTGAACTTCAGTAATCGGATCTGCCGTGTGTACATGATATACCTTAGGGACATGTTTTTTAGGATGAGTTAAGGCATGCAGAAATTGCCCGTCATCGGTCAACAAAAGTAGTCCAGTGGTATCTTGATCGAGCCGTCCAACTGCTGCTATTCCACGATCAATCAGAATATCTGGCAGCAAACTGAATACACTCTGATGATGCTGAGGTTGATGCGAACATTCAAAACCTTGTGGTTTATTGAGCGCGATATACACCTTTTCACGATAGATATACGATTCACCAAATACACGGAACTGCAAGTGCTCGGTCTGAACGCGCAACTTTAAATCGGTAACGGTATCCTCTCCTATAGACACATGCCCATTTTTAATTAGCTGCTGGCAATGTTTACGTGAACCGAAGCCTTGTGATTGCAACATTTTTTCTAGAAGCATTGCTGAAATTTACCTGATATATTTTCGGCATAGTCTAACGGATTAGCTAAAAAAGTGAATGCCTTGAATGAGGTTATCACTCAAAATGCAGACGTTAAGGTTTGTTTTAAGTACACCAGGTTTTTTAAATCAAGCGTTTATTTTTATCTTATGATCAAAGCGCGCTACACTATAGCTCCCGCTTACATAAAAAGATGTTGATGATGTTGTCTCAGCTTGATGTCAATTTAATTGTATTACTGGTATTGCTAGCCTGTGGAATTTTTAGCCAAAATACAGCTGTGACCATTGCTGTAGGCGTTTTAATTTTATTTAAACTCACTCCGCTTAATACTTTCTTCCCCTATTTACAGCAACACGGATTAAACATTGGCATTATTATTTTGACCATTGGTGTACTGACTCCAATTGCAAGCGGTCAGCTCAGTGGCGAAAGTATTTTAAAGTCCTTTTTTAGCTATAAATCTTTGCTCGCCATCGGCGTCGGCTTACTGGTGGCATGGCTAGGCGGTCGAGGCGTCAAGCTTATGAGTAGCCAGCCCGATATTATTGCAGGGTTATTAATTGGTACCATTGCAGGTGTAGCGCTGCTAAGAGGCGTTCCGGTGGGGCCACTGATTGCGGCAGGATTACTCTCATTAGTGTTGTGGAATTAATAAGGCTTGGCAGTAAAACTTGCTGCAAATACATCTATATATGACATATTGAATCATCATGGCATTATATAAAAAGCCATGATGATTCAATAAATTCTATCTAGCACTTGAGTATTTAGGCAGCATAATAATTGGTGCGTTTTTGCGAAAATTTAGCTAACTGCTTTAAAAACCCTTCAAAATAACTTTTTTCTTTTTCCTCAGTTCTAAAGCCTGCATACAAGGTACGGCGCAACCCTTGCTGTGCCACACATTCCAGACGTCGACTCGTCACCCAGCCCTTTTGCTCGTACTCATTCACCACCCAGTCTGGTAATGCCGAAATACCCCGACCACTTGCAACCAACTGAATCAGCATTTGAGTCAGATCGGTGGTACGGATTTCTTTAGGTTGAATATTTGCAGGCAGAAACAGATGCGCCATGATGTCAAGTCGATGCTTATCGACCGGATAGGTAATCAGTGTTTCCTCTGCCAAATCCTGCACAGTGACTTTTTCAGCACGCACCAGATGATGTGTATTTGACAAGACCAAACGTGACTCATATTCAAAAATAGGAAAATACTCAACCCCTTTGAGAGCAATCGGATCTGCGGTAATGAGCAAATCAAATTCGGCATTTTGCAATAGCTCATGTGGATTGGCTTCAAAGCCCGAGGCAAAATCCAGATCAACATCAGGATACTGCTGGCGATACTGATTCAGTAATGGCATCAACCAATCAAAACAACTATGACACTCAGAAGAAAAAATAATCCGACCGGTTTGTCCATGCACAATACGGGTGATATCACTTTGTGCAATCTGAATTTGCGGCAGAATATCATCTGCAAGTTTCAGCAAACGCTGCCCAACATTTGAAAAGGTGACTGGACGACTGCGCCGATTAACCACCTCGACCCCATACCAATGATCGAGTTCTTTTAATTGATGAGAAATAGCAGATGGTGTCAAACATAAATCATTTGCAGCAGCAACCAATGACCCATGCTCACGTAGTGCTAACAAAGTTTTAAGATGTCGAATTTCGAGCATGAAAATAACCTATATATGACCAACCGTAAGGGAAAACATCTTGTGAACGTTAGCTCCCGACTCAGCATCTCATCGAAATGAAACCGTTTGGATGACAAACAGACCATGATGATTCTTTAATTCTAAACAGCTAATTTTAAATGTATTTTGATTTATACATCCAGCATTATTTAATGCAATAAAATCGAACAACGCGAAGGCAATAAAAAACCGAATTATGAATAATACTCATCTTATCATGGATGGCTTGAACCGACTGCAATTCAGCAAGCGCATTTGCACGCACAATAAAGTCAATCAAACACATCATGCTTAAATTTAAGTTGATATTCGCACTAGCTTCTTGCCCGAGTTCGCTTCGCTTTTATGTTCTTTTTCCATTATAATTTTCACTGTTTTTTCTCCCATTTTGTCTTTTTATTATGTCTTTAAAACCGAACACTTCTGTTCGATCAGCCCGACAATTTTCATTATTCTGGGTCATTCTCGCTTTAGCCAGTGGGGGTTTTTGTATTGGAACCACTGAATTTGTCGCGATGGGTCTGATACAGGAAATAGCGTCTGATCTACAGATTACTGTGCCACAAGCGGGTCATTTTATTAGTGCTTACGCACTTGGAGTGGTAATTGGTGCGCCAGTCATTGCAATTTTGGGTGCACGTGTACCACGTAAAACTTTACTGCTTGGCCTGATGCTATTTTACGGCATTGCAAATGCACTGACTGCACTGGCAAAAACACCGGATATGATTTTAGTCTCGCGATTTATCGCAGGCTTTCCGCACGGCGCCTACTTTGGTGTGGGCGCTTTAGTGGCGGCAGAACTGGCAGGGCCAAATCGTCGTGCATCTGCAGTGGCGCAAATGATGATGGGCTTAACCGTTGCAACCGTACTTGGCGTACCGCTGGCAACTTGGGTAGGCCAGCAGTTTGGCTGGCGCTCAGGATTTGAATTTTCAGCGCTCATTGCCCTTGTTACCTTAGTGTCTGTTGCAGTTTTTGTACCTCAAATACAAGTCCGTAGCACGGCCAGTATACGAAGTGAGCTATCCGGTTTAAAAAATATCAACATGTGGCTGACCCTTGCAGTTGGTGCAATTGGCTTTGGCGGCATGTTTTCGGTATATAGCTATGTATCGCCAATTTTGACTGAATATACTAAAGTTAGTATTCAGATTGTGCCGATTGCCTTGGCAATCTGGGGCATCGGTATGGTGATTGGCGGCTTGGTGGCAGGTTGGCTGGCCGATAAAAATCTCAATAGAACCATTATTGGCGTTCTCATCAGTGCGTCACTGGCTTTTATTGCTGCCAGCTTCATGATGCACAACGTATACACCGCCATTGCTGGCTTGTTTATGATTGGTATTACGGTGATGGGCTTAGGTGGTGGATTACAAATGCGCCTGATGGATGTAGCCGGAGATGCACAAGGCTTGGCAGCATCGCTGAATCACTCTGCCTTCAATATAGCCAATGCACTAGGTGCCTATTTGGGTGGTTGGGTATTGAGCCATAATATGGGCTGGATTGCACCTATCTGGGTAGGATTTGTACTCAGCCTAGGTGGGCTGATTATTTTATTGATTGCCTTTGCAGTCGAGAAAAAAACCCGAGCAGTACACTGATCGGGTTTAATCATAACTGATACAACTTCAATTACGCGTAAGTCGCCAGTCGCTCTGACAGTAATTGAAAGAAGGCATCTCGGTCAATGCTACGTAAAAACTCGGCATTAGCCTTACGCCCAGTCACATTCCACCAATCGGCAACCGTTGCACCCACAGTCAGTGGGCTATCTGTTTCAATTTCAACGTTAATCCAACGGCCTGTAAATAACGCTGGATTAATCATGTAGCCAATCACACATGGATCATGTAATGGCGCACCTTCCGAGCCATATTTCTCCATATCGTAACGCTCAAAGAAGTCAGTCCATGCTGCAACAGCCGGCCCAACCTTATTGTTCATTTTACGCAGACCATCCACCCAATCTTTTGAGGTTAATGCCTGATGAGTCACATCTAATGGAATGACGGTAAGTGGAATGCCCGCTGCAAACACAACTTTTGCTGCATCAGGATCGACAAACATATTAAATTCAGCTGATGGTGTAATATTTCCGCCTTCAAAGAAACCACCACCCATGAGTACAATGCGCTCAATACGCGTGGCGATATCAGGGGCTTTGAGCAGTGCCTGAGCCGTGTTGGTCATTGGGCCTAACGAGCAAATCGTAATCGATTTTTCTGGTGCACGGCGAAAGGTTTCAATTAGAAAGTCGACTGAATGCTCAGGACGAAGCGGCATTTTCGGTTCAGGTAATTCAATTCCATCTAAACCCGTTTTGCCATGCACATTTTCTGCAGTAATTAATGGACGTTTGAGCGGACGATCACATCCTGCAAATACAGGAATGTCTGGACGACCAGCCAATTCACACACTTTTCTGGCATTTACGCTGGTCAAACTTAAAGGTACATTTCCAGCAACTGTCGTGATTGCCAAAACATCAAGTTCCGGGCTGGCCAGCGCCAGTAAGATCGCAACTGCATCGTCTTGCCCTGGATCTGTATCAATAATAATTTGACGAGGTGTATTAGTCATTCCACTACCTTTTTTTAAAAAACAGCCTGAACTCGTGCTCAAGCCAAAACGCAATATATAAATCGATCTAAACGTTATAGCAAAATTTTGCCATCTTGGATTACTTTGAGTTCGCGCATTCGCTCTGCATGATATTCACCGGCGGTATAGCGTGACGAGAGCACCACATCACCGCGTGGTTGTAAAAAGAATGGCATCGAAATTCGTTCTTGCTGTGCATCTTGATCTTTGAATTTCACCACACGATGGGTGGTCGACGGGTAAAAGAACTGGGACGCTTCTTGAAGCATATCGCCAATATTAATAACCAGTGAATTCGGCTCGACAGGCACATCGTACCACTCACCTGCTGCATTTTTTACCTGAAGCCCCGGTGCTGTCGCAGCGGGCAAAATGGTAATGAGATTAATATCTTCATGCGCAGCAGCACGAACATAATCTTGATCTGTCGCTACAGGTGTATAACGTAATACACGCAATAAACCCTCCGCACCCTCAATCATACTGGGCAACGGCTCACTATAGGCAGCGCGAATATGCTCGGGTGTAAACTCTTGAATCCATTGTAAAAGATGTTTAGCCAAGCCGAATGCTTGTTGATAATAATTTAAACTCAGCGCTGATAATTCGGAAGGAAATACACCAGAAGGGAAAATATGAAAAAATTCTTTTAAATCTTTGACCGTTTCACCTTTGGCTGTTTCGGATAAGTCGGTTGGAAAAAATCCGCCTTTTTGTTCGGGACGAACACGGTAATTGTTTTTATACTCAGATTTAAAAAATGTCAGCCACTCGGTGTAGATCGACTGGATTAATGACCAGTCCAGCGGATGATTGATAATCACGGCAAAACCAGTTTCACGTAACGACTGTGCAAATGCAGCCCCTGCTTCGGGATGCGTATAATCAATGGTTGCAATGTGCATAAGAACTCCATGTTATTGTGTTTATGGAAGCAAAAAATAAGCCGTATTTATAGAATGAAATACGGCTATTTTTGTCAGTATTTGGTCAAAACTGAATGCATTAAAACTATCTGCGACAACGCAATTAGAGCGCGAAGCCTAGACAAATACCGGCAATTGTCGCGCTCATCAAGTTTGATAAAGTTGCGGCCAACAACGCACGGATGGCAAGTTTAGATAATACGGGCGTCAGTTTTGGTTCTACCATACCAAAAGCACCGAGTACTACACCAATCGAGCTGAAGTTGGCAAAACCACACAACCCAAAAGAAATAATGGCTGCGGTATGTGCCGAAATGGTTTGATCTGCCAGATGCGGCGCTAAGTTTAGGTAAGCAACAAACTCATTGATGACCAGCTTTTGCCCAAGCAAAGAACCTGCTAACTGCGCTTCATTCCAGTCCACGCCCATCACATAAGCTAAAGGAGAAAGGACATAACCAAAAATGGCATCTAGACTCAAGCCTGAATAGCCAAACCATCCACCCACGAAACCGAAGATACCGTTCACCAGACTGAGCAGGCCAACAAAAACCATAATCACGGTTCCGACACCTGCTGCAATTTTAAGCCCCATCATGGCGCCATTCGCAGCGGCCTCAATGATATTGGATGGACGTTGTTCACCAAATTCAAGATCCGATACTTCAACAGTTGAAGGCTCAGTGGCTGGACTCAATAAACGTGCAAACAGAATACCGCCAGGAATCGCCATCAGCGAAGCCGCCAATAAGTATTCCATGGGTACGCCTAATCCGGCATAGCCAACCAATACCGAACCAGAAACAGCAGCCATACCACTACACATGACGGTAAACAGTTCATTTTTATTCATACGTAGCAAAAATGGACGCAACGCGGCTGGTAATTCGTTTTGACCAATAAAGATGGTCGTCACCGCAGCAAAGGACTCAACCTTACTGATACCCAGCGCTTTTTGAAACAAACCACCCAGTACTTTAATAAATACCGTCATGATTTTTAAATAATACAAAATCGAAATTAGGGCAGTAACAAAAATAATGGTTGGCAGTACTTTCAGTGCAAAGATAAAACCTGCGCCATTAAATACCGTGTTCATCTGATCGCCGACCAAGGCACCGAACAAGAAAGCGCTACCTGAATCTGCATAACCAATCACATGGTTTACGCCATTGGCAAGCTGTTCAAAAATGTATTTTCCTAATGGAACATACAAAATGATAATTCCAAGCAGGAACTGCAAGCCCAAAGCCGGTAAAATCGTTCTCACTTTAATCATGCTTCGGTTATTGGAAAAAATATATCCAATCAACAAAAGAATAAAAATACCGATCAATCCACGATATTCAAACATTTTCATCTCCGTAACCTGAGCACACCCCATTCCAGCAACTCATGTCAACATCGTGGTACCTGCTGTATAAACAAACCAAGATGTCGTTACTGATCGCCCTGTACTCGAATTACCTTATCGCGCCATTCAGTGATGCTTCATAATCACTGATTTGTAAAATGAGGAATTGGAGACAATACAAAGATCATGCCATCTCAAAAAACAGCATGAATCTGAAAATTATCTTACCAATCATGATTTTGCCAGCTTTATACAAGGGGCAAATAATGCAAAAAGCCTAAAAATAAGCATTTGTTTTTAAACAAATATTTAATTGGGCTATTTATCGGGCGGTAAATTTAACAAAATTTTGCAGAGATTTCGAATGTTTTTTTTAGACTGCCCGATCAATTTTGATCAAATTAAAAAGCAGTATCGCATTTTTTTATTTTTTTCTTTTTATAATCGTGACTTAATTATATCAAACTCATAATAAAAATTTATAGCATTACAAAATTCTGCTTATGAATACCAGTGATGGTCTAAGACGTTGCCTTTTTTGAACTAACGGTAAAAAAACAGTGCGTATTGAATCGTTTTAATACATTTAATTTTATGAACTTAGTGAAATACAGCAATGAGATTCAAAAAAAAACAAGCACGGAATGTGCTTGTTTTATGGAGAATTCATTTGTTATGCCGCCTTTGGATAGGTAATCACTTTACCCTGTGCCAGATGCGCAATTGCGTTACTGTTAAAATCGATAGTTAAAATATGGTTGTCATGGCTGATATGGTAAGCTTTCACCAATGGTTCATTTCCATTATTGGTTTCAATCACGTATTCGTCCACGATATTGAGAATACCTTCTAAGTTGGTACTGCTCGAAGCGAAGTCATGATCAAAGAGATCATAAATCGTATTTAGGTTGAAGGTTTCTTGCACATGATTTGGATGATGCTTGATGTAGTTTTCTAGGAACAAAACAAGTTTGTGTGCAAAGAAATAGTAGTTCGGCTTATGAGTATAATGCAGATTCATCTCTGACTCCTTCAACAGTCTAGAATATCATTGTTTGTATGCCACTCATTCGTTTTAGGATTTCTATCTTAAATTAGTCTTAAAACACCTCCTTATGCATATCATTCTCACAATACGATAACATTATTAATTTTTGTTACTTTGCTTAAAAAAGCTGAATAACTAATCAGCAATATGGGCCACTTTTTTTAAGCGCTTGTTTGTTAAATTATACATCGCTTAAAATTAAAGGCATAATACGCCGCTTTTTAAATTTAGAGTTTCTAATGAGTTCAACCCGTCCTTTGCTTACTGTAATTGGCAGCATCAATGTTGACCATATCCTTTCTCTTGAACACTTCCCTCATCCGGGACAAACCCTGAATGGTCAGGAGTATCAGGTCGCGTTTGGTGGCAAAGGTGCAAATCAGGCAGTAGCAGCAGGCCGAAGTGGCGCCAATACCAGTTTTATTGCCTGTGTAGGTGGCGATGCCGTGGGCGAACAAATTCGTCACCAGCTCATCAAAGACCACATTGATACTCAAGCCGTACGTGCCGTTGAAGGTTTCACCACAGGTGTCGCACTAATTTTTGTTAATCAGCATGCAGAGAATTTTATTGGTATTCATGCCGGTGCCAATGCTGCGCTTGATATTGCATATATCGATCAGCATGCAGAGCTAATTCAACGCTCAAGCGCAATTCTTTTACAGCTTGAAACACCGTTGGCGACTATCTTGCACGCTGCAAAGCTTGCCAAAGCTGCTGGCGTAAAAGTGATTTTAAATCCGGCGCCAGCTTGTGAGTTGCCAGAAGAATTACTACGTTTGGTCGATATTATTACGCCCAACGAAACTGAAGCTTTGAGCCTTACTAATGTGATTGTGCATGATGATCACGACGCTGCCGAAGCGGCAAATGTGTTGCATCAAAAAGGCATTAAAACTGTAGTCATTACTATGGGCTCTCGTGGTGTTTGGCTGAGTGAATACGGTCAGGGCAAACTGATTGAAGGGTTTAAAGTAAATGCAATCGATACCATTGCCGCAGGCGATACCTTTAACGGTGCATTTGTGACGGCGCTTCTTGAAGGAAAAACCGCACAAGACGCTGCACGCTTTGCCAATGCAGCCGCCGCAATTGCCGTTACCCGATCTGGTGCCCAGCCGTCTGTGCCATGGCGTCAAGAAATTGATGACTTTTTGGCATCTCGATAAATGTATTTTGCATAAAAAAACGCAGATATTTCTGCGTTTTTTTATGCTTATTTTACTATTTCAGCGCGTGAAGCAAGCCTATTGAAAAGCACCCTTCTTTTCAATAGGCTCGCTGCACATCAAAATCACTACCCATATGACTTTGATTGAATAAAAACATCTTAACTTGAACGCTCTCAAAAATTTTACCGAATATTCAATTTTTTTTAGTTTTAACAGCATAAAATTTATGTATATTGAAAATATACAGCATAATTTTCTTTGGTTTAAATTTTGAACAGCACAGAATACACATTAGACCGTACAGATCGGAAAATTTTATCTGCCCTTCGGGGTAATGGCCGACTTACGATTGCACAACTCTCCGAAGAGGTCGGTTTATCATCCTCACCTTGCTGGACACGATTAAAGCGGCTTGAATCACTTAAAATTATCGATGGTTATACTGCTAACATTAATCCTAAAGCCATTGGAATTAATGAATTATTTTTTATTGAAATTACACTCGAACGGCATGACGATGAAATGCTCGAAAACTTTAGCGAAGCACTTGCAGAAATTCCAGAAGTGATTGAGGCGCATTTGGTTACAGGAGAATATGATTATCTTGTAAAAGTTGCGGTGAAGGATTCAGAACACTATGAGCGGTTTTTAAGAAAGAAACTTTATTCCATTAAAGGAATTCGGCATACACGTTCGACTTTTGCACTACGCCCATTAAAATTGGCGCATACCGCAGATTTTATGCTGATTGAATAATGTTGAAGATAGTTGCTGCAACTGACAGCTAAATATGATTTAATACGCGCAGTTTGAGATGAGCCTCATACAGTATATGACTCGATTCGTATACGACTAGCCCCGCTAATATGCGGGGCTTTTTATTTGCATAATAAAAGATACCATAAAAAAAGGGGCTGATTTCTCAGCCCCTTTTTACTCATTTAAACTCAATCATCAATCGATTAAGTTAACTGAGCCGCAGCAATTTTCTTGGTATCTACTTGATCAGCAGCATTGGTATATTCGCCCATTTGGTCGAAATTCAAATACTTGTAGATATCGGCAGACATACTGTCGATTTGTGCTGCATATTGTTGGTACTCTTCTGGCGTTGGTAATTTACCAAGTACAGCAGCAACAGATGCAAGCTCGGCAGATGCCAAGTATACGTTAGAGCCTTGACCCAAACGGTTCGGGAAGTTACGTGTAGAAGTCGATACAACTGTAGTATTTGGTGCAACACGTGCTTGGTTACCCATACATAATGAGCAACCCGGCATTTCAGTACGCGCACCAGCACGACCATAGGTATTGTAAAAACCTTCTTCCATTAACTGGTGTTCGTCCATACGTGTTGGTGGTGCCAACCATAAACGAGTTGTTAATGAACCACTTGGTACTTTCTCAAGTAACTGACCCGCTGCACGGAAGTGGCCAATGTTGGTCATACAAGAACCGATGAACACTTCATCAATTTTGTCGCCTTGAACGTCAGAAAGAAGTTTCGCATCGTCTGGGTCGTTCGGGCAGCAAAGAATCGGCTCTTTGATGTCTGCAAGATCAATTTCATACACTTTGGTGTATTCAGCATCCGCATCCGCTTTAAGAAGTGATGGATTAGCCAACCATTTTTCCATGTTTTCAACACGGCGCGCCATTGTACGTGCATCGCCATAACCTTGTGAAATCATCCACTTCAACATGGTAATATTTGAACGCAAGTATTCAGCTACTTTCTCTTCAGAAAGCGTGATTGCACAACCCGCTGCCGAACGTTCAGCAGACGCATCAGACAATTCAAATGCTTGCTCAACGGTCAAGTCAGTTTCCATTTCCGACAAGTCGATTTCTAAGATACGACCAGAGAAAATGTTTTTCTTACCTTTCTTCTCTACCGTTAAATCGCCTTCTTTGATTGCGTAGTAAGGAATTGCATGTACAAGGTCACGTAGCGTGATACCAGGCTGCATTTTACCTTTAAACTTCACAAGTACAGATTCAGGCATATCGAGTGGCATAACACCAGTCGCCGCCGCGAACGCAACAAGGCCAGAACCTGCTGGGAACGAAATACCAATTGGGAAACGTGTATGTGAGTCACCACCAGTACCGACTGTATCTGGAAGCAACATACGGTTTAACCAAGAGTGAATAATACCGTCACCTGGACGAAGCGACACACCACCACGGTTCATGATGAAGTCTGGCAATGTGTGTTGCATTTGTACGTCGACTGGCTTTGGATAAGCAGCAGTGTGACAGAACGATTGCATAACTAAGTCAGCAGAGAAGCCCAAGCAAGCCAAATCTTTTAACTCGTCACGTGTCATTGGACCAGTGGTATCTTGAGAACCAACAGTCGTCATCTTAGGTTCACAGTAAGTACCCGGAATAACACCTTGACCTTCTGGAAGACCACAAGCGCGACCCACCATTTTCTGAGCCAAAGTAAAACCTTTGCCTGTTGCAGCAGGTTGTACTGGCGTACGGAATAATGTAGATGGCTCAAGACCTAAAGCTTCACGCGCTTTCGCAGTTAAACCACGACCTACGATCAAGTTAATACGACCACCCGCACGTACTTCGTCTAGAAGTACTGGCGTTTTAAGTTCAGATTCAGCAATTTGCTCGCCGTTTTTGAACGCAGTGACTTTCGCTGCTGCATGATCAATCTTCAGAACGATTTCGTCGCCCATGTTCATGTTGGCAACATCAATCTCTACAGGTAATGCACCAGCATCTTCCATGGTATTGAAGAAAATCGGCGCGATTTTAGAACCTAAGCAGTAACCACCGTCTTTCTTGTTTGGAATGTGCGCGATTTCGTCACCGAAGAACCAAAGCACAGAGTTTGTTGCAGATTTACGAGATGAACCTGTACCCACAACATCACCAACATAAGCAACTTGATTGCCTTTCGCAATAAGTTCTTTAATTTGGCTTAGTGGACCAATTTCACCTTGTTTTTCAGGGTTAATACCATCACGCTCGTTTTTCAACATTGCATTTGCGTGTAATGGGATATCCGGACGGCTCCAAGCATCTTGCGCTGGAGACAAGTCGTCAGTGTTGGTTTCACCCGTCACTTTAAATACGGTTAATTTGATTTCTTCTGGTACGTCTTTGCGGCTGGTAAACCACTCAGCATCTGCCCAAGACTGCAAAACTGCTTTCGCGTTAGTATTACCCGCTTTTGCTTTGTCTGCCACATCATGGAATGCATCAAATACAAGAAGTGTTTTTTTCAGTGCATCTGCTGCTAAAGCACCGAGTTGGGCATCATCCAGTAGCTCAACCAATGGTGCAACGTTGTAACCACCAAGCATGGTGCCAAGTAAATACACTGCACGTTCTTTCGAAACGAGTGGAGAGGTCGCTTCGCCTTTTGCCAAGGCTGCCAAGAAAGCAGCTTTAACATATGCCGCTTGGTCGACACCTGCTGGAACACGATTTTCAAGCAAGTCGACGAGGAATGCTTCTTCACCTGCTGGCGGGTTTTTAAGTAATTCGACTAAGTCAGCAGTTTGAGCATCATCAAGTGGCTTCGGTGGTACACCGAGTGCGGCACGCTCTTCAACGTGTTGGCGGTAAGCTTCTAGCACAGTGTTATTCCTCTTTTTAAAAATTTACTTGTGAATTCCTGCTTATTAAAGCTTCACAAGTAATATGGACAGCAAAATTTTACTAAAAATCAAGTGAAAAGTTAATGCAAGGACCGTATTTCTCCGTGATTCTCGTTATTTTATAGCGAAATAGTAGTACACCCTAAACAGCGCTAAAAACCATTCAAAATACCTGTAGTTCTTGCAATTGCTTCCTGATTTTTTGCTCCCTTTTGCATTCATCAAAATGCAGATGCATCATGCATGATTTAATCATGAAATGCGATATCCACCTTGCAGATCCTTTAAAAGAAATCATCTATTTATCTACACGAGTGTGCCAATAAAAAGAGAGAATTTTTAGCAAACACAATGTCAAATATGAGGAAAGCCGTATTAGACATGATGCAATAATCAAAATTGTTTTAAACTGTAGAATTGTCAGGCCCAGTGATCTGAATTAATCAGAATTCCAATCGATCATGTGATTGCTTTATTTTATTCAAAGACGATTCGCCAACATGGGCGAATCAATCATATGGCATTATTTTATAAAGTAATTAAGCTTATCTCTTAAAATTAGAACTGCTTGTAATTTGGCACTTTATCGTGTGGGGTTACCAAACATTTTTGCATCAATTCAGTTCGGATCTGCTCACGGATTGCATCTGGCTTATCCGTCACTTGCTGTTGTGGCAGTGCATACACCTGTTCAACAATACTTAAAATAAAAGTTTTGGTGAACGGCTCTTCAATTTTATTGGCATGTTCAACCGCTTGTGTTTTCTGAATGCCATTTTGACGATCGAGCAAAATTGAACGCGCCGCATTGCCCATGCTGGTACAGTAGCCATGCCACTGTTCTTCAGGGGTAAGTGGTTTTTTTTCGCCACAGCCAACCAGTGCAACCAAGACAGTCAACGGTAGAAATTTTTTCATGAACGCTCTCCTTTGCAAATCATGATACTGAAATTTAGTTATTTTCCCAACTAGAACTTGGTTAAGTTTTTCATAGCGATACGATCAATTTTCTAGCGCATTTTTTTAATGAGCGTTAAAAGCTCATCCATGACCTCGTCTGTATTGTCATCTAACACCGCACGGCGCACACAGCCTTTAACGTGATCGTCAAGTAATTGCCTAGACACTGCGTCAAGCGCAGATCGAATGGCAGAAATTTGAGTGATGATATCGACACAATAACGATCATTTTCAATCATTTGGCTGACGCCATTGACTTGCCCCTGTACTCGACTCAATCGATTCAGCAATGCTTTTTTATGCGGTTGAATCACCTGCTTCGGACTTTGGCCAGTTTGAGTTTCAGATGTCTCACATTGCATACAAGCTGAAGGCTGAGTACTTGAATCAGCCTCTGATGTGTTGTGCTTCGAGGTGCCGGATTGAGGTTTTGACATATTGAGAGTCCTTCACAAATATACCCCATTGGGGTATTATTGATTTTATTTTACAGGAAATTAAAATGTCAGTACATACACATCAAGTGCGTCACTTTAATCTTCCTGTTCACGGTATGTCGTGTACAGCTTGTGCCATGCGGATTGAAAAAGTCCTGAATCGCTTACCAGATGTTCACGCCGAGGTCAGCTTCGCCAATGAGCGTGCACAAGTACGTTTGCAAGGCAGCGCCAGTTCGATAGAAGACGTGATTCAGGGGATTCAAAAGGCGGGTTTTGCCCTTCATGAAAACACGCTTGAATTAAACATTGAGGGCATGAGTTGTACGGCTTGCAGCCAACGTATCGAGAAAGTTCTCAAACGCCAGCCAATATTGGATGCTCAGGTTAATTTTGCCACCGAAACGGCATCTGTGCGTTATGTAGAGGGCTTGATTACGCCACAAGAGATTATCTCGACCATTGAGAAAGCAGGATTTACAGCTCAGCAAAAAAAGACAGATGTTGACACCGAAAGTGCCAATCGATCTGCCCAGTTTAAACAACAAAAATGGCTATTTTTAACTGCTGCTTTATTTACTCTTCCGTTATTCATTGAAATGCTGGCGATGATGCTGGGCTACCATGAAATTATTCCGCGAGGTATACAGTGGCTACTGGCTACTCCCGTACAGTTTTGGTGTGGTCGTTTTTTTTATAAACATGCCTTGAATGCAGTACGAGGCGGTTCTGCCAATATGGATGTATTGGTGGTTTTAGGTACCAGTGCCGCGTATTTGTTTAGTAGTGTTGTTTTGTTTTTCAACTTATCAGAGCATGTCTATTTCGAAGCCAGTGCCAGTATTATTACCCTTGTGTTATTAGGTAAATTACTTGAAGCACGTGCCAAAGCCAAAACTGGAGCAGCCATTGAGCGGCTGTTAAATTTACAGCCAAAACAGGCACATCAAGAGATCAATGGTCAAATTATTGATGTGGAAGTCGATCAGCTTGCGCTTAATGATATTTTTATTGTTCGTGCTGGAGAAAGCATTCCGGTAGATGGAATAATTATTGAGGGCAATTCTGAAGTAAATGAAGCAATGCTCACGGGTGAAAGCATGCCGGTTTCCAAGCAGCCCGATGATTCACTTTTTGCCGGAACAGTAAACCACCACGGCGTACTGAAAGTTCGTGCAACTGGTATTGGTCAACACACCATGATTGCCCGAATTGTGCACATGGTGGAGCAGGCTCAAGGTTCAAAAGCAGAAATCCAGCGCCTTGCCGATCAAATTTCTTCAATTTTTGTTCCTGCTGTTCTTACTATCAGTGTACTCACCTTTGGCTTTACATGGTGGTTTACAGATACATTTACAACCAGTCTGATCAGTGCAGTTGCTGTTTTGGTGATTGCCTGCCCTTGCGCACTCGGACTCGCAACACCCACAGCGATTATGGTGGGCACAGGCCGCGGGGCGCAATCAGGTATCTTGTTTCGTAATGCACAGGCACTTGAGCATGCTCAGCGCATCACCACGCTCGTGCTCGATAAAACAGGTACACTCACGCAAGGTACGCCAGTGGTCGCCAGCACCACCATACAAGCGTCTATTACAACCAAAGTGTTTTGGTCAGTTATCAGCGCGCTTGAAAGCCATTCCGAACATCCAATTGCTCGCGCATTGGTTGATCATGCCCAGCAGCTGAATATCGAATCAAATCCTGTGCAAAATATTGAAATTTTACCGGGTCACGGTATCCAAGCTGAACTTGATTCACAGCGTGTTCTACTCGGATCGCCTCGCTTATTAGCTCATCATGATGTTCAGCTTGATCAAGCATTGATCGAAAAATTTGAAGCGCAAGGGCAAACTGTAATTGGTCTTGCCATAAACGGCCAGATTCAGGGGTATGTCGGATTACACGATTCAATTCGTCCAGATGCAAGATCAACAATTGCCGCACTGAAGGCCCGTGGTATTGACGTCATTATGCTGACTGGTGATACCGCACGTGTTGCACAAGTGGTTGCTGAACAACTTGAGATTCAACATTATATCGCAGGCGTTTTACCTCAAGATAAACTCAGTGAAATCGAGCGTTTGAAGCGACAAGGTAAATGGATTGCAATGGTTGGTGACGGAATTAATGACGCACCAGCACTTGCTACAGCAGATGTTGCTTTTGCAATTGGTGCAGGTTCAGAGATTGCAATTGAAGCGGCCGATGTGGTGCTGATGCGCAATCAACTCAGCGGCTTGATTCACGCAATTGACTTGTCTCAAGCCACCTTATCTAAGGTTAAACAGAATCTTTTCTTTGCCTTTATTTACAACTCGCTTGGTATTCCTCTGGCAGCACTGGGTTTACTAAATCCAGTGCTGGCAGGCGCTGCGATGGCACTCAGTTCGGTTTCGGTATTATCGAATTCTCTGCTTTTGCGTCGCTGGAAACCACGCCCTTTTTCTTCGGAGTGAAGTGATCATGTCGCATTATATTTTTCATGTTGAAGGAATGTCCTGTGGTGGATGTTCAAGTAAGATCAAGTCTGCTCTCTCTGCACTTGAGCACGTTCAAAATGTTGAGGTCGATCTCGATTCGGCCGAAGTTAAGGTGTATAGCGATGCTGCACAAGAACTCAATCGAGATACCCTTGTAAGTACAATAGAAGACTTGGGTTTTGATGTGGTGAGCTAAATGCATCTCAATAAAAAAGGGCAATCGATTGAATTGCCCTTTTTTATTCTGCTATTAGAAGCGCCAGTTGTAGAAAATATCGAGCGATCGTTCCAGTGCCTGACTCGCTTCAAGGTATAAGCGCTTATTCACCTGATAACGCAAGGTCAGTTTATTGACTGGTGTAAATACGCCTACACCATATCGAATAAATAAATCTGGTGTGATGTAGCCCGTCAGGCTGACTTGGGTATCATCGCCTGTGCCTTGTGCGTCTAGAGCCAAACCGCTCAAACCGAAGGTCCGACCAATCTGATTCGTCAGTGCACGCGTTCCACCCAAGCCCATACTGATCCCTGCTGCTGCAATGGTATTGTTCACATCCGATTTAAAGCCGGCCGTATTACTTAAGCTACTACTTCCTTCATTGATTCGGCCTGTCACCAAGGCATTGAGTGCCTCTTGTTCAGACAACCCTGCATCGTTGTAAATCTGAATATTCGGTACCGAAGCTGTTCCCGTAACACGTACACCGACCGTACTGCCCTGCACGCTCTTATTGGCATCGACATCAAGGGTTGGGTTTGAAACAGGTCCATTAAAACGGGCAATTGCACGATTTAAATCTAGACTCTGCCCATAGGCTTCAATTTTAACTTTCTGACTCACCCCAATTGCCCCTGAGGCATTCATTGCAGTATCTAAACCGCGCTGGGTAAGGTTTAAACGACCCACCAATGGTATACGGCTATTAAAACCTTGGAAAATGACTTGATTGCCAATCGAAACGCCAATATCCGCACGAATTTGCCATGGTTTTGCCGCACGCAAAATCGCCAGCTGATCTTGGCCTTCACGCACCACGCGAACATCCGAAGAAACACCAACCACAGGTTCAGTCGCTTCAGGCATCGAAATTAATGCACGTGGTACATCGACTTTTCCTTGCACCGTTAAACGCTTACTTACAGGATACGCTTCCATCGAGATATCCGGTGTCACCAGTGCCGTAATCAATGGCGCCTGACGAACCAGTAAATTTTCACCTTTAAGATTTAACTTGATACGCGGATCATCTTTCCAGTCGATATCTCCGGTAAGGGTGCCCGCACCACGACCACTGTTAAACGCACCGTTAATACTTGCAGAATCTTGGCGAATAGATGAATACAACTGAATGTTAGTGAGATTGACAGGTAGCGAAATCATGCTGATTGCACCGTCTTTTAGTCGCATTTCTCCAGTTATTTGTGGCTGTGTCAGTGTTCCATTAACTTTACCCGCCAACGACAAGGTGCCTGCCATTGAGCGCACATCACTAATAAATGGTTTGAGTACTTTGAGTTGCACATTGTTAAATGCGACCTCACCCGACATCGGCATTGGTGTCTGATACGGATTAATGACAACTTTGGCATAGCCTGTACCGATTGCATCTGTTTGTACATCTAAACGCATCAGCAAACCTTGCGGAACACTTTTGGCAATCACACTTAACTGGTTATAGCTCAACGTCGATGCTGGATCTTGCGGATCAGACGCTGCCAAACCAATTTCACCATTACGCGTAACCAGCTGTGCATCGACTTGAGGCTTGCCGCCGTTGGCCCAATTGGCCTTGGCGTAACCATTGAGCTTACCAGTAATGGCCAGCCCATCTGGCATAAATGCGGCAAAGTCATTTAAGTCTAAGTTACGAGTTGCAAAGGATACATTACCACGCTGCTGACTCACCCGTAGCGGCTGATCAAAGCATAGCTGACTTTGCTGGCTGGCCCAGCAATGCTGCCCCACAAATAACTCTTGGCGAGCGCGATTAAAGATTACAGCCGCATTTTGCTGCTGTTTTAATACCGCACGACGAGAATCAAATACACCTTGCTGAATCTGGCCAAGCCAGTCATTTGAGGCATTAAAGCCACCCGCCAGCTGTACATAAAACTTAGAATAGTAATTCCAGCCTTGAAGTTGAACCAGATGTGCCTTACGCGTACCAGACAAGGTAATGCCTGCATACTGGATTTGACGCGTGCCACTTTGCAAATCATTTAATGTGGCTTTGAGTGATGTTGGAACGCTCTCAGATGTTGGTAATTCACCTTGAATCAGAATTTTTTTGATGCTGATGGTGTTCAGACCAAAATTATCTACAGCCAGATTCGCCGTCGCTTTAAGCCGTGGCTGCGCCTGTAGATTTAAATAACCGTAAGCACGACCACGCAGCGGCGCATAAATCTCATTGAGTGCAGGTGCATTTACTTTTAAACGTAAATTTTGTGCATTTCCTGAGGCTTGAACTTGGTTCTTCCCATAGGCTAAAAAGAGATTATTGGCTTCAAACTGCTGCGGTAATAAGCCTTTCTGATTTGCATTGATCACCAACGCAAGATTCCCCATTCCACGAACCAGTTTATTATTGATATAGCCCGCGAGATTAAGTTTTTCCAGATTGATACGTTTGCTTTGCTCAGACCACAGCCCTTGCGTCTTTAGATTACCCGATACTTCACCACGAACGCTCGAAACAAAATACTGTGGCTTGAATCGCACCAGAGAAGCATTGATATCCCAAGCAATTGCATTTTTTAGATTCACCAGCCCGCTGGCAAAAATTTTACCTGCGACACCATCGTGCTGAAGCTGTGCGATTTTGATCAATTCAGGCGTACCTGAAATATTAAATTTGAGTAACCCTTTGCCTTGATTCAGCGCATTTAAGCCGCCGTCATATTGAACAGCGAAGCCTTTAAAACCACCACCCGATTTTTCATCGTGAAAAACCATGGCAGCCGTACTGGCACCCGTCAGTTCAATCACATCATTTGGCCCAGAATTTGCCAAGTGTCCTTTTAAATCAATCGCATTAAGCTGAATAATCTGTTGGTTGGGTTTGGCATAGCCATTGGCTTTGACTTGTCCATTCAAACGATCGACAGGCGCAGCAGTCGAGATCGATTGCGGATTGAAGTCTTTTGCCGTTAGAAATGCATTCCATTTAAGCTGACGCTTTTCAGTTGGCAACTCAACTTTCGCTTGTCCACTTAAACTACCAGTTTGCGTGGCTTTGTAAGTAAATGCCGGTATATTTAAAATATTGTCTTTTAAATCTAGTCGTGCATCGTATTGACCAGGAGGCAACGTTGCCTGTTCATGTGCTTTAATGACTGTCGCAACATGAATGTCTTGTTTATTGTCAACTAACGCCAGATTAACTTGCCCGGAATCACTACTCAGCCAACCAATGTATGGCATGGCACGATCAATTTTACTCCATGAGATATCCAGCAATAACGGCTGTGGTTTTGCCTTGGCTTCTGCCTGATTCAGCTTAACCGACCACGCTTCGTATTTGTCAAAATCAAGATTGGCAGTGAGTGCCATTCCATTTTCAAGCGTTCCTTTCGAGCTAATATTGGCATCGAGTGAAGGCGGTAGAAAATCTTGAATCGCTTGCGGAATCACTTCATCTTTAGGATTTAATCGATTCAGACGACCATTCACATCCCATGTCACACGATCATCCCATCCCACATAACCGGCTAAATTGACAGATCCTTTCATGAGCTGACCATTGAAATCCTGAATGGTTAATCCATTGACCAGATCCGTTTGCATATTGGCAGTATATTGCCCTTCAGGGATGTTTTCGCCCTTTAAGTCTGTATCAAGCGTAAGGGCCAATGACTGGACATCCCCTTTAAATTTTACAACGCCATTTTTGGCAAAAAGCTTTTGCTCGACCAACAATGGAAGATGATAGTTCTTAAACTGAAGCTCACCAAACATTGGCACATGATCACGCACAGGATGCACCACGACCCATCCTGTAAGTAAATCTGGTGTATTGGTTGCAACACCTGCCTGAATCGTGTCTAAAGTCCCTTTGGCCGCCACTTTAATGGTTTTAATATTCAGGCTATTTAAGGACGGTAAACTCAGATCACCTGTAAGCGACAGCGGATATTTCCCGCTAAAGGTCATTTGGCCTGTGGCATTTTTCACCGCCAGATAACCCATATCGAATTCTGAATCTTCAAACTTTAACTCTGTGCCCGACCATAATGCATCTTTGAGATAGATATCATTAAAATCAACATGAGTTCCGCTGGTTTGAATACGCAAGTGATCCACATTGGCTTCATTCACACGCAAAATAAACGGCAGTTTGATTTCGCTAAACTTAAATGGTTCTCCGGTAGGCTTGGCATAGCTGATAATCTGCAAATTTTCCACATCAGCATGGCTTAAATGCACCTCTTTATTGATCAGTGCACGCCAACCCAGCCCAATATCGGCATGATCTATTTTTATATCGAGTTCTTTGAGTTTGACTAAGATATTACGCAGAATAATACCGTTGAGCAGATTTCCACCTTCGTATTCGTAGCGAATAATTTGCTGGCGTTCCATCACCCGATCAAGCAAAAATTTACTCCCACGGTCCGTCGATACCATGATGGTCAAGGCAGACACTAAAAACAGCAGAATAATGCCGAACGTAAATAAAACACTTCTTAAAATACGGCGTTTTTTTTCTGGTTTTTGAGCTGGTTGCTGTTCGAATTCACCCATAATGATCCTAGTACAAATTTTGTTTTAAAGTTGTGGGCCAATAAAGAAATGTAAACGAATCGGATGGTTTGGATCGGAAATTCCCGATGCCACATCGATACGAATTGGTCCAACAGGTGATTTCCAGCGAATCCCCACCCCTACACCATATTCTGTTGGTGTATTAAAATCTTTATCGTAAGCATTACCAAAGTCAGAGAATATCGCAGCTCGCCAACCCTCTTTGAACTGATAATTATATTCAAGTGATCCAACAGCCAAGGCTTGCCCACCCACCTTATAGCCAAATTCGAGTGGTGCAAGGCTCTTATAATCGAAGCCGCGTATGCTTTCATCTCCACCGGCAAAGTAGCGCAAATTGTATGGTACTTTCTCGAAGTCATTGGTGAAGATATAGCCTAAATCTGCTCGTCCGACAAATTGGTGATCGTCATTTTCACCTACTGAATAAATAGCACGCCAAGCGGCAGCTGGCATAATAATATTGGCATCTGAAATCAGGGCATCACTTGCCACCTGAAGCTTATAGGTTTGCTTAAAACCCTTGGTCGGATTGATATTGTTATTGCTACTGGTTTTAGAAACTGAATAGCCAAATAGCAAAGCTTGTTGATTTGGATCGGAACCAGGTACCTTAAATGCATCTGGTAGACTAGATTCATCAACCGTACCGCGCTGGTTAAGTGAATCTACGCGATAGCGAACGCCATAGGTTTGTTGCCAACCACCCAGTGGATTTTTGATAATACGCTCTGCACCAATCACAGCAGTCTGAGTTTCAAGAGTGACGTTTGGTCCAATATCATTGTCAAGTTCACGCTCAAACCCACCCACAATACTGATGTAATCATTGAGCGGATGTTTATAGGGAATGTTATAACGCACATCTACCGCTTGACGAATTTGCGAGACTTCCATGTTGGCATCGAATGAGTGGCCACGGCTATTTACGATCGCACGGCGATACTGACCACGCACTCGGAATCCCGTATCGGTTCCGTAACCAAAACCAGTTTCGATACTGTTTAAACGATCTGCATTGAGTGTCACAATCACAGGAATTTTCTTTTCTTCACGCGCTTTATTTTCAAGCTGATTACGCTCAGATTCTTGTTCTTTTTGCTCGCTACGCTGTAATCGTAATGCTCGATCTTGATTGTCAGACGCTTGTGTGCCGGCAAACTCTGCTTCATCTACAACATTTTGCGTCACTTCATTTGCAGACACAACTTTTTTACCCTGTTGAGGGCTTTGTTGTAACGTTTGTGATTGATTATCTTGATCCACCAAGGCCTGTAAATCTGGCGGCAACTCTAATGGCTTTTGAATCGGGTCTGGTTTAATTGTATCGACTAATGTGTAGTTAAAGTAACGGGAGTTGGTCAAGTTGTTGGCCAGTGCATTGACACGCCAGAAAGTGTAGTCGTCTCCCTCTTTCCAAGGTGTCATGCTGAGCAATACATCCATATCGAGGGGAATTTTCTTCGAAGGATCACTCATTCGAAATTCAACATTACCCAACTGATAACGCTCGCCTGTTTCATACTTTAAATTGATGTCGGCTGTATTTTGAGGTTGATTAACACGCACATCATGCAAGCGCCAATAACTATCAAAAAATCCGTTATCTGAGGCTACTGTCGCAATACGTGATTTTGTTTCTTCGTATTTACCGTGATTTAAAATATCACCCACGTCTTGTTCAGGAACAAGTCGAATCAATTGGAATTGAGGCAGCGATGCACCTGGGCCAGTGAAGTCGATATTTTGCTCTTCAATTTTAACTGGCTCATGCGGTATAACATTGACACGAACTTTGGAGTCGCTCAACTTTTCAAATTTAAACTCGGCATTGTAATATCCCACCGCCTGCGCAGCCTGATTCGATAAGTTACGAAGTTGCGGTAATGAGCTATTAAAATCTTGAAAAGCTTCTTGAGAATAACTCGATAACTTCGCCTTAATATTTGCAGCCAGCTCAGTTGGAGCACCTTTTACCTCTGCCGTAATACGAGGAATGGATTGTCCGCCAAGGTCTCGCTTTGGCTTAATTTTATCGATAATTCGTTTAAAGAATCCCTTTTTTTCTTCGGGTTGGCTGGCTTGTTGCAGACTGGTTCGTTCAAGCGTTTGACCAGTGGTATTGGCCTGAACATTAATCTGGCTATCCGAGCGGATTTGCTGCATCAGATTATCAACATTAACGGGAGCCTGATTAATCTGTGCCAGATCTTGCGATGGATTGGTCGTGGCAGATGTCGCTGAAGTCGGTGCTCTTGATGCAGTAGCCTGAGCTTCTGCTTTGGCTTGCTCTGCAACACGGTAAATTTCGTTGGCCATTGCCGAATCTACGGCAGTCGATGGTAAATTTTCAAGATCTTCAAACTCTATTGGTTTGAATTCTGCAATTGTTTTTGAAGATTGCGCTTGTTGTTGCAAGATTGCCAAACTATCCTGCTGGTTAGGTGCTGTTGTTGATACACTCGTGGCAACGTTATTAAGATCATTAGAGTCGATTGTAGGCTGAGTCTGCGATGAGCTCGATGCAGCAACAGATGGGTTTATTTCTTGAGCATAACTGGTCGACACCGTCAAACCCAATAACATGCTCGTGTAGATGAGTTTATTCAGGTCATGTACATTTAATATAAAACGTACAGACTGGGCAAGCGCGGACTGTTTAAATTTTTTGGTCGCAAGCATGTACAATGAACTCTAAACTTATTTTATTAATGGACTGCACAAATGTACCGATAATACTGATAAATCAATTGATTTTTCACTCGATCAACTACCGAAGTATCATACATGATTTTGAAGCAAACTTAACAAGGCAATGACACTTCTTAATAAAACGCAATGAAATATACACATGATGAAAAACAATGAACATCTCCTGAGCACTCGTCGTTTTTTGCCGATGTTTCTCACCCAGTTTTTTGGCGCATTGAATGACAATGTGTACAAACAATCCTTGTTGCTGGTCATAACCTATGGCTGGATCAGCCAGCAAAATGCCAGTGTGAGTACCTTAAACAATCTTGCTGCGTTATTGTTTATTTTGCCTTACTTTATTTTTTCTGCAACGGCTGGGCAAATTGCAGATAAATATGAGCGCGCTCAGTTGGTTAGAGCCATTAAGATTCTTGAAATTGTGATCATGCTAATCGGTATGGCAGGCTTCTTAACGGGTCATTTGTATTTACTGATGATTGCGCTTTTTATGATGGGCATTCACTCCACTTTTTTTGGGCCGATCAAATACGCAATATTACCAGAGATTTTAAAACCCAATGAACTCATGTCTGGAAATGCGCTGTTTCAGTCGGGCACTTCAATTGCAATTTTACTCGGTATGATTTTGGGCGGTGCAGTGATTGCGTCGTCAGATGGCAATTTACTATGGATCAGCCTGATGGTGGTCGGCATTGCCCTGATTGGGTACATTTGCAGTCGCTTCGTACTTAAACAAAAAGTATCTGCGCCTGACATTAAAATCGACTGGAATTTTTTTAGAACCAGTTTGCAAACCATTCGTTATGCCAAAAGTCTACCGCTGATTTTCACCATTTTGCTTGGAAACTCATGGTACTGGTTTTACGGTGCGACCTATCTTACCCAGATTCCCCAAATGACCCAACAAAACCTGCATGCTTCTGAAAATGTTGTGAGTCTTTTGCTCACCTTTTTTTCGGTAGGCATTGGGGTGGGATCATTGCTGTGCCGTAAAATTGGTGGGTCTGAGCTCAACATCAAGATGGTTCCGATTGGTGCAGTTGGCCTGACTGTATTTGCCTTTTATCTGGCTGCAAGTTTGTCGTTTGTTCCAGAACGAACCGGCGCCCTGCTTAGCCTAAAAGAGATATTCACCTCCGGACAAGTGTATTATCACGTCATGCTGGCTGTCACTTTACTGGGAATTAGCGGTGGATTTTATATTGTACCGCTCTATGCCATGATGCAAGCCTATTCTCCTCGCTCTCACCGCGCGCGCGTAGTGGCAGCCAATAATATTTTAAATGCCGCATTTATGGTGAGTTCTGCCATTTTTTCCATTGTCATCTTAAGTATTTTAAAAATAGACATTAAAATATTATTTATAATTACAGCCATATTCAGTGCAGTATTCACATTCTGGCTCTTACGTAAACTTCCACCCATGCTGCATAATGCTCAAGATACTTTAGAGGACTAATCCTATGCGTCAGTACAATGGTGTTGATCGACTCATTCAATCTTTTGATCAGGCGTTGCGCAGCTTAGTACCAGGCGCAACAGCTGCCCAGCGCAGCAATCCGGCAGACAACGCATCGACCCATTTAAGTGTCAGCGATGCACGCCATGTCGCAGGTTTGATGCGAGTTAACCATACTGGTGAGGTCTGCGCGCAAGCGCTGTATCATGGGCAGGCACTGACCGCAAAATTGCCAAATGTCCGTGATGAAATGAAACAAGCTGCGCTAGAAGAACAGGATCATTTGGCTTGGTGTGAAGACCGGCTTAAAGAACTAGACAGTCTGCCAAGTTTATTAAACCCAGTTTGGTATGGTCTTTCATTTGGTATGGGTGCTATTGCAGGAATTGCAGGCGACAAATATAGCTTAGGCTTTGTTGCCGAAACAGAACGTCAGGTAAGTCTGCATTTGCAAAGCCATCTAGACCAGCTACCTGCTCACGATGATCGATCTAAACGTATCTTAGAGCAAATGAATCAGGATGAACTACATCATCGCGAATCGGCACTTGAGGCTGGCGGTGTTGAATTGCCATTTGCAGTCAAAATTACCATGACTGCGATTTCCAAACTCATGACGACAACCAGTTATTATATTTAATTTGCATATCAAGCAATCGATTAAACGCCCCTTTAGTTCGTATTCATTCGTGCGATGCTAAAGGGAATCGATGTTAATCAAGCTTGATTTTTTATATTTAAATAGATGTTTGAAGATAAATAACAACTAAAAAATCGATCAATGCGTCGATGCGTAAAAATGATCAGTTTTAAAATCAACCACTGGAAAATTAGACACTTCAACCGCAAGGGCAGGATTTTGCCACAGCGTAGAAAGTGGAATTTTCACATCAAGTGCCAAAGGCATTTTTTTATGATTAAACTGCATTTGATCGAGCTGCTTACCCCATGCGATTAAGTCGATATCTAAACTGATCTGGTGTGAAGGTCGGATACGCCCCGCTTGTGCCTCTAAATGCTTAAGCTCGACTTCAATCTCGGCAGATGTCTTGTTTGAGATGAGCAAACAGGCCGAATTCCAATAATCTTGACCGACACCATCTCGGCATGGAATGAGATAAACATCTGAAAACTGCACCTCACCCCACGACTGAATCACCCGATAAGCCTGCGCGAAATGCTGCTCTGGCAGATGATTACTCGCCAGTGCGAGCGCAAAAATGTTTTCGTTGGCGTTCAAGGCGAATTCCTACCGACTGAGCTTCTGCAATAATCGCAGGTTTACGAATGGTAATAATGATAGATTCAATCGTGGGAAAAGTCTCAAACAATTTTTTTAAGACCAGATGGGCGGCATGCTCAATCAGTTTAGGCTGAGCATGCTCGATTGCATGTGCAGCCAATTCACAAATCAATGCATAGTTAAGCGTATCATCTAGCTCATCAGATTGTGCTGCCCGTTGCAGATCGTTATGAATGGTCAAATCGAGTAACAAAGGTTGCTTGATTTGACGCTCCCAATTAAAACAGCCCACGACGGTATTGACCTTTAGGCCTTCAATAACAATGGCATCCATAACGAACAAACTCGACACTTAATGCTTTAACAACGATTGTGGCTCCATAGTTTGAACCATTTTCAAACGCTGGTCTGCATAAATATCGGTATAAGGTGCAAGGATGCGCATAAACCGATCAAAATACAGCATTTGTTTAAATAGAAGCGCAAAGTCACGCGGAAATTTAATGCCGTGACGCTCACCCACCGCCACCACATCCAGCATGATGTCGTTTAAATCAGAAGGTTTCGACGCGAGAATATCTTGTGGATCGGCAAGTAATACACCACTAAATAGTCGTTCAAGATCTTGCGCGAGCACCGTCGTATCGACTTGAGTATCGGTCATGCCCATTTTGAGCATATTTTCAGCCATGGCCGTATAGTCGGTTTTTTGTAAGGCATCCATAAAAGCCAGACATGCTGTCCAGACTTGTGGGTTGAGTTGACCTACAATACCAAAATCGATAAACCCGATACGTCCATCTTCAAGCAGCATCAAATTCCCTGCATGTAAATCGGCATGAAAGCTTTTGCATAGCATCAAGCTACCAAACCACGTGTTCATGGCAGTAATCAGCACTTGCGAAGGATCTTTAGAGTATTGTTTTACAACATCAAAATCCGTAAGTGAAACGCCGTATAAGCGCTCCATGGTCAACACGCGACGCGTCGAGAATTGATGATAAACTTTTGGGGCAGTTGCGGCTTGATTGTTGGTGAGTTTGAGATAAGCAGTAAAGTCATCTAGGTTTTGCGCTTCTTCGATAAAATCGACTTCACGAATCATTCGAATTTTGATTTCTTCAACAATGTCAGATAGCGATGCAAACTTCACCTTAGGAATTGCACGTTCAAACATACGTGTCGCCCAATGCACCACATTGAGATCGGTATACAAGATGGTTTCAACACCCGGTTTTTGTACTTTAATGACCACGTCTTCACCAGTGATCAGCTTGGCAGCATGAACCTGCGCAATAGATGCCGAAGCAAGCGGTTTTTCATCAATCGATGCAAAAATTTGCCCTAAATCGCGCCCCTCGAACTCGCTGTCGAGTACACCTTGAATATAGCTAAAAGGGAGCGTTGGCGTTTGATCTAGGCACCCTTGAAACTCTTCGACATACTCACGAGGAAATAACGATGGCGTACTGGCAATAAACTGACCTAATTTAATATACGTCGACCCTAGTGATTCAAAGGTTTCACGCATCAATTTTGCATTACTCGGCTTTTCAACTGCATATTTATAGCCAGCTTTGGCTGCAAAAAAAGCGGTTTTGCCAATTCGTGCAACCGAGCGTAGTCCATCAAACAGAATATTTTTTTTCATATGATTCAATGTTATTTAACTCATTGGACAGTGTATCAAACTGAGTTTAGTTTACAGACAAACTTGCCTGACAAGTGGAACAATTTGTATCTTTTTCAAAATGTAAAATACGCTGTTTCATACTGAGTCCATCCCAAAGCAATAACTTTTCTTTGAGTGGGCTTTTGTCTAACCCCAGATATAGCAGCGCATGATGCGCCTGAAGTGAGGCCATGACTACGGGTGTGGTAGCGAGCACTCCTGAATCTGCGCAGCGTAAGCCTTCATCTGCCATTTGCTCTTTTGGAAACAAGCATTCGTAGCAGGCCGAATCCGCATCGACCATAAAGAGCTGACCTTGAAAACCAATTGCAGATGCACTAATTAATGGTATTGCATTTTTTTTACATGCTGCATTCACAACATAACGCGTTGTAAAATTATCACAACCGTCTAATACCAAATCTTGCTGTCGAACGAACTCATCGGCATTGCTTTGGTCAAGCTTACCCACATAAAACTCTACACGGATATGCGGATTGATTTGCATCAGACGTTTTGCCAAAGTATCGGATTTAAACTGCCCAATATCGGCAGGTGTAAATGCGATTTGACGTTGCAAATTACTGGTTTCAATGGTGTCTGCATCAATCAGCGTGATTTTGCCTACGCCTGCTCGAGCCAGTAGCTCTGCTGTTGTACAACCGATTCCACCCGCGCCTACTATCAAAACATTGGCGAACTTTAGTTTTTCTTGAGCATCTAGATCCCATCCATCGAGTAAAATTTGTCTGCTATATAAATGCATTTCGGCATCATTTAGCTCTAAATCCAGATTGTCCTGATCGTTCACTCGTGATTATCCCAATTTATCAATACCAAATTCATCACCATGATTATAAAGACAAGCTTACGTTGTGAGATGTTTTATTTTGACAAAAGTAAACTTTTACCCCAATATTTTACTTACTCTTTAACAGTTAAATAAAATCAAAGACTTATTTAGAGCTAAAATAAAATAGGTATTTTTATTTTATTTACTTTAGTATATTGTTTTTAATATATATTTTTATATTTTATTACTCTTCACTACTGCACAGGTAGCTTAGAAAAGTTTGTTGCACATCATATCTGATTTATATTTCTTCACTACTGCACAGGTAGCTTAGAAAAGACGACACTACAGAAACAGATCAGCCTGAAACTTCACTACTGCACAGGTAGCTTAGAAAGAAAAATATGTACCGTTACCCCAGGCAGAAGGCTTCACTACTGCACAGGTAGCTTAGAAAAGAAGGCGAAAGTTTTGCAGTGTAAGACCATACTTCACTACTGCACAGGTAGCTTAGAAAAATACAAGCTAATACAGATAACTCATCTTTTTCTTCACTACTGCACAGGTAGCTTAGAAAATCGGCATTTGTTGTTGTGACTGTTACTGAACCTTCACTACCGCACAGGTAGCTTAGAAAACACGCAATTTCCAATTCGTTTGCCCAAACGTCTTCACTACCGCACAGGTAGCTTAGAAAAAGAAGTTATTGTGCTGATCAGCATCTTCTCTCTTCACTACCGCACAGGTAGCTTAGAAAACTGTAAAAGACTCCATTGTTAAAGTTGCTTACTTCACTACCGCACAGGTAGCTTAGAAAACATATAGCCTTGCATCTGCCAGTCATAGCCTGCTTCACTACCGCACAGGTAGCTTAGAAAAGACAGCTTACCTTTCACCACTGCTGCAATGACTTCACTACCGCACAGGTAGCTTTAATATATTTTGATCAATCATTTGAAGCATATTAATATAGTCACTCAAACTATCAATCAAATATTACTTTGCTGATTCATATCAGCTTTTACTGACGATAGATAAGAAAATTTTGAGTAAAAGAAATGACTGCATGGCAACAACTTGGAATAGAACCTACTACAAATTTAAGAGCAATTAAGAAAGCATACGCTATAAAGCTCAAACAAATTGATCAAGACACTCAGCCAGATCAGTTTATTTCATTGAGAGAGGCCCTTCAAACTGCCCAATATGAAGCGCAGTATGAATTGTTTGATCAAGAAGACATTAATGATTCTATTTTTAATCATGAACAACACACATATCATTTAATTGAGCAAACTGAATCTGTTCAAGAAATCGAAATTAATCAATCATCAGATAACGAGCTTGAAGAAATTTATCTTGCAATTCAGCAGCGTATCATCGAGCAAGATATTCACTTTAATATTCGAGAAGCATTGCACGAATTTGGTGATCATCTCAATACAGTGAATGAAGAGGTAACGCGATTATCTTACATTGAACGCATGGATCACTTGTTACGTGATCACGATCTTGAAGACTTTATCGGCTATTTAGCAGAATCGACAGAACACTTAACTATAACATCTGACCAAACTAATGAGTTTTACAATCATTCAGAAATGGTTATTGATCTCAATGATGAACAATCTGATCAAAATATTACTCAGGGAATTGATCCTATCACTGATGAGCTTTATCAAGTCAAACAGTTACTGTGGGAAGATAATATTAGTGATGACGTTTTTGAAAGATTTAGTTTACTACTCAATCAACAGTTTGATCTACCACTTGAGCAGCAAATTGAGATTAAAGACCAACTCATGAGTGCTGTGGCAGAGCTAAGAGTAGATACGATGAGCCCACAATATTTCAGGTTTCTTGAGCGCTGGAATGATGTATATCCAGATGATCTGCATGAATACAACGATCATTATTATCATCGTATACTACAGCAACGTTTGCATGATTTTTTGCAGAAACGTGATTTATATAAATCATTATCGCATGAGGATTATTCTATCTTCGAGTACCTTTCAAGTTCACAAAGTTTTCATCCATTTAAGATGCTGCATCTTCAAAAACAGCTTGGACACCATCATCCAGAACAGAACGTCATGGATGTTATTGATCAATTTGAGATAAACGATACCGCATCCAATATCAACTACAACTTTCTTAAAAGCATCAATCATATAAAACACTTTGTTTTATTCAATTTAGTACTTTCTGTAGCTACTTTCTTCGTATTGAATCAGTTTTTATCAAATTTACTTACACAGAAAAGTCTGATTTTAATTTCAATTGGCGTTTTCATCGTATTTACATTTATTGTTCAACCTATAACTCATGCAAAAATTTTGGCTTTTCCAAATCGTGATGAGCAGTTACTTCGCTATCAGAAAATCTGGTTTATCAGCGGCTTTCTTATGTGCATTGCCGCTTCAGCTCTACCAACGATTCTGTATTCTTCACTGAGTTATCTATGGGTAATTTTTACAATTATTCTGTTGGGCTGCCTTAAACTAGATGCCCATAAAAATATGAATCGTATCTTTCAAAGCGCTTATATTAAATATGATTATCTGATGATAGGAATAGGTATAGCAATTTTGTGTCTTGGATTTGGTTTTATTTTTTATACTTTGGGTCAACCGTATCGACCTTGGCTCATCAGCTTTAGTTTAATTCCGATCAGTTGTTTATTATTTCCAGATTCATTTCGACCGCTGTTTTACGTGTTTGGTGCCAAGAAAAATACGGATGATTTAACCGAACAACAAGTTACACGCAAAGCAATCATCATTATTTTGCTTCGAATTGCTTTTGTTGGATCGGTTGGCTATTTTGTTATATCTGAAAATTCTCAGCACTATATTTATGCCGCCTGCTTAACTTTCGTAGGATTATTTTTTACGATATTCAATACCAAAAAATTTTCTTCTTTTATCAAATATATCTCTTATATCGCTACTATGATTGTTGGAGTTTATATCCTTATCTTAGGCCTTATCACTGCTTTTTATCTTTATCAAAGCATAAAAATAAAAAAATAGTTGAGTTAATTGCGTTGTAAAGATCGAGTGCCTGAAACTTCTGACAGGCACTCGTTCAACAAAGTTATGTTTACGTCATGAAAGGTTTTTCATGGTCATTGTTAGTCATTCAAAACTATTTAATATTCTTCGAACAAACTCAAATCTTCAACCTCATTCAAGAAAGCCTCAAAATATTGTCTGGCTTCACGAATTTGTCGTTCATCCTGTTGATTGAGAATTTGATTAAAGCGTTCTGTACGATCGCCAATTTGATAACGAAGATCACCCGTTCGTTCACTATACAGACGCTCGGCTCGTAATAGTAAACTCTTATTAATCAGGTTATCTCGTGGATGAATTTTAAGTGATTGGAGTTGTAACCGAGCTTTTTCAATCTCATCAGCAGACATGACACTTTGATGATTCACCACAACCTTTTGTAATCGCTCACCTGTTGCTGGAACATCCACATCAACATCCAGAATTCCGTTAGGATTATATGAAAATCTAACATCGATGGATAAGTAATCGTCATTTGGGGGTAATGGTACAGTTAAAGAGCCTAGAGAGACATTTTCTCGACATAATCGGTGTTCACCCTGATAAATCTGCACCACAATCTCTCGCTGGCCTTTCTTCATTGCAGTATAGGTATTTACCTTACTGGCTGGAATGACAATATTACGCTCCAGAATAGGTGAAAACTGATCTTCATCACCTACAGCAATTCCTAAACTAAATGGGCAAACATCAGTTAGAACCACTTCTTTTAAAGATTGATCTTTTGCTTTTAAACCAGCCTGAATACATGCGCCTCGAACAATTGCCTCATCTGGCTGAATACTGGTTGAAGGAAAACGTCCAAACAATTTGGTAACCAATTTGCGTACAGCAGGTATGCGCGTTGCCCCGCCTACCATAATAATCTGGTCTACTTGCTTTGGTAAAATTCGGGCATCCCGCAGGGCTCGTTCAAGCGGACGGCGTAATCTTAATAGCAACGGCTCTGCCCAGTTGGTCAAATCATCTTGAGAAATTTCGAGTGTTGCTTCATTATCATTCCATTTAAAATTAAGCTGGGTAGATGTCTGCTTACTCAGTACATGTAGACAATATTGAGCTTTGGCTTTTAATGCAATTTCAACATCATAAGGAATCGTAGTTTCATTATATCCAAATAGAGAAGCATTCTTTTTCCAGTATTGCTTCATGATTAACTGTACAAAGTCGTCTCCACCTAAGTAATTATCTCCTGCACTGGCTCGTACTTCAATAACACCATCAAATAACTCGACAATTGAAACATCAAACGTACCGCCGCCTAAATCAAAAATAAGAAAGCAACTATCCTCATTCTGACCAAGTCCATAAGCTAAAGCCGCAGCAGTTGGTTCATTTATAAGGCGACTTACTTTCAAGCCAGCCAGTTCGGCGGCAGAAATTGTGGCTTGACGTTGTATATCATTAAAATAAGCGGGCACAGTAATCACTGCTTCATCAACTTCAGATTGCAAAGCATGCTCAGCATCCTGTTTAAGAGAACGTAAAATCAGTGATGAAAGCTCAATCGCTGAAAAACTACGATCTCCTAATTTTAATGGTTTAGATGTACCCATCAAACGTTTGAAACTCGTCAAAACATCCCGACCAGAAGCGCGTAGCTCTAAAGCAGCCTGCCCAATCAAAATTTGCTGATCTTCATCCATCGCAATTGCTGAAGGTGTCAATTTGCTTCCATAAGCATTTTCAATGAGTCTGGGTTGACCATTTTCAAATACACCTACAAGCGAGTTACTTGTTCCAAGATCAATGCCAATTAAAGGTTTTATTTCTTTCATTTTTTATCAAATATTAAAAGTTTCGTTGAGAAAAGAGTAGGTTTAGCTATTCACATTCTAGCCAAGAAAAATATGTTTGACGACTCAAAATCATCAATATTCAGATAGGTATTTGATTAAAAATGCATATACTTAAATCAACAACAATAGTTTAGATTTTGGCACTTTTTTCTTATGCTCAAACAGCCCTTCCTCAAAAAGATAATTCAATATGCGCCAGTCATTTTATTTTGCATAGCATTATTTATCATACATAAAGAACTTGAGACCCATGAGTTTTCAGGCTTACTTAAACACTGGAACAATATTCCTTGGTCAATCGCGCTAATGGCATGTGGTTTGACATTAGCCAGCTATCTATTTCTTACACTTTATGATGTTTTGGCTTTAAGGTCATTAGGATATCGCAACATCAAATATAGATATATTCTATTCACTTCGTTTGTCAGCTTTGCTATCAGTAACAACACTGGGCATGCATGGGCCTCTGGGGGTTCAATCCGCTATCGTTTTTATCAAAAAATGGGCGTTCAGGGCTGGGATATTGCAAAAATCTCGGCTTTTTTAAGTCTGACTTTTTTTATTGGTCTGATGACGCTTGGATTAATTGCAATTGTATTTGCTCCCGCAAATGTACTCGATCATCTAAATCAGCTACATCTCTTTTATATTTTAATCTTGTTGAGTGCAGGATTTTTGATCATGTATTGGAGCATCGTTGTTCTTGTCAAAAAGCCAATAAGAATTAAAAACCTCAGTATCGATCTTCCTTCCCCCAAAACTGCTTTTTTACAAACTTTACTGGCCTGTTCAGATCTTATCTTGGCCTCTACTGTGCTCTGGATATTGCTAAAAGATATTCCAGGCATCAACTTTGAAAGCTTTATCGTTATTTTTATCTTGGCTCAGCTTCTAGGTTTAGTTTCTCAAGTACCCGGTGGTATTGGCGTTTTTGAAGGTTCTTTTTTGTGGCTTTCCAGCAATGTATTGGCAACAAGCCAACCCGCGATTGCAATTGCATTGGTTTTGTATCGGGTGATTTATTACTTTTTACCTTTATTCATTGCTGGAACCCTACTGGTTTTAAAAGATTTTTATCAGCATCGAAGTAAACTTATTCAGGCAGAAAAACTCGCAACACGAATAATTCCTTCTGTAGTGCCGCAAATTTTTGCCTTATTTTTATTTTTAAGCGGTGCTTATCTATTGGTTTCAGGGGCTTTACCCACTTTACCCAATAATCTGCACTGGCTGAGCAATTTCATCCCACTGCCAGTACTGGAACTGTCGCACTTAATGGGCTCACTCGTTGGGGTATTATTGTTATTTCTAGCACGGGGTATTTATCTCAAACTGGATGCAGCATGGTACGGCGCTTTAATTCTTTTGGCATTGGCAATTTTAAGCTCAGTTTTGACAGCAAGTGGCTGGGTTAAAGTTGTTGCATTACTCATTATTTTTGTTTGTATTTTAATTTCTCATCGTTATTTTTATCGAAAATCATCACTGTTTGAGCTATCACCAGAGCCTTTTTGGCTCATCAGTATCGTTCTTGTAGTCGCCGGCAGTACATGGTTAGGCTTTTTTGCCTATCATCATGTTATCTACTCTGATGATCTATGGTGGCAGTTTTCCTATAAAAATGATGTTTCACGATTTTTACGTTCATCTATCGTAATTGCAGTACTTCTAGTTGCAATATTTATCTGGCAATTATTTGGAATTTCCCGACCTGAACATATTGAACAACTTGATGAATCCGAACTTAACGATATAGAAAATATTCTCCATCAGACTCATGATACCCAAGGCTTTTTAGCATTACTGGGAGATAAAAAAATCTTCTGGTCAGAGGATCGATCCGCATTTATTGCCTACGCTACGACCAAAAAATACTGGATTGCAATGGGAGATCCGGTAGGCACTTCGTCGGCATTTGGCGAACTCCTTTGGAAATTCAAAGAACAGGCCGATCGGTTTGGTGCCAAAATTGTTTTTTATCAAATTAGTGAAGAATATTTACCGATTTATCTTGATCTTGGACTAAGTTTACTCAAATTAGGCCAAGAAGCTCGCGTTGAATTATCACAATTTGGACTGGAAGGAAAAAAACGAGATAACCTGCGCAGAGGTCGAAATAAATTAATTAAACAAAACTATTACTTTGAAGTACTTGAACGAGATGCCGTGGTGGCCAATATTAATCGACTGAAAGAAATTTCTGATGCTTGGCTGACACAAAAACAGGTTCGTGAAAAACGATTTTCGTTAGGTTTTTTTAGTGAAGCCTATATCTGCCGAACGCGGGTTGCGGTTGCACGATCACCTGAAGGTCAAATTATGGCTTTTGCCAATCTGTGGGAAACTTTTTCACATGAAGAGCTTTCTATAGATTTAATGCGTTATGACCCATTGGCTCCAAATGGTGTGATGGATTTTATATTTGCGGAGCTAATGCTATGGGGAAAAACGCAGCAATATACCTGGTTCAACTTAGGTGTAGCTCCATTATCTGGTCTGGAGCGGCATCCTCTTGCGCCACTTTGGCACAAAATTGGCACCACGATTTTTGATCTTGGTGAAGAATTTTACAATTTTGAAGGTCTTTATGAATATAAAGCTAAATTCAATCCGGTGTGGCAATCACGTTATTTAGCAACACCCGCTGGCTTGTCTGCTCCCTTTACCCTGTTAACCATCACGCGTTTAATTGCAGGCGGATGGAAAGGAATTATCAAAAAATAGCCACATCTCCATTAAAAGGTAAAATTTTTTATGCATCATAATACATACATTCAATCGGTTGAATTACCTAAATCATATCGCTTGCTTAATCATGGTCCAACCGTATTGGTGTCTGCAAAGTCGGGAGATACAGAAAATGTTATGGCTGCCTCATGGGCCTGTGCTCTTGAATTTTCACCCGCAAAAGTGACCGTGGTCTTAGATAAAAGTACACGAACGCGTCAACTGGTTGAGGAAAGCGGTTATTTTGCCTTACAGGTTCCTTGTCTTGCTCAAATTGATATGACCAAAGAACTGGGAACATTAAGCTTATTTAATGAACCTAATAAACTCGAGCAATGTGGAACCAAACTTTTTTATCAGGATGGGCTAGATGTACCACTTGTTGAAGGTTGTATCGCCTGGTTAGTGTGTAAACTTATTCCAGAACCCCACAACCAGCAAGAACATGATCTATTCATTGGCTCAGTAGTAGGTGCATGGGCAGATAATCGTGTATTTCGCGATGGACATTGGTATTTTGATGATGCCGATCCACAACTGAAAAGTTTACATTACATCGCTGGTGGAACGTTTTACACCATTGGCGATGAAGTAAAAACCGATAAATAAATACTTCAAAGCAGGTTGAGCCACGGCGCAACCTGCTTTTTTTTTAAACCTAACTGATTAAAGCATGCATCTGCATTTTGTCGATTTCTTGCTGTTTGAGCACGCCACGTTGAATTTTTCCGCTAACGGTTTTGGGCAAAGCTGCCATGAATTCAATCTCTTTAGGATAGGCATGCTTTGATAATCGACCACGAACATACATCTGAAGCTTTTCTTTCAAAGCATCTGAAGCAAGGTGCTGTGGTTTAAGCACCACAAACGCTTTCACAATTTCAGTGCGTGCAGCATCAGGCTTACCAATCACTGCAGACTCAAGCACTTCTTCACATTCGAGCAAGGTACTTTCGACATCAAATGGGCCAACACGATAACCCGACGTTGTAATGACATCGTCTGCACGCCCGATAAAATCGATTCCTCCCGACTCATTGAGTTGAACAGTATCTCCAGTTAAATAATAATTACCTTTAAATGATTTTCGATTTGTACCTGCATAACCTTTAAACCACATGAGTGGCGATTGTGTCCAGTCAATCGCCAACATGCCAACACCGCCCTTTTCAAGTTCTTGCAATTGTTCATTTAAAACAGCAAAACGATGTCCAGGTATCGCAAAACCAGCCGATCCGATCTTGACTTCATGATGAAGTGCATGATGATTACCAATCACCATACCCAATTCAGTTTGCCCATATTGGTCATAGATATCGACCTGAAGATATTCTTTAAACCAGTGAATCACTTCAGGCGTCAGTGGCTCTCCTGCACTACTTACCACTCTTAAATGTTGTGCAATTTGTGCATCAAATTTTTCTTTAAAGCCAAAGAACATCCGAAATGCTGTAGGAGAGCCTGTTAAATTGTTAATCTGATATTTCTGAAGTAATGTTACTGCACGATCGACACTAAACGACTGTTCATCCAAGAGGATGCGATGTCCCATACTTAACGGGCCCGTAATTCCATAATACAATCCGTAAGCCCAGCCTGGATCTGCTAAATTCCAAAATGCATCTTCCGCTCTCAAATCTACAGCATGTTGCAAATAACCTTTAAATGCCAAAATGGCTTTAAGTGGTACAGGAACCGATTTGGCTAGCCCAGTGGTTCCCGAAGTAAACATAAGTAAAAAGTCATCTTCAAATGTTCGATATTCAACAGGACAGACCGACTCAAAGCGATTCAGCGTTGTCCAGAAATCTGGCAGATTTTGATTTGGCTCATTACTTGCATCGACTACCAGTATCGAGTCCAAATTAAGCTGATTCAGTTTATGCAGATGTTCGGCATGTGTAACGATTAGCTGAGTATTTGCAGTTTCGATTCGATGCTGTATGGCTTTAGATTCAAACGCAGTAAATAAGGGCTGATAAATGGCACCAATTCGCCATGTGGCCAAAATTGTGATTAAAAGCTCGGGTGTTCGAGGCAATAACCCTGCAATACTGTCACCAACACGAATATTTTGACTTTTAAAAAAATTGGCCAATTGTGCTGAACGTAGATCGAGCTGCTCAAAGGTATAGTGTTCAACTTGGCCATGTTTTCCTTCCCAAATCAGCGCTGTTTTGTGTTGTCCAATATATCGGCCACAACATTCATCAAAGGCATTGATGTATTGTGCCGAGCCATGAAGCTGTTGCTCTATCAGTTGATCTAGATCAAATTCTGCATATGCCTGTGCTAATGTTTTCATTTTTATCGTCTCGCTCTTCCATTTTGCTGACAGATATCAATCTGTTTTCCATACGGCTTTTTTGTTTTTGTTGTCGTGGTTAAGAAGTGTATGACCCCCTCTTCCTCTTCCTCTTCCTCTTCACTCACTCACTAAATCGTTTTATACCTAGTTTAGGGTCTACTTCGGAGCCATTCGAATCGCGCCATCGAGTCGAATCACTTCACCATTGATATAGCTATTTTCTATAATATGACCAGCCAGTGCTGCAAATTCCTCTGGCCGCCCGAGTCTTGAGGGATACGGTACCATCTGGCCCAGTGCATCCTGTACCTGCTGAGGCATTGCTTTTAGCATGGGTGTTTCCATAATGCCGGGAGCAATCGTGACTACACGTATTGCATGTCGTGCAAGTTCACGTGCAATCGGCAAGGTCATGGAAACAATTGCACCTTTTGATGCCGCATAAGCAGCTTGTCCAATTTGACCATCAAATGCAGCAACAGACGCTGTATTAATAATCACGCCACGATCTTCATCATGCAGCGGATCGGTCTGTTTCAGCATGGCATCTGCCGCAAAGCGCAACATATTGAATGAACCTGTGACATTAATATTCATCACTTTTTGAAATAATGCGAGATCATGCAGGCCGTCTTTTCCCACCACTTTGGCTGAAGGGCCAATCCCTGCGCAATTGATCAGGCCATGTAGCGCGGCATGCTGGTGAAGATACTCCTCAAAAAAACGTTGTACTTCATTTTCACTCGTTACATCGAGCTGAAAAAACTGAGCACCTTTACCCAGACGGGCTGCTGTGGTCTGTCCGGCCTCGAGATTCATATCAATCAAACTCACATGGGCTTGCTGAGCAATTAAATACTCTGCCGTTGCAGCACCCAAACCAGAAGCCGCACCCGTCACAATAAAATGCTTATCCTTAATTTTCATTGCTATTTTTACCTACTGAATGCTTATTGCGAATTCACACTTACAGGTTAAAATCGAACGAACCGAAGTACAATTTCAAAACACCTCAATTCTACTGAGGTATTTGGCCAGTGAATTAGAACGTTCAATGTGGCTTTTTCAGATATGGGATATTCAAAACGTGACGATGCAACACACCAAAGGTACTATTTCAATCGCACTCGTCAATGAAGCCCTGAATGTCGCCCTCGCACGTGGCATTTTTATCGATCAAATTGCTCTACGTGCAGGTATTTCACCTGAATTGCTGGCATATCCTAAGGCGCGTATTTCAGTATCGGCTTATGCGCAGCTCTGGATTGAAATTGCCAAATGTCTGAATGATGAATTTTTTGGCATGGACTCACATCCAATGCGTTATGGAAGTTACAAACTTCTTTGCTACCTCATCATCTCGACAGACACAACAGAAATGGCGCTTCGTACTATTTTGGATTATTTCAATTTACTTCTCGATGATACTCGCGCACGACTCGAGATAGACCAGCACAAGGCTTATATTTATCTCGATGACCAGACACACATCAAACGGATGTTTACCTATGCCACCTATATCATGTTGGTTCATGGCTTGCTGTGCTGGATTTCAGATCAGCGTATTCCGATTCATCAGATCCGTGTGAAATGCGCTCAACCTGAATATCCTCAAGATTATTATGTGCGATTCTGTGAAAATATCGTATTTGATGATACGGTCAACTGCATTGAAATTGATCTGAGTTATTTAACGCTAAAAGTAAAAAAAGATAAAAAAGCTGCACATGCCTTTTTAGAACAGGTACCGCATAATTTGCTGGTCAAATATAAAAATGAAAATGCGCTGAGTGTTATTATTCGCAGGCAATTGATACATCTACATCCGTCAAGCTGGCCTGAACTCAAAATACTGGCACAGCAGCTATGCTTATCAGAAGCCACCATTCAACGGCGATTAAAAAATGAAAATACCAGCTATCAGCAGCTAAAAAATGATATCCGCTGCGATATTGCGATTGATCGATTGACCCATACACAACAAAGCATTCAAGAAATTAGTGATGCACTCAACTTCCATGAAGCCAGTGCATTTCATCGTGCATTCAAAAAATGGACTGGTGTGAGTCCAGGAGCCTATCGGCAGCAGACTCAACCCTTCATCTGACCCAAACTGATACGGTCATTTCCACCATAATCTTTTACTGTTTGCACCTGCGCAAACCCTGCTGCATTAAAAATCTGCCGCACCGCATTACCTTGATCATAGCCATGTTCGAGCACCAACCATCCATCAACATTGAGCCACTGAGGTGCCTGCTTGATAATATGCTCAAGATCAGACAAACCCTGATGATCTGCAACCAAGGCACGACGTGGTTCTGTAGCCAAGTGCTGCATGTGCACATCATCGGCATCGATATAGGGCGGATTAGATACAATCAAATCAAATCGCTGTGCGGGAATTGCCTCATACCATGCACCGCACACAAACTCCACCCGATCTAGCTGATGCTTCTGGGCATTTTTTGCGGCGATGTCTAATGTAGGTTGATAAATATCTGTCGCCAATACGCGCCAGTCTGGACGCTCTTTTGCCAGAGACAGCGCAATCGCGCCAGTTCCTGTTCCTAAATCAACCACGTTACTGTGCTTGGGCAAGGTTAATTCGAGTACCGTTTCAATCAGGATTTCGGTGTCTGGTCGTGGTACTAGCGTATCTTTAGTCACGATCAGATCCAGACTCCAAAATGGCTGCGAACCCGTGATGTAGGCCAAAGGCTCACCTTGTGCCAATCGAACTAAGCCTTCAAGGTAAGCTTGCTCCTGCTCTGAACTCAATACTTGTAACGAACGCATTCTAAGTTCTAGCGCATTAAGATGAACAATATGTTCAAGCAGCCAGATTGCCTCTTGCCGTTCATAGCTGTCAGGCTCACCACGCAAATTTAGTGCTTGCGCAATATTCATCAACCACCATTCTCTTGTGCCAACATGGCCAATTGATCAGCTTGATATTCACGATGCAAACTATCGAGTAATTCAGTCAAATCACCTTCCATAATGGCATCCAATTTATAAAGCGTTAAATTGATACGATGATCCGTCATTCGACCTTGCGGATAGTTATAGGTACGAATACGTTCTGAACGGTCGCCCGATCCCACCAAGTCACGTCGCATTTCCGAGGTCGCACTTTCTTGCGCAGCACGTTTTGCATTTTCTAAACGAGATGCCAATAGTGCTAACGCCTTGGCTTTGTTTTTATGCTGTGAACGTTCTTCTTGACACTCAACCACAACACCCGTTGGAATATGCGTAATACGCACTGCCGAATCGGTTTTGTTGACGTGCTGACCACCGGCACCCGACGCACGATAGGTATCGATACGTAAATCGGCTGCATTAATTTCGACGGTAGTATCTACATCGACTTCAGGCAAAATCGCAACTGTACAGGCAGAGGTATGCACACGGCCTTGAGATTCAGTTGCCGGAACACGTTGTACGCGATGCGCACCACTTTCAAATTTTAAACGGCCATATACGCTATCGCCATCGACACGGCAAATCACTTCCTTATAGCCGCCATGTTCGCCTTCATTTTCAGACAACACTTCAATACGCCAGCCTTGGGTCTCGGCATATTTGCTGTACATACGGAATAAGTCGCCAGAGAAAATTGCAGCTTCATCACCACCCGTGCCTGCACGAATTTCGAGATAAGCCGCATTGGCATCGTTTGGATCTTTAGGGATCATCAAAATATTTAACTGACCCTCGAGCGTTTCAATCAAAGCACGGTTTTCTTTGATCTCCTCTTGTGCCATATCCTTAAAATCAGGATCTTCCAGCATTTCTTCTGCTGTTTTGATGTCTTCTTCAGCCTGACGATACTGTCCCCAAACCTGCACAATCTCATTTAAGTCACTGTGCTCACGCGATAATTTTCGAAAGCGTTTATTGTCTGAAATAACTTCGGCGTCGGCCAACAATGCATTCAGCTCTTCATGACGATCACACAATTGATCTAAACGTAAACGTAGCGATTCTTTCATAAGAAGAACAATCTCAATAAATCTGGTTGGTTAGCTTTAATCTGACTAAGACTTGACAAACCATCTAAGAATAAAAAATTGCGCATAGTTTACAGACTCTCCTATACAAAAGACATAGCGATTGCGCAGTAAGGAAAAAACCTAGTTGTTTTTTTAATGATTCACAAAGCTGATAAAGGAATGTCGAGGGATTTAAATAAGCCAAAAACGAAAAACAACCCCTCAAAACTTTAATTTCTTATTAATGAAAAATTAATCAAACTATGAACAAAATGATTAAATTTATATAAATCAATTTCTTGAAACAAAAAATTCTTCTTTATTGCGTATATTTCCATCAAATAAAATAAATAAGTTCTTCATATTTTGGGGTAATGACACAAAACATCACAATCTGCACACCAAATCGCAATAGTCTGGATGATCGTCTTCACACTTTTTGACTCATCTCTTGTTACATTTACTTCAACGAAATATAGAAGGTCCTGTATCCACACACGGGGCATGGAGTTAAAAATGAAAATTAAAACTTGGTTAATGAGTGCCGTGATCGCGAGTTCATCAATGATGGCCATTTCAGCACATGCAGACAATACCACACGTGTCGCTGCAACATCTGCTTTGGGTAGTGTCGTGGGTACTGCATTGGGTAAACAAATGGGCGGTCAGTCTGGTGCCATGATTGGTTCTGCATTGGGTGGCGCTGGTGGTGCTGCCGTCGCAAGTAACCGTCGTGACCGTACCTCTTCCGCTATTGGTGGTGGTTTAGGTGGTGTTGGTGGTTATACCGTAGGTCGTAATGTCGGTGGTACAAATGGCGGTTACATTGGTGCAGCTCTAGGTGCAGCAGGTGGTTCAGCTTTAGGTAACAAGATTTCTAAAGATCGTGCCGAAGAGCGTTATTACGACAATGGTAATCATCGCGGCTGGAAAAAACATCACCGTCACCACCGTCGCTACTAATTTATCTTTACTGATACCGAAGGCAGCATTTCACATGCTGCCTTTTTTGTTTGTAAAAATTTACAAAGTCAATTTTATTTATCGTTTTTTATCGATATAAAATATCGTATAATATCGAAAAACATCGATATATGAGAGTAGATATGTCTATCACGTCGCTTAAAGATACACAGTTTTCCATTCTCGAATTAGCTTCTGTGCGTGACGATAAAAGCATTCAGTTTACTTTGCAGCATGCCCTGCAACTTGCACAACATGCAGAACAGCTGGGTTATCGTCGTTTTTGGCTTGCCGAACATCACAATATGGATGGTATTGCTAGCTCAGCAACGGCCGTCATGATGGGCTATATCGCAGCAAACACACAATCTCTTCGACTCGGTTCGGGCGGTATTATGCTCCCCAATCATGCTCCTTTGGTTGTTGCAGAGCAGTTTGGAACCTTGGCAACACTTTATCCAGACAGAATTGAACTCGGACTTGGCCGCGCTCCCGGTACCGACCAAATGACTATGCGTGCGCTGCGCCGCGGGCATAAGGAAACTGAAGAGCAATTTCCACAAGATGTTGCAGAGATTCTTCGCTACTTTGATACGCCAAAACCAGACCAATCCATTATTGCTACACCCGGGCACAGTACCCATGTTCCCGTTTGGCTGCTCGGATCGAGTTTATTTAGTGCTCAATTGGCCGCAAAATTAGGCTTACCGTATTCATTTGCATCCCACTTTGCACCGCGTATGCTCGGGCAGGCGATTCAACTGTATCGTGATAATTTTCAGCCTTCAAAATATTTAGACCAACCGTATGTATCGATGGGTGTGCCGACTGTTGTGGCAGAAACGGATGAAGAAGCAAACTATCTTGCAACCAGTGCTTATCAACGTATATTAGGACTGATGCGAGGTCAAAGTCTGCGCCTTAAAGCACCTGTAGATTCAATGGATTTACTTTGGGGGCCGGCAGAAAAACTCTCTGTAGAAAACTTTTTTGGTATGGCTCAAATTGGTTCGGTCGAACGAGTTAAAGCTGGTCTTGAACAACTTGTCGATCAATACGCCGTGGATGAGTTTATTTTTACCTGCGATATTTACGATACGCAAAAACGCTTGGATAATTTCAGTTATCTAATGGACATCAAAAACGCGTAGCCTAATGTGCATGGCTTAACGCGCCAAATAAGCAGCTTAAATTATATTATGATAAAAGTGCTTTGGCTTCAGCAGGAGCCAAAGCATGGCTAAACAAAAAGCCCTGCCCGATTTCACAGCCTTGTTGTTTGAGTAATTCTAGCTGGTGAACATTTTCAATACCTTCGGCAACCACATCGATCCCCAAATTTGAGCTCATACTGATGATCGATTGAACAATCGCAAAAATGAGTTTTTCTTGCTCCATACGCTGCACGAAATCACAGTCTATTTTAAGGCAATCCACAGGTAAATTTGCCAGACGAGTCAGAGATGAATGCCCTGTACCAAAATCGTCTAATGCGATTCGTATTCCCTCGTGTTTGAGCTTGTTCAATGCACGCGAAATATAGGCTTTGCCATGTTCATCTAAAAGATGCTCAGTAATTTCAATTTCGATCAAAGAATGCGGAATGTTGAAACGATCTAACCGATCAAGCAAAAGTTCAGCATAATTATCTTTTAAAAATTCCACGGGTGCGGCATTAATCGAGACAGGCACCATATCTAAACCTTGATCAATCCATTCGGCCATATCCCGAAAAACACGTAGCTGCATGATTTCACTCAAGCGGCTAGCAAGATTATAGTCTTCAAAAGCATTCTTAATGCGTCTGGGCAGTTGAAGCTGATCATGCTGATCATACCATCGCAGCAATGCTTCAAAACCGGTGAGTTGACCATTTTTTAAATTAAACTTTGGCTGATAAAATGGACAAATTAGATTGTGCCTTAAGATATAACGGGCACAATTGAATTGTTGTGCAATCACATTTTGCTCAATTTGCATTTCACGTTTAAAAATACAGTATCCACCACGCCCTGAAAGTTTTAAGCGACACAATGCGATATTGGCAGCTTGTACAACGTTCATGGTATCTGTCACATCACGAGGATAAATGGCGCATCCTGCACTAATATTACTTTCTATAATTTGATCTAAATATTCAATTGGTCTCGAAATTTCTTGATGAATCAGTGCATAGGTTTCAATGAGGTAAGCATCAGAATGAATATGAGGAATAAGTAATGCAAACTCATCACTACCCAATCGTGTGAAGAAAACTTCTTGCGGTAAAACGCGTTGAACTCGCTCTGCAAGCGTTTTTAAGATTTGATCGCCAACCAAATGTCCATGATTACTATTAATTTGATTAAAATAATCGAAATCAAACAAAATTAATCCAAACGACTCATCAAGTTTGATCTGACACTCTCTCATCATCAGATTAAGTTTCTTATTAAATCCCGATTGATTTGGCAAACCAGTTAAGGCGTCTATTTCAGTGCTGTGTTCTGCGACGTCTTCAATATGAACATTGTGCTGGTGTGAGATATTTTCTGACAAGGGATGAACCGCAAGGTGATGAGCGGTCTTGTGCAAGCGAATACGATCAACTTTCGAATCAAGTTCATAACAGCCAAGATGACGTGGAGTCATAAGATTCATACGCATCTCTCCTACTTACGAATGAAAAAAGTCAATGTAACTGCCACCCATGGTAGATTATAAAACTAAAATGTGACGCAATTTACATTTGGTTTGTACACTTATTGTCATAATTTTTCAAGTTTTAATTTTAGTACTCAATGAGTAAAGTCAAACAAAACAACGATGAAGAGAAATACATTTTTTGTATTTCTCTTTTTAAATCATAATAAATTAGCCAATTCGGCGTTTTAAACCCGTCGTTTGAAGAATGCGAGTTGAAATTTCCTCAATCGACATTTCAGAAACATCTAAATACGGAATGCCTTCCGAAATGAAAATTCCCTCCACCGCACGCAGCTCCATCTGACACTGACTATAGCTGGCATAGCGACTATTGGCTTTACGTTCTGTTCGGATGGCGACCAAACGTTCCGCATCAATCATTAAACCAAAAAGCTTGTTCTTATGCTCTTTGAGCACTTTAGGTAAGCGGTTATCGTCGAGATCTTCTTCTGTCAATGGATAGTTGGCAACTCGAATACCAAATTGCAAAGATAAGTAGATCGATGTAGGCGTTTTACCTGATCGCGATACCCCGATTAAAATAATATCTGCTTTATCATAATGTCGTGTCAATGCACCATCATCATTGTCTAGTGCAAAATGTACTGCATCTATACGTGCCTTATAATATTCCGAGTCAGTAACTGCATGCGTCTGACCCACTAAAGTGGTAGGTGACGTTCCAAGTTCTTGCTCAAGCTTACTGATCAGCCCTTCAAAAACATCTAGATTGACGGCTTTAGCTGTATTAATAATTTCACGTACATTGGGATCGACTAAAGTATCAAATACCAATGGTAGGGTTCCATCACGCGACTGGCACTGATTAATCGACTCTACAATGTTCATAGCCGCTTCTTCTGTTGCAATATACGGCATGATATGAATATCAAAGTCTACGTTAGGAAATTGTGCAAGCAATGAATGTCCGAGAGTTTCTGCTGTAATGGCAGTTCCGTCCGAAATAAAGAACACACTGCGCTTAATTTGTTTTCCTTCAGACATCAAAATTCTCCTCACAGATTTGTCTTAGTGCTATATAATCTTTATAGTAAACTGATCTTATATAACTGTCGCTTAGTAAAATCAAAACCTAAGGACATTTAATCATGTCTTCATGCCAAGATAGTACTAAATACTGGAAATGTGGAGTAGAAACATTGGAAGCGCGCGTAATCGGTCTAGAAAAATTAGGGAAGCACGACGTCGAACTTGTAGGTGGGAAAAACTCATCTCTGGGTGAAATGATCAGCCACTTATCCAATGCTGGTGTATCAGTACCAGGTGGCTTCGCGACAACGGCTGGCGCTTATCGTGAATTCCTCGATCAAAGTGGACTCAACGCTAAAATTCAAGCAGAACTTGCCCAGTTAAATGTAGAAGACGTGAATGCCCTAGCGCAGTCAGGTGCTAAAATTCGTCAGTGGATTATTGAAACTCCTCTGACGCCAGAATTTGAAAAAGAAGTCCGCGAAGCATTTAGTGCTTTGTCAAACGGCAACCCGGAAATCGCGGTTGCCGTTCGTTCTTCAGCTACAGCTGAAGACTTGCCTGACGCTTCTTTTGCAGGCCAACAAGAAACCTTCCTGAATATCCGTGGCATTGACAATGTTCTGATTGCCATCAAAGAAGTTTTTGCTTCATTGTACAATGACCGTGCAATTGCCTATCGTGTTCACCAAGGTTTTGATCACGATGTTGTGGCATTATCTGCTGGTATTCAGCGCATGGTTCGCTCAGAAACTGGCGCTGCAGGCGTAATGTTTACCCTAGACACAGAATCTGGATTCAGAGATGTCGTATTCATCACAGCCTCATATGGCTTAGGTGAAATGGTTGTACAAGGTGCTGTCAACCCAGACGAATTTTATCTTTCTAAACCATTAATACGTAACGGTAAACATGCTGTATTACGCCGTAATCTTGGTTCTAAACACCAAAAAATGATTTATGGTGACGAAGGCGCAGCAGGCAAGTCTGTAGTTGTGGTTGACGTCGAGAAACAAGAACGTCAGCAATTTGCACTGAATGATCACGAACTACAAGAATTAGCCAAACAAGCACTTATTATTGAATCTCACTATGGCGCACCAATGGATATTGAATGGGCCAAAGATGGAGATGACGGTCAGATTTATATCGTTCAAGCGCGTCCTGAAACGGTTAAAAGCCGTCAAAATGTAGGCACAATGGAGCGTTACTTACTCAAACAACGCGGAACAGTTGTATGCGAAGGTCGCTCGATTGGTCAGCGTATTGGCGCAGGTAAAGTTCGCATTGTGACGTCGATCAAGGAAATGGATAAAGTCCAAGACGGTGATGTTCTGGTTTCAGACATGACAGATCCAGACTGGGAACCAGTGATGAAACGCGCAGCGGCGATTATCACCAACCGTGGTGGTCGTACATGTCACGCAGCAATTATTGCACGTGAATTGGGTGTACCTGCAATCGTGGGTTGTGGTAATGCGACCGAAGTCTTGAACGATGGTCAGGAAGTGACTGTTTCATGTGCTGAAGGCGATACAGGCTTTATCTATGAAGGCGCACTAGACTTTGAAGTACAGCGCAACTCGATTGAGTCAATGCCAAAACTACCGTTTAAAATCATGATGAACGTGGGTAACCCAGACCGCGCATTTGACTTTGCTCAAATTCCAAACGAAGGTATTGGTCTTGCACGTCTTGAATTCATCATCAACCGTATGATTGGTGTTCACCCGAAAGCGTTGCTGAATATCGACAGCTTGCCACGTGAAACACGTGCTGCTGTGCTGGCGCGTACTGCGGGTTACACCTCACCAATCGATTTTTATGTCGAAAAACTGGTTGAAGGTATTTCTACTTTGGCAGCTGCATTTGCTGAAAAGCCAGTCATTGTGCGTATGTCAGATTTTAAATCGAACGAATATGCCAACCTTATTGGCGGAAAGCTTTACGAGCCAGAAGAAGAAAACCCAATGCTGGGCTTCCGTGGTGCAAGCCGTTATGTATCGGACAACTTCCGCGACTGCTTCGAACTTGAATGCCGTGCATTGAAAAAAGCACGTGATGAAATGGGTCTTACCAACATCCAGATTATGATTCCGTTTGTTCGTACTGTTGCAGAAGCAAAACGAGTGATCGAACTCTTGGCAATGAATGGTCTTAAGCGTGGTGAAAATGGTCTTAAAGTGATCATGATGTGCGAATTGCCAACCAATGCCCTACTTGCCGAGCAATTCTTGGAGCACTTTGATGGTTTCTCGATTGGTTCAAACGATTTAACTCAATTAACGCTCGGACTTGATCGTGACTCTGGTATTGTTTCTCATCTGTTTGATGAGCGCGATCCAGCAGTTAAGGCATTGTTATCAATGGCTATTCATGCGTGTCGTAAAGCAGGCAAATATGTGGGTATTTGTGGACAAGGCCCATCTGACCATCCAGATCTAGCTAAATGGCTTATGGAGCAAGGTATTGAGTCTGTCTCATTAAACCCAGATTCTGTTCTTGATACATGGTTCTTCTTAGCAGAAGAAAAAATCAAGCAAGCCTAATTATTCGTAAAAAAGGCCCATTCGTGGGTCTTTTTTCATCATTGGATGTTGAGATTAAAGACTTATGCAAATTTATTTGGCGCGCAATAATCAACAAGCTGGCCCATACACCTTAGAACAACTGAATCAGATGTTGGCGAGTCAACAGGTGCTCTTAACCGATTTAGCTTGGCATGAAGGTATGACCGAATGGAAAGCCTTAGGTGAGTTAACGCAAGGTAAACTTTTTTATCAGCCACAAATGCCACAAACTCAAGCGTATGAATTCCCGTCAGCAGAAATTCATCACAATGATGTGATCAAACACGTTCAAGTGAATAACAAAGCGATCATCACGCCAGCCAAAGTAGGAAAGCGTATTTCTGCGAAGTTGGTTGATCTCTTACTTTTTACGTTGCCACAGATTTTAGTGACACTGGCTTTTTTACCTCGTGACCTGATCCAGCAAGCACAAAGTTTTAATGTGAACGAACAGATCAAAATCGCAGAAGCCATGTCCAACAATATGCCATCTTGGGTTCCGATGGTCTTACTCGCCTACACCCTCGGGCTGCTGTTTGTTCAAAACTTTTTGATCTCAAAAAGCGGTCAATCGATCGGCAAGAAACTTTTCAAATTACAGATTGTCGACGCCACAACCAACAAGTTAGTGGGCCAATTCCGTGGATTTTTTATTCGCTCTTTCTTGTTCATTATTCTTTCACAATTCGTGAGCCTATTCCCGCTAATCGCCATCGTGTTTATTGCCGATATCGTTTTGTTTTTCTCAAAAGGAAACAACAGCTTACATGACCGTCTTGCAAAAACAAAAGTGATTGATATTTCTAAATAATTATCGCTTAAAATTTACACTGTGCAGTTCATTTCTTGAGCTTGATGTGCCTGTTGTCAAACCGCTAGAATAAGCTAAACCGAGTGAAAAACTCAGGTTTATCAACAGGCATATAAAGCGACTTTTGTATAGCTTAGTTTGTCGTTATCAGGCATAATGCCCTACAACGTAGCAGTGTCTCATGATCGAGAAATATGTTCTATTTTACATAGAAATTATTCTTCTCAATCATGCGACACTTTTATCGCTATCCCGTTTTTTCAAACGGGAATGGGACTCTTCACCGAGGTTGTAAAATGAGACAAACGATTTTAGCTGTATTGTCTTTATCTACGATTGCCGCACTTTTAACAGGGTGTGGTGGTGATATGGTACTTCTAAACTCAAAAGGTCCAGTGGGTCAGGGTCAAGGCGACCTCATGATGACTGCGATCTACCTAATGTTATTGGTGGTTATCCCATCAATTATCATGGCACTGTGGTTTAGTTGGAAATATCGCGCGTCGAATAAAGATGCAGACTATAAACCTACATGGGCACATTCAACTGCAATCGAAATTGTAGTATGGGGTGTTCCAGTCATTATTATTGGTATTCTAGCTTGGTTAACTTGGTGGGGTTCCCACAAGTATGACCCATACCGCCCTCTGGATTCAGATAAAGCACCTTTGACTATTCAGGTTATTGCTGAACAGTTTAAGTGGATTTTTATCTATCCTGAACAAAATATTGCAACGGTTAATGAAGTACGTTTCCCAGAAAAAACTCCATTAAGCTTCAAAATCACCTCTAACTTTACGATGAACTCGTTCTTCATTCCACAGTTAGGTGGACAGATTTATGCAATGGCGGGCATGCAAACTCATTTGCATTTGCAAGCTGATGAAACTGGTGTATTCCGCGGTATATCATCAAACTACTCAGGTTACGGTTTCTCACAAATGCGTTTTAAAGCGCACAGTGTAACTGACGCTGAATTTGCTCAATGGGTTGAAGCAGTAAAAGCTGGTAAGGGTAATACAATTAATCCTGCCGCTGTTCAAAAAGGTCTTCTTGATCAACCTGAACTTGCTGCGCTTAAAGACGGTGACCGTTCTAAACACCAGATCGAAGCTTTAGTCAATCGTGCCAAAGCTGCTGGTGATGAAGAAGCTCTTGCGAAAGCTGAAGCGATGAAGCCGTTCCCGAACAAGCCACACCCTGTGACATATTACTCTTCGGTTGAACCTAGATTGTTTGAAACAGTTATCAATCGTTACATGAGTAACTATCATGGTGCTGATCACTCTGCTGGACATGCAACGGCAGACACTCATGCTGCAGCTCCACACGCTGCTCAAGGGGAATAAGACATGGATATGATTTTTGGCAAACTGGGTTGGGATTCTATTCCAACAGAGCCGATTGTACTCGTTACCATGGTCATTATGGCAATTGGTGCAATTGCTGTTTTTGGCGGGATCACTTACTTTAAAAAGTGGGGATACCTCTGGAATGTATGGTTTAAAACTGTAGACCATAAAAAGATTGGTATCATGTATATCATCGTATCCGTGATCATGCTTTTGCGTGGTTTCGCAGATGCGATCATGATGCGTCTTCAACTTTTCCTCGCCCGTGGCGGTGGTGAAGGTTACTTGCATCCAGACCACTACGATCAGATCTTTACCGCACACGGTGTGATCATGATTTTCTTCGTGGCAATGGGTCTTGTAGTGGGTATGATGAACATTTCTGTTCCACTACAGATTGGTGCACGTGACGTAGCATTCCCTTTGCTTAACTCTTTAAGCTTCTGGTTATTTGCTGGTGCGGCTGGCCTCATGATGGCTTCGCTTGTACTTGGTGAGTTTGCTGCAACAGGTTGGATGGCTTACCCGCCTCTATCTGGTATTCAGTATTCACCAGGCGTGGGTGTTGATTACTATATCTGGGCGCTTCAGGTTTCTGGTTTAGGTACACTTTTATCTGGTGTTAACTTCTTTGTTACCATCATTAAAATGCGTGCACCAGGCATGAAACTTATGGACATGCCAATCTTTACCTGGACATCTTTGTGTACTGCGGTACTGATTATTGCTGCATTCCCTGTGCTAACAGCAACCCTAGCTATGCTAACGCTTGACCGTTACTTTGGCTTCCATTTCTTCACAAACGAGCTTGGCGGTAGCCCAATGCTATATGTGAACTTGATCTGGACATGGGGTCACCCTGAAGTATATATCTTGGTACTTCCAGCATTTGGTTTGTATTCAGAAATTGTTGCAACGTTCTCCCGCAAGACACTTTTTGGTTACAAATCAATGGTGTATGCAACAATTGCAATTACTGTGCTTGCGTTCGTCGTTTGGTTACACCACTTCTTTACTATGGGTGCTGGTGCCAACGTTAACGCATTCTTCGGTATCATGACCATGGTCATTGCAATTCCGACTGGTGTGAAAATCTTCTCATGGTTATTTACCATGTATAAAGGTCGTATCACTTTCGAAACGCCAATGCTTTGGACAATCGGCTTCTTGGTTACCTTTGGTATTGGTGGTCTGACCGGTGTTCTTATGGCTGTACCGCCAGCAGACTTCTTGGTTCACAACTCCCTGTTCCTTATTGCTCACTTCCATAACGTTATTATTGGTGGTGTGGTATTTGGTATGTTTGCAGGTATCATTTTCTACTGGCCAAAAATGTTTGGCTGGAAGCTTAATGAAGCTTGGGGCAAAGCAGCGTTCTGGTTCTGGTTCTTTGGTTTCTATTTTGCATTCATGCCGCTTTATATCCTTGGTTTCATGGGTATGACTCGTCGTTTGAATACATATGACAACCCTGAATGGGACCCGTACTTGGCTATTGCACTCTTTGGTGCCGTGCTTGTTGCAATCGGTATTGCATGTTTCTTGATGCAAATTATTGTAGGTTTCCTACAACGTCATCAAAACATGGACCATACAGGCGATCCATGGGATAGTCGTGTGCTCGAGTGGTCTACCTCTTCTCCTGCTCCGTTTTATAACTTTGCTAAAATTCCTGAAATCCGTGGTATTGACACGTTCTGGACTGACAAAGAAAACGGTGTAGCGTATGCACGCCCGACTAAATATGAAGACATTCATATGCCAACAGACCGTGCAGCTGGCTTTGTTATGGCGATGTTTATCAGCGCTATGGGCTTTGCACTTATCTGGCACATCTGGTGGCTAGTAGCAGTAACGTTTATTGCTTCAGTTGTAAGCCTGATTCGCAGTTCATTCACAAAAGAAGTGGATTACTACGTACCTGCTGCTGAAGTTGAGCGTATCGAAAACGAACGTTACGCGTTACTTGAAAAACACTTGAAGAAGGACTAAGTAAATGGCTGAAGTACTTCATCACGAAAACCATGGACACGACGATCATCACGAACATGATGATACGGACTTAACGGTCTTTGGTTTTTGGACATACTTGATGAGTGACTTGATTTTATTCGGTACACTCTTCATCGCGTTCGCTGTATTGAGCAGCCATGTTCCACCAGGCACACCAACAGCACACGATTTGTTCAGTGAATCATTAGGTTTTGTTTTAACTGAAACATTTGCCCTCTTGATCTCATCTGTAACGTTTGGTTTTGCGGTTCTTGCATCATACAAAAAGAACGTCAACCAAGTGATTGTATGGCTTTTTGTCACCTTCATTTTTGGTGCATCGTTCATTGGTATGGAACTTTATGAATTTCATCATTTAGTTCACGCTGGACATGGTCCGAGCACAAGTGCGTTCTTATCTGCGTTCTTTACCTTAGTAGGTACGCACGGTATTCACGTAACTTCTGGCTTGGTGTGGATGCTTGTTTTGATGTATCAAATCAAGACTCAAGGCCTCACTTTACCAAACACCCGTCGTCTTGCTTGTCTAAGCTTGTTCTGGCACTTCCTTGATATCGTATGGATCTGTGTATTCAGTATCGTTTACCTAATGGGAGTTCTCTAATGAGTCATGATCATAATGCTTCTGGCGCTTCACATGGTAACTTCAAGCAATACACGATTGGATTCATCCTATCAGTCGTGTTAACCATTATTCCGTTTGGAATGGTTATGGCTGGAGGGTTTGGTCGTGGCCTACTCATGACTGTAATCGGTATTACTGCCGTTGCTCAGGTATTGGTTCAACTTGTGTTCTTTTTACACATGAATACCTCATCTGAACAACGCTGGAATCTTATTGCATTTATCTATACCATTTTAACGATTGCTATCTTGCTAGTCGGTTCGGTATGGATCATGAATTACCTTCATTTCAACATGATGATCTAAACTGATTGTCATGCTGAAAAAGTATTTATTCCTGACAAAACCAGGAATTCTGTTTGGTAATTTCATTACCACCTTGGGCGGCTTCTTTTTAGCCGCCCAAGGCCATGTAGATTTCCTTTTACTTATCCTTACTCTTCTAGGAACCACTTTTGTTGTCGCCTCTGGTTGTGTGGTCAATAATGTGATTGATCAAGATATCGACCAGAAAATGGAGCGTACACAAAATCGTGCCTTAGTGAAAAAAACCATTTCTCCTACTACTGCACTCATTTTTGCCTTGGCTTTAGGTTTAATTGGGTTTGGTATTTTATGGTTTTGGGTAAATCCGTATTCATTTGCATTTGCTTTTATTGGTTTTGTTGTTTATGTGGTGCTTTATAGTCTTTGGACGAAGCGCACATCTATTCATCAGACTATCATTGGCAGTGTCTCTGGAGCATGTCCGCCGGTTATTGGTTACACGGCAGTGAGTCAGCAATTTGATGTTGCGGCATTGCTTGTATTTTTGGCTTATGCGCTGTGGCAAATGCCTCATTCTTGGGCCATTGCGATTTATCGATTTGATGACTACAAAAATGCTGGGATTCCTATTCTTCCTGTTGCACGTAGCGTCTTTCGAACCAAAGTGGAATGTTTAATTTACATTGTACTTTTTGCGGCGGTTCTAAATGGACTGTACTGTTTTGGCTATACCAATATTTTCTTCCTGATCACCTTCAATGCACTCAGTGCATACTGGTTATATTTGTCGATTATTGGTTTCAAGGCAGAAAATGATCAACTCTGGGCAAAGCGTTTGTTTCTCTTTTCTGTAATTTTGATTACGTTATTGAGCTTAAGCTTTAGTTTTAGTTATCAGTCCCCTGCTCCAAATCTTCCTCTCTTTTAATAAGAGAGGATTATTTTATAGATCATCAGAAATAAATCACGTCGTTTTTGCTAATTCATTTGTTTTCAATACCGTTATTCTTTATAATCTAGCCTCGCTATTTTGCGACATAGCTTTTTAAGCTATGACTCCTTGCTTCTGACCACAATATGGTTAGGGGCTGTTTAAACCGTAAGGAGCTGACAATGCGTCACTACGAAATCGTACTCTTGGTACATCCAGACCAAAGCGATCAAGTTGTGGGTATGGTTGAACGCTATATCTCACAAATTAAAGAAGCTGAAGGTCAAATTCACCGTCTAGAAGATTGGGGCCGTCGTCAATTGGCTTACCCAATTAACAAGATTCATAAAGCACACTACATTCTAATGAATGTTGAATGTGGTCAAACGACTCTTGATGAGCTTGAAGAATTGTTCCGTTATAACGATGCAATTATTCGTAACATCATTATCCGTCGTGAAAACGCAATCACTGAAGAATCTTTACTTGCTAAAAGTGCTGAAGAAAAACGTGCGCGTAAAGCTCAACGTGAAGAAGCACAACAAGCTCAAGAATCTGCTGAAGCTTAAGGAGAACATCAATGGCACGTTTTTACCGTCGTCGCAAGTTCTGCCGCTTTACAGCTGAGAATGTTGCGTACATCGACTACAAAGATATCGACACTTTAAAACAGTACATCACTGAAAACGGCAAGATCGTTCCTAGCCGTATCACTGGTACTAAAGCTCGTTATCAACGTCAACTCGCGCTTGCGATCAAACAAGCTCGTTACTTGGCTTTGATTCCGTACACTGACAACCATAAGTGAGGTGAGCTGTGGACGTTATCTTATTACAACGCATTAAAAACCTAGGTAAACTTGGTGACAAAGTATCAGTTAAAGCTGGTTATGGCCGTAACTTCTTGATCCCTCAGGGTAAAGCTGTTGCTGCAACCGAAGCAAACACTGCTGCTTTTGAAGCTCGTCGTGCTGAACTTGAAAAACAAGAAGCTGAAGTTTTGTCTTCTGCTCAAGCACGTGCTGATCAATTGAACGAAGTTAACATCGTAATCACTGCGAAAGCTGGTGACGAAGGTAAACTATTCGGTTCAATCGGTACTCGTGATATTGCAGACGCATTAACAAATGCTGGTCTTGCAGTTGACCGTGCTGAAGTACGCCTACCAAACGGTGCGCTTCGTCACACTGGTGAATTCAACATCGCAATCCAATTGCACCATGATGTTGTTGCAGAAGTTCTCGTTACAATCGTATCTGAGTAATTTTTGCTTCACAAAAAAAGCATGCTTTTTAGCATGCTTTTTTTATTATTAAAATGATGAATTTTTACACGATGATTTATAGATGGTAATAACGATGAAAAAGAAAAATCGAATTGTTGCTCTTATTCTTGCCATGTTCTTTGGAATTCTAGGGCTAGATCGCTTCTATCTTGGAAAAAAACTGAGTGGTTTTTTAAAATTAATTACGCTAGGTGGGCTGGGGTTTTGGTGGTTTATCGACTTCACTCTACTGCTTATCGATGCATTTCTTTATTCTCTTGGGAAAGATACTGGATTTGTCAAAGATGCAGCTCATAATAATCTTCGTTATGGGCTTTCGCTTTATCGATTAAAACATGGCAAGTTTGAAAAAGACTGGTTTGCCAAGCCTTAAATTTTATTTTACTCAAAATAAGCATGAAGAGATTGAATATCTCATCTCTTCATGAATGATCGAATAGAGATCACCTTCAATCATCTTTTCCCTTAATACCACTGTACAATCTACCTCAGTGTTTTGTGTGCTTATCATCAAAGTGTTGATTGAATAGACTATTGTACTGCTTACACAATTTTCAATGAATTTATTTGTCCTGTTCCGCTGCATTTGCATTAAGATAGGCACTTGGTTTTTGGTTCATCTTTTTATTAGGTCTTGCTATGTCACAGGCGAATGCCAATTTTACAAAAAATTCTCCAAACACAGAGAGTAAAGTGAGTGACTCAGGTCAGTTAAAAGAATTTCGTACCCCACCGCATAATTTAGCTATTGAACAAGCTGTTTTGGCAGCCTTAATGACCGTTGCCGAATCTTTTGAACAAGTGGGTGACTTACTCAAAGAAAATGATTTTTATGCGACACGCCATAAATATATCTATCGTGCTATTGAAAAATTAGCCCTTGAGAACTCTCCGTACGATGCTGTATTGGTCAATGACTGGTTACTCAAACAAAATCTACTCGATGCCATTGGCGGTGAAGAATATTTAATGCAACTAATGGCAGATTCGCCATCGAGTTTTTACAATCTTGAAACCTATGCCAATAAAATTAAAGAGTTTTCAACACTTCGAAGCATGATCAAGGTCAGCAGTGACATTTTACAAAATGCCTATGACACCAAAGGTCGCCCGGTCAGCGAAATTTTGGATTTGGCTGAAACCAATATTTTTTCGCTGGCCGAACAGCACAATAACAACAAAAAAGATGCAGGCCCAAAATCGATTAGCTCGGTAACCGCAGATGTCATCACCAAACTCGATGAACTATCGAAACTTGATGGCAATATTACCGGGCTATCTACTGGTTTTCTTGAGCTTGATAATAAAACCTACGGAATGCAGTCTGGCGATATGATTATCGTGGCCGCACGTCCATCAATGGGTAAAACTACTTTTGCCATGAATTTGGTCGAAAGTGTACTTTTCAACTGTAATTTACCTGCGTTGGTATTTTCGATGGAAATGCCCGCAGATTCGATTGCCATGCGTCTGATTTCATCTTATGGCAAAGTGCATCAAGGACATTTACGTTCGGGCAAGCTCGACGGCGATGAATGGTCGAAGGTCACGGGTACAATTTTACAACTTCAAGAAAAGCATTTGTACATCGATGACTCCTCCGCACTTCCACCCACAGAAGTTCGTGCACGGGCTCGACGTATTGCCAAACAACATGGTGGTAAACTCGGCTGTATCATGATCGACTATTTGCAGCTCATGAAAGTTCCGGGCATGGGTGACAACCGTGTAGGTGAGATTGGTGAAATTTCGCGAAGTTTAAAAGCACTTGCCAAAGAGATGGAATGTCCTGTGATTGCACTATCTCAGCTCAACCGTAGTTTAGAAAATAGACCCAATAAACGTCCGGTCATGTCAGATTTGCGTGAATCGGGTGCGATTGAGCAGGATGCCGACTTAATCATGTTTATTTATCGTGATGAAGTCTATAACAAAGAATCTAAAGAAGCAGGCACCGCCGAAATTATCATTGGTAAGCAACGTAACGGCCCAATTGGTACTGTGCGATTGGCTTTTGAGGGACAGTACACACGCTTTAGTAATCTCTCGCCAGAGTATTACAGCCAATACGATGACGAAGAGTAAGTTAGATTTGCAAGGGAGTAATCAGGGTGCGTCAAGCGACAGTCTACATCGACCAAACAGCACTTCAGCATAATTTTAATCGTGTTAAAGCGCTGGCACCAAATGCCAAGGTGGTGAGTATGGTCAAGGCCAATGCTTATGGGCATGGTGTCAAAGACTGTTTAGATGCCTTAAATGCCACAGATTCATTTGGGGTGGCGTGCTTGAGTGAAGCCTTAGAAATCCGACAAGCTGGCTATCAACACCCTGTGACACTCATAGAGGGCGTGTTTTCAGAACAAGAAATGCCTGTTGTACTTCAGCACCGATTCGAATGCGTGGTTCATCAGGCTGAGCAATTAAACTGGCTGCTTGCTCACAAAACCCAATATAACGCGCAAGGACTTAAGGTCTGGGTCAAACTCAATAGCGGCATGAACCGCTTGGGTTTTAAACCAGAAGTGATTGTAGATATAATTAAATTACTACAATCTGAAGGTTTTCACTGTGTTTTAACTATGCATTTTGCCAATGCAGATGAGCCTGATCATCCCATGAATCGGCAGCAGATCGACACCCTGCTGAGCATTCAATCTCAATGCACACCTATTGAGCTCTCGTGCTGTAATTCGGCCGCGATCTATAACTGGCCAGAGTTGCATTTTGATTATGTCCGCCCAGGTATTATGCTTTATGGTGCAAGCCCATTTGCAGATCGAAGTATAGAAGAATTAGGCCTGAAACCGGTGATGCGTTTAACTGCCAGTGTGATGGCAATCAATCATCTTAATACGGGTGATCGTGTTGGTTACGGTTCACTATTTACTGCGCCCCATGCAATGGACATTGCCATCGTTTCGATTGGCTATGGTGATGGCTACCCGCGTGCCTTTATTGAACAAAATTATGTTTCAATAAATGGCCAATTAAAGCCACTAATTGGTCGCGTGAGTATGGATATGCTGGCTATTGATATCACAGATGAACAGATTGAACTTGGAGCAGAAGTCGAATTGTGGGGCGAAAAACGCTTGGTCGATGATGTAGCTAAAGCCAATGGAACGATCGGCTATGAACTGCTGTGTCGTCTTACCCAACGTCCACAGCGTCAAAAAATTTAAATTGAGCTGACTGCATTTATCTGGAATAAATTTAAGTCTTTATTCCAGATAGTCTTCTTCAGGTTTAGGAATTTCATGTAGACCACGGCGTAAAGTTTCAGACCATTGTCGGCTGATCTTTTGAAAATACTCATCTTGTTGAGTGATTCGTTTCCCTCTTGGCATTTTCAATGTATCCGCACGATAAACCAGCAAATCGAGTGGCATACCCACAGATACATTTGATCTGAGCGTCGAGTCAAACGAAATTAAGCTACAGCGTACAGCTTCATCGAGTGGCATATCGTAGGTAAGCGCACGGTCTAGAATCGGCTTACCATATTTACTTTCCCCAATTTGAAAAAATGGCGTATCTTTAGTGGCACAGATAAAATTCCCTTGAGGATAAATATGATATAACTGCATTTCAGTATTACCAATTTGTCCGCCTACCAACAAGTTACAATAATAATTACTTTGTTCTTGGGTATCATCGGTCACATCTGCAATGATTTTACGTAAAGTACGCCCAACATGCTGCGCCACCTCAAACATGGTATTGAGCGTATAAATATTTGGCTCTTCTTGCAACGTTAACTGATTACGCAAATGTCCAATCACCGCCTGAGTCGTTGCTAAATTTCCGGCAGTTTGAATCGCAATAATACGATCCCCTTCTTTACCAAAAGTATAAAGTTTGCGAAAAACCGAGATTTGATCCACACCTGCATTTGTTCGTGTATCACTGATAAACACCAAACCATCTTTTAAACGTAATGCACAACAATAGGTCATATATTCCACTTCCATCTAACACGCCAACACTTGCACCGTTGATATCATCTTTTCAATACCCCCCTTTTCACGAATCCCCCGTACAGGAGCGGCATCAAAATAATCACGTCCTATTGCAACATAAATTAACGTGTTTGGCTCAAAAATCTGATTACTGACATCGAAACAATGCCATTTTTCGTCAAGATACACTTCCGCCCATGCATGGCTGGCCAAGTGCGGCGAATTATTATCATACAAATAACCAGAAATATAGCGCGCAGGTAATCCAAGCGCCCTGCACATTGCCACCATAATGTGGGCATGATCCTGACACACACCATTTTTTAACTCAAACGCATGCTCCGCAGTGGTTTGCACTGTTGTCGATTCAGGCAAATACGAAACGTGCCTTAAGATACGTTCACTCAAAACACGCAAACTATTGAGCGTTTTATTACTCATAATAGACATCGCAAAGTCCAGCATCTCAACCGAGCATTGTGTTGCAGGTGTATGTTGCAAAAACAATTCCACAGGTAGGTGCAGTGCATGGTTTACACCACTTCGAGGAGACAACTCAATTATACCCTGCGCCATAATGGTGAGATTCAGATAATTAAAACGTTGCGACGAAGTCATCCAAATATTATCAAAGATATCGCGCTGAACATCATGTACACCTGGGACACTAATGTCCCAGTTATGTACAGTTTGATGCGCTGAACTTTGGGGAACCATCTTGATATACTGGATACTGTTACACGCCATTTCACTGTAATGGTAATGGGTTTGATGGTTCACCATTAACTTCATGCAGTTCCCTCAAACATTAACTGCAATTGATCGCCAAAGTGATAAAGTGACATGGTGTCTGGAGACTGCTTCAATGAAATCCAAGCATCATCAAGTGCAGTCCATCCCAATTCATTTAATAGCCCTACAATCACATCGATTTCATTTAATACCGCTGATGGGTCTTGTTTAAACCGTATCAGACTGTCTAGCAGTTCAAGCTTTTGACCCAAACTAAAAAACAAAAAGACATCTTCAGATTCAGACTCCAGCAGCTCATTACATTCCGAAACAACATCGCATATATAACCCGGCTGACTACTGGCATTTTTCACTAGTTGAATCATTTCAGCGTATGTATTTGCACTCAATACGGCGCGCAGTTCATGAATATTATCGCGTGCCACTGCAAACTGGCTCATTAATGAAAATTGCTGTTCAGGATCAAGTGCCAAGGTGTTGAGTGATGCAGCATCATAAGCTGGCAAACAAAACGCATGACTAAAATCAATTGCCTTTTGATCGTCCGTAAAAGGGAGTTTATTGCAAAAGTACTGGATGCGCGTTAAATAGCGCCCTAACCAAAAAATATTATTCGCGTTTGAACTAAGTAAAATCATAAAGTTCCTTCCTGATTTAGTTAGGAATGCAGTGCATCAACAACCCACGTATCTTTAATTCCGCCACCCTGTGAAGAATTAACCACAAGAGAGCCTTCTTTCATGGCAACTCGGGTTAAACCACCAGGAACAATTTCAGTGCGATCAGGTGAAGTCAGTACAAATGGTCGTAAATCGATATGACGTTCAGCAATACCATCCTGAGTTAATGTCGGAGCAACCGATAGATCGAGTGTAGGTTGAGCAATATATAAATGCGGATGCGCAAGGATTTTTTTTCTAAATTCGGAAATTTCAGCAGATTCAGCTTTTGGCCCAATCAACATTCCGTATCCTCCCGATCCCTGAGCCTCTTTAACCACCAGACGCTCAAGATTACCAAGTACATAGTCTAGATGTTCATCCAGACGGCACTGGTAAGTCGGGACATTCTTTAAGATTGGAGTTTCATTCAGATAAAATTTAATCATGTCATCGACATACGGATAAACCGATTTGTCATCGGCCACACCCGTTCCCGGTGCATTGGCAATCACCACACGATTTTTTAAATATGCAGACATCAAACCTGGTACACCTAAGCTACTATCAGGTCTAAATGTAAGCGGATCTAAAAATGCATCATCGATACGACGATAGATCACATCGACACGTTGACGACCACGTATCGTCTTGACATAAACCGTATCGTTTTCAACATACAAATCGCGACTAGTGACTAAAGGAACGTCCATTTCTCGGGCGAGAAAGGCATGTTCATAGTAAGCACTATTGAATCGACCCGGTGTCAATATCACAATTAAAGGATTATCCACATGTGCATTTTCGGCTAGAATCGCCTTGAGCACTGTTGGATATTGTTCGATTTCATGTAGCTTGTTTGCAACACAAAGTTCTGGCATCAGTTTTTTACTGATTTTTCTGCTTTCCAGCATATATGAAACACCAGAAGGTGTACGTAGATTATCTTCTAAAACAAAAAACTCACCTTTTCCATCTCGAATAATATCGATACCGCTAATTTGTGAATAAACCTGCCCTTTTAAACTGTGGTTCAGCATATGTGGCTGAAAAGCTTCGTGGGTCATAATTTGTGTATGCGGTACAATACCTTCTTTGAGTATATTTTGATGGTGATAAATATCGTCTAAAAATAAATTAAGTGCCTTAACCCGCTGTTCACAACCTGTAGAAATTTTTTCCCATTGTTTTGTTTCAATAATTCGTGGAATAAGATCAAATGGGATAGTTCGCTCTGTTCCTTCCTGATCGCCATAAACCGTAAACGTAATTCCCTCATACAAAAAATGCTGCTTCGCATGAGTGTTTAACTGTTTTAACTCCTCCAATGAATGAGTCGATAGCCATTGTTCAATTTTTTTTGATGCTTCTCCATTAGACGTTACATCATCCAGCATCTCGTTAAAAAACTTAGATTTAAGTTGATCAAAAAGATTTGTGCTTACGCTAAGCTGGTTCAGAAACGAAGGCTGGGTTGATAAAACGTTGGTCAATTTTTCTTTCATATAATGCTCACTTATCGTATGCAAGTCTTTCTCTTCTTCTAACATACAGACCTCGCCTTTCTCGTTTACTTATTTTATGACTAGCAAATATGATGCCATTTCGCTGTCTCTTTGTGTTTCTTGTCTTACATAATGAACCGAGTTGTGATGTATTTCATCTATTAACCTGTATCAAAATATAGGCAATATTGTTCTTACATTCTTGCCAAACCAAAATAGTTTTTTTAAGGTGTAGGTAATTAAAGTATTTTGTTTGATTTAGTCGCTTATGTCTTCACAAGAAAAAGAAACATCGAATAGCCTCTTTCGCCAGTGGCACATCTTATCACGACTCTCGACCGGAAAATGGATGGGCACACGTGAATTGCAAGAAATTTTAGAGCGTGAAGGCATTGAAATCAGTTTGCGTACCATACAGCGAGATTTAAACCAGATTGCACAACGATTTCCAATTGAAAGCAATAAAACCGTTCCTCAGGGATGGCGCTGGCGAGCAGATGCACCGCTACAAAGTTTACCGCACATGACCAGCTCTCAGGCCGTTACGTTTATGATGGTGGAACAGCATCTCAAACATTTACTTCCACCCAGTTTGATCGATGAAATGAACCCATGGTTTGATCTGGCTCGTCGAAGCCTGTCTACTCAAAATAACGTCAGACAGTGGATCAATCGAGTTCGGATTGTACCTGCTAGCCAACCTCTGATTCCACCCACTGTCGACAAGCAGGCTCAGCAGGCAATTTACGAAGGTTTATTGCAAGACAAGCAAATCGAATGTATTTACACACCACGCAATATTCAGGCAGATGAAAAAACCTATATTTTAAATCCACTTGCATTGGTTCAAAAAGGTGCAATTATTTATTTGATCTGTACTCGTCATGGTAAAAGTGAAGTGCAAACCTTTGCCTTGCACCGTTTTAAATCAGCAACTGTACTGAATTCGCGCGCTTTGCACCCCGTCGATTTCGATATCGATGACTACATTGAGTCGGGTGCCCTTGGTTTCCGTTTTGATTACAGTAAACCGACCGAGATGATTCAGCTCAAACTCACCGTTAATGAAAGTACGGCGCAGAGCTTTTACGAAAGCCAGCTTACCAAAGAACAGCATATTCAGATGATCGATGAAAATCTGTATGAAGTGAGCGCTGAAGTGCCGTTTACATCACAATTGGTATGGTGGCTCAGAAGTTTTGGTAAAAAACTCATTCATATTGAACCAGCCGAACTTCATCAAGCCGTCAATGAAATAGAAGAATAAAAAAAAGAGAGCAACTATGCTCTCTTGAAAATCGTTTTTATTGCTGTTCTTAGTTTTGCGCTGTCAGTTTTTATTGTACAGAACTTGCCACATGAAGCCCCGCTCTTCAGTGTGACACCCGTAATACGTGTTAAGCCATACATGAAAAACAGCATGCAAGGTCATAACCGTTGTAACGAATGGATTTCATGGTCATAAACATTACCTCTTGCTTTAGAATGTAAAGACACTATAGAAAAAATTTGATCAGATGAAAAATAAGAAAAAACGCACAGAATATGCATTTAAATGTTTAACAGTATTTCTGCTTTCGTCTTTACGTTCATAAAAAAAGCCCAATCAAAATTGGGCTTTTTGTTCAGCATAAGGCTTAAACTATGCTGTTTTCTTTAATTGCGCATTTTTTCGGATAGTAATCATAATGAGCTGAACGGCTGCAGGAGTTACACCCGGAATGCGATGCGCTTGAGCTAGCGTATCAGGACGAACGGTTTTGAGCTTCTGCGTAATTTCTCTTGATAAACCAGATACAGCGTCATAATCAAAATCTGTTGGAATTTTTGTTTCTTCAAGACGCTTGAGCTGTGCGACATCTTCGTGCTGACGATTGATATAGCCTTCATACTTGACTGCAATCTCAATTTGCTCACCCACATGTACAGCAACATCTGAACCTGTAAGCTCAGCAATTTGGGTAAAGTTAATGTTTGGGCGTTTAAGCAAATCGATTGCACTGCACTCTTTACTTAAGTCGGCACCAGTCATTTCGACAAACTTTTTACCCATTGGGTTGTTTGGTGCAGCCCAAAGGTGCGCCAAGCGTGCCGTTTCAGTTTCAACTGCTTCCATTTTTTCACAGTAAGCTGCCCAGCGGGTATCATCGACCAATCCAAGTTCACGTCCGATCGGGGTCAAACGCTGATCTGCATTATCTTCACGTAGCATTAAGCGATACTCGGCACGTGAGGTAAACATACGGTAGGGTTCTTTCGTACCCAAGGTAATTAAGTCATCGACCAACACACCCATATATGCTTCATCACGTTTAGGCGTCCATTGTTCCTGATCCCATGCACGACGTGCTGCATTTAGACCCGCCAATAGACCCTGCGCACCAGCTTCTTCATAACCGGTTGTGCCATTGATCTGACCTGCAAAGTACAAGTTCTGAATTGCTTTGGTTTCTAGAGTAAATTTCAATGCTTGCGGATTAAAATAATCGTATTCAATGGCATAGCCTGGACGCAAAATATGGGCATTTTCCATCCCACGAATTGAACGGACCAATTCAAACTGAACATCAAATGGCAATGATGTTGAAATCCCGTTCGGATAAAGTTCGTGCGTATCTAGCCCTTCAGGCTCCAAAAATACCTGATGTGAATCTTTATCGGCAAAACGATGAATCTTGTCTTCAATAGATGGGCAATAACGTGGGCCAACCCCTTCAATCACGCCCGTATACATTGGTGAACGATCCAGTCCACCACGGATAATGTCATGAGTTTTTTCGTTGGTGTGCGTGATATAGCAGCTTACCTGCTCTGGATGCATGGATACATCACCCATAAACGACATCACAGGAGATGGAAAATCACCTGGCTGAGCCGTCATGACAGAAAAATCAACCGAGCGTGCATCAATACGTGGCGGCGTACCTGTTTTAAGACGTCCTACCGGAAGTTTTAACTCACGTAAACGATCAGCCAAAGCAATGGAAGGCGGATCACCGGCACGACCACCGCTCGACTTTTCTAAGCCAATATGAATCACACCACCCAAGAACGTACCTGTGGTCAAAACCACTGTTTTGGTGTCAAAACGAATGCCCATCTGGGTGACAACACCTTTGACGGTATCACCTTCTACAATCAGATCATCGGCTGCTTGCTGAAAAATATCTAGATTTGGCTGGTTTTCAAGTGAATCACGAATAGCCGCTTTATAGCGTACACGGTCTGCCTGTGCACGCGTAGCACGAACCGCTGCACCCTTTCTTGAGTTGAGAATTCGAAATTGAATCCCCCCTTTATCTGCTGCCAGCGCCATAGCACCGCCCAAGGCATCAATTTCGCGAACCAAATGCGATTTACCAATACCACCAATGGCCGGATTACAGCTCATCTGCCCTAAAGTCTCAATGTTGTGAGTCAAGAGCAAAGTCTGTCGTCCCATACGTGCAGCAGCCAATGCCGCCTCGGTACCTGCGTGCCCGCCACCGATCACGATAACATCATAAACTTTAGGATAATGCATGGCAAAAAATCACCAGAAAAAAAAGACGAAACATTATAGCAAAGTTCACCCTAGGATCATGCATGTTATTACAAAATTATTGATACAAAATTCATAGTCGCACACAGGTTTTGACAATTTGTTTCAGTATTAAAATAGAAAGCAATAGACTTTTTTAAAATCAATTTTAGAATAAAAAATGTACCACCACTTATGAATCACTTTCAAAATCAAATTTATATAATAGGTATGCAAAATGAAAAACATCATGTTAAAAACTTTTTCTGTGGCAATTGTCAGCTTAGCAGCAATGAGTATGGCAAATGCTGAAATGACCAAAGCAGAAACCAATGCTCAGATAAAAGCGTGTATGAAGAAAAAGCAAGGTGACTGGGCCTCATATGGCTACAAAGGTGTCACATTCAATGGTACCTGTCAGCCAAACGCCGATGGCAAACTGCAGTTCAAAGCACCTGCGCCATAACCCAAACGATTCAAATTATTTCGCCCATTAAAAACACAGGTTTTAATAACCTGTGTTTTTCTATGTATCAATGATCTATGAAATAACATAAAAGTCACGACAGAATTAAAACAACAGCTTATTCAGGATTTAAAAAATGGATTTAGGTATTATTACGGTATTCCTCCCCATTGCGCTTGCCATTATCATGGCTGGGCTTGGTCTGGAACTTCGCCCTCAGGATTTCACACGCGTTGCTAAGCACCCTAAGGCAGTTTTACTGGCATTAGTATGTCAATTGGTCATTCTGGTTGGAATTGCTTTTTTCATCTGCAAACTGTTAAGTCTTTCACCCCTTCTTGCCGTTGGCTTGATGTTGCTCGCCGCATCACCGGGTGGGCCCACAGCAAATTTATTCAGTTATTTATATCAAGGTGATATTGCACTCAATATTACGCTTACTGCAATCAACTCGGTCATCGCCGCGTTTACCTTACCTTTTATTGTCAATCTTGCAATTCAACACTTTATTAATGACGGTCAGCAGCTCGGATTACAGTTTAGTAAAGTGATTCAAGTGTTTTTAATCATCTTGGTTCCAGTCTGCTTGGGCATGATTATACGGCATACTTTGCCTCGTCTGGCAGACCGCTTGCATAAGCCCGTACGCACCTTTGCTGTGGTCTTTTTGGTGTTTATTATTTTGGCAGCGCTTACCAGAGAGCGACACAATATTATGGAGTACATTACTCAAGTCGGACTGGCAACTGCACTTTTTTGTTTTGCAAGCCTGTTCATTGGTTACTTTGTACCACGCTACTTCGGTATTAATAGTACGCAAGCTCGCGCCTGTGCGTTTGAGATTGGGATTCATAACAGTACATTGGCCATGACCATTGCGCTCACGATTTTATCGAGTACCACCATCGCCATGCCAGCCGCCATTTACTCAATCTTCATGTACATTTTTGCTGCCCTCTTCGGCAGTATGTTGAAGCGTTATTCACCCATAACGACTGAAAATAAGATGGCTATAAAAACCGAGTAAAGCGCCATAAATACGGATAAATCGTATGGCTTAAGAAATTAATGTTCTGGCTTTGCATTTATCCGTTACAATACCGCTTTAGAAGAAAATTTAGGTCTCATTCCCGTGAAGTGGTTACAAATACACATTACTGTCGATCAAGAACACGTTGATTTCACTGAAACATTGCTTTTGTCACTCGGAGCAGTCAGTGTCACTTTAGATGATGCAGAAGATCAGGCATTACTTGAACCGCTTCCAGGCGAAACACCGCTTTGGAATAAAGTGATTGTGACTGGAATTTATCAAGAAGATGAGCAAGATCCAATCGATGTTGCCAAACTTGAAGCGTTTTTAAGTGCGCAATTGCCTAATGCACCAATGCGTCATGAACAACTTGAAGATCAAGTCTGGGAACGCGCATGGATGGATTACTATGATCCGATCCAAATTAACGAGAAGTTCTGGATTGTACCTGAGTGGCTAGAAGCACCCGATGCAGATGCAGTCAATATTAAGCTTGATCCGGGCCTAGCTTTTGGAACCGGTAATCATGCCAGTACATTCTTATGCCTGCAATGGTTGGGGCAAACCGATCTAAAAGACAAGACGGTGATTGATTTTGGTTGTGGTTCAGGCATTTTAGCCGTTGCAGCGCTTTTATTGGGTGCTAAAAAGGTATATGCCACCGATATCGATCCGCAAGCGGTACTTGCAACCAAGCAAAATGCCGAACTCAACGGCGTACTTGATCGTTTGTATGTAGGTTTGCCTGAAGAGTTCGATGCAGAATTTAAATCAAAAGAATCTCAAGCTGATGTATTAGTGGCAAACATTCTGGCTAGCCCACTCATGATGCTGGCACCTGAATTTGCAACGCTACTAAAACCTGAAGGCGAATTTGCACTTGCAGGCGTGATTGAAGAACAGGTTGAAGATGTCTCGGCCGTTTACACGCAGTATTTTGATATCTTGCAAATCGAGAAACGCGAAGAAAACTGGTGTCGTATTTCTGGAAAACGCCACGCGTAAGCTTTAGACGAGGCTGGTCTATACATGAGCGCCAAACAAACCCGCTGCCCTCAGTGCAAAACGATTTACCACGTAACGCAAAAACAGCTTACGCTGGCTCAGGGTATGGTTTGTTGCGCAAAGTGTAATTTCACTTTTAATGCCATCACACATTTATATGCACCAGCAACGCTAGTTGATAAATTTGATGAGCTGCATCATGTTACATCCGCCATACAGCATGACAGTGAAAAACCCAATGTGCTTGAAATTTTTCAGCAGAAAATTGAAAACTCCAATATTGACTTATTAACCTATCTCAACAATTTAAAATATTTTCAAAGTATAGACAGCTTAAATTCTCCATTGTTGTATTTATCGAGTGACCGTGACAACTTGCGTCAGCAGCAAATAAAACAACGGAAAAGTAAACACTGGAAATACTATCTAATTTGGTGTGCGATTAACTTAATTTTATTTGGCTTATTATTGTTGCAGATTGTATGGTTTAATCCAGAGCTTGCGGCGCATTATGAAATCTTGCGTCAACTACGCGCCTTATTTTAATTGCTGGTTTCTTTAAAGACTCAGTCCGCGTGCACACAGCATGTCGGGTGATGACTCATTTACCAGCCTCTACGCACCATATTTCATCAATTCACCTGTTCAAACGTGATGCTTATACAATGACTTAATAAATTCGAAGACGATAATGATACTTTTTATATCGAGTTTATTCAATATAAAAAATCATATCAGCTTGAGTACGATTAAATAAATCTATCCAAACCCGATATTTTAATTAGAATTTACGATTGGCAAATTTTAAAATCGTTTTATTCGCTCTAAGTTAGGTTTTATAAGGCCTAGATATTCAAAAAAAATACAAAAAATTTAAAAAAAATGCAGTTAATTTGCTCACTTTTGTTTAGACAATGGTATGATACGCGCCACGAAAGCTTAGCCCTACATCGTCCTCGCGATTTACTCACAATAATCATTATTGTCATGCGTGCTTTATCAGAAGATAGTGCGTAGCGTGGCTTTTTTGTTTTTTAAATCGCAGCGGTAACAAATATTAAATTATTGTTACGCTTATTTTTCATACAAATGTGAGGAGTTGTGGCAAGCTAATTGTTTCCAAGTTTTAGAACCACTGTTTTAGGATCTAAAACGGGGTTCAGTAATTTTTAGACCACTTTTATATACTGCTTTACCCAAGCGGTATTTGATTTTCGGATTAACTCGCATGAATAGCAAATCTCCTATTTTTACTGCACAATCTGATGTTGCTCTACGCATCCATGTGGATCGCGCAGTTCGCCATTACTTTGCACAACTGCAAGGTGAGCAACCATCACAAGTTTACGACATGGTGCTGGCAGAAATGGAGAAACCTCTTTTATCTGTTGTTCTAGAATATACGCGTGGTAACCAAACCCGCGCTGCTGAAATTTTAGGGCTCAACCGTGGGACTTTACGTAAAAAGTTAAAAGCTCACGGTTTGATGAGTGAATAATTGATAAAATGCTCACGTTCTCGTGGGCATTTTTTATGCCTATTTGTTTTAATCTGTTTGACTTAAACCGTTGACTTTATCATGACTATTAAACGCGCTTTGATTTCTGTTTCTGACAAAACAGGAATTGTTGAATTTGCTCAGAATCTTGCGAAACTTGGGGTAGAGCTTTTATCTACTGGTGGAACTTACAAGCTACTCAAAGACAATAACATTGCTGTAGTTGAAGTTTCAGAACACACTGGCTTTCCAGAAATGATGGATGGCCGTGTAAAAACACTTCACCCTAAAATTCATGGTGGTATTTTGGCTCGTCGTGGTCTGGACGAAGCCGTAATGCAAGAACACAACATCGATCCGATTGATCTTGTTGTGGTCAACCTCTACCCGTTTGCTGCAACCGTGGCGAAGCCAAACTGTTCTCTTGCAGATGCCATTGAGAATATTGATATTGGCGGCCCAACAATGGTTCGCGCTGCAGCAAAAAATCACGCGTCTGTTGGTATCGTGGTCAATGCCAGCGACTACGCGACAGTGATTGCAGAACTTGAGCAAAGCGGCGCATTATCATACGAGACACGTTTTGATCTTGCAGTTAAAGCATTTGAACATACCGCTCAATACGACGGTATGATCGCGTCTTACCTTGGCGCACGTGTGGGTAAAGAAGAAGGTCAGGCAGATTCATTTGCACGTACCTTTAATACACAGCTTCAAAAAGCGCAAGACTTACGTTACGGTGAAAACCCGCATCAGTCAGCTGCATTTTATATCGACCCGCAAGCCACCGAAGCATCTGTTTCTACGTCGAAGCAACTTCAGGGTAAAGAGCTTTCTTACAACAACATCGCCGATACAGACGCTGCACTTGAATGTGTTAAGTCATTTGCAAAGCCTGCCTGTGTGATTGTTAAACATGCTAACCCATGTGGCGTAGCCGTATCTTTAGATGGCATTAAAGCTGCTTACGATTTGGCATATGCAACCGATACAGAATCTGCATTTGGTGGCATCATTGCTTTTAACCGCGAGCTTGATGTTGAAACAGCAAAAGCGATTGTAGAGCGTCAGTTTGTTGAAGTAATTATTGCACCTAGTATTGCTGATGGCGTACTTGAGGTTACCGGTGCGAAGAAAAATGTTCGCGTATTGGTATGTGGCGAACTTCCAGCAATTGATGAACGTGCAGCACAACTCGACTACAAGCGTGTAAATGGCGGCCTACTGGTACAAGATCAAGATCTTGGCATGATCAAGGCAGCCGACCTTAAAGTAGTAACTGAGCGCGCACCAACAGAACAGGAAATCGATGATCTGATTTTTGCTTGGAAAGTTGCCAAGTATGTGAAATCAAATGCAATTGTGTATGCAAAAGGCCGTCAAACCATTGGTATTGGTGCAGGTCAGATGAGCCGTGTCAACTCTGCACGTATTGCGGCAATTAAAGCAGAACATGCAGGCCTTGTGGTTGAAGGCGCTGTGATGGCGTCGGATGCATTCTTCCCATTCCGTGACGGCATCGATAATGCAGCAAAAGCTGGAATTAAGTGTATTATTCAACCTGGCGGCTCAATGCGTGATGAAGAAGTTATTGCTGCTGCAAACGAACATGGTATTGCCATGGTCTTTACAGGTATGCGCCACTTCCGCCACTAATTAAAACTCATTTAAAGCATAAGAAACTTTCCGGTTCTTTATCTTGACTTACCCTCTCCATGTGAGAGGGTCTTGTACTCAAGCAGCAAGGTAAAGTGAAGGATTTGGTTCTCGACTCATGGAGTATGAACCCAATGAATATTCTCGTTCTCGGTAGCGGTGGTCGTGAGCATGCGTTGGCATGGAAGATCGCTCAAGATCCGCAAGTCACTCAAGTGTTTGTTGCACCCGGTAATGCAGGTACTGCAACCGAAGACAAATGCAAAAATGTTGAACTGGATATTTTAAATAACCCAGCCATCATTGCGTTTGCAAAGGACAATCAGGTTGAGTTGATTATTGTTGGTCCAGAAGCACCATTGGTCAATGGCGTGGTCAATGCATGCCGTGAAGCTGGTTTAAAAATTTGGGGCCCAACACAATATGCCGCACAGCTTGAAGGCTCTAAGGCGTTTGCCAAAGACTTTCTGAAAAAGCATCAGATTCCAACAGCATTTTATGATGTGTTTACTGAAGTAGATGCTGCAAAAGCATATGTAACGCAGCACGGCGCGCCGATTGTGATTAAAGCTGACGGTCTTGCAGCCGGCAAAGGCGTTATCGTCGCGATGACCAATGAGGAAGCCTTTGCAGCCATTGATGACATGCTGGCAGGCAATAAATTTGGTGATGCGGGTTCACGTGTCGTGATTGAAGAGTTTCTCGCAGGCGAAGAAGCCAGTTTCATTTGTATGATCGACGGTCAAAATATTTTACCAATGGCCACTTCTCAAGATCATAAGCGTATTTTTGAAGGTGATCAGGGTCCAAATACCGGTGGTATGGGTGCGTATTCCCCTGCGCCTGTGGTTACTTCAGACGTGTTTGATCGTGTCATGAAAGACATTATGCGACCAACGGTTGATGGTATGGCCAAAGACGGTCATGTTTATACTGGTTTCTTATATGCTGGCCTCATGATTGATGAGCAAGGTCAACCACGTGTGATTGAGTTCAACTGCCGCTTTGGCGACCCTGAAACTCAGCCAATCATGATGCGCCTTAAATCATCATTGGTGGATCTTGTGCAAGCAGGTCTTGAGGGTCAGTTGCCAAGTGAAGCCGAGTGGGACGAGCGTAAATCGATTGGTATCGTGCTTGCAGCAGAAGGTTACCCTGAAACTGTACGTAAAGGCGATGTGATTTCAGGTCTTGGCCAGTCGCCAGAAGATACTAAAATCTTTCATGCTGGTACAGACACGACAGCCGATGGTCATATCATCACTGCGGGTGGACGCGTATTATGCGTAACTGCGCTTGGCGATACCGTACTTGAAGCACAAATCAATGCACTTGAAGTATGCGGTCAGGTGACTTTTGCAGGCATGCAATATCGAAGCGATATTGGATACCGCGCGATTGCACGCGAACAAGCCTGATTTTAAAGCTTAAAAAACGCGCATTTTTGCGCGTTTTTTTATTGTTAAGCTGTCTCTCAGGCTAATAACTCTTTTCAGAAAAACTCATATATATTTTTGTTTATATTGTTTTGCGTTCTGATCAAAAAACACTATACTCGCCTACTTTTAAGATTAACTGACTTTATTGCGTTTAACGTTGGATTGGGATGACTGTCATCTACACATCATCATGTACACACAGTATGATATCCGGACGATATTAAAACGCTGTAACTGGGAAAAACCTGATGAAAAAAGTATTGAGTGTTGTTCTTACCTCAAGCATATTGCTTGCGGCTGGTTGTAGCAAAAAAGAGCCTGAGCAAGGTAATGCAGCTGCTGCAGATCAGACTAAAAAGATCGTGCTGGCGTCTACAGGTTCTGATACCGACGTTTGGAAATTTATTGCGACACTACCTGAAACCAAACAAGCAGGTATTAATCTTGAAGTGAAAAACTTCACTGACTACGTGGCAATGAACAAAGCGACGGCAAACAAAGAAATCGATGTCAATGCATTCCAGTCGTATAACTACATGGTCGCTTACAACACCGAAAGCAAAGATAAAGTTGCACCCGTTTCGACAACCTATATCGAACCAATGGGACTTTATTCTGACAAATACAAAAAAATTGATCAGTTCCCAGCAAAAGCAACCATTGCAATTCCAAACGATGCTGCAAATGAAGCACGTGCACTTTCATTGTTGCAAACTGCTGGTTTAATCAAATTAAAAGCAGACTTTAACCCAATTCAGGGCACAACCAACGACGTCATTGAAAATCCGAAACAGATTCAGCTTAAAACCATTCCAATGGCAACAGCTGTTCGTGTAAAAAGCGATGTTGACGGAATTGTGCTAGGCAACACTTTAGCTATGGAAGGCGGCTTGAACGTTCTTAAAGATGCCGTATTTTATGAGCCAGCAGATCAGTCGACTAAACTGTATGTTAACCTTTTGGTGACTGCTGAAGGACGTCAAAACGATCCTGTATTGCAAAAATTAGGTACGCTTTACCATACAGAAGCAGTGAAAAAATTCATTGATGAGAAGTTTGGTGGTACGAAGGTGGATGTTAATAAGCCGATTAGCTACCTTACTGAATCAAAATAGTAATATAATGGTGTAATTGAAACAGGCAAGGTCGACTTGCCTGTTTTTTCTTTTATGTATAGTTTCTGACGACATGATCCAATTTAAAAACATTTCTAAACACTACGAGCTGAAAGGCCAAACGATTCGCGCACTGGATCAGATTAATCTGGATATTCCGGCGGGCAGTATCTTTGGCATTATTGGCTATAGTGGTGCAGGTAAAAGTACCTTAATTCGTTTGATTAATTTGCTCGAACGCCCAACACAGGGACAGGTCATTATCAATCAAAAAGATTTTACCGCCCTGAATGCAGCATCATTACGTCAGGAACGTGCAAATATAGGTATGATCTTTCAGCATTTTAATTTATTGCAAACCAAAACTGTGGCTGCAAATATTGAAATGCCAATGAAGCTCTTGGGTTATAGCAAAGCTGAGCGCGAAAAACGTTTGATGGAGCTACTTGAGTTTATCGATCTGGCACATAAAAAAGATGCCTTTCCAGATGAGCTATCGGGTGGTCAAAAACAACGTGTCGGTATTGCACGTGCGCTGGCCAATCACCCTAAAATTTTACTTTGTGACGAAGCCACCTCCGCGCTCGATCCACAGACCACCAAATCCGTACTGGCATTGCTCAAAAAGATCAATCAGGAGCAAGGTATCACAATTGTGATGGTCACTCACGAAATGGACGTGATTGAATCTATTTGTGACCATGTGGCCGTAATGGAATCTGGTCATGTGATTGAAACCGGACCGACCGTGGAAATTTTCAGCCGTCCACAGCACCCAACGACAAAAACCTTTATCCAGACCGTGTTGCAACAACATTTACCGGTCAATATTTTAAACAAGCTCGAACATCAGCATCATCACAGTATTTATCGACTACAGTTTTTAGGCAAATCAGCCCAAGAACCTGTGATTCAATCGATGATCAAGCAGTTTGATATCAGTCTGAATATCTTGTTTGCCAATATGACAGAAATTGATGGCACGGTGATTGGGCAAATGTTTGTTCAATTACTTGGTGACGACACCCTTATCCAGCAAGCGATCGAGTTTTTAGAGCGTCATGGTGTCAGTGTCAATCAAAGTGGAGAACAAGTATGAGAGACGTAATTGTGCAATGGCTGACCGAATTGACACAACCGTTCTGGAACAGTTCACTTTCGATTGATCAGTTTGTCACAGCGCTTCAAGAAACCTTTCACATGGTGTGCTTCTCGCTGCTGTTTGGTGGCATCTGGGGATTTATCCAAGGAATTGTGCTGTTGGTGACACGACCAAACGGTATTTTACCTAACCGATTTATTTATCACTTGCTCAACCCAATTGTAAACGCCCTACGTTCACTGCCATTTATCATTTTGTTGATTGCCGTGATTCCTTTGACTAAATTCTTAGTGGGAAGTTCAATTGGAACATGGGCCGCAATTGTTCCCTTGACTATTTATATTGGTCCTTATATGGGCCGATTGATTGAAACCTCCTTGCTTGAAGTCAACGAAGGTATTATTGAGTCTGCGCAAGCCATGGGCGCCTCTCCGTTTCAAATCATTTTCAAGTTTATTTTGCCAGAAGCACGTAGCTCACTCATTTTAAACTTAACCACAGCCACCATTAGTCTAATTGGTGCAACGGCAATGGCCGGTGCAGTAGGTGCTGGCGGAATTGGTGACTTGGCGATTTCATACGGTTACCAACGCTTCGATACCAGTGTGGTGATTCTTACGGTCATCATCTTATTATTACTGGTGCAGTTTATTCAAATGCTAGGCGACTGGCTCTCTAAACTTCGCTAGATTGCTACCCTCTTCGGAGGGTTTTTTTATATCTGAAGCAGTATTTTTTCGTATCTACTGGTGCTGCACTACGCAGATCGTGATTAAATAAAAACAGTACATACCATTTGATCAGGTTATCCGTCATGCGTTATCAAATTGATTATATTGATGTAAAAAACAGCCTTAAAAATTATATCTGGATTATTCAAGACACCCATACTTCAGAAATTGTGGTGATCGATCCAACAGAAGCAAAGCCTGTTCAGGACTATTGCCAATTACATCAGCTCAAGCTTGCGCAAATCTGGCTAACACATTGGCATAAAGATCATATTGGCGGTGTGCCAGACTTAATCGAAGGTACCCAAATTCCTGTATTTGGCCCGCGTGAAGAGCTCAGTAAAATTCATTTGATTTCAAATGCACTGCAACATGATGATCAATTTAAGTTTCATGACTTGCATGTAGAAGTTGTTGCAACGCCTGGTCATACCTTAGGGCATATTGTCTATTTTGTTGAAGCATTACGCAGTGTATTTTGCGGTGATACCTTGTTTGCGATGGGCTGTGGACGTATATTTGAAGGCACCTTTGAACAGATGTATCATTCACTTAACCGACTAGCTGCACTACCAACAGATACCCAAGTGTATTGTACTCATGAATACACCTTGTCTAATGCCGAATTTGCCCTGACCATCGAACCCGACAATCTTGCACTACAAGAGCGTTATGAACAGGTAAAGCAGTTGCGAGAACAAAATATCATTACCTTACCATCCAGTATTGAAATTGAACTGGCGACCAATCCATTTTTACGTACCGAAAGCGTTGAAGAGTTTGCTCGAATTCGTACGCTTAAAGATAATTTTTGACACACTACGACTAAAGTTACATATTTATTTACAACTCATCATAAACACAATATGTAACTTTAGAAGAAACAAATTATTTAAAATATTATTTTTAAATTCAATAGATTAAGATAAAAACTAAGACTTAAAACCAATTTATTGAGTCAATTTAAATGATCTACTGCTGATTAAATAAACAATATTAATCAGTTGAAAAATATTTAAACAGTTTAGCCCTTTAAAAACTTAATCAAAACCCTTATTAATTTAAATATCAGCGTTACATGAGAAGGAATTTTGAAGTGAAGAAAGTTGTTAAAGCAAAAAATTTAATTGCATTTCGTATTTGGTTAGAAAAGTTAGGTTATTCGGTTAAAAACCTAGCCGATGGCAAAGGTTTTACATTTAGCTTTAAAAAGGAATATGGGCTAGTGACTTGTGATTTATCGGGTAACTCTTTGGCAGTTCAGCTCGGTGAAGAGTTTGAGGATCATCTAAAAGCGTAAGTGACAGATGTGTTGATTCTATAAATTTTTTCTAATCATTTTATAGTTTTGAAGAATTCTAAGCCCCATGTGCCGTAACGCGCACATGGGGCTATCTTGTTTTATATGTGTTTTATCTATAATTGTGCTGAATATATGCTGAGAATATACTAAGGGATCTCTTGTATTATTTATTAGCATGGTGTATAAAAAATACTCAATACAATAAATTACAATATAAAGGTGGGGGCACATGAGAACATTAGAATTTGCTTTAGTTTCATCTACCGTATTTACGTTGATTATTATGGTTTATTTGTTTGGGCAACTGGCTTACAAATAATCCGCTATAAAGCTGAAAACGCACGATTTAAAAAACCGATCATAAATGATCGGTTTTTTAATCTGATTCAATATGCTGTCAATGCATTGGCAGTCTATTTTTATTGAGTCATCAATCCCATAAAAATCGCGATAAAAATCATTAGCCCGACCCAGCGATTGTGTCGAAATGCCCAGAAGCACCATTGTGGATCTTTGGTTCTGGTTTTGGTCCATTGATAAATAAAATCGGCAGCGACAATCAGCAATCCAATGATGCCCCACGGAAAAAGTAAGTCTTTCATGAATAAAGCCAGACCAATCAAAACCAAACTACTGATCTGTAGTAAAGAAATAATGACGATATCGTATCGACCAAATAAAATCGCGGTCGATTTCACACCAATTTTCAGATCATATTCGCGATCGGTAATTGCATATTGTGTATCGTAGGCAACCGTCCATGCCAAATTACCAAAATACAATAACCAACAAACCAGATCTGGTGTTTGGCCTGCAGCAGTGTAAGCCATCGGAATAGACCACGAAAAGGCTGCTCCTAAAAACACTTGCGGTAAGTGTGTATAGCGCTTCATAAAAGGATAAATGAACGCGAGAAACAATGCGCCAAACGACCAGTAAAACGTATTTAATGGCAAAAACAGCAATAGGCAGGCACTTGCAGCGACCAAAACTAAAAACACCCAAATGGCTTCTATCGGCTGAATCACACCCGTTGCCAGCGGACGCGTTTTGGTTCTGGCCACGTGTCCATCTACTTTACGGTCGGCAAAATCATTAATTGCACAGCCTGCTGCGCGCATAAACAATACACCTAAAGACATTAAAAGCAGGATTTTTAAATTGGGTACCCCTGCACTTGCAATCCATAGTGCCCACATGGTGGGCCAAAATACCAGCTCAGTCCCAATAGGCTTATCAAAACGGCACAGATAATAATATGCTGTAAGTCGTTCTCGCCAGGTGATCGATTGTACGGATGCCATATCTATCCTTAAATGCGATGATGTTGTAAGTACGCTTCAAACGAAGGCAGAAAAGTTTCTTGGACAATAAATTTGCAACCGTGCCACGTATAACAGCTTTGCCGAGTCCACCCCTCATTTAAACGTATGATCCGCCGCTCACACTCAGGCGTGGTTCGCTGAAATAAAAATCGGCCGATCGGTTGTTTACCAATATGTTTAAAAATACGGGCTTTTTTTTGCAAGCTTAAAATGGGGAATATACTTTTGGCCTGAACCCATGGCTGTGCTTCACATCCATAGAGTAAGCTTTCACGCACCCAAGCAATATGTGCCGCTGGCATTTTCATCCATTGACTGTCTATACGAGACATTTGCCGATAACGCTCCGATATAGGTTTCACTGAAAAGGCACCATGTGCAAGATCGGTCAATTGCTGGGTCAGTGAGCCTGATGCACATAACCATTTTTTTAATTCTGGCGTTAAATCATCATTGTATCTCTGATTTAATTGGTTTTTCTGCATGTGCAATCCACTACATTCACAAACTATAGTGTAACCGAAATCGGGCAAAGTTAAACGCTTTGAGCAAGGGTGCGATTCGGCTTTGTTGTTCTATGTTTATTAATTCTTTTTCATTGTCGCTATTTTGAGTTATCATAGATGCCGTTTAGTGATTAGACCGATTATGGTTAGGCATGATGAACGATAAATTAAAATTTATTCTGCTCTACGGTGGTATTTTCTGGGGCAGTGGCTTTACTTTTCTGACGCTGATTCATCGTTATATTTTTATTGATCCAACTTTACCTGAAGCAAGCCTGATCGGACTATATATCAGCTTGTGCTTTGTGGCAGGTTTGATCTGGGGTATCTGCGTATATCGCGGTATTGAAAAAAGCATTTCTTAATACGTATAAACGAATTCATTTGGATTGTTGATAACTCAACAAATCACCAATAAAAAAGCCTGCAACTTGCAGGCTTTTTTATATGAGACGTATTACAAGCTATAGTACATATCAAATTCAACTGGGTGAGTGGTCGTGTTAAGACGACGTACATCTTCAGTTTTAAGTTCGATATATGCATCAAGCATTTCTTTAGTAAACACGCCACCTTTTAACAAGAACTCATGGTCAGCTTGAAGCGCTTCAAGTGCCATATCTAGGCTGTGTGCAACTGTAGGAATTTTTGCTTCTTCTTCTGGAGGAAGATCGTACAAGTTCTTATCAGCAGCTTCGCCCGGATGGATCTTGTTTTGAATACCGTCGATACCCGCCATCAACAATGCAGCGAAACCGAGGTACGGGTTCATCATTGGATCTGGGAAACGTGCTTCGATACGCTTGCCTTTAGGACTAGAAACGTAAGGAATACGGATAGAAGCAGAACGGTTACGTGCTGAGTAAGCAAGCATGATCGGTGCTTCAAAGTGTGGAACCAAACGCTTGTAAGAGTTTGTAGATGGGTTTGTGATTGCATTCAAAGCACGCGCATGCTTGATGATACCACCGATGAAGTACAATGCCATTTCTGAAAGGCCTGCATATTCATCACCAGCAAACAAGTTCTTGCCATCTTTAGAGATTGACATGTGAACGTGCATACCAGAACCGTTATCGCCAACCATTGGTTTAGGCATAAAGGTTGCAGTTTTAGCGTATTGGTGCGCAACGTTGTGAACAGCATATTTAAACTGTTGTACTTCGTCTGCTTTACGAACCATAGTGTTGAAGCTTACACCAATTTCTAACTGGCAAGATGCAACTTCGTGGTGGTGTACTTCTACACGACCAGGCCCCATGATTTCTTCGATTTTGTTACACATCTCAGCACGCATATCATGCGAAGAATCTACTGGAGGAACTGGGAAGTAACCGCCTTTTACACGTGGACGGTGGCCAGAGTTACCAGACTCGTAATCTTTACCAGTTGACCATGCAGCTTCTTCAGCAATCAATGTATGGCGCGCGCCAGACATGTCGATTTCCCATTTTACTTCGTCAAAAACGAAGAATTCTGGTTCTGGGCCAAAGAATGCAGTATCACCGATACCAGTTGATTTTAAATATTCTTCTGCACGACGAGCAATCGAACGTGGATCACGCTCGTAACCTTGACCAGTAGATGGCTCAATAACGTCACAAGTTACAACAACAGTTGGTTCGGCAAAGAACGGATCGATAAAACCAGTTTCTGCATCTGGACGTAAGATCATGTCTGATGCTTCAATGCCTTTCCAACCTGCAATTGAAGAACCGTCGAACATTTTACCGTCTTCAAATGTATCTTCATCAATTGAATCAGCTGGGTAAGTAACGTGCTGCTCTTTCCCTTTTGTATCCGTAAAGCGAAAATCGACCCATTTTGCGCCACTTTCTTGTATGAGTTTAAGGACCTTGTTCGCCATGCTCATTTTGCTCCAATGAAGTATTATTGCACTTGTGAAGTGCGTGTTAGTCGTTGGCAGTTATTAAGCAAATCTCGTACCAACTTTAAAAAACACATCTAATTGTTTGAATTTTAATTCAAATTAGATACGCGTCCAGCTACCTGTTTGAACCATTATACTGTTTGCGTTTTGAATTGCACCATATTCAAACATTTTTGAGGCATGCTTTTCACAAAACCCACAAATAGCATCAAAATAGTGCAACTTTAAATAATTGGCTTAATCCAGTGCATAATTTGCGCGATGCAGTGGTGATGTAGATGCACTTTTTATACACTACGCCAGATTTATTCAATAATTTTGACATCATGACCCGCAGCAAAGCCAATTTTATCGGTATTACCTCTATCATGATCTGGGCATGTATGGTCAGTGGCGTGAAAATGATCACTGAACAGTTGGGTGCTATTTTGGGTGTTGCACTAATTTATAGCATCAGTGCATTGTGTGTGGCGTTTATAGATAAGAAATACTTGTGGCAAACATTGCCTCGACGTTACCTGCTAATCTGTGGCAGTTGCTTCGTACTTTATGAAGTTTTATTTTTGTGCTCAATCGGTTTATCCAAAACACGTGAGGAAGCGCTTATTCTGGCCATGATCAATTATTTATGGCCATGCTTCACCTTGTTTTTGTCATATCTACTCGGACAGCTCAACTTTAAAGCGCCAGCCTTTGCCGGTTTGATCCTTTCTATTTTAGGGCTGCTCTTGATTGTCAATCCGAGCATTGTTTCGGCTGAGGGCTTCATTCAAACACTTTCAAATAATCCACTGGCTTATACACTGGCCTTTTGTGGCGCAATTTTATGGTCCTTGTATTGTGTTTTCACGCCACATTATGCCCAAGGTAAAAATGGAATCGCCTTATTTTTTTGCCTGACCAGTGTGGCCTTATGGCTGTTATTTTGCCTGAGTGATCAAGCATGGCAAACGCCAAGTGTAAGCATGAGCCTCATGATTATTGTGGTTGGCGCTTTGGTTGGAATTGCTTATAAAAACTGGAATCAGAGCTTACAGTTTGGAAATATCCAATTGTTGTTATTGGCTTCTTATTTTACGCCTATTTTGTCGAGTTTAATGAGCAGTCTTATCTTGCATACCTTACCTAGCTGGAGCTTCTGGCTCGGAACGCTCGGTGTTAGCTTCGGTGCAATGTTAAGTTGGAAGTTTAGTACCTCAAACAAGATGCTGTAATCAATTATCTTGATTGTAGTTTTCTATATCTACTCTTAATACCACTCACCTAAGCTAATGATTGTTGACAAGTTCAATGGATTGTTACTCGCAAACTTTAGAATTTCTGCTAAAGTAGCCACTTCATTTAGTGGTTTTATTTTTAAGTGAAGATCTTAAATAAGTGACCTGAAATGGTCATTTTAAAAGGCTAAATCAATATCTAACTAATTTTCAATAGGTTGCGTTTAAAATGCTACTCATGATCGACAATTACGACTCCTTTACGTATAACATCGTCCAATATTTTGGCGAGTTAAATCAAGACGTTAAAGTGGTTCGCAATGACCAAGTCACTCTTGAGGACATTGAACGATGGCAGCCGAAGTATTTGGTGGTGGGTCCTGGCCCTTGTTCTCCAACTGAAGCAGGAATTTCAATTCCTGCCATTCATCACTTTGCCGGCAAAATTCCATTGCTCGGTGTGTGTTTGGGGCATCAAGCAATTGGACAAGCCTTTGGTGGACAGGTCATTCGCGCAAAAACCGTGATGCATGGTCGTTTGTCGGATATGTATCATTCTGATAAGGGAATCTTTAGCAACCTGCCTTCACCATTTTCTGCGACACGCTATCACTCTTTGGTGATCGAACAGGAGACCTTGCCTGAGTGTCTGGAAGTGACCTGCTGGACCAATCAGAACGATGGTTCAATCGAAGAAATCATGGGTGTAAAGCATAAGACACTGCCTGTAGAAGGTGTGCAGTTTCACCCAGAATCCATTTTGAGCCAGCACGGACACCAAATCTTCAAGAATTTTTTAGAGATTTATGCATAAATGAATATTCAACAAGCATTAAACCACATTACCAAAAACATTCATTTGACTCAGCCGCAAATGGAAGATGTGATGCGCAGCATCATGCAAGGTGAAGCGACAGACGCACAAATTGGTGCGCTGATGATGGGCCTTCGCATGAAAGGTGAAAGCATTGATGAAATTACTGCCGCTGCACGCGTCATGCGTGAACTGGCCATTAAAATTGATGTCAGTGATATCCCACATTTGGTCGATATCGTGGGAACAGGTGGAGATGGTCAAAATCTGTTTAATGTCTCGACTGCTTCAAGCTTCGTCATTGCAGCAGCAGGCGCAACCATTGCCAAACATGGTAACCGTGGTGTATCAAGCAAATCTGGCTCTTCAGATTTGCTTGAACAGGCTGGAATTAATCTTGATTTAGATATGCAGCAAACAGAGCGATGCATCCGTGAAATGGGTGTGGGTTTTCTATTTGCTCCCAATCATCATAAAGCCATGAAATACGCAGTTGCGCCTCGACGTGAATTGGGCATACGAAGTATTTTTAACCTTCTTGGCCCGCTTACGAATCCGGCTGGGGTAAAGCGCTTTGTGCTTGGGGTATTTTCAGATGAATTGTGCCGTCCGATTGCCGAGGTGATGAGACAACTCGGTGCCGAGCATGTGATGGTGGTGCATTCTAAAGATGGCCTAGATGAAATCAGCCTGGCCTCGGCAACCCATGTGGCTGAACTTAAAAATAATGAAATCACCGAATGGGTTTTAAACCCCGAAGATGTGGGAATTCCCTCACAAACGTTATCGGGTTTGATTGTGGCCGATTCGAATGAAAGCCTCAAGCTGATTAAAGACGCACTTGGGCGTAACAAATCTGACCTCGGCGAAAAAGCAGCCAATATGATTGCATTAAACGCAGGTGCTGGCATCTATGTTTCTGGCTTAAGTACCAGTTACAAGCAAGGTGTGGCCTTGGCACATGATATTATTTATGGGGGTCAGGCCCTCGAAAAAATGAGTATTTTGTCTGAGTTTACCAAAGCACTCAAACACTATTCGAACACGTGAGGTTATCCAAAATGATTCAAATTCAAAATACCATCTTGGGTAAAATTGTCGATCGCAAACATGAAGAACTTGCAGCGCGTTTACAGCAACGTAGCCTTCAAGATATCGAAGCGCTGGCACAAGCGGCCTCACCTGTGCGTGGCTTTGCACGTGCATTAAATGTTAAGCGCCCTGGCGTGATTGCTGAAATTAAAAAAGCATCACCTTCCAAAGGTGTGATTCGAGCAGACTTTAACCCTGCTGAAATTGCAGCGCAATATGAGCAGGCGGGTGCAGCGTGCTTGTCGGTATTGACCGATGTCGATTTCTTTCAAGGTCATGATGACAATATCGCGATTGCGCGCAACAATTGTCAGCTACCTGCACTGCGTAAAGACTTTTTAGTCGATCCATATAATGTGATTGAAGCACGTGCCCTCCATGCCGACTGTATTTTGCTGATTGTGGCATGCTTGTCTGATCAGCAACTCGAAGAGATGTCAAAAACAGCATTTGAGTACAATCTGGATGTATTGGTTGAAGTACATGACGAAGAAGAACTTGAGCGTGCGCTCAGACTTTCCGAAAAATGTATTCTTGGTGTCAATAATCGTAATTTGAAAACCTTCGATGTAGACTTAAACACCAGTTTACGCTTGAAGCGTTTACTTGATCCGTCACGTTTATTGGTAACCGAAAGTGGGATCGCCACTCCAACCGATATTGCAATGATGCAAGAACATGATATTCATGCGTTCTTGGTGGGTGAAAGTTTTATGAAACAACCTCGACCTGATCAGGCCTTTACTGCATTGTTTGGCCACCCTGCTACGATTTAAAACGAGTCCTATGAGTAATAAAGATTCTGCGCTGTCTAAAGAACAGCAAAAATTATTAAAGCAGTTTAAAAAGCAGATCAGTCAGCCGCATTCACACGCCATTGAAAATCGTAGTGAGCATGCAACAAACAATGCCGATCAGCCAGTGGATCGTGAGGCTGAAGAGCTAGATTTGTTTAAAAAAGCGCTGCAAGGTGTCAAGCCGATTGATCATGGTAATGTTGCAGATATCAAACCCAAGCGCAGCAAAAAAGTAGATGCTCAGATTTTAGCAAAACGGGCGGCGGCTGAAGGTGCGATCGAAAGTGAACTCGCTGAGCTTTCGGATACGCAGGCGGCATTAAATCCTGTCGCAAGCCAAGCCAGTTTGAGTTATCGCATTGCGACGCTACAGCATAAAGTCTTTGAAGACCTAAAAGCTGGAAAAATGCGCTGGTTTGAAGCAGTCGATCTGCACGGCTGTACTGTTGAACAAGCGCGTGCTGCGGTCTTGCAAATTATTCAGATGGCTAAGACCGAAAACCAAAACGTGATTAAGATCGTGCATGGTAAAGGGCCAGAAGCCATTTTGAAGACTTACGTGAATGGTTGGCTGCGCCAGCACCGTGATGTTCTGGCTTTTGTGAGTGCCCCAGAAAATCAGGGGGGTACAGGCGCTGTTTTGGTCTTGCTCAAACGTGCTGAGAAAAATCCAAAATATGAAACCAAGAAATGATGCGACAGCATCATTTCTTTTGATCGAAGATTTGAAGTAGCTCTGCCACTACCGAAACGGCGATGATGGCAGGTTGCTTCGAACTAATGCCTGTAATACCAATTGGACAGACCAAACGCTGTAATTGGGTCTGCTCATAGCCCCTCGCCTGCATACGTTTTTCAAAAATGGCACGTTTACTTTTAGAACCAATCATTCCGACATAAGCAAAGCGTGATTGTGAAGATTTAAGCGCCTCCATGCACAACTGCAAATCTTGCTGATGATCATGAGTCAAAATCAGAATTGCACCTTGCGGATCAAACCGCGCAATTTCCGCCTCTGGTACATCAGTACAAACACAATTGACCTGTTTGAGTAAATCTGGCGGAAAAATATTGTCACGGCTATCGACCCATGTCACTTGCACTCCGATTGGTTGTAAACACCGTACGATCGCCTCCCCGACATGTCCTGCACCAAATAACAAAACCTTCATGGCATAGGGTTGAACACACTGCTGCCAGCGCCAACCGGTTTCACCTGTTTCAAAAATAGCGGTAGATGGCACCTGTGTTGGAGTCACTTGCCAGTTCGAATACCCATTTTCATGTACTTGCCGCTCGATAGGTTGCCCTGATTGCCACGCAGCATAAGCAGATGCCAGCATTGAAGCATACTCTCGTGGCTGGAGTTTTTCAAACAGCAACCACATCACACCGCCACAACACTGCCCCAGCCGTGCACTTAAATTGAAACGTTCGACAAAAAGCGTTTGCTTATAGGTACCTTTCAGCATGGCTTGCGCAATATCGAAGGCTTGAAACTCAAGATGCCCACCACCGATGGTATCGGACTGGTAAACCTGATCGTCGCGCAAGCCGAGCAGCATCGTTGCACCCACTTCACGCGGAGTGGATCCGTCAGCACGAACCACGGTCACCAAAACCACGGGCGATGATTCAGCGCAACCATGTAGTGAAACGTGTGCCAAATCATGCCACCACTGTAAATGTTGTTGCATGGCTTATTTCAAACGCGGTTGAGGACGTTCTGCAAGCGCTTGACCGCGACCAATTGCAATTGCGCGTAAGATTTCTTCGGCTGTGGCCGGCGCATTAAGTACCAGTGGCGCATCCTTTGGAATGGTCGACTGCACAGCTTGCCGAATGGCAGAAAACACTGAAAGCCCGAGCATAAACGGCGGCTCACCGACCGCTTTTGAACGGTAAATGGTATCGGCCTCGTTGCTGTTATCAAACAGTTTCACATGAAATACCGGCGGTATATCCAGACTGGTCGGGATTTTATAGGTTGACGGTGCATGCGTGAACAAACGGCCTGCATGCGGCCCTTGAGGTTGCCAGCACAGCTCTTCTGTGGTCAGCCAGCCCATACCTTGTATAAAGCCACCTTCAATTTGACCAATATCGATTGCAGGATTAATCGAACGACCGACATCATGCAAAATATCTGCACGAAGTACTTTCATTTCGCCAGTTAAAGTATCAATCGCAACTTCGCTCGCCGCTGCCCCGTAGGCATAATAAAAGAATGGCCGGCCTAAATGATTGACCTGATCATAGTGAATTTCAGGCGTTTTATAAAATCCACTGTCCCAGAGTTGTACGCGGGCCATATAAGCACGATGCACCAGTTCATCAAATGGCCAAGACAAACCGCTTTGCGTGCTCACGGTATTATTTTCAAAATGTACAGTCGATGCTTCTGTTTGGCTGATTTCGGCAGCTAACTGGCTTAAGCGCTCACGAATCTTGATACAGGCATTTTGTACAGCTTTACCGTTTAAGTCTGCACCACTCGATGCAGCAGTGGCTGAGGTATTTGGTACACGCGACGTATCGGTGGCAATTAAACGCACTTTTTCAATCGATAGTCCAAGTTCATGTGCAGCGACCTGACGTACTTTGGTATATAAGCCTTGCCCCATCTCAGTACCGCCATGGGTAATGGCCACTGTTCCATCCATGTACACATAAACCAAGGCACCCGCCTGATTGTAATGCACCGCATTGAATGAAATACCAAACATCAGCGGAGTCAATGCCAGACCCCGTTTGATGATGCTGTTGTCACGATTGAACTGCTCAATTTCGGCTTTTCGCTCGAAATAACGACTTGAAACCAGTAGCTCTTCGACAATTTTTGGTGCGACATTGTCTCGCACTTCGGCACCGTAATGCATACGGTCACGGCCTTGCCCCGGTTTTTCCGCAAAAAAATTCTTTTGCCGAATATGTACCGGATCGCAGTTTAAATAGCGGGCAATATCATCAAGGATATTTTCAATCACAAACATGCCCTGCGGGCCACCAAAGCCACGATACGCCGTATTTGAAACGGTATTGGTTTTGCAGCGCAGGTTACGAATTTGCACCGCATTTAAATAATAGGCATTTCCAAGATGACAAATGGCTCGCTCGTTGACTGGGCCAGATAAATCGGCAGAAAAGCCACAATTGGATGCCAATTGAACTTTCAGACCATGCAACAAACCGTCCTGATCGAAGGCCACCGACCACTCATAGGCAAAACCGTGACGTTTGCCAGTTGACGTCATGTCGTCATCACGGTCTAAACGTAGCTTACACGGACGGCCCGAGTGCTGCGCTGCCAAGGAGGCAATGCAGGCCCACTGCGCCGACTGCGATTCTTTACCACCAAAACCACCACCCATACGGCGTGCTTCAACACTGACCTGATGCATATGTAGGCCCAGTGCATGGCAAATCAACAGTTGCATTTCGGTCGGATGCTGTGTGGAGCAATAAACTTTTAAGCTCTGATCTTCCAAAGGCACTGCATAAGAGATCTGCCCCTCGAGATAAAAATGCTCTTGCCCACCCAAATCGATTGAACCACTTAATTGATGAGGTGCATGCTCAAACGCGGCATCGACCTCACCATGCGAAAACTCGACGGGTGGCAACACCCAAGATTGCTGCTCGATTGCATCTTGAATACTTAAAATAGGGGTTTCTGCGGCGTACTCAATTTTGGCTAAACGTACTGCTTGGCGAGCATGCTGATAGGTATCGGCAGCCACCACAAACAAGGCTTGACCATAAAACTCCACTTCTCCATCGGCAAAAATAGGATCATCTTTGACAATTGGCCCCCAGTTGTTTTCGATCTCGATGTCTGCTGCGGTATACACTGCGTATACGCCCTGTGCAGCGCGTACAGCCTCTAGGTCAAATGCTGTGATCTTGCCTTTGGCACATTTTGAAAAGCCGACGGCCAAGTGCAAGGTATTTGCAAGTTCGGGCATATCATCGATATACACCGCCTCACCCGTCACGTGCAAATGAGCACTTTCATGCGCAATAGACTGTCCTGCTTTGGCAGAACGCTGACGAGGATTCAGGTCAATTGAATGATTCATCTTTTATGCCTCCACCATCGTAATCAGATTATCGATACGCGTGATCGATTGTGGATGAATATGTTCAACAAAAAAACGTTCTAAACAGTTCTTTGCCACTTGCAAACGATACGCAGCGCTGGCACGCCCGTCATTCAATGGCTGGTAGTCTTGCTCCATGGCTACTTGTGCCTCACGCAGTAAAGCCATATCAAAAGGCTGACCAAGTAAAACCGCTTCGGTATGAACAGCACGTTTTGGAATCGCCGCCATTCCACCAAAAGCGATTTTGATGGATTGCACCACATGATACTCATCGAGCTCGCAACTGAGTGCAGCACATACAGCAGAAATATCCTGCTCAAAACGCTTGGAAATTTTATATGTGGCCACTTTAAGCGTTGAATCTTTAGCACGTACAGGCACTAAGATGGCTTCTACAAATTCGCCTTGTTGAATGTCAGTTTTTTGATAATCCAGATAAAAGTCTTCTAATGCTATTTCACGTGTTTGCTGGCCACAGCGTAAGCGCAGACGCGTATTTAAAGTCATTAGCACAGGCATGGAATCGCCAATTGGTGAGCCATTGGCAATATTTCCACCTAGCGTACCCGCATTTTTAATAGGCATCGAAGCAAAGCGGCGCTGTAATTCGGCCAGTTCTGGATAGATGGCAGAAATGTGAGTTAGGGCATCGGTTAAGGTGACATTTGCACCAATACAGAGCTGACCCTCTTGAAGATTGACATGTTTTAGTGCTTCAACCTGCCCAATATAGAGCATATCGCCCAATTGACGACCTTGTTTGGTCACCCATAGCCCCACATCGGTACTGCCTGCCACTAAACGAGCCTGCGGATATTGCACGCGCAGATCTGCAAATGCATCTAAGCTTTTCGGTGCAAAAAACTGCGCGGACGCATGACGAAACTCAAGTGCCGGTAACTGCTGTAGCTGTTTAAGCACCTCGATAATGTTTTGGCGTGCTAAACGGATGGTTGGGTAATCATAGGCTTTTTGTGCAGCATCCAAAATTGGGCGATAGCCTGTGCAACGGCACAAATTGCCAGATAAATAGTCATGAACAGTCTCTTTAGATGGCGCATTCGGCTCATTTTCATACATGGCCCAAAGCGACATAATAAAGCCCGGCGTACAAAAGCCACACTGTGAGCCATGTAATTCGACCATGGCCTGCTGAACCGGATGTAAGGACTGATCTTCAGACATCGACAACTGTTTTAAATCTTCTACGGTAAATAACGCTTTGCCGTCTAGTGTAGGTAAAAACTGAATACAGGCATTAACGCTACGTAACTGCAACTGCTGATTGACCAGCTCACCAATGACCACCGTACATGCACCACAATCGCCCTCGGCACAGCCTTCTTTGGTGCCGGTTTGACGACCCTGTTGAGCCAATCCATGTTCACGTAAAAACTGCAAAACCGTCATGACAGGTGAAACACCTTGGACCTGCTGCGTTTGTCCGCGAAAAAAGAAAGTAATTGGACGTTCCGACATGTTTTATCCTTGAATTTTACATCATGACCTTAAGCATGCTGATAAACAGCAAGTTAAGTGCCATTAAAACGCTATCTTGTTGATCTGAATGGCTTTGAATAATCATTATTTGATTTAGAATATAAACTGAATATCCAAATAAATGACGCCTCAAAACGGCCCGATCTCGATAGAAAAAAAGAAACTGTTATGATCAGGTGTATCACAAAGCAGCCGATAAAACGAGTCGAAAGCGAGGCAAAGCGCTCTGAATTGCACATTTTTTTTCATGAAAATGCAGCATCTTTTATGCATCGGCACCAGAAGCGTATAAATATAGCGCGACAAGATATGAACATCTGAGCATGTTCTGATACAATGCCGAGCTTGTTTAGTAAAGTTAAGTCAAAACGTCTTATGTCAATGCAGCAATCCTATGCCAATATCCTGACCGCAGTGGGCGAAGACTTAAATCGTCCTGGGCTTAAAGATACGCCAATCCGCGCTGCCAAGGCATTTTCGTTTTTAACCTCGGGCTATGGCAAAAGTTTGGAAGAAGTGACCAACAACGCCGTATTTCCTTCAGATAACCATGAAATGGTTTTGGTTAAAAATATTGAATTCTATTCTTTATGTGAACACCATTTACTGCCATTCTATGGACGTGTGCACATTGCATATCTTCCTGAAGGCCAAGTGCTCGGACTTTCTAAATTTGCGCGCATTACAGAAATGTTTGCTCGACGTCTACAAATTCAGGAGAATTTAACCCAGCAAATCGCACAGGCTGTTGAAGAAGTGACCAAAGCACGTGGTGTGGCGGTGATGATTGATTCAGCGCATATGTGCATGATGATGCGAGGTGTAGGCAAGCAAGAATCGACAACACGGACCGTTTCTTTTATTGGCGATTTTAAAACTGACAAGGAAGCAAGACGCGAATTTTTAAGCGCAGTACCTGAAAGCTATTAATGAGCTGACGTTTGATGTGCGTTGAGTGTCTATCTGAGTCAGTGGTATCTTGGGTTAATACATTAACGAAGAGGTAAAAACGTAGTGAAGGTAGATAATTAATGGAATTTTTTGATTTCTTGATTGGATTTGAAAATTATTTACCTATCCTGATCCAAGAATATGGATTGTGGATTTATGCCATCTTATTTTTGATTATTTTTGCAGAAACTGCTTTTATTTTTATGTTCTTTTTGCCCGGTGACAGTCTGTTGCTGGCGGTGGGTGCCTTGTGTGCCACCACAGCGATTATGAATCTGGGCTTTATTATTTTCTTGTTATTTCTTGCGGCAACCTTGGGCTATATCGTCAATTATCATATTGGACGCCGAATGGGCGTACGTGTTTTTGAAGTCAAATCCCGCTTTATCAAACATGAATATCTGTTAAAAACCCACGATTACTTTCGTCGCCATGGCGCCATTACCATTTTGATCGCGCGCTTTATTCCGTTTGCACGTTCATTTGCACCCTTTGCGGCGGGTTCTAGCGGTATGAACTACACTGTGTTTTCAATTTATAACGTGATTGGTGCATTTATCTGGATTGCGATTTTGGTGACGGCAGGTTATTTGCTGGGCCATACCGTGATGATGATTGGTGATATTGACTAATCAGTGGTTGCTGCACTTGTACTTTATAGTGCAGCAACATGCTTAACGATTTGCGTTTGTTTGATGCTGAGTATGCAACTGCCACGAACCGTTGGCACTGCGCTGACCCAAGATCTTGAGCACAAGCACCAGACTTAATAAGAGTAATAAGTACCATGATCCGAGCTTGCCCCAGCCCACCATATGCCACGCATCGACCTGACTGGGGTAAAGCCATATCTTATAAAATGTACTGATGTTTTCTGCTATCCAAATGAGAAAGGCCAGCAAAATCAAGACAGGTAACATCGGCAAATTAAACCGTTTTTGATCGAGCTGAAAGCTTAAACGCGTTTTCCAAAACATGACCACACTGACCGCAAAAAGAACGTAGCGGATATCAGGCACAAAAAATTTGGTCATGAAATTTAAATAAGATAACACCGCTAAACCGATCATCAGGCCAAATGTAGGCAACCTCGTAAAAGATACCGAATATAAGCGCAGCGAACGTGCAAAAAAACTCCCTACCGCAGAGTACATAAAGCCCGCAAACAGCGGAACCGTCCAGAGCCGGAATACTGCGGGCTGTGGATACTGCCATGAAGCAATTGCAGGATGCGTCAGAAATATCTCCATGACCATCGCCATGAGATGAAATAACGCAATCACACGTACTTCTGCCCACGACTCTAACTTGAGGTAAATCAGGCACACCTGAATAATGACCGCATAAAACAGCAAATAATCATAACGAAAAAAACCGTAGTACTCCCGACTGCCCATGGGCGCAGTGAGCGCAAATGCAATCAAGAGCAATAAACCAAACAAGGCAGCCGAAGCTGCCTTAAATCCAAATAAACACGTGAGTTTGAGTGGGTACACGAGTGGCTTATCCTAAATATTTCGCGCTGTACTCATGTACGGTATCGACAAAGATTTTGGGTTGATCTGGATTGACCCATTGCGTAATACCATGACCAAGATTAGCCACATAGCCAGTTTTTTCACCATTGGCATAGGCATCATCGAGCATGGCTTTCACCGATTTTTGAATACTCTCGGCGTTACCATACAGTACAGCCGGATCGAGATTACCTTGTAAAGCCACCCGCCCTGCCACGGTTTGACGCGCCACATTTAATGGCGTGGTCCAGTCGAGACCTAAAGCATCTGCGCCAGATGCCACCATCGGCTCAAGCCATTGACCGCCGCCTTTAGTGAATATAATTACCGGAACACGACGACCATCATTTTCACGCTTTAGACCAGCCACGATTTTACGCATGTAATTGAGCGAAAACTCATGGTATTCACGATGTGCCAGAGCGCCGCCCCAACTGTCAAAAATCTGAACTGCCTGTGCACCTGCATCGATTTGAGCATTTAAGTAATCAGTTACTGCCACGGCTAGTCGGTCGAGTAAGGCATGCAACACTTCTGGCTGCGCATACATCATGTGTTTGGTGTAACGAAAATCCTTACTTGATCCGCCTTCGACCATATAGGTGGCCAATGTCCAAGGGCTACCAGAAAAACCAATCAACGGAACTTGCCCGCCCAGTGCCGAACGGATGGTTGATACCGCATTCATGACATAGTCTAAATCGGATGCAGCATTGAAATTTGGCAATGCCAGCACATCTTGTTCACTGCGGATGGTTTTTTTAAATTTTGGCCCCTCACCCGCTTCGAAATAAAGCCCAAGCCCCAATGCATCGGGAATGGTAAGAATATCGGAGAATAAAATTGCGGCATCGAGATCGTAGCGACGTAAAGGTTGTAAAGTCACTTCACAAGCAAATTCGGTATTTTTGCAAAGCGATAAAAAGTCACCCGCCTGAGCGCGTGTTTGACGATATTCTGGTAAATAACGACCTGCCTGACGCATCATCCAGACTGGCGTGGTATCGACGGGCTCCTGCAATAAAGCACGTAGAAAACGATCATTTTTTAAAGCCGTCATTTACTTTCTCAATCTAAATACTTATCTTGATCGCATAATAACAAAAAGAATTGGCCATGAATAAGGGCAAAATCCGAGAAATTATACAAACACTCGGGAAAGCAGGATTTACACAAAACAAATACTGCATCGCCAATTAATTTCTGTAATACTTGCAATGTTTTATACCCTGAAATATGAATAATTCTTAAGGTTGAAGTGCATGTTTGTTCGCTCTTTACTCGCATTGAGTCTAAGCTGCATCATTAGCGGTACAGTTTTCGCGGCTTCAACGGTTGAGCAACCGTTGCATCCTAAAGTCGTTCGTAGTACAGATTTAGTTCAAGATCCGATTGATCCACTTGCTGTAGATGCATCGACCAAATCTAGCAACACAGTCAATTATAAGCCTGTGACTGCTGCGCGTAATGCATCTGCGGCATCGAGCCCGGCTGCTGCTTCTGCACCAGTTGCGGCATCTGCTCCAGATAGCGCATCCATTACAGCGCAAGAAGAAAAAGATCTGAATCAAGCGTCGGCAACGCTACAACGTCTTGAAAGCACAGAAGATAAGCAAGCCGACACAGGTGCAGCTCCTTCAAGCGCACCAGCGGCAAAAACAACAGCAAGCAGCAAGACTGCTCAGGCACCTGCAAAAGTGACTTGGACGCTAGACAGCCTCAATAATGCCGACTGGTATGAAAATATTGGCCGTGGTCAGTTCCCAGTCTATGCACGCGCGCAAGTCATGTTAAACAATACGCATGCTTCTCCGGGTGCTATTGATGGTACCAGTGGCATGAATACATTAAAGGCGTTGTCTTCGTTTCAACAAATGAACGGTTTAAAAGCCACAGGCGAACTCACCAAAGAAACGTGGGATGCGTTACTGGCCAAACAAAACAAACCGGCTTATGTTGAATACACCCTGACTGAAGATGACTTGAAAGGTCCGTATGCGGCGTCTATTCCGCACGATTACGCACAACAAGCCAAAATGAAAGGTTTGTACTATGTACGTGTGACCGAAATGCTGGGTGAAAAATTCCATATGGATGAAGACTTTTTGAAAAAGTTAAATCCAAAGGCAACCTTTAAAAAGGCCGGCGAAAAAATCATTGTGGCGAATGTGCGCAACGATTTACCAGAAGACATTCACTTGATTATTGCGCACAAAGGCGCACGTCAGTTGTATCTCTTTAATAGCCGCAACCAGATGATTGCCTCTTTCCCTGCAACGATTGGTAGTAGCGATACACCGTCACCAGCAGGTACTTACAAAGTGGTGGGTGTGGCACGTAATCCGTGGTATAGCTACTCGCCAAGTAACTTTGTTCAAGGCAATAACTTAAAGCCACTTTCTTTACCACCAGGCCCGAATGGCCCTGTAGGGAATATCTGGATTGGCTTGAGCAAGAAATCATTTGGTATTCATGGTACACCTAATCCATCTGCTATTTCTAAAACTGCATCTCACGGATGTATCCGTTTAACCAACTGGGATGCCAACGACTTGGGTAACAAGGTGCGTAGTGGTGTAACTGTTCGTTTCTTAGAATAATTTTGCTTCTTAAAAAAGCCTGCACGTGCAGGCTTTTTTATTTTCGAGATAAAAATAAATTGTCCTATAATTAATGTATGTTTATACGTTGGCAGAATACCGTACTAAATTTAGGACAATTTGTTCTGATTCTATGGTTTTTGGCGATATTCAATCTTGTTAATCTACTCTCATGAAAGAACGACAATATTTGGGAGATACCGCATGAATGCTTATCTACATCGCAGTGAAAACCGTGGCCATGTTCAAGCTGGTTGGCTAAATACCTATCACAGCTTTTCATTTGGTAGCTGGTACAACCCGAAATATATGGGAGTTGGGCCACTTCGTGTGATTAATGACGATACCATTGCCGCAAATAACGGATTTGGTACTCATCCACATGACAATATGGAAATTCTGACTTATGTCACGCATGGCCGTTTAACGCATCGCGACAGTATGGGCAACGAAGAGTACATCCATGCGGGTGAATGGCAATTGATGAGTGCAGGTACGGGTGTTCAGCACAGTGAAATCAATAACACGGATGAACCGGTACATTTGTTTCAAATCTGGATTCAACCAAATGTCCGTAATGCCGAGCCGAGTTATCAGCAAATCAAGCTTGACCCGCATGCTGCACCGAATCAGTGGCATTTGATTGTAGGCCCAGATGATACTGCACCGATGTTTATTCGTCAGAATGCTGAGGTTAAAGCTGCGGTACTTGAAGCTGGACAATCACTTGAAATTGCGACCACTAAAAAACATAACTTTGTGCATGTGGTATCGGGTCAAATTATGATTGAAGACCAAATTGTAAAAGCGGGTGATGCGCTGCTGTTTAATGAAAAAACAGCGATTAATGCGCTTGAAGACAGTGAAATGATTTGGTTTGATTTACCCGCTTAATTGAAGTTGGAACTAAAAAACGCTGTTTCGTAAGAAGCAGCGTTTTTTATAACTAGATTTATTTCTAGGTGGCGTATGTCGCTATGAACTTCAGAAAGAAATTAGCGTATTGGCACAACAATTTCTAAGTGGCGTATGTCGCCATGAACATCTACTGCGTACCATTCAACGCGCTTCATAATTTCTAAGTGGCGTATGTTGCCATGAATATTTGCTCTGCCCAGACTTTTTCTTGTTGAGCTTTCTAAGTGGCGTATGTCGCCATGAACTGGATTTTGCTTTAACTCTTGATTCATCGAAATTTCTAAGTGGCGTATGTCGCCATGAACTTACAACAGTTGCATCAGTCGTTAATGATGCCTTTCTAAATGGCGTATGTCGCCATGAACATTTCTTGTTTTAATTGCCTTGCCTGCATCCTTTTCTAAGTGGCGTATGTCGCCATGAACACGTGCTTCAGATTGCAATTCAATTTCGCGCTTTTCTAAGTGGCGTATGTCGCCATAAACCCATATAGGGGATGCTCTAACGTGCCGACTCCTTTCTAAGTGGCGTATGTCGCCATGAACTTCGCTCGTAATATCTTGGAACGTCTCGCCTTTTTCTAAGTGGCGTATGTCGCCATGAACTTGTACTTTCTATAGCTGTGTTTTTTTTACTTTTTCTAAGTGGCGTATGTCGCCATGAACTTGTACTTTCTATAGCTGTGTTTTTTTTACTTTTTCTAAGTGGCGTATGTCGCCATGAACCGATGGAGCAATGGCTAAAAGCTACGCCATACTTTCTAAGTGGCGTATGTCGCCATGAACTTGGACATGATACAAATGCGATTCGAACGTCTTTTCTAAGTGGCGTATGTCGCCATGAATCAGCAGATAGCGAACAAGGATCAGATCATTCTTTTCTAAGTGGCGTATGTCGCCATGAACATTGCGAATGCTGCAAATCAATTGTTTACACAATTTCTAAGTGGCGTATGTCGCCATGAACTTCGTTTGAGCCGAACTACTGGTACACAGACATTTCTAAGTGGCGTATGTCGCCATGAACTTGGTAAAATGATGGATTGATCTATGCCAAAATTTCTAAGTGGCGTATGTCGCCATGAACTTTCCTGAAACTCTATCTATATGTTTTTCTTATTTCTAAGTGGCGTATGTCGCCATGAACTTACCGAACGGCGCTTTTTACCCTTCTTGATTTTTCTAAGTGGCGTATGTCGCCATGAACGATAAGCCATGCACGTGTGCTGTTTTTGCAATTTTCTAAGTGGCGTATGTCGCCATGAACTATGTATAACGCTACTGTAGGGGATTTTTATGTTTCTAAGTGGCGTATGTCGCCATGAACAGAATTTCATCGACTGGATTTTCTGCTTGTTCCTTTCTAAGTGGCGTATGTCGCCATGAACAATTCGTATAGTTTATAAAAATTACTTCTGAATTTCTAAGTGGCGTATGTCGCCATGAACCTCGATCTTCGCGGTCGCGTAGCCGCTGGAAATTTCTAAGTGGCGTATGTCGCCATGAACCATTCTACAACGGCACGACAGCAAGTACATCATTTCTAAGTGGCGTATGTCGCCATGAACATGCGTGTACGCGCTTTCGGGTGCAACTGGCATTTCTAAGTGGCGTATGTCGCCATGAACCATCGCTTGATATACCGAGAATATTTTCGTCCTTTCTAAGTGGCGTATGTCGCCATGAACATAAATTTCCTGCTCATCTGGTGCGACATATTTTTCTAAGTGGCGTATGTCGCCATGAACTGAGTTGCGCGAGATCGAGCATAAGCAGCGCATTTTCTAAGTGGCGTATGTCGCCATGAACCATTAACCCTTTCCGGCGATATTGATACGCAATTTCTAAGTGGCGTATGTCGCCATGAACCTTGATACAACGACCAACTACTATATTCGTGTTTTCTAAGTGGCGTATGTCGCCATGAACGTTTTGGTGTGGTGCTTGGTGGTTTGTCTGTATTTCTAAGTGGCGTATGTCGCCATGAACATTGTGGGTATTTTTGGTGGCCTGACAACTTTATTTCTAAGTGGCGTATGTCGCCATGAACGACCATTTATTCAGGGTCTTGGCTATCTCGGTTTTCTAAGTGGCGTATGTCGCCATGAACACATTTGTTCAGGTGATGTGTATATTGTTTGATTTCTAAGTGGCGTATGTCGCCATGAACTTCGGGGCCGATAAAATGAAAAAAAACCAAGATTTCTAAGTGGCGTATGTCGCCATGAACCATGTTGTAATAGCCTCACCAAATTCCCAAATTTTCTAAGTGGCGTATGTCGCCATGAACTTCATATATTTATGCAGCACGTATCGTAACGATTTCTAAGTGGCGTATGTCGCCATGAACAGAGATGTTCCTGATAACTCTATTATCTTCATTTTCTAAGTGGCGTATGTCGCCATGAACACAAGAACAGGACGTAAGTAAACGTCAGTACGTTTTCTAAGTGGCGTATGTCGCCATGAACTCAAAGAGAAAGCAAAAGTCACATCTAGTAATTTTCTAAGTGGCGTATGTCGCCATGAACAAAGACTTAAGCGGTGTGCTCTCTCAAATGCCTTTCTAAGTGGCGTATGTCGCCATGAACTATCGGTAAGACTGCTCAGCCATTAACGTTGTTTTCTAAGTGGCGTATGTCGCCATGAACCATGATCTGAAATTGGGGATCCGACCTCGGTATTTCTAAGTGGCGTATGTCGCCATGAACCACCATCATTGGTTAAGATCATGTGAGTTCGATTTCTAAGTGGCGTATGTCGCCATGAACAGTAAGAATAAAGCAAAAAATAAAGTTATAACAGTGCTTTAAGCCTAAAAAGTATGTAATACCCAAAGTTTTCAAGCAAAGTTATAACTTATTGATTTTATTAAGCTGTTAAAGAGTCTAAAAAATATTGGGTTAAAATTCTGGTACTGTGGATGTACGACTTAATCCATAGCTTCCAAATTTTCCAATTTTTGCCTCATCGGCACGCTTTTTTCCAATAATTAAACGGAAGTTCATATCATTGGTTTGGCTTTTCATATTGATATAAGGCTCAAAAGTCTCACTCAAATCCAATGCCATATAGTGTTTCTGCGCTTCTGCAATTGAAATTCCACGGCGCTCTGCCTGATGTAAAATACGCTGCTCAATTGTCAATTTCGGATTCACTTTAAAGTAAGTGGCATAACCGTTAATTTTATCCTCAGGAACTTTACGAGCGGATAAGACATGCACATAATCTTGCAGTCTTTCAAACCAATGGTTTAAGTTTAGTTGTTCCAATGCTTCAACTGAATCCGCAAAAATACGAACTTTATCACCTAAATAACCCAATTTTTTCTGCTGAATTAAACGATATTTTGGAAAAGATACTCCATAAATTATTTTTTGTTCGACATCTTTCTGCTCAACAAAGGCAAGATGAAGCTGGGTATATACTTTTGACCAAATTAGATGCAGAGGAACTTCTTCCTGCTCCAATAAAGTAATTTCTAAATAATAGAGCATAGTTAATCCTTGCTACTTTGACCAAAGACACCACCACGTACTAAAACTGCCATGACATAGTGCTCTTGCTCAGGATTTTCAAGTGATTCACCTAATGCGTATTTGTCAAATAAAGTAAAAAAGTCTTTTTTATCTTTCGGAGTACGATACGCTTTACCAAGATTGGTTACAGCACCGTATGGTTCAATTGCAATCGCTGTTTTTTTCTCATCAAATTCAGGATACCAAGTATCTATGGTACGTAAAGCATTACCTAGCTTTTGTGAATGCATCGCTGCAACATCATTTACATGGTAAAGAATTTTACTTTTTTCTCCTTTACCTTTATCTAATACAAGTTCTTCACTTGGATAGACTTCTTGACCTTTACCCACCAAAGCATAAGCTTCAACTTTAATAAGTAAATATGGGACTTCCCCTTTTAAAGCACTTGCAATTTGATTTGCCAAATTTTGTATTTTTTCATCAGTAGAATCAAAATTATGCAATGGATAATTTAAAGCATCAAATGTTACTGCAGCTTGATCATTGACTGTGACAACTACTTCTACTTTTTCTGCACCTACACGGTTACGCCATAAAAAACGTGCATTGGCAATATTTAGTGCATAACGTTTTGCTAGCTCACTAAAGCCATAAGTCGAAATGTAATTTTTAGCAACATCGTTATAGGACTTTAAGAAAATTTCATTATTACAAGCCGATGGATTTTCAACTCCACCCAGCACCTTTAAGGTAAATGCGATTTTTAAAGTATCTTGATTTTCACCTAAAGCACAAGCATCGACTTTTTGTAAATTAGCTTTTTCAACTTCTGCATTCAGCTTCAACGGATCACCCGCAACTGCAGGTTTTAAGCGGTTTGAAATCGTACCTCGTACAGATTTTTCAATCAATTTCAAAGCACTTTGTTCATCTCGTTTATTCCAGTTTGTCCCGTATAGATAACCATCCGATGGAACCAATTTTTTTTCAAACGCAAGTACGCTTGCTACAACTTTGTCATTTTTAGCCATGAGTTTTCCCTCTTTTTAAAATTAATTTAGTTTGTTGTTACGTTTTGGCAAAGATACAGATTATTTTCTAAATCAACATGATATTGCCAAAGTAGTTGATCGATACTTTCAATACGATAAGGCATAACAAATTCCCCGAGCGTCAAAACAGCTTCCGCAAAACGATGTGGTGTATGAGCATCACGTTGATTTTTAGCGATACCTAATTCTGAAATACCCTGAAAACCTACCGCAATTGGTACAAGCCAGCCCTTTTCTTTGCGGCTACTTAACCATTTGACTTTTCCATTCTCATCGATTTGTGAATTATGTGTGACCTTTAAATAATCCAAAATTGCATCCAGAGCATCTTGTCCTTCTTGCATACTTTGTATGACTAAATCACGCCGTTCGATCAGTACATGACCAAGCATAAGTTTATTTAAAATTGGTTTGAGTTCTTGGTCTTTATAACCGTCTTCATCAAAATCTAAAATTTGCTGATCATACACAGCTAAAACATCACCACCCGCAAACTTCATACTATTTATAATTTCAGGCAGAATAGTTAAAAGCCCCTCCCTTTGTTTTTTCCCAAGATTATCTACTTCAATTAAAAGTGACATTTCTAAATGGCAACGGGCTTCTTCAATAAATGCAGGTCGGCTACCATCCTTATCTAGTGGATTTGCTGTGCCAATAATGGAATGAACAAAATCATTTTGTCCTTTATGTGTTTGCAAGTTGAAGTCATGACAACTCACTGCAAGTCGCGTCAGTTGAATATCATGACCTTTAGTATTTAACTTACGTTGCAAAGCATGCATTGCTCCTAACCATGCCGTCATCGCAGGAAATCCAATACTATATGGACTGCTCATCGCATTGGCATTATGGATTTTTAAATGTGGAATTAAGATAAAGCGGCGCATTAAAAAAACTCCTTGATCTGTTGTAATGATTTCTCAATACGCTGTTTTACATCTAGCAACTCAACTGTTCCCAATGTATTAGCATCGCTGATCACTTTTTCGTAGCTACGAATGATCCATCGTGCAATTTCTCGACTTAGCTCATCTCGCCATTCTGAGTTTTCTTCACGTTCTTCTTTATAAATTTGATCTAACCAAATGCGTTGTAATTTGGGCAATCCAACATAATAGTCCTGATTTGACCATCCACTTTCGGCATATTCCCGTGTTTTTAGAGCCTGCAATAGAATTTGATCAATGACAAATTGAATAATATTTTTAATGGCTGTACGGATATTATTGTTATTTAAATCTAACTGCATAAGTTTATGCAATTGAACAAAACTCTCCTGATAATTTTTTCGATATAAACATTGGGAGAGGAAGTCTGTTTTAGGTAAACGAATTGCTCTTTTTTCCAGTACAGGCGGGCAGCTTGAAAGCAAATAAGCTCGCCCTGCGTTTTGACTATTTAAAACACTTACATTTTGTGGTTGAGTTCCGCCATATGCTGTAATGGTTAAATCATAGATATCAGAATAACCAATCTCATCTAATTCATTTTTTTTACGATTTTCTTTGGCTTGTTTAGTTTCTTCTGAAAATCGGATTTGATCAATGGATTGTTTTAACTTCGTAATTAAACCCGAGGGTGTTAACAACGACAATAAATGATATTCACCTTCTGCTATTGGAAAATACACCTGTTTCACCAAATGATCTGTTTTCACAGAAGAATCAGTTGTTTTTATTTTTAAAAATTCAAAACTCAATTGTTCAAAATCAAGCTTATTTTGAATTAAAAGTTTTTTTAAATCTTCATCTTGCTGCTCAAAGCCATCTAACACGGTTGATTGGTCAGTCAAAGGTAAAGATAAAAATTTAAAAACATCCATCGCAGCCGCATTACCAAAGACATCCAAACTATAATCAACATTGCCGCTACGCAGATAACCATCACTCTTCTTATTAGATGTAGCAATCACACTTGATGTTTTGGCGCTTGGATGGCTGAATTTACTTGGATGACTCACCATTGAAAGCTGAGAAACACGCTTTGCTGCATCAGGTAACCATTCATTTAAGTTAAATTTATCATCTGCCTGTTGATTTAATTCTGAAATTACAGCTTCTGTTTCTGCCTTTTTTAAACGATCTTTTAGCCACAATTCTTTACGCTCGTTTAAAAAAGTATGAATACTCTCAGTCATACTTTTCCCCTATATTGTTATTACTGTAAAATAATTAGTCCAAATTGTTCTGAATAATTCAATTGCTTATCTTCATCGTACTTGGGTAACATAATTTCCCCATAACGTTTTGATAATTTTTCAATCTTTTCATCAATATCCTCATTTTCATTTAAGTTATCAAGTGCCATACGACGTAAAATGTCGTGATAATCACGATTTAGCCATAATCGCTGTTGTTCAGTTGAATTTAATTCATAAGACTTTATTTTGTAGAAACCACTACGATTGATATATACACCCAAATCATCTCGCTCACAAAATATAAGCTTGTTATTTTCCAACACAGCAAAAAGCTGAATATTGGCTATACTTTGTCGAAATGGCGTAAATTGCTGAGGTAATGCCGTTAAAAACCACTTTTGCGTCAACCATGCATTTAGAGGTTTAGCACCTTGTTTTTGATACGATGTAAGTGCATCAATCATGACCGCATGCTCAAGATCTGCCAATTTTTTGACTGTCTGTAAAGGTTCATTCGCTCGAATTCTTGGAATAGCATTAACTTGTGCTAGATTTTCAATATCAATCAGTCTAGATAAATTTTTTGTTTCCAAAATAAAATTTGCTTTAGGAGAATCAACTTCAAATCCTGGTTTTTCAAAAGCTACTTTCGCTCCTCGCAGACCTTTCAAATTATATTGCATCAGTGCAATATTCGGCTGCTGAATATCCTGTTCTAGCTTCCGATGCCTTAAAACACGTCCTGCTAACTGAATAATCGAACGATAAGATGATGGTTCGATAATTGCCCAATCAAAATCATGGTCTCGTCCGACTTCTTCAACTGGCGTTGCAACGAGAATAAAAATTACATCACCGCAATCTGTGGTATCTAAATGCTGTCGAATAACCCCATCATTGCCTGTTTCTAAAAATGCTTTGGGCTGTTCGCCCTGTTTTTCTTTACGTTTTAGCGTTTCATCTAAATGTTGTTCTTGTTTACTACGCAATAACAGCACTTGCCTACTATGGTAAGCCATCACCCTTGGTGCAATATTTTCCGTCCATTCAGCGTTTAACAAATATCGAGTTAGTGCAACACATGGCGGAATATTTGCAATACGAATTACACCAAAAGAAACTCTCTTACCTGTTTTTGCATCAATGCTGTGGTGTTGCTGATGCAGTTTTTCCGCTTCAATCTTTATTCGTTCAAAATATTGCTTCTGAATACTTTCATCTAAACGTTCTTGTGCTTTTTCAGCGACCAAATCTTCACATTCAACGATATAAGCTTTATGTTTAACGATTTGTCGGCTCAAAGTATCTGCACGATTTTTCACAAATCGAGAATGTGCAGTTTGATAGTTTTGAATAATATTTTTTGGCTCAAGTAATTCAACTTTTTGAATTTGGGTCTTAAACTCATCTACCCACATACACTGCACATCTACATTTTTAATTTTTTTAAATGCACAGTATAACTGCCAACCTTGCTGGTAAGCATTGAAGAAACCTTCTGCCAAAGCAAGTGGAATGGTTGCCGATGAAATCATGACTTTACGCCCGAGCATCCCTGCAAGATGTACAAGCCGTGCAATCGCAATTAAATCTTGCCCATTAAAATCATCTACTTCATCTATGACTAAATCAGATGATGATAGTCGTAGACTCGGTAAAATGTATTTTCCGCCTCGTTTCGTCTCAGTTGCCGAAATAATATGGTCAATCGTGCAGACTAAAACAGGCTTATATAAAAATGCCTTATTTCGCTCAGCTTGATTTTGTGGGAATAATGCATCCATAAAATCAGCTTGAGGCATATTGTCATAAATTAGTTCGTTGCCTAATAACTCCTCTAAAGATTCTGAACCTAACTCCTCAATATCAGTTTCTTCCGTTTCATTATTTGGCTTATTTTTTTGCTGATGTAATTCCTGCACTACTCTTGAACCAATCAAAACTGCTAATTCATCTTTGGCTAAACCAATATCATGTTGATAAGCATCACCTGTTTGCAGAGTTAAAGTTCTTAACCCTAATGCCAAAATATAGCGTAATGATTGTGCATCTTTGGATAATGCTTGCATAATCTTGGCATTGGCAATGGTTTTGCCTTTACCTGTACTTGCCATATTGACAATAAACCAGCCTTGATTAACCTCAATTTCATTCTTCTCAATAAATTGTTGAATACCTTTAACTGCTTGATCTTGCCATTCAAAACCTTCTGGACTTTTCTTTTTCAGTTTTTTCAAATCATAGGCAGGCTCCATTTCATCTGCTAAGCGACTCAAAGACTGTGCAACTCGCATGGCATTATCACTGACACGCACCAAATGCTCATCAAGCTTTTGTTTGCCTTGTTTAGTTTTTGGATCGGTATTTGCTATGAGCGATAAACTGGTTTTCCAAAATTGATCAGCATTACAAGATGAATAATAATGATCGCCTAACATTAAGCAGAGTCGGGCATGATGTAAAACTACTCGCCAACTACCATCATTAAAAATTTGCTCTACAGAGCTTAGCTCTTGAACTAAACGACCTGACCATTTTTTTAATTGCTTTGTCCATTCAAGCGACTGACTTAATAAACCTTGTTCAAATTCAAAACATAATTTTAAACGTTGCTTGTACTCAGTTTCATCTTGTTTGTTTTGATATCCCCAATCAGCCTCAATAAAATCAAATAAATCTGTCAAATTTTTGGCAGGTTCATCTGTATATGATTTGAGTTCTTTATCATTCTGAATACTAGGCAAACGATGATGTGAAACAATCAACCATGCCACTAATTGCGCCAATCGCGGGAGCTGATCAAGCACTTTAGATTGATCAGAATTTTGCAAAATCGTATTTTTGAGTGTCTGTTCATCCCAACTATGTTGCATGAGTAAATTTAACCATGCCTCATCGGATTGATTATTTCCTGACGATTGCACCAAGGCATTGAGCAATAAACAAGAAATCCACTCATGTCGTAATGGATCGCCTTTTTTGGCATTTTTACTTTTGTACTGTAGTTTTTCTTGAAATAAAACTGTGGCTTTTCCCCAGTCATGTAATAAAGCTGATACTGCAACTAAGGCCTTAATTAAGGGCAAATAATACCAATCGTTTTCCCATTTATTTTGATCTAATTTTTTCTGTGTAGTATTTACAGGCACAATGCCTTCGCTATTAAACTTATTTCGATTGCCAACAATCCACATCAACTCACTTCGACGTCGCCTACGTATCCAATGACATGAAACAGCAGTATTCTTCGTTACTGTCTTTTTAAGTAAGCGCTTAACCGCCAATAATCCATCTTCGGTAATGACCGTTTGCCAGGTGTTATCCCCAATTCGATCTGCAAAAGCGTCTAATACACGACGAGTTCGAGGGATGGCTTTCTTTTCGCATTGAGAGATAAAGGTTACGATCATAATGTGCCGTCCTCGCTTACAACACTTTTGCAAGCTTGAGCTTTCACCTGATCAAACATCCAATCCAAACATTTGTACTCTGCAAATTTCTGCAAGAGTTGCTGACGAAACTCTTGCTCAGACATGCCCTCTTTGGCACAAATAAAAGCCCATGATAAAACCACGGCATCCTTAATTAAATCGGCCACATCGAACACCAAAGCACCACGACGCGTTTTACCATGCATCACCGCAAAACTGTGACTAATCCCCAAAACCCAAAGCGTGGTTGCTGCGAGGCCGTATGCCAAATAATTTCCATGATTTAAAAAGTCGTTGGCTAAATCTCCCTGTTCAGGATTACGCTCAAAACTAAGTTTGCAACGCGTCGCGGCGATCTTGTAAAGCTGTTTCGTGGTTTGTGCTTCGGCAAGTAATAGGTCCCCAACCTTAGTTTGATGTGGAATCTTGTTCTCAAATCCTGTCACGGCTTGTTCTATATCCGTATCAGTTAAATTAAAGCCTTCGTCTTTCAAGTCTTTATCTTTTGCCCAAATTTTACGAATAAATTCAATTCGGGCGAACTGAAATTGTTTTGCGACGTCTAGCCGTTTGGCATCATCAAACCAAAAACTCATCCAGCCTTGCATGTATTCAGTCGGACGATATTCACTTTGAGGCATCATCCATTCAATTTCAGATCCCATAAATAATGGTGTACCACCACCGCCTGTAAAACCTACTAATACTCCTGCACTGGCGAGCATGCGCATTGCTGCCTGCGTGATGGATGTTCCTGTTCCTAATAAAATGACCGTAGTATTGGCAATCGGAATATTCCAGTATTGGTTTTCGTTTTTTGCTTCAGTCAAATATAAAACGCGACCGTCTTTTTGCATCACACGGCAATGCTCAAGGTAATATAAGTTTGCCCGCTTTGAATGTAAGATGGCTTTTAAATCGGAGGGTGAAAGTTGTTCCATTTTTTATACTCTATTTTTTATTCTTTTATAATAATAAATGAAGCATTTTAAAAATACTTATGTTTAAACTTAGACGACATATTTTGTCGTCTAAGTTTAATTTTAAAGGTGAACTTTAGATTTAAAATATCTCAAAAAATGAATATAAAATCCAATGTGATGATTATTCCCTCCTCACATGGTATTTTCCTGCACCAAACTATTCATATAAGCCACGGCTGCTGTACGGTTTTCTACACAGAGTTTTTCAAAAATATGCTCAAGATGCTTATTTACGGTTCTTGGGCTGAGCTCTAATATCTCGGCAATATCTTTATTGGTTTTACCCAGTGCTAGCCAATGCGAAACTTCCGCTTCTCGTTGGGTCAGTTGCGGGCAATATTTTAAAATCTCCTCAACGCCCAAAGCCGGAGCAGACATTTTAATTTGCACCAGATAAGTGGCGTGCCCCACGGGTTGATCGTGCCATGGTGTAAGCAAAATAAGTTGCAGTTGATGTGATGCACTAGAATAGGTGCAACTCATTTTCTTTTTATTGTCTTTATCGCGTTTAATTTCGGCAAACCACTGTGTTAAACCAGTTTCAAAGCGTTCACGATCTTGCAAATACTGGTTCAGCAAAATATTGGCTTTTTCTGTGGTCCATGCAATTTTCCCGAGCTGATCGAGTGCCAAAATCGCGACTTCAGTGGCATCAATCACCTGCTTTTGCTGACGTAAAAGCTGCGCATGCGCCAGATGTGTTTTTACCCGCGCCAGAACTTCTTCAATATTAAGTGGTTTGGTGACATAGTCGACGCCACCCACTTGAAAGCCACGGACAATATGTTCGGTTTCAGACAATCCGGTCATAAAAATGACGGGAATAAACTGCGTAATTGGGCTGGCTTTGAGCTGTAAGCAACTTTCAAAACCATCCATATGTGGCATATTGCCATCGAGCAAAATCATATCTGGCTGACAGCGGTGCGCTATTTCAATGGCACTTAAACCATCTGTGGTGACCAATACCTGATAACCCGCCTGATCCAAACTTTCATGCAATAATCCGAGATTTTCAGGCACATCATCCACAATTAAAATCACCGCCTGATCGTGCGGGCGAAATGGAGAAATCGAAGCAATGTCCTGACTCATCGTGCGTCCTGAAGTAATTGGCGTGCGTGTTTTAAGTCAAATTTTTGCACAGATTGATTCAGTTGTCCCCATAGTTCGTTATATTCTGGAAAATCATGTTGATACTGTTGAACGGCGCGCTGAATACCGCGTATATAGCCCTGCCCAATCAGTTGCTCTAGATGATTCAAAGCCTGATCAAACGTCATCGACTGTGTATGAGTAGGTTGAGGCTCATTTACGACCGCTGTGGTCGTAAATGGCTGAGCAGAAATCGGTTCTGATGTTGGCACTGCTAGGGAGGCTTGTGTGGTTGAAGCTGTAGACTGATCAATCCATGTAAGCCCCAATTTATCGCCAATTTTATTTAAAAGTAAATTCAGATCGATCGGTTTAAGCATAAAGTCTTCACTTAATACGGCATCTTGCGGATTACCCTCACGCTCATTCACATTCGCCGATATAATCAAGATCGGGACGTTGGTAATATTATTTTGACGTAGTAAATGTGCCGTTTCCCAACCGCCCATCATGGGCATATTTAAATCCATTAAAATAAGATCGGGCTGAAATACTGGCACCTGTCTTAAACAATCGATACCTGATTCTGCCTCCTGAATAATAAAACCAAGTGGGCGTAAAAAATTCGCCACCAAACCTCGATCGACGGCTTCATTATCGACCACTAAAATCCGTTTTTGTTCACCGATATAGCCCGTGATCTGATTCGATTGTACATTTGAAATAGGATGTACCAGCGCCTTAGAAGGCAAATACAATTTAACCTTGAAACATGAGCCCTGATTTAGCTCACTTGTTACCGAGAGCTGGCCACCAAGTAAATCGACCAGTAATTTCACAATCGGCAGCCCAAGCCCGGTTCCGGTAAACCCACCCTGTACCACATTACTGCCACGCTCGAATGGGTTAAAAATCCGCTCAAGATCTTGCGCTGCAATACCGCATCCGGTGTCTCGAATTTCAAAATAAGCTGTTTGAAAACGATATTCCAGTTTCAAATGGATTTCGCCTTTGGTGGTAAATTTAAGCGCATTCCCCAGTAAATTGATTAGAATTTGTTCCAGTCGTTTTTTATCAGTTCGGACATATTCCGGTAAATGCTCACTCACCTTACAAATAAAATGTAGCCGTTTCTGCTCGATTTGCGGCTGAAACATCTGAATCATTTGTTCGATAAAATGAGGAAAATGTACATCGACCATATTCAGGCTGATCTTACCGGTTTCGATGCGCGATAAATCCAGTAAACCATCGATGAGCGAGGTCAGATGCTGTCCACTTCGACTAATCACACCCAGTGCCGTCTGGCCTTGTGGCGAAAGCTGTTCCTGTTTTTGTAATAACTGGCTGTAACCTAAAATACTGTTCAGTGGTGTTCTGAGTTCATGGCTAATACCCACCACATAACGGCTTTTGGCTTCATTGGCACGCTCGGCCTGAATACGGGCATCGTAAAGATGCTGTGAGGTTTGCTCATGCGCTGCGATTTCTTCTATGAGCAAACGGGTTTGCTGATGCGTCTCCTGCTCAGCTTTACGGCGGCTTTGATCATTAAGCACCAACCACCACGCCGCGACACTGATCAGTAGAAATAAAATGGTGTAGATTTTTAAAAATAAAGTAAATAACTGCTGGATGGCTTGCTCGTTGACTGCTTCCAAATAGGTTTTTTCTTGTAAATACACCAAGCTTAAACAAACCGCCAAAATGAGCCCGAGCGAGAGCATTAACAGTAAATATTGGCTCAGGCGAGTATTTAACCGCTGTGACCATGCTTTAGGTAAATAGCGCTCGATCCATGTTTTAAGCTGTACTGTCCAGCGGGCATGCGGCTTACATAAATCATGACAGCGTGCTTCGAGTGAGCAACAGAGTGAGCAAATTGAGTGCTGATAGGCTGGACACACTGCCATATCGGCTACTTCATAATCACGCTCACACACCACGCAAGTGGCTACAGGGGTTGAGGCAATCTGTTCAGGTGGGCGAGCAAGGTAGTATTTGCCACGGGTAAGTAATGCAATGAGCGGCACACTAAGCATAGACGTACCGAGTGCAATAAAACTGGCCAAGCCTTTTGCCGTAAGGCCAAACACTCCCAAATAACATAGCATTGAGACACATGATGCAATCACCAACGCACCTACGCCTACGGGATTGATGTCGTACAAGTAAGCACGTCGAAACTCAATCCCTTTGGGACTTAGCCCAAGCGGTTTGCAAATCATAAGATCTGCCACCACGGCGCCAATCCATGCCAGCGCCAGATTGCTATATAGCCCTAAAATTCGCTCGACCGCATGGATAATTCCCATCTCCATGAGTACCACTGCAATCAGCACATTAAAAATCAACCACACAATTCGGCCGGGATGACTATGTGTTAAACGCGCAAAAAAGTTTGACCACGCCAGCGAGCCCGCATAGGCATTGGTGACATTGATCTTGATTTGCGCCAGACAAACCAGTAACAGCGTGAGTAACAAGGCGATTTGCGGCGATGGAATAAACTGCTGATAAGCCATCCAGTAGAGGTAGGTCGGGTTATCTAATTCAGCAATCGGTACCAGTAATTGATAAGCCAACAGCATGAGCAACATCCCCATGCAAACTTTAAGAAAACCCGCCAAAATCCATGATGGGCCACCCAAAAATACTGCAAGATGCCACGAACGCTTTGCTTGTTGCTGTTGTGGCAAAAAGCGCAAGTAGTCGGCTTGTTCGCCAATCTGAATCACAAACACAAAAATCAGCGTGCAGGCAGCGCCAAAATAATACAGGTTAAAATCGCTTGAGGCCGATACTGCACCAGCAAAATGAATGCTGTCACTGAGCAAATGTGGTTGTTTCCAAAGCACCACGATCCACGGTAGCACCAACAAGATCAGCCATAACGGCTGAGTATAGGCTTGTACTTTATTGATAAACCCTATGCCTTTCACCACCAAAGGCAAAATGACCAGTGCAGAAATTAAATAGCCAATACTCAGCGGAATATTCAGTGCCAGTTCCAGCGCCATCGCCATAATGGCTGCTTCAAATGCCAGTAAAATAAAGGTAAAGCTGGCGTATATCAGTGAAGTGATGGTCGAGCCGATATAACCAAAGCCTGCGCCTCGCGTGAGTAAATCGACATCGACATTATATTTCGCTGCATAGTAACTGATCGGCCAACTGGTCATAAAAATAATCAGACACACCACAATCGCCGCCCACATGGCATTGCTAAAACCGTATTGCCACAGCATGGTGGCACCAATGGCTTCCATGGCCAGAAAACTGACCGTCGAGATGGCAGTATTGGTCACTGTCCACGGCGACCATTTGCGTACCGACGCTGGTGCATAGCGCAGCGCAAAATCTTCGATACTCTGGTCGGCCACCCAAAGATTATAGTCACGACGTGTTTTAATCACACGTTGTGGTGCGTGCGGAGTTTTTGAAGAATTTGACATGGCGAGCAATGGCTGGGCAGACTTAGGCTATATGGCCACTTTGCCAAATCTTGACGCAGATTGCTATGCTTATTGCATGCGCACGTATACGCAAAATAACGTATTTCCAATTTTGCCCTAACCCGACAGACTCCTCTACATCAAGCAATCCAATATTGCCGTTATTCGTTCTGTGGGGAGATCCAGCTTATGCGCGCATCCGAGCATTCAACTATTGGTACCGTCGACGACGCCGATTCACGTAAAGCCGTGAATGAAACCCTCGAAGATTACACACTGCGCTATGCACCGCACAGTTTTCGCCGCTGGAGCCCTAAAGTGGTGGCCATTACAGCATTGGGCGGCATTGCCTATCTGGCCGACTTTTCAATTGGTGCCAGTATTGGTATGGCCTATGGCACCACCAACGCCGTTTTTTCAATTTTATTTGCAGCGCTGATTATCTTTTTAACCGGTATTCCACTGGCTTATTACGCTGCACGCTATAACATTGATCTGGATCTGATCACCCGCGGTGCCGGTTTTGGCTATATTGGTTCAGTGCTGACCAGTATCATTTTTGCCAGCTTTACCTTTATTTTCTTTGCCCTTGAAGGCTCGATCATGGCACAAGGGCTGTTGCTCGGCTTAGGTATTCCGTTATGGCTGGGTTATCTCATCTCTACGGTGATGGTGATTCCACTGGTGATTTATGGCATGAAGGCCCTAAGTACCTTACAGGTCTGGACGACACCGATCTGGCTGATTCTGATGATTGGCCCTGTGGCATATCTGATTCATAAAGAGCCTAATCTGGTGGGCCAATTTGCCAATTACACCGGTGCAGAAGGCTTCGCACCGATGGACATGGCCGCGATTATGCTGGGTGCCGGTGTATGTTTGTCGTTGATTATGCAAATCGGTGAGCAGATTGATTACTTACGCTTTATGCCTGCCAAAACCAAACAAAACAGCAAACAATGGTGGGCAGCCGTGATTTCGGCGGGTCCGGGCTGGGTGATCTTGGGTGCGATTAAACAAATTATCGGGGCATTTTTGGGTTTTTACTTACTGACCAAAGTACCCGGCATTAACTCGACAGAACCTGTACAACAGTTTAATGCCGCATTTCATGACATGCTGCCGGGCTGGTTGGCACTCTCTCTGGCCGTGATTTTAGTGGTGATCTCACAAATCAAGATTAATGTGACCAATGCTTACTCAGGCTCATTGGCATGGACCAGTGCCTATACGCGCGTGACCAAACATTATCCGGGTCGTATCGTGTTTGTGATGGTTAATCTGGTCATTGCTCTGGCACTGATGGAAGGCAACATGTTTGCAGTGCTGGGCAAAATTCTGGGCTTTTATTCTAACTTTGCCATCGCTTGGGTGGTGGTGGTTGCAACCGATATTTCTATCAATAAATATCTCTTAAAGCTTTCTCCAAAAGAGCCAGAATATCGCCGCGATATGCTGCACAATATTAATCCTGTGGGTTTGGTGGCATTTTTGGCTGCAGCAGGACTATCAATTGCTGCATTCTTTGGATTATTTGGTAGCTTTTTGGCTGCTTACTCACCCATCATCGCGCTGGTGGTTGCGTTTGTAATGACGCCATTGATGGGCATTTTGACCAAAGGCAAATACTACATCAAGCAAGCGCACGACGGCATTCAAGAGCCTCGTTTCGATGCCGAAGGTACGCCTGTGGCAACCATTTATGAGTGCATCGTGTGTGATCAGCCATATGAACGCCCAGATGTACTATTCTCTCATAAGCATCACGGCACCATTTGCTCATTGTGTAAAACGCTAGATAAATAAATCTCATGGTGTAAAAAGTTTCGGGCGGTTTAAAACTTAAACCGCCCGTTTGCTATTTCAATTACTTTAAATAAGATTTGGTTTGTATGGCGAATGTAAGTTATTAAGTAAAACTGCAGCAATTGATACGATGAGCGCACAAAATTTATGTGTTTTATGTCAAAAAATAGCTTTTATTAAATAAAAATAATATATGCTTCTGCATTCGAGATGATTTCTAAAATGGAGATTTTGCTATGTGGACCAAACCAGCTTTTGAAGACATTCGTCTAGGTTTTGAAATCACAATGTATGCTGCTGTCGAGTAATTTGATTGCGCGTCGAAACATCCACAACCTTGTGGATGTTTTTCATTTTAACTTATCAATTTTTAAACATTCATGCTGATAAAAATCTTAGGTTCTGCCGCGGGTGGCGGTTTTCCACAATGGAACTGTAATTGTGAAAACTGTCTTGGTCTTAAACAGGGAACGCTTCAGGCACGTGCGCGTACCCAGTCTTCTATTGCCATTAGCGATAACGGTACAGACTGGATCTTGTGCAATGCATCACCCGATATTGCACAGCAAATTGCCCACAATCCCGAATTGCAGGCGCCAGCATCGGTTCGCCGCGGTACCTCGATCGGTTCGATTATTTTGACCGACAGCCAAATTGATCACACCACAGGTTTGCTCAATTTAAGAGAGGGCTGTCCGCACCAGGTCTGGGCTACGCCTGAAGTACACGAAGATCTCAGCACCGGATTTCCAATTTTTAATATGCTCAAGCATTGGAATGGCGGATTGGTACATCATCCAATTGATATCCAGACTCCATTTCAGGTGGCTGTATGCCCGTCTATTCGCTTTACGCCAGTGCCTATTTTAAGCAATGCACCGCCCTACTCGCCATATCGTCACCGACCGCTGCCAGGTCATAATATTGCGCTTTGGATCGAAGATACCCGCACTGGACATTCGCTGTTTTATGCGCCCGGTCTTGGACAAATGGATGAGCAGATTTTAAGCTACATGCAGCGCTCAAACTGTTTGCTGGTTGATGGTACGCTATGGAAAGATCAAGAGCTGGCCTTACTCGGTGTTGGTCACAACACTGGTCAGGATATGGGCCATCTGGCCTTGCAAGAAGAGCGCGGCTTAATTCATTTGCTGGCGCAATTTCCGCAACAGCGCAAAGTGCTGATCCACATCAACAACACCAATCCAATTTTAAATGAACAGTCTGTCGAACACGCAACACTCAAACAGCTTGAGATCGAAGTGAGTTATGACGGCATGCTGATTGAGGTTTAATATGGCTGCATCACTTTTAAGCCCATCCGAGTTTGAGCAGGCACTGCGTGATAAGGACTGCTACTATCATATTCATCATCCGTATCACATCATGATGAATCAAGGTGAAGCCACCAAAGAACAGATTCAGGGCTGGGTGGCCAACCGTTTTTATTATCAGGTCAATATCCCGCTAAAAGATGCCGCCATTATGGCCAACTGTCCCGATCCTGCAACGCGTCGAAAATGGGTGCAGCGCATTTTGGATCATGATGGACAGCACGATGATCATGGCGGTATTGAAGCATGGTTAAGGTTAGGTGAAGCAGTCGGGCTTGACCGCGACACAATTTTGTCTGAAAAAATGGTGTTGCCAAGTGTACGCTTTGCAGTGGATGCCTATGTCAATTTTGCCCGCCGTGCGTGCTGGCAAGAAGCGGCCTGTAGCTCGCTCACCGAGATGTTTGCACCGGCGATTCACCAGTCACGGCTAGATACATGGCCAAACCATTATCCTTGGATTGATGCTGAAGGCTATGCTTATTTCAGAAGCCGTTTGGGTCAGGCCAATCGTGATGTTGAACATGGTCTGGCACTGGCACTTGAGTATTGCACGACGATTGAGCGTCAGCAGCGTATGCTCAATATTTTACAGTTTAAGCTCGATATCTTATGGACACTGCTCGATGGCATGACCATGGCCTATGTACTGCATCGTGCGCCGTATCATACGGTCACTCAAGATATCGCATGGCACCAAAAAGGATTATTAACATGAAGGATATCAACAACCACACCCCTGTGTTTAATCGAGGCTATCGTTTTCAGTGGGAAGAAGCACAGCAAAGTTATGTGATCTTGTATCCCGAAGGTCTGGTGCGTTTAAATGATACAGCCACCCTGATTTTAAAGCAGATTGATGGTTCACGTCGCGTTACGGAGATTATTCAGCTTTTGCAGGCACAGTTTCCAGATGCCGATGGTCTCGATCAGGATGTGATCGACTTTTTACGGCAGGCTGAATCGCGGCAGTGGATTGATCTGTCATGAATATTCCGGTAGTGCCGCAGATCAAGCCGCCATTGTGGTTGCTGGCCGAGCTGACGTATCGTTGTCCATTACAATGTGCCTATTGTTCTAATCCATTGGACTACGCCGCAGTAAAAAATGAACTGAGCACAGCACAATGGAAACAGGTTTTTGATCAGGCACGCGCCTTGGGCAGTGTACAACTTGGATTTTCTGGTGGAGAGCCTTTACTGCGGCCAGATTTACCCGAGCTGATTCAGCATGCCCATCGGTTGGGCTTTTATACCAACCTGATTACGTCAGGAATCGGGTTGACTGAAGACAAAATTGCAGCTTTTAGCGAGGCAGGTCTGGATCATATCCAGATCAGTTTTCAGGCCAGTGATCCAGTGCTGAGTGAACTGCTGTCTGGGTCACGTAAAGCCTTCGAACAAAAGCAGCAAATCGCACGTGCGGTAAAAAAGCACCGCTATCCGATGGTGCTCAACTTTGTGATTCATCGCTTTAATATCGAGCAGATCGATCAGATGATAGAATTGAGCCTTGAACTGGGTGCTGATTATGTTGAACTGGCCACTTGCCAGTTTTATGGTTGGGCCAAACTGAATCAGGCCGCTCTTTTGCCGACTTCCACACAGATTGCTTATGTACAATCCAGAGTAAAGGCCTACCGAGCGCAGATCGATCAACAGGGCTTAAAAACCAAGTTGATGCTGGTTGCTCCCGACTTTCATCAAACGCGTCCTAAAAAGTGTATTGGCGGCTGGGGACAAATTTTTATTACCGTCAGCCCTGACGGTACGGTACTGCCCTGTCAGAGCGCCAAAGATCTGCCTTTAGACTTTCCCAATGTTGCCGATCAGTCCCTCAAAACGATTTGGAACGAAGCATTTGCCTTTAATGCCTTTCGGGGCACTGACTGGATGCAAGAACCATGTCGTTCATGCCCAGACAGAGAAAAGGATTTGGGTGGATGCCGCTGTCAGGCCTACATGATGACACAAAACATGTATGCCACCGATCCCGTATGTAGTAAATCACCTGAGCATCATCAAATCGAGGCCGCTCGTGCAGATGCCGATGAGCAGCAACCAACCACCCAAGATTTGGTATTACGCAACAGCAGAAACTCTAAACTGTTTTTTAAAACAGTTAATCTATCGGATACACCATGATGAAGGTATTTGATGGGCATAACGATGTACTGGCCCGTATGTGGCTCAGTAATGCGCCAGATCCTGTTGCTGCATTTTTAGAGACTGGATTACCCGGACATCTCGATCTTAAACGCTGTCAGGCCAGCCCTTTTGCAGGTGGGCTGTTTGCACTGTTTGTACCACCTTTCGATTACGTACAAAAGCATCATTCTGATAAGCTCAAACATACGCAGCAAACGGCTTTTGATGCAACAGAGATCAGTGACATTATAGAGACTCAGCTGAGCTACATTGAACAGCTTGCCGCACGCTCTTCGGGGCAAATTCAGATTTGTGGTGATGTGCCTGCTATTCGTAATGCCTTAGAGCAGAATCAATTGGCAGTCGTGATTCATATGGAAGGCGCTGATGTTTTAGATGCCAACTTCGAACGGCTGAATTACTTCTATGCGCGTGGCTTAAGAAGCCTTGGGCCACTCTGGAACACGCCCAATCAGTTTGGGCATGGTTTGCAGGCCAACTTTCCACATTCACCCGATACAGGCGCAGGCTTAACCGAACTGGGCCAAGCACTGATTCAGTACTGTTCAGAACGCCGAATCCTGATTGACGTATCGCACATGAACGAACAGGCCTTTTGGGATACCGCCAAGCTGAGTCAGTTACCCCTGATTGCCACGCATTCCAATGCACATCAGCTCTGTCCGCAAGCACGCAATCTGACCGACCATCAGCTTAATGCAATCAAAACAAGCCGCGGCTGTGTGGGTGTAAATTTTGATACGGCTTTTTTACGATCTGACGGACAGCGTAACAAGGCAACATCGTTAGATATCATTCTGGATCATATCGAGTATTTGATGCAGCATCTGGGCGAAGACCATGTGGCTTTAGGTTCAGATTTCGATGGCGGATTTATTTCGGATCAGCTTCAAGATGTTAGGGGCTTGACTGCCTTACAACAGGCCTTCGAGACGCGTGGTTACTCAAAGGAACTGCAACATAAATTATGTTTAGATAACTGGCTTAATGCTCTCGATCGCGTCTGGCATGGTGGCAATTCACAATTAAAATCAACGCAATAAAAAAAGACGGTACAAGTACCGTTTTTTTTTAATGCAAGTGATTATTGTGCAGTGTAACCACCATCAATGAGCACCGCCTGACCCGTCACGCCTGCGGCTTTATCGCTACACAGGAAAATCGCGTAATTGGCAATTTCTTCAACAGACAGTAAGCGCTTTTGCGGCACCATTGCCAAAATCACATCTTCAAGTGCAGTGGATTCACTTACATTTCGGTTTTTGGCCAGATCGGCAATTTGCCCTCGCACCAGTGGCGTGTCGACATAGCCCGGGCATAAAGCATTTACCGTAATACCCTCTTTGGCAGCTTCCAGCGCAGCGACTTTCGTCAGTCCGATCACGCCGTGTTTGGCACTGTTATAGCCCGCTTTACCTGCAAAACCAATCACACCATTAATAGACGCCATATTGATAATGCGCCCCGATTGCTGCGCTTTCATGATCGGAAAAACATGCTTGATCCCGATAAAAGCACCCGTCAGCATGACCCCAACCAGCTTTTGAAACACATCGGTTGGAAAGTCTTCAATAGCCGCAACATGCTGAAAGCCAGCATTGTTAATCAAGATATCAATGGTTCCAAACTCGCTTTTGGTCTGTTGCAGCGCAGCTTGGAATGCGGCTTCGTCGGTAACGTCACAAGGTGCAGCCAGTGCTTCAAATCCTTCATTTTTAAGCTGTTGCACAGCCTCATCACACTTTTGTACATTGACATCTGATATAACGACTTTTGCGCCTTCTTGGGCAAATTTCTTGGCAATTTCCAGCCCTATACCACTGGCAGAACCTGTAATAAACGCAACTTTTGCTTCGAGTTGTTGAGTCACTTGCGCTCTCCTATTTTTCATGCGGTAAGTGGTGTACAACGCATAACGATTGCGCGTGTACACCTTTAATATGAGTTAGACAATACCGAACCATGTAAATGCGGCAATCACCACAAATACGGCCATGGTTTTGATTATCGTGACTGCAAAAATATCTTTATACGATTGCTTATGTGTTAATCCCGTCACGGCCAACAAGGTAATGACAGCGCCATTGTGCGGTAGCGTATCCATACCACCCGATGCCATGGCTACCACGCGATGCATCACTTCAGGCGGTATGCCCGCAGCCAAGATCGCAGCGTTGTATTGTTCGGCCATTGCACTGAGCGCAATACTCATACCGCCCGATGCAGATCCGGTAATCCCGGCCAGCGTGGTGGTGGTAATCGCGCCATTGACCAATGGATTGGTAAAGGTATTACTCAAGGCATGGCTAATGAGTGCAAAACCCGGTAAGGCTGCAATAATGGCACCGAATCCGTACTCCGATGCGGTATTCATGACCGCAAGCAAAGACCCGCCGATACTGGCATTAACCCCCTCTTTAAACTGACTTACCACACGCTGATAATCAAACAGAACGGCCGCGATAATCCCGACGATGAGTGCCAGACCAACAGCCCAGATGGCACCGGTTTTTGCAACATCGACCGTGTAATTTGCAAGGCCAATCGCATTGAAATCGAATCCGTTGGGATACCATGTTTTGATGGCACCCGACAAATACTTGTTCATGACTGCAACCAAAATCAGGGGGACAAATGCCAATAATTGACGCCCAGCCGAGCCATTATTTTTAGCATCGACCACGGTGCTCGCCGCCACTAGATCTGCTTGATCAAAACCGGCATAGCCTTCACCTGCTTTTGCAGCCACACGGCGACGCCACTCCAGATAAGCCAAGCCCATGCACAATACAAAAATTGCCCCGATAATGCCCAAGAATGGCGCGGCATAAATATTGGTTCCAAAAAATGTGGTTGGAATTACGTTTTGAATTTGGGGCGTTCCAGGCAATGCATCCATGGTAAACGTAAATGCACCGAGTGCAATGGTCCCCGGAATCAGACGCTTTGGAATATTGGCCTGCTGAAATAACTGATTGGCAAACGGATAAATCGCAAATACTGCCACAAACAAGCTCACACCGCTGTAGGTCAGAATTGCACCGAGTAATACCACCGTCAAAATGGCTTTTTTAGCCCCAATCAAGTTCACAATGGTTTTGGCAATCGACTCTGCAATACCAGACATTTCGACCACTTTTCCGAAAATTGCACCAAGCAAAAATACTAAAAAGTAATCTTTAATAAAATTAACCATTTTGGGCATAAATACGCCCGAATAAAATGGTAAAACATTGGCTGGATTGATCAGCATCACCGCTAATAAGGCACATAGCGGTGCCATTAAAATGACTGAGAAGCCGCGATAGGCTGTATACATCAGCAGCCCTAACGACAGCAAAATGACAAATAATTCCCACATATTCTTTTACTCCATTACCAAGAATACATCTCAGGTACAGCCCCCATATCTTGCCTAAACGTGGGTTTTGGCCGACCTCATCCTTGTCTCGACACAATTGCTTAAAATAAAAAGCAATCATTAAAATATAAAACCGCTTTAATATTTTAAAATATCAACAAAAAGAAAAAATACAAGAAGATTAATTTTAATTTATTAATAAATAAATTTATATCATTAAAAATCATGGTTTTAATATTATAAAAAACAATATTCCTATTTATTTATAAAACAAATTGTTTATTTTAAAAAACTCATTAATCATTTTAATAAATAAATGTCGCATTATTTTAATATGAATCTATTTCAAAAAATCTTAACGTTTTATATCCCTTAAAACGAATCAGCACGACACACTGGTTTTACAAAAATAACCGCATAAAACTTGATAAATTCCATATAATTACATAACAAAAATCAAAAAATCGATCAGGATGACCTCGCATGACCCTCAAGCAACTGAAAGCATTTTTGGTACTCGCAAGAACGTTGAATTACGCCAGTGCCTCAACTGAGCTACATTTGAGTCAGTCTGCATTGAGCTTAAGCATTAAATCTCTCGAAGAAGAACTGGGCGGAAAGCTGTTTAAGCGCAATACCCGACGTGTCGAGCTGACCCAAGAAGGCCTCTCCTTGATTCCATTTGCACGTAAATTGCTGGCCAACTGGGAAGACATGGAAAAAGACGTCAAACAGCGTTTTAAATTACACCGTGGCACACTCAGCATCGCCTCTATGCCCTTTGTGACCCATGCTATTTTGCCTGAGGTGATCAAGATTTTTTCCAGTGAACATCCAAATCTCAGTTTTTCCATTCACGATATTCCCAACGAACGAATTATTGAAAATGTTCTGGATGGTATATTCGAACTGGGTATTTGTTTTGAGCCTGTGATGAACGAACAGCTTGAATTTAAACCACTCTTTGATGAAGACTTTTTGGCACTTGTGCCTAAGCATCATCCATTGGCTCAGCAAAATAGCGTGCAGTGGCCTGAATTATATGCCTGCCCGTTTGTGACGCTACAACATCCATCGATTGTGCGGCATCTGCTCGAACAAAATGCACAACAACACGGCTTAATTTTAGATTTGAAAGTTGAGTGCCATCAAATCAGTACCCTCTCAAGTTTGGTCGCACTCGATATAGGAGTCAGTGCCATTCCGCGTCATTTTCAAAATTTTATCGATAAAGAACACAATGTCTTGCTTGAAATCGAAAACAGCGATGTGCATCAGGCGGTCGGGATTGTCTATAAAAAAGATGGTGAACTCTCCAATGTCTCGTTACAGTTTATTGAAGCGCTCACACGTTTTTCTTATGCCTCGATTTTAAAAAGCGCCTGATGATGGGCTTTTTATGATGGATTCAGCTTTGTCCTTTGATTTGCGATTGTCGTTATCGTGTTGTCTTTGATTGTTAAATCAGCATCATTAATAAGTTTTCCTCATTAAACCTTTAAAATTTTCAACTTCTTTAAGCAAGTTGCAAATGCTAAAACTAAAAACAAGGGATTATGAGTAAAGACAATGAATAAAGTTTATTCAAGTGCAGCCGATGCACTTCAGGACATCGTCAAAGATCATCAAACCATTGCAGTTGGTGGTTTTGGTTTATGTGGCATACCAGAAGCATTAATCAATGCGCTCAAAGATACGCAAGTGAAGCACCTCACCTGTATTTCCAACAATGCGGGTGTCGACGATTTTGGCTTAGGGTTATTACTGCAAACCCGTCAAATCAAAAAAATGATTTCTTCGTATGTCGGTGAAAATAAAGAGTTCGAACGTCAGTATCTCAATGGTGAACTTGAGGTCGAACTCACCCCTCAGGGCACGCTGGCCGAAAAATTGCGTGCCGGTGGCTCAGGCATTCCTGCATTTTATACCCAAACCGGTGTCGGTACGCTCATTGCAGAAGGTAAAGAGCAACGTGAATTTGACGGCAAAACCTATATTTTAGAGCAATCTCTCACTGCCGATATCGCACTGGTGAAAGCCTACAAGGCCGATAAAGCCGGCAACCTAATCTTTCGTAAAACGGCTCGAAACTTTAATCCCGAATGTGCAATGGCTGGCAAAATCACCGTCGCTGAAGTCGAGGAAATTGTCGAGACCGGTACATTAGATCCAGATGACATTCATTTGGCCGGTATTTTTGTCAATCGCGTGGTGCTCAATGCGACCCCGGAAAAGCGGATTGAACAAAAAACCCTAAAAGCACAGGAAGCATAATCATGGCATGGACCCGCGAGCAAATGGCACAACGTGCCGCAAAAGAGTTACAAGACGGATTTTATGTAAATTTAGGCATTGGTTTACCCACTTTGGTGGCCAATTATATTCCAGAAGATGTTGAAGTCTGGTTGCAATCGGAAAATGGATTACTCGGTATTGGTGAGTTTCCAACAGAAGACAGCGTCGATGCCGATTTAATCAATGCAGGTAAACAAACCGTGACTGCCCGATCCGGCGCAGCGTTTTTTTCGAGCAGTGAATCCTTCGGCATGATTCGAGGTGGTCATGTAAATATCGCTATTCTGGGCGCGATGGAAGTTTCTGAGCAAGGCGATTTAGCCAACTGGATGATTCCCGGCAAAAAAGTCAAAGGTATGGGTGGTGCCATGGATTTGGTGGTCGGTGTACAGCGTGTTGTGGTGCTGATGGAGCACTGCGCAAAAGATGGTTCACCTAAAATAGTGCCAAACTGCAACTTGCCACTCACAGGTCAGCGCGTCGTGCATCGTATTATCACCGATATGGGTGTGATGGATGTAGTCGACGGTGGGATTGAACTGATTGAACTGGCCGACGGCGTTCGCTTCGAAGACATTCAGGCCGCAACAGGTGTAACGCTACGCAATACAGCACCCGCTTAAGCGATGTTGCTGATGATAAAAAACCGGTTCCATGACGGAATTTTAAAATAAAAAACCGAATCGGCAGCCTTATGCCGATTCGGTGTATCTATCTAAAACGACAAAATGGATGTTGATTATGGATAAACAACCCGCTTTATTGGAGCGTTTTGCGCTAAAAGTCAGTAACTGGTCTGAAAAATGGTTCCCCGATTCCTACATTTTTGCCTTATTGGGCGTGATTATTGTCTCAGTGGCTGCCATCTTTATTGGTGCACCAGTTAAAGATGTGGCTGGTGCTTTTGGAAACGGTTTTTGGAGCCTGATTCCCTTTACGCTGCAAATGACCATGCTGATTATTGTCGGTTATGTGGTGTCGGTGTCGGCACCGGTTAAAAAACTGATTCATAAAATGGCCCGAATTCCACATTCGGGCCGTAGTGCAATTGTGCTGGTCGCGACAGTGAGCTTACTGGTGTCGTTGGTCAACTGGGCGATCAGTACCATTTTGACGGCCTTACTGGTGATTGCACTAGCCAAGCGTAAAGAACTCAATATGGATTATCGCGCTGCTGCGGCTGCTGCAATCATTGGGATGGGCGCCACATGGGCATTGGGAATTAGCTCATCTGCCGCACAGCTTCAAGCCAACAAGGCCAGTCTGCCAGAATCGATTTATAATCTCACCGGCGTTATTCCATTTACCGAAACCATTTTTTTGTGGCAATCTTTAGTCATGACACTGGTACTGGTGATTGTTTCGATCGTGATTGCCTACTGGTCGGCGCCAAAAGGGCAAAACGTCAAAACGATGCAAGATTTCCAGCTTGATTTTGACGAAGATGAAAAAGTCGAGGAGAAGTCTAATCGTCCGGGAGACTGGCTCGAAAACTCTCCAATCTTAACCATTTTGGTGGTAGTACTCGGCTTAATCTGGATGGCTCTTGAGTTTTCTAAAAACAATCCGATTATTGCCATTTCCAGCCTGAACACCTACAACTTTATTTTTCTGATGCTCGGCCTTGCTCTGCATCGCACACCACGCAACTTTTTAAATGCCGTGAGTAAAGCTGTACCTGCGGTTTCGGGTGTACTGATTCAATTTCCGCTTTACGGCAGTATTGCCTTTATTATGACCCAAGCAGTGAATGCGCAAGATTTTTCATTGTCGCATTATATTGCCGAGTTTTTTGTCTCGATTGCCTCGCATGATACCTTTGCTGTGGTGATGGGAATCTACTCGGCTATTTTGGGATTTTTTGTACCCTCTGGTGGCGGCAAATGGATCATTGAGGCGCCGTATGTCATGCAGGCTGCGATCGACTTAAAGTACCATTTAGGTTGGTCGGTACAAATCTACAATGCAGCCGAGGCCTTACCAAACTTAATCAATCCATTTTTTATGCTGCCCATGTTGGGAATCTTGAAACTCAAAGCCAAAGACGTGATTGGATTTACCGTGACTCAACTGGTGGTACATTTGCCTTTGGTGATGTTTTTACTTTGGATCTTAGGCAAAACCCTGACCTACAGCCCTCCCGTATTTTAAATTTTCATGATGGGTTTGATGGCGATCTGTCAAACCCCAAAAGAAGGAATTGAACATGTCAAAAGTCATCATTGCCGCAGCCACTCGAACCCCGATGGGAAGTTTTCAAGGCAGTCTCTCCGATTTGCAGGCCCCCGATTTAGGTGCCGTGGTCATTCGACGCGTGGTTGAACAGACTCAGCTTGCAGTCGATGATATTAATGAAGTAATTATGGGCTGCGTGCTACCTGCCGGATTAAAGCAAGGTCCTGCACGACAGGCGATGCGTAAAGCCGGACTCCCCGATCATGTGGGTGCAACCACCATTAATAAAGTCTGTGGTTCAGGCATGAAAGCTGCAATGTTTGCAACCGACGCCATTCAAGCCGGCAGTATTTCGATTGCGGTAGTGGGCGGTATGGAATCGATGACCAATGCGCCATATCTGTTGCCTAAAGCGCGTTCGGGTTATCGTATGGGCCATGGTCAGGTGCTTGACCATATGTTTTTAGATGGTCTTGAAGATGCCTACACTGGCCGCGCGATGGGTTCTTATGCGCAGGAAATGGCCGATCAGAAAAACTATACTCGTGAAGCCATGGATGCCTTTGCCATTCGGTCTTTAACGCGGGCACAAACAGCCATTGCCGAAGGATATTTTGACGCTGAAATTACGCCTGTGACTGTTCAAACACGTAAAGGTGACATCACCGTTGTACATGATGAAAATCCGGGCAATGCCAAAATTGATAAAATACCAAGCTTAAAACCAGCTTTTGCCAAAGATGGAACAGTGACTGCCGCCAATTCTAGTTCAATTAGTGATGGCGCCTCTGCACTGCTGATTGTGTCCGAACAAGAAGCCAAAACGCGTCAGTTGCCTCAATTGGCCGAAATTAAGGGTTACGTCTCAAATTCGCAGCGCCCTGAAGAGTTTACGATCGCACCAGTGGGTGCAATTGAAAAGTTACTGAAAAAAGTCGGTTGGTCGGCTGAGGAAGTCGACCTTTGGGAGATCAATGAAGCTTTTGCGATGGTCACCATGGCAGCCATTGATGCCTTTGCGCTTGATCCTGAAAAAGTCAATATTCATGGTGGTGCCTGCGCCTTGGGGCATCCACTTGGATCTTCCGGCTCACGTATTATTGTAACGCTGATTCATGCACTCAAACGTCTGAACAAGCGTAAAGGTGTTGCGGCGCTGTGTATTGGTGGCGGAGAAGCCACTGCTATTGCCATTGAACTGATTGACTAAATCTCGATACTCGGGGGCTGCCTATCGCATCTCCCGAGTGTTTAAATAATAACATCGGCTATTTAAAAGACAGCGTTTTAAGAAGTCGCGATGATTTCCGCGATCTTTTCATCTGCCTTCAAGGTTTTTCCGGTTTGAGCCAGATGTTGCAGTGTACCAGCTTGATGTGCCATTACTTGAATCTCCATTTTCATGGCTTCCATAATCGCAATCACCTCACCTTTTGCAACCTGCGCACCTTCTAGAACTTTCCATGTAGTAATGACCCCATTAATCGGTGCAATCACATCATTTGGGCTGCTGCTTTGCTCAACTAGACTTTCACGACTCGGTTGAGACTGAGCTGCAAAGCCGCTAAACATGCCTATCGGTAAACCCACGCGGTGTAACTTACCGTCAATTTCCAGCATAAAATGCTGTACACCACTTTGACTGCTCAGCGAACTGCGCGGTGCAACATCAAAGTTATGCTGAAAATCCTGTTCAATCCAGCGCGTATGCACCTGAAAATTTTCAGTGAAATCCGGTTGTGTCAGTACTGCTCGATGAAATGGCAATACCGATGCAACGCCTTCAATTTCAAAAGTCGCAAGTGCTCGTCGGGCGCGCTGCAATGCAATCTCTCGGGTTGGGCCGTATACAATCAGCTTGGCCATCAGTGAGTCGAAGTGACTAGACACCAGACTGCCCGAGAGCACACCAGTATCGAGACGCACCCCCAGACCAAAAGGTGCGGTAAATTTTTCGATCCGTCCAAAAGCTGGAATAAAGCCACGCGCCGGATCTTCAGCATTAATTCGAAACTCGATTGCATGACCTTGAGGTTGTGGTGTCTCTTGAATACTTAAAGGCCGACCCAATGCAATCTGGATTTGTTCACAAACCAGATCGATGCCTGAGGTCATTTCCGTGACCGGATGTTCAACCTGTAAGCGGGTGTTTACTTCCAAGAAAGATAATTTGCCATCTCGACTCAGTAAATATTCGACCGTTCCCGCACCCACATATTGCGCAGCTCGGCAAATATTGGTCGATGAGCTAAGAATTTGTTGATGTATATGTTCATCAATAAACGGTGCAGGTGCCTCCTCCACCAATTTTTGATTGCGTCGCTGTAATGAACAATCACGGGTTCCCACCACTACGACATGACCATGCTGATCGGCGATAATCTGCGCTTCCAGATGACGGGGTTTATCCAGATATTGCTCGACAAAACATTCACCACGACCAAATGCAGCAATGGCTTCACGTACCGCAGACTCATACAACGCTTCAACTTCTTCGAGCTGCCATGCCACTTTCAAACCGCGGCCACCGCCACCAAATGCAGCCTTAATGGCCATAGGTAAGCCATAGGTTTGAGCAAATTCAAGTGCCTCTTGGGCATTGTTTAAGGGCTGAGCTGTACCATGAACCAACGGAGCACCCACCGATGCCGCAATTTTTCTGGCTTCGATCTTGTCGCCTAACTTTTCAATACTTTCTGGCGAAGGCCCAATCCAGATCAGGCCGGCATCTAACACAGCCTGCGCAAATTCGGCACGCTCAGATAAAAAGCCATAGCCAGGATGGATCATGGTGGCCTGCGCATTTTGTGCAATTTCAATCAAACGCGGAATATTCAGGTAAGTCTCTTTGGCGGTAACGCCAGACAATGCCCATGCCTCATCGGCATATTGAACATGCAAACTGTCAATATCATCATCGGCATACACCGCAATAGATGGAATGTTTAAATCTTTACATGCCTGAATGACACGTACTGCAATCTCACCACGGTTGGCAATTAAAATTTTATGTTGTTTGTCCATTATCTATTTACTCGGCGTCCAAATCTAAAACATGTGTAAATTGGCGAAACTGAATGAAAGCACCCGGCGGAATTTGCGCAACTTTATTCAGATCGTGTGTGGCAACAGCCGCCAATACCGGATAACCGCCAGTCAAAGGGTGATCATTCATAAACAAAACGGGCTGACCATTGGGCGGGATTTGTAAAGCACCTGTACAGGTTCCCTCGCTGGGTAGCTCTTGCTGAATCTGTCGCTTTAATCCATGTGGTGCCTTTAAACGCAATCCCACGCGGTTGCTTTCGTGTGTGACCTGCCATTGCTGCTTAAAAAACTGCTGAATACTTTCCGGTTCAAACCAGTCGGTGCGTGGCCCTAAAACCACATCGATTTCGATAACTTCACCGACTTTCGCTAGCTGCTCTGGTGCCTGCGCATAAAGTTCAACCGCACTTACAGCAGCGTTACCCACACAGATCAGATCATGTACCTGTAAAGGGGCTGGCCCTAACTCAGCCAAAGTATCGTAACTTGCGCTTCCTAATACGTGTGCAGTGGCAACGCCACCACGCACGGCAAGATAGTTGCGTATTCCAGCCTGTGGTGGATCGATCTGAAGCATGTCTTCTGGATCAAGTGCCAATGCGGTATAACCAGAAACACGACTACGTACCGCATTTCGATCAATCACCCAAATATTGCTCTGTGCCCCTGTCACAGCGACAACAGTGGGTGCTAATACTTTGAATTTTACTCCACCGTTGAGCACCTCAAGTGCCGCCGCATCTGGGCGATTACCCACAATCTGATTAGCCAAATGATAAGCAGCACGGTCCATGGCACCTGCCGCGCCTACGCCCATGGCGGCGACGTGCTTGCGGCCTTCGTCTTGAATCAGGGTTTGCAGGCCTGCCTGTAATACCTCTAAAACAGGCAAAAGCTCAGACTGTGCGACATCAGCCGTTTTAAGGTCCACATCATGTACAGCCACATGGGTTGGTCGATGCGTCACATCGATAAACTGAACCTGATCGCCGGGCAGTAATAATGCCGGATGCTCGCGTGTCAGATCCCACATTTTGCAGGTGGTTTGCCCAATGAGTTGCCAACCGCCGGGACTATCTTTGGGATAAATCCCAGAATATTCACCTGCCAATGCCACCGAACCGGATTGGATTTTTTTACGTGGTGAATCCAGTCGCGGTACGCTACCAAAGGGCTGGTCTGCACGGCTTAAATAACCAAAGCCGGGTGCAAAACCAATAAATGCCACCTGCCACGGCGCTTGAATATGTCGCTCAATCACTTCTTTTACTGATAAGTTGAGTAGTTCAGCGACATGCGGTAAATCAGGCCCGTCATAGCAAACTTCTATCTCGATATGACGATGATTTGACTGCGTATCGGCACTTGGTTTTTGTGCTTTAATCCAATGGATGAGTGCTCTGGCAGTGATTTGAAGCGGATTGAAATACACTAAAATGGTTGCTGCGGCAGGTACCATTTCACGTATATGCGGATGCGCGGCGTCTCGCAAATGTCGATACAACTGCATGGTGTGTTGTAAATCACCCAGTTCGATTAGAAGACTGTCGCTATTTACAGATAAAAATCGCATCTCGAAGTTCTCCTTATCCTTAGCGCATCCATGCCCGATCTGGCACATCGGTGATCAGCATATGTCCCGGCGCGTGACTGATCGCAAACGGAATTTTTGATTGCATGACAGCAGCTTGTGGCGTCACACCGCATGCCCAAAAGACCGGAATTTCATCGCTTAATATGCGAGGTGCATCGCCAAAATCTGGACAATTCAGATCTGAAATTCCCAAGCTTTCTGGGTGGCCAATATGCACTGGCGCCCCATGAACATTGGGCATTTTTGCAGTAATTTGTACGGCCTGACTCACTTGTGATGCTTTAATTGGACGCATAGAGACGACCAGTCGACCTGAAATTCGTCCTGCGGGAACACATTCAATATCGGTGAGGTACATCGGAACATTTCGTTGGTCTTGAATATGACGGACTTCGATACCAGCCTCTATCAGAGCTGTTTCGAAGGAGAAACTACATCCAATTAAAAACGTCACCAAGTCGTTGTGCTGATTCCAGATGGAAGTGGCATCGGTCACTTCATCGGTACATTGACCGTGTTCCCAAATTCGATACCGCGGAAAGTCGGTGCGAATATCATGGCCAGGTTCTTGAATGAGTTTGCTTTGAAACTGGCCAGCTTCAATTACATCAAGTACAGGGCAGCTTTGTGGATTGCGCTGGCTATACAGTAAAAAGTCATAGGCCCATGCCTTGGGAACCGAAATCATGTTGACCTGCGTTAGGCCCGCCGCCAAGCCAGCCGTCGGGAGGTCAAAGCCATTACGAATGTCATAGCGTGCTTGCTTTGCAGCATAAAGCGCTTCACCATGGGCAAATTGTAGCTGATTCATTTAAGTGCCCTCACAAAATGAGCGGATCTCGATACCCTCTTGAATCAAGGCCTCACGTATGGCTGCTGCCATCGCCAATGCGCCCTCGGTATCGCCGTGCAAGCAAATACTCTGTGCATCGATTGGTGTAAATTGACCATCAATTGAGACAACACCTCCTTCTTTGAGCATACTCACTACACGTTGTGCCACAAAGTCGGCATCATGTAGCACCGCACCAGGCAACCGACGCGATACCAATGATCCATCAGCATTGTACGCACGGTCTGCAAAGGCTTCGGCCACCACCTGAAGGCCTTGCTGCTGGGCATATTTAATCAAGCTTGAACCAGCAAGTGCCACCAACGTCAGGTCTGAATCCATCTTTTTGATTGCATCAATTACGGCTCTGGCCTGCTCCAAATCTGTGGCAATCGTGTTGTACAGCGCGCCATGTGGCTTTACATATTTCACTTCGGTGCCTGCCGCTTTGGCTAAACCTTGCAAAGCCGCAATCTGATACATCACATCAGTCATGAGTTCATCGTAAGAAAGCTGCATATTACGGCGCCCGAAACCGACCAGATCTGGATAAGACACATGTGCCCCGACCGTCACCTGTAACTGTGCTGCCTGTTTCAAGGTATTAAAAATACCCAGCGGATCACCGGCATGGAAACCGCAGGCAATATTAGCGCTGCTGACAATGGGTAGAATCTGTGCATCATTCCCCATGCTCCAAGATCCGTAGCTTTCACCTAAATCACTATTCAAATCGATACGCATATGGGAATGTCCTATAGAGTTTTGAGGTAATTAAAAATCGTGTTAAACGATACATAACCCATGTACCACGTAAGCAAGCAGGTCAGTACGCCTAAAACGGTCAGCCACATTGGGTAGTTGTAGCCGCCGAGCATATCTTTACGGCATGCGGCAACATATACAAAGATAGTCAGACCAATCGGTAGAACCAGACCGTTTAAACCGCCGACAAATACCAATAGGCTCGCTGGCGTTGCGCCAATCAAGACATAGAGCAACAATGCAAGCGCAATAAAAATAATGGTACAAAAGTTACGCTGCTTGAGGTCGAGGTCTTTTTTAAATGCTGTAAAGAACGAAACTGAAGTGTAAGCTGCACCAATTGAACTACTGATACCGGCTGCCCAAAAAATGAGGCCAAACAGTTTAAATCCGAACTCACCGGCAGCATATTGAAAGGCTTGAGCGGCTGGGTTGGCATTGTGCGATGCCAAATCAATGGTTGCGCCACTGACCACTACACCTAAAATCGCCAAGAACAGTACATAGCGCATTACGCCAACCACCACAATGCCTTTGGTTGCAGCACGTGAGACTTCTGCAATGTGCTCAGGACCCACGGCACCTTTATCGAGCAATCGGTGCGCACCGGCATAGCAGATGTAGCCCCCAACTGTTCCGCCTACAATAGTAGTAATACTGGCAAAGTCGACATGGCTTGGCAAAATCGTTTGATGAAATGCATCGGCCATTGGCGGTGCCACAATAAAAGCCACCACGACAATAATCGCGATTTTTAAAATACCCAGAATGATCATGCTCTTATCGACCACCAAACTGGCTTTACGCGATGCAAAAATCATAATTGCCATAGCACCACTAATGACACCGCCCCATTTGGTATCGAGTCCAAACAAGGCATTTAATCCGAGCGCCGCCCCGGCAATATTACCGATATTGAAAAAGAATCCTCCAAAAATAACCAGCACTGCAAGTACATAGCCACTTCCGGGCAACGCAATATTGGCAATGTCTGGAGCACGCTTTTGTGTTAGTGTGACCACGCGCCAGATATTTTGCTGTACCACATAATCAATAATAATCGAGAGTAAAATACCAAACCCGAATGCAGCGCCCATTTTGACGGTAAATGTTGCAGTTTGGGTAAGAAAACCCGGCCCCATGGCTGATGTTGCCATTAAGAAAATCGAGGCAACAATCGCCCACTGCCGTTCACTAAAAAATGTCTTTTTGTCCATAAAATTTATTCGCTCTTTGCTTAGCCTGAGGAGGAATCACGTTGCCCTGAGCAAGAAACAGATTTTAGTTTCTTCACTAATGTTGGCGCTTATTTACTTAAACACAGCAGACAGGATTGGAACAATATTTACACAGCATGAATGATAAAAAATAACTTATTCATTTATATGGTTTTTTTGATTTAAAATTAATTAATAATCTTTGCTTATCGATATCGATTAGCTACGGTTATATCTAAAAAAATAAATATTAAAAATCAGTACTTTAATAGTGCATACTGCACTTATATGACGCACTTTTTTGCGCTGATCTGGACACATCCAAATGAGTTCATTTAAGAACTCATCTTAATCAAATGCAGAGCGGTTGAGCGTGTATTTAACGATAATCATCGCCATCAAACTGGTTATTGAGCTTACGCAGTGAGTGCTGTGCAATCTGCTGCGCAATTTTCGACAAACTTTGTTTTACCAGATCATCTTTACCCGCAATATACACACACGAAAAACGAAATGGCTTTAATACCAACTCAGAGGGCAAAATCTGTAACCGTTTTTCACGTAGTTCGTGAATCACCGATAAATGTGGAATAATCCCAATTCCCATACCTTCTTCGGTCATTTTAATTAAAGTGGCTAAGGAGTAACTAGTAATGGTTTTAGGTTCTTTTAAGCCGTGCTGCATCAGCTGATTTTTTAAATCCATATAGGGATAGGTCATTTTGGGATAAGTCAAAATGGTGCTATTGGACACATCCTTGAGAGTAAGCTGACGCTCTAAAAAGCGTTTGTGGAAACGTGGTGCAATTAAAAAACTGTGTTGAAACTGACATAGTGGTATTTCTACACAATCAAAATTACAGCTTGATTCAAGTAAAAACGCCATATCCAGTTCGCCCGCTTCAACCGCTTGTTTGAGCATGGGGGTAATATTAATCACAATATCGAAAGTTACAGCAGGATACTCTTGTTGCACTTGCTCGATAAAATCGACCAGCCAAGTGTGTACAATCGTTTCTGCAACACCCAAGCGAATGGTGGCCTGAAGTGCCGTTTTTTCAGACAATGCTTTGAGTAACTCATGATTGAGTTGAATATATTTTTCTGCGTAGGCGTAAACGATTTGGCCTTTTTCGGTCAATTGCAAGCTGCGTGATGTCCGCTCTAAAAGCTTGACTCCAAGTTCTTGCTCAAAGGTATTTAAACGCTGAGACACCGCAGGTTGTGTGGTATTAAGTTTAACTGCGGCTTTATTAAAACTATTTAAACGGGCCACCCAATAAAAATTTTCAATACTTTTAAAGTTCATTAGCTAAACCCGTACACCACGATGTGACTTAAGGATTAGCATCATATCTGAATTATCCTGTTCTTTTCTATTTTTAAATGAATTAACACCCGACGCATAAAGCACCCTTTTTAGGTGCTTTATGCTCAAATAACGCTCACAAGGTCGATACTTAATATTGGAGTTGCCCCGGTACCCAGTTGGTTCCAGCCAATGGCACACGTGCCATGGCAGCGGCTTCTACTGTTAGGGCAACCAGATCTTCTGGATCGAGGTTATGTAGATGTGATTTACCACAAGCACGCGCCATGGTTTGAGCTTCCAAAACCAATACGCGCAAATAGTTGGCTAAATGTCGACCACCCTCAATTGGATCTAGACGATTGGCAAGTTCTGGATCTTGGGTGGTAATTCCAGCAGGGTCACGGCCATTTTGCCAATCGTCATAATAGCCTGATGCCGAACCGATTTTTTTCAGTTCATCATCAAGGCGTGGATGGTTATCCCCCAAAGCAATCAAGGCAGCAGTACCAATTGCGACTGCATCGGCACCGAGTGCCATCGCTTTTGCCACATCTGCACCAGTGCGGATACCGCCAGAGACAATCAGTTGTACTTTACGGTGCATGCCCATTTCCTGTAGAGCCTGAATCGCTTGGGGAATGGCAGATAAAATTGGAATTCCCACATGCTCAATAAATACTTCTTGAGTCGCGGCTGTTCCACCTTGCATGCCATCGAGTACAATCACATCTGCACCTGCCTTAACTGCAAGCTTGACATCATAATAAGGACGACTTGCTCCAATTTTGACATAAATCGGTTTTTCCCAGTCTGTGATCTCGCGGATTTCGGCAATTTTGATGGCCAAATCATCTGGCCCAGTCCAGTCTGGATGTCGGCAGGCGCTTCGTTGATCGACGCCGACAGGCAAAGTGCGCATTCCCGCCACACGCTCTGTCACTTTCATTCCGAGCAGCATACCGCCGCCCCCAGGTTTGGCCCCTTGCCCCAAGACAATCTCAATGGCATCGGCTTTACGTAAATCGTCTGGGTTCATACCATAGCGCGATGGCAAGTATTGATATACCAGCGTTTCGGAATGCCCACGCTCTTCGGGGGTCATCCCGCCATCACCTGTGGTAGTAGACGTACCGACCATACTCGCGCCACGGCCTAAAGATTCCTTGGCATTGGCAGATAACGCACCAAAGCTCATTCCTGCAATGGTCACAGGAATTTTTAGATGAATCGGTTTTTTGGCAAAACGTGTGCCTAAAACCACATCGGTACCACATTTTTCTCGATACCCTTCTAGCGGATAACGAGACATACTCGCACCCAGCAATAATAAATCATCAAAATGTGGCAGATGACGTTTGGTACCACCACCGCGAATATCATAGATTCCGGTCGCGGCAGCACGTTGAATTTCCTGAATGGTCAAACGATCAAACGTAGCCGATTCACGTAGTACTGGTTCAAATTGAGTAGCTGATTGTGTCATGGTTATTTCTCCGATCTACGTTTGATCTTAGTAAGCAGATGCATTGTCTACTTTGAAGTTATAAAGTTGGCGGGCTGAACCATAGCGTTTAAACGAGGTTGGGGATTCGTTAAAACCAGCTTTGGCCAGCAGCTCCGCCAATTCGGCAAGATGTTCAGCACGCATTTCTTTTTCAATGCAGTCTGAACCTAAAGATTTTACGGCTCCTTTCACATAAATACGGGTTTCATAAAGAGAGTCGCCCAGTGCATCACCTGCATCACCACAGACGACCAAACGGCCCGCTTGCCCCATAAAACAGCTCATATGACCGATATTGCCTCCCACGACAATATCTACACCTTTCATAGAAATACCACAGCGTGCGCCTGCATCCCCTTCAATTACCAGCAATCCTCCATGTGCAGTTGCACCCGCAGCCTGAGAGGCATTGCCCTTGATACGCACAGAGCCGGACATCATGTTTTCTGCAACGCCTACCCCAACGTTACCATTTACGACAATATCCGCTTCCTGATTCATGCCTGCACAGTAATATCCTGCATGACCATCAATGGTGACCGAAATCGGAGCTTTAATCCCCACCGCTATATTATGTATACCCGCAGGGTTTTTAACCGTCCAATGTGCAATTTCATTGACCAGATCCTTGCTATGCAATGCCTGATTGAGATCGCGTACGCTATCTAGATTTAAATCGTAAGTATCTTTTAAAAGTGTTTGCTCAATTTTGTCTGCCAATACTGTGCTGTTCATACTGCTGCTCCTGATTTTTTAACCGTTTAACTTATGCCGCTACGTTCGTTTTGGCTGACGAACGCTCCCATACATACAAGGTGGCTGGTTCGGGTTCCCACACTTTGGCTTGATCGATATTGGGTAAAGAAGCCAATGCCTGATACTCAGAGGCCATCGCAACGTAATCTTCGGTTTCGGCCAGTACAGCAGGTTTGCATGCAATCGGATCGCGAATAACAGCAAAGCCATCACGGGTTCCAATCGCAAAGGTAAAGAAACCATCCAGATCATCGAGTGCGTGATTCAACGCCTGCTCCAGATTATCGCCCTGCTGTAAACGCCAAGTGAGATAACCTGCTGCAACTTCGGTATCGTTATCTGTTTCAAAGCTAATACCTTCACGCTTTAACTCTTGACGTAAACGTGCGTGATTCGATAACGAGCCGTTGTGAACCAGACATAAATCGGCACCTGTTGAAAATGGATGACTTCCCTCCATGGTTACGGCACTTTCAGTGGCCATACGGGTATGTCCGATAATGTGGCTACCTTTCATGTTGGCAAGGCCAAAGCGTTCAGAAATTTCGACAGGTAAGCCCATGCCTTTTAAAATTTCGATACTTTGTCCAACACTCATGATTTTTAGTTCAGGGGCAATTTCATCGATTGCTGCACGCACTATTTCTTCATCTGCTTTAACTTTTACGACGGCAGCAGTTGCATTTTGAAACCAGTCAAAACCTGTAGATAATTTTGCTTGAAGCTTTTGTGCAAATGTCTGCCAGTTAAACGTTTCATCTGTGGTTTGCAAGGTTAATTTGACCCAGCCGTCTTGAACCTCATCACCATAAATCGCAAAGCCTGCGCTATCGGGACCACGACCGGTCATGGCTTGCAGCATTGGCTCAAACAATTTGCCAAGTTGGGATTCAAGCGCAGGATTTTTAAGATATAAACCAACGATTCCACACATAGGATGTCTCCAAAATTTAATTTTTAATCTGTTTGTTGTTTAAGGCTTTAGAAAAACTCTGTATAGCGCTGAATTTCCCAGTCGGACACATGGCGGCAGTATTCCACCCACTCCATGCTTTTTTGTTCAATAAATTCGTTCACAATTTCAGATCCCATTTTCTGTGCAAACAGTGGATCTGCTTTGAGTGCATCAATGGCTTCTTTAAGCGACTGCGGTAAGGTTTGAATGCCACGTGCTGCAATTTCTTCAAGCCCAAGGCTATATAGGTTTTCATTACAGGCCGGTGGTGGCATCAGTTCGCGTTCGATTCCGTCAAGTCCTGCTGCAATAATGGCAGCCGACACCAGATAAGGATTACAGCCTGCATCGGGCAAGCGCAGCTCAATACGACCATACGGAATACGCACCATGGCTGAGCGGTTGTTGCCGCCATATGCAATAAAGGCTGGTGCCCATGTCGCGCCAGAGAGTGAACGACCCACCACGAGGCGTTTATAAGAATTTACCGTTGGTGCGCAAAAAGCACAGAGTGCCGGACCATGTTCAAGCAGACCTGCAATAAAGTGGTAGGCCATTTTCGATAGACCCATTCCACTTGGATCACTGGCATCATGAAAAAGATTGCTATTTTTTTCACTGCCGATCGACAAATGAAAATGCATGCCGTTGCCTGCACGCTTCGGGTCAGGTTTTGGCATAAATGAACAAATCATGCCTAAATCGTTGGCAATTTCACCCGCAGCCATACGGAAAAAGGTAAACATATCTGCCGACTTCATGGCATCTGCATAGGTATAGTTGATTTCAAACTGACCGTTGGCATCTTCATGATCGATCTGATAAATATCAAAACCCACAGGAATGAGAGCTTCAGTTAATCGTTCTAAAAATTCGCGTGAACGAGACAAGCCTTTATAGTCATAACAAGGTTTATCCAGATTATCGGAGTCGTCTACCATTTTGAGTTTGCCGTCTTCGCCACGACGAAACAGGCTAAATTCCGGCTCAAGCCCAGTGTTTAATGTCCAGCCTTGAGCTTTTAGACGCTCGACTTGCTGGCGCAGTACATAACGTGAATCATATGGATGCGGCTTTCCATTCACATACCCTTCACAGACCACCCGTCCGTAACCCGGTTGCCAAGGGACTGGAGTTAAAGTAGATAAATCGCCTTTCACCATAAAGTCAGGACCATGGGGTTGCATTCCCATACCAGAAATAGCAAAACCTGCAAATCCGACACCGTCTTTCTCAATTGCTTTTAAGCCCGAAATCGGGACCGACTTGGTTTTGGCAGCACCATGAATATCAACAAATTGCGCCAAAACATATTTTAAATGATGCTGATCAATGACCTTTTGTACTTCTGGACGGTACATCGGTTGACTGGTCAATTCATATTGATCAAACATCTCCTTCACGGCTTGCTGCAACATAATTGACATACTCCTAATATGGCAAAACTGTATTTGGCTCAAAAAATGCACGTTCGTTTCTTAAATTGTTTAGCTTTCAATACAAGAAACTTTGTTTCCTATAAAGAAAGCAAATCCCTTGCCAACTTTTAAAAATTTCTTTTGTTTTTGTAATAAACGATCATATACGCCATATATTCCCAATAAGAATATATATTTCATCACAAGATTTTTTAAATGTATTACATCTACTTTTTGTTTTGAGTAAAATTCTCAGTTCATTGTCATCAAAATAGTGCAGAGTTGAACCATAATGAGACACACCAAAAACAGCGTGAAGCTGGAACAATATATTGGTATTCAAATTAAACGACATCGTCAGGAACAAGGCCTCAAACTCTCAGAAGTAGCTCAGATTGCAGGGATTAGTCAGGGCATGCTCAGTAAGATTGAAAATGCACAAGTGTCTACGAGCTTGGAAACCTTGAGCCGCCTGTGCGAAGTACTCGGAATTCCAATGTCGACTTTATTTAGTCAATACGATCAGCAAGAAAGTCATGCCATGCTGGTTAAATCTGGAGATGGTATGGAGGTGGTACGCCGCGGTACTGAAAAAGGCCATACTTATCGTTTATTAACGCATTCTAGAGGCCCAAGAAAGAACTTTGAGGCGTATCTGGTGAGTATGGATGATGCCAGTGAAGAATTCCCGACCTTCGCTCATCCAGGCACAGAAATGCTGTATCTGGTCGAGGGAGAGCTGATTTATCGACATGGACAAGAAGTTTTTCACATGCAACCAGGAGATTGCCTGACTTTGGAAGGTGAAATTCCTCATGGACCAGAGAAACTAGTGCAGGTGCCTATTCGTCTCTTGTCTGTAATGAATTATGGAAGCAGCGAAGAGTAATTGCTCTTCATGACCTGAAGCAATCGTATCTTCTATTTCTTCACCACTTTTCTTGTACTTAGATGACACTGGAAATAGAGATACGATTCAATCTTTAATTAATGCGTTCGGTTAAATTTTTGCAGCAGATAAAGACTAATAATTAGAAAGATTGTAATGATTTCAAATGCTCGATTAAGCGTGACATATTGCAGCATGAAGCTCCCGATTAACGCTCCCAAGCCAATACTGGCATTAAAAACTGCAACATAGATTGCCGAGGCTGCACTTGCCAAATCATCTGCCTGCTTCAAAACCCAAGTTTGTAACCCTACAAATATGCTTGCAATTGAAACGCCCCACAACGCCAAAAATACGATCGCGATGCTCAAAGTAACGTGATACCCCAAATATCCAAAAGCAAACACACTTCCCGAAATGAATACTAAACTGATCAAGATGATTGTGTGTAAATGTCGATCTATCAACTTTCCAGCAAGGATATTGCCGATTAAACCAGCCAAACCAAAAACAAGAAGAAGTAATGTGATCTGACCCGATTCAAGCTGTGCGATTTGGCTCAGAAACGGTTCAATAAATGTAAATGCAGCAAAATGTGACGAAATGATCAGTGCTGTAAGAATAAATAAACGATTTAAAGTCGAATGCTGAAGCACTTTTTTAAAAAAGCCAGACGCTAAAGGGGCTTGATCTGGAATTTTGGGCACAAAGAGCAGAATTAAAATACAAACAATGAAAGATAAAAGACCCAGAAATTCAAACGCCAGCCGCCAGCTACTCAGTTGAGTCAGATAACTCGCCAGAGGTACACCCAAAATACTCGCAACTGAAACACCTGAAAAAATAATTGATGTAGCCAAACCCAATTTATGTTTCGGAACCAGACTGTAAGCGACAGCTCCAATCAAGGCCCAAAAGCTACCGTGCGCAATTGCACCGATAATACGCGCAGAAAAAATCATATTAAATGATGAACTATAGGCCACGATGATATTGGAAATTGCCAAAATCAGCAGCATGATCATTAAGACCATTTTTCGTGGAAACCGAATGAGCAAAACGATCGAGCATAACGCCGAGATAGCCGCCACCCAACCATAGCCTGTCACAATCAGTCCAGTGATGGCTTCGCTTTGATTCAGGTCATGTGCCAAGGCGGAAAGTAAACCTATCGGCGCTAATTCGGTTGTGACAATGGCAAAGCTACTCAAGCTTAAAACAATCAAAGCTATCCATAATTTTAAAGACATTTATATATCCTCAGCATGTGAAAGCCGAAGTATCTATTTCCATTATTGAAATTTATATAGATAATAATTAAAACTAGTTTTTCATTTTTGGAAAATATATGCATTGGGATGATGTGAAAGTTTTTCTTGCAGTTGCCCGAACAGGCACACTCACCACCGCTGCCGAAAAATTAAATTTGGGTATTGCCACCGTATCGAGGCGTTTGGAGCGCCTAGAGCAAGATATGGCCATGACGCTGTTTACGCGACATCAAACAGGATATCAACTTACACTCGAAGGTGAAGCCTTACTTGGTAATGCAGAAGCATTCGAAAATGCAGCCCTCAGCCTGACAGAAAGTGGACAAAATTATGCACAAGCACAGGGACTAGTTCGTTTAGCTGTTTCAGAAAATCTGGCCAATGGTTTGGTGATCCCTTCCTTACAGTCGCTTTTTTCTCGCCATCCCGAGTTACGTATTGAAATTAATAGTGGTGTGCAACTCACTAACTTGCATCGTCGAGATGCCGATTTAGCCATCAGAACGATTCAACCTGACGCTGGTAATCTCACCATTAAACGCTTGGGAACACTTCGTTTTGGACTCTATGCCGCCACGTCTTACATGAAGTTTATTCAAGACAATGATCTTCAACCTGATCAATATCACTATGTAGGCTGGGCCGATACCCATCAACATTTGTCACTTGCGCACTGGATGAAAGACTTTATACGAAATCAAAACTTTAAGATTGAAACCAATAGTCTTTCCACACAAATTGATGCTGTGAAATCTGGCTTAGGCATTGGTTTGTTGCCAGACTTTATTGCGAATCAATCAGGACTTGTTCAAATCAATGAAAATACCCTGGTTGAACAACCCATCTGGTTAGTGGTGCATAGTAATTTGATTACGGCCAAAAGAATCAGAACTGTAATGGATCATCTGATCCAACTTTTTACAGAGCATCCTTCATTTCAGTAGTCAATCAAAACCCTTATTGCATTTACTAACGAAGATTTAGGCAACTTGATTAGGTCTGACATTGAGAAAATTAAGTGCAAAAAACCATCGTGGTATAAGAATTGCTTTAATAAAGTGAAATTAATATTCCCTTTAGGAATAAAAAGTTTTTCATTTTCTTTTTGCATTAGGAGTTTCTACCATGCCCTCCGATATACTCAAAAAATTAGGATTGTGTCTATTTATACTGATGCCTGCCGATGTATTTGCTGCCGATACACCTTTTGATGCTGCTTCCACTGTATGGCTCATGGTTTCAGCAATTTTAGTGCTCATGATGTTCATTCCTGGTCTGGCACTGTTTTATGGCGGAATGCTGAGAGCTAAAAACGTACTTTCAATTTTTTCCCAGTTTTTAGCAGTTGCAGGTGTAGTCGGCATTTTATGGATTGCCATTGTATACAGCATCGTGGCGGATACTACCCACATGAGTGAAGGTAGCCTTAATCTCAATAGTTTTGTTGGAGGTTTGGGTAAAGCATTTATGGCAGGAATTACCGATCAAACGCTGGTTGCAGGTGTGCCTGAATATGTTTTATGTATTTTTGGCTTGACCTTTGCCATGATCACACCATGTATTGCCATTGGTGGCTTTGCAGAGCGAATGAAATTTGGTGCTGTGGTATTGTTCGGTGCACTCTGGCTGGTTTTGGTGTATGGACCTTTGGCACATATGGTATGGGGCGGTCCCGGTGCAATTATGCATAACTGGGGTGTACTGGATTTTGCAGGTGGAACCGCTGTACACATCAATTCAGGTGTTGCTGCTCTGGTCGGTGCAATCGTTATTGGGAAACGTCTTGGCTGGCCAACAACCCCAATGCCTCCTCATAATCTGGTATTTACCATGATGGGCGCTGCTTTGCTGTGGGCTGGCTGGTATGGCTTCAATGTTGGTTCAGCACTGGCAGCAAATACTACAGCAGGCCTAGTACTCATGACCACCACCATTGCAACCTGCGGTGGAATTGTGGGCTGGATGATGATTGAAAAAATAATGACCAAACATGTGACTTCATTGGGTCTTGCATCTGGAGTCATCGCAGGTTTGGTTGGTATTACACCAGCAGCTGCTTATGTTGGCCCTTTTGGTGCAATTGCAGTCGGTTTGATAACCAGTATATGCTGTTTTTTTGCGGTGACGGGGCTCAAACGTAAATTCGGCTTTGATGACGCATTAGATGTATTTTCACTACATGGCATTGGAGGAATGGTAGGTTGTATTCTGACTGGAATATTTTGTATCCCTGCCCTTGGCGGCAATCAGGATGTAAATCTGTTTAAACAGTTCATCGCGCAAATTGCCAGTATTGGCCTAACAGTTGTGTACTGTGGCGTACTGACTTGGATCATTATGAAAGTCATCGATAAAACCATCGGTTTACGCGCCACATCCGAACAGGAACAACAAGGCCTCGATGTGAGTGAGCACAACGAGCGTGCTTATAATTAATCCATTGAGCAACAAAAAGAGAGCTTATGGCTCTCTTTTTTAACTTAGACCTTAAATTATTTTGCAAGGTGTTCTGCTTCATATTCTTTAATGGCTTCTTTGGCAATACGAAAGCTATCAACTGCTGCAGGTACGCCACAATAAATTGCCACCTGTAGTAATACTTCACGAATTTTTTCTTTGGGCACACCATTACGCAGCGCACCTTTCACATGCAGTTTTAATTCATGAGGTCGATTCAATGCAGAAATCATGGCTAAATTGATGAGACTTCGTTCTGGTTTAGACAGCTCCTCACGTCCCCAGACTGCACCCCAGCAATACTCAGTGACCAACTCTTGTAGCGGTAGATTGAAGTCGTCTGCATGATTGATCGAGTTGTTGACGTATTCTTCACCCAACACCTGTTTGCGAATACTTAAGCCTTTTTCAAATCTGTCATTACTCATTATAACCCTCCAAACAGTGTGTATTTAATTTCAAGATAATCTTCGATGCCGTATTTTGAGCCTTCACGCCCCAAACCAGAATGCTTGATTCCTCCAAAAGGTGCAACTTCATTTGAAATCAGTCCTTTATTGATGCCCACCATACCGTATTCAAGCTGTTCGCTCATCCGCCATGCACGTCCTAAATCACGTGTGTAGCAGTAGGCCGCCAGGCCAAACTCAGTATCATTAGCCATCTGGATCGCTTGCTGCTCGGTATCGAATTTGAAAATTACAGCTAAGGGACCAAAGGTTTCCTGCGTTGCAACCATCATTTCGGAATTGGCATCGGCAATCAGGGTCGGTTCGAAAAATAGCTCGCCTGTAGCGTCGACGTGTCCACCAGTAATTAGCCGACCATCTTTACTTAGTGCATCTTGAATGTGAGATTGTACTTTTTTTACTGCTTGCGCATTGATCAAAGGCCCAATTTCACTGCCTGCTTCTAGGCCATGTCCAATTTTTAAACTTTCGATTCTGATTTTAAATGCCTGAATGAATTTTTCATAAACACCAGATTGAACCAAGAAACGGTTTACACATACGCAGGTTTGTCCTGCATTTCTAAATTTTGCAATGAGTGCACCTTCAACGGCTGCTTCAATATCAGCATCATCAAAGACAATAAACGGTGCATTGCCGCCCAATTCGAGCGAGACTTTTTTCAGTGTTTTTGCAGATTTTTCCAGTAAGAGTTTACCAATCGGGGTTGAGCCGGTAAAAGTAAACTTACGTACATGATCACTGGCGAAAATGGCATCACCAATCTGAACAGCATCACCTGTAATCACACTGATCATTTCGGCAGGAATTCCTGCCTGTATTGCTAGATCAGCCAGTGCCAAGGCTGTAAATGGTGTTTCAGGTGCAGGTTTGACAATACATGGACAGCCTGCCGCCAATGCGGGGGCCACTTTTCGGGTAATCATGGCAGCCGGAAAATTCCATGGCGTTATTGCAGCCACCACCCCAATCGGCTGTTTGTTTACTACAATTCGTGCATCCGGATAAGGGCTTGGAATCACATCGCCATAGATCCTTTTAGCTTCTTCTGCAAACCATTCTATAAAGCTCGCCGCGTAGCTAATTTCGCCTTTTGCTTCATTAAGAGGTTTACCCTGCTCGGTCGTCAAAATTTCTGCAAGTACATCAAGATTGGCGATAATCAGCTCATACCATTTTTTGAGTAAAACTGATCTTTCCTTGGCGGTTTTTGTTTTCCACATATTCCATGAAGCATACGCTGCTTCAATTGCACGCTCGGTTTCAGCCCGTCCCATATTCGGAACATATCCAATCAATTCTTGGTTTGCAGGGTTGTAAATTGGCGTTTGCTGACCATTATCGGCATCACACCATTGCCCTGCGACAAGTGCTTTTTGTCGAAATAAAGGCTGTTTTTGAAGATCCATGTTTGCCAATCCCATTCAATCTTTTGAGGTCTAAAACGGCTATAAATGAGATTTATAGCCCACCACTGTAATGGATACCATATCTTACACATATGGTATACCATTTAAATTAAGAAAAAAATTTGAGCACTGCTGCTCTTAACCAAAAGGCTTAGAAATAATAAAACAGAGTCAAGTTGAGTAATCGGTTCGACTTGTTGGCATTATCTCCTTGTGCCAATGAGGTCGTATCACCGCCAATGAATGGATCATTTTTACTGATAATGTATTCAGCAACCAAAGACACCTTCTTATAGTCAAATGATGCACCTAAAAAGTGACGTGTTGAATTTTTATAACCGTCTGTATCCTTGATATAACTGGTATAGGTAGCATAAGGCGTAATATTGATACCCTTATAAACGTCTTTAAAGACGTAGCGAGCATCTGCGGTATAAAACTGGCCTTTATTGGCCACATAATATTCGCCATCATAAGATCCCATCACCGAATAATCAGGATGTAACGCATCTTTATTGGTGACATCATTTTGGCCGCCAGTGAAGCTTAAGGCTAGATTCTTGTAATTCAGGCCTGTAAACAACGCCCATGTCTTACGGTTTCCATCTAAACCAGAAGTCTTATTTTCAATATCGGAGTACCAGTAAGAACCACCCACATTCATGCTCATGCCAGGTGAGAGTTTAATATCCTGACTTACGCGCGCAATCCACATATTTTTTTCATTTAACGTCGATTGGGTTGGATCACTGGTTTTGACAAAATTTGCAGTATAACGCGCCGAATCACGGCTATCGCCCGTATAGTGCCCACCATCAGTTGCAAAGTAACCTAAATCAATTTTGGTCGAACCGATTTCATGATGATAATTTACACCCAGATTATGTGCATCTTCCAATCCCATGGTGTTATTAATCCCACCATAGAGTGAGCTTTCCCAAAAACGACCAATACCAAATGGAACAGGCTGTAATCCTAAGGTTAATGTTTGCTTATCAGTAAAACGATATCCTGCATAAGCATCAACCAATGTCGAGAAATCGCACAAGGTACTATACTGATAACAACGGTATTCGGCATGACCAAACCATTGAGGCGAATCATAATCTAGCGCCAATTTAGCCGCATTAAACTGGAGTTTATGATCGTTATCCGATCCGTAGTTTTTATCCTGATAATTGGCGCGTACATAGCCCGAAATCGTCAGTGCACCCGTATCTGTTTTTGCATCGCCAAACGTGAAGCCTGCAAAGCATGGTAATGCCATTGAGATACTGATCAACCCCACACAACTACTCAAATATTGTCTTTTCATCACTTTTTCCCGCTTTTCATTTTGGCTTAGCATTTTTTGGTCGAGACAGTGTAATCACGCGCTGTTACTTTAGACTGGTTAAATACAAAGTAAACAACAGCGGTTACGATCATGCCTACAATCCATGAGATATCAACGTCTTGTATGACATTGGCCCAGCGCCCTGTAAAAAATGAATTGGTAAGAAATGGAATTTGAACCACAATTCCAACAAAATACGTCACCAGAGTTTTCATGTTGTACTTGCCATACTGACCACCATGTTCATCAAAAATTGAAGCAATGTCGTACTGCATTTTATTGATGTAATAGAAGTCCATCAGGTTAATCACTACCCAAGGCACTAAAATGAAAAGCAAGGCAAAAATAAAGTTAAGAAAGTAGCTGATAAAACTGCTTGATGCCCAAAGTGCCGTACTGGTTGCAAGAATGAGGACAAAAATCGAAAGCATGATTCGTGTCGATTTGGTTGGAATCCATTTACCTGCAAATGTTTGAATTGCGGTAATAAATGAAAGCGAAGCGCCATAAAGATTCATGGCATTGTGACCAATAATGTTGCATAAGAACAAAATCATGAGCACCACGCCAAACCCGCCTGTGGCAGTTTTCACCGCTTCCATAGCATCATTGATGGTAAATAAACTCACCGCAAGCATACCGAAACAAAATGCCACCACAGTACCAAGAGCTGCACCCAGATAGGTATAAATAAACGGCTTAAAAATCCCAATCTCTTTAGGCAAATAGCGCGAGTAATCCGAGGTATATGGCGAGAAACTGATTTGCCAGATCGCACACACGCAGAACATTGCAAACCAGCCTTTCAAATTAAAAGAGCCTTTTGCCAATACATCTGCTGTGACATGTGGAATCATGAGAGCAAACCCAATCAGCAATGCACCGCCCATAAACCATGTTCCGATTTTGTTAAATTTATGAATAAAATGATAGCCAATAATCCCGATCAGCGTTGCTGTAATTGCACCAATCACAGTTGCTGTTGGTACCGGAATAGCAGGAATCACGGTATGTAGCGTTTTTCCAGATAAAATAATGTTTGACGTAAAAAAACCCAGATAGATAAAGGTGGTAAAAATCACAACCAGTAAAGCACCATAGCGTCCAAACTGTGCTCGACTTTGAATCATTTGTGGAATACCCACCTGCGGCCCTTGTGCAGAGGTCAGTGCCAAAATGGAAGCACCAAAAAAATGACCGAGAATAATTGCGGTCAATGCACTCATGATATTGAGATGAAATGTTTGCACTGACATCGCACCCGTAATGACAGCTAAAGGTGCAATATTGGTACAAAACCAGAGCGTGAATAAATCTTTCACGTGACCATTACGTTGAGAAGCATCCACATAATCGATACTGTTGCTTTCTATTTCAAACGCTTTGTTTGATGTTGCATTTTGACTCATTTCCTTAGTCTCACTTTTAAGACAACTGACCCAGATGACAATTCCAATCATTCCTGAAAGGAATTTTTTATTCCTTTAATTCAAAGCAATTTTTAGACCATTTTATATACAGATTTTAAAAATTTCTTTGAATGAAAGTGTTCATCTTTACGCTTCCTTTCCAACAGCTAAAAATGGAGATCAAGTTCAATGGAATTTTCATTGTTTTGTTTTTTAAATATTTTTATTTAAAATAAAACTTAGCCAAACCAATACCAATTTCAGGTTTAGCCTTAGAAAATCCATTTTCTGACATTAATCCCTTTCTTTAATTTACTTGAATAATCAAGTAAATTTACGACATCAAAATCATCCTGATTTGACTCACTACCTCATAACAAAAGGATCATCAATTGGCTGATCTGACATTCGAAGCCAGACAGTTTTTGTGGTGGTGTATTCAAGTGCAGCACTCAAACCACCTTCACGACCGTGGCCTGATAGTCCATAACCACCAAACGGTGCCAGTGGTGAAACAACCCGATAGGTATTGAGCCATACAATCCCCGCACGAATGGCACGGGTCATACGATGCGCCCGATTTAGATTGCTAGTAAACACACCAGACGCCAGCCCGTAAGGCGTACTGTTGGCTTTTTGAATCGCTTCTGCTTCTGTATTGAACGTATCGACCGATAGCACCGGACCGAACAGTTCGGTATGAATACTTTGTGCATCGGGTACGCCAGTACAATCCAGAATCGTCGGCGGATAGTAATACCCCGCTCCTGCGCACACTTGACCACCAGTAATCAGTTTTGCACCTTGTTCAATTGAACGCTGCACCACTTGCTGAATCTTTTCACGTTGCTTAAGCGTGCACAGTGGGCCGTATTCGGTTTGCATATCATCGGGTAAACCCATCTTGATACGTTGTATACGTTCGGATAAACGCTGCAAAAATTCATCTTTGATACTTGCTTCAATCAAAAGACGCGAACCCGCCACACAGCTTTGGCCTGTTGCAGCAAAAATTGCTGCAATCTGTGCATTCAAGGCACTATTCATATCTGTATCTGCAAATACGATAAATGGAGATTTACCCCCGAGTTCTAGTGAAACCTTTGCCAGATTTTCTGCACTATTTCGGACAATGTGTTTGGCTGTTTCTGGGCCACCAGTAAATGCAATATGAGCCACTTTAGGATGTGCACTTAACACAGCACCACATTCTGGCCCAAAACCAGTAATTACATTCACCACACCAGCAGGAAAACCAGCCTCATCAATCAATTTAGCAAATTCGAGTAAGGGTGCCGGTGCCTCTTCAGAGGCTTTTAATATAACTGTACAACCTGCCGCAAGCGCTGGTCCGAGTTTAACCGCAGACAAAAACAATTGACTGTTCCACGGGACAATCGCAGCAACCACACCCACTGGCTCACGTACAAGCCATGCCTGCATATCGGGTTTATCGACAGGAATCAAACTGCCTTCGAGTTTATCTGCGAGCCCTGCATAATAGCGATAGTACTCTGCTACGTAAGCAATCTGGCTGGAGGTTTCACGAATAATCTTGCCGGTATCTGTGGTTTCTAAAGCAGCAAGTCGTGGCGCCCCCTGTTCGACCAGGTCGGCAAGTTTATAAAGTAACTTGCCGCGCTGAGTGGCCGTCAACCCCGCCCAACTGGCGTTATAAAATGCTTGTTCGGCTGCATCTACCGCACGATTGACTTCATCTGTTCGTGCTTCTGGCATTTTTGCCCAGATTTCACCTGTAGCCGGATTGATGCTGTCAAATTGCGCAGCACCATTCTCAAACTGACCGTTAATATACAGCTGAAATTTTTGCATGACGGCGATCCAGTTTTGATTCAGAAAATGCGGGCATAACTTCATTAATCATACGTTCGAGAGAGGCTTTTTTACGTTCAAAACTCATTCCGGTATCAATCCAGAATGAATACTCGTCGTATCCCATAGCTTCATACGCTTTTAAACGCTCAATCACTTCTTGTGCCTGACCAATGACATTATTTTTACGCATCGCTTCAGGTGTATAAAAAGGATGCGCTGCAATTTCTTCATCTGACAATGGTGCAATCAAACCTTGATTGATTTCACGTTCATTTTTAAACCATGCACCGAAATAGTTGTAGAACACGTTCATCTCATTAGCCGCAAGCTGCGCATCTTCTTCACTATCTGCCACATAAGTATGGCGTAGCAACATAATTTCAGGGCGTGCAATATCCTGAAACTTTTCACAGGCGCTATTGAAATGTCCCATTAACTTTTCGACTTCTTCGTCGCCCTGATGAAGCGGAGTTACCTGTACGTTACAGCCATTTTGTACAGCAAATTCATGGCTATTTGGATCACGTGCTGCCACCCAAATTGGAGGATAAGGTTGCTGTAATGGCTGAGGTGCCGATGTGGTTTTTGGAAACTGCCAAAACTCACCGTGATGTTCATAATCCCCTTTCCATAGGTTTTTAACGGCGGGAATCATTTCGCGTAAACGCTGACCAGCACTCCATGCATCCATACCGGGTACCATACGCTCGTATTCAAAAGAGTACGCACCACGGGCAATCCCGATATCCAGACGGCCATTGCAAATAATGTCGGTCATAGCCGCTTCACCAGCCAATTTGATCGGATGCCAAAACGGTGCCACTACGGTACCAGTTCCCAAACGTACATTTTGGGTTTTGTTGGCTAAGTCGGCCAGATTCAAAAACGGATTCGGCGCAATGGTGAAATTCATGGCATGATGCTCACCCGTCCAGATTGCGTGCATACCACCACGGTCGGCAATCTGACACAACTCAATCATTTCATCATAAAGCTGTTTTTGTGTTTGCTGATCCGAGACACGTTCCATGTGTACAAATAGTGAAAAACGCATGGTTAAACTCCCTCTTTAACAATTTGACGAACTGTGCCACTGGTATGATTACCGTAATAAACACCATAGGTTTTCAGATAATTTTCTTTGCGATAACGCATCAGCATGCTTTGTAAAGCACTGTCGACGAACGTAAGTTTTTCAAGGTCATTTAAATCGACAAACTGACCTCTATGCGCAGTCGCTACAGGGGTATTACACAAGAATGCAATGTATTGCTGCTGAGTGGTGATATCGTCATACACAGAATAGATAAAGCTGGGTGATGCCTCTGGCTGATAGGTTGCAAAGATCTTTTCCAAGGCTTTTTCTGCACCGTCTTTTTCGACCATCAAATGCGGCAAGGCCCATTTATGATCGGCTGTCTGTTCGAGCAAGATTTTATTTTCGTGCCCAATCAATGCCATCATCATGACTTTCATGCTTGAAATGACATCTGTAGAGGATTTGGCTGGCGTGAAATAGGCACCGCGATAGTAGCCAAGACCTGCAAAACCCGCCGAAGCAAAATTTTCTACTTTACCAATGAGTATGGCATGGTCACCTGCATCGACCACCTGATAGGTGGTACAGTCGAACCAAGCACTGACGCCGTCAATTAATGGATTTTGATATTCACTTTTTGCCCAAGCTAAATGAGCAAATCGATCATCGCTTGGGCGGGCAAAGGTATTAGATACATCTTTTTGTTCTTCTGCCAAAATATTAATGGCAAAGTGTGATGCATCTGCAAAGTTATGATAATTGCTTGATGTCTTGGCAATGCTGACTAAAAGCAAAGCTGGGTCCAAAGACACCGAAGCAAAAGAGTTTGCGGTAAAACCAAGCGGCGTCCCGTCATCTTTACACGTGGTCACGACCGTCACGCCTGTCATAAATGATCCAAAGGCATCGCGTAGCTCACGTATTTTATTCACTGCATCCATTTCGCTCATTTCAATACTCCTTCAATCTCTGAAACAAATTAGGGGGCTGTTTCCAACCACGCTTGCATCGCTTGATTGACTTTCTCAGGTGCGGTGAGATTCACCATATGCCGTTCGTTTTCAATCACAATTGCAGTGCCATGCTTGGCCTGATTTGCCATTTGTATAGTCATTTCTGCGGTTGAGTTTGGATCATCTGTTCCAGTTAATACCAGTGCTGGACATTGGATATCCGCCCAGCCATCTGCATACACCAAGTCCCCTTGTGCAAAAGCACGATAGGCGGTGGTATATCCAGACATATTCACGTTTTCAAGCCACGATTTAACCCGTTCGGATGCGGTCTTTTCAATTTCGCTTTGGCCAAACCAGCGCTGCAAAGGTGTATCGATATCCAGATGACCTTGTTTGAGCGCTTCGGCTCGCTGAATCACAGCTTCTCGAGCCGCGTCGGTACGCTTATACACGCCATTGAGTACTGCCATGCGCTTTACCAGATCTGGTCGGGTCACACTTACACCTGTAGTGATGAGTGACCCCATCGAATGTCCCGCCAGATTGACAGGCCCCAGATTTAATGCACAAATACACTCAATGGCCCAGTCTACAAAATCTTGTAGCTGTGCATCTGCTGTAAGTGCAGTACTCTGACCATGCCCTGGCATATCCAGAGAAACAACATGATAATGCTTTGAAAAATAATCAATTTGTGGATACCATGCCTCGGCCTGCATTCCTACACCGTGAATGAGAACCAGCGGTTCTCCTTCACCTTGCTCAAAATAATGAGCGGTACGATTATTTGACAGCTGCAGGGTTTTTGAGATCATGGCCTAACTCTTCTAAATCTTTATAACGATCACCAATCCGGTGATGTGGGCGACCTGCTGTTGAGGCTGCAATCACCACCACCAGTTCATCTGCAGCGGGTGCATCGGCGATCGCGAATTGAACCGTCAAATAATGTGAACGGCGACCTTCATCATTTTTGTCCATCATCGGCACTAAAATCGGTGCATTTGCTGGGCCACGTGTATTGTTAAATGCCAAATAAGATTTCGCACCCACAGCGCTGCGGTAAGTATTACCAAAGTGCAAGGTATGAATGAGTGCAGAAGCATGTTCGAGCTCACCATCGAGCCCGACAACAGCAGATTTACCAAATGCCTCGACGGCTTCACCAGAACCAACTTCATCAATAATCATCTTGGTTAAATGCTTGCTCAACTCTGGCGCAATGCGACGGATTTCTGGTGCAAGATCTTCGACATATCCCTGTCCAGCCCATGGATTTTTAAGTACCGCAGCAGCAGCCACCATCTTTAATGGTTTTGGCGCTTCTTTGCCACCATCCACATAAATTGTTTCTACGTGCAGTACTGTTTTTCGGATTAGGCTCACGGATTTTCCTCCCTTGTTTTACATCAATATAAAACACAATATTATGGTATACAATAGTACAGACTACTCAAGTACCGTTTTTTTTGCTAATATTGATGCCTATAAATGTAACCAAAAATTACACAAATAAATTTTGAGTGAGTGTATGACTTTGAATCTAAAAATCGAGCATCCCCCTATTACGTTGAGGGAAATGGCACTAACCAATCTGCGTAATGCCATCATTACAGGCTATTTCCCAGCAGGAAAACGTCTGGTTGAGCGAGTATTATGTGAAGAATTAGGCGTGAGCCGCACGGTGGTACGTGAAGCGATTCGTTATTTGGAAGCAGAAGGATTGGTAGAAACCCTACCCAATAAAGGCCCGATTGTATCGGTATTAAACTGGCATGTTGCGCAGCAGATCTATGATATCCGTTTATTACTCGAACAAAGTGCCGTAGTTGACTGTACTAAAAAGCTTGACGAGCAAGGTAGTCAGAAACTTCAAAGCCATCTACAAAAGCTACATGATGCATTTGAAGATGGAAAAATGCAGGATTTACTCAGTGTTTCTAGAGATCTGTATCGTTTTATTTTTGAAATTGCCAATCATGATATTGCTTGGGAAGTAGTTGAACGCCTCAACGGAAGAATCAGCCGTTTACGTGCCATGACCATTAATTCCCCCCATCGTGCGGTGTCGGGTTATGAACGTATTTGTACGATTGTCGAGGCAATTTTAATGAAAGATGCCGATGCAGCCAAAGCAGCCGTTGCTGCACATTTGCATGAGGCATCTACAATCGCCAAGCAAATTCTTGAAAAACAAACACAGGAACAATAAATCAAAGGGATTAAATATGAGTGCTTACTGGATCGCACATGTCACCATTCATGATATGCAGCAATATCAGGAATATATGAAACTTGCGCCGGCTGCCTTTGAAAAATACGGTGCAAAATTCTTAGCGCGTGGGGGTGAATCTGTTTGTTTAGAAGGACAGGCTTATCAGCGTCATGTCATTATTGAGTTTTCAGATCTGGCGACTGCACAGCAATGTTATGACTCAGAAGAATATAAACAGGCGCGTTTAGCGCGTGAAGGATGTGCAGATGTGATGATTAGCTTCGTAGATGGCTTGCCAACAAGCTAAGACAAAACCCAAATACTCCTTAAAAAAAGGACAAATACATTGGGCAGATATTTGTCCCAAAACGAGTCGATCGCGTTCATCATTTTAATGGGGAAGTGATGAACGCTTGCAATGATCTTCCCGCATTACAATAACACATTGATTCCAGATATTTTTCCATCAAATTCCTGTATCGCATCTTGCAAAACACCCCACAAGTAGAGTGCTGCCGCACGATCACACAGAATATTAAACTTATGCGTATTTGGATCACTAACATTTACCACTATTGCATTGATTCGTGCGACGGATGTCTGTGCAATCTGCCCCACCTGAAATACATCAAGTCGCATATCCACAGCAGATAACTTTGCCATGACCTCGGCTACGGGCGCGCCAGATAACTGAATCCATGCATGGCTATCTTGGCGTGGGAGTAAATAATTGGCACACTCATCCATTTGCCAACCTTGCTCCAACTGGCTCACGCGCTCACCAAAATCCTGAAGCGACCCAAGTACACAATATTCAGTCAAGGATAAACGTAGCATCCAGCATCCATCTTCTTGCTGTATGGCCTGATTCGGTTGCTGTGGTAATTGAAATCCATAACTGCTCAAGTAGGCAGCGGCATCTTGTCCTCTAAACCCTACACGGGATAGATTGGTTAAATCTACAATACTGCACTGGGCTATCGTTTTTTCATCGGAAAAAGATTGATCCTTAAGAAAGCGTTTTCCCAAACCAAAGCTTTGATATGCAATTTGAGATCCAGCTTTTTCAATAGGACTACGTTCTGCCTGATAAAGTGACTGCATGGTTAAATCTCCTGACGCTGATTTTCTGGATCATAAAAAGGCGCTTTCACCACAGTGGCATGAACCATTGCGCCCTTCTCAACACGAATTGGAAATTGCTGTCCAACTTCACTTTGCCCAATTCCCACATACGCCATTCCAATAATTTTATCGAGCGTAGGTGAATATTCACATGAGGTGATATTTCCAGAAATATTCTCACCCTCAAGCACAATATGTCCTTCTAAGGGTTTTTCCTGCGATTTATCCAGTACAAATGACACCAATTTACGTTTTAAGGATTGTTGCTCAAGGATTGCAATTGAACGCTTGCCCACAAACCAAGGCTTGTTTCTGGCAACGGCCCATCCTAGATCAACCTCCTGAGGATGAGTCATGCCATCGGTATCCTGACTAATGATGATATGACCTTTTTCCAGACGTAACAGACGCTGGCTTTCTACGCCAAATGGCTTGATATCAAATGCCTGACCAGCCTGCATGAGGTGATTCCACATAAACTCGCCATAGCGTGCCGGAAAGTGAATTTCATAGCCTAACTCGCCTACAAAGCCAACTCGCAAGATACGTACAGGAATGCCCTGTATATGTCCTTCCCTTACACCTAAGTATGGAAACGCCGTATTTGACAAATCAACATCGTGACACACTTTTTGCATCACGGCACGTGACTGTGGGCCTGCGATATTCACCGCGGCTAACGCGGTGGTCACATTGGTAATGTCTAGATTCAAACGCCACTGTGCATTCCATTTCAGCATTTGTTGATAGATACGATCGACACCACTTGTAGTGGCGGTCACATAAAAGTGATGCTCACTCAAGCGCGCTGCAACACCGTCATCAATCACTACACCGTGCTCATTCGACATCACGGCATAGCGGGTTTTCCCCACTGGCAACTTTGTAAAGCCAAAGGTATAAAGCCGATTGATAAATTCAGCGCTATCTGGCCCACGAATTTCAAGCCCGCCGAGCGTAGAAACGTCAATCATGCCCACTTGATTGCGTACATGCTTCACTTCATTTTCAATATGTTGTAATCGGTGTGCCGCATCACCATAAAAAGCTGGTCGTTGCCAATTTCCTGCCGGCATCATGGTGGCGCCTGCTTCAAGGTGTTGCGCATGCATCGGAGTTTGGCGATACGGATCAAAACTACGCCCTGCGACATGTGCCAGTTTTTCCACAGTAAATGGAGGTCGGGCTGTGGTCACCCCTGTTTCACTTACACTGCGCTGAGTCGACTTAGCGACCAAACGAGCTGTGGGCAGTGCTGAATGACGACCTTGCGATGGCCCCATGCCAACCGTTGAAAAGCGCTTCACCAACTGGATATCGCGGTAACCACTTTTGGTGGCATTGACGATATCTCGAATTTGTAAATCTTCATCAAAATCAACAAACTCTTTGCCTTTAGGATGGGCAAAAATCGGCCAAGGAAAATTGACTGGATTGTTTTTTAATACAGTATTTGAAGGCCATTGAATATTAAGCGGCTGTCCTAAAGCATACTGTGCAGCCAGTGTGCCCGTATATTTTGCATGCTCCACCACCTGCTCAATGGCATGTATACCCTCGACTGAGCCTGTGACATGTAAGCCTTGAGGCAAGCCTGAAAGATGAAACTCGGCTTTTTGATCGTTATAACTCAGCTTTCCACCTGCTTGGCAGAGCAGTTGGTACACGGGCATGTATCCAGAAGACATACACAGTACGTCGCAATCCAGTTTTTTTATCTCTTGAGCGACTTGACCTTCAGATACAATTTTTCGAATATCAACACCATGAACGCGATGCATGGTTTTGTCATGCAAAGCTTCAAATACGGTACTGCCCAGATAACAGGCCACATTTTTGGCTTTGACCGCACCATAGGCGGCTTTATTACGTGGAACTTCACGCAAGTCGACCACCGCAACTACGTCTATACCTGCTTCAAGCATGTCCAGTGCTGCCAAATAACCATCATCATGACCAGTTAAAATGACAACTTTTTGGCCAGGCTTGACGGCATATAACTTGATGAGACGTTGTACTGCGCTGGTTAGAATCACCCCTGGTAAATCATTATTTCTAAAGATTACAGGTTGATCAAAGCTACCGCTAGCCACAATGCATTGCTTGGCGCGCACCTTATACATGCGCTTACCCTGAATCACAGGCAAATAATGGTCGGTAAACCATGCATTACATACTGCCTGCGTCATGACTTGAATGTTGGCATGTGCAGTGACGGCGTTTACCAGTTGCTCACGTAGCTGATCGGCCACCACTCCTTCAACATCAAAGCGTGCATAATTCAGGCTGCCACCCAACAATTTCTCTTGCTCGACTAAAAGTACCTTGGCGCCTTGTTCTGCAGCAGACAATGCCGCCTGCAAACCTGCTGGCCCACCACCGACCACGACCACATCGTGAAACAGATAAGCTTTGTCGTAATATTCTGGTTCAAAGTTTAAATCCAGAACACCCAAACCTGCTTTTTTACGAATGAATGGTTCCCAGAGTTTCCACACACCCTTAGGTTTGTAAAATGCACGGTAGTAAAAGCCAACAGGCATAAATTTAGAAAACTTACCTAAAAATGCATCAGAATCCTTCAATAAAGAACCTGAAAAGTTTTGCCCAGCGGCACGTAATCGCGGTTGAATGTCTGTGGTATCTGCCAAAACATTCGCTTCTTCTGGAAGCTGAATCAAGGTATTGGCATCTTGTCCAGCCATGGTCAATGGTGCACGTGGACGATGATATTTAAAAGAGCGCGACATAACCCAGCGCTGATTGGCAATTAAGGCGCTGGCAATGCTATCCCCTGCAAAGCCTTGATATTTTTGATGATCAAATTCAAACGCTACGACTTGGGTACGATCGATCATACGACCGTATGGATGCGGAAGCCGTTGTAAAGCAAGATTACTCATGTCAAAGACTCCTTCATAGGTGTAGCAGATGCGCTGGTTTTGACTGCAGAAAATTCAACACGTCGATCAAAGATTTCTTTAGGATCAAAAGTTCTTAAAATTTCATCGGTCACGGTATGTCTTTGCGCAATGAACCAGTAACTGCTCGGGGTATGCATCCACCACTCCAAAACCACGCCTGCAATATTGTCAGTATTGAATACATAATCTGCCCACTCCAGATCACTACACGCATTCTGATCCGGCATTTCTTTAAACTCACCACCGTAGGTAAATTCGCTGATATTTCGTGGCCCATTTAAAGGACAATGCATAATTTTCATTTCATATTCTCCTTAATGGCTCGCCGCAGTCGCGCCCATTTCATTGACTTGTTGAAAACGACTAAAACGTGACAGCTCAAATGGCTTGATCAGGTCGGGTGTACGCCCTGTTGCGACCAGCTCTGCCATGGTTTTGCCGCAAATAGGCGTCGATTTAAAGCCCCAAGTGCCCCAACCTGCATCCAGATAATAGTTGTTATACGGCGATTTCCCCATGATCGGACTATAGTCTGGGGTCATATCCGTGATTCCCGCCCATTGACGCATGAGCTTGACATTGGCCATAAACGGAAACATTTCAATCGCATGGGCAAGCAGGCTTTCTTTTAAATCTAGGGTGGAGCGCGTGTTGTACAACGGATACGGGTCTGATCCCCCCCCAAATACAATTTCTCCCCGACTGGTTTGCTGCACATAACAATGCAGCGCGGAAGAACTTACCAGCGGATTGATAAATGGCTTAAAAGGTTGTGAAACCATGGCCTGTAAAGGATAGGTATGAATCGGCGCGCGGATCTTGAGCTTATTCATTAAGATTGAAGACGCACCCGCAATGGCCTGAACCACACAGCCACATTGCACCATACCGCGATTGGTTTTAACTGCCGTGACCTGATTGCCTTGCACCACAAAATCTTGCACTTCAGTGAGCTGATGAATTTCCACACCACGCTTTGCAGCTTCTTTGGCATATCCCCACGCGACAGCATCATGACGCGCTGTCGCACCGTCGATATGCCACAACCCAGCCAATACAGGTAAATGTGCGGGATCTAGATTGAGACATGGCACCAGCTCCTTAATTTGCTTTCGATCAATCATTTCAGTGCGCCCACCAAAATGCTTGTTGACTTCTGCACGCTGACGAAATGCTCGAACTGTCGAATCTGTATGCGCCAAGGTCAATTGACCACGCTCGGAGTACATAATGTTAAAATCAAATTCATTTGATAGATTTTTAAACATCCGAACCGACTCGGCATAAAACTTCACACCGTCTGAAGTCAAATAATTGGAACGAATCACTGCCGTATTACGTGCCGTATTACCACCGCCCAAATATGATTTTTCCAGTACCGCAACATTACTGATGCCGTGATATTTCGATAAATAGTAGGCAATCGCCAAACCATGTCCACCTCCACCAATAATCACAACGTCATAATGAGACTTAAGTTCCTTAGGGGGTGGCAAATCCACTTCCACAGGATACTCATCACTTAATCCATACTTCAGCAGACTCAAAGGCATGGTGTATTTCTCCGCGGCGTGTCATAACGCCTTTTCATCATTTATATTTGTGGATGCTGCAAACGTACTGCCTGCAAGGTGTTTTTCATCAAATACGCAATGGTCATGGGGCCTACACCACCAGGCACAGGGGTAATCGCACTGACCATCGGCAAGGCATCTTCAAAATCGACATCACCCACCAAGCGTGTTTTTTCATGTGTCATAATTCGATTAATGCCCACATCAATCACCACGGCATCGGCTTTTAGATACGATGCGTTGACCATATTGGCTTTGCCCACAGCCGCCACTACAATGTCGGCCTGCTGACAAACCTGCTCAATGTTGCGGGTTTTGGAATGAACAACCGTGACCGTACAGCTTTCGCGGAGCAATAATGCCGCCATCGGTTTGCCTACAATGTTGGAGCGCCCAATTACAACCGCATGTAAACCACTTAAATCATCACCTAAGCTGTCTTTAAGTAAACGAATACAGCCCGTCGGTGTACATGGTGTTAAAACATCACGTCCTTGACTTAAGCCCCCCACATTTTCACTATGAAAACCATCCACATCTTTTTGAGGGTGAATGCGTTCAAGCACGCGAGTTTCATTGATTTGTTTAGGTAAAGGTAACTGCACTAAAATGCCATGTATGCTGCCATCTGCATTTAGCCGATCAATTTGTGTAAGCAGTTCATCTTCACTCAGGTCAGCATCAAAGCGAAATTCCAATGAACGAATCCCAACATATGCCGCTTTTTGAACTTTATTACGTACATACACCTGACTTGCTGGATCTTCTCCAACCAGCACAACAGCTAGACATGGCTCAACACCCTGAGCCGTATAACGCTCAACGTCTGACTTGACTTCATCAAGTACGCTTTGCGCAATGGCTTTACCGTCAATGATTTTGGGACTGTGCTGTTTTAATAAGACAAGACTCATTTGAACACCACCGTACGGTCATCATTCATAAAAACGCGATGCTCGACAAAATATTTCACTGCTTTAGAAAGTGCGACGGTTTCAGTATCGCGTCCAACAGAGACCAAATCATTTGGCATATACGCATGGTCAACACGTTGTACTTCCTGCTCAATAATCGGACCTTCATCTAAATCACTGGTGACAAAATGTGCAGTTGCGCCGATCAGCTTGACGCCTCGTTCAAAGGCTTGATGGTACGGCCGAGCACCCTTAAAACCCGGTAAGAATGAATGATGAATATTAATTGCACGTCCAGATAATTGAGTACATAAGCTATTGGATAAGATCTGCATGTAGCGTGCTAAAATGACCAATTCAGTTTTGGTTTCATCGACAATTTTTAATAGTTCTTGTTCTTGCTGCTGTTTAGTTTCCTTGGTCACTGGCAAATAAATGAAGCGAATCCCTTCACGCTCGGCGATGGCACGTAAGTCCAGATGATTGGAAACAATGGCAGTAATGTGAAAATCCAGCTCACCTTTATGATGGCGATATAACAAATTCAACAAGCAGTGATCAAACTTACTCACCATGATCAACACTTTCATCGGATTTTTCTTTTCGTAAAAATCTGCCTTCATTGCAAATTTCATTGTGACATCTGCAAACTTTTCTTTGAGTAATGCCAAATCTCCTTGCCCTTCGTTAAAACGAAATACAATACGGCTAAAAAAACGTCCTGTAATTTCATCGTCATATTGTGCCATCTCGCTAATGTAGCAATTATTTCCAGCTAAACAATTCGACACAGCAGCCACAATACCCGAGGCAGCAGGACAAGAGATTTTTAGAACATACTGATCGACAAGATCGTTGGCCATGATGTTTCCCCAATTAACAGATTCGAGACACTTAGCGATGTAATCAATGCAATCGGCAAACATCGGTAAGTTTACTATCAGGAAATTAAGTTTCCTTTTGGTAATTTATATAAGAAAATAAATCTCTCGTCTAGTGAATTTGAAAAATTTTTTTACTGTTGGGAATATTTTTTATATATGATTATCAATTACTTATAAATATACAGACGTGCAAAAACATGGATAATCCCGATTTGGACTATCCACATAAAGCGTGGAATTAGCACAACACTTCGACGGTATGAAATTGTTTGAGTTGCAACAATGAATCGAACGGATTGTCAGACTGGCATAATTGATTTAACTGATCATGAAATTGATGCACAAATACGTGATTACAATTGATAATCCAGCCTTTCACACATGATGTTTCAGTATTTTCCATATACAGTTCACAGGTCGTTTGACCAATCAAACGTATATTCTTGATTTTGAATCCACTGTCGATTTTCATGTCTTCATTTCCTGCAAAGTTGTCAGTTATTTTTTTAGAGCAAAGAACATGCCATGAATAAATTATCCAAATTTTCAATATTTTAGAGTTTTAAAAGTTTTATTATTCTTAATAAGAATTTTTTATGCATCATTTGAGTACAAAATAATGAAGTTTATGTCATGTTTTGATGCATAACATAACCTGCATCATTTTAAACCTGTCATCATGATCTTTCTCATTTTATTGAATAGTATTTCAAGTGCTGAAACTGCTTTATCTTTCACAAAAATTTATTTAACGTAGAATAATAATTCATCTCATAAATATGCTGCATGAATCATTGCAAGCTTTTGAACCATCGCATAAGGATAAAAAAGGATGTCATTATTATCGTTGCTCAAGATTAAACATCCCATCTTAGTTGCACCGATGGCGGGAGTTTCGACCCCCGAACTTGCAGCAGAGGTTTCAAATGCAGGTGGTTTAGGCGCTTTAGGCTTAGGTGCCAGCACTCTAAATGATGCAAAAAAGCAAATCGAACATACACAGACACTGACCGATCAACCTTTTCAACTTAACTTTTTTTGCCATACGCCACAAACACTTAATGCTGAGCATGCGCGTGCATGGATTGATTTTTTAAGCCCGGAATTTTCTCGTTTTAATGCCACGCCGCCATCCACCTTAAACCGTATCTATCCTAGTTTTTTAGAAAATGACGACTTTTTAGAATTGGTCTTGGCTACTGCCCCCAAAGCAGTGAGCTTTCATTTTGGCCTTCCCCATGCCTATCAAATTCAGGCCTTAAAAGCGGCGGGTATTGTCACACTGGTTAGTGCAACCAATCTGGCAGAAGCAAAAGCCATTGAGGCTGCGGGGATCGACATCATCATTGCACAAGGGATTGAAGCAGGTGGACATCGAGGTATTTTTAATCCCACTATTGATGCAGCCATTAATACAGCCGATCTGGTTCAACTGATTCACCAGCATTGTCAATGTCCAGTTATCGCCGCAGGTGGGATCATGACGGGTCAACAAGCGAAACACATGATGCGACTGGGCGCGGCTGCGGTACAACTTGGTACGGCATTTGTTCAATGTAAAACTTCAAACGCCAATGCGGCATACCGACAAGCACTTCGACAGCAACCACTCACGCAAATTACTGCCAGTATTTCAGGACGCCCTGCTCGAGGTATTATCAATCGCTGGCATACTGAATGTGATCATCCTCAGCGTCCAAATGTACCGGCTTATCCATATACATATGATCTGGCCAAACAATTACATCAACTGGCGGCTACACACGGAGATCATGAATACGGTGCGTTTTGGGCTGGCAGTCATGTTGCGCAAATCCGTGAGTTAGAAGCCACCGATCTGATCAATCAAATTTTACTAGAAATGTGCAGTTAATTTTTTTAGAGCCTATATTAAAATATTCTCTATAAGTTTATTTATTTCAATTGCTTATTTTTAATAAAAATCATCTTTCTTTATATTTAGCGTCAGTTTTTTAAGTTTATTTTTTAAGATTTTGGCTGTTTTTAATAGCCATATTTGAATTGAATTCCTGTATATTCTGTTGCGGTTTAGGGCACGCTCACGTGTCAAACCGTTTAATAAATAATGTATTGGTAGAATTATGGAAAAGCTTTTAACACCAGCAGAATCTTCAGCCGCGTTGTCCATCACGGATGTTGCTTGTTTATTGAAATATCCAGTGCATATTAGTCTTCAGCATATGATTCAATGCACCGAAATGAATCAATTTCTCCAATCAGATCCCGATTTTGAACAAGATTTTCTAAAGTTAGTTGAATCTACGCTTGAAAGAGCCTTTGTTGCGAAAGATGATCAAGCCGCCTACGAAATTCACTCATCACTTTACCAATTGTATAATCTGCAAATCTCAGACCCGCTTTCTTCAGAAGCACTGAATCAGCATCAGCCATTTTTTTATGCACTACGCAACACCATTGAAGAATACTGGTTAAACCATTTAAATCTGGATTCGATTTATCAGCTAGATCATTCAGCTGGTGATATTTCAGACACAATTATGCAGCTATGCGAGAGCAAGAATTTATCGGCTCATCCCTTGTTTGATTTTCTGGCTCATGAGGCTACCGATCGTCAGCTGTATGCTTTTTTCCATAGTGACTATGAGCTGAATATCCGCTTCTTCGATTTGCTCATTTTGACGCTTTTAAATTCGCCTGCAACTGCACGCATGGAAATGATCAAAAATCTTTGGGACGAATCTGGTAAAGGCGACCGCAAAGAAACGCACGTCAACATGTTTAATGACTTGATGGAGCATTTCAATCTGGATAATAAAGCGTCATTTCCTGCGCATGATTCTTGGCAAAAAATGGCAGGCTATAACCTATTTATGCTGGCATCCTTAAACAGAAAGCATTATTACCTTTTACTCGGCATTATGGCTGCGACCGAAATTATCGATCCACAGTCTTACCTTAAAGTTCAAGTCGCATGCCAGCGTCATGGCTTAACCGAATGGTTGTATCGTTACTACTCTGAACATTCTGAGATCGACATCGAACATTCTCAAGGCTGGCTCAATTACGTCATCGCGCCGATCTTAAAAGAGCGTGATGTTAACCGCGATATTTTACTTGGTGTGGTCTATCGCTTGAAAACCTGTCAGGAATACTACGACAGCCTACTCAAATATGTTAAGTCTGTTGGATAAGGCGTTTTGCTGCGTTCCAAGCATCTAGGGCCGCATGCCGATTGCCAATAATCTGGGCCGAAAGTGTAGCGCCATCGAGCAACATCATCATGATCGGTGCTACATTTTTTGCCTGAGTATCATCCATGAGTTCACTTAAAATCTGTTCGATCTTGTGAATTAACTGCTCTTTTTGCTGTGTAGCAACTCTATTGATTTCATTGGTTTTACTGGGGAACTCATTAATTGCTTTAGCAAATAAACAGCCCGTAAAGTTCTTTGCGGTAAACCATTCATTGTGCCAATCAAATACCAGCTCAAGCTTTTGAATGGGTGGAAGTTCATTCGGAATCAACTGACTCAGTGATTCCCGGCAAGCACGGTCACGTTCTTTAAGCACTTCCAAAATGAGATTTTCTTTGGAGAAAAAATACTTATATAACGTATTTTTTGAGATATCGGCATCTCTGATGATCCAATCCACCCCAACTGCATGGTATCCAAACGAGCTAAAGAGATCCGTCGCGACCTGCATGATCCGTGATCGTTTTAAGTTTCTTTGCATCTTTAATCCGTTAACAGAATTCTTAAGGAGCGTTATATCGATTTTTATGAATATTAGCACACTATACTGAAATGAGTGGATCAAATTTATTCAAACTGTTCATTTTTAACTGCTTTTGTACAATCTTTTCTCATGATGTATATTTAAGAACCAGTATGTCTTTAGATCGATATTTTTATTTAAAGATCAACTATATACCCATTATCACTCGAGTGATTTTTTGGAATTATGATAAAATGGCCACGATTCATGACCATTTTCTCATCAGAAGAAATTAACTAACCTCTAATAAATTAACTTGCTCGGTCTGAACATCACTCATACGTTCTCCCTGAGCCAACAATGCATCAAAATATGCTTCAACGACCTGCGCTTGTTGTAATGTGCTATCGACTTGATACATATTTTGACGAAACTCATTGCTCGAACGTAAGCCTTTGGTGTACCACGCAATATGCTTACGCGCGATTCGACATCCAGAGTATTCACCGTAAAATGCATATAGCTCAGCAAGATGCCCCAACAATACTTCTTTCACCTCTAAAATAGTCGGTGCATCTAAATGTGTACCCGTAGCTAAATAATGAGAAATTTCTCTAAAAATCCAGGGGCGCCCCTGTGCCGCACGTCCAATCATAATGGCATCTGCACCAGTATAATCGAGAACATATTTGGCTTTTTCTGGGCTATCAATATCCCCATTGGCAATCACGGGAATTTTAAGGCGTGATTTCACTTCCTTAATCAGTTCGTAACGCGCAGTATTTAAATACATGTCTTCACGTGTGCGGCCATGCAACGCCAAGGCCGCAATACCTGATTGCTCAGCTTGATTGGCCACGCGCAAAATATTTTCTTGACCATTCAAAAAACCAAGCCGTGTTTTAAGTGTTACAGGCACATCAACGGCCGCAACTACAGCGTCTAAAATACGCGCCACCAGATCTTCGTCTTGTAAAAGTGCTGAACCGGCAAGCTTGTTACAGACTTTTTTTGCGGGACATCCCATATTGATATCGACAATTTGAGCACCGTTAGCCACCTGATAACGTGCTGCCTCAGCCAGTTGCTCTGGGTCAGAACCCGCAATTTGTGCCGAAATTGGAGCCAACTCACCGTCAAAGTTTGCACGATAAAGACTTTTTTTCGTCATTCTCAAGGTCTTATCGGCCGTCATCATTTCGCTTACGGCATGACCGGCGCCAAAGTATTTGCACAGTGTACGAAACGGACGATCCGTTACTCCGGCCATAGGGGCAACGATTAAATTATTTGACAGTTGATAAGACCCAATATACATATATATATATTCATACATTTTACGATCAACATAGTATACTTCATCCGCTTTTTTGACTCATCCTTTTTCAAGGTGTTTTGCTTGCATGAACGATTCAACTCTTTCCGGTGGTTTGCTTAAAACGTTGTCTGTTGCACTTTTAGGGCTAACAATGGCAGGGTGCAGTGATAGTTCATGGTGGTCAAGCAATGATGAACCCGAACTCAAAGCCGAACAGATTAAAAAACTGATTCCATCACGTGTACATGACCGTCAATCGTGGGCCAATGACATTGATGAAATCATGCAAAAACTTAGTATTGCCAAAACCAAAGATAACGTCTGTACCGTCATTGCGGTGGTCGATCAGGAATCAAATTTTGTGGCAAACCCTGTGGTGGCTGGCTTAGGGGAAAAGTCGGTTCGAGAAGTCAGCACCCGTTTAAACGAGAAATTTGAAGATAAGCTGGGCAAAACCATAGGCGGGCCAGTGGCTGGTTATTTTGAAGATGTTCTCAAAAACCAACCGTCTAAAGAAGACAATTACATGAGTCAAATGCGCAAAGTACGAACAGAACAAGATCTAGATGTGCTGTATCGAGAAATGTTTGACTATATGGCTGGCCATTATCATGTGAGCGCTATTACTGGTGCGGCCAAACTTGTCGGTCAGGATATTGCAGAAAAAATGAATCCGATTACCACGCTGGGTTCTATGCAGGTCAATATCGTTTATGCCAAAGAGCACAAGCGTGTGAAGCTGCAAAGTGTCAATGATTTACGCGATGATTTATATACTCAATATGGCGGGCTGTATTATGGCATTCATCGCCTAATGCTTTATAAGGCAGATTACAGTAAGCCGCTTTATCGATTTGCAGATTACAACTCTGGTATGTATTCGAGCCGCAATGCGTCTGTTCAGGACATGATCAACAAGCTCAGCGGTGAGCAGCTTACCGAAGATGGAGATATGTTGCTTTACAGCAAGGATGGTTCCGTTTTGGGGACCAAGAGTAGCTCGGAAAAAGCCCTGATCAAACTGTTTACGCAAAACAATATTCTGATTACACCTAACCAGATTCGTACAGATTTAAAACTTGAAAAAACTCAAAGTTTTGAGCAATCACCGACATATATTGCTATTATTAAATTGTACGAGAAACAAACGGGCAAAGATGCCCCTTACGCCATTATGCCGCAGGTCGTCATTTCTGGGCCAAAGCTCAGTCGTGATTACAATACAAATTGGTATGCCACACGTGTAAACGGAAGATATCAGACATGCATGCAACGCGCGAAACGGATCAAGCTGTAAATCTTGCACTCTTTGATTTTGATGGCACTTTATGCACGAGAGACAGTTTTACGCATTTTATTTTTTATACCTTGTCTAAACGCCATATTGTGCGTCAGGGCATTAAAATTTTGCCTTGGATTCAGGCATATTATTTAAAGCTTTACCCTGCCCCGTCCATGCGGATCAAACTATTCGACAGCATGTTTCGTGATACTCCGTTGCCCCCCATTCAGCAACTCGCAAAAGAATATGCGGAGCAATTGATGAATCATCTTGATCCGAAACTATACGCTCAGCTCAAACAACATCAGTTGCGTGGCGATAAAGTGGTGATCGTCTCGGCTTCAATAGACTTATATCTCAAACCATTGGCTGATCTACTCGATGTTGAACTGATTTGTACCGAAGTCGATATCCGCAATCAAATCATCACTGGCACGTATACTACACCCGACTGTAGTTCTGAGCAAAAAAAGCAGCGTGTTTTAAGGCAGTATAATTTAGACCATTTTGAACTGGTTTATGCTTATGGCAATAGCCATGAAGATTTAGAGATGATGTCGTTAGCCGATGCCAGCTATATGGTTGGCGAAGATCAAACATTACCTCACATTGAGCAACTTAAGAAATTTGCCTAATATCAATCAAGATAGATAAAAAATTTCAAAAAAAAGCCCAGACATTCATTCTGGGCTTTTTTGTTCACATTGGATCTTAATAAATCGCCATATGATTGCGATGAATCATCTCAAGTGATCGAGCTTCACCCAATACCTGATAGACTTTATCTGAAGCAAGGCCTTTAATGATCTCAGCCGAACGTGAACTAAAATTTACTCGCCCAACCGCAACTCGCTGCCCCAACTGATCAACACACTCAACCACATCACCACGATTAAAATGGCCTTCAACCGCTTTAACGCCTACAGGCAATAAACTACGATGACGTTGTTTAATCGCATCGACGGCACCATCATCAATGACTAAACGACCAGCCGTTTGCAAATGCGCGGCAAGCCACTGCTGATGCGCAGTCATGCGATCTTTATCGGTACTAAAGAGCGTTCCGAGCATTTCACCCGCCATTAAGCGAGACAAGACACGGTCACTTTCACCGCTGGCAATCAATGTTGGACAACCAGACTTCGCGGCTAAGCGTGCTGCACGTACCTTAGTCACCATACCGCCGCGGCCTAAAACGCCACCACCGCCGGCCATTTCAAACAAACGATCGTCGAGTGCATTGACGATGGTGAGCAGTTTTGCTTCTGGATTATTGCGTGGGTCGGAGTCAAACATCCCTTGCTGATCGGTCAAAATAATCAGCAAATCAGCATGTACTTGGCCCGCCACCATCGCTGCCAGCGTATCGTTGTCGCCAAAACGAATTTCATCGGTCGAAACAGTGTCATTTTCATTGATCACCGGAATCACACGCCACTCAATCAGGTTTTGCAAGGCATCACATGAATTGAGATAACGTCGACGATCTGCCAGATCATCATGGGTCAGCAAGACTTGAGCCGTCTGAATCGAGTGCTTATCGAGCACACTCGACCACGTGTGAATCAAGCCCATTTGACCAATGGCCGCACAGGCTTGAAGACTGGGTAGATCGGTGGGTCGGCTCGAAAGCTTCATGCGAACCATACCTTCTGCAACCGCACCAGACGACACCAATATAATTTCGTGTCCGGCAGTGTGTAGATCGGCAATTTGAGTTGCCCAATGCGAAATTGCATCTAGATCTAGACCTTGTCCGTTGGCGGTAAGAAGAGATGATCCGATTTTAACAACGATACGTTTACACGCCTTGAGCTGTCGTTGCCCATCGATCACTTCAATCATTTTTCCCTCGAGTTCGTCTTAACGAACGTAAATCACTTCTACTTCGTCATCATCGTCGTCAAAATCATCACCCTGACCTGCTTCACGCTGTGCTTTACGCATGGCTCGGTATGCTTCTTTTGCTGCGATCGTTTGTTCACGTGTTTCAGCTTCAAGCTGTTCACGGAATGCTTTTACTTGTCGTGCGTATTCTGGATCTTCAGCTTCAAGTTCGCGCTGCTGTTCAATCTGATCCATCAAATAGTACACCACTTCTTTGGTGCCTTCTAAGAGTAAGCCTGAGGTACGAAACACCGGGCCAGTCCACTCTAGCTCATCCAAGATATGTTTACACCATTCTTCGCGGCTGGCTTCTTCAATCTGATCGAGTTTGTTGAGTACCAGTACAACAGGAAGCTGAGCCAGCGTTGGAGAGAATTTTTTCAATTCGCCAATGATCGCTTTGGCATTGTGTACCGGATCAGAACCATCAATTGGTTGAACATCCACAATGTGCAACAAAATACGTGTACGTGCCAGATGTTTCAAGAAACGAATACCAAGACCTGCACCTTCCGCAGCGCCTTCGATCAATCCCGGAATATCGGCCATCACAAATGAACGATGTCGGTCGGCATCGACCACACCTAGGTTCGGTACCATCGTCGTAAACGGATAGTCTGCAACTTTTGGTTTCGCCGCACTCACTGCACGAATAAACGTCGATTTACCTGCATTTGGCATACCGAGCAAACCAACATCTGCAAGTACTTTCAGCTCAAGACGAATCTCACGAAATTCGCCTTTAATCCCTGTGGTGAATTTACGCGGTGAACGGTTAGTCGATGACTTAAAGTGTGTATTTCCTAAGCCACCATCACCACCGCCAGCCACCAAAACACGCTGACCATCTTCAACCAAATCGCCAATAATATCGCCAGAATCGACATCCACAATGGTGGTGCCTACTGGTACTTTTAATACAACATCTTCGCCACCACGGCCTGTACAGTTTGCGCCGGCGCCATTTTTACCACGTTCTGCACGGAATTTACGGGTATAACGGTAGTCAACCAGTGTACCGGTGTCGTCATCGGCCTGAATATAGACGCTCCCGCCTCGACCACCGTCACCCCCATCTGGACCACCAAAAGGTACAAATTTTTCACGGCGAAAACTGGCCACGCCATTGCCACCGTCGCCAGCCTCTACGGTAATGACTGCTTCATCAACAAAGCGCATTTGCCAATCCTCTAAAATCTCTAAAACCGCCTATTCTGCCATATTTTAAAGGATTTCTCGAATATAAAATCAGTTATTTCACCTGTACGCGAGAAAGCCGATGCAGAGGCTTGCTGTATATGAAGAACAACATCTTCATTTGAGCTGTTTAGGGGTGTATATTTCGTAGTGGTAACTGGATGTGCATATCCAGATTGGCCTGTGTTTCTCTTACCTCGTTATACATAATGGCATTAAATGTCGCGACTTTTCGCATGGTCATCGGATCATCAATATTCAAAGTCGGTTTAAACTGATGTTTCACAGCCAGATTGATTGGTTCATCAAACTCAAAATACACCGGACCATTAAATACAATTTTAATGGGCACCTGATAAGTACGATTCAAACGAAATGGCACATCCAGCCGAATCGGAATATTCATTTTCAGCGGAAATTTAGGTAACAGCTGATTTTGGTAAATCAGATCTGTCGTGCTCTCGACCGGCATCTGTTCATCAATTTTTATAGTGGTTAAATAATCCACACTCACAGAAACAGGTGTTTCTACTTCAAAGGCCAACTGAGCCAGATATTTGCCTTTAAGGGGCAAGGAAAGCTGTCGGTTAATGTGGATATCGGTATTAAGCTGCCCCATAGAATGGGTTTCCAAATGGTTGCCTACCTCGATGCGTGTAGGCAAATACTCCGATAATTGCACCTGTGCATGCTGCGCTGAAACATACATGGAAGCCTGAATGTTGAGGTAAAGCCAAAATAGCAATGCCACAAGACCAACCACCGCAACAAAGCTCAGTAATGTGCGTTTCAATGATCCGAATAACCACATAGTCACCCCCTATTGCACGCCCGACTGGACAGCAGTTGAGGGAGCAGCAACGGGTTGTTTCTTTAGCGTCACGCTAGACAGCGGAATTTTTAATTCGCCTTTCTGAATTTTGATAGGCAAGGTATTCTTCACTTCTACGCTTGCTGCAAGTGCAGTTTTGATTGGTACATTTAAATGCCCATCGACTGGAATATTGGTTTTCAAGGTCGTGTTGAGCGGTATATTTAAGTTTTCTTGAAGCACTGTTCGCACAGGCGCATCAAATTTTAGATGGACGTTTTGATCAAGTGGCACTTGAATGTCTAGAGGTACGTCTAGGTTAATGGGAATGGTGCCTTTAATCGGCAGCGTGATATCACGTCCGAGTACTCTGACCTGTACTTTGGTATCAATCGGTAAATCCTGACGAACCTTGAGCACTTCTTTTACCGGAATAATGGTTTTAATCGGCACCTGATTATCAAAGTACACTCGCGGCGTCAGCGTTTGAGTGAGTGGGATATTCAGGTTTTCGTGTATGGGAATGGTCGCATTGACGCGTCCGCTCACATCCACATTCAAGGCATCCTGAATTTTAACTTTGGCTTGAAGTGGTTCTTGTAAATCAATATTCACGGCCTGATTTTCAAGCGGGATATACACATTAAAATGTTTAAATACCCAGATACCAATCGCAACACCGACAATACTGGCCAGCACAATAAACACCAGCCCTCCGAGCAATTTCTTGATCTGCAACGTACTTTCCTTTTGCAACTTTTTTATTTTACTTGGCTTTCAGCTTGGTAATCACTCACCAATATCCAGCTTGGTTTCCAATTTAACTGTCATTACATCATACATAAAAAAGCCCAGTCGAAACTGAGCTTTTTATATTTTTTAAACTGGCTTATGCCACGCTAAGTGCAGGCACTTTCGGATAGTTTACGCCACACATTTTTTCTGCAATACGAAGTACCTGACAGCTATAGCCAACTTCGTTGTCGTACCATACATATGCTGTCAAATGTGTACCTGATGTAATGGTTGCTTGCGCATCAAATACACCTGCTGTACGAGAGCCGATAAAGTCGCTTGAAACTACTTCAGTCGAATTGGTATACCCGATTTGACCTTGAAGGTTTGAGTTGATTGAAATTTGACGAATATATTCATTCACTTCATCACGATCAACTTCTTTCTCAAGCGTTAGATTCAAAATCGCCAATGAAACGTTTGGTGTTGGTACACGTACCGAGTTACCTGTGAGTTTACCTTTCAGTGCAGGTAATGCTTTGGCCACCGCTTTTGCAGCACCAGTTTCGGTAATCACCATGTTTAGTGTTGCAGCACGGCCACGACGGTCTGCCTTGTGGTAGTTATCGATGAGGTTTTGGTCATTGGTAAATGAGTGAACAGTTTCCACGTGACCATTTAAAATCTTGTATTTATCATCGATTACTTTAAGTACACCAGTGATGGCATTCGTTGTACAGCTTGCAGCAGAAATGATTTTATCTTCATCTAAAATGTCGGCTTGGTTTACACCAAATACCACATTTTTCATGTCGCCTTTACCTGGTGCAGTCAATACTACACGTGCAACACCTGGGCACTTCAAATGTTGGCTCAAGCCATCAAGATCACGCCATTTACCAGTGTTGTCGATCAAAAGCGCGTTGTCGATACCATAAGCAGTGTAGTCTACTTCTGCTGGACTCGATGCATAAATCACTTTGATGAACTTACCGTTTGCAATAATTGCTTCGTTTTCTTCATCAATCGAAATCGTACCGTCGAATGAACCGTGAATTGAATCACGACGTAGCAAAGATGCACGTTTTGCCAAGTCGCCATCAGATGACTTACGAACCACAATGGCTTTTAAGCTTAAACCACGACCCAAACCAGATTGGCTGATAATCAAACGCGCCAAAATACGACCGATACGACCAAATCCGTAGAGAACGACATCTTTTGGCTCTTCAGAGGCTGCATTGCCTTTGATTGATTCAACAGCTTGCGCAACAAAAGCGTCGACATCGCCGCCCTGCTGTTTGTAGGCCACTGCCAGCTTACCAATATCCACTTCGGCAGAACCAATATTGTCAAGTTTTGACAAGGCTTCTAAAATTGGGAAAGTATTAACAACAGAAAGCTCGACATCGACAACACGTGTACGACGATGTGATTTCAAGATCTGGATGACAGAGCGGTTAATTAAAGAACGGCCATAAACAGAAACAACGATATTTTTTTCGCGATACAACTTGCCAATCAAAGCGATCATATGTTCCGCGATTTCTTCGCGATTTGTCCAACGTCCTTGATGTTCAGCATGCAGTGCGATGATAGTCTCTTTGCTCACAGATACGTCCTCTAATTAATGTTATCTAGGCGTGAATTTCAAAACGCGATAATTGTAAATCAAAAGGCGCCAAGATTAAATCGGGCGCCAGCGCTTACACCTATATTTTTTCATATAATTACTATAAATTTATAAAATGATTAAAAATATTTTTTAAAATTTATTTATAATATTTCGTGACGAAATTATTAAACGCCAAAATATGCTTAGAAAACAAGCATTATTCATTAAAAGCTTCATTTCGTGTTCAATTTTCATCTTGCCTCTTTTCATATTGAGCGACATTACGTTTCAACATACGCGTGTTGCGTTGCTGTCGCCATAAATGCAATGCACCTTCTACCACCAATAACAGCACAGCCACCCAAATTGGGATATAAGTCCACCAGTCTTCTGGGTTGATTGTTTCTCCAATCATGAGCGAAGCAAGCGCGAGTAAAATTGGCTCTAAATAGCTAAGCAATCCAAACAATACCATGGGTAAAAAGCGGCTCGCCAAAATATAACTTCCAAGTCCAATGGCACTGAATAACCCAAGCCCAGTCACGACCAAAAGTAAATTTAATATGCTCCATCCATTAGGTACGGTGCCCAAATACGACACATAATAAAATGCAACCGGTAAGCTGAGGACGATATCCCACCAGAAACCACCTAAATGATCGGTTTTAAGTTTGCGTCGTAAAAAGAAATACGCAGCATAACCAAAGGCGACCAATAAGGTTTCCCATGCGATGGTGCCTTGTTGCCAAATTTCATGTGCAACGCCGAGTATCGCGAGAGCAACTGCTGCTTGCTGAAACTTAGAGAGTTTTTCCTTATAAAAAAGACTGCCCACCAATACTAAAACCAAGGGCAGTAGAAAATAACCGAGCGATACCTGCAATCCCCGACCATTCATTGGCCCCCACATAAATAGCCAAAGCTGGATCGACACTAAAAGAGATGAAAGCAAGAGATACAGTAGAAAAACGGGTCGTTGTTTTATTTTTTCATAAATCTGTTTAATGTAATGTAAATCACCGATTAACCACATAAATAAGGTTAAAAACGGCAAGGTTGAAATCATGCGCCAACCAAAAGTTTGCTCTGCGTTTATTCCGGTCAAAAACTGGCTATAAAAGTACAACACCCCAAACGTAACCGATGCCAAAACCGACAGCGCAATCCCCTGAAGCATATCTCTCCCCCGCTTGACCAAATAATCAAAAAGACGTTGTACAATACTGAATTTAAACATCTAATAAAAGAAAAACCACGCTAGGCATGGTTTTTCTTTTCATCTATATAGCGCTTATTGGGCCGTATGCTGTGGCCGAATAATGTCATTGAGTTCATAACCCAAGCTTTTCGCGTAGGCCAGATAGTCATTTACGACGTCTTCTGAGGGATGAGGCGTCCGCGATAAAATCCACATATATTTGCGAGATGGCTCACCCACCAAAACGGTTTGATAGTGTTCGTCCAGCTTTAAAATCCAGTAGTCGCCGCGTGCAACAGGCACCCATCGCACTATTTCTGGTAAAAAACTTACTTTCAATTTGGAATTATACGGAGGATTGACCACAAAGGCCTCGCCAAGCGACTGATGGCGCTGACCATCACTGCCCATACATTGGTTATCGACTGTAATATTACCGTTTTCATTTAAAGTATAGGTTGCGGTGATATTTTTGACGCATTTATTTTCAAAATACATGGGCTTACGAACCACTTCGTACCAAACCCCCAAGTATTTGTCTAACTCTACACGCTCCACAGGCGCGAGTGGTTTATTGTGTGCGTAAGCCATGGTTGCAACCGCTAATCCTGTCAATACGGCGCCACCCAATGCAATCTTTGCTAAACGCCAGCCCCCTTGTGGGATATTTTTATACAATGGCATTCAAGTTCCCTCAAATATTAGCTCATCATGATAGTTTGCAACGGATTGTTCATTAGAGTAGCGCTTTTTTTTGAAATTAATGTAGAGATATGTAGCACTTAGCTCCACATTCATTGGTATTACTGGATCATTTGCGCTTTAAGCCGCAAGATTTCATCACGGATACGAGCGGCTTGCTCAAACTGCAACTCTTTGGAAGCCTTGAGCATTTCTTTTTCAAGCTTGGCCAGATGTTTCGCTAATAGTTTAGGATCTGCCAAGATATGTCGCTCATCTGCACTCAGTGCTTTTGCCTGAGCAGATTCAGACAGCTCTATCTCGTCTTCATTAAAGACTTCGCCTGTATCAATCTCTTTGATTTTCTGACGCACCGCACTACGTGGTGTAATGCCATGCTGTTCATTAAACTCAATTTGCTTGGTACGACGACGGTCAGTTTCATCAATGGCTTTTTGCATTGAATCCGTCATCTTATCGGCATATAAGATGGCTTTACCTTTGATATTTCGCGCTGCACGCCCAATGGTCTGAATTAAAGAACGCTCAGAGCGTAAAAAGCCTTCTTTATCTGCGTCTAAAATTGCGACCAAAGACACCTCAGGCATATCGAGCCCTTCACGCAGCAAGTTAATACCCACCAGCACATCATATACACCAGTACGCAGCTCATGAATAATTTTCACCCGCTCTACAGTGTCAATGTCTGAGTGTAGATAGGCCACCTTAATACCATATTCTTTTAAGTAAGACGTGAGATCTTCTGCCATACGTTTGGTCAGTGTGGTGATTAACACGCGCTCATCAATCTCTTTACGCAGGTTGATTTCGGAAAGTACGTCATCGACCTGTGTGAGTACTGGTCGAATTTCGATTTCCGGGTCAATCAAACCAGTTGGGCGCACCACCTGCTCCACAATCTGCTCAGACTTTTCTAGCTCGTACTTGGCTGGTGTCGCGCTGACAAAAATTGTCGATGGAACAATTCGCTCCCATTCTTCAAATTTCATCGGTCGGTTATCCAGTGCGCTTGGCAAACGAAAACCGTAATTCACCAGATTTTCTTTACGAGAACGGTCACCTTTGTACATAGCACCAATTTGCGGCACGGTCACATGCGACTCATCAATAATCAGTAAGGCATCATCTGGAATATAATCAAACAATGTTGGCGGTGCTTCGCCTGCCGGGCGCCCAGAAAGATGCCGTGAGTAGTTTTCAATACCGTTGGTGTATCCAAGCTGCTGCATCATTTCCAAATCATAGCGAGTACGCTGATCAATGCGCTGTGCTTCAAGCAACTTGTCATGGTCTTTAAAGAATTTGAGTTGTTCTTTCAGTTCATCTTTGATCGTACCGATGGCGCGGGTGAGATTATCTTTAGGCGTAACATAATGGCTTTTTGGATAAATTGTCACGCGGGGTACTTTACGCTGCATTTTACCTGTGAGCGGATCGAACCAGCGAATTGAATCGACTTCATCATCAAACAGCTCGATGCGAATCGCGAACTGATCGGATTCGGCAGGAAACACATCCAGAATTTCACCGCGAATACGGTAGGTACCTCGTAAAAATTCCAGCTCATTCCGGGTATATTGCATCTCGACTAGGCGTCGGATCAAATCGTCACGATTGACACGATCGCCTTGCACCACATGCAAGAGCATTTTCATATACGCTTCAGGGTCACCCAAACCATAAATGGCCGAAACCGAGGCCACAATAATCGCGTCGCGTCGCTCTAAAAGTGCACGCGTAGCCGACAAACGCATCTGGTCGATGTGGTCGTTAATCGCGGCATCTTTTTCAATAAAAGTATCCGACGAAGGCACATATGCTTCTGGCTGATAGTAATCGTAGTAACTTACAAAGTATTCAACCGAATTATTCGGGAAAAAGGCCTTGAATTCACCATAAAGCTGAGCAGCCAGCGTTTTATTGTGAGCCATAATGATGGTCGGACGCTGTGTTTGCGCGATCACATTGGCCATGGTGTAGGTTTTACCCGAACCCGTAACCCCAAGTAATAGCTGGTTACGATAGCCGCGCTCAATGCCATTGACCAACTTTTCAATCGCTTGAGGCTGATCACCTGCGGGTTGGAAACTTGTCACTAAATCAAAAGGCTGGTTGTCGTTCACTGGCACGCTCAAAAATAAGGGGTCATACAAACTATTAGGGCAAACTGAAACTTTTCAAGCCCGATGACTGGTCGTTAGTAGGCAATTACAGTGCCGTCCCAATTTAATAATTTACCCTGCTCTGCCTGACCAAAATGATCCATAACATCGATCAAACGCGTAGCAGTCTGCTCTGCACTGTACAATCGATCTGGTGAAATATTTTTATGAAAAGGTTTAGACAGCTCAGAATCCGTAGTTCCCGGGTGTAAGCTCGCCACATAAATTTCAGGCGATTTACGCCCCCACTCAATACTCAGGTTTTTAATAAACATATTTAAAGCGGTTTTGCTCATGCGATAGCTGTACCAGCCACCCAATGCATTGTCATCCAGACTGCCCACCTTAGCCGATAAAGACAGCCATTTGAGTGAAGAGGTTTTGGTCAAAACAGGAGCCAAGGCTTGTGCAAGATGTATATGCGTGAGCACATTTTTTGAAAAAGATTCATACACCCAGTCATCCTGAATCTGGCTGAGCATTTTTTCTGGCATATGAGTATCATCGTGCAACATACCTGCACAGCAAAAAACGCGAGTGGGTTGAATTGAAGCAAGAAAAGTCTGTACTGCCGAAATATTCGAGGCATCGGATAAGTCGATCTGTAAATTATGCTGCCCCAAATCCGAACGGCTAATGGTGTAAACTGGTTCGTCTGAACGCGCTCTTAGCGCTGCAACCAATGCATTTCCAATGCCTGTAGAGGCGCCTGCGACAATTATGCTCATGATCTTCTCTTTATAATGATTTTCTACAGATTCAGCATAAAAAAATGCGTGTGAATTTTATGTCATGAAAAAATAATCTTGCTATTCTTGATCTGTTTCTCTCAAAATCATGTCACGCTACTAAGCCCTGTAAAATAAAAAAGCGCACTATTTTTTGCTTGATTTGTGACTGAATCAATTGCACCATGAACTTATTACAGCAAGAATAAGATCATGATGAGCTTTCAATACCACGACGAAACAATTGTGACTGAGCTACCAGAAAATACCGTGTTTGTATTTGGTAGCAACATGGCTGGGCAACATACGCATGGCGCTGCACGTATCGCCGCACAGCATTTTGGTGCTGTAAAAGGTGTAGGACGTGGCTGGGCGGGCCAAAGCTTCGCGATTCCTACCTTAAATGAACACCAACAACAAATGCCGCTTTCACAGATTGCGCACTATATCCATGATTTTAAAATTTATGCTCAAAATCACAGCAAAATGACGTATTTTTTAACGGCACTCGGCTGCGGGATAGCAGGCTATAAAGTATCGGAAATCGCGCCACTATTTCGTGGTATGAGCAGCAATATCATCTTTCCAGAATCATTTAAACCCTATATCGAAGAGAACGCGGTTTCACTGTTTCCAAATCTCACCTCGCGTATGGTGCAAGCATTTATTACCGATGAGGTGATTTTTTACTTCGATCATGGCAGTGAATCCTTCGAGGATGCACTACAAAAAACATCATTGAGCGATACCGAGAAAGCCATTGCATTAATTGTCTTAAATGAAGATTTATATCCACGAGATCGTTACGGACGTGGTCGTGAACACGAGCTAAAAGACATTCTTGGAAAATTAAACGGTAAAATCTTTAATTTTCATGGCAATACCGAAGGCGCCATGATTTTTGTCAGCGTGATTGTTGCATTGATGGAACTATATGACATTGATGAACAGGATTTCGTCAAACTCTGGCGTAATGAAATCGAAATTGTTCATCCGGCAAATCGAGGCCAAGCGATCAGCGAAACCACTTAAAGGTCATTTTAAGCAGTAAAAAAAAGATGACCTAACTGGATGATTTTTTTAGCCAGTCTTATTTTTTGTTTAAAAACACAAGGCTTATGATTATACTGCTGAAAAAATAGCCCTTGAAAGTTGAGCCACCATGCCTACGCTAGATTCTTCAATTTTTGATCTTGCACCTATTCCAATGTGGCTCGAAGATTACAGCGGGATCAAAATTCAGTTTGATGAGTGGCGTGATCAAGGAATCCAAGATTTACGAACTTTTCTTCGTGAAGATCTCGAACGTGTTCGACAATGCGCACATAAAATCAAGCTGATTCGTGTCAATCAAAAAACCTTACAACTTTTTGAAGCAGCATCGTTTGAGCAGCTTTGCGACAATCTGGCGGTTATTTTTCAGCAAGACATGCTCGATTCACATTTGAATGAATTGGTCGATTTATGGGAAGGTAAAACGCTATTTTCAAGTATGGCCGTCAACTACACGCTCAGTGGTCGGCGCTTGGATATACAATTGCACGGTACCATTTTACCGGGCTATGAAGATTCATTTGCGCGTGTACTGGTCACCACTGAAGATGTCACCCAAGTTCACCATGCACGCCGCTTAGAAGAAAAAAATCGTCGACTGGCCGAATCTCGTTTTCACTATTCACCGGCCTCGTTATGGGTTGAAGATTTCAGTCGTGTCAAATTCCGGCTTGATCAGCTCAGACAGCTGGGAATAGATGACTTTAGAACCTTTATTGATGTCCATCCCGAGTTTGTCAATCAATGTGTGGAAGACATCCTGATTTTAGATGTCAATCAAGCGACCCTCGATTTATTTCAAGCACCCGATAAAGCAACACTGCTTAAAAATACGCATAAAATATTTGCAAAAGAAATGCTCAGCACCTTTCGTGAACAGCTTATCGAGTTATGGAAAGGCAATATCCATCATCAGCGAGAAGCAATTAATTATGCACTCGATGGCAGTATTCGCAATGTATTGCTGCAATTTACCGTGTTTCCGGGTTATGAGCACAACTGGGGCATTGTGCAGGTCGCCTTAACCGATATTACAGCACGCAAAAAGGCAGAAAATTACCTTGAGTATTTAGGTAAACACGATGTGTTGACCAAACTTCATAACCGCTCGTTTTATAGCGAAGAAATTCATCGCTTAGAACGCAGTATGGTGCGCCCTATCTCATGTATTTTTTTAGACATGAATGGGCTTAAAGCTATCAATGATTATCATGGTCATGATGCGGGAGATGATGTACTCAGGCGTGTGGGTCAGATCTTAACGCAATCGATTCAGCAAACTCCATATACGGCGTCTAGAATTGGCGGCGATGAATTTGTAATTTTAATGCATGGAGCAGACGAAACGGCGGTCAGCGTGATGCTACAAACCATTGATGCCCTACTCACTTTGGATAATCAGTTTTATTCGAGCCAGCCGATCAGTATTTCTATGGGATATGCCACAACACGCGAACATGAAACGATGGAAAGCATGTTAAAGCGCGCAGATGCCGAGATGTATACAAAGAAAAAAATGCATCATGATCGCGTTTAAACCATTTTATCTCATACAAAAAAGCCCCTACAATTTTGCAGGGGCTTTTTAATTGTTTGATGACGCTGCTTAGCGTTTTCCCATCGAACGACGTGTTCCGCGCGGTGGCATCCAGGTGCGGTCTGCATACTGCTCAGGTTTCGGACGCACATAATTGTGTGCGACATCCTCTTCGTTTTGATCTGCTGGATTTGCAATTGGAAAAGGTAATTTAACCAAAGCTTTTTTGGCTTTTGGCTTGGCTTGACTCATGTTCTGTACTCAAGTTTTCTTGAACAACGCATATATTAAATGATTTTGCTTCAGGATGCTTTTAAAAATCGTAAATGATGATGATCAAGCTGAATTTACAGGTGTCTCTGAATGTTTTTTTATTTTTGTTTTGATAATAAAACACGAACTGAGGTTTTTGGGCTAAGATAGTGTGCTTTTATTTTTTATCCCACAAGAAGGAATATTGCCGTGGACGTACGTCTGTCTGATCGTGTAAATGCCATCAAGCCGTCCCCTACTTTGGCCGTTACGAACAAAGCAGCAGAACTTAAAGCTGCAGGAAAAAACGTAATTGGTTTAGGTGCAGGTGAACCAGATTTCGATACCCCGCAACACATCAAAGATGCTGCGATTGAAGCAATTCACAATGGCTTCACCAAATATACCGCAGTAGATGGTACGCCAGGCTTAAAAAAAGCAATTATTGCAAAATTCAAGCGTGACAATAATCTAGATTATCAAGCAAACCAGATTTTGGTTTCATGTGGTGGCAAACAATCGTTCTTCAATTTGGCACTTGCGTTGCTTAATAAAGGCGATGAAGTAATCATCCCAGCACCATTTTGGGTGAGCTACCCAGATATGGTGATTATTGCCGAAGGTACGCCAGTCATCGTGAAATGCGGTGAAGAGCAACGCTTTAAAATTACCCCAGAGCAGCTTGAAGCAGCCATTACTCCAAATACACGCTTATTGGTATTGAACAGCCCATCCAATCCGACAGGCATGATTTACACCAAAGCAGAGCTTGAAGCACTTGCCGATGTACTTCGTAAGCACCCACAAGTATATATTGCATCTGACGATATGTATGAACCGATTCGTTGGGAAGATGAATTTTATAACATCGCGACTGTGGCACCCGATTTATACGACCGTACCATTGTATTAAATGGTGTTTCAAAAGCGTATGCCATGACTGGCTGGCGCATTGGCTATGCAGCGGGTCCTGCAAAAATCATTGGCGCAATGAAGAAGATTCAGTCGCAATCGACTTCTAACCCAACCTCAATTTCACAAGTTGCAGCAGAAGCAGCACTAAATGGCCCTCAAGATGTGTTAGAGCCAATGATTGAAGCGTTCAAACGTCGTCATGATTTGGTTGTAAACGGCTTAAATGCCATTCATGGTATTTCTTGCCTGCCTGCGGATGGTGCATTTTATGCCTATGCCAACATTCGCCCATTGATTCGTGCCAAAGGCCTCAAATCGTGCACCGAGTTTTCTGAGTGGTTATTAGAAGAAACTGGTGTTGCAGTTGTACCTGGTGATGCATTCGGTCTTGGTGGCTTTATGCGTATCTCATACGCTACCGCAGATGAAGTATTGGTTGATGCATTAGCCCGTATTAAAAAAGCGGCAGAATCCATTGACGGTATCGATGCAGCCATTGCTTCAATTCAAGCTGAAAAAACAGCTTAACTGTTAAGTTCCCGATTTATAAAAAAAGCCTGTCTTCGGATAGGCTTTTTTTATGGCTGAATTGTTCATTATTTTTCACTTGATATACTTTTATTTTTGCACAGCTATTTATACGTTTAAATACACTGCATCCCGCTCATCATATAGCTTTAAACAGCATTTTGCTTAGCTATAACGCTTAGGGCGTGATAGTGTCAAATAATGACAATAATACGGAAAGGTATGATCAATCTCGATCTGCTTTACCTGCTGATCTTGTGTGCTCCATGCATAGGCATAAGCAGGAGAAAATAGACCGCTACGCTCAATGGAAAACAAAAACAACGAGTTATCCCAGCTTTCAGACGCACGTTCCCACAAGTGATCCGCTGAATCATGTAGCAATTTAACCTGATGCTCAGTCCATTTATCGCCAAACCAGAGTTGCAATAAATCGCCTAAATAGATTTTTTCTTGACTAAAAACGGCAAAATGAATGTGCGCGTCGGTGACATTTTGATAATACTGCTGAGGATCGCGAATAATGTCGAGATAGTTTTTTTGATAGAAAGCGAAATCAGAAAAGATTTGTTCAATTTGAAGAGTCGGCATGATATAGCCCTCCGGTTTAGCCATTTAGTGCTGGCAAGTTGGTTAAATCCACACTGTTCAGATGACCATCTGAACGTTCTCTTATATAAAACATAACAGTGATTTTCGTGCCGTGCAAGCAAAATTGATAATTTGAGCCAGTTTGCTCAAATAAGAAACATACACACTAAAAATGAAACAAAGATGACAAATTTGGCTTGACCCCTGTCAAAATCTCCTTATAATCGCATTCAGATTCTCCCATAGCTCAGTCGGTAGAGCGACGGACTGTTAATCCGCAGGTCCCTGGTTCGAGCCCAGGTGGGAGAGCCAAATATCAAAAAGCCCGCAGCATTAAAGCGGGCTTTTTTTTGCCTAAAAATCGCTATAAAAAAACCTCTTATACAAAGAGGTTTTTTTATTTTAAGCAGCCTGTGCTTCTGGTACGCCACTATGAAAACGAAACACTTTATCTGCTGAGAGAATGAGGTTTTTTTCTACTTCACGAATTTGCACAATGCGCTGTTGAATATCCTCTTCAGGGTTCTTCATTTTTGCCGTTTGTGCAACCTCTAAAGCCAGTGCCAGATAGTCCTCAAAATGCCGAGATTCAGACTTGAGTAGATATCGGTAGTAACGCCCTAATTCGTCATCGACATGCGGTGCCAAGGCATGAAAACGCTCACACGAACGCGCTTCAACAAAAGCACCAATGATTAAAACATCAATGAGTGCTTCTGGCTCATAGGTTCTAATTTGTTTGCGAAGTTCACCCGCATAGCGCCCTGCACTGACCGCCTTCCATTCCTGCCCACGTTTTTTCATCAACTCGAGCACTTGCTCGTAGTGCAACATTTCTTCACGCACCAGTTGCGCCAGCTTCACCTGTAAATCTGTAAAAAAACTGTAGCGGAACATCAAATTCATGGCTGTTCCTGCTGCTTTTTTTTCACAATTGGCGTGATCTTGCATTAATAATTCAAGATTATTGAGCGCTTCGTTCAACCATGCTTGAGGTGTTTGACACCCCAAGAATTCAATTACAGGTTGCATCAGTTCATCATAGTTTGGACTTGACATCTTGACTCACTTATCCTGCCGCTTGAATCGCAGCCTTCATTTGCTTTACAGCTTGCTCAAGTCCAACAAATACACTATCTGCAATAATCGAATGACCAATATTCAATTCATGAATCTGCGGGATCGCAGCGATCGGAGTAATGTTCTCTAAATTCAGGCCATGCCCTGCATTTACTACCAGCCCTTTGCTTGCAGCATATTCAGCGCCACGTACAATCCGCTCTAGCTCGGCACGCTGTTGTTGCTCACTGCTTGCATCGGCATAGGCGCCTGTATGCAGTTCAATCGTCGGCGCACCACAGGCAATGGCAGCATCAATCTGGGCAACATCGGCATCGATAAATAACGACACATCACACCCTATGGCAGTTAACTCAGCTGTCGCTGCTTTCACTTTTTCAAAATTCCCTAGAACATCTAGCCCACCTTCTGTGGTGACTTCCTGACGTCGCTCCGGAACAAAGCAAACATGTTGAGGTTGAATTTCCTTGGCAAATGCAATCATTTCATCTGTCACTGCAAGCTCAAGGTTCATACGTGTTTTAAGCACTGGACGCATACGACGTACGTCGTCATCTTGAATATGACGGCGGTCTTCACGCAAATGCAGTGTAATGCCCTCGGCACCTGCTTGCTCACACACCAGTGCAGCCTGTACAGGATCTGGATAAACGGTTCCTCTAGCCTGTCTCAAAGTTGCGACATGATCGATATTGACGCCAAGCAAAGCAGCCATACAAACATCCTATTTATGAACGAGATTGAGTATTTTGAATCCACAATTGGCGACTTTTTAATGGTCGGTCTCCCAAAAGGGATGTAATCATCTGACGGTATAGTTTACCTAATAATTGTAATTGGTCGGGAGAAAATTCGTTCCCGATTTGATAATTCTGCATGCAGCCAATCAATTGCCCAGACAAGGTCGACTGGGTGTGCTGTAAAACAGGCATAAAGCCTTCTGTAGACTGAAACTGATAGTGCGCTAACGGATTAATCGGTTGCTGATTAGCATCGATTTCAAAATCGATGGCATAGCCCAGCTCTTGCAATAACACATGCTCAAACTGCCTTAAAATCTGTTTCAGGTAATGACTCGGTGCCTGTTGCTGATGCAAATGTTGTAATTGCAGCAAAGTGTGCTGATAGTGCCGGAAAGTTTCTGGCATAGGCTCTTCTAGCGGGCATAAACGCAGTAAAACTTCGTTGAGATAAAATCCGGCAAAAAATGCATCGCCCTGAAAGAAAACCGGAAAGTTTAAAATTTCGAGCTTGGTAAAATTTTTTAAGTCACCTTTGCCTGTGGCTTGCAAGGTAAGAGGCTGATACTGCGGAGGAGGATTTTGCCGAAGAATACCATCGATACGACCGTATTCTTCGCTAAACAAATGCACGATATGACTTTTTTCACGATAACGCCGGTGATGAATCAGATAACCATGAAGGACTTGGTTTCGCATAAAAACGCAAACTAATCCTTCTTGGCTGAGTCTTTATCGTCATCCCCATCGGGAATCACGGCACCCACCACCGCAGCAGTACCTTTAACCACCCCTTTGGTGGTTTTGTAGGCCACCTTGACAGGAACAGTCACAATCTTGGTAATACAGCCTTGAAGCATCAACACGCAACCCAGCAGAACAACACAGCGAATCATGACTGTCATCGACATTACTCTTGTTTAAATATCACTATAGCCCAAGCTTTTCAGCGCACGCTCATCATCAGACCAGCCACCTTTGACTTTCACCCAAAGCGTGAGCATGATTTTTTGTTCAAACATTTTTTCCATGTCTGTACGTGCTTCCATACCAATCCGTTTGAGTTTAGCGCCTTTATCACCAATCACAATGGCTTTTTGTCCAGCACGCTCAACAAAAATGGTCGCATCGATATAGGTACAAGCAGGCTTCATACGGCCAGTCTTTTCACTTATCGCCGGTTCTTCAGTTTTAAATGATTCAATCTGCACCGTCAAATCGTATGGCAATTCTTCACCAAGCTGACGCATGATTTTTTCGCGAATAATTTCGCTGGCCAAGAAACGCTCTGAACGGTCGGTCACTTGATCGAAAGAATACAATGGCGGTTGAAACGGCAGGTATTTTTCAATGATGTCACGCAAATGATCTAGATTTGCACCACGAAGCGCAGAAACAGGAATAATTTCTGCAAAGTTCATGAGCTTTGCGCGCTCTTGAATGAGAGGCAGCAAGCTGCGTTTTTCTTCTACGGTATCAATTTTGTTGATCACCATAATGACCGGCATATCTGCGTTTTTGAGCTTTTCAAGCACAAGATCGTCATTTTGAGTCCATTTGTGACCATCGACCACAAATAGCACCAAGTTCACGTCACGCAGTGCAGAGTGCGCTGCACGATTCATCATCTTGTTGATCGCACGCACTTCTTTTTTATGCATACCCGGCGTATCGACATACACCGCTTGAGATTTTTCGCGTGAATCGATTCCCACAATTTTATGACGTGTGGTTTGCGGTTTACGTGAAGTAATCGAAAGTTTTTGACCCAACAAATGGTTCATTAATGTGGATTTACCCACATTTGGACGCCCAACAATTGCAACAAAGCCGCTACGGAAGTCGGAAGGTATCTCGACACCGGCGGAACTAAAAAATTGATCAATCAGATTTGGGGATTGATTTTCATCATTATCATGTGAATCTGGATTGATTTGATCAGAATGCATCGACATGCAAATTACTGCTCCAATAACTTTAAAATTTCTGCCGCAGCTGCTTGCTCAGCAAAACGGCGGCTCGAGCCCTCACCTAAAACATTTGGTAGCCCGGCTACCACACATTCTACTTTAAAGTGCTGGTGAGGGGCATCCCCTTGAATATCCACAACCTCGTAAACAGGGAGAGGTTTTTTACGTGCTTGTAAATACTCTTGTAAACGCGACTTCGGATCTTTTAACTGATCTGTCGGTTCGATATGATCCAGATAGGGTACATACCAGTTTAAAACAATTTTGTTTAACAAATTTAAATCGGCGCTATCGACATAAATTGCACCGATAATCGCTTCGACCGTATCGGCCAGAATTGATTCGCGATGATGTCCACCCGATTTTAATTCACCTGTGCTTAAAATTAAACAGCGACTCAGTTTCAAATCATTTGCGATTTTACCAAGCGCTTCTTGACGCACCAAGGTCGCACGCATGCGCGTTAAGCGACCTTCATTTTCATGCGGATAAGTCTGATACAAATAATTGGCAATGATCATACCCAACAGCGAGTCGCCCAAAAATTCAAGGCGCTCGTAGTTGTACTTGTGACTAACAGATCGATGCGTGAGTGCAAGCTGAAGTAATTCCAACTGCTTAAACTCGTATCCGATCCGACTCTGTAATCTTGGATCACTGAGTTTGGACTGCGTTTTGTTCAAAATTTTTCTCAAATTTTATAACTAAATCAATATTAAACAAGAACGGTCTTCTTACTTCATATTGTTTGCTAACGCGTAAACCACCTTTGTTCGTTACCTTTGCAATCTCGTTAAATCGAACGTCACGTACACTGTTCATGTCTAAACGCTGATTCATCTGGGTCACAAATTTATCGACCGCGATATTGCGAGGAGATTCACGCATTAAGGCGTCGATCTGGTTATTGATGATTCGATCATCCCAATAAGCCGGAGCAACTGCCACTGCTGCTTTAAGTACTAAAGCAAAGACAATAATCCCCAAAAAAACACCTAAATACGAAGCACCCCATTGAGACTTGCGCATTTGTTGTTGTCCTAATTTCTAATTTTAGTCAATTGTACCATTTCGGTTGAAGGATGGAATCTTAAAGCCAGGTTCTTTATGCATCCAAATATAGAATGCACGCCCAGTCAGATTCTCTTCAGGTACAAATCCCCAAAAGCGACTATCTGCACTCTGATCACGGTTATCGCCCATGGCAAAGTAATGCCCTTTTGGTACCGTAACTTCCCAGTACATTCCGTCTTCAGCGGCATATTTACCGTTGTCGATGTAATTGATAAACGGCGCTTGGCGTGCAATGTTGACCCCTTCAAGCTCACGCATGGTAAAGGTATGCTCACCCAAGGTCTCTTTATGATAAATCGAGGTTGGAGTGTCTAAACTGTCTTTTTCACGACTAAACTGAGTCGCAACTTTAGGTACTTTCTGACCATTAATGCTTAACTGACCATGATCATAGACAATATGATCGCCCGGCAGGCCAACCACACGCTTGATGTAACTGATGGTCGGTTGTGGTGGATAACGAAATACAATCACATCACCGCGTTTTGGCTCACCTACATCAAGAATTTTGGTGTTTACGATCGGAAGACGAACACCATAGTCGTATTTATTGACCAGAATAAAGTCGCCAGTTTCGAGGGTAGGTACCATTGAATCAGACGGAATATTAAACGGTTCAATAATAAACGATCGAAGCACTAAAACCACGGCCAGCACTGGCCAGAAGTCGTACGCCCAAGTAATGATAAAATTTTCGCTTCCCCGTCCTTTGGTTACACGTTGCTTAAACACCAACTTGTCGAGAAGCCACACCAAGAAAAAAATGAGCGTGACAGGAACGAGAATTAAATTAAAATCAAAATCCATGGGCGAGTCCTAAAGGTTATCTCTCTACTTTTAATACAGCTAGAAACGCTTCTTGTGGGATTTCAACACTTCCCACTTGCTTCATACGTTTCTTACCTTCTTTTTGTTTCGCAAGCAATTTCTTCTTACGCGAAACGTCACCACCATAACACTTCGCCAATACATTCTTACGCATGGCTTTTACGGTTGAGCGCGCAATAATTTGAGCACCAATGGCCGCTTGAATTGCCACGTCAAACATCTGACGAGGAATCAAGTCTTTCATTTTTTCAACCAGTGCAATACCACGGTGACGCGCATCCTGACGGTGACAGATCATGGCCAATGCATCGACCTTTTCACTATTAATTAACACGTCTACCTTAACCAGAGATGAACTTTCAAAACGGACAAAGTTGTAATCGAGTGATGCGAAACCACGTGAGCAAGATTTTAAGCGGTCGAAAAAGTCCATGACCACTTCAGCCATTGGAATTTCGAACGTCACCGACACTTGGTTGCCTAAGAATTTCATGTCTTTTTGTACACCACGGCGCTCGATACATAGCGTCATGACATTACCAAGATATTCTTGAGGCACCAGAATATGACATTCTGCAATCGGTTCGCGAAGGTCTTCTACCGTGCTGGCATCTGGCATTTTAGACGGACTGTCGATATAAATCGTATCGCCTTTTTTGGTCAGTGCCTCATACACTACGGTTGGTGCAGAGCTGATCAGGTCTAAATCGTATTCACGTTCAAGTCGCTCTTGTACGATTTCCATGTGCAGCATGCCCAAGAAACCACAGCGGAAACCAAACCCAAGCGCATCAGAACTTTCAGGCTCGAAAAATAATGCCGAGTCATTAATTTGAAGTTTCTGCAACGCTTCACGGAACGGTTCAAAATCGCTTGAATCGATTGGAAATAATCCCGCATAGACCTGTGGTTTAACCTTTTTAAACCCTGGCAAAGTTTTAACTTCTGGCGTTGCAGAAAGTGTGATGGTATCACCTACCGGCGCACCAAAGATGTCTTTAATCCCCGCAATCACAAAGCCTACTTCACCCGCTTCGAGCATGTCAGTTTCGGTATGTTTTGGATTGAATACACCTACAGAGGTGACTGGATGCACCTGACCGGTCGACTTAACCAGCATTTTGTCGCCCTTACGGATACGACCTTGCTTGATACGTACCAAGGAAACAACGCCTAAGTAGTTGTCAAACCATGAATCGATAATCAGTGCTTGCAGTGGCGCATCACGATCACCTTCTGGTGCTGGAATCACATCGACCAAGCGCTCAAGCACACCTTCAACCCCAAGACCAGTTTTTGCTGAACAAGTCGGTGCTTCAGTGGCTTCAATACCAATAATTTCTTCAATTTCGTGAATAACGCGTTCTGGCTCGGCCTGTGGCAAATCAATCTTGTTGAGAATCGGTAAAACTTCTAAGCCCTGCTCAATTGCGGTATAGCAGTTGGCAACAGATTGCGCCTCAACACCTTGTGCTGCATCGACCACCAAAAGTGCGCCTTCACACGCTGCAAGTGAACGTGACACTTCGTATGAAAAGTCGACGTGTCCTGGTGTATCAATAAAGTTGAGTTGATATTCTTGTCCATTCGGATGCGTGTAATACAAGGTTACCGATGCCGCTTTAATGGTAATTCCACGTTCCCGCTCAAGTTCCATTGAATCCAATACCTGAGCTTGCATTTCACGATCTTGCAAGCCACCGCACATTTGAATAAAACGGTCAGCAAGTGTCGATTTGCCGTGATCGATGTGTGCAATGATCGAGAAGTTACGAATATTTTTGATATCAACGGATTTTTTAGCCGATGCCATAGATTACTCTGAAAAAAAGTACACCTTAAAGCGCAATACTGAACATAGCATGCAAGGTGTAAAAAGGACTGTCCTGAATTGCTGCACAGTATAAGCAACCAGACACCAAAAATATAGTGCGATCCGGCGCATTTCACAAAGTAATCGAAATGGGTTAAGAGCGTTGCATCTTGAGCCACGCCTCCCTTATTCACTTAAACCACTGTTCTATGACATCTCTTTAACATGCACTGATATCCCATCAGATCAATCAATCGCGCACTTATTTAGAAGGATGAACTGCGTAACACATCGTAAAGTCGATCGGATTAATGTCCTTCGATAAAGGCTGATACGCTTGAGTAAACGTCGGAGACATGCGTTTTGGTCGGCCTGAACTCATCTCGATGCAGGCCCATTTGGTTTTCGCTACAAACAAGATTGTCTGATCTTTAGGGCGATAAAATACGTACTGGCGTGATAGGTACAAACTATCGAGTGCATCTAACCATGTGCGTAAAATCAGTTCATCTCCTTCAAACGCGGCCTTACGATACTGGACATGATGCTCCACCGCCACCATGGCATGATTGAGCTGTTGATACTGTTTTAATCCAAGCCCCAGTGCATTGACATGCTTACTGGCCACATCTTGCATCCACTGCACATAAACCACATTGTTCACATGACCCAGTTGATCAATGTGTTCAGCGCTCACCGTCAGAGCCAAATCAAAAATTGCACTCATCTTTTGTCCGTTATTGTCATTGAAAAAGTTACGCAGAATTTACGTTACATCTTGCTGTGCTTCATCTACGCTTTTGAGCACGATACAAAGATAGGTTTAAAACATGAGTAGCCTGATCGTTTCAATGTCAAAGCAAACCCCACGTCGCTTTTCAGTGAGCTCATTGCCCATTGACCTTGAAGCGCCTACCACCGCACATTCTAAAAATAACAGCTCTGCGTTTTTGCAGGAAGTCGAAGAATACCTGAAACGCTATCCAAATACACAACATATTGATGTATGCCTGCACGATCTCAATGGTCATATTCGTGGCAAACGCATCGATATCAACAGCCTGCGACAACTCGATAAAGGCTGCTATTTCCCCCTATCGGTCTATGCCATGAATCTAGATGGAAAAGTCAATGAAGAGACGGGTTTAGGTAAATATATTGGCGAGCCAGACCGATTATGCCGTCCTATTTTAGGGAGTTTAAAACCCGCAGCGATTCAACCTGAACTCAACGCTCAGGTGTATGTTTCAATGCAAGATGACACGCTAATAGACTGTCCCTATGAACCTCGGAATGTGCTCAAGAAAATTGTCAATCAGCTACATGCTGAGCAGTATTATCCAGTGATGTCGGCCGAGCTTGAGTTTTATTTGTTTGATATCACCGCCCGCTCACATGATGCCCTGCTCAGTAATCAAAGCTTTGATATGGACATGCCTGAACGAGATTTACAGGTGCTGCAAGAAATTGAACGAATTGCGAAATTACAGTCGATTCCCATTACAGGCCTAGTCGCAGAATCTGCCATGAGCCAATATGAGATCAATATTCTACATCGTCCTGATATTCTGACCTTGTGTGATCAGATCCTGTCGTTAAAACGTATTGTTAAGCAGGTCGCCAAACAATTTCATATGCAGGCCTGTTTCTTGGCAAAACCCGATTTGCATCAGGCTGGAAGTGGCATGCATTTTCATCTGAGTATCTGCGATTCAAATTTGCAAAATCGCTTTCGTACCTCTTCGCCAGATCAACCCTGCAATGCATTACAACAAGCCATTAGTGGATTGGTCGATTTAATGCCTGCTTCCATGGCAATTTTAGCACCCAACATCAATTCTTATCGTCGTTTTCAACCCGGCCAGCATGTGCCTATGGAAGCCAACTGGAATATCAATAACCGCAATGTGGCCATCCGCATTCCCTGTGCAGATGCAGAGAATCAACGGCTCGAATATCGGGTAGCTGGTGCAGACTGTAATCCCTATTTAACCGTAGCGGTGATTTTAACGGGAATTTTACATGGTATAGAGCACTCACTGGAAATGCCTAAACCTTCCCACCAAATCAAGCAGCTTCACGAACATATTTTTTTACCTCAGCAGCAACTAGATGCACTTGATCGGTTTAAAAATAATACAACACTCCAGCACTATCTAGGTCGAGAGTTTTGCGAGCTCTGGCACACCTTAAAGTACGCCGAACATCAACACGTTTATCAGCAAATCACCAGTGCCGAAAAAGCATGGGACTTATAATAATAACAACACGTTTAAAACAACAAAAAGCCAGAAGCAGATGCTTCTGGCTTCAAATTAAGTACGTTTTAACATTGTGCCGATTAGTTAATACGTAAACCCAACATGGCGCGTTGCCCTTGACGAATCAGTGAAATGCGAGCAACCGAATTTTTAGGAAGCGCAGCAACCGCTCTGGCAAACTCGCTGGTATTGTTAATTCGAGTTGAATTGATTTGAACAATCACGTCTCCCGGCATTAAGTTTGAGCGCGAAGCCAAACCGCCACGGGTCACATCCTGCACAAAAATACCGCCCGAAATATCCAGACGCGCTTGTTCATCGGTGGTTAGGTTACGAATTGCCATACCCAATACCGGCCCGTTTTGTGCAGCCGCTTTTTCAGAAGTTGCAGGTGTATCGTCTGGTGCTGTGGTGAGCGTAGCCGCAACATTCATTGGCTTACCGTCTCGAAGGATTTCCAATTGAATCACCTGTTTCGGCATGGTTCGATTCAGATAATTCAGTAGCTCAGAAGTGCGTGAAATCGGGTTGCCATTATATTTCATAATAATGTCCCCTGCCTTTAAACCAACCTTGGACGCAGGTGAACCCGGTGTAACCTGATTAATCAGCGAGCCCTCAGGTTTTGGCAAGTTGTAGGCATCGGCAAGATTCCGGTCAATATCTTGTAGCATTACACCCAAATACGAACGTGTGACTTTGCCCTTGGTTTTTAATTGCTGTGCAACGTCCATTGCCACATCAATTGGAATGGAGAACGACAACCCCATATAACCGCCTGTACCGCTGAAAATTCTGGAATTGACCCCGACCACTTCACCTTGCTGATTAAATAGTGGGCCGCCTGAGTTGCCCGGATTTAATGCTACATCGGTCTGGATAAAGGGCACTGAGGTTTCGCCCACCATATTGCGTGATTTTGCACTGACAATCCCCGCAGATGCCGAATAATCAAAACCAAACGGCGAACCAATTGCTAAAACAGGCTGTCCTACTTTCAGCTGATCGACATTACCAATTTTTAATGCAGGAAAATTCGCACCATCAACTTTCAATAAAGCCACATCGGTACGTTCATCACTTCCAACCACTTTGGCATCAATTTCACGACGATCATTTAACGTGATGGTAATGCGTGATGCATCCTCAACCACATGATGATTGGTGAGCAAGTAGCCATCCTTGCTGATAAAAAATGCACTGCCGTATCCCGTTTTTTCTTGCGGTGCCTGCTGCTGTGGAATAATGACCTGATTTCCAAAAAAACGGCGTAGGATTTCAGGAACTTGCTGCTGTAATAGCTCCTCTTGCGTCATTTTCTTAACGACACTGACACTGACCACCGCCGGACTGACTTGCTCGACCAGATTGGAAAAGTCCACAGGTGCTGCTGCATTTACCTGTGCAGCTGCCACGGTAAACGTCACCGCATACAATCCTTTTTTTAAATAACTATTACGCATCACAAATTACACCTACACAATTCGCTTCAATCGTTTTGTTTTTATCATAAGATTTTTAGACATTTCGTAATAATATGTTTAATTAGTGGTGGCAAAACAAGACCTTAGTTTTCCGTTACAAAAATGAAATATGATTGAAATTTTTATTCACCTCAAACCGGTCGAAGTCTTGCCTTTTTTGCAAAAAAGCGTTGTTATTATCAGACTTTTTTAAAATTAGCTGATGGACATGTCTAATTTAAATTCTACGCATCAGTTTGATGTGATTATTGTGGGCAGTGGCGGAGCCGGCTTAAGTCTCGCACTTTCACTTCCGAGCCATTTCAATATTGCGATTTTGGCCAAATCTTCTCTCACTGAAGCCAGCACATTTTATGCGCAAGGCGGCGTAGCTGCTGTACTCGATAAAACCGACTCTATTCAACAACACATCGACGACACTATGGTTGCTGGTGCGCACCTGTGTGAATTAGATGCGGTCAAGCAAACCGTGGAAGGCGGACGTCCATCCGTTGATTTCTTATTAAAACAAGGGGTTGAGTTTACTCTCGATGAAGATGCACAGCTTCACCTGACCCGTGAAGGTGGACACTCGCAGCGTCGTATTATTCATGCAGCCGATGCAACCGGAAAGGCCATTTCGACCACATTAGTGCAGCGTGCACAAGAGGCACCCAATCTCACAATTTTTGAAAATTTCGTCGCCATTGATGTGATTAGCCTGCATAAGCTTGGACACACAGATCAACCCAATCGTGCAGTAGGTTTATACGCACTTGAAGAAGCAACAGATCGAATCCATACATTTTTGGCGCCTTTTACCGCATTGGCTTGCGGTGGTGCCATGAAGGCTTATCTGTATACGTCTAACCCGGATATTGCAACAGGTGACGGGATTGCGATGGCCTATCGTGCAGGTTGCAGGGTTGCCAATATGGAATTCAACCAGTTTCATCCCACCTGTTTGTATCATCCACAAGCACGCTCATTTCTGATTACTGAAGCCATGCGCGGTGAAGGTGCCTACTTACGTTTACCCGATGGTGAACGTTTTATGCTTCGATTTGATTCACGTGCAGAATTGGCGCCACGCGACGTTGTGGCGCGTGCGATCGATTTTGAGATTAAACGACTCGGTATTCGTCACGTCTGGCTCGACATTACCCATAAGCCGGCAGCATTTATTCAGGAGCATTTTCCCACCCTGTATGCGCGCTTACTGGAACTGGGCATCGATATTACCACGGACATGATTCCAGTCGTACCGGCTGCACATTATACCTGTGGGGGTGTGGTGGTCGACGAAAACAGTCAGACCGATCTTGAAGGGCTATATGCGATTGGTGAAACATCGTACACCGGATTGCATGGTGCAAACCGTATGGCCAGTAATTCACTGCTTGAATGCTTTGTTTATGGGATGGGCGCAGCATCTGATATTGAGCGAAAATTTACTCAACCGTTTGATTTTCCAGATGTGCCTGCATGGGACGACTCACAAGTGACCAATGCCGATGAAGATGTGGTGATTTTACAAAACTGGGATGAGCTACGTTCAACCATGTGGAATTATGTGGGGATTGTTAGAACAACCAAGCGTCTACAGCGTGCACTGCATCGCATCGAAATGCTTAAAAGTGAAATTACCGAATATTATCAAGATTACCGCGTCAGCAAGAATTTGATTGAACTACGGAATTTGGTATTGGTGTCCGAGATGATTGTACGCTGTGCCATGCAGCGCAAAGAATCACGCGGCTTACATTACACACTGGACTATCCAGAGCTTGGCTCAGAACTTCGAAAAACGGTGCTCACTCCACCTCATTTTGAAGTGGAGCAACCGCTCGTCAATCTGGCATAAAGGCCTAGCACGAATCTAAAGTCAGATTCGTGCTTCTAAATGCTCGAGCGCAGCTTCAAATACTCGATCTGGCGCTTGTGTCGCATCCAGACGCTTGACGCGTTCTGGATATTGCAGGCTCAACTCTTCATAACCTGCACGAACACGACTAAAAAAAGTCATTTTTTCTTGTTCAAAACGATCCAGCTCTCCACGCTCGCGCGCACGCGACATCCCCAGCTCAATCGGTGCATCTAACCAGAAGGTCAGCTCAGGCATACAATTGACAAAGGTTTGATTCAAAATCGAGAGTTTGTCTTTACTTAAACCACGGCCAGCACATTGATAAGCATAGCTGGCATCGGTAAAACGATCGCTCAGAACCAGTTTCCCCTGTTTCAATGCAGGCTGAATGACTTCTTGAATATGCTGCGCACGCGCCGCGTACATTAGCAATAGTTCAGTGTCTGAACTCATACTTTCGCTATGATTAACAGCAAGCAGTAAACTGCGAATCTGTTCTGCAAGCGGTGTCCCTCCCGGTTCACGGGTAAGTACCACCTGCTGACCGGCTGCCTCAAAATATTCGTACAGCTTACGAATTAGCGTGGTTTTTCCTACACCTTCCGTGCCTTCAAAACTAATAAACATTCAAATACCTTAATTTTTCGATCTTAACACGGACAAATACTGTTGAACCGCTTGATTGTGCTCCTGCAAAGTCGCACTAAATTTATGCCCGCCGTTGCCAGTAGCAACAAAATAAATATTGTCAGAATTGTCTGGATGCATGGCAGCCTCAATGGCTTTTTTACCCGGCAATGCAATTGGGGTTGGGGGTAATCCAGCCATGGTGTATGTGTTATAGGCAGTAGGTGTTCGCAAATCCTGACGGGTAATATTGCCGGTATAGCGCTCACCCATACCGTAAATAACAGTCGGATCTGTTTGCAATCGCATACCCAATTTTTGACGACGTACAAACACGCCCGAAACTTGACGTAGCTCTGAATCCAAACTGGTTTCTTTTTCAATAATCGAGGCCATAATCAACGCCTCATATTTATTTTTATACGGCAGACCCGGTGCTCGCTTTTGCCACGCCTCATCTAAGGTTTTCATTTGATAGCGATACAAATCGATTAGGATTTTTTTATCCGACTCACCTTTGGCAAAAAAATAGGTGTTTGGTGCAAATAGTCCTTCAGGATGATCGTACGGAATATCCAGAGCCTTCAACATTTCTTGTTGCGGTAAATTGACCACGCTTTTTTCAACCAAAGGATCTTTTTTAAGAATCTCGACCAACTGTTTAAAAGTGGTACCTTCAATCACCAAAATACGATTCATTTGCGCATTATCGGCGTTTGAGAGCATTGCCAGAACTTGTCGAATACTCATGCCCTGCTGAATTTCATATACGCCTGCTTTTAAACTGTCATGAATAAAAAACTTTTGATAAATTTTCAAAACGATTGGCAAGCTGACTTTTTCATCACGACCCAGACGGTCGATAAATCGCGTGTAGGTATCACCGGGAGCAATCGACAGCATTTGTTTTTTACCTTCGATTGGGTAGGCACGAAACAAATTACTCCATAGCACCCAAAACATGGCCACTAAGATGATCAATAGTACACATGTGAAACGATGTTTTTTCCACCCCGAAGAAGGCAGTTTTTGCGATGTGTTTTTAGATTTCGGCTTTGTGGGCTGCTTCGACATATCAATCAATCTGATTCAGTTTAAGAGTGTGGAAAAGTGTCAAACATGCCTCGGTACTTAAAGATCGCGAATGCATCCGCGAGGCAATGGTCATCGGATGAAGCGTATTACAAAAAAATAGCGCCTGAACCTGATCGAGTTCATCGAGATGAATCTGACGTTCAAGAATATCGATACCGGCCTGTTGGGCCCGATCCAAAATTTCAGTTCGCATTAAACCGCGAACGCCATTATAGCGAAGTTCGGGCGTAATCCATGCGTTATTTAAGTAAATAAAGCAGTTACTGCTTACGCCTTCAACAATATTCCCGTTTAAATCTGCCACCAGTGCTTCTGCCCAGCCGTATTGATCTGCCTGCTGCTTGAGCAAGACTTGTTCGAGTCGATTGAGCGTCTTAATGCCGACCATATCTGGCATGGTCAATCCGATACGGCGTGGCAAAAGACCGACTTCTACATGCTGCGGTGCGGTGTCACTATAGGCTTGCGGATAGAAAAATACATACAGATCCGCATTATGATCTGGAACGCTATAGCCTCGTGGGCCTTCACCCCGACTGATCAAAAGTTTCAGCGTTCCAGTGAGCACTATCTCCTGATGAGTCAGTTGCTGTAGGCTTTGCTCAATCAGCTTTAAATCAACATTTAATCCCAATTGCTGGCAGGCATAGTTCAAGCGCTCATAATGTCGATTGGCCAGTTGAATCTGCCCTTTCACAATGCGTGCTGTCGAAAAACACCCATCCCCATATTGAAATGCGCGATCCTGTAGAGCAACAGACGCAACGGGTTGAGCATTTTTAAAGCACCACATAGGTAATTTCTCTATTTTTAGGCAGCTTAGTGTAAAACCGAACCATAAAAATGATGCATTTTCTTATTTCTTTTTTATTCATATAAAATTCATTTTTTATTATTTTTTATGGATAGTAACTCATTGTATTCTCCTTTTTAGATTTAGAACTAACCTATTTAAGGATATGAATATGCGATTTGCACAGTTAAAAATTGGGGTACTGGCTGCATTAATCTCCGTTTCTTCATTTGCAGCAAAAGACTTTTTAAACGTGTCTTATGACCCAACACGTGAACTCTACGAAAACTTCAACAAGGAGTTTGGCGCGTACTGGAAACAACGTACTGGTCAAGAGATTAACTTTAAACAATCACACGGAGGTTCTGGCAAACAAGCACGTGCCGTGATTGATGGTTTACAAGCCGATGTGGTTACCCTTGCTTTGGCTGCCGATATCGATGAAATTGCCGATAAAGCAAAACTACTACCACCCGATTGGCAAAAGAAATTTCCAAATAACTCAACACCATATACCTCAACGATTGTATTTCTAGTCCGTAAAGGTAACCCAAAAGGTATTAAAGACTGGAGCGACATTACCAAGCCTGGTGTCGAAATTATTACGCCAAATCCAAAAACCTCAGGTGGTGCACGCTGGAACTACTTAGCGGCATGGGCATGGGCAAAACATAAATATGGTTCAGACGCCAAAGCACGCGATTTTGTGCGCCAAATTTACAAACAGACCAAAGTGCTTGATTCAGGTGCTCGTGGTGCGACCACAACCTTTGCTGAACGCGGTATTGGCGATGTGTTATTGGCATGGGAAAACGAAGCTTATCTGGCGGTACGTGAACAACCTGGCAAGTTTGAAATTATTACGCCTTCGCTTTCAATTTTAGCTGAACCACCTGTGGCAATTGTAGAAAAGAATGTTCAAAAAAATGGCAACGAAAACCTAGCGAAAGCTTATCTAAACTTCTTGTATTCACCTAAAGGCCAAGATATCGCGGCGAAAAACTTTTATCGCCCACGTGATCAAAATATTTTGAAACGCTACAGCGGCACCTTTAAACCACTCAAACTGGTCACGATTGATCAAGAGTTTGGCGGCTGGAAAAAAGTACAAAAGGCACACTTTAGTAATGGCGGCGTCTTTGACCAAATTGTTAAAGAAAATAGCGCAAAATAATTGAGCGTTCAGGAGCATGATGATGGTTCATACAGTAATTGTTCCGGGTGTTGGTGGTAGTGAACAACATCATTGGCAGTCATGGTTACAACGTCAACTGCAGTCATGCTCACGTGTCGAACAAGCCGATTGGCATCGACCTGTACTTTCTGAATGGGTAGAACAACTGGCGAAGCATGTACGCTCAATTCATGGACCAGTACAACTGGTGGCGCATAGTTTTGGCTGTTTAACCAGTTTGGCGGCTTTGAAAGAGCATCCAGATCTGACGCACAAGATCAAGCATTTGACCTTGGTTGCACCCGCGAATCCAGCGCGTTTTGGAGATGCAGGATTCGCCAGAGACAGCACCAACAATTATTTAGCCTATTTTGAATCACTTAAACCAATCGTTCGAACACAGTTGCTGATGAGTGAAAATGATCCGTGGCTACATGTGCAAGATGCACAGCATCTTGCACACTGCTGGAAGTTAAAGGCCGTCAGCCTAGGCCATGTTGGTCATATCAATGTGGCTTCGGGTTTCGGTCCTTTTCCAGAAATATTTGACTACATTCTCCCAGAAAAACAGCGTACTGGATCTGTACGTGCGCGTTACAGCAATCGATTTTTTGGCTTTGCACTGTAAATCAATGTTGGGATTAAGATTTTTTATTTTTCGTTTGCTTGATTGAGCAAACCTGCTCTTTTTCAGGAGTTACCATGTCGCAGCGATCCCGAGTGCTGCCAGGGTTTGGTCTTTCACTGGGCTTTACCCTTGCATATTTATCTTTAATCGTGCTTATTCCATTATCTGCCGTTTTTATCAAATCTCTGGGTGTGGGATGGGATGGACTCTGGGAGATACTGAGTTCAGAGCGCATTCTTAAATCTTTGCAACTCAGTTTTACGACTGCCATGATTGCCGCGCTCATTAATGTAGTGTTTGGCTTGCTTCTGGCATGGTGCTTGGTGCGCTATAGCTTTCCGGGTAAACGTATTGTCGATGCGTTGGTGGATTTACCATTTGCCTTACCTACTGCGGTTGCAGGTATTGCCCTCACCTCGCTATACGCTTCGACTGGCTGGGTGGGTCAGTATCTTGAGCCACTTGGTATTAAGGTTGCATATACACCGATTGGCATTACCCTCGCTTTGGTGTTCATTGGATTACCTTTTGTAGTACGTACTGTGCAGCCGGTTTTAAGCGATATCGAAACCGAACTTGAGGAAGCTGCATCGGCTCTGGGTGCCAACCGTTTTCAAATTATCACCAAAATTATTTTGCCCATTTTATTTCCAGCCTTACTCACCGGTTTTGCCTTAGCGTTTGCACGTGGCGTGGGTGAATATGGTTCAGTGATTTTTATTGCTGGCAATCAACCTTTTAAAACAGAAATCGCACCGCTAATGATTATCTCCAGACTCGAAGAATATGACTATGAGGCTGCAACCACAATTGCGGTCGTAATGCTGGTGATTTCCTTTGTGATCTTGTTTGCGATCAATCTTTTACAAGCATGGGCGAGCCGCCGTACCGGGAGAACAGTCAAATGAGCTTAGTCACCGATAGCCATTTACTGGCAGAAAAGCTTCAAAGCCGTGATGCCACACGCGAGCCCAAGTGGGTTCGTTATACGCTGCTGAGTATTGCGTTACTGTTCTTTTTAAGCTGCCTGATTCTGCCCCTTATTTTGGTCTTTGTAGAAGCATTTCGACAAGGTGTCGAGGTATATATCAATGCACTGATTAATCCAGACACTTTATCAGCAGTCAAGCTAACCTTGCTTACGGCAGCAATTGCGGTACCACTCAATGTCATCTTTGGTGTGGCAGCAGCATGGGCCGTGGCAAAATTTCAATTTGCCGGAAAATCGATACTCACGACCTTAATCGATTTACCGTTTTCAGTTTCACCTGTAATTGCAGGTTTGATGCTGGTCCTGATCTTTGGTATGCAAGGCTGGTTCGGGCCATGGTTTATGGATCATGACATCAAGGTATTGTATGCCGTACCTGCGATTGTATTGGCTACTGTTTTTATTACCGTACCTTTTGTGGCACGTGAGCTGATTCCTTTAATGGAAGCGCAAGGCACTGAAGAAGAAGAAGCGGCGATGGTTTTGGGTGCATCGGGCTGGCAGACCTTTTGGAAAGTGACCTTACCCAACATCAAATGGGGCTTAATTTACGGTGTGATCTTGTGTAATGCACGCGCGATGGGTGAGTTTGGTGCAGTTTCTGTGGTTTCAGGACATATCCGCGGTGAAACCAATACTTTGCCACTGCATGTCGAGATTTTATACAACGAATACACCTTTAGTGCCGCTTTTGCCGTGTCTTCACTGTTGGCGCTACTGGCGATTGTGACCCTGATTTTAAAAACATGGGTGGAAGTGCGTCAGGAAAAACAAAACAAACAACATGATTCAACTTCATCTTGAGGAATGACAAATGAGTATTCAAGTTAAAAATATTGAAAAACATTTTGGTGCATTCCATGCATTAAAAAATATTTCATTAGACTTTCCAGAAGGTGAACTGGTGGCATTGTTAGGACCATCAGGCTGCGGAAAAACAACGCTTTTACGTATCATTGCCGGACTAGAATCGGCAGATGGCGGGCAAGTGTTGCTTGAAGGCACCGATGCCACCGATATTCATGTGCGTGAGCGTCAAGTGGGATTCGTATTTCAACATTATGCGCTGTTTCGCCACATGTCCGTATTTGACAATATTGCCTTCGGTTTACGTGTACGCTCACGGCGGACGCGCCCATCGGAAGCAGAGATTAAAAAGCGCGTAACACGTTTGCTGGATCTGGTTCAACTCGGTTTTTTAGCCGATCGCTACCCTTCTCAACTTTCGGGTGGTCAGCGCCAGCGTATTGCATTGGCCCGTGCACTGGCAGTGGAACCGCGCGTGCTACTGCTTGACGAACCATTTGGTGCGCTGGATGCCAAAGTGCGTAAGGAATTGCGACGCTGGTTACGGACACTGCATGACGAGCTACATATTACCTCGATTTTTGTGACACACGATCAAGAAGAGGCGCTTGAAGTTGCCGATCAGATTATTGTGATGAATAAAGGGAATGTCGAGCAAATCGGTTCACCACGTGAAGTATACGAAAAGCCAGCGACCCCGTTTGTTTTTGACTTTTTAGGACAAGCCAATCGCTTTGATGGACATTATTATGAAAACATCATTCAATTGGGCGATGACAAAATTATTTTACCGAATGCCTCGCAAACACCTCACGGTAAAGTGATAGCATTTGCTCGACCAAATGAACTACATATTCATGCACAACCAACAGATAACACCATTCAAGCTACCTTTTTAAGAGAAGTCTGGATTGCTGGAAAAGTCGTTGCTGAATTACAAGATCGTAATGGCAGACTGATCGAAATTGCCCTGACACCCGATGAAGCACGCCTTCATCAATTTAGACCGAACCAAACGGTTTGGATCAGTGTGTCTCAACTTCATCTTTTTGAAGAACGGGTTGCTTAGAATTAAAAAATGGGGGCAAGTCCCCCATTCTCGTTGAGAGGATCAAGAGAACATGAATTTTCAACAATTACGCATTATTCGGGAAACCGTGCGTCAGAATTTTAATCTGACCGAAGCTTCTGCTGCACTTTACACTTCACAATCAGGTGTCAGTAAGCATATTAAAGATTTAGAAGATGAGTTGGGTGTACAACTTTTTGTTCGCAAAGGAAAACGATTGTTAGGTTTGACAGAACCCGGCCAATCCTTGCTTGGCATTGTTGAACGTATGTTGGTCGATGCAGAAAATATTAAACGTCTGGCCGATGACTTTAACAAAGTTGATGAAGGCACCTTGACTATTGCCACCACGCACACACAAGCTCGTTATGTGCTGCCTCCGATTGTCAATCAATTTAAGAAACTGTTTCCAAAGGTACATTTAATCTTGCAACAGGCCAGCCCAACCGAAATCTCAGAAATGTTGTTGCTTGGTGAAGCGGATATCGGTATTGCCACCGAATCTTTGACCACCGAAGATAATCTGGCCAGCGTCCCTTACTATCAATGGGAACACAGCATTATCACGCCGCAAAATCATCCGCTTGCCAAAGAAGCCGACATTACACTTGAGAAGCTCGCAAATTTTCCAATCATCACCTATCACGGCGGCTTTACTGGGCGTTCAAAAATCGACAAAGCCTTTGAAGATGCCGGCATTGATGTCGATATCGTCATGTCTGCACTCGACGCCGATGTCATTAAAACCTATGTAGAACTCGGAATGGGTGTGGGAATTGTGAATGACGTGGCCTACGATAAAGAACGAGACTATCGCTTGAGTCAACTCAAAACCGGAATTTTTGGCTTAAATACAACATGGATCGCGGTTCGTAAAGGACACTTACTTCGTGGTTATGGTTACGAGTTTATTTCTTTATGCTCACCAGAAGCGGACATTAAGCAGCTTAAAAAAGTGGCTTACCCAGACGAGTAAAATCAAATTTATAAAACAAAAAAAACGGGATTTCTCCCGTTTTTTTTGTTCAAACAATTACCAGTTGTAGCTTACGCCCACTTTACCAACAGGTAACCATTTGTATTTGTCATCGTTACGGATTTTATTTTCTTCAGCCGCCAAATCACGATCAAAATCTGCACCGTTCACATTAACGAATGTACCGTTTGCGTCAAGATTTACACGTGGATTACCTGCATAATAAGCACCGATTTCACCAAAAACGCCCCAGTTTTTAGTCAACTTAGGTGAGAAACCAAGTCCAACGTACGGTGCGATATCGTTTTTATAATCTAGCTTACCGCGAACTTCACCATTAAAGTTATAGTTATTACCATTTACTTTAATTGTTCCGTCAGTTGAGCGCTTACTTAAATCGTAATCGTTATCTAGGTATGCTGCACCTGCCGCAACATATACAGCTTGAGCCCAACGGTTCTGGCTTGCACCCCAAGGACGAATTTCTGCATTTAGGTAAACGTTGTTGTTATTCATATCAACATCGTATTTAGTACCGTTCACAGATAAATCATCGCGCCATGAAATGTCGCCACCATTGTAACCAAGTGCTAGACCTACATACGGGTTTGCTTGCCAAAGCAAAGCACCACCGTAACCTGTTGTGCCTACTTCAGCACGAACACCTACAGGAATGAGCTGCTGCGCGTCAAATGCATAACGGTCATGTACCACAGCATCATCAGCTGATGCAACGCCTGCTACAGCGCTAAGTGCACCTGCTAATGCGAATACTTTTAATACTTTCATTTTCGTCTCCTCAAAAAGAGTAAAGGCTTGTTCTAATAAATCTGATTTCTTTTGGTAAGCCCATAGTAGATGAAATTGTGATTTGTTTTTATACAAAATTTGCTTATTTTCTGTTAATTTTTGATACAAGTTGGCCTTTTAGCTTGTTTTTTAATCAATTTTTATTGAATTTAAATATAATTACTGCTGCAAAAACGCAATGTCTAAATTTTGATTGTTTTTTAATCACGGCAATCATTCAACCCAAGATTCTTTGGCCGTTTTCGTGTAGAATCTTTAAAATTTTTTTTGGAAGGACGTCCATGTCTGAGCTTTCAACGATCATTGAGCAAGCGTTTGAAAATCGTGCCAACTTTACCGCTGCTGATTGCCCTACAGAAATTCGTGAAGCAGTTGAACATGTTATTGCTGGTTTAGACAACGGCACTTTACGTGTTGCTGAAAAAATTGATGGTGAATGGATTGTTCACCAGTGGGTTAAAAAAGCGGTTTTATTATCGTTCAAACTTAACGACAACAAACCTGTTGAATCTGGCGATTTAGCGTTTTACGATAAAGTAGACACTAAATTTGCAGGCTGGACTGAAGCGCAGTTTAAAGAAGCTGGTGTTCGTGTTGTTCCTCCTGCTGTTGCACGCCGCGGTAGCTTCCAAGCAAAAAATGTTGTGTTGATGCCATCTTATGTCAACATTGGTGCTTATGTTGATGAAAACACCATGGTTGATACTTGGGCCACTGTAGGTTCATGTGCTCAGATCGGTAAAAATGTTCACTTGTCTGGCGGTGTAGGTATTGGTGGTGTACTTGAACCACTTCAAGCCAATCCAACGATTATTGAAGATAACTGCTTTATTGGCGCGCGTTCTGAAATTGTTGAAGGTGTAATCGTAGAAGAAGGTTCTGTAATTTCAATGGGCGTATATATTGGTCAGTCGACTCGTATTTACGACCGTGAAACTGGTGAAATTCATTACGGCCGTGTACCTGCGGGTTCAGTAGTTGTACCGGGCAGCTTACCGTCTAAAGACGGCAAGTACAGTCTGTATGCTGCAATTATTGTGAAAAAAGTAGATGCGCAAACACGCTCGAAAACCAGCTTGAACGATTTGCTTCGCGCTGAGTAATTCTCACAGATTAGCGAAATATTGATGCTCTTCGGAGCCTGATTCGCTTCTCGTCTCTACGGTCAAGCCTGATCGTAGAGATTTTTGTTTTTCAACTCTTGGTAATGCTGTAATGACTTCTTTACGTTCTACGACAATTCCAGTGACGGACCCGGCTGCGGGACTACGCATAACGGAAATTTTCTACTCTTTACAAGGGGAAGCCAATACTGCGGGTTTACCAACAGTTTTTATCCGCTTAACGGGTTGCCCTTTACGCTGCACATATTGTGATACCACTTATTCATTTGAAGGTGGGCAACGACTTTCAATTGATGAAATCATAGAAACTGCACGTGCCTACAAAACGCCTTATATTTGTGTGACAGGTGGCGAGCCACTGGCTCAGCCCAATTGTCAGGTATTATTAACGCGTCTGTGTGATTTAGGTTTTGACGTTTCACTGGAAACCAGTGGTGCACTCGATGTTTCAATGGTCGATGCTCGGGTATCAAAAGTGCTTGATCTCAAGACGCCAACCTCTGGTGAAGAGAAGCGTAACCTGATGAGCAATCTTGATCATTTGACTCCTCACGATCAGATCAAATTTGTGATTTGTAATCGTGAAGATTATGAATGGTCCAAACTTCAGGTTGAACAATTTCAACTTGAGAAAAAAGTGAGTACCGTATGGTTCTCGCCTGCTTTTGCCGTTGAGAAAAATGCAGCTAAACTGCCTCAACTGGCTCGTGATTTAGCAGAGTGGATTCTAAACGACCATCTCCCCGTGCGGTTTCAGTTACAGCTCCATAAAATTTTATGGAACGATGAAACGGGTCGTTAATTTAATTTGATTGGAGAATGATATATGCGCCCTCGTGCCATTGTTTTATTGTCAGGCGGCTTAGACTCAACAACCTGTTTAGCTTGGGCACAAGCGCGCTATGAATGCATGGCCTTAAGCTTTATGTATGGTCAACGTTCATCTACAGAGCTAGATGCAGCCAAAGCACTGACTCAACGCGCTGGCGTTGAACATCGCGTGATCAATATCGATTTAGGTAATTTGGGTGGCTCTGCCCTTACCGATCACAGCATTGATGTTCCAGAACAACAACAAGATGGTATTCCGGTGACGTATGTACCGGCTCGAAACACAATTTTTCTCTCGTATGCGCTTGCTGCAGCAGAAGTTTTTGGCGCTGAGGCTATTGTTATTGGCGTAAATGCAGTAGATTATTCTGGATACCCAGATTGTCGCCCAGAATATATCGAAGCGTTTACAAATATGGCACGCTTGGCAACAAAAGCGGGTGTAGAAGGAAAACCTCTTACATTTGAAACACCTTTGTTACATTTATCCAAAGCGAATATTATACGTCTTGGTATTGAACATGGCGTAGACTATAGTCAAACAGTTTCTTGCTATCAGGCTGATACGCAAGGCCGTGCTTGTGGTAAATGTGATAGCTGCCGCTTACGTAAAGAAGGTTTTATTGAAGCTGGCGTCGCAGATCCAACACGCTACATACCGCAATAATAAGGTACTATTTATGAAATTTTTGAATACCAAACTTTTACTTTCTTCTGTAATGGCATCTGCAGCTTTGTTTGCATCTGTAACTCATGCAGACGACAACAAACTTCAGCAAGCCTACAAAAGCACAAATGTAAAAGGTGCTTTGATCAATCTGTGTAAAGAAGAGACTGCTAAAGGTAATAAACTGAACAGCGCAGAAGTAGGCAAATATTGTTCATGTGCAGTAGAAGCAGACGGCAGAATGACCAATGCACAAAAATGGGAAATTCAAAGCGCGATTAATGCTAAGAAAAGCCCAAGCACATTGGCTTTCGTACAACAGCAAAACAAAAGCCTTCAAACTTGCTTAGGCCCTCAGTTGACTTCAAAACTTAAAACTTTAAGTGAAGAAGCTATGAAAGCCGCACCAGCAGCGAAAAACTAAGTTCATTTTAAAATGACATTACAAGCCACATTATGTGGCTTGTTTTTTATGGAGAGAACAATGAGTAATGTAGAAATTCAATTACCGGATCAAGTGTTTCCAACTACAACGGGTGAAATTAATTTATCTGATTTAGATAACGAATGGTTGGTGATCTATTTTTACCCAAAAGACTCCACCCCGGGTTGTACAACACAAGCAGTTGGCTTTTCTTGCTTGAAAGATCAGTTTGATGCTCTGAATGTTAAAATTGTTGGTGTATCACGCGACTCGGTCAAATCACATCAAAACTTTACAGCAAAGCAAGCACTCACCATCGATTTGATCAGCGATAAAGAAGAAGTGTTGTGTAAGCATTTTGACGTAATCAAAGAAAAAAATATGTACGGTAAAATGGTGATGGGGATTGAGCGCTCAACCTTTATTTTTCACAATAAAAAATTAGTCAAAAGCTATCGTAAAGTGAAAGCAGCTGGGCATGCAGAACAGGTGCTTGAGGATATTCAGGCGCTTCAAGCCAACTAATCTAGTCCAATAGACTTCGCTTAGAGCGAAGTCTATTGTCAACATATTAAAGATTTGAGCTGTCGTGATAAGAAAATTTGTGCTGTAACTCTCGATAGGTATCAGTTTTTTGAAAAGCCTTCAAAAATGCAATGGTGCCTTGTGGAAAAGCAGACTCATCAATGCAACCCTCATAGAACGCTTCACGCAGCGGCGTGGCCGACATAGACTGCTTTAGGCTGTCCAGTTCAACCATGTGCCACTCTGGAAACAACTTTAAGTAGTAGGATGACTCATCCTTAAAATGGCCAATTAAACCAATCTTACTTGTGGATGGAGCCAGCGCATAAACACCAGATTTAACTTGCTCAACCCACTTTTTATCGTCATAGACATCAATAATGGGCGCAAACAAAATACGTGTTTGCTGTTCGGGTGTAAAATTTGACAAGATCATGTCTTGTCGCTCTGCCGCCAGAAACGGATTTTTAATATTTCGCTCTACCTGAGCCGACCCCAAAGCAATAATCACTTGTCGACTCTGCTGTAATGCAATTTGAATCGTTTCAAGATGAGCCAAATGAAAAGGCTGAAAACGCCCAATAAAAACAAGGTAATCAAACGTATACATATATCAACTTAACTTCAATGAACTCATCAGTTGCTTTTTTCAAGCAGTTTTAGGACATAATGAGCCGCATAGCCTTTTATAAATAACCAAGGATAGTACGATGACACTACAATGTATTCAACAACCTCATCAACATTTACAAGCAAATTTAGAAAATGGGGTGCTTACCTTAGCGCTTAATCGTGCAGAAGCAAAAAATGCACTTTATGGCGAATTATATCTTTGGCTGGCAAAAGCGCTCGATGATGCTGATGCATCGTCTGAGGTTCGAGTGGTTGTGTTACGTGGTGTTGATGCAGATTTTTCGGCTGGCAATGACATGAAAGACTTTATGTCATTTATTCAAAAACCGCATGAAGGCAAAGCTGGCGATCAACCACCTTTTGTCTTGTTAAAATCGGCTGCGCGCTTTTCAAAGCCACTTATTATTGCAGTTCGCGGTGTCGCCATTGGTATTGGAGTGACCATTTTGCTACATGCAGATATTGTTTACGCCGACAATACGGCGTTGTTCCAGATTCCATTTGTCAGCCTAGGACTGTCACCTGAAGGAGCTGCAAGCCGTCTGTTGGTGCAACAAGCAGGATATCATCGTGCGGCAGAATTACTGTTTACTGCACAAAAATTTAATGCCGAAAAAGCGCTACAAGCCAGTTTGATCAACCAGATTTCAGAAGATGTCTATACATTAGCAAACAAAACGGCTCAACAGTTATCTGCCCTTCCTTTAGCTTCCATCAAGCAGTCTAAAGCCCTGATGAAGCAAGACCTCTCTGAGATTATCGACTGCATTGACAAAGAAGCCGAAATTTTTATGCAACGTGTACAATCGGCAGAAATGAAAGAAGCGGTGCAAGCTTTTATGCAAAAACGCCAACCTGATTTCTCACAGTTTGCCTAATTATTATACTTCAATACAATCAATCGCTTAATCATCAGTTTTGTGATACATTTTTTTAACATCACAAAATTGATGCAGTGATATGCTCATTTTATTGTCTCGCTTAAGTAAAGATCATGACCACGACTTCTCACGATTCAGCAACCTCAGATTCAACTGAAAAAAAACGCTATTTTGAGCCTGCACCTCAAGATATCGATGTCGATAACTTTCGTAAAGTGCTTGAAAGCAGACGCTCGGTACGCAAATTTACCGATAAAGCCATTCCTACTGAGGTCTTAGATGCCTGTCTGGATTTGGCCCTACTGGCACCAAACTCGTCAAACCTTCAGCCATGGACATTTTATGTAGTGCAAAATCCAGCCAAGAAAAAGCAGCTGGTTAAGGCTTGCTTAGGGCAATTGGCTGCAAAAACAGCGTCAGAACTGATCGTCTGTGTTGCGCGTACCGATCGTGTTGATGAAATGGCCAAGAAAAATATTTCTGAATTTCCATTTAATGAACCGCCTAAAATGGTTAAACAGTATTACCGTTTTATTCCGTTCAACTACAAAACCGGCTATTTCAACGCACTGGGAAATTTAAAAAAAGTGGCTTTTAAAGTGGCCAGAACACTGGATCGCCAGCTGCCTGTGACGGCATTTAATCCAGCCGATGCAAAGCTTTGGGCTGCAAAGAGTACCGCACTGGCCTGTGAAAATCTGGTCTTGTCATTACGAGCCTATGGATTTGATAGCTGCATGATGGAAGGCTTTGACGAGCCAATGGTTCATAAGCTGCTTAAACTCAATGACGAGCAATTTCCCATTATGGTCATTGCGGCGGGTGAACGTGCCACAGATGGTGTGTTTTATCCACAGTACCGATTTGATCGTAAGCTGTTTATTCAGAAAATCTGATTGAATCAATATCTACCATTTGAATAAATTCAAATGCGGGTTCTTCATACGGATGAATTGCACTTAAGGCCAAGGCAACTGCTTTGGCCTTTTGTTCAGATACAATCGTTTCCACACGCCATTCTTCAAGCTGCTCTAGAGCGTCTAGTTGCCCTAAAAAAGGTTGAGCATCTTTAACTGGTTTAAATTGTCCAATACCTTTTACTTGCCAAGCGCACTGCTCATAATGACCAACACCGCCTGCCCCGGCGGCAAAAATTGCAGCTTTGGTCGATTCCAGATGAGATTCAGGTACGTAATAAATTAGTTTAAGCATTAACTTACTGCCAAAAATCAAAGTAGTTCAAGTTATTTCATAATATCATAAATAAAATACAAGCTATCTCAAAATATATTATAAAAAAATTTAAATCTTCTTATTATAAGAATCATCAAGAAAGAAATATTATAATTCTACTCTATATTTTAATCACTTTAACTATTAAGAATTAATAAATATTTAGGTTTTTTATAATTCAGTTTATCTTAATAAAATTTTCTTCAATATGATCTGATAAAATTTTTATTAATTCATTCTTTTTATCGGCCACTACTGGAATAAGATATATCGATTTAGAGCTTTTGATACCCACGCAATCGAAAAACTCTTTTTTAAAACCATTTCTATACTGAATACGATAGGATTCACCAACTACAACTTCAAAGTCTTTAACAGTAACAGTTAAGAACCAACATATATTCAGTTTTATTAAGTTCTCCTTAAAAGAAAAGCTAAACACAGTGTAACGATAAGTTTTGAAAATCTTTATTATTATAGCAATAATACAAAAAAACCTAAGAGTACTGGATATAAATAATATAATGATATATTAAAATCAAAATAATATACTTGTAAAGCGTTCGATTCAAAAACAGACGGAAATAAGAATAATGTACCAGCAGAAAGAAATATTAATAAAAATATCTCACCTAATATCAATTTTATACAAGAAGGATTAATAAAATAATCATACTTACTTAAATTCATATATATACAAATTTTTAATCTTATTCATTAAAATATAAAAATTACAATAAATTCTTATAAAAACATTAGAAATTATAATCATTACATCTTTAGAATTAATTTTAACATATAATATTTTCAAGTCTAGAAATATCAAATCTAACGAGAAAAATTTATTAATTTTTTATAAATCAAAATATTTACAGACTAAATTAAATACATAACAAACTCCTTCTACAGCGGCAAAAATTGCAGCTTTGATCGATTCCAGATGAGATTCAGGTACGTAATAAATTAGTTTAAGCATATAAAATTCCTAATAATTTTAAATAGTGGTTATAGATTAATGATATTCGAAGCGAACCAAAGCATGGTATTTTAGCTGTTCCAAATACAGCTGTCAGATCTATAGATGGAGCTTATAGTAAGATGACACTCACCGCCTCCTCGCCACGCCCAGCCGAAACGTTACTTATCCTGTTCGCAGGCATTTCAAGTTTAATTGTGGCACATGGTCTAGGGCGATTTGCATTTACCCCCTTACTGCCTTATCTCATTCAAGATAATGTGATCACACTTGCTCAAGGGGCTAATCTCGCAACTTGGAATTATATTGGCTATTTGGTCGGTGCACTGGTGGCAGTCTCTCTACATGGACGAAACAGCACGCAAAGTGTGCTGATCTGGGCATTACTCGTCAATGCAGGATTGACTATTTTGCAAATTATCACAACAGATTATACGTTTTTTCTACTGCTGCGTTTATGCAATGGTATCACCAACGGGCTGGTGTTTGTGCTGGTCCCTGCGCTGATTCTTGAATGGTTGGCAGAGCATCATAAAACACAATTAAGCGGGCTGATGTTTACAGGCGTGTCGATTGGGCTCATTTTAGACAGTATATTAATCGACTGGTCATCGGCATGGTTTAGCGGACAATTGCGCTGGATTCCAATCGGGTTGATGGCGCTGCCGCTGGCGTTATTTAGTGTCTGGCAACTTAAGAAAATTACATTATCTTCTCGCCCTACAGCCGTCATTCGTTCATCACGCTTACTAGACCGAAACAGTACTCCGTTATTTATCGGCTATGCAGGTGCTGGCTTAGGCTATATTTTACCGATGACATTTTTGCCTACACTAGCACATGAGTTAATTCGTAACCAGCCATTTATTCTGACCAATATCTGGCTAATTACGGCACTTTCTTGCCTAATCTTGTTACCTTTCTGGAATAAGCTTGGTGCAAGTACCAATGACCGCTTTGCACTGATTTGTTCTTATATTGTGCAAATTTTAAGCTTGATTGCTGTATTGATCTTTCATAATGCAATCGGTGTGGTGATCTGCGCGATTTTGATGGGTGGGAGTTTTATGGGGACTGTGGTGTGCTCTCAGCGAATTGCGCGAATCTTTCAACCGCATCAAGGCCCTAAACTGTACGCAGCGCTGATTAGCCTATATGCTGGCACCCAACTGATTGGACCGTGGCTGGCTAAACTCTGGATTGATCATGGCGGGACATTACTGCAAAGCTTTTACATGGGCTTGGCAGCTCTGATCTGGGGCCTGCTCTGGACACTGCGTACACCGAATCCCGCGAATGTCGTTACGACACATTAAGGCGTAAATAATTTGCCACAATCCAGAGCATTTCCAGACTCATCACCATGCCAAATAACCACCACCCTCTGCGTTTGTGTTGAACTGTGTGCTTATTAGAATACATTGCAGATACATCCTTTTTTTATTGTGCTGATAAATCTAAAGCAAAAGCCATACCACAGCACAAAATATAAACACCATAAAAAAAACGCCACACAAGGTGGCGTTTTTTTTATGCGGCTGAATTAGCCAATAAATTTACGTGCGTTACGGAACATACGTAACCATGCACCATCTTCAGTCCAGTTTTCTGGTGACCAAGAGTGTTGAATGGCACGGAAGTTACGCTCTGGATGCGGCATCATAATGGTTGCACGGCCATCTTTAGAGGTCACACCTGTAACAGCTTCTGGTGAGCCATTCGGATTCAGCGGATAATGCTGAGTTGGGTTACCCAAGCTGTCGACATAACGTAAAGTGACTTGCTGATTGGCATTTAAGCTCGCCAAATGAGCATCGGTTGTCACTACACGACCTTCACCGTGAGCGACTGCAATTGGCAAGATCGAACCTTGCATATCTTGCAACAATACCGACACCGATTTTTCAACACGCACGTTTACGCTACGCGCCTCAAACACTTCCGAAACGTTACGATGGAAACGTGGCCATGCATCAGCACCCGGAATAAGCGGTGCAAGCTGTGACAGCATTTGACATCCGTTACAAATCCCCAGACTAAAGGTATTGTCACGATGGAAGAAGCTCTCAAACTGATCGCGTAATTTCGGATTAAACAGCACCGATTTGGCCCAGCCACCACCTGCACCCATGACATCACCGTAAGAGAAGCCACCACATGCCACCAAACCTTCAAAATCTTGAAGATCGACACGACCGGCGAGTAAGTCACTCATGTGAACATCAATGGTGTTGAATCCGACTTTATCAAAAGCTGCCGCCATTTCAACGTGCCCATTGACACCTTGCTCACGCAAAATCGCCATATTTGGACGACGTGTCGCAATGAAAGGCGCTTCAACTGGTTCGTTTAAATCAAAAGTAGCTTGTGCAATCAAACCTTTATGATCTTGATCTGAAATCAAGGCAAATTCTTGGTCGGCAGTTTCAACGTTGTCACGTAAACGCTGGATTTGATGAGACACTTCTGCCCATGCACGTTGTAATTCGGCACGTTCAAAAGTTAAACCGTTCACAGTTAATTGATCTGAACTGTTCACACGGCCAACTACCGAAATCGCATCTTTAAGGCTAGAAGCCGAAATTTCAGCTTGTACAGCGTCCCAATCTGCAGCTTTTAACTGAACCACTGCACCAATTTCTTCTGCAAACAGGCTTTCAACGCTTTGCTGTTCAAGTGCAACACCTAAACGTGATGCAAACATCATTTCGGCAACCGTAGCGAGCAAGCCACCATCACCGATATCGTGATAGGCCTGAATTAAACTGCGATTATTCCAGTCTTGTACCAACGCAAAAAATGCTTTTAAGTCATCAAAACTGTCAACATCTGGCGTGACCGTCCCTATTGCCTTGTATACTTGAGTGAGAATCGAAGCGCCGAGACGGAACTGGCCTTTCGATAAATCGATACGAACCAGAACAGATTCATCAATTTTTTTCAGCTCTGGTGTTAAGGTTTTACGCACATCACTCACAGGTGCAAATGCAGTAATCACACCCGACATTGGCGAAGTCACGGCTTTGTCTTCACCATTATCATTCCACGTGGTACGCATGGAAAGCGAGTCTTTACCGACCGGAATCGCAATACCCAGCGCAGGGCACATTTCCATACCAATGGCTTTTACACCTTCAAATAAAGCTTGATCTTCACCTTTTTGACCTGCAGCTGCCATCCAGTTTGCAGAAAGTTTGATGTCACCAATTTGTTCGATATTGGCCGATGCAATATTGGTAATCGCTTCAGCCACCGCTAGGCGTGCAGATGCCGCAGGGTTTAACAATGCCACTGGCGGGCGTTCACCCATTGCCATGGCTTCACCTGTGTACCCTTGAAGGCTGGTTGTGGTCACCGCAGCATCGGCAACAGGCACCTGCCATGGGCCAACCATTTGGTCACGTGCCACCATACCCGTAATCGAGCGGTCACCAATGGTGATCAAGAATGATTTAGATGCCACAGTTGGGTTTTTAAGTACACGGAAAATGGCATCTTTTAAATCGATCTGTGTCGTATCAAAAGCTGTACCTTCACGTTCAATGCTTTCATAAGAACGTTGCATACGAGGCGTACCACCTAGCATGACTTGCATCGGGATATCCACCGCATTGTTTTCAAACAATGGATCTTCAACCGTTAAATGACGCGCTTCAGTTGCTTCACCAAGCACAGCAAACGGACAACGCTCACGCGCACAGATTTCTTCAAACTGAGCCAAAGACTCTGGACGAATCGCAAGCACATAACGTTCTTGTGCTTCGTTTGACCAGATTTCCATTGGGCTCATGCCAGGCTCAAGCGATGGAATTTTACGTAAATTTAAAATCGCACCCAACTCATGGTCGTTTACCAGTTCAGGCATCGCATTTGAAAGACCGCCTGCACCAACGTCATGAACAGACACAATCGGGTTGAAATCTTCTAGGCGCCAGCAGGTATCAATCACTTCTTGGCAACGACGCTCCATCTCTGGGTTTTCACGTTGTACAGAAGCAAAATCAAGGCTCTCACCCATGGTACCGCTGTCTACAGAAGACGCTGCTCCACCACCCAAACCAATCAACATGGCTGGTCCGCCGAGTACAATCAGTAAATCACCTGGTTGAATTGCATCTTTTTCGACATGATCTGGACGAATGTTACCATAACCACCCGCAATCATGATTGGCTTATGGAAGCCTTTCACTTCGCCGTTGACATTTTGTTCAAAAGTACGGAAATAGCCATTTAATGCCGGACGGCCAAATTCATTGTTAAATGCTGCACCACCCAATGGACCTTCAATCATAATTTGAAGTGGAGATGCCATACGTGACGGTTTACCGTAGTTTTCTTCCCAAGGCTGTTCAAAGCCCGGAATATTGAGGTTTGAAACGGTAAAGCCGGTCAAGCCTGCTTTTGGTTTACCCCCACGGCCTGTTGCGCCTTCATCACGGATTTCACCGCCTGAACCCGTTGCAGCACCCGCAAATGGCGAGATTGCAGTTGGATGGTTATGGGTTTCAACTTTCATCAGGATGTGTGCAGCCTGACTCTTATATTTATAAATATAATGACCGGTGTCGTTGTCTTTTTTTGGATAAAAACGCTGAGTATCGTAGCCCACAATCACAGACGCATTATCTTTATAGGCAGATAACACTTCGTCTGGTGACTCTTTATAGGTGTTTTTAATCATCTGGAACAAGGATAACGGCTGTACTTCACCATCAATCGTCCATTCTGAACCAAAGATTTTATGACGGCAGTGCTCTGAGTTTGCCTGAGCAAACATCATCAGCTCGATATCGTTCGGGTTACGGCCCAATTGAGTAAAGGCATCGGTAAGGTAGTCAATTTCTTGCTCAGACAATGCAAAGCCAAATTCATTGTTGGCTTTAACCAGTGCCGCTTTACCCTCACCCAAAATATCAACCGAGTTGAGCGGTTTTGGCGAAGTTTCCAAAAACAATGCATTGGCACTGTCAATTTCTGCAAAAACTGTTTCAGTCATGCGGTCATGAAGTGCTTGTTTCACTTCATGGGTCATTTCGCTAATCCCTTTAAGGGTAAACAAAATACCACGCTCTAAACGATGAATCGGTGTATTACAGTTTTTGAAAATATCGGTGGCTTTAGACGACCACGGCGAAATGGTGCCGATACGTGGCGTCACCAAAACTTGGATTTCATCTGTTGCCGCCTGACGCAGCTCAAACGATGATCCATCATTTAATAGTTGTAATGCAGATTGATGCTGCTGCTCGTTGAGCGCTTGATCAAACAGATAAACCCATTGGCTGTCAAAAGATTGTACAGAACTAATTGACGATAAACGTGTTAATAGTTGAGCTTTCTTAAAAGAAGAATGTGCTGGTGCACCGGCCACGATAAACATGTTGATTTTGGCTCCACGGGCAAGTCTGATGAACTTTACCGCAATGTGACTTTAGAGAGAGCGCATATTCTACTGTGAAAAGCAAAAATCGGCTAGATGAACATTCCGTATTATCTAAATGAATTGCATCAAAATAATCACATTCACGAAAAGAAATTAAATTTCACTAAAAGCGCCAACTTCTGTCGCACTGATCTAGTGCTTTTTTCTTTTTTTTGGCATCATGAAATCAGAGATCTCAAGAAAAGTTATAAATGGAACAAATGCGCTGGTTAGAGCTGCTTTCAGCGGTTCGTTTAGGTAGTAAAAAAAGTAAAACTGAATTGGCCCGTAGCCCATATCATAAAGATTATGATCGCATCATCTTCTCGCCGAGTTTTCGACAACTAAACCGCAAAACTCAAGTCCACCCGCTCACCCAGCAAGATGGCATTCACACACGGCTCACACATTCACTTGAAGTGTCTTGTGTTGGGCGTACATTAGGAATGTTAGCTGCTGAAAAAATCAAGAATGAACTTCCCGCATGGATTTCTCCATCAGACATCGGTGCCATTATTCAGGCCGCGTGTCTTGCACATGACATTGGCAATCCACCTTTTGGTCATGCAGGTGAATATGCCATTCGTGACTGGTTCGATGAAGCTGAAAACCAGCGCTATCTTGAAGGCCTTACCCCCGAACAACATGCCGATGTATGTCAGTTTGAAGGCAATGCCCAAGGCTTACGTATTTTAACGCGTCTGGATTATCACCCCAATGACGGTGGGATGCGACTCACTTTTGCTACACTGGGTGCTTATTTAAAATATCCTTGGTTGTCTCATCCGGTTGACCATATCGACTCAACGCATCTGCGCTCCAAGTTTGGCTGCTATCAGTCTGAAAAAGAAGTACTGGTGCAAATTGCAGAACAACTCGGGCTCATCCAGTTAGGCGAATATCATTATTGTCGCCATCCTTTAACCTATTTACTCGAAGCGGCCGATGATATTTGTTATGCCCTGATTGATCTTGAAGATGGCATCAGCATGAATATGCTCGAATATGATGAAGTTGAGCCTTATTTTCTGAATTTGATTGGTGACTATGGCACCCCACACGAACTGACCCTCCCACACGCCACATGGCATCAGAAAGTCGCGGCCTTACGTGGACGGGTGATGAAACGTTTAGTTGCAGAAGTAACCAACGCCTTTGCACGTCATCATGATGAAATACTGGCGGGTAAGCTCAATGGCGGTTTATTGCAATATTGCCCAAGTGATATTCATATTGGTATTCAAAATGCAAAAAACCTGACTCGAGATAAAATTTTTGATCATCCACACAAAGCGGATCTTGAATTACTGGCACACTCGAGTTTGCAGCATTTACTCGATGCTTTTATTCCGCTTGCCCAACCAAAACAGCGGCTACGCTTTAAAGATCAGCGTTTAATGGTAATTTTGCAAAATCTTGGCATGATCATGAGTGATGATCTCTATCAAAACATCATGCAGATTTTAGATATTATCAGTCGTTTTTCCGACCATCAGGCTTATGCCATTTCGCAAGAGCTCAAAGGCAATAAAGTCAGCATGTTTTAAATTTTAGTCGCCAGATCAAATCAGTTGCTTGTACAACAGCCGGTTATTTGCTGTGGAGTATCAAGATTTTTGTTATTGTATTTTTTGAATTTGAAGAGTGATTGAATCGCATGATTGGTTGTTTAATTGGTGAAGTTTTTGCGCTTGAGGCGCCGACCGTATTGCTGAATGTCAATGGTGTCGGTTATGAAATCGACACGCCGCTATCAACATTTTGTCAGTTGCAAAAAGGACAACGCGTCACATTATGGACGCATCTGGTGGTTCGAGAAGATGCACAGCAACTGTTTGGTTTTATCGATGCACAAGAAAAGTTGGTTTTTAGAACCCTACTCAAAGTGAACGGTGTTGGTCCCAAAATGGCATTGGGCATTTTATCTACCCTCAGCATTGATTTACTGATCCATACCATTGAGCATGATGACATCAATACTCTTATTAAAGTTCCTGGGGTAGGTAAAAAAACAGCCGAACGTTTAATGATAGAGTTACGTGATCGCTTCAAAGCCTTATCTACTCCGAGTGGCACAGGCTCCGCTATGGCGCCAGCACAGATCCAGTTTAGCGCTAACTCCCCCGTGGCAGAAGCAGAAGCCGCCTTACAGTCATTGGGCTATAAACCAGCAGAAGCACAAAAAGCAGTGGCAGCAGCAAAAGCCAACCACACCGAAGCAGCCGATATTATTCGTGCTGCATTAAAATCGATGATGAAGTGAGCCGTCAATGAGTGATCGTTTAATCAGTGGCAGTGAAAAACCAGAAGATCATTTTGATCGCGCCATTCGTCCTACCTCGCTCGCTGACTATATTGGTCAGCCCGTGGTTCGTGAGCAAATGGAAATCTTTATTGGTGCGGCACGTGGCCGAGGTGAAGCACTGGATCATACGCTTATTTTTGGTCCTCCTGGCTTAGGAAAAACCACACTGGCCAACATTATTGCCAGAGAAATGGGTGGAAACCTCAAGTCAACTTCAGGCCCGGTGCTTGAGCGTGCCGGTGACCTTGCCGCCATGCTGACCAACCTTGAAGAAGGTGATGTGCTGTTTATCGATGAGATTCATCGTTTATCGCCGGTCATCGAAGAAATTCTGTATCCAGCAATGGAAGATTATCAACTGGATATCATGATTGGTGAAGGGCCTGCTGCGCGTTCGATCAAGCTTGATCTTCCACCGTTTACCCTAGTGGCCGCCACAACACGAGCAGGTCTACTCACCTCGCCGCTGCGTGATCGATTCGGTATTGTCCAGCGTCTTGAATTTTACTCGGTCGAGGATCTGACCCATATCGTGACGCGCTCTGCAAATCTGATGGATGTTCCGATCACACATTCGGGTGCGGCCGAAATCGCACGTCGTGCACGAGGTACGCCGCGTATCGCCAATCGTTTGCTCCGACGAGTACGTGATTATGCGCAGGTAAAAGGGACTGGTGAAATTACACAAGAAATGGCGCAACGTGCACTTGATATGCTGAATGTAGACAAAGACGGGCTAGACACACTCGATCGACGTTACTTAAGCATGCTGCTTGAACGTTTTGATGGCGGACCGGCAGGTGTGGAAGCATTGGCTGCCGCTATGGCAGAAGATAGCGGAACGCTTGAAGATGTGATTGAGCCGTATCTTATTCAACAAGGTTATGTGATGCGTACCGCTCGTGGCCGAATTGCCACCAACATGGCGTATTTACAATTTGGCTTAACCCCGCCAGAGCCTAAAAGCTAACTTATATATGCCAGAACCAGAATCATGCCTATGATTCTGGTTAACCCATTATTTTTAAATTTTAAGAAACAACAAAATGCTAGAACAAAAAATAATCCGCGACATCAAAGATACTTATGATGAATTACTTCACGATGTAATGCCAATTGAACATCTTCCAACAAATGTAACCATTGAAACATTGAGTACATCGCAACAAGATTATCTTTTGAGATTGATCCGTGACAAAGAGGTATTGCTTATTTGCATCTCGTTGAAAATAAACCATCAGATTATCGACATTGATGAGCTAAATCCCGAAGATCTACAAATTAAGACATTAAAAAAATACATGTTGCATTCTATTGAGTTTAAACAAGCGACTGCACTGTTATGGATTGGAATGTTTTTTGATGAAGATGTAAAGAAATTAGCAAATGATGTGTACATACCACCAAAAATAAACCAAAAATCTAATACTCTCATCTTGGCTACGCTGATCATCCTTATTTCAATCTTTCTCTGGTGGTTTTATGCAGTGGAATTCTCAAGTCTATTTGGAACAATTTTGTTTTTAGTCATCTTCTTAAGCCTCGCATATATTTGGGATACTTTCAAAGAAACCTTACCGAAAAATCAAAAGAAACATTTAGCTGAACATCAATTTTATGTTGCAAGTTATCTTTCTGAACATCTAACTGAACATGCAGTTAAAAAATTAATGCTTTGACCTTGCTTAGATTCAATAACTAAGAGCACAAACTTTTCTGGCTTTAAAATATTATGTTGAGTGTTATTAATATATTCGTCATTCTTATTGAAACAATTCCTTAGGTTTGAAGATCACGCTGATTAAGTTTTACAGATTGAAAACTTGTGCCATTGGACGCTTCAGATAAGCTGATAAACTTCAATGCGGTAGAACCTTGGCGCATGAGCAAATTTCTCTACTTTTCCCACAGATTTTGAACAGCGCCAACTCAAAACACAATATTGAATCAAAAGACGGAACACTCTCATGGCGAATAAATTCGAATTCCAAATTCGTGTATATATTGAAGATACTGATGCCGGCGGTATCGTCTATCATGCTAACCATATTCGCTATCTTGAAAGAACTCGTACAGAATGGCTTCGTGCCTCTGGCATCGATCACTACTGGCACCAAAAAGACTATAACTTTGTTGTGCACAAAATTGCACTGAAGTACATTCGCCCAATCATGATGGACGATATGATCACTGTTACAGCAAGTGTAGTTTCATGTAAAGCTTCGTCATTTGTATTGCAACAAAATATATATCGTGGTGAAATCATGCTAGCTTCTGGTGAAGTGGAACTGGCGTGTTTAAATGCTGAATTGCGCCCTCGTCGTTTACCAGATGAAATTCGTGGTCTTATTCTTCAAGAATTGGAACAAGCTTAAAAAAACAAACTTTGGCATACGTAACTATGGCAACACCAGCTCAATCTTCATTGCATATTTCTGATCTTATTTTACAAGCAAGTCCTGTGGTACAGGCCGTAATGTTGATCTTACTTTTCGCATCGATTTATAGTTGGTATCTGATTGCCAAGTTACATATGAGCTATAAAAAATCTGCACAACAGGATGAACATTTTCAAAAAATGTTCTGGTCGGGTGCAGAGCTGAATACGCTTTACAACAATGCACAGCTCAACTCAAAACGCACAGGTCTTGAAGATATCTTTTATCATGGACTGGGTGAGTTTTTTAAACTAAAAAAGCGCCATGCTCCCGCCTCTCAAAGTATTGAAGGAACTGAGCGAATTTTACGTGTCGGTTTAAGTCGGGATCAAGGCCGCCTCGAACAAGGACTTGGTGCCTTGGCCAGTATTGGTTCTGTTGCACCTTATATTGGTCTGTTTGGTACCGTATGGGGCATTATGAATGCCTTTATCGGTTTGTCAGCAGTTGATCAAGTCACCCTGGCCACTGTTGCACCAGGCATCGCAGAAGCACTTATTGCCACAGCAATCGGTTTGTTCGCTGCAATTCCAGCGGTACTCGCCTTTAACCATTATACGGCTAAGGGTGAAGCGCTTTATTCTGACCGCGCACTTTTTGCAGAAGAAATGGTCGCATTGCTGCAACGTCAATCTGTAGGTTCCACTCAGGAAGACGTATAATGGCCATTCAGCGTTCCGGGCGCTTTGAGCGCATTAAAAAGCCGTTAAAAAGTGACATGAATGTCGTACCCTATATTGATGTCATGCTGGTGCTCTTGGTTATTTTTATGGTGACTGCTCCAATGATCACCAGTGGTATTAAAGTAGATCTACCACAAGCCAATAACACACCAATTGAATCTAAAGAACCCGCAATCGTAACCCTTGGACAAGATGGCCAGATTTTTCTGCAATATAAAGATCACAAAGAAGAACCTGTTTCACTCGATCAGCTCAAAAATATATTAGGAGAGGCTCAAGCTCAGGCTGATCAAAGCAATCAGAAGCTGACTGTATTGGTCAATGGTGAAAAATCTAGACCTTATGGCGATGTGGTTTCACTCATGTCTACTTTACAAGCAGCAGGTTTAACACAAGTTGGTCTGCTTACAGAACCATTAAAGTAACCCATGAAAAATTTTCAAAAGCCCGCTTTTAAAGAACGATCAATTGCACTAGGATTTACACTTGGTGTGCATACGCTGGCAATTGTTGGCTTACTTTATTTGGGCTTAAGTAAACCACCTGAACCGCCTAAAAAAATCACCACTGTACTGGTGAACCCTGCCGATTTGGCTTTACCTGTTCAAGAAGCAGATACGACGAGTACGCAAGTCGCACAGAACATACAGTCAACACAAACACCCAATAAAGAAGCTCCCATTATTCCTGCAAGTCCTCCAGAGCAATCTCAATCTGAGGCAAATGCCGCCGCACTCGCAGCAGCAGCGGCTGCCGCAAAAGCTCAAGAGCTGACACAAGCAAAAAAAGCAGCAGCTGAAGCAAAGCGTGAATCAGAAGATAAAGCTCGAGCTGAAGCTCAAGAAAGATTAAAAGCCAAGGCAGAGGCTGCTGAAAAGACTAAAGCCGATGCAGCCGAAAAGGTCAAAGCTGAAGCCGCTCAAAAAGCTAAAGCCGATGCCGCTGCAAAAGCCAAAGCGGATGCTACTGCAAAAGCCAAAGCCGACGCTGCTGCAAAAGCTAAAGCGGATGCTGCTGCAAAAGCCAAAGCGGATGCTACTGCAAAAGCCAAAGCCGACGCTGCTGCAAAAGCCAAAGCCGACGCTGCTGCAAAAGCCAAAGCCGACGCTGCTGCAAAAGCCAAAGCTGAAGCAGCAGAAAAAGCCAAAGCGGATGCTACTGCAAAAGCCAAAGCCGACGCTACTGCAAAAGCCAAAGCCGACGCTGCTGCAAAAGCTAAAGCCGACGCTGCTGCAAAAGCCAAAGCCGACGCTGCTGCAAAAGCCAAAGCGGATGCCGCTGCAAAAGCCAAAGCGGATGCTGCCGCAAAAGCCAAAGCGGATGCTGCCGCAAAAGCCAAAGCTGAAGCAACAGAAAAAGCCAAAGCGGATGCTACTGCAAAAGCCAAAGCTGAAGCAACAGAAAGGGCCAAAGCCGACGCTGCTGCAAAAGCTAAAGCGGATGCCGCTGCAAAAGCTAAAGCGGATGCCGCTGCAAAAGCCAAAGCCGACGCTGCTGCAAAAGCCAAAGCGGATGCTGCCGCAAAAGCCAAAGCGGACGCTGCTGCAAAAGCTGAAGCTGAAGCCCGTGAATCTGCAGCAGAAAAAGCACAGCAAGAAGCGGCACAGAAGAAAGCTGAAGCTAGACGCGTGGCTTCAAGTGCCAAAAAAGATTTCGAGCAGAAAATTTACCGCGCATGGAATATTCCTATGGGTGCAGCTGGTAAAAAAGCCACTGCACGTGTCACTTTAAGTGATAGCGGCTCTGTACTTTCGGTGGTGGTGAATTCCAGTGATGCAGATGTCAAAGCGAGTGTCGAAGCTGCGGTACGATCAGCCGCCCCTTATCCAATGCCGTCAGACCCAGATGCACGACGTGAAGCGCGTACGTTTACCTCGTCGTTTACAGCAAAATAATTTTTGATTGTGATTACATGCTTTAAATGGATTCAAAGCATGTAATCGTGCTAAAACAGCACAAGCCATTCAATTTGACCCTATATCACGATTATGGATATGACGCGTAAACATTTACTTTCTTTCGCACTCATTGCGGCTCTCGGGATGACCGTGACTTCAAACACGTTTGCCCAATTGCATCTTGAAATTGCAAAGGCGCCTGAAGAAGCGCCTAAAATCGCGATTGTGCCCTTTGCAAATGATCAATCCTTGTTTCCGATTGTGGAAAACGACTTGAATCGATCTGGTCGTTTTAGCAGTTCATCCAAAAATTTACCCGCTACAGCTTCGGTAGATCAGGTGCAGGCTTCAGCATGGCAATCTGCCGGCATTCCCTATGTCGTGGTAGGTAATGTTAAACCTGCAGCCAATAATGCACTTGAAGTACATTACCAACTTTACGATGTGCAAAAGCAGCAATATCTTTTAAATGAAGTCTTAACTGTTCCAGCTTCGCGCGTACGTCAGGCTGCGCATATGATCAGTGATGCGATTTATCAAGCCCTCACTGGTATACCGGGCGACTTTAGCGGGCGTATTGCCTACGTACTTCGTAATCCTGCTACTCCAAATCAGCGTTATACACTCCAGATCGCAGACACAGATGGCGAACAACCTAAAACCGTTTTATCGTCTCGTGATCCAATTCTATCACCGGCATGGACACCCGACGCTAAAAAGATTGCTTATGTATCTTTTGAAACCAAACGACCCGCTATTTATTTGCAAGATTTAGCAACGGGGCAACGCGAAGTTTTGGCAAGTTTTAAAGGCTTAAACGGCGCGCCAAGTTTTTCTCCAGACGGCAAATCGATGTTATTTACAGCGTCGATGAACGGCAATCCAGAAGTCTATCAAATGGATTTAACCACCCGCCAATTACAGCGCATGACCAACGATAACGCGATTGATACAGAAGCACGTTATGCACCAGATGGCAAATCCTTTATTTTTACCTCAGATCGCGGTGGCTCACCTCAAATTTATCGCTACAGTTTCGATGATTCATCGGTTAAGCGCTTGACCTTCCGTGGTGCCTTTAATGCACGTGGCACACTCAGTGCAGACGGTAAGAATATCGCATTGGTACATCGCCCTTCAGGTAGTAATTACAAAGTGGCCATCATGAATATTTCGACTGGTATCGTGAATATTCTGACCCCAACCAGCCTTGATGAATCACCAAGCTTTTCACCGAATGGCCAGATGGTGGTCTATGCTACCTATGAAGGAAGTCGTGGCTTATTGTCTATTATGTCGACAGATGGCCGCTTCCGAATGAATTTACCAAGTGAACAGGGTGAAGTGAGAGAACCTGCGTGGGCACCGAAATAACGCTTAGACATAATCTTACTGGAGATTAATATGAACGCTGTGAAATTATTTGTTTTACCTGTGCTGGCAACAGCGGTAATCATGACAGGATGTGCAAGCCGCAAACCTGCTGCACCTGTGACCACTGGAACGAATCCAACTGGCACGACCACTGTAAGCACAGAAGGTTTAAGTGAAGATGCTGCATTAAATGCAAAAAATCTGACTGGTGCGTCATCTAAAGGGGTCACTGCTGCAAATCGTGCCTTTCTGGCAAAACGCGTGGTCCATTTCGATTACGACAGCAGTGATTTATCCACTGAAGACTATCAAACACTTCAAGCACATGCTCAATTTCTAATGGCAAATGCAAACTCTCGTGTTGCATTGACAGGTCATACAGATGAACGCGGTACACGTGAATACAATATGGCCTTAGGTGAGCGTCGTGCAAAAGCAGTACAAAGCTACCTAATCACCAATGGCGTCAATCCACAGCAGCTTGAAGCAGTGAGTTATGGCAAAGAAATGCCAATTAATGCGGGTCATGATGAAGCAGCATGGAAAGAGAACCGTCGCGTTGAAATCAATTACGAAGCAGTTCCTCCTTTGTTGAAGTAATAGATAAAAAATATAAAAAGCGCCTTCATTGAAAGGCGCTTTTTATATGAATGTCTTTTACTGTGAAGTATGGTTTGAATCTGCTTCTTGGTGCTGAAACGACTCGATCAAATCGTGTTTATTAAACTCTTTATATTCAGGTTTTGCTTGATACCCTTCCCAAGCTGCAGCAATACTTTCTTTGGAGATCTCATCCAAACTCAAAGCTTCGCTCGGGGTGGGACTTGGCTCAAACTTCTTGGTCGTCATTTTTGCTGCTCCTACCCTCGGATTTCTCCTATGCCACTAAACATAACATGTTATGGCAAGCTTGCAAGCAAAAAATAACCAGAAATAAAGTAAGATAATTTTTCTTTTTGTCCAATCTCATCTAAACTATGCGCCAGTTGCAGATCACCACTATTCATCTTCTTCGGAGTTATTTTGTATGTCAAATCTCACCTTGGCTCAATACCTACAACAAAAAAATGGGAATTTGACACCTGAGTTGGCACAAGTGATTGAAACAATTACAAATGCTTGTAAAGAAATTGATCAAGCCATTCAAAAAGGAGCATTGGCCGATCTGCTTGGAAGCGCAGGTAACGAAAATGTTCAGGGTGAAACGCAGAAAAAACTCGATGTGTTATCAAATGATCTTTTGCTTGATGCCCTTCAAGCACACCCTCAGGTAGGTGGCCTTGCATCGGAAGAGCTGGACGATTTTACCCCAGGTCATCAAGATGGCAAATACTTGGTTTTGTTTGATCCTTTAGATGGATCAAGCAACATTGATATCAATATGTGCGTCGGCACTATTTTTTCGGTTTTACCTGCCAAACAAGCAGTGACACAAGCTGCTGACTTCATGCAGCCTGGTACAGCTCAGGTTGCTGCCGGTTATGTTATGTACGGGCCTTCAACTATGATGGCGCTTACCTTTGGTGCAGGCGTAGACTTCTTCACTTTCGATATCGAAAGCCGTGAGTTTATCTTGACGACTGCGTCGGTTAAAGTTAATGCGGATACTCAAGAATTCGCTATCAACGCTTCAAACCAACGTCACTGGGAAGCACCAGTTAAACGTTATATCGATGAGTTGCTTGCAGGAAAAACGTCGGTTCGCGGTAAAGATTTCAATATGCGCTGGATCGCATGTATGGTGGCAGATGTTCATCGTATTTTATGCCGTACTGGTATCTTTATGTATCCATACGATTTGAAAGATCCAAGCTCAGCTGGACGTTTACGTCTCATGTATGAAGCCAATCCAATGAGCTTTATTATTGAACAAGCAGGCGGTGCAGCAACCACGGGTCGCGTGCGTATCATGGAAATCGAGCCAAACGATCTTCATCAGCGCATTCCTGTCATTATCGGCTCAAAAAATGAAGTCGATCTTGTGACCGGTTATCATCAGTAATTTTATCAGACTGTGATGTCAGTTTTGGCATCACAGTGGACTTTAATATATGTCGATTATTTATCTTGAATCTAAAGATAACCCCAAAATTAAACATTTGCGCGGGCTGATCGAACAGCAAGCTTTTCGTAAAAAGAACCGTCAAACTGTACTTGAAGGCACACATTTATGTTTGTCTTGGTTACAGCAACAACGCAAAATTAACAGCATTTTTACCACTGAAGCCGCATTAAAACATCCAGATTTTGACGCCATCGCAGCGCAATATACTGGCCACGTGTTTATTTTAGCAGAAAGTTTGTATCGCGATTTAAGTACGCTTGGTACCTCACTGGCATGTTTGGCGATTATCGACTTACCTCAATCAAGTCAGGCCATCGATTTTTCTCAAGATACACTTATTTTGGAAAACATTCAGGATCCAGGCAATGTCGGAACGTTGCTTCGCTCTGCAGCGGCGGCCAATATTAAGCAAGTCATTTGCACCAAAGGTTCGGCATCTTTATGGTCGCCTCGCGTGTTACGAGCCGGGATGGGTGCACATTTTAGTCTGTTTACCTTTGAAAACATTGCGCTTGATGTTGTACTTGATCAGTTTAAAATTCCGGTCTATGTGACCAGCTCGCACGAGGCGACCAGCATCTATGATCAAGATTTAACCCAACCTTGTGTCTGGATATTAGGGAATGAAGGTCAGGGTGTGTCAGATTATGCACTTGCCCATGCGCAAAGTGTCACCATTCCGCAGCCGGGTGGTCAGGAATCCTTAAATGTGGCCATTGCAGGCTCTATCTGTTTTTTTGAAATGGTTCGCCAACGACTGTAGAAACGTTAATTTATATTAAAGTCTCTCTTTTATCGAATAAAATCATTTAGACTGTATGTAAATAACTGTTGATGTTGTCAACCTATTCTTCTTATTGAGCGTTATATAGAACATGTAACCAGATAGGAAGAATGGGGATCGAATGACAGGATTTTCCATCTCTATGGATTTAGCGCCCAAACAGTCTCGAACTGAACGCAGTACCCATGAAGGTACCGTCGAACAACGTCTTAAGTTTTTTATGCAAGATGTGAGCGGCCGTGCGCTTGTCATGATGGAAAGTGCCACTCAAGGTCAGCAAGGCATTGCCATGGATCTGGTACAAGAAGCGTTTATTTCGCTTCACAAGTCTTACGCAGACAAGAGTATCGATGAATGGTATCCTCTTTTTTACACCATACTGAATAATAAATTACAGGACTGGCGGCGTAAGGAAGCCCGAAGGTCTAATCCGTTCTCTTTTTTTAAAAAAGTCAGTTTAGATTCCGACGACGAAATAACTGATGTTGTTGATGAAACAACACCTAATCCTTTTGACTTTCTGGATCAAGCCGTAACCATTGAAGAGATTCAAGACGCCATCAGTAAACTACCTGTTCGACAACAACAGGCGTTTATGTTGCGTGCTTGGGAAGGGTTTGATACTCAAACCACTGCTCAGATCATGAATTGCACAGAGGGAAGCGTAAAAACGCATTACCATCGCGCTATTCAGGGTTTACGCGCTTCGTTAGCTCATTTAAATCCATCTTTGGGAGGTTCATCAGATGAATCAAGATGATTTCACAAAGCGTGTGACGTCTAAGCTTGATGGACTCGCACGTCATCATAAAAACAAAGCTGTTGTCATGACCCATGTTCTTGAAAAAATTAAAGAAGAACCAAAGTCATACTATAGCGTGTGGAAAATGTCAGGTTTTGCACTGGCCGCAGCAATCACAGGTTTTGTGATTTTGCCAAGCTCGTTTGATCTGACTGAAAAACCACAAAATCAAGTCATTGTGACACCAAAACTTTCACCGCAAATGGTGGAGGATTTTGAAATGCTAAGTGTACTTGGCGAAGATAAGGTGCCTCATGGTAGCTAAACGACTTGCCATTGCCCTATGTGCTTTAAGCTTTCTGCAAACTAGTTTTGCAGGATTCGAGCGTTTTTGGTTTTTTTCCAAAGATGCCAATACGCAAGTCAATGAAACCTGGGATGCACTTTCAGATGACGAACAACGTGCACTCATACAGCGCTACCAATCGCTGAAAGAGGCACCAAAAGATAAAAAAATTGATTTGCAGCAGCGTATGGACTGGTTCACTCAGCTTCCAGAGCAAGAAAAACAAAAAATGCGAGATACTTGGCAAAAAATGAGTACTCAAGAACGCAACGATTTAAGAAAACGTATGCAAAATGCCAGTATGGAAGAGCGTACTCAAATTCGTGAAGAATACATTCACAAGTATCTGACGACCGCCGACCCGCAATAATACAGCGATATAACAAAAAAGAGGTCGATTGACCTCTTTCTTACTTTTAGAAGTTGACTATTTGAAGCGTCTGTATAGCGCAAGCCCCATAAGACCAATTACGCCGAATACACCAAGACTGCCACCCCCACCGCGACTGTCATTGGTTGTTGTTGCGGTATTGACCAGTTTCACAGTCGCTTGTTCAGACTTTAGACCTTCAGCATCGTAAATCACATATTTGAAGGAATAATTAAATGGGCTGAAGTTGTTTTTTACCTGTATACGCAGATTACCGCCATAACAAAGATTAGCAATATCATCACCCGGACAGTTACCTGTTCGGTCTGCTGCAATGGTAATACCTGATGAGACATCAATTAAACTTACTGCAAGCTCTGCCCCGTCATCGTTGCGATAAAATTTTGGTTTATTTGGATTTGACGTTAAGGTTGAACTTGGCCCATCGCCATCATCACTGTCATTGCTCAGCAGATTAACGCTAATTTCTTGACTGCTGCCATATTGCAGACTGTACTCATCATCTTTTGCAATTGGTTTAATATTGACAAACTGTGCAAATAACAATCCAGATGACTGACTACTCGAATCCGTTTTTGACGTTAATGTATATTGGCAAATGTTGTATTCATCGGCTTGTGTAATGGTATCGTCTTTACGTGAAATAATGATCCGTTTTAAAGTCGGATTCCATTCACACTGTAAATTTGCATCGTCTCTTAATTTGATTACGCTTGCGGTACTGCTTGAGTTATTCAATGTACCAATTCCAAAACGTTGCACGCTTACATTATAATTTTCCAGATTTAATGGCTGGATTTCATGCGCGGCGTTTTCATTGGCAAAACTTTTTGCAAACGGATCGACGTAAATTGCACGGTACTTTAAATTGGCTTTTGTATTGGTCACCAAGTCACTGTATTTTTGAAATTCATCGCGATATAACGGTAAAAATTTCGGATCTGTGGCACTGTCTTCAATCAGTTTCTTATACGAATCCCTTAAAGTTTCATAACCTGAATTAGTATTTGTGAATAAATCGACCAATGATGTATTGGTTAGATTTTTTAAATCACTTGCGGTCAGTTTTAACAATTCAATCGAACCGATATCACAGCTATTGGCAGCAGCGGGATTCAGCAATAACGTCGCATCGGTAATCCGCTGAATACCACGTTGATCATTTTTGGCATTACAACTGGTCGAGCCGACATCAACCAAATCGCTTTGATTTTGATTATTTCTTGGAAAATATACAGGTAAGTAATTGGTATTTTTATCACCTGCACGTAAATCTTCGAACAGGCTTGAGAAGCTGGTGGTACTCACATCGTTGGTATTGTGCTGTGTAGCTAAAACCTCATTACCGACATCACACTGCCCTTCTTTTGCAGCAGACAAAACCAGCGCATTATAAGATAAATTTAAACCGGTCGAAGTTTCTGATTTGGCATCACCGTAGGCATAACGGCATGATTTTCCAGTATTTGCAAATAAAGCATTCAGGGTTAGTCTTTTGGTACCAGTCTTGTCGTATAAAAAGGTACTAAATGCTGTGTTTTTAACAATCGTGTTATTTTCAAGGGTTAAATTGGAGCTGGCATCAAGATTACTCGATTGCGAGTTTGATTGATCACTGCTGAATTTTATAATACTGCCAGAAGTCGGATTGGCAGTGTTGAGTGCAATCGTGTTAGCAGTTAAAGTTGCTGTGGGCGTTCCACAAAAGGTCAGTACACTGTCACTCGATGCACTGCCATTTTGTATAATGCTGTTATTGGTCAGCGTGAGAGTGCGTGGATTAAGCACACCGAAGTCACGGCATGCCATGCCCAGTACTGCATTGGTTGATGCTGTATTTCCCTGAATAAGGCTATTACTGATGGTCACGGCACTGGTGCCATTTTCAAGATAAATTGCGCCACCATTGGCTGCGCTCGAGTTGAGGATATTTACCCGATTGAGCGTGGTCGATCCGCCTAAATAAAGCGCTCCCCCACGATCCGAACTACGGCCCTGACGTAACTCGAGATCATTCAAAGTGAGTGCAGATTTCGCATTGGTGGTATTTAAAATACGTACATTATTTTGCCCTGAAATCACAGTTTTCACTGCGGTCAGTGCAGGATACTGCTGGGTGATGGCATCTTTTTGCGTATAATCGAGCGCCTCTTTTCCTTTAATAATCACCTGTGAAGTCGGTACCAGCTCGGAACTCAAATTATACGTTCCCGCTTCAAGCTGGATGGTATCGGTGCTAGATGCAACGGTATTTCCAGCCGAACATCCACCATAGGCTTTATTGGCTGCCGCGGCTTTAAGCGCCATGCGGAGTGAACATTTGGCACTTGAGTCACTGTCGATATCTTCAAAGGTATTCACGTATATGGTTTTATCTTCTGCTGCCATGAGTGACATGGCTGATAAAATCATTAATGTCAGTATTCCTTTTTTATAATTCTGCATGATTCATCCTTTTCTTACTGCTGACGTTTCCGACGCCACATCATCAATCCACCCAATACAATCAAGCTTCCCCAGCCGAAACTCCCACCACCACCTGTACTGACTTTTTTATCTTCAAAGGTGTTGGGCGGGTTTTGTACAATACGCACAGGAATATCGATATACTTGCTGTTGGTCGACGAACTAAAACGGCTAAATGTGGTTACAACACGGATTTTAAATTCATCTGTTCCGTGCCAGTTGCCATTGGGTGCGTAGACCACATTTCCATCCTGATCGAGCGTTAACGCTCCCTTAGATGGCGTATTGGTTTGTATAACGTCCAAACAACCGACTTGCCATGCTTTACCGTCTGTACGTTTTCCTAAAATAGCCTCGCACGCACTCGCCGGAACTAATTCCCCATCTGTGAGTTGTTCTGCAATCGAAAATTTTGCCTGTTCACCATATAAAATATCACTTCCCACAGTAGCGATTGATGAGGTGTCGATGACGAGTTCAATGGCACCCAAGTCACATGATTGATTACTACTACGAGATTTACCACGCTGATCGACTGATTCACATGCACCCGTGCCACTAATACGACCACGATTCACAATCAAAGAGTCATCTAAACTGTTGTAGCTAAGCAATAGGCGCGGTCTAAAAAAACCTAAAAAGGTCATACTCGGTGTAGCAAACGGACACAGTAATCCTTCAGCCGGTGCGAGTGTACATTTTCCTTCTACACTCGAGCCTGCAAATAGTTTTACAGCACCGAGATTAATATTGGGTGCATTACTTGAACCCGATCCACAGTCAGAATTCACTAGATTATTTTGAATCAAGCTTTTGTCAGAGCTTGTAAAGGTACAGTTCTTGGCAGTTTGTAATACTTCGTTTTGAACAATCCCGTTTTCAACCACAATACTATTGGCTAAATAGGCATTACCAAGCGGCGCATCGAAATAGATACCCAAAGAGTTGCGTACCACTGTGTTGTTATTCAAACTCTGGCCATCACGTAAATTGATGAGATAGCCCGTGTTTTTAAGGATTGTCGAATTTTTTACACCATACAACCCCGAACTAAAAAAACCCGCTGTAAGATCATCGCTAAACTTTGCTGCGCTAAAAAATAATGTCGGTGTCGTTGTAGTCGTTGCAGTGTTGTCTCGCACAACCGATTGAGTCATCACAAATTGGGGAAGATCACTGTAAATTACGGCGCCTTGGCTGGCGGTATTATTTTGCATCAAACTATTGATAATGGTGACTGATCCACTGGATTTATCTGTAGTTGATGCTTGTGCGTTATAAATTGCACCACCCAAATTCGCATATCCGTTTTTAAGCGTCACATAACTTAAAACGAGTGTCTCTTGGTTGTATATCAAACCACCCTGAGCAATGCCGCAATCTTTGGCACAGCCATCCAGATTCACTTCTGTGAGCTGAACATTATATTGCTCATTCTGGGTACTATCATCACGGATTCGAAAAATTTGATCAGCCCCTGTCATTTTGATGGTGGCATTATTCAAACCTAGCTGATTGGTAATAGTCGTGTCGTAAGTGGTTTTAATTTGCAATGCTTTTTTAATTTCAATTTTGCTTTTTAATTCATAGTTTTTACTTTTTTCAAGCAAAATCAACGGGTTGCTGTCTTTGCCCCCGCATCCATTGTAGCCTGATTCAGGCGACCCTCTATTAATGTACTCCACAGCTTCACGTAGCGAGCACAATTGGTCATCTTTTACTTCATCCGCTGTGGTGTTTACTATAATACTGTCACAGTACGCATGCCCCGCAATACACAACAAGCCAATGCCTAAGCCCTGCTTGAGCATATTATTCTCCTTAACATTCCATTTTTCATTATTTTTTTAAAGTTGCTCTATCCCAACAACTTTGAATTCTTTGCCTACTTTGTCACAGCTAGAGTAATTACTCAAGATCTAATTTTAATGTCGATATTCATCTATCAATGCGTAAATCTGACGCAAGGTCGCATTGGATAATTTTGTCTTTTCGCCTTTTAATAATTTTTCAAGCTGGGCAATGGTTTGCAAGAGTAATGACGCTTGATGAGGCCCGTGCAAAAGCAAATAGTCTAAAATTTGCGGATCAAATTGCAAACCACGACGCGTCATGGTCGATACTATGAGTGCCTGCCGATCGGCATACAAACTACCATTGGGTAATTTTACACTGACTGCCTGCGTAAGACGCGATTGTAAATCCGGTAATTCCAGACGTAGTTCAATGGGGGCAACACGTGAAGAAAACACCAATTGTCCGCCCACTTCATTATTGTAATTAATTAAGTGAAACACAGCTTTTTGCCAATGCGGAACACCACTGATCGATTCGATATCATCTAATGCCACAAGATCGTATCGTTCAAGCGAGGTGATGGCTTCAATAGGCGCATCTAAAAGCTCTAACAAAGAGACTTTAATGGCCGACTTTCCAATTTCGAGGTAGGAATCACAGATAGCCGAGAGTAAATGGCTTTTACCGGAACCCGCCCCTCCGTAAATATAAAAGCGGTTCATTAATCCGGCATGTAACTGGCGTACGGCGTCAACCACATGCCCCCATCCCGGCCCGGAAAAATCGCTAATACGGGCATCGAGCTGAGGTTCTATATCCAACTGTAGTTGACGCATAAATCCAATAGACCTTCGTGTTACTTCCGATCAACATCAATCGATGTATCAGTATCTTGCGGCTTTTTGACCTCAATATCAAGATCAACCGATTCAGTTTCTACACTGATACGCTCGCTGTCTCCAGTAGAAACGACCACTGCTGATCCACCATATAAAGCAGTATGTTCATAGGCTTCGCGAATGTGCCTGAGCAGAACCACAATGACTGCTGCCACAGGCAAAGCAATCAACATGCCTAGAAAACCAGCTAACTGTGCACCAGCCAATACGGCAAACACCACTGCAACAGGTGATAGGCCAATTTTATCGCCTAACAAGAACGGCTGAAGAATATAACCTTCGACAGCTTGCCCAATCATAAAGACCACCCCCACAAGCGCCAGTTGCATCCAGTCGACGCCAAACTGAAAGAGGGTCGCAATCACGGCCGCAATAATTCCGACTGCAAAACCTAAATACGGAATGATACTCGCCAGTCCGGCCACCATTCCGATAATCAGACCGACCTCTAAACCGATAAGTTGTAAGCCAACAGCATAGACAATCCCCAAAAGTAGCATGACCAAAAACTGACCTTTGACAAAAGCACCTAAAACACTGTGACACTCACGCACAATTTTTAACGTGCTGTGTTCATATGGACGAGGAATTAATCGACGCAAACTATTCAGCATTCGTTCCCAATCGAGCAAGAAATAAAACGAAATGATCGGGATCAGTACAATGGTGCCGCCCACCTGAATAAAGCTCAAACCAGATTGTGCCAAACGTAGCGCCATGCTTTGAATACTGTCTGCGCTGTAGTTGGTCTGAATGTACTCCATAACCACAGTCGAAATCTGATCGGTATCAATTTCCATCCGCTCAACATTAAAGTTGTGCGAAAGCCACGGTAAGAAGGTGGCATTAATCCAATGAATCCCCGAAGGAATACTGTCTCGTGCATAAATGAGCTGACGCCAAACTAACGGCACCACATACCACATCGCCCAAGTAAGTAATACTCCAATGCCGACAAACACAATACTAATCGAAAGCCAGCGAGGCAGATGCAGCTTGCAAAGTTTATCAACCAATGGACTAAACAAATAAGCGATTAAAAAAGCGCCAATAAAAGGCAATACGACAGGTTTAAGTAAGTACAGGATCCACAATAAAAGTGCTATACCTGCCAAGATGAACACGCGTCTAAGCATACGATCTTGCATAAATTCTAGCCTTTTTTTAATGTATTCGTTATAGATGCAAAAATAATTCAGTAAAGATAGCATTTTCGATCATAAATACCATAAGAGTTTCGTATATTCAGGTTATAATCTGCCGCCAATGCGGAGACTTCACTATGAGCAACTCAACTTCTACCCCTAACACTGGTTTAAGCTATAAAGATGCGGGTGTCGACATCGAAGCGGGCGACGCATTAGTCGACCGAATCAAGTCGGTAGCTAAACGCACCACTCGTCCTGAAGTAATGGGCGGTCTTGGTGGCTTCGGCGCACTATGCAAAATTCCAAAAGGCTATGAAGAGCCAGTACTGGTTTCAGGTACAGATGGTGTAGGTACAAAGCTACGCTTGGCACTCAATCTTAATCGTCATGACACTATTGGCCAAGATTTGGTTGCCATGTGTGTAAACGACCTTTTGGTGTGTGGCGCTGAACCTCTATTTTTCCTTGATTACTATGCAACAGGTCATTTAAATGTAGACGTTGCAGCCGACGTTGTGACTGGAATTGGTAAAGGTTGTGAGCTTGCTGGTTGTGCACTAGTTGGTGGTGAAACAGCAGAAATGCCGGGTATGTATGAAGGTGAAGATTACGATCTTGCCGGATTTGCCGTAGGTGTGGTTGAACACAGTAAAATCATTGATGGCTCAAAAGTCAAAGCGGGTGACGTTTTAATCGGAGTAGCATCAAGTGGTGCACACTCTAACGGTTACTCCCTGCTCCGCAAAATTTTAGATGTTAAAAATGTTGATTTAAATCAACAAATCGATGGACGTTCACTTGCAGATGTTGCAATGGAACCTACCCGTATTTACGTTAAGCCTGTTCTTGAATTATGCAAGCAAGTCGATGTACATGCTATGGCGCATATCACTGGCGGCGGTTTACCGGGTAACTTACCGCGTGTTTTACCAAATGGTGCGCAAGCTGTGATTGATGAAGCATCATGGGAATGGCCAGAATTGTTCAAACTTTTGCAGCGTGAAGGCGGTGTTGAGCAGTTTGAAATGTATCGTACCTTCAACTGTGGCGTAGGCATGGTGATTGCGGTTGATGCGGCGGACGCACAAAAGACCATCGATGTGTTAAATACACAAGGTGAAAAAGCATGGAAAATTGGTCATATCCAAGATAATCCAGCATCCGTTGAAGGCGCAGACGAAAAAATTCGTGTGATCTTTGCATGATAAAAATTGCGGTACTCGTTTCAGGAAATGGCAGTAACTTACAAGCTCTGATTGATGCAAATCTTTCAGGTGAGATAGTCGGTGTCATTTCCAACAAAGCAGATGCATATGCACTAAAACGTGCTGCAGATGCCAATATTCAAACCAAAGTGATTGAACATAAAGCGTATCCTACTCGGGAACTCTTCGATGCAGCATTGCATCAACAGCTTACCGAGTGGGAGGTCGATTTGGTGGTCTTGGCAGGCTTCATGCGGATCTTGAGCGAAAAATTTGTACGAAACTGGCACGGAAAGATGATCAATATTCATCCTTCCTTGTTGCCTTTGTACAAAGGAATGCATACCCATCAACGCGTATTAAATACCGGTGATGTGTATCATGGATGTACTGTCCATTATGTGACCCCAGAGCTGGACGCAGGGCCAACGCTCTTACAGGGAGTGATACCCGTCGGTCATCATCAAACACCTGAAAGTTTGGCACATCGTGTACATAGCATTGAGCATAAAATTTATCCACAAGCTGTGGAGTGGATTTGTAACGGTACACTCAAACATCTTGAAAATGGTCAGATTTTGTATAAAGGCATACCACTGAATAAACCTATTCAGTTTTGTGATTTATAAATCAAAAAACGCATCCACGGATGCGTTTTTTATGACTAGGTTTTATGTGTCTAGATTTCTTAGTTCTTGGAAATCAATGTTTTAATGTGAGCAACGGTCTCTTCAGGATGCTCCAGAGGGAACATATGACCACCACGCAATGTGGTAAATGGAATACCTAAACTTTTCTTGGCTTTGTGCGGCAAGCGTCGTTTAAAAAAGTTACTTTGCTCACCCACCACCAACTGAATCGGCACGGATGGTTTACGATTAAGCGTCAGCCACCACCATGAAGGATTAGTTCTGAAAATCGCCACTTCATCCGCTTTTGGAATACTTAAGGTCACGCCACCTCGAACAGGATCTTCTGTCAAGGCATAATCTAGATAGGCTTGAAAGCAGTCTGGATCAAAATCTCGATAAAATCCTTTAGGACGCAAGCGTGAAGCAGCATCTTCTCGTGACGGCCAATGGTCACGTCGATGTACAGATAACCCAGCGGGCGTCATCCGATCAACCGTTTTGGGGCTAAAGACTTTTGCTAAATGAAAGGCAAAAGAATAAGCACCCAAAATTAAAGGCGGGTCGAGCATGATCACTTGCGAAAAAAGCTCAGGACGCTTGTAACTGGCCATCATGGTTAAAACTGAACCTAAGGAATGTCCTAGACCAATCACTTTTCGTCCATTTGCCTGACGCACAATGCTGTCAATCACTTGATCGACCAGATGTGACCAGTGATTGGTTACAGGATAGCGCTTATCTGGACCAATCATCGGCACATAAATAATGTCGTAACGATCGCTCAATAGATCGAACAGTTTTTGGTATACCTTCGAAGGTATACCGTTAGCATGGGCAAAATGAATTAAAGGCTTGTTCAAGTGATCCTCGAGATTTATTGGAGTTTCGCCTGCTGTTCCGTTTGCAGGTGCTGGCTCAACGATGCAGCGACACCTTGACCAAATTCTGAACCCATTCGACCTAGAATTGTTTCAAATGGATTGCGCTCAATCGTGTAATCTACTTTATTGTCTACTTTTAACTCACGCATCAAGGTTTGTAAATTACCTGTCCGGTCAGCCACACCCAATTTGACCGCTTGCTCACCCGACCAGAACAAGCCCGAAAATACGGCTGGATCATTCGATTTTAGGCGATTGCCCCGCCCCTCTTTAACCGCATTGATAAAATGTGCATGAACGTTATCTAAAACTGATTGCACATGTGCACGTTGTGCAGGATTAACCGGTTTGGTCATGCTTAAAATATCTTTGTTATCGCCAGATGTAAGTGTACGGTCTTCAATGCCCAATTTTTGCGCCAGACCAGTAATGCCATAGTTTGGCATAATCACACCAATTGACCCCACCAGACTCGAAGGGTTGACAATAATTTCATCTGCAGCAGAAGCAATATAGTAGGCGCCTGAAGCCCCCATATCACCAATTACGGCATAAACCTTTTTATCTGGGTGCTGTTTTTTCAAATAACGGATTTCTTGCCAGATTTCATCTGACTGAACTGGCGAACCACCCGGCGAATTGATATTGAGGACCACGGCCTTACTTGATTTAGCTTCAAACGCTCGGGTAAGTGCTTTGTTGGTATCTTCACTATTGACCGATTTACTGCTTGAATCGATGGTTCCAATAATATTGACCACAGCCAAATGTGGGCTACTACTTGACGTACCGCTCGCCCCATCACTAACAGAACAACCACGGCCCAGCAAAACCAGCACGAACAGTACATATAAAAAAGTAAGCGTTTTAAAGAAGATCCCCCAACGACGACTACGACGCTGCTCTTCGACAGAGGCCAAAACAGCTTTTTCTAAAATCTGCCATTCTTGACCAGTTTTATTGTTGCTATTTTGCACTTCATTTTGTGGTTTAGGCGGCCAATCAGACATAAAAAATAACCCAAAAAGTTGAAAATACTGCCATTATATACACTGAATCGGGAAAAACTGTTTAATCGTTATGATTTAACTTATAATATTTTTATCCGACAAGCCTCCGTTTTTGTTTTTAAGCACTTTTATAATGACGACTTCCGATTCACGTAGCTTAATGTATCGCTTACTTAATTTTATTAGCAGACAGCCTATCCAGCTTTCTCGTCTATTCGCACGGATGCTTGCTAGCCTTGTAAATGGTTTGAAACTTACAAAAACATCTAAGACCATACAACTCAACCTAAAAATTACCTTGCCGTATCTCAATGACGAGCAGCGTCATGACATCATTCGTAACGCAATTCGAAATGAACTAATGTCTTATATGGAATTCTTTAGTATTTGGGGATCTTCCAACGAAAAAAATATTTCTCGAATTCATAGCATTCAAGGTGCAGAATACTTTCACCAAGCGGTCGCCGAAAAAAAGGGACTGGTTTTGATCGTGCCACATTTTGGTACATGGGAAATTATGAACGCATGGTGCGCTCAATTTACCGACATGACCATTTTATATAAACCAGTCAAGAATGAAGATGCCGATCGCTTTGTACGCGAAGCACGTAGCCGCGAACAAGCCAATCTGGTTCCAACTGACGAAAGTGGTGTTCGTCAAATTTTTAAAGCCTTAAAACAAGGCGGAACTACCGTGATTCTGCCCGATCATACGCCTAACGTGGGCGGCGAGCTGGTTGAGTATTTTGGTATCCCTTTGGCATCGAGCAATTTAAGTGCCAAGCTTATTCAGAAAACCAAAGCCAAAGCCTTGTTTTTATACGCCATTCGTAATGAAAATCACGGTTTCGATATGTATATCGAACCTATGGATACAAAAATCTATGAAGGCACAGATCGCGATGGCACAGCGGTGATCCATCGAGCAATTGAATCTTTAATTCAAAAGTATCCAGATCATTACCATTGGAGTTATAAACGCTTTAAAGCCAACCCTGAACTCGACAATCTTTACACCTTAAGCGAAGAGGAAGCACTCGAAAAAGTGCAACAGGTACGTGACGCCAATCAGCGCGAAAAGGCTATTGTGTTAACCAGCGGTATTGATGGCGATAAAAACGTGGCTGCTCATTCGCTTGATCAAAACTAAAAGAAATACTGCCTGCTTTGGCTGTGCTGAGTAAAGGAATTTGTAACGCTGCCAGTCGTGCCTGAACTTCAATACTAGGATGTCCATAACGATTGGTTGCACCTGCAGATGCAATCGCATATTGAGGCCGATAATGCTGTAAAAAATCATAGGCTGAACTATGACGACTCCCGTGATGCCCCAAAACCAAAACATCTACGCGCAGATCCGGATAATGTTGAAGTAATTTAAACTCGGTTTCCCAACCTGCATCTCCCATAATTAAAAAATGTCGTATGGGTTGATTGTTTTTAAACTCGATATGCATAACACATGACGATTCATTTCGATTCGTATCAGCACGTCCGATCTCCTGAAGCGCTGGTGATAAAACTTGTATAATGGTTTCAGGTGTCTCAAAACGCTGTCCGGCATAGCACAGCTCAAAAGTAGATTGAAGTTTAGGCATTGGTTCATTGGCTTGAATCTGCGTAACCGATATTGCATCCAGAATCGCAGGTAATGCCCCGCTATGATCTTGATCTAAATGTGACAGTATAATTCGGTCTAGCTGCTTTACGCCCTGTGCCTTCAAAAATGGCACCACCACCTGCCTACCTACACTAAACTTTTGCTCATCGTGATTGCCGCCAGTATCGAGCAGTATTCGTTGTGTCTGATCTTGGATGAACACAGACTGTCCTTGACCGACATCTAACACCACTAATTGGGTAGGTGATTTTAATTGTGCAGGTAGAAAAACAGGCACACAGCATATGATTGACCAGCATTTAGGCACTGTGCCTTTAGGTAAAAATAAAATTAAAATGCCAAATGAAATGCTGATGATCATCCAAGGACGAAGTGCAAAATATTGTAACTCCGGTGCAAAGATATGATCCATCATATTAAACAGACCCAAAACAGCCTGTAATACTCCATCGTTGAGTTGAAAAATCAAATGTCCAAATGCAGGAAGGATGAGCCAGAAGCATGCAGCGATAACATCTAAAGGCACCACGATGGCACCCAGAACTGGAATGGCAATGATATTGGCAAATGGAGTCATCCAAGAAAACTGTTTAAAGAGCAATAAGGTCAGGGGTAACAGTGCGAGAAAGATTTTCCATTGTGTCTTGATGAGAAGCTGCGCAGCATATCCGATTCGAATACGCCAAGATTGACCAGTCTTTTGCTCCTGTACAATTTCCTGATAAATACGAATCAGAATAAAACAGGCCCCATAAGATAGCCAGAATGCTGCCGAGAGTATGCTAAACGGATCGATAAGTAATAGAACAGAAGCACTGAACAGCAACAAGAAACTGGCATGTACGGGACGTTTTAAAAGTATGAAAATACTCAGTATGGTTACGGTCAGCAGCGTTCTTAGAGCAGGAATTTCAAACCCCACCAATGCGCAATACAGGAGTACACATAATAAAAATGGAATCAGCATCAGTCGCTGGCGTGGAATCACCAAATAAATTGCGGCGTAGTATCGATTGATCAATTGGATAATACACCATGTCATCAGCGCTGCAAAAATAAGCACATGCGGCCCAGATATCGCCAGCAAATGTGAAATACCAAAGCGTTGAAACTGCTGCTCAAGCTCAGGATCAAGAAGACTTCGATCGCCCGTGAGTAAGGCCAGAAGTAAGCTTTGATGTTGTAAGGAAGAAGCAAGAAAATAGCCTCTAAATTTTAATCTTAAGTGCTCGGCAGCAAGCAAAAATTTTCGAGTCCAAGATTGTTGCTGTTTCACATGATCATAATATCCTTCACGTAGCGCCTGTTCACTTGAAAGCATTTCGAGTTGTACAACTTTGCCACGTCCTTGCCAGTTTTGTTGTACGAACCATTTTTCTACATCGAATGCACCTTGTATAGCGTAACCATGCACAGGTTGACGCTGGATCACGGCACGATAATACTGCCCAACAGCTAAACTATGCGCCATGGTATCAGCAGGTATAAGTGTTTCATCTATGGAAAGTACCCAGTGAATGGGAGCATCATTTTCATTGAGAATCTGTGCAGGCTGTCTGATTCCGTTTTGAGACTGCTCCCCCATACGGTTGATGTAGATGATGTATGAGTCGACTGAAGAGGTCGTGACACGATGCTCAAGCCGCGTGGTGAGTGCCTGATCGGCGTAATAGACGCCACAACTAAACGACAAACACACCGAAAAGATGCCCAATAAGCCGCCTAACAATTTCGAAGAGTTGAACTGTTGGGCCACACGTAGATAGATGAGTAAAAATAGGAAATATAGACCGATCGCGATACCGAGTGTGACAGGCGATATTGGATCAAATATATGCCCCATGGTTGCAATTCCTGCAATCCACCCCAGAAAAATAAGCTTTAGCATTGTTATTTAAAATCTATTTTATGTACTTGTATTATAAAAATTGAAAGCCCCCGAAAGGGCTATCAATACGAATAAAATCAGACTGGATCGACCCAAAGGCCATCTTGCATATGTAAAATTGAATCTGCAGATTGTGCCAACTGCTCATCGTGAGTCACGATCAGCATGGCCATATTGAATTCTTTTTTCAGCTCGGTGAGTAGCTCAAAAATACCCAGTGCCGTTTTGCGGTCTAGATTTCCTGTTGGCTCATCTGCCAGCATCACTGCCGGACGCCCAACCAGTGCACGTGCCAATGCAACACGCTGGCGCTCTCCGCCAGATAATTCACCAGGCTTATGCGTCAACCGATGTGACAACCCAACACGATCCAGTAAGTGTTCAGCCTGTTGTTTGACCTCTTTATAATTAGTCTCTGCACGAAGCATCAGCGGCATGGCCACATTTTCAAGTGCCGAAAACTCAGGTAGTAAATGGTGAAACTGATAGACGAAACCCAAATAATGATTTCGTTTATAGCCGCGCTGCGCTTCACCCAGATTATCAAAACGCTGACCATCCAGAAAAACCTGACCCTGACTCGGCGTATCGAGTCCGCCCAGTACATGCAGCAAAGTGCTTTTACCTGAACCACTTGCTCCAACAATCGAAACAAATTCCCCTGCTTTTACCTGAAGCGATAAGCCTTTAATCACATCAACTGTCGATTTTCCATCGGTAAAATGCTTATGAATATCTTTGGCTTCAAGGACAATCTTACTCATAGCGCAATGCCTCCGCAGGTTGAATTTTCGCTGCACGCAATGCCGGATAAATCGTGGCAAGAAAGCTCAATAACAGTGAAACCGACACAATCAAAGCCACATCTTGCCAGCGTAGATAAGACGGCAAGTAATTAATGAAATACGCATCGAATAAATGTAAACCAAGTACCGTATTGAACCAGTCAATAATATTACTTACGCTTGAAGCAAACACGACTCCTAAAATAGCACCCGCAACCGTACCGATCACACCAATCACTGTACCTTGAACCATAAAGATTTTGGTGATGGTGGCTGGTGATGCACCTAGTGTTCTTAAAATCGCGATGTCTGATTTTTTATCGGTCACTACCATGACCAGTGAAGATACAATATTGAATGCTGCAACCAAAACAATCAGGAACAATAGCAAGCTCACCATGGCTTTTTCCATTTGAATGGCGCTAAACAAGTTACCGTGAGTATAAGTCCAGTTAGACGCATAGAAATTGGATGGTAAGGTCTTCACAATATCGTCTGCCACTTGAGGTGCTGCAAAAATATTGTCCAGTTTAAGACGAATTCCTTGGGCGCCATCGGGTAAGCGCAACAGTGTAGATGCATCATTCAAGGCAATATAGCCCATCATCGAATCTACTTCGGCACCAATACTGAAGATGCCCACAATTTTAAATCGTTTAAATCGTGGCACCACCCCAGCAGGTGATGGCGTCGCTTCAGGCAAAACCAGCGTCACACTGTCGTTTAGACCAAGCCCGAGTGCGTCGGTCATTTGCTTGCCGAGTACAATGCCGTATTCGCCTTTTTTAAGGCTGTCGATACTACCTGCCACCATATGGTTTTGGATAATCGAAACCTTTTTTTCATAACTTGGTTCGATTCCGCTGACCATAATCCCGGCAACTTGGCCTTGTGCGGTGAGCATGCCTTGTAATTGTGTAAATGGTGCAACACCAGTGACATGAGGATGACCCTCAATTTTTTTAGCAAGTTGAGGCCAGTCGGTTAGAATCTGGTTCGATGAAATCGTGGCCTGCGGTACCATACCAAGTACACGATTTTTCAACTCGCGATCAAAGCCGTTCATCACGGACAAAACGGTAATCAGTACCGCAACGCCCAAGGTCAGACCAATCATCGAAACCAAGGCAATAAACGAAATAAAGTGATTACTACGCCGAGCGCGGGTATATCGCAACCCTATATACAGCGAGATTGGTTTAAACATACCACTTAGTCCAAGGTCATTTCATAAAAGAAAAAACAGTATTTATTTAGATACTGCGATTAACATCGATTACGCACAGATACACCAAAAGAATCTCGATAAAACTTCACCCGGCAGACTCTTATTATTGAATGACCCTTACGATTCAGATTATATAGCGGGCTTATTTTGTACCAGATACCGCAGTAGATCAATTTGATCGTACCGATTACTACGAAATCGAACAATTAAGGCATAAAGATCAACATTTTGATGTACTTTATGAAGCGTATGTTACCCGGTTTTAAGCCAAATTCAATCGTACTTGTCTGTGCATTACATTAGGCAAGCTACAGTGATCCCCAAGATTTGATGTGTTGTTTGTAGCGTCGATTAGCCTGAATATCACGATAAAAATATAAAAATAACCCACTCAAAATAATACAGGTACCTAAAATCATCATGAGTGAAATCTGCTCATGATTAAATAAAGCGCCAATCACCAAGGCCAGTATAGGCGTCATCACATTGGTGAGCGATAATGTGGTCGGTTCAATGTTTTTGACCAGTTTAAAATAGCAAAACATTGCAATCAGTGATGCCATGATCGTGGTGTACAACAACGCCAGTAATGACTTCATTTCCGGCAGATGCGTAGGTGCATGTGACCACACAAACGGCAGTACACACAAAGACACCAAGGTAGAAACCAGAATTGACCCAGTGGCTTGTGCCATCGGCAAGACATCGGCATTGACCTTTTTTACCCAAAAAATTGAGCTACAGTAGATAAAGACACTCATGAGCATCAGACCGATGCCCAGCGGATGCACATGCTGTGATGACCCGCCAAAGCAGATCAATGCCAAACCGACAATTGCAATGGCCATACCCGTCCATTGCAGGCGATTGAGTTGCTGCGCAAAAGCAAAACGGCCAATCAAACCGGCAATGATAGGTGCAAGCCCAAACATCAGCGCAATCACCCCAGAGCTTAGATACTGCGTAGCAATATAGGTAAACACCTGCGCGCCAATTAAGCTAAACGAGCCTGCAATATAGCTATGAATGGCGTTTGGGTTGAGTGGAAAACGAATTCTGAGTACCAGTAATATCACTACAGCAATTGGCAGCGCCAAAAAGAAGCGTAACATCATGGCCCAAAGTACATGCAGATCCGCCACGCTCCAGACAATCGCCAGCGGAGTCGATGCCCAGATCAAAACCAAAACAATATAGGTCAGTATGATATTGCTTTTTGAAGGCATAGCCGGTCTCAAAGCGTTTTACGCTTTTGCTTTAAAATGGTTTGATCAAGCGCACTTGAAAACTCGCGTTTATCGCGTTCGGAAATGGGCGGTGGTCCGCCAGTTTGTACGCCAGCACCCCGCAGGGTGTCCATAAAATCACGTAAATGCAAACGTGCTTTTACATTGGCATCGGTATAGATTTCGCCTCGTGGATGAATCGCAATACCGCCCTTTTCAATCACTTGTGCAGCTAAAGGAATATCCTGAGTAATCACAATATCATGTGCCTGCATGCGCTCGACAATTTCACGATCGGCCTGATCGGCACCACTCATAACCTGAATCGATTTGATCCGGACAGATGGCGTAATGCCCACGTTTTGATTTGCAACAAAAATGACTTCAAGCTGATAGCGATCTGAAGCACGCAAAATGACTTCTCGCAGAATCTTTGGCAATGCATCGGCATCGACCCAAAGTTTAAATGGCAACACGCAATTTCAACCTTTTTAAAGAGGAATTTATTTTAACAGACTTAAGATTTGATGGTGACCTGTAGGCTTGTTATTTTTACATAGATCTAATACGCCGACATCTCGATGAAATTCAAAAAGAAAATTAAAATATTTTTTACATAATTGCATATCAACACTTGAAAAAACTTAGATATGCTCGATTTATATATCTAAATCTTTTAAAAATTCTTCAGGGTTATATGAAAAATCAAAACAGTCCAGAAATCGTTACTATTCAAGATCAAGGTTTTGGCAACCATGGCGAGCATTGGGCGTTATTGAGTGATACACCTGAACAAGTCGTGCCTAAATGGCTCAGTATGGCACTCGACGCTCCTATGATGCCAATGGGTTTATGTGAAACTGAACAGGATATGGATACCGACGTATGGTTGATTCAAGGCCCATCTGAATCTGGGATTAAAGTCAGCCAGATTATTGCGGTCGAAAATAATAAACCGCGCGCGCTGAAAACTGCATTTCCAAGTTTTGAAAGCCCATATAAATATAATGCTGTGATTGATCGCATCATTGCCTGCGAATCAAATACTCAGGCTGTTTTACGGTTGAGTTTAAATAAAAATACCACTATTTACGCTTACGATAATCTATATAGCGTCAATCACAATCAATATGAAAAAAATCAGGCCTATCAAGTTCAGTTAAATGCTTGGGCCTATGAACTTGAAGTCGTTGCCGACAACGAAACCATTGAAGTCGACGATCCGGCATCGATTAAACATCATCGTGCGTTAAATGATATTTTGTCGGCCAATAACGGTGTTGCGCCTGAAAATCTGCAAGAATTGATTGATGCGTGGCAACCTAAAACGCCTGAAGATCAGGAACCTGTAACGGTCGATTTTTCTAAAATGGTGGCTTATTTATTTGGCGAAACCATGGGCCAAGAAGACGAAGCTTGGTTTCAAGGCAATATCGTAGGTAAATCATCGGCGACATTTATGGATGAAACCTATACCCTTTATGATGTGGTGTTGGTGCTAGAAGACGAGCTACCTGCAATATTAATTCGTCTCGCCACTAAAAATAATGCCCACGAAAATTTTGAAATTGGTCAGTATATTCGAGGTAATATCTGGATTCAGGCGAATATTTATGCTAAAAGTAAAGTTGAATAATAGCGTTTCAACGAATAATTAATAAATTAGGCGTATTGATGAAAATTATACCTGAACAATCGACCAATCTGATTCAATTGAGCGGACAGCGTATTAAATTCGATACAGTTGCATTATGCTTTTTTGCACTCGGAATGTTTCTAGCAGCAGTGATGATCCATTATTTTGGTTTCTTATCGCTTTAAATGAATCATTAAAAAAGCCCCACATGATGTTGGGGCTTTTTTTATTGCCTTTGCAATTAGCCCTTGGCTTTGACAAATGCGTCCATAAAGTTGACCAGTGCTTGCACGCCTTCAAGCGGCACAGCATTGTAAATGCTGGCACGCATTCCACCAACTGAACGATGTCCAGCAAGGTTCAATAGATTGTTTTGCTCTGCTTCTTTTAAGAAACGTTTTTCCAATGCTTCATCTGCCAAAGTGAATGGCACATTCATAATCGAGCGATTGGCCGGCGCAATCGGGTTGTTATAAAAATCACTCGAATCGATATAACCATAGAGTAATTTGGCTTTTTCAAGGTTGGCTTGATGAATGGCCTCAACACCACCTTGCTCTTTTAACCACTCAAATACCAAACCAGCCAAATACCATGAATAAGTTGCCGGTGTATTCACCATAGAGTCATTTTTAGCTTGTGCAGAGTATTTTAACAGGCTCGGAATATCTGCACGTGATTGGTCAAGCAAATCGTCACGAACAATGACCAAAGTAAGACCTGCGGGGCCAATATTTTTTTGCGCACCAGCATAAATCAAACCAAACTTACTCACATCTAGCGGTGCAGACAAAATGCTAGACGATAAATCCGATACCAACGGCGCATTAACCTCAGGAATACCTGCAAATTGTAAGCCCCCGATGGTTTCGTTATCTGCATAATGCACATAAGCTGCATCTTCAGACAATGCCCATTCAGACTGAGGCTTAATACCAAGCTTGCCATCAATTTGAGTGCCTGCTTCGATTACATTGATATCGCCATAACGCTGAGCTTCTTTTAGCGCTTTTTCAGACCAGATTCCAGTATGGATATAATCTGCCTTGCTGTTTTTTCCAAGCAAATTTAATGGAATTGCTGAAAACTGTAACGATGCACCACCTTGCAAGAATAAGACTTTATAGTTTTCAGGAATGTTCATCAGCTGGCGCAGATCGGCTTCAGCCTTTTCTGCAACGGCAACATAATCAGCGCTACGGTGACTCATTTCCATGATGGAAAGCCCTTTACCCTGCCAGTCCAACAGTTCACGTTGAGCTTTTTCTAAAACAGCAGTCGGTAATGCAGCTGGGCCAGCACAGAAATTGTACGCGCGCATGATCGTTCCTTTATATAATTGAAACTAAACTAAAGTTCGCATTTAACCACATCTTGCCAGCGCATGCAGCAGCATTGAGCATATATTTTTTATATAACTTGATGCCTTTTGGCCTGAATTTACGATTGATCAAATTAGATAAACAATAGAATATCCAGTCAGATTAATCCAAGCATATTGATTGCTTTTTAAACACCCCACGTGCTATACATTTGTATAATAAACAAGACTATAACTGATGCTTTTACAATAAAGATTATACTTTCAGGAACAACACGACGTGACTTGATATGACATTACAACAGCGAATGATAAAAATGAATTTCAGGTGCGCAACCTCACCTCCTCCAGTCAAGTTTTTGTTTGGCTGTATGGCAGCTTTGCTTTTATGCAGTGAAGTGGCACTTGCTGAGGGCATCAGTTATGTAAAGGCAGAGCAACAAGCGCTTACATCCTCTTACAGTACTCAGGCCAATCAAGCCTTTGAACAGGCAGCACGTCTTGATGCACAAGCCACTAAAGGCCTAGGACGCCCACGTATTGACCTTAATGTACGGGCTTACAAATTCCATAGCGAAGTTGATCTCCCTTTAGACAGTTTTAAACAAAATCTTGAAAATACTTTGAGTCAACGCTTGAGCGAGCAGTTGTCTCAGGTGGGTGGCGTGTTGCCACCAGATGTACTCAATACGATTCAGACGGGCGCGAATACAGCCATTTCAGATGGAATTAATCAGTTTCCCAATTACGCAAATTTAAGTATTGAAGATGAAGTGATCAGACCCACCATTTCTCTAGTCATGCCCATTTACACAGGCGGCCTGATTAAAAGTGCCAAGCAAATTGCTACCATACAGGCCATGCGGGCACAACTCAGTACAGAACAACAGCAAGATATCCAACGATTTGAAATTATTCAGGCTTACTTTAATACTCAGCTACAAACGCAATTGGTGAAATCGAGCCAGTTCAATGCGGATGCCATGCAAAAACATGTCAATAACGCCTTCAAGCTCGAACAGCAAGGCTTTATCAGCAAAGGCCAGCGAATGCAGTTTGAAGTGGCACGTAACAACGCCCTGCGCTTATTACAAAATGCTCAAAGCAACTTAAACAGCAGTCAGTTTCAGTTAAATCATCTATTACATCAGCAAACGAACGGGAATCTCACCACACCGCTTTTTGTCAATACAAAACAAACATTGCCTTTGAATCAATTTTTGAGCTCGTATCCCAATCAGTCTAATCTCATTCGAAAAATGCAAATAGACACCCAACTGGCGGATGAAAATGTGAAAGCACAGCGCGCCGCCAAAAAGCCGACTGTATTTGCCTTTGCCGAATATAGCTTAGACAAAAACGAAAACTGGATTGTGGGTGTGGTGGCACGCTACAACCTGTTTGGTGGACTAGATAAAAATAAAAGTATCGAATCTGCCGAACTCAAGCGCTATGGCAGTCAGCTTTTAGTCGAGCGTACCAAACAGGAAATTGAAAATATTATTCAAAAATCTTATAGCGAAATGGGTTCTTCGCAGCAAACACAAACGCTGCTGAATGAAAATAAGCGCGCTGCACTTGAAAACTTACGCATCCAAGAGCTTTCATTTAGAGAAAACATGGGAACGGCCAATCAAGTGATTGATGCACAAAATGCCGTGCAAGTGATTGATACAGAAATGGCCATCAATGCTTATAAATACGTGCTCTCTCTGGCCACGCTGCTCCAAAGTCATGGCTCGATTAGTCAGTTTAAAACGTATTTAAATCAGCCTAATACAGTATATATTTATTAATTACGAGGACATCATGCCGACAGATCAATCGTCTTCTGACACTGAACATCCGGTGCCCTCTGCCTCTGAGTCGGCAACGACCACCGGACCCCAGCAAAAACAGACACCATATGGCCCTAAGCGCGCCGTAAAAATCATTGGTTTAATCATTTTATTACTCATCATTGGACTGATTATTTATGGTTTATGGAAAGCGTATCAGCCTCGTAGCGTAGCATTGCAAGGGCGCGTTGAAGCCGAAACGCTTTACGTCACCACCAAAGTGCCTAGTCGTATTGCTGAAATCTTTGTCGAGGAAGGTCAGAGTATTAAGAAAGGTCAGGCACTTGCTCGCTTGGTTAGTCCTGAGATAGAAGCCAAAAAGCAGCAAGCGCAAGCCGCTTTACAATCGGCTTTAGCACTTCAATCGACAGCAGAGCGCGGTTCTCAAGAAGAAAATATTGATACCTTATATGCCAACTGGCAAAGTGTAAAAGCTCAGGCGGAACTGGCTGAAACCACGTATCGTCGTGGTGAAACACTCTACAAAGAAGGCGTCATTTCACGTCAGCGTCGCGATGAAATGTTCGCAGCACAGCGCTCTGCCCGGGCTTTAAGCGAAGCCGCGTATCAACAGTATGCACGTGCCAAGCGTGGCAGTACGCCACAACAAAAATCGATGGCAGATGCACAGGTCGATATTGCACGTGCTGCGCTGGGTGAAGCTGAATCGTTAGAAACTGAAACCAAACTCTACTCCCCAATAAACGGCACTGTTTCCAAAATTTATGGGAAACCCTCGGAGTTGGTCGCTGCCGCAGTGCCTGTGGTCAGTTTGTTAGAGGATGACGAACGCTGGGTCAGTTTAAATGTCCGGGAAGATCAGTATCGAAGTGTCTATCAGCAAAAAACACTTCAGGGATATGTACCCGCACTTGATAAAAAGATCAATTTTAATATTCAACACATCGATGCCGAAGGTGAGTTTGCCACCATTAAAACCACGCGACAAACCGGCGGTTACGATATCCGTAGCTTTAAGCTTCATCTTAAACCCACAGAAGCAGCAGCTGATTTAAAAGTGGGTATGAGTGTGATTTTTGATGTAGTTGAGGCCAATTGATATGTGGGCCTGTTTCTGGCGTGAGTGCATTTATCTGCTCAAAAACAAATGGGATTTGGCGATGGTTACACTCGCCCCCCTATGTGTAGTGGTGCTGTTTGCAAGTATGTTTTATCAGGGAAAACCCGATCATCTTCCCATTGCACTCATTGACCAAGATCATAGCCAGCTGAGTCGCATCATCGAACAGGATTTACGCCATAATCCCACCCTAGATTTGAAATACGTTTTAACCAATACGTCTGAGGCTGAGGAACTCGTAAACAAAACCCAAATTTGGGGATATGTACATATTCCAGAAGGTGCAGAACAGCGTTTAGTGAATGCACAAGATGCACAGATTAGTGTGGCGTTTAATCAGTCATTTTTTAGTATTGGCAACACCATTTCAAGTGCCATGCTCATCAGCACACTCAATGCCATGGGCGAGTTTGGTGGTGAACACTATTTTTCAGCATTATTGCCTGCCATTGACCTGCCCACACCGCATGTCAAAGTCTCAACACTTTACAACCCTAGCTTAAGCTATGAGTTTTATCTAGAGCCTTTCATGGTACCCGCGATTTTGCATTTATTGCTGTGTTGCTGCGTTGCATTTGCAATTGGTCAGGAATTTAAGCGCGGCACACTGACGCAATGGAGCGCACCTGACAATGCCATGAAAATGCTACTTGCCAAAACTTTACTCTATGTCGTGATTTTTTGTGCTTGGACATGGCTATGGATGTTCTGGCTAATTGTGATTCGTGGCTGGTTTGTTGCGGGCAGTTTGAGCCTGCTTTTAATGGCACAGTTTTTACTTTATTTCGCATATGCCATGATTAGCGCAACCGTTATGATTGCATCGCAAAATATGGGCCGAACCTTTGGATTTATTGCCGTTTATGGCGGATCATCCTTAAGTTTTGCAGGTGTTACTTTACCACTGAACAATGCACCGATTTTTACACAATTTTGGTCCATGATTATTCCATATACACCGTACGCAAAGCTTCAAACCGAGCAATGGGTGGTTGGAAGTGATGTTTCTATTTCATTATGGCCCCTTCTGATCTTGCTGTTTTACTGTGTTTTTTATTTTTTGGTGTCGAGTCGCTTGCTTAAAAAACGTGTGCAGGAGGCGCTCTCATGAAAAAATTCTGGTTTTATTATCTGCACACGTTTAAAGAAATTGCAAAAAATTCCTCGATTTTGACGACTGTTGTGTTGTCAGTGTTTTTTTACAGCTTCTTCTACCCCACTGCGTATAAGTCAGAACATGCTGAATCACTCCCCATTGTGATTGTGGATGAAGAACAAAGTGCTTTAACCTCAACCATCATTAGTCAAGTCGCAAATAGCCCTAAAATCAAGATTGTTGCAACCACGACAAACTTTCTTGAAGCAGAGCAAATGGTTAAAAACCAAAAAGCAGATGGTATTTTGTATCTGCCTGATCAATTAAGCATGAGTGTTCGACGTGGTGAAATGGGCGGCGTTGGACTTTATATCAGTGCTGCATATTTTTTAAAAATCAAAGAAATTGGTTTAGGACTGGCGCTCTCTATCGAACAAGTGATTGCCGAATATGCCGAAAAATTTGGTCAGATTACACATTTTAAACCGGCGCTTTCGATTCATCAGATTCCGCTTTTCAACACGCTTTCAGGCTATGGGAGCTATGTATTTCCCGCCGTCGCACCGCTGATTATTCATCAAACCATTGTACTGGGTTTAGGTATGTTACTTGGAGGATATAAAGAAGAACGGTATCAGCCCACATCGAGTCAGTTTTGGGGAATATTTGCCAGCTTTTTTACCATTGGATGCCTAGGCTGTCTGTATATGTTTGGCTTTGTGTTTTGGAAAAATGATTATCCGCATGGCGGAAATTTCTGGGGCATGCTGGTTGCGGTTCCAATCTTTGTGAGTTGTATTGTCAGCTTGGGTCTGCTTTTTGGTTCTTTACTCGATATGAGCGAACGTGCCGGACATTTTCTGGTTTTTACTTCTATTCCATTGTTTTTACTCACTGGAACCGCCTGGCCGATACAGGCCATGCCTCAGTGGATGCAGATTTTTAGTGCGTTGCTGCCATCTACGCATGCAGTACAGCTATTTGTACAGCTCAATCAAATGGGGGTTCATTTAAGTGCTGTCATGCTCAAACTTATGATATTGACGCTCATGACCGTAATCTTTTTAGCATTGGCTTACTATCGGTGGGTTCATCGCACGCACAATCGACATTCATAAAAAAAGGAAGCCAAAGCTTCCTTTTTTTACATATCAAGATGGTTAAGCTTGATCATTGCTCTCTGAGTCATTTGCAACACTTTGATTTGCTGTATCAGACTCGATATCTGCTTGCTCTACTGCATCTGATGCTTGAGTCTCGAGATCTTCAATCAGATCATCTTCATCTTCCACAGCCTCAATGGATACCACACCCACCAAGGTTTCTGCATCGCTGAGACGGATCAAGCGAACACCTTGTGCATTACGGCCTGTCATTGCAACTTCGGCGGCACGGGTACGTACCAAGGTTCCGCCATCTGAAATCAACATTAGCTCTTTGGTTTCATCAATTGAAACAGCGCCTACCAATTCACCATTACGCTCGGAGGTCTTGATTGCAATCACGCCCTTGCCGCCACGTTTTTTGGTTGGGAAGTCATTTACTGGTGTACGCTTACCATAGCCGTTGGCACTGGCACACAGCACTTCACCGGTTTCAGGTACAACCACCAATGACACAATGCGACTCACCAGATTTGAATCGTTAGATTCATCTGAATCATCTGCTTCATCGGTATCGAGTTCTGCATCTTCACTATCTACAGCAGCAGCCAGCGTCACGCGCATACCGCGTACACCTTTTGCGGTACGCCCCATAGCACGCACATCGGTTTCTGCAAAACGAATGGCCTTACCTTCATTAGAAAACAGCATGATTTGCTGTTGACCATCGGTAATGGCTACACCAATCAAGGTATCTTCTTCATTGAGTTCGATGGCACGTAAGCCGTTTGAGCGGATATTGGCAAACTGCTCAAGTTCTACACGTTTTACCGTACCTGAAGCTGTTGCCATAAAGACATAATGGTCTTCTGGGAATTCAGTCAGCGGTAAAATTGCAGTGATGGTTTCATTGGCATCTAATGGCAGCAAATTGACCATAGGACGGCCTTTTGCACCACGCGATGCTTGCGGCACTTCAAACACTTTCAAACGGTACACTTTACCCACATTGGTAAAGCACAGCACGGTCGCGTGATTCGACGCCACAATCAAATGCTGGATTATATCGTCATCTTTCATTGAGGTTGCAGATTTACCACGTCCACCACGGCGCTGCGCCTGATAGTCTGACAATGGCTGTGTTTTGGCATAACCCGTTTGTGAAACGGTCAATACCACCTGCTCTTCTGGAATCAAATCTTCACGACAGAAATCAATACGTGATTCGACAATCTGAGTACGACGTTCATCACCATACTGTTGTAAAATCAGCGCAAGCTCTTCACGTATCACCGTCATCAACAGATTAAAGTCGTTTAAAATTGCTGTCAGCTCGGCAATTTGAGCCAAAATTTCACTGTATTCGGCATGGAGTTTGTCTTGCTCTAAGCCTGTTAAACGATGCAAGCGAAGCTCAAGAATTGCACCCACTTGCGTTGGTGACAAGCGGTAGATCTGGTCAGATAAACCAAATGGGCGCGCTGGATCTTCACCCTCAATTTCATCTGGACGAACCGAAACCGAACCTGCTTTTTCGAGCAAGGCAATCACACCGCCACCAGCCCACTCGCCCGCCAAAAGGCGTTCACGTGCTTCAGCCGGATTCGCCGAGGTTTTAATGGTTTCGATGATGTTATCAATATTGGCTAAGGCAACCGTTAAGCCTTCCAAAATATGACCACGTTCGCGCGCTTTACGCAGTTCAAACATGGTACGGCGTGTTACCACTTCTTGACGATGACGGATAAATGCCGCAATGATGTCTTTCAGGTTCATCAACTTTGGTTGTCCGTTGTCTAGACACACCATATTGATGCTGAATGAGTTTTCTAACTGGGTATTCAAAAACAGGTTATTGACGATCACTTCCGCGTTTTCACCGCGTTTCAAGTCAATCGCAATACGCATGCCTTCTTTGTCGGATTCGTCGCGAAGCTCCGAAATACCCTCAAGCTTTTTCTCTTTGACTAATTCGGCAATACGCTCAATCACACGTGCCTTATTGACCTGATACGGAATTTCCGTAAAGACAATGGTGGTACGTCCGGTTTTTTCATCTTCTTCAAAATGATATTTACCGCGAATATGCAAACGCCCTTTACCTGTTCGGTAAGCATCGACGATGCCTGATTTTCCATAGATGATACCACCTGTCGGAAAGTCTGGACCGGTGATATGTTCCATCAAGCCTTCAATGGAGATATTCGGGTTGTCTGCATAAGCTAGACAGGCATGAATCACTTCATTTAGATGGTGCGGTGCCATATTGGTCGCCATACCGACGGCAATCCCTGCTGCTCCATTGATGAGCAGGTTTGGAATGCGCGTTGGCAACACATCTGGAATACGCTCTGAACCGTCGTAGTTATCCACCCAGTCCACGGTGTCTTTTTCAAGATCTGCCAGAAGCTCATGTGTCAGCTTGGTCATACGCACTTCCGTATAACGCATCGCTGCTGCACTGTCGCCGTCCACAGAGCCAAAGTTACCCTGACCATCGACCAACAGATAACGTAGACTAAAATCTTGTGCCATACGCACAATTGTGTCGTATACAGCAGTATCACCGTGCGGGTGGTACTTACCGATCACATCACCTACAACACGTGCTGACTTTTTATAGGCTTTGTTATAGTCATTGCCGAGCTCGTGCATGGCATAAAGCACACGACGATGCACTGGCTTAAGGCCATCACGTACATCTGGCAATGCACGCGATACAATTACGCTCATCGCATAATCTAGATATGAATGCTTGAGTTCGTCCTCAATGGCAATCGGTCGGATTTCCGATACGCTCATGCATACTCCTTGTAGACAGCAAGCGCTAAACTTGCTGCAATATGTCTTGATCTTGCAATAAAATTCAACTCAAAAAAGCTGAACTAAAAATAAAAAATACAGCGGCAAATGATAGCATAATTCTGCTTCTGAATGTACGATCTCGCCGTGATCTGGCTTTTATATTTATATAATTTACAGATTATTTACAGATTTAATTTTATACTGATTTAAAAATAGACAACTGTATTCTCAGTCTGGTTTTTTACATGACTTTTTTAGTAAATGGTCACGCTTTTCCTAAAACAACTCACGCTAAGTTTGGCAGTATTGATCAAATAAAAAACCCCAGCAAATGCTGAGGTTTTCAGATCCAATCAAAGCGCTGATTAGAGCTTAGATACCAATTCTGGTACAACAGTGTTCAAGTCACCGACTAACCAGTAGTCAGCAACACTATTGATTGGCGCTTCTTCATCCTTGTTGATTGCAACAATGACTTTAGAATCTTTCATACCCGCCAAATGCTGAATCGCACCTGACAGACCAACAGCAAGATAAAGATCTGGTGCTACGATTTTACCCGTTTGACCCACTTGATAATCGTTTGGTACAAAACCGGCATCTACAGCCGCACGTGAAGCACCTTGCGCTGCACCTAGTTTATCTGCCAATGGATCGAGTACCTTGTGATAGTTCTCACCTGAACCCACACCACGGCCACCTGACACCACGATACGTGCTGCAGTCAACTCTGGACGATCCAGTTTCACAATTTCTTCGTTTACAAAAGTTGAAACGCCTGCATTGGCTGCCTCACCGACTGCTTCGATTGCAGCAGAGCCACCTTCGCTTGCCACTGCATCAAATGCAGTACCACGAACGGTCGCCACGATAATTGATTCTTCAGATTGAACTGTTGCAATCGCATTACCAGCGTAGATTGGACGCTTAAACGTATTTTCAGATTCAACTGCAATAATGTCGGAGATCATGCTGACATCAAGTAAAGCCGCTGCGCGTGGCAGAATGTTTTTACCTGAAGTCGTTGATGCTGCCAAAACATGCTTATAACCTGATTTCGCTACATCAGCCACAAGCTGTGCAACGTTTTCAGCCAATTGGTGTTCGTACACGGCGTTGTCTGCAAGAAGAACTTTGCTGACACCCGCAATTTTTGCTGCCGCGTCTGCAACAGCCTGAGCACCAGCGCCTGCAACCAATACAGCAATATCACCACCGATTTTTTGTGCTGCAGCCACAACATTCAAAGTTGCACCGTTAAGTGTCTTATTGTCGTGCTCAGCGATAACTAAAATACTCATGATTTTATCCTTCCGTATTAGATCACTTTCGCTTCATTTTTTAACTTTTCAACAAGCTCATCTACCGATTTCACTTGAACACCTGCTTTACGCTCTGCTGGTGCTTCAACTTTAACGGTTTTGAGTTTGGTGGTCGCTGTTACGCCATAATCTGCTGGAGATTTGGTTTCAAGCGGTTTTTTACGTGCTTTCATAATGTTTGGAAGCGCCGCATAACGTGGCTCATTCAAACGAAGGTCGGCAGTCACAATCGCAGGTAGCGTCAGTTCAACGGTTTGCAAACCACCGTCGATCTCGCGTGTAACTTGAACTTTACCCGCGTCTACTTTCACTTCTGATGCAAAGGTACCCTGACCTGCATTCAAAAGTGCACCGAGCATCTGACCCACTTGGTTTGAATCATCATCAATGGCTTGTTTGCCCAATAAGATCAGTTCTGGCTTTTCAGCGTCTACCACACCTTTAAGAATTTTAGCCACTTCAAGTGCGCCAATATCATCAGATGTTTCAACCAAGATACCACGGTCTGCACCCAAAGCCATTGAAGAACGGATTTGTTCTTGCGCTTCTTTCGGGCCAATTGAAACCACAATAATTTCAGATACAGTTCCCTTTTCTTTTAAACGAACCGCTTCTTCCACTGCGATTTCACAGAATGGGTTAATTGACATTTTTACGTTGGTTAGGTCAACCCCAGTATTGTCCGGCTTAACGCGAACTTTAACGTTGGCATCAACCACACGTTTTACAGCAACAAGAGCCTTCATGTAATCCTCGGCTGTTTCAGCAAGTAAATGTTCAGAAGCATTATAGTAACGCTTCAATATAAATTTTTTAGGTGCTTTATCTTGCTATGTGTTTGGCATTTCGGTCAAGTCACAATTACAGCCGCCAAGATAAATCTGCAATAAAACTGTGGAATCCACAGTTCATTTTTTCTAATCTAAATGTTTTGTTATTGAATTTACAGTATTTTTAATTATTTTTTACTTATTGATTTATATTATGTTTTTATTTGATTTGTTTCATCAGCGTGCCTGATAGTTTGGTTAATTTATGTAAAAAAGCTCACTTCTTCATCATTTTGAAATTGATTGACTGCCTAGATCAAAGATGTCATTCGAGTAAGCGAGTGTTAAAGCGACTCGGAAGTCATATTTTGTATTGTCATTTTTCTTCAAGTTATCGCGATTTATCTGGCTTATGCGCCCGAGGATGCGCTTGGTCATACACTTGCGCCAAATGGTCAAAATCGACATGCGTATAAATTTGAGTGGTACTTAAGTTAGAATGGCCCAGCATTTCTTGAACCGAGCGCAAGTCCCGACTGGCCGAGAGCATATGACTGGCAAAGCAATGCCGAAGTAAATGGGGATGTAAATCGACATTGACGCCTGCACGAATGGCCTGAAACTTCACCCGATTTTCGATTTGTCGCGGTGAAAGCACGCCCCCTTTTTGCGACACAAAAAGTGGATCATGCGGCTCGAAATGCCCCTTCCAAAGCTGATATATCTTCAGCCATGCCATGATACTGTCCTTTGCTTTTTGACCAAACGGGACGACGCGTGTTTTATTGCCTTTACCGGTCACACGTAATAATTGACGTTGAAAATCGAGATCACGGAGTTCAAGTCCTTGCAACTCGGCCAAACGCAAGCCGCTTGAATAGAGCAATTCAAGCATGGCTTTATCTCTTAGCCATAGCTGATGATCAACCGCATCACTTGGTGCAGGTTGATCTAAAATCTGCAGCACAGTTTCGATATCGACCAAGCCCGGCAACGGTCGCGATTTGCGTTTGAGTTTAAAATCATCGACAGGATTATGGCTTAAATGGTTCGACTGCTGCGCCCATTTCATAAACTGGCGAATCGAGGTGAGATGACGCTGTAAACTCGCTGAACTTAAATGATCATGTTCAACACGATGTGCAAGATATTCTCTTAAATCCGCCGCTTCGATATTGCCAAGACTGAGTTTTTTCTCTGTGCAAAACGCTAAGAAATGAGTTAAATCACGATGGTAAGCACGCAGTGTATGCTCAGAATGGTTCTGAAGTTGTTTTTCCTTGAGCCACATGCCCAGTAACTGCTTTTCAAACGCCAAACGTGTCTTCCTTAATTTTAATCAATTTAACTTTGGTGATGACTGAAACTGCCGAATATAACACCACTTAAAAACGGCAACTGACAACTCATCGATCAATGCAACTTAGTATACAATTCATTGATCACTCTGAGAGAAACTTTGTTGCCATGACGACTCTGCTGGTTTCTTATTTAGTTGCCATTAGCATACTTACAATTACGCCGGGGTTGGATACGACATTGATTATTCGTACCGCAACACTAGAAGGAAAATCCAGCGCCTTTCATGCAGCGCTTGGGATTAGTACAGGCTGTATCGTGTGGGGGCTCGTAGTTGCCTGTGGATTAGGCGCTTTATTCATGGCTTCGGCAATGGCTTTTAGTGTATTGAAATGGGTTGGTGCGGCTTATTTAGCTTGGCTTGGGCTAAATATGCTCTTCAAACCTCGCCATCATCTGGGTCAAATGTCTTCAAACATTCCCCCTAGTTTTGCACTACGCCAGAATGCATTTTTTAAAGGTTTTCTGGGCAACTTACTTAATCCCAAAATTGGGGTTTTCTATCTTTCTTTTTTGCCTCAGTTTATTCCCGCAGAAGCCGCTGCATTTTCATGGATTATGGGGCTGGTGATGTTGCATGTTTTGATCGGTATCATCTGGTCAATGCTGTTGATTTGGGCAATGCAACCTATTTCTCGCTTTTTAAAACAACCCAAATTTGTGCGCGGTTTAGATCGTGTTACGGGCAGTATTTTCCTGATATTTGCCCTCAAACTCGTTTTGAGTAAACGCTAATCCAACTGCTTGATAAATTGTAAAATCGGCGGAGCAATCTTACTCGCTTGCTGCTCGGCCAGTGCATGATCACCTTCTGGTACCACAAGTAGGTTCGCAGCGGGCAGCAAGTGCTGTAAATGTACCCCGACGGATACCGGACTGATACGATCTTGATCACCCCAGATCAGAAGTACGGGTTGCTGAATGTCATGTAAACGATGCTCATGATTGACTCGTGTATGAACAAACCAGTCTGGATAATTTAAATAATGTTCTTGATAAGCACTTCGCCAGTCTTCAACATCAAAACCACTCAAATCCAGACCACCCGAAGTGACAATCAACACCAAGCCTTTGACCATTTCCGCTTTTTCGAGTGCGGCCTGAACCGCAAAAATTCCCCCCATCGATTGAGCAATAATAATAGACGGCGTATCAATTTGCGCCAGCACATACTCAGTTAGCGTATCAAAATCGGTGATCGCGTCTTGAGCCGGTTCACAGCCAAATCCCGGATAAGCAATTATCTTGCTTATATCGTTTGATCCTAAATAGTGAATTAAAGGCTGCCAAAATTGTGTACTGCCCGATGCACCGGGTAAAAAAATTAATTGTGTGGTCATTTTTTTTTCAGTTATTCAATCGATTAAATTTAAAATATGCCATATTTCAGCATAAAAAAAGCACGCCCAGTCTAAGCGTGCTTTCTTGGTATTTTATAGATCAGGTTTGAAAGTAACGTAAATCAAGGCGTCCTTCATAGACTGTTGCTGTTGGCCCCGTCATCCAGACCACATCGCCCTCTTGCCACTCGATTTGAAGCTTTCCACCCGCCAGCTCGACTTCTACCGAATTTGCCAGTAAACCACGACGCATACCACTTACGGCTGCCGCACATGCACCCGTACCGCAAGCAAGCGTTTCGCCCACACCGCGCTCAAACACACGCAAGCGCACATGCTTTTCATCCAAAATCTGCATAAAACCCGCATTGACACGCTGTGGAAATTGCACATGTGCTTCGACTTGTGGCCCCATGCCTGCAACATCGGCTGTCAAGATATCCGGCACAATGGTCACCGCATGCGGATTTCCCATATTGACGACATCAATTTTTAAGCTTTGCTCATTGGCTAATGGAAGCGTATACAAGGCATCCAGTTCTTCTGTCAGAAATGGAATATCCTGTGGATGAAACTTAGGATAACCCATATTGACGCGTACCCAGCCATTAGGGCCAAGTTCTGGTTCAACAATTCCCGCTTTGGTTTGCACTCTGATTTTGTTTTTTTTGGTGAGTTGTCGCTCATGTACAAAGCGGGCAAAACAACGCACACCATTTCCGCACTGCTCGACTTCCGAACCATCTGCATTGAAAATGCGATATTTAAAATCGGTTTGCGGATCATCTGGTGGCTCGACAATCAATAATTGATCAAAGCCAATACCAAAATGACGATCTGCCATACGCTGGATGGTGGTGGTGTCTAAGTAAGCACGTTGGCTAATTAAATCGAGCACAACAAAGTCATTGCCCAGACCATGCATTTTGGTAAATTCAAGTAACATGTCTTAACCCTCTGGCAGCAAACGTTCTTTTTCCCACAACGACTCGATGGTTTCACGCTCACGAATCAAATGTGCGGCATTACCTGCCACCATCACTTCTGCAGCACGGCCACGGGTGTTGTAGTTTGAACTCATCACAAAGCCATAAGCACCTGCGCCCATCACCGCCAGCACGTCATTTTCTTTAAGTGCAAGGCTTCGATCTTTACCCAGAAAATCACCTGTTTCGCAAATTGCCCCAACGATATCCCAAGTTTTTTCTTCAGCATCCGATGACGCTGAAACAGACTGAATATCCATCCATGCTTCATACAATGACGGACGAATCAAGTCATTCATGGCTGCATCAATAATAGCAAAGTTACGATGATTGGTTGGCTTGAGCAAATCAACTTTGGTCAATAACACACCCGCATTGGCACTAATGCTACGACCTGGTTCCATATATACTTTAAGCCCAAGTTTTTGTAGCGCAGGCTTGAGTGCAGCAGCGTACTCTGCAGCAGTTGGCGGTGTCTCGTCTTTGTAACAGACTCCCAAACCACCACCGATATCGATGTGCTTGATCTCAATTCCCAGCGTTTTAAGCTGTTCGATCATCACAATCACGCGATCTAAAGCATCTACAAACGGTTTGGTTTCGGTCAACTGTGAACCAATATGACAATCGATTCCAACTACATCTAAATGAGACAGCGAGGCTGCATATTGATACGTTTCAAATACGGTATCACTTGGAATACCAAATTTGTTTTCTTTTAAACCCGTTGAAATATAAGGATGTGTCTTGGCATCGACATCGGGATTAACGCGCAATGAAATGGGTGCACGTAAGTTGAGGCTCGCTGCAACCTTTTGAATACGGTCAAGCTCGGCATAAGACTCAACATTAAAACACGCAATGCCGACCTCAAGTGCTTTTTGAATATCGGCCTCAGATTTACCCAAACCAGAAAATACGATTTTGCTTGGATCACCGCCCGCAGCCAATACACGTGCGAGTTCGCCACCGGTTACAATATCAAAACCTGAACCCAGTTTTGCCAAAACATTCAGTACCGCCAAATTAGAGTTTGATTTCACCGCAAAACAGATTTGATGATCAATAAAATCAAAGGCACGATCCATATCTTGATAATGTTTTTCAAAGGCTGTCTTTGAATAAACATAAAGTGGCGTACCAAATTGCTGCGCGAGCTGCTGAAGTGAACATTGCTCGGCATGCAATATCCCATTAATGCGGGAGAAACTCATGAATGCATCCTTATTTTTAAAGCTTAAGGTGAAGAAGGAACTGGCTGAGAAGACGCTGAATGATCAGGAGTCGAAGTTTTGTCTTTCGAGGTTTTGTCAGACTGAGGCTGTGAATACAGCAAATATTTTGCACGTTTGTCGTAATTTGGATCGGATGGCAAATGTAATGCACCCGTTTGACCACAGCCCAGCATAGCCAGACTCATGGTGAGTAAACTTGTGTAGCAAATGAAACGGCGCATCTGATCACCTACTCAAAAAATTTGAATAATTATACCGTGATCCAGCACAGGACCAAAGTACAAAAGCACCAAGCTTAAAAGGAAGCGAAAAAAAACGCCAGTCATTGACTGGCGTTTTTTTAATTATTTCTTGGATTTCAATCGAGGCTTGTAAAAACCAAAGTAACCAATCACCAAAATAACCAGCCAGATTGGGCTGACCATCAAGGCTTTCATGGTGTCTGGCTCTAATGACAGCACATAAATCATTCCAATAAAGAAAATGATCACCACCCAGCAGGTAAACAAACCGCCTGGTAATTTGAAAATAGATTTGGCATGTAACTCTGGACGGGTTTTGTAATAGACCATGTAGCTCCAGATAATCATCAGCCACACACAAATAAACAAAATGGTCGATAGCGTAGTCGCCAGTGTAAAAGCTTCAACGGTATTGGGTACAAAATATTGCAGCGCTGCACCGAGCAACAAACACACCGTTGAAAAATACAATGCATTTGCAGGAACACGACCTTTATTGAGCGTACCAAAAGGTTGAGGTGCCTGACGTTCTTTAGACAAACCAAATAGCATGCGACTGGTAGAGAATACACCGCTGTTCATCGATGACATCACCGAAGACAAGACCACCAAGTTCATGATAATTGCCGCTGCTGCAATGCCTGCCTGACTAAACAGATTTACAAACGGGCTGATGTTTGGATCAATCTTATTCCATGGTGTCACCGACATCACAATTAACAGGGCCAGTACATAGAAAATAATGATTCGAATCGGGATAGAGTTGACTGCCTTAGGCAAATTACGTTCCGGATTTTTGGTTTCAGCCGCAGTGGTACCCACGAGCTCTACCCCAACAAAGGCAAAGATCGCAATCTGAAAGCCTGCCAAGAAACCGTGCATACCCGTTGGGAAGAAGCCACCATTAGCCCACAAATGCGTAAATGATGCCACTTCACCACTGGTCGAGGTAAAGCCCGTGAAGATCATCCAGAGTCCGACCAAAATCAGGACCACAATCGCAGTAATTTTGATCATGGCAAACCAGAACTCAAGCTCACCAAACAGTTTTACGGTCATGAGGTTCAGCCCCATGATGAAGATAATCGCCGCAATACTGATCATGGCGCCTTCGGTTGGTGTAAAAGGAAGACCGTTATTAAAAAACTGCAAATAATAAATAATCGCAGATAAGTCGGCGATACCGATGGTAATCCAGCACAACCAGTAGGTCCAGCCCACAAAATATCCTGCCCAAGGGCCAATCAAATCAGTGGTAAAGTCGATAAAAGACTTATATTGAAGATTGGAGAGCAACAATTCGCCTAGCGCACGCATGACGAAAAAGACCATCACTCCAATGATCAGATAAATAAATAAGATCGATGGGCCGGCAAGACTAATGGTTTTACCAGAGCCCATAAATAAACCTGTTCCAATTGCACCGCCAATTGCAATCAGTTGCAAATGCCGATTAGAAAGGCTTCGTGATAACTCATGTTCTCCAGAAGATGAGTCGTGGTTATAATTCGACATTGCTACAAAACACTCCAGTATTTTTATAGAGCCAAAGCAGCGTCTCCTCAAAAACAATTCCGCACCATTTTATGGCATCTTATTCAACTGAATGATTTTGATAAACGTTCTGCTTGGCGATTGCGTAGTTGTATAACGCCACGCATGTGTGCGTACACTCGTTTTCGATCATACGCATAAGGTAGAAGCAATACAATTCACATTTTTCGACACCTGAGTCTTCAAAAAAAGTGAATTTAAATTGAGTGGCATGTTAGGTTGCGGTCTTTTTCGACGACGCGTTTTGAGCTTGCGCCTCTAAAGCATTTTTGATTTTTAAGCGTTCTTCCCAGTAAGTGGCATTTTTAATACCGAGTTTAATTGGATCGAAGGTATATTCTTTTACACCTGCTTTTTGTTGCTCCTCATAGTCTCGTAGCGCCTTGATGGTCGGTTTCCAGACAAAATAAGTCACAATAATCCCGATAATGTTAATCCATGCCATAAGTCCTACACCGATATCACCAATTCCCCAAATGTAGCCTGTGGCACTCATGACGCCATAGGCAACCGAAAGAATGATAAAGCACTTGGTTAGAAACAGTAGCGAAGGTGTTTTGGTGATGTAACTTAAATAAGTGATGTTGGTTTCCGCGATGTAGTAATAGGCAACAATGGTTGTAAAGGCAAAAAAGAATACGGCAAGTGCAACAAAGATCTGCCCAAAGCCACCAAATACGGTACTAACGGCCATTTGAGTAAAGGCAGGTGAACCAATTTCTGCGGTTGAAGTGACGTTTTGTATAATGAACTGACCAGCTTCTAAAGTTCCTTGTACATTGTACATGCCCGTAATCAAAATCATAAAAGCGGTTGCAGAGCAGACAAACAAGGTATCTACATAAATCGAAAATGCTTGTACAAACCCCTGTTGTGCCGGATGCTGCACTTCTGCCGCAGCGGCGGCATGCGGACCGGTTCCCTGACCTGCTTCGTTGGAATAAACCCCACGCTTCACCCCCCAGCCAATTGCCGCACCTAATCCGGCCATCGGGCTGAATGCATCTGCAAAAATCATTTTGATCACACCCGGTAAGGCTTCAAGATTCATAAACACAATCACTAAAGCCATCAAGATATAACCAAGCGCCATAAACGGCACCACAAATTCGGCAAAACGAGCAATACGCTTAATCCCACCAAAAATAATCACGGCCAGTAAACTAACAATGACCACCAATGCCAGAAGTTTATAGGTTCCTACCTTACCAAAAACAATCGCCCCTTCTCCTGTAATCTGAGTAAAGGCATTTCCTACTGCATTGGCCTGAATTCCCGGTAAAAATAATCCGCAAGACACCAACGCGGCAATGGCAAATAAAACCCCCAGCCAGCGTTGGCCCAAACCACGATCGAAATAAAATGCCGGGCCGCCGCGATATTGTCCTTGATATTCAACTTTATAGATTTGTCCAAGTGTCGATTCAACATAGGCAGTACTCGCGCCTAGAAAAGCCACCACCCACATCCAAAACACCGCACCAGGGCCACCAAATCCAATTGCAGCGGCAACACCCGCAATATTACCTACACCCACGCGCCCTGAGAGCGACACAGAAAGTGCCTGAAATGATGAAATTCCCTGTGCCGATGATGAACCATTCACCAATAAACGGCCCATCTCTTTGATTTGTCGCACCTGTACAAATCGCGTCAAAATCGAAAAAAACAACCCTGCGCCCAAGCACAAATAAATCAGTGCCGGACTCCAAATAATACTATTGACCCAATCGACAATTTCAGCTGCACTCATATACATTAACCTTGCAAATTTATTTATTTTTTTGAAAAACAGATTCAATGACCTGTTTTCATGTCTTTGAGCAAGAGCAATAACTATGCCAGAGTCTTATCAGGTTATGGCAAACGTCGATACAGTTGCTCAAAGTTCCTCCATGGAAGCGCAAACAGAATGATAACGATCGAGAAAAATCCAATTTCAACGATTGTGCAAAAATTCCTTATCATGTTATTTTCCTGATCACTTCCCTTTAATCAGTCAAATACAAAACTCGCTTGTTTATGTGGCCTTATAAAAATTGGGTGTACATGCGATATTTTGTACTTCCTTCTGTTTTAACTTCTTTATCTAAAATTTTCAATTTTTAAATATGGCAAAAATCAAAAGTGTCTATCGCTGTGAACAATGTGGTGCAGATCATTCTAAATGGGCAGGCCAATGCTCTGAATGCGGAGAATGGAACTGCTTGACTGAAGTCCGATTGGAAAGCGTAACACCACATCGGGCAAAACCTAAACTCGGTGGATATGCAGGAGAAATCTCCACTGTTACCACGCTCAATAAAATTTCGGTTTCGAATGTACCGCGTGTTGCCACCGGTATTAGTGAATTTGATCGGGTACTTGGCGGCGGTTTGGTTACGGGTTCGGTGGTTTTAATTGGCGGTGACCCGGGGATCGGAAAATCCACAATTTTGCTGCAAACGGCAACACACATGGCCAGCAAAAGCAGTACTGCACTTTATGTGACTGGCGAAGAATCGCTGTCGCAAGTGGCACTGCGGGCACAACGCTTAGATCTACCTACCGATCAGCTCAAAGTCATGGCAGAAACCTGTGTCGAGAGAATTTGTGAGATTTTGGCACAAGAGCGCCCAGTGGTGGCCATTTTAGATTCGATTCAGACCTTATATACCGAAACACTGCAATCGGCACCGGGCGGGGTTTCACAAATTCGCGAGTCGGCTGCTCTTCTCACTCGCTTTGCCAAAAACAGCGGAACCGCATTATTTATTGTGGGTCATGTCACTAAAGAAGGCGCACTGGCAGGCCCACGTGTGCTTGAGCATATGGTCGATTGTGTGCTGTATTTTGAAGGCCAATCCGATTCACGTTATCGCATGATTCGTGCGGTAAAAAATCGATTTGGCGCGGTAAATGAGCTTGGCGTTTTTGGGATGACCGATAAGGGCTTACGAGAAGTGGCCAATCCCTCTGCCATTTTTTTAAGCCGTTATAATGAAGCGATTCCCGGATCGATTGTGATGATTAGTCGCGAAGGCACGCGCCCCCTCTTGGTGGAAGTTCAGGCACTGGTCGATGATGCACAAGGTCAGCCGCGGCGTGTGGCACTCGGCCTCGAGCAAAACCGCTTAAACATGCTGCTCGCAGTGATGCATCGGCATGGCGGTGTGCAAACCTCTGGACAAGATGTGTATGTGAATGTGGTCGGCGGATTAAAAATTACCGAAACAGGCTCGGATCTGGCTGTGTTGCTGGCCTGTGCATCTAGCTTAAGAGCCAAGGCGTTACCACAACAACTGGCCGTTTTTGGTGAGGTCGGGTTATCGGGTGAAATCCGCCCGGTTCCAAATGGTCAGGAACGTTTAAAAGAAGCTGTCAAACACGGATTTACTCATGTCATTTTGCCTAAAGGTAATGCTCCGCAAAAGGCAATTGAGGGCGTACAGGTGATTGCGGTATCACGTTTGCACGAGGCCTTGCAAACCGCGATGGAGCTATCCGAATAAGATAAAATTGGAGCATCTTTTGACGCGAATATGTTTCGACATAAAAAACATCTTTTTTGTGTTGAAATTCGCCTCAAAAGCCTGCATATATGTAGTCTTAGATTCTTTTTATTTTGTTTTTATTTTTTATACAGGAATTTTAAATGAAAGTAAGACAGCGTGGCCTGATTACAGGCATCATGATGGCTGCTTTAGTTGTTGCTCCTCTTGCAGAAGCAAAGCGTGCGGGCGGTGGTAAAAGCCACGGCATGTCTCGCTCTGCGGCACCGACTCAATCTTACCAACAGCCTCGTCAGGTTACGCCAGCGCCTCAAACTGCGCCAGCGGGAACACCTCAACGTTCTGGCCCAGGTGTGGGGACAGTGGTTGCTGCAGGTGTAGCGGGTGCTGCAGTGGGTGCGCTTGCCGCCAATGCAATGGCAGATGACAAACATACAACATCGCCAGAACAGCAAGCGACTCAGGCTCAGCAACAGCAGCAAGAAGAGAAAAAAGGCGGCCTACCGGGCTGGATCTGGATTGTGCTGATCGCTGCAATTGCTTTCTTTATTTTCCGTCGTTTCGGTGCTAAAAAAAAATTAGCAGGTAATAATAATCCTTATGCACCAAACAACAGCGGTTCTTCACCGTTTAACAACAGCTCTACGCCTGCTGCTCCACGCGCTGCAGCCGGCGGTGACAACACCAATATTTTTGGTCAGTCTGTTGGTGGTTCAGCTGCACCAAGTGCAGCGCCGTTTGGTGGTGCTTATACACAAAGCGGTAATCAGTTACCGGATGGTACTGAACCGGCGGCGTTCTTGCGTATTGCACGTCAACGTTTTAACCATATTCAGTCTGTCAATTCTGCAAATAATGTTGAAGAAATTCGTCGTTACTTGACGCCTGAATTGTATGCATCGATGTACAACGACATTTTGGCCAATCAGGACCAAGACGTTGCTGAATTTAGCAACCTAAATGCAATGGTCGTCGATTCTGCGACTGAAAACGGTCAATATGTGGTGAGTGTACGCTTCACAGGTACTGTGAGTGAAGATCTAAACAGTCTTCCACAACCGTTTACCGAGATCTGGCATTTTGTTAAGCCTGCGGGTTCAACAGAAGACTGGAAAGTCGCGGGTATTCAGCAAGAACAATAATATATAAATAAAAAAAGCCGCGTTACGCGGCTTTTTTTACGCTCTAGATGCAGGGAAAGCAATCACCTGTTCTATGTTAAGCTTCTGAGTGGCCACCATTAACAAACGGTCAATACCCAAAGCAATGCCTGAGCATTCTGGCATATGTGCTAAGGCTGCCAGTAAGTTTTCATCGAGTGGCATCACCTGTAAGCCTAATTTGTCTCGCTCTTGGTTATCTGCTTCAAAACGTGCGCGGAGCACCGATGCATCAAGCAATTCATCGTAGGCGTTAGCCAGTTCCAAACCCTCGATATACACTTCAAAGCGTGCGGCAACTTCTTCGCCGTCTTCATCTAGACGTACTTTGGCCAAAGAAGCCATTTCTGGTGGAAAATCGGTGAGGAAAATTGGTGTATCAAAGCCCAAACTTGGCTCGACAAAATGTGAAAATAATAAATCCATATAGGCTAAACGATCATCGCCTAAATCTAGCGTCAATCCTACACGTTGTGCAGTCTGTTTTAATTGTGCCAGCGTTGCCTGTAAAGGATTAATATCTAAACGATCTTGAAATGCATGTTTGTAGCTCAAAACCAGTGGGCGAATTTCATCAAAACGATGCGCTAAACACACGTTTAATAGCGCTGCCGTTTCATGCATCAACTCGCGTAAATCTAGCCCAGGGCGATACCACTCCAGCATAGTAAACTCACTGTTGTGTTTGCGACCATGCTCGTCGTCTCGAAAAACCTTACAGATTTGATAAATCGGACCACTACCCGCAGCTAGCAGACGTTTCATGGCAAACTCAGGTGAGGTTTGTAAATACTGTTGCTGCACGCGACCTACGATATGGCGTTGCGCCTGCACAGATGCCAAATGAACATCAGTAACTCCTGCCTGAGATACGATCGGCGTTTCAACTTCCATGACATCACGCTGGGCAAAAAACTCTCGAATGGTACGGTAGAGCTGTGCGCGTGCTTTAAGTGCCTCAATTGAACAAGTAGGCAAAGCCGTCTGACTTTCAAAGCGTTGACTCATGCCACAGGGCCTCCGTGTGCAGCCCATTCACGGCGTAGTGGATATTCTTTCCGAAGTCGATCAAAGGCTTGTTGGTCTACCCGCCCCGCCTTTAGACACGCTCTTAAATTTTGATCATCACGCTGGATATCGTAGATCTGATGAAGATGGGCTTTTAATGCCTCAGTCAGCGTGTTTTCTGTGAAATAGGCATCGCCTTGAGGCAGTTGGGTTTCAAATCGCTTGGTCGCTTCAAAGCCAAATACCTTACAAAACGCCTCATAAACCATTTGTGTACCGCGGGCTTTGCCTTCTAGACTATAGCCTGCAATATGAGGCGTGACCAATGTCACCAAATCAAGCAGCTCTTCTGAGATTTCAGGCTCATGCTCAAACACATCGAGTACAACTTTGCGCTGTGTACGTTTAAGATCAGCAATTAATGCTGCTTCTTCAACAACCGGCCCCCGCGCACTATTGATCAATATGCTATCTGGTGGCATGTGAGCGAATACATCATGATTAAACAGATGCTGTGTCGGATATGCTCCAGACGTGGTTAAAGGTACATGAATAGAGATAGCGTGACTATGCTGAATCAACTGCTCAAAACTGACGTTTTGAATGCCGTCGAGTTGCACAAAGGGATCATATCCCATCACTGTCCAGCCGATTTGCTGCGCCATCGATGCCAGTCGGCGCCCTACGTTTCCTAACCCCACGATTCCTAAATGGAAGCTTTTACCTTGATCGAGTACAGTGTTATCAAGCTGATAGAGCGCAGTAATAACATATTCAGCCACTGCTTGCGCATTACAGCCGGGTGCATTGCGCCATGTAATATTTTGACGGTCGAGCGCTACGGTATCCAGATGATCTGTCCCAATGGTGGCGCTGCCAACAAACTGTAACTGACTATCTTGAATAAGCGCGGCGTTGACTTTAGTGACGGAGCGAACAATCAATGCCTGTGCATCATGCACATCTTCGGCAGTGAGCAAGCGCCCTGCCCGATGCTGAATTTCTCCAAATGATAAAAAAAAATAATCTGTAAACGCAAGATTTTCATCTGCGACAATCTTCATAATATCGTCCCGTCATGTCAACGCTGCTATGATACCGCGTCACGTGTACGGTGACCACGTTAAAAAAGTCTGGTCTGCTCTTAAGAAGAATATTGAGTCGGCATCATCTTAGCTGGTGGGATTAAATTCCGATACATACGCTTTTTTGGTGGTTTTATTCCATAGGCAGAGTTCCTGACCAGTTTTATTTTTCATATGTGCCTGAGGAAAAGTTCCCTGCATCAGCACGGCCGAATATCCCGCACGATCATCAAACAGCATGATATTACTCACCAGTTTAACCTTTTTAAGCTGACTGGCCTTAACACAGGCTGTTTTCATGGCTTGATCATGCTGTTTCCATGCTTCATTTGAACTGGCAAATGAAACACTACTCAATGCAAGTAGTATCATGCTTCCAAGTGCATATGCACCAGATCTGAATGAACGAATGTGAATCATTGGGGTTGCTCCTGCACGTTATATTCCACGCTGTATCCTCTATAGTGATCCAAGACGTACATGCTGACCAGTCTCAACAACATACTGTAACCAGTCGCTGCAAACAGACAACATCGTCGTCTATTTCATTTACCTCATCTTCATCTTAAAAAATGAACAGACCGATTAAGCCACCAATAAATTGCATAAAGTGGATAAAGATCCGGAAAATCTGGATAGAGTGCGGCAGTAAATCGCGGTTCAATCAATAAAACGCATTGATTGGATAGAGGATGAGCCCATGACTGCACGTAACCTCGCCGAATGGCAAAATTTTGTACAAGGTTGTATCGATTTTCGCCCAAATGATGGTGTCTATCGGGTTGCTCGCGATATGTTTACCGAGCCGGAACTGTTTGAGTTAGAAATGGAACTCATTTTTGAAAAGGTCTGGATTTATGCCTGCCACGAAAGTGAAATTCCAAACAACAACGATTTCCTGACCGTTCAAATTGGACGCCAACCGATGATTATTAGCCGTGATGGCAAAGGCGAACTCCACGCTATGGTCAATGCTTGCGAGCATCGCGGTGCAACGCTTACACGCGTTGCCAAAGGTAATCAGTCGGTATTTACCTGCCCGTTCCATGCATGGTGTTACAAATCGGACGGTCGTCTGGTTAAGGTGAAGGCACCGGGTGAATACTGCGATGACTTCGACAAGTCCAGTCGTGGTCTAAAGCAAGGACGTATCGCCAGTTATCGTGGATTTGTCTTTGTCAGTTTAGATACTCAAGCCACCGATTCTTTAGAAGACTTTTTAGGCGATGCCAAAATTTTTCTCGATTTGATGGTCGATCAATCGCCTACAGGCGAACTTGAAGTATTGCAAGGTAAATCGGCTTATACCTTTGCCGGCAACTGGAAACTTCAAAATGAAAATGGCCTCGATGGCTATCATGTCAGTACCGTACATTACAACTATGTTTCGACCGTACAGCATCGTCAGCAAGTGAATGCTGCCAAAGGTGGAGAGCTCGATACACTCGACTACAGCAAACTCGGTGCAGGCGATGCAGAAACCGATGATGGCTGGTTTAGTTTCAAACACGGACACAGCGTATTGTTCAGTGATATGCCAAATCCTACAGTGCGTCCCGGCTACGACACCGTTATGCCTTATATGGTCGAAAAGTTTGGTGCCATACATGCCGAATGGGCGATGCACCGTTTGCGTAACCTCAACTTGTATCCAAGCCTGTTTTTTATGGATCAAATCAGTTCACAACTTCGAATTGTTCGTCCGGTCGCGTGGAATAAAACTGAGGTAATTAGTCAGTGTATCGGGGTGAAAGGCGAATCTGCTGAAGCACGCCGTAACCGTATTCGCCAGTTTGAAGATTTCTTTAATGTATCGGGCTTAGGTACACCCGATGATCTGGTTGAATTCCGTGAACAGCAAAAAGGTTTTCAGGGACGTATCGAACGCTGGAGTGATATCTCGCGTGGCTATCATAAGTGGACCTATGGCCCAACACAAAATGCTCTAGACCTAGGCATCGAGCCTGTGATCACAGGCCGTGAATTTACGCACGAAGGACTCTATGTCAATCAACATGGTCACTGGCAGCGCTTGTTACTTGACGGACTCAACAATAAAGCACTCAAGATGCATGACCTAACCTATGACAATCAGTCTGTAACGGATGAGGTGTAATCATGTCTTTAGAACTTCACTATGCAGTTTCCCAGTTCCTCTACAAAAAAGCGGAACTCTGCGACAACTATGACTGGGATGCCTACCTTGAACTCTACGATGAAGACAGTGAATATCATATTCCGCAGTGGATTGATGACCACACTTATGTAGAAGATCCAAATCAGGGACTCTCTTATATTTACTACGCAGACCGCTCTGGTCTTGAAGACCGGGTATTTCGTATCCGTACAGGCAAGGCAGCTTCTGCTACCCCGTTGCCTCGTACCCAGCATAATATTCACAATGTGCAGGTGCAAACACGTGACGATGGCCTTGTCGAGGCGAAAGTAAGCTGGCGTACCCTGTATAACCGTCAAGGACTGGAAGGCTGTTTCTACGGCAGAGCAACTTACGTGCTTCGTCCAACCGAAGACAGTTTTCGCATTCGCCGTCAGCACAGCATTTTACTTAACGACAAAATAGATTCCGTACTGGATTTCTATCACGTTTAGGGAGGCCGATATGAGTCATTCTGTTGCACTCAACTTTGCCGACGGCAAAACTTTTTTTATTTCTGTTCAATCCGACGAATTGCTGCTTGATGCTGCTGTTCGTCAGGGAATTAATCTGCCGCTAGATTGTCGTGAAGGTGTATGTGGAACCTGTCAGGGAAAATGTGAAACAGGGATTTATGAACAAGAATATGTCGATGAAGACGCATTAAGTGAACGTGATCTGGCAGAGCGAAAAATGCTTGCCTGCCAGACACGCGTTAAATCTAATGCAGCGTTTTATTTTGATCATCACTCAAGCATTTGTAATGCAGGTGAAACCTTAAAAATTGCCACTACAGTCACTGGCGTTGAACTGGTTTCAGAAACGACGGCGATTTTACATCTCGATGCAAGTGGCCATACCAAGCAGCTCGATTTCTTGCCTGGTCAATATGCACGGCTTCACATTCCTCAAACCGAGGATTGGCGCTCTTACTCATTTGCCAACCGACCAAACGCACACAATCAGCTACAGTTTCTGATTCGACTTTTACCAGATGGCGTGATGAGTAACTATTTACGTGAGCGCTGTCAGGTTGGTCAAACTATAATGATGGAAGCGCCTCTGGGAAGTTTTTATTTGCGTGAGGTTGAGCGCCCACTGGTGTTTATTGCAGGTGGAACGGGCCTATCCGCATTTTTAGGCATGCTCGATAATATTGCCGATCAACCCAATCCGCCTCCTGTTCACCTGTATTACGGCGTCAATACTGAAGCCGACTTGTGCGAGCAGCAGCGTCTGCTGGCCTACGGTGAGCGTATTAAGGACTTCAGTTATCACCCAATTGTGACCAAAGCATCTGAAAGCTGGACTGGTAAATCAGGTTTTATTCATGAACACTTGAATAAAGAACAGCTAGATGAGAGAAGTTTTGACATGTATCTTTGTGGTCCTCCTCCAATGATTGAAGCAGTTAAGTCTTGGCTTGATACGCATGCGATTGATCAGTGCCATGTTTATAGCGAAAAATTTCTGCAAAGCAACACAGCACGTACCTAAGCTGAGGCTGCTTGTTTCAATCAGCTCAATCTTTTATTTATGCTAAAAGAACGACAAAGAATCTGCATGTTCAACCATGCAGATTCTTTATTTTTTATATAGGTGCTACCTGTCGCAATTCACGTAAATACATTGATACGACCAAATGAATTTGCTATAAAAGAATACAGATCTTAAGGATTAAGATCGAATAAAGCGTTTAGAATAAGTAAACCCTTACAGGCCGTTTTCACTCAGTTTTTCAACAAAATTCTTACATGACTGACCTATTGTATGTTCAGCTTCATCACATACAGATTGCTACGATCATGTAGATAAAATTCCTGATCTGGTCTACTTTTTGCTTGATTCTTTATTCAGATAAGCCACTTAAATATTTTAAGTCGTGTTGATTTCGTCGAGCTGCTGTTTTGTCGTCATGCTGCTCAATTCAATACGTTAGCCCAAAAGGAATATGTTATGAGTCAGGCCAATTCCCATATAGAACTGAATGGACGTCACTTGCAACAGTGCTCGATTTTTTCATCGCAAAACTTGATTTTTCAGCATCAGGATATTGGGGAAACCTGCAAAAGTGTCGGTCAGATTTTTAAACCGCACTTACTCAAAATTGTGCAACAAAAGAGCGAATTTCAGTCGTCGATGCACCATCTTAAAACTGGCCGTTTATCGATCAGCCGTCTTGAATACGGCACCGATGTTTACATCGAACCCGATCATCTTGAAAAGTTTTATCTTATTCAGATTCCTACTCAAGGATATGCTGAAATTGAAGTAGACCAGCAAAAGTTTATTTCCTATCCACAAGTCGCTTCAGTCATATCGCCAGATCAAGCCTTGAAAATGCGTTGGCACGCGCATTCTCCTCAGCTTATTTTAAAAATTGACAAAGATGATTTAGTACAACATTGCAGACAGCATTTGCCTGAAAGCACACGTCATACGCCTATTTTTGAAACCAAACTGGATTTCTCAACGCATAGTGGCGGATATTTTTTACAACTGATGACCACCTTAATGGAAGCACTGGCATGTGAAAATCATCCACTGCATCATCCTATGGTGTTTAAACAATTTGAATCCAATCTGCTCAATGCCCTCTTATATGGTCAATCAAATACATTGCTTGAGCATTTGAATCAGGCCAAAGAGAAGGTCGTTTCTCCGTATTTTATTAAGCGAACTGAGGCTTATATGCGAGAAAACCTGCATATGGCACTGAGTATCGAACAGCTTGCCGAGCATGCTGGTGTAAGTGTGCGTACCTTATTTGCAGGCTTTAAAAGCTTTTTAAATACAACGCCTATGGCCTACCTAAAAGAATTACGTTTTGAGCAGGCACATCTTGAGCTGATGCAAAACGAACAAGCGTCAGTCACCGATGTGGCTTTTAAATGGGGCTTTAGCCATTTAGGACGTTTTTCTCAAGAATATAAACGTCGTTATGGAGAGTTACCATCTTCAACACGACGCGGTAGCCTTGAACATCCAGAAATGTATTTACGTAACTTTTCTTAAACTGTGTTCAGCCATAGTATTTGAATACTACAGTTTCAATCTATTTAACCGAAATTAAATAGGTCACAAGTACTGCGCTTAATGGCTTTAAAAATGATGGATGTAACGGAACGAAACGCGTGTGCCTTCTGGACGGTTTTTCGCATCTTGTTCGAAATAAGCATTAGCAACCAAATGATCATTTTTGGAAAAACTATACATTGCCCCCGGGCCTATAGCCCAAACTTGTTCACGTCTACCTTTGACTTTCTCGCCATCGACTTCTGTGTCGGTCACTTGCTTCAGCCAGTATCCATTGATCCCCAGACGTAGCTGCGGCGTTACCGCATAATCGGTTGCAAAGTTGGCGTGTATGGCTTGCCCTGCTTGTATGTCATCTGCTGCACCAAACGCATAGCCTGGCTCATTATTTTTAAAATTATATAGGTAATGAATACGCGTCGATGCTGTCCATTTCGGATTTAGCCAGTAGGTGGCTGCCCAATACGGATCAAGCGATACCGCATTATTACCCGGATTAATATCTTTATTTCGATCATATTCACCCGTTGGCAAATTCACCTGAAACTCGATACGCTGTACAAATTTTGGCCCCGCAGCTCCCATCACTGGATCGAACTGTATAAACGGGCCAATCATTAAATCGCCAAATCCACCTTGGGCTTTAATGGCCGCATTATTTAAGCCATCATCCATGTCCATTTTACTGACAAATGGCAGTAAAAAATTTAAACCCAACCCAGCATGCTGTCCTACACGTATATTCGACATATAACTGACTTGCTCAATAATCGCCTGATAACTTAAGTCGGTTTTAGGTAAGCCAAGTGTATTGCCATTATTATCGACGAGTTTGGAAGCATCATAGTTTTGTAGGTAAGTTTGAGAATACCAGCCCGGGCCTGCGGGTAATCCACCATCCATAAAGCTGGTTAAACCCAAGTTGACAGTCGGTAAGTCGTAGGCATAAGCCGAAACCGACGCTAGAACCACTGCCCCTGCTAGAAATCCCTTTTTAATCACATTGTTTTTCATTTTAAATCCCCAAAAAAAATCACGATCTGGATGATCGTGATTTGTTGTTTAAACACTAAGTTCAGGATGTGCTGCTGCAATCCGGTATTGTCCCGCATGAAACACCAAAGGTTCACCCATGCGTTGCTGGTAATGCTCAATCTGACCAATAAAAATCAGATGATCGCCACCTTCGTATTGATTGACATTTTTGCAGACCAATGTTGCCAAAACATCATCAAGAAGCGGTACGCCATACTCGCATTCACGGTGTGCAATCCCGACAAATTTATCTTCTGCACCGCGGGCAAAATGTCCAGACAATACATGATGTTCTTGGGCCAGCATGTGAATGGCAAAATACTCTGCCTTTGTGAAATCTGGCAGGCTCGGCGCAGTTTTTGACAAACTCCATAAGATCAGAGGCGGATCAAGCGACAATGACGAAAACGAGTTTGCGGTCATTCCAATTTTTCGACCATCTTGTCCACGTGTGGTGATAACGGTCACGCCTGTGGCAAACTGTCCCAGCAAATTACGTATTTCTCTTGGGTTTTCAGGGTCAATTGCTTTTAAGCCTTGCTGCATGGATGTATTCATATCGTTCACCAATTCCCTTTGTATTACGCCACTTTCTGACACTGTTTCGACTGAATAAAACGTTGAGCTGCACTTTGATCGAACCACCACGGTGCAAACTGGCGCGGATCGTCAAAATTGTTGGCAATGGTCGAAGCAATCGCTTGGTTTTGGCTCGCTGCCGCCAATACGTCAATCATTTGCGGCTCAGGCGGTACCAGTAAGCTATTGGTCCATGCCACCACGGTTTCGGCGTAGTTCCAGTAGCTTTCGAAAGTTTGTTGCATCCACTCCGAACTAAATTCTTGAGAATCACGGGCCAAAATCGCATCGAAGTAAATCTTGCTACATTTGGCGGCGTTATTCGATCCTTGACCCGTGATTGGATCATTGACCACCAGTGCATCGGCCATACCAAATACTTTTCGTCCAGATGCCAAGGTTAGAATCGGTTTACGTACCGAAGGTGCAAAACGTCCAGACAAGTACCCTCCTGCATCGGTCAGTTCAATCTCGCTACAGCGCTCGGCTTCCCAAGGTAAATAAGTGTTTAAGATGTCCTTACTCATTTGAAGATGTTGTTCAGGCGTTTTGGCATCTTGCCAGCAATCCATTGGCCCTTCAGGAATACCTTCAAACACCATGATTTCACATGGTCCATTCACAGTGAGCGCTGGAAAGCAAAAGTATTCTCCAACACCCGGAATCACGTTAAATGTCACACGTGAATAAGGTGAGATCGGTTTCATTCCCTTGACATAAGTGAGTGCCAAGGCACGCTGCGGCTTATCGAAGGTGCTACGCTGAGCGTCACGTTCAAACTGCTTCACCACTTCGCCCTTACCCGCTGCCAAAAGCACCAGCTCATACTCGGCCGTCAGTTGCTCAAGCTCATCAATTCCAACATCCTGAATGATGAGTTTGCCACCACGGCGCTCAAATTCTTCTATCCAGTACGGCATCTTCACACGCTGATCTACAGACTGAGCATAGCGCTCCAAACGTGCACTCCAGCTAAATGCAGCATCGCCAGTTTCAGGGTTAACCAGCGTAAAGCCAATCCCTTCTACTGCGGGGCACTGTTCCTCCCAAAAGTTCAGGCCAACATCACGTTCTGTTTGTAAGGCCGTATGAAACATACACTGACTGGACATGACCTTCCCTTGACGAATCTCATCTGCTGTCCGGTTGGTCACAATTGTGACGGTATATCCAGTTTCTAGTAAACTTAATCCGAGTTGCAAGCCAGATTGACCCGCACCAACAATTGCTACATTACGCATTATGGTTCTCCCATTTTCTATGTCTTTCGTAAATTAACGCGTGTGCGATTACGCTTCATCGGCTAAACGTGGAATAGCCGGTTGATTCCCTTCAGGTCCCATAACCGAATATCCGCCATCGACGGCATAATCGGCACCAGTGACAAAACGCGCCGCTGGAGAGAGTAAAAAAACAACAACATTTGCAACTTCTTCAGGTTCGCCCAAGCGACCCAAAACATGATAATCGGCAGCCACTGCATCGGCTTTTTTGCGGTCATTGCCACTGACTTCGGCAATGACTCTTGACCATGTCCAGCCCGGTGAAACCGAATTGACCCGAATGCCATCGGCAGCAAAATCCATGGCCATGGACTGGGTCAGTTGACGCATTGCCGCTTTGCTGACTGGATACAGCCAGCGACCCGTTTGCGCAATCTTGGCCGAAATCGAGCTAAAATTTACAATCGCTCCGCGGTTGTGTTGCAGATCGGGATATAGCGTGCGAGTCAACTCGACCGCCGACACCAAGTTGATATCCAGTGCATGCAACCAATCACCACGAGTCGACTTAAAGCCATCATCTAGGTAGGTACAGGCCAGATTAACCAAAAAGTCGACACGTCCCAACTGACGATGAATCTGTTGAAGCGCACGTTGCAGCCCTGTATCACTGGTAATATCGGTCTGAATAAAAACAGCCTGACCGTGCATGCTGTTGGCGATCTCTTGACCATTGGCATCGATATCGAGAATTGCAACTTTGGCACCAGCATCAACCAGTGCCTGCACCACGGCACGACCAATCAAGGTGGCTCCACCACTCACCACGGCAATTTTGTCTGTCATTTCAATTTTCATAGCATTCTCCTGTGCTGCTTAAACTGGCTTATGCTCGCTTGAGGCCCATGAAGGCATCAGCGTATTGGACGGCAGTTCTTCGTCGAGCAGCTTCTGGGCCGTTTCAACGCCCGCAACAGGTAAACCCGTCGGATCAAGCAATCCGATCTGTACCAGTACAGATGCTTGATCCCAATAAATATGTTCATGACATAGCTTTGGACCACGGAACTGGATCACACCCAGCATTGGAATCTCGACATATTTTCCGGTTGGCGCAACACCAGGCAGTAACCAGTCAATTTCACTGTCGTGGGTAAAACTCATGATGAATTCATCGACCACCTGCGTCGATCCCACCGTGCGTGAGATTGAGGTGATTTTCATATCTTTTGGATTTTGGTGAACAAAATGATGTTGATAAAAGCGTGCAAGCTGGCGCTGACCTACACCACCAGTAAGTGTCGGAATATGATTAACATAAGGTTCTTTGACCATTGTCGCCATGGTGGCAGGCACATCCCGAGTATCAAACTCATGCCGGATATGCTCTTCCCATAAAGCCACCAGATCGTAAACCGGTCCAATGGTCTGATGCAGTGCAGTCACGCTACGTTCATGCGCAAAGCGTGCCGATGGTTTGTGATAATGCTCACTATTTGGGCGCGCAAAGGCATGATCCACGCCTTCATACACATAGGCTTGTGCACGTGGATGCTGAGCCGTGGCATCTAAGATAGCTTGACGTGCTTCAGGTGGAGTGAATTTGTCAAGCTCGGCAATATGAAGCACCAATCGACCTGTTAAGTTATTCAGCTCGTCTAAGGCGTGATCAATGCCGACGCCGTAATAGCCCACAGCACATGCCACCTCAGGTAATCGGCAAGCGGCTAAGTACGCGAGCTTTCCACCTAGGCAATAGCCAACGACCCCGAGCCCTGCTGAGGCATCACAACTCTCAAGTGTTGAAAGCGTTGCCAAGCTATCGCGGATGTCATCAATTCCCAAGTTTTCATCGTAGGCTTGGTATAACTCAAAGGCTTTTGCAAAATCTTGTTCGGTATACGCCAGTTCAATTCGTGGTGCTGTACGCCAGAATAAATCTGGTACCAAAACGGTATATCCTTCTTCTGCCAAAAAGTCAGCTTTGGCACGCATGGCTGTATTCACGCCGAAAATTTCTTGGCAAAGTACAATGCCCGGGCCTTTACCACCCTCTGCAACGGCCAAGTAGGCCGCAAACGATTGTCCTGTTGCTGTTTTTACTTCAATGTATTGACCTGACATCGGATTCACTCCAGACCCTGTGATTGGAGTTATCATGTCGCTGAATACGGGTTGTCGTCTGTCCAAAAATTGCGAGTACTATCCATCCAGTGCGAGAGAATGCATTGGTCAATGAAAACCGAACAGATCATTAGAAATCGTCATAAAGATACGAATTACGCTGTTGAATTAACTAATATAAAAAAATAAGACCATAATTTTATTTTTAATAAAAAACCCAGAAAATCTGGGCTTTTGAAATCAATTAAATGAATCTGTTTTAAAATTTACTTCGCGTCTCGCTCGGGCTTTCACCAAATTCATCCCGATATTCTTGTGAAAAGCGTCCCAAATGATTGAATCCCCAATCATACGCCAGTTTTGAAATCGAGACTTTTTTATGCGCAGAAGCCGTCAGAATTTTTCGGACCTGTTGCAGGCGATATTTGCGCAAATACACCAGCGGACTCATACCATAATAATGTTGAAATTCTTCATAGAGTTTCGATTTTGATACGCCTGCTAAATGGTGTAATTCATCAGTTGAAATCGCTTCATGCGCATGTTCAACCAGATAGTGACGAACACGTCGAATATAATCGGGTTCTTGTAAATAGGATTGCTGCCGCAACCGCTCGCTATAATTGTTTTCCTGTGACAGTAACAACGATTTAATCAAAAAGTTTTCATAATCTTCAGACCAAAGTTGCAGACCATAACCCGCATACTGCGACTTAAGCTGTAAAAACGTTTCAATATTTTTCCACCACGCTGCAATATATGGGTTGTTTCCAAGATGCATATCGGGATTAAACAATACTGGCTTATCGATTGGCTGTTTGACCAGTTCGGACAGCACGGAATTTAGGCTTTGTTCTGGAATCACCACCTGAAATTTTTTACAATTTTTATCGATCATCAAATCTTGCAGTTCTGCATTAGACACAATTAAGCCGCTATCTCGATTTGAAAAATAGGTTTCACCGCGCACATTCAACGTTTGCTTGCCTTCAAAAGGTAAACTGATGCTATAAGCACGTAGTTGTGAGGTATTGATTGCAACATTGGCCCCATAGCTAATTTTACCAAGCGCCATTTTACGGTACGGCAAACGCATCCCTTCATAATGAAAATTCAGCGTGTCTTTACACGTGGTGTCGAGACGATGTTCGCCACAAATAGTCGACATCAAATGGTGGGCAAATTCCGCCTTGTGTGACGAATGATTAAGATCCATCTCTTGGCTGAGTGACAGCATATCCTTTTCACCTAGCTAACCTTTATTGTTTTACAGCAATTTATGTGCCATGGTTTCAGATGGCATACAGTTCCAGATTATCCATCATCTGGTTGCTTGCCCTAAACTGGGCAAGTTCAATTTGAGTATACTCCAAATCTGTGTACAAAAAACCCAAAAAATCGATATTTGGAACTTCACTCAAAACAGTGAAGGCAGTATAAATCACTGCCTCCACTGAACAGCTTAACCGGGGAAAATGCCTCGCTCTTTACGTGCTTTTAAAATGCGTTCACAGGCTAAGATATAAGCGGCGGTACGCATAGTACAGACCTTATCTTGCGCTTTTTGCCAGATATCTGCTACGGCTTGAATCATCAGCTTGTCGAGCCGCTCATTAATTTCGGCTTCTGTCCAGAAGTAACTCGACATATCCTGCACCCACTCGAAATAACTGACCGTTACACCACCAGCGTTACAAAGTACATCCGGCACCACAATAATATTGCGCTGCACCAGTACATCATCTGCATCTGGATAAGTCGGTCCGTTCGCGCCTTCAAGTACCAGCTTGGCTTTTAAGGTCTGGGCACGCTCTGCCGTGATCTGCCCTTCTAATGCGGCTGGAACCAAAATATCCATATCGATGTGCCAAAAAGCGTCATCGTCGATTTTTTCTGAGCCAGGAAATCCAGCCACGCCTGAGGTTTTAAGCACATGCTCTTGTAGCTGTTTGATGTCGAGTCCGTTTTCGTTATAGATGGTGCCCGTATGGTCTTGTACACATACCACCTGTGCATTGGATTTATGAAACAGATATGCTGCTTCGCTGCCTACATTACCAAAGCCTTGTACAGCGACCCGACTGTTTTCGATTGGCAGATTAATTTTCTTGGCGACCTCTAGCCCTGTCACAAATACGCCGCGGCCCGTAGCCCTTACGCGCCCAAGCGAGCCACCCAGATGAACTGGTTTGCCTGTAACAACACCTGTGACGGTATGTCCTTTGATGCTTGAATAGGTATCCATCATCCAGCCCATGATATCGGCATTTGTGCCTACATCGGGCGCAGGAATATCATTTTGAGGCCCAATAATTGGGCTGATTTCACTGGTAAAACGTCGGGTTAGGCGTTCCAGCTCTCGGCTAGACAGTTTTTTAGGATCAACTCGAATACCGCCTTTGGCGCCACCATACGGTAAATTCAATACTGCGGTTTTGATGGTCATCCAAGCAGCCAAGGCCATGACTTCATTGAGCTCAACATCCGGATGATAACGGATACCGCCTTTGCCTGGCCCTCGCGATAAATTGTGTTGTACACGATAACCTTCAAAATGCTGAATGGAACCATCATCCATGACAATCGGCACATCGACAATCAGAGCGCGTTTAGGGCGCTTCAATGTATGAATATAAGGCACCAAAGCGTCTTCAAGATATGGCGTCACACGGTCTACTTGAGCCAGATAGGTTTGCCATGCACCGTTATTTTCATTTTCATAAGAAAGCGACATAATTTCATTATCCTTTATTTTGTATTTTTTAATCGGTAACCCAATACTTCGATGCTATTTTTAAGTTCACAAAAAATAGCACCATTCATTGTTAATATGATTCTTCTAATTTAAAAAGCAAGGGCTGGAAAATTTAATTTTAGTTATTTCCCACGGTTAAGGATTGATTGGCAATGCATTTACATCCACAAGACAGCGCTGAATTATGTTGGGCAATCGCTTTACCCATCATCAGCATATGATTGTCTCCAGCCACAATGGTCGCAACTGTTTTATGTTTAGGGCAAGTGGCTTTATCACCGACACATGCAACCGCCTTTCCCTCAATTAAAAAACCTGCGTTGGCGGTAATCACTTTACCGCCGCCTGTAGTTGGTGAGCCAATGGTAATATATGGAAGTGCCATAAATCCTCCTGTATGTGTTGTTCTTATTGCACCTCAAACTCGATGCGTCGGTTTTTGCGTCGTCCTTCGGCTGTCGTATTATCTGCCACCGGTTTGCTTGAACCTAAACCTTCTGTGCTTAAATTATCACTGGATAAGCCTTTCGTAAGTAGGTAGTTTTTTACTGCGCCCGCTCGTTCTTGACTTAAAACCAGATTTTTACCGGCATCACCTGAACTGTCGGTGTGCCCGATAATCTTGACTTTTTTACCGCCCACTTTTTTCAGTGCTGCTGCCATTTCGTCTAAGATTTGCTGACCAGAAGCCGTTAAAATTGCACTTCCTGATTCAAATTCGATAATCCGATTTTTTAACGCATCATCGACAATTTTTTGTTCAGCCTGATTTACCGTTAATTGTGAGTTGAATCGATACGGTGGCTGGACCAAATTTTGATACTGCTGAATAGTGGGTTGGATGTCATTTGGATTGGTCATTTTACCCGTCAATTCAACTTGAGTGCCGCGCACAGTGAGTTTGCCCTGCTTGACTTTTTTCAGATCGGGACTGATCACTTGAGTGACTGAATCGCTCCAGCCATTTGGTGCATTGACCGGACGAACCTGAATTTTATCGATCACCTGATCAGCTCCATAAACAGCCTGCATTTTTTGCAAAATGGCTTGTTTTGAGGCGGCGTTAGGCACCACGCCTTCAACCACAATCGGCTCTGCAAAGACAGGTGAAGCTGCGACAAGCGTACTGAGCAATAATCCAAATTTCAGGCTGCGTAAGTTATTTTTTTTCATGATTATTCATCTAAAAATGTTTGTCTAAAGAGCTTCAAGCCTTGTGACAGGCTTAACTGCCGCTGACACAGCGATTGCTCCAAGGTGGCCAGTCCCGCATTTTGTTCAAGGTAGCGGTCAATCCACTGAGCTTCAACCAGCGAAACCCAATGTGAACTTTGCATGTTTTGCACAAACAGATCACTCAGTGCCAGTATGTCGGCACCTTGAAACCCAAACAAAAGTACCGGCTGCTCACGATGCAACAATCCAATTAACACTTCGGTGTTGTCTTGCTTTAGAAAACGCCCAATTAAACTGACCCAAAAAGCGGCAATTTCATAGCAATACATCGGATTATTGAGCGGCAGAACCAACACCTTATTTAGCTGCTTGGTTCCATTTTTTAAAATCGGTTGCAGCAACAAACCCAAACCAATCATGCTTTGTGCCAGCTGATATACATTCATTTTCATCAGTTGTGCAAATGAATGCATGGTGTGGTTTTCATAAAATCCTGCATATTCCTCAGCAGTAAAAACCTGTGCCTGTGCTGGCAGTTGATTGAGTTTGTCCATTAAAATGCCCGGCTCACGTATGGTTTTGATCACCTTGTTTTTTTGATACAAATCGACCAGCAGCATTTTGTAGCGATACGGCGCAAACAAGATATTCTGATAAGGCTGCTCCACATCCATCAATTGACCCAGCACCATTGGAAAAGCACGTCCAGAACTGTCCTGACTGGTAATCAGATTGGCAGCCAGAAACATCTTTTCCTGTGGGTTGGCAATAAAAAAGTCTAGCGCTGGAAAATCGGTATAGCGAGCTTTGAATTCAGGCGCTTGCATTGCATTTTCCAGTGCCTCCGTGATCCATTGATCAATCAATTGGAGCAGTGAGGGCTGTCCTTTACTTTTTAGAAAGTCGCCACGTGCTGGACTTTTACCAAAATACAAGGGAGTGGTATTTACGTGCTGCATACATTCCTCCCTATGTCAGACTGGTTGTTTCTCATTATGGGCGTGCTCCCGTCGCTGGTGCCTGTGCCCCAGCAGCTGGTGTATTGTTGGTTGAAGGTACAGTGGGTGCTTGCTGAGCAGCCACTACACGAACCGCCTTGGTGGTGGTGACTTTATCGACCAGTTGTAAGCCCGTATAACCACGGCTTGAGCCAATATTGCCAGAGTGATTACCGCTGATGAGTCTGAAATTCACTTTGACCATCAGATTTGGATCGGTTTTACTTTTCCACGTCATCTCAAAACTACCATTTTGCTCTTTGCGCTGTGCACGGTCGATCAGTCGATTAATGCCATACTCACCCGGCTCATCAAAAATGGTATGGGTTTTTCCTTGTAAATCGACTGCTGTAATACGAGCACCCGGTATTGCACCTTGATTTGGCCAAACAAAATTGACCCACTGTTGAATACCGTTCTCGTAGGTCATACGTTGGCCGTCGATATCAATCGTATACGAGCTGAACTGGCTATTCGGTAATGGATAAAATTGGAAGTTAGACTGAGCTGCCGCTGGTGCAGCAGCAGGCGTTTGATTTAATTCGCCTGTTGCCATGCCATTAATCGGCGCAACATAACGCTGGAAATTCATCACAAACTGAGGATTTAAGCTAATGCCCAAGTCTTTCCATGTTTTTGAGGTCAGTGTATAGCCACGTCGAATCACTAGCGGATCCAGATTTTCTTTAACAAAGCGCGCAATGCTGCCACTTTCACCAAAAATTTGCCCGATTTCAGCATTGGTGGCCTGCAAGGTAGCCGATGAATTAAACGGATATTTCTGACCTAAATTGGTACTAAATGGCTGATAGGCCTGCATGGTCCATAATTTATTAATTTCGTCTTGTGCAGGTACAATCAGACTGTCAAAAGACTGCGTCAGCGGCGTCACTAAAAAGCGTTGCAACATCTGCTGATCCAGCTCATTTGCGCCGACCGAGATTTTTTCATCAATCAATTTCTGTGTGACATTAAACACCGAAGTTTGATCGTTGATGGTTTGTTTCACCAAAGTGATTGCACTTGGGCCAATCTCACCCGCATTTTTCAGCTCGTTGAATTTACTACGCACTTGCGCGAGATTTTCAAGGTATTCATCTAACAGTGATTTGTTTTGCTGATCATCGCGTTTGCGCACCAGTTGATAAAACATCTGATATTGCTGTGAGATCTGCCCTTGGGCTTTGCTCATGGCTTGTTGCTTGAGCTTATCATCATCACGATTAAGCACTTTGCGTTTAAACCATGCAATAAAACCTTTTTGCGGTGCAGCCAGTTCGGCCTGAACCACCGGGTTATCCCAGTTGGTTTCTATTGCAACCCGATCAAGAAAGGTACGAATCGGTGAATTTTGCGGTTCACCCAAAACATCAATATTTTTCACTTGCTGGCTAAATTGAGTGGCTTTGGCGTAATGCACACCATTTAAAAACTTACGCCATTCTGCGATATAGTCTTGTTTATATAACGCCACCAATTGTTTGCGAATCTGCTCTGGGCTTCCCGAAAAGGTCAGGTCATCCGATTGGCGGCTATTGAGTACCCAGTCTTTGGTGTCTGTAGGTTTATTGGCGACTTCATCAATAGCGGTTTCGATATAGTCAGTCCATGCCTTATGAGTGAACATTCCCGGGAGCGCATAACTGCCTAGGATAATTCCTTTACTGTTTTCACCCACAATCTGCGAGACAGTTAATGCAGGATAACGCACAGCAGCACGCATTTTAATTTCGTTATACACACGATCACGCGCAGGCATTCCCCGAATTACGGCCAATAAGACCTGACGTGTTTGATCGACCAGTTGGCTATCGGCTTGTAACACCGGGAAATTTGAATCGGTGGTCAGTGTCAGTGCGTAAGATAAAATTTGTTCAGCTTTTTGGATCATTTCACCGCGCGGCATCTGACCTTTATTGGCATCTAGCCAAGAGCGCCAGAAACGCGTCACTTGATCATTTAAATGGCTCGATTCGCGGTACTGCGGATTACTCATCATCAGATACGCTTTGAGTGCATTATAGGCATCTTGCGGATTGCTGTCTGATGGCTCGAGATACTGCTGTGTTTTTGCGACTTGTTTGATCTCGACATTAGAATGATTGGCTTTAAGCGACTCTTCATTGCCTTTTACACGTTGCAAATACTGTGCAATATTTTGCTGCGTAGGTATCAATACAATTTGACCAACACCATTGAGATACTCGGCACGCAGTTGCTCACGCAAGCGATTACCTTGATACAAACCAAAACTAAATTTGAGCGGGCGATGCTGATCAAACTCATCAAGCTGTTGCAATCGTTCTTGTAAAATCAACAGTGCATCCAACTGGGTCGAGAGTTGCTGACCGGAAGTTTTTTCTAATTGCACCACTTTGTTTAAATCGGCCTGCACATCTTGAATCAGTTGCTGATTATTGCGATATGACCAGACCCATACCCCCAAAATTAACGCAACCCCCACTAACGAACCAATAAAGGCAACGTGGCGCTGACGTTTTTTGGCTGGATTGATGTGCTGTTTGACCAGTTCTTTATCACGCAAAATCACATCGGAAAATAATCCTTTTAAGAAATAACCGTGATTCTGAATCTGCGATTGAGTTGCGTGTGGCTGTTCGGGATGTTCAATGGCCGATAAGCGAAACTCCTGAGCAATCTGCTCGGTCATCGGGCTTTCGACCACACCCTCTTGTAAGGCACTGGTAAAATAAAAGCCGCGAAATACGGGTTGGAACTGGTACGGATTATCTTCAAATAGGGTTGAAACAAAGCTTCTTAATGCGGGTTTAAGTGTTTTAAACTCAAGTGGGAAGGTCATGACGCTCGGTGAAATATTTTGCGCATGACGCCGGCTTAGATGTGTCGTACTGACCCCTTTTAGCCCTTCATACAAAACATTGTAATGATGATCAAAAAGATCCACAGCATTTTGCGATGAGTTTTGCTCATACGGCAGTGTAGCGCCCCAAGCCTGATTGTATTCTTGCGCTTCGTAGCAATCGAAAAATTCGGTAAACCCTGCAATTAAATCCATCTTTGAAAAGACCAGATAAACCGGAACAATTACTTCAAGCTTTTCGGTCAGATCTTGTATACGCGCACGTAAGTTTTTCGCAAGCTTGAGCGAACTTTCAGGACTTTGACTAATGAGCTCTGCAATACTCACAATCACAATTAGTCCATTCACAGGTGCCTTCGGGCGATTTTTTTTCAATAGGCTTAAAAAGCCCAACCACTCAGAGTGATCTTCTGAGTACACCGAGTAGCGCCCCGCGGTATCCAGTAAAATACCGTCAGTCGAAAAAAACCAGTCGCAGTTTCGCGTTCCGCTGAGTCCCGCAGAGACCATTTTCTGATGGTTCTCTTCAAAAGGAAACTTTAAGCCAGAATTATAAATTGCAGAACTTTTTCCCGCAGCAGGATTCCCGATCACCATGTACCACGGCAGCTCATACAATGCCGCGTTGCCCTTCTTATCTCCAAGGCGAGACTTACGAATCAGTTGAACCGACTCTTTCATTTGTTGCTGCATCAAATGCAGTTCGTCTTTATTGTTAGGTGAATGCGTTTCTGTTTCGATTTCTTTTTCAATCGCCTGTGCCAGTTCTTCTCCTTGTTTGGCATGTCGGCGACGCTGAATTAACCAGTAAATACCATATGCAAGCAGCATCAGCACGTACAAAGCCAGCAAAATCCAGAAAATGGTCTGGGGAATATATGAATACGATGAAATTAGCGCCACCAGCAACGACAGTGCGATGATCGCTTTTGGATTAGTGATGTACTGCCACAAGTAGCCTAAAATTGTATACATCGTGTTCTCATTTCAAATTTAAAATTAAAAAAAGTTAAGGTCATGCAGCAGCCTCATCCTTGGTTTCAACCTCAGCCACTGGATTTTGAATGACCGTTAATGTTTGATCTGTTGTACTCACCACCACATTAAGCGGCGGGAGAGTTGCTTGCATCGCCAGCATCGTGGCATAGATTTTTGCCACCTGCTGAGTGTCGGCATTGAGCGCGCACGGATAGAGATAGTGATGCGCCTCAATTGAAGTTTGTTGAAAAAAATGATCGAGTTTTTTGCTCAAATTGAATTGTGTTGCTGGCTCAAGCACATACACAAAAGGATCTTCCGCTTCATACTGCGCATGTGTTTCCAGATTTAAATCACAGAGTGCAGCGTGAGCGTGCGCAGCAGCTTTACAGACATTCAGATGCTTGATAGGTTCTAAGCCTTCAATCACCACGGTCTCTGCTGCTATACAACAGCTACTGATAAACTCGGCCGGTACGTGATTTTCTTTTTGCCAGAAGCGCTCGTCTATTACATCCTGATCAATTTCCGAATCGACTGCTGCCACCCAATACACTTCATTTGGTTTACTTGTAATTTCTCGAAGTAAACTGTTCCATTTAGAATAAGCCGAAACTGAACTCACAAATTGATACTCAATCATGAGCTGCTCTGGATTTAAGCCGTACTGCGTAAGCTGTGCATAGATCAGCGAATTGGCATGCTCATCCTGCCAAATGTGTAGCAAGTCTTCAGGCAAAAATAGTTGTAGCGTTAAACGATCGAGCTGCTGTACAGGTGGCGTGAATATCGCGGATTCAAGCTCAGGTGTATCGGCTTGCTCATTTTTCCAACCTGGATGAACACGATAGTCATAACTTTCCTGTGTGTCATAAAATAATGCAGAACGATTTAAATGCGCGGCAATCGACTCAAACACCGATTGATGCTGTTCGAGTTGATGCTGAATCAAGCTATAAATTCGCTCCTGACGAAGCGCAAGCTCCGATTCATCGTCAGCCAAAACTAAATCTGCAATGCGATATGACAAAATAGGCAAACCATAAGAATTGGTCAGCTCACTATCTAAACTTGGACTTTGATAAGCCACAATCGCCTCAAGAATATCCGTGTTTTCACCACTTGCGGCATAGGCAGATGCGGCAAAAACATTCAGCTTAAGCCACTCGGGCACTTCTGCCTGCACGGCTTGAGCAGGTATTTCCTGAGCATGTTGCGGCTGCATTGAAGCTTGCTGCTGACGATTTTGATATGCACGATAGGCGCGATAAAGAAGCCATGGACTTAAGATCAAAAGCCCCAGTACAAGAGGCAGTACAAACAGATACAGCCATAAATCGGTACTGCTTGGATCAAACTGACTGTCCTTCCAGTAAAGAATCACTACACTGATAACCAGTAGCAAAACACCCAGCAACACCCATATTATTTTTTTAATCATGCAACCACCCCGATCAAGGCATAGCAGGTGTCATCACGATCTTGCCCAGATGCTGCCGACATCAAAAAAGCACCTTGTCCTAGCCCCTGCTCATGCACTGAACTCAATTGAAATGGTTGTACATCTTCATGTTTTAAAATCAGACGTACATCGACCAATAGCGTCGGGTTACTCCATGTTTGTAAAATTTGTTTTAATCGCTGGCTATGCTCACCAGACGGCAAAAAACGCAAGTAATCCTGACGTTGCAGTGGACCAATCTGGATCTCAATTTTGCCATCCATCTGCTCTACTTGATCACCACAGAAGGTATTCACGCCCAACAAGCTCGGGTTTTGTCCGCCTAAAGAAGTTTTCTGTGCATCGTTTAAGGCAAACTTTTCCCGAATAAACTCTTGAACTTTTACTTGCTGTTTAAAAATACAACGTAGCATGGTACTGAGTGCATAAGCCGTATGGTTTTGCCCCTGCATTAAGCCTGCAAATTCTGCGAAGTATTCGTCTAACTCTGGCTGCTGATGCTGCTCGGCAATATAGCCATTCAGTGCATGCAAAATCTTTAAATAATGATTTTCTTCTTCAATTTCATAGCGAAGCGGTAAATGATGTACCAGACTGGCATCTACATACTGGGCAGACAAAGTGTGGTTAAATAGACCTAAAAAGGCTTGGGTTTCTTTACGTTGAGGTCGTGCACTGCGCTTGACTTTGTTGGTATAGGTATAAGGCAATGCGCCTTGCGTTCCAGTTAAGCCGACAATCAGATTGACCAGTTCGATACGATCATTTTCTTGTGCCAGATGCTCAATTTCAGTGGCAGGAAAACCTAATTCTAACGATGTACCAAAATAAAAATGCGATGCCCAGCGACGCTGATTGAGGCGAAATGGTACATGTCGTAGTAAACGGATGGCCTGAATAAATTCGAATTTTTTAGGTGTCTGAAACAGGTTTTCTGTTACAGAAGTGCTTTGCCACCAACGTTCTGAACGCATTGGTATAACTCCTGTTGACGTTGACTGTCCCAAATCACCACATCGACAAAACTGTTCATTTGAACTTTTAAATTGAAGATATGACTGAGCAACTGACTGAAAATATATACGCTGTGCCCACGAAAAACTGTAGGATCAACATAAACATTGGCTTTGATCCCTCGCACAAACATAGGAAAAGGTTTGGCCTCGACTAGCTTGTGCGTTAATTCAAACTGGATTTGTTTGATGGCATGAATCAGTAATGTATTTTCTTTAGAATGTGGCAAATTATAGAGCGCTAAAAGTTCCTTTAGATGCGACAGGCTATCGCCTTTCATGAGTGCCAGCGTATTGAGTGATAAATGCGAAATAATTCGCCACTGCTCATTTTTATTTTGTTCAAACTGATACGGCATGGTAGGTCGTTTTAAAACCGTTGCACGGCGTGCCAGCGTACTGTTGTTTAGATTGAGCGTGGTGTGTGTTTGTCCCAAGACCTCGTGTGGAAGGTCCCAGTTTGAACACAACAATTGCGTACTCACGTAGTCTGAAGACGTATTAAATGGTTCCAGCTGTTTTGAAACAATTGTAAATCGGGTCTGCATCCGGCTCGAACTGCTTATTTTTTGCTGATTCAATGCATAAAAAAACTTAACCGTCTGAGGGTGATAATGACTCATGGCGAAAAAAGGTAAAACAGGTGTGGTGATCTGTTCCTGATTACTTTTCTCGCGAATCATCTGCATATTTTGAATAGCATACACCTGATAGGCATCAGGATAATGAGCATCGGTCAACAATGAATATTCAAGTTGCTGATGATTGATCTTTTGTGGTTCGGCCTGTTTTTCAAAAAGATTGATAATCGGTGTGGTAAAGAGTTTGAAGTTTTCAGTGACAAGTTCAGAGTAATTACGAACGCTCGCTGTATCATTCAAGTTGAGTTTAAGATGAACTGATAGCTCAAAATCAGACTGGCCCGACAAGAACGACTTGAGTAAAGAAAGATTAAGCTTTAAATAATTGAATTTTTCTGGAAAGCAAAAATATTCCATCAACAACCGATAAGCATGATGGGTATGCTGATCAATCGGCAGTAAGGCCTGCTCTTCTTCAAAGCCCATGATCTGAAATGGATTCGGAATACTATGCGTCTGGCGGTTTACAGTAATCGAAAACTGGGTCTCTGTTTTAAATAACTGATCGAGTACTTGAAGCGGAAAATTAGAAATACTGTCCAGATAAATCGGTAATTGTTCATCAAGCAGCCATGTCTGCGCCGGATTTAAAAGATCAAAATGAAAATTAAAGCTGGCATTTTGGCTCAAGTGTGCACGAGCACTGTCTAATGTTTTAAATTCAACCCGTGCCAGTTGAATGGGCAATAAGCGTACATCGTAGGTGGTGTTAAATTCGCACTGCACGCCTCGAAAGCTGCGCGATTTCAAACGTGTTTGTGCCGGAATAAGATGTGGCTCGGTCAATTGTTTGAGTTTCTGAGGATCATCAAAACTCACCACACTACAGGCTGGAAAGTGTCGCAAATATTGCGGAAACATCACCTCAAATAATGAGCGGGTAAAAATGTCGTGGCTGTCTGTAATTTTTTTATCAATACGCGCCGCAATTAAAGAAAAGGCCTGAATCAAGCGCTCGATATGCGGATCATCAATCTGTTCTTGATTGAGCGCGAGACGCTGTGCAATTTTAGGATATTTCTGCGCAAACTCACGCGATTGCTGACCAAACTCTTGAAGCTGTTTTTCATAGTAGGGTAAAAGTTCTTCTATCACAGCAGCTCCACTTAGCTTTGAGCAGAAATTACATATTGTTGTGTGGTTGGTTTCAGCAAGGCATCAAATACCACTGGTTCATATAATGGGTGGATATTCAGATAGGCCTGAATACTCAAACACAATGCGCCCATATTATGACCATCAAGCAACATCTCGACCTTGACCTGCTTTAAGCGAGGCTCATGTGCGGCAATCGATTGTTCGATTGATTGACAGATTTTTTCCCGATCCATTGGATTGGCTGTCGATAAACCGACAAAGTCGATAATGCCAAACTGCAAAATAGATTTTTGAGCCAATGGATAGTGATCCATGACATGGTCCATTTTTGCAATGCGGCTGTTGAGCAAATCTTCTAAATCACGTGCCACAGATTCGCGCAATTGTTGTACGGACAAACCGCTTAAGTCTTCTTGTTCAGGGGCAAGTCGATCAAACAGTGTCGAACGAAATCCAAATGGATATAAATGATCTAGATTCATTTTCTCAAACATGAAAAACCAGATAGAGAACAATCGAAATTGTTCTCTATCCAGCTCGAAGTTAATGCATTATGCTGCGTAAGACGCGGTGTTGTTAGACAACGACCATTTCTTGGTAACGGCACCCTTCGCTGTACCATTGATGTCTTGCTGGTTGTAAGTCCACTCTACTGCTGCGTACTTAAGACCAAACGTTTCAGTCGGTACACCTTCTTCATTTACAGTTGGTGTCACGCTTGATACCAAGACATGCTTCAATTTAATCTGCAAGTACTTGATTCGTTTGTCGCCATTGGCACGGTAAAAGTCGATCTGTACTTCGTCGAAAGTGTAACCCGCTGAACATGCTTCCCAAAGTTTTGGACTTGTTGCATCCAAATCTTTTACAAAGAGCATGTCTGAGTGTTCAACACGTTCTGCTGTATGACCACCGACGCTACTTGAAGTTGCTGATTTTGGCTGACGAATGTTATGAGCCCATGAATTGACTTCTAGCCAGTCTTTGTGCTCAGCATCACGTGACTCGCCATCCACCTTGTATTTACCACGAAATTGAACGTATATATCTTTCATTTCAAAATTATCCTATTGTAATTTAAAGTTATTATGAGCTGTTCTCTAATTTGAGGACTGCGGAAGTTCCGTGACTAGTCTTAAAGAAACTGACAACTCATCCAGCTGGAAGTGGGGTCTTAAAAAGACCACCGATTTGTAGTGTCCCGGTTGTGCCGGATCTTCTACAACCTTTACAGATGCCTCACGAAGTGGGTATTGCGCTTTTGCTTCTTGTGAAGCTCCATCATCAAGCAATACATACTGAGACAGCCATTCATTCAAGAAGGCTTCTACGTTCCCTGCTGAAGCAAAACTTCCGACTTTATCGCGCATCATTGCTTTTAAGTAATGTGCAATACGCGATACGGCCATGATGTATTGAATTTGACTCGACAATGCGGAATTGGCATTTGCAGTATCACTGTCGTACTTTTTCGGTTTTTGTGTCGATTGCGCACCAAAAAATGCAGCGTAATCGGTATTTTTACAATGTACTAACGGAATAAAGCCTAAATCGCTCAGCTCTTTTTCACGACGGTCTGTAATCGCAATTTCAGTTGGGCATTTAAATGCCACCTCGCCGTCATGCGTTTTAAAGGTGTGTACAGGCAGGCCTTCGACCAATCCGCCACCTTCAACACCACGAATCGCGGCACACCAGCCGTGTAAATCAAACGCATTGGTGAGTCGAGTACCAAAGGCATAAGCGGCATTCATCCACAAATAATCGTGGTGATCTTGACCTGTCACATCCTCTGCAAAGTTAAAGCCTTCAGTGGCTGTACCTTCTTTCGGATGATACGGCAGACGACCCAAAACACGTGGCATCGTCAACGCTACATAGCGCGCGTCTTCACTGTCTCGAAACGAACGCCATTGTACATATTCGGCCGTTTCAAAAATTTTCGATACATCACGAGGGCGATCAATATCTGTATAAGACTCCAATCCAAACATATTTGGATCGGCAGCCGAGATAAACGGCGCATGAGCCGCAGCAGCTACATGTGAAATTTGCTCAAGCAGATACATGTCCGATGGCGTGCGGTCAAACTCGAAATCACCAATCAACGCCGAATAAGGTGCACCCCCAAAAGAGCCGTATTCTTCTTCATAAATCTTTTTAAACAAGGTACTTTGATCGAAATCGGTTGCACCCTGAAAATCCTTAATCAGCTCTTTTTTTGTGGTATTGAGCATGCGGATTTTGATTAATGGATTTGACGGTGTTTCTTGGCAGAAATAGTAGAGTCCACGCCAAGTCGATTCAATTTTTTGAAACTTTTCATGATGCATAATTTCGCTAAGCTGCTGGGAAATCAAGGCATCAATCTCTGCAATTCGTTTGTCAATTGACAAGGTCATGTTTTCAGAGACGGTAATGGTACCTGCCATCACCTCTTTGGCCAATTCACCAATAAGGCTTTTGGCACGTGTATGCTCTTCATCATTACGAGCAATGCGGCTTTGCTCGACAATTGAATCGAGCAAAGGTGTACTTTGAGTCTCGACTGCTGCCGCTGTATTGGCCAGTTGTGAATTACTCATGATCCACCTCATTGCTTAATTTACGCACTTGATCAGTATTTTTCAGCACTTCATCGAGTAAATCTTCAAGTCGCTCATTATTCGAAATTTTATTACGCAAATCGGTCAGACGCTCACGTGCTTCGACCAGCTTACGTAATGGCTCAACTTGTTGAGCCACATGCTCTGGGCGAAAGTCATCCATCGAATTAAAGGTTAAATCCACATGCATTCGTCCGCCTTGTTCAGTTAAGGTATTCCCTACATCAAACGCGGCACGAGGTGCCATGGATTGCATCACATCGTCAATATTGTCTAAATCAACGTTAATAAATTTTTTATCTTTTAATTTGGTTTTTTCAACTTCTGACGCCGCAGAAAAATCTCCCATTACGCCTACCACAAATGGCAACTCTTTTGCTTCTTTGCCATCACCAATCTCAACGTCATAGGTGAGTTGTACACGTGGTGGTCGAATTCGTTGAAGCTTCTTTTGTACGCTTTCTCTTTTCGCCATGGTCAATTTTCCTGTGTCAAATTACTTTAAAGAATCAAATGGACTTGCACTTGATTTCGATGCGGGAGCGGCGGCTTTGGCTGGAGCCGGGCTTGACGCTTTTGGTTTAGGCGTACTTTTTGTAGAACGCTTCGTGCTGGACGTTGCAGCTACACGTTGGGCACGTGCTTTATTTCTGAGTGATTCATCGGTGATGGGTTTGAGGTTTGAGGTATCTGGCGCAGGAACAGCACTTTTAATCGCGTCGGCAAGTTCTTTCGCGGGTGGATAAGTCGTGTCTTCAGTGAGAAAACGCATTTCAGTGTTACGCATATCTTTTAAGCTTGTATTGGCAATCGCAACGCTCGATAAGAAAGTGACGTCTGTGAGGAGATTTCCGCGAACATTCTGCTGCTTGAGTTGATTGACCAAATACAGCGCATTCATATTTTGTCCGATTTGATGAAAACGCATCGCAGCCTGAGCCAATAAATCATTTTTACGATCGGCATTTTTTTTATCACACACTTGTGCATAAAGTGAAAGTAGGGCTTGATCTGTTTGCCCTGCAGCCTGCGGATAATCACGTATACAGCTCTTTTTCAGCTTAATATTTTCATCGTTTGCATGAGCAGAATTTAAAAATGTTAAGCCAACTAAAATCACTGAAAATACAATACTTTTTCTCAAAATATGCCTCTTAATCATTTAAATTTTTTAGGGAAAGACATTACAATTTTTTGTCAATCACAAATCTGCTCATCAATTTTTATAAAATTCGAACGTGCGGATTCTATCAAAAAACACACCAAGCTCGTCAAGACTAATCTGTCTATTTATTTTAAAACTTTATTTAACACGCAATCAATAATCAATACAAGAGAGTTTAATACAATCAACTTCATCTACCCATTAATGTTTTTTTTCGGTAGAATAAAAAAGCAAAACGCACCTAAAAAAGTATAATTTATTTAAAATCAATAAATTATACATAAAAAATGGTGTTTTATTTTTTAGAAGATGTGAATTTTCTTATTCAAGATTCTAGTAAATATTAATAAAACGACCTGAGATTTATGATGAGCAACTTAAAAATTCTAATTACCAAATTATCGAGTAACTCTCGGACAGCATTAGAAAAATCAGCAAACTCATGTATTTTGTTACAAAACTTTGAAATTGAAATCGAACACCTGTTTTTAGAGCTTTTAAATCAAAGCAGCAATAACGATTTAAAAATTTTACTAAATAAATACAAAATTAATTTAGATGAACTTTCAAGTGATTTAAATCAATCACTTAACACCCTGCCTAAGGGAAATAATCGCACGCCAATTTTCTCAAAATCAATTGTTCGATTATTGGAACAGGCTTGGTTAGTTGCATCAGCAGATCAAACTCCGATTATTCGAAGTGGCCATTTATTGGTCGCGCTATTAACAGCAGCCGATCTTTATCAAATTGCGATTCGTGCATCGGAACGTTTTGAGGATATTCCAGTTGAATTACTCAAACATAAATTTCTCGAAGAGTGTGAACACAGCCCAGAAAATATTCATCACGAAGACGTTAATCCTACACCTGCAAAAGCGTCAGATACCAAACAAAAAACGCCAGCACTCGATTTATACACCATCAATCTAACCGATAAAGCTAAAAATGGTGCAATTGATCCTGTAATTGGCCGTGAAAATGAAATTCGCTTAATGCTGGATATTTTGATGCGTCGACGTCAGAACAATCCGATTTTAACTGGTGAACCAGGCGTGGGAAAAACCGCGGTGGTTGAAGGGCTTGCACTCAAGATTGCACAGGGTCAGGTACCGAGTGCCCTACTCAATGTACACTTGCATACCTTGGATATGGGGCTGCTACAAGCAGGCGCAAGTGTAAAAGGTGAATTTGAAAATCGTTTAAAACAAGTGATTCAAGAAGTTCAATCTTCGACGCATCCTATTATTTTGTTCATTGACGAGGCACATACCCTGATTGGTGCAGGCGGACAAGCCGGGCAAAATGATGCTGCCAACCTTTTAAAGCCTGCCCTTGCGCGGGGTGAGCTTCGAACAATCGCAGCAACCACGTGGGCAGAATACAAACAATATTTTGAAAAAGATGCTGCGCTCAGCCGTCGCTTTCAGGTCATTAAAGTTGAAGAACCGTCTGAAGAAGTTGCGGTTGACATGCTGCGCGCCATGATTCCAGTCATGCAGCAGCATTTTAATTTACATATCGACGATGAGGCGATTGTGACAGCCGTACAGGCCTCGCATCGCTACATCAGCGGTCGTCAGCTCCCAGACAAAGCCATCAGTGTGCTCGATACCGCCGCAGCGCGTGTCGCACTGACACAAAATGCACAGCCGGTGATGCTCGATCAGCTACAGGCCGAACTACATAATCTTCAACTTGAACACGATTTATTAACGCATGAGCATCGCCACTCTGCGGCACATGAGCAGCGTTTAAACAGCTTGAATCAGGATATTCAAGCTGTAAATCATCAGATCCAAGCCGTACAAGCACGCTGGCAGCAAGAGCTTGAACTGGTTAAAAAAATTCAGGATATTCAAAAAAATAGTGAAAATTTAGAGGATTATTCAGCTCAGCTTTTGCCATTGCGTAGTAGCTTACAACAGCTTCAGGGCAATGAGCCATTGGTGTTTGAACGTGTGACTGCACAGATGATTAACCAGATTATTTCCGACTGGACCGGTATTCCAATGGGTAATATGGTACATGACGAAATTCAACATATCCTGACGCTCAAAGATAAATTAGAACAGCGCGTAATAGGACAAGACTATGCGCTTGAACAGCTCGTGCAGGGAATTAAAACCTCTAAAGCTCGTTTGGAAGATCCCAATAAGCCACAAGGCGTATTTTTACTGGTAGGACCAAGTGGTGTCGGTAAAACAGAAACTGCACTTGCACTTGCAAATGAGCTTTATGGTGGTGAACAACACCTGATTACCATCAATATGTCTGAATACCAAGAAGCACATACCGTTTCATCCCTAAAAGGTGCGCCTCCAGGCTATGTCGGTTACGGTCAAGGTGGCGTGTTAACCGAAGCTGTGCGTCGTCATCCGTACAGCGTGGTATTACTCGATGAAATTGAAAAAGCCCATAGCGATGTTCAAGAGCTGTTTTATCAGGTGTTTGATAAAGGCATGCTTGAGGATGGTGAAGGCCGGTTAATCGACTTTAAAAATACCACCCTCATTCTGACCTCAAATGCGGGTTCAAGCAGCATCATGAAAACGTGTATTAACCGCCCAGTCGAGGAATGGCCAAGTGCGATTGAATTGATTGAACAACTTAAACCAAGTTTATATCAGCACTTTAAACCGGCATTTTTAGGACGTATGCGAATTGTGCCCTATTTTCCATTGCACGATGAGTTACTGATTCAAATTATCCGCCATAAACTCGATAAAATTGTCCACCGTTTGACGGCCCAGTACAGTACAGAGGTGGAGTATTCAGATGATGTGGTTGAACTCATTTTGATGCGTTGTACCGAAGTCGATAGTGGTGCGCGTAATGTTGATCATATTTTAAATGCAAGTGTATTACCAGCACTTGCCACCCACATTTTGATGGCGTTGGCCGATCAAAACCTACCAAAACGAATTGTAATAGATACCCAAGACGATGAAATCGTCTACCAGCTTGATCCTGTTGAAAAAAAATCGAGTAAAAAACGTGTCGTCAAAACGACTAAAGTGTCTGAAGCGTGAGTCTATAGAGTAATGCTATGCAACTAAATTTGTCAGAATTGCTAAATCCAATTACTGAACACTCGCCATGTGGAGAGGATTATTCATTCTCCAATGAATTTCATCGGATCAAGCAGGCCAGAACACAAGATGATCTGCTGCTTGATCAGGGAGATTGGGTTACCGCACCCAAACAGGCCAACTGGGAATTGGTCATTGAGACATCGACAGATTTATTGCAACAGCACACCAAAGATATTCGTTTACTCACTTGGCTCATTGAAGGCTGGGCAAATCTGGCTGGATTTGAAGGTATTGCCAAAGGCGTAGAGCTGAGTCATCTGCTCCTCGATCGTTACTGGGATTCGATTCATCCGGTGATTGAAGATCAGGATTTAGACCAGCGTTTGGGGCTATTACAGGGATTAATTAATCAGCTTCCAATGCTTGTAAAAAAAGTACCTCTGATCAATACAGCACCTCATTATGCATTGCTGCAATACGAAAGTTTTCTTTACCATCAGAATATTCGTAGAAAGCAAAGCGATGAATACTCCGATTCAGATGCACCAAATGAACTTGAAGTATTTGAGCAAGCGCTGTTTAACACTTCAAAAAGTTTTCAATATCAAAACTATCAGTCATTTAAAGAAATTCTTGAGCAATGGCATAGCTTAAAACAGGTACTTGATACACATATGGGGCTTGATGCGCCAAGCTATGCTGCAATTGATTCGAGTCTGGAGGGAATTGATGTGACCCTGCGTAAAATTTATAAGGCCGATACGTTCGATACTGCGCCAAGCCAAACCTCCTCCATATCTGATCAAAACCACAATGATGTTGTCGCTTTAGACCAAAGTAACCATCCTGTAGCACAGCCTGTATCCTCACAGTTTCAGCCAGTTGCTCAAAGCCATATTGAAAACCGCGAACAGGCCATTCGCGTACTACAGCAAATTTCGGACTATTTTCAAACCAATGAACCGCATAGCCCTGTCAGTTATATGCTGCAAAAAACCATTAAATGGAGTCAGATGCCGCTACACGAATGGCTGGCCCAAGTGATTAAGGATGAACATCCGCTTCAACAAATACATGATGCATTGGGTGTTCAAACCCAAAATGAATACGAATAAATGTGGGTAAAAACATATGTTTAAAGCAGAAAAAATCCTCTGGGGCGAAGGATTGTTTTTACGTCCACAGCATTTTCAAATTCAGGATAGCTATCATGAGCAGCGCCTGAATCAAACCATTCGGTCAACCATTCCATTTGCATATGGTATTCGGCAACTGCGTTTTGACGAGTTACAACTCGGTACGCACGTGCTGGCACTCGAAAGCATTGAAATGATTTGGCAAGACGGCGAGATTTATCACGCACCGAGTACAGATTTATTGCCGGAACCTTTGTTACTTGATGATCTGAATTTCCGTGGTGAAATGACGATTTATCTGACGCTACCTGTGGTTCAACCCAATAAAAAGAACATGAGTCATGATCAAGAACAGCAGCATTCGGGGCGTTATGCATCGCATCTTGCACATACACATGACTTGTTTACCGATGCTCAACCTGCCGACATCACCTTACTCCGACGTCGTGCCGTATTACGCTTACTCGATCCAGTCGCAGATCCAATCAGCCAGTTAGAGGGTTTTTTATACCTCCCGATTGGACGCATCAAACGTCATAGCTCTGGCGCTTTCGAACTGGATCAGAAGTTTATTGCACCGCTACTCCATATCGAAGCTTCAGAGGCCTTAACCTCTAATTTAAAACGTACGCTGAATGTCATTCGCGCCAAAATTAAAACGATTCAGACCAACAATCGCGAAAACGAACAGAAACTCATCGAATTTCGCTCTGGCGATATTGTCTCGTTCTGGTTGGTCAATGCACTGAATACAGCGCATGCCACATTAAGCCATTTTTTGCAGTATCCTCAAATTCATCCAGAGCGGCTTTTCTTTGAGTTGTTACGCCTAACAGGGTCTTTACTGACGTTTTCAACCGCTTATGAAGTCGATCAGTTGCCTTCATATCGCCATCATCAATTACAGCATAGTTTTCAAGAGCTGGATGTCATTTTACGCGATTTGCTAGATACGATTATTTCGAGTCGATATATCAGTATTGCGCTTAAGGAAATTCGTCCTTCTTACTGGTTGGGTAGTCTTGAATCAGACAAAATCACCCGAGATACACGGCTGTATATCGCAGTGTCGAGCAGCATGATGCAAACCCACGAACTGGTTCAGATCGTGCCGTTACGCTTTAAAGTGGGCAGTACAGTGGATGTCGAGCAACGCGTGGTGGCAGCCCTACCTGCCATACCATTGCATCATCTGATGCAGGTGCCGACCGCTATTCCCGTGCGCTCTGGGGTAAGTTATTTCGAAATTGAACCACATCACGATCTGTATCAACGCATGCTGGAATCCGAATCGATCTGTTTATACGTTCCATCGGGTTTTCAAGATATTAGCATTGAATTGATTGCTGTGATGAACGCCTAAGGAGAATCTGGATGAGCCAACCTACTGGTGCCCCTTCACTATTTGACGATGGCAAAATCGGCGGTGATTTTTCAGCACCCAATCAATACAGTCAGCAGCAAAGTGTCAATCTGGTCGATTTGTTACATGATGGGTTTTATATTGTTTTCCTCATTCGAAATCAGTATATCCCGTCGGATGTACAAGAATTCCGCCAGAAAATTGTCGACTTACTCAATCGCTTTGAACAGCAAGCTAAAAAGCTGCATTTTTCAGCCGATGATATCCACGATGCTAAATATGCTTTTTGTGCGCTGATAGATGAAACGATTGTGACTCAGCAAGATCCAAGTTTCTTTCACTTGCAAAATGCATGGCTGATCAGTCCATTGCAATTAAGCCTATTCGGTTCACAGCTTGCTGGCTATCAATTTTTTGAAATACTAGAACAACTACGCAGTAAAGGGAAAGCGCGTCTCGCGTCTTTAGAAGTCTTTCATTATTGTTTATTGCTCGGATTTCAGGGCAAATATCGGATTGAATCGATTGAAAGTCTGAATCATTTAGTGGCACGGGTTGGAGATGAAATTGACTACTTAAAGGGTAAAAAGGCAGCCTTCTCACCTTTTGCGGCTATTCCCGATCAAATTCGAAATATGATTCATGGTGAGCTGCCATTTTTTTGGATTTTAATTATTTTACTGATTTTTGCACTTTTGAGTTTCGGCGGACTCAAATATATGTTGGGGCATCAGGCCAATAGCTCACTTGCACCTTATCAGAATGTGGTTTCCGCGCCTGCTGAAGAAGCACATATCACCATTTACTTACCTTAAAAGGCACGGATATGGCACAAGAAAAACCGACTTCATTACGTATATTACAAACATCTAAAAAAAAATCAGCTTCACCTTTTATGTTTGGTCTTGTGGGGTTCATGACCGGCGTTGGCGTCACTTTAATGGGATTTTTTCTGGTTTTACAACCGTCTATGGGTTTATCTTCGGCACATTCACAAGCCGACGAGGTTGTGGTTCCAATTACGCCGAATCCACCTAGCTTACGTCAGGATGTGGAAACACCTGCACGTTCAGAAACCGCGCATGTAACCGCGACAACGGGCGATGAAACCGATACTGAAATCGCACAGCCGAAAGACAGTGAGCTCAGCAAACTTTTTTCGCATACCCCCGCAGCCGCGCCGGTTCAACGTGTTTCGCCATTTGATCAATCGCTACATGCGACACCGAAAACAGCAACATCCCCTAAACCTGCGGCGCAAGCGACACCCAAAAAAGCCAATACAGCAGAGCCTAAAACGAATCAAGATGTTGCCGCGCCAGTTACGAAGCCGACAACAGATTCTACAGCCGAGCCTTCAACTGCTGCACCAGCAAAACCTGCAGAGGCAAGTTAAGTCTCATCTATGATCATTCTGATTATTTTGGGTTTTATTGCAGTGGCAGTGACATTGACACTGTTTATGTCATACGAGCTGCGCTTCAAAGCGAAACAATGGCTTCAAACACTTCTCCCCCAAAGTAAACATAAAATCCAGCATGCTAAAACGATGGTACAGCGCATGCATGCAGCATCGTCATCGCAGCAATTACAGTCGCAATGGCATTTGCAGCAATGGTGGATTTTAATTGCAGGATTACTATTGTTTAGTAGTGTGCTGGTGTTTGCTTTTACACGACCAGTCAGCTCGAGCAAAATTGAGGCCGAATATCTAAAAGAAGTCGATCCACAAATCTATACGCTCTTAAATGGTGAAATGCTCACGCCTCCACCAGAGGTCGATCAATCCTTGATTGAAGCTGCAATTGTTGAGGCCAATCAGCTCGAACAGCAATATGCCAGTAGCCGGCCTGCAGAGCCGAATATTACAGCGGAGGCCGAAGGTATTGGGCACCATAGTCTGATTATGGATACCCAGTTTGTTGATCGTAAATGGGACAAGATGAATCCGCGTTACAAACAACGTTTGTTGATGGTGTTTAAAATCATGAAAGAGCGCCATGGCTATGAATTGGTATTACTCGAAGGATACCGTAGCCCTGAGCGACAGAACTTCTTGTCTGGCAACCCCAATACCACACGTGCCCGGGGCTATCAAAGCTATCATCAATTTGGCCTAGCCGCCGATGTGGCATTTAAACGTAACGGCAAAGTCGTGATTTCGGAGCGTGATCCGTGGGCCATGCGTGGCTATCAGCTTTATGGTGAAGTTGCAGAGTCGGTAGGCTTAACGTGGGGAGGCCGCTGGAAATCGATTCAAGATTACGGGCATACCGAATATCGAATGCCCGGCTTGAAAAAAACGAAAGAGATGGCCGAACAGCTCATTGCTGAAGGCCAACTCAGTGCGTCAGACAGCAACAGTTAGTTTAAGCCTGATACATATTACTGAGGCACATAAACAAAACCCTCCATCAGAACGCGGGCGCTACGACTCATAATTGCTTTTTTCACTTGCCATTGTCCGCTGGTGTCTTGTACTGCTTCTGCACCAACACGCAAGGTACCCGATGGATGACCAAATCGAACCGCTTCACGTGGTATGGCACCAGCAGCTGTGTGTACCAACGTTCCCGGTACGGCAGCGGCAGTACCAATGGCGACTGCGGCGGTTCCCATCATGGCATGGTGCAATTTACCCATCGATAATGCGCGCACCAGTAAATCGATATCGGATAGCTCAACCGTTTTTCCGCTCGATGCCTGATAGGACTGCGGCGGCGCAACAAACGCAATTTTCGGTGTGTGCTGGCGTGATGCTGCTTCTGAAATGTCTTTGATAAGCCCCATTTTGACTGCTCCATGGGCACGAATGGTTTCAAAACGCGTCAGCGCAGCAACATCATTATTAATCTGATCTTGTAATTCGGTACCTGTATAGCCCAGTTCTGCTGCATTTAAAAAGATGGTCGGAATGCCTGCATTGATGAATGTGGCTTTAAACGTTCCAACTCCAGGCACTTCTAGATCATCGACAACTTGACCCGTTGGAAACATTGCCCCGCCATCCTCACCGTCTTCGGCAGGATCTAAAAATTCGATCTGAACTTCTGCGGCGGGAAAAGTAACTCCGTCGAGTTCAAAATCGCCAGTTTCTTGTACCACACCGTGTGTGATCGGCACGTGGGCAATAATGGTTTTTTGAATATTTTTTTGCCAGATGCGTACTGTGCAGTGTCCGTTGTCTGGAACTCGCTCTGGGTCAATCAATCCCTGACGAATCGCAAAGGCACCCACTGCTGCGGTTAAATTGCCGCAATTACCGCTCCAGTCGATAAACGGTTGGTCAATCGAAACCTGTCCAAACAAATAATCAACATCATGCTCGGGTTGTTGACTTTTGGCGAGAATGACCGTTTTACTGGTACTTGATGTTGCACCGCCCATGCCGTCAATTTGCTTGCCATAGGGATCGGGACTTCCAATCACACGCAGCAAAAGCTGGTCGCGAGCGGCTCCTGCAACCTGCGCCTCAACGGGCAAATCATTCAAATTAAAAAATACACCTTTGCTGGTACCACCACGCATATAGGTTGCTGCAATTTTTTGTTGAGGAGGAAATTTCATGATGTTGCTTTATCCATTTCGCATTTTTATTCGATGCTTAGAGTTTAAATGATTTTTCTGGCAGTGGCTGTGACTGATCAGATCTGCGCGACTAAAGTTCAAAATCAATCTGGGCTGATCTGTTCTATTTTGCGTCAAGATGAAGATGAAGATGAAGATGAAGATGAAGAGAGTATATAAATGCTGAATGTTAGATTTTTATAATGTTTTATATTCTTTTAAAATTTTGAGGGTGTTTAGGGAAAACAATATGTTTAACTTCAACAATTAAAGCTTTGTAAGCTGTAACCTTTTGCCTATAAACTCTTGATCTATAGCGTCCTAAGCCGAATCGAGACCTTTTGGGTGAGTACACACTAACGTTATACGTTTTGGTGCATGCTACTCTTTTCGATCCCTATCACACCCTTGAGATATAGTGTAGGAAAATCAGGGTGGGATTGTTTCCCTTAAAATCACTTTTTTATTTCATTTTTTAAATTTTTTTTCATTTAAAGCCAAATTAGTGACAATTTTTTCAATTTAAAGAAAAAATATACTTTTATTCTTTCATTATAATCAAAAAACAAGGTTATTTTTACCAAAACCAATACTTAAAATTTAATCATTGCACCCTCAGCACATCCGCCCACTGAGTAAGATAACTGGGCGATTTATGTGCTTGATTCATTTTCCAAGGTCGAGGCTGCTTATTCGTCAAAGGAGCCAAAACAATTCGATCTTTGCCATGCTCTTTGTTTATTTGTATCAATATATCCAGTAATTTTTGATTTTTAATGGTGCTCTGTGCATCGAAAAACAGATCTGGTACATATTGCTGCCGAGGAATTACATCTAGTAGCGTAATACCGGCTTTTTTGTAGCTGTGCCCTACTTTAAAGATACACTTTAATCCATATTGAACCGCTTTATTAATTTCCAGCAGATTGTCGGTGTAATCTCTCAAATGGACAATCGTATAGGGATGAAAATACTCAGCGTCTTGAAAGCGGTTGGTACGGATACTAACACCGATCGATTTACATAACAGGCGCTGTGCATAAAGCCGCTCTACAGCCCGCTGGGTAAACTGCGTTAAGGCTTCACTTAGATTTTGCAAATCCTTAACAGGTTGTCCAAAGCTACGGCTACTAATAATATGCTGCTTATCGGGCACTTGATGTTCAAGTTCAATACAAGATATCCCTCGAAGCTCACGGACTGTATTTTCAAGCATCACTGAAAAATGTTGACCGAGTCGCTTATCATCAGCTTCAACCAAATCCATCACGCTGCAAATCTGCATTTGTTCAAGACGCTTTTGTAGCTTGCGCCCGACGCCCCACACCTCCCCTACATCGGTGTGTGCCAGCAAATCTTCAATCACACAGGGGTCTTCATCGACCATGTTACAGACACCATCAAATGCAGCATGGGTTTTGGCGAGGTGATTGGCCATTTTGGCTTGAGTTTTTGAGTAACCAATACCAATACAGCACGGTAGTCCTAACCATGTCTGTACGGTTTTTAAAATCTGGCGTGCATATTGACTGAGATTTTCTCTGTGTTGATGATCGGTCAGCTCCAAAAAACATTCATCAATGGAATAGATTTCCTGATCGTTCGGCCCGACAAAGTTAGCCAGAATATTCATAAAGCGTCTGGACATTTCGGCATACAGTGCATAGTTGCTCGAAAGCACTGCCACGTGATGCCGACGAATCAAATGCTGAATCTGAAAAAGCGGAACTGCCATTTTAATGCCCAATGCCTTGGCTTCTTTAGAGCGTGACACGACACAGCCATCGTTATTAGACAAAACAACCACTGGGCGTTGATGTAATTTGGGGTCGAATACTCGCTCACAACTGACGTAACAATTATTGACGTCGACGAGCGCAAAAACACGCTGTTTCATGGACTTATCGCATTCGTTTAAGATTGTAAGTCACCACACCCCAAATTACCAATTCTTGGCCTTCATCGATATAAATATCTTGAAAGTCAGGATTTTCGGCTTTTAGCCAGATTTTTGGGGGCTGAAAATGATGATCGATCATCAAGCGTTTGACCGTAAATTCATTGTCGACCATGGCGATCACAATATCGCCCGATTTTGCAGGAAGGCTGCGGTCAACGATCAGTGGATCGTCGATATCAATACCTGCATCGAGCATGGAAAGCGAATTGGCCTTCACAATAAACGTCGCACTTTCGTTACGAATCAGATATTCGTTTAAATCGAGTCCCTGTTCGACATGATCTTGTGCCGGCGACGGAAAACCTGCCGCAACGCGCTCAGTGGCAAGTGGAATCTGATAGATTTTGGCAGTATTGGGCTGAATCGCCTGTGCCTTGATCGAAGCTTTAAAATCGACCAGGTTATTGGTTTTTAAATTATCGAGCAGCCATTGTTTGATAAATGCCACTTGCGACTCAGGCACACGAATCACCTTAGTGGGCTCCTGAAATTTTGCCTTTCGACCCGCATTGGCCCGTGCACCGCCGTGCTCATTTTTATGTTGTTCAGCCATCATTCTCCTCCTCGCTTGACCATTCATCGTATTTTATTAATCTATCTTGAATTCGTTACAAATTCAAGTTGACGACGTTTTACTTTTGCATAACAATAGTCATGAGCAGATCAAATTATCAACAATATCTGGTGGAGCGTAACAATGAAAAAACAACGTGATGCAGTATTCGGCTATGCACAGGATTTACATGCTTACTACATTCAGTTTATTGAAAATAATAAGATTTTAGAAAATCGCTACGGCCTTGTATGCAACCTAAATGATGAAGATCAGGCCGACATTATTATGACAACCTTGATATTAAAGAAATCCTTCTGGATGAATGGCTCGTCTTTGCACGACATCACCCGTGGACTACAGTTATTGGCACCGCATTTTAGCCATGCCTGTTAATGTTCAAGCTTTAAATGCTCAAACAATCCGGTTCTGCTGTTCGACACTTGCGAACCGGATGATGAGATGAAGTCTAATTTTCTATTTCATTTTTAAAAAATAAATTGATGTCATGCATCTAAATATTATTTTAATGCTGTTTTCAGGCTGATTTGGCACGCAAAATCATATTGGTTGCGGTGGCATGCGCATAGAGTTTTCCTTCTTCATCACGCAAATAGCCTTCAGAAATAATCAGGTTTTTTCCGATATTAATTACTTTCCCTTCTGCTATGAGCGGCGTATTAAACGGTACTGGACGGCACATTTTTATGGCCAGATCGGTGGTACCATAGCCTTCTCCAGCAGCCAGAACCGAATGCGCTGAACATCCAGTTACAGAATCCAAAACAGTTGCGGCAAATCCGCCATGTACGCCACCTAAAGGATTGGTATGACGCTCATCGGCCAATGCGCGCATGACAATTCGGCCAAACTCGGCTTCGACCAACTCACTCATTCCCATAGTTTTTGAAATTCCAGGAGCCGGAACCAAGCCTTTTTGAAATGCTTGCATCATTTCAAGCCCCGTCATTTGATGTGGGTTCATATTATTTTCCTCGCAAATTCTTTCATCATGTAGTTAACCGAATCTATTTATTTTTTCAGCCGTATCAATATAAAACCTAAGCCTAATTTTAAGTTCCAAAAAAGAACTAAACAAAACGTACAGCGGTATCCCAACAGAGTCAATCTATAAAACCCTAGAATTCTTGACTAGCAAGTTTTTTAAGGCGATTTGATCATCTCGATAAAAAAAGCCTCAACGCGTGAGGCTTTTTTAATGATGCTGAAGTTTTACGAACAACGTACGCCCTGAATGGTGGGGCGTGTTTTGGCTTCGGTGGCGACTACGGACTGCGCCACAGCATCAATCACACGTTCCATTGCCACACTAGAAGCACGCACAGTTGCCTGAATATCACCTGCACCAGATGCCACTGGCTGCTGAAAGGTCATACGACAACTCATTTGACGATCGGCAATTTCCGCACTTCCCGCCGCTGCGGTTTTCACAGGTACATTGATCGGTTCTTGTCGTTTGATAATCCAGGCCACCGCCACATCAATCATACGAGCATTCGATTTCATCTTTTCACCATTACCCGCGCTGATGATATCGAAATGAGAAAAGTCGGTTGCAATACGATACGAGACCTGCCCGCCAGTCATACCGCTGCTGTAGCGATCGACGGCGCCCAGCTTACGTTGTAATCCAGCCGACAGACTATCACGCAGTTCAGAGCTAAAGGTAGAGGTCCAGCGATCATTATCGAGTACCTTGGATTCGCCCGAAGGTTGCTGCAAGACCAACGGAATACGGTTGAGGCGGTCGGGCAACGCCACAGGAAGCACCTCAATGACTCGAACATTCGAGCTGGCCAAAGGCGTTACCTGAGGTGAAAGCGTGTAATAGTTAGGTGTTGGCGAACTGCTACAGGCACTCAGAAGCCACGGTAAAGTCACAAATGTGACACATCCCAGTAGTCGACGACCCAGTGACACTGGGTGTGTAATCTTATTTATCATCATCATCCTCTGGTAATTTGCCGCGAATCAAAGATTCTGGATGTTGTTCAATATAATCCGCCATCAATTGCAACGATGCTGCGGCGCGCGTCATTTGCTGTAACGCACGGCGAACATCTTGCTGCATTGGTGCATCACTCGACAAAATTGATTCGCTTGATTTCACAGTTTTACGCACTTCAGTGAGTGTGGCTTGCAAATCTGGTGCAACTTTTCCATCTAACTGTTTAACCAGCTTGTCGGTCGATTCAATAGCGGTATTCATGTTTTTCAGCGTTTTGCGGACATCTTGACCAATTTCAACCAGTGGGAATTTGGTGAGCTTGTCGGCAATTTGTGAAACCTGAGCCTGTAAGCCGCTGAGTTCTGTTGGCGTGGTCGGAACTTCCACGACACCATTTGGTCGAATGATCAGATTTGCTGGTTTGGCTTTCGGGAACTTATCAAAGGCAATATAGTTTTGGCCCGTTAGCAAATTCCCTGTACGCATCTGAGCACGCCAGCCTTGCTGGATAAATGATCTGAAAATATCACCATCTGGATTGAGCTCTTTACCGTTGGCCAGACGCGACGGATAAATCAGCGCCTCAACCCGCATACGAAGCTGCGTATAATTGGCGTTGAATTCAACATTAATCGATTTCACATTCCCAATTTCTAAGCCCATAAAGTCAATCGGTGCGCCTGCAGTTAGACCACGAATAGAATGATTAAAGTACATAATGATCTGTTTTGGTCGGCCGTCTGGTTCTTTAAGCGCTTCTGTGCGTGAATCTGCCAGAATAAAACGACTGTGATTGGCCGCAACCCCCGCATTAGATGATTCCGGATAACCAAAGGCAATCCCGCCCGCCACAATACTGGCCAATGACTGGGTGTCTAAATTAAAGCCTGATGCATTGAGCGTGACATCAACGCCGCTGGCTTGCCAAAAGCGCGCATCGGTGGTGACAAATTTATCGTAAGGTGAACGAACAAAGGTTTGTAACTCGACGCTCTTGCCATCTTGCGAGAGTTTATACGCTGTAATCTGTCCGACATTGATGCGTCGATAATAAATCGGTGAGCCAATATCCAGCGAACCCAAATCACGCGCTTTAAGAAAATAGACTTTGCCGGGTACATCCGACGCCACCACAGGCGGCACTTCAAGCCCAGTAAATTCTTCTTGCTTTTCTTTGGACTTGCCGCCATCGACCTCGATGTATGCACCCGACAATAAGGTATCAATGCCAGATACACCACTGGTTCCAATTCGTGGACGCACCACCCAGAAACGCGAATCTTTTGAGGCAAACTGGCTGGCGTCTTTGCGTAGCTCGATTTTGGCAATGACATGAGAGCCGTCGTCAGCTAAATCAATTTGACGCACTAGTCCGATATCGACCTGTTTATAACGCACAGTGGTTTTGCCTGCCACCAAGCCTTCAGCCGTACGGAACGATACATCGATTGTGGGCCCGGTGTTTAAAATAGCCTTAACCGCCAGCGAGAGCGCGATCAATAACGCCACAAGCGGAATGAGCCAGATCAGTGCCGGCCTCCACTTGCCTTTTCTCTTTTGTGGTTCAGGCAAGCCACGCGAAGTATGATTCGGATCTGGAACGGGATGTTCACTGTTTGGAGTATGCTCAGACATGCTTATCGTTCTTTTTAAAGGTCATTAAAGGGAAAATGTAATTCAATGGTGCTGCTCCATCATCGTGGTCGCTGGGCCTTGAGCTGTCTGGGACTGCTGTTTGGACTGTCCGGAATAATAGTTATCCCAAATCATTCGGGGGTCGAAACTCAAGGATGCAAACATGGTTAGGACTACCACGGCGCCAAATGCAACAGCACCCGGCCCAGCCAAGATCGTGGCCAGTGATTGAATCTGAATCAGCGCGGTGAGTAAGGCCACCACAAAAACATCAATCATGGACCAACGGCCAATAAACTCAACAATGCGGTATAAAATCGAACAATGCTCAGGCGAAAAACGCCAGCGTAATGAAGATTGCATGCGGACTGCAATCAGCAGGAAAAATAGAATAAACAGTTTAAGCAGCGGAATAAAAATACTGGCCATAAAAATGACCGTCGCCACCAGATAATCACCACTTTTCCAGAAGTAAATCACCCCACTCATGATGGTGTCTTGCTGACTGCCCAATAATGAATTAGTAATTGTCATGGGCAATACGTTGGCGGGTATGTACAAAATACTTGCTGCCACGGCCAGTGCAAAAGTCCGGTTTAAACTACTGGGTTTTCGCGCATGCAATGCACTGTGGCATCGGACGCACTTAGGTATGCTCTCATCGGTATGCGAGATGTCGACATGATTGAGTAGCCCGCAACAATGACAACGCACGAGCGAAAGTTCATGCGCTCGAGGTGGATGCACATCGGAAACAGGACTGACCACATGCTGTTGCTGTGACTCATGTTGAGTACTCATGGCACCCTCCTGTCAATTTCATCCCACAGATCATTGATCTTAAACGATGCAATATAAACCAGTAACACACTCAATAGTGCAAATGCCCAAAGTGCAATACCCGGAATGACCACCACCATTGCGATCAGCTTGACCAGTGTCACCAGTACTCCAATCAGGAATACCTCAATCATGCCCCATTCTCGAAAAAGAAATAGGGCTCTGAGTGCCACCAACAAATAAGAAGGACGCGTTTTAAATACACTCACCGAAGCCAGAACGTAAGTGAGTAACAATAAATCCAGCAAAGGAACAATAAAGGTCGTGATCAGAATGAGCACCCCCACAAATGCCCGATCAATATGAAACATCGCCATCGCGGCACCAATGAGCGTAGTCTGAGAGGAGTTCCCCTGCAATTCGACCTTTACAATGGGAAAACTATTGGCAATCGCAAATACAATCAGCGCTGTGAGCACCAGCGCTAGCAAAGTGCTGAGCGACTTGCTTCGTCGATATAATTCGGCACCACAACAGTTGCAGTAAGCACGTTCACCCGCAGCCAACGTGACCTTGCGGTAAATAGCATCGCATTCTTCACACCCTGCCAATTCTGAAGGTGTAAAGGATTGTCCCGCTATAAAAATTGTCGGGCTTGATGGTAAGGCTGATGACTGCTCTGAAACATCTCGACTCATGGAGCACGTGACCCAGTATAAAATTAAAGGCGCTATGAAATAAAAGTTGTCGCTTTGATATGTAGATGACTGACGTCCTGTACAAACTTATATTTCTTTTTCTTGTCCATCTTAACCGATGATCAAAGACTTGGCACACCATTCGAACAAAAAACATAAACGATGTCGCATAACAGCTTACTGAATGTTTGGCTTTTATATTTCCCTCTATTTTTAAGGCACAAAAAAAGCACATGCCAGAACTCTTCTGACATGTGCTTGTACTTATATACAGTGATGGCCTAGTTAGGTTTAAACAACACCTTGCCTTTGCGGCCACTTTGGGTTGAAAGTCGTGCCGCTTCATCGACCTGATCAAAGCTTAAAATCGCCTCGACCGGAAGTTGCAATTGTTTACTTGCCGCCAGTTGAATCAGTTCGCTCAGTAGCTCACGTTTGTGTGCTGGCTCCATGTTCTTGCTCACGACACTGGCCCAAAACCCTTTCACCACAGCCTGCTTAAAAATCAAATCACCCGAAGGTAGCTGCATCGGTTCGCCAGTCATGCTACCAAAGGACACCAATGTGCTGTCATCGCCTAATAAGCTCAGCACTTCAGCACTGGCCTGTCCACCAATTGAATCGACACCTGCTACCAACGTATGCTCACCGAGCAGGGTTTTAACCTGTGCTTTCCAGTCGTCTTGTTCGGTAGCAACCACATGCTCAATTCCGAGCGCCGTCATTTCATCGACCGCACTTTGGCGTCGCACCAGATTGATCACACCAATACCACGAGATTTCGCAATCATGGCCACTGTTTTACCTACTGCGCCGTTGGCAGTGTTTTGAATCATCCATTGACCCGGCTGAATGCCAATAAAATCGAGTAACATCAGCGCGCTGATCGGCATGCCAATCAACTGTGCCGCGGTTTGGTCATCAATTTCGTCTGGCAATGGCACCACACCTGCCGCTGGTGCAAGAAAGTACTCTGCCCATGTGTTATGTACAGAGGCCACCGACACACGTTGTCCAACTTGAAGATGCTCAATGCCCTCACCCAACGCATCAATCAATCCAACCGCCTCACTGCCTCCAATTGCAGGAAGTTCAGGCTTATAACCATAGCGCCCGCGTACTGTCCAGACATCGTGGTTATGAATTGGGGTGAGAATTGTTTTGATACGTACCTGTCCCGCTTTTGGCTCAGGCACAGGCGCTTCTCCCAGCTCCAGTACATCGACAGGTTCACCAAAGGTTTTATGAAGTACGCTTTGCATATAAATTTCCTAAGTTTAAACAAGAATTAAAGAAGGATTAAACGTGGCCGTATCGGCAGCGCACTTAGGCGCTACGCTGACTCAATAGTTTGAGCAAATGCTCTGCCACAGCTTCAGAACTGGCCGGATTTTGACCCGTCACCAATAAGCCTTCTTTTACGGTAAAGGACTGCCAATCTGCACCTTTTTCATAATGTGCGCCTTGGGCCTTAAATTCATCTTCAATCAAAAACGGTACAACATCAGTCAGTTGTACACCCTCTTCTTCACTGTTTGAAAAACCAGTTACATGCTTGCCTTTTACAAACGAGCCGCCTTCTGGCGTTTTTACATTTTTAAGCACTGCCGGCGCATGGCATACCAAACCCAATGGTTTTTGATCTTGAGTGACCTGCTCGATCAGACGAATCGAATGCGAATCGTTGGTCAAATCCCATAGCGGGCCATGACCACCCGAGTAAAATACAGCATCGAAATCATCTGGATTGATTTGCGCCAGCGGAATAGTATTGGCAAGCTGTTGCTGTGCATCTGGATCTTCTTTAAAACGACGGGTTGAGTCGGTTTGAGCATCCGGATCGTCACTTTTTGGATCTAGCGGTGGCTGTCCACCTTTAGGAGATGCCAATACCAGCTCGGCACCTGCATCTTTAAATACATAATACGGCGAGGTAAATTCTTCTAGCCAAAAACCGGTTTTTTTGCCTGTAGAACCAAGCTGACTATGTGAGGTAAGAATGATTAAAATTTTCATTGATTATTTTTCCTGTTGGTTATGCTGACATCCCGTTAAAAGGGCTTTGCTGGCATCAAGCGCCTGATAAAGAGGGGTCTTTTCTTTGTGCAGTTTGCTGAGCAATGCTGCACCCAAAAACATCTGATAAATGACCTGTGCAAGACTCTGTGCCGGTTGTACAGAAGCAATCGAGCTCTCTTTTTGCCCTTGCACAATCAAGTCCGCCATACGCGCGGTTAAACGCTTCACACCTTCATCCATAATCAGTCGCATGTCTTCAGATAAATCTGCAACTTCTGCGGCCATTTTTACAATCAGGCAAGATTCGGCCCAACTGTGTTGGGTAGAAGGATCTTCAATCCAGCATTGAAAATACGTGAGTAATTTGTCTCGTGCAGACTGCTCGCTGGCCCACAACTGATTTAAACGTATTTGATAATCGGATATGTAGTTCTTGAGTAAAGCACAACCAAAGACTTCCTTCGAATCGAAGTAATGGTAAAAAGAACCCTTTGGAACACCGCTAGTTTTTAAAATTTCTTGTAAACCCACGCCAACAAATCCTTTACGTAAGACCAAACTAAATCCGGTATCGAGGATATGTTGCCGTTTCGCTTCAGATTTTTGCGCTTGATGTGTTGTCATGACCTTCACAATAAAATAGACCAGTCGTCTATTATTATACGTCAGATTTCTTCTATGTAAAGCCAGATACTCAATGAGTCATTTAAAGTGTTGGTTCTAAAGCAAGTTTTTCTGCCAAAAATTGAATAAACACACTAAGCTTTGGCGGCAAATGTCGCGTGGGTGGATACAGTAACCATGCATCACCACTGTAATAGGTTTTAAAATACCAGTCTGGCAATACCTGAATCAGCCGACCGTCTTGCAAGGCATGTCTTGCCACAAAATACGGCAGGCTGGCAATGCCAATATGTTTAAGTGCAGCATCTAAACGGATGCCCGTGTGATTGGCCGAGTAACGTCCGCTCACCTGTACCGTGATGGTTTTCGAGCCTTGCTGGAATTTCCATTTCGAATCGCTGGGTTGTTCACCCAAATAAATACATGAGTGTTGTTTTAAGTCTTGAGGCTGTTCGGGAGTGCCGTGCTCGGCTAAATATTGCGGCGTGGCGCAAAGCAGATGATTGATTTCAATCAAGCGCCGCCCCATTAACCCACCCGGCGGGTGATCGGTGATACGAATGGCTAGATCGACACCGTCATCGATAAAGTCAACATAACGATCTTCAAGTAGCATCTGGACATCAATTTTTGGATAACGCTGAAAAAACTCTGGCATATGCGGATGCAACATAAAATGCCCCACCGCTTTGGGTACACTCATACGTACTGTACCTTGCGGCTCACTATGAAACTGCCCTGAACTTTCCATTACGGCCTGCGCAGCATTGACCATGTCGAGACAATTGACATAAATCTGCTGGCCACTTTCACTTAAACGTAACTTGCGCGTTGTGCGCTGAAGCAAACGCGTGCCCAATACTTTTTCCAGACGAGAAATTGCACGGCTAATCGCAGACGGTGTAGCGCCCATCTGACGGGCTGTTTCAGAAAAACTTCCCGTTTCGACCACTTTCACAAAAATGGCCATTTCCTGCATATAATGAATACTTTGATTTGTGCTCATGAAGCAAAAATAATTTGAATTTTTACTAGATTATCATCATCTACATGTTTTTTTACACTAAGACTTAACAAATTTTTGGGACCTTTCCGATGCTGACACACTATTGGCCTGAATTTTTAAGTTTAGCGATTGTTCACCTGCTGGCAGTGATTTTACCCGGCCCCGATTTTGCGATCAGTGTGCGTCAAAGTTTACGCTATGGCCACCTTATTGGCTGCCTGACCGCAATTGGTATTGGCATGGGAATTTCGGTGCATGTACTTTATACCTTGGTTGGGGTTGGATTTTTTATCCAAAAAAATGAGTGGCTCATGCTGCTGTTTAAATCTGCGGGTGCATTGTACCTGTGCTATCTGGGCTGGAAACTGATTACCAGTAAATCTAGCGGCGTGATTGATCTGGAGCAGCCTGCATCTGCGCATGCAAAAATGAGTAAATGGCAGGCCATCAGTACCGGATTTATGACCAATGCACTCAACCCCAAAGCCACCATTTTCTTTTTGGCTATTTTTACGACCTTAGTTAGCCCGAATACCCCCACCAATATCCAGATTTTTTATGGTGTCTGGATGTGTGTGGTGACCGCCTTATGGTTTATTTTGGTTAGCTTACTGTTTTCACGTGCCAGCATCCGTCAGGCATTTTTAAAACGTGAAACCGTGGTAGAACGCGGCATTGGTGTGGTGCTAATGGGTATGGCCATCAAACTGATCATGACCAGCGTATAGATTTAACCACGCGCTGAATCAGCATAACGATAAAACATTTAAAGAGAGACAACCCATCTCTCTTTTTTATTTCTTAGCGCATCACAAACCATGCGACCAACCATTTCACAGTCATCTGTTGCAGATTCATTCAAATTTTGGTTAAAGTTTTATCACAATAAACACAAGAAGATGTTTTGATATGCGCAATTACGTCCAGCGAAAAATTATTATTTTGATTGCTGCTTGTACGCTTAGCGTAGCAGCATGGTCTGAACCGAGCGTCAGTGATATTCGTAAAGAGGCCGAGGCTGGCAAAGCCACCGCGCAGTATCATTACGGTATGATGCATTTAAGTGGTGAACAAGGTGTTCAGCTTAATAATGCCGAAGCACTCAAGTGGCTCACTCGCGCCGATGACAATGGCAGCGTAGGCGCCAAGTACAGTCTTGGCATGTTGTATTTGGTCGGTCAGGGAGTGAAAAAGGATGAAGCACGCGCACTCGATTATTTTAAACGGGCAGCCAAGTCTGGCCATGCCAAAGCGCAGTATGTAGTCGCTCATATGTATCGCGAAGGGCGAGGAACCCCACAAAATGCACAAGAAGCCTTTAACTGGATGAGTCAATCTGCACAGCAGCACTACCCGCCTGCACAATATAGCTTGGGGCAAATGTATTCTAACGGTAAAGGCGTCCAGAAAAATGATACACAAGCATTGCACTGGTACACACAAGCAGCCGAAAACGGTGAAAAAGATGCACAGTATAATTTAGGCATGATGTATTTAAATGCAGAAGGCACAGCAAAAAATCTGCCCCTTGCCAAAAAGTGGCTACAACGCGCTGCCGATGCAGGCGACTCAGATGCCAAGCAGGTATTACAAGGACTCAAATAAACATCCTGTAATATATGATCGGAATGAGCATACCTTGCAATAAACGCAATGGAGTGATCAAAGTTTTATTTACGGCTAAGCCCAAATCACCATAATTGCGGCCACAATCACCAGCCACAAACCCATATGGTCTGTTCTAGCGAGTTTTTCTTTAAAAAAGAAAGCTGAAATTAACAGACTAAATAAAATCTCGACCTGTCCTAACGTTTTAACAATGGCAACGGTTTGCATGCTCATGGCACTAAACCAACCCAAAGACGCCAAAAAACTGCAAACGCTGACCTTAAAGGTTAGTCCAATTCGTTGCCACATATGATAAAGCGTTTGTCGGCTAAAGATTCCCAGATACAACAGCATGATGATGCATTGAAAACTGATCAGACTACATAGCACCCACGCAGCGCGATGTAAAAATGGCAGCATGTCGAGCTCTAAACTGGCTTCACGTACCAATAGTGATGTAACGGCAAAACACAGGCCACTTCCCAAACCAATCATGAGAGTTTTTAGCGACAATTCACTCTGCTGCCGACCTTTACTGAGTAGAAATACCGCAACTGCACCAATCGACACGCCCACCCAGCCCCATGCGGTTAGATGCTCTTGTAGAAACAATACCCCCACCAAAGCGGCCAAAATCGCTTCACTTTTGGCAAGCCCCACCCCAATGGCATAATTTTTTTGCTGAAACAATTTAACCATTAAGGCGGTGGCATAAATCTGGCTCACTCCAGCGATCACAATACACAGCCAAAATTTTGGAGAAAAGCTGACATGCGCAGTGATAGGCTGCTGATGATATAAAAAAGCAAGATAACTCAGTGCAAATACTGGCGAAAATAAAAATCGAGCCAAGGTGGTGCCATAGATATCGACACTGCCACTGAGCTGCTTTTGAAATGCATTACGCCACGCCTGCATAAATGCCGCCATCAACGTAAATAAAATCCAGACAATCGCCATAGGCCCCATATGCAATTCAAAAAAACACTGTAATGTACTGGATTGTGGTCAAAGTTTCGAGCATGGTTTAAGCGTTTTAAGTCGAATTTTAAAATAACGTTTGTTTTGCTGAAGTTGATCGCCCTCATAAAAAAAACCTGCTTTAAGGAGCAGGTTTTTTTCGATGTTTTATAGCATGAGTAAAAAAGCTTACACTGCCTACTTAAAAACGATCGACTGAATGCTGTACACCCAAGAAATCGAGCAAATCTTGCGCTACGCGTTCTTGTTGCGTCGCTAACACACCATGTGGCTCATCTACATACTCGATGAGTTTGGCATTCGGCAACGCTTTTTGCACCGCATGTGCGGTAATCCCAATCGGAACAGTTTTATCCGCTGTTCCATGAATCACCAGCACTGGCACGGTAAAAGCGGCCAGATCGGGTCTGAAATCTGTATAGGCAAAGGCTCTTACACAATCGACTGTGGCTTTCAAACTGGCTTGCATCGCCACTTGGGTATTCCATTTAATAAATTCATCACTGACCGCATGGCTTAGAAGGCCTACACCATAAAAATCTTTAAAGAAGTGATTAAAAAACTTTGGACGTTCATCTAAGATGCCTTCAATCATGCCTTGAAAGACTGAGCCGTCTACACCTTCAGGATGATTATCGGTTTTTAATAAAAACGGCACGACCGATGAAATTAAAGCCACCTGTTTAATATCTTTGGCTTGATGGCGACTCAAGTAACGTGCAATTTCGCCGCCTCCCATAGAGAACCCCACCAAAGTGACATTGGTGAGCTGTTTGTCTTCAATTACACCGCGTAAATCATCTGCAAAAGTATCGTAATCATAACCCGACCATGTTTGCTCTGAACGACCAAAACCACGACGGTCATAACTCACCACACGAAAGCCAGCTTCGACAAGTTTAATCGCGATCCAGTCCCAACTGTCTGAAGACAACGGCCAACCATGAATCAGTACCACAGGCTCTCCTTGGCCCCAATCTTTGACATATAATTTTGCTTTATTGGTTTTATTTGCAGTGTTTTCAGCGCTTATATTGTATTGATTTTCGTAAAGTGACATGTGATTTCCTTAAGTAAAGAGCATGCATTGGTCTATCAATCTAAAGCTGAATGATCATTTCTGGTGAGGGTTTAATGTGTAGATTTTATACAGTACGTGAGTCTTTGTTCACGTTCGGTGAGTGTGGGAGAACAGTACTGTTAATAGATTAAATTTCATACCGATATTACTATTTAAAAAACGTCACCTTATCACTATGCTACTGATATCTTAGGTTAAAATAAAATTACAAATAGAAAGAAAAATCAACGTTTTGTTGCGCGAGTGCATTATTTGTATAACAGCTTTGTACTATTGAAATATTTTGAGCAATGCTAAATTGGCAACATCATAAATAAGAACAGTACACTCATGAAAACTGAAATGACCATACAACTTCCTTCTATCATGGCAATGTGGACTTTTTTAAATGAAAACCTACATTTCAAGCTGTCTAAATACGAATTTGTTGAAGGTGGCATAAAAGTAATTGTGCAAACCAGTAAAAGTATTGCCTCGACCAAACCCAAACGTACTAAACGATTCTTTTAAGCCAAAAGCCCATTGTGAAATAAAATTTTGTAGGCTTTGGCGTACAAAGTTTTAAGGATTTTGCGGATTGGCAGCCCAATGGTACAGGTCTATTCTAAAGTCATACAGGAACAGGACGTTCCAAAACATAAAACAACAACAATAAGTTTAAGCATCAGGACGTGAGGTACGACAGGAGTTATACCTAGTAACGAAATACGAAAAAAGCCCAACAGGATGTTGGGCTTTTTTTTGCTTATTTGAATGATGGCTGAGTATTATCAATAAAAAAATCCCGTCGGTTGACGGGGATTTTTCAAAATAGCGGATAGCTGTTTTGTATTATGCGGCTTAGGCAAGCTTACTGCTAAATTGCTTGCCAAGGCATTTGGTACACGGAGGTAGTCGATCTGTACCAATTTCTAAGTAAACGCGATGTCCGCATTGGACACAAAAATAGAAGCCTGTTCCAGGTTTTTCGCCAGCTGTAACCATTTTTGTTCTCCATATATTTTAGAAATGGTATATATACTATAGCGTGATACTCTTGATTATATATTGACCTTTCTGACAAACGGTCATGATTTAATAGCGAAGTGCAGTTGTGTACGTTTTGACGTACATTGTTTTAGGGATTTTGCGGATTGGCAGCCCAGTGGTACAGGTCTATTCTAAAGTCATACAGGAACAGGACGTTCCAAAACATAAAACAACAACAATAAGTTTAAGCATCAGGATGTGAGGTACGACAGGAGTTATACCTAGTAGCGAAATACGAAAAAAGCCCAACAGGATGTTGGGCTTTTTTTTTTGCTTATTTGAATCGTGGTTTAATGTTTTCGGTAAAAAATCCCGTCGATTGACAGGAATTTTTCAAAATATTGGATAGCTGTTTGCTATTATGCGGCTTAGCTAAGCTTAATGCTAAATTGCTTGCCAAGGCATTTGGTATACAGAGATAAACGATCAGTAACAATTTCTAAATAGGTGTGATGCCCGCATTGAACTCAAAAATAGAAGCCAGTTTCAGGTTTTTCGCCAGTAGTAACTATATTTGTTTTCCATAGATTTTATAAATGGTGAACAAAGTATAGACGAAATGTGACCCTTGCCTACTGACTATTTTTTGTAAATTAATGATTTCATTTTTACAAGAAATGGTTTTGCTTAAAATTCATCATGTTTTGATCTGTTTATTTATTCTTCGTTCATTGAATCCAATACAACGATTTGTGATTACCATTTTGAAGATTGGTCCTATTTATTAAAATCGTATAAAGTCATTCCATCTTTGCCAAAAACTATTCCACGTTCTAACAGTTTTTCATACGCTGCATGATGGACGACACCTCGTTTACTGACTTTTGACTCAAGTAATCTTCTTAAAGTCGCATCACTAACGTTGGGATGCCCTACATCTTCGATGCGTACACCCACAAATTTGTCATTGGTAAAACGATCGAGTATTTCTGCGTCTGCATCGGGATTCATGGTAGCTGTGACACGGATTGCTTGATTCGGGTCAGTTAAAAATGGTTCAAGTTCTTCTGAATTGGCAGCATAACTTGTCAAAACATAGCGACGTTCTTCTTCGGCTTTTTGTTCGGGGATTTTTTGGACATATAAACCTCAAATATTTTCTTCTGCTTTTAATAAATTACAAATCTTCGCGTTCACGAGGTGGTTCATCTTTTCTTTCTTCAAAGCAGAAGTCGGGAGGCATTTCAGAAAGTAATTTAAACAGCTTTTCTATTTTAATGGTTTCATCTTGAAATTGATTTTCTTCAACTTTATAAGGATTTTCTTTTTTTAATGACACTATGAACTCCCAATTATGTAGAGTTATCGAGAGGTTGGGAGAACTATAACTTCCCTAAATTCAGTTAATTTATTTCCATCAATATCAAACAAGTGGATTTGTACTATGTAACCCATGTCTTTCATCATCATTAAAATACTTGATTGCTCAAAAATGATTTTTTTGAAATTTAAAATACCTTCACAGTTTAAGTCAATAACATTGATAACAAATGATTTTTTATGTTTTTTTATTTCCTTTATTTTATAACTAGATAAGGCTAAAGCATGGCCGATTTGTGAACATAAAGTTTCGATATTTACGTCTTTCTCTCCCCAATCAATATCCTCAAGATATTCTAAAAATAAAAATTCTATAGCAATCTTATGTAAAGCCTGAACTATATTTAAATGTGAAAGTATTTGATAAAGATCATCAATAGATATATTTATTTCTTTTTCATTGTTGTTACCATATAGACATTTAATATTTTTTTTGTTTGCGTCATAAATATATGATGAATGTTGTGCAATATTCCTCCATTGGCTTAATGGTACATGTAATAATTTCTCTTTATAAACTATTTTAAGTTTTTCATTATGTATAAAATCATTTACCTTACTACCAAATGACTTCGAATTTTTAAAAAAAATATTATCAATCGATATCAATCCATATATAAATTCGATTAAAGGCTTATGTGTACTTTCTATACTATCTCCTAACATTCTAAACAATGCCCTTACTTTATGTTTTTTATCTTTGATTTTTTCAAAATCAGATAAATAAAAATTTTCATGCCAAGTTTCTAAAGCACGAAAAAATTTAGGGGATTCTTTTTCAAGATATCTTAATCCTTGATCTCTATTATTCTTAAGGGCCTTATTTAAAGCGGACATCAAAAAATCGAAAGCTTCTTGAAACCAAACTTCATCCTCTAACTCCCAAAGTACAGAAATTTCCCAAGTATGTGTGTTTCCATGGATTGCAAAAAAAATTATTTTTTCATTATCTATATATTTTTTAAATGTTGAATACATTTTTTCTTGAAATTTTTTATCTCCTAATTTATTTTTCTGCTCAGAAATAAATTCCACATCTGAAACTGAAGCCACTAATGCTCTTTTAAAATTATTTAAATCCATATTTAGTAGTACCCCTTTTTATTCCAGCATGAATAAACACCATATTGGCTCAATAATTTTAACACTCTGAGACCAAATAATAAGCCCCTTTTTAATTTAATAAATAGGGGCTTATTATCTAATATCAATAGTTATAAATTGATAAATATCAAGCCACTTGGCCTTCTAAAAAGTCTTGCGCAAAACGTTGTAACACTCCACCCGCTTCATATACAGATACTTCTTCTTCGGTATCTAAACGGCACGTTACAGGCACTTCCAGAATCTCTTCCTTACCATCCGCTGTAGCACGCTCAATCACTAAAGTTAGCGTCGAACGCGGTGCAATATTCCCAATCACGCTATATAGCTCAGTACCATCGAGTTTTAAGGTTTTACGGTTCACACCTGCTTTAAACTCAAGCGGTAATACGCCCATACCTACAAGGTTAGTGCGGTGAATACGCTCAAACCCTTCGGCCACAATCGCTTCTACACCTGCAAGGCGTACACCTTTTGCAGCCCAGTCACGGCTTGAACCTTGACCATAATCTGCACCCGCAATAATGATCAACGGTTGCTTACGGTTCATGTAGGTTTCAATGGCTTCCCACATCCGCATCACTTCGCCTTCTGGCTCGACACGCGCTTTTGAACCCTGCTTAATGGTACCGTCGGAGCGTACTACCATTTCATTAAACAATTTCGGGTTAGCAAAAGTGGCACGTTGTGCAGTTAAATGGTCGCCACGGTGGGTTGCGTATGAGTTGAAGTCTTCTTCTGGTACGCCCATTTTATGCAAGTATTCACCTGCTGCCGAATCCATCATAATCGCATTTGAAGGTGATAAATGGTCGGTGGTGATGTTATCACCCAAGATTGCCAGCGGACGCATATTGGTCAAAGTGCGTGGTGCAGCCAGCGCGCCTTCCCAATATGGCGGACGGCGAATATAGGTACTTTGTGGGCGCCAGTTGTACAGTGGGCTTTCGGCTTGTTCAACCTCACCCAGATCAAACATAGGAATATACACTTTACGGAACTGTTCAGGCTTCACCGCTTCTTTGACCAGTGCATCTATTTCGGCATCGGATGGCCAGATGTCTTTAAGGTAAATGGCGTTACCGTTTTGATCGGTGCCGAGTGCATCTTTTTCGATATCAAAACGAATGGTGCCGGCAATCGCATACGCCACCACGAGCGGTGGAGATGCCAAAAAGGCCTGTTTTGCATATGGATGAATACGCCCGTCGAAGTTACGGTTGCCCGAAAGTACAGCCGTTGCGTACAAATCGCGATCGATAATTTCTTGCTGAATGGCCGGATCAAGCGCGCCAGACATCCCATTACAAGTGGTACAGGCATAGGCCACAATACCAAAACCGAGTTGTTCTAAGTCTTTGAGTACGCCCGCTTCTTCTAGGTAAAGCGCTGCCGCTTTTGACCCCGGTGCAAAAGAAGATTTTACCCAAGGCTTACGAACTAAACCTAACTCGTTGGCCTTACGTGCGAGTAGCCCTGCGGCCACGGTATTACGTGGGTTTGAGGTATTGGTACAAGAGGTAATCGCCGCAATGATGACGGCGCCATCTGGCATCAAGCCTTCTGCTTCTTGTGCTTTGGCTGCATCTAAGTTGCCTGCAATGCCTTTTGCTGCCAAGTCGGCGGTTGAAACACGGGCATGCGGATTAGATGGGCCTGCAATGTTGCGTGTAACAGTAGATAAATCAAAACGAAGTACGCGCGGGTACTCGGCTTGAGTCATTTCAGATGCCCAAAGACCGATTTCTTTAGCATATTGCTCAACCAATGCCACTTGAGCATCTTCACGGCCTGTCAGACGCAAATAGTCGATGATGTTCTGATCGATATAAAACATGGCTGCGGTGGCGCCATATTCTGGTGTCATGTTTGAAATGGTGGCACGGTCACCCACCGACATGCTGTCGGCTCCCTCGCCAAAAAACTCCAGATATGCCCCGACCACGCGTTCTTTTCGTAAAAATTCAGTTAAAGCCAGTACGATATCGGTCGCGGTAATGCCGGCCTGACGCTGCCCGACCAGCTCGACGCCAATGATATCGGGCAAACGCATCCAAGAAGCACGGCCCAGCATCACGTTCTCTGCTTCTAAGCCACCAACACCTATCGAAATAACACCCAATGCATCGGTATGCGGAGTATGTGAATCGGTGCCGACACAGGTATCTGGATAAGCTACACCATCACGTGCCTGAACTACTGGCGACATTTTTTCCAGATTGATCTGGTGCATGATGCCGTTTCCGGCAGGAATGACATCGACATTTTTAAATGCCGTTTTGGTCCATTCGATAAAATGAAAACGGTCTTCGTTACGACGGTCTTCAATCGCGCGGTTTTTCTCAAAGGCATCGGGATCGAATCCGCCATATTCGACCGCAAGCGAATGGTCGACAATCAGTTGCGTCGGCACCACTGGATTCACTTTAGACGGATCGCCACCTTTATCTGCAATGGCATCACGCAGGCCCGCAAGGTCAACCAGTGCGGTTTGGCCTAAAATATCATGACAGACCACACGCGCCGGATACCAAGGAAAATCTAGATCCTGACGACGTTCGATCAACTGCTTTAAATAATCGGTCAGATGCGCAGGATCTGCTTTACGAACCAACTGCTCGGCCAGCACTTTTGAGGTATAAGGCAATGTCTGGTAAGCACCTAGCTGAATATCTTCAACAGCCTGACGCACGTCGTAATAGTCAAGCGGGGTATCGCCAAGTGCAGCATTGGGCAACGGTTTACGATATGGATTTGACATTAGCCACGCTCCGCCAACGGTTTAAATTCGAGATTTTCTGGGCCGGTATAGTTTGCACTTGGACGAATAATCTTACCGTCTTGACGCTGCTCGATCACGTGCGCCGACCAGCCTGCGGTACGTGCAATCACGAACAATGGTGTAAACATGGCCGTTGGCACACCCATCAGGTGGTAACTTACCGCGCTAAACCAGTCGAGGTTAGGAAACATATTCTTCACTTCTTTCATCACGGCTTCCAAACGCTCCGCGATCAAATACATCTTGGTGTTTTGCTGTGACTGTGCCAAATCGTAGGCCACTTTTTTAATCACTTCATTACGCGGGTCGGATACGGTATAGACCGGATGACCAAATCCGATCACCACTTCTTTCTTCTCTACACGGCTTCGAATGTCTGCCTCAGCTTCGTCTGCATTGTCATAACGTTGCTGAATCACAAAGGCCACTTCATTGGCACCGCCGTGTTTAGGGCCACGTAGTGCGCCAATTCCACCGGTAATGGCCGAGTACATATCTGAACCTGTACCGGCGACTACGCGTGAGGTAAAGGTAGATGCATTAAACTCGTGCTCTGCATACAAAATGAGTGAGGTGTGCATGGCCTGAATCCATTCTTCAGATGGTTTTTCGCCATGCAACAAGTGCAGGAAATGCGCTGCGATTGAGTCGTCGTCGGTTTCGACCTCAATACGGCGCCCATTATTACTAAAGTGATACCAGTACAGCAGCATCGAACCGAGGCTGGCCATAAGTTTATCGGCAATGTCTTTTGCGCCGGCTTCGTTATGGTCTTCGTGTTCTGGGGTTAAACAACCCAATACCGACACGCCCGTACGCATCACATCCATGGGGTGAGCAGACGGCGGAAGCTGTTCAAGTGCTGTTTTGAGTGCTGCCGGTAAGCCCCGAAGTGCCTTTAATTTGGCTTTATACGCTTTAAGCTCAGCTTGATTTGGTAATTTGCCATGAACCAGCAAGTGTGCCACTTCTTCAAACTGGCTGCCTACAGCGAGATCTAAAATGTCATAGCCACGATAATGCAAGTCGTTACCGCTACGGCCGACGGTACAGAGCGCGGTGTTGCCTGCCACTTGTCCACTTAAGGCAACTGATTTTTTTGGTTTAAAGCCTGTTGTTGTTTCATTTGAGCTCATAAGATTGTCCTTTCCTATCGATCTGAATTTATTTATTAGGCACGATGGAGTCGTACCATTTTCACTTCTTATTTCGAGATTAACCACTTCGCCTTGCGCCTCATCAGAGCTTTAATCGCTTTAAAAGCAGTGCAAGGCCGTCCAATGTAGCTGCATCCATGCCGCCCTCACGATAGTCAAGACTATCGTTTTCGCTTCTTTTCAAAGCGGGCTTGTTCATTTCTTTTTCGCAAATGCGTTATCTAAATAGTCTTCAAATGCATAGTAGTTAATGCGCTCATACAGCTCTTTACGCGTTTGCATGATGTCGACCACATTCTTTTGTGTGCCTTCTTTACGCAAGGTTTCATAAACTGTTTCGGCTGCCTTGTTCATGGCACGAAATGCAGAAAGCGGATACAACGCAAGGCTGACATCGGCAGAGGCCAGTTCATCGGTGGTAAATAGTGGCGTAGAACCAAACTCGGTAATATTGGCCAAAATGGGTGCACCAGTCGCCTGTGCAAATTGCTTATACATTGCAAGCTCGGTAATGGCTTCTGGAAATAGCATGTCTGCACCGGCTTCGATATACGCACCTGCGCGATCAATCGCAGCCTGTAAACCATCGACAGCCAATGCATCGGTACGTGCCATAATCACAAAATTTTCATCGGTCCGTGCATCGACCGCCGCTTTAATCCGGTCGACCATTTCTTCTTGGCTCACAATCGCTTTATTTGGACGATGACCACAACGCTTGGCACCGACCTGATCTTCAATGTGCATGGCGGCAGCACCAAATTTAATTAGCGATTTGGTGGTACGAGCGATATTAAATGCTGAAGCGCCAAAGCCTGTGTCGGCATCGACCAGCAAAGGCAAATCGCATACATCCGTAATACGGCGCACATCGATCAATACATCGTCTAAATTACTAATACCTAAATCGGGTAAACCAAGCGAACCCGCCGCAACGCCACCACCCGACAAATAAATGGCTTTATAACCTGCGCGTTTGGCCAATAAGGCGTGGTTGGCATTGATGGCACCCACCACCTGTAATGGACGTTCACTGGCGACTGCATCTCTAAATTTCTGTCCTGCTGAGACTGTAGACATGTGCTGCTCTCTCCCTGTCAATTAAATAAAATGTTGTTCGATGTTGCGATACGATGCTGCGATATGCCGGCGCATCAGAAGTTCTGCCAGTTCAGCATCGCCTTCGGCAATCGCGTTTAAAATATGTAAATGTTCAGATAGTGCTCTGTGCGGACGATTCGGGGTTTTGGAATACTGCACCCGATACATTCGAATTAAATGATAGAGTTCATCGCAGAGCATTTTTTCCAAGGTTTTGTTGCCACAATTTTTAATAATGCAGTAATGAAAATCGTCTTGGCCTTCTTGTAAATAGTAGCCCTTACCTTCTTTAAAATCGGGATCTTGCGCGTGCAGATGCAATACGTCACGCAAATTTAAGATTTGCTGTTTGTCGATGCTTTGCGCGGCTAGTCGGCAAGCCAGACCTTCTAGGTTTTCACGAATCTGATAGAGTTCTCGCAATTGCTGATGTGACAGCGATACCACCCGCGCGCCTACGTGTGCGGTGCGCTCGACCAGTTTTTGTCCTTCTAGCCGATGAATGGCTTCTCGCAACGGCCCGCGGCTGATGCCATAAACACGTGCCAATTCTGGCTCCGAAATTTTACTGCCCGCTGCGATTTCACCACTGACAATCGCCGATTGAATTTTTTTAAAAATCTGATCGGTCAGGGTTTCTTGTGTACTTGCGCGCGCGGCTGGCTCAAGAAGTTCGGTCATGATGATGTCAACAATTACGACGATGCTGTTGTTAAAATACGCACAGATAACGCAAATTGCAATCACATTGTCGACAATATAAAAAACTCACACGTTTACTTTTTTAGCATTAAAACTATTAATTCATTGAAAATAATTAATTTATTCAAATAAACTGAATATCGAATTATCTTTTAGACTTAAGTCGAAGTTCTCAAAGTGTAAACAGTTTGGCGGATTTGATTACTTTTCTAAGCCTATACATGTAGAGGTGTATATGCCATGAGCTTAGTGGCATCTTAAAAAACAGCCCCGCCTAAAAGACTTCTTATAGGTGGGGCTGTACTTTTTTAACTTGTTTTGAAATAAATGCTGTCGTGTTTTTCGATAATTAATCCTCAATTGAGCGTGGCTTTGGGGCGTGCTTAAACACGTGTAGAGTCATTACTTCGCCAAATGTGCCTTGATTTTGTCTTTCACTGCTTCGGTCGAAATACCATAGCGGTCATGCAAGGTGGGTAGCGCACCTGCATCTAAAAAGGCATCTGGCAGCCCAATCATATCAAACCGCGGATGCTGACCATGTTTAAGCAGCAAAGCACCTACTGCTTCTCCAAGCCCACCCACCAGCGAATGATTTTCTGCGGTTAGTACCGGACATCCACCTTGAGCCACTTCCTGCAAAATGGTGTCTTCATCGAGTGGCTTGATGGTTGGTACGTGCAGCACTGCCACGTCTATCCCTTCTTGCGCCAAAGCTTCGGCTGCTTCAAGGGCACGCATGGTCAGTAAGCCTGTAGAGATGATTAACAAATCTTTGCCGGGCTTAATCACTTGGGCCTTGCCGAGCTTAAACTCATAGTTGTATTTATCGAGTACTAAAGGTACTTGACCACGCAATAACCGCATATAAACCGGCCCTTTATGCGCTGCAATCTGAGGAATGGCCTGCTCGATTTCCAGCGCATCGCATGGATCGATCACCATCAAGTTCGGCATTGCGCGAAAAATCGCGATATCGTCGGTAGCCTGATGGCTAGGTCCGTAACCTGTGGTCAGGCCCGGTAGAGCCGCGACAATCTTGACGTTTAAATTATCTTCTGCAATCGCCATACAGATAAAGTCGTAAGCACGGCGCGATGCAAACACCGCATAGGTGGTTGCAAAAGGAACAAAGCCTTCACGTGCCATACCTGCGGCTGCACTCATTAAGAGTTGTTCAGCCATACCCATCTGAAAAAATTTATCGGGATTTTCTTTGGCAAAAATGTGCAGATCGGTGTATTTCGATAAATCGGCCGATAATCCGACAATATCGTCGCGCTCTTTTGCGAGTGCATTAAGGGCATGACCAAATGGCGCTGGCTTGGTAGGTTGTCCTTCCGCAGCAATTGAAGCAATCATGGCTGAGGTAGTAAGTTTTTTCTTTGGCGGATGTGTTAACTGGCTCATCAGAAATGCTCCTTATTGACCATAATGCGTCAAAATATTTAATGCTTGATCCCACTCGTGTTCATCGACACGAATAAAGTGAGTTTTTTCACGGCTTTCCAGAAACGATACGCCTTTGCCCATTTTGGTGTCACAAATAATTACTCGTGGGCGCTGTCCGGTATGCTGTTTGGCTTGATCAAACGCATTGAGCAAGGCAGGTACATCATTGCCATCAACACGCTGGGTAAACCAGCCAAAGGCTTCCCATCGATCTACAATCGGCTCGAATGCCAGAATTTCACTTGAGTGGCCGTCAGCTTGCTGATTATTGACATCAATAATTGCAATTAGGTTGTCGAGTTTCCAGTGTGAAGCCGACATCACCGCTTCCCAAGTTGAGCCTTCGTTTAATTCACCATCGGAAAGCAGGTTATACACAAAAGCATCGGATTTTTTTTGCTTGAGTGCCAAGCAAGCACCCACTGCAATGCCCAAACCGTGTCCGAGCGAGCCACCGGTAATTTCCATACCGGGCGTATAAGAGGCCATGCCTGACATTGGTAAACGGCTGTCATCGGCTCCATAGCTTTCCAGCTCGTCGAGAGGCACAATTTTGGCCTCGATCAGCGCGGCATAAAGTGCAATTGCATAGTGACCAATCGAAAGATAAAAACGGTCACGACCTTCCCATTCTGGACTTTCAGGTTGATACTTCATGGCATGAAAATATGCCACAGCAAGTAAATCGGCTGCACCCAGTGCCTGCCCTACGTATCCTTGCCCTTGTACCTGCCCCATACGCAATGCGTGCTGGCGAATGTTATAGGCGCGTTGATGAAGTTCGGCAATTTGCCCAGCGCGATCGATATTTAACATTGTCATTTTCTTTCCTTTTTAACGATTGACCAGTTTTGCTGGAACACGAGACACTAAGGTCGCACCGAACAACAGAACCGCGGTTATAATGAACATGCCGATGGCATTGGATCCCGTATTGGTCGTTACCCAACCGATCAAATACGGTGAGCAAAATCCGGCAAGATTGGCAAAACTGTTGACTGCTGCAATACCAGCTGCGGCAGATACGCCACCTAAAAAGTTGGTAGGCAACATCCAGAACAATGATGATGCAGTCAGTACACCTGAAGCCGCGATACAGAGGAAAATCAATGAAACGGTTAGGTTAGAGACAAACAGAGTGGCCAGTGTCAAGGCTGCCGCACCTGCACACATCGGTATGATTAAATGCCAACGGCGTTCTCTAAAATGGTCACCACTGCGGCCCGCCATGAGCATTACAAAAATGGCACACATATACGGTAAGCTGGTGAGTAATCCGATATGCCAGTTATCGCTGATTCCGGAGTTACGAATGAGTGTGGGTAGCCAGAAGGTAATGGCGTACTGTCCCATCACCACGCAGAAATAAATACCCGCCAGCAACCATAATCGACGGTCACGAATAAAATCTTTGATGCTGCCGTGGCCTTCTTTGTGCTGGTTATCTTCGGCAATTTCTTTTTTAACCAGACTTTTTTCGTCGTCTGTTAACCAGTTGGCATCATTGACCGAGTCTTTAAGTATTGCCAAAACCAGAAGCCCAACCACAACCGTGGGAATGGCTTCGAGTACAAACATCCACTGCCAGCCATGCCAACCGCGCACATTGTTCATCTGGTCCATAATCAAGCCCGAGATCGGACCGCCAATCATGCCCGAGATCGGAATGGCGATAAACCAAAGTACGGTCATGCGGGCACGTCGGTACGATGGAAACCAGTACGTGAGATAAAGGAGTAATCCCGGTGCTAGTCCGGCTTCTGCTACGCCCAGTAGAAAGCGCAAGGTATAAAACTGCCATTCTGTTTGTACAAAGGCAAAACAACCCGACAAAATACCCCATGTAATCATGATGCGGGCAATCCAGCGGCGTGCACCGACTTTATGTAAAACGATATTGCTGGGCACTTCACATAAAAAATAACCGAGAAAAAAGATTCCTGCACCTAAACCGTATACCGCTTCACTAAATTGCAAATCGTTCATCATTTGCAGCTTGGCAAAACCGACATTAACGCGATCGAGGTAAGCACAGAAATAACACAACATTAAAAATGGCATCAGCCGAAACGCAATTTTTCGATACGCAGATTTACGCACTGCATCCGATTCTTGAAAATAAACCGTATCCATTACTTGAGTCCCTGTATATGTGGCCACGCTATCCTCGTGTGGCCGTTACTCTATTTTAATTTTTGGTTTAAACCATTAGTGAATGAGCATCCCGCCATTGACATCTAATGTCACACCCGTGAGATAGGCCGACAAATCGCTGGCTAAAAATAGCGCAGCATTGGCCACATCTTGCGCTTTACCTAAACGGCCTAGTGGAATTCCGGACAAAATATCATGGCGACGATCATCATTCATGAGTCCACCCGTGATATCGGTTTGGATGAGTCCGGGCGTAAGTGAATTAACGCGAATATTATCTGCACCAAACTCGCGCGCCATCGCTTTGGCCAACCCCAGCACGCCTGCTTTGGCTGCACTGTAATGTGGTCCGCCAAAAATACCGCCGCCACGTTGTGCCGATACCGATGACAGGCATACAATACTCCCGCCTCCACTGGCTTTCATGGATGGGATAACCGCTTGAGACATGATTAATGTGCCGCGTAAACTCACATCGAGCACGCGATCGTAATCATTACGTTGAATATCGAGTGTTTTGATGGGCTGAGTAATTCCGGCATTATTCACCAAAATATCGATTTTTCCAAAATGCTGAATTGCCGCATCGACTGCCGCTTTGGCCTGCTCTTCATTGGCCACGTTTGCCGCAAGCCCAAGATGACCTTCGCCCAGTGCCTGCGCAGCGTGCTGGCTTTGTTCAAGATCTAAATCGACCACCACCACTGTGGCGCCTTGCTGTGCAAAAATTTCTGCTGTTGCACGCCCAATACCTCGTGCAGATGCTGCACCAGTAATTAATGCCACTTTTCCTTGTAGTAACATGCTCAATCCTCTTCGTTTAACTCTATTTGTGTGCTTTTGCGCTAGATTCGCTCTTTTCAGTGCAGGCAGCAATACGATAGAATTCAGCAAGGCATGAAAAAAATTCACGCCTAAAGATAATCAAAGCAAAATAAAACTCAAAAACCGGACAGAACTATGGATAGCCGTGAAAACAATTTTAATCAGATTCCGTCCATCAAAACCCTTCAGGCTTTTGAGCAAACAGCACGGCTAGGTAATGTGGCCAAAGCAGCAGACAATCTAAATTTAACGCCTTCGGCAGTGAGTCATCAGATTGCCAAACTAGAAGACATGATTGGACAAAGCCTGTTTATTCGCGGCGCACGCGGTGTCACGCTGACCCCGTCTGGAGAACGCTACTTTCACGAAGTGACCACCATTTTGCACAATCTGATGCTTGCCACAGAAAAAGCGGCAGATAAAAGCCCTAAAGACAGTCTGTACATTCACTCATCGCCGAGCTTTGGTTTGCTGTGGTTGTTGCCACGGCTTGAGGCGTTTAAAGAAAAATTTCCGATGCTACAGGTAAATCTGTCGTGCTCGTACGAAAACCTGCACTTTACCCGAGATAAAATTGATATCGATATTCGGCATGGTTTACCGAACTGGACGGGGGTCGAAATCAGAACCATTCGGAATGAACAGCTTGAGGTACTGGCCTCACCCAAACTTTTGACGAGAAGCCCAGTATACGAACCCAAAGATTTGCTTAAAAAGGAGCTGATTTTGTCACGCTCGACATTGGTGACTTGGCCGCAGTGGTTTGCCCATCAGGGTTTGAGTATTCCTGAATTTCCTTATACCTTTAGTTTTGACCGCTCTTATATGTCGCTTGAAGCGGCGACACACGGCTTGGGATTCGTGCTGGAAAGTAACTTACTCACTCAAAATTATCTGGATTCGGGCAAATTAGTGCGTGTTTTTCCCGATTCATTCTCCATTCCAGTTTCGGCACATCATCTGGTTTATCCGCGCACGCACCAATTTATTCCCAAAATCGAGATGTTTTTAAACTGGATTCAGGACGAGTTATTCTCGCAGAATCACACTCAACCCGACACGGTGTAAATTTAAGGTCTCAATCGGTATAGTTTGAAATTTCAATCAGATTTAGATCTGGATCGCGTATGTAGACCGAGCGAATACTGCCTACAGCTCCAGTACGATTCACAGGCCCTTCGCAAATTGCAATTTGCTCGGCATTTAAGTGCGCAATCACCTGTTCAAGCGGCGTTAGAGTAATAAAACATAAATCGGCTGAGCCTTTGGTTGGATGCTCAGCTTTAGGCTCAAACTCTTTTCCAGCCTGATGTAAATTGATCTTTTGCTGACCAAATTTAAGCGCCTTACGATTGTCTCCAAATACAATAACTTCAAAACCCATCACGCGCGCATAAAACTCACATGTGGCTTCGATATCTTGCACGGTTAGAACCAAATGATCTAAATGTGAAATGTGCATGTTGCAACGATCTCCTGAATACTCTTAAAACCAGATACGTGAAAAGTCATGAAATATATTTTTGATCATAAGCACACCACGGCGCAGTTGTGAATAGGTCAAATGAAGAATCTGTGGCTTGTTGCGTTTTTTAATCCTGCTATGATGCGGTATAACTGGCTGCCAAAATGGCAGTATTAGTCCAGTATTTGCATGGATCATGAGCGAAACGCTGCGTATGGAAATCAAACAAATTAAATATTTTTCAACCGTGGTTGAGGCAGGCAGTATTGGTAAAGCCGCTCAAAAGTTAGATGTCGGTGCTTCTGCCATTAGTCAGCAAATTACCAAGCTAGAACAAGAGCTCAGCATTCGTTTATTACAACGTAATGCATTTGGTGTGACCCCAACCCCCGCGGGTCTTGCTTTTTTAAAACACTCTCAATTAATTTTGCGTCAAATTAATTTTGCGATTGATGCAGCGCATTCAGCACGTCTGTCTGGTCATGTGAGTTTGGGTTTTCCGCCAACCATCAGTGCATTGATTGGCATCCCTTTAATGAAATTAATGTCTGAACGCTACCCGGATATTCGCCTAGAAATTGTCGAAACGCTGTCAGGCAATCTGATTCAGTCAATTAATTCGCGCCAGCTTGATATTGCCATTATTTTTACTCATGAAATTGATAAGCAATGGGCCATTCAGCCCTTGGTTAAAGAGCAAATGTATCTGATGGCACGAAAAGAAGTGCTGATCAAACATGGTTTGTCGGATTGCTTGCAAACCGGCATTATTCAGTCACAGCAAATTGGGGATATTCCACTGGTCCTCCCCCGACAGCGCCACAGTTTACGTAAACTGCTCGAACACAAAATTGGTCAACTCAATGTGGTGTATGAGATTGATGGCCTACACCTGCTCATGGATAGCCTGATTCATCTGGATCTGGCCAGTGTCCGGCCAGGAAGTGCTTGTTTACAGAAATACAAGCACCAGATCCAGCTCTTAAAAGTGATTGATCCTGAAATCGAACGGATTAATTATCTGGTCAGTCTGGCAGAAGAAGAGCTTTCGCCAGCAGCACTGGCAGCCAAATCAGCCATTAAAGCCTGTGTAAAAGAATTAATTCGCGCACAAATCTGGCCGTGCTCCGAACTCATTTTATAAAGGGTCATTAATTTTTTTAAATACCCAATTACTTTTAGACTCTCACTCCTTTTCTGTTTTTCCTCGTACATTTCTGCCACATGGTAAATGAATTGTTCTTTATCAAACTTTGATAAGTCGTTTGAACTGGAAACACGGTATCACCCTCTCTTACCAAAATATCTGCATGACGTTGTGTCACGATCAATACGACACCCTAAGACGGACCATGTGGCCATAAAAAAGAGACACGTGATGGTTTCCATTTTTCAGACCAAGGAGGTCTTAATGGAACAGGTTGCTAAACGTAGTGCTACGTTTAAAAAAATTCTAAATGTCACCAGTGGCAATTTCTTAGAACAATATGATTTTTTTCTTTTTGGATTTTATGCAACCTATATTGCAGCCAAGTTTTTTCATTCAGAAAATGAATACGTCTCACTTATGATGACCTTTACCGTATTCGCGGCAGGTTTTTTAATGCGACCGTTGGGGGCGATTTTTCTAGGCGCCTATGTCGACCGCGTGGGGCGTCGTAAAGGTCTGATTATCACTTTAAGTTTAATGGCACTGGGTACTATTTTAATTACCTTTGTTCCAAGTTACGATGCGATCGGCATCATTGCACCCATCTTGGTGGTGATCGGACGATTATTGCAAGGCTTTTCTGCCGGTGTTGAATCCGGTGGTGTATCGATTTATCTGGCCGAAATTGCCACAGACAAAAACCGTGGTTTTATTACCAGTTGGCAATCGGGTAGCCAGCAAATTGCAGTAGTATTTGCAGCGTTATTAGGTTATTGGCTGAATTCCGTATTGAGTCATGCTCAGGTCAGTGACTGGGGCTGGCGTATTCCATTTTTAATTGGATGTTTGATCATTCCGCTTATTTTTGTGTTCCGTCGTACGCTGGAAGAAACAGAAGACTTTAAAGCACAAAAAACCCATCCAACGACCAAAGAAATTTTTAGCACATTGGCAAGCAATTGGCGCATTGTACTGGCCGGTATGATGATGAGTGCCATGACCACGACCACGTTCTATTTCATTACGGTTTACACCACTGTCTATGCAAAACGTACTCTAGAAATGTCGATCACAGATAGCCTTTTAGCGACTGTATTTGTAGGGTTATCCAATTTCTTCTGGTTACCTATGGGTGGCTTGCTTTCCGACAAAATTGGACGTCGTCCTGTGCTGGTCGGTATTACGACAGTTGCAATTTTTACCAGTTATCCGGTTTTAAGCTGGTTGGTCAGTGACATTAGTTTTACCAACCTGATCATTGCACTTGCGTACTTCTCTTTCTTCTTTGGTCTGTATAACGGCACCATGGTTGCCACACTGGCAGAAGTAATGCCAAAACGCGTACGTACCGTTGGCTTTTCTTTGGCATTTAGTCTTGCCGCTGCGATTTTTGGTGGCATGACGCCGATGGCCTGCACCTTCTTGGTTGAGCACACTGGCAACCCAAGCACTCCGGCTTTTTGGCTCATGTTTGCTGCCGTATGTAGCCTGATCTCAAGCCTGTATTTATGCCGTGGTGCTAAAAAGAACAATCCTGACGCAGTTGTTGAACCGGCAAAACTGAGTGTCTAACACATCAGCATCATTTGAAAATTTTAATGAACAGCACGGCGTGCATATTGCAACCGTGCTGTGTTCTTGTGTCCTTCAAGTGAGTTACTATGAAAAAATCTCCGATTGTATTGAGTATGTGCTTAGCTGGTGCAGGTTTAGGCTCTACATTCACCCATGCAGACACGCTCGAAGTGATCAGCTCTGGCGGTTTTTATTCATCTATGGAAAAACTCATTCCATTATTTGAAAAACAAACTGGTCACACAGTTCATCTGTCTTCTGGTTCATCTATGGGTGCATCGCCCACTGCAATTCCAAACCGTCTTGATCGTGGTGAGCGTTTTGATGTGGTGATGCTGGCTGCTCCAGAACTCAGTAAGCTTGCAGAAAAAGGGTATGTCGATCCAGATTCACAACGTGCCCTGGTCAATTCAAGTATTGGCATGGCTGTTCCCAAAGGTGCACTAAAGCCAGATATTAGCTCTGCGGCAAAATTTGAACAAGTTTTACTCAATGCCAAGCACATTGGCTATTCAGCAAGTGCGAGTGGTACACACCTTGAAAAAAATGTTTTTCCAAGCTTTCCACCGGTCGAATACAAATTAATTTCGAGTAAAGCAGAAAAAGTCGTCGGCGACCGCGTTGCAAAACGTATTGCTGAAGGACAGTTTGATATTGGTTTCCAGCAAATTAGTGAAATCAAACCGTTTACTGGCCAATATGGTCAAGTTGATTTGGTCGGCCCGATTCCTGCGCCTTACCAAAAAGTCACGGTATTTGCTGCTGGCATTGGTAAACACTCTGAACATGTAAAAGCAGCAAAAGAACTGATTCAATTTGTGAAATCGCCTCAAGCGACACAAATGATTGAAGAACAGGGTCTTGAGCAGGTTAAACAATAAAAGCTCTAAAAGGCAGCATTTTGAGAGAATGTTGCCTTTATTCTTTCGGCGGTTTACGCAGCCTGATAGAACAAAATGCAAAGCGATAAACCCGTGTAGAATAATAAACAAAGGACAATGTAGTATTTGCCGTGGAACTCAAACAATTAAAGTATTTTATTGCCGTGATCGAGTCTGGAAGTTTGGGTAAAGCTGCAAAAAATCTCGATATTGGCACTTCTGCATTAAGTCAGCAAATCTCAAAATTAGAAAGCGAGCTTTCTATTCGCCTTTTACAACGTACTACTTTAGGTACAGTCCCCACCCCTGCGGGTTTAGCATTTTTTCAACAAGTACAACTGGCGCTTAGGCACCTAGAGCATGCCGTAGATTCTGCGCATTCTTCACGCTTAAGTGGTCATGTGACCGTCGGTTTTTCACCAAGTGTGGCGGCTGTGATTGGCACACATTTTTTAAAACTCATGAGAAACCGTTACCCCGACATTAAAGTCCGTTTAATAGAAGGATTATCGGGTGACTTAAAAGCTTTAGTTAATGCAAGGCAGCTCGATGTGGCTATCATCTTTCGTGACGATGTCGATCCACAATGGGCTATTCAGCCTTTGATCAAAGAGCAAATGTTTTTAATCTCGCCTAAAGAAGTGCTGAGTCAGTATCACCTTGAAAGTTGTATCGACAAGCAAACCATTACGCATACACAGCTTAAAGCACTTCCCCTGATTTTACCGAGCCAACGACATGGCCTGCGCTTGTTGCTCGAACAAAAAATTCATCAACTTAAAGTGGCCTATGAGATTGATGGACTACATTTGCTGATGGAAAGTATCAGCCAACTCGAAATGGCGACTATTCAACCTGCGGGTGCCGCATTAAACTCACGCCAAGATTTATGTTTGCTACGCGTCGTTGAACCTGCCATTGAGCGTATTAACTATTTAATTAGTTTGTCTGAAGAAGAACTCTCGCCTGCCACTTTAGCCACTAAAGTGGTGATTCGTGCATGTGTAACCAACTTGATTCAAGAAAATCGCTGGCCCGGTGCGAAGCTTATAAACACTTAAGCCATTTGTATTTATTTTTACTAAACACCCATTCAAGCTAAGCCTCTCACTGCATATTGCCTTTTAAAGCTACATTAGCCTGAGCTAAAAAAGGAAGAAATCTATGCATGATGTGATTGTCATTGGGGGTGGAAATGCCGCACTGTGTGCCGCGCTCACAGCAAAAGAGAGTGGTGCTTCTGTGCTAGTTTTAGAGGCAGCGCCTAAAGAATGGCGTGGTGGTAATTCACAGCACACTCGTAACCTCCGTTGCATGCATGAGGCTCCTCAAGATGTACTGGTCGATGCCTATCCCGAAGAAGAATATTGGCAAGACCTACTTAAAGTCACTGCTGGCAAAACCAATGAACACTTGGCCCGTCTGGTCATTCGTAGCACGGCAACATGTCGCGACTGGATGCGTAAACATGGTGTCAATTTTCAGCCGCCACTATCAGGTGCTTTACATGTTGCGCGTACCAATGCATTTTTTATGGGTGGTGGTAAAGCCCTCATCAACGCCTACTACCGAAGTGCGCAAGCACTTGGTATTGAGATTTTATACAACACCAAAATTAAAGACCTCAAGTTAAATCAAGGACATTTTGAAGCTGCAATTGCAGAAGATGGCCGTGTGTTTCAAGCAAAAAGCTGTGTATTGGCCGCCGGGGGATTTGAGTCAAATTTAGAATGGTTAAGGGCAGCATGGGGACAAAATGAAAACGGTGAATGGCCTGCCGATAATTTCATTATCCGCGGAACCCGCTTTAATCAAGGTAACTTACTCAAATTTATGATCGATCAAGGCGCCGATATGATTGGTGATCCATCGCAATCGCACTGTGTGGCTGTAGATGCACGCGCACCGTTATATGACGGTGGCATCTGCACTCGTATTGACTGCGTTTCACTGGGAATTGTGGTTAATAACAAAGCCAAACGTTTTTACGATGAAGGCGAAGACTTCTGGCCAAAACGTTATGCGATTTGGGGTCGCCTTGTGGCCAAACAGCCACAGCAAATCGCCTATTCCATTATTGATTCAAAAGCCATTGGTCGCTTTATGCCACCTGTATTTGCGGGAGTAAAAGCAAGTAGTATTCAAGAGCTGGCCGAAAAAATCGGGCTAGATGCAAAAACCTTATGTCATACCGTAGACGAATTTAACCAAGCCTGCGTACAAGGCACCTTTAACCATACGGTTTTAGACGATTGTACCACTCAAAATATTGTTCCCAACAAGACTCATTGGGCCGTTCCGCTCGATCGCCCGCCCTTCTATGCCTATGCGCTCAAACCCGGCATTACTTTTACCTATTTAGGCTTAAAAGTCGAAGACGATGCTGCTGTGCGTTTTAACAATAAAGCCAGCCGCAACTTATTTGTGGCAGGTGAAATGATGGCAGGTAACGTACTTGGCCAGGGTTATACCGCAGGCGTTGGCATGTCGATCGGCACCACCTTCGGACGCATTGCCGGAAAAAATGCAGCCCGCTATGCACTTTTACAAGGAGTTGAACATGAATGCTAGTACTCAAGCCCTAATTCCAGTTGTTCAGCTCTCTGAGCATGAGCAGGAAGTTCAAAGAGCGCTACAGATTTGTAATGCTTGTCGTTACTGTGAGTCGTTTTGTGCCGTGTTTGCCGCCATGACCAAGCGCCTTGAGTTTAATCAAGCCGATATTCATTATCTCGCAAACCTGTGCCATAACTGTGGTGCGTGTTTACACGCTTGCCAATATGCCCCGCCACACGAGTTTGGGGTAAACATTCCTAAAGCGATGGCGCAAGTACGTTTAGAAACTTACCAAGAGTTTGCAACCCCGCAGCCTTTAGGGCGACTTTATAAATCTGTGGGAATTCCTTTTGTTTCGGTATTAACACTTATTTTCTTTTTATGTATGCTCGCTGTGGTGCGGTACAAAGGTACCGACCTGTTTGCAGGCTATCAAGGTAATTTCTATGCGATTTTCCCGCATAACTTTTTGGCTCTATTGTTTGGGGCAACCTTTAGCGTTGCCATTGTTTTGCTCGGTATTGGAATTGTTAAATTTTGGCGACAAACATCTAACGTTATTCACGGTAAAGTTGAGAAACCCGATCTGGTTCAAGCCTTTCAAAATGTGTTAACGCTTAAATATTTAGATGGTGGACATGGCAAAGGCTGTAATGAGCAAGATGACCGTTACACACACATTCGTCGTGTGTTCCATCACCTGACGTTTTATGGCTTTATGCTTTGCTTTGCAGCCACAGGTGTAGCGACTTTATATCACTATTTCCTTAACCTCCATGCACCTTATCCTTACCTAAGCTTGCCTGTTATTTTGGGTACGTTGGGTGGAATCGGCTTAGTGGTTGGGCCATCTGGCCTGCTCTATTTAAATCTTAAACGCCATCCACTACATGGTGACCGCGAGCAAAAACCTGTAGATCGAGGCTTTATTTTCCTTTTAATTTTAGTCAGTGCTTCAGGCTTAGCGCTCATGGCATTTCGTAGTTCTCCATACATGGCGCTTTTACTGATTTTCCACTTAGCAACAGTCATGACCTTCTTTATTACCATGCCTTTTGGAAAGTTCGCACATGGTTTTTACCGCAGCGCATCTTTACTCAAATTTGCCATTGAAACACGCCAGCATACCACCCAACAGGACACATCAGCTTAAGCTCAAAAGAATCAGGTGGGATATTATCTGAAATTTGATTCATGACCTGTTGTAGCAGTTGATGAGTGCTGAGGCACATCAAGCATTTCATCCAGTGCGTTTAAACATACCACAAACATCTGTTCGAGTCGCTCAATGTCGGCACGACTGGAAAAGCCGTGTAAACGTCGAAGTAAACTTCCTTCTGTAAATATCGCCACCATTTCCGATAAGGCCACAATCTGTGCTTCAGTGGCCTGCGGATATTTAAAGCGCAGCATTTGTAGACCAAATTCTGTTAAGCTGTCATCTGCTTCTTGTGCATACACAAAGAGTGGATGTTGCTGGTTTAATTTCATTAATTCATAAATCAGTCTCACTTCATCATTAGTTAAATCGCTCTGATAAATTGTACTGATTTCTTTAGCTTTTTTATGAATGTCATGATTGCCCAAATGAAATAGAATCAGACGTTTTTGCGTCACCTGCTGAATCACCTGCTTTAAAATTTCATTTTTATCTTGGAAACAGCGATAGATTTGACCATGACCCAAACTGGTGGCTTTGGCAATTTCCGCAATTGAAACGCCATCTATTCCTTTTTGCGCAATCAATGCCAGTGTTTTATCGATAATGAGGTGACGCCGCTCTAATGTCTTTAATGATTTCGACGCGATCTTGTTGGCCATAGCGGATTTATCGTTAAATGAGAATTTTCATTATTATTTTATAAATCAATTGTATAAAAAGTATGGAGAAAAGCCAATTTGGCTTAATTAAACTTATGTTGACACTCTATTTTTTGGTTTTCATTCGATGATTGATTCACGATGAAGATATTTTGTTTTTTTGATTCAGTCAAAACGAAATTTCAAAATTCACAACGGCAATCTAAAATGTGTGATGAAACTCCAGATTTACATTTTAGAAAGACTATGCTACATCAGCATCAACGCTTAAAATAAAAAAGCCCTGATTTTTTCAGGGCTTTTTTGTATTTGGCGGAAGCGGTGAGATTCGAACTCACGGAGGACTCACACCCTCGTCGGTTTTCAAGACCGGTGCATTAAACCGCTCTGCCACGCTTCCAATGGCGGCTATCATATAAATAAAAACATCACTTGGCAAATTATTTTTAATAAAAATCAGTTAAATGTTCAAAATAAGCACAATATAGGCATTTTTTCTCATGTTGAGTATTTAGTAGAATCATTTACGAGCAAAATCGGGCACTTTTCGCACATAAAGCACAAAAAAACAGCTTTTTTAATACCTTCATTAATTTTTTGCTCAGATGAAATTATAAGTGCGCACCCATGTGAAAAAAGTACTGCATCTAGAGCGCAGAGTGTAGTAGCTTTACACAGCAGTCTGATATGCATTTGGAGTAATCTCTTGAACCGCAAATTACTCACCTCAGAGGGTTATCAACGCTTACAAAATGAGCTTAACGATTTGGTGCGTAAAGAACGTCCTGAAATTACCAAAATTGTGTCTTGGGCAGCCAGTTTAGGCGATCGGTCAGAGAACGCCGATTATATTTACAACAAGAAAAAATTACGCGAGATTGATCGCAGAATCCGATATTTAACCAAACTTTTTGAAGTGGCACATAAAGTAGAGTACAGCCCTGAGCAAGACGGCAAAGCGTATTTTGGTGCTTGGGTAGCGCTTGAAAATGACGAAGGTGAAACCATTGAATTTCGGATTGTGGGGGATGAAGAAATTTATGGCCGTAAAGATTATATCTCGTTGCAGTCTCCCATGGCCAAAGCATGCTTGGGTAAATCCATCAATGATGAGGTGACTGTACAAACCCCATTGGGTCGGAAGATATGGTACATCAATTCGATTCGCTATCAATCAGGCTAATCGATACGGTACAAATGATTGATCATTAGAGCAGATACCCTACAGCTAATGCGTATCTGAATATTGCAAATGTAAGTCGAAAAACATGAATTTTGCACATAAAATAAACAGGATATTTTTGCTTTCGTGTCTTTGTTTACAGGCCTTACAAGCGTTGAAATAACCACCAAATTAAGTAAAATTATAATATTCATAACAGTTACCAATTTACAATTTGGTTACATACTGTTGCAGAGCTTCCTCTTTTGCACCACAACTTCAGTGTATAAATTTTCTTCCCTTAGTAAATCATAGGCTTACATATCGTAGAGACTATTTTTTGACCTAAAAATTTGACAAGAGGTTTTTAGGCAATTATTATTCGCCCTACTTTTTATTTGGTTGTTTTTTAAACTTTGTAGTTTTTCTACATAGTTATTGTTAATCCCATGTCATCACGAATGACGTCATGAATGCCCATCCTCTTTGGATTTACCAACTTGAAAAAAGTTTTGTGTATTCGTTTTGCCAAAATTTTTTAGGGCGTAAATTATCTGTAGCGGAGACAACATGCACAGTAGTTCAACTTCTGGGTCGAGGCTTGGCCTAGACACTTTATTTTCTTCTCTCCCCTTGAAAGCGCTTGCATTAAGTACAATGGTGTTTCCGTTTCACAGTATTAGTGCCAGCAAAGCCCACCAGTATAATACGGTGGTTAATAGTAATACCCTCACTGTGGTTGCGGTCGAATCGCCTACTACAGTGTTTAAAGACGGTGAGTTTATTCATGGCTTTGGTTACGATCTGGCAAGAAATTATGCACAGAGCCTTAACGTTAAGCTCAAGTTTAAAACCGTCAAAGATGATGCGACTGCGTTAAAATGGATCAACGAAGGCCGGGCCAATCTGGCCATGACCACCGCAGATTTACACAGCATTGAAACCAAGCAACTGATTTCTTTTTCGGCCAGCTGTGGTGCAGACAGTACACTGACGCAAAATGGACTCAATGCATCGCTCAACTGGGTGTTTAAATATGCCGATGATCCACTGACACAGACTGCGAGCAGTTATGTGTGTCAAAGTAAACAAAATGGCACCATGCAGCAATTGGCGTCATTTTATAACCGCAATGTGGTGCAGCCTGAATCGTGGGAAATTATTCAGCGCGATTTGAGTAACCGACTTCCGGTATATAAGGCAAGCTTTAAACGTAGCGCCGAGCAATACAATCTGGATTGGCATTTATTGGCAGCCATAGGCTATCAAGAGTCTTATTTAAAGCCCAACTCAGTCTCTCCCACTGGTGTTCGCGGTTTGATGATGCTGACCAATAATACAGCGCAGGCGATGGGCGTCAGTAATCGCAACGACCCCACCCAAAGCATTCAGGGCGGCGCAAAGTATTACGATCAAATGCTCAAGCAGTATGAAATGATTCCGTATCCAGATCGTAACTGGTACGCTCTGGTGGCGTACAACATGGGGCCAGGTGCAGTCGCTCAAATTCAAAAGCGCATTCAGGCACAGGGCAAAAACCCAAACCAGTGGCTTAACCTGTACAACTACCTAAATCGTAATCAGGCCAGCAATGGCCGCTACAGACAAGCCTTGCAATATGTTACGCGGATTCGTGCCTATTTGGAGCACATCAAGACTTCACCACGCTGGGTTGATGTTTAAGCCGAATTGATCATACAGATATAAAAAAAGCTTACTGCATCTGCGTAAGCTTTCTTTATACAAGGCTGGCGTAAATTAAGCAGTATGCTCAAGTACGCGTTTGAACAGATCTTTTTGCTCTTGGCTAGGCTTTGCAGTTTGTAAAGCCATCAACTGAGACATATCGCCCTGCACTTTGATTTTGCCTGTCATGAAGGCTTGCATTGCAGCCGCCATATCAAACTCTAAAAACACCTTACGAAGCGTCTCAGCATCCATATTTAAAGTGGTTTTGGCATTCGGAGAAAGACCTTTATGAATTTTTCCGTTTTCCAAGGATACTTCGGTGGTGTTGTCTGCATTTGCAACAACAAGATTAATGGCTAAATTTGCAAGTGCTGGTGGTAAATTTAGATCACCTGCGTCTGCACTTAGTTTTTCAACAGTTGTAAACCAATCATCAGTTAAAAATGCAGGCATGATTATTCCTCAAGTCAATTTATTCAATTATGTGTGCTGTTTTTCCAGACAGCATCATGGTTGAAGCGTTACAGCTTTTGCTTTGTTATAGCATGATCTCTAAAAAGTCCGTTAACCTTTTTTGTATGAGTCCCTTAATTTTTAGAAGAATCACAATTTTTAATCAAAAAAAAGCGCTAACTTTTTAAGAGGTTAGCGCTTGACTTGTTAGTCAGCAGCAAAGCTGAGATTGACCACATCCAGTCGTTTTTTTAATTCTTCAGGTTCTTTAAAGTCGAGTTCACGCTGTGAGTCCAAGGCTTCAAAATCAAACAGCTCACGATCTGCCAACTGCGATGGCGAGACATTTTGTAATGCGCCAAAAATACTGTGCAAGCGTTTTGGATACTGTTTGTCCCACTCACGTAGCATCTCGTTGAGCATGGCACGTTGCAGGTTTTCTTGCGAACCACACAAGTTACACGGAATAATCGGAAACTTACGCATTTCAGCATATTTGATAATGTCTTTTTCTTCCACGTAAGCCAGCGGACGAATCAAAATATTCTTCTTGTCCGATGAAAGCAGCTTCGGTGGCATCGCCTTTAGACTTCCCCCATGGAATAAGTTCAAGAAAAAGGTCGCGATAATATCATCGCGATGATGGCCTAAAGCCACTTTGGTCGCCCCAATTTCTTGCGCAAAGCCATACAGCGAACCACGGCGCAAACGTGAACACACCGCGCAGTAGGTTTTACCTTCCGGCGTAAGGCGTTTGGTAATGGTGTAGGTGTCTTTTTCAAGAATGTAATACGGAATATTGTTCTCTTCCATATAGCGTGGCAACACGTCTTCTGGAAAGCCCGGCTGTTTCTGATCGAGATTGACCGCGACAATATCAAAGTTGATGGGTGCAATGCGCTTAAATTGCAGCAAGATATCCAGCAAGGTATAGCTGTCCTTACCGCCAGAAACGCAGACCATCACTTTATCGCCGTCTTCGATCATTTTGAAATCACGAATCGCGTGACCCACTTGTCGACGGAGCTTTTTCAGTAAGCGATAATAGGCGGAGCTTGTAGGAAGCTCTGGCTTAAAATTAAATCCTGCTTCGGACTCAACTGGCGAGTACATAGACACACGTGACCCATAAAAAAAATACTGGGCAATTTTATATGATTCGCGCGTGAATCGCATCTATAGATTTTGAATTCTTTAAATTGTCATGATTTTGTATCATGCTTTTTTATTGTCCTGAAAAAAGTAGATCTTTGAGCATTTTTTGCACAGAACGCTTATATTTTGGACTTTTCCACAGTTTTCCACAAAACCTGTGGATAAAATTGTGGATTTCTGGAGGCTTGACAAAGTGACTAGACGAAAAAATAAGGGTTTTGTTTAAATTGATCATTTTTTAACCAATTATTTTATTTATTTAAAATCAAACGCTTATTAAAGTCAACCCAACTATTTCAAAAAAAAATTTAATTTTTTTTTGATTAACATCCAAACAATAAAGCTTGATTTTTTCTGTCAAACAGTTGTGAAAAATTTTAGCTGTATATCTCGTGTTGACGTTTTTTTTTGCTACACTGGCTTACAAGATGTCACTACTTTTAGCGAATCACCTAAAGCGAATAACATAAAATGAAAAAACGCATGGATTCTTGTTTACCATTTATTTGCTCTTTCTTACTGAGTTATGGCTGCATAAATACCGCCATCGCGGGACAGATGTTTATCTATAAAGATAAATCCGGCGCAACCTTGCTTACCAACCGTAAAAGTTCAGACCCTGCCTTAACCAAAGTCAAAGTTACTTATTACCCAGACAGTAATATTCATACGTACCGCAACTGGGGTGCCTCAGAAGCATCGGTTTTACCGAGCTACAGTAAAAACGTCAATGCTTTCGATCATATTATCCGTCAGGCAGCGCAGCGCCACGGAGTGTCAGAAGGCCTAATCAAAGCGGTCATGCATACCGAATCGGGTTTTAATATTCGTGCCCGTTCGCCCGTAGGTGCGCAAGGACTGATGCAACTCATGCCAGCTACAGCAAAACGTTTTAATGTGTCAAATGTATTTGATCCCGAACAGAATATTTTTGGTGGTGCACAGTATTTAAGCTGGCTCATGAAACGCTTTAATGGCAATATGCAGCTGGTTTTGGCAGCCTACAATGCAGGAGAAGGCAATGTCGATAAGTATGGCGGCATTCCACCGTTTCGTGAAACCCAAGATTATGTAAAGCGTGTGACCAGCCGTTACCAAAATCTGTATGTTTCTTCACAAAGCTCAAGCACGGATAATCCGTTATCATCACAAATTATTGCCCAATCGGCAAACTATACACATTCCGATGCAAACACTGCCCCGAAATATACGCAGCAACGCCAGATTATTGCTCTTGAAAATGGCAGTTTTACCGATGCACCAAACACTTATGTGACCCGTAATGCAACGGCTTCAGCCCGAATTCAGATTTCAAATTAAGCACGTCGCCCACCCCTTACAGGATTTAACTTAAAAAAAGCTTAAATCATGTAATTGGTCTTGAATTTTCTTGGGATTCCCCTCATATTGAGAGCAATGATTTATGATGAATGAATCATAATAGGTTTTATTTATAAGAGGATTTTCTCAATGATGCGGATTGGTTTGTTTTTGCTAACCAACCTCGCGGTACTGGTTGTGGCTGGCATTATCTTGTCACTCTTCGGTGTCGGTAGTTACCATGGCGCGGGTGGCTTAAATCTAGGCAACCTTTTGGTCATCTGTTTTGTGTTTGGTATGGTGGGCTCTTTAGTCTCCCTTTTTATGTCGAAATGGATGGCTAAAAAAACCACTGGTACAGAGCTGATCGATCCGAATGCGCCTCGTAATCAGGCTGAAGCATGGTTATTGCAAACTGTTGCAGATCTCTCTCAACGTGCGGGCATTAAGATGCCTGAAGTTGGTATTTTCCCGTCGTATCAATCGAATGCATTTGCAACTGGCTGGAACAAAAATGACGCATTGGTTGCCGTTTCTTCAGGATTGCTCGAACGCATGAACAAAGACGAGCTACGTGCGGTACTGGCACACGAGATCGGTCACGTTGCAAACGGCGATATGGTGACACTGGCCTTGATTCAAGGGGTGGTCAACGCCTTTGTCATGTTCTTCGCGCGTGTGGTCGGTGATTTTATCGATCGTAATGTCTTTGGTCGTCAAGATGGTGAAGCACCGGGCATCGGTTTCTTCGTTATTACCATCGTACTCGATATTGTATTCGGTATTTTGGCCTCAGCGATTGTGATGTGGTTCTCCCGTCAGCGCGAGTATCGTGCCGACGAAGCAGGTGCACGACTTGCTGGCAAACAAGCCATGATTTCGGCATTGCTTCGCCTACAGGCGGAATCTGAATTGCCAGATCAGATGCCAAAAGAAATGAAAGCGTTTGCAATTACGGAAGGTAAGGAACAAGGATTTAGCCTTGCAGCATTGTTCCAAACTCACCCAAGTATCGAACAGCGTGTCGCAGCACTTCATCAGTTAAACTGTCCGTAAGTGTAGCCATTAAAAAAGCCTCCAATTGGAGGCTTTTTTCACTTTATATTTCTTGGTACCACTGCCATACATAACTTAAACCGAACCACATTGCGACCAGTAGCAGCACCAGAAATACCAACCCAATCAAATCTGGAATATGCAACCAAATCCAGCTCACCACCGGATTACGCCAGAATGCAGAATGCTGCTGTTTGCGTTCTAATTGCTCATGTAAATAAGGATGAACCACATGATCGTCACTATTAATCGCATACTCATCACGAATGTGCTGATGCACGACTTCTAGCGCTTTGCGGCTTGGTCGGATAAATATATCAAACACCGTTCCGGCCACTGGAATAAACCCGAGTATGGCATCCATGGCGGCCAGTTTGAGTACTGGCGTAAGTTTGTGTTGTGGCACCCCAATCTGCCGGGCTTTATGAATGGCATACAACGTGAGTGCAAAGCCAGCGACATCGCCTGCAACCGGAATGGTACTCAACGCAGCATCGGCGCCCACCCCCTGCTTGGTAAAGGGAATACGCACTACACTGTCCATGATATTGGCAAACTTTGCCAAATCTCGCTCTAAGCGAATGACCTCTTGTTGGGATATTTTTTTTGGATTGGACATGGTGATTTCACTTCTTAAAACGAAATTAAGTGTTTAAATTTGAGGCAGCAATTGCGCCGCAATACATAAATAAATCACGACCCCTGTTGCATCACAAATCGAAGTGACCAAAGGCGCAGAGGCACTGGCCGGATCAAGATTCAAACGATTTAAAATAAACGGTAAACTCATACCAATTACACTGCCAATCAGCACAATCCCAATCATACTTAAGATCAATACCAAAGCCACCATGGCATCGCCACGAATATAGCCCAGCACTGCAACGGCCATCGCCATCGTAACACCAAGTGCCAGAGCCACCAGACATTCACGCCCCAAAAGCAGCAGCCAGTCTTTTAAGACCACATCACCTGTCGCCAATGCACGCACCATGAGCGTAGCCGACTGAGAACCTGCATTTCCGCCACTTCCCACCAGTAAAGGCAAAAAAAACACCAGTACAATATTCGATTCAATAATTGATTCGAAATGTGCAATTCCCAATCCTGATAGCAAACTGCCAAAAACCAGAATGACCAGCCAAAAAACACGTTTTTTATAAAGCTGAAACAGCGGCGTTTGTTTCAAATTAAGTGTAGGCGCAGATGCCTCCACCCCTGCACTTTTCAAGAAATCTTCATTGGCCTCTTCACTGGCGACATCCATGGCATCATCATAGGTCACTATTCCAACCAGCCGATGCTGCCGATCAATGATTGGTAACGCCAGTAAATCGTATCTGGCAATTTTCTTGGCCACATCGTCCTGATCATCATCGACATAAGCATAGACAATATCTGTAGCCATTAAAGCACCGACATTGGCATCTACAGGTGCCAGTATCAACTGATGTAATGAAATCTCACCTAATAACTGTTGCTGCTCATCAATGATGTACGACTCATAAATCGTTTCGGCATCTGGGGCTTCTTGACGTAAAAAATCAATCGCTTCAGCTATACTCATTTCGGCGCGCAAGGTGGCATATTCCGAGGTCATAATCGCCCCTGCCGTACCTTCTTGATACTCTGCCAGCCGGCGCAGATCTTCACGCTTGGCTTGTGCCAGTGCAGGCAACAAGGCCACCTGCTCAGAGGGTGCCAAAGCCTTAAACACATCGGTGCGTTTGTCCGCCGGCATTTCTGTAACAATGGTCGCCAGATCGGCACGAGATAAAAGTTGCGCCAAACGCGCCTGATAAGCAGCATGCATCGCAGCATAAACTTTGGCGCGCTTGGGCAACTGCATCAAAATCAAACTGGATGACTCAACTGGTAGTTGCTCAAGTGCCTCGGCCACATCAATCGATTGCAGCTCATGCAGTAGCATTTGAGCCGCACCAATATCCATATGTGCCAAGGCATCGGCCAAGGCTAAGATATTTGGAGCCGTTTTCATTGTTTCTCTCCAAGTACTATGTTTATTTTTATAGCAGGTGGTTTCAACCCCACCCAGATTGTTCTGTTAAAGCAAATATCAAATTTAAAATGCTAACCGCTTAAGATGCCCTAGATTTTGTGCGTCCCATTGAACGAACCAATACATACATAAACGGAATAAAGATCAGCACCAAAATGGTCCCAAACACCACACCTCCAAACACACTATACCCGATCGCCTGACGGCTTAGCGCACCCGCGCCAGAAGAAAACATCAATGGAATCACACCTGCACCAAATGCCAGCGAGGTCATCAAAATCGGTCTTAAGCGTAGTCCAGCAGATTTCAGTGCGGCATCAAGAATACGATGCCCTTGATTTTGCAAGTTAGAGGCGTACTCCACCATCAAGATCGCATTTTTACACGACAACCCAATGGTCGTGAGTAATGCGATTTGAAAGTAAATATCATTGGCAAAATTAAACCAAGAACTAAATAAAATGGTGCCGCCTATCCCAAGCGGAATAGCAGCCATGACGATACTCGGAATCGACCAGCTTTCATAAAGTGCTGCAAGACACAAAAAGATAAACACAACAGAAATGACATACAACCACACCGCTTGGTTACTCGACTCGCGCTCTTGATAGGCAATGCCACTCCACGCCAATCCCACTTCTGGCATTTTATCGACCAGTTGAGTCAAACTCTGCATGGCTTGTCCCGTACTTGCGCCGTTGCCTGCATCGGCTTCCATTTCAAGTGATGGATACCCCATAAAGCGTTCCAGCAATGGAGGAGCACCGGTCCATTCAACCTGACTAAATTGTGAAAACGGTGTCATTTGTCCTTGCGCATTTTTAACAAACCAGTAGCTTAAATCTTCGGGTTTCGAACGATATTGCATGTCACCTTGTAAATACACACGTTTGATTCGACCGCGATCAATAAAATCATTGATGTAACTGCCGCTCCACGCTGTGGAAATGGTCTGATTAATCTGTGCCACATCTAGCCCGAGTGCCATAGCCACTTTATGGTCAATCTTGATATTCAGTACAGCTTGATCGTCATTACTGCGTTTATCAATGTTGCGTAAATCCTGTGTGGCGTCTTCTTGGTCTTGAAGTTGCTTAAAGGCATCCAACAGATGCTCACGGCCAAGTCCTTTTAAATCTTGCAGCCAAAATGAAATCTTGTCTGAATTACCCAATCCGCGAATCACAGATGGCATGAGTACAAAGATACGTGCTTGATTATCCTGACTAAAATACTGCATTGCACGCTCACGAATTTTCTGCGCGCTGTTTTCACTGCCCTTTCGCTCATCCCAGTGTTTTAAGGACACATAGGCCTGCCCCAAGTTTTGTCCTGTTCCCGAATTGTTTCGTCCTTGAATTACCATAATACCGTTCAGATTGGCTTTTTCATGTTGCATAAAATAGTCTGAAATCTGCTTGCCAATCGCTTCGGTTTTACTCAGCGGTGTCCCCTGAGGCAAAGTAAACTGAACGCTCAATGCTCCCTGATCTTCTTGCGGTAAAAAGCTGGTTGGCAAATTCCGATATACCCATACAAAGGTCGCGATCAGCGCCACAAAGATTACCAGCGTGATGGCTTTGGTTTGAATACTGCGCTCGGTTAAACGCAAATACTGGTCTCTAAGTTGATCCAGCTTATGATTGAACCAATGTGCCCATTTAAACTCACGTTTGTGGGGCTTTAATAAGACTGCACACAGTGCTGGAGTTAAAATCAGTGCCACCATCAATGACAGCGCCATCGCTGCGACCAGCGTAATCGAAAACTGCCGGTAAATAATGCCCGTTGCACCACTAAAAAACGACATTGGAATAAAGACGGCGGTCAGCACCAAGGTAATGCCTACCAGTGCACCACTGATTTCCTGCATAGACAGGATACTGGCTTCACGTGCATCGACCTGTTGCTCATGCATTAAGCGTTCCACGTTTTCGACCACCACAATCGCATCGTCGACCAACAAACCAATCGCCAAGACCATGGCAAATAGCGTTAAGGTATTAATGCTCATTCCCAGTACTGCCAGTACGGCAAAGGTCCCCAAGATCACAACGGGCACGGTAATGGTTGGAATGAGCGTGGCGCGCCAGTTTTGTAAAAACAGAAACATCACCAGTACCACCAGCACAATCGCCTCAAGTAACGTGCTCACCACTTGTTTGATGGATTCTTTTACAAATGGTGTGTCATCTCGTGGATACACAATAAAGTAACCATCTGGCAGATTTTTTTCGAGGCGTGCAATTTCCTGATACACCGCATCGGCGGTCTTCACTAGATTAGCACCCACTGCAAGTGATACCGACAAGCCCGCTGCCGGATAGCCATTGAGGCGGTTAAACACCTGATAGTTTTGCGCACCAATCTCGACACGTGCAATGTCTTTTAAATAGACAAAACTGCCATTATTGTTGGCTTTAACAATGATATTTTCAAACTGTTCTGGCGTTTTTAACAGCGAGCCAGATGTGACCTTGGCATTTAGGTATTGGTCGTCGGGTGCAGGTAAATCACCAATCGCACCTGCCGCCACCTGAGTATTCTGATTTTCCAGTGCAGAACGTACTTCACCAACGGTCAATTGATAATGCTGTAATTTAATCGGATCGAGCCAGATGCGCATGGCGTACTGAGAGCCAAACACATTAATTTCGCCCACGCCTTCAATACGGCTTAAGTTCAGCTCGAAATTGTTGGTCAGATAATCTGCAATATCAATATTGCTTGATTTACCTGAGCGATCACCTAATCCCATCACCAAAAAAGAATCACTTAAGGACTTTCGAACAATCACGCCTTGACGCTGCACATCGTCTGGAAGTCGGTTTAGAGCTCCATTGATGGCATTTTGAACTTGGACTTGGGCATGATCTGGATTGGTTCCTTGCTGAAAGTACAAACTAATTTGGCTGTTACCATTGGCATCACTGCTCGAACTAAAATACAGCAGATGATCAATACCCTTGATTTGCTGCTCGAGCACTTGAGTCACACTGTCTTCAACAGCCTGTGCATCTGCACCGCTATAACTGGTCGAAACGACAATTCGAGGCGGCGCGATATCCGGATAACGCTCGACAGGTAGATTGAGAAGGGAAAATACGCCCACCGCCATCACAATAATTGCCAAAACTACAGCAAAAATAGGTCTATCAATAAAAAATCTGGATAGCATGATGGCGTGCGCTCAAAATTGAGTGAATGACCGCAAAGATCATTCAGATTTTTAGGTACTAGCTGATACGCTGATCATCAATGAGCAACTCATGAAATACAAGCAGAATTTACAGAATCGTGTAGTAATTTATAACTTTGGATAAATCATGAAGATTTGGTAACTATAAGGCTAGTTTGGATATTTGAAAATTTGGTTGTCTTAATTGTTTCTTAAGCCAATTCCCTTAACTTTAGAGCAAATTTAATTGCTTAAAACGTTATGACTCCCTATTCCCCATTTAAAGGTAAACAAGGCTTAAAACGTATTTTCAATGCAACAGGCTACTCGGTGGCAGGCTTTAAATCTGCATTTCGACTAGAAGCGGCATTTCGACAAATTATCTTGCTGAATATTGTGCTGGGAATCATCAATTTCAGTTTGCACTTAAGTGCGCTCGAACATGCAATTTTACTGATTGTGGGACTACTGGCCATCATTGTCGAACTCTTTAATTCGGCTATTGAAGCAGTGGTTGACCGGATTTCTTTAGAGCGCCATGAGCTATCCAAAAATGCCAAGGACATGGGCAGTGCTGCGCAGTGTGTTGCGCTCATCATGATTGCCGCGACATGGGCGATTATTTTATTTTGGACATAAAAAAACCATGCTTATCCAGGAATAAACATGGTGAAAACCAGAAACTACAGCCTTTGTTTCTGAGTTAAGAATAAGCATTGAAACTTAAAATTAAATTAATCCACGGCTAAAAATTGATTTTTTAAGCACATTCATCATCAAATTGTGGTTTTTTAGTTGATTCTTTATCTTAAAGCCAAAGCATCACCATAAAAAAAGACCGTGAGCAGGCTCACGGTCTTTTTAGATATGCAATCCCGATTGTATTTAAAATCGGGATGCGGTCGATATTACATCATACCGCCCATACCACCCATGCCACCCATATCAGGCATTGCTGGTTTGTCTTCTGGAATATCTGTGATCATCGCTTCAGTAGTCAGCATCAAGCCCGCAACAGATGCTGCATGCTCAAGCGCAGAACGCGTAACTTTAGCTGGATCAAGAATACCCATTTCAAGCATGTCGCCATATACACCCGTTGCTGCGTTATAGCCGAAGTTACCTTCACCTGCTTTGACTGCATTGACAACAACAGAAGGCTCATCACCTGCATTCGATACGATTTGGCGAAGTGGTGCTTCAATCGCACGACGTAAAATGTTGATACCAACAGTTTGGTCATCATTTGCGCCAGTTAAGCCGTCAAGTGAGTTCACTGCACGTACAAGTGCAACACCACCACCTGCAACCACACCTTCTTCAACCGCAGCACGCGTTGCATGAAGCGCATCGTCTACACGGTCTTTCTTCTCTTTCATTTCAACTTCAGTTGCTGCACCGATTTTGATCACTGCAACACCGCCAGCAAGTTTTGCTACGCGTTCTTGAAGTTTTTCTTTGTCGTATTCAGAAGTTGACTCTTCGATTTGCGCACGAATCTGCTGAACACGTTCTGCAATCGCATTGGCATCACCCGCACCATCTACAATCACTGTGTTTTCTTTCGATACTGTGATTTTGTGTGCAGTACCCAAATCTTGAAGTGTAGCTTGCTCAAGCGACATACCTACTTCTTCAGAAATTACAGTAGCGCCAGTCAAGATCGCGATGTCTTGTAACATTGCTTTACGACGGTCACCAAAACCAGGTGCTTTTACCGCACATACTTTGATAATACCGCGCATGTTGTTAACAACAAGTGTTGCAAGCGCTTCGCCTTCAACATCTTCAGCAATGATCAAAAGCGGTTTACCCGTTTTTGCAACTGCTTCTAGAGTCGTAATCAATTCACGAATGTTGCTGATTTTTTTATCAACAAGAAGAATGAACGGATTTTCAAGTTCTGCAGTGAGCGTGTCTTGCTTGTTTGCGAAGTATGGTGAGATATAACCACGGTCAAACTGCATACCTTCTACAACATCAAGCGCATCTTCAAAGCCTGAACCTTCTTCAACGGTAATCACGCCTTCTTTGCCCACTTTTTCCATTGCTTGAGCAATCAATTTACCTACAGTCTCGTCAGAGTTTGCAGAAATTGAACCCACTTGCTCAATTGCTTTGAAATCGTCAGCAGGTTTAGCTGTCGCGCGAATGTTTTCAACTACTGCTCTTACTGCAATGTCGATTCCGCGTTTAAGATCCATCGGGTTCATACCAGCAGTTACTGATTTGATCCCTTCATTTAAGATCGCTTGTGCAAGAACAGTCGCTGTCGTTGTTCCGTCACCAGCGATATCGTTGGTTTTGCTTGATACTTCACGTACCAACTGTGCACCCATGTTCTCAAATTTGTCTTTGAGAGAGATTTCTTTTGCAACCGTTACGCCGTCTTTCGTAATGTGTGGTGCACCGAAAGAACGGTCAATAACCACGTTACGACCTTTAGGGCCGAGTGTCACTTTCACTGCATCTGCAAGAACGTTTACACCTGCGATCATTTTTGAACGCGCTGAATCACCGAATTTTACGTCTTTAGCTGACATTCTCTACTCCAATTTTTTCTATCAATGCTTGATCTGATTTATCAATGAGTGGTTAATGCGCAAATTAGCCTTCAAGAACAGCTAAAATGTCAGATTCTTTCATGATTAAGAATTCGTCACCATTTACTTTCACAGTTGTACCTGCATAAGTACCGAATAACACTTTGTCGCCCACTTTTACGTCAAGTGCGCGAACGCCGTTATCCGTAATTTGACCATTACCTACTGCAATGACTTCACCTTGAGCCGGTTTTTCAGCAGCAGAACCTGGCAATAAAATTCCGCCAGCCGTTTTTGTTTCTTCTTCAACACGACGAATTACTACACGGTCATGTAATGGACGAATGTTGCTCATAAATAACTCCATCAGACTAAGTCTATTTTAATAAATGATGTTTGCTGTCATTCTTCCTAAAGCAATCATCAAAATGAATTTGATGACACTTTTGTGGGGATGGAAAAAACGGCTTCAAGGGCAAAAAAGAAAAAAAAATGAATTTTTGTATTTTTTTTAAACACTCATTTGTGATCTGACAGCTTTTCAATCGGTGCAGGCTGTAAAACAAACTGACGTAAGTTGGAATCAAACCAATAATGCTGAACCTGACCATCTTTAAAAATCACGTTAAAGCTGTTGGGTAAACTTTTATAAAGTCGATAAGACGTCGCTGTGCCAGCATGAATGTCATAAACCGGATGCGCTGCCTGCAAATCATAAATCTGATTCAAATCATATACCGCAGTTTTATGCAGATGTCCGTGGAGCACACCAAACAAGCCACTTTTACTCCAGTTATTCAGCGCCATTCTGCCGAGCACCGGACAATCTTTAATACCGTGCGGTTCATCTGGCGGGGTATAAAAGGGCTGATGCAAGGTGACCAGCTTAAGCTTATGGGCAGGGCCGCGTTTAAGCAACTCATTGGTTTTTTGAATTTGTTCTAGCGAAATATAGCCACGGGTATGATAGCGACGCCGAATACTATTCACACCAATGACATAAAAATGCTCGGTTTCAATAGTCGGCTCAAGTGCGCCGAAGAAAAACTGATAGCGAACAAATGGAGAAAAAAAACGGTTCCACAAATGGTACAGCGGAATATCGTGGTTGCCGGGAATAACCATATAAGGAATACCCAGACTATCGAGAAATTGCTTGCACGAATAAAACTGCGTAAAGCGGGCACGTTGGGTCAGATCACCACTTACTACAATCACTTCCGGCTCATGCTCCTGACAAAAAGCAGCAATGGCATCTAGACACTCTTGTTTCTCGGTACCAAAGTGTAAATCAGACAGATGCAGCAGCATGAGGCACCATAATAGTTAAGGCATTTTTTTTCACGGTAAAAGTTAAAGGTGTCGTCAACTCTTCAATTTCTCCATCAATGGCAATTTTTAATTTTTTACGCTTACAATCGACGACTACGCGATCTGCACTAAAGCTGTATACATCTTTGGCCTGCTCGAGCGCACCGCGAATCAATTGATAGAGCATTTTAAAAAGACTGGTCTTATCGCTTTTGGCCAGCACTACACCTGCGACTCGCCCCTGCGCCGCGCATTCTGCGATTTGCAGATTCATTTCTCTGAGTTGAAGCTGATTATTACCAAAGAAGATCAATGGCGTTTTGACAGGATAAAGGTGGTCATCCACTTTAATCGATAATTTGAGCTCTTTACGATCACGAATGAGTACATCTAAAGCCGAAGTGTATGCATTTAAAGGTAAACGTCCAAAACGCTGATTATACATTTCACGCTTTTGAATAAATAAGGGATACAACCCCAAACTGGCATTGTTCAAATAAATACGATCATTGACACTTGCCACATGGACTGATCGTTGGGCACCTGTTGCGATCACCTCGGCGGCTTGAATCAGATCAAGCGGTATATCGAGAACGCGTGCCACATAATTGAATGTACCGAGCGGCAAGATTCCCATTGCAAGCCCGGTATCGACCAGCTTGGTTGCCACCGCATTAAGTGTACCATCTCCACCAGCCGCAACCACTACTCCCTCATACCCAGTACGGTCTGAGGTTTGATGACGTTCGAGTACATTCGACATGAGCGTATTAAACGACATGTCATGTTCCAGCTCAAAAACCTGAATCTCAAAATCATAATGAGTAAAGAGTGTCATGATTTGTTCATATACCCCCTCATTATCACTTGCATGAAATCCAGATTTTCCGTTATAAATGATGGAGAGTGGTTTTAATTTAGTCATACGTTTTAATATGTCAAACAGTGGACATACTTTATTTTTGAATACAAAATACACAAATAAAAGCGCTTTTATGTAATTTTTGAATGGTGATCATTTATTTTATCAATAATATATATTAGTCAAATCCGCCATATAAAATCATGATATGCAAATTTATTTTATAAATAAATAGTCTCTATTTCTTTAATAAATACCAAAAACACACTCTAAAAACAACTTAAAATATTGATTTATAACAAATTAAACAAAAATACTCTCCAAAGCCCCTGTATAGTCTTTAGTCTTATTTTTTTTAGTGATTTATGCTTTAATAGCGCCACTTTTTTGACTTCGTCTCTTTTGTTGTACCACAACCAAAGGGAATTGTACGTTGTACACATTTTAGAATAGGCCTCACCATGACCCAAGTGAACGCACCTGAATTCGTTCGTCATCCTAAGCTTATTGCATGGGTTGAAGAAATTGCAAAATTGACCAAGCCTGCAAAAATCGAGTGGTGTGACGGTAGCGAGGAAGAATATCAACGTCTGATCGACTTGATGATCGCAAACGGCACCATGCAACCGCTCAACCAAGAAAAACACCCAGGTTCTTATCTTGCAAATTCTGACCCATCAGATGTTGCTCGTGTAGAAGATCGCACGTTCATCTGCTCTGAAAAGCAAGAAGATGCTGGTGCAACAAACAACTGGGAAGCGCCCGCAGTAATGCGTGAAAAGCTAAACGGTCTATTTGATGGTTCAATGGAAGGCCGCACCATGTATGTGGTTCCATTTTCAATGGGTCCATTAGGCAGTCATATTGCGCAGATCGGTATTGAATTGACCGATTCTCCTTATGTTGCAGTCAGCATGCGTAAAATGGCACGTATGGGTAAAGCGGTTTACGATGTATTAGGCACTGACGGTCAATACGTTCCATGTGTTCATACTGTAGGTGCGCCACTTACAGAAGGTCAAAAAGATGTTGCATGGCCATGCAACCCTGAAAAATATATTGTGCATTATCCAGAAACCCGTGAAATCTGGTCATTTGGTTCAGGTTACGGCGGTAACGCACTTCTAGGTAAAAAATGTCTTGCGCTTCGTATCGCTTCGGCAATGGGCCGTGAGCAAGGCTGGTTAGCAGAGCACATGCTAATTTTAGGTGTGACGAATCCACAAGGCGAAAAACATTATATCGCTGCGGCATTCCCGTCTGCATGTGGTAAAACCAACTTCGCTATGCTCATTCCACCAGCAGGCTACGAAGGCTGGAAAATCGAAACCGTAGGTGACGATATCGCGTGGATTAAACCAGGCGAAGATGGTCGTTTGTACGCGATTAACCCGGAAGCAGGTTTCTTTGGTGTTGCACCAGGCACCAATACCAAAACAAATCCAAACTGTATGGCAACCTTGCATAAAGACGTGATCTATACCAACGTTGCAGTTACAGAAGACGGTCAAGTATGGTGGGAAGGTCTTTCTAAAGAAGTTCCAGCTAACTTAACGAACTGGAAAGGCCAGCCACACGTTGCGGGTGAAAAAGCTGCACATCCAAATGCGCGCTTTACCGTATCTGCTGGTCAATGTCCTTCTATTGATGCTGACTGGGAAAATCCAGCGGGCGTGCCAATTTCTGCGTTCATTTTTGGCGGTCGCCGTGCGGATACAGTGCCGTTGGTTTCTGAAGCATTTGACTGGGTAGATGGTGTTTATAAAGCAGCAACCATGGGCTCTGAAACAACTGCTGCAGCTGTCGGTCAACAAGGTATCGTTCGCCGTGATCCGTTTGCGATGCTTCCGTTTGCAGGTTACAACATGGCAGACTACTTCGACCACTGGTTACAACTTGGTCAAGAAGTTGGCGAAAAAGCTGAAGCAGCTGGTAACAAGCTACCAAAAATCTTTAACGTAAATTGGTTCCGTCGTGATGCTGAAGGCAACTTTGTATGGCCTGGCTTTGGTCAGAACATGCGTGTACTTGAGTGGATGATCGACCGTGTTGAAGGCCGTGCAAATGCAGTTGAAACTGCTATCGGCTACGTACCAAATTACGATGACTTGAACTGGACTGGCACAGACTTCTCTAAAGAAGAGTTTGATCTTGTCACATCTCAAAGCAAAGATCAGTGGATTACAGAGATTGAAAGCCACACTGAATTGTTCAATAAACTTGGTGAACGTCTTCCAAAAGCATTGAAAGAACGTCAAAACCAGTTACTTGAAGCAGTAAAAAAGAGCTAATCTAGCTTAGATAAAAAAGGTCACATCTGTGGCCTTTTTTATTTTCTACTCAATGCTCAATGCATCACATTGTATTTGATTGTTTATTTGTACGAATATAGAGTTAAGCAATCAATCCTGTTGTGTATCCCATACGGTTCATCATGTAATCTTCAAGAATACGTTTTTCTGTACTACCAACGTGATAACCCAGTTTTGTTCTGCGCCATAGTAGATCATCAACTGTCTGCACCCACTCCACCCGAATCAAATAATCAACCTCAACCCGATACAACTCATCAGCAAAATGCTCTCCCATATCCTCCAATTTGGCCACTCCCTCAAGCAGTTTCCAAACACGCGTACCATAGGTCGATGCCCAGCGTGTAGCCAATGTTGGTGATATCCCTTTCACACGGCACTGAATAGCTGCTGCAAGCGTAACCTTCGATTTAAAGTGCTCTCCACCTGGCAGAGGTTCAGTCTTGGTCCAAGCAGGTGCCATATGCTTAAAATACGGTTTTAGGCGTGTCATGGCAGACTCGGCCAGCATACGGTAAGTGGTCAGCTTGCCGCCAAATACAGATAACAGCGGTGCATTTGGAGCGACCATCTGTAATGCAAGCGTATAATCACGCGTAATGGCAGATGGCTGGTCAGATTCATCATCGCACAGCGGGCGTACACCCGAAAAATGCTCAACAATATCTTCTTTCGTAATTGGCTTTTTAAAATGTGCATTGACCACCTCCAGTAAATAATCTGTCTCACTGGAGGTGATTTCAACTTGATCCAAATGCTGCGTATAAAGTTGGTCCGTTGTTCCAATTAATGTAAATTCATTCAGATAGGGAATGGTAAACACAATCCGGCGATCATTATTTTGCAAAATATAAGCATGATCCCCTTCATACAATCTTTTGACAACTAAATGGCTGCCTTGTACCTGCCGGATCTTATACGGTGAGGGTTGATCAAGCTGCGTTTTAATAAATTCTTCGACCCAAGGCCCCGTTGCATTGACCAACGCTTTGGCACGGATTTGAAAGTATCCTTTTGCACCCTGTAACGAAAGCACCCATACCCCCTCCACAACCTCGGCACAGACACAGCGGGTACGAGTCATCAGCTCTGCCCCATTCTCTCTGGCTTGCATCGCATTTAAGATCACCAAACGACTGTCGTCTACAGCACAATCAGAATACTCAAACCCCAAACAAATTTCCGGAATTAAGGAACTACTGGCATTCATATGAATTTTTTTGGAGGCCGCCAATGTTTCACGCTTACCTAAATAGTCATACAAGAACAAGCCTGAACGAATCAGCCATGCAGGGCGTAAATGCGGCCGATGTGGCATAACAAAACGTAGAGGCCACACAATATGCGGCGCCTTACGCATCAATACTTCACGCTCAGCAAGCGCTTCATGTACCAATCGAAATTCATAGTGCTCAAGATAACGCAGACCACCATGAATTAATTTGCTGCTAGCAGAAGAGGTATGACTGGCAAAATCATCTTTCTCACACAAAAAGACCGACAGACCGCGTCCCGCAGCATCGTTGGCAATTCCCACACCATTAATGCCACCACCTATCACTGCAATGTCGTACAACGGAAGCGAATTTTCTATGTTCATCATCCCCGCCTTTTTGTGGTTTTTATTTTTAACGTTAACAAAAAACATCCAAATTGGAAAGCCAGACGGCCAGATTTTCACACGCCACAACCCACCAAACGTGTACACTTTTTAAGTGATGTAAAGTCCAGCGGATTCACCCTGCTTCAGACACCACGTTATGCTTAAAACTATGCGATACTAACCACAATAAGAGAAGGATGAATTTCATGAAAATGTATAATTTATTGGGTGTTTTAGCGCTTGCAGCGAGTCTTGCGGCTTGTCAAAGCACACCACGTCAATATAACGGCAATACAGGCTATCAAGTCGAAAATAAATCTGCCAATTCGGCAACGATTTCGTATACGCTTGCAAATCGCGCGAATCAAGATTTAGATCAGAGAAAATTACAACGTGCCTGTCAATCGGTATTAGGAACGACCAAAACCTATACGCTGTCGATTTTAAGCATCAATGAAATTCCAAATACAGCAGCCAACCGATCGCAAGATCAAGGGATTGCCATTCGTAACTCACGTATGTCGTTTGGCTTATCCGACAGTCCAAGTCTCAACAACAGTGAAGGCTATGCAACGCGTGAAGCCTTAGAGGCACGCCCAAGTACGCTTAAAGTCGTGCGCTATACCTGTTCTTGATTTAATCTGTCGCATAAAAAAAGACGCTGTGATCACAGCGTCTTATAAAAACTCACATTTCGAAACTCTTTCGCCTCATCCAGATCTGGCCATGTGGTTGCACTTCGTTCATCCATTTTCATATAACGCGAATGGCTAAAGTTTTTTACCCGGCTATCGGCCACCCACACCTGAGGTGCGAATTTTAAAAATTCATCCAGAAAAAAACGATTACACTGGTCATATAGTACATCGGCCGCCAGCAACACATCGACTTGCTCCGACTGATATAAGTCCTCTAAATACTCCAGTTCCACCGAGTTTAAACGTGCATTTTCACGGCAGGCCGCCAAACTAACCGCATCGATATCACAGCAAATGACGCGTTTTGCACCAGCCAGTTTTGCAGCAATTGCCACCACGCCAGAACCGGCACCAAAATCCAGTACCACCTTGTCACGCACATGTTCAGGCTCTGCCAGCAACCATTGTGCCATCGCCAAACCCGAAGCCCAACAAAAAATCCAGTACGGTGTATCGTTCCAGATTCTACGCACCACCTCATCATCGAGCCGATCTACTGGAAATACTGGAGGAATCAACCAGAGGGAAATTGGCGTATCGGGTAATTGCTGTGCCTGTAATTCAGCATTTGGAATAATGGCATGCAGTGCTTCGAGTAAAACAGGCGGCACTGCATGTGCTCGCGATATATGATCGCTCATATTTAGACGAGTGCTTTTTCGGCAGCTTCAACAGTCTGACGGATCAGCGTAGTGATGGTCATTGGACCCACACCACCCGGAACAGGCGTGTAAGCCGAAGCGATAGTCTCGATACCCTCAAGCTGAATATCACCTACACCACCGCCATCACGCGGATGAAAACCAGCATCGACCACTACCGCGCCCGGTTTGATCCAGTCTTTTTGAATCAATTCAGCCTTACCTACAGCACCGACAATAATATCTGCCTGCTTCACAAACTCAGCCAAGTTTTGTGTACGCGAGTGACAAATCGTAACGGTCGCATTCGCTTCAAGCAACATGGCGGCCATTGGCTTACCTAAAATTGCCGAACGCCCTACGACAACAGCATGCTTACCGGTCAGCTCAATATTGTGTTCTTTTAAAATTGTCATAATTCCGGCTGGAGTAGCAGAACCATAGGCTGCCTCACCCATTGCCATGCGACCATAGCCCAAGCACGTCACACCATCGACATCTTTATTGAGTGAAATCGCATCGAAACATGCACGCTCATCAATCTGTGCAGGAACAGGATGTTGTAGCAAGATTCCGTGTACATCTGGATTGGCATTGAGTTTTTCAATTTCTGCCAATAGCTCTTCGGTAGTCGTGGTCTGTGGAAGTTCAATTTTTAATGAATCCATTCCCACACGGCGACATGCATTGCCTTTCATACGCACATAGGTTGCAGATGCACCATCATCACCGACTAAAATTGTTGCCAAAATTGGAGTACGACCTGTTTTTGCTTTCAGTGCTTCAACACGCACCAACAAGTCCGCTTCAATTTTCTTTGCTAATGCACGACCATCTAAAACCAATGCCACGGCACATCTCCAAGCTAGATATGAATCAATTTTTGCAAATGATACATGATAATTTGGGTAATTTTATTTTAGATGTTGTTTTTCTGCGCATATTCGCTGAATTTAGTATTGTTTTTTTTCTGAAGCTTGCTAATATGTGCATCACCAAATGATGGCGGGGTGGCAGAGTGGTCATGCAGCGGACTGCAACTCCGTGTACGCCGGTTCGATTCCGACCTCCGCCTCCACATTTGGTAAAGCCCGGGTGGTGAAATAGGTAGACACAGGGGATTTAAAATCCCCCGCCCACAAAGGCGTGCCGGTTCGAGTCCGGCCCCGGGCACCATTTTAAATCTTTTGAAATGGTGCAATAAAGAATCCAGCAATACGCTGGTTTTTTTATGCCTGAAATTTATGTTTTTATATTTTCTTTATTCAAGCCAAGACTTTCTCATTTAAATCTCAAGATCTGAGTGTTATCTTCATAACAAATCCAATAACAATGTGCATCGCTTTATTATTCAATGATGAAAACAAAAACATTTGTACTCGCCCCTGACTCCTTTAAAGAAAGTATGACTGCCAGAGAAGCATGTTTGGCCATGCAACACGGTTTACAACGTATTTTTCCAGATGCCAAGTATGATTTATGCCCTATGGCAGACGGTGGTGAGGGTACAGTAGATACCATCATCGATGCGCAACAAGGCCAAAAAGTATATATCACAGTGAGTGGTCCTTTGCATCTTTATAAAGTCCAGACCTATTTTGGATTGATTGATCAGGGGCGTACCGCAGTGATCGAAATGGCAAAGGCCAATGGTATTCACTTACTCACACCCGATCAGCGCAATCCCCTACTCACTTCGACTTATGGTACTGGAGAGCTGATTCGCGCTGCTTTAGATCATCAGGTATCGAAAATTATTATCGGGCTTGGCGGTAGTGTTACCAATGATGCTGGCATGGGAATGGCAAGGGCTTTAGGTGTACGATTTTTAGATCAATTCGATCAAGAGATTGAATTGGGTGGCGGGCAACTGAATCAGATTGCATCAATTGATATCACTCAACTCGACCCACGCTTGGCTGATGTTGAGATCGTAATTGCCACCGACGTGAATAATCCATTAATTGGCCCACACGGCGCAACCTATATTTTTGGGCCGCAAAAGGGTGCCACACCGGATATGCTCATTCAGCTTGAGGCCAATCTTTGTCATTTTGCCGATATTATTCAGCAGACTTTAGGTATCTCTTTACATCATGTAAAGGGTGCTGGCGCCGCAGGAGGACTGGCCGCAGGCCTAATGGCGTTTACCACGGCAAAAATTCAGTCTGGTGTTGAAACAGTCATTGAATCTATTCAATTGGCACAGAAAATTCAGGCAGCAGATTACATTTTTACTGGCGAAGGCGGAATCGATATACAGACGCAGTTTGGAAAAACACCGATTGGAGTGGCGCGTTTAGCTAAAACGTTTAACAAGCCTGTATTTGTATGTGCAGGCTATATCGGCCAAGGTATCGAAATGCTGTATGAAGATGGTATTACTGCGATTTTCGGTATTCTCGATGGTGCCAGTAATATTGAACAAGCTTGTAAAAATGGGGCAATGAATCTTACACGTACAACAGAAAATATCGGACGCCTCATTAAACAGCTTGAATCGACTGAAACAAAATAATTGCTTGAAAAATCTGCATATAATTCAAGATTTCCTTGCCTAATTTGCATGGTTACACTATGATGGCGCTCATGCCCGGGTGGTGAAATAGGTAGACACAGGGGATTTAAAATCCCCCGCCCACAAAGGCGTGCCGGTTCGAGTCCGGCCCCGGGCACCATTTTAAGTCTTTTAAAATGGTGTAATAAAAAAATCCAGCAATATGCTGGTTTTTTTATGTCTGCTCGCTATTAAATGTAGATCACACCGATGACTACACATAGATGGCGAGAACGGTGATCACCATTCTCGGTTTGCAACCAATTCCTCAAGATCGATATCCATGTAACCCGCATCTTGTACGGCCATCATCATTGCTTCCGCAATATAATCAGTGGCTGTATCGTCCAAATTCGAGTCAAGATCCTCAAAGTCTGGTTTCATTTCATTGATTTTCAGCAAGGTTAAGTTTGCCAAGCGATAAATTTCAGAATCAGATTGCTCAATTTTCTGAATCTTTTTAGCAAATTCAACAATATACTGCTTAACTTCTGCAACTAACACTTCTGGATAGTAGCCGTCATCAAACATAGGGAGAAGTAAATCGTTAAACATCAGCACATCTTTTCAATAAAAAACGTGCTGCTTATATCATACCTGATACAAAAAGGCGACCTTCTTTAAAGGCAATATTCACGATGCAGCCAACATCGCCTGCCACATACGTACCGCATCCACGGTGGCTTTTACATCATGAACACGAACAATGGAGGCCCCTTGCTGAAGACTCAGTAAATGCCCAGTTACACTCCCCACCATTCGCTGATCTGCGCTTGCGCCTTGCAAGACCTCTCCAACAAATCGTTTGCGCGACAAACCCGATAATACTGGGTACCCTAAATCTGTAAATCGCCACAGCGCATTGAGCAAAGTCAAATTCTGCTGGGCATTTTTTGCAAAACCGAATCCAGGATCGACAATAATATGTTCCTGCCGAATACCAGCTGATAACGCAGCTTGAATGCGCTGCTGAAGCTCATCAATCACATCTTCTATAACATTGTCGTACTGATCTAGCTGATTCATTGTGGTCGGTTCACCACGCATATGCATGATAATCAAAGGAATATTCAATCTCGCAGCCATCTCAAGGGCGCCTGGGCGAGTAAGTGCACGCACATCATTCCAGATATGTGCACCTGCTGCCACAGCGGCTTCTATCACACGAGGCTGACTGGTATCGATAGAAATGATGACATTCTCTTGTGCCAAAGCTTCAACCACAGGTACTACACGCTGTATCTCTTCTTCAACCTCCACTATCGATGCACCCGGACGAGTGGATTCTCCTCCAATATCAATAATACTCGCACCATCTGCAATCATCTGCTGTGCATGCACTATTGCGGCTACCTTGGAGTTATGTTTCCCTCCATCACTAAATGAATCTGGTGTGACATTTAAAATACCCATAACATGGGGACAGGATAAATCCAACTCCAATGATCCACAGGAAATGACTTTCTGCGGTAAGGGCATCAATCTCATGCAATGACTCCACATTTAAATGCCATCATTTTAACAACCTCATCACTTTAAAGATAATTTCCATTTTGTTTTAAATAAAAAAAGAGCCGCTCTAGGCGACTCTTTCTTGATTTCACACTTAGCTCATTGATGGCAATGGCGGAGGTGTAGATGGTCCATTACTTGGTGGATCCAAATCAACAACTGGATTTTCAGCAACATAAACCTTTGGTGGACGGGGCTCACGACCTTCCATAATATCCAGCACTTGATCACGATCAATGGTTTCCCACTCCATCAAGGCTTTCACCATGGTATGCGCTTTATCCTTGTTGTTTTCAAGAATATCCCATGCCACTTTATACTGCTCATCTAGAATACGACGAACTTCTTCATCAACCTGTTGTTGGGTTGCTTCAGAAATTGTACGGCTACCCACATTTCCAAAGAAACCTTGAGTATTGTCGTCTTCATAAACCATCACGCCTAGTCGATCTGACATACCGTATTTGGTGACCATCGCACGTGCCATTTTAGTTGCACGTTCAAAGTCGTTTGATGCACCAGTGGATTGCTGATTGATGAAAATTTCTTCAGCAATACGACCACCAAATAAAATCGAAATTTCTTTCAACATTTTATCTTTGTAGTGACTAATCTGATCCTGCTCAGGCAACTGCCAAGTTACACCTAGCGCCCAACCACGTGGCATAATGGTCACTTTATGTACTGGATCGGTACCCGGCAAAGCTTCTGCAACAATGGCATGGCCCGACTCATGATATGCCGTTGCACGACGCTCTTCTTCACGAAGAATCATCGATTTACGCTCAGGACCCATATAGATCTTGTCTTTGGCATCTTCAAAGTCATGCATATCGACCGTGTTTTTGTTACGACGTGCAGCAAATAAAGCCGCTTCGTTAACCAGGTTAGCCAGCTGTGCACCAGAGAATCCCGGTGTACCGCGTGCCAATACCTTAACGTCTACACCAGTCACTGACGGTAATTTTCTGAGGTGAACATTTAAAATCTGCTCACGACCATTAATGTCAGGTAATCCTACCATCACTTGACGGTCAAAACGGCCTGGACGCAACAAGGCTTTATCGAGTACATCGACACGGTTGGTCGCTGCAATCACAATCACGCCTTCATTACCTTCAAAGCCGTCCATCTCAACCAGCATCTGGTTTAATGTCTGTTCACGCTCGTCATGACCACCACCGGTACCTGAACCACGGTGACGACCAACTGCATCGATCTCATCAATGAAGATAATACATGGCGCATGACGCTTAGCTTGTTCAAACATATCACGTACACGTGAAGCACCAACACCCACAAACATTTCCACAAAATCAGAACCTGAAATGCTGAAGAATGGGACTTTTGCTTCACCTGCAATGGCTTTCGCCAAAAGGGTTTTACCCGTTCCTGGAGGTCCAACCATCAAAACGCCACGCGGGATTGTTGCCCCTAAACGTTTGAATTTCGCCGGATCTTTTAAAAAATCTACGATCTCTACAACTTCTTGTTTTGCTTCGTCACAACCTGCAACATCTTTAAATGTTACTTTGATTTGATCTTCCGAAAGCATTTTTGCCTTCGACTTTCCAAAACTCATTGGCCCGTTTTTACCACCTGCACCGCCACCCATGTTGCGCATAAAGAACATGAATAACAGAATGATTAAAAGCACAGGGAAACTAGCAATGAGAAGTTGCATCAACAAGCCTTGACGTTGAGGAGCTGTACCTTCAACCACCACATTGTTCTTGTTTAGGCTAGGTAAAAGCTGTGTGTCTTCAACTTGCGGACGTACTGTCTCAAAGTGAGAGCCATTGGTTTTCTCACCACTAATATTCAAACCATCAATAGTGACTTGCTTAATTTGACCAGCATTCACCGCCGCAACAAATTCCGAATAATTCATTGCAGATGGCTTATTACGGTCACTGATGTTACTGAAAATCAAGATCAGAACACCAAGTATTATTAGCCACAATACGGCATTCTTGAAGAGATCGCTCAAAGCTTTATTCCCATTATCAATCTAATTTGATCATGCCCATATCACTGGGTTGACCCTAGTTCACAGCAAGTCTCGCGCTTGCAACAGTTCAAATTGTACAAAATGCACAATTTTTAACGGCTTGGCAAGTAAACTTTATTTCAAGGCCTTTTTACGCCCTTGACCGATTAAGAATACTTCCTTTGATCGAGCACGAGAGGCAGCAGGTTTTGCAGTTTTAAGAATATCGAAACTCTCAACTACCTGCTTACGAAACTCATCAAAACCTGATCCTTGGAAAACCTTTACCACAAACTGACCATCTGGACCAAGTACTTTCTGGGCAAAATCGAGCGCCAGTTCACATAAGTAAATCTGACGAGGCTGATCTACTGCCCTATTACCTGATGTATTGGGGGCCATATCTGAAATTACAATGTCTACAGTACGCCCATTTAAAATATTTAACAATTTTTCGAACACTTCCTCTTCGCGAAAGTCACCTTGCAAGAAAGTCACGTCCGGCAGAGCGTCCATTGCCAAGATATCAGAAGCTATCACTAAACCTTTACTACCTACAAGCTTGCCTGCAATTTGCGACCAACTTCCAGGCGCAGCACCCAAATCGACGACTGTCATTCCGGGTCTGATCAGTTTGTATTTCTCCTGAATTTCTAAAAGTTTATATGCAGCACGTGCACGGTAGCCTTCTTTTTGAGCCTTTTTTACAAAAGGATCATCAAGATGCTCTCTCATCCACGCACGACTACTTTTAGATAACTTCTGGTTGGTAATGCGTGTCGCCATAACTTACTAAATATTAAAAAACTTCTTGACCTCTATTGTACGTCAAAAACGGCATTGATGCAGTATGGTTGTGTATCAGAAAGCCCCACTTTTGGTAGATTTTTTCCTATGATCATGATCGAATATTTCAACAATAGTGCGCGCGTTTGACCTTCAACTTTGCTATACTTAGGCGCTTTTAATCCTAGGTAGTTTCAATGGCAGCTTTATCTATCCAAGAACGTAAACGCTTACGTCAAATCGGGCATGCGCTCAATCCAGTGGTCATGATCGGTGGACAAGGGTTGACGGAAGGTGTTATCGAAGAAACCAACCGCGCACTGAATGATCACGAATTGATTAAAATCAAAATTGCAGGTGAAGACCGCGACGCGCGTGCACAAGTGATTGATGCTTTAATTGCAGAGACTCAAGCTGAAGTGGTACAGAAAATTGGCAAGATTGCACTTTTGTATAAAAAAGCTGCAAAACAAAATCCAAATCTTTCAAATCTTGTGCGTCATGCGCATTTGGGCAACAAATAGTTGATTTGATGTATGGCGAGTTATGAGTTAAATGCATTTGATCGGTTTGAAGTCATTTCACTGGTCGGTGCGATTGAGCAACAACATCCATCTGTTTTAAATATCGGATTCTGGGTACGTGATCCCAACCAGCTGATTGAATGGCCCAAACGTGTCTCAGCGCATCCTCGTCAAGATTATTTATGGAATTCAACTTGCTTTGAAGTCTTTATTGGCATTAAACATCAAGATGCGTACCGTGAGGTTAATCTCTCCCCTTCACAGGCCTGGCAAGTATATGAGTTTGAAGAGTATCGCTATCCAGAGCAGATGCCTCCTGTTGCCGCGCATGATATCGAACTCATCAAGCTAGAGCGCACGCATTACGGTCTAAATACAAGCCTCGATCTTGGTAAATTTATGCGTCAGCACCAAGTGAAATGGACAGATCTCTATGTGGGGTTAAGTGCTGTACTCAATACCTCTCAAGGAACACAGTTCTATGCCATGCAACACAGTAGTCCACAACCCGATTTTCATAATAAACGGGATTGGCTACATCAGTTTTAAAAAAAAATGCGAGATACTAGATCTCGCATTTTTGTCTTTTGCTCAATACTAAGCACTCTCTTTGACTTTATGCCATGCTTCAAGCGCCTGATCTTTAGAACGCTTAAGCACTTCAGTCAGCGTTTCCTTGTGTTTTGAAGTCACATGGGTCAGATCATCTTTAATTTCTTTACCCAATTTGCTTAAATCATCACTGAGTTGCAATAACTCTTTTTTAAGTACTTCAACTGCCTCAGACAAATCGCCTTGTGAATGTGTGAGTTGCGATTTGATCACATCTAAGCGGCCAAGCACATCGGCTTTAATTTGTTGATACTGGGTTTGGATGGTCTGGTTTAATTCTTTGGCTTCAGTTTCAATTTTTTCCTGCGTTTCGTTCAGCACTTCTTGTACCTGTGCTGTGGTGTCACTACACAGTTGATCAACTTGCTGTTGATGCGCTTGGACCGCTTGTTTTAATGATTTTTTTGTTGTCATGAATACACCTCTGATTCACGTAATAGTATCGATTTGGTCACCGCATATTACATAGTAAGCCTAATGTTGAGAAAACTGATAAAAATTGTTCGACAATCTTGAATTTCAGTGTTTTTTTCAAATTTCGATATCAAAATTCAGTAAAAACAATGAATTGTTTTAATTCAGAATTTTTCAAATAAAAACGTAGACTTTGGTCTAATCGATGCGTATAATGCGCTGTTAAGTTATAAGCGAGTAGACTGAAAGGAGGGCATGTTTTTGAAGGCAGCCTACCTTTTTTTACGTCTACTCGCTTTTTTACAGCCCTAATTTTTGTGGTTTTAGTTCAGGAGCTTTGGTTTGAGCACCCCCGCCATTTTAGCCCTTGCTGATGGAACGATCTTTAAAGGTACGTCTATCGGTGCTACGGGTTCAACGACTGGTGAAGTCGTTTTTAATACTGCCATGACTGGTTATCAAGAAATTCTGACCGATCCAAGTTATGCACAACAAGTTGTGACATTAACTTATCCTCACATTGGAAATACTGGATGCAATGACGAAGACGCCGAATCGGGTCGCATCCATAAAGTGTGGGCAAATGGTTTGATTATTCGTGATCTGCCTTTGCTTCACAGTAATTTCCGTTCTGAACAATCTTTAGGCGACTACTTAAAACAGCACAATGTTGTGGCAATTGCCGACATTGATACGCGTAAACTGACACGTATTTTACGTGAAAAAGGTGCGCAAAACGGCTGTATCCTTGCGGGCGACAATATTACAGAAGAACAAGCGCTCGAAAAAGCACGTGCCTTTGGTGGTCTAAATGGCCTCGATTTGGCAAAAGAGTGCTGTGATCCTGAAGGCTTTGAATGGACGGAAGGTTCATGGACGCTTGGACACGGTTTTACTCAACCTGAACTTAAATATCATGTCGTTGCATACGATTACGGTGTCAAAACCAACATCTTGCGTATGCTTGCAGACCGCGGTTGTAAACTTACAGTTGTTCCTGCTCAAACACCTGCCGAGAAAGTTTTGGCAATGAATCCAGATGGCGTTTTCCTGTCGAATGGTCCTGGCGATCCAGCGGCATGTGACTATGCAATCGAAGCAGTTAAAACAATTGTGGAAACAACCAACTTACCAGTATTTGGTATTTGTTTGGGTCACCAGATTTTAGCGCTGGCATCAGGTGCAAAAACCATGAAAATGAATCATGGTCACCATGGTGCAAACCATCCTGTACAAAACCTTGAACAAGGTACAGTGATGATTACTTCTCAAAACCACGGCTTTGCTGTTGACGAAAGTACTTTACCTGCAAATGTGAAGGTGACTCACCGCTCACTGTTTGACGGTACAAACCAAGGTATTCATCGTACAGACAAACCCGCATTTAGCTTCCAAGGTCACCCAGAAGCTAGCCCAGGTCCACATGACTGTGCCCCATTGTTCGATCATTTCATCGAACTTATCGAAGCAGCTAAGAAGTAATTGAGGAGCGAATAATGCCTAAACGTACGGATATTAAAAGCATCTTGATTATCGGTGCTGGTCCAATTGTAATTGGACAAGCCTGTGAGTTTGACTACTCAGGTGCACAAGCATGTAAAGCGCTTCGTGAAGAAGGTTACCGTGTTATTTTGGTCAACTCTAACCCAGCGACCATCATGACCGATCCATCAATGGCGGATGCGACCTACATTGAACCAATCACTTGGCAAACTGTTGCGCAAATTATCGAAAAAGAGCGTCCAGATGCTGTGCTCCCTACTATGGGCGGCCAAACTGCATTGAACTGTGCGCTTGCTTTGGACGAAAATGGTGTTCTAGAAAAGTTCAATGTTGAACTGATTGGTGCCACTAAAGACGCAATTGAAAAAGCAGAAGATCGTAAACTTTTTGACATCGCAATGCGTAAAATCGGCTTAGAGTGTCCTCGTGCCGATGTTGCAGAAAGTATGGAACATGCACTGGAAATTCAGTCACGTTTCGGCTTCCCGGTCATCATTCGCCCATCATTCACCATGGGTGGTTCTGGTGGCGGTATTGCTTACAATAAAGAAGAATTTATTGAGATCTGTGAGCGTGGTTTCGATCTTTCTCCGACTAAACAATTATTGATCGATGAATCACTGATTGGCTGGAAAGAGTACGAGATGGAAGTTGTTCGTGATAAAAACGACAACTGTATTATCGTCTGTGCAATCGAAAACTTTGACCCAATGGGCGTGCATACAGGTGACTCGATCACTGTTGCACCTGCACAAACACTAACCGACAAAGAATATCAAATCATGCGTAATGCATCGATTGCAGTTCTTCGTGAAATTGGTGTTGAAACAGGTGGTTCAAACGTACAGTTTGGTATCAATCCGAAAGACGGCCGTATGGTTGTGATCGAGATGAACCCACGTGTATCGCGTTCATCTGCTCTTGCTTCAAAAGCGACAGGCTTCCCGATTGCGAAAATCGCGGCGAAGCTTGCGGTAGGCTACACCCTTGATGAATTAAAAAATGACATCACCGGTGGCGTAACACCAGCATCATTTGAACCTGCAATCGACTATGTAGTAACCAAGATTCCTCGCTTTAACTTCGAAAAATTCCCGCAAGCAGAGCCTGTGTTAACCACACAGATGAAATCTGTGGGTGAAGTAATGGCGATTGGACGTAATTTCCAAGAGTCTGTACAAAAAGCCTTGCGTGGTTTGGAAGTGGGTGTTTGTGGCTTTGATGAAAAAGTTGAAGCCGGTACCACCAATGCCAAAGAGATTATCTTAAAAGAACTTAAAGTGCCTGGTCCGGAGCGTATCTGGTACGTGGCTGACGCATTCCGTCATGGTTTTTCTTTAGATGACGTATTTGAAGCGACCAAAATCGACCGTTGGTTCTTGATTCAAATTGAGGACATTATCAAAACTGAAGCGCAAGTGAAGACGCTAGGTTTTGGTGATTTAAACGCTGACAACATCCGTTCGTTCAAACGTAAAGGTTTATCTGACCTACGTATTGCCAACTTGATGGGTATTTCACAAAAGCAATTCCGTAAGCAACGTTGGAATTTGGGTGTTTATCCGGTTTACAAGCGTGTGGATACCTGTGCAGCAGAGTTTGAGTCAGGCACTGCCTACATGTACTCAACTTATGATGAAGAATGCGAAGCGAATCCATCGAACCGTGACAAGATCATGGTTATTGGCGGTGGTCCAAACCGTATTGGTCAAGGGATCGAGTTTGACTACTGTTGTGTACACGCAGCGCTTGCAATGCGTGATGACGGTTACGAAACCATTATGGTGAACTGTAACCCAGAAACAGTTTCAACAGACTACGACACTTCAGATCGTTTGTACTTTGAGCCCGTTACGCTTGAAGATGTACTTGAGATTGTGCGTACCGAAAAGCCAAAAGGCGTGATCGTACAGTACGGTGGTCAGACACCACTTAAATTGGCACGTGCGCTTGAAGAAGCAGGCACACCAATTATTGGTACCTCACCAGATGCAATTGACCGTGCTGAAGACCGTGAACGTTTCCAGCAAATGATTCAACGTCTACAACTTCGCCAACCGAACAACAGTATTGTAAAATCGGCTGAAGAAGGCATTTCAGAAGCAGCGAAAGTGGGATATCCATTGGTTGTTCGTCCATCTTATGTCTTAGGTGGTCGTGCAATGGAAATCGTGTATAACGAAGAAGAGCTGAAACGTTATCTTCGTGAAGCGGTACAAGCGTCGAATGAAGCGCCTGTCCTGCTCGACCGTTTCTTGGACGATGCAACTGAAGTCGATGTAGACTGTGTCTCTGACGGTAAAGACGTGGTGATTGGCGGTATCATGCAGCACATCGAACAGGCTGGTATTCACTCTGGTGACTCAGCTTGCTCAATCCCGCCTTACTCGCTTTCTCAAGAAGTTCAGGATGAGATGCGTCGTCAAACCGTTGCAATGGCAAAAGAGCTCGGCGTTATTGGCTTGATGAACGTACAATTTGCTGTAAAAGGTAACGACATCTATGTTCTTGAAGTAAATCCACGTGCTTCACGTACCGTACCATTCGTATCGAAATGTATTGGTGAATCACTGGCGAAAGTTGCAGCACGTTGTATGGCGGGTCAATCACTAGCGTCTCAAGGATTTACCAAAGAGATTATCCCGACACGTTTTGCTGTAAAAGAAGCAGTCTTCCCATTCGCCAAATTCCCTGGCGTAGATCCAATGCTTGGCCCAGAGATGAAATCGACAGGTGAAGTGATGGGTGTGGGTCAAACCTTTGGTGAAGCATTCTACAAAGCCGTACTTGGCTCAAACGAACGTCTGCCTGGTTTGCCAACTGATGGTGAAGTGAAGTATGCATTCTTGTCTGTACGTGAATCTGACAAGAAATACATTGCTGATATTGCTAAGCAGTTAATCGCGTATGGCTTTAAACTTGTTGCAACAAATGGCACACATAAAGTCCTCCGTGAAGCAGGTCTGGAGTGTGAAGCAGTAAATAAAGTCACCGAAGGTCGTCCACATATTGTGGATCGCTTGAAAAATGGTGAAATTCATCTTATTGTCAACACAACAGAAGGCAAACAAGCGCAATATGATTCTGCCATGATTCGTCGTGCTGCCCTACAGGGTAAAGTGTATTACACCACGACCATCAACGGTGCAGAAGCCGTTTGCCAAGCTTTTGCTGTGAAATTGCCAATGGATGTTTACCGTTTGCAAGATTTACAAACAGTAGGTTAATTCGTTACCGATAAGTCCCGCCACCTTATCGGTGGCGGGCTTTTTTATTTTTTAAAAATGCGGTTTTCCCATTTTATTAAGAGGGACTAAAATGCAACGTTATCCAATGACTCCCGAGGGCAAATCTGCTCTAGAGAAAGAATTACAACATCTGAAGAGTGTTGAACGTCCACGTATTACACAAGCGATTGCAGAAGCGCGTGAACACGGTGATTTAAAAGAAAATGCCGAGTATCACGCTGCACGTGAACAACAGGGTTTCTGTGAAGGACGCATTCAGGATATCGAAGGTAAATTAGGCGCAGCTCAAGTGATCGATATTAAAGAGCTTGAACACAATGGCCGAGTGGTTTTTGGTGTGACTGTGACCATTGAAAATCTTGATACCGAAGAGCGCAAAACCTATAAGATCGTGGGTGATGATGAAGCTGATTTTAAAATCAATAAAATCTCTGTGAATTCGCCAATTGCACGTGGCCTACTGGGTAAAAGCGAAGGTGACGAAGCCAAAATCACGACGCCTCAGGGTGAAGTCGAATATGAAATCGTAAGTGTGGAATACTTATAATTTCACTCGATGACTTAAGCCTCAGTTCGCTGGGGCTTTTTATTGTGCTCTATTCATCTCAATTCTAGTTTGCCTAAATTTGAGATGTGTCAGTCATCCACTGGTACTTCTTCAAATCAATTCGTCCATCTTTTATGATGATACCTTCTTGTATGAGTTTGAGTTCTTGAATATTTTGACCAGCATCATTGATTTGCCCAGTACTGATTCGTCCCTGTGCATTAATAATCCGGTGCCAAGGCAAATCTGACGTCTCACTCATCTGTTTTAAAACAGCTCCAACCAATCGAGCATGTTTAGGTAATCCAGCAAGTTTGGCGATCTGCCCATAAGTGGCCACATAACCTTCAGGCACTAATGCAACCACAGCCAATATCTGTCGATATAGCTCAATCGATGACGCTTTTTGTGGCTGAACTTGACGGAAAATCACCATAAGCACATATCTTATATAAAACAATTAAAAATTTGATTATGCATGAATTCTAAAGTTGAATCTTTAAGATTATTTTGTGCTAATTTATGAAAGCAACTCATACTAAAGATAATTAAGTCGCCTCTATTTTTTATAAATTAAATAGAATACTGTTTGGATGCAATAAATCTTATCAATAAATACAAGGGAGTATATAAGAATGGGATATCAACATATCATGGTGCCCGTTGATGGATCACCCACATCTTTAACTGCAATTCAGCATGCCGCCAAGCTTGCAACCACCTATCAAAGCACAGTGACTGTGATCTATGTCTTAACAATTGATCCATTCATCAACATTGAATATATTAATTCGGCACATCAAGTGGAAAACGACGCGCTAAAACAAACTCGGGAAATTATTAAAACCATTGTCGATGAAGCAAAACAAAAATTCTTAACATTTGGAATTGATGCGAATACTGTCATCATTGAAGGCCAAGATGTTCATAAAGAGATTATTAAAGCATCTGAAGAGCATGCGGTCGATTTAATTGTAATTGGTTCACATGGCCGAACAGGTATTCGTAAATTAGTTCTTGGTAGTGTCACTCAAAAACTCTTAGGGGAAACCACACTGCCTGTACTGGTAGTGCATAAATAAGATTGATGTTTTTAACATATAAGATATTAATTTTTATAATATTTAAATAAAAAAAGAGGACCTGACGGTCCTCTTTTTTTTCTAACGAATTAGTAAATCAAATGATTGTTTTGCAACAGTTCATCTAGAGTTGTATTCACATTTTTCAATGTAAGCAACTCAGTGCTTTGGTAGGTTGTTCCTGTTCCATCACGATCAATGCTAATTACCGTATCTGCACCATCTTTGGTTACTGTAACGTAATTCGCAATATTAGATGCTGTGACGCTTTGACCTGTTAACAATGCACTGATATCCACTTTATCACCTTGTGCTTTGCTGAAATCAGTCCATGTGTCATGACCATTTCCACCAGTCGCATCAGTGTTATTCAACAAGTTGAAGATCACTTTGTCTGCACCTGCATTGGTGGTGAAGGTATCATCACCTGCACTGCTAGTAATAATATCGGCACCTGCACTGGTGTTGTATACAAAGCCGGCATTAAACTTCAGTGTTGCAGTCGATTCATCGCCGTTTGGTGCAATCAGTTTATAAGTAAACTGATCTTCGCCGCCACCTGTAAGTGTCGCATTTGGCGTATAGGTATAACTACCATCGGACTTAATCACAAGTGTACCGTGAGCTCCCTGAATCGTTGTACCTGTACTAGTGACAGTAGAGTAAGCTGATCCATTGTTTGAAATCGCGATATCGGTGTATTGAGATGCAACGTTGTCTACGCCTGCACCAGTATCTTCCGTTAAGATATTTCCTTTTACAGTTTCACGAGAAGTTACGGTGTAAGCGTCGAGATCTGTTGAAGTTACTTCACTAGAAACAGATACGTTACCAGCAAGACCTACACCTCGATTGTAATTTAAAACATAACGATACTCTCCAGCTTCCAAATCGCCATAGACCTTACCATTACCGTTCGGGAACAATCCAATAAGATCAACAAGGCTATTTGCAGAAATGATATCTACCGTTGTCCATGTGTTATTTACCAGTTTTTGGAATATTACAGATGCAGCTCCACCTAAACTCGCCAGTGAACTTGTTGATAAACCGATTTCAATAGCTCCCAAGTTACCTTGAGCAATGGTGATGGTTTGACTTGCAACAGTTTGACTTCCTCCAAGACCAACAAGCCAAGATTGATTGATCGATGGACCAGTCACAGTGGTTTCAGTATTGGTCGCTCCAATGCCAACAGTATCCTCATTATTGGTTGCAACAACGCTGGTCGCATCTGCCTCTGGGTTGTTTGGATTCCAAGTCAAGTCTAGATCACTATTAGTTCCAATTTGAACAATCAGTTTAGCTGTATCACTCTTACCTGAAGTTGTATCGGTAATGGTGTAAGTAAAGACATCAGTTTTACCAATTACGTTTACATTACTAGTAGGAGTGTACTTATAGCTTCCATCCGCTTTAATGGTTAAGGTACCATGCTCTCCGATAACTGTGGTCGTACTACCATCAGCAGCGACAGTTTGGCCATTCACGGCTGTCACCTTGGTTTGTGATGTTACTTGATCCTGACCATTGGTTTGATCATTATCTATGATCACATTGCCTTCTTTAGAAGTAATGCCACTCACGACTGGATTAGCAGCCGTATTTTCGGTTGTTAATTGCAAATCTGCTTTAATCGAAGTGCCTAGACCGATTAATGAACCGCCAGTAAAGTCAAATCGATAATTACCAGGTGTTAATCCTTCGGCAGTTACTTTAGTCGTTTGACCAAAAATACCTAGCAAATCTAGCAAGCCAGGGGATTTATTATCTGCAATCAACTTCCAGCTACCATCATCTTGCTGTTTGTATAATTTCATTTCAGCATTATCAAACAAGTTAATAAGCGAACCTGTAGATACTGAAATTACCGCATCTGCTATCTGATCTTGGCCTACAGTAAAATAGCCAGGGTAAGTAGAAGTTCCTATATTAATAAGCGAACTTTCATTAATAATATTTTGACTTGGATTTACTGTAACTGGGTAAGTAAAGTCGACCTTAGCCTCAACAATATTATCTTTCGCATCAATAACAATATTTGGTGCTGTTAGATCTGTGGCTTGTGATTCATTGCCTGCTTTGTCTGTTGCTGTAATTTTTACTTTTTCAGCATCATCCAATGGATCGGCAAAAGTCACTGTGTACTTGCCACTTGAATCTGCAGTCGCTGAGCCTAATACATTACCATTTGCATCTTTGACTTTCACAACAGATCCAGCTTCAGCAGATCCTGTAATCTCAGAACCACTAGCATTAAATGTACCCGATGGTGCATTCGGTGGAGTTAGGTCAACAGTCAGGTTGAACGGATCGCTCTTGCCGCTTTCGTTGCCCACAGGATCGGTCGCAGTCACGCTTAGGTTGTGCGGACCTTCGGTCAAGCCAGGTGCCGGGATGGTGTAGTTCCAGCTACCATCTGCTCCTACCGTGACACTGCCCACCACATCATTGCCGTCATATACCTTGATCACATCACCCGGTGTCGCGCCTGTACCACTGAGTGTCGGCGTGGTGTCATCCGTGCTGGCACCGTTGCCAAGCGGACCTTGTACCAGACCCACATCGTCACTCACCAGACCAATGCTCGGAATGCTCGGTGCCGTGGTGTCAATCGTCAGATTGAAACTCGCGCTGCCTTGTGTTCCTGCCGCATTGCTCGCAGTGGCCGTATAGCTATGTGACCCTTCGCTTTGTGTTGGTAAGGTGTAGCTCCAGTTACCGCTACTATTCACCACCGCTGAGCCAACTGCCGCGCCACCATCGACGCTGATCGTCACAATCGCTCCCGCTGTACCTGTTCCCACCAGTGTTGGTGTGGTGTCATCGGTTGCAGCATTGTTGGCCAAGTCACCGACCTTGCTGCCAACATTGTCGACCGCCTTGTTGATGCTTACCACCACATTCGTGGTGTCTACCGTAAAGTTCAGTGCATCACTGGCCGCGCTGGTGTTGCCTGCCGCATCCGTCGCAGTCGTGGTAATGCTGTGTGCCCCGTCTGCCAAGCCTGTCGATGGCGTGAAGCTCCAGGTGCCATCGCTTGCAACGGTGGTGCTGCCCAGTACCGTGTTGCCATCTTTAATGGTAATCACGTCACCTGCGGTACCCGTACCTTTGAATTCTGGATTCTTGTCGTCGGTGGTGCCGTTATTGGCAATCGGACCTTGGATCTGGCCTTGATCGTCAATTGCTGTCACCACACCAGGTTTCACTGGCGCTGTGGTATCCAGTACGATTGGATAAGCACCTGAATCCGGGCTCGACTGGCCTGCACCGTCGGTCTGTTTCGCAATCAGGTTCTTGGTGCCGTCTGCACCTAGATCCGTCGTGGTCACACTCCAGGTCCCGTCTGAAGCCACTGTGGTTGAACCCACTGCCGTGCCGTCAACATATACCGTCACCACCGCACCCACTTGCCCGGTACCACTGATGGTCGGCGTGCGGTCATCTGTGGTCTGGTTCTTCTGCAGATCTCCTGTCACATCACCCTGATTATCCGTCACGCTCTGAATGGATGGCGCCGATGGGGCTGCACCCACCACCTTGAATTGCCATGCCGCGCTTTGCGGTCCTTCGTTACCTGCTGCATCCACACCACTGGCGGTGAAACTGTGTGGTCCTGCACCAATCGGTGTACTTGGCGTGAAGCTCCATTTGCCATCTGTACCCACGGTCGCACTGCCTAGGTATGCGCCATTGTCGTAGACTTTCACGATCGCCACCGAGGCATCTGCCGTTCCTGAATATGCCGGACGGGTGTCATCGGTCAGACTATCTGGACTGTTGCTGACGGTGCCCTGAATCGCGCCCACATCATCGTATAGATCCAGCACCGTGACTGCATTTGCCAATGGCGGGATGGTATCTACGGTCAGGTTGAAGCTTGTTGAAGTCGTACCCACATTGCCGGCCTGATCTACAATCGCAGCAGTGTAGCTGTGTGGTCCTTCGCTGACATTGCTCAACTGGTAACTGAAGCTTCCACCGGTGACGGTTGCTGTACCCAGTAAAGTAGTGCCTTCATAAATCTGTACGCTATCGCCTTCTTTAAGACCTGTCACTGTACCTTTGAGCAATGGTGAGGTGTCGTTGGTCGTGGTGCCTGTACCGAAGTCTCCTGTATTCGGCGCAACATCGTCTGCATAGCCAGTCAGGCTAATGCTGTTGTCGGTGGTCGGAGCTTGGGTATCGACCACGATCACTTGTGTCGCCGCAGTGCCGGTATTGCCAGCTGCATCCACCACGCGGGTCTGGATGCTGTAGCTGCCATCGGCAAGCGTATTGCCTGTGTTGTCATAGCTCCAGCTGTTGCCACTGCCTTGGACTGCATTGATCCAGGTTGCACCGCCATTGAGTGAAATCTGTACATATTCGCCTGACGCCAGCGTGCCTGTCGTGCTCAGGTTGAACACCAAGGTGTTGTCGCTGGTCACAAAGTCACTGCCTGAACTGCCGGTGTCTTGGGTAATGCTCACCAGACTTGCTGTCGCGGTCGGTGCGGTCAGATCCACATTGACTGTAAACGGATCGCTCTTGCCACTTTCGTTGCCCACAGGATCGGTCGCAGTCACGCTTAGGTTGTGCGGACCTTCGGTCAAGCCAGGTGCCGGGATGGTGTAGTTCCAGCTACCATCTGCTCCTACCGTGACACTGCCCACCACATCATTGCCGTCATATACCTTGATCACATCACCCGGTGTCGCGCCTGTACCACTGAGTGTCGGCGTGGTGTCATCCGTGCTGGCACCGTTGCCAAGCGGACCTTGTACCAGACCCACATCGTCACTCACCAGACCAATGCTCGGAATGCTCGGTGCCGTGGTGTCAATCGTCAGATTGAAACTCGCGCTGCCTTGTGTTCCTGCCGCATTGCTCGCAGTGGCCGTATAGCTATGTGACCCTTCGCTTTGTGTTGGTAAGGTGTAGCTCCAGTTACCGCTACTATTCACCACCGCTGAGCCAACTGCCGCGCCACCATCGACGCTGATCGTCACAATCGCTCCCGCTGTACCTGTTCCCACCAGTGTTGGTGTGGTGTCATCGGTTGCAGCATTGTTGGCCAAGTCACCGACCTTGCTGCCAACATTGTCGACCGCCTTGTTGATGCTTACCACCACATTCGTGGTGTCTACCGTAAAGTTCAGTGCATCACTGGCCGCGCTGGTGTTGCCTGCCGCATCCGTCGCAGTCGTGGTAATGCTGTGTGCCCCGTCTGCCAAGCCTGTCGATGGCGTGAAGCTCCAGGTGCCATCGCTTGCAACGGTGGTGCTGCCCAGTACCGTGTTGCCATCTTTAATGGTAATCACGTCACCTGCGGTACCCGTACCTTTGAATTCTGGATTCTTGTCGTCGGTGGTGCCGTTATTGGCAATCGGACCTTGGATCTGGCCTTGATCGTCAATTGCTGTCACCACACCAGGTTTCACTGGCGCTGTGGTATCCAGTACGATTGGATAAGCACCTGAATCCGGGCTCGACTGGCCTGCACCGTCGGTCTGTTTCGCAATCAGGTTCTTGGTGCCGTCTGCACCTAGATCCGTCGTGGTCACACTCCAGGTCCCGTCTGAAGCCACTGTGGTTGAACCCACTGCCGTGCCGTCAACATATACCGTCACCACCGCACCCACTTGCCCGGTACCACTGATGGTCGGCGTGCGGTCATCTGTGGTCTGGTTCTTCTGCAGATCTCCTGTCACATCACCCTGATTATCCGTCACGCTCTGAATGGATGGCGCCGATGGGGCTGCACCCACCACCTTGAATTGCCATGCCGCGCTTTGCGGTCCTTCGTTACCTGCTGCATCCACACCACTGGCGGTGAAACTGTGTGGTCCTGCACCAATCGGTGTACTTGGCGTGAAGCTCCATTTGCCATCTGTACCCACGGTCGCACTGCCTAGGTATGCGCCATTGTCGTAGACTTTCACGATCGCCACCGAGGCATCTGCCGTTCCTGAATATGCCGGACGGGTGTCATCGGTCAGACTATCTGGACTGTTGCTGACGGTGCCCTGAATCGCGCCCACATCATCGTATAGATCCAGCACCGTGACTGCATTTGCCAATGGCGGGATGGTATCTACGGTCAGGTTGAAGCTTGTTGAAGTCGTACCCACATTGCCGGCCTGATCTACAATCGCAGCAGTGTAGCTGTGTGGTCCTTCGCTGACATTGCTCAACTGGTAACTGAAGCTTCCACCGGTGACGGTTGCTGTACCCAGTAAAGTAGTGCCTTCATAAATCTGTACGCTATCGCCTTCTTTAAGACCTGTCACTGTACCTTTGAGCAATGGTGAGGTGTCGTTGGTCGTGGTGCCTGTACCGAAGTCTCCTGTATTCGGCGCAACATCGTCTGCATAGCCAGTCAGGCTAATGCTGTTGTCGGTGGTCGGAGCTTGGGTATCGACCACGATCACTTGTGTCGCCGCAGTGCCGGTATTGCCAGCTGCATCCACCACGCGGGTCTGGATGCTGTAGCTGCCATCGGCAAGCGTATTGCCTGTGTTGTCATAGCTCCAGCTGTTGCCACTGCCTTGGACTGCATTGATCCAGGTTGCACCGCCATTGAGTGAAATCTGTACATATTCGCCTGACGCCAGCGTGCCTGTCGTGCTCAGGTTGAACACCAAGGTGTTGTCGCTGGTCACAAAGTCACTGCCTGAACTGCCGGTGTCTTGGGTAATGCTCACCAGACTTGCTGTCGCGGTCGGTGCGGTCAGATCCACATTGACTGTAAACGGATCGCTCTTGCCACTTTCGTTGCCCACAGGATCGGTCGCAGTCACGCTTAGGTTGTGCGGACCTTCGGTCAAGCCAGGTGCCGGGATGGTGTAGTTCCAGCTACCATCTGCTCCTACCGTGACACTGCCCACCACATCATTGCCGTCATATACCTTGATCACATCACCCGGTGTCGCGCCTGTACCACTGAGTGTCGGCGTGGTGTCATCCGTGCTGGCACCGTTGCCAAGCGGACCTTGTACCAGACCCACATCGTCACTCACCAGACCAATGCTCGGAATGCTCGGTGCCGTGGTGTCAATCGTCAGATTGAAACTCGCGCTGCCTTGTGTTCCTGCCGCATTGCTCGCAGTGGCCGTATAGCTATGTGACCCTTCGCTTTGTGTTGGTAAGGTGTAGCTCCAGTTACCGCTACTATCCACCACCGCTGAGCCAACTGCCGCGCCACCATCGACGCTGATCGTCACAATCGCTCCCGCTGTACCTGTTCCCACCAGTGTTGGTGTGGTGTCATCGGTTGCAGCATTGTTGGCCAAGTCACCGACCTTGCTGCCAACATTGTCGACCGCCTTGTTGATGCTTACCACCACATTCGTGGTGTCTACCGTAAAGTTCAGTGCATCACTGGCCGCGCTGGTGTTGCCTGCCGCATCCGTCGCAGTCGTGGTAATGCTGTGTGCCCCGTCTGCCAAGCCTGTCGATGGCGTGAAGCTCCAGGTGCCATCGCTTGCAACGGTGGTGCTGCCCAGTACCGTGTTGCCATCTTTAATGGTAATCACGTCACCTGCGGTACCCGTACCTTTGAATTCTGGATTCTTGTCGTCGGTGGTGCCGTTATTGGCAATCGGACCTTGGATCTGGCCTTGATCGTCAATTGCTGTCACCACACCAGGTTTCACTGGCGCTGTGGTATCCAGTACGATTGGATAAGCACCTGAATCCGGGCTCGACTGGCCTGCACCGTCGGTCTGTTTCGCAATCAGGTTCTTGGTGCCGTCTGCACCTAGATCCGTCGTGGTCACACTCCAGGTCCCGTCTGAAGCCACTGTGGTTGAACCCACTGCCGTGCCGTCAACATATACCGTCACCACCGCACCCACTTGCCCGGTACCACTGATGGTCGGCGTGCGGTCATCTGTGGTCTGGTTCTTCTGCAGATCTCCTGTCACATCACCCTGATTATCCGTCACGCTCTGAATGGATGGCGCCGATGGGGCTGCACCCACCACCTTGAATTGCCATGCCGCGCTTTGCGGTCCTTCGTTACCTGCTGCATCCACACCACTGGCGGTGAAACTGTGTGGTCCTGCACCAATCGGTGTACTTGGCGTGAAGCTCCATTTGCCATCTGTACCCACGGTCGCACTGCCTAGGTATGCGCCATTGTCGTAGACTTTCACGATCGCCACCGAGGCATCTGCCGTTCCTGAATATGCCGGACGGGTGTCATCGGTCAGACTATCTGGACTGTTGCTGACGGTGCCCTGAATCGCGCCCACATCATCGTATAGATCCAGCACCGTGACTGCATTTGCCAATGGCGGGATGGTATCTACGGTCAGGTTGAAGCTTGTTGAAGTCGTACCCACATTGCCGGCCTGATCTACAATCGCAGCAGTGTAGCTGTGTGGTCCTTCGCTGACATTGCTCAACTGGTAACTGAAGCTTCCACCGGTGACGGTTGCTGTACCCAGTAAAGTAGTGCCTTCATAAATCTGTACGCTATCGCCTTCTTTAAGACCTGTCACTGTACCTTTGAGCAATGGTGAGGTGTCGTTGGTCGTGGTGCCTGTACCGAAGTCTCCTGTATTCGGCGCAACATCGTCTGCATAGCCAGTCAGGCTAATGCTGTTGTCGGTGGTCGGAGCTTGGGTATCGACCACGATCACTTGTGTCGCCGCAGTGCCGGTATTGCCAGCTGCATCCACCACGCGGGTCTGGATGCTGTAGCTGCCATCGGCAAGCGTATTGCCTGTGTTGTCATAGCTCCAGCTGTTGCCACTGCCTTGGACTGCATTGATCCAGGTTGCACCGCCATTGAGTGAAATCTGTACATATTCGCCTGACGCCAGCGTGCCTGTCGTGCTCAGGTTGAACACCAAGGTGTTGTCGCTGGTCACAAAGTCACTGCCTGAACTGCCGGTGTCTTGGGTAATGCTCACCAGACTTGCTGTCGCGGTCGGTGCGGTCAGATCCACATTGACTGTAAACGGATCGCTCTTGCCACTTTCGTTGCCCACAGGATCGGTCGCAGTCACGCTTAGGTTGTGCGGACCTTCGGTCAAGCCAGGTGCCGGGATGGTGTAGTTCCAGCTACCATCTGCTCCTACCGTGACACTGCCCACCACATCATTGCCGTCATATACCTTGATCACATCACCCGGTGTCGCGCCTGTACCACTGAGTGTCGGCGTGGTGTCATCCGTGCTGGCACCGTTGCCAAGCGGACCTTGTACCAGACCCACATCGTCACTCACCAGACCAATGCTCGGAATGCTCGGTGCCGTGGTGTCAATCGTCAGATTGAAACTCGCGCTGCCTTGTGTTCCTGCCGCATTGCTCGCAGTGGCCGTATAGCTATGTGACCCTTCGCTTTGTGTTGGTAAGGTGTAGCTCCAGTTACCGCTACTATTCACCACCGCTGAGCCAACTGCCGCGCCACCATCGACGCTGATCGTCACAATCGCTCCCGCTGTACCTGTTCCCACCAGTGTTGGTGTGGTGTCATCGGTTGCAGCATTGTTGGCCAAGTCACCGACCTTGCTGCCAACATTGTCGACCGCCTTGTTGATGCTTACCACCACATTCGTGGTGTCTACCGTAAAGTTCAGTGCATCACTGGCCGCGCTGGTGTTGCCTGCCGCATCCGTCGCAGTCGTGGTAATGCTGTGTGCCCCGTCTGCCAAGCCTGTCGATGGCGTGAAGCTCCAGGTGCCATCGCTTGCAACGGTGGTGCTGCCCAGTACCGTGTTGCCATCTTTAATGGTAATCACGTCACCTGCGGTACCCGTACCTTTGAATTCTGGATTCTTGTCGTCGGTGGTGCCGTTATTGGCAATCGGACCTTGGATCTGGCCTTGATCGTCAATTGCTGTCACCACACCAGGTTTCACTGGCGCTGTGGTATCCAGTACGATTGGATAAGCACCTGAATCCGGGCTCGACTGGCCTGCACCGTCGGTCTGTTTCGCAATCAGGTTCTTGGTGCCGTCTGCACCTAGATCCGTCGTGGTCACACTCCAGGTCCCGTCTGAAGCCACTGTGGTTGAACCCACTGCCGTGCCGTCAACATATACCGTCACCACCGCACCCACTTGCCCGGTACCACTGATGGTCGGCGTGCGGTCATCTGTGGTCTGGTTCTTCTGCAGATCTCCTGTCACATCACCCTGATTATCCGTCACGCTCTGAATGGATGGCGCCGATGGGGCTGCACCCACCACCTTGAATTGCCATGCCGCGCTTTGCGGTCCTTCGTTACCTGCTGCATCCACACCACTGGCGGTGAAACTGTGTGGTCCTGCACCAATCGGTGTACTTGGCGTGAAGCTCCATTTGCCATCTGTACCCACGGTCGCACTGCCTAGGTATGCGCCATTGTCGTAGACTTTCACGATCGCCACCGAGGCATCTGCCGTTCCTGAATATGCCGGACGGGTGTCATCGGTCAGACTATCTGGACTGTTGCTGACGGTGCCCTGAATCGCGCCCACATCATCGTATAGATCCAGCACCGTGACTGCATTTGCCAATGGCGGGATGGTATCTACGGTCAGGTTGAAGCTTGTTGAAGTCGTACCCACATTGCCGGCCTGATCTACAATCGCAGCAGTGTAGCTGTGTGGTCCTTCGCTGACATTGCTCAACTGGTAACTGAAGCTTCCACCGATGACGGTTGCTGTACCCAGTAAAGTAGTGCCTTCATAAATCTGTACGCTATCGCCTTCTTTAAGACCTGTCACTGTACCTTTGAGCAATGGTGAGGTGTCGTTGGTCGTGGTGCCTGTACCGAAGTCTCCTGTATTCGGCGCAACATCGTCTGCATAGCCAGTCAGGCTAATGCTGTTGTCGGTGGTCGGAGCTTGGGTATCGACCACGATCACTTGTGTCGCCGCAGTGCCGGTATTGCCAGCTGCATCCACCACGCGGGTCTGGATGCTGTAGCTGCCATCGGCAAGCGTATTGCCTGTGTTGTCATAGCTCCAGCTGTTGCCACTGCCTTGGACTGCATTGATCCAGGTTGCACCGCCATTGAGTGAAATCTGTACATATTCGCCTGACGCCAGCGTGCCTGTCGTGCTCAGGTTGAACACCAAGGTGTTGTCGCTGGTCACAAAGTCACTGCCTGAACTGCCGGTGTCTTGGGTAATGCTCACCAGACTTGCTGTCGCGGTCGGTGCGGTCAGATCCACATTGACTGTAAACGGATCGCTCTTGCCACTTTCGTTGCCCACAGGATCGGTCGCAGTCACGCTTAGGTTGTGCGGACCTTCGGTCAAGCCAGGTGCCGGGATGGTGTAGTTCCAGCTACCATCTGCTCCTACCGTGACACTGCCCACCACATCATTGCCGTCATATACCTTGATCACATCACCCGGTGTCGCGCCTGTACCACTGAGTGTCGGCGTGGTGTCATCCGTGCTGGCACCGTTGCCAAGCGGACCTTGTACCAGACCCACATCGTCACTCACCAGACCAATGCTCGGAATGCTCGGTGCCGTGGTGTCAATCGTCAGATTGAAACTCGCGCTGCCTTGTGTTCCTGCCGCATTGCTCGCAGTGGCCGTATAGCTATGTGACCCTTCGCTTTGTGTTGGTAAGGTGTAGCTCCAGTTACCGCTACTATTCACCACCGCTGAGCCAACTGCCGCGCCACCATCGACGCTGATCGTCACAATCGCTCCCGCTGTACCTGTTCCCACCAGTGTTGGTGTGGTGTCATCGGTTGCAGCATTGTTGGCCAAGTCACCGACCTTGCTGCCAACATTGTCGACCGCCTTGTTGATGCTTACCACCACATTCGTGGTGTCTAGATTAAAGTCTAATGTTGGACTTTTACCACTTTCATTACCTGCCGGATCCTTTTCAGTGTATCCAATACTGTGGCTACCATCTGTCAAAGGTGTATTTGGCGTGAAGCTCCAGGTGCCATCGCTTGCAACGGTGGTGCTGCCCAGTACCGTATCACCATCTTTAATGGTAATCACATTACCTGCTGTGCCTGTACCAGCAATAGTTGGGGTACTGTCATTAGTTGAACCACCTGATGTAATAGGTCCAATAACAGGTGCTTGATCATCTGTTCCTGTTGGAGCTGTAGTCGGTGTAGCCGGCGCTGTGGTATCCAGTACGATTGGATAAGCACCCGAATCCGGGCTCGACTGGCCTGCACCGTCGGTCTGTTTCGCAATCAGGTTCTTGGTGCCGTCTGCACCTAGATCCGTCGTGGTCACACTCCAGGTCCCGTCTGAAGCCACTGTGGTTGAACCCACTGCCGTGCCGTCAACATATACCGTCACCACCGCACCCACTTGCCCGGTACCACTGATGGTCGGCGTGCGGTCATCTGTGGTCTGGTTCTTCTGCAGATCTCCTGTCACATCACCCTGATTATCCGTCACGCTCTGAATGGATGGCGCCGATGGGGCTGCACCCACCACCTTGAATTGCCATGCCGCGCTTTGCGGTCCTTCGTTACCTGCTGCATCCACACCACTGGCAGTGAAACTGTGCGGTCCTGCACCAATCGGTGTACTTGGCGTGAAGCTCCATTTGCCATCTGTACCCACGGTCGCACTGCCTAGGTATGCGCCATTGTCGTAGACTTTCACGATCGCCACCGAGGCATCTGCCGTTCCTGAATATGCCGGACGGGTGTCATCGGTCAGACTATCTGGACTGTTGCTGATGGTGCCCTGAATCGCGCCCACATCATCGTACAGATCCAGTACCGTGACTGCATTTGCCAATGGCGGGATGGTATCTACGGTAAAGTCAATTGCTGGACTCTTACCGCTTTCATTTCCCGCTTTATCTGTTGCTGTGTAAGAAATACTGTGTGAGCCATCTGCTAGCGCAGGTGATGGTGTAAATGACCATTTCCCATCTGAACCCACTGTGGCTGTACCCAGTTTGGTAGCGCCATCATAAACGGTAATGATATCGCCCGCAGTGCCTGTACCCGTTAATGTTGGGGTATTGTCATTGGTCGAACTACCAGCAGTAATTGGACCAATGACAGGTGCAACATCATCTGTAGCATTTGGAGCAGTTGTTGGCGTATCTGGTGCGATGGTATCCACGGTAAAGTCAATTGCTGGACTCTTACCGCTTTCATTTCCCGCTTTATCTGTTGCTGTGTAAGAAATACTGTGTGAGCCATCTGCTAGCGCAGGTGATGGTGTAAATGACCATTTCCCATCTGAACCCACTGTGGCTGTACCTAGTTTAGTAGCGCCATCATAGACGGTAATGATGTCGCCCGCAGTGCCTGTACCCGTTAATGTTGGAGTATTGTCATTGGTCGAACTGCCAGCAGTAATTGGGCCAATGACAGGTGCAACATCATCTGTAGCATTTGGAGCAGTTGTTGGCGTATCTGGTGCGATGGTATCCACGGTAAAGTCAATTGCTGGGCTCTTACCGCTTTCATTTCCCGCCGCATCTTTAACTGTATAAGTAATGCTATGCGTGCCATCGGTTAATGGTGTGGTTGGTGTAAATGACCATTTACCGTCTGAACCTACGGTGGTAGTACCCAAAACAGTATTGCCGTCATATACCGTAATTGTCGTGCCAGCTGTGCCTGTACCACTAATTAAAGGAGATGCATCATTCGTGGAGCTGCCGTTGCTTACATTGCCAGTGATTGGTTGTTTATCGTCAAAGACAGTTGCTGGAGTGGTAGGTGTTGCAGGCGGGTTAACCACAGGCGGGTTATTGTTATCGTTATCACTATCTCGATTGTGCGCCCACCACAAGATACCACCTGCAGTTACTGGAACGGCTGCCCATGCCCATGGACTTGTTTCACTGTGACCATATAATAAAGGCTCGATTGAATCGATTGGTTGATACGCCACATTTTCAAGCAGGGCGCCTTGTGCATCTGTGAATTGTACCCAGATCAGTTTATTAGAATCATCTTGAAAAACTAGGCTATTGTCTGTAGGACCTTCCGTACTGAAAAAGTCGTCAATAACGATGACTTCGCCATTCTTGAGCTTAATGATAGCACTGGTACCATCACGGGTTACTTCTTGAACATCATCTGCTGAAACCTTAACCAATACAACAGATGCTTCTGTGAGTTTGGCGGAGTTTCCTGTGATATCTGCCAATACGGCATGCGATTCTTTAGCGATAATTTGTATGTTTGGCATGACTTTCATCTCTCTCGTATGCTTTATATTTTTTAATGTGCTTCCCCACACCGTGATGGCTTACTCAAAACAACCATCTTTTATGATTTTTGCACGTAATCCATACCATTAAACATTCAAAAAAGAAAAAAATAAATACAAAAACAGCTCAAAAAACAAAAAAAAGTGATAACTGGTTCACATAAATTATGCTTATATTTACCTTATAGTAAATTTTTTATTTTAATTAATTGATTTATATATATTTTTTATAAAAAAAATTCCACGATCGAACAATTTTGATACAAATCTCTGATACAAGAATCTTATAGAAAACTTGGGCAACCTCTTTAAACTTAGTAATTGATTTAAAAAGTGTGAAAGAACCGAGTTCAATCAGCTCAATCACAATTTTTAGCTCATTGAATAACATGATGTATATTTTTATTTAAATTATACTTATTCATAAATTCTATTAAACAATCGAATGATCAAATTATGAATACTCGATATATTTAAAAATTATTCGGATTCTCCAGTCTTTTCGCTTCTTGTACTTTTGTGGGATTATGAACCGTCGCAATACCATCTTCGGCTTTCTGATCGGTTAGTTTATCCATGTCGTAAATGGTGATTGTTTCGTTGCCATATGCATCTTCTCCTACAATATACTTATACCCTTTGCGGTTCATTTTGTGGCACATACGTTGATACCAGCCTTTAAATCCTTGAGTTTCTTCATTGGGATTATAATAAAATGCATTCATCACAGCAGGTAAACCAAGTCCACAAACCACTCCCGACATCAGCACACTAATAAAGGTATACCCAATTAAAATACTGCTGTAATCTCGTAGCTCAGGTACGTTGGCGACCGCAAGAATCAAGGCCAATGAAATTCCACCTCGAACACCACCCCACGATAAAATTGCCAGACTGCCGTTGTAACTCTTATGCTTAAATGACGGGAAAAAAGAAAACGAGAGAAAGTTTGCGACAAAGCGCGAAATATGTAACGCGATAAAGGCGAAAATTCCACCTAAGATCATGCTTGTACTTAAATCTAGAATAAAAAGCTCAAGACCAATCAAAGTAAATAAAAATGAGTTAATAATGCCTTCTACGGTGTGCCAGAAATGGTTCACTTCGCGAATTTCACGTTCTTGTAAAATTTCTTTCCACTTATTTCCAACAATCAAGCCGCCAATCACACAAGCAATCGGTGCCGATGCATGTGCGAACAATGACACCAAATAGGCACCACTTGCCAATAACGCTGTCGTCAGAATTAAAGATTCCATCTCGTGCTTACCACGCAACAGACGTAAAATTCCGACACCAAATGCCCAACCAATAATCACAGCGACCACGATTTCGTAAAGAAAGTTTTCGATTGTGCCCACCAAGCTAAAGTGCTCCCCTTTAAGTACATTTAAAAGGGTCATAAACACGGCGATACACATGGCGTCATTAAAGAGTGACTCACCTTCAAGTTTAACAATCAGGTGATGCGGGGCGCGAACTGAACTTAATACCCCTTTGATACCAATCGGATCTGTTGCTCCCAATGCAGAACCAAGTAACAGTAAAACCAGAATTGGAACAGGATTTCCAATCAAGTATTGAAAACCAAACAATAAACCTGCGAACAAGACAGCACAGAGCACCAACGCAATAGTGGCCAAGATGCCGATTGGCTTCCAATGATTGCGCAAATCTGAAATTTTAAATTTGAGTGCTGAGGAGGTTAAAATAAAACAAATCACACCATTGATTAGGAAATCATAAAAATCAATGCTTTTTACTGCATTTTCAATATTATGAATATTAATGGTAATAAACTGGTTGCCATTTAACAGGCTGGCTCCCCATTGCAAAATAAAAACTAAAACGGCCGAAACAATCGGCACACCAATCGCCTGAGGGAAATTTAAAATACGCTTATTAAAAATTGTGGTTGCAATCGACAGCGCAAAAATAACCGTGAGAACTTGAAGGAGAAAAAAACTACCCATAAATATCCTTATGGATCATATAAATAAACAGATCTGTAATTTTACTTAAATTTACTTTGGATATTGCCAAAAATTAACTTTATTAACAAAAAAACCATAATGTTTAATTTTATCAAACACTTAAGCTTAAGTAGAAAACTTCTTTGTGAATTGAATCAAATCAGTTATTTTAATGGCGTTCAAAAGGAAGTCCTCGCACATGCATCAATCGATTAAAACTGTTGTTCGGCTTGTCTCAGCTACCTGTATTTTTTTAATTACGGCGGCACTCATCTTAACCTTTTATAGTAAGGCAAAGGAAATCTGGAATGCCGAGGATGAATATACCCACAAACAGATTTCACAGATTCAAAGTGATGCGACACATACTTATCGTCTATTGAGTAACAATAAAAAGCCCAACCAAGCTTTTTATATTGTGCTACAAGATCGCGGATATATCGCGAAATTGAATTGCGAACATTATCTTGCAACCTTATGTACAGACCGCTATAACGAAATTGGGACACGTGTAATTCAGGATGCAACGTTTCAAACCTTTGGTACACATAGTTATCTTGAGAAAATACGTTATATGGATACCCAGACCAATATGCCTGGCTCTTACACTTGGTCTGAGCAAGACATCAAGTCATTGTATGCTCAAGACATTAGCAATTTAAAATATGTACTTTTTGGCGTCGGTATTTTTGCCTTGATCGCTCTATATTGTAGTTACCGAATTCTTCGCAACTTCAAGCAGTTTCTTAAAAAATAAAAAAGAAGGTGTCACCTTCTTTTTTAAATTGAACGACTATTGAATGTATCACACTGATTCAAGTCACCACTTTTTAATCCAGTTTCAAACCAATGCATGCGCTGTTGACTGGTACCATGGGTAAAACTATCAGGGACCACCTGCCCTGTTGCACGCTTCTGAAGATAATCATCTCCAATTTTTTGTGCTGCATCCATGGCTTCTTCGACATCTCCAGCCTCTAAAAATTGCGTGCGTTCTTGATTTCGATTGGCCCATATTCCGGCAAAGCAGTCGGCCTGTAGTTCAATACGTACAGAAAGTTGATTGGCTTGAGTACGATTGGCCTGTGCTTGCGCACGTTGTACCTGAGAGGATATACCCAATAAATTTTGAATATGATGTCCTACCTCATGTGCCACGACATAGGCCTGAGCAAAATCGCCTGCCTGATCTTGTCTGCTCAGTTCAGTCTGATTTTTATCGCCTGATATCCCCATTTGTTGGCGCATCTCTTTAAAGAACTGTGTATCGATATAAACTTTTTGATCGGTTGGACAATAAAAAGGCCCCATCGCCGACTCCGCAGTACCACAGGCAGATTGATCACGGCCATTAAACAACACTAATTTTGGCGCAACATAGCTTTGCCCCAGCTGTTGGAAGATGGGCGTCCAAGTGTCTTCTGTGTCTGCCAAAATTGTTCCTACAAAATCTGAGGCTTCTTTTTGTTCAGCAGATAATTGCTCTGGTGCTGTACCCGTCTGACTTTGTGCGGCTGTTATCTGCTGAGTTGCCTGATAGGCTTGTTGCGGATCGACACCAAAAAATTTCCATGCCACAAATGCCACCACCAAACCGACGATACTGATGCCACCCACTTTAGCACCACTACTTCCACGGCGATCTTCCACATTGCTACTGACTCGTCGACCTTTCCAACGCATAGATCATCTCCAATCGTTTATGCGGCTTTCGCTTTCATTTTTTGAAATACGGTTACGATCATAAACACGATCAAACCTGCCAGCATACCTATTCCAAAATTAATCAATGTTGGGGTAATCGCACCAATAATATTCCCAACTGTGGGAATCATTTCTAAATGATCACTGGTTTCTTCGCTAAAGTGATGAATCAGTGGAATCGTATGCGCAATAATGCCACCTCCCACTAAAAACATCGCAATCGTTCCAACCACAGACAAGGCTTTCATTAACCAAGGTGCAAATACCAACAACGCATTCCCAAGTTTTTGTTTAAAAGACGAACTTTGCTTGGTCCAGTACAAGCCCAAATCATCAATTTTTACAATCATGGCAACAAAACCATAAACACCCACAGTCATTACAATTGCGATAATACTGAGTACCATAACTTTGGTCATAAATGCTGCTGCGGCAACAGTACCTAATGAAATCACCACAATTTCGGCAGAAAGAATAAAATCGGTGCGAATGGCACCTTTTATTTTTTGTTTTTCAAAAGCAGCTAAATCAGTTTCATGGTTTTGTTGTTGTGGATCTGTGTATTTTTCAGCGTGTGCTTTTTTTGAAAACAAACTATGAATGACTTTTTCAATCCCTTCATAACATAAAAATAAACCACCAATCATGAGTAACGGATTAATGAGCCAAGGTGCGACCACCGAAATTAATAATGCCAATGGCACCAAAATCAGTTTATTAATAAAAGAGCCTTTTGCTACGCCCCATACCACCGGTATTTCACGCTCGGCGCGAACACCTGTTACTTGCTGGGCATTTAACGCCAGATCATCTCCCAATACGCCAGCGGTTTTTTTCGCTGCCATTTTACTCATGAGGGCAACATCATCCAAAATCGTTGCAATATCATCGAGAAGTACAAGTAAGCCAGTTGCCATTTTTTATCCGAATTGATTTTTATCTCTCTATTGTAAGACGATTTTTTTGAATTTCTGTAATTTTAACCGATAGATTGACAGGATTATTTTATGAAAAGTGCCGTGGATTGCTGACGATTTATTTTTATTTCCCGTACAATAACCCCATTCTTTTATATTGCAGCGGCTTAGCCTCTGAATAAACCCATTTAGTAGTGGACTATATAATGAGCAGTGTTGATCAACGACCTATTATTTTGACAGGTGACCGTCCGACTGGACAATTGCATCTCGGACATTTTGTCGGTTCTTTACGTTCTCGTGTCGGTTTACAAGATAGTCATCATCAGCATATCTTGTTGGCAGACGCTCAAGCCCTAACAGACAATGCAGACAATCCAGACAAAGTACGCCGTAATATTCTTGAAGTGGCACTGGATTATTTGGCTGTGGGCATCGATCCAACTAAAACCACGATCTGTGTTCAATCATGCTTGCCAGCACTGAATGAACTGACCATGTTGTACCTTAACTTTGTGACTGTTGCACGTCTTGAGCGTAACCCGACTATTAAATCTGAAATTCAGATGCGTGGGTTTGAGCGTGATATTCCAGCAGGTTTTTTATGCTATCCAGTGGCACAGGCAGCCGATATTACTGCCTTTAAAGCGACCGTCGTTCCGGTGGGTGAAGACCAAATTCCAATGATTGAACAGACCAATGAATTGGTACGCCGTGTGAATCGTCAGATTGGTCAAGATTTGCTTCCTGAATGTAAAGCCCTACTTTCAAATACAGGACGTTTACCTGGATTTGATGGTAAGGCAAAAATGTCGAAATCTCTTGGCAATACCATTGTATTAAATGCAAGTGATAAAGATATTAAAAAAGCCGTCAATGCAATGTATACCGATCCAAATCACTTACGCATTGAAGATCCAGGTCAGGTCGAGGGCAACATTGTATTTGCATATCTAGATGCATTTGATCCAGACAAAGAAGAAGTTGAGGCTTTAAAGGCTCACTATCGCCGTGGTGGTCTCGGTGATGGAACTGTAAAAAAACGCCTTGAAGGTATTTTAAAAGAATTGATTTCACCTATCCGTGAACGTCGTGAAGCGTTGGCTAAAGATCCAGATTACATCATGGATATCTTGCGCGAAGGTACAATCAAATGTCAGAACATAACCCAAGCCACACTGGATGAAGTAAAAGATGGGCTTGGCTTATTCAAGTTCTAATCGATCATGATCGAAACACCATTGAAGTACTGTCTTATTCAGCGGCAGTACGACTTTGGTCGAAAGCAAGCCTACATTTTGATCGATTATTTAACGTGATTTAACACATGTTAACGTGAATACCAATGAACTCTGAGTAGACCTTGAGTATATTAGGTTCATAGGTTATGCACTCCCCCAAGTTCATAACTCTTCTCCTTAACCGAAACTGTTATTACAGATTCGTTGTTCTGCGTAATGATCACCCCAATCATTACGCTTTTTTTTGCGTCTCATTTTATGGTGCTGTTTTTTAATTTTATTACTATCATTACAGCGTCAGCTTATAACGAGTTTAAGAATAACTAAACAAATTAAATTAAACGATCTTATTAAAAATTTGCAATAGTAGTCTTCACTCAAGGACATACGTCATCAGACTTTTAATCTAAGCCAGTACTTGATGAAAGATATAGAATTTTTCTTTTTAGATACGAACTTAAAATCCGATATATCGAATGATTTGTTCATAAAAAAACCCTTCAGATGTTCTGAAGGGTTTTTATTGGATAAAGCTTAAAAATTATACCAAACCTTTTTCCTTAAGGACCTTGTGCATGGTTGAGCCGAGTTCGGCTGGGCTACGCGTATACGCCATGCCTGCACGTTCAAATGCAGCAAATTTCTCTTCTGCTGTCCCTTTACCGCCCGAAATAATTGCGCCTGCATGCCCCATACGTTTGCCTTTTGGTGCAGTCACACCAGCAATGTATCCAACAACTGGCTTACTCACATTCGATTGGATGTATTCAGCTGCTTCTTCTTCCGCAGAGCCACCAATTTCACCAATCATAATGATCGCATCGGTATCTGGGTCATCTTGGAAAAGTTTCAACGCATCGATTTGGTTCATTCCTGGAATTGGATCACCCCCAATTCCGATACAAGTAGACTGACCTAAACCGAGTTTTGTGGTTTGCGCCACAGCCTCATAAGTCAAAGTACCCGAACGAGAAATAATTCCAATACGACCCGGTTGATGAATATGACCCGGCATAATTCCGATTTTACATTCGCCTGGAGTAATCACACCTGGGCAGTTTGGTCCAACTAAACGCACACCATTACCGTAGGTTTCAAGGTAACGCTTGGCTTTGAGCATATCTAGGGTTGGCACACCTTCAGTGATCACAACAATCAGACTCACACCTGAATCGACCGCTTCAACAATGGAGTCTAAAACAAAAGGCGCCGGAACATAAATAACCGATGCATCAGCATGAGTTTCACGAACCGCATCTTTCATGGTATTAAATACTGGCAAGTCCAGATGAGTAGTTCCACCTTTGCCTGGCGTTACCCCACCCACGACTTTCGTGCCGTAATCTAGCGCTTGGGCTGAATGAAATGTGCCGTTTTTACCCGTAAAACCTTGAACCAATACTTTTGTGTCTTTATTAATTAATACGCTCATTTTTATACTCCCTTAACCTTTTACCGCAGCAACAATTTTCTCTGCCGCATCCGATAATCCGTTGGCAGATGTCAGTTTTAAACCCGATTCGTCGAGAATTTTTGCACCCAATTCTGCGTTGTTGCCTTCTAGACGAACCACGACAGGAACGGTTACATTCACCTCTTGAACGGCTGCAATAATGGCTTCGGCAATCATGTCGCAACGTACAATTCCACCAAAGATATTGATTAAGACACCTTGAACAGAGGTATCAGCCAAGATGAGCTTAAATGCTTCAATCACGCGCTCTTTGGTTGCACCACCGCCTACATCAAGGAAGTTTGCAGGTTGACCGCCGTACAGTTTGATAATGTCCATTGTGGCCATTGCAAGCCCTGCACCATTGACCATACAGCCAATATTACCTTCAAGTGCGACATAGTTCAGTTCAAACTCAGACGCTTTTAATTCGCGCTCATTTTCTTGTGATTTGTCACGTGCTGCTGCAAGCTCTGGCAAACGATACAAGGCGTTTGAATCGATGCCAATTTTAGCATCGACCGCAAGGATATCGCCGTTTTCACGAACTGAGAGTGGATTAATTTCAAATAGGGCAAAATCATTTTCTACAAATGCTTGATAAGCACCTGTCATTAGCTTCACAAACTGGCTGACCTGTTTGTCTTTAAGTTGTAATGCAAATGCAACTTCACGTGCTTGGAACGGTTGTAAACCTACTAGTGGATCTACTTCGACTTTAATAATTTTCTCTGGCGTTTCTTCAGCTACTTTCTCGATTTCAACACCACCTTCGGTTGAAGCCATAAAAGTTACGCGACGGCTTGAACGATCCACCACAGCACCTAGGTATAGCTCACGTTCAACGGGATACACATCTTCGCAGATCAAGACACTGTTGACCGGCTGGCCGTTGGCATCGGTTTGATATGTGACAAGATTCGTACCAATCAATTGGTTGGCGTAGTCTGCAGCTTCTTCTTTCGATTTAACTACCTTTACACCACCAGCTTTACCGCGGCCACCCGCATGTACTTGGGCTTTCATCACGGCAAACTTGCCACCTAATTGTTCAAATGCAGCAACTGCTTCTTCTGCATTTCGTGCCAAAATTCCTTCTTGGACTGACACGCCATATTTTTTCAACAATGTTTTGGCTTGATACTCATGTAAATTCATTTAGTTACCTTTTTACGACTTTTGCCCTTGTTATAACTAACCTGTACTTAAACATCCGTCTCAGTAAATACAGATCATTTTTTCAATTTCATTTGTACTTATTTTTAGATGATTATTCAAATATAAACAACCATCTTAAACAAAAAAGAGCGGTCTAAACCGCTCTTTTCAATCTTACTTACGTTTGCGTTGAATTGCGTGAATGGCACGACCATCAACCGCTAAAGCGGCTTCATGCACCACTTCAGAATAGGTTGGATGACCAAATGTCATTAATTGTAAATCTTCTACAGAAGAAACAAACTCAAGTGCAATCATACCTTGGTGAACAATGTCAGATGCACCTGGTCCAATCACGTGCATACCCAACAAACGGTCGGTTTTTGCATCAGCCACAAACTTCACAAAACCTGCTGCTTCACCTGCTGCTAAAGCACGGCCATTGACTGCAAATGGGAATTGACCCGTTTTAACGTCATGACCTTTTTCTTTCGCTGCTTCTTCAGTTAAGCCAACCCAAGCTGCTTCAGGATGCGTATAAATAACGCTGATAATTGTATCGTAGTTCACTTGTGCTGCGTGACCGTGAATACGTTCAACCGCCATTACACCTTCTTCCATGGCTTTATGCGCAAGCATAGGACCACGTACAAGATCACCAATTGCATAAACACCTTCAAGAGATGTTGCGCAGTGGTCGTTGACTTCAATGAAACCACGTTCAGTCAACTTGATACCCGCATCTTCAGCCAACAAACCTTCTGCATATGGCTTACGGCCAACACAAACGATAAGCTTGTCGAATACTTGTTCTTTGTCTTCGCCGCCTTGGTTGTATTTCACAGTCACTTCACGACCATTTACTTCAGTCGCAGCAACTTTTGCACCAATGCGAATATCAAGACCTTGTTTGGTCAAGATTTTTTGGAAGTCTTTAGCAAGTGCCTTATCTGCCATTGGAAGGAATGTATCCAATGCTTCAAACACAACAACTTCAGCCCCCAAACGACGCCATACAGAACCAAGCTCGAGACCAATTACACCCGCGCCAATCACACCTAAACGCTTAGGTACTTCAGCAAACTCGAGTGCGCCAGTTGAGTCAACAATCAAGTCTTGATCAACTGGTGCTACCGGAATATTTACTGGTACTGAACCAGAAGCAAGAATCACGTATTTCGGCTCTAAAACCTGAGTTTCGCCTTCAAATGGCACAAACTCAACTTTTTTACCTGCAAGGAGTTTACCTGTCCCTTGTAACCACTCGATACCATTGCCTTTTAATAACTGAGCCACACCGCCCGTTAAGTTTTCGACAACTTTATCTTTACGTGCCAACATTTTTGCGATGTCAATTTTGACTTCACCTGTTGTAATACCGTGGTCATCTAGGTGATGTGCGGTATCTTCAAAGCGATGCGCTGAGTCTAAGAGTGCTTTAGACGGGATACAGCCCACGTTTAAGCAGGTACCACCTAAAGATGGCTTGCCTTTATGGATACGCTTTTCAATACACGCAACTTTAAAGCCAAGCTGAGCAGCGCGAATTGCCGCTTCATAGCCACCAGGTCCACCGCCAATTACAACAAGATCAAACTGTTGAGACATTTTTATCTCCATGAACCCAAGCGAAATGACTCAACTTGGGTGTTTATACGGACTAAATTAAAGATCAAGAATAAGTTTTGCAGGCTCTTCAAGAAGCTCTTTGATGGTTACCAAGAAACCAACAGCTTCTTTACCATCGATTAAACGGTGGTCATAAGAAAGTGCAAGATACATCATTGGTAAAATTTCAACCTGACCATTCACTGCCATTGGACGCTCTTGGATCTTATGCATGCCCAAAATTGCAGTTTGTGGTGTATTCAAGATTGGTGTAGAAAGCAATGAACCGAACGTACCACCATTAGTAATGGTGAATGTACCGCCTGTCATGTCTTCAATACCCAATTTGCCATCACGTGCCTTGTAAGCATAGTCACGGATACCGTTTTCAACTTCAGCATAGTTCATACGGTCAGTATCACGAAGTACTGGAACCACAAGACCACGGTCAGAAGAAACAGCAACGCCGATGTCGTAATAACCATGGTAAACAATATCATCGCCATCGATAGACGCATTTACAGCTGGATAACGTTTCAATGCTTCAGTTGCAGCTTTCACGAAAAAAGACATAAAGCCAAGACGCGCACCATGACGTTTTTCAAACGCATCTTTGTACTGTGCACGCATTTCCATGATTGGTTTCATGTTCACTTCGTTAAACGTAGTTAACATTGCGGTTTCTTGAGTTGCAGCAAGAAGACGCTCGGCTACGCGCTTACGCAGACGTGTCATTGGAACACGCTTTTCGATACGCTCACCGACCGCAACGCTAAGCGGTGCAGCAGCAGGTGCTGCTGGTTTTGCTTGGTGATTGGTCACGTCTTCTTTAGTGATACGACCACCACGGCCTGTACCTTGAACATCTGCTGCACTGATGCCTGTTTCAGTCAATGCTTTACGCACAGCTGGTGCTTGATCAGATACAGGTTGTGCACGTTCTACAACTGGTGCCGCACCCGCTTCAGTTTTAGATGCTGCTTGTTCTACTTTTGAATCGCTTTGAACTGATTGAGTTTCATTGGCGCCAGAAACTGCACCTTCTTGGAACTGTGCAATTACTTCGTCAGATAAAACTGTTTCGCCTTCATCTTTCACGATAGAAACAAGTTGACCATCAGCTGGAGCAACCACTTCTAAAACAACTTTATCAGTTTCAATATCACAAATGACTTCATCACGTGATACTGCTTCCCCAACTTTTTTATGCCAAGTTGCAATGGTTCCGTCTGCAACTGACTCTGGGAATACCGGTGCTTTAATTTCGGTTGCCATTATTTTGTCTCTCCTGATTGTTCAGCTTCGATTGCTAATGCATCATGAATGAGCTGAGCTTGTTGTTTTGCGTGCAAGTATGGTGAACCACATGCTGGTGCAGCCGATGCTTCACGACCTGCATAGCTGATGCGGATTTGTTTTCCAGATTTCAAGATGTCGTCATATAGACGCGGTGCGATAAACAACCAAGCACCTTGGTTCTTCGGCTCTTCTTGACACCACACCACATCTTTAACATTTGGATAAGCTGCAAGCACTTCTTCCAAGCGTTTTTCTGGGTACGGATAGAGCTGTTCGATACGAACCAACGCAACGTTGTTTAACTCAAGCTCACGACGTTTTTCAAGCAAATCGTAGTAGACCTTACCGCCACACAAAACTAGACGGGTAACATCTGCTTTATTGATTTGATCAACTTCATCAATCACGGTTTGGAATGTGCCGTTCGCAAGCTCATCGAGTGTTGATGTTGCAAGTTTATGACGAAGCAACGACTTAGGTGACATTACAATCATTGGCTTACGAATTGGACGAACTGCCTGACGACGTAACGCATGGAAAATCTGCGCTGGTGTGGTTGGTGTAATCACTTGCATGTTGTCTTCTGCACAAAGCTGCAAGAAGCGCTCAAGACGTGCAGATGAATGCTCTGGCCCCTGACCTTCAAAGCCATGAGGTAGCAACATGGTCAGACCACACACACGCTCCCACTTGGTTTCACCAGATGCAATGAATTGGTCAATCACAACTTGCGCACAGTTAGCGAAGTCACCAAACTGAGCTTCCCAGATGATCAAGCTATTTGGAATAGTTGTCGCATAGCCATATTCAAATGCAAGAACGGCTTCTTCAGACAACAAAGAATCATACAACGCAAAGCGTGGCTGATTTTCCTTTACATGACAAAGCGGAATATAAGTTGACCCGTCGACTTGGTTATGCAATTTAGCATGACGATGCGAGAACGTACCACGGCCAACATCTTCACCAGTAATACGAACCAAGTAACCTTCATCAACAAGTGTTGCGTAGGCAAGTGTTTCAGCAGCACCCCAGTTCAATGGCATTTCGCCCGTTTGCATTTTCAAACGGTCGTCAATGACTTTTTGCACTTGGCGTTGCATCACAAAACCTTCAGGTAGCTTACGCATTCCTTCACCAAGCGCTTTTAAGCGATTGATATCGGTTGTGGTATCCCAAACGTCTGTATAGTCATGGCCCAAGTACGGTTTCCAATCGACAAACATCTTGGTGTTTGGCTCAAGAACCAGCGCATTTGCAACGTGATTACCCGCTTCTAAATCAGCGCGGTAGTCTTCAATCAGTTTGTCCGCTTCTGCACGATCGAGTACTTTTTCTTGTACCAATTTGTCGGCATAAAGCGTACGAGTAGTTGGCTTTTTATTGATCACCTGATACATCAACGGCTGAGTTGCAGATGGCTCATCTGCTTCATTGTGGCCGCGACGACGGTAACAGAACAAATCAATTACAACGTCTTTACGGAAAGTATGACGGAAATCATGGGCCAACTGTGCAATAAACGCCACCGCTTCAGGATCATCACCATTTACATGGAAAATTGGTGACTGAACCATTTTCGCGATATCGGTACAGTATTCAGTTGAGCGAGCATCGCGTGGATCTGAAGTGGTGAAACCCACTTGGTTATTGATGACGATATGAACCGTACCACCAACCGTATAACCGCGAGTTTGCGACATTTGGAAGGTTTCTTGGTTAACACCCTGACCTGCAAATGCAGCGTCACCGTGAACGATCACCGGAAGAACGTCATCACCACCGATGTCTTTACGACGAACTTGGCGTGCACGAACCGAACCTTCAACCACTGGTCCAACAATTTCAAGATGCGACGGGTTAAATGCCAATGCCAAATGTACTTCGCCACCTGACGTCATGACATTTGATGAGAAGCCTTGGTGGTATTTTACGTCACCCGAACCTTTTTTATGAATTGATTTACCTTCAAATTCACCAAAAAGATCAGCTGGGTTTTTACCCATAATATTTACAAGAAGGTTGAGACGACCACGGTGTGGCATACCAATCACAACTTCTTTACAGCCTACAGAGCCTGCACGCTGAATAATTTCGTTCATCATCGGGATGAAGGCTTCACCACCTTCTACACCAAAGCGCTTAGCGCCGACATATTTGTTACCCAAAAACTTTTCAAGGCCTTCCGCAGCAGTTAAGCGCTCCAGTAGTCCTTTTTTCTGGTCATTGGTAAAATTGAACTGACCACGCGCACTCTCTAAACGTTGTTGAATCCAGCGTTTTTCTTTGGTGTCGACAATATGCATGTATTCTGCACCAATAGAACCACAATAAATGGCTTCCATTGCATCGATCATTTCACCGAGAGTAGCTTCAGTTTTACCAATAGCAAGATTACTGGTATTGAATATCGTATCAAGATCAGACTTCGTTAAACCATGAGCAGATAAATCAAGATCTGGAACGTCTTCGCGTTTTGCAAGACCTAGTGGATCGAGTTTTGCTTTTTGATGACCACGGTTACGATATGCTGCGATGAGTTGTAAGACACCAATCTGACGACGCTCATGATCACTGCTTACCGAACTTTGTACAACTGCTTGTACACGGCTCGAATTACGTCCAAGTAATAAGAACTGCTCACGCACATTGCTGTGTGGTTGATCACCTTTTGGGAATTTATCGAAGTATTGGCGCCAGTCCTCTGTCACAGAGGTTGGGGAGGTCAGGTATTGCTCGTAAAGCTGTTCAATATACGCTGCGCTATCAGCGGAAAGTTCAGTGTCAAGACGCAAAGCGTCAGCAACATCTTGCATTTGTGGACCCATTTCCTATTGCAAAAACATTACGGGTTGCTTTTTTAAACAGACCCATGATTGATAACGCCAAATTGTAAAATGGCATTACAAACCCATTCTGGCGCTGAGACCAAAGGGGGCGTTATGACCACATCAAGTTTCCTTGACATAATCAATGAAAAACAACGCCGTCATTGGCATCATTTATCATCTGTATACTCGGCGACGCCGAGCAATTTTTGCAAATCATCTTAGAAAAACAAAATCTTACCGCTATTTGGCTTTTCTAAAATAACTCTTCTACATAAAAATTAAGCACAATCAAAAATCGTGCTTCGTGTATATGGCCTATTATGCACTTTGTGGGCATAAAATTTCGTTTCAAATCGTATCATGTTCTGCTTACACGAATTGATTTTTTTGACATATACCTCTTATAAATTGACAAAATACATTGGCTATTTTAGCTGATAACCTATGGTGCTTGATATACATTTTAGATGCAATTTAGACATTAGTCCCATTTATTTTCAATAAAAAAAGCGCACATAAATATGTGCGCTTTTTTTAACGGAATTAACCTGCTTGATCGAGAAGCATGTTACGAATGTGACCAATTGCTTTTGTTGGGTTCAAACCTTTCGGGCAAACAGATACACAGTTCATGATTCCTTTACAACGGAACAATGAGAATGGGTCGTCCAAACGCGCCAAACGTTCTTGAGTAGCGGTATCACGCGAATCGATAATAAAGCGATAAGCGTTTAGTAGCGCAGATGGACCCAAGAATTTGTCTGGGTTCCACCAGAACGATGGACATGATGTCGAACAACACGCACACAAGATACATTCATACAGGCCGTCAAGATGCTCACGGTCCGCTTGAGACTGTAAACGCTCTTTTGGTGGCGCTGGCTGATTGTTAATCAGGAATGGCTGGATCTTGTTGTATTGATCGTAGAACTGGTTCATGTCTACAACCAGATCCTTAATCACTGGCAAGCCTGGTAGAGGACGAATCACGATTTTTTCAGGCAAATCGTTGAGGTTCCACAAACACGCCAGACCATTTTTACCATTGATATTCACACCGTCAGAACCACAAATACCTTCTCGGCATGAACGGCGGAATGTCAAGGTTTCATCCTGTACTTTCAGTGCAAGTAACGCATCAAGCAACATACGGTGCTTGTCGGTTAGCTCGAGCGTGAAAGTTTGCATGTACGGCGCTTTATCCTTATCAGGATCATAGCGGTAGATTTCGAATGTACGAGTACCTCTACTCATCTTTAGTCTCCCGATTAGAATGTACGTGGTTTAGGTTCAATTGCTTCAACCGTTAACGGATTGAAACGAACTGGCTTGTACTCAAGACGGTTATCAGATGAATACCACAATGTGTGTTTCATCCATTCATCGTCACGGCGGCCATATGAATACGTTGGGTGATCAGGAGCCAACTCATAGTCAACCACTGTATGCGCACCACGACATTCTTTACGTGCAGCAGCAGAAATTAATGTAGCTTTCGCAACTTCATACAAGTTTTCAACTTCAAGCGCTTCAACACGCGCGGTGTTAAATACTCTTGATTTGTCTTTCAAATGAATGTTACGTACACGAGATTCCATCGCAAGGATTTCTTGTACACCTTTGTCAAGCAAAGCTTGAGTACGGAATACACCAGCATGATCCTGTACGATGTCACGGATTGTATCGGCAATTTCTTGTGCATTCTCACCAGAAGTTGAATCATCTAGTTTGCGAATACGTGCCAATGTGTTTTCAAGTACGTCATTTGGTAGTGGTGCATAATCATCACCATGGTGCTTGGTCACATAATCAATGATATGTTCACCAGCCGCCTTACCAAATACCACCAAATCAAGCAATGAGTTGGTTCCTAAACGGTTAGCACCGTGAACCGACACACACGAACACTCACCGATTGCATAAAAACCTTTAACCGGTTTTACATAATCGCGCGTACCTTGGTAGGTATATTGTTTAGTGTCTTTGTCGTAGTGTGCAGTAAACTCGCCTTCTTCCACACCATGCGGCACCACAACCTGACCATGGATATTGGTCGGGATACCACCCATTTGGTAGTGAATTGTAGGTACAACAGGAATTGGCTCTTTGGTACAGTCAACGTTTGCAAACTTTTTACCAATCTCAAAAACAGACGGTAAACGCTTCATGATGGTTTCTGCACCCAAGTGCGTCATATCAAGAAGAATGTAGTCGCCTTTAGGGCCACAGCCACGCCCTTCTTTGATCTCTTGGTCCATTGAACGTGATACGAAGTCACGCGGTGCCAAGTCTTTCAATGTTGGTGCATAGCGCTCCATGAACGGTTCGCCGTCCTTGTTACGCAAAATACCACCTTCACCACGACAACCTTCTGTCAACAGTACGCCAGCTCCGGCAACACCCGTTGGGTGAAATTGCCAGAATTCCATATCTTGTAATGGAATACCTGCACGCGCTGCCATACCCAGACCATCGCCTGTATTAATGTAAGCGTTGGTTGATGCACGGTAAACTCGGCCTGCACCACCCGTAGCGAACAAAGTTGCTTTGGCTTGGAATACGGCAATATTACCTGTTTCTTGGTCGTAAGCGGTTACACCAAGTACATCACCTTCATTATTACGGATCAGGTCAAGCGCAATCCATTCAACAAAGAACTGTGTGCCCATTTTTACGTTGCTTTGATACAACGTATGTAAAAGCGCATGACCTGTACGGTCAGCGGCTGCACAGGCACGTGGTACTGCTTTTGCACCATAGTTTGCAGAGTGACCACCAAATGGACGCTGATAAATCGTTCCATCTTCGTTACGGTCAAACGGCATACCCATGTGTTCAAGCTCGTACACTACTTTAGGTGCTTCACGCGTCATATATTCGATCGCGTCTTGATCACCTAACCAGTCAGAGCCTTTTACGGTGTCGTAAAAGTGATAATGCCAGTTATCTTCTTGCATGTTGCCTAACGATGCACCGATACCACCTTGCGCGGCAACCGTGTGCGAACGTGTTGGGAATACTTTAGTCAAAACAGCAACTTTTAAACCCGCTTGTGCAAGTTGATACGCTGCACGCATACCAGAACCACCACCACCAACGATGACAGCATCAAAGGTGAGGTTTTGGATATTTGAATAATCTTCTTTAGGGTTTATCGCGCCCATGATGTCTTCCTATCAATTCGCCCAGAAAATCTGGATACCCCAGATTACAAATACAAACACGGCAATAATGACAGCCGTTGTTAGAACCAGACGTAAACCTGAAGCTGAAGGACCCATTTGACGAGTCGTTACATAGTCAGTAAATACTTGCCACATACCAATCCAAGCGTGTGCTGCCAATGACAATACAGCCAACAAAGACAAAATCTTCATTGGTAAAGTCATCATGAAGCCAGACCATTGCTCATAGTTAAAGCCACCATGAAACAAAATCCAACCCATGATCACGACTGTATATACGGCTAAAACAACAGCACTAATACGCTGGACAAACCAATCGCGAGAACCTGAACCTGTTAATCCTGTAGCACTTTTCATTAGAACATAATCCATACGAAGGCTGCGATGATACCAATCACAGATAAGATCAATGCAACTGTAGCGGCAGTTCGCCCACTTTGAAGCTCTTCTGCAAAGCCAAGATCAGCAAGCAAGTGTTTAACACCAGCAATGAAGTGATAAATTAAACCTGCTACAAATACCCATACGATGAATCGTACTAAAATATTTCCGAAGATAACTGTTTTTACGTATTCAAATCCTTCTGGTGATGCTAAGGATTTATCCAAAATCCATAATAGAACGGGAATTAATAGAAATACGATGACACCAGAGAGACGGTGTAAGATTGATGCAATAGCCACGGGTGAGCGTAAGTTTACCGCTAACACCTGACCCATGGACAAATTGACAGGTCTGTTGCTTTTCACAGCGGGCATCCTGTAGTAAAAACTCCAGCTGGAGTTTGTTTGAATTAATTCGAAGGAAAGCTGGCATTGAAGGCAAGCAAATGCCTACTTAATAAACGACTCTTGAATTATAAAACGTCAAAAATCAAATTACAAACAATGAAAAACCTCTTTTTCATATAAAATTAAGCAAATAAGAATCATTTACCTATACGGATTGGTCACATAATCATCGTTAATTAGATTAAAAACTCGTATGTCTCTATTTTTATATACTATTTTAAAAAAACCAGCTTTAATTGGCTTTATGATCTTCATCATATGAGAATTAGACCAAAGATATTAAATTCAATTGAACTCTTTGCTTACACAGATTGCAATTGAAGGTTTAAGCTTATTCTGAATCCGTTTTAAATCATAAAGCTTATATTTTTTTATAAAATGTCGTGCTGCTTTTATATTCTTTTCAGCCTTATATCGCTATTATAAAGAACTACTTACTTTGTGAATAACTTCAGCTACACAATCAAATTTGATTTAAATTCACACAAAAATAATCTTATTAACCGCCCTACACGTTCTGAAAAGTACAAATTTTGAGGTGGATGATGAGTTCAATTAGCTATTTTTTAACCAGTTGAATCAATTTTGGAAATACTGGCCTATCTGTTTTAAAGCATGAAATCGATTAACTCATTCGAGGTAAATACTCGGTAAGTTATGGGTTTTAAGCCATTTTCATAATGCGTTGGCATAATCTACCAATAGCCAGATGGATTAATTGCTCTAAAAATTTGTTTACAATTTAGATTTTAGACCCAATTTTTTTCTGCACGGCGTCATAAATTTGACTTATCATAGCGCGTCGATACTGTGATTTTATTCATTTTTTTAACCCTTAACAGTTAAACTAAATACTTGTGGTGACGCTACTTTTTTATCCATTAGTATAATTGACAAAATTTCAGTTCACACTAATCTTAGTAACAATTTTTGACCCGTCTGATTCGTGCATTAAAAGATTAATACTTCGATTCAGATCAACATTCACCAGGACAGGAGATCTATTGAATGTCTGAAGCAACTGGCAAGAAAGCCGTACTAAAGCTTGATGGCAAAGAAATTGAATTACCAATTTACAGCGGCACATTAGGCCCAGATGTAATCGACGTTAAGGATGTATTGGCCGCAGGTCATTTTACGTTTGATCCTGGTTTCATGGCGACCGCTTCTTGTGAATCGAAGATTACCTTCATCGACGGGAACGAAGGTGTGTTATTACACCGCGGCTACCCAATCGATCAGCTTGCAACTCAGGCGGATTATCTCGAAACATGTTATTTGCTTTTAAATGGTGAACTCCCAACCAAAGAGCAAAAAGAAGAATTTGATGCGAAGGTGCGTAACCACACTATGGTTCACGACCAAGTAAGCCGTTTCTTTAATGGTTTCCGTCGTGATGCACACCCAATGGCAATCATGGTTGGTGTGGTTGGTGCTTTATCTGCGTTCTATCATAACCAGTTAAACATCGAAGATGTGAATCATCGTGAAATTACTGCTATTCGCTTGATTGCAAAAATTCCGACGCTTGCAGCATGGAGCTACAAGTATACGGTGGGTCAACCTTTCATCTACCCTCGCAATGACTTGGGCTATGCAGAAAACTTCCTGCATATGATGTTTGCGACACCTGCAGATCGTGATTACAAAGTAGATCCGATTCTAGCTAAAGCAATGGATCGTATTTTCACGCTTCATGCCGATCATGAGCAAAATGCATCAACGTCAACTGTACGTTTGGCAGGCTCAACTGGCGCGAATCCATATGCATGTATCGCAGCGGGTATTTCAGCGCTTTGGGGCCCTGCTCACGGCGGTGCAAACGAAGCTGTTCTGAAGATGCTCGACGAGATCGGTACAGTTGAAAACGTTGCGGGCTTCATGGAAAAAGTGAAGACCAAAGAAGTGAAACTCATGGGCTTTGGTCACCGTGTGTATAAAAACTTCGATCCACGCGCGAAAGTGATGAAAGAAACGTGTGATGAAGTTCTTGCTGCGCTTGGCATCAATGATCCACAACTTGAACTTGCGATGGAACTTGAGCGTATTGCGTTGTCTGATGAATACTTCATCAAGCGTAACTTGTATCCAAACGTAGACTTCTACTCAGGTATCATTCTCAAAGCGATTGGTATCCCAACAGAAATGTTTACCGTGATCTTTGCACTTGCACGTACTGTTGGCTGGATCAGCCACTGGTTAGAAATGCACAGTGCTCCGTACAAAATTGGTCGTCCTCGTCAGCTTTATACTGGCGAAACCAAACGCGACATCCAGCGTTAATCGCTGCCTAAGCGTTATACCAATAAAAAAAGACCGCATTTGGCGGTCTTTTTTTATTGCGGGGAAGCAATAAACGGAATACAGGCAGCCAGATCATCACAAGATTGTTGACGATGTTTTTTGAGAAAGTAGTCTTGAACCATTTGCGCCTGCTGCTCAACACCAAACTCTAAAAAAGTTTTACCGCGCTTAAGCACATAATGATATTGGCGCTCAAAAATAGCCTTTCGAATCAGCTTAATGCCCTGCTGTACTTGCCATACATGTACCAATTCATGAATGAGCCAAGATTGCTTTTCAATCGACTGCGTCGAAAAATCTTCGCACCAGTCGATCACATTAAAATAAATATGCCCATTGGGACTGATTGCATAGTGCTTCAATACCAAACGATGTGCACAAATAAAGATCGAATCATAATTGAGATGCGAGCTAAAAATTTCGCGTGCAAGTGATATTTCACCCGAGGTCAGCTTTCGTCTTCTGAGGATGAGAAAATTTTGTAGCATGATCTTTTTATTGATTGAAGATTAATTTGAGTGTAATCGATGTCGGCTATAGATACAGCCAAATTACAACAAATAAAAAATCGATTAAAATAGATAATTCTTGTTATTTTTGCGCAGAAAAAGCTTTGATTAGTATATATTATCTGTCTTGCACTGTTTTTCAATTCGATTGACTTTTTTGTGTTATCCCATGCGTCACCCCGTTGTAAAAAGAAAATGACAAAAGCAACGAATGGCGTATATCTGTGCTATCGATCTAGGATTAGGTTTGAATGAAAAGTTTTAAAATTGCCCTTGCTCAATTTTCACCGCATATTGGCAATATTGATTCAAATGCTCAAAAAATGATTGAGCAAGCAAATGAAGCTAAAAAACAACATGCTGATTTAATTATTTTTCCAGAACTCTCCATCATCGGCTATCCAGCCGAAGACTTGCTGCTACGTCCAAATCTTGGTAAACGAATGCATCAGGCATTTCAGCAACTTAAAGAAGTAAAAGACATTGTAATGGTGTTTGGGTTTGTACATCAAACCGAAGAAGGACATCGTTATAATTCTGCCGCTGTCATGAAAGATGGTGTCGTGCTCGGAATCTATAACAAGCATAATTTACCCAACTATGGCGTTTTTGATGAAAAGCGCTATTTCAACCCTGGGCATCAACACCTTGTGTTTGAGTATTTAGGGCATAGATTTGGTGTCTTGATTTGTGAAGATATTTGGTCGCTCAATACGGTTCAACAGCTCACGCAGCTCAATGTAGAAACAGTTTTAGTGCTTAATGCATCACCATATGAGGTGGGTAAGCCGCAGCATCGTGTTCAGACTTTGACTGAACTCTCTAAGCAGCTCAATGTCAATCTGGTTTATCTCAATCAGGTAGGCGGGCAAGATGATCTCATTTTTGATGGCACCAGCTTTGTCATCAATCACACCGGAACTGTGGCTGTACAGGCACCGAGCTTTAAGGAAGCGCTGTACTATGCTGAATATGATATCGAAAATAAGCAGTACAAAACCACTGAAGTGACGCCTGCACTCGATACCATGGCGGAAATTTATCAAAGTTTGGTGATGGCCACGCGTGACTATGTACAACGTTCTGGTTTCCCGGGTGTGATATTAGGTTTGTCTGGCGGCATTGACTCAGCACTCACCCTAGCGATTGCAGCCGATGCAATTGGTGCCGATAAGGTTCAAGCAGTCATGATGCCTTATACCTATACGGCTCAAATCAGTGTGGAAGATGCGACCGAGCAAGCGCGACGTATGGGCGTTACCTTCGGGATCGCTGAAATCCATCCGATTGTAAATAGCTTCATGCAAACGCTATATCCATTTTTTGGCAACACACCGGCAGATGCGACGGAAGAAAACCTACAGGCACGTGCACGTGGCACGCTGTTGATGGGGCTGTCTAACAAGTTTGGTAATCTGGTGCTTTCAACCGGTAACAAGTCTGAAATTTCAGTGGGTTACTGCACACTTTACGGCGATATGGTGGGTGGTTTTTCTGTACTTAAAGACGTGTATAAAACCATCGTGTTTGAGCTGGCAAAATATCGCAACACGCTTGGTGATACGCCTGTAATTCCTGAACGTGTCATTACTCGCCCGCCATCGGCAGAATTACGTCCAGATCAGAAAGATCAAGATTCATTGCCGCCTTATGATATTCTGGATGCGATTCTTTACGCTTATATCGAAGAAGATCAAAGTCAGGCCGATATTATTGCCAAAGGCTTTGAGAAAGACGTAGTTGAAAAAGTGATTCGTCTCGTCGATCGTAATGAATACAAGCGTCGCCAAGGTGCAATTGGCCCTCGAATTAGTTCACGTGCCTTTAGCCGTGAGCGCCGCTACCCTATCGTAAATGGCTGGAGACCAGATGACTAAGGATCAGACATCGTCTAGCGCGCAGCTTGCTCAAGCACTTTTGCTTGAGCAGGTGCATTATTTCAAGTCTCAGCTCTGTGCTGAGCACTCTTCGGAGTATCTACAACATCTCTCGCATTTGATTTTTCAGTCTCTCCAACAGCTCAAACTCCATCAAGTCATCGATATGCAACAACTTGAAATGGTGGTTCGGCGCTATGCATTTGAAATGCAGTTGGGTGCAGATTTACTCGAATTCATTGGTGAAATTTCTAAGCAGATTTATCTTAGCGCACTTAAATCACCATCGACTTTGAATGATTTGGTCTCGGATCAACAGTTTGATATCTGGTTAGCCAAGTTTTTAGAATTAGACAATATTCGGCTTTACTTCAACACCTTCTTGCGTCACAGCCCAGCCATTGAGCAACTGTGTCACTTCATCGCCACCAGCGCAATACATCATAAATTGCCTAGGTTTTTGCAGCCGGCATCGGGCAACGAATCTAGCACTACTTTACAAGCGCGTTGGCAGCAAAATCTAAAATCCTTTTCACACAAACATCAGCAACGAATTGAGCAAAAAATTGAAGACTACTTGGCTCGCTTGATTCAGCAGCAACTGGCAGAACTGAGTGTCTTATCCAATGATGATCTTGAAGATTTACTGCGTACACTCTGGGACGATGTAAAAGACAAAACTGTTTACGAGTACATCTCTAAAATTAATCCTCTAGATATTGAAGAGTTTTTTGTACTGGTTTATGAATACTGGAAAGAACTGCGCCAGCAGCCTTTCATTCAAAATCTCGTGTTGCGGGGTGTCGAAGTATTTTATGAATTTTATCGTGATGATACGTTGCAGGATTTATTTTACGGCATTGGGTTAAACGAGCAGGATATTTATACTGAAGTACAGCGGTTTTACCCTAAACTTATTCGAGCTCTAGATCGGGAAGGATTACTTGAACCGCTTTTGGTGAATGTTTTATCACCATTTTATGCGCGTAGCGAAACCTTAAGCTTGATTGAACAACATCAGTCATAAAACAAAGTCCAAACCGTAGCTAACGATTTGGGCTTTTTCATTTAGAAATAATAACCCAGTGCTAAATACAGCATGCGGTCCCATCCATTGCCATCGCCCTGTGCCAATCCATTACTGCTGGCACCGACCATCGGATCATTTTTACTCCAGATGTATTCACCTTGAATCCCAATCTTTTTGTAGTTAAATGCAACACCTGCAATGATACGTTCTGAGTCTTCATAGCCCGCCTGATCTTTAAATAAACGACTATACGAGAAATATGGCTTAATATTCTTAAGCTCATAAAAGGGCTTTGCGACACTGTAATTGATTTCATTGACCACATAATCGGTCTTGTTGGCCACCTGATAAGGAAAATCAAAAGCACCTAAGGTTGAAAAGTCAGGAAACTCAGTGTCGCGGTTTTGAATGGATTGTGATCCGGCAAGTAACATCCACTGCCAAGCATTGTACTGCGTCTGTGTAAAGACATTCCAACTGTTACGTGAGCCGTCTTGACCGTTTTTTTTGTTTTTCAGTTCAGAATGCCAGAATGAAGTACCAATCTCGGTACTCAGTCCGTCAATCGGCGTTACCTCAAATTTTTTAGATAACCGACCAATCCAGATATTTCTTTCTTTTAAATACGTTCCCGTTGTTAAATCATCTGCCTCGACAAATGCCGGGCTGTAGCGGCTTGAATCTTTTGACGTCCCCTTATAATTTCCGCCATCTGTTGGATAAAAACCCAAACTTAAACTGTAATCATTCTGGCTGATTTGATAACGTAGCCCAAGTGCCGAAATATCCTCAAAACCGACTGTATTCATGAGGGTTTCGTAATAACTGCTACCCCAGAAGCGTCCGAAGCCAAACTCAACAGGTTGCAATCCAACGCTCACCCGTTGCTGATCTGAAATCTTGTATCCGACCCACGCATCACTCAAAAAAACAGCATCACAAAGTTCATCGTATTCATAGCAACGCGCATCGAGCGCTGCCAGCCATTTTGGATTTTCATAGTTTAAATTGAGCTTGATATCTGCAAGACGCCAGTTGTTATTTGAACCCTCATTGGCTTCATCTTGAAAATCTTTGCTCAGATAGCGCGTACGGATAGCACCAGACACTTTCACTTGCCCCGCTTCGGCCTTTGGATCGCCCCAGCTTAGATCTTGTGCATATACCACTGGGGTAAATGCAATTGTTGTTGTGAGTAGTAATAATGACTTATTCATGCCATAACATCCTTTTGAGTGGGTGATGAAAATGCATAAGTTCGGTTGGAATTAGAAAACTAAAACAGTGAACTTGAGTGTGAAATAAAAATCTAAAAAAGATAGATAAAAAAAAAGATCACGTAATGTACATGATCTTTGAAAATGGTGGCTATGACGGGACTTGAACCTGTGACCCCCGCATTATGAGTGCGGTGCTCTAACCAACTGAGCTACATAGCCGTAAACTGTGAGCGCATTATCTATAGAACCTTCTTGGCCGTCAATAGATTTTGTTTTCAGCTGTTCACCAAACACTCAAATCATGCTAAATCGTACAAATTTATGACAATTTTGTAGATACCCTAACATTTTATGCGTTCATCAACAACCGCACGATGGTGCATCAGATCTGAATATCTAAAAAGGATAATGCTACGATTCAAAAACAATAAGCAAAAAAAAGACCATGCAGGAGCATGGTCTATAAAATGGTGGCTATGACGGGACTTGAACCTGTGACCCCCGCATTATGAGTGCGGTGCTCTAACCAACTGAGCTACATAGCCGAAAACTGTGCGCGCATTATCTTCATTAATTCAAGATACGTCAAGCATAATTTACATAAAATTTGGTGAAGTGGACCTGTAAGCCGGGTTCTGTCGAGGACGATCATTCCTCTAGGCGTACAATCACTCATACGCTCAAGCGACCTACCCGAATCCAGTACGGGCCGTACCTCAGGATTCCTATTTGGTCTTGCTTCTGGTGGGGTTTACCATGCCGTGAACTGTTACCAGACACGCGGTGCGCTCTTACCGCACCCTTTCACCCTTACCTCACGAATGAGGCGGTCTACTCTCTGCTGCACTTTCCGTCGGCTTGCGCCGCCCAGGCGTTACCTGGCACCCTGCCCTATGAAGCCCGGACTTTCCTCCCCTGTTTCAGTCACGAAGACCTCCACAGCAGCGACCGTCCAGTCCACTTCGTGTGCGCATAGTATCAAAGATTTGATTTAATTGCTCGTGCTTTTTTGATCAATTAGTTTTTGATACTTCTGCATGAGCTGATCTTGTGTCTCGACATGATTCGGATCTTTTGGAATACAATCGACAGGACAAAAAAGCTGACACTGCGGCTGATCAAAATGTCCAACGCATTCGGTACATAAATCGGGATGAATCTCATAAATCAATTCACCCATATAGATTGCCTCATTGGGGCAAACCGGCTCACAGACATCACAATTGATGCATTCTTCGGTGATAAAAAGTGACACGTTACCAACCTTGCTGATGTTTTTGTTCAAATGCCTCAACCACAGCCTGAGGCACAAACTTGGCGACATCGCCTCGTAGGCGAGCAATTTCACGCACCAGAGTCGATGAAATAAACGAGTATTGTTCTGAAGGCGTTAAAAATACCGCTTCAAAATGATGATCAAGCTGTCGGTTCATGTTGGCCAACTGAAATTCGTACTCAAAATCTGAAACAGCACGCAAACCTCGTAATACCGCAGTAGCGTTTTGCTCACGAAAAAAGTTGACCAGTAATCCATCAAAGCCAACAAATTCTACATTATGTAGATGACTCAGAGAGGATTTGGCTAAACGTACACGCTCATCAAGACTAAAAAGTGGTTTTTTATGGTGTCCAATCGCAATTGCGACCACGACTTCATCAAACATTCGGGATGCACGGGTGACTAAATCTACATGACCATTGGTGATAGGATCAAATGTGCCTGGATAGATTACACGTGTTTTAGACATCCGTTTTTACTCTAGTTTATTTTGTAAGTCTTGATTCTAGCAAATCTTGATTTCATAGCGAAGTCACTCCATTAAAATGAAAAAACTTCACCTCAGTCGCGGTTTAGGGCACAATAGGCATAACTTTGGAATTTTAAGATTATGGCGAAAGCAGTAGTAGTTAAAAAAAATAATGGCGGGACCATTGCGCAGAATAAACGCGCGCGTCACGATTATTTTATTGAAGAAAAATTTGAAGCGGGTATGTCTTTGCAAGGCTGGGAAGTGAAATCCTTGCGCGCAGGTCGTATGAGCCTGACGGAAAGCTATATCATCTTTAAAAATGGTGAAGCCTATCTGTTTGGTGCCCAAATTCAGCCTCTTTTAACCGCATCCAGCCATGTTGTTCCTGAAGCGACACGTACGCGTAAACTGTTACTGTCACGGCGTCAAATTGATCAACTCATGGGTGCTGTCAATCAAAAAGGTTATTCGTGTGTTCCCCTCGCCTGTTACTGGAAAGGCCACTTGGTCAAACTTGAAATTGCGCTGGTGAAAGGTAAGCAATTACATGACAAGCGTGCCACAGAAAAAGATCGTGACTGGCAACGTGACAAAGCACGTTTAATGCACAAATAAAAAAAGCCTCAATTGAGGCTTTTTTTAGCTCTGGACTCAGTGCAAACGATACAATAATCCACCAATATACTCACCAAACCAGATGGCAGTGTCTAAATCACCTTGTGGCGGCGTAATGTCTACAGGCGCATTATCGGACTGGGTCATAAGCCCTAGACTGCTGGCCAGACGGTTTAAATCATCTTGGTTGTGCCCGGTGCTCATCAAAGGTAAACCCGACCACAACATGCCGTGCTGCATGGCAAACAGATGAATCTGTTGTAGCACCGAGAGCTTATCACCGCTTAAGCCGCCAGAATTGGCAAAACCTGCGGCAAGTTTACCTTGCCAGATCCGGTCTCTCCAACGTTTGGAGCTACTGTCCATAAACCTTTTAAAATCTGCCGAAACACTTCCCATATAAGTGGGTGAGCCAAAGATAATTCCTTGCGAGGCATCAAGTAAATCCCAGTCGATATGCTCAATCGGCATCAGATGTACTTCAATGCCCATTTTTTTGGCACCTTGTGCAATATATGCCGCGACCTTAGCTGTATGACCATAAGGACTATGATAAACGATTGAGAGAGATTTTCTGATCTGCGACATAAGATGCTTTAATCACCAAGTTAATGAAAGTTTAGCAGTTTTACTGCATGAACACGAATGTCGCCATACGCCCGGTTTTCGGATCTCGCCGATGCGAAAAGTAATGCTGCGCTTGACGATACGAACATTGATTGCCACCCAAAATCGTTTCTACACCAGATTGCTGCAAAATATAGCGTGCAATTGCATACAAATCGGCTTGAAATTTACCGGGCTGTTTACCTTCTTCAAACGCGGTGACGAGATCGGGGTATTTGGCACAAAAGGTCTGCTGTACTTCTGAACCGACCTCAAAGCACGGCTGACTGATGGCTGCACCTAACCATGCATAGGCAGGGCCACTTTGCATCGACTCGATGGTATTTTCAATAATACCATCTGCAAGACCACGCCAGCCGGCATGCAAATTAGCCACCTCAGTCCCCGCACGATTCACCAATACCACAGGCAGACAGTCTGCGGTCATGATCATGAGCGCCTGTGCCTTGCTTTGGGTAATCAGTGCATCGCCAGTTAATGCATCAAAACTAAGTGCTTGATTGACAGTATGACAAATCGTACTGTGGGTTTGGGTCATCCACGTCAGTTGCTTCACGCCATAAGCGCTTAACTCATTCAGTAGGCTCATTCGGTGCTGCTGCACACGATACGGATCATCGTGAACATGCAAGGCCAAATTAAAGCCCTCAAGCTCGGGAATCAAACTCGGCTTCGCTTGAGGATGCATGATGGTGGTCTGCCCCACATATACTCCAGCGGGTAAACCTTTTACAAAGTCCATGCGACGATCCTGTAATTTTGGATTAATAAGCAGCGTTGTCTTGACGTAATACCTCAACCAGATGGGTGAAATCCTCTGGCCATGGCGCTTCAAACATCATTTCCTGTTGAGTTTTCGGATGTACCAGCCCCAATTTGGCTGCATGTAACGCTTGGCGTTTAAACGTACGCAAAGTGATATTTAAGCGCTCGCTGGCACCTGCCGGTACGCGTACACGACTCATATACACCGGATCGCCAACTAAACCATGCCCAATGTAGCTAAAGTGCACGCGAATCTGATGCGTTCGGCCTGTTTCAAGCTGCGCCTGAATACGCGTGAAATGCTGAAAACGTTCTTTAACATTATAGTGTGTTACGGCATCGCGACCACCAGGCAAGATGGTCATTTTGATACGATCCACCGGATGGCGTTTAATCGGCTCATCAATAGTGCCACCTGCCACAATGTTGCCGTATACAATCAGGTCATAAATTCGATATACCGATTTATCTGCCAATTGTTTGCTCAAAGAAAATTGTGATTCAAGATTTTTAGCCACCACCAAAAGGCCACTGGTGTCTTTATCGATTCGATGTACCAATCCGGCACGGGTGAGCTCGGCTGCTTTTGGATAATGATACAAGAGCGCGTTTACCAAAGTTCCCGTATGATTGCCCGCACCCGGATGCACCACCATTCCGGCAGGCTTGTTGATGACCAGAATATCATTGTCTTCATAAACAATTTCCAGCGGAATGTCTTCAGGCTTACTGGTGGTCTGTGCCTCAAGCTCTACATTCAAAGTCAGTAGTTCATTGCCTTCACAGCGATATTTTGGCTTTACAATTTCACCATTTACCAACAAGTGACCGTCTTTCATCCACTGTTTTAATTTCTCACGTGAAAAGTCACTCCACACCGATGCCGCCACTTGATCAATACGTTGACCCAAGTATTCAAGATCAAGTTGAACTTGCAACGATAAACGTGTTGCAGTTGGCTCAGAAGTATGGTTATCTGCATCCTCAGAATCTTCGAGTAAGTTGAAGTCTGTTTCGGAGAGATTAGGATTCGAAGATTGTGCTGAAGTCATTTGCTCTTTCAGATAAAAGTGATTTAATAGCGCAATTGTAGCTCATTGCCCGTATTAAACAGAGGAGTTTTTATGTCGCTACCAAATTATAAGATTACCATGCTTGCCCTTTCTCTTGGCGTAGCGGCTGCAATGGTGGGCTGTAGCAGTAATCCCAAAAAAGAAGTAGTCGATACAGGCCCTCAGTCAAGTGAACAAATTTACATGCAAAAAGCGCAGCAAGCGCTTGATCGCGGTCAATATTCTGAAGCGGCAAAATCATTAGAAGCAATTGATACCTACTATCCAACAGGTCAATCTTCGGCACAAGCACAACTCGATCTTCTGTATGTAAAATTCCAGCAAAAAGAATTTGAAACCGTGGTCACACAAGCCGATCGATTTATTCGCCTGAATCCACAGCATCCAAACGTGGATTATGCGTACTATATTCGTGGCGTTGCCAACATGGAATTAAACTACGACAGCTTGATGCGCTATACTTCTTTACAGCAGTCACACCGTGACACCAGCTACATGAAGTTGGCTTATCAAAACTTTGTCGATTTAATTCGCCGTTTCCCAAGTAGTCAATATTCGGTCGATGCAGCACAGCGCATGAAGTTTATCGGGCAAGAGCTGGCTGAAAGCGAAATGAATGTGGCACGTTTTAATATTAAACGTAAAGCCTGGATTGCAGCCATTGATCGTGCGCAGTGGGTGGTAGAGCATTACCCTCAAACGCCTCAAACGCCTGAAGCATTGGCTACTCTGGCTTATGCCTACAATGAAATTGGCGATAAAACCACCTCAGAACAGTACGTTAATCTGTTAAAACTGAACTACCCGAACTTGGTTCGTGCGAACGGAACAGTAGATCTTGCGGCATCTCGTCATGATGCGAGCTGGGTTAACCGCGCAACATTGGGTATTTTTGGTCGTGAAGCCAAAGCCAATGCAAACGCAGAAACCACTTCAAGCAACGTAGAAAGCACAGAAAAACGGAGCTGGACCAATCGTTTAAGCTTTGGTTTACTCGACAAACAAAAAACGGTTGATACCAGCACTACCGAGATGCCAAAACCACCAGCACAAGCGACACAAGCCGCACCAAGTACAACTGAAGCAGATGCTGCAAAATAACATATCGGTTGTTTAAAAGTACATTGAAAAGGGCAAGCATGGACTTGCCCTTTCATTTTTACTTACGATCAAAATTCTTTTTTTTGTTTGCTTCAGCTACACTATTTAATTGAAGCTTTTTTGCATGTGCTCGGGATTCTTTCTGTTATGGCCATTCCTCAACATACCATTGATCAAATTCTAGACCGAACCGATCTGGTAGAATTGATTGGCCAACGCGTAAAACTCAAAAAATCAGGGCGCTCCTACTCTGGTTGCTGTCCATTCCACCAAGAAAAAACTCCTTCTTTTCATGTTTATCGTGACAAAGGCTATTACCATTGCTTTGGTTGTCAGGCCAACGGTAATGCAATTCGTTTTTTAATGGACATCGACGGGCGCAACTTTATCGATGTTATGCAAGAGTTATCGAGCAAATCGGGCGTAGAACTCCCTAAAGACAATTTTGAAAGCAAGAAACTCTCTTATAAACGCGCTACACAAAAACCGCAGCCAATCGCACCAGTACCAGCTCAAACGTCGATAACAGAGACGAACTCAAATGAAACATCCGATGCATCACAGGCACTCGAAGCGCCAGTGTTTATGGATGATCCATTTGCGCAGTTTGAACAAAATTATCAATCTTTTGATGATGATATTCCACAAGAAGGCAATTTATATGATTTGCTGGAAAACGTGGCGCAATTTTATGAACGACAACTTCCAAATAGCATTAAAGCCCAGCAATATTTTAAACAGCGTGGACTCACTGCAGAAACGATTCAGTTTTGGCGTTTGGGCTATGCTCCGGAAGACTGGCAGCATTTGGAAAAAGCCTTTCCTTACGACGTAGAAGGCTTAAAGCAAGTCGGGCTGATTCGTTCTAGCGACAGTGGGCGTGACTTTGATCTCCTGCGTGAACGGGTTATTTTTCCGATTCGTGATCATAAAGGTCGTGTGGTGGGCTTTGGTGGCCGCGCACTCAACGACGAAATCAAACCCAAATACATCAATTCCCCCGATTCGGATGTCTTTCATAAAAATCAGCTGCTTTACGGACTGTATGAAGGGCGCAAGCTTAAAGCCAGAGACTGGCTGATGGTCGAAGGCTATATGGACGTCATTGCGTTGCAGCAGTATGGCGTATATGGAGCCGTAGCAACGTTAGGCACGGCCAGTAATGTCGATCACCTGAATACGCTATTTAAGCAAAACTCGCGCATTACCGTGGCTTTCGATGGCGATGCGGCCGGTCAAAAAGCCGCACGTCGAACCTTGGAAATTGCATTGCCCTCTTTAAATGATGGGCGGGAACTCAAGTTTTTTGTATTGCCCAAAGAACATGACCCAGATTCACTCATTCGGCGTGAAGGACTCGAGCATTTTCAACGCTTGCTTGAGCAGGCACCATTACTGTCTGATTTCATTTTTGCACACCTCACTCAGCAGCACGATATTTCAACGCCTGAAGGAAAAAGTCAGGTCATGGGGGAACTCCGTGAGCTGACCGATTTATTGCCTAAACAAGGCTCATATCGTTATTTGTTAACGCAGTCGTTTCGAGAAAAGCTAGGACTGGGGCGCAAGGTTACTCCGCAAGTCAGTCATGATGCATCGTTGTCCTTTAATATTCAGACCAAAGATGAAGACTTGGCGATTGCACTGCTGATTCAACATCCATATCTGTATATTCATTTTGAGGCCTTACGCGCCGTGATCGCGCCAGATCAACTTCTGGCCAAGATTTTATCGGTACTGGATCGTGTTTTTGAAGAGTTGCCAGACGACCAAGAGCTCGCGACCTATTATATTTTGGGCGCATGCAATTTATATCGACATGAAATTGCAGATATTTTGGAGCGAACAAACCTTCAAAATCTGATGCATGCACCAGAAACTGCCGACAAACTGGCCAAAGAATATGCACTGGGTTTACAAGAAAAATATTTAAGAATGAAACTCAAAACGCCTATTTCGCTCATCGAATCGCGTAATTTGCGTCAGCAACTGAACGAATTGACCAAGCAAATCAGTTTACGCTTATTGTCTTAACAATACTTAGTCTGCTGTATTTTTTGGCTTGCGCTCATGCTTAAACACATCATTGAGCTGATTTTTCATCCACTCAAAATAGTCTGGATGTTCATGTTGCGCCGCTTCGCGCAGCAAGATCGATGTGGGGTGCATGAGCTTTTTGGTCAAACGATGCGCCAGTTGTGTCATCACTTCTTCTGGTGCTTGGCCTTTTTGCAAGGCAGCTAAGGCTTTGCCTAACTCAAGTTGCTGTTGCTGCTCACTGTGAGCACGATAAGCATGAATTGTACTGCCTGCTTGCAGAATTTTTTGCTGGGTGAGCAATTGACTGGCCAGTTGACTCACCATGACTTCGGCTTCAACTGCCGCCTGACGCCGCTGCGCCAAATTTTCATCAATTACACTTTGTAAGTCATCTACACCATACAGATACACGCCGTCTAGCGTTTCGACTTTCGGATCGATATCGCGCGGAACAGCCAAATCGACCAGTAGCATCTGGTTATAGCGACGCTTTTTGAGTGCAGCCTTGATATCTTGATAAAAAATGACCTGATGTAAACTCCCGGTACAACTCGACACCACATCAGCACGGTGTAAATTGTCGGCCAGTTGATCAAATGCAATGATCTCGACTTCTACCTGATGGGCAATTTCTTGCGATAACTGCTCTGCCCGCGCTTGACTACGGTTACAGATGATAACCTTTGCCACACCCATTTCGGCCAGATGTTTGGCCACCAAAGTGTTCATTTCACCAGCAGCGACCATCATGACGGTAAGTTTTTCTGGTTGACTAAACACCTGTAAGGCCAATTGCGCAACCGCATAACCCATCGATACAGCATGGCTACCGACCGCTGTTTCGGAGCGAACACGCTTGGCTGCATAAAATGCGTATTCAAAAATGCGGTTTAAGTCGGAAGAAACGGTTTGTGCGTCTTTAGACAAAGCCAGTGCACTTTTGACTTGCCCCAAAATTTGAGGCTCGCCCAACATAAGCGAATCGAGTCCACTGGCTACACGCATTAAATGTGTGACCGCCTGCGCATCTTGGTAACGATAAACATGATGAAGTAACTGTTTTATCTCAATACCATTGGTTTCGGCCAACCAGTTCAAGATCAGATCGGCATGCTCAGTCATGGCATAGACTTCGGTACGATTGCAGGTAGACACCACAACCATATCGTTTAAATCGGCATGACGATGCTGTTGAGTCAACAAATCGCGTAAACGTTCTGCGTTAAACGCGACTTGTTCTCTCAACTCGACTGAAGCTGTTTGATGGTTGACACCCAATGCAAAGAAAGACATATCAGATCATCATTTCGCTAAATTTATGCTATTGTGCAATATCGGTGTCATAAAAAGCATTACTTGGATTACTAAAAATTGCGACAAATGAATAACCGGTTAAACGGTACATCCATTAGACAATATTCTACCACATTCTTGTTGCTCGGTAGCATGGCTTCGACAGCACATGGACAAGCTGTGGATGAATTTCATCCAGCCGCATTAAATACCGATGCGCTTAAACAAAGCATGATTGCCGAATTTGCTTTGGCTTATGATGATATTCCAACCGCCATTCATAACTACACTGTACTCGCAATAAAAAGTAATTCAACCACCATTAAACAGCGTGCACTCGATATTGCACTCGAATACAACGATTTAAAAGCCGCTCTGGATATTGCAACACATTGGGTGGTTCAAGAGCCTGAAGATGTGCCTGCACTCTTTTATCTGGCACATATTGCGCTGCGTGCGCATGAATACAAACTGGCTGCCAATACACTGGATAAAATTTTAACCATCGACCCCAATGCCGATCTGGAACAAATTCTTGCCGGTATTGCACCCGAATCCAAAGAAGATCGGGAAAATTTATTGGCTACACTCAAAACCAGTAAAGAGAAAGAAAACCCTTCGATTTTGGTCATGATTGCAGGCTTTGAGGCACAAAATGGGCATTTAGAGGATGCTCTTAACAACACCAACAAGGCCCTAAAAAAGCGTCCGAAGGTCACGGGCTTTATTTTAATGAAAGCCAATTTGCTGACCAGCCTAGGCGAAATTGAAGAAACACAGAAATGGCTGGCAAAATCCAGTCGTCGTCATCGAGACAACCTAGATGTTCGACTGGCTGAAGCGCGCTTTCTTATTCGTCATAGTGAGCCACAACTGGCGCTAAAAAAGCTCGAAGACATTATCAAAATGTGGCCTGACAATGAAGATGCCAAGTTTATTGCCGGCCTTACCAGTATCGATTTAAAATATTACGAGAAAGCCGAGCAATATCTGGTCGATTTACGTTACTCTGCAAAATATCAGAATGACGCCTATTATTATTTGGCCGTCAATGCAGAGCGCAAGCAGCACTTTGAAACAGCAAAAGCGTATTATCGTTTGGTCGATGGCAGCTTGTATGTGGTGTCTAGGCGTAATCTGGTGTCGATATTTGAAAAACAGGGCAATCTAAACGATGCCTTACGTTTTTTAACCCAAGAGCGGGTCAATTATCCGCAGCATGCCAGTTTTTTATATCAGGCACAGGCCGAAATTTTAAAGAAAATGGGCAACAAGAAAGCCGCATTGCGCTTACTCGATGAAGCCATTAAAAATATTTCGGATGATCCTGAACTGATCTATGCCGAAGTGCTGATGCTGGATCCTTTCTCAGATCGCGACAAGCTGGATCGCACATTAAAACAGTTGCTGCTCATCGAGCCAAATAGCCCGACCTATCTGAATGCTTATGCTTATACACTGGCGTTACAGAACCGACGCTTAGATGAAGCTCGTCAGTATGCTCAACTCGCCCTTGAATATGCTCCCGAACAAGCCTCAATTTTAGATACCTTGGGATATATCGCCTTTTTGCAAAATGATTTCAATGCAGCGATTGAATCTCTAGGCAAGGCGTATGCAATAAGCCAGAATGTGAATATTGGTGTACGGCTGGCCAAAGCCCTATACATGCAAGGCAATCTGACCGAATTTAGCCAAGTGTTACAACAGCTCAAAGAAAAAAATGCAAATGATCCACAATTAAAGCAACTCGATGCGCTAATTTTACCGACAGCAACTAAAAAGAGTTAATTTATGCTTACCACATCTCGTCTTTCCCTTGCCCTATGCTGCTCGAGCGCGTTATTTTTTACCGGTTGTCAGCACATCGTCAAATCGCAATCACCGGCTACTCAGAATCAAACTGAACAGCTTAATGAATTTGATTTACAAGGTAAAATTGGCGTTCGCACACCAAAACAGTCTGGCAGCGCCTTTTTTACTTGGTCTCAGCATCAAGATCAATTTGATATTGAGCTCAGCGGTATTTTAGGGGTTGGTAAAACTCAAATTACAGGCAAACCCGGACAAGTGAGCTTAAACAGCGCCAAAACTGGCTTGATTACTGCACAAACGCCTGAAGAGCTGTTAGAGCGTGCAACTGGCTGGCAAGCTCCGATTACGCATTTGGTGAACTGGGTACAAGCTAGACCTGCCACAATGTCTGCAAAGACGACACAAGATCAAAATGGCCGTGTAACCAATATTGTTGAAGATGGTTGGGATGTGTCATTGAGTTATAACGATCAACAAAAACTTCCCAACAAACTGATTTTAAAGCAAGCGCTTGCCGATAATCAGGAAAATCGTATTACAATGCTTATTCAAAATCGTTAAGTCAAATCCCCTTATGATGCGCGTTCCTTCACCTGCAAAACTGAATCTGTTTTTACATATCACGGGCCGTCGCAGCGACGGCTATCATGAATTGCAAAGCATTTTTCAACTGATTGATTTGTATGATTGGCTCACCTTTACGCCATTAAACGACAAGCATGAAATTGAAATTGAGGGAATTGCGCAGGTCGATCTGACACAAAATTTAATCTACCGGGCCGCACAACTGCTCAAACCATATGCAACAAAATACTGTGGCTTACACATCTTGATAGAAAAAAATATTCCCATGGGTGCAGGGCTAGGTGGCGGATCATCCAATGCAGCCACCACCTTACGGGTACTCAATAGCCTTTGGGAATGCAGCCTATCAATTGATCAATTGGCAGATTTAGGTTTAAGTCTGGGTGCAGATGTCCCGATTTTTGTTTATGGAAAAAATGCATGGGCCGAAGGAGTCGGAGAAAAGCTTACTTTTGTAGATTTAGATCAAAAACAATACATTGTTTTAAAACCTGACTGTTTTATCAGCACTCAACTGCTTTTTTCGCAAAAAACATTGACAAGAGATTCTAAGCGCACTACATTTTGCGCCTATCAGATGAAGCCTTCTGATTTTGGAAATAACTTTGAAGCACTTGCTAGAAGCCTATATCCAGAAGTAGAAGAAGCGATGCAGTATCTCGATCAGTTCGGTTCTGCACAGCTTACAGGAACAGGTGCCTGTGTTTTTACTGAGGTCACTTCCGATATGAATGTGAACGAAATTGTTACTCATGCCCCATGTAAAGCTTATGTGGTTCACGGGTTAAAACAATCTCCTTTATGTTTGTAAAAGAATGATATTTAGGGGCGTCGCCAAGTGGTAAGGCAGCGGGTTTTGATCTCGCCATCCGTTGGTTCGAATCCAGCCGCCCCTGCCATCTTCACCTGAGAATTCTGTAATAGGGGCGTCGCCAAGTGGTAAGGCAGCGGGTTTTGATCTCGCCATCCGTTGGTTCGAATCCAGCCGCCCCTGCCATTACAGATTTCAACTTTAGGGGCGTCGCCAAGTGGTAAGGCAGCGGGTTTTGATCTCGCCATCCGTTGGTTCGAATCCAGCCGCCCCTGCCATATCTTTATAAAGTCAGACTGAATTTACTGTCACGTTAATACTCAATTTCCTTGACATTAGCGGGCAAAAATATTAAAGTTCTGCCGCATTAGGGGCGTCGCCAAGTGGTAAGGCAGCGGGTTTTGATCTCGCCATCCGTTGGTTCGAATCCAGCCGCCCCTGCCATCCAAATTCATTACATGCCAACCGCCAAGGGTGCTTCATGCCCAATCTTGTCGTTTTTAGTGGAAATGCTCATCCACAGTTCGCCCAGAAAGTCGTAAGCCATTTACATATTCCTCTCGGTGCTGCTTCAGTCGGTCACTTTTCTGATGGGGAAATTTCAGTAGAAATTACTGAAAATGTTCGTGGTAAAGACGTTTTCATCGTACAGCCTACATGTGCTCCAACCAATGATAACCTGATGGAAATCTTGGTGATGGCAGATGCATTACGTCGCGCTAGCGCTGGTCGTATTACCGCTGTTATTCCGTATTTTGGCTATGCTCGTCAAGATCGTCGTCCGCGTTCAGCACGTGTTCCTATTACCGCAAAAGTTGTTGCAGATATGCTAACCACTGTGGGTGTAGACCGTGTTGTCATGATCGACCTTCATGCTGACCAGATCCAAGGCTTCTTCGATATCCCTGTCGACAACATCTACGGTACGCCTGCCCTGCTTGCAGATTTGCGTCAGCAATCGCATGACAACTTGATGGTGGTTTCACCTGACGTTGGTGGTGTGGTACGTGCACGCGCTGTTGCAAAACAAATGGGTGATATCGACCTTGCAATCATCGACAAACGTCGTCAAAAAGCAAATGAATCACAAGTGATGCATTTGATTGGTGATGTGAAAGATCGTGACTGTGTCATTGTTGACGATATGGTTGATACTGCCGGTACACTTTGCAAAGCTGCCGATGCACTGAAACAATTTGGTGCTCGTCGTGTTGTTGCTTATGCCACTCACCCTGTTTTATCAGGTAAGGCATTAGAAAACTTGCAAAATTCTGTGCTTGACGAATTGGTAGTCACTGACACCATTCCGCTTTCTCCTGAAGCATTGAATTTAGGCAAAATCCGCCAAGTATCTGTAGCAAGCATGGTCGCTGAAACAATTCGTCGTATTAATAACGAAGAATCTATTAGCGCGATGTTTGATAGTTATCTATAATAGCCCGAATTTTTCAAACCCTGGCCTTGGCTGGGGTTTTCTATCACTAAACTGGTCGCAAGTTTAGTTTATTTTACTTTAATGAGGATTTATCTCATGGCAAATTTTGTACTTAACGCTACTGCGCGTAACGAAGACAAGCAAGGGAAAGGTGCGAGCCGCCGCCTTCGTCGCGAAGCGCTTGTTCCAGCAATCATCTATGGTGGTGAAGCTGAGCCTGTAGCAGTAACAATCGAACTTCGTGAACTTGTTAAAGCGCTTGATAACAACGCTTTCTTTGAAGAAGTTGTTGAAATCAAACTTGGTGACAAAGTTGAAAACGTGAAAATCCAAGCGTTACAACGTCACCCTGCTAAAAACACGCCTATGCACGCTGACTTCAAACGCGCATAAGTGTTCAAGGCGTAAATTAGTGTCTAAGATTTCGCTAATTGTTGGTCTGGGTAATCCGGGAACGGAATACGCCCAGACCCGTCATAATGCAGGATTCTGGTTTGTTGAGCAACTTGCAGATCAGTATCACATTACATTAAAAAAAGATCCAAAGTTTCATGGATATACAGGACGGGGCCAAATTGAAGGACACGATGTTCGTCTTTTAATTCCAACTACTTTCATGAATCGTTCGGGACAAAGTGTTGTTCCTTTTTCAAAGTTTTATCAAATTCCCCCTGAATCTATTCTGATTGCGCATGACGAACTAGATATGGACCCAGGTGTGATTCGCTTAAAAACAGGCGGCGGACACGGTGGTCATAATGGTTTACGTGATATTGTGCCGCATATTGGGCCAAACTTTCACCGCTTAAGAATTGGAATCGGTCATCCTGGATCGAAAGATCGCGTTTCTGGGCACGTTTTGGGTAAAGCACCACAAAGCGAACAGAGCCTTATGGACGATGCCATTCATCATGCCTTGTCAAAGTTAAGACTGTTGGTCGACGGCCAAATCTCTCAAGCCATGAACCAAATTAATGCATATAAGCCAAATTAGCATAAATTGTTGAACAATCAGGCTTGCCATGCGATTTGAATCAGAGCAAAATGCGCATACTCGCTCACAATGATGTGAACGTGTGCCGATTCAAGGACAAGATCAGACGCTTATGTCAACTCAGGAGACGCTGGCCATGCTATCTCGATTATTAAAATGCAAAATTCACCGTGCCGTAGTCACACATGCCGAACTTCATTATGAAGGCTCTTGTGCGATTGATGGTGTCTTGATGGATTTGGCAGGGATACGTGAATATGAAGAAATTCATGTCTGGAATGTCACCAATGGCAAACGCTTTACCACTTATGCCATTCGTGGTGAAGAACGTTCAGGCATTATTTCGGTGAATGGTGGCGCTGCACATCAGGCAGATGTAGGTGATCTAGTTATTATTGCAACCTTTGGTGACTTTACCGAAGTCGAAGCAAATGCGCACAAACCGCGTTTAGTGTATGCAAATCCAGATAATACCGTCAACCACACGGCAAACTGTATTCCGGTACAAGTCGCTTAAATGACTGTACGCCCAAAGGCCCGCAATCTGCGGGCTTTTTTGTGTTTATACCGCTTGGCAAAGCAAAATTTACACTATGCATAGAACTGATTGTTCTAAAAAAGGCTCTCGGAAATCATGCAAAAAACGCTATACTATTCACACATCGCTTCAGGGCGGGGTGCAATTCCCCACCGGCGGTAAGCTCAGCACGAGCAAGCCCGCGAGCGCAGCAAAGTGAGTTATGCTTTCAGCGCAGATCTGGTGTAATTCCAGAGCCGACGGTATAGTCCGGATGAAAGAAGACGACGTTTTACGATACCACCATTTTGGGGTGGTATTGCTGCGCCCCCATTTCTCATCAGTCCTGAAATGTTTAACCGTACAGTCCATTACGTGAGCATTTCATATGTCTAGTTTGATTCAACCCGAAATTTTCTTCTCTACCCTCTCTCCAGCCGAACAACGTATTCAGCAAGCACTTGAAGATATGCGTGCCGGAAAACCGGTATTGGTGATGGACGATTTTGATCGTGAAAATGAAGCCGATCTGATTGTGGCAGCCGAAACTCTCAATGTAGAGACCATGGCGCGTATGATTCGAGACGGTTCAGGCATTGTGTGTTTTTGCCTCTCAGAACAACTGGCCGATCATCTGGAGCTACCTCCTATGGTACAAAACAATTCCAGCCAGTTTCATACCGCCTTTACCGTCACCATTGAGGCTGCACATGGCGTTACCACAGGCGTTTCAGCCAAAGACCGTGTTACCACCATTCAAGCTGCCATTAAAGATGGTGCGGTCGCCAGTGATCTAAATCGTCCAGGCCATGTCTTCCCTTTACGCGCGCGTGATGGTGGCGTATTGACCCGCCGTGGTCATACCGAAGCCACAATTGATCTGGCACGTTTGGCAGGCCTAAAACCTTCTGGCGTGTTATGTGAACTGACCAATCCAGATGGCACAATGGCAGCAGGTATTCAGGTATTGGCGTATGCACAAACTCATCATTTGACCGTAATTACCATTGAAGAATTGGTGCAGTATCGCCTAAAGCATCAAATTTAAGATTATCAGATCAAAAAAAGCCCGACATCGGGCTTTTTTTAAAAGTCATCTTCTACCGTTTCGAGTAAGTGTTGTTTCATGCCATCGGCGCGTAACCATGCAAAATCATAGCTGGCCTGAGCCAAGGATAAAATGCGACGTTCGAACTCTTGCCAGAGCGGTTTGACTTGGTGACTTTGAATACCTAGACCACTTTCATCAACCAGATAGATATTTTTTTCGCACACTTTCAAGGCATGATATAAAGTGCGGCCAGTAGATGCATGCTCAAACAGACGTACGCGCTTTAATTTGAGAAACGCGAAAACTTGCGCCAGATTGGCATGAGGGAGCATTGGAATTAGAATCTGGTCTAACTGAATGTCTAAACGTGTCCAGATGCTTAATTGCTGCTCTGGGGTGTAACTGTTCCAATGAATAATTTCATGGCTAAAACGACGACAACCACGGCAGACGTTATCTCCAAACGTCGTCGAACAGCGCCCTGCGCAAGGCGTCAAAGTGGTAATGCGTCGATCTTGCGTCACACTTATCTCCCTATCGATTAATTACAATACGCGTTTATAAGATGACTCATAAACGCCAAAAACTACTATATATTGTATGCTTTATCTAAAAAAACACAATATTTAGTCTTTAAACTTTAAAATCCATCCTGTGATTTTGAATAAAACTTAGGCATTTTTACATATTCCATCTTAGACAAATAAATCCCTATAAAATGTATTGAATTCTCGCCAATTGGAAAAATTCGAGCTAGAATATGCGCCTAAATTTTTGTTATCTATGTTTGGAGTTTTCCATGAACGCTACTGTAGAACAGCTTGCACCTGTAGAACAGCAAGCGACCAATGATTGGGTGGTTGCCGCGTTGTACCAATTTAAAGAAGTAGCCGATGCTGCAGATTTGCAACAACGTCTTCTTGATCTGGTCAAAACCATCAATCTGTGTGGAACTCTAATCGTAGCGAGTGAAGGCATTAACGGTACCGTTGCGGGTGATCGCCACGCAATTGATACTATTCGTCAATTTTTATTGAATGAAGGCTTCAATGCGATGGAATACAAAGAATCGCATAGCTCAGACAAGCCATTTCGAAAAATGAAAATCAAACTCAAACAAGAAATTGTGACTTTGGGTGTGGAAGTGAAGCCACGTGATCTGGTTGGACATTATTTAGATCCAAAAGAGTGGAATGATTTGATCCGTCGTGACGATGTTATTCTGATTGATACCCGAAATGATTATGAGTACAAGGCCGGGACATTTAAAGGCGCGATCGATCCTAAAACAGAAACTTTCCGTGAGTTTCCAGATTATGTGAAAAAGAATCTGGAACAGCATAAAGATAAAAAGATTGCGATGTTTTGTACGGGCGGGATTCGCTGTGAAAAATCGACCTCCTTATTGCTCCAAGAAGGTTTTGAAGAGGTGTATCACCTTAAAGGCGGTATTTTGAAGTACTTAGAGGAAACACCTGCCGAAGAAAGCATGTGGGAAGGTGAATGTTTCGTGTTTGATGGCCGTACAGCAGTCACTCACGGTGTCGAAGAAGGTCAAAATGTAAAATGCCATGCATGTGGCTGGCCGCTCACACCTGAAGAGGTGGCGCTTCCAAGTTATGAACACGGCGTATCGTGCGTATACTGCATAGACAAAACCACAGAAAAACAAAAAGAAGGTTTCCGTATGCGTCAATCACAAATTGCAGCCGCGAAACGTAAACGTCTTTAATTCATCAATACATCATAAAGCCGAAACACTGTTTCGGCTTTTTTGTTTCTATACGACCTGACCAATGATATAAAACTGACCTGAAGGAAGTACAACTTTATCGATAATACGCATGCCCAATCCATCGATATGTACTTTTAGCGAGGTAGAATTTTCAAGATCAATAAAAGCAATCAAGGCATCAAAAGATTGCTGTTTTAAATCTTGGATCGCCTGTTCATATAAGCGCTTTGCAACACCGATGCCCCGAAAATCATGATGAACTAAAATAGGTCCATACGTGGCATAACGCATATCGGCCAGATGGCGTTCATTCAACACCAAGATATCGGCATGTTGATGAATATACTGAATAATTTCAGGGCCATTCATTGAAAGCATCTGCTGGAGTACCAGAAAACCTGCAGGCTGCTGCCCAATTTCAGCTTTATAAATCGATGAAGACTCAATCCATTTTTGTGCCAACTGTTCAAAATGCGGATTATCCTGCACAAAGCCCTGCACTGGCTGCTGAAGCTGCTGTTTGGTATTGGCTTGGTAAAGCGCGACGATCCAATCTAAATCTTGCGGAGTTGCTTGCGTTATTTCTATTTTTTGCATGCTGATGCCTTTAGATCATTTGACTTTTTAATTCGTTATTTCATTTGGATTAAAACAAAAGTTTATATGGTGGTTTTACCGTTTTACCTTATACGATTCACCCAACAAATAGCGCAATATTTACAATTTGACAGCAGGATTTACTGCTGACAGTACGCTTGATACGACACTCGATCGTAAATTACGCCTCAGCATTTTTGAGCATCACAGTAGGCCGATGTATAAATTTACATAACAAATCTTTGAAATTTAAAGCACCATCATTACTATCTTTTTATTTACCAATTCAATTCTATGGAAAATTGGGTCATACAGATTATTGAACGTTTAGGCTATTTGGGCATCGCCTTCTTAATGTTTCTAGACAATGTCTTCCCTCCTATTCCCTCTGAAATTATTATGCCCAGTGCAGGCTATACCGCCTCACGTGGTCAGTTACAGATTGTCGGTGTGATTGTTGCTGGCAGCTTTGGTTCGATTGTTGCCGCAGCCGTTTTGTATGCTTTGGGTCGTAAGATTCCTCAAGAATCTTTATTTAAACTTGTAGACCGTTATGGCAAATATCTATTCATTAAGCGCAAAGACGTACACAAGGCACTTGACTGGTTTGAGCATTATGGTCACAGAATTGTTTTTTTCGGACGCATGATTCCGGCTGTTCGCTCCCTCATTAGTATTCCGGCTGGCATGAGTCATATGCCCTTTTGGAAATTTATGCTCTATAGCAGCTTGGGTACACTGATCTGGACCACATTTTTAGCTTGTGTGGGCTTTTACTTTGGTGAAAATCAAGCACTCATGTTTGCAATCATGCATCGTGTGGGATATGTCATTTTGGCAATTGTTGCAGTGTTAGGTTTGATGTGGTTGTATAGAAAATTCTTCAAACACAAAGCTTAAATATAGTTCATTTCACTTCGATATCTTAATCTTTAGTGATTAAAACTGATCCAGCTTTGGACAATGCCATGATGCGTTTGAACTTTGGGCACTCCAACGGATTGACAAAACTACACTGCGTGGCATGGTTTAGCATTTTTCTGAGCGATTCAAGTTCTCTTATTTTCTGCTCCAGTTCCTGTGCTTTTTCCTCAAGTTTTAATTTATCTACCTGTGAATCTGGCCGCCCCAACATGGCTTTAATTTCAGCAATACTAAATCCTGCCTTTTTACCTAATTCAATCAAAGCGAGTTGTTCTAACACCTGCTCAGAAAAGACGCGTTGCAAACCTTTACGCCCAATAGAACGAATTAAGCCCATGTGTTCATAATATCGCAGCGCTGAGCTTGTTAATCCGGTCTGACGGACAAGCGTTGAAATCGTGATCTCATTCATCTTGACTTGAAGTTCACTTCAATTTGTAGACTGTAGTATCTTACTTTATCAGGCTAAAGCAATAATGGAAGTGGTATATATTTTCTGGATCGGTGTGGCTGCAACAATCTGTATGGATCTTTCTAGCGCAGCGTTAAAATTTTGGTTTGGAGTGCAATCACTGGACTATTCATTGGTCGGTCGGTGGCTTTTATCTATGCCAAAAGGATTTTTTTGTCATCGTAATATCATTAACTCAGCTCGACTTACCCATGAAAAATGGGTGGGCTGGCTCGCACATTATATGATTGGTGTAGGCTTTGCTGGTCTTTATTATTTAGCAATCCCTAGCGAACAGCAACCTCTGTTCTTTTGTGCTGTGGGATTTGGTTTATTCACCGTGCTTATACCCTTTTTTATAATGCAGCCTTGTTTCGGATTTGGAATTGCTGCGCGACGAGTGCCCTCTGCGTGGCAAGCGCGACTTAAAAGTGTTTTTGCTCATGGTGTATTTGGTATAGGACTATATTTAGCAATTCATCTATTCAATAACGTGGTTTAACTCGTTACAACTTATACTTTAAACAAAGGATAGTGGCATGCAACAAGATTTTTGGCATCAACGCTGGCAAGAAAATCGAATTGGTTTTCATCAGCCACAGCCCAATGATTACTTAATTCAGTATTTATCTACTTTATCACTCCAGCCACATGCTCGTATTTTGGTGCCTTTAAGTGGGAAAACTTTGGATATTGGCTGGTTGCTCATACAAGGTTTTCGCGTGGTGGCGATTGAGCTAAGTCCTGTTGCAATTCATGCTTTGATGCAACAGTTGAAAGATGATCTGGGCATTGTATTTGAACAAAAACAGCTTGAAGCATGTGTTCACTATCATCATCCAGAAATCGATCTTTTTGTTGGTGATTTTTTCGATGTATCCAATGTAGAGATTGGGCAGATCGATGCAATTTATGACCGCGCAGCCTTAATTGCATTACCGCCTGAAATGCGTGCCCGCTACGCACAGCATCTGATCGATATAACTCAAGGCGCAGTGCAGCTTCTAGTGAGTTACCAGTATGATCAAGACAGTTTTCAAGGCCCGCCTTTCTCGGTAGAGGCAGAAGAAATTGAACAGCTTTATGCATCGCAATATTCAATTCGACAACTGGCGCATGTGGAATTATCAGAACAACACAAAGGACGACAAGCGCAAGAAAAAATCTGGTATTTACGCGCTAAATAAAAATAAAAAACACCTCTTTAGAGGTGTTTTTTGTGTGTTCAAGTCGCAGCTTTAAACCAATAAGCCAAACATTGTGTTTAACTACTTGACGAAAAGCAGCGCGAAAACATTTTAGTTGGGTGTATGGTACATCAAATACAATTCGTTTAGGTTCTCTGGAATTTCTTCCGCCAGCTCATCCATCAACTGACCATTACGACGGAACGATTCCATTTGTGGATCTTCTTCATCAATGCCACTGAACACCATAATCGGCAAAGTCAAATCGACCAATTGCTCTTCATGCTCTGGTGTAAACCATGCATCTTCGTTGAGAAACATCGCATCGACAAAACCAACGCTCCAGTCGCCCAAACTTGACTCGGTGTCGGCTTCTTCAATTTCAAAAGGAAACTCGATTCCTTCTTCATTAGCCAGATTTTGGCGAATCTGATCAAGCCAAATATTGATCTGTTCAATGATTGCTGTTGGCACACTTTTCTGATTGCCTTCAAACAATTCATTTAACCAGCGGTCAAACTGTGGTCCAACCGCAATGGCACACAAAAAACCATGAGTAGCTGCAAAATCCAGACCGTATTCGTTTTGGTCACCGTCAAGATAATCGCTCAATAGGTCTAAATTCAAAGTACTCATTGTGTATCCAATTTCATAAAAATAGGCTGTAGCATATCATTTTCAGCCGTGGATGGACTACATCTGATTTATGTTAGTCTTCGTCGTCGTCATCAAGATCATCATCATCAAGATCATAATCAAAATCTTTCAGCTCACGCTCCAATCGACGCTGCGCGAGTAGATCGTCAATCAAACGACGCTTTTCTAATGATTCTTTGGCACTGATTTTGCCTGATGCTTCATCAAAACTAACATCATCATCATCACCGTAGTTATCATCTAATTCAAAATCTGTAGAAGACACTAAAACTACCTCATAATGAAAAAATGTGAATGTTCTAGGCGCTATTTATCGCCCTTTAAAATCCTTGTCAAGTTTTATTTATTTTTTTTCATAAATTCAGGGTTTTTGAATTTTTTTTCGTCAAAAAAATTGTATATTCAGAAAAGTCTTGATAGTGTTGAGAATCATGTGCGAAGCAGGAAGAAAAAATAAACAGGCATTGCACTTGAAAAACATTCGTTTTGTCCCAATATTCAAAAAATAGCTGTGAAATCAAAGATTTTTTTCATTTATATCTGATCGATCAAATTGAAAACATTTATAGCGAATTGTGCTATCATGCACGGTTTTTTACTGCCACAGATTCAACGAAGAGTAAGCAAAGATGAGCGATATGCATTCCCCTACTTCTCAAGTAGCGGCTCTGATTAGCCGAGGCAAAGAACAAGGTTACTTAACCTACGCTGAGGTTAACGATCATCTCCCAGACTCAATCACAGAAAGCGAACAGATTGAAGACATTATCCAGATGCTTCAAGACGTTGGTATTCCTGTGCATGAACGTGCACCTGAATCTGATGATACGATGTTCGGTGATTCGACAGAAGCCGATGAAGTTGCAGAAGAAGAAGCTGCAGCTGTACTTGCGTCTGTGGAAAATGAACCGGGCCGTACAACAGACCCTGTACGTATGTACATGCGTGAAATGGGAACGGTTGAACTCTTAACGCGCGAAGGCGAAATCAGCATTGCAAAACGTATTGAAGAAGGTATTCGTGACGTTCTTCATTCGATTGCTTACTGGCCAAATGCCGTTGAAGTTGTATTACAAGAATATAATGATTATGTGACTGGCGAACGCCGTCTAGCCGACATTTTGTCTGGTTATCTTGATCCTGAATCAGACGAAGAGATTCCAGAAGTTCTGGAAGAAGAAGCCGACATTGATCAAGACGATGATGCATCGACTAAATCGACCAAAGAGGTCAAGCTCGATGACGAGGATGAAGAAGAGGAAGAGTCTGAAAGCGATGACGACTCTGAAGGTGATTCAGGCCCAGATCCAGAAATTGCAAAAGTTCGCTTTGAAGAACTCGAAGCTGCATGGAACAACACCAAATCTGTGATTGCCAAACATGGCCGTAACAGCGACGAAGCCAAAGCTGCACTTGAGTCTTTGGCCACTGTGTTCATGATGTTTAAGTTCACGCCTCGCCTGTTTGATATTATCTCTGAGATGATTCGCGGTACACACGAGCAGATTCGTTCTAACGAACGTGAAGTGATGCGTTATGCTGTCCGTCGTGGTCGTATGGATCGTACCCAGTTCCGTACTACATTTCCTGGACAAGAGTCAAACCCAAGCTGGCTTGAAGAACAGATTGCAAAAGCACCAGCCGAAACCAAAGGCCATCTTGAAAAGGTGCGCCCAGATATCTTGGCTTTCCAGCAAAAAATTGCTGAAATCGAGAAAGATCTGGATCTAAACGTCCGCGAGATCAAAGAAATTGCTAAACGTATGGCTGTTGGTGAAGCCAAAGCACGTCGTGCCAAGAAAGAAATGGTTGAAGCCAACTTGCGTCTGGTCATTTCAATTGCGAAAAAGTACACCAACCGTGGTTTGCAATTCCTTGATCTCATTCAAGAAGGTAACATCGGCTTGATGAAAGCGGTTGATAAATTTGAATACCGTCGTGGTTATAAATTTTCGACCTATGCAACATGGTGGATTCGTCAGGCCATTACTCGTTCGATCGCCGACCAAGCACGTACCATCCGTATTCCGGTACACATGATTGAAACCATTAACAAGATCAACCGTGTATCTCGCCAGCTTCTGCAAGAAATGGGCCGTGAACCGACACCTGAAGAACTGGGTGAACGTTTGGAAATGGACGAAGTAAAAGTCCGTAAAGTGCTTAAAATCGCCAAAGAACCGATTTCGATGGAGACACCAATCGGTGATGACGAAGATTCGCATTTGGGTGATTTTATCGAGGATTCAAACATCACTTCACCAGTTGATGCGGCAACCTCGGAAGGCTTAAAAGAAGCAACACGTGAAGTGCTTGAAAACTTGACTGAACGTGAAGCAAAAGTCTTGAAAATGCGCTTTGGTATCGACATGCCAACGGATCATACGCTAGAAGAAGTGGGTAAACAATTTGATGTGACACGTGAACGTATCCGTCAGATTGAGGCGAAAGCACTGCGCAAATTGCGTCATCCTTCACGTTCTGAACATTTACGTTCATTCCTTGAAAATGACTAAGCACTGCTGATCCGTAGTCACTTGATACTCAGGTGATTGCCCCCATTTAAGATCCAAATACTTTAATGCCTGCATCTTCGCAGGCATTAACTATGGAGACTGATATGTTAGACCGCACTCCTTCTCGTGAATTACAAGAACATCTTTGGGTTTTTCCAATGGATTATCCAATCAAATTGATTGGTAATGCAGGAGATGAGCTTCGCGTAGCTGTTGTTGATATTTTGCAGAAGCACTTTCCTGAATTTGATGCTGCATCAATCAAGGTGCAACCATCACGTACAGGAAAATATCATTCTTTAACAGCGCAATTGCGCTTTGAAGAACTTGAACAAGTACACGCACTGTATGCAGATTTGGCGGCTTGCCCACTGATTCGTACTGCACTTTAAGCTTTAAAACACGCCCTGTGGCGTGTTTTTCTTTATTTGCCTATCTAATTTCTGCTTTCACTTCAAACACGAAGAGATACGATCTGTGAATGATACTGTTTTAAAACCTACACTCGTCATTCGACAATACACCCAGTTGCATCCCTATGCCGATCTGTTTGATGAAATGAAAACCCTCACCAATGAGCGGGATGCCGATACTCCCGATCAATTGTGGATTTTGCAACATCAGCCTGTTTTAACTCAAGGTCAAGCTGGAAAGCCAGAACATATCTTGCTGCAAACCGACATTCCTGTGGTTCAATCTGATCGAGGCGGTCAGGTTACGTGGCATGGTCCGGGACAAATGGTGATCTACTTTTTATTTGATCTGAACCGTTTGAAATGGAATGTTCGAACGCTGGTTTCTTTTGCTGAACAACTCATGATTGATCTGCTTCAAGCTTATGGCATTGAAGCTTATGCCAAAGCTGATGCCCCGGGTGTGTATGTTGCAGGGCGTAAAATTGGTTCACTGGGGTTTAAAATTCGTCGCGGACGCAGTTATCATGGGCTGGCTTTAAATATCGATTGCGACCTGAGTGGCTTTCAAAGTATTAATCCTTGTGGTTATGCTGGGCTCGAAATGGTGCGGTTATGTGACTTACTGGCTGCCTATCCTAGCTTTGAACAGTTATGCGATCAGGTAGTGAACTATTTTAAATCCCGCGAAGATTTTAGTGACGTACAAGTCATCACACGATAAATCACTTTTCGATCATCAAAAAATCAATTAGAGTAAATACTCTAAATAAAATTAGAAACTGCAAAGGGAAAGTAGAGTGATTCCAATAAAAGCCGTTAAACCTGCATTGCAGCTGAGCTACGTCAAACTCATGATGGATGTGATTGGGCGCGGGCTTGCCATGGCAAGTGAAGTCGATCAAGAGATTCAACAGGAAGTTGCCAAGTTTCCAGCCAATTTTGTTTTATCAATGAACGTTTTTCCACATGGTCCAGCTTTCGTGGCGCGTGTAACACCAGATAAACGCCTTCAGTTACTTTCCAATACCGACATCAAACCCGATCTCACCATTACCTTTAAGCATTTAAGTCATGCTTTTTTAGTATTTTCTTTTCAGGAAAGTACCGCACAGGCATTTGCCAATGACCGTATGATTGCTGATGGTGATCTGTCGTATGCAATTCGTCTGGTACGGTGTCTAAATAAAATGGAAGCCTTGATTTTACCTAAAGTCGTGGCTTCACTTGCAGTAAAAGAGTACCCAAGCGAGCTGGCATTGAAGGACAAATTGACCGGCGCTGCCCATATTTATCTTAAAGTTGCACAATCATACTTAAAACGGAGTATTTAACATGGCCAAGCCTTACTATGAGTTTTTCTGTCCTGTCAAAGTGATTGCTGGCCATGCCGCGCTTGAACATATTCCGTTTGAACTGGCTACCTTGGGCGCAAAAAAAGCCTTTATCATTACCGACAAAGGCGTGCGTGCCAACAAGTTACTCGAACCCATCGAAGCAGCATTTGGCTCAACCGATACGGTAATTGGTTATATTTTTGATGATGTTCCACCCGACTCTAGCCTGCAAACGGTTCGACGTGCAGCAGAGTTATATCGTGAGCATGGCTGTGATGCCATTATTGCCATTGGTGGCGGCTCCGTGATTGATACCTCGAAAGCCACCAATATTCTGGTTTCTGAGGGCGGTGATGATCTCTTAAAATATTCAGGTGCCCACAATCTACCTAAACCGTTAAAGCCGTTTTTTGTTATTCCGACCACCTCAGGTACAGGCTCTGAGGCCACTATGGTGGCCGTTGTGTCAGATACGGAAAAAAATGTCAAAATGGCCTTTGCTTCGAACTATTTGATGCCACATGCTGCCATTTTAGATCCGCGCATGACCCTGACGTTACCCGCTCATCTCACTGCAATGACTGGCATGGATGCTTTAACCCACTGTGTCGAAGCCTATACCTGCCTAGCCGCAAATCCAATTAGCGATGCTTACGCCAGCGCCGGAATTAAAAAAATCAGCGAGCATCTGTTTCAAGTCATTGAAAATCCAAACGATGCCCAAGGCCGTCTTGAACTGGCACAAGCCTCTACCATGGCCGGCATTGCTTTTTCAAATTCGATGGTCGGTCTGGTGCATTCACTCGGTCATGCTTTGGGTGCAGTTGCGCATTTGCCGCACGGTTTATGTATGAATCTATTCTTACCGTACGTGCTTGAATACAACAAAGACGTGAATGGTCCAAAAATTGCCGACCTCTTGCTGCCACTGGCTGGCGCTGATATATACGCTCAAACACCAGCCAATCAACGTGCAGACAAGGCCATTTCCACCATTTTGGCCATGCGTGATCGTTTATTCAGTATGACCAAACTGCCACGTACCTTACGTGAAACAGGCAAGATAAACGAGGCTCAGCTCGATGAAGTGGCTGAAAAAGCACTCAATGATGGCTCAATTATTTATAACCCAAAAGAAGCGAGCTTAGCTGATCTAAAAGCGATTTTGAAAAAAGCTTGGTAATTCTTCATTTTTTTATCATTTTGCTAAGAGTCTGAATTTACTTTAAGTTCAGACTCTTTTATTTTTAGATGAATTTTTATTCATTTTTTTTACTGGTCAAGTTGGCAAAAAATTTGCTAAAAATTCAACAAAGTTACTGACAAAAGGCCCCATTTTAGGATAGATTGGCGCACTTTACTTTTTGTATAGGGGGGATCGTTCGTCTCAAACGATCCTTAACAGACATGACTGATCCTTGATCAACGATTATGAGGATACGCCGTTGACAACTCACACTGGGACTCAACCTGCGGCTAAACTGCAAAAGACGCTAGGACTCTGGCACATCATCATCATCGGTTTGGCTTATATTCAACCGATGACCCTATTTGACACTTTTGGCCTAGTATCAGAAGAAAGTCATCATCATGTACCGACATCGTATATCATTGCTCTGATTGCGATCTTGCTGACCTCGATCAGTTATGGCCATATGATTCGTCGCTATCCGTCTTCCGGATCTGCGTACACCTATGCGCAAAAATCGATTCATCCCAATGTTGGCTTTATGGTCGGTTGGTCATCATGGCTGGACTATCTGCTCTCTCCTATGGTCAACATCATTCTGGCTGTCATTTATTTACAGGCGTTGTTCCCATCAGTGAATCACTGGGTCTGGGTCATTGTGCTGACCGCATTTATGACGGGAGTGAACCTTCGTGGTGCGAAATTCGTCGCGCATTTCAATAGCTGGATTGTTTTGGTTCAATTGATTGTGATTGCCGTCTTTACTTATCTGGTCTATGAAAAACTCCAGATGGGCTTAAATGCAGACGGACCAATGACTGCTGAAACACGCTATCAGCTCTGGAGCCTCGAACCTTTTTGGAACGAACTGACCTCCTTGGGTGCAATCGTAACGGGTGCCACCTTGCTATGCTTCTCGTTTACCGGATTTGACTCATTAAGCTCACTGGCTGAAGAAACCAAAGATACGGAAAAAACGCTACCTAAAGCAATTTTTCTGACAGCGTTGTTGGCGGGTGTCATTTTTATTGCCAGCACGTACTTCATCCAGATTTATTTCCCGGGCGATCCAAAAAGCTACTTTGCTGATATTGCAGCCACCCAGCCTGATATCTTGATGCTTGTAGGTGGATCACTGTTTCAGTCATACGTATTGGCTTTTGCAATTGTGACCGTTATGGCGTCGGGTATTTCGGCACATGCAGGCGTATCGCGTTTGATGTACGTAATGGGCCGTGACGGGATTATCAACAAGAAGATTTTTGGCCATATCAGCAGCAGCAGTTATACCCCGTCTTACAATATTATGATTGTAGGTGTGGTTGCCTTAGCTGCAGGCTTTATGGACTTAGATATCATTATCTCAATGATCAGTTTTGGTGCCCTAACAGCATTCACCTTCGTGAATCTGTCGGTCATTTCACGCTATGCACTTCGTGATGGACGCACCAAAAACTTTAAAGATATCTTAAACTTTGTGATCATTCCGTTGTTGGGCTTTTTTAGTATCTTCGCCATGTGGCTTGAAATTGAAGACACTGCGCTGAAATACGGCTTGTGGTGGGCGATGTTTGGTATTTTGTACTTAGGTTATAAAACCAAAGGTTTTAAATACTCAGCACCTCAGCATAATGAGTTTGACGACAAGTTATAAACCAAGAAATAAAAAAAGGCGCATCGCGCCTTTTTTTATTTCTGTTGCTCTAAGCTACAGAACAAAATAAACACCTTACTAGACCATTTAAACTGCCGATAAGGTTTTAAAACCTTGCTGACGCCATGCTTCGTATACAATTACAGCCGTAGCATTAGACAGATTTAAACTGCGAGAATTTTCTGCCATCGGCAAACGAATCCAGTTTTCCTGAGGAAACATTAAGCGTACCGCTTCTGGCAATCCACGCGTTTCAGGCCCCATCAATAGTGCAATAGGTCGATTTAAATCGACTGTATGCGGGGTCGATGTGCCTTTGGTGGTCAGAGGAAAAACCGCGCTAACCCCCTGACGCTGTAAATCATCTAGGCATAATTGGATATTGTCCCAGATTTTCATGCGCGCATATTCGTGATAATCCAGCCCAGCACGTTTAAGCTTTTTATCATCCAGCTCAAATCCTAACGGACGTACCAAATGCAACTGCGCACCTGTATTGGCGCACAAGCGTATGATATTACCGGTATTGGCAGGAATTTCAGGCTCAAACAAAACAACGTGAATCACTTAACTACTCGCTTCTCACTTAGATTAAACAAGTTCAGGTGATACACCTGAACGGATGGGATTAGGCAATTTTCGACCCCGAATCATGCCATTGAAGCTGATCACGTAAATTCACCACTTCACCAATAATCGTCAGCGTCGGTGCATGAATGTGGTGCTCAAGTACTTTCGATGCGATGGTCTGTAATGTTCCCACAACAACTTTTTGCTCTGGCGTAGTACCCTTTGAAATCAGGGCCACAGGCATATCAGGCCGCTGACCATGTTCAATCAGTTGCTCGCAAATCTGTTCAAGTCCGACCAGCCCCATATACAGTACTAAGGTCTGATTTTCATAGACCAGCTCTTTCCATGGCAGCTCTGGAGATCCGGCTTTTAAGTGTCCTGTTAAAAACCGTACGCTCTGCGCATAGTCACGATGGGTCAGTGGAATACCGGCATATGCCGAGCATCCCGAAGCAGCGGTAATGCCGGGCACCACCTGAAACGGAATACCCGCAGCAAAAAGCTCCTGAATTTCTTCGCCCCCACGGCCAAAGATAAACGGATCACCGCCTTTGAGTCGACAAACCCGTTTACCGGCCTGCGCATACTTGACCAACAACTCATTGATACCTTCTTGGGGCACACTATGATTTGAACGCGCCTTTCCGACATAGATTTTGTCTGCATCTCGACGGCATAGTTCCATAATTGGCGCAGAGACCAAACGGTCATAAATAACGACATCGGCCTGCTGCATCAAGCGTAACGCTTTGAGTGTAAGTAATTCTGGATCTCCCGGGCCAGCCCCGACCAAATACACTTCACCTTTAGGCGTGTGCCAGTTTTGCAGTGCATCGGTCATCATCTGGTTTGCAGCATCCAGATTGTCATTGAACACCTGCTCTTTTAAAGGACTATTGTATAAATCTTCCCAAAAAATACGGCGTTCATCTGGATTTTCAATCTGGGCCTTCACTTGTTTGCGCCAGCGACCAGAAAACTCGGCCAGTTTACCCATGCCATGTGGCACCAATGTTTCAATCTGCGTGCGAAGCTGACGCGAGAGCACGGGTGATGCACCATTTGAAGCCACAGAAATCAGGAGCGGTGAACGATCAATAATGGCAGGCACCATAAAGCGGCAATTGGGAATGTCATCGACGCTATTGACCAAGATCGTTCGCGCTTCGCATTGCTCAAATACTCGCTTATTTACGGCTGCAACATCAGTGGCTGCAATTACCAATCGATAAGCACGCTGCAGATCAGTGTCTTCAAAAGGCTTGTGATACGCAGTACCCTGACTTTGATCGATCAATGCAGTTAAATCACTGCTAATCTCGGGTGCAACCACATCTAAAATTGCGCCCGCTTTAACCAGTAGGACAGCTTTACGGTAGGCAATATGCCCACCTCCCACAATCAAACAACGCTGTTGCTGTAACTTAAGCGAAATTGGAAAAATTTCCACTGCCTACCTCGGAATCAAAACATTGGGTGGGTAAAAGCAAAAATCATGCACACAATCGATGCAATTAATCGATAAACGTTGCACCACCCATGTACGGACGCAACACTTCTGGAATTTCGATTGAACCATCTACACGTTGATAGTTTTCCATCACCGCCAAAAGTGTACGACCAACAGCCAGTCCAGAGCCGTTTAAGGTATGGACCAATTCAGTTTTCTTGGCTTCACTACGATAACGCGCCATCATGCGGCGTGCCTGAAAGTCGCCCATATTTGAACATGATGAAATTTCACGATAGGTATTTTGGCTCGGTACCCACACTTCAAGATCATACGTTTTGGTTGAACCAAAGCCCATATCACCACCACACAGCAAAATCTTGCGATACGGCAAGCCGAGTGCCTGCAAGATCCCTTCAGCATGTGCAGTCAATTCTTCAAGTGCCTGCATAGAATCTTCAGGTTTAACGATCTGCACCATTTCTACTTTATCAAACTGATGCTGACGGATCAGACCACGGGTGTCACGACCATACGAACCTGCCTCACTACGAAAACACGGTGTGTGCGCTGCATACTTCAGCGGAAGACGATCGGCATCGATAATTTCATCACGCACAAAGTTGGTGATTGGCACTTCGGCGGTAGGAATGAGATAGTATTCTTTTTCGCCTTGTAGCTTAAATAAGTCTTCTTCAAACTTTGGCAACTGCCCTGTTCCACGCAAACTATCTGCATTGACCAAATACGGCACGTATGCTTCGGTGTAACCATTTTTTAAGGTATGTGTATCGAGCATAAATTGAGTCAAAGCGCGCTGTAAGCGTGCCAAAGGCCCTTTTAATACGCTAAAGCGTGAACCGGTGAGTTTAGTGGCCGTTTCAAACTCCAGCCCCCCCATCCATTCGCCCAAGTCGGTATGGTCTTTGATTTCAAAATCAAATTGACGCGGCGTGCCCCATTTAGATATTTCCAGATTATCACTTTCATCTTTGCCTTCTGGCACAGATTCATGCGGCAAGTTTGGAATAGTGAGCGCTTTTTGTTCAATCTCTGCCTGTAGATCAGCCAAAGCCACTTCGGCCGCTTTGATCTCATCTGCAATTGCTTGCATGCGGGTCATGATTTCTGATGCATCACCACCCGCTTTTTTGATTTGGCCAACTTGCTTCGCCCCGGCATTACGTTCTGCCTGCAAACTTTCAGTTTTGGATTGAAGCTCCTTGCGGCGTGCTTCCAGTGCTGACCATTCAGCCGGATCAAGTTGAACACCACGTTTAGCAAGGGCCAGATTTACAGCTTCAATATTATTTCTGAGTAATTTTGGGTCGATCATAGTCAATCAAAAGTTAAGGAAAAAACTGCCTTATAGTGTAAGCGCTTCACATCAAAAAATACAGTCAGCACTTCACGACAATTTTAAATGACTTAAATCAGCTTTACTCCTGAATTCAGACTCAATTTAGCCAGATTAAGGCGATTGCATGACAGGCTGACTCGGCAAATACTCAGGTTTAATCACATCTTTGGCTTGATCATACGGCAAGGTCAGCTCTGTAAGCCCTTCAGCATACGAGGCCAGTTCATAAAGTGGATAGACAAACACGATGCCGTCATTGCCATAATAATAGTTGTCGCTCAGTTTTAGCTTTTCTCGTGAAATGCTATGTTCATCCAGCCAGCTTTGATTATAACTGTAGAGTCGATCAAGTAGGGTTGCCTCTTTTCCGGTCTGGATTAAATCTGCCACCGTCACATGCTTTTTATGAGCCAAATCGAAAATAACGTATTCTTTGTGATACATCCCATGTGCTGCACCTGCCGAATAGGTATATGTGAATAATTCAAATGAAGCCAGATTGTAATTTTGCCCCAAATAACGCACGTAAATCATACTTTGGCCATCTTGCGGCATTCCATCAGGCAACTTCACAGCCTGATCGGGTAAATTGGCAAAGGCATTTGGATCGGCCTTTTTAATACGTTCGCTAAAATATGCATCAATCCAAGGCTGATTGGTTTCGACACTTTGAAAGTTATAGGTGGTACACCCATCTTCTAAACATAGCTTGTTTTTTGGCAATTTGACTGCGACCACTTTGGCCTTTAATGCGGGAATACTGGGCTGAGCGGCGGGAGTTGTCGTAGATTTTTGCTCGTTCTTTGCATCAGATTTGGGTTGGCAAGCACTGATCAGTAAAGTGGCACTGAATATTGAAACCAGAACAGTTGTTTTTCTTGTAGGTAATAAAGTCATATGCACTCCTCTCTATTATGATCATGTCATCTCAATGGAGTTCACTATAGCAAAGCCACTTTTAAGCTGAACATTGAAGTTATGTAGCCCGAATATAAAAAAGCCGCATATGCGGCTTTTTTATATTGACGGCTTATTGATCGATAATATCCGTGCCTTTTGGCGGTGTGAAATTAAAGGTCGATGTCGGAATTGCAGCATTTAACTTCACGTTATTAAATCGAACATATGTGGTTTGACCGAGTGAATCTTGCAAAATCATCAAACTTGGTGCTTTATTGGCGCCAAAGCTGATGGTCAGGCTTTGAAAGGCACCCTCACTGTCTTTTGGATACAGTGTGTAGTAAGTTTTACTACGATCTGGCTGAGTCACCCGATAAGACTGCATGATCTGACTGGTATTTCCAGAAAGGAGCAGCGCAGGCGTGTTGGCAACCTGTTCATCTAGACTCTGACGAATCGCTTGTTGTAGATCAGGGTCATAAATCCAGACCGTTTTACCCGTGGTCACAATGGTCTGTTTAGACGGCGTTGAGGTTTCCCAGAAAAACTTTCCTGGACGCGCAACTTTCATTACCCCTTTAAAGGTCTGGTTCATGTGCTGCGCTGTCAGCCCTTTCTTTTGTGGCGCTTTTGAGTTGGTTACTTTAGTGGTTTGCTCAAAGTTGGCACTCAAGCTTTGAATACCCGTGAGTTGCTTCACCAAGTTTGAAGTGGCTTGTTGTTCCGATGCAGGCGTCGCGGCAAACACTGTCGTGCTCATGACAGGTGCAAGCGTTGCTGCGCTTATCGTTATTGCACACATGGTTTTACGAAGCATCGTCATAATATCACCTTGTCTTTCGTTGTGTTTCAATCAATTTGATTTTTATATTACCCGACAAATTATATGCTAAGAATTGAAAAAATAAGACATTTTGTAGTTTTATACGGCTGCTTTGTGAGTTTTATTCATAATGATGGAGAGCATCTTTATCTTCAGATATAAAAAAAGCCCACATCGTGGGCTTTTTCAAACAATCTAAATCTTATACAGATTCAACTGTTACATAGCGACGGCCAAACTGACCCTTCACTTCAAACTTTACTACGCCATCAGCAGTAGCAAATAATGTATGGTCACGACCCATACCAACGTTAGCACCAGCGTGGAATTCAGTACCACGTTGACGTACGATGATGTTACCAGCAGTTACTGATTGGCCACCGTAGATTTTAACACCTAACATTTTAGGATTCGAATCACGACCGTTTTTAGTCGATCCACCAGCTTTTTTAGAAGCCATGTCTATTACTCCTCGTGATTAGCCTGAAATACCAGTAATTTTCAACTCGGTAAACCATTGACGGTGACCTTGTTGCTTACGGTAGTGTTTACGACGACGCATTTTGATGATGCGGATTTTGTCGTGACGACCATGACCAACCACTTCTGCAGTTACTGTAGCGCCAGCCACAACTGGAGCACCGATTTGAATGCTTTCGCCGTTTACAAGCATAAGTACGTCATCAAACGTAATAGTTGAACCGGTTTCAGCTTTCAATAATTCAACTTTAAGGGTTTCACCCTCAACTACACGGTGCTGTTTACCACCGCTTTGGATTACTGCGTACATAATGTACTCCAACTCAGCCCGTGTCGTCGTGTCAGTAAAGGGACATACTGAACTTAAAACGAACGCCACTGGGATATATAAGGCGACAGATTTTAAGTGAAATTTGACCAAACAACAAGTAAGCGAACAAAAAATAATATGTTAAAGCCGAAATGGATCATGCATACGCTTAAACACAAAGCAAATAAAAGCACAACCTAGCTTTTAAACGGAATATGTGTAAAATCTCAAATACAGTTTAAAAACAACTTGCTACTGTAAATTGGGCTTAATTTTCAAATCTGGCGTTTCATTTATAGGTCAATCTTTTGGTTTTTTTCTGCAAGAAAAATGCTTGTGGCGTATAAGTCTAGGCTCGCTTTTTTTGATTAAGCATCTGATTTAATTAAATCTATATCACCTTTAGTGACGTTTCCCCTAAATTGATGAGGTTCCCCTTCAATGGCCATCGACTTTAAGCAAGATATTCTCGCACCTGTTGCAACCGACTTTGCAGCGATGGATAAATTTATCAATGAAGGGATCACTTCCAAAGTCGCATTGGTGATGGCAGTCAGTAAACATGTGGTTGAGGCAGGCGGAAAACGTATGCGTCCGATCATGTGTTTATTGGCTGCAAAGGCCTGTGGTGCACAAGACTTGGCGCCACACCGTAAACTTGCCGCGATTATTGAGATGCTGCATACCGCTACGCTGGTACACGACGATGTAGTCGACGAATCAGGTTTAAGACGCGGCCGTCCAACCGCCAATGCGACCTGGAATAACCAAACCGCAGTCTTGGTGGGAGACTTTCTGATTTCGCGCGCATTTGATTTGCTGGTCGATTTAAATGATATGGTGCTTTTAAAAGATTTCTCGACAGGTACCTGTGAAATTGCCGAAGGTGAAGTATTGCAGCTCCAAGCCCAACACGACCCAGAGACCACCGAACAAACTTATTTAGATATTATTCACGGCAAAACGTCGCGTTTGTTTGAACTGGCCACCGAAGGCGCAGCGATATTATCCAATACACCGCAATACCGCGAGCCGCTACGTCTTTTTGCCGGGCACTTTGGTAATGCATTTCAAATCATTGACGATATTTTAGATTACACCTCGGATGCCGAAACATTAGGTAAAAATATTGGTGATGATTTGATGGAAGGTAAACCCACTTTGCCGTTAATTTCAGCATTACAACATACCACGGGTGAGCAGCATGCTATTGTTCGACGCAGTATTGCGACGGGCGGAGTCGAGCAACTCGATCAGGTGATTCAGATTGTACAGCAGTCGGGTGCACTTGATTATTGTCGCCAACGTGCTGAAGAAGAAACCCAAGCCGCGCTCGCAGCGTTGAGCCAGCTTCCCGAAAGTGAGGCACGTCAGGCACTGTTTAACCTGACCGAAATGGCGCTACATCGAATTCAATAAAACTAACTAAATTTACACATACGTTGCCTATGCATATTCACTTATTAGATCTTTATGCCACCATGCAGTCGCAGCTTGAACAGAGCCCGAATGCACTAGATGAATCTTTGGCAGTCGAACTCATTAATCGCTTGAGACCTGCCGACACACGCAATCTGGATGAGATCAATAAGAAATTTGATGCATTTGTACAATCCTTACTGATCACCCCCAATGCTGCCTATACCCTACAGGCGTTTATTTTGCATTTGATCCAGCAGTACAAGCAAAGTGGCTTGTACTCTGACAGCGGCATTTTGTCGCAGGATGGTTTTTGGAACCAGCTTTCTCAGCGCATGGGCGCTTATGTGTTGCCCAGCCTGATCGATCACAAAGATTTACGCACCCTGATTGGTCAAGTATTTCATCAAAAAAGTGATCGTTACTGGCTCGATGCCATTGAAGATGCACGCTGGAATAAGCTGTTTCAGGTGCTGGGGCAAAGTAACGGTAATGTCGACTGCAAACGCGTTGTACATGACGAAATGATCACTGCCATTACCGTATTGTCGTATCGAATCAGCGGCATTGGTTTATATCCTGAATTTATTAACGCTCAGCCAGAACTCTCAGAATACGAATCACCATTTCTGGTGCAAAATCGCGAAGTCATTGAGTTTATTGAGCAGTACAAACAGTTGCAATACACCGGCCATGAAGTGGCAGTACTCGAACCACCAGATGCCTCACAGGCTTTGGTGATGTTTGATCAGTGCCGCGATGTGGTACTGAAAATCCGCCGTGCCACCAAACGCATTGGGGTCAGTTTAAGCCTGACCTACCTGCTCTCGCTGCTTGAGCAGTGTTTAGACCGGATTGAGTTGTTGCTGACCATTGTTGTTGCAGATCAACAGCGCCGACACCGTGCTTTGGGTGAACTGCTCAAGGATTTAACTGCCGCGCATTATAGTGAAAAAAGTGTGCGTGCGCTGCTCAGCACCAACAGTGAACTGATTGCTCTACAAGTCACCGAAAATGCCAGTAAAACTGGCGAACACTATGTGAGTACCGACAAAAAAGGCTTTTTGGGAATGTATAAGGCCGCCGCCGGTGCCGGTGCGATTATTGCGGTCATGGCAACCCTGAAAACGCTGGCGGCGCGAGTCACATTGGCACCGCTGATGCAGGCATTTGTATACAGTATGAATTACTCACTGGGGTTTGTCCTGATTCATATCTTGCACTTTACCGTGGCAACCAAACAACCGGCCATGACCGCTGCCGCACTGGCAGCTACCGTACAACAGCGCAGAGGTTCTAAAAACGCACAACTGGCTGAACTGGCGGCCCTCATTATTAATATTATCCGCACCCAATTGATTGCAATTTTGGGCAATATCTCAATTGCAATACCAGTGGCGGCGTTGATCGCGTTTATGTGGCATTTTAATCTCGATGAGCCACTGATGACCAACGCCAAGGCCGCCAAAACCCTGCACGATTTAAATCCGTTTACCTCACTGGCAGTGCCACATGCGGCGATTGCAGGTGTGTGCTTATTTTTGTCTGGTTTGATTGCAGGTTACTTTGACAATATGGCGGTTTATCGTAAAGTCGGTCCACGCTTAAAAGCGGATATACGTTTAGTCAGACTGATGGGACAAGCTCGTTTAGACCGTTTTGCCGATTATGTCGAACGCAACTTGGGGGCATTGGCAGGTAATTTCTTATTCGGAATCATGCTTGGCAGTATGGGCACGATTGGCTTTATTTTGGGACTACCTCTCGATATTCGTCATATTGCCTTTGCATCGGCCAACTTTATTCAAGGCTTGATGAACATCAATGGCTCACCCGACATCGGTCTGATCGTGGTTTCTTTTTTGGGCGTATTGATGATTGGTTTAACCAACTTATTTGTCAGCTTTACCTTAACGGTCATCGTGGCATTGCGCGCGCGGCGCGTACGTTTTGAGCAGTGGAAACCCTTGGCAAAACTGGTGATGACCCACTTTTTGACCCGTCCAAGCGACTTTTTTTGGCCACCAAAACAACCGGTTGAAGTCGAAGACCCTTTAACTCAATCAGAAAAAACAAAACATTAACAATTTTGTTGTGTAATGTTAAAGCAACTTAAAAATTGTTCAGAATGAAATTACTATCAGGCATATTAGACTTGAAAAAAAGTGTACTCGAAAGTACACTTTAACTCCACAATCCTTGGCCAAAGGCCTCGGTAACAGTAAAGGTTGCTGTGATGCCATACCTACTGCTTTGTATTGGTTGTATTTTTTTCATTGTTGGCGTTTCTGCTTTATTTTCTCCTACCGCTCAGTTTTGGGACATTTCTGTCGTACAGTTGTTGAGTGAACATAGGAATCCAGCATTTGACCATCTTTCAACCGGACTTGCTTTCTTGGGTGGTATGCCTGCGGTGCTTCTTATTACTGTGCTGTGGTGCCTTATCCACTTCTTAAACGGTAAAAAAGCAATTGTCGTCTTTATCGTTTTAAGTGTGTTGGGCAGTATAGGATTGGGGTGGCTCTTTAAATGGTGCTTCGATAGACCACGTCCGCCAGAGATGTATCACATCGTCAACAGTTATGGTGCATCGTTTCCAAGTGCTCACAGTGTTTATGCAGCCACACTTGCAGGCCTCGCGCTGTTGATTTACCGCCACCATCCTCGGTATTTCCCAATTGCATTTGTGGCCTTGCTGTGGTTTGGCATGATGGGGGTTTCAAGAGTTTACGTCGGGGTTCACTATCCTACCGATGTATTGGCAGGCTGGGGCATTGGTTTAATTTGGACCTCGTTGCTTTGGCTGGGGCTATTAACAACCAAGTTAGACAAAAACAAATTATTTTTAGATAAGAATCTAAATGAGGTGAAAGAATGACGTCGGCTAAGCTTTGGGTTCCTGCCCTTACTGCTTGCGCATTGGCAACAAGTATTGCACTTGTTGGTTGTAGCAAAGATTCCAAGAATGCTGAGCAAGCGGCAGCTGCACAGCAGATGCCACCTCCTCAAGTAGGTGTCATTGTTGCTCAACCACAAAGCGTAGAACAATCTGTGGAATTGTCTGGACGCACATCGGCGTACCAGATTTCTGAGGTTCGTCCACAGACCAGCGGTATTATTTTAAAACGCCTGTTTGCAGAAGGCAGCTACGTACGTGAAGGTCAAGCGCTTTATGAGCTCGACTCTCGAACCAACCGTGCCACACTCGACAATGCAAAAGCTGCGCTGCTGCAACAACAGGCCAACCTCAGTTCATTAAGAACCAAACTCAACCGTTATAAGCAATTGGTTTCGAGCAATGCCGTGGCCAAACAGGATTATGACGATTTAGTGGGTCAGGTCAACGTTGCCGAAGCACAAGTTGCGGCTGCACGCGCACAAGTGAAAAATGCAGAAGTCGATCTGGGCTATTCGACCATTCGCTCACCTATTTCGGGTCAATCGGGTAAATCGTCGGTTACAGCGGGTGCTTTGGTGACTGCAAACCAGACCACAGCGTTGGTCAGCATTCAACAGCTTGACCCGATTTATGTCGATATTCAGCAGTCTAGTGCCGAATTACTTCGTTTGCGTCAGCAACTGAGCAAAGGTAGCCTAGACAACAGCAATAACACCAAAGTCAAACTTCGTCTTGAAGATGGTTCAATGTATCCAATTGAAGGGCGATTGGCGTTCTCTGATGCGTCTGTGAGCACCGAAACCGGAACCATTACGGTACGCGCGGTGTTTCCAAACCCGAATCACTTGTTGTTACCGGGCATGTACGCCACGGCGCAGATTGCACAGGCCGTTATTCCAAATGCATATTTGATTCCACAAGCTGCGGTTACCCGTACGCCAACGGGTCAAGCCACTGCAATGATTGCCAATGCCAAAGGTGTGGTTGAAACACGTCAAATCCAGACCTCTGGCGTTCAAGGTCAAAACTGGATTGTGACTGGCGGCTTGAAACAGGGCGATAAAGTCATTGTCGATGGCGTAGCCAAAGTTAAAGAAGGCCAGCAGGTGAAGGTTGAGCCATATCAGGCCAAACCTGAGCAATCAGCCGCTCCACAAGGTGCAGCTGCTCAAGGAACAACCTCAGGCAAGCCACAAATGACTGAACAGAACAAGGCGCCTTCTGATCAAAAAACTACTTCAAATACATAAGGGGTAGACAGAATGGCTAAGTTTTTTATTCATCGCCCCATTTTTGCGTGGGTGATTGCATTGGTCATTATGTTGGCGGGTATTCTTACGCTGACCAAAATGCCAATTGCACAATATCCTACGATTGCGCCGCCTACCATTACTATTGCTGCAACTTATCCAGGTGCATCTGCTCAAACTGTTGAAAACACAGTGACACAGATTATTGAGCAACAGATGAATGGTCTGGATGGCTTACGTTATATTTCATCAAACAGTGCTGGTAACGGTCAGGCCTCGATTCAATTAAACTTTGAACAAGGCATTGATCCAGATATCGCACAGGTACAGGTGCAAAACAAGTTGCAGTCTGCAACGGCACTCTTACCTGAAGATGTACAGCGCCAAGGCGTGAAAGTGACCAAATCGGGCAGCAGCTTCTTACAGGTGATTGCATTTTACTCACCTGATGGCAGCCTGTCTGATGCAGACATTAAAGATTACGTAAACTCAAATATTTCTGAACCCCTTAGCCGTGTAGAAGGCGTAGGTGAGATTCAGGTATTTGGTGGCTCTTATGCCATGCGAATCTGGCTCGATCCAGCCAAACTCACCAGCTATCAACTTACACCAAGTGACGTAGCAACTGCACTTAAAGCTCAAAATGCGCAAGTTGCAGTGGGTCAGTTAGGTGGTGCACCTGCCGTCAATGGGCAAGTTCTGAACGCAACAGTAACTGCGCAAAGTCTGCTTCAAACGCCAGAAGAATTTCGTAATATCTTCTTGAAAAATACCGCAGGTGGTGCTCAAGTTCGACTCCAAGATGTTGCACGTGTAGAACTTGGTTCAGACAATTATCAGTTTGAGTCGAAATATAACGGCAAAGCTGCGGGTGGTCTCGCTATCAAGCTTGCAACTGGTGCCAATGCGTTAGACACAGCGCAAGCTGTTGAAAACCGTTTAGAACAGTTACGTAAGAACTACCCTGCCGGTCTAAAAGATCAGCTTGCGTATGACACAACACCGTTTATCCGCCTCTCGATTGAAAGTGTTGTACATACACTGATTGAAGCTGTGGTACTGGTGTTTATCGTGATGTTCTTGTTCCTACAAAACTGGCGTGCAACGATTATTCCAACGCTTGCAGTGCCTGTAGTTGTACTCGGAACCTTCGCCGTCATCAATATTTTTGGCTTCTCCATCAACACCCTGACCATGTTTGCCATGGTACTGGCCATTGGTCTCTTGGTCGATGATGCAATTGTGGTGGTCGAAAACGTCGAACGGGTAATGGCTGAAGAACACAGTGACCCCGTCACTGCGACCGAACACTCGATGCAGCAAATTTCTGGCGCCCTGATCGGGATCACCAGTGTACTTTCTGCGGTATTCGTACCGATGGCATTTTTCTCTGGCACTACCGGGGTCATTTATCGTCAGTTTTCGATTACGCTGGTCACCGCGATGGTGCTCTCGCTAATCGTAGCTCTGACCTTCACCCCTGCCCTGTGTGCGACCTTGCTTAAACAGCATGATCCAAACAAAAAGCCAAGTAACAATGTATTTGCCCGCTTTTTCCGCTGGTTTAACCACAGTTTTGATCGTCTATCGAATGGCTATCAAAATGGTGTGGGGCGCATGTTGCATCACAAGTTATTCTCTGGACTTTTGTATGCTGCTGTGGTCGGGATTTTGGTCTTTGTTTTTGTCAAACTGCCATCATCTTTCTTACCAGAAGAAGACCAAGGTATCGTACTGACCTTAGTGCAGTTACCACCAAATGCGACCTTAGACCGAACTGGTAAAGTCATTGATACCATGACCAACTATTTCCTCGATAAGGAAAAAGATTCGGTTCAGTCGATCTTTACTGTATCGGGCTTCTCATTTACCGGTGTGGGTCAAAACGCAGGTCTTGCCTTTATCCGTCTAAAAGACTGGAGTGAGCGGACCACGCCTGAAACCCAGATTGGGAATATCATCCAGCGCGGTATGGCACTGAATATGATCGTCAAAGACGCATCGTACATCATTCCGTTGCAATTGCCGTCGATGCCTGAACTCGGTGTCACAGCAGGCTTTAACTTGCAGTTGAAAGATTCAAGCGGACAAGGCCATGACAAGCTAATTGCTGCGCGTAATGCCATTTTGGGTATGGCCGCACAAGACAAGCGCTTAACAGGTGTTCGTCCTAACGGGCAAGAAGATACACCGCAATATCAAATCAATATCGATCAGGCCAAAGCAGGTTCGATGGGTGTAAGTATCTCCGATATCAACACCACCATGAGTATTGCATGGGGCGGATCTTACATTAACGATTTCGTAGATCGTGGTCGTGTGAAAAAAGTCTACTTGCAAGGTGATGCGGCCAGCCGCATGATGCCGGGCGATTTAGACAAATGGTATGTTCGTAATAGTGCGGGCACCATGGTTCCGTTCTCTGCCTTTGCGACAGGCGAATGGACGTATGGTTCACCACGCCTTGAGCGTTATAACGGTGTGTCTTCGGTCAACCTTCAAGGTACTCCAGCAACGGGTGTCAGCTCGGGCGATGCCATGATGGCCATGGAAGAGATTGTTAACAAATTGCCATCGATGGGCTTACAAGGCTTTGACTATGAGTGGACCGGCTTATCGCTTGAAGAACGCGAATCAGGCGCTCAGGCACCATTCTTGTACGCATTGTCGTTGCTGATCGTATTCTTGTGCTTGGCTGCACTGTATGAAAGCTGGTCGATTCCGTTTTCGGTCTTACTGGTGGTGCCATTGGGTGTATTTGGTGCCGTTTTGTTAACCTTCTTTGGCTCGATGATTAAAGGCGATCCGAACTTATCCAATAACATTTACTTCCAAGTTGCCATGATTGCGGTGATTGGTTTGTCGGCAAAAAATGCGATCTTGATTGTCGAGTTTGCCAAAGAACTGCAAGAAAAAGGTGAAGACTTACTTGAAGCGACCTTACATGCCGCTAAAATGCGTCTACGCCCAATCATCATGACCACCCTCGCCTTCGGCTTTGGTGTACTTCCTCTCGCGCTTGCCTCTGGTGCAGGTGCAGGTAGTCAGCATTCAGTCGGCTATGGTGTTCTTGGCGGTGTGATCAGCTCAACACTTTTAGGTATCTTCTTTATTCCATTGTTCTTCGTGTGGATTCGAAGTGTCTTTAAGTACAAACCTAAAACCATCAACAATCAGGAGCACAGATCGTGATGCAAAAAGTATGGTCTATTTCAGGTCGTAGCATTGCGGTATCTGCACTTGCGCTTGCTTTGACCGCGTGTCAAAGCATGCGTGGCCCAGAACCAGTTGCCAAAGCCGATATCCCTGCAAGCTACAGTTCAAATGCTTCAGGACCGTCTATTGCTGAGCAAGGCTACAAAGACTTTTTCTCTGATCCTCGCTTATTGCAAGTGATTGATTTGGCGCTCAACAATAACCGTGATCTACGTACTGCTGCACTGAATATTCAGCGTGCGCAACAACAGTATCAGATTACCAAAAACGATCAGTTACCTACCATTGGTGCCAGTGGTAGTGCGATTCGTCAAGTGTCGTCTACACGTGATCCAAACAATCCTTACTCGACGTATCAGGTCGGTTTAGGCGTGACTGCCTATGAGCTGGATTTTTGGGGACGTGTTCGTAGCTTAAAAGATGCAGCACTCGACAATTACCTCTCGACACAAGCAGCACGTGACTCCACCCAGATCAGTCTGGTGAGTCAGGTGGCTCAGGCATGGTTGAGCTATTCGTTTGCAACTGCCAATTTAAAACTGGCTGATCAAACATTGAAATCACAGCTCGATGCGTACAACCTGAATAAAAAACGTTTTGATGTGGGTATTGATAGTGAAGTACCGCTGCGTCAGGCTCAAATTTCAGTTGAAACAGCGCGTGATGACGTTGCCAACTACAAGACTCAGATGGCTCAGGCCAAAAACCTGCTCGATCTATTGGTGGGTCAGCAAGTGCCACAAAACTTGCTACCGAATCAGCCGGTCAGTTCAATTACGCGTGAAAGTATTTTTGCTACGGGTTTACCAAGTGACTTACTTAATAACCGCCCAGATGTGAAATCTTCGGAATATCAACTCAGTGCAGCAGGTGCCAATATTGGTGCAGCAAAAGCCGCGTTATTTCCAACGATTACACTCACCGGATCGGCGGGTTATGCGTCAACTGAATTGAGCGATTTGTTTAAATCGGGTGCAGGTATCTGGTCGATTGGTCCAAGTCTCGACTTACCAATTTTTGACTGGGGTACGCGCCGTGCCAATGTCAACATCTCTAAAACCGACCAGCAGTTGGCTTTAGCAAGTTACGAAAAGTCGATTCAAACCGCATTTCGTGAAGTAAATGATGCTCTGGCAACGCGCAATAACATTGGCGATCGTTTACAGGCACAGCGTCGTTTGGTGGAAGCAACGAACCGTAACTATACCCTCTCTACTGCGCGTTTCCGTGCAGGTATTGACGGTTACTTGACGGTACTCGATGCACAGCGTACCTCGTATTCGGCGGAACAGGGTTTACTTTTGCTTCAACAAGCCAATTTAAACAATCAGGTCGAGCTGTATAAAACCTTGGGCGGCGGTGTAAAAGCAACCTCAACCCAGACGGTAACCTATCCGGCATCGAGTGCAGAACGCAATAAAAAATAATCAAATGCTCTAGAAAAGCTCACTTCGGTGGGCTTTTTTTTATGTGTTTTTCATTGCAACGTGGTTTCTTTTTTCTTATCTTGATATTTATTATGCCAAAAAGAAAACTGTATATTATTAAGTAATTTAGAAAATATGCCAGGCCATCACATTACGCAGCAACTCGACGTGGTGTATGGAAGTACTGTTCGAAGCAAGCATGTTGGTCGTGATTTGCTGGCAGGACTTAAAAATATTGTGGGTGGTGAGCTGACTGCCTACACCGAGCTGTTAGAAGAATCGCGTCAAGAAGCGATGCAACGTATGATTGCCAAAGCCCAACAACTCGGTGCCAATGCCATTGTAGGGATTCGCTTTTCGACCTCTAATATTACTCAAGGTGCTTCGGAGCTGTTTGTATACGGTACAGCCGTGATTGTGCAGCCCAATACGCCCAAGCTTCCCGATCCGTTTCAGTAAACAAGGACAACTGCATGGAAAATCTTATTTTTCAGCTTGGCGTTTTTGTGGTGCTCTTTGTCGTGGGCTGGGGATTTGGAAGATACTTTGAGCGTAAACACCTCAAAGAATTAGAACAAAAAGAACGACTACTGGCGCATATTCAACTCGATACCAATCGTTTTGTACAACCTGTTCAGCCGGGACAATTCGTTTCAAGTAATGTGGTAATTTCCCACGATTACTTTAAATACATCATTGCCAATATTCAAAATTTCTTTGGTGGCAGACTCAACAGCTATGAAACCGTGGTAGAGCGGGCACGGCGCGAAGCGATTGTTAGGCTTAAACTTCAGGCGCAGCAATGTGGATGCACGCATATTATGGGGCTACGTTTAAGTACCACCGAACTGGGCATGCAAGGCGGAATGGTTGAAGTCTTCGCCTATGGTACCGCGATTAACCAAACAGTCCGCTGAGTGGCTGAGTAAGTCATCGATTAAAAACTCACTCGACAAGGACGCGATATTTTGCGTCCTTGAAAGAGATTGAACTGCTTGATTATTTCACTTTGGTTTTACGGATCATTTTGTACAAGAGTGATGGCGATAAGCGAGACACCAGTACGCCTAACTTTTCTTTGGCACCACCAACTACAATGTATTCTTCATCATTGATCAGTGCTCGAACTACGGTTTGAGCAAATACATCTGGCTCCAAACCATTTTCAATGGCTTCATCTTGATGGCCTTGAGGTTTTCCCTCTCCATTGAGTGCATTGAGTGACACATTGGTTTTCACAAAACCGGGAAAGATCACCGAAACCCCAACGCCCTGATCTGCCACTTCGGCGCGCAAGCTGTTGGCCCACATATGAATAGCGGCTTTGGCTGCCGAATAACTGGCACGGTACTGTGTTCCGAGCAAACCCGCGACACTCGACACATAGGCAATGCGTCCGGATTTTTGCTGTAAAAAAGTCGGCAATACAGTTTTGGTCAGAAACACTTGCGAGAAATAATCAATTTCCATAATCGCACGTTCGGTTTGCATGGTGGTGTCTTGAATGAGTGCGCGTTGACTCAGGCCCGCATTATTGATGAGCCAATCGATACGTCCTTTTTGTGCTAACACTTCTGCATAGGCATGACGCACTTGAGATTCGTCGGTAATGTCGGCAGCCACAGACAGATGCTGTTCTGGTTTAAATAGCCCCACTCGCACCGCTTCGAGTTCATCATAACGACGTGCAGTTAAGATGACCTGTGCCCCTTGTAAGGCACACTCACGTGCCAAGGCTTTACCCAAACCTGAAGATGCCCCTGTAATCCAGACCACTTTATTTTCGAGCGAGTTGAGTTTTGACATTAGAATTTACCCTATAAATAAATGCGTTAGGCTTCTTTTTTTAAAAATGCCATAAAGTGTTCAATATAGTCATTTGCCATATCGGGGTCAATTTGCGTGCCCAGCTTTTCCAGACGCTTGTAGCCCAGATGCGTGGTCATATGAATCACGCCGTTTAAGGTTTTATCGACCACCAGATTAAACTTAAGGAGCTGCTTCGGTGTCCGAATGAGCTGTGTAACGCCCTGATCGACAATTTGTGTGAGCGCCTGAAAAGCTTTGGGTACATATACCGCTTGCCCTGCGCGGACTTTATCGACCGCAGAAAAGGTATCCTGCACCAAGACCGAATCGAGGCTGTAGCGCATATAGGTGGTCTGCGCTTCTGTTCGAAAGGTACTTGCCAGATAATTGACCAGTGGCAGCAGACGTTCATTGCTAAAAAATGAAACTGACCACGGCAAATATTTTTTCATGGTGGCCATAACCTGCTGAATGACTTTTTCAGACTCGTCGATTTGTTTGATGAAGGACTGATCGGGCTTATGCTTTTGCTGTGCCAGCATATCGCCAAAGACTTGCTGAATGATTTGACAGGAAATGTCGGAAAGTACGATTCCCAATTGCTTGGACTGCGGCTGTGTAGTGCCCTGATTGAGCTGGGCATGAATCTGATCAAAATGATGATGCGTGGCCTCATCGATTTTAAGAAATACAGCATATCCCATGAAGCATCCCTCGCATTTTATTGTCTGATATTCATGTAAAGACATGAATGTCTGCGTTTGGGTTTAATCTAGCGTGTTTTACCGAGCAGGTAAATTTTTTGTCGATGAGTTAAGCATTAATTCCGATGTATTTTTTGCTACAATAGTCGCAATTTTTTATTCATTTTTGATTTTTACTATGACTGACGCCAACGCTCAATCTGCCCAAAACATCGCAACCACCTATGATCCCACTGATATTGAAAGAAAATGGTATCAAATCTGGGAAGAGAAAGGCTACTTTAAGCCATCCGGTCAAGGTGACTCGTTTTGTATAATGATTCCGCCGCCAAACGTCACCGGTAGCTTGCACATGGGGCACGGCTTTAACAATGCCATTATGGATGCCCTCACCCGCTACAACCGCATGATGGGTAAAAATACCTTATGGCAGCCGGGAACCGACCACGCGGGTATTGCCACGCAAATGGTCGTAGAGCGTCAGTTGGCTGCACAAAATGTCAGCCGTCACGATTTGGGCCGTGAGCAATTTATTGACAAAGTCTGGGAATGGAAAGAGCAATCTGGCGGCACTATCACCAAACAAATTCGTCGTTTGGGTTCTTCGGTCGACTGGTCACGTGAACGCTTTACCATGGACGATGGTTTGTCTAATGCCGTAAAAGAAGTGTTTGTTCAACTACACGAGCAAGGCTTGATTTACCGCGGTAAACGCTTGGTAAACTGGGACCCGAAACTACAAACGGCGCTGTCTGATCTTGAAGTTGAGTCGGTTGAAGAAAAAGGCTCGTTGTGGCATTTCAAATATTTCTTTGAAGACAAGTCACTCAAAACCCAAGATGGCCATGATTTCCTTGTGGTGGCCACGACGCGTCCTGAAACGCTATTAGGCGATACTGCGGTTGCGGTACATCCGGAAGACGAACGCTATGTGCACTTAATTGGCAAAAATATTGTGTTGCCAATTACGGGCCGTTTGGTTCCAATTGTTGCCGATGAATACGTCGAAAAAGATTTCGGAACAGGCTGTGTCAAAATCACCCCTGCACACGACTTTAACGATTACGACTTGGGTAAACGCCACGATTTGCCAATTATCAATATCTTCAATAAAAATGCCGAAGTTCTGGCTGAGTTTGAATATATTGCAAAAGCTGGCGAACAAATTTCTGACGCAATTGCAGCGCCAGCAGATTATGTTGGCTTGGAGCGTTTTGCTGCACGTAAGAAACTGGTTGCACAAGCCGAAGCAGAAGGCTGGTTAGACCAGATTCAGCCGTATGACCTCAAAGCGCCACGCGGTGACCGTTCAGGCGTGATTGTGGAGCCACTTTTAACCGACCAGTGGTATGTAAAAATTGCGCCATTGGCACAGCCTGCAATTGAAGCAGTTCAAGACGGACGCATCAAGTTTGTACCAGAGCAATACACCAACATGTATATGGCATGGATGAACAACATTCAAGACTGGTGTATTTCACGTCAGTTGTGGTGGGGCCACCGTATTCCGGCATGGTACGACGCTGAAGGCAATGTATATGTTGGCCGTAACGAAGAAGAAGTTCGTGCGAAAAACAACCTTGCTGCCGACCTTGCGCTTCAACAAGACGAAGACGTGTTAGACACATGGTTCTCTTCGGGCCTCTGGACATTCTCGACCTTGGGCTGGACAGGCGATGCCAAGAAAGATGCGGAAAACTATTTCCTCAATACCTTCCACCCGACCGATGTATTGGTAACTGGTTTTGACATTATCTTCTTCTGGGTGGCGCGCATGATCATGATGACCATGCACTTCATGAAGAATGAGGATGGTACGCCACAAGTGCCGTTTAAGACCGTATATGTACATGGTTTGGTACGTGATGGCGAAGGCCAGAAGATGTCGAAATCGAAAGGTAACGTACTTGATCCGCTCGATTTGATTGACGGGATTGATCTTGAAAGCTTGGTACAAAAACGTACTTTTGGTTTGATGAACCCGAAACAAGCCGAAAAAATTGAAAAAGCCACACGTAAAGAATTCCCAGAAGGAATTAACTCGTATGGTACAGATGCCGTGCGTTTCACGTTCTGTGCCCTTGCCAACACTGGCCGTGACATTAAGTTTGATTTGAAGCGTGTAGAAGGCTACCGTAATTTCTGTAACAAAATCTGGAACGCGACCCGCTTCGTACTCATGAACGTAGAAGGTCAAACCGTTGCTCAGGAAGCTCGCCCAGAGCTATGGGAATTGCCAGAGCAATGGATCATGAGCCGCCTACAAAAAGCGGAGCAAGCGGTACATCAGGCATTTGCAACGTATCGTCTGGATCTTGCTGCGCAAACCATTTATGACTTCATTTGGAACGAATACTGCGACTGGTATGTCGAGCTGACCAAGCCAGTTTTGAACGATGCAGAAGTTTCGGAAGAACGTAAAGCAGAAGTTCGCCGCGTATTGCTTGCAGTGATGGAAGCCTCACTTCGTTTGGCGCACCCACTGATGCCGTATCTGACCGAAGAAATCTGGCAGACGCTTGCACCAATGATTGGTAAAGGTGGCGACACCATCATGACGGCGAAATACCCAGTGCCGGAAGCTGCAAAAATGAATGAACAAGCCGAAGCCGATATGCAATGGCTTCAAGGCTTGATTGGTGCTGTACGTAATATCCGTGGTGAAATGGGCTTGGGTAATGCCCGCTTGTTGCCAGTGTTGCTTCAAAACATCTCTGACAGCGAACGCACGCAGATCGAACGTATTCAGCCGCTATTTAAAGCTTTGGCCAAAGTAGAAAGCATTACGTTCTTGGCACAAGGTGAAGAGCCGCCACTGTCATCTTCTAGCGTTGTAGGCCACGCATCTGTATTTGTTCCAATGAAAGGCTTGATCGACCCAAAAGCAGAATTGGGCCGCTTACAGAAAGATTTGGATAAAGTACAAAAGCAGCATGACCAGATTGCCAACAAACTTGCCAATGAAGGCTTTGTTGCCAAAGCTCCAGCAGCAGTTGTTGAAGGTGAAAAAGTGAAATTGGCTGAATTTGCTGATCAGCTCGTGAAAATTAAGCAAAGCATGGAACAGATTGCTGCGCTTTAAGGTGTTGTTTCTTTAGTATAAAAAAGCCACCTTATGGTGGCTTTTTTATAGATTGAAAAAAAATCTTTTTATGGCTTCAAATCAGCCACAATAGCAGCTGAGACTTTTTGTAAATCTTGAATTTCATTTTCTGGTTTGCCAGAACTAGACAAATCTCGAGCTATTTTTTTGAAATTACCAATCAAACCACCTTTTCTTGCAATCTGTTTTTCGCGCTCAAAGTTTTGAACAACTTCACCGTTGTAAATTACTTTAACCTTATAAGTAAAGACGGTATCAGCATATCCTCCGACAATACGATTACCACCAATAAATTTTAGTCCTTCGCCCATGAATATTCTTTTATGAGTTAAATCTACATCAACCAAAGCAAACTTAGCTGATGGATTGGTCACATTTTTGTGCTGTAATTGTAGTTGCTTATTTAATTCATCCAAATATACCTTTTGAATAGTGTCTTTCGTAAGGAAGCCTTCTTTCTCTACAGAACTATCTAAGCGAATATTTACATTATTCAACTTATATTGTTTATGGTTTATGCTATTGAACTCAGTAACATTTTTTGATTTCGAACTCATATCTTTTGGGTTAGAAGTACAAGCAGAAACGCCTAGAGCAACTGATAATCCAACAAGTAATATTTTTTTCATAATATTTCACAAATAAATTTTAGATTAATTTTAATAAAGATTGATTCTTTAACTGAATTGATATTTTAATTCTTTTCAAATTAAAATTAAATTAATAATTAATAATTATTAATGAAAGATAAATTTAAAATTAATCGCTAACTGTACTCATTTAACATTATTTTTTATCCTTACGTTTTAATCAATGTAAATTACCATGTATCAACTTTAAGATTTTCAATTTAAGCGTTACCATAAAGCACCCAGCATGGGCTATTTTCAATACAAGAAGATCAACATGAAAAAGCAATATGGAATATTGTGGATGGTGGGTATATTCAGTGCCTGTAGCCCGCAAGCCCCTTCGACAACGCAAAATACTGCACCACAACACGCAGCAGCAGTAAAGCAAGAAACAAATACCGCTCAACCCGCCGCTCATATGAAGGCGCAAGCTGCTTCTAAACCAACGTATTTGGTAGATAACCCTACGCCTTTACCAGAAGGTTATGTGGTCGATCCCACCTATTTAAAACAACCGCTTATCATCGATGCGAATGGTGATGGCCACCCTGATGCGTTTCGGGTACTTAAAAATCCGAATGCCAAAAGCTTGCAATATTTGTTTGAGTTTCGCCTTGGCAACAGCAAGGATGTGTATTACTACCAAAATGACAGTCATGATTATGATTTAAATGTATTCACCACGTTTGAGCCAACTGAACGGGGAGAAAATTTTGTAGATATGTCGAAACTAGATGGTGCCGATATTGTACCTTTTGAAGAAGCGCCCAAAGAAGCTCGTCTGATTTTAAAAAATGAAGGTGTTGAAGCCAGTACGGCAGATGCGACCTGTGCCGCATCTCTGTTTTATTTAAAAGAGAAAACCATTCAACGGGTGTATTTATGCTAGCCAGTAAAACGTCATACAGCATTAAAAGACGCTAACTTATTGACCCACCCACCAAATCACCAGCGGTAAGGTCACGGCCGCACACAGGGTTTGTAAGCTAATCACTGCTGCCATAAGCTGACTATCACCACGCAGCACTTTGGTTAAAATGTAAGCCGCAGATGCCGTAGGCAATGCAAAAAAGACCACCATGATCTGGGTTTCAAGCGCCGATAAACCCATCCACATACACACCACATAAGCCAGCGCAGGCACGACAAGCAAACGCGCAGCGGTATCGAGTAGCAAGGTGGGCACATCTTTTTTCATTTCCATAAACTGTAACGCCGCGCCTACACAGAGTAACCCCAAAGGTAAGCTGGACGATGAAAACAGCTTGAGTAAATTTAAAATACCGTCCCACAGCGGAATCTGGAGTGCATTGAATACACCACCAAATAGACAAGAGACAATGAGCGGATTTTTCAGTAATGCCAGCAGTACGGGTCTAAGGGCCATATTTTCACTTGAGGTGAGTGAAAGCACCGAAATTACATTGACTACCGGAATACTCACCGCCAGTAAAATGGCCAAGATCGCCATGCCCTCTTTGTGATAGAGCGCTGCCACCAAAGCCAAGCCAATATAGGTATTAAAACGCACAATACTTTGTACATGCACACCAAAGCGTGCCGGTCGGATATTTTTGAAATACTTGATGCCATACAGCACAGCGGTGGCCACAGCAATAACTGCAAACATGGCGAAAATGACGTACTTAAGATTTTGAAAATCAATTTTGGCCGTAACAAGGGTATGAAACAGTAGCGCTGGAAAGAGCACGTAATAATTGAGTTTTTCTGCGCCTGCCCAAAATTCTGCACTAAAAAATTGATAGGTTTTAAACAGATACCCTGTCGCAATGAGCGCAATCAGGGGAAAAAGTGCAAGAAAGATATGAGCCATGTTCGATCAGTGTCTACTATCGTTATTTTTAAATCCTGATTCATTCTATGCGCAAAAATCGGATCAGGCTTAAAATTTGCGTTAAACTTAAGCAAATGAACAAAAATAAAGCAACTATGAATATCCGATCACTTCTCACCTGCGTCTTTACTATAAGTTGTTTGTTCTCGACTACCAGTTTTGCCAAAACAGTACGCGCCCCATTAGCAGAAAAGCGTGCAATTTTTAAAGCTGCCGGTTTTCAGTTTCATCAAAATAAGTGGCAATCCGAATGTGGTGAGCCAACGCTTGAGCTGTATCAAGACATCAACCATGACCGTTTACCCGAGGCCATTGTCAGCAGTGCAGATACTGGCTGTTATGGACTGACAGGTATGGGGTTTGTGCTATTAAGCAAAACGGCGCAAGGTGTGTGGCGCGTGCGCTATGATGGTACAGGTGTGCCCGAATTATTAAAATCGACGGGAAAAAATCGTATGCCCGACGTTTCGGTAGGTGGGCCGGGGTTCTGCTTTCCTGTTTTGCGCTGGGATGGCAGCAATTATCGTTTTCATCGTTACGAATATGAAGGGAAAGCGTGTCAGATCAGCCCACCTTAGAGCACTCTTTTTGCTCAGTCTGCACCACGCTTATCGGAAGCTTTAAATTTTAATCCAATATTGGTGCGTTTTTTGCTTTGAATAGGCAAATTAACCCAACCGTGCGTTGTGGTTAATCACCCTTTAGATTTTCTTAACCATTTTGGTGCATAAATCATTTTTTATATGCAACCAAGCTGGATTTAAGCACTTTTTTTGAGCAAATTATGCAAAATGTCGATTTATTTTTCTTATTGCTCGGCGCAGTGCTGGTTCTGGCCATGCATGCCGGGTTTGCCTTTCTAGAACTGGGCACCGTGCGGCATAAGAATCAGGTCAATGCGCTCAGTAAGATTCTGACCGATTTTTCTATTTCTGCAATTGCTTACTTTTTTGTAGGCTACTACATCTCCTATGGGCACAGCTTCTTTCAAACTGGTGCTGTGCTCGCCGCGGATCATGGTTATAACCTGATGCGCTGTTTCTTTTTACTGACCTTTGCTGCTGCCATTCCGGCCATTATTTCGGGTGGTATTGCCGAGCGTGCCAAAATGCGTCCACAAGCCATTGCCACGTTTGCACTGGTGGCGTTGGTATATCCACTTTTTGAAGGTATGGCATGGAACGGTAACTTTGGTCTGCAAAAATGGCTCGAAAGCCAATTTGGCACCAGCTTTCACGATTTTGCCGGCTCAGTGGTGGTACATGCCATGGGCGGCTGGATTGCGCTGATCGCTGTGATTTTACTGGGCGCACGAAATGGGCGTTATAAAAAAGACGGACGTGTCAGTGCTCATCCGCCCTCTTCCATTCCCTTTTTAGCGCTAGGGTCTTGGATTTTAATTGTGGGCTGGTTTGGTTTTAATGTAATGAGTGCGCAGCGTGTCGATGCGATTTCAGGCTTGGTGGCCATCAATTCACTAATGGCGATGGTAGGCGGCACCTTAAGCGCCAACTTTATGGGTAAAAATGACCCCGGCTTTTTACACAACGGCCCGCTGGCAGGCTTGGTCGCCATCTGTGCAGGGTCAGATATTGTGCATCCTGTAAGTGCATTGGTGATCGGTGTTGTGGCAGGTGTAATCTTTGTGAAGCTGTTTACCTATACACAAAACAAGCTCAAGGTTGATGATGTCCTCGGTGTGTGGCCTTTACATGGCGTCTGTGGTGCCCTTGGAGGCCTTGCAGTAGGGATATTTGGACAAAAGGCATTTGGAGGCTTGGGCGGTGCCTCGATGATGTCTCAATTGATTGGTACGGGTCTTGCAATTGTAATTGCTGTGCTGGGTGGATTTGTGGTGTATGGCCTACTCAAGGCCGTGATGGGTATTCGTTTAAGCCAAGAAGATGAATTTCGTGGTGCAGACTTGTCTATTCATAAAATCTCTGCAAATTCTGAAGATGGAATGTTTTAATCCCGCACCCGTTTGTGCTTTTGCGACTCTCTGAGTCGCTTTTTTTTAATTGCGATTTGATGTAGTCGCTTAAGTGATCGCTAAGTTTGGCACGTTTAAATCATGCCCAGAGATTTCTATATTTATTCAATTCCTTATGCAATTTTCTGTTTTTATGCGCGTACAGCTTGTACTGATCGCATGCAGTGCAGTTGTACTGATGATGCTCTTTCCGGTAGGCGGTGCGATTGATCTGCATTTGATTGCACCGTGGGTCGATGCAACAGGGCAATTTCATCATCGCGATAACTGGTATTTGGCCAAACTGAATCATGTGATTGTGAAAAACATCATCATCGGGGTTTATGCAGTATTTTTTGTGTTGTGGCTGGCATCATTTAAAATGACGCGTCTGGCCGCGCAGCGCTGGCAATATGGCTATATGTTTTGGGTGAGTATGCTGTGTACCAGTATCGTTGGCATTCTTAAGTCACAGTCGTCTCATGCTTGCCCTTGGAATATGACCCACCCAGCAGCACAGGGTTTTGTCTGGGATTTTAGCGCCACACATGGGCACTGTTTTCCGGGTGGACATGCCAGCACCGGATTCGCCTTGATGACTGGCTACTTTGTGTACCGCGCGACACATCATCGACGTGCACTGTTTTATTTGTTTGCCGGGCTCATTTTAGGCTTTGCAATGGGCTGGGCACAGATGATGCGCGGCGCACACTTTTTAAGTCATAATTTATGGACAGGATGGTGGGCGTGGTCAATTAACTGCCTAATCTACTTGTGGGCGGCACGTCATTTGGGTACTCGCCAGCAGCATTCTTAATGATGCGGCGGTTGTTTGGGAATACGCACCAGTACACTTAAGCCGCCTAACTCTTCGCTTCTGAGCAGTTGAAGTTCTCCACCTAACCGACTGGTGGCCTTATCGACAATTGACAACCCCAGCCCACTCCCCACTTCAAGGTGATGATGCACACGATAAAAGCGCTTTAGCACCTTGTCGTAATGCTCGGGGTCAATTCCGGGGCCGCTATCTTCAATCTGTGCACAGGCGTATTCGCCATCTTCATAGACAGAAATATTAATCACGCCTGCGGCTGGCGTATATTTGATGGCGTTATCAATCAGGTTGAAAACAATGGAATGCACGGTCGGTTCAACACTAACCATTTTTACCGATTCATTACGTACAAAACCTAAATCGATATCTTTTTCTACCGCCAGATTCATGAGTTGCTCGACACAGTTGAGCGTCACATCATTAAGCTCAAAGCTGCTGTGTCGTTCAATAGCACTCAAGGAAACATCTTGTTTGGCCAGCGCCAGTAACTGCGTGACCAAATGCTGGATTCGCGCCAAGCCTTTGCCGAGATTTTGCAGTGCGGCGTGGTCAGGAAACTGACTCAACAAAATTTTGGTTTGTAAATTCAGTGCCGTGATTGGCGTGCGCAGCTCGTGCGCAGCATCGGCCACGAACTGTTTTTGTTCTTGCTGAGATTCTGAAATTCGCTCAAACAGGCGGTTCATCTCTTCAATGGTCGGTAACAGTTCTTCAGGATACGTTTCATCGTGAATGGGCGACAGATCATTGGAATCGCGCTGCGTCAGCTCACGTTTAAAATCATCAAAAGGCTTGAGGTTACGCCGAATAATGCCCATCAGGCCAAGCAAGGCAAACGGTAAAATAAAGCCATAAGGTAAAAACATGCTGGCCGCAAGCTCAAGTGCCACCACTTTGCGTACTTTTTCGAGCTGACTGACCTGAATCTGGTAATTTTCTAAAGGCAAGACATAGGCGCGCAAGGTGCCCTGACGTGTCTCTTGCGAATAAAACCCGGCTTTTTTTACCGGAGGCATCAACAATTGATTTTCGTCTTGTAAATGGCGCTGATCGTCGTAGGCCCAGATATCGACCAGTAAATCTTCTTCGTGATATTCGTGATTGGCCTGAAAGTGGCTGTCGAGATTGTAGAGCGGCTGACGTGCCGTGCGATCGGCCAGATAGCGCATTTGCTCATCAAGAATCTGATTGGTTTCGTGCAAGGCAACTTTATAGGCTGTAAAAACAAGAATACAGCCCAGTAAAAGACTAAAAACAGAGGTGACCCAGATTAATCGACGTCTTAATGAATAATGCTTGGCCATCCTCAGCGTTTCCTTATGATTGTCCCATTCGATAGCCTAATCCACGGATGGTACGGATGAAGTTTTTACCCAGCTTAGAGCGTAAATGGTGAATATACACTTCAATGGTATTACTGGTGACTTCACTATCAAAGTCGTAGAGCTTATCTTCTAAATTGGCTTTGGAAAAAATCTTGTTCGGATGTGACATCAGCGGAATCAAAATCGCCCACTCACGGTTTGAGAGTTCAATTTCTTTACCCTGAAACGTGGCCACATGTTTTTCAACATTGAGCACCACATCGCCATTCACCAACACCTGATCTTGCTGCAAAGCGGCGTTGTCTTTACTGTTGGTTCTACGCAGCAATGCATTGATTCGTGCCAGCAACTCATCAAACTCGTACGGTTTGATCAGGTAGTCATCTGCCCCCTGATTCAAGCCTTCCACACGGTTTTCGAGCTGGTCACGTGCTGAAATAATCAGCACTGGCACCGCGGTTTTATGGCGGATCTGCTTGAGCACTTGCATGCCGTCCATCATGGGGAGGCCCAGATCGAGCAACACCAAATCAAACTTCTGCTTTGACAGATGCGCTAGGCCATCTAATCCATTATTCACCCACTCTACCTCGAATTGATGATATTTCAATAAGGTAATCGTGGATTCAGCGATCATGAAATCATCTTCAATAATCAAAATTTTGGTCATGGGTTAGACTCGCACAACTGTGGAATAACATGAATCTGATGCATCAGGAAAACGAGCAATAATCTGTTTTTACGCTGACTCGATGCAACAGAATAATTATCATTTTGGCTCAACATAACTGTTTTGCATATCAAATGAAATCGCGTGTTGACTATTGTTTTGGCAACACTTACTTTTCTACTGTAAAAATATAAGCTTAAAACACACTTAAATAAAAGCTTTGTCGTTTTTATACCATTTGATCAATTGCGTATTTGCTTCATTTTATCGCAACAATATCAAACCAATACAGGCATATTTATACATAATAACAATTAAAGCAATCTTTTTGAGCTTGCTCGGTATCCTCAGCAGTAGAATTTTACATACAGCACCGAAAAATGACGCAGCAGTTTAGCCCAATCATGATCTAGAGCGATGCTTAAGACTGCCCTAATGTTTTAGACCAAAAGTAAATGGGGAACACAGATAAAATAGCCATGACCACGACCAAACTCAGCATCCAAGCATAGCCAATCTGGTCGGCAATAACACCGCTGATCAGATAAAAACCACCGCTGACCGTGGCCATCAAAGCGACCTGAAAGGTAAAATCCGTGCCTGCAAGCGCACTTCGGCTATAGTGCATGACCAGTGTGAGCATTACCACCAGTAGCATCGCCGAGCATAGATCTTCAAGTGCATTGAGCGCATAAATGAGCGTAAAAGATACTGACATCCCGCTTTCGTATGCCCAGCCCAATCCTGCAAAGCCAATAAGAGTTAAAATTTTAACTATTGAAAAGAACAGCAGTACACCTGCACGGCTGAAACTTTGAAGTAGATATCCGGCAATGAATGCACCCAGTAATGCAGCCACAGCACCTAGCACGGTAATGTAAAGCCCAATTTGGGTAAAACTCAAGCCTATATCGACCATCAACGGCTTGAGTAAAGGGCCGGCCAAGCCATCTGCCACCTTAAAGCTAAGTAAAACGGTAAGCCATGCTCGTGTTGTCTTAGACTGTAAAAAGTGCTGTAAATAATGACGTATTGAAAATAATTTTGCCGCACTGCCCTGCACGCCCTGACGATCCTGTCGCGCAGATTGCAGCACAATGGGCAAGGTGTTAAGCGCCACTAAAGCCGCCAAACACAAAAAGGTATTTTGCCAGCCCAAAGCATCGACAGCCCACAGAAGTACGCCGCCACCCACAATAAATCCTAAACGTGAACCAATCACCTGAAAGGTATTGCCCCAGTGCTGTTGATCAGTTTTGAGTAAATTCACGGCCAATGCATCGGTGGCAATATCCTGAGTGGCCCCTGAAAAATTGATCCAGAGCATCAGCACAAAAAACAGCAACAAAAATTGTGGCTGGTTCAATGCCTCAATCGGAAAATACGCCAGCACAACAAGCCCGCAAATGCTGCATACCTGCATGGGAATGATCCAGCTACGATAATGCCCAATGCGTGAACTGCCCAACCGATCGACCCAAGGTGCCCATAAAATTTTGATCGACCACGGCAGCATCAGCAGGCCAAAGCCGCCAATCTGTGCCAAAGACACGCCTTGTGCCCGTAAAATGACGGGTAAGGCATGGGTCATAAAGCCAACGGGCAACCCTTGTGCCCAATACAGGCTAAATAACAACAGATAAAGACGGCTTGCATGCATAGCGTATCGGGCTCGAATCAAAAAAATTGCAAAAATCAGTCTGTTTTAAAATGCATCTAACTATTTTGCCAATGTAGCGTACCTTTCAAAGGCTTAAGATGACAATAGGATGACCAACATGACCACAGATGGATATGACCCAGTTTTTTCCTGATCTTCCCGATCGTGTGCCGCAACGTGGCACTGCCTTAAGCCGCCGCATGTGCAGGCAGTTATTTCTGGCTCAAGGCTGGCGAATTGAGGGCGAGTTTCCTAATGTTCCTAAAGCCGTCGCGATTATTGCACCGCATACATCTAACCTAGATGCATGGTACGGCTTTTTGGCCATCGGTGGTCTGGGCATTAAAATCACGGTACTCGGCAAAGATTCGCTTTTCACTCCGGTCAGTACGCCCGTACTGAACTGGTTAGGGCTTATTCCAGTACAACGCAGCAAACGCACAGGTTTAACCGAGCAGGTGGTTCAGGCCATCGAACAGCATGAACGCATCTGGATTGGCATGGCGCCCGAGGGTACGCGCAAACAGGCCAGCACCTTTAAAAGCGGGTTTTATCATATTGCGTTAAAAGCGCATATCCCTATTGTGATTTTCTCTTTCGATTTTGATCATAAAACCATTTATTGCTTAGGTGCTTTTTCCCCAACAGGTGATTATCAGCAAGACCTAACCGCCATCATGCAACGTTTTGAGGGCAAGGTATCAGCAAAGCGACCAGATCGCCTATCGCGTCCTTTACAAAATCTTGTAAAAAATGACTAGAAATAAAGCAGTGAATCTGATCTGATGTGCGCAATCTGATGGTCATCCAACACGTTTAATTGTTCATGAAAGTTGCACATTTCGCCTTGGTTACAGCACTGAGCTTTACGCTCTTTGGATGTGACAAAATTGCTAAAACACCTCCTCAAACCAGCTCGCTTCAGCCTCGTGAACCCGTCATTGCGCTTGCACTGGGCGGTGGTGGTGCCAAAGGCTTTGCCCATATTGGTGTGATCAAAGTACTCGAATCGCATGGTATCAAACCGAAAATTGTCACGGGCACCAGTGCGGGCAGTTTTGTGGGGAGTATTTATGCCAGCGGAAAAACTGGCTACCAGATGCAATCGATTGCGCTCAAGTTACAAGAATCTGATATCCGTGACTTAACCCTGAATCGTCAGGGCTTTGTGCTGGGTCAGAAACTGCAAAATTATGTCAATACTCAGGTAGGCAACAAGCCAATTGAGCAATTTCCAATTCGCTTTGCCGCAGTTGCAACACGTTTAGACAACGGCAAAAAAGCCGATTTTATTAAAGGCAATGCCGGTCAGGCGGTTCGTGCCTCATGTAGTATTCCGAATGTTTTTGTTCCAACAACCATTGGCAAGGTACAGTATGTCGACGGCGGTTTGGTAAGCCCAATTCCAGTCAAAACAGCACGTGATATGGGCGCCGATATTGTGATTGCGGTCGATATTTCTGCACGTCCGGCAGGTACTCAGGCCAGCAGCATGTTGGGGTTGCTCGATCAAACTATCAACATCATGGGTCAGCAAAGTATTAATGAAGAGTTAAAGCAGGCCACTGTGGTGATTCAGCCTAAAGTCGGTCATCTTGGCGCACTGGATTTAAAAGCCAGTAATGATGCTATTTTGGAAGGTGAAAAAGCAGCCCAACTTAAAATTCGTGCCATTCAAAGCGCGATTGATCAATTTAAAAAATCACCTGCTGCCCTTCAGCCACCACCTCGGGCCAAATTCTAAAGTCATTTTTTACTCAGCCCTGCCAAGTTCTGCTACAGTGAAGGTGCAATCGTGTATTTCGATTGCACCTTTTTTATAACAACATTTTGAGCATTGCTATGGAATTTGTATTAGAACCTTGGCACTGGTTTGTTCTGGGCATTGTGTTAATGCTTTCGGAACTCGTTTTTACCGCTTTTGCCGCTCTTTGGTTCGGCGTTGCCGCCATCATGGTGAGTGTTTTACTCTGGTTGTTTCCAATGATGGGCATTCCCACACAGCTGATCACTTGGGTAATTTTATCGATACTGTGTACCTTTTTATGGTTCAAATTTATCAAGCCATTGTCCATCGATAAAACCAAGGCAGGCTTATCCCGCGAAGCCACGATTGGTCAGGTGGGCATGGTGATTCGTGTGGGTATGTCGCATGAGCAGGTACTGGTACGTTTTTCCTTGCCTGTGATGGGAACCGATGAATGGAACTGTCGCAGTTTGGCTCCGGTGAGCGTGGGCGATCGCGTGTGCGTGGTCGACATCATGGGCAATAATCTGGTTGTTCAACCCCATAACCCCAATAAACAATAAATGAGGACACACTTATGTCAGTGGGTTTAATTATTGGCTTAGCCTTTCTTGTCTTTGTTGGCGTGACGATTTTTAAGGGTGTACGCATTGTGCCGCAAGGCTATAAATGGATTGTACAGCGCTTAGGAAAGTATCACTCCACTTTAAATCCAGGATTAAACTTCGTGATTCCGTATGTCGATGAAATCGCATACAAAGTCACGACTAAAGATATTGTGCTAGATATTCCTTCGCAAGAAGTGATTACACGTGACAATGCCGTGCTACTTATGAATGCGGTCGCGTATATCAATTTGACCACACCGGAAAAAGCGGTGTATGGAATTGAAAACTACACTTGGGCCATTCAAAATCTGGTGCAAACGTCGTTACGTTCGATCGTGGGCGAGATGGATCTGGACGATGCCCTGTCATCTCGTGATCATATCAAGGCCAAATTGAAAGCCGCCATTTCCGATGATATTTCAGACTGGGGCATTACCTTAAAAACGGTCGAGATTCAGGATATCCAGCCATCGACCACCATGCAAGCCGCGATGGAAGCGCAGGCTGCTGCCGAGCGTCAGCGCCGTGCGACCGTGACCCGTGCCGACGGCGAAAAGCAGGCAGCGATTTTAGAAGCCGATGGTCGTCTTGAAGCATCGCGTCGAGATGCCGAAGCGCAAGTGGTTTTGGCTGAGGCCTCACAAAAAGCCATTGAAATGATCACCTCTGCGGTAGGCGAACAGGAAATTCCGGTTGCGTATTTGCTTGGTGAACAGTACATCAAGTCCATGCAAGAAATGGCAAAATCCAACAATGCCAAAACCGTGGTGATTCCTGCCGATGTACTTAGTACCATCCGGGGTGTAATGGGACGTCAGCCCAACTAGATCTTTTTGAATTAACATAAAAAAAGCGATGTGCACTTTAAGCAAATCGCTTTTTTTTATTCAAGTGAGCTTAGTTTTTTCTGCGCAATAAAAACTGGGTGATTTGTTCAAGGTCTGTTGCTGCACTTGAGAAATGCGTCAGTGCAGCCAGTGCCTGATCGTGCAAGCTTTTGGCATAAGCCTGTGCCGCTTCAAGCCCCATAAGCGCAGGGTAAGTCGACTTTTGTACTTGCTGGTCTTTACCTGCGGTTTTACCTAGGGTTTCGGTACTGGAGATAATATCGAGAATATCGTCTTGTACCTGAAACGCCAGCCCTAAACTTTGACCAAACTGACGTAATTGCACCAATGCGGGATCTGTTCCTTTAAATAAGGTCACGGCGGCCATCAGAATGGCAGCTTGAATCAGTGCGCCCGTTTTATTGCGGTGAATATTTTCAAGTGCCGCCTGATCGATACTTTTGCCTTCGGCCTGTAAATCGAGCACCTGTCCACAAACCATCTTAGAGCTAGAGGTGGCCAGAATTTGCATTTGTCTGAGTACAATCGAGGCATCGACGCTATTTTGCTGATCAAACAAACGACTGCCCAACACCTCAAATGCCATTGATTGCAAGATATCACCCGCCAGCAATGCAGTATCTTCGCCAAATGCCACGTGACACGTTGGTTGTCCGCGGCGCAGCAAATCGTTGTCCATGCAAGGCAAATCATCATGTGCGAGTGAATAACAATGAATCAGTTCAACCGCCACCGCAGCGCGGCGTGCTGCCGCATAATTGGGATTCTCTGCCAATGCAGCCACGGCATAGCACAATGCTGGACGCACCCGCTTGCCACCCAGCATAACGGCATGATGCACCGCCGACTTGAGTGGCTCTGGCAGTGCAAAGGCATCGAGTGCCATCTGCAAATCTTGCTGAATTCGTTCTTGAGCTGTAGATAAGATGTTGCTATTCACAGGGGAAATCGATGTCACAATTGCCTCGAATCTTGAATGGGAGCGAAAAAAGGTCTGAACAGACCGCTCATGACATGCTGCCTAATTTACCATGATAGGACTGATTTCTCACTTATTTATTCATTTACATCACGATATTCTTATGGGATGAGAATCTTTACCAAGTTTTAATCGCCAGCAAACTGTATAAAATTTGTGAACCAAGAAGTTCAATGATTTAGCACGGCTTTGTGCTGCACTCGACTAGGCTAAATTCTATCTATCCTTTAGAATAAAACGCTTATTTCTGGTCGGGTGAAGTCCTTTGAACAACGATTCTTCAAAACTTCAGCGGGGCTTAAAAAACCGTCATATCCAATTAATTGCCATGGGCGGCGCAATTGGGACTGGTTTATTTTTAGGATCTGCACAAGTCATTCAATCCGCTGGGCCATCGATCATTCTTGGGTATGCAATCGGTGGACTCATCGCTTTTTTAATCATGCGTCAATTAGGGGAAATGATTGTCCATGAGCCTGTAGCAGGTTCGTTCAGTCACTTTGCGTACAAATATTGGGGTAAATTTCCGGGCTTTTTGGCTGGCTGGAACTACTGGGTGCTGTATATTTTAGTCGCGATGACTGAATTGACAGCGGTTGCGAAGTATATCAATTACTGGTGGCCTCATATTCCTGCATGGGTTTCGGTATTGTTTTTCTTTGTGGTCATTACACTCGTAAACCTGACCAATGTAAAATTTTACGGAGAATCCGAGTTCTGGTTGGCGATTATAAAGGTCACCGCCGTCATTTCCATGATTGTGTTTGGTCTGTATCTGCTCTTTACCGCCGATTCAAGCTCGACCGCATCGTTTAGCAACTTATGGACACATGGTGGTTTCTTTCCAAACGGTTTTGAAGGCCTGTTTTATATGCTGGCCTTTTTGATGTTTGCCTTTGGCGGTATCGAACTGATCGGGATGGCAGCAGCTGAAGCTGAAAATCCTCAAAAAACCATTCCTAAAGCGATTAATCAGGTGGTTTTTCGTATTTTAGTGTTTTATGTGGGCTCACTCACCATCTTGTTGTCTTTGGTGCCTTGGAATCAATTGGATTTGGGTGGTCTGGACAAAAGTCCATTTGTGATGATTTTTAGTCAGTTGGGTATTGGTTGGGCTGCACATCTGCTGAATTTTATTATTTTAACTGCTGCACTATCGGTTTATAACAGCGGTATGTTTGCCAACAGCCGCATGCTGTTTGGTCTGGCACAACAAGGTAATGCGCCAAAAATCTTTACTAAAGTGAATAAACAGGGTGTTCCTATTCCTGCGGTATTGTTCTCTGCATTGTTGATTTTTGGCTGCGTACTTTTAAATTACTTTGTACCAGAAGATGCACTGAGTCATTTGATGTACGTGGTGGTAGGTGCTTTGGTACTTAACTGGGCCATGATCAGCTTGACGCATTTGAAGTTTAAAGCTGCGGTGAAAAAGCTCAAACTGAATGTAACGTTCCCAGCCCTATGGGCGCCGGTGAGTAACTATTTGGTGCTGATTTTTATTGCGCTGGTGCTGTTTATCATGTGGCAACAGGGCTTTAAAGAATCGGTGATTATGATTCCGGTCTGGATTGTGTTGATGTTTGGTCTGTTTCATTTACTGACCAAAAAAGACAACACTTAAGCTGCAAAATAAATGAAATTAAAAAAGTTATTACCTCGGTAATAACTTTTTTTGTTTATACTCACATCTCGATGCGCCCTTAGCTTAACTGGATAGAGCAGTTGCCTCCTAAGCGACCGACGTGGGTTCGAGTCCCGCAGGGCGTATACACTTAAATTAAATTAGAAAAATCCTCAGCGCGAATCTCATAAAGCACATGCCGTGCAAGCAAATGCTCTGCTGCTAATTTAGGATGATCAAATGCTTTGACTTTTGTCATGTTTAACTTTTTCATTAATGCTTCTGAAGGCATATTGACAGCCGCTGTAAAGGCAACCACTCGCTCAAGCTTTAACTGCTCAAACGCATAATCTAATACGGCTTTTGCTCCTTCAAAGGCATATCCCTGTCTCCAAGCGGCTTTCGCAAGTCTCCAACTGATTTCTATACAGGGTGAAAAATCAAATTGTGAGGGCTGAGCATTTAAACCAATATATCCAATAAAAGATTGAGTCTGTTTAAGCTCCACTGCCCATAGTCCCCATGATGGATGCTCATCAAACTTCAATCTAATGCTTTTGATAAAGTCACGGCTCTGATCGGGGCTTAAGGTAGACGGAAAATAATGCATCACATCGGGATCAAGGCCCATCTGTATAAACGGCGCAATATCGGATTCTTGCCATGGTCTAAGAATCAATCGAGAAGTCTCTAACATGGTCTGGTTTATTCACTGGTGATCTTAAAATTGATCAAACTCTACTACAGGTAGTTCAGTACCTCCACAGAGATGTGTAAGCTTCATATTACAAGATCAAATGTAATCAATTGAATAGCTAAAAACTCGAGCAACACGCCTAGTTTATGGTGTGCTGCCAGAGATTTGATTTAATCTTTCAGTACTTAGTTACCACGGTACGTCGAGTAACCATACGGGCTAAGTAGTAGTGGAATATGGTAATGCTTTACCGCACCATCTACATTAAAAATGACGGGTACTTCTGGAAAGAAGCTGCTTTCGTTATGTTTTTTAAACCAATCTCCAGTTTTAAAGGTCACACGGTATACTCCCTGCTCCAGTTTTTTATTATCTGGATACAAAGCCGGAATACGTCCGTTTTCATTGGTCACTTTTTCATTGAGCTTAACCCACTGCCCTTTTTGGTTTTGCTCAAGCACCACCGCAACATCGGACGATGGCAAACCGGTTTGTAAGTTCAGTACATGCACGCTTAAAGGATTGTCTGCTGCCATTGCCCATGCACTTAAGGTCATACCGGCGGCAAATACACATTGTTTGATCATTTCAAATTACTCCTCGATTTTACTTAAAAGTCATTTTGATGGCCTGTTCGGCACACCAGTCATCATTTTTTGAACCACCAGAGCCGGCTATACCAATCGCACCGACCACTTCATTTTGATAAAGCACCGGAAAACCACCTCCAAGCAGCAATAATTCTGAAAATGACGTGAGATTTTGTGATTCAATATTTTGTCGGGCATTTTGACTAAATACTGTGGTCGGGGTTTTGGTCGAAAGTGCCGTAAAAGCTTTTTTCTGTGCAGCCAGCGCATTATGTGGCCCCACGGTTTCATGGCGTTTGATTATCAGCGGCTGCCCACCACGGTCTAGCACGACCACAGCCAGATGTTTGTTTATTTGCTGGCAGGCTTGTTCGGCATTGCTGGCCAGTTTTTCTGCGGTGTTCAAATCCAGATTATATTGTTTTGCCAGTTGCACATTCTCTGCAAAACTGTAAGAACTCATACTTAAGGCCAATGTCAGCCCTGCAATCACTTTTTTCATTGATTCGCCCTCTCTATACTGTGGTTATTCTAGAGATTCCCTTCAGCTGCAACATGACAGTTGGATTACAGTCTTGTCATTTTAGAAATGGAACGTCGCATGATGCGTATTCTTGTCGTAGAAGATGAAGTCAAAATCGCGCGCTATCTGGTTCAGGGCTTTGTCGAATCGGGATATCAGGCCGAATGTGTACATACTGGACTCGAAGCTTTGGAGCGATTGAGACAAGCGTCTTTTCATTTGGTGATTCTGGATGTGATGCTGCCCGATCTGGATGGCTGGTCGGTCTTGACAATCTTGCGTCAGTTTTCGCAAGTGCCGGTGATTTTTTTGACCGCTAAAGACCAGATTCCCGACCGCGTGAAAGGCTTAGAACTCGGTGCAGACGATTATCTGGCCAAACCTTTTTCGTATGTTGAGTTACTGGCGCGGGTTCGCAGTTTGCTGCGTCGGCAAAACATACAGCCCGAGAATGTGCTGAAATTAGCCGACCTCAGTCTGGATTTATTACAGCACAAAGCGTATCGGGCAGATCAACCGATTGATCTGAGCAAAAAAGAGTTTGAACTGCTGCGCTTTATGTTGCAGCACGCCAACCAAATCGTGTCTCGCCGGCAAATTGCCTCCGAGGTCTGGCATATCAATTTCGATACCGATACCAATTTTATTGACGTTGCCATCCGCCGCTTACGCAGTAAGGTCGACGATGCCAGCAACCTCAAACTGATTCATACCATTCGTGGTTTGGGTTATAAGCTTTCAGAAGAGACTCCTTAAAATGAACGTTCGCTCACTCGAGTTTAGGCTTACCTTACTGGTCACCACGGCATGTGCACTCATTTTGTGTCTAGTGGGCGTGCTGACCTATTTGGGTATAGACCGTATTTTGGTGCGCGAGCAAGATCAGGCTTTAGCTTCACGTATTGAACGTTTGGAGGTGTTGATTCAAGACAGCGACAACGTACAGCAAATTGTAGCCAAACCTAAAATTTATCAAAATATGCTCGGCAATCAGGACAACTTATTTATTCTGATTCAGGGCCAACAAAAACTCATCGATATCAACCCGCTGAATATCCCAATTCCAAAGTTGCAAGCGAGCCAACAGATTGCTTTTTTAAATGTTCATCAGATGGGTAATGCAACGCGTCTGGCATGGAAAAATTTTAGTCTAAATGGTGTTTCGTATCAGCTCATTGCAGGCAAGCAGTGGTCGGAACGCTTAGGCATTTTATATTCATTTCGCGATGATCTGATCAAGTACTTGCTGCTTGGCGTCGCGATGGTGAGTTTTCTATGCTGGCTGTTGTGCCGCTTTGGCTTAAGAGGGCTTCGCGAGCTGACCGAGCAAACCCGGCAAATCGATATTCAGTCATTACAACATCGGATTCAGGTGGCGCATCAAAGCAGTGAAGTACAACTTTTAACCGATGCAATTAATCATATGTTACAACGTATCGAGGCTGGGTATCAGCAGTTAAATCGATTCTCTGAAAATATTGCGCATGAGTTTCGCACACCACTGAACAATCTGGTCGGGCAAACCGAAATTTTACTCTCAGAATCTCGTACTTCACATGATTATGAAGATCTGTTGGTGTCTCATCTGGAAGAATATGCACGTTTAAAACGTATGATTGACAGCATGTTATTTCTGGCTCGGGCCGATCAACAGCAAATCCAACTGCACACAGAACTACTCAATGTACAGGATGCCTTAGAAGTCTTGCTGAGCTTTTACGATTTAATGGCCAGCGAAAAACACATCGAGATCAGGGCACAACTTGAAGCCAGCTCAGTTGTGGCAGATCATCAACTGTTTCAGCGCGCTGTCTCAAATCTGATTGAAAATGCGATTTTACATGGCGTTGAGCACGGTAAAATAGAAGTTAAAGTACAGCAGCATGTTTTAGATACGCGTACATATGTCGAGATTGCCGTATTGACGCAGGGCGTTCAGATTGAGGCACAGCATTTGCCGCATGTATTTGAACGCTTTTATCAGTGCGAATCTTCACGCCATCAACAAGGCCGTTCCGGTGGTTTGGGTCTATCCATTGTCGCGTCGATCATGCAGCTTCATAATGGACGAGCAAGCGTACATCAAAGCGAAAATGGCGTGTGTTTTACGCTGGATTTTCCGGTGAACTAAATTAAGATTGCACAAATTCACAAAAAATTGATCGCCATTCTTTTAGGCTAAAACTAACTCATTTAGTTCATGGACTGCGCATGCGACTTGGTTTGATTTTGGGAGACCAGCTCAGCCAGCAACTGGCCACCTTAAAGGCTCTGGATCGTGAGCAAGACGTGATCCTGATGGCAGAAGTGGTCGATGAAGCCACTTATGTTCAGCATCATGTACAAAAAATTGCACTGTTGTTTAGTGCCATGCGCCACTTTGCCAAGGCACTTAAGCAAGATGGCTGGAAAATCCAGTATCACGTCTACGAAGCCAAAAGCCCCATTCGATCATTACTCGATTATGTAGAGCAGCAGCAAAAGCGCTTAAACGCCGAGGCGATTGTGGTCACACACTGCGGCGAATACCGTTTACAGCAACAGATCGAGCAGGAATGGTCCAAAAAACTACAGGTGCCCGTTGAGTGCTTAGAAGATGATCGCTTTTTTTGTGGATTAAACGAGTTTCGGCACTGGGCTGCTCGCTATAAAGTCTTGCGTATGGAGTACTTTTACCGAGAGATGCGCAAAAAAACGGGTTACCTGATGCAGCACGATTCGCCCGAAGGTGGAAAATGGAACTACGATCATTCAAACCGTAAGCCATGGTCGGGTAAAACCCCACTGCCTGAACGTTTGCAGTTTAAGCGCGATGCTATCGATGACGATGTGATTGCACTGGTCAAACGTGAATTCAAAGATCATTTGGGTAGCCTAGATGACTTTCGCTGGGCCACCACCCGCAGTGATGCTCAAAAAGCGTTGACACATTTTATTGAACACATGCTCAATGATTTTGGCGATTACCAAGATGCCATGGTCTATGGAAGCGATTTTATGTTTCATAGCCTGCTATCTCCCTATCTCAATTGTGGGTTGCTTTCGCCGGAAGAAGTCTGTGAAGCGGCCGAAGCGGCTTATCATGCAGGCAAAGCCCCGCTCAATGCTGTAGAAGGTTTTATCCGGCAAATCTTGGGTTGGCGCGAATACATTCGGGGTATTTACTGGCTGAATATGCCCGATTACGCTCAGGAAAATGCGCTCAATAATACCCGTGCCTTACCCGCCTACTACTGGACTGGCAAAACCAAAATGGCTTGTATGTCCGAGTGTATCCGCAATACGCTAGAGCATGCCTATGCGCACCATATTCAACGTCTCATGGTAACAGGCAACTTTGCACTTTTAACTGGAATAAAACCTGAAGAAATTTGCGAATGGTATCTGGCAGTGTATGCCGATGCCTATGAATGGGTCGAACTGCCCAATACACTGGGAATGGTGATGCATGCAGATGGGGGCTTGATGGCCAGTAAGCCCTATGCCGCCTCGGGAAACTATATCAACAAGATGTCTGATTACTGCAAGCACTGCCACTATAACGTTAAAACCAAAACAGACCACGACAGTTGTCCGTTTAACAGCCTGTACTGGCACTTTGTAAAGCGCCATGAAACATTTTTTCGTTCTAATCCACGCATGCACATGGTCTATCGTAGTCTAGACAAAATGCAAGATCAGGACAAAGTACTGGCGCATGCAGAACACTTACTTACACATCTGGATCAGTTATAAGCCATGAAAAAACAGCATCTTCCTGAAAAAGTTTGTGAATATTGTCAGCGCAGTTACACGTGGCGTAAAAAATGGGAGCGCTGCTGGGACGAAGTGCGCTATTGCTCAGAGCGCTGCAAACGTGAAGCCAAGCGTGAGCGCGCCAAGACATCGACAGCGCACTAAACTCAAGGCTTAATGATGTTTATACTGGCGCGTGCAGTAACCACGAATTACATCGGGTGAACGCAGTTGCAAATGTTTGGTTTTACGCCCAGTGACTCGCTCACGCCATAACTTGAAGCTGCTCGATTTCATATGCTGGCGCATCAGACGAATCACAGCCGACTCATTTAAGCCAAACTCTCGCTCAATCGCTTCAAACGGCGTGCGGTCTTCCCACGCCATTTCAATAATACGGGAAATCTCATCATCTTGATATTCACGGGTCTGGGTCACACGTTCACCATTGATATTGACTAGGGGTTGCTAAGACAACACAGCGATTTTAGTGCATCACTTTAGCGAAATGAAGGTGAAGAATTTGTGATGTCAGACGCCTTGGTCTCATCTCGTTAAGCGCTACCAACATCACTTTGAAAGCGCAAACCGATGCCCGCAACAGTAAAAATATAATGCGGTTGTAGCGCTGAGTCGCCCAGCTTAGTTCTAAGTTTTTTGACCAAAATACGCAAATAATGCGTGTCCTCTTCATGCGTAATGCCCCAAAGCTCCGACAAAATCTGCTTTTGGGTCACAATTTTACCCTGATGCCGAATGAGTAAGGCCAGTAGCTGAAACTCTTTTTTGGTGAGTACCACCTCGTCTCCAGCCAGTTTCACGCTATGCTCCGCGACATCGACAAAAAGCTGTCCATCATTAAAAACCAGATTATGCTCACTTTGACTCGGTTGCTGACGAAACATCACCCGAATCCGGGCACATAACTCCTGAATACTAAATGGTTTGGTCACGTAATCATTGGCACCCGCATCGAGCAACTTAATTTTTTGCTGCTCGTCTGGACGTGCAGAGAGTACGATGACCGGAATTTGCGACCATTGCCGCATCTCTTTTAATACCTCTGCACCATCCATGTCGGATAGGCCCAAATCTAAAATCAGCAGATCTGCCCCTTGAGAGGCCAAAATTTCCAGCCCTTTCATACCGGTTTCAGCCACATGCACCGCATAACCCTGCGCGCGTAAGGCAATATCGAGAAATTTACGAATCTGTGGCTCATCGTCGATAATCAAAATCGAGGCCTGTGTATTAAAGCTATGCGGCATAAATCATCGTTATTCTTGGTGTTGAGGTAATCGTATTCGAATTTGGGTGCCTTGACCATACGGCCCAGCCATTGCTTCAATGCTCCCCATATGTGCCCCGATAATGGCTTTTACGATGGCAAGCCCAAGCCCAGTACCAGTTTTACCCCGATCACCACGCTGCATGGTATAAAACATATCAAAAATTTGCTCACGCTCCTGCTCGGGAATCCCGATGCCCAGATCGATGATATCAATCTGAAACTGCTCATCGACTGCACTGATCTGCACCTGAATGGGAACAGCATCAGGTGAAAACTTGGCTGCATTTTCAAGCACATTAAATAATGCCTGTTCGATTAATGCCGGATGTACATACAAAGCGGGTAAATTCGGCGCAATGTGTGTGTCTATCTGAATATTGGGTTGATAGCGTTTTAAACGCTGGGTCGCCGATCCTATCAACTCATCGATACTGATCCATGCACGGCTTAACGTCAGCCCCTGATGGCCCAAACGCGTCATATCGAGTAGATTTTGGATATAACGATCAAGCCGTTCGCCCTCGATGTGAATGGTGTCGAGCAGGCTGTCCCGATCTGTATCTGACAATTGCGCACTGTAATATTTTAGCGTATCTGCCGAGCCAATCATGGCGGCCAAAGGTGAACGTAAGTCATGCGATACCGATGACAAGAGCGCTGATCGCAGTTTCTCGGTTTCGGCTACCACTCGTGAGTTTTCGAGCTGAAATGACAGTAAAACCCGCGCCAGTGTTTGTGCAATATCTTCAATCATCAGCTCGGCCAAACGCTGCTGCTCAAAACTGATCACGTCTAAATCGGGATGAAAGCGCAGTGCAATCACACCATGCTCCCCCGCCAGATTGAGCGGATTAAACCACCACTCAGATTGGGTCAGGGTATTGGTAAAACGCCCACAGGGCTGACCATTTTTTTGTGTCCAGTCGGCTGCAATGTGGTCTTTGTGATTTAACTGACTCCGATCACCCGCCTCAAGTTCCCCCACTCTTAACCATGCCGTGGCTTTCAGTGCACTCTCCAGATGCTGTTTAGATACACCAAGCACCTGTGCAATATCTACGCACGTCGAGAGTTTACGCTCAAGCTCTTGCAGTTGCAGCGATACACTATTGGCCACCCTTAAACTCAGTACCTGTGCGCGTAACTGATTGGCCAGACGCCCAACCAGTAAAGCCGATAAAATAAAAATCACGATGGTAATCACACCACGCTCTGCGCTAATCCTAAAGGTAAAGCGGGGCTCGATAAAAAAGTAGTTGTACAGTAAAAAACAAACGAAAACACTCAGCAAGGTCATGAGCATTCGGGCGCGCATGGCCACCACCAGCACCGTCACCACAAAAATCAGCGCCAGCTCGGTATAGCCAATAAAATGATCACTGATGGCCGCGATAATAAATCCTGCCAGTACAATCAAAATGCTTTCGATCAGTTCTCGCGCCTGAAAATGGGTGTACTGTTGCAGCCATGTTTGATCGGGCACAGCAGGCTGTGCCGAATACGATGTTGCTTTGAGTGGTTGTACAAAGGTAATTTCAAAGGGATGCTGCTTGTCGAGGAGCTGATCGGCAATATGCTCGGAGCGAATACGCTCAAGAAGTGTTTTTTTGGGACTTTTCCCCAGCAAAATATTTGAGGCACCATAATCATAGGCCGCCTGCAAAATGGTTGGCGCAATCTGATGACTGTAAAGCAAATAGGTGTCGGCACCCAGTTTACGTGCCAGATTAAATGCTTTGCTCACAGCCAGACTTTGCGCCGAGGAGGTTTTGCTTTTTTGAATTGAAATTACACTCCACGTTGCATTGCGTCGCTCGGCAATGCGGTGGGCACGGCGCACCAGATCCTCAGCAAAGACAGAACCATCGATGGCCAGCATCACATGATTCTGAATCGGGACGATGCGCCCCTGCGCCACAGATTTTTCCCGATAATCAATTTCGACCTGCCCCGCCACAGTCTGAATCGCCAGATCACGCAGTGCAGTTAAATGTGCAGGTTTAAAAAAGCCCTGCAAGGCATGCGGTGCCATATCGTCTAGATAGATTTTGCCATGTTTCATGCGCTCAAGCAGTTCAGGCACAGGCAAATCGACCAGACGAATATCTTTCAATCGCTTGAGTAACGCATCGGGCACAGTTTCGGTCACGCGAATGCCGGTAATCTGATACACCACATCGTTTAGGCTTTCTAGGTGCTGAATATTGAGGGTGCTATAAACATTGATTCCGGCATCCAGAATTTCATTGACATCTTGCCAGCGATATTCATGCCGACTACCCGGCACATTACGATGGGCCAGTTCATCGACCAGCACAATTTCAGGCTTAATGTGAAGAATCTGGTCTAAATCCATTTCCTCAAGTTTACGGTCTTGATACTCGACCACTCGACGTGGAATCACGTTTAAACCCGCAATCAACCGCGCTGTATCGGCACGACCGTGAGTTTCTACTACCCCCACAACGACCTGTTTGCCCTGCTGCATCAGCTCATGCGCCCGCGTGAGCATGGCATAGGTTTTACCCACGCCGGGTGCAGCACCTAAAAAAATGGTAAGACGCCCAGATTGCTCACGTTGCGTATGCGCCAACCAAGCATCGGCTTTTTCATTGCGGTCAATCTGCATCAGTTCTGTCCTATCGAGCGGGTTGGGTCGAGCCTTGATCCAGTGCCAGATTCAGCTTGAGTACATTCACACGCGGCTCTCCATATAGTCCAAATTGCGGCGTTTGGGTATATTGCATCACCAGTTGACGAACCTCCTGCTCACTCAAACGACGTTGCTGTGCAACGCGTTTAATCTGTAGCTGGGCAGCTTCTGGAGAAATATCCGGATCTATTCCACTGCCCGATGCGGTGATCATATCATCTGGCACCTGAGCACCACCAATCTGATTGCTTTGAGCAAAAGCAATGCTACGCTCACGAATCTGCTTTTGCAGTTGCGGATTAGATACTGCCAGATTACTTCCCGACATCCCATCGACACTGTAATTACTGGCACTCGGGCGTGGCTGAAAATAGGCTGCACTTTTAACCTGCTGCCCCACCAAGCTCGATCCTATAATTTTACCGTCACGTTCAATCAGACTACCGTTGGCCTGTTCAGGAAAAATAAGCTGTGCAACCGACACACTGGCTGTCGAATAGAGAGCACCCGAGAGCACAAAACCCACCACGACCAGCCCGATACTGGCTCGCCATAACGAAGTCGATGACTCCACAGCAGTTGCATGTAAATCTGAATGATTCAATAAAGTATTCATCGTTGGCTCCTAAATCCACACCGCGACCACAAGATCAATCAGTTTGATGGCAATAAACGGGAACACGACACCCCCCACGCCGTAGATCAGCATATTACGGCGTAGCAGTTGTAGCGCACTGGCAGGTTTAAACTTGACGCCACGGAGTGCCAGTGGAATCAACATTGGAATAATCAAGGCGTTAAAAATCAATGCCGAAATCACGGCACTTTTTGGGCTACCCAAGTGCAAAATGTTTAAAACCTCAAGCTGCGGTACCGCAACAGCAAACAAGGCCGGTAAAATCACGAAGTATTTAGAAACATCGTTGGCCAATGAAAAGGTGGTTAATGCGCCACGGGTAATCAGTTGCTGTTTACCAATTTCAACCACATCCAACAGTTTGGTTGGGTCTGAATCCAGATCGACCATATTACCGGCTTCTTTGGCCGCCTGAGTCCCCGAGTTCATGGCCAGCCCAATATCGGCCTGTGCCAGTGCAGGTGCATCGTTGGTACCATCGCCAACCATGGCCACCAGTTTTCCTTCAGCTTGTTCATTTCGGATACAGGCCAGCTTGTCTTCTGGTCTAGCTTCGGCAATGTAGTCGTCGACTCCAGCTTCTGCGGCAATCGCGGCTGCGGTCAGTGGGTTATCACCTGTCACCATAATGGTTTTGATGCCCATTTCGCGCAGTAAAGCAAAACGCTCTTTAATACCTTGCTTGATCACATCCGATAATTCAATCACGCCTAAAATCGTATGATTAGCGGCAACCACCAGCGGCGTAGCACCCTTAGATGCCACTTGCTCTACGCGGGTTTTTAGCTCGATATTATTGCGGATATCTTGCCCAGTGAATCCCAAAATTGCATCAAGCGCGCCCTTACGAATTTGATGACCATCGGCTAGATCGACACCGGATAAACGAGTCGCTGCACTAAACTGAATAAACGCTGCCTGTTCGGGTTCTTGTACAGTTTCGCCCATTTCTCTGGCTAAACTCACCACCGACTTCCCTTCTGGTGTCGGGTCGGCAAAAGAGGTCATCATAGCCGCCTGACGCAGCTCACTCATCCCGATACCAGTGAGTGGATAAAACGCCGTGGCTTGCCGATCGCCATAGGTAATCGTGCCTGTTTTATCTAGCAGTAACACATCAATATCACCAGCGACTTCAACCGCTTTACCCGATTTAGCCAATACATTGGCTTTTAGGGCACGGTTCATGCCAGCAATCCCGATTGCAGGTAACAAACCGCCAATGGTGGTCGGAATAAGGCAGACCAATAAAGCCACCAGTAAAACTACACTGATCTTGATGCCTACCATTGAGCCAATAAAAGGCAAGGTCACCACCACCACAATAAAGGTGATGGTCATGATATTTAATAAGATTCCCAATGCAATTTCGTTCGGCGTTTTCTGACGGTTTGCTCCTTCGACCAGTGCAATCATTTTATCGAGAAAGCTATGGCCCGCTTCATTGCTCACACGCACAACAATCTGATCGGTCAGCACTTTCGTGCCCGCAATCACACCAGAGCGGTCGGTATTGGCTTCACGCAGTACAGGCGCAGATTCACCCGTCACCGCCGACTCATTAATAGTGGCAAAGCCGCGCACAATCTCACCATCGGCGGGTATAATCTCGCCCGCTTTGATCAGTACCAAATCCTCTTTTTTAAGTAGATTGGCCGATATCAGCTCAGGTGTCTGAGGTGAATCAAGATCGGTGAGTTTATTCGCCATCAGATTTTCACGTGCTTGACGCAATGATGCAGCCTGCCCGCGCCCTTTGGCTTCTGCAACTGCTTCGGCGTAGTTGGCAAATAGGACCGTGACCAGCAAGATCAGTGTCAAAAGCAAACCAAAGCCCAGACTGGTACTGCCCATAAGTGTCGCCACGACGGTAAGTACCGTACCGACCCACACACACGCCATGACCGGATTTCGAAATGCATGCTGCGGGAGCAGTTTATAAAAAGTTTGTTGAATAATTTCTTTATTCAAGATCGTGATTTTGTTCGCATGAGACGAGTTCATAATGCGTGCTCCAGCGTTAAATATGGACCGACAGATAGTCTGCGATTGGGCCTAAAACCAGTACTGGCATAAACTGCAATACCGTTAAGATCAGTACAATGCCAATCAGTGTGAGGGCAAAGGTGGGTGACTCGATATGCAATGAGCCTTTACCTTCTGTGGCTTTAGGCTTGGTGGTTAAGCTGACTGCGATTAATACAGGCACAATGAGCACGCTATAGCGGCCCGCCAATAGCGCGACACTTGCACTTAAATTCCACCACACCGTGTTGTCGCCCAGACCTTCAAAACCAGAACCGTTATTGGCAAAGGCAGAAACATATTCATAAAACACTTGGCTGATGCCATGAAAGGCCGGATTGGAGTTGGCCGTCAATGACGGAAAAGCAATCGCGAGTGCGGTAAGCCCTAAAATGACGACGGGTTGCAGCAAGATCACAAAAGCCAGTAATTTAATTTCGGTGACTTCAATTTTTCTGCCGAAAATCTCGGGGGTGCGTCCCGTCATTAAGCCTGCAATGAACACTGCAAGAAGCAGGTAAATAAAGAACTGCAACACGCCACAGCCAATACCGCCCCAAATGGCATTGATTAACATGTTACAGAGCTGCACCAAACCGTTTAGGGGTGAAGACGAGTCGTGCATCATGTTGACCGAGCCATTATTCACTTGCGTGGTCAAACTACTCCACAGCGCAGAAGCTTCCACCCCAAAGCGGACTTCTTTACCTTCCATTTGTGCCAGATTGGGTAAGAGTGAAAATTTTTCGGTCCACATCGACAACATGGTAGATGCCAACGACATCAGCAGCATGGTGCCAAAAATCATCCACATCAGTTTACGGCGCTGTACAAAGCGTCCGATCATAAACACCACAGACAATGGAATCAGTAAGATCGCCAGCATTTCAATCACGTTGGAGAACGGCGTTGGATTTTCAAGTGGCACACTACTGTTTGGGCCATACCAGCCTCCGCCATTACTGCCCAACTGTTTGATCGCGACCATCGGCGCGACTGGCCCTAATGGAATATGCTGTGTTTTGACTTCGACACTTTGATCCAGATTTTGCGCAACCGGCCCGCCAGATAATGTCGCAGGCACACCTTGCCATGTCAGCAGCAATGAAAAAACAAAAGCTAAAGGCAAAAAGAAGCGCAGTAATGGACGTATCAAATCCAGCCAGTAATTGCCAAGATTAATCTCTTGCCAATGTTGTTTGTCTTTGCTTTGGGTTTTACCCGATTGTAAGAAAAGTGCACGCAGCATAGCCGTCAGCAAGGCCAAACCAATGATCGGTGATAAAAACTGCATGCCCACAATTACGGTCATTTGTGACAAATAAGAGAGCTGTGCCTGACCCGAATAATGCTGCTGGTTGGTATTGGTTAAAAAAGAAATGGTGGTATGTAAGGCCAAATCCCATTTCATATTGGGAACATGGTCTGGATTGAGTGGAAGCCATGCCTGCGTCATGAGGATCACTACACTCACTACAAGTAACACCACGTTACTTATTACGAACGCGCCCAGATATTGCCGCCAGTTCATTCCAGTTTGCCGAACGCCGAGTGTTCGATAGAGAGGCTGTTCGATCCAACGAAACAGACGATCGCTTTTCATCGGTTTGGCTTGCATCACATCGGCAAGATAATGACCGAGCGGATAGGCCAAAATCAGCGCAAGCACAAACACGGTTATAAATTCCCACATTGCAAATGCCATCGTTTAAATACGTTGACATTAGTATGGAAATTTAATGCGTAAATTCTCTATATATCAAAAAACACAGGGCGTAAATTTTGTGTAAATTTTTTAATAACCGCTTTGATATTCCTCTTTTTAAGACAGATTACACATCGATTTCTGGTAGCTATCAATGCGAATTCATCGATTAGCTCAAATGAAAACTATATTACCTGACTAAATAGGATACAAACGATCAGTAACCACATTTTTCATGACCATGGTCGAAATTAAACGCTGTACATTCGGCATAGCCGAAAGGCGCTCATCGTAGAGTTTTTGAAAACTCAGCAAATCCTTAGTCACCACATGCAGCATATAATCAGGATCTCCAAAGAGGCGCTGCGCCTGCACAATTTGTGGAATCTCGATCACCGCTTCTTCAAATGCGCTCACCGAGGCTTTGTCACCATCGCGTAGCGTGACAAACACAATGGTCGCAAATTGTAGTCCAATCAGTGCAGGTTCAAGCTGGGCACGATACCCCCGAATCACACCTGATTCTTCGAGTGCACGTACACGACGATGGCACGGCGACAGGCTCAAACCAATTTTTTCAGCCAGCTCAGTCAAGGATAATCGTCCATTTTGCTGAAGTTCCGCAAGAATCTTCTTATCTATCTTATCCATTTAGAAGAAACTCTCCTTTTTATCATTTTTTGAGCAAGTCATTAACAACACATTCTAATCTGTTCTGGCTATGCTTTTCTACATACCATTACGCTCTTATACGCCCGCTTGTACTTATTCAATTTAGGAAGATGACAATGAATATGAATACCTTGCTGACATTTTGGGGTGTTTCCGCGTTGTTTATTTTAACTCCCGGCGCCGATTGGGCTTATGCCATCACAGCGGGGATCCGTGGACGAGTGGTGATTCCTGCTGTGTTTGGACTGCTGCTCGGGCATGCGTTGAGTACACTCCTTGTCGCCACAGGCATTGGTGCGATTGTAAATGGTTCACCTCTATTGCTTCAGGTATTAACAGCAGCAGGTGCACTGTATTTACTCTGGCTCGGAATCGGCTTACTCAAAAATCCCGCTGAGCTTCGTCATTCTTCCGCGTTACTCACTACCACGAGTCAGACACGGCACTGGTTGGTTAAAGGTCTGTGCATTAGCGGGTTAAATCCGAAAGTATTTTTATTGTTTTTTGCTTTGCTGCCACAATTTATCGATTTATCTTCTGGTTTTACTGTTTCAACCCAAATTTTAGTGCTGGGGATGATTCATCTGGCAACATGTAGCGTGATTTATTATGCGGTAGGTTTTGGTTCTCATGCACTGCTCAAAACCCGGCCACATGCGGCACAGCGTATCAGCCAAGTTTCGGGTGCATTGATGATCATCATTGCGAGCTTACTTTTAATCGATCAATCTCATCATTTGGTTTAAATTGCCTGATATAGAACGTGATACTCACATACACCATGATCTGATTTAAATGGCCCGAACACATTTGTCAGCAATTAAAAAAGCGGGCTTAAGCCCGCTTTTTTAATGTCAACTGGTTTAAGCCCCAGTTTGATAGTCGGCCTGAGGAACGGCTGTAGAAGCCTGATACGGTTGACGGAAGTCATTTAAGCCCGCAGCAGCTTCCTGAATGTCTTTGCCTTCTTTAATGACAAACGTATCAAAGCCAGAACGTTTTAAGTAGTTCAGTACATCTTTGAAAATATCACCGACTGCACGTAGTTCACCTTGATACCCCTGACGGCGCAACAATGCAGCAAAGGAATAACCACGGCCATCATTGAAACCTGCAAACTCAATAAAAATCGCATCGAGCTGATCCAGCGGAAATTGATGCGTTTCTGGTGAGTCATTCACCGTGATGTATAGCGCTTTTTTGCCTTGGATCGCGGTAAGTTGATCCAGTTGTGCAGTGGTCACCACCACATCCCCTGCCGGAATCACACCGTCTTCGGCAATCGGTTGATAGGTGTTATCTGCAATGCTGCCGTCTTTAGCAAGCACCTGTAATGCTGGATTAAGCATATGCGCGCTCCTTAAAAGGTTGAATGCCAACACGGCGATAGGTATCGATAAAACGTTCTTGATCCTGACGCAAATCCAGATAGGTATTTAAAATTTCTTCTACCACATCAGGCACGGCATCGGCTGCAAACGATGGTCCCAAGATGTCGCCAATCGAAGCATCGTGATCTGCGTTACCGCCGAGCGTAATCTGGTAAAATTCTGCGCCTTTTTTATCCACGCCTAAAATACCAATATTACCGACATGGTGATGACCGCAGGCATTCATACAGCCTGAAATATTCAGATCAAGTTCACCCAAGTTATAGATGGTATCGAGATCTTCAAAACGACGCGTAATGGCTTCTGAAATTGGAATCGATTTCGCATTTGCCAATGAACAGAAATCCCCTCCCGGACAGCAAATAATGTCGGTCAGGAAGCCAATATGCGCACGGGCCATATTGTGCTGCTCAAGCGTTTGCCACAAGGCAAATAAATCTTTTTGAGGCACATCGACCAGTGAAATATTTTGTTCGTGTGTGGTACGTAGCTCACCAAAGGTATATTGGTCTGCCAGATCCGCAATCAAATTCATTTCTTCTGTGGTCATATCGCCTGGCGCAACCCCTGCACGCTTCAAGCTAATGTTTACAATACGATAGCCTTTGACTTTATGGGCATTGGTATTGATGTTGTACCACTGCTTGAATTTTGGATGCTCGGCAAACACTGTACTAAAATCTTCGTCGTTCAACGCTTGATAAGTAAATGGTGTGAACACCTGATCCAGTTTATTTAACACTTCAGGCTGAATTTTTAAAGATTCGCGGATTTGTGCAAACTCGGCTTCTACTTTCTCAGCAAATACCGCAGGTGTTAAAGCTTTGACCAAAATTTTGATACGTGCTTTATATTTGTTATCACGACGGCCGTGTAAGTTGTATACGCGAAGGACGGCATCTAAATAGGCAATGAGGTCTTCACGTGGCAAAAACTCACGAATGACACTTCCAATAATTGGGGTACGGCCTAAACCACCACCCACTTTAATCTTGTAGCCCATCTCACCGGCATCGTTTTTGACAATGTAGACACCAATGTCATGAAACGACGTTGCAGCACGATCTTTCTCTTCAAGTGCAGACACCGCAATTTTGAATTTACGTGGTAAAAACGCAAATTCTGGATGGAAAGTACTCCACTGACGAATCAATTCACAGGTCGGGCGCGGATCGGCAATTTCACCTGCAACAACACCCGCATACTGATCTGTAGTGGTATTACGAATACAGTTACCACTGGTTTGAATGGCATGCATTTGTACTGTAGCAAGCTCTGCCAGTATATCGGGTACATTTTCAAGTGCTGGCCAGTTCAACTGAATATTTTGACGCGTAGAAACGTGTGCATATCCACGGTCATATTCTTTTGAAATTTCTGCAATTTTGCGTAATTGTTTTGAATTCATCAAGCCATACGGCACCGCGATACGCAGCATCGGTGCATAACGCTGTACGTAAAGACCATTTTGCAAACGCAATGGACGGTATTCATCTTCGGTGAGCTTTCCAGCTAAGTAGCGTTCGGTTTGATCACGGAACTGAGCAACGCGTTCATTAATCAACTGTTGATCGAAATCAGTATATAAATACATGGCGTATGGCTAGTAGATTCATTATAAAGGCGTCTAGCATAACGAGCTTTGATTCATCAACAAAATGCTTTTTTTGGATATTTAATAACGATTTTATTGATAAGAGTGCTGTGCGGTTTTACATCTCATCTAAAATACATACTCTTGCGATGAATCTTTTTATTGTAAATCTTTTTGTTCGGACTGTAAGCTAAATGACCTGTCTTATATCGATACGCTAGCTCGTATAATTTCTTTGAATTCAATATCTAAATCTGAAATTTGAGTATTGGGAATATGACCTATTAAATAATCCTCTTTTGTTTGAAAAAAGAAATCAAAACTTTGACTCATCCATGAATCTTGTTGACTTTGTTTTTTAAAAATTGGACATAAATAGCGAAGATAATAATGCACCCACTCTATTTGCGTGGAAAATGTAGTGAAGTCTCTTAAATTTTGTTGTAGTTGTTGTAAATCGTAACGAATTTTCTCAATATTGGGGTCAAATAGCCAAACAATAATCTCCATCGATTCTACAGTGCTCATTATATAGGGTTGACTGGATTCAAATCTTTGAGTGATATAAAGCTGAGCGCCTTTTTCTGAATAACTTGATGGATTGAAAAAGCAGCCGAAAAATATCACGATTTAATGTTGGACGATAAGGGCCGTTCTTTTTTAGAAAAGGAATTGGGAATTATTGCAGGCTGGGGCAACAGTCAAGCAGATTTTAAAGTGGGCAAGGACAGTAATGATGGAAAAATCTAATCTAATTACTTATTTCATCATAAGTTTACTCATCAGTTTACTTGTCACTGCTTGTCAACCAGCCCCAAAAAAACTAGAGAAAAATTCCATGAATCAACCGCCTTATTCTTTACATTTCGGCCAACATGGATTTGAAGATTTTGCTCAGCATCAGCTTAACCGTTCCGAAAGCCACCCTTCTGGTGCTGGATTTAAAGAATTAGATTTTTCTCCCCCGAATTTAGGAAAGATCAAGATTGAAAATGGTGAAAATAGCTTGGTGATTGATCATGTCTTTTCCGTTTTAGGCACTTCATTTAATTCAGAGGATGGGATTCAAAAACTTCGCATTAACTCAGGTTTAAATAAAGAAGAGTTTGTAACGCCCGAACATGCTTACCAAGGTTATGTCGAGTTAATGAAACGAATCAATCAGGCAGGATGGAAAAATTATTTTATAAGAAGTATGCCGCGCATCGCAAAAGAAGATAATCTTCGATATTTAATGGAATCTGGTTATGTTATCGACCCTAGTTATATCTTCAGTTACGAAGAGTGGCAAAAAATTATAAGTGAAAGCGTTGGAAACTCGATTGGATATCGTCTATATGCCAATGGTATTTTTGTCAGCATTAGATTAAAACAAACTAAAAAAACAGAAGACGGTAAAGAACAATATATCGTTCGCTATGCATTGGAAACCATTCGGTATGATGAAAGAAACTCTATTCCTAATGGTTACGAAATCACCTCAAAAGAGCTAGAGCAAGCATTTAAACAACAGCTTTTACAAAACCAGAATGCTAGAGAAATGGCTGAAAAAGAGGCCATTGAAAATGGTTATCGAATCGATCAGGATTATGTTGATCCAGATGTCTGGCCTTTTGTGAAATAATCGTAATACTAAGCTTATTGCCTTTTTTTAGTTTAATGAACTCTTATCATTATTTTACTCTAATGAGCTTTAACCCATAATCAGTTAGTTTATTCACCCAACATTGAAAATAAAAAAGGTGTACTCGCCGAAGCAAATACACCTTTCTTTTCAAATCAGATTGAAATCTTAGCTTTTAGTTAGGCAATGCATAGGCCACAAGATAGTCACCCATCTTGGTTCCGAATGAACCATGACCACCAGCCATGATCACGATATATTGCTTACCGTTGATTTCATAGGTCATTGGCGTTGCTTGTCCACCGGCTGGTAAACGCGCTTCCCATAATTTTTCACCATTGCTAACATTAAATGCACGGATGTAGTTGTCTTGTGTTGCGGCAACAAACATCACGTTTCCAGCAGTTGAAATCGTTCCACCCAAACCAGGTACACCAATTTTCAAAGGTGGTAACTGGAATAGATTTGGTAAGCTGTCACGGATGGTTCCGATACGCTTTTTCCAAACCACTTCATGGGTATTCAAATCGACACCTGCCACATAACCCCAGCCTGGCTGCTTACACGGCAAACCAAATGGAGAAAGGAAAGCACTGATTTCAACACCATACGGCGTACCGTACATTGGCTGAATACCTTGCTCCGTGCCGGCACCTTTGGCTTTTTGCGGACGGTTTGGATCCATCGGGATCAAACGGCTCACAAATGGAAGTGCCAATGGATTCATGACTGCAACCTGACGATCTTGGTTGACCGACATACCGCCCCATTCAAATACACCAAGGTTACCCGGGAATACCAAAGTACCGTTTTCAGATGGTGGCGTATAAATGCCATCATAATTCAAGCGTTTAAATGATACACGACACATTAACTGGTCAAACATCGTGGCACCCCACATTTGTTTGTCGGTCAATTTGTCTTTTGGCGCAAGGTTCAACTCAGAGAAAGGTTGAGTTGCAGAATAACGTTCACCTTTAGTTTGTGGACCACGCTGAACCGTTTGTGGTACAGGTTTTTCAGTCACGGGTACAATCGGCTTACCATTACGACGGTCAAGTACAAACACGTTACCAGTTTTGGTCAACACATAAATCGCAGGAATCGTTTCGCCCGATTTTACTTTAACATCCATCAATGATGGCTGTGACGGTACGTCCATATCCCACAAATCGTGATGTGTGGTCTGGAAATTCCAGACAATTTGACCTGTTGTTGCATTAATGGCCAACATCGAGTTTGCATAACGCTCTTTTAACTCAGAACGGTCGCCACCCCAGATATCTGGTGTGCCGACACCTGTTGGTACATAAACGATATCGAGTTTTGGATCGTATGCCAACGGTGCCCATGCATTCGGTGAGTTATTGACAAACTCTTCAGGATGCTCAGGAATCGCGTTCGGATTTTTTGAACCTGTGTCAAACGCCCAAACCAACTTACCTGTATTTACGTCATAACCACGTAATACACCTGATGGTTCTTTGGTCGAGAAGTTGTCAGTCACAGAACCGGCCATCACAATGGTGGTACCCGATACAATGCCTGGTGAAGTTGGGTTATAACCACCCGGATAGGCATATGGCATTGATTTTTGTAAATCAATTTCACCATTTACACCAAAGTCTGTACATTTTTTACCGGTGTCTGCATTTACTGCAACCAAACGGCCGTCATTTACAGGCAAAATCACTTTACGTGGACACTCAGCCGATACGGTCGGTTGCTTCGCCTTTAAGCTGGTTGCAAACTCGGTGGTATTGTTGGCATCGTAGTACATCACGCCACGGCAGGTTAAGTGCTGGTAGGTTTTGTCCGCTTTAAGTTTCGGATCAAAACGCCATTTTTCTTTACCTGTCGCAGGATCAAGTGCAATCAACCACTGGTGTGTGGTACACATATACATGTTATTGCCAATTTTGATTGGTGTGACTTGGTTGGTGGTTTCGCCAGAATCGCCCTCTTTTTTGAGATCGCCTGTACGGAAAGTCCATGCCACTTTCAAGTCTTTCACGTTTTGATCATTGATCTGAGTCAAAGGTGAATAACGCACACCGCCTTGGGTACGACCATACGCAGGCCAATCGGCAGGATCAACACCTTCAACTGCTTGTGCAGTTTTAGGTTGTTCACTCTTGATCACACCATTGATTTCTTGCGGATCGTTAAAAATGGCATAAACCATCACGACGATTGCAATTGCAAGCGTCGACGATAGCGCAATTTTGCCCGATTTGGCATTGTCCATGCCACGGCTGATCGCTGGAATTAAAATCCATAGACCCAATACACCCAGAATGTCTAAACGTGGTGCCAAAGCCCAGAAATCTGTTCCAGCTTCCCACACACCCCATATAGTTGTGCCGAGCATTAATACGGCATACAACCAATATGAAGCTGTCGAACGCTTGCGTAATAGCCATGCAAAAACCAGTAATGCAAGGCCCGCGATCACGTAATAAATTGACCCACCGAGTACAGTGAGCCAGATACCTCCAACGAGCAGGAATAGGCCAATCGCCGCAGCTATCACTACGGTCAAGGTTCGTAATCCTGAATTTGAAGATGGTTGAGACATAATACCACCTCGAATAAATTGTTTTTTTAATCTGTTATAGGAAGTATATGAGGGGCATATACTTCGTATAACGACTGAATTTCTGCTGAGTCACAACGATCGTGTGTCTCAACAGAAATTTGGTTAATACAATTTCAAATTAAAATACTGTCTGGAATTTGATGCCGCCAACCCAGGCATTATTTCCATCTTTGATTGCACCGACATTGCGTACATATTGTACGTTTGGTCGAATCGTTAACCAGTTTGCAGCATGAATACCGTAGTAAAGCTCTGCATTATATTCATTCTCGAAACCGTCGATTTCTTTATGAATACGGGCAAAACCAAGTGCAATTTCATCTTTTGGACGCGAATCGAAGGCGCCAATGTAGCTGAGCGCGATGTTTTGCACATCACTGATTGCATTCGTTTTGTCATCAAAGAATGCGGCATTTGCCCAAATCGACAAGCCGCGTTCTATATTGCCCTGATGAGCAGTCACTTGTTGTCTTGCCGTGATCCAGCCACCTTGTTTGTGACCGGTTTCAGCAAGTGCATTACCTTGATCGTCCAGTTTATTGGCATCGGCAGTACTATAATAATAGCCCGCGCGATACTCACCTTTCAATTGGTTTGCACCGAGTTTTGGTGTCCAGACAAGCTCTGCCGGAATTAAGGCGCCGTGTGAGCCATCTGTACTTAAGTTAAAGCCTTTACTGCGCTTTAAGTTTTCAGGATTATATTCGAATACGCCCACTTGTGCATAGACTTCAGGGGTCACTTGGTATTTTACACGTGCCGCCCATTGGCTAACAGGCCAATTGTACCACTGATCGCCGGCCCAGTTGCCCATTTGTGAACCACACAGTGCAAGGTTTTGAAAATCACAGGCAAAGCTGTTGAAATCTTCAGCTTCACCAAAACGACCGACCTTCACATCCAATGCTTGATCAAAAAATTTCTTTTTGATCCACAAATCTGTCAAACGCCAAGTTTGACCGCGTCCCCAAACTTCCTGAACCGAACTCACCTGTCCTGCTAGCGCAGGCGCTGTATTGGTCAGGTTTCGACCATCACGATAGGTCAGGGTAATTTGTGCTTCGGTATCTTGCCAACCCAAAAGCTTTTGTAAATCAAAGTGGGTGCCGAGTGCCAGTTGGCCTGAATATTCTGTACCGTGGCTTGAAGTATCTTTAGAATCCAGTACGGTCGCCACTTCCCCAGTGTACCCCATGCTGAAGTCATAGCCTTTTTGTTGTAATTCGGTACGTTTGCCGTTCCAGTCCCCTAGCATCCATGGGCTTGATGGATCAAACGCAGAAGCGGCTACAGCTTGTTGCGTCCAGATACTCAGTGATAACACTGAGAGACAAGAAACAGCGAATGTTGTCCCTAATTTCATTGTTACGTAACCTTTTATGTGGTTGTGTGAGATTGTGTTACGAATTATTTTAATCAATCGCCCATCAAAAAAGTAACTTTTGCTTCATTTTTTACAACTTTTATGAAAAAAAACTAACAAGTGGTCATTTTTGGTGCTTCAATCCCAGCGACCAGCCCCCAAAGTCTGCCCGGTAAACCGATACTGAGCCTCAGAACGTGAAAATTTAATTGGGCAGGCCAGTTGTCGTTCGACCTTTTCTGAATCCGATGCCAAAGGCACCTCAACTGACCAATTTCGCTCAACGGCCAATTCTGAATTTAAGGCTTCTTCTAAATATAAAACGGGCTCGGCACAAACATCCAGCGAAGCAAAAATCTCTCGCCATTGCTCCCAAGTTTTACTTTTTATTTTATCTTTTAATGCCGCTTTAACCGCGAGACGATCGTCATCGAGAAACGATGCAGCTTTTTGCGCCAGAATCGGTAAGTCCAAAGCCACCGCCAGCGCCTGTATAAATTGCGGCTCTAGCCCGCCAATCGAGAAGTATCGTCCATCAGCGGTTTCATAATAGTCATAAAAGCTGCCTCCATTGAGGACCTCACTTTCTGCACGCGGTGGCTCCTCTGCTGCCAATGTCGCTGCGGCACTCATGGCATTTAGCCCAGCAGCACAGTCGGTCATTGAAATATCGACATGCTGACCTAGCCCACTTTTTGACCGTTCAATCACGGCAGTTAAAATGCCAATCACGGCGTGCAATGAGCCGCCGGCCACATCGGCAATTTGTATGCCCATTGGGGGTGGTCCCGATGCCTTACGTCCCCCATATCCAGCAATACCAGATAACGCCACATAGTTAATGTCATGTCCGGCACGATCCCGATATGTTCCAGTTTGCCCATAGCCGGTAATTGAGCAGTAAATTAAAGCCGGATTGAGCGCACTTAAGGTTGCATAATCTAACCCCAAACGCGTCATGACGCCGGGCCGAAATTGTTCAACGACAATATCAACCTCCTGAATTTTGGCGTAAATTTTCTCGATACTTGCACGGTCTTTTAAATCTAACGTAATCGATTGTTTATTTCGATTTAGGTAACTGTGTGCTGTGGCCTGCCCATTGGCATACGGTGGCATAATTCGGACCAAATCTGGACGTGTCGGTGACTCAATATGTATGACATCTGCACCTAAATCTGCTAAATATAAGGTGGCAAATGGTCCGGGCAATAACGTTGAAAAATCCAGAACGCGCAGTCCAGCTAATGGGGTATTCATGATCTTGTTATCACTCTTTTTGACTATTTTACTTCATCATAAAAATGTAAAACAAAGGACACAATGTCATGTTCAGCCATTTACCTTGATCATTTCGGCAATTTAACATAAAGAAAATGATTTACCCGTGTTGTAAATCGCCAATCCAATATTTTTTAAAGTCATTTAGGCCAACTGCAAGTGAACATCAAAGAGACCGAAGGATTAAACGTAAACCGCGATACCATTAGTATCCACTTTGTGAATGCGGCGTTAACAGGCGTAAAACGCCTAGGCATGGATGTCGAAACCTTACTGTCCCACGTTGGAATCGAGGCAGAATTATTACGCCAGCCTAAAGCCCGTATTTCCCCAGAACAATACACACGCTTTATCAAAATGCTGTGGATGGTCACTCAAGATGAGCATGTCGGTTTTGATGTGCAGCCGCGTCGTCTGGGTACCTTTGCCATTATGTGCCAACTGATTATTCATGCCAAAACTCTCGGCCAAGCGCTTGAGCTATCGTCTCAGTTTTATAAACTTTTTGGCGATGAATGGTCGGTGACGCTTGAACGCGACAAACACGAAGCACGTCTAGTGCCTCTTATTCCCAAAACACTCGATCCCGATCATTTTATTACCGAGAGTATGCTGATGATCTGGCACGGTCTGGCATCATGGCTGATCGAACGTCGCCTGCCGTTAGAACGCGTCCACTTTAGCTATCCGCGTCCGGCACATGCAGACGAATACGATGCACTGTTTTTTGCACCGGTCATGCAGTTTGATGCTCCACGCACCGAAATTACGTTTGCTGCGGATTATCTGGATTTGCCTATTCGCCAAGACGAAAAAACCCTTGAAGAGTTTTTAAAGGCCGCCCCTGCACAGCTCCTGATCAAGTTTAAGAATACCAATTCGCTTACCTCTCGGATTCGTGAGGTGCTCAAGAGCCAAATTGGCGAAGAAATGCTGACACTCAATGATGTGGCCTCGATGCTATATCTGTCGCCACAAACCTTACGTCGTCGTCTGGCAGCCGAAGGCAAGAGCTATCAAGGGGTTAAAGATGCGTTACGTCGTGACGCCGCAATTCATTTGCTGCTCAATCCAGATTTGACGCTTGAAGATGTCGCACAACAAGTCGGCTTTAGTGAAACCAGTACCTTCCATCGTGCATTTAAAAAATGGACCGGAGTTACACCGGGTCTGTATCGTCAGTTGCACGGCTATCATTAAGAAGTCACTGAGCATTCTGTCTCTTCAAACGTCTGGATTAATCCAGACGTTTTTTTATGGCGTTGGCAAAAACCATCACTGACCAGATGACCTTCTCGTCATTGTCTTGCAGGTAAAATCCATTACACTGCAAAACATAACAATATTGACGATCAAAAGAAGGAACACTGATGAGCGAAGCCTACATCATCGATGCCATCCGCACGCCACGTGGAAAAGGAAAAAAAGATGGCTCACTTTATGAAGTAAAACCTATCACCTTGCTCACAACCTTACTCAATGAACTTAAACAACGCCATCAGCTCGATACAGCCAAAGTGGATGATATTGTTTTGGGCTGTGTAACGCCAGTGGGTGATCAGGGTGGCGATATTGCCAAGACCGCTGCAATTGCCGCTGGTTGGAGCGATAATGTGGCTGGAGTGCAAATCAACCGCTTTTGCGCTTCAGGCTTGGAGGCTGTGAATCTGGCAGCACAAAAAGTCCGCTCGGGCTGGGAAGATGTTGTGGTGGCTGGCGGTGTAGAGTCGATGTCACGTATTCCAATGGGATCAGATGGCGGCCCGTGGGCGCTCGATCCAGAAACCAACTTAAAATCGTCTTTTGTGCCACAAGGCATTGGCGCAGACTTGATTGCAACCCTCGATGGATATACTCGTGCAAATGTCGATGCATTTGCAGTCGGTTCACAACAAAAGGCCGCTGCGGCGCAAGCGCAAGGTTATTTCGATAAATCTGTCGTGCCTGTAAAAGATCATTCAGGCGTCATGATTTTAGAAAAAGATGAATTTATCAAAGGTCAAACCACGCTAGAGGGTTTAGCCAAACTCAATGCCAGCTTTGAAATGATGGGGCAAATGGGTTTCGATGCCGTAGCCCTACAAAAATATCCAGAAGCGCAAAAAATTCATCATGTCCATCATGCGGGAAATTCATCCGGCATTGTAGACGGTGCAGCCGTTGTACTTATTGCCTCTGAAAAAGCAGTCAAAGAGCAAGGGTTAAAACCACGCGCTAAAGTACTGGCAACCGCACTGGTCGGTACAGATCCAACCATTATGCTGACTGGGCCTGCGCCTGCAGCCCGCAAAGCCTTACAAAAAGCCGGCTTAACTATTGACGATATCGACCTATTTGAAGTTAATGAAGCCTTTGCGGCTGTAGTGATGCGTTTTATCAATGAACTACAGGTGCCAGAAGATAAAGTGAATGTCAATGGTGGTGCAATTGCCATGGGTCACCCACTGGGTGCAACGGGTGCCATGATTTTGGGCACACTGCTAGATGAACTAGAGCGTCAAGATAAAAAACGCGGGCTGGCCACCTTGTGTGTTGGCGGTGGGATGGGTATCGCGACGATCATTGAACGAGTGTAAGGAGAATCTCATGAGCGCAATTCACTACGAAAAAAATGCAGATCAGATTGTGATTCTCACACTCGATTCTACAGGGCAATCTGCCAACACCATGAATGCAGAATTTCGTGATTCACTGGATGAAATCACTCAAAAGCTCAAAGCCGAAACGGATCTGAAAGGCATTATCTTTCGCTCGGCCAAGAAAACCTTTTTTGCTGGCGGTGATCTAGACGAACTGATTCAGGTTCAGCCCGAACAGGCCAGCGACTTTTTTCAAATGATTGAAGCACTGAAATCAAATTTACGCACCATTGAAACGCTAGGCGTGCCTGTTGTAGCGGCGTTAAATGGCACCGCACTCGGCGGCGGCTGGGAAATAGCACTCGGCTGTCACTACCGAATTGCGCTCACCGACCCAAAAACCAAATTTGGTTTGCCTGAAGTAACTTTGGGCTTACTTCCCGGTGGTGGAGGGATTGTTCGCATGGTGAGGCTGTTGGGCTTACAAACTGCATTTCCTTACTTGATGGAAGGCAAACAATTTGGTGTCGAGCAAGCAAAATCTCTTGGCCTAGTACACGATACTGCTGAAAATGAATCAGCGCTGTTAGAAAAAGCCATGACGTGGGTCAAAGCCAACACGAAAAGTCAGCAACCGTTTGATGTAAAAGGCTACAAGATTCCCGGCGGAGATCCCAAAACCCCTGCTGTGGCTCAGATCTTAGCGATTGCCCCTGCCATGCTCCGCGACAAAACCAAGGGATGCTATCCAGCACCGGAAGCGATTATGGCAGCAGCAGTTGAAGGTGCTCAGGTCGATGTCGATACCGCCCTTCGCATTGAGTCGCGCTACTTCACTCAACTGGCCACTGGGCAAATATCCAAAAACATGATTGGTACTTTCTGGCATGGGTTAAATGCCATCAAATCTGGTGCAAGTCGGCCCGCAGACATCGCCAAGTGGCAGGCCAAAAAAGTAGGCGTCTTAGGTGCAGGCATGATGGGGGCCGGCATTGCATACGCTACAGCCACAAAAGGCATTGCTGTTGTCCTTAAAGACATCTCTCTTGAAAATGCTGAAAAAGGCAAAGCTTACTCGCACAAGCTTTTAGATAAGCGCGTTCAACAAGGACGCCTGACCGCAGAAAAACGCGATCAGATTCTTGCCTTAATTGTGCCAACCGCAACTGCGGCAGATTTACACGACTGTGATCTGATCATTGAAGCAGTCTTTGAAAACCAAACACTTAAGGCACAGGTGACTCAAGAGGCAGAACCTTATTTGGCTCAAGAGGGTATCTTTGCATCGAACACCTCTACACTGCCAATTAGTGGCTTGGCCCAAGCCAGTCAAGATCCAGAAAAATTTATCGGCCTACATTTTTTTAGCCCGGTCGATAAAATGCAATTGGTCGAAATTATCAAAGGCCAACGCACATCTGCTGAAACGCTGGCCAAAGCCTACGATTTTGTCCAGCAGATTGGTAAAATTCCAATTGTGGTCAACGACAGTCGTGGCTTTTTTACCAGTCGGGTTTTTGGCACATTTATCAATGAAGGAATGCGTTTACTGGCCGAGGGCGTACATCCAGCACAGATTGAAATGGCAGCCCTCAAAGCAGGTATGCCTGTTGGCCCGCTGGCCATACAAGACGAAGTATCACTTACGCTGACAGAGCACATTACCCAAGAGACCCGTCGTGCCTTGCAAGCAGAAGGAAAAACCTTACCTGAATCTCCAGTCGATGATCTGATTCATTGCATGATTCATGAGCTTGACCGCAAAGGTAAGGCGGCCGGTGCAGGATTTTATGAATATCCTGAAAATGATAAAAAGTTTTTGTGGCCAGGACTTTCCCGCTGGCAAAAACCGCATTCCCTTTCTGAACAAGACATGATTGATCGTTTCTTGTTTGTTCAGGCACTCGACACCTTACGTTGCTACGAAGAAGGCGTCCTTGAATCGGTAATCGATGCCAATGTGGGGTCAATTTTTGGTATTGGCTTTGCTGCATGGACAGGCGGTGCTATTCAGTTTTTAAATCAGCACGGAACCGCACAGGCTTTAGAACGTGCGCAACAATTAGAGGCGCGTTATGGAGCACGCTTCACACCACCTGCGCTGTTGAAAGAAAAAGCGGCTACCAATCAGCCCATTCAGTAATGATCGGTTATGCGCAGTACGTCTTGTCTGTATAGATAGGGCGTACTTGTATGGCTGAAGTATGATGATTTAACACAGTTCACATCAGCAAAATATGCTATAACGCTGTTTTCATTATGCTCTGCATGTGGACGGCTAAGTATGAACCGAACAAATCATTCTAATGATGCGGAATCTACCGGATTAGGCTGGAAATTCGTTATGATTGTGGGGGTAATCACCACCATTTTTTTCACTTTTTTATATTTCGCCATGAGCAGCGAACCCGATTACATGCCTAGTCAGCAACGCCAAAAGCACGATACTTCCCATGCGTCAGTTGCGCCTGTTGCACCCCAAAATGCCCATGCTCCCGCTTCGCAACAACCCTAATTTTTGAGTTTTTATTGTGTCTACTCCCCAACGTCAAGCACTTATCGTTGAAGGCGGCGGTATGCGCGGTGCCTTTACCGCAGGTGTACTCGATGCCTTTTTAGAAAAACACTTTAATCCCTTTGATCTGTATGTCGGGGTGTCATCAGGCTCGACCAATCTGGCCAACTATTTGGCTGGTCAACACGGTCGCACGCTTCAGTTTTATATCGATCATTCTTTGCGTCCAGAATTTATCAGCTATAAACGCTTTTTAAAGGGCGGCGATTTAATCGATCTTGAATGGATGTGGCAGGTGGGTGAAGCAGAACGCCCACTCGATCAGCAGGCACTCTTTGCCCAAAATCCCGACTTTTATATGGTGCTGACGCATGCACGAAGTGGTCGTGCCGAATATCTACGTGCAGGAAAGGACAATCTGCTCAGTGCCCTTCGTGCCTCAAGTACCATTCCTGTGCTCACCCGAAAGCCTGTCGACATTATGGGTGAACCGTATTTTGATGGCGGTGTGGCCGATGCCCTACCAGTTCAATGGGCCGCGCAACAACACGATGTCAATGCACTCATGGTGATTCGTACACGGCCGCAACATTATGCCAAAACCAGCAGCAAGGGCGATCAGTTCTTGGCCAAGTACATGCTCAAACACCACCATGGTTTTGCCTCAAGTCTCCAAGCACGCTGTTTACGCTATAACGACTCAGTGAACTTTTTACGTCAGCCAAACGAGCAGCGTATTTTGGAGGTGTGTGTTCCCAACAAAAAAGGCTTGGCCAGTCGACTCTGTAAAGATCGTAAAAAACTCGAATATACTTATCGGGTGGGTCAAGAAACTGGCTACGCCGCCATGGAAGCATGGCAATCGCTTAAATAAAGGGATGGCTTAACTCGGTTGAGATCAGATCAATTCGTTCTGATCTTTCCAAAATACTAACCGACTAACCGATTGGACAATAGATCATGGATGCTTAATTCCTGATTTCCCCAAGGAACCATCACACCCAAGCGCTACTTAATGTCTATGTAGTTAAAGATAAAAACATCTCAATATGTTCGATTCCGCAATCGTCATAAGTTTCACCGCGTTGAACGAAGCCCAAACGTGTGTAAAAACCTGTTGCATAGACTTGCGCAGAAAGTTTTAAATCAGGCAAGTTATGCTGCCTTGCATAATCAATCATGGCCTGCATAAGCTGGTGTCCAATCTTCATACTGCGATACGCTTTTAAAACCGCCACGCGCCCAATACTACGATCTGGAAGCAAGCGCGCTGTGGCAATTGGCTGACCATCGTGATAGATCACAAAATGCTGCGAAACCTGATCTTGATCATCCCATTCCTCTTGTTCAGGAATATGTTGCTCCTCAATAAATACCAGTGTCCGAATATATTTGGCATCCTGTTTGAGGCTGCGCCAATCTCCGATTTGAAGATCAAGTTGCAAGTTTGATGTAACGTTTTCAGTCATTTAACATTTACATCCTACATTTTCAATCGCGATCTGATCGTTTAATAGCAATTCTAAGGTTTGTTTCTCTACACCATACATCTGTTTTAGTGCCTGAATCTGTTCCAAGATGTGTGCATCTGGCTGTTCATTTTGTTCACGCTTAGTGGCCAAAATCATTTTGTTTTTACTGGTATGCTCAAGTGAAACAAATTCAAAGACCTTAACGTCATAGCCATGCGCCTTGAGCAACAAGGCACGTAAGGTATCGGTGAGCATTTCGGCCTGCTGACCCGCATGGATACCAAATTGCAGCATCGGCTTAAGCACTTTCGGGCTTTGTAATTGCGGTCGGATTTCCTTATGACAGCAAGGTGCGCACATGATCATCGAAGCATTGAGCCGAATACCGGTATGAATGGCAAAATCTGTGGCAATGTCACAGGCATGCAGCGCGATCATGACATCTAAGCGTTCAGGTTGATAGGTTCGTACATCACCTTCAAAAAAATCAAGATGATCAAATTCTGATTTTAGTGCAAGCTGTTCACAAAACTCGACCAAAGCCGAACGTAACTCAACGCCTGTAATCTGTGGCTGAGTCTGGGTTTGCTGTTGCAAATAATCATATAAAGCAAACGTTAGATAGCCCTTGCCTGAACCAAAATCGACAATCTTGATGGTGTTGTCTTTCAGCGAAATTTGCTCATAGGCATGAGAAAAAATTTCAATAAATTTATTAATCTGTTTCCATTTTCTGGCCATCGCCGGAATGATTTTGCCATGACTGTCACTAATACCGAGCCCCTGTAAAAACGGTGCACTGGCATCGATATAACGCTGTTTTTCTCGATTATGCTGTAGTGTCGTGGCAGGTTGAGTACGGTTTGGCTGACGCTGTTGTACGGTGAGCATGGCTTTCTTTTTATTTTTTTTCAGTTGTGCATCTAAGCGCGAGCTAAACAGATTCGCCTGCTTACACGCTGCCAAATAAGATTCGATACAATCAAGTGCTTCATCTAGCGGGTAGTTTTTGGTCACATCTTTGGTGGTGTAATGGTAAAGCACACTGAGTTTAACTTGTTGTTGCAATTCCACAACACGACACGTAATTTTTTCCAGCTCAGGCTCATCACCTTTATACTGACTCAAGATCAAACGATCAAATTCTTGATTTTCAATCGATTCTTGAATGAGTTCAAGGAACTGTTGTTGCGATGATATTTCGGAAGCCTGAACGGACATAATCAAAAACCTTGTGTGTTAAGCAACATAGTTTAAATCGACTTACTTTAAAAACAAAATTGAATTACTATACAAGTGTATTTTTAATAGAAAGAATAATGAATGGCTCAATCTCCTGTGCAGGATTACGATCCGCTTGAAGAACAGCTCAATGCATGGAGTCATGCACTCGGTGCAGGCCTCGCGGTGATCGGAGCAGTTTTTTTACTGATCAAAGGTAGCAGCTTACCCTTAGCGCAATGGATCGGGCTGCTGGTCTATGCCTTAAGCTTGGTATTGCTGTTTAGTAGCTCCACGCTGTATCACTTTGCTAAAACCCAAGAAAAACGTCATTGGTACAAAAAACTCGATCATACAGCCATTTATTACCTGATCGCGGGCACTTACACGCCCTTTTTGAGTATTGCGATTCCAACAGCCAAAGCCACCTATCTTCTAATTGCACTTTGGATCATTGCCTTGATCGGTACTTTGTTTAAGCTGGTGTTTATTCATCGTTTTCAAAAGATCTCGCTGGCAGCCTATTTGATGATGGGCTGGCTGGCTGTACTGGTCGTCGATGATATGCGCGAGTTTCTTGGTTCAGATGCCTTGAATTTACTGATTTTCGGTGGCGCGGCTTATACGATTGGAGCATTGTTTTATGCCTTAAAAAAGGTAAGATATACCCATGCCATCTGGCATCTTTTTGTACTGTTAGGTGCAGGATCACACTTCTTTGCGATCTACTGGTACGTGATTTAGCCGATAAAGCCTGAAATTTCAGTGACCCTGATTTCTTGCGTTATCAGCAGCAAACTGTCGCTACTTTTTTAAGAAATTATCGCTTTTTTAAAAAATTACGCTTCCAAAAAAACGAATTTATTTTAAGAAGTGTAAGGTTATTTATGTCGTCAACCACAACTACAGCAAATCCTGAAATTGCCACAAATTCTAAAACTCGCGTTTTATTCGCCAGTCTTGTGGGCACCACCATCGAATTTTTTGATTTCTATATTTACGCCACCGCCGCGGTCATCATTTTTCCGCATTTGTTCTTTCCAGCAAGTAGTGGCAGTGCAGCCATCGTGCAGTCGCTGGCCACCTTTGCAATTGCCTTTATTGCCCGCCCAATCGGTGCGGCTTTGTTCGGTCATTTGGGCGATCGAATTGGACGTAAGGCAACGCTCGTGGCTGCACTCTTAACGATGGGGATTTCTACGGTCTGTATCGGCCTGCTGCCAACCTATGCCCAAATTGGGATTGTGGCACCGTTGTTGCTGGCACTGTGTCGTTTAGGCCAAGGGCTGGGTTTAGGTGGTGAGTGGAGTGGCGCAGTCTTACTGGCAACCGAAAACGCACCAGAAGGCAAACGGGCATGGTATGGCATGTTCCCGCAGCTTGGCGCACCAATCGGCTTTATTCTGGCCACGGGCTCATTTTTGGCCTTGGGCGCCTTTATGTCGGACGCTGCCTTTATGCAGTGGGGCTGGCGTATTCCCTTTATTGCCAGTGCAGTCTTGGTGCTTGTGGGTTTATATATTCGTTTGAAACTACACGAAACACCCGCATTTCAAAAAGTGCTCGACAAGCAAAAAGAAGTCAATATTCCATTTAAAGAAGTGATTACCAAACATTTCTCTAAGCTGGTTTTAGGTACTATTGCAGCCATTTGTACCTTTGTGGTGTTTTACTTAACCACCGTATTTGCTTTGAATTGGGGCACCAATAAACTTGGCTATGCACGAGGCGAATTTTTAGAGCTTCAACTGATTGCAACACTTTGCTTTGCTGCGTTTATTCCAATTTCTGCTGTTATGGCCGAAAAATTTGGCCGTAAAAAAACATCGGTTGGCATTTGTTTGGCAGCAGCAGTGTTTGGTCTATTGTTTGCGCCGTTGCTTGAATCGGGCAGTACTTTTTTTGTGTTCCTGTTTTTGTGCATAGGTCTTTCAATTATGGGGCTGACCTACGGGCCGATTGGTACAGTATTGTCAGAATTATTCCCAACATCCGTTCGTTATACCGGTTCTGCCCTCACCTTTAACCTTGCAGGTATCTTTGGTGCATCGTTTGCGCCACTCATTGCAACAAAACTTGCAGAAGGTTATGGCTTACAGGCAGTTGGTTGGTATATGTCTGCCGCTTCTTTGCTGTCTCTGCTTGCCTTTTTACTGATTCGTGAAACCAAAGACCAAGATGTCAATAATCAGATTTAAGTGTTTATCGTTCTAAGAAACCAGCTTAGGCTGGTTTTTTTATACCGCTACAAAAAGCCACTGTTTTCCCAAATGATTCTTTTAAACAATAAGATCAACGCATCAATAATGATCAGAATAATATGCAAACCCTTACTCCAAAACAACGCCAAGATGTTTCAAAGTTGATCCAGCACGGCCAGAAAGTTGCTGCCGTGAAATACATAGTGGATCACACACACTGCTCCTTGCAGCAAGCAAAAATGCTGGCAGATCAAATCGAGCAGCAGCCTGAAATTTTATCCTCTTCGCCCTCAACAACATCCCGTATCGCCTTGGACTCTAGGCTCAATGAAACCCAGTTAGATGAACTGATCGGACTCATTGAAAACGGCGACAAGATAAAAGCCATCAAATATCTGGTTGATCACGGTGGTTACTCCTTGCAAGATGCCAAACAAGCAGTGGATCTGATCGAACAAGATCCAGATCAAATGGATGACTGGCTAGAGCCAAATCCCCCCTTAGCGTCTTCCCCTTTAAGTTATGAAAGAATACAGGTCGACTATGCTAAACGCACCATGCATGTTATTGATTCAAATGGTCAAAAACAGCGGATTGATGAACAGCACCCTCATTGGAATCAAATCATGCAGCAATTTTATAGGCGCACCTACCCGAGTCTAGATGCATGTTTTATTGATTTGATCAAACGTCGAAATGAGGTAGAAGGTTCATCTTCTTCGTCTTTGTTAGAAAGCAACAATACCAGTCGTCATCCCAATACATTCGCATCTCGGCCTGTCATGCCCAATCAGATGCATGGCATCGAAGATCAGACCAAGAAAAAAGACATGTCTAAGCTTGTTTTGCTGTTTTGCATTGGACTGATTATTATCGCCATTCTATTCTGGATCACTTAATTGAGGAGTGTTTAGTCATTAAATTAACTCAATCATATCGATGGTTGGAGGTACCCGAAAACGAAACGGAATCCCCACCATCCCGGTGCCAACTGTCACAAAAACATCGGCATGTTCGTGTGTATATAGGCCCTTTTTGTGGCCTAAAATCGAAACTTTTTTCATAATGTAGCTGGTAACCCAAGGCAATTCAATTTGACCACCGTGGGTATGCCCAGAAAGCATTAAAGGACGTGTAGGCAATGCCGGCACCATATCGACGGTATCCGGATTATGCGAAAGAATTAACCACGGTTTATCCTGTGGCAAATCAGGCATGGCACGCATATCGGTTTTGCCGGCCCATAAATCACCGATGCCAATCAAACGAAACTCGTCAAAATCGATAATTTTTCCTTCAATATCTATCACATTATTACTTTCAAGCGCATTTTTCAGCAATTGCTGAATCGGAGGACCAGGATACTGTTCATCATGATTACCCGGTACCGAATAAACGGGTGCCTGAATTTCACTGAGTATTTTCAGCTCCTCTACCAATGTATTTTCAGGTTCGTAAGTCCAGTCGCCAGCGACCACCACTAAGTCTGGCTGTAACTGATTAAGTTTTTTGACCAGTGTACGTAGCTGACGCTCATGCCCAGAAAATAGTCCAATATGCAAATCGGCAATCAGTGCCACCTTAACCGGTGTATGAAAAGGTTGCTCGGGATTAAGACGGTATTGATGGTGATGTACATGAATAAAATGCGGCTCGATAAAACGGGCGTAAATCAACACAAGGCTCAAGACACATATAAAAATTGCCTGCTGAGAACTGTAGTATCCAGTCCATCCCGCGTAAGCACTAAACAGCGCCAAGGGATACAAGAGATAAGACAGATAAAACACCAATAAATGAACGAACGCTTTAAAGGGATGAATGGTCTCGGTACGTGATTGACTCAACCAAGCCTGTGCAATGGCCCAAACTGCTAACAGCACAAAACATATATAGAAGTAAAAAATGATTGAACTAGAATTCGACATACCTGCTCTCAAAGGAAATAAGATCGTGCTCAGACATCTTTATTTCATTTATTTATCTTTAGATATGGAATAATTATACTCTAGCCCAGATTTTTGTTTGTACGTATTATGGCGAAATCATCTAAAACTCCTCTACAAGGTTTCAAATCCATGACACACGGTTACGCAATACCGCGTGCTATGGTTGCCTGCGCCTTCATTGGTGTGCTTGGAGTGAGTGGATGTAGCACACTGCCCAAACCAGGCCCAGAAGTGGCTCAGTATGCCAATCAAGTAGATACGTCAGACACCACACTCTCAAAAATTATTACGCCGCTTAAGCAGCAGAATCCAGATCTGACAGGCTATCATGTACTGTACGAGCCCTTAGAGGCATTAGCTGCGCGCTTGAGACTCATTGACAAGGCTGAAAAGTCTCTCGATCTACAATACTATATTTGGGATAACGATAAAATTGGTGCACTGGCGCTACATGCCTTAATTCGTGCTGCCGATCGTGGCGTCAAAGTACGCTTACTCATTGATGATAACAATGCTAAAAAAATGGAAGGCGTATTACTGGCGCTGTCGCAGCACCAAAATATCAACGTAAAACTGTTTAATCCCTACCGCTTTCGTCAATACCGCGCCATGGATATGGTGCTAGATTTAAAGCGTATCAATCGACGCATGCATAACAAGAGCTTTATCGCCGATAATCAGGTGGCACTGATTGGCGGGCGCAACATGACCAATCAGTATTATAACGTGAGCGACAACTACCAGTTTTCTGATGTCGACGTATTGCTCGTAGGCGCTGCCGTGGATGATATTGTCTCGTCGTTTGACGAATACTGGAACGATAAATACGCCTACTCGGTACAAAATATTGTCAACTCAGATCAGCACCGTTTACGCTATCCAGATTTAAAGCAGCAACTCGATCAGTACTTTAGCAAGGTCAGTGTACAAAACTATCTGGATCTCACCACTCGTTCGCATGCTTTTGACCAGTGGCTCAACAACAATATCCAGTTAGACTGGGTTAAAGCGACTGTTGTGAAAGACTCTCCAGATAAAATTCGGGCCAAGGCCAAGAAAGAACAGCATCTCAACTTTCAATTGATCAAGAACATTGAAAAGCCGCAAGAAAATTTAGATTTGATTTCGGCGTACTTTGTACCTGAAAAAGAAGGCGCCAAGCGTTTGACCAACCTGGCCAATGAAGGCATCAAAATTCGGGTACTGACCAATTCATTTAAAGCCAACGATGTGCCCGTAGTGCATGCTTTTTATGCCAAATACCGTCAGCAGCTATTAGAAAACGGTGTGCAATTATACGAGTTTTTGCCATCGCTTGAAAAAGAAGACATGGACAAATATACCGATGAATTGGTGAAGAAGGCCAAAGTCAGCATGAAAGGTTTGAGCCGCTCAAGCCTGCACGCCAAATTAATGGAAGTCGATCAAAAACAGGTGTTTATTGGCTCATTTAATTTCGATCCACGCTCATCGTACTTAAACACTGAAATTGGTGTTGTACTCAATAGCCCGCCACTGGCACAAGCAGTACATCAAACCATGGATCAGCAACTGACCAAATATGCCTATAAATTGGTGCTCGATGCCAACCATAAAATCAATTGGTATCGCCAAACTCCGACGGGTACCAAGGTATATACCAAGGAACCGCGTATGAAATGGTGGCAAAAGGCGGGGGTTAAGCTGATCTCTTGGTTACCGATCGAAGGCTTTATGTAGTCAGTGGCGTCTGCTTCAATGTTAGCCGATGTAATTCTTCAAGGCCTTCGTGCATTTTGTGCTGAACTTCATCGGTCAGGCTTTTAAGTGTATGCCCTTCTACCGAAATGGCAGGCAGTGCCATCAAATGTGCTACGACTTTTGGCATTTCCAATACACGTTTCACATGTTCAACAAAAGACATATCACCAATAAATGGTGCCACCGTATCGAGCTCGCCGTGCTGATTAACATAGCAAATCAGGCAAATCTGTACTGGCTTTTGTGCTTCAAGTGCAGCACCTAATATACGGCCATGCACGCGTTTAATGGTTTTACCATCGGTGGTGGTTGCCTCGGGAAAAAACAGTACCGGAATATCTTTTTTCAAAAATGCGCTAATTTGCTCGCGAATTCGAATCGAATCTCCCGAACCACGTTTGATAAACAAAGTGCCACCGCCTTTGGCGAGTTGACCCAGTATCGGCCACTTTTCCACTTCTGCTTTAGACAGAAAAAAGACGCGCGCACCAGAGCCCAAGACTGCAATATCTAGCCACGAGATATGATTACTGACCCATAAAGCAGGCTCACGCGGGATTTCACCATGCACGCGCACATCGAGATTAAATACCTTACACAAGCGCCGACAAAAATATTGCACATAGCGTGTATTGGCAGGATCATTTGGATGCTTGTACAAACCATGGCGGTATACCAGATAAAATCCTTCTCCAACAACGCCCAAACCCAGCGCAAATTTTTTGCTATATAACGCTAGGCGAGTCAGTGGGTTTAATGATGACTGTGTGTCAGCAGTGTGTTCTGTCATAAAGATCATGATGCATTCAGGTTGGGTACATTCTATACCGATCTGGTAAATTTTGTATTGATGATAAAAACCGAACGTCAGCATAAATAAATTCAATTTCAATTCTTTTTAACAATTAACTATTATATTTTTATCGATAATTAAGATTACAAGGAGAGCAATATGAATACTCTTCAACAGCAACAGCATCACCACAACACTCATGCTGGCCCAATCTTACAGATGATCGCTGGATGGACCATTTTATATGCGGGTGCGATTATTTTAGCGGTAAAAGCATTTCATAGCCTGATTTAAATGCTCTGGTTAAAAGGCCTAAATGCAATTTCATTCGCCACATCTCAAGGATTATTCTAGAATAGTCCTTTTCCATTTATATGAGTTAAAGCGCCTGTGGAATCTGTGGAGCTGCATCAAAAAGAACGCGTCATCTTGGTCAGTGTGAGCGTCAATATCCTCGACGATCTCGATGCCGATGAGTTTGCGTTACTCGCATCGTCTGCAGGTGTAGAACAACTAGATCATGTTTTTGCGCAGCGCGTCAAACCCGATCCGAAGCTGTTTATTGGCTCCGGAAAAGCCGAAGAGATTGCCGAGCGAGTACACGAGCTAGAGGCCAATCTGGTGATTTTTGATCACGCGCTCACGCCTGCGCAAGAACGAAATTTAGAAAAAATCATGAAATGCCGAGTGATCGATCGCACGGGGCTGATTCTAGATATTTTTGCACAGCGTGCACGTACGCATGAAGGTAAGCTGCAAGTTGAATTGGCTCAGCTTAAACATCTCTCGACCCGTTTAGTACGTGGCTGGTCTGCTGGTTTTGAACAACAAAAAGGTGGTATCGGCTTACGTGGTCCCGGCGAAACGCAGCTCGAAACAGACCGTCGCCTGATCCGTATTCGAATTACCCAGCTCAAAGACAAACTGGAAAAAGTACAGCAAACCCGGTTGCAAGGCCGTGCCGCGCGTCAAAAAGCAGCCATTCCGACGGTCTCTTTGGTGGGCTACACCAATGCGGGCAAATCTACTCTGTTTAATCATTTGGCTAGTAGTGACGTATATGCAGCCGATCAATTATTTGCCACGCTCGATCCGACGCTCCGACGGTTAGATTGGGATGGAATCGGTACCGTGGTGTTGGCAGATACCGTGGGCTTTGTGCGGAATTTGCAGCACGATCTGATTGAATCTTTTAAAGCCACACTTGAAGAAACTTTAGAGGCAACGCTATTGCTGCATGTGATCGATAGTAGCAGCCCTGACATGCTCGAACAAATTGAGGCCGTTGAAGGTGTACTCAAAGAAATAGGTGCACAGGCTCCTGTGTTACGTGTTTATAATAAAATTGATGTCAGCGGTGAGGAACCTAAACTGATTTATGCGCGTCCGCATGAGCCAGAGCGGGTTTATGTCTCTGCGCATTCCGGTCAAGGCATCGATTTACTACACAATGCAGTCAAAGAATGCCTGATGGGTCAACATCAGATGTTTGAGCTTACACTCAAACCCACGCATGGCAAGTTACGAACGCAACTGTACAATCTGAATGTGATTCGATCGGAAGCCTTCGATGACGAAGGACATTTACATTTGCAGGTCATGATTGCTCCGCAAAAACTCGAACAGTTGATTCGCCAAGCGCATATTTCATTAGACGATGTGCTGGGTGAACAGGCAACGCGTTTCAAACGACCACTCGAAGAGTTTGAAATCAAACGCTAGATCGGTTAAAACTTGGGTTATTAAGACAAAAAAGAACAGTGACATGGATTGGGTAAAACAGATTGACTGGCTGGCATGGTTCGGCACGCTCGGCTTAATTATCTTGTTTCGAGAAGGCTCGGTATGGGGAATGGGACATTTCGGTCATCCCGAGCTAGGCAATTTAGTGGGACTAATCGGGCTACTTGCTGTTTTACTGATCTGGCGTAAATTCAAAAAAGTACCTCCGCGGCTGGTCGATACCAACAATAAAATTATGAAAGAAAGCGGATTCGCTTTTTTACCCATCTGTGCCGGCTCTCTCATGATGCTGGTCCACATGGGCAGTGAAATTCCGTTATTTTTAGCTGTGTTAGTCGTCAGTACATTATTACCGCTCTGGGTTTATGCCAAAATGGCTAAACATTGGCTGTAAGGAGATCGTCAATACATGTTCACCATTCTTTACGGCTTTATCATTACCTTGATTGCCTATGTATGTGCCAAGCCCTTAAATAAGCGCGTACCTCAAATTCCGGTCTTGGTATTTGGAATGTTTATTGTGGTTGCATTATTGGCATTGGTTGGACTGCCCTATGAGCAATATATGAACAGCGTAAACGGACTATTTAGTCATTTGCTTGGCTATGTCACCGTTGCATTGGCCATCCCGTTGGCGGCCATGCGCTACGATGATCTGCCACTCAAATCACTGATCGGTATTTTATGCTTTGCCAGCTTTAGTGCTGTGGCCCTGCCCGTGAGTCTGGCTTATTTACTACATATGTCGCATCCGACGATTTTGGCCTTTATGACCCGTGCCGTGACTACACCGATTGCACTGAACATTGCGACGCTTTTACACGCACCACTGACACTGGTTACCTTAATTGTGATTTTATCGGGGGTGATTGGAGCTGCTTTCTCGCCATGGATTTTAAAACATATTCATGATGAACGTGCTTCTGGGCTGGCACTTGGTCTTGCAGCACATGCCATTGGCACCGCTCAAGCATGGCAGCGAGGCCCTGTTGCTGGGCGCTATGCCGCTTTTGGCATGGCACTCAATGGCGTATTTACTGCCCTTTGGTTACCAACCTTGGTCCTCTCGCTACAGTCTTAAATACATTCATCTTAACTATATTAATGACCGCAGTGATTGTCACTGCGGCTCAATACTTGATTACCAATCTTCTGCAAGCGGGTTTTGAACGCTAAAAGCCCGTTGATCTTCCAATCGGTATGCGATGAGTCGACGCCCCCATACACAGCCACCATCTACGTTTTGAATACGTTCGTTAATGGTCATGCCTTGCAAGGCCGCCCAATGACCAAAAAAGATCTGGTGTGTATGTGCCGCTGGACAGTCAAAATCAAACCACGGCAAAAAGCCTTTTGGCATGGGTTCTGTCAGTTCATCTTTAAAACTAAATTCCAGACGCCCATGCACATCGGTCAAACGCATACGGGTTAAGTAGTTGGTAATCGCACGCAGTCTGTCCATACCTGTCAAATGATCTGACCATAATGTCGGCGCTTCACCATACATTTCAGATAAAAAGGCATCGAGTTGAGTCAGATCATCATGTCCGATATAGGTTTCCACTTCACATGCAAGGTCAAATGCCTGTTCAGCCGTCCAGATACACGGAATTCCAGCATGGGTAATCACTGTCTGCCGATCAGGAAACAGACACAGTGGCTGGCGACGTAACCAATCTATGAGCTCATCGCCATCAATCGCATCAAGCACTTGCTGGGTATTGTCTCTGGCTTTTACTTTTTTGTGTCCACGAGCGCAGGCAATCAAGGTTAAATCATGATTTCCCAAAACCGTTTCAGCACATCCACGCTCGGCCAGTTTCTTAACAAAACGCAGTACACCGACTGAGTTTTCCCCACGCGCTACCAAGTCGCCTGCAAACCAAAGTTTATCTAAATCTGGGTCAAATTGAATTTCTTTGAGCAATGCTTTGAGCGCTTCAAAGCATCCCTGAACATCACCAATCACATAGTTGTAGCGCGTGGTCATACTTACGGCACCATTTGATCAGACAATGCCACAAATTGTGCCAGCGTTAAAGTTTCTGGGCGTGCCATCGGATCGATACCCGCCTTATCAAAAGCGTCGTCTGCAAGCATACCCTTCAGGCTATTTCGCAAGGTTTTACGACGCTGCGTAAATACATGAGAAACCAAACGAGACAATGCTTTTTCATCTTTGGCCACAATCGGTTTTTCTTTATACGGCACTAAACGAAATACCGCACTGGTGACTTTTGGAGGTGGGTTAAATGCGCCAGCAGGCACTTCAAATAAAAACGTAGGCTGACAGAAATACTGAATCATGACCGATAAACGACCATATTCTTTGGTATTAGGCTCAGCAGTGATACGATCAACCACTTCTTTTTGTAGCATAAAATGCATATCTTTGACTTTGTCGCCGAATTCCAACAGATGAAACAACAAAGGCGTCGAGATGTTATACGGCAAGTTACCCACCACACGAAGTGGACGTTCTTGCGTCGCTAACTGACTAAAATCATATTTGAGTGCATCGGCTTCAACGATTGTTAAGCGTTCTGGATGTGGAACACGCTCAGGCAAGCCTGCCGCCAAGTCGCGGTCAAGTTCGACTACTGTCAAAGCGTCACACTCACCGATCAAAGGTGAAGTCAGTGCTGCCAGACCAGGCCCAATCTCGACAACATTATCACCTGGGCGCGGATTGACTGAACGGACGATTTTTGCAATAACCCGTTGGTCGTGTAAGAAGTTCTGACCAAAACGTTTCCGAGCTTTATGCCCTTCTTCTTTGGGGTTTAGGGCATTAATTTGATACATAAAGACTTCCAACGTAATTCGATTATTGACGTGCCAGCGCCAAAGCCAGCTCAACCGCCACATGTAAACTTGTACTTTTTGCCAATCCAGTTCCGGCCAGAGACAGCGCGGTTCCATGATCAACCGATGTGCGAATAAAAGGCAAACCGAGTGTAATGTTCACTGCTTCACCAAAGCCTTGTGATTTTAACACAGGCAATCCCTGATCGTGATACATCGCCAGCACGGCATCTGCATCTTTTAAATGTTCGGGTGTAAATAAAGTATCGGCAGGCAGACTCAAACTTAAATCGATCCCTCGATCTCGGTAGGCTTGTAAAACCGGATTGATAATTTCAATCTCTTCACGGCCTAAATAACCATCTTCGCCCGCATGAGGATTCAAACCACAGACTAAAATTCGTGGTGTGGCAATTTTAAATTTACGACGAAGATCGTGCAGCAAGATATCAATCACCTGAATCAAGCGCGTTTGGGTAATCGCATCGGGAACATCTCGTAAAGCCAGATGTGTAGTCGCCAGCGCAACACGCAAACTATGCGTTGCCAGCATCATGACCACGCGCGGAACCCCTGCCATTTCTTGATAAAACTCAGTATGCCCACTAAATGCAATTCCAGCATCGTTAATGACCGATTTTTGTACGGGAGCTGTTGCAACGCCGACACTCTTTTGCTCGATTGCGTAGTGGGCTGAGCGCGTCAATTGTTCAATCACATACGCTGCATTAGCAGAGTCAAGCTGTCCGGCTTGAACAGGTTTAAATAACGGAACATGTTCCACATAAAGCTGTCCAGACATCGCAGCATCAGGCTGACCTGTATAATCTAGTAACTCAACCTCATATCCGAGCTGTGTTGCGCGAGATTGTAATAGCGATCGATCTGCCAAGACCACAACAGGTCGTTCAAACCGATGGCGACTCAAACTCAAGCAAATATCTGGGCCAATGCCTGCCGGCTCTCCTGAGGTTACATATAAGGGCATCATGGTATTTATCCTCCGCTAAGCTCTGAGTATACCTATGGATGCCTCAGACAACACAGCCATTTGAGTGGATTTGTATTAAATATCAATGCATGGCTGTGTAATTAAAAAAATGAAAGCGAAAGATTACATCTACATCACTTTTCTTAAACTGCCATTTGATCAATTTTGTATGCAAACAGTCTGAAATTCTCGGTTTTGGCGAACTTTTTGATTGTGATTCCACCCAAATTCATATAGAATTTCCACTCCTTTTGTTTGGACAGATTCCATAGTCCAAACCAACTATAATAGGTAGTGGTTTAATGAAAACTCTCAGCGCTAAGCCAGCTGAAGTTCAACACGACTGGTATGTTGTTGATGCTTCTGGCAAAACTTTAGGTCGCCTTGCGACTGAAATCGCTCGTCGTTTACGCGGTAAGCATAAAACTTCTTATACTCCTCACGTTGACACTGGCGATTACATCGTTGTGATTAATGCTGAACAAGTTCAAGTGACTGGTAAAAAATCACTTGATAAGAAATACTATCGCCATACTGGTTTCCCTGGTGGTATCCGTGAGACTAACTTCGAAAAGTTAATCGCTCACAAGCCTGAAGCTGTTCTTGAAAAAGCAGTTAAAGGCATGTTACCAAAAGGTCCTCTTGGTTATGCAATGATCAAAAAAATGAAAGTGTACGCTGGTACTGAGCATCCGCATGCTGCTCAACAGCCACAAGTTTTGGACATCTAAGGGATACAGCACATGGCTACTAATTATGGTACAGGTCGCCGTAAGACCGCAACTGCACGTGTTTTCTTGTCAGCTGGTACAGGCAAACTCGTTATTAACAACCGTACTTTAGAGCAATATTTCGGTCGTGAAACTGCTCGTATGGTTGTTCGTCAACCTTTAGAACTTTTAGAAGTTACTGAGAAGTTTGACCTTTACATCACTGTTAAAGGTGGTGGTATTGGTGGTCAAGCTGGCGCGATCCGTCACGGTATTACTCGTGCGCTTATCGCTGCTGACGAAACTTTAAAACCTGTTCTACGTCAAGCTGGTTTCGTTACTCGTGATGCTCGTGAAGTTGAACGTAAGAAACTTGGTTTACGTAAAGCTCGTAAACGTCCTCAATTCTCTAAACGTTAATTCGTTTACGAATTGGACAAAAAACCTCGGATTTCCGAGGTTTTTTTATGATTATTTGCAGCATCTATCATTAGAGTTTGGGTTAAAATAATGAAGGCTTTATGCTATAAAATAAATAACTAATACGCGTGCCATTATCTTTTTAGACCTAAGTTTAGTATCCTACAACCTTTAGAATTTTTAGTACCTTAAGCTATGCCAGTTGAAAATCCATCTGTCCAAGGAATCACATTGTACAGTCATGCAGATGATTTCAGGTCACACTGGATCCGCTTCTTATTGGCCGAGAAACAAATCAAATATTATCCGGTTTTCGTTGATTATGAAGATGAAGATCTGGCCAGTCTAAACCCCTACAACCAACTGCCAATGCTGCTAGAAAATAACTTAAAGTTGTTTTCAGCTTCGATTATTGCAGAATACATCGACGATCGATATCGTCAAAACAAGCTCTATGCCGATTCTCCAGCGGCACGGGCAGAACAAAGACAATATATCTGGCGTTTTGAAAATGACTGGTTTAAGCTCGCAGACATCATGCTACGCCATTCAGATACATTGCAGCCTGAACAACAGCAGAAGGCACAAAAAGAATTACGCAATACGCTGCTATCGCTAGTGCCACTCTTTCAACATTTCCCCTACTTTATGTCTGAAACATTTAGCATTCTTGATTGCATGCTTGCCCCAATGTTTATACGCTTATCTCTCATGGGGGTAGAGCTACCTAAAACCAGCAGTCGCCCGATTACGTTGTATTGTAATCGTGTTTTTAGTCGTCCTGCTTTTGTTAAATCGATGACTGCGCAGGAAAAAAGTCGTTATAGTAATTTAATTAACCTATAGATGAGTACACAATGTCTGAAACTGAAATACCGTTAAGTCCAACTCGCCCATATATGGCTCGTGCAATTTATGAATGGATCTGCGATAACCAGCTGACACCCTATCTTTTGGTCGATGCGACACAGCCTTACACCTCTGTTCCAGAACAATTCATTCAAGATGGACAAATCGTATTAAATATTGCACCACATGCCGTGCATCAGTTTCAGATGACCAATGATGCCATCACCTTTTCGGCACGTTTTGGTGGCGTTTCACGTGACATCTATGTACCGATCTACGCGGTCGTTGGCATATATGCACGTGAAAATGGACAAGGACTTTTCTTTGATCCTAGTGAATATTCAAATATCCAGATGCCAGAAAATGCTCTAGAATCGGAAGAGCAAGAAAAAACTGAACCTGAAACAAGCAAGAAGAAACCAAATTTAAGACTTTTAGATTAGATCATCACGGAGTGTAAGATGGCGTTTGATTTAGTGCATTATTTTGCTGAACAAAGTTTGCTTCAATCCCCAAATTTACTTAATGGCAGTACAGTTCAAACGCGTCAACAACAAGTTTTTGAATTGAACGCATTGGTACTGGGTAAGCTAATTCAATTGTGGCGCAAGGATAGTGACAAGCTCTATACTGAAATACAGGATCAAAACCCGCTTTATATTCAAGAGATTGCAAGGCATCTTACAACATCTCCTAAAAACCAATCGACATTGTCTAAACAACAGCTTGAAAGTAGTCTCAGCGAAATTCTAGCATTACAGCTTTCAGAGCTTAAACAGTTAGAGCAAACGGGTCATTTAGGTAAAACAGGCTTAAATGAGCTGATGATCGGACAAATTGACCATCTTTCTGGGCAAGCCGATGATTGGGTTTGGTCAACAAACCAACTAACAGAATTGATAGGCTCTAAACCTAGTATTGAAGAAGATGTATCATTAGACGAAACAATGAAGGAATTCAATCAAATGGTTCATACTGCTCACCACGACACGGACAGACATGATGTAAACGAAGTCGTGCATGATGTTGTGCCAACGTGGTCAAAAATCGTGGCACCACTTGTTGCTTTAGCTGTTTTAATCTTTCTTTATGTGCAATATGGACATTTGGTGGGTTAAATTTGCTGTTAAAATTTAAGTGTTAAAAAAGGGCATCTGCCCTTTTTTTATGTCTTATTGAATGTGGGATTGATTTCCTCTTTTATTTTTCTATTTCTATTCTATTTTCCTTCCCTTTCATTTAGGCATAAAAAAGCCCCCTTAACGTATGTTAAGGGGGCTTTCGTATTTAAAAGCTGGCGATGACTTACTCTCACATGGCTAACGCCACACTACCATCAGCGCGAAGAGGTTTCACTTCTGAGTTCGGGAAGGGATCAGGTGGTTCACTCTTGCTATTGTCGCCAGCAAACTGTTTATGGACATTTTCGGGTCTTACTTAGACTGTGGATTGTATCTCACAGCGTGTGCCGTACTTTGTACCAAATGAGTTTAACGGATTGGAATATTGAGTCGGTATTTTATGTTCTAGCTTTCACTAAATCAAGTATTCGTATCGAATTTATCTTGATACAACAACTGTTTGGGTGTTGTATAGTCAAGCCTCACGAGCAATTAGTATTGGTCAGCTTCACATATCACTATGCTTCCACATCCAACCTATCAACGTCCTAGTCTTGAACGGCTCTTTAGAGGAATAAATTCCTAGGGAAATCTTATCTTGAGGTAGGCTTCCCGCTTAGATGCTTTCAGCGGTTATCCCTTCCGAACATAGCTACCCGGCGATGCGACTGGCGTCACAACCGGTACACCAGAGGTTCGTCCACTCTGGTCCTCTCGTACTAGGAGCAGATCCTCTCAAATTTCCAGCGCCCACGGTAGATAGGGACCGAACTGTCTCACGACGTTCTAAACCCAGCTCGCGTACCTCTTTAAATGGCGAACAGCCATACCCTTGGGACCTGCTTCAGCCCCAGGATGAGATGAGCCGACATCGAGGTGCCAAACACCGCCGTCGATATGAACTCTTGGGCGGTATCAGCCTGTTATCCCCAGAGTACCTTTTATCCGTTGAGCGATGGCCCTTCCATACAGAACCACCGGATCACTAAGACCTACTTTCGTACCTGCTCGACTTGTGGGTCTCGCAGTTAAGCGCGCTTTTGCCTTTATACTCTACGCGTGATTTCCGACCACGCTGAGCGCACCTTCGTACTCCTCCGTTACTCTTTAGGAGGAGACCGCCCCAGTCAAACTACCCACCAGACATGGTCCTCGCCCCGGATTACGGGGCAGAGTTAGAACCTCAACATTACCAGGGTGGTATTTCAAGGATGGCTCCAATGGAACTGGCGTCCCATCTTCAAAGCCTCCCACCTATCCTACACAAGTAAGGTCAAAGTTCAATGTCAAGCTGCAGTAAAGGTTCACGGGGTCTTTCCGTCTAGCCGCGGGTACACTGCATCTTCACAGCGATTTCGATTTCACTGAGCCTCTGCTGGAGACAGCGCCGCCATCATTATGCCATTCGTGCAGGTCGGAACTTACCCGACAAGGAATTTCGCTACCTTAGGACCGTTATAGTTACGGCCGCCGTTTACTGGGGCTTCGATCAAGAGCTTCGCTTACGCTAACCCCATCAATTAACCTTCCAGCACCGGGCAGGCATCACACCCTATACGTCCACTTTCGTGTTTGCAGAGTGCTATGTTTTTAATAAACAGTTGCAGCGGCCTGGTTTCTGCGGCTGTCAATCGCTCAGGGAGCAAGTCCCATCACCATCAACAGCGTACCTTCTCCCGAAGTTACGGTACCATTTTGCCTAGTTCCTTCAGCAGAGTTCTCTCAAGCGCCTTGGTCTACTCGACCTGACCACCTGTGTCGGTTTCGGGTACGATTCCTGTGTAACTGAAGCTTAGAGACTTTTCTTGGAAGTATGGTATCAGCCACTTCGCTAGTAAACTAGCTTGCTATCGACTCTCAGCATAGAGCACCCCGGATTTGCCTAAGATGCATGCCTACTGTCTTCCACCTGGACAACCAACGCCAGGCTGACCTAACCTTCTCCGTCCTCTCATCGCATTACACAGAAGTATTGGAATATTAACCAATTTCCCATCGACTACGCCTTTCGGCCTCGCCTTAGGGGTCGACTCACCCAGCCCCGATTAACGTTGGACTGGAACCCTTGGTCTTTCGGCGAACGGGTTTTTCACCCGTTTTGTCGTTACTCACGTCAGCATTCGCACTTCTGATACCTCCAGCAGACTTCTCAATCCACCTTCATCGGCTTACAGAACGCTCCCTACCACGTAACTTAAAGTTACATCCGCAGCTTCGGCACATAGTTTTAGCCCCGTTACATCTTCCGCGCAGGCCGACTCGACTAGTGAGCTATTACGCTTTCTTTAAAGGGTGGCTGCTTCTAAGCCAACCTCCTAGCTGTCTATGCCTTCCCACATCGTTTCCCACTTAACTATGATTTTGGGGCCTTAGCTGGCGGTCTGGATTGTTTTCCTCTTGACTACGGACGTTAGCACCCGCAGTCTGTCTCCCGGATAGTACTCATAGGTATTCGGAGTTTGCATCGGTTTGGTAAGTCGGGATGACCCCCTAGCCGAAACAGTGCTCTACCCCCTATGGTATTCGTCCGAGGCGCTACCTAAATAGCTTTCGGGGAGAACCAGCTATCACCAGGCTTGATTAGCCTTTCACCCCTATCCACAAGTCATCCCCTGGCTTTTCAACGACAGTGGGTTCGGTCCTCCAGTTAGTGTTACCCAACCTTCAACCTGCTCATGGATAGATCGCCTGGTTTCGGGTCTATACCCAGCAACTATACGCCCTATTAAGACTCGGTTTCCCTACGGCTCCCTATGCGGTTAACCTTGCTACTGAATATAAGTCGCTGACCCATTATACAAAGGTACGCAGTCACCGAACATGTCGGCTCCCACTGCTTGTATGCATGCGGTTTCAGGATCTATTTCACTCCCCTCACAGGGGTTCTTTTCGCCTTTCCCTCACGGTACTGGTTCACTATCGGTCAGTCAGGAGTATTTAGCCTTGGAGGATGGTCCCCCCATATTCAGACAAGGTTTCACGTGCCTCGCCCTACTCGTCATCATTGCGTGTGCCCTTTCGTGTACGGGAATATCACCCTCTACGTTCGCACTTCCCAGAGCGTTCCACTAGAACACACACAACTTAATGGGCTGTTCCCCTTTCGCTCGCCGCTACTAAGGGAATCTCAATTGATTTCTTTTCCTAAGGGTACTGAGATGTTTCACTTCCCTCGTTCGCCTTGCATGACTATGTATTCATCATGCAATACCTATCTTATGATAAGTGGGTTTCCCCATTCAGACATCTCCGGATCAAAGGATATTTGCCGCCTCCCCGGAGCTTTTCGCAGGCTATCACGTCTTTCATCGCCTCTGACTGCCAAGGCATCCACCACATGCACTTAATTACTTGACTATACAACCCCAAACAGTCGCTAATGCCTACAAGTAGCATTATCAACATTACAGTTTGAAGTACTGTGAATTGAATCACCGTACAGCTTCAATCTAAATTCATATACCAAAACGCTTGATTCAGTTAATTTGCTAGTTCTCGGATTAAATAGTCACCTAACAATTGCTTGTTAGCTTCTTATTTAATCGAGTTTGAACAATTTATTTCAGACTCAATATTTTCCAATCTGTTAATGAATTAATGTGTCTTCGTCAGATCACACTAAACTGTGATAAATCACAGAACTTAATAAAATAAGATCTCAAGACCTTCTTTTACTAAGTTCTATAATCTACACCTTAGCCGTACTCTTTAAAGTACGTGGTGGAGACTAGGAGAGTCGAACTCCTGACCTCCTGCGTGCAAAGCAGGCGCTCTACCAACTAAGCTAAGTCCCCAGCTTATATCATTAATGTATCTTTCTGCCGTAGACTTGGTGGGTCTGACAAGACTTGAACTTGTGACCCCACGCTTATCAAGCGTGTGCTCTAACCAACTGAGCTACAGACCCTCAGATACATCTTAGAAGAACAACTTGTTGTGGATTCTTACCGGCCAATCAATCTTTCGTTAAGGAGGTGATCCAGCCGCAGGTTCCCCTACGGCTACCTTGTTACGACTTCACCCCAGTCATCGGCCACACCGTGGTAACCGCCCTCTTTGCAGTTAGGCTAGCTACTTCTGGTGCAACAAACTCCCATGGTGTGACGGGCGGTGTGTACAAGGCCCGGGAACGTATTCACCGCGGCATTCTGATCCGCGATTACTAGCGATTCCGACTTCATGGAGTCGAGTTGCAGACTCCAATCCGGACTACGATCGGCTTTTTGAGATTAGCATCCTATCGCTAGGTAGCAACCCTTTGTACCGACCATTGTAGCACGTGTGTAGCCCTGGCCGTAAGGGCCATGATGACTTGACGTCGTCCCCGCCTTCCTCCAGTTTGTCACTGGCAGTATCCTTAAAGTTCCCATCCGAAATGCTGGCAAGTAAGGAAAAGGGTTGCGCTCGTTGCGGGACTTAACCCAACATCTCACGACACGAGCTGACGACAGCCATGCAGCACCTGTATGTAGATTCCCGAAGGCACCAATCCATCTCTGGAAAGTTTCTACTATGTCAAGGCCAGGTAAGGTTCTTCGCGTTGCATCGAATTAAACCACATGCTCCACCGCTTGTGCGGGCCCCCGTCAATTCATTTGAGTTTTAGTCTTGCGACCGTACTCCCCAGGCGGTCTACTTATCGCGTTAGCTGCGCCACTAAAGCCTCAAAGGCCCCAACGGCTAGTAGACATCGTTTACGGCATGGACTACCAGGGTATCTAATCCTGTTTGCTCCCCATGCTTTCGCACCTCAGCGTCAGTGTTAGGCCAGATGGCTGCCTTCGCCATCGGTATTCCTCCAGATCTCTACGCATTTCACCGCTACACCTGGAATTCTACCATCCTCTCCCACACTCTAGCCAACCAGTATCGAATGCAATTCCCAAGTTAAGCTCGGGGATTTCACATTTGACTTAATTGGCCGCCTACGCGCGCTTTACGCCCAGTAAATCCGATTAACGCTTGCACCCTCTGTATTACCGCGGCTGCTGGCACAGAGTTAGCCGGTGCTTATTCTGCGAGTAACGTCCACTCATCTTGGGTATTAACCAAAAGAGCCTCCTCCTCGCTTAAAGTGCTTTACAACCATAAGGCCTTCTTCACACACGCGGCATGGCTGGATCAGGGTTCCCCCCATTGTCCAATATTCCCCACTGCTGCCTCCCGTAGGAGTCTGGGCCGTGTCTCAGTCCCAGTGTGGCGGATCATCCTCTCAGACCCGCTACAGATCGTCGCCTTGGTAGGCCTTTACCCCACCAACTAGCTAATCCGACTTAGGCTCATCTATTAGCGCAAGGTCACAAGTGATCCCCTGCTTTCTCCCGTAGGACGTATGCGGTATTAGCATCCCTTTCGAGATGTTGTCCCCCACTAATAGGCAGATTCCTAAGCATTACTCACCCGTCCGCCGCTAAGTGATAGTGCAAGCACCATCACTCCGCTCGACTTGCATGTGTTAAGCCTGCCGCCAGCGTTCAATCTGAGCCATGATCAAACTCTTCAGTTAAAATCATTTTGCACCTTATTTATAGACAAGGTGCCAATTCTGGCTCATCAATTTCCTGACTTAAATTTCGCTCAAATAAACTTCGAGTAATTTAAACCAATCAATCAATGATAATATATATCGATTAATCAACCAGTAAAAATCCACACAAGTTGTTCTTCTATTCTCTTAATGATCTTCTCGATGATTCGTCATCATCAAGCTAGGTCGGCTATGTTACTCTAAATCTCTTCAAAGTCAACAAGTAATTTCGATATTTTTAAAACTTTATCTCCAAACCCATAACCCAACCACTCAAGCCAAGTTACTGTTTTTCAACAAGTTTCTATCTGCATCACCGCCGATGGATGTGCATTCTACACTATTTCTCACCCCTTGCAAGCCTGTTTTTATAAAAAAATAAACAAATGTTTACTTATTAACCCATTTGCTTCAATATTTTAAATGAGCAGCTATTTTTTATTCGAATTTTTCGATAAAATAGACAAAATTCACATTTTTAAAGATAATCGCGAAATGTATCACAAAGTGATATTAAGGTTCTTTTTACTTACACTTCTATGCTTATCTATGGAAGTGTCTTTTGCTTCGCCTGTTCAAAATTTCTATACATTAACTTTATCAATTATGAGTTATAGCAAACTCTCCACAGGAAGCAATACCACACTGTGCGTGATTGATAACCCAGCAGCAGCGGGAATTTTCCAGACACAGATTAAACAATCTACTTATGGATACAAAGTCCAATCTATTCCTGCAGCTAGTTTTGTTAAGACGCAATGTCAGGCCGTTTATTTTTCAAGTCAAACACCTGCGCAGCAAGAAGCATTAATCAATAGTTATCCATCCCACTCATTACTGTCTTTTAGTGCCAATAATATTGATTGTGAAATTGGAAGTATTTTTTGTTTATATCAGCAAAAAGGGAAATCTACTTTTAAAGTTAATTTAGATACGCTCAGTCGCTCTCAAATTCGTATAGATCCCCGCGTTTTACTTTTAGCCAAAAATGCGGAGTAAGTTATGATTTCTCGGCTGTATAAGTCCAATTCATTGCATAGCGTATTCCGCAGATCTCAAGCAACGATTTTTGCGATTACCTTAATTATCTGTTGTTTTACCTTTGTATCAATTTCTACCTTTACAATGGAAACATATACCAAACAGAATTTAAATATTTTGAGTCTAGCTGTCAGTGAGCGTATACAACCTGCGGTGGTTTTTCGGGATCAACAAACAATTTCGCAAATTTTAAATGAATATACCTCACAGCACTCTATCCGAAGCATTGAGGTTTTCGACAATCAAAATATTCAATTAGCCAATAGCACCAAGAGCAAAGCCTACTATTCCAGATTACAAGTTTTACTTGATCATGTTTTTCTAAAAGAGCCAGTAAAACTTAAAATTTTTCATAATAACCAGCAAGTCGGACAACTGATCATCTACGGAAGTTCAGAGCGTATTTTACAATTTATTGTCACTATTTTAATTGGATTGGCAGTGGTCATGTTATTTATGATTATTGCGTTGTGGTGGTCAACCAACTCCACCTATCGCTATATCATGCAATCAATGCAACCACTGACTCAAACCGCACAAATTGTTAGCGATCAAAAGGCATACAACCTTCGCTTTCCAAAAAATAATATTAAAGAATTTCAAGATCTAAATGATGTGTTTAATCAACTTTTACATGAGATTCAAACCTGGCACACACATCTTCAAGATGAAAATCATCAATTGTCTTTTGAAGCCAAGCATGATCATCTTACCGCATTGCCGAATCGCAGTTATTTTTATAGTCAACTGTTACATTTGTTTGAGCAACCGAGCTTACGCTCAAATTCGGCTTTAATTTTTATCGATAATAATCAGTTCAAGCGAATTAACGATCAATACGGTCATCCGGCAGGCGATGCAGTTTTAATCGAAATGGCCCAGCGTTTAAAATCACGTATTCGTCAGCATGATTTTATTGCGCGTTTGGGTGGTGATGAATTCGCCATACTTTTAGAATCTGTGCATCAACGTGATCATCTGATTACGATTGCCGAACACTTATTAGAAAGCTGCAAAAAACCGCTCAGTTTTAATGAGCATCAGATTTATTTCAGTTTCAGTATTGGTATTGCTTTTTCCCAGTTTGCCTCGACTCCTGAGGAACTGATCACACAAGCCGATCAGGCCATGTATAAAGCAAAACATCTCCATCATCATTGGTGTATCCACACCCCCTAACCGATAGGCCCCTTATTATGTTTAGTCATCCGTTTAAGATATCGATTTTAGCTGCCATTTGTCTTGTACTTTCCGGTTGTCTAAGCTTCGGGCCGCTAAAGTACAAGCAAGTTCAACTTTTGAAAAAGGAAGGTTTTGTACAAACTGAGGAAGGCTGGACACTTGGCCTACCTGAACGTTTACTCTTTGATTTTGATAAGTCTGAAGTCAATCCGAACCATCGAAATGAATTGGTGCGATTGAGCAATCAACTCAATAAGTATGGGTTACACAAACTTAAAGTGGTGGGATACACAGATAATATTGGCAATCCAGACTATAACATCAAGCTCTCGCAAGCACGTGCTCAGAGCGTAGCCACTATTTTTGTTGAGCAAGGTTTTGTGCGTAGCAATATTCAAACTATTGGTCGTGGTGCTTCTCAACCGTTATTACCTAACACCACCGAAGCAAATCGTGCAGCCAATCGACGTGTAGCGATTATTATTGTGCCGTAATCGAATTGTTCATAAGTTAATACAAAGTTAAATACCGCTTTGTATTAACTTTATAAAATGATAAAAACAACAGACGTAAAAAAACCGCAATAAAGCGGATTTTTTATTTACATCTTTAATTTTTTAAAGATGGTCGGAGCAGTAGGATTCGAACCTACGACCCCCTGGTCCCAAACCAGGTGCACTACCAGGCTGTGCTATGCTCCGAAATTGGGGTGAATGACGGGATTCGAACCCGCGACAACTGGAATCACAATCCAGGGCTCTACCAACTGAGCTACATCCACCACTACTGTGGGTTCTACATTACCAAGCTAATCTACCAAATGGCGCGCCTGACAGGATTCGAACCTGTGACCATCCGCTTAGAAGGCGGATGCTCTATCCAACTGAGCTACAGGCGCATGACCGATGATAAAAAATATCATGCGATACTTCCGCCGATTAATTGGTCGGAGCAGTAGGATTCGAACCTACGACCCCCTGGTCCCAAACCAGGTGCACTACCAGGCTGTGCTATGCTCCGTCTTCTCAGCTTTTACTGTATCGCACATCGTGCGGTACGGTGTGCATTCTAGGCGGGACGCTCAACCACGTCAACACCTAGAATTAAAAAAAGTTAAAAAACGTTATCAAATGTATATTTAACAAGCATTTTAGCGTTTTAGTGATGTACTAAAGCTCAACATTCGATCTAAAGGAAGTTTGGCACGTTCGGCAAGTTGTGAATCGACGTGAATTTCTTGATCAGCATGCTGTAACACATGCAAAATCCCATCTAGCTCGTTCATTGCCATCCATGGGCAATGTGCACATGAACGACAGGTTGCTCCCTCACCCGCAGTCGGTGCTTCCAACAGAATTTTATCTGGTACAGCTTGCTGCATCTTGTAAAAAATTCCGCGATCCGTCGCCACAATCAAACGTTGATTAGGTAAAGTCTGGGCCGCCTTAATCAATTGAGATGTACTGCCTACTGCATCGGCAATATCAACCACTGACTCGGGTGATTCAGGATGGACAAGCACCGCAGCATCTGGATAGAGCGCTTTCATATTGGCGATACCACGGGCACGAAATTCCTCATGCACAATGCAAGCGCCATCCCAAAGCAACATATCGGCACCCGTTTTTTTCTGGATATAACGACCAAGATGCTGATCGGGTGCCCAAATAATTTTTTCACCTAGGCTGTCAAGATGCTCAATGATTTCAACAGCACAACTCGATGTTACCACCCAGTCTGCACGAGCTTTCACCGCGGCTGACGTATTGGCATAGACCACTACGGTATGATCTGGATGCTGGTCGCAAAACGCAGTAAATTCATCGACAGGACAGCCTAGATCCAAGGAACAGGTGGCTTCAAGCGTCGGCATCAGAATAGTTTTTTCAGGCGACAGGATCTTGGCGGTTTCTCCCATAAACTTGACACCTGCCACGACCAAAGTTGTGGCTTCGTGGTCACGGCCAAAACGCGCCATTTCAAGTGAATCTGACACGCACCCGCCTGTAGCCTCTGCCAATTCCTGAACATCTGGATCGCAATAATAGTGTGCCACCAGAACAGCATTGCGTTTTTTGAGTTCTTCCTTGATTTGAGCGAACTTAGCCTGTTTAACTTCTGGACTTAAGTGGTGATCCTTTGGCTCACCTAAACGATCTAAATGCGCTTGCACGATTACTTTTGCATCATTTGCAATTAAAGTCGCATCATTCATAAAACGTCTTCTCTATTCTCTGGCTAGCATTTTGCGAGCGCTAAACGTTAAGGTAACTCAGTATTGAGGCAGATGAGCTACTCAAAAAATTGATGTAAAAAAACCTCACGAATGAGGTTTTTTTATCGATCTGAATTAAGATCGATAATCCGCATTAATCTTGACGTAATCATACGATAGATCGCAGGTATATACAGTATCTTTTGCAGTGCCACGACCCAAATCTACGCGAATGGTCATTTCAGCTTGCGCCATGACGCGCGCGCCCTGCTCCTCGGTATAATCTGCCGCAGCACCTCCGTCACGACAAATCTGAACATCATCCAGCCAGACTTGTACTTTGCTAGAATCGAGTACCGGAACACCCGCCTTACCAATGGCCATTACTATTCGTCCCCAGTTTGGATCGGATGCAAACATGGCCGTTTTGATTAATGGTGAATGCGCAATACTGTAGGCGACATCGCAGCATTCCTGAGTATTTTGTCCACCCTCAACGGCAACAGTAATGAATTTGGTTGCCCCTTCGCCATCACGCACAATTAATTGTGCCAAACGGTTCATAACGCGCTGCAATACCTCAAGAAGCGTAGCATAACGAGGATCATGTTCGTTGCTAATTGTTTCACCCCCGGCTTGTGCAGTTGCTACAAAGATACATGAATCGTTAGTTGATGTGTCACCATCGATGGTAATTCGGTTAAATGACTGCTCGACCGTGGTTTTAAGCAACTGTTCCGTCATGGCTTGACTGATTGGTGCATCTGTTGCAACAAAGCCCAACATAGTCGCCATATTCGGACGAATCATTCCCGCCCCTTTGCTGATACCAGTCATGGTATATAACACGCCATCTAGTTCGAATTGTTCGGAAGCACCTTTTGGCGTGGTGTCTGTGGTCATGATCCCGTAAGCAGCATCAGTCCATGCATGATCGTTTAAGTCAGTCAGTGCTGGTTGAATACCTGCGAGCAAACGCTCGATTGGGAGTTGCTCACCAATCACGCCAGTTGAAAAGGGTAAAATCTGATTCGGTTGTACGTGTGCAAGCTCTGCCAGTTTTTCACAGGTTTTTTGTGCGTTTAACAAACCTATGTCACCCGTAGCGGCATTGGCATTGCCCGTATTGATAATTAAGTAACGTGTCGCATTTTCTGTTAAATGTTGTTTTGATACTTGTACGGGCGCTGCGGCAAATGCACTTTGGGTAAATACACCCGCAACACTTGAACCCTCTACAAATTCAAAAATGACCAAGTCTCGTCGATTTGGATAACGCACATATGCCTCAGTTGAACCAATTTTCACCCCTTTCACCACATGCATGTGCGGCATTGTTACGTCACCAACAGCCATTTTGAAATCCCACTGTGTTTGTTATCGGAAAAAGAAAAGCTTAGAGCAATTAATCAGAAAAATCGAGCATTGTGCGATTTGATTTTTTAGATGACTAGATATTAAAAAAGCCAGCATGTAGGCTGGCTTTTTTTCATAAAATGCTTAGTTGGTTGCTGGCTGTGTATTGGTTGCCAACAACGCTTGTTTGGCTTTTTCTTGACTGGTAACAGACAATGCAGGGTTTGATGCCACAATACGGTTTGCATTGGCAGAATTGACTGCTGCAATGGCCGCAGTTTTAAGCACAATTGGACGATTCCCGGTGTTGCCTAAAGTATAACGAATACCCGTACGCGGGCTGATCACTGTGGTGCTGTCATTTTGCACCATCACTTGTGCAGTCGTTGGGCCTTGTGCAGCCTGTACTTTATCGACTGTCGTTGTTTGTGTATTCGATTGAGCAATCGCAAAGCCTGGAACTGCCAATACGACAAGTGCAATTTTTTGTAATAGCTTTTTCATTGTCTAACCAATTTTTAAGTCAAGATGTGCAAGTAAATACCATTTAATCTCTGAAACTGCAAATGATATTCACACCTTGCAACAACTCGTAAAAAAAGCAGAACATTTCTGTTCTGCTTTTACTTTAATGAGCATTCATCACAATTTAAAGACGACCGTGGCACTGCTTATACTTCAAGCCAGAACCGCATGGACACGGTGCATTTCGACTGGCTGGCGGCACAACATTTTGCTCGGCAGGGGCTTGCTCTTCAATTTCATGCGGTGTAACAGTTCCTGTCAGACCATCGACTTCGTCGTGTTCAAACGACAAACGCATTGCATCAGCCTGTTGCTGTTGCTGCGCTTCAAGTTCTGCCAACTCTTCAGGTGTCGGAATATGAACACGAGACAGATCAGTCACTACATCTGACTTGATTATACCAAGCATGTTTACAAACAGATTAAACGCTTCTTTTTTGTATTCCTGCTCAGGATTTTTCTGGGCATAGCCACGCAAGTGAATACCTTGACGTAGATAATCCATTGCTGCCAGATGATCTTTCCAGTGACGATCAAGTGAATTCAGCATAAAGTGACGCTCAAGCATTGCTGCGGATTCATCACCCATCTGCTCGCGACGTGCTCTGTAACGCGCCAGTACTTCGTCGGTAATACGCTGCACTAGTGCCTCTTCATCGAGTCGGCGATCTTCGTCTAACCACTGTTGAACATGAAGCTCGATTCCCAGATCGACGCGCAAGGCATTTTCCAGACCTTCAATATCCCATTGATCATGGATCGACTCTGGTGGAATGAAGTTTCCAATCAGACCCGCCATCACATCATGATGCATGAGTTCAATCGCATCCTGCAGTGTATGCTCTGCCAAAACGTCATCACGTTGCGAGTAAATGATTTTACGTTGCTCGTTATTGACATCATCGTATTTCAGCAAGTTTTTACGAATATCGAAGTTACGTGCTTCTACTTTACGCTGTGCATTTTCGATAGAACGGCTCACCATTTTATGTTCAATGGCTTCGTCTTCTTTCAGACCCATCGCACGCATCATGCCAACCACGCGATCGCCTGCGAAAATCCGCATCAAGTCATCTTCAAGTGAAAGATAGAAGCGCGATACACCTGGGTCACCCTGACGACCAGCACGGCCACGCAACTGGTTATCAATACGACGTGATTCATGTCGCTCTGAACCCACAATGTGTAAGCCGCCGGCATTAAGTACGATTTCGTGGTCACGTTCCCATTCTGCTTTCAGACGAGCTTCGTCTTCTGCAGTCGGATTTTCGATTTTAGCCAGTTTTGCTTTCCAGTTACCGCCCAAGATAATATCGGTACCACGGCCTGCCATGTTGGTGGCAATCGTAACAGAGTCAGGACTTCCGGCCTGTGCAATAATATCGGCTTCACGTTCGTGCTGTTTCGCGTTTAAAACCTCGTGACGAATACCTGCTTGAGTAAGCTTGTGCGACAGCACTTCACTGGCCTCAATGGTTGCAGTACCCACCAAAATAGGTGCACGCGTTTCCTGAATGGCTCTGATTTCATTCACAATCGCATCGTATTTACCGTTACGATTCAAATAAATCAGGTCATTCATGTCTTTACGAACCATCGGACGATGCGTTGGAATAATCACGACATCTAATCCGTAAATTTCTTTCATTTCGGCGGCTTCGGTATCCGCTGTACCGGTCATACCTGAAAGCTTTTTGTATAAACGGAAGTAGTTCTGGAAAGTTGTGGTGGCAAGCGTTTGGTTTTCTGGTTGAATTTCCAAACCTTCTTTGGCTTCAACCGCCTGATGTAAACCTTCAGACCAGCGACGACCCGGCATGGTACGTCCGGTATGCTCATCGACAATAATCACTTCACCGTTATGAATGATGTAGTGCACATCGCGGTGATAAAGAAAGTGCGCACGAATTGCAGCGGTTACATGATGGACCAGATTAAGATTGGTCGCAGAGTACAAACTTTCGCCTTCGGCGAGTAGGCCCATCTGAATCAATTCTTGCTCGACAGTTTCAAAGCCCACTTCGGTCATTTCAACCGAACGTTGCTTTTCATCAATCCAGAAGTGTCCACCATCGGCCACTTTCTCTTCTTTTTGTGGCTGTAGTTTAGGTGGAATATGATTGATTGCCGCATACAACTGTGAAGAATCTTCACTTTGACCTGAAATAATCAACGGTGTTCGTGCTTCGTCAATCAAGATCGAGTCGACTTCATCGATAATGGCATAGTTCAAACCGCGCTGCTTTTTCTCTTGCAGCGAGAACACCATATTGTCTCGTAAGTAGTCGAAGCCGAACTCGTTGTTGGTCCCGTAAGTGATATCGGCGTGATACGCTTCTGCTTTCTCGGTTGGAGACTGCATTGAGTAAATGGTGCCAATACTGAGGCCTAAAAACTCAAATAATGGACGGTTCAACTCAGCGTCACGCTGCGCCAAATAATCATTGACGGTAATGACATGTACGCCCTGACCACTTAACGCGTTTAAATAACACGCCAAGGTGCCCATGAGCGTTTTACCTTCACCGGTACGCATTTCGGCGATTTTACCTTCATGTAAGGTAATCCCCCCGATGAGCTGAACATCGTAGTGGCGCATTCCCATCACGCGTTTTGCAGCTTCGCGACATACGGCAAAGGCTTCGGGTAAAAGTTTATCTAAACTCTCACCGTTTTGATAACGTTGTTTGAATTCTGGAGTTTTTGCAGATAAGTCTGCATCGCTTAAAGCGGATATCGTCGGCTCGAGCGCATTGATTTGATCGACAATTTTACGCATGCGTTTGAGTTCGCGCTCATTTTTTGTACCGAAGATACCTCCGATCAGACTTACCAACATGAATGAAACTCTCTAAAAACTTGCTTATCAGATGAATAAATTTTTTCTCACTCGTTATTATGGAGCCAGAAATTTGAAGTACAAGGGGTTTAAACAAATCCTCTTAAAAAAAACTCCAGCACAACAGGACGTTGAAAAATCAGACAGTTGCATCAACCCCCAAAATTTGAATTTTTAGCTGGCCAAGAATTTTTAGATATTTTATTTATTTCAAATACTTAATTTTTAATATATACAAAATATTTATAAGAACATACAAAAACCTTCTTTTTATTTGCAAAAGATTTAGCGCATATTAAAAACCTGCAACGCAATAACAACATATAAACGAGGTTGACTAAAATGACGTTACGTCTAGGCGATACAGCCCCTAATTTTGAACAGGAATCGAGCGAAGGTCAGATTAACTTTTATGACTACTTGGGTGATCACTGGGGTATTTTATTTTCGCATCCGGCCGATTACACCCCTGTTTGTACCACCGAACTGGGATACACCGCCAAACTCAAAGATGAATTTGAAAAACGCAACGTAAAAGCGATTGCCTTGTCGGTCGATGATGTTGAGTCACATCATGGTTGGATTAAAGACATCAATGAAACCCAAAATACCACGGTTAACTTTCCGATTATTGCAGATAAAGACCGCCAGGTATCGGAGTTGTATGGTTTTATCCACCCAAATGCCAGCGAAACTGCAACTGTACGTTCATTGGTGATTATTGATCCAAATAAAAAAGTTCGACTGATCATTACCTATCCGGCATCGACCGGACGCAACTTTCATGAAGTGTTGCGTGTCATCGATTCCTTGCAACTGACCGACAACTATAAAGTGGCCACGCCTGCAAACTGGCAACAAGGCGAAGATGTGGTGATTGTGCCGTCAATCAAAGATGAAGCTGAACTCAAAGAGCGCTTTCCGAAAGGTTATAAAGCCGTTAAACCGTACCTGCGCCTCACTCCACAGCCAGACAAAGACTAATCATTCGCACTAAAATGCCCGTTGAAACCATGGGCATTTTTATTTTGATTCAAGATATTCTCTCTTGGATCGCCCCATATTTTGCGGTATAAAAGTTCAAGGTTCTCTTGATTTATTTCGCCATGATCTATCAGATTCATCACTTGCACTGTGGCACGATGTGTCCGGTTTGCGCACCTCTTGTCGGTCAATCGGGATGGCGAGCACATATCATTTGTCATTGCTTGTTGCTCGAAACAGATCAGGGATTGGTACTTATCGATACCGGTTTAGGCATTCAGGATTATCTTCATCCCAAGCAGCGGATTGGGTCTTTCTTGTTAGACATTGGTCAAATCGAACTCAATTTTGAATACAGTGCCATTCAGCAAATCCAAAAATTGGGATTTAGTGCCAAAGACGTCCGACATATTTTTGTTACGCATTTAGATTTTGATCATGCGGGAGGAATATCAGATTTTCCTGAAGCAACTGTGCATGTACTGGCGTCTGAATTTAACGCCACACAGTCATTTAATTTAAAAAACCGTCTACGATACAAAACCGCTCAGTTTAAAAAGCATCGTTACTGGAACTTTGTAGAACATACGCAGGGTGAACCTTGGTTTAATTTTGAGAAGGTTCAGGCTGCCCCACAGTTTAACGACGAGATTTTAATGATTCCTCTTCTGGGACACTCCGCTGGTCATTGTGGGATTGCCATTAAACACTATCAGCGCGGCTGGACACTTTTTTGTGGTGATGCCTATTTTTCTCATCAACAGCTTAAACCAGACTATAAACAAAAAGGACTGGCGCTTTTTGAGCGTGTACTGGCATATGACAACAAGAATCGACTACATAATTTGGCGCGCTTACAGCATATGGCACAGCATAAGCCTGAGATCGAACTCATTTGTGCACATGATGTGGTGGAGTTTGAACGTTACAGAGCCTTAGATAAATAAATATCTAATCATACACACCCAGCTTCAATATTATTTTTAGAGCATTAACGTTGATCTAAAGGAACCCAGTCGATCACCCAAGCAGATTTCATGTTCAAACTTTGATCTGTCACAATTTTCTTGCGCGCTGCATCGGCCGCATCACGATCTTTCGACGGTCCGACCATAATCCGAATCCCTTTAGATGTTGGGCTCGTCGTGACTTTATAACCTTTTGCACGCAGCTTTGACACCACTGCATCTGCATTGGCCTGATTGGCTGCAAGTGCTACCTGCACCATCCAGTTTTTATCTCCATGCTCCAGCAATTCACGTGCTTTCTCTGCTTCGGCTTTTTTCTTGGCATCTTCTTTCTTGGCGTCGTCTTCTTTACGCTTTTTATCTTCCTGTGCTTTTTTCTCAGCTTCGGCTTTGCGTTTAGCCTCTGATGCTTTTTTCTCAGCATCAAGCTGACGCTGTTTTTCGTCCGCGGCTTTTTTATCGGCATCGGCTTTACGCTTGGCTTCTTGCTCTTTCTTGAGCTGATCGGCTTTTTTTTGCGCGTCAGCTGCTAAACGTTGCTGCTCAAGTGTTTTTTTTTCTGCCTCACGCTTTTGCGTGTCTACATTGGCTGTAGATTTAGTGCTTTGAGCGGTATTTTTCTTTTCTTCGACTACTTCAGGCGGAATATTGTCAGAACTTTGCTGAGCAGCTTGGCGACGTGCATTGATGGCAGCATATTCCTCTGCGGCCTTACGCGCGGCATCTGCCTCGGCCTGTTGCTGCATGGCTAAAAATTCAGCTGCACGTGCTTCTTGCTCGGCAACTGATTTCTCCCGCGCACGACGTTGCTGTTCAAGTAATTTCTTTTCCGTCTCAACATCAACTGTCATGGACTGCAATTGTACGGGCGCAGTTGAATTGGCATCTTTAGTGGTTTGTTCCACTTTTTGCTGTTGTTCTTCAACGTGTGTCTGATGTATTTCTTCTTTGCCTTTGAGTAGCAACGCAGCCAACAATACCCCACCACCCAATAAAACAACGCCACCCATCCAACGCTGTTTGCTGTTCATTGACATTCTTCCAAATACTCCCAAACCGCTTCTAATGTATGAAACGATCCACAAACCAAAATCAACTGATGCGGTTTAACCTTCGCAATTGCAGTGCTAAATGCGTCTTGAATGCTGTCAAATGTTTGAGTTGTTTGATCTTTCAATGCATGCATGAGGTGTTCGAGCGATGCAGCACGCGGGTTATTCAGCGGCGCTACATGCCAACTCGTAATGGCAGGTTTAAGCAAATCAACCACGGTTGAGATGTCTTTATCTGCCAGCATCGAAAAGACAGCAATCACTTCTGTGTATTGTTTATTGTATTCTAAGAAATTTCGCAATTGCTTTAACAAAAAATCAACACCATGCCCATTATGGCCGGCATCAAAAATAACGGTCTTTTGCTCAATATTTCGTAGTTCAAAGCGGCCTGAGAGTTTAGCGTTTTGAATACCTTGGCAAATTGCATCCTGCGAGACTGTAACGTCACTCATCAAGATTGCTGCAACTGCGGTGGCTATATTTTCAACTGCCAACGAACCTGTAGGAAGTTGTAGCGTCACTCCCGCACTGGCAAATTGCCAAGTGTTGGGTGTCTCTGCAAGCTGATAGAAATAATCACGCTGTGCAACTTGCAAGTTGGCACGGCATTCTGTGGCTTTGCTTGCAATTGCATCGGGAAGCGTTTGTAGCCCGCCAAACACAACCGGAATGTCAGGACGGATAATTCCTGCTTTTTCAAAGGCAATTTTTTCGATGGTATCGCCGAGCCAATCGGTATGATCGAGTCCGATATTGGTAATGACCGCGACATCAGGGTCAATCACATTGACCACATCAAGACGTCCACCCAAGCCAACTTCAAGCACCCAAATATCGCAGGCTTGTTTCTGAAAAATCAAAAATGCCGCCAATGTGGTGGCTTCAAAAAATGACAGGCTTAAACCACATTCACGGCGCGCCTGATCCACTTGAACAAATGCTTCAATAAGTTCCTGATCGGTTGCTTCTTGACCTGCCAGCTTAACGCGCTCGTTAAAGCGGTAAATATGCGGAGATTGATATAACCCCACCTTGTAGCCTTGTGCCTGTAATATAGACGCCAAAACAGTGGTGGTTGAGCCTTTGCCATTGGTACCGGCAACGGTAAATATCTTGGCTGAGGGCTGTGTTACCCCCAGTTTTTGGGCCACGGGGAGGACGCGCTCTAGGCCCAAATCAATCCCTGTAACATGAACATGGCCCCAGTACGTGAGCCATGTCATTAAATCATCATTTATACGTGGAGCGTCAAGTTTCAAGGCAAGTTCATCAGCTTAGATACAATGCGAGATACAGTATCACGTAATGCATGACGATGAACAATTTGATCGACCACACCATGATCAAGCAAGTATTCAGCGCGCTGGAACGGCTCTTCTAATGTTTCACGTACGGTTTGCTCAATCACTCGCTTACCAGCAAAGCCGATCATGGCTTTAGGCTCGGCAATGTGCACATCGCCCAGCATCGCCAAAGATGCAGTTACACCGCCGTAAACTGGATGAGTCAATACCACGATATACGGCAATCCTGCATCTTTCATACGCTGAATTGCAGCAGATGTACGCGCCATTTGCATGAGCGACAACATACCTTCTTGCATACGTGCGCCGCCTGATGCAGCAAAACAGATCAAGGCTTGTTTTTGCTCAATTGCACGTTCGGCTGCTTGAACAAAACGATCCCCTACAACCGTACCCATTGAGCCACCCATAAAGTCAAACTCAAATGCACAGGCAATCATTGGAACATTATTAAGTGTACCCTGCATCACCACCAAAGCTTCAGTTTCACCTGTTTTGGTTTGCGCTTCACGCATACGCTCTGGATAAGGTTTGCTGTCGATGAATTTAAGTGGATCTTTGGCTGCAAATTCCTGACCCAACTCGGTGGTCACCTGATCAAAGAACCATGTCAAACGATCACGAGCTTTCATGCGCAAGTGTTCATCGCATGACGGACACACATAGGCATTAAATGCAATGGCAGTACGAGTAACCAGTGCATGACATTCAGGACATTCGATTGTCGGTTCAGTCGAAGTGGCTTTAAGGGCTTGCTGCTCATTGGCAACCTTGATTCCCGGCACTTGACGTTGTGTCCATGGCGTCGATGGGTTTAGGATTTTACCTGGTTTCACTTCTTGATTCATACTAACTCATCGAGCGCAGCTCGAAGCTCCTTGACTTTATTGACCGTTTGTTCAACCGCTTGGTCGATTGCTAACGTAGCAAAAGGTTTAACAAAAGCACTTCCCACAATCACGGCGTCTGCAACTTCACCCATTGCTTTGGCTGAGGCTGCATCACTAATTCCAAATCCGACACCCACCGGAATCGAGGTTTTGGTTTTAATTTTTGCAATGCGCGCTGCAGCTTCTGCAACATCGAGCGTCGCCGCACCCGTCACACCTTTGAGTGATACGTAGTAGATAAAACCACTGGCCTGATTGACCACATGCTGAATACGCTCATCGGTCGAGGTTGGCGCCAGCAAGAAAATCTGATCCATATCATGCTGTTTCAGCACAACATCAAACTCTTTGGCTTCTTCTGGGGGTAAATCCACAAGCAATACACCATCGACACCACATTCTTTAGCGTATGCGGCAAACTTTTCGTAACCGATGACTTCAACTGGATTGAGATAGCCCATCAAGACCACAGGCGTTTCCTGATCTTTCTCACGAAACGCTTTGATCATATTCAAGGCATCCATCGTACTGGTTCCACCTGCCAATGCACGTTCGGCAGCCAATGCAATCACTGGACCATCCGCCATTGGATCGGAAAAAGGTAAACCAAGCTCAATGACATCAACACCAGCTTCGACCATCTGATGCAACAATGGCACAGTAACCTGTGGCTGTGGATCACCTGCCATCACATATGAAACCAGTGCTTTACGTTGTTTGGATTTAAGCTGTTCAAAACGGGTGGCGAGACGTGACATAGGGTTGTGCTTTCCTTGATTATTTAAAACTGAGGAGTTGTTTGTAGAAATACAAGACACCGCATTTTAACGCTATTTTTTGTTCATTGAACAGTATCGACATTGTGCGATGCATTTATCTTTAGTATTTCATACAACCCATGGCGTACATTTATCAATATTTTGACTTATTTCTCAATGATCAAAGCTTCCTATTTTTTAAAATACTATTGTGTACATTCGATGCAGCTTTATTCACAAATAATTAAAAAAACAAACTAAAATATAGAGTTATATGATTAGGTAAAATTTTCAAGTCACCATTTTGATTGTTCAAAATAGCTTTTTTGATTTTCTTGATGATTGTGGACAGTTGAATGACAAGAAAAACTGTCTGAGAACTGGTCTATTTTGAGGTATGAGTTGCTGAATCAACACGGTGACGTTCGCGAAATTGTTTCGGTGTTTCCCCCGTCCAGCGTTTAAAGGCACGGCCAAAGGCGCTCTGGTCGGCATAGCCTAATAATTCAGCAATTTCTGAAAGCCGGCGCGATTGTTTCAAATATAATTGGCTTTGCTGTAACCGAAATTCATCGACGATTTCCTGAAAATTGAGTGCATGCTGCTTGAGATGGCGCTGTAAGGTTCGTTCGGAGATATGCATTTGCTGTGCAACGTAAGCTTGCAAAATCTCGTTTTTCTCTCGAAAAGCCTGTGCGATGAGGCCCCAGATGCGCTGCTTGAGCTGTTGCTGACGATATTCTAGAGAATCTGATGCACGCAAACTTTGCTGTGCCTGATTGGACAAGATTTGATTGAGTTGCTGATCTGCACCAAAACTGCGTGCTTTTAAAACGCGTTCTGAAAAATAAATACGATAGTCACCAGAGACGACTGCTGCGGCGCAGTGATAGAAGCGTGAATAATGCATGAGCGGCAAAGTAGGTAAAAAGCCGAGCTGAACCTGTGTTGGAGGAACCAGAGGCTCCTGTACAATGATTTGTGCAATTTTAAAAATAAGTGCCTGATTCAGCTCATACACCTCCCGATAGTCGATCCAGAGCGCTCCCCAACTGACCTGTATTTCTTGATCATGTTCGATAATTTTAAGCTGCTCAACATTGGTTTGCTTAAAAATGAGGGAATAATATTGTTCAAGCAGTAACAGCGCCTGCTGAAGATTTAAGCTGGTTGATGCCAGATAACCCATCAGCCCCACATCTTGAAGTGTGGCATGTTCGGCTAAAATTAAACTGACAGGTCTTGCAAGCACGGTTTGCATTTGCCTGAGCAGACGCACATAGGTGTCTATGTCAAATCCTTGCTCATCATTTCCATCGAGTGCTTTAGAGAAGCTCTGCCAGTCCACTGCGCGTTCTGTACACTCAGCCAGATGCTCAAGCTGATAATGTCGTCGAACCCGTTCGAGTAAACGAAGATAACCAATAATGATTTTTAATGACATGATGCGCGCTCTGATGTCCCTGTCGCTATTTGTATAAAAATTGGCAATAACTGTCAAAACAAACCAGACGATTGTCGCCATACTGAACTGAATCAGTCGATGAGAATTAAAACAATGAACGCACATGTCCAGTATCAGGTCGATCCGGTGGTTCGTATGCATTTGGATTTTAAACTCGAAGATGTTCCGCGCTTCTGGTTTGCTGGCGATCCTTTTCGAACCCGGATCTTCGATGCCTTGAGTCTGACTTTTCCAGAAGGCGAACGCTATTTCATTGAATGTGTTCGTATGTTTCGAGACAAGCTTCAAGATGAAGACTTACAAGCTCGCGTTGCCGATTTTATTAAACAAGAAGCTCAGCATGGCATTGCGCACGATAAAATGAATCAACTAATGAAGTTACAGGGAATGCCTGTCGATCAGTTTACAGCAACCCTTAAAAAGATCTTCCGTTTCGAGCTCACGCGACGCTCCAAGCAATACAATATCGCCATGACGGCTGCCGCCGAACATTTAACAGCGTTAATGGCCGACACTTTTTATCGTAAAAAAGCGACTCTGGAGAATGTTCATCCATATGTACGCGCGTTGTTGGCTTGGCATGCCATTGAAGAGATGGAACACCGTGATGTGGCGTTTGATGTGATGAAACAGGTGGGTGAAGTCCCTGAAACAACACGCAAACTGGCGTTGGTGATCACAACGCTGCTGATGTCTGGTTTTACCATGTACCGCGCCAATGTGATGCTGCGCTGTGATGGTTTTACTGCACGTGAACGCTTGCAGTTATTTCGACGTGGCTTGCCTTGGTTTATTGGCCCAAATGGCATTTTAACTGCCATGAAACAACCTTATAAAGATTGGTTTAAAGCCGATTTTCATCCGAGTCAGCATGCGGTGATTCATCAATATGAGGTCTGGGTAAAAACCTTTGAAGCAACCCGCGATCCAATTGTGGCCGGTCAGGCATTTTGGGAAGCAGGCCACTAGGCCTGCCTCGTTTTCGCTTTTACCATTTGGCATAATGCTGTTCGAGCAAACCAAGCTCCTGCTCGAACTCAAGACGGTCTTGACCTTCTATGTCGATAGTGCCACTGATTCTGGCTTGCCACTGACTAAAACGACTGCCTACCATTCGTAGATTCAGATTTTCATAGCGTCGCCAGCCTGTGGTGACCTTCAAGTTGAGTTTGCGATCAAGAGAATGTATCTGCCAGTGATGTGCATCCAGTTGTTCAAATAAAACATCTGCTACAGGATAAAGTACACCGTTGACCCAGATACAGTTTTCGTTACCAAAACTTTCATTTACGCCCGATGCCAGATTAATTCCAATTTTTTGATCTTGTGAATGCCAGAAATTACAAGATAACCAGAACCATGCTGTCTCTGGACGCAAGAATCCGCAGGTATCATCAAGTGATGCCATGCTTTTCTGGTCAAATTCAATTAATTGCCCTTGTTTATTAGTAAAACATCCTTCAACTGTCAGTGCAGTTTTTTTATGCGTGTAGGTCCAGCCGTTGATCCCATTGGGAGAACACAAACTCAAAGCTTGGGTGCCTGCACAAAAAATACGTGCACTGAGAAGAATTTCACCATAGCGGGTAACACGGATATAACGAACGCCATTTGCATGCTGCATATCTAGCTCAAATGCTGATGCATAAAAAAAGCTATGGTTAAACAGCGGTTGCTCATCGACTTGTGTTTTACGGGCAAAGGGTTGTAGCGCGTTCCATTCAAGCACTTCTTGGGTGGCATGATTATATAAATAAAAAAAACCGTGTCCGGCCCAACCAATGTCTGCAATCGCGACACCTAAGGTATAGTGCTGATGCTGAATACTACAAAACTTAAACTTTTTATATTTTATTTTTTTACGCCATCCCCGCTCTACCTTGCCATAAGGTGATTTATAGATGTAGCGTTCGGTACTAATAGCAGACGGTTGCTGGGAAAAACGTCCAAATCGCGGCTGACCGTTGTCCTGAATTAAATCCATGTATTCGGCTCCATGACGAAGCACACTCCTTTCAAATCGCTGATTTATTCTTGGGCTTATCAATATATGATTTATTATTACAACTTTAGTCTAAGAGAACTCACTCTAAAATTAAATAAGTATTTTCCCAAACGGTCGAAATAAACGTGCCCTCACTCAAATGCAGATATCGCCCAGCCACGTGGTCGACTGGAATACAATCATCGATATCCAAAATACGATCGGTGTGGCCTTTTTGCCAAAATGTCGGCAGTAAAGTCTTGGCTTGCTGTTTCGCTTCTGAAGCGCTCTGTGCCACCACAAATTTATAGCGATGAAGCTCACCAAATTCATCTGGACAATAACCGCCTAAATTGATTAAAAAAAGTTTGAGATCGTCGTGACGCGGCTGATGCTGTGCAAATTCAATTTTGTAACTATGCGCATGTTGTTTCACGCCATTTAATTTTGCCCACGCGTCGATATGCAGACCTTTTTGTTCACCAAACCATGCAGCCTTTAACTGCGGATAAATATCTTTAAGATCATCGCCGATTGCAAATACGACATCATGCACTTCGGTATTTGCACGCGCATGGCGTCCGCCGAGCATCACCATATATAAACTGGGCATCATTTTTCCTCTCAAAAAAAATGGGCCACCTCAGTCGCCCATTTTGATTTCATAACCGGGGGATCATTACATTTCGACCATCTCGACCCCATCAATGCGCGCAACCGTCATCAGGTCTTTGTCACCACGACCTGAAAGATTGGCGATAATGATCTGGTCTTTATCCATAGTTGGTGCCAGCTTGGTGACGTATGCCATTGCATGTGCACTTTCAATTGCCGGAATAATCCCTTCAATACGGGTCAGATCACGGAAGCCTTGTAAGGCTTCGTCATCATCGATTGGAACATATTGCACACGCTGCATGTCTTTTAAGAAGCTATGCTCAGGACCAACGCCCGGATAATCCAAGCCTGCCGAGATACTGTGTGTCTCGATGATCTGACCCTGTGAGTCACTCATCAAATAGGTACGGTTACCATGTAATACACCGACATGCCCTGCATTGAGTGGTGCAGAATGTTTACCGGTCTCAATGCCATGCCCTGCTGCTTCAACGCCATACATTTTCACATCTGGATCATTCAGGAACGGATGGAACAAACCAATCGCGTTAGAACCACCGCCTACACAGGCCACCAGTGCATCCGGTAAGCGTCCGGCTTGCTCTTGAATCTGGCGACGTGCTTCACGTCCAATCACAGACTGGAAATCACGCACCAATTGTGGGTAAGGATGAGGCCCTGCAACTGTACCAATCACGTAATAGGTATCATCTACATTGGTTACCCAGTCACGCATGGCTTCATTCATGGCATCTTTTAGTGTTTTTGAACCGCTTTGCACCGGAACAACAGTTGCTCCCAGCAAACGCATACGGTACACGTTCATGGCTTGACGCTTCACGTCTTCTGCACCCATGAATACTACACACTCAAGACCAAGACGCGCCGCGATGGTTGCCGTTGCAACCCCATGCTGACCCGCACCTGTTTCTGCAATAATTCGCTTCTTACCCGACAATTTGGCCAGTAATGCCTGACCAATCGTGTTGTTCACTTTATGTGAACCGGTATGGTTAAGATCTTCACGTTTTAAATAGATTTGCGCACCACCAAGCTTCTTCGACCATCGCTCAGCATAATAAAGTGGACTCGGGCGGCCTACATAATAGGCAAGATCGCGGTCAAATTCTGCCAGAAACTGTTCATCATTTTTCATACGGCTATAAAGATTTTCTAAATCTTGCAGTGCCGCCATGAGTGTTTCTGATACAAAACGTCCGCCATGAATACCAAAATGCCCACGGGCATCTGGATATTGCGTGTAGTCAATCACGTTATTTTGCTGATCCACATTGGACTCCTTGCATAAATCGTTCGATGAGTTGTTGGTCTTTAATACCTTTTGCGGATTCTACGCCCCCGCTGACATCAACAGCATAAGGCTGTGTGGTGTGGATTGCGTCCGCAATATTGTCGGGCGTTAAACCGCCTGCCAATATCAGTGGAATGTCCAATTTTGGAAATTTTGACCAATCAAATTGATGGCCGGTTCCGCCTTTCAGTTCGGGATGCCATGCATCGAGAAGCATTGCACTTGCACCAGCGGCTTGATAGCGCTGAATTTCCTGAACAATATCAAGTTCAGGTTTGACTTGAATGGCCTTATACCATCGACGCTTGCACTGCTCACCAATGAACTGGCACTGAGCAGGTGTTTCGTCACCATGTAGTTGTAATACATCCAAGGCAACAGAATCAAGTACTGATTTAATTTCATTGACGGTTGCATTAACAAATAGCCCAACCACTTGCACGTAAGCCGGAATCTTTTTGACCAATTCTGCCGCTTGTTCGGCTGTGACATTACGTGGACTAGGCGGATAAAACACCAACCCGAGTGCATCTGCACCTGAATCGACAACTGCTTGGATGTCTTGAGAACGGGTGATACCGCAAATTTTTGCGCGCGTTCGCATATACAAAGGCTCATTAAATTGCCTGACCATAGCCGATCTATCGGTCAGTAAATCACTATTGTAATGCAAATTTTAGACTTTGCATCAAAGTTGAACACGATTGAAGGTATTCAGATTGTTTAATCTTCGCACAAACCTTATACTTCGCTCAATTCGCAATAAGTTAAAGCATTCGCTTTAGGGAAACTGGTGTAAATCCAGTACTGCCCCCGCAACGGTAAAAATGTAAACCATATTTGATAAGCCTTTTGGGCTTACACCACTGCACTTAAGGTGTGGGAAGGTGAATATGCTTGTATCTAAAAGATACGCCATTTGAGTCCGGAGACCTGCTTATTGCTTCTATCCACTCAATCATTCACGTGGGGTGAATGTATGGAGCATAAAACATGTCTATTTCATTTCAGCCTACCCGTTTGGTGGGGGCAATCGCAATTGCGATGGGGTTTTCTTCAACAACTGTTTTTGCTGATGATTCAACAGATGCAACTCAACTTGATCCAATTGTAGTGACTGCATCAAAATCTGAAGAAAAAGCCAGTGCAGTGCCTGCGCGAATTTCTGTAATTTCAAAAGAAGATATTGAAAAAAATCCAGCATTAAATCTCAATGAAATTTTAAAACAAGATGCTGAATTAAACGTTGTTCAAAGTGGTGGTATTGGACAAACAACTTCTATTTTCACGCGTGGAACGAATTCAAACCAGACATTGGTTCTAAAAGATGGCGCTGCGTTGGTAGAAGGTATTAATGGTCTAAACAATACAGAATTATTGGATTTATCAGATGTTAATCAAATCGAAATTTTAAAAGGCCCAGCTTCAGTACAATATGGTTCAGACGCAATTGGTGGTGTAATTCAATTACTAACCGCTACACCCAAAAAAAATAAAGCGTTTGTTACTGGTTTATATGGTGAAAATAATACATATAAAACTATAATTGGCGGTGATATAGCTCTACCAAAAGGTTTTTATGCCCAAATACGTGGGCAAAGAATGGAAAGTGATGGAACACGCATCCTTAATATTCAAAATGATAATCAAAAAGCAGGTTATGATCAAAAAGGTTATAGTACTAAACTTGGTTACGAGAACGAAAACTTAAATACAAGCGTTTCGATAAGTGAAAATGAAGGGACAAATGAGTATTTAGATTTCAGCAAAGGTACAAACACTGCAAAACGTGATTTTAAAAATCAATTGTTTAATTGGAATGGTCAATATCATATTAACCCAGACTTGACAGTTAATGCACGCTACTCAAATTATCAAGATAAAGCTACTTACATTGAAACCTATGGATTTAAATATGACAGTGAACGTAATGAGGGCGATTTAAACTTAAAATGGAAATTTTCTCCAACTCAAAACATTCTGATTGGTGCCTCACAACAAGATACAGATGTAACCTATGATTATTTAGACGGTAAAAAAAAGCTCAGCTCAACAGGCTATTATGTACAACATCAATATAGTGTTGATGGTATTAATACTCAAGCTGGTGTGCGTGTTGAAGATAATGATCAATTTGGAACTCATACCGTTGGCCAAATTGCTGGGCGTATAAACATCACACCGTTAACCAGCATTTATGCCAATATTGGAACAGCATTTAAAGCGCCAACTGCCTATCAACTTTATGCATCATTTTATGGTAATCCGAATCTAAAACCTGAAGAGAGTGTGTCGTATGAGTTTGGGCTTGATCAAAAGCTTAACTATAATTTAAGTGCTAATGCCTCTTTTTATTATACAGAAGTTAAAAATCTGATCGGCTCTAATACTGCTTACCAATATATCAATACGAATAAAGCAAATATGCAAGGAGGCGAGCTAGGCTTAAAATGGCAAAATGATCAACTCTTTACCTCTGCACAATACGCTTATGTGAAGACAGAAGACGAAGAAACTAAATTAGAACTTATTAGACGGCCTCGTCAAACTTTAACTCTAAGTACTGGTTATGATGATGGAGTTTACGGTGTAAATGCATCTCTTGTTGCCAGAGGAACTGCAAAAGCACAAAACGTACCAAACTCGCTCAAAGTTCCAGGTTATGCTACAGTTGACTTAAACGCATACTGGAATGTACGTCCTAATTTTAAATTATTTACCAATATAAAAAATATCGGTGACGTACAATACAAAGCAGTATATTCGAGCCAGAATACTTGGTATGTCAATAGTGGTAGAGAAGCCTCTGTAGGTGTAACTCTAAGCTACTAATTCAGCATTCCATTGAAATATTTTATTAACTCCACTTTGAGGGTAATGTTCTTAACTGATATTACCCTTTTTTATTACATATAATTGATTAGTCTACAGGAAATCTTATGGGACATCGTTTAAGTAAAATTTATACCCGCACAGGTGACTCAGGTACAACTGGTCTGGGGGATGGTTCACGTGTCGCAAAAGATGATTTAAGAATTGCTGCACTCGGCGATGTCGATGAACTCAATGCGATTTTGGGCGTTCTGCGTGCACAGATTGAAAGTTCTATGCTTGAAAACAAATCGACATGGGATAAACATTTAAGCTTGATTCAACACTGGCTCTTTGACTTAGGCGGTGAGGTTTGTATTCCAAACTATAACTTACTGCAACCGCTAAGTATCGAGTTTCTAGAACGTGATATCGATCAAATGAACGAACACTTACCAAACCTTAAAGAGTTTATTTTGCCATCAGGCACTTTAGTTTGCAGTTATGCGCATCAAGCACGTGCGGTGTGTCGTCGGGCTGAGCGAAGCCTGATTGCGGTACAGCAACGTGATCAGAATATCCAGAACACTTCCATTCAGTTACTCAACCGTCTTTCAGACTGGCTGTTTGTGGCTTCACGAGCATTGCAACGCGAGGCTGGTGGCAGTGAAGTGCTGTGGCAAAAAAATATTAATGACACCATTTAAGCGCTAAAATAGTTTTTCTGTTCTGAGCGTAGGACATTTATGCGTATTATTGGCCATCGCGGTGCGCGCGGCGAAGCACCGGAAAACACACTGGGTGGATTTGAATATCTCAAACAGCTCGGTGTTCGTGCTGTCGAGTTTGATGTTCGGCAGCTCAAAGATGCTACAACAGTCATCATGCACGATGATTCGTTTTTAAGAACTACCGGTCACGCTATTTCGCTCTACGAGTGTATACAAAATGATCTGTGTCAATATGATCATCGCCTGAACTGGCCAGTATGGGCTCAAGCCGAATATACCCCAACTTTTAGTCAAGCAATGGCCGTTTTAAAAGACTTTGAACACATCGAGGTCGAGATCAAACATGTCGAGGATCTGGCTCAGGCTGAACGACTAACTGCTCGGCTGGATATGGAGCTGCAAGACTTTCATGATCAAATTATTATGACCAGTTTTGACGAGAAGGTATTAACAACGCTCCAAACTCACAAAAGTCGTTTTAAGCGCGGTTTTCTCATCGAAACCGATATAAAAGCTGAAGCTATAGAAAAGGCAGTGGCTTTAGGCTGCTGTCATATCGGATGGATGGATCGACTGGCCACACCCGAGATGATTCAACTGTCGCATGATGCTGGGCTTACCATCAGTGTATGGACAGTCAATGATGTTGAACGCGCGAAAGCATTACGGGATTTAGGTATTGAAGGGCTGATTACTGACGTACCTAAATTGATGCTGGCACATCTCGATTAATCTGGGCAGGTTGGCCCTGCCCGTTGGCTTATTTTCGCTGTGCCACAATTAGCACATTTTGTTCTTTATCGAGTAAAAGCAATTCATTGCCCTGACGCTTGAAGCTCACAATGCGCTGTAAAGCATCCATCAAGTTGGCTTCTTGCACCAAAGCTCGGTCACACACCTGATGATCTGCTTTCACATCAAAACTCAGGCGAGATTGACTAAAATTATAAAGATAACGTCCAAAGACCGGATTACAGCCTGTATGTCCATTCACCGTATTCAAGGTTGAATTCAGGCGAATAGCTGGCAATTGGTTAAAGAAGTTGGCACGTTTTTGCTGAATATGCGTAATTTGCCATGTAACATCCTGTACACCATCGGTAGAGCGTGGTGTCTCAGTCGATTTCATCGCATGATTGGCAGTGTGTTTTTTATTGTGTTGTTGTTTTTGTGGAGGGGCTTGTGTGCTCTGACAAGCGCTCAACAGTGAAGCCAAACTTAAAACCGCAGCGATGTGAACGATTTTTATCAACAATTTTTCCTCCTTGTTTTTTGATCGAAATGACCTATGTTTCTTGCGATAAACATACGATAAAATCAATCGATCCTTTGTTGAATTCTGTTACTGTTTCTTTGAATACACTTGTACAATAATGCTAGTGAACATATGTTCGCTCATGCTAATATGCGTAGTACATCGCCAGTAATCAAAAAAATTTCTGGGCCAAGCTGTTTTGTTTTTTAACCTTTGTTACACAAAGGCTTCTAGGAGCGCTGTCGGAGATGAATCCTCCCCTACCTCAAGCCCCAATTAACTGGATTGCCGTTTTTGCCTTAATTTTTTTACCGCTCGTTGCAGTCATTGCAATTCCCCTGTATGCCTATCACCATGACTTTAGTGCTGCTGCATGGGTGAGCATGTTTGTATTACTGGGAATCAGCAGTCTGGGCATTACAGCCGGTTACCATCGTCTTTGGGCGCATCGTGCCTATGAAGCCACGTTGCCTTTAAAAATCATTTTGATGATTATGGGCACTTTTGCGGTTCAAAACAGCGTGCTTTATTGGGCATCGGGCCATCGTACTCATCATCGCCATGTCGATGATGTAGAAAAAGATCCGTACTCGATTAAAAACGGATTCTGGTATGCACACTTGGGCTGGATGTTAAAAAATTATCCTGCAGCTGAACCAAACTTTAAAAATGCACCAGACCTACTCAATGACAAACTGGTGATGTTCCAGCATAAATATTATGTTCCGCTGGTGATTGTGGTTCATGTCGCAATTTTGACACTGGTGGGCTGGGCAGTTGGCGATATGTGGGGCGTGGTTTTACTGGGTGGTTTGGTTCGACTGATCTTGAGCCATCACGTGACCTTCTTCATCAACTCACTGTGTCATATGTGGGGCAAGCGTCCGTATACTGACGAAAACACCGCACGTGATAACTTCTGGTTGGCGATTGCGACTTGGGGTGAAGGCTACCATAACTATCATCACATCTTTCAGTACGACTACCGAAATGGTGTAAAATGGTGGCAGTATGATCCAACAAAATGGCTCATTTGGACTTGCTCAAAACTTGGTTTGGCTAAAAATTTACGTCGTATTCCAAGCTTTAATATTAAAAAAGCTGAACTCGCGATGAAGTTTAAGTACGCCGAGCAGGATTTGGCAATTTATGGCCATGATGTCAACTCTGACTTGGTGCAAATGAAGCAACGTATTGCTCAAGAATACGATGCCTTTACACACACGCTCAATGACTGGGCCAAGTTAAAAGAGCAAGAATTGCATGCCAAAAAGGCAGCAGTGGCAGAAAAAATTCATCAGATGGATCACAAGCTCAAAGTTGATTTTCAATTGCTTGAACATCGTTTGAGTCATCATCGTGAATGTCTGGAAACCCTGATGCGTAATGTCAAAAAGCGCAATGCGGTTTCAGAATAAACCAGAATCTTAAAAGCCCCACTGGGGCTTTTTTTAGGTCTGTTGCTCGCGAATTTGGTTCAATCTAAATTTTTGCTATAGTGACCGTTCAACCGATGAGTTCTCACCATTATGCTTTTCAATTCACGCTACTCGACTTTAAACGCTAAATTGTTTCACCAACAATCACCTGTTCCGCTTAAAGAAGCAAAAGCAGGTCATTTCAATGCTGCTCTGGCAGATGAGTTACGGTGGAACGAACAAGATAAAGCAGCATGGGTTGAGATTTGTAGTGGTCAAACTGTATTTGAGCAATGCCCTCCACTTGCGATGGTGTATGCGGGCCATCAATTTGGTCAATGGGCCGGACAATTAGGCGATGGCCGCGGTGTGTTGATTGCTCAAGTGTTAGATCGATCTGGACGTACTATAGACCTACACCTTAAAGGTGCCGGGCTAACGCCTTACTCTCGTATGGGCGACGGACGTGCAGTGCTGCGCTCGGTAATTCGTGAATATTTGGCTGGCCATGCACTCAATGCGCTTGGCATTGCATCTAGTAATGCAGTTGGTTTTACAACGTCAACCCAAGGTGTACAACGAGAAACTCTTGAATTGGGTGCTATGTTACTACGCACCTCGGATTGTCATATTCGACTTGGGCATTTTGAATGGATTAATCAATATGCTCCTGAGCTTTTGACAGAATTCACCCAAAAGTGTATTGAATGGCATTATCCTGAAGCACTTGAAGCAGAACATCCTGTTTTGGCATTTGCCGAGGGCGTGATTCAAAAAACCGCTAAAATGATTGCGGATTGGCAGTTGGTCGGCTTTGCCCATGGTGTCATGAACACTGATAATTTGAATATTACGGGATCGACTCTGGATTTTGGGCCATTTGGATTTATGGAACGTTTTCGCCCTAATTGGATCAACAACCACTCCGATCATCAAGGCCGTTATGTTTATCAAAATCAGCCGAGTATCGGACACTGGAATTTATGGGTATGGCTCAACAATCTGATTCCATTGGCCAAAGAACAAGATAAAGAAGAATTTAAGCAACAACTGGTCAGCTGCCTTGAGGCTTTTGAACCAGCATTCTTGGCCTACTATACCGAAGGCCTATGTAAGAAAATGGGCTTACCGCAGTTTCATCATGACAGTTTCGATTGCGGCATGGCTTTTTTACGCATTTTACAAAGCGAACAACTAGATTACACCCAAAGTTTTCTCAGCCTACAACAGCATGATTACACTGCACTTCGAGATGACTGCCTAGACATCCGGCAGTTTGATGCTTTTCTGCAGCAGTACCATCAGATTCGAGAACATCAAGATATTGCATCGCTTGATCAGACGATGTCTGAAGTGAACCCCGTTTATATTTTACGTAATCACATGGCGCAGCACGCAATTGAACAAGCTGAACGCGGTGACTTTTCAGAAGTAGAGCGTTTATTTACCCTACTTGCCTCACCTTTTACACGCCAACCTGCACTTGAACGAGAGCAGGATCTAGCACCTTTGGCAAGTGATGTTCCTGAAGTGATGGTGAGTTGTTCATCCTAAAATTCACCATTGATATCTGGCGTACAGATAGGCTCCCATACGATGCGCACGATTGGTATTTAAATTATCTGTTAGATATTTAAATCCAATATTTTCATGTTCAAAAGAGAGTCCATAAGCGCGAGACTGTGGCTCATAATGAATCCCTAGTTCACCGAGTGTGAATTGATGAAATACATTGAGTTGATAGAGCGTCAGGTATTCATTCGATAGCGTAGAAATCCCCGCTTTCCATAATGAAGAGGCTGGCGCGTAATTGATTGATGATGTGATTTTATAAGGTAAACGCTGGTTATAGCGTTTATGCACACCGAGTTTACCTTGAATATCAAATCTTGGTCGTTGATCTTGATCGTACTTGAGTTCGTATTGAGTATAGGGTGCATTTTTCCAGTATAGATAACTGAAGATATCTTCTGCATGCAGGCGGATATCAACTCGATCGAATAATCGTCCTGCTAATCCAACATCCAAAGCATAACCATAGCCACGATTTGCTCGGGCATCCCAGCTCATATTCTCCTCTTTCAGCGCTGGCTTGTCATAACTATAGTTTAGTGAAGCATTCAACCAATCTACTCGCTCTAGAAGCTCTTGCATCTGAGTGGTTTGACCTGCTCCCTGAAAATTTCCATCTACATAATGACGACCAATCAAGGCCGTTAATCCTGTTGTAAGAGTCAAATTGTCCTGTAAAGACCAGTCATAGGCAAATCTTGTCCCTACTGCATCCACATGTGCTGCATTTAGTTTTAAGTAATAGCGCTGGTCTGCATCAATCGGTTGATCATTTTCAATCTGATAGTAGAGTTTGGCCAAATCATGACTAAAGTTTAAAACATAATCGTAGCGCCATACCCAGGCATAGTTCCAGTTGCCTTGTTGGAGGCCCAATTGCATTTTGCCATGAGCAAATGCATTGTTTCCAGATCTCAATTTTGGATCTTGCCAATCATCTAAAAAGGACTGAATTGCAATTGGCTGGCTATAGAGATCAGCATTTACACGATATTCAATTTGCTCGGCTTGAGCAAAAATAGAACTTGATACAAACGCAAAGCTTAAAAAATAAATTTTCATGATAAACCAAACAAAAGAGCAGCTTCATAAGCTGCCCTTGTTGTAAATGTTAAGGTGCAATCGTGATAATGGTGTTATCGGTAAATCTCGCGTTATACAATGATCCCGATACTTTGGATAAATCGCCATAACTCGTGCTACCGACCATGATCTTGGTTGGAACAAAGTTATCCAAATCTGGAATTGAAACATAAGCACCATTTTTATGTTTCACTGTTGCAGCAACTGTTGGTTTTTCTTGATCAAGATTTGAAGAAACGAATTGAATATTGAGCGCATTGCCATCTACATCAATATCCGCTGTTGCATTGCCCACTTTAAATTCATTTCTTAAGCCATTTACCTTTAAGCTAAATGGTGTCTGCTTGTTTTTGGCTTTTAAATTTCCTGTCAAAACGATATCTAGAGAAATATTTAAGAAATTATTGATTGATTCCTTGTTGCCCGTAATATCAATCGGTTTGTTCAAGTCATTGTTTAACTTAGCACTGGCTTGAATACTAATGTTATCCTGATCTTTGACAGTTGCCACGCCATCTAGTTTGAGTTCATAAGGAATCAAGCGAACAAAACTATTTCCGTTATCGACCATGGTCACGGCTTTTGCCTGTCCTGACAGCTCTTTAAATGTGCCTACAAAGCTTTCGTCGGTAGTGAGCTCAATATTTTTAAGCGTTGTCGTTACCGAAGTCGCCATTTCATTTTCGGTACGCTCATCGAAGATTTTGGCATCAGCGTAAAGAATCGAAACTGAAGAATTATCTTTAAATTTAACTATCGCTTTCTTTTTATTGGCATTGACGGTTTCAAGTTCACTGTTTGCAAAAATACTATACACATGCGTTGATTCTGCCGTTACTACTGATGGCTGTGATAGGTTTAACTGCTTAACCTGTAAGGTGGTTTTATCTGCATACAATGAGATTGGGTTTTGACCAGACACAAACTTGAAACCCGCCCATCGTTCGAAATCGGTTGATCCAGATACTTTTGCGGTCAATCCATTTACTTCAATTTTGAGTGCATTATTGGTCAATTTGAAATCTGGCGCATACAATTCAGATGCTGCATAAAGCCGATCTATATCTTGTGCTGAGTACGTTTTGGTTGAACCTTTTGCATCTTGAAGCGCCAACTCAGACAGTGTCAGCAACAAATTGGTACTATCTTCAATGTCCGGACTAATTTCGGCGACTGCATCGATAGACGGTTGATAGGTCTTTTGAATCTCATCAAAACTATCGTAATACGAAACAATTGTATTTGTGGTCTGAATGAGTTGTTTTGCTTTGTCTAGGTCACTCATCGTATTAGAAGAACCACTTCCATTATTGGATGAGCCAGAGTTACTCGATGAGTCTCCCCCACCACCACCGCAAGCAACAAGTAAAGAAGCGAGTGCGATCACCAAGACTGTTTTCTTGAATATCATTTTTTATCCTTTTTTATAATTACACAAAAAAACAAAATCTACATAAAGACCTCAACTTTTACAACACCTCAAACAGACTATTCTGTATGTTAAAAATTAAGCTTCTAATTTTTATGAAATTTATTATTTTCATATCATTCACTTTTAAAGATAACAAAACATATGTGCTTCGATTAAGTGATTGCACTTATCCCCATTTTCTGTGGATAACATTGTGATTATCCACAGGATAAGTAACTTTGCATGCAAGTTGATAGAGCTTAATTTTTTATTAATTAATTTTTTTCTTATCCAACAATTTTCAGGATGAAAAATGAACACTGAAGAGATGAAAAGCTATGCGCTCAGTGTGGCGCTGAGCCTTCCACAGACGAATTTAAGTCAGCCATTTTCAGCCGATTCAGATGTGGTCAAAGTTTTTGATAAAATTTTTATGGTTGCAGGGCATGCGCACGGCCAAGGTTGTATCACTTTAAAAGTAGATCCCGTTCAAGGCGAAATGCTCAAAGATACCTATAGCTGTATTCAAGGTGGCTATTACATGAATAAACGCCACTGGATTTCGATTTATGCAGGCTCTGAAATAAGTGCAGATCTCATTTATGATTTAATTCAAGATTCTTACTTATTGGTAGCAAAAACGCTAAATCGAGTTCAAAAAAATCAGTTAAATTGGACTGACAACTAAATTAACTCCGTATCGACATGCGAGATGATCTTAAAAATAAAAAACGCACCATCTAAACAGTGCGTTAGTCTCAAATTAGATGTATTTATCCGTTAGTCTTCAGGATATTCAAAACGATACCCAACACCATATACCGCCTGCACCCATTCATGGCGATTACCTGTGTCTGCGGCTTCACTGATCTTACGGCGTAAATTTTTAATATGGCTGTCGATCACACGGTCTGCCACATCAAAACTGTCTGGATTGATATGATCTAGCAGTTGCGCCCGTGAATACACCTGCCCCAAATGCTCCAAAAATAGCTCCAGTAAGCGAAACTCGGTTGGGGTCAGGTTTAAGGCTTTTTGCTTGTACCAGATTCGTTGCTGTGCCTTATCAATACGAAACATATCATTTTGTTCAGGTTCGGCTTTACGATCCAGACGACGTAAGACTGCCTGAACACGTGCTACCAGCTCTTTGGGGCTAAATGGTTTGCAGACATAGTCATCCGCGCCCATATTAAGACCCAATACTCGATCAATTTCCTCTGTACGCGCGGTCACCATAATAATCGGTAAATCTGACTGTTCACGCACTTTGCGGCAAATGGTCAAGCCGTCCATACGCGGCACCATCAAATCCAGAATCATCAGATTGGGTTTTCGCTGAACAAAGCTGTCATACGCCTCTTGGCCATCATGAAACATACTGACTTCAAACCCAGACGCCTCTAAATAATCACGAACCAGATGAGCTAATTCCACTTCATCTTCAACTAACATCACATGTTTCATGGATCAAATTTCCTTAATCTTTGATTGTGTTTTTGGAAAAGTCAGAATGCAACGCAGACCACCCAATGGCGAATGATCAAAACGCAATTGGCCACCCAGCGCTTGTGCCAGCTTCGACGACAATGCCAAGCCGAGTCCAGTACCACCCGTGCTTCGTGTACGCGAATCATCAACACGATAAAAACGTTCACCCAAGCGCGCCAGCTGTTCGTCGCTCAGCCCAAGCGGACTGTCATCGACAATTAAAGTCCACTCCGATTCATTTTGTTCAGTATGAATCTTGATCTGCCCGCCAGCTTGCGTATAACGCACACTGTTACTCAATAAGTTCACCACAATTTGTTTGAAGCGATCTATATCTAATTGTAACGTAGTGCCTTCTCCTGCAATCGAAATTTGAAGTTCGGCCTGCTCAAACTTTGGCTTGAAGTGCTCAACTTCCTGTACCAAGACCTCCCACGGATTGACCTCGGCCATATAGCATTTCAATTGCTGGGCATCGGCTTGGGCCAAATCGGCCAGATCTTGGGTCAGTTTTTTCAAGCTACTGACCTGACTCATCATGGCGGTCAAATGCTGCGGTGTGGCTTTACGGATGCCGTCCTGCATCGCTTCAATTTGTGCCTGTAAAACGCTTAGCGGAGTTTTTAGCTCATGCGACGTATCGGCCACCCATTGACGTCGAGACTCTTCATGCTGATACAGAATTTTAGCCAATTGATTTAATTGGGTTGCCAGATCACCCAACTCATCATTACGCTTAATTTCAACCTGATGCTTATAATTTCCACGGGTTAATTCACGTGTGGCATTGAGCAGACGTTGAATCGGCTTTTTAAAATAAGTCGCCAATAAAAGCGCCGCAATTAAACTGGTCAAGACCGACAAAGCATAAATCAGCAATAAAAAGCGCTTTTGATTGCTAAAGAAATTAATACTTAAGGCATCGTCTTCATCGAGTACCGGTTTCAGGCCCAAATACCCCACAATCTGGTCTTTGACAATAATCGGACGATAGGAAATCTGCTCATTGGCACTTTCTCCCACCACAAACTGATGCTTGGCATCGTATAACGATAACCGCGAACTCAACCCCAATCGGTCTGGCATGGCAATAAAACGCTTTTTACCGTCATGATGCATCATGTTGGCCATTTCGGAACCACGCGCTGGTGCTTTTTTCTTTTTGCCATCATCTGGACGGAAAAAATTCTGATTCGAACTGAGTGGAAATTTCAGACCTTCAAAAGGCTGATACTCAGAAGGCAAATTATCTTTTAAAAACTGCCGTTCTTGCTCGTCCAGTACGGGTCTATTTTTAAGACGGTTTTCGTTGGTCAGATCGGGCGAGAGCATAATCATGTTTTGCTCATTGAAAAAACGCTGCTGCAACGCAATATCGTACTGACGGCGTAACCACCAGCGTGACAGACGATCATAATCATCTGGCGCGGCCTGTCCTTCAATTTGTAAAATCTGCGCCTGAATGGCATTGCCCCAATCGCCATAAGTGGTATACACATTGGCCAAATTAGTGATCAAATGATCCAGCTTTTGCATTTCGACATCGGCCACATATTTGGCAAAATTTTTCTGCATGGTCCAGTGCAAAACACTCAGACTCACTGTGGTAATCAGCAAAGTGGTGAGCAGTACGGTTAGAAACAACCGAAGCGCAATGGGAACGCGGCGTATTTTCAAAAGCGAGCTCTCATGATTCGTTTATCTTTTCTATTGTAATCAACACTCAGGCAAAAAAGTCTCCATTGTTCCTTCATGTTTATTATTTAATCTTTATTAGGTTTTTAGTCAGCATACATCCTAGCGTTGTTCACACACTAAATCATTCACTTCGGGGATTCAACATGAACAAAATGGCAAAAATTACACTCTGTATGGCTACAGTGATCAGTATGGGGAGTTTGGCAGCCTGTCAATCCACCATGCCACCTCAAGATCCCAATGCACCTAAAATGATAGATGGCCCGGCAGGCAAACACTGGATGAAACATCACAAACTTACCCCAGAACAACGAGCAGACATGCAACAGCGACGCGCTGAGCGCAAGGCTGAATTTGAACAGATTCAAAAAGCATGTACAGGCCAAGCTGTAGGTCAGACCATTCAGGTAAAAATGGGAGACAAAACAATTGATGGAACCTGTGAGTTACGCTTTAAGCCCAGCAAAATGAATGATCGTATGGCCCCTCCTCCAGCGCCAGCCGCATAAATTTAGCACATCATAAAAAAGGCACTTCGGTGCCTTTTTTTCTGGTCACATCTTTTTACGATTTTGACTATTCCTTTCATTTGAAATTCATAAAAAATTTATACGATTTAATTACTTGTATATTTCAAGATAATTTTCTTTGACTTTACAGTCATGGATTGGACTCCCCGAAATGCTTGTACAGGGGTATAAGTTATTGCACGATGTAATTCATAAGAAAGGTACCTTCGGGTATCCAACCGTAATCGACAGGACATTAGAAACGCTGGTTTAACCAGTATTGAGGAAACCGATATGCCACAATACAAAGCGCCTTTACGTGATATGCAATTTGTTTTGCATGAGTTACTAAATGCTGAAGAGCACTATGCAAAACTTCCTGCATTCCAAGAGAACGTAAGCCGTGAACTGGTTGATCAATATTTAGAAGCGGCTGCAGATTTCTGTGAAAACGAGCTTTCTCCACTCAACCAAATTGGCGACCGTGAAGGCTGTACATGGAATGATGGCGTGGTCACAACGCCAACAGGTTTTAAAGAAGCTTATCAAAAATATATCGAGCTGGGCTTTCCGTCTTTAGCCGCAGAAGAAGCTTACGGCGGTCAAGCATTGCCAAATTCACTCGGTATTGTGATTTCAGAAATGGTCGGTTCGGCTAACTGGGCATGGGGTATGTATCCGGGTTTATCGCACGGTGCAGTGCGTACCCTTGAGCACCATGGCTCAGCGCAACAAAAGGACACCTACCTACCAAAACTCGTTTCAGGCGAGTGGACAGGTACGATGTGTTTGACCGAATCACATGCAGGGTCTGACTTAGGTATTATTCGCACCAAAGCAGAACCAAATGCAGACGGTAGCTATGCCATTTCGGGTGAAAAGATTTTCATCTCGGCGGGTGAGCACGACATGGCCGACAATATTGTACATATTGTATTGGCACGCTTACCCGATGCACCGAAAGGTACCAAAGGCATCTCGCTATTCATTGTGCCAAAATACTTGGTCAATGAAGACGGCTCAATTGGTGAACGCAACGGCGTCCGCTGTGGTTCAATCGAGCACAAAATGGGAATCCATGGTAACGCGACCTGCGTATTGAACTTTGATCGTGCAACAGGTTATTTAATCGGACCTGAAAACCGTGGTCTCAACTGCATGTTTACCTTTATGAATACCGCACGTATTGGTACTGCTGTTCAAGGTTTGGCAGCATCGGAATCATCATTCCAAGGTGCTTTGAGCTATGCCAAAGACCGTTTGGCGATGCGCTCACTCTCTTCACCAAAAGCACCACAGAAAGAAGCCGATCCGATTATTGTGCATCCAGCAGTTCGTAACATGCTGCTTACCCAAAAGGCATTTGCAGAAGGCGGCCGTGCTTTGGTGTACTTGCTGGCACTTTATGCCGATATCGTCGAAAAAGGCGCTGATGAAGAAGAGCGTAAGTTTGCCGACAATATCTTGTCGTTGCTGACACCAATTGGTAAAGCATTTCTGACCGAAACCGGTTATGAAGCAGCCAACAAAGGCGTTCAGGTCTTTGGTGGTCACGGCTTTATTGCTGAACACGGTATGGAGCAGATTGTACGTGATACGCGAATTGCTTGCTTATACGAAGGTACCACTGAAATTCAGGCACTCGACTTGCTTGGCCGTAAAGTACTGCAAACCCAAGGCGCCATGTTACGTGACTTCACCAAAATGATTCACAAATTTGTTGAAGCCCACAAAGACAACAGCGCCATGAAAGAGTTTATCGAACCGCTTGCGGCTGTAAACAAAGAATGGGGCGACATCACCATGCAAATTGGAATGCGCGCGATGCAAAATCCAGATGAAGTGGGTGCTGCCGCAGTCGATTACCTTTATTACGCAGGTTATGTGACCTTGGCCTACTTATGGGCGCGTATGGCACAGGTCGCGCTTAGCAAACTCGAAGAAGGCTCAAGCGATGTAGATTTTTACAACGCAAAAGTGACCACGGCGCGTTTCTACTTCCAGAAAATCTTGCCGCGCGTTCGCTCACATGTCGACGTATTGTCTACGGGTGTTGAGTCATTGATGTCCTTAGAAGCAGAACACTTCGCGTTCTAATCACAGTTCGGGATCGATTACAACGGCCCCCAACCAGAAAAGGACTGATCAGTTTTGACAGTCCTTTTTTTTCAAATTAGATGTTACATTAAAACCACTGACAACGCTGTGACTCAATGCATTTTCTGTGCAATATTAAAGACATAGAACTATGCAAAAATATTCAAGGTGAAGAATTATGCCAATTTATAATGCGCCACTCGCAGACATGCGATTCATCTTAAATGATGTATTTCAAGCTGAACAATTCTGGCAAGCCAACGAACATCTTGCCCATGTCGATGCAGCAACTGCAGAAGCTATTTTGGAAGAAATGGCAAAATTTGCTCAAAATGTCACACTCCCTTTAAACCGTTCAGGTGATGAAGAAGGTGCACGTTATGAAAATGGCCAAGTCTTCACACCAGCAGGCTTTAAAGAGGCCTTTGCACAGTACGCACAAGGCGGCTGGATCGGATTGGGTGCCGACGAAGAATGGGGCGGTCAGGCCATGCCTAAAATGTTGACCGTGCTGGCCGATGAAATGCTGTTTGCGACCAACCCTTCTTTTTTGCTCTACCCGCTCCTATCGGTTGGTGCAGGTATGGCATTGAGCAGCTATGCATCACAAGCGCAAAAAGAAACGTATTTACCTAAAATCTATTCAGGTGAATGGTCAGGCACCATGTGTTTGACTGAGCCACATGCCGGTACCGATTTAGGGATTATTAAAACCAAAGCTGAACCGAACGCAGATGGATCGTACAACATCACTGGAACCAAAATCTTTATTACCGGTGGTGATCACGACCTAAGTGAAAATATCATTCATTTGGTATTGGCCAAAACGCCTGATGCACCCGCAGGTTCGCGTGGTATTTCTTTATTTATTGTGCCGAAGTTTTTGGTCAATGACGATGGAAGTCTTGGCGAGCGTAACGCAGTCAGCCCAGGTTCGATCGAACATAAAATGGGAATTAAGGCATCGGCCACTTGTGTGATGAATTTTGACGGTGCCAAAGGCTTTTTAGTGGGTAAAGAAAATGAAGGCTTAGCCGCAATGTTTGTCATGATGAACTATGAACGTTTATCGATGGGTATTCAAGGCTTGGGGGCTTCAGAGTTTGCCTACCAGAATGCGGCACAATATGCCACAGACCGCTTACAAGGTCGTAGCGCATCAGGCGTACAATCGCCGAGCAAACCAGCCGACAGCATTTTGGTTCATGGTGATGTACGCCGTATGCTCCTGAATGTACGTGCCAACAATGAAGCATCACGTGCCTTTGCCGTGTATGTTGGGCAGCAACTGGATATCACCAAGTTTTCAACTGATCCAGAAGCCGTTAAGAAAGCCAACGACCGCGTGGCTTTGCTGACGCCAATTGCCAAGGCATACCTCACCGACACCGCCTTTCAGGCAACCCTAGATGCCCAGATGTGTTTTGGTGGGCATGGCTTTATCCGCGAGTGGGGTCTGGAGCAATGTGTTCGTGACTTACGTATTTCACAGATTTACGAAGGCACCAATGGTGTTCAGTCTCAAGATTTGATTGGCCGTAAAACCATTAAATGTGGCGGTGCGTATATCGGTGAATACATCAATGAAATTCGTGATTTCGCCAATACGCTTGCCGCAGATTTAAACTTCATTAAGGATGCAACACTTGATGCTGCCACTGAAGTTGAGGCTGTAACGCAGTTTATTATTGAACAAGCCGCTGAAAATCCAGACTTTCCAAATGCAGCAGCAGTCGATTATTTACATGCGGTCGGTTTACTCAGCTTTGCCTACATGTTTGCCAAAATCGCGGCAGCGGCCAAAGACAAATCTGGTGAGTTTTACCAAAATAAATTGTCGTTGGCACAGTACTTTGTTACCCGTATCTTGCCGGAGCTTGAATCACGTATTCGTAAAATCGAAGCGGGTTCTGATTTGGTCATGAGTTTTGATGAAGCTTACTTTACCGCACAGTCTTAATCTGCTCGATTAAAAAAAGCCTGCACATGCAGGCTTTTTTACTGTCTTATATTTTGATCTAAATTTCGGCCAAAAGGCTTAAAAACATCCACTTGAGCCTAATGTCTTGTGTCATGCGCATGAAATTTGCTTAGTGTACATCATACCTTTAATTGATTGCCGAGTTCATTTATGTCTTCTTCTAAACGTCCTAACAGGCTTGAAGCGTTACTCGATCGCTTTGGCAACTATGCTGTTGAAGCATTTCACTATATTGCCCTATTTATTATTGGTTGTATGGTGGTGTGGTCAGCCATTCACACCACCATTGACATCTTCACGGTAAAATCTTACGCCACCATTGATGATATTTTGCTGTTGTTTATTTATTTGGAATTGGGCGCAATGGTCGGGATTTATTTTAAAACCAACCATATGCCAGTGCGCTTTTTAATTTATGTGGCCATAACCGCCCTAACGCGATTGCTCATTTCAGATATTCAGCATAACCATAAAGCAGATGTTAGCCAGTTGATCATTACCGGCTCAATTCTAATCTTGGCCTTAGCCATTTTGATTGTACGTTATGCCTCATGGAACTTCCCCTCTGTGATCCGTCAAAAGCATCAGACACGCCCTTTAGAACAAGGCAAAACACCACGTCCTGAAGACGATGAACTGGCATAGAAAAGCCCATCCTGCCTCAAGCAGTATGGGCTTGTTAAGCTGTCAAAATTAACGATGCGCCAGCAAAATCTGCGCGATAATGCCGGTTGCGACAGCCACCAGTACATAGCGACCATCAATGTACGTCCAACGATGCTGTGGCGGTGGTGGAGGCAATTGATAGTCATACCAGTTATTTACATAGTAACGGTCGGAGTAATACTGCGGCGGTAAGCGATAACCGGGACGAAAACCTTCATGCACGCGATAATAACGCGGAGCTGGCGAAGCATAGTAATACCGGTTTTCTACAATACGCATGTGTGGGGGTGGCCCATAAGATCGCCAGTCACCACGATGCCAATCATCTCGGCGCCAATCTGGATGATGATATGGCCCATCATGCTCACGGTTCCATTGATGACCGGCCCAATCAGGTGGATCTGCTAAGGATAAAGTGGAAGTTCCAAGCAGGACGACAGCGAGTGAAGCAGCGATAATTTTTTTCATTTCGAAATGTCCACAGCATGTGACGCTTGAATCAGCATAAAACTATGGCAAGGATAAATAATGTATAAATCAGCGTGTAGTGCAAGCAATTGTTATTGTTTTTGCCACGATGTAACTTAGCTTAAAATCATGGAGAAGTAGCGTCAGTCATCCTCTAGATATAAAAAAAACCACCGCATGGCGGTGGCTCTTAAATTGAATCAAATTAGTAAACTTGATAGATCCGATGGTTGTAGTTTGAAACCAGCAAATAACGACCATCTGCTCTCACCCAGTGATAACCACGCGGTGGAGTTTTCAAGCGATAGGCACGCCAGTTGTTCACTTGATAGCGGTCATGACGCCATGCCGCTGGTAAGCGATCACCGCGCTGGAAACGATGCTCACGGTAGTCACGATGACCGTTATCATGACGGCGGTCATGATCCCATTTGGCAGCAGGTGCATGGTGACGATCACGTGGGCCATGACCACGATCCCAGTCAGGGCCTGCAAACGCAGTAGCCGATACCCCTAACATCATTGTAGATACCACAAGCGCTTTGAATACAGTATTCATCTGGATGTCCTTTCTTCATCTCTCTATAGACTCATGGTAATGGCCGCCCAAGAAGAAAGGATGGACAAAAACACGGGCTTTACTATCTGATTGTAATCATCATAAAGAAATCATGAAGAGATGTAACACCTAAGATTCATTCTCATTTTTATCTCAAGACCATTTTCAAGAAATAAAGCCAGCACAATCAAAGGCTCGTACATTCAAAAACGATTAGCGAATACCTTCAATTGTAAAATCTGGTGAGGAAATAAGAAGATAATGCTGATCTACACGAATCCAGCGACGACCTTGCGGTGGCTGATACAAGCGATTGTCGGACCAATTTTCGACCCAATAGCGGTCATCACGATATTCAATCGGTAAAATTTGGCCCACTACAAATACGTAGCGGGGTTGTCCAGTATGCCAATGATGGGGGTGATAAGGACGAGGAGATGGTACTTGTTGATTGCTAAAGCCAACGGAGGGTACAGGAGGCTGATTCGCCGAGCGTGACGGATAAACCGGAGGCACCTTTTGATTGGAAAATCCAACAACAGGCGCAGATGGTGAGTAATATGTATTTGGGCGTATTGACTGCTGTTGCATTCGATCATCGTGTGCCCAAAGACTCGTTGAGCATACTGTAATCATCATCACGCGTCGCAGGTTTCGAACGATATGAATCAACATGCGCCTCTCCCAAACCATACAGTTATCTTCTCTAGTGTAGAGGAAAACCAGTCAGACCCTACATGACAAACTGTATATAAATCGTCTATGCACAAGAATCGGACTTTATCGATATAAAATAGCGACTATACTAAGCTGCAATGTGGAGCATGGAACAAGATACAGTGGCAGAATTAAATTTTGAACGTCTTTATCAGTTTTTTAGTAAAGTCCCAAGTATTCAGCAAGAGCGCATTTCAGCGCACGGCACAAACGGTGAGCATGCATGGTGGATTAAATTTAGCATCGACACCGAACATGCTTTAGCATGGCAAACCGTACAAGAGCTTGGGCATGTACTGAACTATCTCTCGACCAATGAACGTCTGCCCACACAGTTTTTTCCGGTATCACCTCCCCCGTATATGAACGGTGAAGCCAAAGACTTTTTGGCATGGGTCATTGAATGTGATCATCCTGAGTTTAGTCCCGATGTGGTGTGTGACTGGTTAGAGGCGCGCTTGCCAAATCCAGTTGAAGACGAAAGTCAGTGGAAAATCAAAACTAGCCTAGATGAGCTTGATCAAATGAGCCCGCAAGAACTCGATCAACTGATTCCTCCTACGCATTAAAAAGCAAAGAGAGGCGATGCCTCTCTTTAAAATTTAAAACGTCGAAAGACCCGACCACTCCATAAATCGATAGGTCCAATACTTCAGTTGGGATTCATCGGCATATTGAGCATAGTCCACACTCATGTGACGGCCATTCAGATTTGACCACACTGTATTAAAATATCGAGTAGCATCCTGAAAAACGGCTGCCTGCGTTTGACCTTTGACCATGATATCTGTTTCGAGATTATAATTTTTTAGATTTCTTGCGGTAAAATTCGCTGAACCCAAAATCATTTCAGCTTGAGTCGCACTGGATTTGATGATCATTTTGCTATGGCACTGCTCGCCATGCGTATCACACCATCGTACCGGAATACCTGCGGCATGCAACTCGGAGGCCACAGGCCGATTTGGAATTCCATTTTTTTGTCGACCAAAGGCATCTTTATTCGGATCTAGTAACACTCGAACATTTACCCCGCGCTCGTGTGCTGCCTTTAAAGCCGAAATAATCTGGCGCTCAGACAAATAAAACATTGCCAAATCCAGTTGATCTTTGGCTTTGGCACGCTGAATTAAATCTAAAACAGCGTGATAAATTGCCGCTTCGGTCAAAAGCTGCACCTGAGGCTCAGTCGTGGGTGCATTGATTTCACCCATAATCACAACAGGTGATGTACCACCCGACATTTGAGCCACACTTTGTTCAGATTGCAACACATCCATTGCCGTCGGGCCAGAGACCACCACAGCAACATTAGAATGACGTGAACTGCCATCGTGCGGATTGGCAGACGTAATCAGACTTTTCCAGCCTTGATCGGTATCGACCACCATGGTTTTTCGATGATTGGCTTTTAAATTGGCCAGTGCCAGATAACTACGAAGGGTGATTTTCTGTTGGCCAAAGGGATTGGGCAACCAGCCTTTTTCGGCGTTGTTCCCAATGCCTTGACAGCATAAATACCACAGGCCAGACCAAGTCGGATTTGAAGCACGCAGCGGAGTCAGATTGGTTTCAATCACATCGACGCCTGCCTGACGAAGCCGACGATATTGCTCAGGAAAAATACCACCGTAAACGGAATTGATCGGATCGGTAATAAACACAATTTGTATATTCGGATGCTCACGGCGCTTTTGAATTAATGCCTGTGTCAGCTCTTGCATCAGAGGACGCTGTGGAATTTTGCTGTCACCTACCTCTGAATTAAACAGAAACATATCCAGCACAATGGTACTCTTGGCTTGCTGAATCAGCGCCAACATTTGATCAAAGATCTGATGATCGTATTGCTGACGCCCCTGTGCATCGAGAAACGTTTGATCTGCTAAAAACTTGAGTTCGGCATGTCGTAGCTTACCGCTATAATTGAGGCCTTGCGGCAAGGGCTTATAGATATGATAAATTGCCGATGCAACATAGCCTAAAACCAACATCCCGACAATTAAAGAAAAATAACGGCGCCCAGACCAATTCAGTTTGGTATGAATTCGTTGAAAAATACGCATAACAAGTTATCCCAATCACTGGGTTCAGACTAGAGAGTCTCGTGAGATGTTTCAAGACTGATTTGGTTAATTCTGCGCGTCAATCTGCTTAAAAACAAAAGGAAAGCCGAGGCTTTCCTTTATGTGTGTAGCGATAAACACATTAAAAATTAAAGTTGATGCCCATGGTAAAATTGCGCCCGATTTGTGGAACATCCGATAAAAATGACTCGTGTAGATATACTTTGCTGTCAAGCAGATTATTGGCTTTGGCATAAAGCTGATAACCCGTTTTGGTATTGATTTGCCCATCATACGCCAATCCGAGATTCAGCATGTTGTAACTCTTGCCTTCCGTTTCGTAATTGGCCAGATTATCCTGACCAAAGACATGGTAATACTCGGCTGTTCCTGAGTAACCCTGTCCAAAATCTGCCTTGATCCGCGTGCCTAAGCGTCCACCCGGAATACGTGGGGCATTTCCAGCATCATCTAGCTTGCCGCGTACATAATCCCCAAATACCCCCACATTGTAGCGTGGACTGAATTGATAGCTCACATCTCCATCTACTCCGTAAAAGCGGGCATCGGTTTGATCGTATTGAATCAGACGAAAGTCCTGAAAACGATCTAAGGTATTGGCATAGATAAAGTTGTTGTACCAGCTTTGAAAAGCACTCAAGTTATATTTAAGGCCTTGGTCATTGTCAAAATGTAAACCGAGTTCAAGATTATTCGATTTTTCTTTTTGCAAATCGTCATTGCCTAACTCATAGGTATTGGTGGCCATATGTGCGCCATTCGAATATAACTCTTGCGCCAGCGGCAGGCGCTCTTGATGTGAGCCTGTCAAAGACAGCTTGTAATTTGGCTTAAATGCCCAGTCGGTTGAACCCGCCAAGGAGTACGCCGTACCAGTATAATTTTTGGCACCTACATCTACATCATTGCCATCGATATCAATGGTTTGATGATCGATACGCGATGACAACTGAAAATGCAGTTGATCAACTTGTTTTTCCTGCATTCCAAACACGCTATAGCGTTTGGTGACAGTTGGGTCCATGAGTGCTTCATCACCGTTAATGGTGAGTTTTTGCTGAGTGTATTGTGTGCCAAACTGTCCAGTCCAGCCTGCCCAAGCCATGTTGTCTAAGGTAATGCGGGCATCGGTGCCTTTGCTGATAAAGGTAGTATCTGGTTCGTCTCCGTCCATTTCCTGATGCTGGTAATCGGTATAAGTGGCCTGTGCAGCCAGTTTGGAAAACCCTGCAAATGGATCATTCAGCTCAGTTTTGAAATCGTATCGCTTTTCTTTGAGATTAATCCATGCTGCTGCGCCATCTTGCTCCTGCAAAGCGGCCTGTTGATCAGCTAAAGTGCCGCAATCGAGCTTGCCTGCACTGGGTTTACATAAACCATATAACGGATTATCTCCCGGAATCCCGTAGCGATCGTGTCGTTCGCTATAGGCAACTCCGGTATAGCCCCGATCATAAATCCATGACAGTCCGGCATGATAATCATTGGATTTGGCATAGGTATTGTCTTCACGGCGCGATGTTTCCTGCAAATCATGCGGCAAAATATAATTGTTGGCATCACGCTTTAAACCGCCCACATTCAATGCAAACTGACTGCCCAATGCGACAGTCGAATCACCTGAATAAACCAAGCCATCATCACCCGTGTTGTAGCGAACACCCAACTGCCCTTCATACCCGTTGTCTGGCATTTTAGATGGAATTTTATGATCGATGACATTGACCAATCCACCCACAGATCCTGCACCATAGAGCAGCGCTTCAGGGCCTTTTAAAATCTGGATCTGATCGGCTGCATTAGGATCGACCGTCACGGCATGGTCGGGAGAAACCGAGGAAACATCGAGCGTATCACCGCCATTTTGGGTAATTTTTACGCGTGCACCATCTAAGCCACGAATCACAGGCCGGCTCACCCCACCTGTATATTGCGCCGAGTAAACTCCCGATTGACCATTCAAGGCGTTACCGATGGTGGTTCCGCCTTGAATCAATTGATCGCGTCCCACACTTACATCTCCAGCCGTCTCATTGAATGGCTGTTTGGGCGTGGCTTGAGCTTGAAGTTCAATGGTTGGCAAATCGTTGACAGCAGCATCACTGGGTGTGGTTTGTGCAAAAGCATGCTGAATCGATAGTGAGAGAATAGAAAGTGCAAAAACATGAGAACGAGTAAGCATCGTGATGCTCCAAAAGCCAATCACTCGTTACGTTATAATATATCTATTTTTTTACAAGCAAATTTAACTGGGTATTTATATTTCCATTCAAAGCTTGAGTTTTATGGCTTTGATTGAAAATTAAGGTGATTTTAATGCAAATATGAAGGTCAAAACGGTATAGCGGTTAACTTAAATCATGCAGAGCGCCCTTAGGGCACTCCACGTGAAACATTATTAATTTCATCAATCACTTAGAAGCTAAAATCTACACCTACAGTAAAGTTACGCCCCACCTGCGGAAGATTCGACAAGAATGACGCATGGTTATACACCGTTTCATCAAGTAAATTATTGGCTTTCACATAAACACGATAATCAGTGCGATTGCTGGCACGTGCCGCATACGCCAAGCCTAAATTCACCATGTTGTAGCCCGCGGTTTCATTCTCAAAAGCCGCAAATTTATCTTGTTTAAACACATGGAAATATTCGGCTAAGCCAGAAAAACCATCTCCAAAGTCTGCACTGACCCGCGTACCTAAACGGCCACCCGGAATACGTGGGGCATTGCCTTCGGTTTCAATTTTGGCACGCACATAGTCACCAAATACTGTGGCTGTATAGCGTGGAGAAAGTTGATAAGACAACTCTCCCTCCACACCATAAAAACGTGCTTGATCTTGCGTGTATTCAACCAGACGGAAGTTTTCAAAACGATCTAACGTGCGGGCATAAATGTAGTCGTCAAACCAGTTATGAAACACATGCACATGATAATTTAGCTTATCTGCATCGTAGTGAAAGCCAAGCTCGAGGTTGTTGGATTTTTCAGTACTTAAGTTTTGATTGCCCAGTTCATAGGTATTGGTGGCCAAATGTTTACCATTGGCATATAGCTCTTGCGCCAGTGGCATCCGTTCTTGATGTGATGCGACAAAGGATAATTTATAATTTGGTGCAAATGCCCAGTTGGCAGCGCCTGAATACGAAAAGGCATGATCATCATAGTTTTTTTGCGGAGAATCGATATCGATTTTTTGCTGATCAAAACGCGCAGCCACTTCAAAATGCACATCGTTCCACTGGGTATGTTCAAGTGCAAATAGACTCCATTTGTCGGTGGTACTCGGGCCAGCAAAGAGCGACTCTTCGCCAGTAATATCGAGTTTCTGGCGACCAAACTGTGCACCTATCACGCCTTTCCACTTGGCTAAAGGCTGATGTACCAATTCTAGACGTGCATCATAACCTTGGCTTTTGAAAGTGGTTGCGGCCTCTCCTTCTTCGATTTCATCATGTTTGTAATCGGTATAACTGGCTTGTGCACGTAGTTTGCTAAAACCAGAAAAGGGATCATTCAGTTCGGTTCTAAAATCGTAGCGCTCAGATTTTAAATTGACCCATGGCCCTGCATGATCGTGTGCATGTTCGTGATCGTGGTCATGACCCTCTTCTGCGGCATGATTTCCATGGTCATGATCATCGTGACTGCCGCAATGCAATTTTAAACCATGCGGATGACAGCTCTCATATTCATGGCTATGACCGGGTAAGCCATATTTATCCTGACGGTTGGTATAAGAAATGCCGGTAAAACCGCGATCATGAATCCAAGACAAACCTACTGTCGCCTCTTCAGATTTGGCAAAGGTATTGTCAACGCGACGCTCTTTTTCACCTTCATGCAGATAATTCGGTGCAATGTAATTATTGGCATCTCGCTTCAGGCCTTCAAGTCTTAATGCAACTTGCTCGCCTAAACCTACCGTTAAGCCTGCACTCCCTAACTTCTCGTCGCTGCCCGTGTTGTAACGCAGTCCGACCTGCCCTTCATATCCTTGTTCAGGCATTTGGGTGGGAATCTTGTTGTCTGTCACGTTGACGAGTCCACCGACTGTACCTGCACCATACAGCAACGTTGAAGGCCCACGTACAATTTCAACTTGCTTGGCTAAAATCGGATTGACCATCACGGCATGATCTGGAGACAAGGTTGAAACATCAATCGTTTCCGAGGCGTTTTGTAATACCTTCACACGTGCGCTGTCTTGACCACGAATGACAGGACGGCTTGCGCCAGGGCCAAACTGGTTCGAATACACACCCACCTGATCACTTAACGCCTCACCAATGGTAGCACCGCCCTGTACCAATTGCTGATTTTGAATAATATTGTCTGCCGCAGCATAATCGACCGCAGTTTGAACCAATGGATGTGCGGTTGCTTCGATAGTTTTGAGTTTTGATACGGTGTTTGTTTCATTGGCCGCATGTACCACACTTGATAGCGCAGCAAAAATTGAAAGTGTGAGCACACTTCTGGTGAACAACATTGGATTCCCCTCGAATTCTTAAAATCTTAAAATCTGCTTAATTTTTGTAATATTATAACATTGCACTATTTTTGCAATAAAAAACATTCTCAAACTGCATTGTCGACTACACTAGGCGCGACCTAAAAGACAAAATAATTTTGCTTTCAATATGCCGTTTACGCTTTCACATGCCATTTTGGCACCTCCCATTGCCAAACTGAGCGGCCAGCGCTTACCTGTTGCTGCTCTGGCAATCGGCTGTATGACTCCCGATTTGTTTCGATTATTTACCAATACCAGCTTGACTATCAGTCATGAGTGGTCTGGGATGATTGTGCCTAATCTGTTGGTTGGGCTATTTTTTTGTGCGGTGTGGTATGTGCTGTATCGTCCATTTATCTATCGCTGGCTGTCTCTACACGATCCACTCAATCTGAATACTCTAGACCGTACCTGTGGCTTTCTGATTGGCTGTGTGGTTTCAGTTTTAATTGGCGCAGCCACACATATTATTTGGGATGGTTTTACCCATGCCGATTTTCGAACCTTTGTCTTTCAAGATGCACTGAGCAGAGAAATTTCGATTTTGGGCTATCACACCCATGTACATATGCTCATGCAGATTGGTACTTCGGTGGTAACTCTGCCAATTTTGATCTGGATGTGTTTACACTATTTTAAGCAGCATCGGCAGACTAGACTGGTATCACGACTGATTCAGCGTTTTTGCTGGACTGCGTTTATTTTTTCTATCTTAAGCGGCCTATATTGGGTGATGGGCTATGCCGAACCACTCAGCCTCGATTCGTGGAAAGCAGAAACCTACGATCATGTGGGTAAATCGATCAATTACTTTTTCCGCGGGTTTCTTGGCAGTATGGCGCTATGGTCAATTGTATTTTTGGCATGGTTTGGTTTTTCCACACAACCAGATTCACAAAGTTGATTAAATCCGTTCAAAAATAGCGCATTTTTAGCAGTTTTTGGCGCTAGTTCTTGTGACACGCCACTCAAAAAGGCATAATCGCTGATTCACTGGCGGTACGCTGTTTACGTATACGCCCCAACAGCCAATATAGTTTGGATTTTTACGACATGATGCGAACTCATTACTGTGGCTCTTTAACAGAAGCCCAAATTGACCAAACCGTAACCCTATGTGGATGGGTACACCGTCGCCGAGATCATGGTGGTGTAATTTTCCTTGATATGCGTGACCGCGATGGTTTGGTTCAAGTGGTTATTGACCCAGATACGCCAGAGGCATTTGCGACCGCAGATAAAGTACGCTCTGAGTTTGTACTGAAAATTACGGGTCGTGTACGTCGCCGCTATGAGGGCACTGAAAATTCAAATATGGTCAGTGGTCAAATTGAAGTGTTGGGCAAAGAGATCGAAGTTCTCGCACAATCTGAAACTCCGCCATTTCCATTAAATGATGACAATATTAATATTTCTGAAGAGCATCGTTTAAAATACCGTTTCTTGGACATTCGTCGTCCAGAAATGCTAGATCGTTTGCGTTTTCGCTCTAAAGTGACCAACCTGATTCGTAACTACCTAGACGATCATGGTTTCTTAGATGTTGAGACCCCAATCTTAACGCGTGCAACACCTGAAGGCGCACGTGACTATTTGGTTCCAAGCCGCGTGCAAAATGGAAGCTTCTATGCTCTTCCACAATCACCACAGTTGTTCAAACAATTGTTGATGGTGGGCGGTATTGATCGTTACTACCAAATTGCAAAGTGTTTCCGTGACGAAGATTTGCGTGCAGACCGTCAGCCTGAATTTACCCAGATCGACATCGAAACATCATTCTTAAATGATGATGACATTATGGATCTGATGGAAGGCATGACCGTTAAGCTGTTTGACGAATTGCTCGGTATCAAATTCGACAAGTTCCAGCGTATGCCATACAGCGAAGCGATGCGTGACTATGCATCGGACAAACCAGACTTACGTATTCCGCTTAAACTGGTTGATGTTGCAGATCTGATGCAAGACGTCGAGTTTAAAGTATTTGCGGGTCCAGCCAAAGATCCTAAAGGCCGTATTGCAGCACTTCGCGTGCCGGGCGCAGGCGCTTTGCCACGTAGTGCGATTGATGAATACACCAAATTTGTGGGCATTTATGGCGCTAAAGGCCTCGCTTACATCAAGGTCAATGAAATTGAAAAAGGTGTAGAAGGCTTACAGTCTCCAATCGTGAAATTCATTGAACCGATCGTGATGCAATTGCTTGAGCGTGTAGGCGCAGAAAATGGCGATATCGTCTTCTTTGGTGCAGATAAAGCCAAGGTTGTAAATGATGCCATGGGTGCACTTCGTGTGAAAATCGGTCACGACCTAAAACTTGCAACCTGTGAATGGGCGCCGCTTTGGGTAGTCGACTTCCCAATGTTTGAAGAAACAGATGATGGTAAATGGACTTCAGTTCACCACCCATTTACGCTGCCAAAATCAAGTGTTGAAGATGTGAAAGCAAATCCGGGTGAAGCACTTTCCGTTGCTTATGACATGGTATTGAATGGTACCGAAGTCGGTGGTGGTTCATTACGTATTTATACGCTTGAAATGCAAAAAGCCATCTTTGAAGCATTGGGTATTTCAGACGAAGAAGCCGAAGAGAAGTTTAGCTTCTTGCTGAATGCCTTGCGCTATGGCGCGCCTCCACATGGTGGTTTGGCATTTGGTCTAGATCGTTTAATTATGCTCATGACTGGTGCGTCTTCAATTCGTGATGTGATTGCATTCCCGAAAACCAAGACTGCTGAATGTCCATTGACTCAGGCACCAGCACCAGTTGAAGCGAATCAGCTACGTGATTTGGGTATTCGTTTACGCGAACAGCCAAAGAAAGAGGCTTAATTTTAGTTTAATGAATTAAGCTATCTGCGTTGAGTCTTACACCCTGACAGTTGAAAACTTTAATTCAACTCTCGGGGTGTTTTTATATCTTTAGCGCTCGAAACTAGATGGTAAATTAAATTGATCAGAAAAAATTTCAATAATTTCAGCTTTTAACTGTTCAAAATTTTGTACATGCTCATGATCATTTAAACAAACTTGAGCCAGTTTTTGCATTTTGACAGCCTTTTTTATTTCGGTTAAAGATTCAAACTCAAGATCATAATTTTGACCTCGATCAAGTATATCAACCGGATAAAATTTTCCAGAGCATAATTGCCACATCCGAAATAAATACTGATTTACATCTAATGGCTCTCTAAAACGATGCGTACATACGTGTTGTAAATAATCCTGCTCTTTTTCCCACACTTCATTAAATATCGATTTTAAAAAAGGTTGTGGTAAGTGCGTATTATAAAAATTTGAAAATTTTCGATTATAAAGCTCTAAAAAATTAGTCCAGTTATTTTTAAACCGATAATGAAGATTAAAGAATGCACGAGGCATTTGTTTGAAAAGCTGACGTTTATTGAAATATTTATTAATAATCGCGACATCTGTGAGGGTGACTGCACCCAAAAAGTTTTCTTCACCCACCACCATCAAAGGTTGTAAAACAAGCCCATCACAAGGCAGTCCTTTTCGAAAGAAAAACTCAGGAAGAAGTGGCTGAGTGATAAACATATCATCATTGAAATAGATGAAATGTTCAGCCAAGCCCTCAATTTTATGAAGATTAATTTCGATGACATGAGAGCTAAATGTAGGTAAACAGGCTGCATCGATAATCTGATCATGTGTAACGAAATTGAGTTTTGGATGCTCTTTTATTAGAAATTCTGGAAAGTGTCCGCATGTTACGATATGAATTTTTCTGACCCATGGGCAGTATTTTTCTACAGATCTAAACCAATATTGTAAATTTTCCCAGTCACGATATCGGCACTCTTCATCTAACAAGTCGTCTGTAAAAACAGCGTCTTTGTATTTGAAGCGAACAAATTCTTTTTTCCAATTCATATCATTTGAATCGACCCAAATCATTACAAAATCAATTGGATGTTTCAAATCTTTATCCCCAAGCTCAATGGCACAATCTCAAAAACGAACAGCATTTAAAGCCAAAGCGTAAGAAATAAAATGAATTTATGGTGAGATCATGTTAAATAACCTTCATAATTAGCACATAGTGATAATTTGTTACTTTTATTACCGATAAGATTCTCAAATTAGACGATTGTGTTGAGCTGACTACCGTCGAATGGCATAATATAGCTTTCTCCCCCTTTGGATAACTCATTATGGCTATGCGTTCTGATGTGCGTCGTCACGCGCTTGTGGTTATTGGTTTTTCATTAGCTCAATGGTTATTTATGCGTTATATCTTGGCTAACGAACTGTTCAATTTAGATACGAATCAACGCATTCTATTTTTCTGTGTAAGTAGCTTGGCTGGTGCATTACTGATTTTTGTTGCACTCATTTATATGGTGTTAAAGGGAAATGCCGATAATTAGTTTTGGTACGATATAAATTCATGATGAAATATAAAAAATATTTAATTTCTATACAAAAAAAAGGAGATCAACGGTATGACTCCTTTTTTAATCACAATCATTTTGAAGAAAAAGATTTTACTATTTTTGGTGTCAAAGGAAATGAATTAAGTTTAGATGAATATTTTAAACTCGCTGTAGCAAACCATATAACGCCGTTAACACCCGCAGAATTAGGTTGTACCCTTTCTCACTTAGAAGCACTCAAAGATTTTTTAGCTTCTGATGCTCAATATGCTTATGTTTTTGAAGATGACGTAATTTTTAAATGTGCAATAAATTTCGATCATGAATTCAGTTTTTTAGAAAATGGATTTATCTTAAGTTTAGGCGGAATTAATTTATATCTTTGCAATAAAGCAAGAGGTCAAATTTTAAAAGAAAAATTTTATGATCGCCCTATTCTGAAGCTTCATCCTTACTTTTCGGACAAAGCCTTTTATACAATGGGTTATGTTATAGATAGAACGGCAGCGCAAGCTTTCATTGATTACAATAAAATCGTACATCTTGCTGATGACTGGGAGGGATTCTTAAAATACGCCCCATCCATCAGTTTTTATTTCACAGATATATTGGCGCATCCAGAACTTAACTTTGTTAAAAACACACAAAGTTCGATTGAGAATGAACGCCTCGCCATTTTAAAACCGGCTCCCTTACCTCATTCTATTTTTCAACTTCTTGCTTTTTACTTAAAACGAAAGCTTTTTAGTTTTAAGAAAAAATTTAAACGACTTTCAACGCAACGTTATCCTGAATATTAATATTTCTTTAAAGTGAGCGTTTTAAATTTCATCCTTAAATAATAAAACTGATCTTTCTCTTCTTTATTAATACTTTGCGTCAACGTGCGCTCATGTTCAAGATAACTCAAATTAGAATTATTTTGAATCACAGGATGATCAAAAATAAAACTGACATATACATTAAAATCTTGTTGTAGAACGATCAGATCTTGCCAGTGATCATAAATTTTTGGAGTCTGATGATAACTTAGTAACATCGCTGCCATTTTACGATCCACCACATAGGCGTAGGCATAAGCTAAACGATCAAGGAAATCATGATCAACTTTAAGTACTTTTTGTTCATATAATCTTTGATTTAGCTCGTAACCACGAACGCGATTACAAATTTTCATTTGAATACCGCCTAGGCTGAACAGAAAATTTTCACCCAGATGTAGTTCTTCTAACTTTGCTTCTAAATGTTCAAAATCGATTTCGAAAAGTTCAATGACATCGTCTTCAAAAATAATCGCATACTTTTCATCGGAACTAAGAAAATCTTTGAGTGCTTCTAAGTGAGAAAGTGTACAACCCAGCTCACCAGGCGTCATGGGCTTGCTTTTACCTGCAACACCCATTTCAAAATATTGGCTAACAGTTAAGTTTTTTCCAATAATTCCAAATTGTTTAAATTCATCTTTATAGTTATGAAAAGTCCGTTGTTCGTAAAATCCTTGTAACCTTTTACTGTCTTGCGATTCAATACTAATTAAATATTTTTTCATTTCAATCAAATGCTAAAATAAACGCCAACATTTTACTTAATTTTTCTTTTTTCGAGTGTAAAATTTGATGATAAAGCGTGAAATTCTAAAAAAATGGTATAAATACCAACAAAAAAAACAAGATAAAACTTTTGATTCTCACTGGTATATGCGTTTTGGCTGGTTAACGCAGCCCTTTTCAGGTTTAGATCAACTTAATGATCTGTTTGAGATCCACTCTCCTCGCCGCTTTACTTTTGCAGACAGTTTCTATGCCGAAGAAGATGGCCGTCATTTTATTTTTTTTGAAGAAGTCGACGATCAGCATCCAGTAGGATTCTTGTCTGTCTTAGAGGTATTTAAAGATGGCACATATACCGAGCCGACCGCCATATTAAAACTGGATTATCACCTTTCTTATCCCTGTGTTTTTAAAATAGATCATGACTGGTACATGATTCCAGAAACAACAGCCAATAAAACCATCGAGCTCTGGAAATGCACAAAATTCCCCTTTGTTTGGGAGCAGCACTCAGTGCTCATGGACAATATCGAGGCTGTAGATACCACCCCGTTTTATCATGAAGGCTTATGGTATCTGTTTACATCCACACGCAGAAATTGCAAAAAATTTGGTGATCGTCTGGATTTGTTTTTTACCGAAAATCTATTACAGCCTGAGTGGAAAGAGCATCCACAAAACCCAGTATGCACAGGAAAGTTACAATGTCGAATGGCAGGTAAACCGTTCATCTACAAAGACATGCTGGTTCGACCAAGTCAGGATTCGCTCAAACGCTACGGCGGGCATATCGAACTCAAGCATATTTTAACTTTAAGCCCATCTGAATATGCCGAAGAATTAATTGAAACCGTACTGCCCGATTGGCAAGCAGAAGATGATGGTTGTCACACCATCGATGTTCATTCCAATTTTGTGGTATTAGATGCAATTCGCTTAACACCCAAACAAAAATAACTGGCTTAAACTTGTTTTAACGCCTGTTCGTACACCTTTAATGTGTGCTGGGTCATGGCATCAAGTGAGAGCTGGCTTGCTGCTCGATGAAAGGCTGTTTGGAATTCTTGGTCGAGTTGATCAAGGTGCGTTACCGCCTCGTTGATCAATTGACGCAGATGCTCGACATCAAAGCCAGCTGCAATATATGCTTCTGGAATAAATTCCCTTACCATACCTACATCTGTTGAAATGACAGGAATTTTAGCCAATAAAGCTTCAGCTAAAATAATGGGCCCACCCTCACGTGATGAACTGATCACCACAAAGCTTGCGGAGGCTAAATAACGGTAAATATCGGTCTGATGACCGAGCAGATGAATTTTGTGCTCAAGTTTAAGCGCCCTAATTTTTTGAGATAACTGCTCACGTTCTGGACCATCCCCCAAAATTTCAAGCTGCATATCTATATCTTGCCAAGCGTCAATCAAGCGATCAAAGCCTTTGACTGGATCTAAACGTCCTATTGCAACTGCTTTTCGAATTGGTTTGATCGACTGCTGATGCTTATTTGGAACGGCTTGAATCGACACGCCATTATGTACCACATGTACAGAACGGACGGGCAGAATTTTTTTGGCAACCGATTGACTCACCGTAATGACTTCAGAAAAGTGACGATAGCTTTTCATGTTATTTTTCATACCATGAATCGTCGCGACACTCGGTAACTTTAAAAATGGGAGTAAAAAATTCAGCATTTTAGAGGCTTTGCCGCCTTGTGCATGAATAAGATCGGGCTGTATGCTTTTAAGCTTTCGATACATTGACAATAAAAGACACAGATTCATGCGTCCTTTAGAAAAATCAAAATAATGACAATGTAAACTAGACGCAACCGGTGCCTGCGCACGATAGTGATCATCTAAAAACAGATGTACCTCATGCCCCTCTGCTAACTTTTCACAAAGTTGAAAGGTATGTTTTTCAAGCCCACCAATTCGACCGCCGTCGGTGGCCATTATTTGCACTATTTTCATCGATGATCCGTTTATTTCTTATCGTTTTTCATGCTTTGCTCAAATAATTTGGCTTCTTTTAAAAAAGCATAAAAGGCATTGACCATGCTGTTAACAAAACCGCGCCAGCCATTCAGAAAGCTACGACGGATAAAATACGACTTAATAAACGTCATCGGCATCACCAATACCAGTTTTGCCAGACTAGGGGATTTACCTTTTTGGAATTTTTCGGCGGCTTTTAAATTGGAGTATTGATTATTTTTCTCTACTTTGACGAAAATACTCGACTCACCAAAATGATAAATATCATGTATGGCACGGCGAGATTCACCCTCTACCATCACATTTTCATGGACTTTATTGGCCAGATCATAATGCCCTTTGGCCTTGCGAAAGAAACGCACCTTGGCATGTTTCTTGGTATGCTTACTATTCGGTACACCCAAAAACACATCGTTAATCGGCGTAATTAAGGCATCAAGCTGGTTATGCTGAATCACCTCAGCAATTTCCTGCTTTAGTCCTTCAGAAAGTACTTCGTCGCCGTCTAAATTCAATACCCAATCATTGCGACATTTGGCTAAAGCCAAACTTTTTTGACCCGCATAGCCCTGCCAGTCCTGATGCTCAATGTGCACATTATCAAACTGCTGTGCAATGGCATAGGTGGCATCGGTACTGCCCGAATCTAAAATAATGACTTCATCAAAATCTTGCACACTTTGCAAGGTCTTGAATAACCACGCCTCACAATTGAGGGTCACGATATACACGCTACACGCAATTTTAGGGATCATAATTTATAGCGTCCTTTGGCAAGCGCAATGCGCATTTGCAGGGCATTCATTGCGCCGTGGGTACTCACGCGGGGAATATTAAATGGATGCGCTGGATCATAGGGCTCGATCTTTTTACGTGTAGACACGGCATTTTTAAAGCCAATCTTACGCGCCATCTGTTGATGCTTTTCATTAAAACGGCCAAATGGATAGGCAAAACTCGGACATGCTCCTACTAGCGTTTCTACATCCTGTTTGGAATGCAGCATTTCCTGATACGCCGTTTCATCATCGAGTTTTAATAAATTCACATGATGCTGCGTGTGCGCCCCAAACTCGATAAAACCTGATCGAGCCATCTCCTGCACCTGATCGACGGTCAATGCCTCAATGCCTTCAATCTGGGTTGCCAGATAGATCGTCGCTTTGGCTTGATATTTTTTTAAGAGTGGATAGGCATAAACGTAATTATCCATAAAGCCATCATCGAAGCTCAGGGCCACTACATTTTTTTGCTCACGATATTGCTCAAGTTCAGATACAAAGCAAAATACCGCGTTTTTTTTCACCAGCAGTTGCAGCAGTTGCTCAAACTTTTCGGGTGGCATATTCATTCCCGAGGCTTGGGCATGTGGCGTGACCTGATGTAGCATCACGATGCGGGGTAACTTATTGGAGCGAAATGGCAACCAAAAAGTGTAATTGCCTAATACATAAAGCAACGCGGCCAAAATGACCAAACCGATGATGATATACAACAACCACATCATATATAAACCTCATGTGACCATTCATACGCTTCGGTCAGGGGCTGGCGGAACGTTACTTCCAGCATGTACTGCGTAATTCGTTTACTACTAAAGCTCTGGCGTGTTCGCTGCCAGCCGGCACGTGCAATCTGTGCGGCTTGATCTGGATGCTGATCATAAAACTGAATTTTTTTAGCCAGATCAAACTGATCATCAAAATACACCACATGCTGGTCGGTATATAAATGCTCAAAACCCGGAATACGCGGACTAAAGGTCAATAAGCCATTGCCGGTCAGTTGCACAATGCGGTCGGAGCTGTACAAGGTGACATCATTTCGGCGCGAATAGTTCAGCCCCATTTTCGACTCTGACAACACTTGATAATAAGCTTTACCATAGACCCCTGGCTGATCAAAGCAGCCATAGTACTGATAATTGACTTGGGCCTGCGTCAGTGCATTGGCCAGATCTTTCAAGAATTTTTCGCGCTCAGGTTCTTTGTACACCACACCACAAAAAATAAAGGTCTTGTCAGTATTTTGATTTTCAAATTGTACTAATGTTTCAACATTACGATGCCCAATATTAGGCATATACCCCACACTTAAATGCGGCTGTTTCAGTTTTTGTAGGTATGTGCCACCCGTGGTACAAAATATCGCATCAAGATACGGCGAAAAAGCACGAATAAAATCAAGCTTATGTTCTAGATACAATGGATCGACATACCAAAAGGCAATTTTGGTCTCTGGATATTGCTGTTTGATCTGCTTAAGCACTTCAGGACTCATCAGGTCACTGTGCCCGATCAATACCAAATCAGGCTCCAGATTATTCACAATTTTTAGAATTTCTTTATTGGCCCAACTGGCACCTAATTTTTTTGTTTTAAAAATTGTGCCCATGCGCGCCATGTCACGAAAACTAAAATCGTAAACAAAATGTCCATTTTCTACCAGTCCCGCCGAAATTTTACGATCGGTACAGTAGAAATGCGCGCCTTGCTTGTTAAAACCAAAATTTGCAATATGCAATATTTTCATTAACTTAAGAACTCGATAAGCCCAAAATTTGAGATGCCACCCGATCGGCTTCACTCAGTGGAGCAGCATGATGCAGTAGACGAATAACATCCGTAATCTGATCATGTGCCAGTTGATCGATCATGTGCGTGATTCTATCAGATTTCAGCCGGTCAATTGCAATCACCCCCACGCGACATCCAGCAGTTTGGGCTTCAAAGATCATGGAGACACTGTCTTCAGTCACATAAACCGTATCGGCCAGTTGCATTTGCTCAAAGATCCAGCCGTGCGGCGTACGCTCCACCGGATAAATATCTAATCGCGCTGCATAGGAATGTTGGCCCAGATGTGCCAGAAAATTTTCAGGGGTACGGCGCGATGTGGTCAAGATGACGCTCGATTGTGGATGCTGCTGCACAATCTGTTCAATGGCTTTGAGTACCTGCGCCTCGTTCCATTGATGGCGTTTAGAACTTCCACCGAGTGCAATCAGAATGCGTCCAGTGACATGACGCTGCTCATTTTGAAGCGGATTAAGTGCCCCTTGAGTGACCAATACATGCGGCGATGCTGCAACACCATCATGTGCTGGCACAACGGTGTAATCAAAACATGATATAGGCAGACTCGGCTTCATCAAAATGATGGTTTTGGCTTTTGGATAAATTTTCCCCAGCAACCATACCCGTAAATGTGTATGACTGCCCACCCCTACAATATAATCTGGTGCTTGTTCAAGGTATGACAACCGATGCGTCCAGAGTGCGTAAATTAATGAAAGCACGTGTAACTGATCGAGTGGCAATTCTTGTAACTGTGCATGTGGCACCTTGCGCTTAATCGCACCAAACAATCCCAGTGCCTGTGATCGATGCCCTGCTTTACCGTCACTCACGTACACAATCTGCATATCTGAATTATCCAAAACCACAAAAAAAGGCGAAACTTTCGTTTCGCCTTGATCTTAACTGATTCGCTTACTTCACGTAAGTTAACCAGTGTTCATATTTTGGATTTTTACCCTGAACCGCATCAAAGAAGGTTTTCTGGATTTCTGTGGTAATTGGGCCACGGCATCCTTCACCAATTTCACGGTCATCGTATTCACGAATTGGCGTCACTTCTGCAGCAGTACCAGTAAAGAACGCTTCATCGGCGATGTAGAATTCGTCACGAGTGATACGGCGCTCAACCACGTCATAACCTAAGTCTTTGGCAATAGTAATCACTGTTTGACGTGTAATACCGTCCAACGCACCGCCTGCGATATCTGGGGTATGCAGCACGCCATCTTTTACCAAGAATACGTTTTCACCAGAACCCTGACACACATAGCCTTGTGGGTCCATCAACATCGCTTCGTCATAGCCCGAATGCGCGACTTCCTGATGTGCAAGAATCGACAAGGTATAGTTACCTGACGCTTTGGCTTTACACATGGTCACGTTAGGATGATGGTGCGTAAACGATGATGTTTTCACACGAATCCCTTTCGCCATTGCTTCTTCGCCAAGGTAAGCACCCCAGCTCCATGCCGCAACAGCAGCATGAATAGTATTGTCGGTTGCAGCGATACCCAGTTTTTCAGAACCAATCCAGATCAGTGGACGTAAGTAGCATGATGCGAGCTTGTTTTCACGTACAACATCAATTTGTGCCTGTTCAAGCGTTGCTTGATCAAATGGCACTTTCATTTGATAAATTTTTGCTGAATTTAACAAACGTTTTGTATGCTCTTTAAGACGGAAAATTGCTGTGCCTTGAGGCGTTTCATAGGCACGGACACCCTCAAACACACCCATACTGTAATGTAGTGTATGAGTTAAGACGTGGATTTTTGCATCACGCCAGTCGATTAATTGTCCATCTTGCCAAATAAAACCATCACGATCAGCCAAATTCATGGCACACACTCCAAATTTTTTTACACAATTATTTACTCTCCAACGCCATAAAATTTGCCGTTGGATCTATTAATCTTTGCCATAACTTGCAAACGATCACTCGGGTATCGTGCCAATCCGCAGCGTTCACTTGCATGGATTGATTTGCAAGTGCTAAACGGTGGCTCTCGGCTCGTTCGCTTAGATAAGCGTGTATTAATGCTGTGGCATCTTCACTGGATAAGCAGCCTGCTTGAGCAGCATCTTCTAGAATTCTCACATTATCGGAAAAATGGGCGAGATCAGAATTCGACCCACTCCATGCTAGAACCACATACTGTGCCATAAATTCGATGTCAACGATACCTCCCGCATCCTGTTTTAAATGAAAAATCCCATGTTTTTTTTGTTCATTTGATGAGCCTAGATGATCTTTCATCTTCTGACGCATTTTGAGCACTTCAGCGCGCACATGTGCTTCATCGCGCGGCTGAGTCAGAATCTGACAGCGAATCGCCTCAAACTTTTCGCGTAGTTCAGGCTCACCGGCAATCGAGCGTGCACGAACCAGCGCTTGATGTTCCCAAAGCCATGCATTTTTAAGCTGATACTGCTCAAAGGCTTTTAAACTCGTCACTAAAAGCCCGGCCTCTCCAGAAGGTCTGAGTCGCGTATCAATTTCATAAACACGACCATCAAGCGTTTGTGTGGTCATGTATGAGAGAAATTTCTGTGCCACCCGCATGGCAAACTCAAATCCGGTAATGGTTTTATTGCCATCAGTTTCGGCTTGCTCATCAAAAGAATGAATAAAGACCAGATCCAGATCTGAGCCGTAACCCAGCTCAATGCCACCGAGCTTGCCATAGCCTATTACGGCAAATCCTAAATGATCGGCTGAGCAGCGGTTACCCGTAACATCTTGTGGATAGCCGTGTTTTTTAGCCACGGTCTGATATGACAGTTGCAGTGTGGCCGCCACACTGACTTCTGCAATATCGGTCAATGCATCAGAAACTTTCATGAGTGGACTTTCAGCCAGCACATCACTGGCTGCCACAGTCAGGACATTGCTTTTCTTAAACAAGCGCAATACCTGCATTTGTTCTTCGACTTGATCTAGCTCAATCCGTAATAGCTGCTGACGTAATGAGTCTTCAAGATCTTGACGGGTAGGCAAGCCAAAATCCATGGTCAAAAACTCATCGAGCAATACCGGATACTGGCTCAGTTCTTCACAGATCCATGGACTGACGGTAGCCATTTTGACCAAACGCTGCATGGCACCGCGACTTTCCATCAACATGACCAGATAGACCGTCCGGCGCATAACCGACTCGACCAAAGGCATCAAACGCATCAAGGCCAGTTGAGGGTGTTCAGATTGTAAAATTGCCTCAATCAAGTATGGCCAAAAATCTTTTAAACGCTGTACAGCTTTCGCAGGTAGTTTTTTTAGGGCATTACCGTGCCAAAACTCGTGAATCAAGTTTTTAGATGCATCATCTAGCACTTCGGCAAGTCGCTGCTCAAGCTGTGTATCGGTCTGCTCAGGTGCTGTTATTTCATCCTGAATCAAATGCTTAAATTGTTCGCTGACTTTTTCACGTTTGGTGTTGAGTGTATTTAAAAACGCATCCCAAGTCGGGTAATGCAAGGTATCCAAAATACGCTGACGCAGCTCTGGATCATGTGGCAAAGATTGGGTTTGCTGATCATTCAAGGCCTGAATCGCATGTTCGACGCGTCTGAGAAACAGATAAGCATCTTCAAGTTGCACCACTGCCTCAGGCGTAAGTAGCCCGACTTGCCCAAGATGATGCAAACTTACCAAACACTGCCGATCTTGCAGCTCACGTTTTGAACCGCCATAAATGAGCTGAAATACCTGAACAATAAACTCGACTTCGCGAATACCACCTGCTCCAAGCTTGATGTCATCGGCGATATTACGACGTGCGACTTCACGCTCAATCATGCTTTTCATTTCACGCATGGCTTCAAATGCCGAATAGTCGACGTAACGACGAAATACAAAAGGCCGAGTCATCTCCATCAAATGTTCGCCATGAACGCCCCCACTGATAATACGGGCTTTGATCCACGCATAGCGCTCCCACTCGCGTCCGTGCTGAATCAAGTATTTTTCCAAGGCCACATGACTAATCGCCAAGGCTGAGCCATCGCCCCACGGCCTTAAACGCATATCAACACGAAAAACAAAGCCATCTGCGGTGATATGATCGAGCAGATAAATGAGTTTTTGTCCCCACAAAATACAAAATTGCTGTACATCGATGGATTTTCTGCCCTGCGTTTCACCTTGTTCATCGAAGGCAAAAATCAGGTCGATATCACTAGAGAGATTAAGTTCTTGAGCACCTAGTTTGCCCATACCAATTACAATTAAATCTTGAACTTCACCAGAATAACCCAGCGGTTCGCCGTGCTTGGCCAGCAAAGGCCCTAATGCAAAGCGTTTAGCGGCACAAATACTGGCATCGGCAAAATCGGAGAGTTCGCGGGTGAGCGTGACCACATCGGTCTGTTGATTGGCATCTTGCCAGATCCAGCGAAACATCAAACGTGCACGAAGAATCCGCAGGCTTTTCATCCATGTGGCTTCGTCTTCAATACCCTCGAGTGTTTGTTCAACTGTTTGGAAAATATCGTCACGGGAAAGGTGAGCAGTAAACCGATCAAGTTGAAAGTCCTGCTCGAGAAAGGTGCGGTGTAATTCGAGCACGTGTTCTGCGTATTGACTTGATCTTAAAGTTATTTGTAACTGCTCAGCATTCATTGAATCAAACCTGCAACTTGATTGTTTGCATAGTTATAGCAGTTACATGCTAAAGATGGGAAATCTATTTAAACCAATTTTACTTCTGTATCAGCATGTTCAATCACATTGTCGGTTACATGCTGCGCCGCAGGCAATATCACACGAAAAGTTGTGCCTTCGCCTTCTTTTGATTCAACCTTAATCGAACCAAGATTTAAATCGACAAAGCGCTTACACAAGGTGAGCCCTAAACCTGCACCTTTTTCTCCAGCGGTTCCACGAAAACTTACCGTAATACGTGGCTGAAAGACTTCTTTAAGCTGCGACTCGGTCATGCCATGACCCGTATCCTGTACAGCAATTTCAACATTTTCAGCAATTTGTTTGGCCGAAATACTGACCCGGCCTGTACCGTCCATAGGCGTGAATTTCAGTGCATTCGACACCAAGTTTTGAATCAGCGAAGTAATCATGTTGATATCGGCAAAAAGCTTGATGTCTTCAGGTACATCGTCGATGAGCTGAATATTTTTTTTCAGCGCAAAGGTATTCAAAATGCTCATGACAATGGTGGTCACTTGCTTAAGATTAAAACTGATGGGATGGTATACGAATCGCCCGCCCTCAGCCATCGCCCAATTGAGTAAACTTTCAAGCAAGTTGTAAGTCGACTGCGAAGTGTCATAAAGATAGTCTGCTATATTTTGAACACTTGACTCATCTAATGTTTCACGCTCTTTGGCCAATACTTCAGAGAAACCCAGCAAACCATGAAATGGAGCACGTAGGTCGTGCGCAATAATTGAAAAGAATTTGTTTTTACTAAAATTCAGCGCTGACTGCTGCTCATAGAGTTCTCTGAGCTCTTCAAAATTAAACTTGAGTTCGGCATGGCGCACAAATCCAGCGGTATAGCTCTGTACCAGTTCAATACTAGTTGGATCAAAAGATGTCAGTTCATCATCAAAAAAGATAGCAACCCCTATCGACTGCTGATCGGATTTTTGTAAATTAATCGCAATTAAACGCTGATAATTTACACCCAATGTCTGTAGCACCTGACATAAATGCATATATTGCGGGTGCACAGCATCGAGAACATCCATGTTATGGACTGCACGCAACGATGGTATTAATTCGATTTTAGATAAAGCATGAAGACCGTCATGATTGATATGCCATACGTACGGTTCTTCCTCAAAGCTTAGAATGGCATATTTGACATTGAGAAGCTTAGTGGTAAAACTGACATAGCGTTGTACTAGGTCATTGTCACTATTGAGTCCAAGCAGAAGCGATAGGCGGCATGCACTTAGCTGATCTGCTTGATCAAGTCGTATTAGTTGCATTTTCATGCGAGCCTCGCCACGATTGTGATTATTATTGAGTAGATTTAATAAATTTAAACAACAGCGCAACAAAATAGGGATACACCTTATACATTTAACAAATTTTTCTAATAAAAGCAATTAGAAAACGACAGACCCTCTCCTGTTACCAACGTAAAACACGTATAAAAAACCACCCCATGCGAACATGAGGTGGTGACTGAATTTTTTATGCGTGAGCGTATTTGCTATCCACCGACAATCCGATAAATACGGTTGCTCTCTTGGCTTTCAAAGAGTAGCTCTGTCGAAGGGAGAATCGTTTCATTTTCCACCTCGATTTTCTCGACACGCTGATACAGGCTCAGTTCTGCACCTGTAGGCGATTTGAGCTGATCTTTTAATAGCGCAATCGCAGGATATACTTTTTCAAATTGATCTTTCACCTTAATTTCTAAACGATTCATCTTGTTCTTCCTAAATTTTTTACTGCCTTTTTGTATAGCATGATTTTTGCTCAACCATCTCGCTAAGTTGTTAAATTTTATGGCATTGTTTCAATGTGTAATATCAATTTGATCTGTGCTGCTATCCATCTCATTTGCAACACTATTTTGAGTTCATTAAAAAGCTACTTTAGATGGTGATTGTATTTTTAACGTACATCGCCTCAAAAAGTGGTTAGATGAATACTGAGTCAGCTAGACTGCATACTGGATGGCTTGCTTTTTAGTAAACAGCAGTAAGCCGTCTAAACCAAACGCATACCCTAATCCAGACTGTTTCCAGCCTCCAAACTCTGCAAACGGTGACACATCGGCATGACTGTTAATCCACACTGTACCAGTCTGCATTTTTGCTGCAATTTGGTGGGCTTGAGTCATGTCTTGCGTCCATACTGAACCACCCAATGCATAGGAAGACTGATTAGATTGCGTAATCACTTCATCAATATTGCGAAAGCTTACGACAGGTAATACTGGCCCAAATTGCTCTTTTGCAAAGATTTCACTGTGCTCATCGACATCGGTCAAAATTAACGGCGCAATAAAATAGCCCGCCTCAGGTACTCGAGCAAGGTTCTGATTCGCAATTTTGGCGCCTTGTGCAACGGCATCCTCAATCATATTTTTGACTTTAAGATACTGATTGCGGTTTTGCACTGGACCAAGCGTAGTGTCCGTATTGCGACCATTGCCCAGCACCTGAGCATCGGCAATTTGTGCCAGTGCCGCCACCATTTGATCAAAAATGCTCTCATGTACATACAAACGTTTAATACAGGCACAGGTTTGGCCGGCATTTAAAAAAGCACTCATAAAAATCTTTTGCGCCGTTTCTGCCACATCGACATCTTGTAACACAATCGCGGCATCATTCCCCCCAAGCTCAAGCACCACATGCTTGAGTTGATCGGTTGCCGCAGACAGGATTTTTTTGCCCACAGCAGTAGAGCCTGTAAATACGACTTTCTCAATTTCTGGATGCTGACTCAATGCAGCACCTACCTCACCCGCACCCAGCACCAGATTACATACGCCTGCGGGTACATGTCGCTGAATAATTTCAATCAGTTTGATGGTGCTCAGTGGCGTAAATTCTGAAGGCTTGTTGATGACACAGTTTTTGGTTTTCAGTGCTGGAATTAAGTGCCAGATGGCAATCATAAACGGCCAGTTCCACGGCGTAATCGAGGCAATCACGCCCAATGGACGATGAAAAATGCTCATCTGTTTACCCATTGGATCGGTATGCTGCAAAACTGGCACTTCAAACTGATTGGTCACCTCAAGCCAGTACAGCGCCATATCCACTTCCATTTCGGCTAAAAATAGCGGCTTACCTTGCTCAAGAGTAATCAGCTCAGCCAATACTGAACGCTCAGCTTTAATATCTTGGGCAATTCGATCCAGACTCAAGCGAATCTGTTCGTCAGAGGTATATTGCCATTGTTCAAAGGCTTTTTTTGCAGCCAAAACAGCATCATTAACTTGTGCTGTGGTTGCCGCTTTGCATTTGACAATGACGCTTTCGGTCGCAGGATTAATGACCTCAAATTTTGGGCCCTGTCCTTCTATTGCCTTGCCTGCATAATACATCGCTGTATTCATGGTGATCTCCGTCATTGTATTTTTCCTTGGCATTTTTTGTTGATGCGTTTTTTATTACGTTGTATCGAACGCTTGTACTTCCCGACTTTCTTTCTTGTGACTGACAGATGCTTTTTACAGATGAGCTAGCGTTCTACCGATCATGTCGTATCAACATACTTATTTATTCACACATAATATTGTATTCGTTTGTTATTTCATATCATATATAATTAAAAAAATAATAAACCAATGATTAATATAATTTTAAAAAAATATTTACGATACATTTTAATTTTATTATTTATTTTTATGTATCTTTTAATTATTTTTTAAATCATACTCAAGTGGCGATGTTTTGAACAGGAATTCATCTACATCGGCAGCATTAGAGCTAAAAATATGACAAGAATTGAAAAGGAAAACACCACATGGAAAAAGCCACGTCACTCCCCTTAAGCAGGCCACATGCACAGCAGAGTACACAAAAAATCGCCTTTGCCACTTTAGCCGGCACCACCATCGAGTGGTATGATTATTTTATTTATGCCGCAGTGGCCGGACTGGTCTTTAATCAGTTGTTTTTTAAACCCGCAGGCCCAGTTTTTGCGACACTATTGGTGTTTGCATCGGTGGGAATCAGTTTTATTTTTCGTCCACTTGGTGCCTTCGTGGCAGGCTATTTTGGTGACAAAATTGGCCGTAAAACTATTTTAAGTGTCACTCTCATCATGATGGGAATGAGTACTGTGGCCATCGGGTTACTCCCCAGCTACGACACGATTGGCATTGCAGCACCCATTTTACTCATAGTACTTCGAATCATTCAGGGCATTTCGACAGGAGGCGAATGGGGTGGCGCCGTACTCATGGCGGTTGAACATGCACCTCAAGACAAGCGCGGCATGTTTAGTGCTTTTCCTCAACTGGAAGTCCCGTTGGGTTTGTTATTGGCGTCACTCATGCTCGTGATCATGATCGGATACGTTTCACCGGGAGACGAATTTGTACAATGGGGTTGGCGCATTCCTTTTCTGGTGAGTATTTTTTTATTTGTACTGGGACACTGGATTCGACGCTCGGTCGATGAGAGTCCAGTTTTTGATGATCTGAAGCAAAAAGGTACTGCTGAGCAGCCAATTCGAACACTGTTTAAAAGCTATAAAAAAGTCGTTTTCACGGCTGCACTTCTGATTGCTGGCACGACATGTCTGGGCTACATGACCGCAGGTGGTTTTTTGCAAAGCTATACCACCAATCCAAATGGCCTCGCCTTGGATCGACCAACCATTTTATCACTGGTCAGCGTTTCTGCTCTAATCTGGACATTTTTTACTTGGTTTACTGCCGTGCTCTCAGACAAATATGGTCGTAAGCGTTTATATATGATTGGCTCAGTGATTCAAATTGTGACCGCACTTTGCCTATTTCCGCTGGTACAAACTGGTGACTACCTTAATATTATGATTGGTCTGGCGTTACTGTCTGCGGGCATTGGAATGACCTATGGCGTACAAGCCGTGTTTTATGCGGAGCTTTTCCCCGCATCTATTCGCTTTACCAGCATTTCCATTACTTATGCAATTGGCACGATAATGGGCGGTGCATTTGCGCCCCTAATTGCAGCGGCCCTGATTATCAAACCAAATGGCATTTTTTGGGTAAGTAGTTATCTATGTTTGATGGCAACGCTGGCTTTTCTGGCTATTTGTGTGTTTAAAGATCGCACAGGCATTCGCCTAGAAACCGATAATGAAGAACAACAAAAAGCAGCGTCTTTTGTATGGTCATCAAAAAGAGAATAATATTGAGTCTAGACAAGAAAAAACCCAGACCATTTAAATGATCTGGGTTTTTAGAATCTTGGTCCCGAGGGTCGGACTCGAACCGACACGTTCTCTCGAACAGTGGATTTTGAGTCCACCGCGTCTACCAATTTCACCACCTCGGGAAGAGCATGATGCTGCTTTGTGATGCGTATATTATCTGATTTTAAAATCTTGTCAACGTTAAGATATTGAGTTTTGCTCACTTTTAGTACAAACAGTGAAAAATCATAAAAAAAGCGCGCTGCCCAATCGGTTTGAAAAGCTCTATACTATCGCCACGTTTTGGTTTGTACTCGAGTTATGCAACTTTCCGATTTCAATTTTGATCTGCCTGACGAGCTGATTGCCCGTTATCCACTTGAAACACGCTCCGCATCGCGTCTGCTTCATCTTGATGCGCAGGGTCAATATCATGACCATGCCTTTACCGACATTCTAGAGCTTCTCGATGAAGGTGACCTTTTGGTATTAAACGACACCAAGGTCATGAAAGCCCGACTCAAAGGCAAGCGCGCATCAGGTGGAGCAGTTGAGGTATTGGTAGAGCGTATGCTCGATAATCGGATTGCACATTGTCATATCAAATCCAGTAATTCACCTAAAGCTGGTGCAGAGCTATTTATTGGTGAAGATCAAGTCTCTGTCACTGTACAAGGACGTCATGAAAATCTCTATGTGGTTGAATTTTCTCAGCCGATCTTGAGCGTGCTTGACCGTTATGGTCAATTGCCTATTCCGCCGTATTTTAACCGTGAAGCCGAAGCCATCGACACCGAGCGCTATCAAACGGTATTTCACAATCCAGATAAAATTGCCAGTGTGGCCGCACCTACCGCCAGCCTGCATTTCGATGAATCACTCTTGGCCAAGCTTGAAGCCAAAGGCATTCAAAAAACATTTGTGACCTTGCATGTGGGTGCTGGTACCTTTTTACCGGTACGTACAGACGACATCAAAAATCACATTATGCACAGTGAATGGTGTGATGTACCTGAACATACCGCAGAATTGATTCGTCAGGTGCAAGCTCGTGGCAATAAAGTGATTGCTGTCGGGACAACAGCCACGCGTGCCTTGGAAAGTGCAGCACAGGCCAATGGCGGAAAAATCGGTGCATGGACAGGCGACACCCAGATCTTTATTTATCCGGGCTATCAATTTTGTGCGGTTGATCGCCTCATCACCAATTTCCACTTACCAGAATCGACCTTACTGATGCTGGTGTCGGCCTTGTCAAATCGCGACAATATCTTAAATGCGTATGCACATGCTGTAGAAGCAAAATATCGCTTCTTTAGTTATGGTGATGCCATGCTGATTGATCGCGCAGCAACCCAAGTCAACTAACAAGTTTAATACTTTACGTTGTATCTGTTTGACTCAAAAATGCCCGACATATCGTCGGGCATTTTTTATACTTAAGGCAATGCTTTTAGTGTTTTCGTTATCTTGTACATTTAGTAGTAGCACTCTCAGGACAAATCAAGGAAAATAGCCGCCTTTAAATAGGTTAATCAGCGAACTGTTTTTTCGCCTTGATTTGGAAAGTTGCATGAAGTTTGAAAAATTAGGTCAATCTGGCCGCGCCCGCCGTGGTCGTTTAACCCTTGCACACGGTGTGGTCGAAACACCTGTGTTTATGCCCGTTGGCACATACGGCACTGTAAAAGGTATGTTGCCGCGCGATATCGAAGAAATTCAAGCGCAAATTATTTTAGGCAACACCTTTCACCTGTACTTGCGTCCGGGCCTTGAGGTAATTAAAGAGCATGGTGGATTACATGAATTCATCAAGTGGGATAAACCGATTCTGACCGATTCAGGCGGCTTTCAGGTGTTTAGCCTTGGCGCGATGCGTAAAATCAAGGAAGAAGGTGTGACCTTCCGCTCACCGATTGACGGTTCAAAAGTGTTTTTGTCACCTGAGATTTCTATGGAAATCCAGCAAGTGCTCAATTCCGACATCGTGATGATTTTTGACGAATGCACGCCCTACCCAGCCACTCACGAAGAAGCACAAAAATCGTTGCAGTTGTCTTTGCGCTGGGCCAAACGTTGTAAAACCCATCACCACGAACAACTCAATAATACCAATGCGCTATTTGGAATTATTCAGGGCGGTATGTATGAAGATCTGCGTGATGAATCCCTTAATGGTTTGCTCGAAATTGGATTTGATGGCTATGCCATTGGTGGGTTATCGGTAGGCGAACCGAAAGAAGAAATGATCAAGGTACTCGATTATCTGCCGGCTAAAATGCCAGAAGATAAGCCACGCTACCTAATGGGTGTGGGTAAACCAGAAGATATCGTTGAAGCGGTGCGCCGTGGTGTCGATATGTTTGACTGCGTAATGCCGACCCGTAATGCGCGTAACGGACATTATTTTGTGACAGACGGTTTGGTGCGTATCCGCAACAGTAAATATCGTCATGATCAAAGCCCGCTCGATCCACATTGCGATTGCTATACCTGCAAAAACTTTACCCGTGCCTACCTTTACCATCTTGAAAAATGTGGTGAAATGTTGGCATCAATGCTCGGTACAATTCACAACTTACGGTATTATCAACGCCTGACTCAAGGCATTCGTGATGCACTTGAGCAGGGTACCTTTGATGAGTTTGTCACCGACTTCTACACGCGTCGTGGTTTAGATGTACCACCCGCACCGGTGGATTAATTCATCAGAATTTGCGCTCAACAAAAAGACAAGGTAAATTGCAGAGCGAACTGGTATTTTTGTCATAATTTGACGCCCATTTTTTAACTTTAGGAAACCAAAATGAGCTTTTTAATTTCTACTGCTCACGCTGCAGATGCGGCGCCGCAAGGTCCAGGCATGATGGCTAACATATTGATGATTGTTGTATTTGTTGCAATCTTCTATTTCTTGATCTGGCGTCCTCAATCGAAACGTGCCAAAGAACATCGTACTTTGGTTGAAAGCCTAGGTGTGGGTAGCGAAGTTGTTTTTGCTGGTGGCTTAATGGGCCGTATCACCAAAATCGAAGGCGATTATGCTGTGGTTGAATTGAGCCGTGGCGTAGAAGTTAAAATCCAACGCGCTAGTGTGATTTCAGTTTTACCTGAAGGCACACTCAATAACCTTTAATCAAAAAGACAGTCGTGCACCCCGCACGACTTTTTCATTTTAAGAAGAAAGCGAATGCGTTACCCTGCATGGAAATATGTGCTGATCATTGTTGTTTTGATTATCAGCACTTTATACGCACTGCCAAGTTTGTATCCAGACGAGCCTGCTGTTCAGATTTCTGGTGCCAAAGCCGGTACTCAAATCGACCAGAGCATGGTGCAAAAAGCAGAGCAAATTTTAAAAACTGCCAACATCACCAGTCATGACAACAGCTTTGCCAACAATGCTGCCCTGTTACGTCTTAACTCATCGGAAGATCAGCTCAAGGCACAGGACGTATTGCGTCGTGATTTAGGCGACAACTATGTGGTGGCGTTAAACCTTGCCCCAACCACGCCAGAATGGCTTCAGAAAATTGGCGCCAAGCCAATGAAACTGGGCCTCGACTTACGTGGTGGCGTACACTTCTTGCTCGAAGTGGACATGAACAAGGCGATTGCGCAGCGCATGGAAACGTCGGTCAGTGATATTCGCCGCCAATTCCGCGACAACAATATCAAGTTCAATAGCTTATCGCTTAACAACAATGCGATTGTACTGCAATTTGCCAATAACGCAGATCGCGACACGGCTATGGACTTTTTACGTCGTAATGGCAACGAATACACGCAACAGGCGGTCGCAACGGCAACTGGTGCATCACTGCGTCTAAGCTACACCGATGCTCGTCGTCAGGAGATCGAGTCGTATGCGGTCAACCAAAACTTAACCACATTGCGTAACCGTATTAACGAGTTGGGCGTGGCTGAAGCTTTGGTTCAAACTCAAGGCAGCAACCGTATTGTGGTGGAATTGCCTGGCGTTCAGGATACTGCTGAAGCCAAGCGTGTTCTAGGTCGTACAGCCAATCTTGAGTTCCGTTTGGTTGCCGATCAAAATGATCAATATATCGATCCGTATACCGGTAAATATAATGGTCAGCCATTGCCACCGGGCACAGAGTTGTTTGCCTATGAGTCACTCGACAGTGGTCGTCAGTTGTTGCTTAATCGCAACCGTATCTTGACCGGTGAACGTGTGCAAAACGCAAGTTCTGGCTTTAGTCAGGATACAGGCGGTGCCGAAGTGAATATCACGCTCGACAGCGCTGGCGGTAAGCTCATGGCAGATGCGACACGAAATGCAGTGGGTAAACGTATGGCGGTGTTGTTTATCGAAAATAAACAACGCGTCAGTTACGTGACGGATCCGGCAACTGGTGCACAAACCGAAGTGCGTACACCATATACCGAATCGGTCATTATCAATGCCGCGACTGTTCAAGCTGTTTTGGGCTCACAGTTCCGAATTACTGGTCTCGATTCTCCTCAAGAAGCGGCTGAACTTGCGCTGATGCTTCGTGCGGGTGCGCTTGCAGCACCAATGTACTTTGTTGAAGAACGCGTGGTTGGTCCAAGCCTTGGTCAGGAAAATATCGACAAAGGGATTCTGTCTACTGAAGTCGGCTTCCTTCTGGTCGCGATCTGGATGGTGGTGTTCTTCCGCTTGTTTGGTTTGATTGCAAACTTTGCCCTTGTGTTTAACTTGGCAATGATTCTCACCGTAATGTCTTGGATAGGTGCCTCGCTCACCCTGCCGGGGATTGCCGGTATCGTCATTACCATCGGAATGGCGGTCGATGCGAACGTACTGATTTGTGAACGAATACGTGAAGAAATCAAATGGGGGGCTTCGCCCAAGCAGGCCATTGTGGCCGGCTATGATCGTGCCTACAACACCATTTTTGATTCGAACTTAACCACATTCTTGGTGGCGTTCATTTTGTTTGCAATTGGTACAGGTCCAATCAAAGGTTTCGCAGTGACGCTAATGATTGGTATTGTCTGCTCGATGTTTACTGCCATTACCGTGACCCGTGCAATTGTACAGCTCATTTATGGCAAACGTCGTAACTTGAAAAAGTTGAGCATATAAGGAGATCGATGATGACTGATATGACTCAACCTAAACCCAAGCAGTATGGCCGTCCAGACAACGAGCGGGTGATTCCGTTTATGAAAATTGCCAAACCAGCGGCAATTTTCTCGGTCTTGCTCACCTTGGCCAGTATCTTCTTTATTGTAACCAAGGGTCTTAACCTCGGTTTGGACTTTACTGGCGGCGTTTCGGCAGAGCTGAATTATTCGCAACAGGTGAATCAGTCCGCTGTTTCACAAGCGCTTGATAAAGCAGGCTTTAAAGATGCTGTCGTACAAACACTTGGTAGTAATAAAGATCTGATCGTGCGGATGCCTGTACAAGATGATCTCAAAGTCGATGATCTTAGCAATGCGCTGACCAAGGCAGTGCAATTGCCAAATAACACGGCCGTGGTACACAAGGTCGATGCTGTTGGCGGACAGGTGGGTAACGAGCTTTACCTCCGCTCTGCTGGCGCTGTGGCTTTGGCATTGATTCTGATGCTGGTCTACGTGACCATTCGTTTTGAATTCAAGCTTGCGATGGGCGCTGTGATGTCGTTATTCCACGATATCATTATTATCATTGGTGCTTTCGCGCTGTTTCAATGGCAGTTCGATTTAACCGTGCTTGCGGCTGTTTTGGCGGTCATTGGTTTCTCACTGAACGATAACATCGTGGTATCAGACCGTATCCGTGAAAATTTTCGTAAGATTCGCGGTGCAACACCACGTGAAATTGTCGACATTGCATTGACCGAAACTCTCAGACGTACCATTCATACCTCCATGACCCTGTTACTGGTGGTTCTTGCCATGATGTTCTTGGGTGGTGATGGCTTGAAATGGTTCTCTATTGCGATGTTTGTAGGTGTCTTTGTCGGAACCTACTCTTCGATTTATATCGGAACAGCATTTGCACTGTGGCGTGGTCTGAACCGTCAAGACTTTGTGGTTCAAGTCAAACCTGAATTTGAAGATGATATTCCATAATCTTTAAATTTGAGTGTTATTAAAAATGCCAGCAATCTGCTGGCATTTTTTTTAATCAATACATTTAAGATTGTGTTTTGGTTTTGGCCTCGAAATCGAGCTGACGCTGGCGCTCTCGCCGATTAATCTGCTCAATCTTTTCGAGTACATACTGAATCGCATAGTAAAATCGGGCAAATAACATCATGACAAAAAAGGTATAAAATGCAGATAAGTCAAACTGGTCTGCATGCTGAAAAAATTTTTTATAACAGGCAGCTACCATCGAAACCACCATCATCGTGGCAAAAAAATAGTAAATAAATTGAATGTCTTTATCACGTATTTTTAATTTCATACTTATGGTCCAAAACGTTAACAACAATAAGAAAATTTAATTTTAAGGATGAAAAATTTGTATTTTTGGCAGAATGAATTGACCACATCCGATGTCTGAGCGCCATGCCACACACAGCATGGCAGCGCCAAGATCGAAGCACTGATAGGCAAAAATACCCAATCGATCATCTACGATTTGACCTTGATCAGAAGTGGGATGCATGTGCGTATTTAGAGTGTTTAAATCGAGTCGTATACCCATACCATGCGCTTTTAAAATCGCTTCTTTGGTGGTCCATACCTTGAACCAATAACGCACATCTTCGTCTAAAGCTTTCCAGCATGCATACTCATCGGGGTGAAAAGCATGCTGAGCCAAGGCATCAAAGCGGATTTTACGGTTCAAACTTTCGATATCTACACCGATATCTACCACGCGATCACTGATTGCCAAGGCATAGTCATCCTGACTGTGTGAATGATTAAACGCCAAGGTTGAATGGCGTAAATACGGTTTTCCGTGCGCCGTAACTGCATAATCTAGGGCATCGATTGATGTGTGTAAATGTCGGGCAATCTGCTGGTCGCGGTAGCCATAGATTTGCTCGCGTTTATACTGCTGATAATCACGTCTGGAAGCAAAATCGATCATTTCTGCCTGAACAATTGCCGAAAGCGGACACACATAAACCTGAATCGTTTTCAAAGCTCAAGCCTCAATCAGGTGTCTTGAGCCAAACACAGCTTGAGTATAGCAACGCGACATCAATGCATTCCCCCATTGACGGAAATAACCTGACGGGTGATGTAGGATGCTTCATCGGAGCATAAAAACCGAACCAGACTGGCCACTTCGTTGGCTTGACCTAAGCGTTGCATTGGGATCATGGCTAAAGCATGCGACTTGACCTCTTCTGTGACCATCTCGGTTTCGATCAGTCCTGGTGCCACACAATTGACGGTGATTTTACGTTTGGCCAGTTCAAGAGATAAGGCCTTGGTTGCACCAATCAGTCCTGCTTTGGCTGCACTATAGTTGACCTGCCCTCGATTGCCCATCACGCCCGAAACAGAAGATAACGTCACAATACGGCCGCCCTTTCTCAGCTGAATCATCGGCATGATGATGGGTTTCAGTACATTGTAAAAACCATCGAGCGAAGTAGAAATCACTTGATCCCAGTCATCATCTAGCAGTGCCGGAAAGGCTGCATCACGGGTCAAGCCAGCATTGAGCACCACCCCGTAAAAAGCGCCATGCTGTTCAATAAAGGCCTCAAGTTGTTGCTTAGTTCGTTCACGATCGGTCACATCAAACATCAAGACATCACTACGACGTCCCAGCGCTCGAATCTCATCAGCAACGTGATTGGCTTCATCAATGCGTGAACGCGCATGCACCACCACATCGAAACCCGCCTGTGCCAACGCCAACGCAATCGCTTTTCCAATGCCTCGACTTGATCCTGTGACTAAAATACGTTTGTTCATATTTGACTCTGCTCTGGCGTCATTGAAGGAGGTTCATATACGGTAAGAACGGCACAAATACGATACTCACCCTCATCAATACAACACTCAAATTGTCCTAGGCCATCATGCATCGACTGTTTCTCAACCCGAATAGTCAACTGTGTCCCCAAGGCAAAAAATGGCACAGGCAGATTCAGCTTACGTGTCCCGAGCAAAAATCCCACCTTGGGCCCTGCGCTGTTTAAATGACCCTGATAACCTGAAAATGCACTAATGGTTTGTGCCATTAGTTCAATACTGGTCCAGGTGGGTAGCCCTTGTGCAGTACAAAACATTAAGTCCGGCTGAATGCTTAAACTTGCCACCGCATACGTATCGGTGATTTCAATCAGATCATCCACCAACAGCATCGGTGCCTCATGCGGAATATACTGGCTGGCTTTTTCTTGTAGGATCATTTTAGGCACCGTCCAAAAATCAAACTGACATTGCTGCCACCAAAAGCAAAGGAATTACTCATCACATAATTCAAAGTATGCGCATGATCATTAGCCATCACATAGCGCTGATCATTGAGTTCAGGGTCTAAGCCCTTATGTTGCTGATGGAGAGGCAGCCACGACTGATCAAGCAATACGTGCTGACAAATAAATGCTTCAATCGCGCCCGCAGCACCTAAACAGTGTCCGGTACGATGTTTGGTGCTACTCATTTGAGGGCCTTGTTTGCCAAAAACTTGACGCACTGCTTTGATTTCCATCTGGTCATTTTGCGGGGTTGCTGTGCCATGTAAATTCAGATAATCAATTTGTTCAGGCAAAATACCTGCTGTATCAAGTGCGCGCTGCATAGCCTGTGCTGCTCCAACACCCTCTGGGTGCGGTGCAGAAATATGCCAAGCATCCATCGATTCACCTACACCTACCAGCATAATCGGGGCCGACTCACGGGTGAGTAAAAATAACCCTGCTGCTTCTCCAATATTGATTCCGTCACGCTTATCGCCACAGGGCTGACAAATCTCGCGTGAAAGACTTTCTAAACTGTTAAAGCCATTTAGAGTGAGTCGGCAAAGCGTATCGACTCCACCCACCAACACTGCATCGACCAATCCAGCTTGAAGTAAACGCTGGCCGGAAATAAAAGCTTTGGCACTCGATGAACATGCTGTTGAAATGGTATAGGCAGGTCCTTGCCAGCCCAAATAGGCACGCAATCCTTTTGCCAATGCATTCATTTGTTGTTTGTGATGATTAATTTTGGCATGCGGCTGATCATGAAAATGGGCGGTAAAGAGTACCTCATTATCGGAAATACCAGACGTTGACGTTCCCACAACCACTGCCAATCGCGTTGAATCTAAGTGCGCTGTCATTTGACGAAGTGGCTTTTCAATTTGCTGTAATGCGGTAACAGCAAACCTAAGGTTACGTGATTGCCATTTTTCACATTCAGGTGGTAAATGCTCAACCATCTCACCGGTATAAGCACCCACCCAGACCTCGCGCTCTACAAGTAGATCCGAACGGAGGCTTAAACTCGGCGCAACATCCGAGCAGCCTAATTGTGTGCGCAGTTGACTCGGCTGGTCGCCCAATGCCGACAGGCTGGCACTCAGTTGTATCCCAACGGCAGCAGCATGGTGATGTTGATCTTGCATAATCATGGTTCTAGTTGGATTCTAAAGTGTTTTCAATAGATGAAAAGGTCATATGATACGGCACATGAATATTATCAAGGTCGATCGTGTCGGAGCTGTGCCGAAGATTCAATACTTTTTGATTTTGAATATAAACGTCTTGGCCAGTTGCGGTGGGTTTTACCGTTATCGTAGCGTTTGATTGCTTGGTAAAATCAGGATAAGTGGCCACCAGAATATCGCGGACTAAAAATTCAAATGGCAACAGTCGCATTTCATCAATTCGCTGCTTCACGATCACCCGACGGCCATCGTAGTCCACATCAAATAGTTGCTGTCCTGTCAAGGTCAATGCCACCATTTGCAATGCTTCGCCTTGCTGACGCTGATACAGCAAAAAACTAAACTGCTTGCTGCGCCAACGGACATCGACCTGATCCTGTCGGACGTAATCGCGATGTTGTTGCTGTAGTTGTGCCCACTGTGGCTGCGGCAATCCAGGTGCTTTGGGCATAAAGCTTTGACATGCACTCAGCACCGCCATGATTGCGCCAATCACCATCCATCGTCCGCATGCTTTTAAATACATCGGCATGACTTATACGACCTCCTGACGACAATATTCAGCCAAGTTACTCAAACGCCGTTTGGCATTTTTATGCATTGGATTCTTCATGTCCCAAGCGTAACCTGCCAATAATGAGGCAATCATGCGCTCAATCTCGTGATTTTTTTTGCTAGAAAATACGACATCCTGAAATTCACCTGAATACCATGCCTCGACATAGGCACGAAATACACTGATCCCCTCACGCAGCGGTTTTTCATACTCGTTCAGCCAATCGATACACTCACCTTGTAAATGACGCACAACCAAAGGCACCGCCAAACTCGATGATTTCATGGCAATGGTGACTCCCGACGAAAAAACCGGATCGAGAAACTCGCCTGCATTGCCAAGCAGTGCATAATTGGACTGGGCCAAATGTTTCACATTGGCGGAATATCCGGTCAGGCTATTTACAGGCATATCGAACTTCGCCTGCGCAAGAACCTTCGACAAACTCTGGTCATCGGCTAGAATGCGGCGCAATAAAGGTTCAGGTTGATCTTGCGCAGGATCATGGCTTAGGTATGTTTCAAAAAAGTCATGTTCAGCCACCACCCCAAAAGAGCTGCGACCATCCGCAAAGGGAATTAGCCAGTACCAAGCACGGCGGTCTTTATCATGCACTGTAATTAAAATCTTTTGACGATCAAAGGCAGGGTTATCGCCTATGCCATCTTCAATATGCGTAAACAATGCCCGACGAACAGGAAAGTTAGACGGCGACTCCAAATCAAGCAATTTGGGCAGCACGCGACCAAAACCACTGGCATCGAGTAAAAATTTGGCTTGAATTTGATAGCTTTGTCCATCTTCGCTGCGCACGGTCACGCACGGCTCGTTTGAGTCAACATCGACGCTGAGCACATCGTGTCCAAAGCGGAGATCAGCACCCAATTGTTGGGCTTGCTGCGCTAAAAGATGATCAAAGTCGCTGCGGCGAACTTGCCATGTGGTGCCTGGGCCATCACTAAATTTATCGGTGAAATCATAGAAACTACGTTCGGTTCCACGTAAAAAAGCGGCGCCATTCTTAAACTGAAAAGCGCAGGGTTCAACATGTGCTCGAATGGTCTCCAGCAGTCCTGCTTCTTCTAAAAACACCATACACTGCGGCAGTAGAGATTCGCCTATGGAAAAGCGCGGGAAATGTTGTTTCTCTAGCACAAGCACATTAAGGCCATACTGGCGTAGCAATGCAGCGGCCGAGCTTCCCGCTGGGCCAGCACCAATAATCACCACATCGGTGTATTCATTCGAGTGTTTTAAACTAGATGGCTGCATACGACACATGACCTGTAAATTTTAGTTATTGGACGGATAATGTGAAATCACCTGATGCGCTTCATCGGCTTTGGTAAATAGCGTCGCATATACAAAGGAAAAAATGACGCCAAACAAAACCGTCAGACCAAAACAATGAATTGCATAGGTATTGCTTAATGATAATAAACCAAAACCGAGCAAAGTCGACATCATACACAAGAATAATGCCATCCCCACGACCTGTGGATGATCGTGACCGTGACGATAGAAAATGGCATAGTCCACACCGATTCCAACAATCAAAAAGGTGGCCATAATACTAAACAGATTGATCTCGACACCAAGCCATGCCTGAATTGCAAAAGTCGTCAGTAAGGCCAGCGATACAGGCATCACCAACGGAACAACCGACCATGGCCCATAAATAGCACCCAATCCAACAGCCAAGGCGATCAATGCGTAAAACAGCAAATGCTGAGCCTGTATGCGGTGTTGTTGGAATAAATCTGACAATTCTTGTACGGGCTGCTGCAAAATAATCTGATTATTTTCCAGCGCACGTAATGAACTACTGTTCTGAATACCACTTAGCATGACCAGTCGTTCGGTCGGACTCACCTGCAAAAATGCCAGTGGATGCTCGCTAAATGCGTCTAAGGTCAGCGCAGGTGTCTTTCCAAGCTGTTGCTGCCAGCGTTGCAACGTCTCCAGCGGCAAACCCAGCGCTGTTGCGTAGTGTGCCAATTCAGTTGCTGGGATTGTTTTGAGCATTGCAATATGTTGCTGTTGCTGCGCTACCGTTGGAATCCATTGCCCGAGTGCCTGCACACCAGTCAACTGCCCTTTTGCCTGTAACTGCGCAAGCTGCCCTAGCAAACGCTGTTCGTTTTGTTGCATATGCTCGGGTGTATCGCCGCGCACAATAAAATATTCACTGCCTTGCTGTCCGGTAAAGCGACTACGCACATAGTGATCTTCCTGCTTAAGCATCTGATCCATGCTTTGCAAGTTGCGAATGTCATCATTAGGTTTTAAAAACAACAGACTGACACCACCAATTACAACAATCGAAAGCAGCGTCAGGTAGCGTACGCGTGTGTGCTGCAAGAACCAGACACGCACTTTGCCCACCCATGCCAAATGTCGAATAGCTGCTTCGGCATGCAATGGAGGCAATCGAGGCAATAGTAAAATGCTGGTGATCCACGCCGAGACCAGCCCCACAATAGAAAACACGGCAATCTGGCGAAAGCCCGGAAATGGCGTAATACTTAAAAACAGATAGGCCACCACAGTGGTCATAAGCCCCATAAACAAGCTGGGCAATAGCGGTTTTAAAACGGCAAATCCATTGAGCTTGCGATGTTGTGACTGCATCGCCATAAAGTAAAAAGAAAAATCGACACATACCCCGATCAAACTTGCGCCGAATACCAAGGTCATCAGATGTATTTCAGAAAAAATCCAGTGAGTGACAGCAAAAGCCACCAAACTGCCTGTAGTGACGGCAATAAACTCGGTAAGAAGTGGGCGAAGTGAACGAAAGCCAAACCAGACCAGAAACACCAATCCTAGCGTAGAGCCTAAGCCAATCGTGGAAATTTCTTGTTTGGCCGACTGGGTACCATAATTGGCAAACAGTAACGTACCTGTCCAGTGACTGGTCACCTGCATGCGATTCAACTGTTGTCGAGTCGTATCGATCCATGCCGATACTTGCTCTTGATAGTCGATATTGTACGGGCTTTTGCTCAGATTCAAGGTAAATAAGCGAGAGATTTTTCCCTGCTCATGCAGCGTGGCAAAACCATTTTCCAGTTCAATATTGCTGCTTTGCAGGTGCTGTGCATTGGCCATCAGATAGCGACTAAACAGCATGAATGGATCTTGGGTTAGTCCTTCTGCTGTCACGGGCATACCCGGCGTCATCAATTGCAGCAAACTTTTTTCGGTCAGTGCGGCATAGTCCTGCTTTTGTAGCAGGGCTTGATCCTCTGGGCTAAGCAGGCCATCACGATGCTGGTACATCACTCGACCAATCTGCTCTAAGTCGGCTTGAGGCTTTAAGGGTGTAAACAACGGATTATGCTGTAATGACTGCTGTAAACTTTGCGTAGCCTGCTGCATCTGCGCGGGTGTCTTGGCATCGAGCACTAAAAATACGGTCTGGTTGAGCTGTCCCGCGACATACTGTTGCGTACGTTCTAACTGGGTATCCTGACTGAGTTTTGGCAGTAGGGCAAAAACATTGGTTTGAATATGAATGTCTTTTTTTAACCATGCAACGCCCAAGATTAGGCTAATGACCAGTAAGATCATGAGCCATACCAAGCCGAGCTTATTTTGCCAATTGGAAAAGTGCATTTTCATGAGCAGTGAGTGTCGCAGGTTGGGCGCGTTGTTGGCTAAAATTCAGAACAGTGCTGTTATTGCCTTTTTCAACAATCACGATTTGGTTAATAAATTGCTGACCATTTAAATCTACTTGTGAAAAAAGCTTTTTAAATAAAGTACTTTTTGGCGTCATTTGAATCGACCAGCCTTGTGGATTGATCTTGGCCTGCGTCACATTAAAGTGCTGATCCAATACTGCTGGATTACCCGACATCAATTGTAAAAACAATGTCGCCACAGAACCATAAGGTGATTTGGCCACATCTAACTGACTCATGCTTTTACTGGTTTTTTGAATCAGCTTGGTCGGTGTGACCACAATATCGGCTTGTACAGGACGCTGTAACTGCCACAGCACACCGCTGTTTTTTGAAAATACGAGCTGACCTGTCGAAACAAAAGTTTTATTTAACGACGCCAGCTTCTTTTTTTGCTCAAAATCAGCACGTACTGTCGAGGTTTGTGCCAGTTGTTTAAAGATCTGGTTTACCTCAGGCGATGCAGCATGCGCATTGTTGAAAAGAACGATACCCAATAACAATGCACTCAAAACCGCCATCACGGCGCTGTGCCAGCGATGTGCCACATGACCAAAATACTGTGTACTCATGCTTATGACTCCTTTGAAGGATGGAAGTCGGCCCATGCATTCAAACGCTCAAACAAGATTTTGGGCGACTGAAAACACATGGCTTTGCTCTGGATATCCACTGCCACTTGTGTCGTATAGCCTTTGGTTAGACGTTGACCTGTTTCATTGTCGAAGATCACATACTCGATTTTCAAACGAGTCTCCCATTCTTTTAAAATGGCGCGAACCCGAATTTTTTGCTGAAACTGAATGCCTTGCACATATTTGACATGGCTTTCAATCACTGGCCAGAGATAGCCCGAGGCTTGCATTTGCCGATAGTTATAATCAAATTGATCCAACAATTTACAGCGCGCAATTTCGAAGTATTTCAAATAATAGCCGTGCCAGACCACATTCATGGCATCCACATCGTGAAAAGGCACTTCAATGATAACCTCAGCCTGCATATTGCTGCTCCTGTTGCTGCATCCAAGATGTATTGGACAATTCAAAGTTGGCGAAACGATCAACAATCTGTTGCAGTTCGGTTTGCAATGGTCGGTCTTCAATGAGTAAATCAAATGAGGCTAAAGTCCAATCGCGAAATGAGCCCAATACAGGACTAATCTGAGCCGAACGTCCTTTTAAATGCAGTGCTTGTACACTGGCACAGCACAGCGCTGCCATCACCTGCTCGGTTAATGCAATCACACGACTTGCATCTCGGGCGGCAATGGTGCCCATACTGACTTTATCTTGGTTATGACATTCGGTAGAACGAGAAAAAATTGAAGCCGACAATGTATGTTTTAAGGCTTCTGCAGTCCAAGCAGATACGGCAATCTGAACCGCTTTAAAGCCATGATTGAGCGGCAAACGCTCTGCTGTGGCACCCGTCAGATTACGCGGTAGGCCGTGATTCATTTTATGATCGACCAATTGCGCCAGCTGACGATCCATCAAATCGGCCAGATTGGCCACCATGATTTTCATGCTGTCCATGGCCTGTGCAATATGCCCGCCATAGAAATGACCGCCGTGCAAGACCCGTAACTGATCGGGATCAATCAACGGATTGTCATTGCTTGAATTGAGTTCATTTTCGATAAATTGACGTAGCCAGACTTTTGAATCTTCAAATACACCAATCACATGAGGCGCACAACGTAGCGAGTAACGATCTTGCAGACGCGGACTTTGCGCCGCTGTTTGAGCCGCCTCGTTAAGCCACGTACGCAATTGTGCCGCGATTTTTTGCTGACCCGGATGCGGTTTTTGAGCAAATAAAACTTCATCAAAATGGCTAGGATTACCGTCGAGTGCGACCACATTCAGTGCAGTAACCAAGGTCGCCGCCGTACTCAATTGTGCTGCACGCATATAATTCAGACAGGCCAGCGCGGTCATGACTGCCGTTCCGTTCATCAGTGCCAACCCCTCTTTGGGGCGTAACACCAACGGCTGTATGCCTTTTGCACGATACACATCGGCCACAGGCACGATTTCACCCTGATAATAGACTTCACGTTCGCCAATCAGGGTTGCAGCAATATAAGACAGCGGTGTCAGATCACCACTTGCGCCTACCGAGCCTTCCGAGGGAATAACCGGAATAATATTTTCATTGAGCATCCATGTGAGACGTTCAAGCAGCGTTAGTGATACGCCCGAAAAGCCGCGTGCCAATGAGCATAAGCGCACCAAGACCACCGCACGGGCACTCACCAGATCCAGATTTTGCCCTAGTCCGCAGCCGTGAAAGCGTGATAAATGCAGCGGCAACTCATGCACTTGATGTGCAGGCACATTGACCAAGCAAGAATCACCATAACCTGTGGTCACACCATAGATAACACCATCTCGTTGCAGCAAGTCATCCAGAAAGTCTGCTCCACGCTGGATACGCCCGCGCCACTCGGTATCGTTCGGCAAGGCCACCATGGCCCCCGCATGTGCAACCTGAACCACGTCTTCAATCTGAAGTGGCTGTAGTCCAACGGTAATGGGTGTGCTGGCTGCGATCTTCAAATTATTTGTTCCAAAAATGATAAAAGTTAAACCATTGATACGGTGCGCGTAGGCAATGCTGCTCTAATAATGCAACATAGCGCGCTGTGACCTGTTGCATGGCGTGCAGACGATCTTTTCGAGATAAATTGACGACATCAGCAATCTTATGCACATGTACTTCAAACTGCTGCTGATGTCGATAACAAAACACGGCTAAAACCGGCACCTTGAGTAAGCTGGCCAGTATCCAGGCGCCTTGTGGCCATGTGGCTTCACGTCCTAAAAATGCAAGATGCTGAACGCGATCAGAATCTACAGGCGTTCGATCTGCCGCAATAATCACCCATTCCCCTTGTTTGAGTTTTTCTTCAAGTAAAATGGCGGTTTCAAGTCCAAGTTCATCGACTGAAATTAGATTGACATCGACCTGATCATTGAGACGTTTTAAAAAGCGATTAAATTCAGTGGCATTTTTTTGATACACCAAAATCGTGACTTTCTGCGGATGTTCCGCTTTAATCGCTCGAAATAATTCGATATTACCAAAATGAGACACCACCATTAAGGTACCTTTTTGATAGGCTTCACGAAAATGCTGATCGCCAAATAGCTTTAATTTTTGTTCGGGAACATCGCCCAGCCAGCCTTCCATTTTATCTAAAATACATTCACCGAAATTCATAAAATGACGGTAGCTGTGTAGCCATGAAGGCGCCGAAATAAAGGGCGAACGCGCACCAGCAAACTGGTGTAATTGCCTTAAATAAGCCAGCGATGCCTGACGTGCAGTCACCGCAAATAGCCAGTACCATGCAATCACGATAAGCATCAATTTGCGGCAGAGCCAGCGCCCGCCCAAGCGATAAAAATACAGCACGACCATCAGCAGGCTTGAACTGCCACGCTCTCGGATTTTGCTCCAATCTTGTGTCGGCTGCTGCATATTTAGCCCTTAATTTTTTGTTTCAACAATCGTGGTAAGCGCTTGAGCATACCGCCCACCAAGCGAATATGTGCCTGCGTCACCCCAATATTGTCACGCAACAAATGATAGTGCGAGATTCCATCATCAGGGTAAATCACAGGCGTTGGTACATTAATAAAATGCAGATTTTCCCATTTGAGACGTACTAAAATTTCGGTATCGAAGCCCATACGCGGTTGGAACTTGCTTGCTTGAATCAGTTTAAGGGTGGGTGCCAGCGGATAAACGCGAAAACCACACATACTGTCTTTAATCTCAAACGATAAACTTTGAATCCAGACCAAAATATGCGTCAGATAACGTCCATACAAACGTTCTTTCGGGATGGAGTCATCAAATATAGGCTGCCCGATAATCACGCGATCGGGATATTGCTGCGAGACCGTCAGAAATTTTTCAATATCATCCCAGTGGTGTTGGCCATCGCAATCGATTTGTAAGGCATGGGTCAGGCCCAACTGATCGGCATAGATCAGGCCTGTGATGACGGCCTGCCCTTTGCCCTGATTATATGGATGTTCGAGCAGATGAACCTTGATGTATTTCTGATCCAGCTCACGCATCTTTTGGGTACAATGGGCATCACTGCCGTCATTAATCAAAATGATCTGCAAATCGAATTGATCAAGCGTGGCCACGAGCTGATCCAAATGGTGCGGATGATTAAACACCGGAACAATAAAACCATAATTCGTCATGTTAAACATCCTGACCCAAATCTGTTTCGATAAAGCTTAAACGTCCAGTGGCCATGCTGGTTTGAGCTTGAGCAAATGTATAGCTGATCTTGTTGGCCTTACGTATCAGCGTTAACTCAACAATAGAATATGGCAAAATTGCCTGCTGAAATTTCACTTGTTCATAACCATTGCACCACACCAAATCTGGCCAAACCTCCCGAGCAAAGGCTTCGGCACAGCCAATTAAGGCTACGCCCGGATAAACAGGTTGATTCGGAAAATGCCCTTTAAAGCATTTCAGTTCTGGCACAAATTCCAGCCGATAACGCCAAGCCTCATCGCATGATAGGCGCTGAAGTATCACAGGCTGCTGCATCGACTTAAAAAGCCGCTTTAAATACCGATGATCGAGCTTGGACTGCGTATTGTGTGGCAGCTCTGTTAAAAAGCGCCACAAACGTGGAATTGCAATAGGCTCCAGCGCTTCTTGCAATGCCTGTTTAATTTTTGCCACCCAGTACTGCTTGCCTTCGGTGCTCAACTGTTGATGTGCTTCTTCATGCAACACTACAATACAGGCCAGCAACTGACGCTGCTGACGATCGATCAATAATGCATGGCACTGCTTGACCCATGATAATGTGGCAATCGCCTGCTCAATGGCATCTAAACTCAGACGTTTCTCTTCAAGTTTAATCAATCGGTCGGCACGTCCGCCCAAATGAAAGCCATGCCCCAAATGATCCGAATCTGCCCATACAGCCAAATCACCCGTGATGATCCAGTCATCGGTATGCGCATGCGCGGTTTGCACCATTAAATGTTGCTGATCGATACGAATCTGAACATCGTCAAATGCCCGCCATGGGTGCAAATCCTGATCCCGAAAGGCAATCCCACCGGTTTCAGAACTCCCCAGAATTTCAGTAATCGTAAAATCGACCTGTGCACGCACACCATCATCGAGTTTGCCTCCCGATGAAAAGACGATCTCGTTCCGACTCAAGGTGTGATCTGCAGGCCATCGCTTGAGCAATGCAGGGCTTGAAATCAATATATTCGCGATTCCCTGCGCAGCAAAAGCATTCTGAACAGCAAGGATTTCTTCAGGAAATGTCAATTGAGGCGCATAGAAACTCCGTCCACCGACCAAGGGCCAAAGTACTTTAAACAGCAGGCCATAAATATGCTGATGGCTAACTGTTGCCAAGCTGACGGCCGTAGGCGAAATTGCAAATGTTGCATGAAGCCCGATTACCTCAAGCAGCAATTGCTCGAGCGTTCGTGCAATGAGCTTTGGCTCTCCGGTCGAACCTGAGGTATAAAAATCAATTTGAGCCCGAGCAGCAAAATTCGGACTGACATCCAATACGAGCGGCGCAAGAGTACGGTCAACTTCCTGACGACTTAAAAAATAAATCGATTCAGCTTTAAATTTCTGTTCAAGCTGCGCCACTTTGTGTGGCGGCAAACGTAAATGCTTTCCAGCCTGCAAAGCGGCAAAGAAAAGCACCAGAAAGTCATAGCTGTCTTGTTCCCAGAGCGCCCAAACAGGCTCGATCCGCTGGGCAATCCAGGCGGCTTGCTCAGCCACATCCTGCCAGAAATCGGCAAATGATATGGGGTGTAAGTCTCGGTTAAAGGCCAGAGGCAAAGTTGACGCTATACGCTGACTTAAAAGATCATTCATTATTGTGCTGCAAACGCTGGTGGCGTTTTCTTAAAATAAATTCGCCAATTAATAAAATTCCCATGAGGACATAGGAAATAAAACCATTATAAAGTACCCAGATCTCGGTGGACGCATACACACTGGTCCACCATGAAATGGCCGCATTGAGAATAAAAAAACCACACCATACAAAGGTCACTCGGCGCGTCCACTGTACGCCCGAGGCTGGTAAGTCAGGCTGCATGATTCGGGCAAAACGTTCAATCATGGAAGGTGGGCGCCACAAGGTCGATGCAAAAATGGCAAAGGCCCCCAGACTGGTCAATACAGGATAGACTTTTAGCCACATATGGTCATTAAACAAGACGCTCATGGCACCACACACCACAGTAAATAGACTGAGAGGCCATAAAAAAGCGCTACTTTTGACCAGTAAACGTAGTAAACCAAGCGCAATCAGCATAATACTGACTGCCATAAAGCTGCCTCGGGCCAGACTCCAGCCGACCAAAAAGGGATAAGCCACAAACATAAGGGCAATCAACACCTGCATTAATTTTTGCATGGATGGGCGATTCCTATTTCATATTTGTGGATGAGTCCACTTCGATATCGACCAATGTCACCAGCATGAATGTTTATCACCATCATGCAGTCGCCCCGTGCGTATCACTCATATCCGTCAGGCTTTTTGCTGACTTTCAACCAAAGCCACCAAGCTCTGGATCGAACGAAAATGCTGTTTGGTTTCATCCGATTCAGCATTCAAATGAATGTTGTAGCGTTTTTTAAGGGCCAAACCCAGCTCCAAGGCATCAATAGAATCGAGCCCCAAGCCTTCACCAAAAAGCGGTGCAGTATCATCAATGTCAGCGGCTTGAATATCTTCCAATGCCAATACATCAATGATCATTTGTTTTAATTCATTCGCAAGATTGCTCATGTAAATCACTCATACCAAAAATCTGACCGATACCGATTGAAAGCGTAAACACATCTAAATGCGACACTTAAACCAGCGAAAAAAGTTGAAAACTGTCTTGTTGATCGAGAATGTTCAACCCATCACGCGACCTTCTTGCATTTTTGTTAAATTGACAGGCCCACGTCGCACCATTATAGCCTGCATTTATCGATTCGCGTGTACTGCGATGCAGTTTTGATGCGTCACAATTTGCCATCATCCGTGAAACGTTCGGGAATATTGTGCGATAAACGTGGAACACAATCATGAATAAATTGATGAGATCTTGCATCAGAAATGTAATCAGGCCAACACGCTGCACCATCGCGATAAATGCTACTACTTCAGCTTGTGCCAGCCGCGCCATGCGTGTTGTTCCGATGCATTCCAAAACGCATAAAAGCCAAGTGCTTCTATTTCCTGCGAAGAGATTAATCCTTCAAGCGATAAATTTGGCGCCTCCAAGCTGACCACTGCCGACATGGCAAAGGCGTCAAATGTCACTTTATCATCGTAAATCTCTGGCAATGGCTCTTCGTAAAACACCACCATAACGCGTTTTACCTGCGGTTGTGTTTTTAAAATGGCGTAGGCTTCAATCATGGCTTTCGACCATGAGCAACTTAAGCTCGTCGAAATAGTGTCATCTTGACATAAAATCGAATATAGGCCGCCAATGGCATTATGAACCGATGTTGAAAACTGCGTAGGTGATGGGGTCTGGTCGGTCAAAACATCTTTTAAGATGCCATAGGTTTTGGTTTCATCGCCATAACATGAAGCCCAGACAATATAGTCGACTGCTTGCTCATTCACGGTCTCGATGGCCACATTTAAGGCCAGCTTGGCCAATGCCGAAAGTCTCCGACGCTGCATGGCGGGTACAGATTCTAAAGCACTTAGCCCCTCACCAGCATAACAATGTCGTAAAGAAGAAAGATGAAGTTTGAGCATGTAAAATTTCAGCCTATTTTCATTATTGTGTTGAAACCGCACGAATTATAGCATTAGTCGATTCAGTAAAAACAAACGCTAAAGGCGATGCATGAGGATGCATCCACACAAACACGCAATAAAAAACCCCGAACATGTTCGGGGTTTCTCGATTGAGCAATTAACGCTTAAATTTCTTCTCGGCTTTCTTGAACTTCTGTACATAACGACGACGACGAGCAGCCACACGTTCATCGACTTGCGATTTACGCCCTTCAAATGGGTTTTCAGAGGTTTTAAAGTCGATGCGAACAGGTGTACCCTCAAGCTTGTATACTTTACGGAATACATTTTCGAGGTAACGGCGATAATCCGCTGGTGTTTTATCAACCTTGTTTCCGTGAATCACAATCGTTGGTGGATTTTGTCCGCCCATATGCGCATAACGCATTTTGATACGACGACCGCTCACCATTGGAGGTTGATGCGCTTCGGTGGCATCATTCAAAATCTGGGTCAGTTTGGCTGGCGAAACTTTCAGATTTGCCGACTCGTAAGCACGGTGAATCGATGGATACAGCTCACCAACACCTGTGCCATGTAAAGCAGAGATCAAGTGAATTTTTGCCCATGGAATAAAGTCAAAACGGCGCTCGACATCAAGCTTACATTGCTTGCGGTCATATTCGGTCATGTTATCCCATTTATTAATGGCAATCACCATGGCACGGCCAGCTTCAAGCGCATAACCGATCAAGTGTAAGTCTTGCTCGACAATGCCTTCACGCGCATCGACCACCACCACGACCACATGCGCATCTTTCATGGCTTGTAGCGTCTTAACGACCGAGAATTTCTCAATCATTTCATCGACTTTACCCTTACGACGCACACCCGCAGTGTCGATCAGCGTATATTGACGTCCATCACGCTCAAATGGAATATAAATCGAGTCACGCGTTGTGCCTGGCTGGTCAAATGCCACTACACGCTCTTCACCTAACAGGCGATTGACCAAGGTCGATTTACCCACATTCGGGCGACCAATAATCGCCAAACGCAAGCCTGTGGCTTTGTCGTGTTCTTCAGGATTTTCATCTTCAGGCACATCTACTAGCACATCTTCAAGCATTTGTGCCACGCCACGACCATGGCTGGCCGCCACATGTAACGGCTCACCAAAGCCAAGTTTGTAAAACTCAACCACAGCGGCTTCTGCATGTACTCCGTCTACTTTGTTGGCTACAAGGTAGACTTTTTTACCTAAGCTACGAATTTCACGTGCGATTTGCTCATCCGATGCCAACAGACCTGCACGGGCATCGACCACAAAAATGATGATGTCTGCTTCATGAATGGCTGTTTTGGATTGTTCAGCCATGTAGGCATCAATGCCCGCCTCACCCTCACCAATACCACCGGTATCGACAACAATAAATGATTTATTTTGGTAAACCGCATCACCATATTTACGGTCACGGGTAAGCCCTGCAAAATCAGCCACGAGTGCATCACGACTCTTGGTAATCTGGTTAAACAATGTTGATTTTCCGACATTCGGACGACCAATGAGCGCAATAACGGGTTTCATAGAGTAACCTTTTTCAAGATCTGCCATCTCTCATGGCATCTGCATCAGAAACGATAAATAAGGAAGACAAAAGGCCAGAGGCCCAAATAAAAATACGGGGTTTTGAATGGTTTAGTATTCAAAATACCCCGATGAATTTGATAAGCGTTTCGCCGAGCGGCTAGTTTAACACAAGCTGAGGAAAAATTAACGTACTTCCCAGATGGTTAAGGCACCTTTTGCGGTAGAGGTATATAAATGACCGTCTACTACACGCAGCGAACTGACTTCTCCACGTGTTTTGGCACGCCCGATGAGCTGACCAGAATTTGGATTGATCAAATGGATCACGCCATCTAGATCACCCACCACCAAGTCTTTTCCTAGCATAACAGGATTACTTAACTGACGATTGAGCAGTACATCACTTTCCCAGAGCTTCGAACCTGTACCTAAATCAAAGGCACTGAGTTTACCGTCGCTTTGCGAAATAAACACTTTGTTGTCATAGACAGCCGGGCGCTTGTTACTGCTTGAATCCTGATTCCACACCACACTCAAATTGGTGAGGTCAGTAACCGTTACTTGACCTTGATAACTCACCGTCACCAAATATTGGCCAGAAACGACCGGATCACCATCGATGTCGATCAGGCGCTGTACGTCAGAACGTCCTTCACTTACAGCAACGCGGCGCTGAAAACGTGGAATACCGCTGATGACGTCAATACCATAAACATAGCCGTTGGCACTGGCCGCAACAACTGTACGGTCGTCAAGCATGACAGGTGATGGCTGGCCGCGCAAACTAAATTGGATGCTTGGCATTTTGTAGGTCCAGACCTGCTGACCTGTGGCAGCATCGTGTGCAAACACTGTACCATCATTGGCGATGGTGGTGACGCGTCCTTGATAAATCAGAGACGGACTAAGCACAGCACCACTAAGCTGTACTTTCCACTTTTGCTCACCCGTTTGCTGATCAAGCGCGAAAAGTTCACCTTTTGCAGTCCCGACCACGACAATACCTTCACCTGCGACCGTACCCGCAGTCAGACGATGCTTGGTCACACGTGTAGTCCAGAGGCGATCTTTACCACGATATGCCGAAACTTTACCTTTCGGATCTGGTACAAAAATGACTCCATTGACATTATCAAGCTGAAGACGCAAAGGATCTGCCTTAGGCATTGATGACACACGTTGAGAAAAAACAGGTACGAGCGCTTGCGTTTGCGTCTGTGCAAGTTTAGGCAAAGGATTCGGCTTGGCCTCTTCCTTTTTTAACTTGTTGGTTGAACAACCGACTAAGGCGGCTGATACAATCATTAATGCAAACGGAAATTTATACTTTATATCCATTAAGACTCATCCACCTGTGTGTCTAGAATCGGGCGCTCGATCTCAGGATCATCTACTAAAACGCCTACACTTTCGAGTTTAATTTGTAAAATTTGACGCTCTTGTTTACGTTCTAGCAAAACATCCCATGCACTTTGATACGCCTTGCGAGCAGAAGCGATATCATTTTTTGCAACGTAGACATCGCCGCGAGCTTCTTCAGCTGTGGCTTTGAATGCTGGATCGGTAACAGATGATAGCGTTTTTAACGCCTCATCATACTTCTTTTGCGCAAGTTGCGCATTAGATAAACGTAATTTGATGAGTTGCACAAGCCCTTCATCATTTATTTTTGTAGTCTCGATTTTTTTCAGCGATTTTTCGGCGCCTGCATAATCACCTTTGTCGTAGGCAATTTTAGCCAGCATGAATTCAACTTGAATCGCTTGAATTGAATCTGGTGCATCTTTGACAATCTTGTCTGCTGCTGCATAAAGATTATTGAGTGCATCTGGATTCGATTCAGCCGCTTGCGCCTGATCCATCAGTTGCTGAACTTTTGCGGTACGAGTCTGGTTTTCAGCCAAGGTTTTCTTTTGCCAATACTGCCAACCCAAAAAGGCAATGAGCGCAATAAGGATCCCGATAATAAGAGCTGAACCATATTTTTTACTGAACGACTTCAAGTTATCGAGTTGTTCTTCTTCACTTAATGCGCTCATGCGTGTGTCCTTTATCCTTCAAATCTTCAGCTTAATTTGCAATTTTTTCAATTAAAAATGGTACAAGCGCCGAGAGCGCAACCTGAGACTGTTCTGCCGTTGCCAACTCTTTAATCGCAAGCTCCTGTGCAGTCCACTCTCGTTCTCCAAGAATCACAGCAAAGCGCGCACCAGATTGGTCGGCTTTTTTCATTTGACTCTTCATACTGCCCTGAGAACCGGTTTTAATTCGAAGCGGATGGTTGAGCTGCTCAAGCTGATCACGCACCTGTTCTGCCAGCACCAGTGCCTTGCCTTGATAGGCCGGTTCGGCCACTAAAAAGACATCACAATCACGCACGGCTTGAACCTGTTCAACTTGTTCAAGCAAGAGTAAAAGTCGCTCCATGCCCATAGCAAAACCTACCGCAGGTATAGATTGATCCGCCTTACCTTTGAGTTGCCCGACCAGACCATCATAACGACCGCCTGCACATACCGTCCCTTGCGAACCCAACAACGTTGTGGTCCATTCAAATACCGTTTTGTTGTAGTAATCGAGACCACGAACCAGTTTTTGGTTAATGACAAACGATACGCCCGCCTGAGTCAGATAATCTTGCAATTGCTGGAAATGAGCCAAACTTTCTTCTTTAAGAAAATCATGTAGTTTCGGTGCATTTTCCAAGATCTTTTGGGTTGATTCAATTTTCGAATCTAAAATACGTAGCGGATTGGTGCCCAAACGACGCTGAGAATCTTCATCAAGTGCATCTTTGTGCTGATTTAAAAAATCGACCAATGCAGCTCGATATTCAGCACGCTCATCCATTTCACCCAAGGTGTTGAGCTCAAGTTGAACTTTATCGGATACACCCATGCGTTTCCACAAACGTGCCGTCATCATGATCAGTTCGGCATCGATGTCTGGCGTTGCCACCCCAAAGGTTTCTACACCAAACTGATGAAATTGACGATAACGTCCCTTCTGTGGTTTTTCGTAGCGAAACATAGGTCCAACATACCAAACACGCGGAGTGGCGCCACGCAGTAAGTTGTGTTCGAGCATGGCACGTACACAACCTGCAGTACCTTCAGGACGCAGTGTTAAAGATTCTGGTGGTGTTCCTTTGTCGAGAAAGGTGTACATTTCCTTTTCGACAATATCCGTTGCATCACCAATTGCACGCTTGAATAAGCCTGTTTGTTCAACAATCGGCAAGCGAATCTGTTGGTAACCGTATGCATCCATCAAAGAAGCGAGATGCTGTTCAAGACGTCTCCATGCTGGCGTTTGAGCAGGAAGAACGTCATTAAAACCTTTAATTGCGACAATTGAACTCATGATGAACTACGAATAATTTCTTTAGATTTAGCTTCTTCGATCTCTTTCACACGCTGACGAACCATTGATTCGATTTCATCAACCAACTGGTCCGTATCGATCAGGTGACTTTTTTCACCGTTACGATAGACCAATGAACGAGGAGAAGCACCCACAACACCGATATCAGCTTCCTTCGCCTCACCCGGACCATTTACCTTACACCCAATCACCGACAGGTCCATTGGGGTACGAACATCTTCTAAGCGCTCTTCGAGCGATTGCATGACCTTGATCACATCAAACTCTTGACGAGAACAGCTTGGACACGCAATAAAGTTAATCCCGTTTGAACGCAAACCAAGTGATTTGAGAATATCAAAGCCGATTTTAACTTCATCTTCTGGCTCAGCTGCCAAGGAGATACGCATAGTATCGCCAATGCCTTCCATCAGCAAGCCACCGAGTGCAATCGCAGATTTGACCGTGCCTGTGCGGTAAATCCCAGCTTCGGTTACACCCAAATGCAGTGGATTATCAATCTGCTGCGAAAGCAAGCGATAAGCATCCATGGTTAAAAATACATTCGATGCTTTCACACTGACTTTAAACTCATGAAAGTTCAAACGATCTAAAATATCGATATGACGCATAGCCGATTCAAGCAAGGCTGCACCTGTCGGTTCGCCATACTTTTTTTGCAAATCTTTTTCTAGCGAGCCAGCATTGACACCAATACGGATCGAAATATCATGATGACGAGCCGCGGCCACCACTTCACGCACTTTTTGATCAGAGCCGATATTGCCTGGGTTGATACGCAAGCAGTCTGCTCCGTAATCAGCCACAGCCAAGGCAATTTTGTGATCAAAATGAATATCCGCCACTAATGGCACTGAAACACGTTTACGGATTTGACCAAACGCTTCAGCAGCCTCCATAGAAGGCACAGAGACACGCATAATATCAACACCCGCATCTGCACATCGTTGAATTTGTGCAACAGTTGCATCGACATCACAGGTTTCTGTGTTGGTCATGCTTTGAATACTGATAGGTGCATCGCCACCGACATAGACAGAGCCAACACGAATTTTACGGGTCGGACGGCGTTTTATAGGATTTTCGATCATCGTTGGGTGCTCTACTTTCTCTGTCTTAACGCGATAAACGGAATTCTGCTTTGCCGTTTACGGTATAAGGCGACAATGAAATTTGCTCTTGATTTAAACTCAACGACACAGCAGACGCATCATCAAGTCGAATCTGAAAAGGTGACTGGCCCGACAACTCCAGTGTGGATGCCTGACGACCTGTTGCAAGCACCTTACCGGTTGAATCTACAATATGAATAGAGGTTGGACGGGTAAAGTTCAAGACCAACTGGTCGCCCGATGCTGCCGAAGCATTTCCCATCGGTAAAATTTCAACGTTCGATGCCGCAGGCGCAGTGGCATCATTTTTCTTGCTTGACCAGTTTTGAATGGCGGTAAAAATCAGTCCAAGAATGACCAGAACCAATACAATCAGCACGCTACGTTTTAACCATTTACGATTACGCTCGCTGTTTGAACCCGGCAATTTACCCATGATCTTAATCGGCGAGTTGGTCAGCGCATGATTCGGCAATAAGCCCGTATCATTGGCATAGATTTCATCAAAACGTTGAATAATGATCGATGCATCCGCATTTAAATACTTTGCATACGAACGATAATAACCTTTGATAAACGTGGCCTCTGGCAGCACTTTATAATCATCGCTTTCAAGTGCCGTTAAGGTTTTTACCGGCATTTTCAGCGCGTCCGCAACGTGCTCGAGCTCCAGCTTTTTCGCAATACGGATTTGACGTAAATACTCACCGGGACGTTGTACATTTCCTAATGCAGAAGTGGGTAAACTTGAGCCAGTTGGCTGCTGTGAATTAGGATTTATTTCCATACGGCCTCAGTACTGTACTGTAATTGCATATAACGTTGATATTCTGGACTATCTGGGTAAAAAATACGAAGCTGATTTACCAATACTTGCACCCCAGTCCGGTCGGCATTCGCTCTCGCGACGCGAATTCCCACCCAAAGTGCACGAGCACTCTGATTTTTCTGCCCAACAGTTCGAACATATTGTTCATACATCTCTGTCGAGGCAGGAATTTTGTGTTGCAAATAATAAATTTCTGCTAACTCTAACATTGAAACAGTTGAATCACGGTTTGCCTGAAGTGCCTGTTTGAACATTTTTTCAGCATTCGAAACACCCCCCAGATGCAAATAAATCCGACCTAAATTTTCCAATGCCAGATAGCGCTGGTCATATCCTAATGTACTACCGGCGCGTGTCAATTGTTGAATTGCATCATGATAACGTTTCATCTGATACAAATAAGCGCCATAGTTGTTTCTGGCCTGAGCATTCTCCGGATCCAGCGCTACAGCACGTGCAAAATATTCATCGGCTTTTTCAAGATTTGGGCGACTGCCCTCTTGCTGTAGCAACACCCCCATCATCATGTTGGCATTGCTGTCTTTCGGTTCGACTTTGAGTGCATGATCTAGCGCACGCTTGGCAGCATCAAGATCACCTGTTTTGATATATTCTGCTGCAAGTTGAGTCCGGACTTTCGCGCCTTTTTGCGGATCTTTTTTTATTGAAGTCGTTTGGCATCCAGATAAAAGAAGCGCCGCCAGCATAGTGGCAGCGAATGACTTTCTAATTGTATAGGCCTTACTCAACTTACCACTCCCAATGCTTATCCTTGTGAGCGCATAATCTCTTGTCGCTGCGCAACTTTCTTTTTCCATTGTTCGGCGCGACGTGTACGGTCAGCTACCTGCCCGACTAACTGGCCACATGCCGCATCAATGTCATCACCACGTGTCTGTCGAATCGTACACACAAAACCGGCATCAGACAAAGCTTTTTGAAACGCCATGATACGATTACGGCTTGAGCGACCATACGGCGCGTGCGGAAACGGATTAAACGGAATTAAATTAATTTTACTTGGTAAATTTTTCAGCAGTTTAATCATCTGCTGTGCATGTTCAGGATGATCGTTTACGCCATCGAGCATCACATATTCGATGGTCACGTGCTTACGTGCACTTTCATTGCCATCTTTGGAAATATAACGCTGTGCTGCCGGAATAAGCTGTTCAAGCGGATATTTTTTGTTGATCGGCACCAACTCATCACGCAGTTCGTTATTTGGCGCATGTAAAGAAATCGCGAGGGCGACATCCAACTCTTCAGCCAACTTATCGATCATTGGCACGACACCCGACGTCGACAAAGTCACACGGCGCTTCGACATACCGTAGGCAAAGTCATCTAACATGATCGACATCGAATGAACCACAGGCTTGAAGTTCAATAACGGCTCGCCCATACCCATCATTACCACATTGGTCACCGAACGGGTACGTTCTGCGACGGGTACATCTTCAACATAAGACTGATTGGCCACCCAAAGCTGACCAATAATTTCATCAGGCGTTAAATCACGCTGAAAGCCTTGTTTACCCGTCGAACAAAACGAGCAATCCAATGCACAGCCCACTTGTGAAGAGATACATAGGGTTTTACGTGAACCGGTTTTATCTTCTGCCGGAATCAGAACGGTTTCGACCAGTGAGCCTTCACCATCCCCCACACGAAACACCCACTTACGCGTGCCGTCTTTAGAATAATGACGATGCACCACATGCGGCGCTTTGACTTCACACACTTGCTCAAGTTTGGCGCGCAGTTTGCCCGAAATATTGGTCATTTCGGCAAAATCGGTAACAAAATACTGATGAATCCATTTCATGATCTGACCGGCACGAAATTTCTTTTCGCCAATCTGTTCAAAAAATTGTTCGAGTTCTTTACGCGACATCCCTAAAAGGTTTAATTTCGGCTTCACGACGTCTTTGTCCACAGCCATTTGAGATGTAGATGAAGAATGCGGTGCGTCTGTATTTGGCACTGAAACGCCTACTGCAGATGTCATGAGATTACCTAAACCAAAATAGAGATGAAATTCGATTGTTTAAAAATAAAACAATCACTTCATGAGAGAATAAAAAAACCAGATAAGTATGATACCACTTATCTGGTTTAATTGCTTTTAATTAGCGAGTGCGCGGGAAGATTTCGTCCGCAGCAAAGAAGTACGCAATTTCGCGCTCAGCAGATGCAACTGAGTCAGAACCGTGCGCAGCATTTTCGTCAATGCTTGTTGCAAAGTCTGCACGAATTGTACCAGGAGCCGCTTCTTTCGGGTTAGTTGCACCCAAGATTTCACGGTGAGCAAGTACAGCGTTTTCGCCTTCAAGCGCAGAAACAACCACTGGACCAGAAGTCATGAACGCAACGAGGTCAGCAAAGAAACCGCGTTCTTTGTGCTCAGCGTAGAAGCCTTCAGCTTCAGCTTGAGTCAAGTGCTTGTATTTAACAGCAACTGGCTTCAAACCTGCTTTTTCGAAACGAGCGATGATTTCACCAATGTGATTTTTACCTACAGCATCTGGCTTGATAATAGACAGAGTACGTTCAATTGCCATGAGTGGCTCCTATACGCTTTAAACGTGAAAAAAATTTGCCGCATTATACCGATGTCCGGGCCAATAATCAGCTTCGAATCGGTAAAAGTTTGGTTTTTTGTGTGATTTTTATCGAACTTCGTCAATCCAGGCCATTTGGATGGCCTCTAACAGTCCTTCTGTCGATTTTTGCGGATCATCATTAAAATCGGGTAAGGCGCACACCCATGCGTGTAGGTCGGTAAAACGAATCCATTGCGGATCGACCTCTGGATGTGCTTCTGAAAGCTCAATGGCAATATCAATGGTGTCTGTCCAACGTAGGCCCATTCGAGGTTCCTGTCTGTTTAAGATGAAGTCTGGTTACTGTAGCAAATTTATAAAACAGAGAGAATCGTTTCTCAAAGCACAACGCCCAACATTGGCGCACAAAAAATAATCATGCCAGCGATTGATGCACCGATCAGTGCGCCGACCATCACATCACTTGGATAATGTAAACCCAAAATCATGCGAGATAACGCCACCAGCAAAGTAAACGGCAGCATGAGCGTTACGAGTACAGGCATAACATAACCTAAGCAGATGGTTGCCATGACCGCGTGTAAGGTATGCCCAGACGGAAAGCTGAAATGATCTAGCGGACGCTCTCCCAGTACAATCACTTGATGCACTTGGTAAGGGCGAGGCCGGGTCGTTTTATGCTTCAAAAATTTGTATAGCGCGGTTCCAATTGAGCTACCCAGCACGAGGTACACGATTTGTATGCCATAAGGCAAACCTTTTGTTATCCAGACCATCGCCAGCATAGCGTACCAAAACGAACCGTCACCCAAACGGCTGACCACTTTAAAAAATGTGGCAACACGCTGTGAGTGTGAAAAATGATTTAGATACACACATCCTCTTAAATCGAGGTCCAGTATTCTTATTTTTGCATTCTTAAAATTCATGGTGTGTTCTCCTCACGCTTAACGTTTAGAATGATGTCATGTAGGGCTCCTTGACCACCCGATATAAGGCTTGTTCCATTTGTTGTACGGGAAATTGCCAGCCATCTTGTTCTACGCGCTGCCGCGCGAGACGTCCCATTTGCCGTAGCATCATAGCAGCAGGCAGCTGACGCATGTTGTGAATAAACGTAGCAGGTTGCCCGACAGGGCTCAACCATCCTGTTACACCGTGTTGCACATATTGATGCGCACAGGCGTAATCGTAAGCCACGACAGGTAGACCACTGGCCATGGCTTCGAGCACCACATTACCAAAGGTTTCTACTTGACTTGCAAACACAAATACATCTGCGCTTGCATAAGCTTCTGCAAGATTCCTGCCACTTAAACTTCCCGTAAATATTACGTCACGATTTTGATCAAATGCCTGCAATCGTGCTCGGTCTGGGCCATCCCCAACAATCACCAGTTTATGGCGTACCCGCTCGGTACGCTGCATCGCCAGATAATTTTCAATTAGTAGATCAATCTCTTTTTCAGGAGACAGACGCCCGACATAAAGCATCACGCATGTATCGGGTGCAGCCTGCCAAGATTGCCTTAAAGATTCGTTTCGATGGCTTGGTGAAAAAAAATCTGGATCAACCCCTCGCCCCACAATCGCTAGCGGGCAGGTTACACCAAATGCACGTAAGGCTTTCTCGGTGTCTTTACTGGGCACACAGGTCATTTGGGTATGATTATGAAACCAGCGTAAATAGCCTTGTATGGGTTTGAGTAAAAATGCCAAATCAAAAAAGCGGCTAAAATCCTGAAACGGCGAGTGAAACCCACTGGAAAGCGGGATTTTTCGGGCCTGCGCCGCATATAACGCACAGAGTCCTAATGGCCCTTCCGTTACAATATGTACCACATCAGGTGCAAAGCTTTCTAAAGCTTTAGATACTTTCAGATACTGTGGCCAGCCGAATTGCAGCTCTGGATATTTGGGAATTTTTTGTGCATGCACCAAACATTCACGATGCGGCGTAAATTCGGCACAAGCTCGTTTTTGTTGTGGTCGAATCAGTAGAATTTTATGACCTTGTGCCTGTAAGCCCTTGCAGAGCTGTAGCAAAGACATGGCCACCCCATTGATTTCTGGCGGCCATGTTTCGGTTACGATCGCAATTTTTAAACGTGGGCGAACCAGCTCATTCAGGCAATCTAGATCCCGTGAAAAAGGATTGAAACGACGTTTAAAATAAAATTTAAAACTTTCTGGAATCTGTTGTTGTTTTAGTAGCGTTGTAGCGGGAATACCGTACATACAAGCGTCCATTGGCGTATTTATCATAGCTCAAAGTTTAAGCAGCCTCTTTGACACTTTCATGATCTTGATATGACAGTTTTCTGACAACACTATAAAAAAAACCTCCTCGCCATCCTTATACATTGATCGCGAGAAGGTTTTTTTAAAGCATGTTAAGGCTTATTTCCCTTGGAGCTTTGAGTAGTCTAGCAACACATTCATCGCCTCATTCACAAAAGCCTCTTCTTCAGGAAGCGGCGGACGCTGCGTAGCTTTCATTTTGGCACGCGATTCACTGAGCGCATCCAAAGAAGCCTGATAGGTTTCCCAATTAGCATAAGGCTTCAAACCTGTCGCCGCACGGCGTTTGTTTTCGGCATCTAGGGTTTGCTTCTCTAATGCCAAAATTTCAGCCTTGCGTTGGTCGATATCGAGCACAGTGCGCTTCTGATCTTTGGTTTCTTGTGCAATCGACTTACGTGTTTCCAAGTAATTAAATTGCGGATCTTTCGAAACACGTTGCGTTGATAACTGCGCCAATTTAGTCACGTAAGGCTGAATTGAACCTTCACGTTTAAACGGTGCGGTTGGAATGGTATCCCACTTCAATGCATTTTTGGCTTTACGCTCACCAAACTCTTCATCGTAAATATCCACCAGCTTAATGTCTGGAATAACCCCTTTATTTTGGGTACTTCCACCGGTCACGCGGTAGAATTTACGCTGTGTCAAGGTCGCCTGACCGTAGGCCAGACTGTCTAACTGCACCTGTGCAGTTCCCTTGCCTGTAGTGGTACTACCAATCACCACGCCACGCTCATAGTCTTGTATGGCCGCAGAGTAAATTTCACTCGCCGATGCAGACGCCAGATTCACCAAAATCGCCAGCGGACCTGCGTAGGTCTGTGCGCCACCGTCGTTGTCTTCAAAGACACTGACATTACCGTTACCATCTCGAATTTGAACCACAGGACCAGATTTAATCACTTGCCCAAGCATACGCGCCACTTCTTCAAGCGAACCACCTGGGTTGTTACGTAAATCGATGATAATCCCTTCAACATTTTTGGCAGAAAGTGCCTTCAAGGCATTGTTGGTATCTTCAGAGACCGAACGATACTCGGTACCGGCACGACGGGCGCGATAATTTAAGTAAAACGATGGAATTTCAATCACACCGTACACATGTTTTTTACCGTCACGAGTCAGCTCTACAGTACGTGAACGCACACCGGCATCTTCTTCCTGAATGACATCACGCACCAAAGTCACACTGCGGGCCTGACTCATCTGAGCCCCCGGACCCAACACACGAATCGTGACTTTGGTACCGCGTTTACCGCGAATCAGTCCTACAATTTCCGAACTTGGCCAGCCAATCACGTCGACCATCTTGTCGCCATCTTGGGCCACCCCAATGATACGATCACCGGATTTAATTTGACCCGACTTACTTGCCGGACCACCTTCTACAATGGTTTCAATTTTGGTGTAGTCTTCATTGCCACGTTCAGGACGAATCGATACTCCAATCCCTTCAAGCTGTAACGTTGTCTGGCGGTTGAGCTCAATGGCATCGATTGGCGGATAATAATTACTATGTGGATCATAAGTGGCCATCATCGCGTTGAGTGTCTTATCGAGCACGTCATCGCTTTTCACCCGCTTCAAACGTTCCAACTGACGTGTGTAACGTTTCACCAAGGTTTGAACAGGGGTTAAATCATCTGCACTGGCCAAGTCCTGCCCATTTGCAAGTGAAGGATTGTCTTTAAGTGCCTTTTGTTTGGCCAGATCCTCTTCTTTGCTGATGGTCATGTTGATCAACTGCGACACCAGCATTTTACGCCAGTAATCTTGCTGCTCGGCAGCCGTTTTAAAATATGGTGCTTTTTCGCGGTCTGTCTCAATATAGACATTTGGCTGTTTGAGATTTTGCGGCTTTTTCAGCTCATTAAGTACAAACTCGTAAAACGCTTTAAGATGTTCACGGTATTGCGCATGAATGGTAAACGGACCAGATAAATCGCCTGCTTTTAAGGCAGCACCGAAGGTCGGTCCGTATTTTTGCTTATATTGAGCCACTTCAGCAGCAAGAAAAATCGAATGATCCGGATCGAGGCTATCGAGATACATATCTAAGATGCGGTTCGATGTCGTGGCATCCAGACGCATGTTGAGATAATGTTGACGATCCACCAGCGTTGCGAGTTGGCGCGACACCAGCGCTTGTTCTTTGGTAGGTTGAATCGACTGAGAAACAGAAACAGTATCGGTCGCGGCGATTGCCTCATTAATTGCATGGGAGAAGAAAAAACCGCCAGTTGCGAGCGCAACTGCACATGCGAGTACTTGAAGTTTCATAAATTCTTAATACGTCCTGAGCTTTCCATTATCAGGGTGGATTGCCTAGCCGTTGAAAATGCAATTCACCCCACACGCCGAGTCTTCGATCTTTATCGTCGATTCAACATCTTAATCAACTTAATTTGTGTACGTCGTGTAGTTTTATCATATTCTGTGCTGACAAAATGTAGCAAATCATTGCAAAATTCCGTTATCGTTCTTTAATTCACACCCCAAAACGGATTCTTATATGATTGGCGCATTGATGCTCGACATTGCTGGCACAGAGCTTACTCAAGAAGATATTGAACTCTTGCGCGCTCCGCAAGTCGGCGGCATGATTTTATTTTCAAGAAACATCGAATCACCCGCTCAAGTACGCGCCCTGACCGATCACATGCGTCAAATTCGTCCCGACATTTTAATTGCCGTGGATCAAGAAGGCGGACGTGTGCAACGCCTGAGAACCGGTTTTAGCGCACTTCCTGCCATGGGTAAATTCGGTGAATATTATCTTGAGCAACCTGAGCAGGCAGTTGCTCTGGCCGAACAATGCGGCTGGCTAATGGCTACCGAAGTACTGGCTGTCGGAATCGACTTTAGTTTCGCGCCAGTACTTGATATCAATGCCATCAGTGATGTGATTGGCGATCGGAGCTTTGCCAACAATCCGCATGATATTACCGTGCTTGCAGCGGCCTTTATGCGTGGAATGAAACAAGCAGGCATGGCGACCACAGGAAAACATTTTCCGGGACACGGCTCGGTCAAAGCCGATTCGCATGTAGCCGCGGCGATTGACTCGCGTCACTACGATGAGATTTATCGGACCGACATGCAGACCTTTATTCAGTTGATGCCTCAACTGGATGCCCTGATGCCTGCACACGTGATTTATGATCAGGTCGATCCACATCCGGCTGGCTTCTCACCGTTTTGGATTCAAGAGGTGCTGCGCAAGCAACTTGGTTTTGATGGCGTTTTGTTTTCAGATGACTTGACGATGCAAGCCGCTTGCGTGGCTGGTGGCGCAGATGCACGCTTAAAAGCGGCACTTGATGCAGGCTGTGATATGGGACTGGTCTGTAATGATCGCGCAGCAGCATGTTTGGCGCTGGATGCCATTTCCACTTATGCACTTCCTAATCAAGATCGTTTAAGCCGCATGCGTGGTCAATGCCCTGAACTGAAAATTTCAAGTGCATTATCGCTCGGAGAAACATGGCAAACGACTAAAAATGCTATTGAAGCGTTTAAAAATTCATTTTAACTTGCATAGAGCAGCAAGGATCTAATCTAAACCAGAAGCTGTACGCAGCTTCTGGTAAAACGCGAGAAGCAAAACACAACGATTAAAATAAAAATGAGTCAGGACGATATGAAGCCATCTCTTTCCAAACATCGACATATTTCGTTTACCGCACATTATACCGGTTACATTTGGTACAAAATGGGTATTTCGCATCAGGTGTTTGCCACCCGTAAAGGTCGATCGCTGGTCTCTTTGGCGCACCCACTGGAAACTTGGGCAGAAAAATTTGTGGGCGGCAGCATGCGCAGCACACTCAAACAACGCCATCAAATGCTGGATCAGACTCTTGAAGCGCTGATTGCACAATATCCAGACCTTCAAGTACTTGAAATTGCTTGTGGCCTATCACCGCGTGGCTGGTGGTTTAGGCAGCAATATCCGAATATTGAGTTTCGCGAACTGGATTTACCAGATATGGCAGCTGTCAAACAGGCCGCCCTTAAACAGCTCAACCCAAATAGTCCGGATGTATTATCGGTGGATCTGTTTACACCTGATTTTGCAACAGTATTTGAACTTTTCGATCCTAAAAAACCGTTGGTGATTATCAGTGAAGGATTGATCAATTATTTTAGCAAAGCCCTGCTGGGCGAATTGTTAGATGCACTCTCAACTCATGGTCAAAGATTTAAACAATTACATTATTTGACCGACTGGTATCCCGAGCCTACACAAAACAAACTGGCTGCTGTAATTTGGCATAGCAGTAAGCTTCTTAAATGGGTGTCACGCAGTGCATTCAGTTTTCACTTCACCACCCCACAAGAAATTCAGCGCTTTTTTAATCAGCACGGATTTGCGCAGGTTCAAATTCTTCAACCTGCACAATTATCTCAACCATTTAATTCAGTGAATCCAGAACAACAGGCACATTTAGGTGATTTGGTCTGGATGGTCCATGCACAACACTTGGCGCAATCCTAGACGACCGCTGCAAAGTGCTGCTGACGTTGCTTTTGACGCTCGACATAACGCAATAAGCGATCGGCAAGCGTGAAGCTGCCATGTTTGAAGATCGCTCTAACTCCAGAGGCTTCAGCTTCAAAGATCAAACATTCAATCTGGAAGCTTCCTTCGTCATCATGTAAATGCAGTGCCAGATCACGAGGTGCATCATTGACTGCATTTAAATCCGTCAACTGCTCTAATCGAAAAAATACCCCAAAAAAACTCAGATCGACAATTTGCACATTAATCGAATGATCGTGTAATCGATGGGTCAGCTTCGTTTTAGACGGATTAACCTGAATGCGAATTTCACCGCGACGCTCCATCATCTGCATCTGATCGCGAGTCATCGGTAAAATTCCGTCTAACTGATGAATTGAACGACCACTTAAAAATGCCTCAAACAGACGCATGGTTTCCTTACGGCGCTGAAGCTGGGGAACATGATCGGCATTGGCAATAAGCGCAAATTGCATATTCGGACATTGCAGTGCAAAGTTGGCATTTTCATAAGGCAAGGTAAAACTATCGAACTGCCCTGCCGCGACCAGTGTTTCGCATGTTGGTACGGGCACATCGGTTAGACGTAACAAACGCTCACAGTTGATTTGATAGCGTAGTCGTTCAGTGGCATTAAACTCTGACATTTGCTGAAAAAACAAACGTTTTGCTGTAGGTGACATTCGGGTCTGATCTAGCTTGGCATGATTGACCAAATATAAAATCACCGCCTGACCAAATTCAGACATACGGTCTTCTTGCATGAGTTTGAGCGACTCTTCCAAAATCATGCGCCAGCTTTTTCGCGTTTTTTGCATAACTCCCATCAGCACCAAGCGCTCGACCATATCGGGGCGTAAGTCTGCAAAGCAAGAAGCGATCACCGAGCCCAAAGACATTCCCATGACCGAAATTTTACTCAGTTGAACCTGCTCAAGCCACTGTACAAGAATTCGCGCCAGATCAGGCAGCTCCAAGGTTGCTGCCGATACACCGCTGTCACGGTTGGTAATTTGCTGATTTGCGCCCATCGATGGCAGATCGATTAAAATCACAGGGCCGCACTGGAATAACTGTTCGACACAATATTTATAGGAATTAAAGTTTTGAAAGGCACCGCCAACAATTAAAATCGGCGTTTTATGCGCGGTTTCTGGTGTGGCAATCGCCATGTATTCGACTTTCCAGCCTGCGATCCAAGTTTCTCTTGCTGGCTGTTTAAAGCTATCTCGGTGGTATAAATCAAAAAAACCTGATGACATCCCTTCACGATGAACATCCTCATCCATGCGGATAATGGAATTCATGTTCTCCCTCCTGCTTGCATTGGATTTTTATTTCTACAAGCTATGTTCAACCATTCATTAAAATTTGAGTTTTACAGGTAACGCTGTTATTTCACTAAAAAAAAGAGTTAAGTGACCGTGTTTTCATTCTATACAGATGCAGGATTTTTAAGCAATACATTTCACCGCCACTTATCCAGATTCATTTTTAAATAGATTACAAAATATATCGCGCGCTATTTATGCACGCTTTTTGCATTGCAAGCATTCATTGTTTGTAAATTGCCTGCTACTATGGAAAGTCCAAGAATAATTCTTTGAAAGCGTATGCAAGATTCAATTGAACATTATATGCAGACAGTAGGTCAGCAGGCACGTCGTGCATCTCGACTGCTCTCAAGCGCATCTACGTCCGTCAAAAACCATGCACTGTCGTCGATTTATACAGCTTTGGCAGACCGTCAGAACGAGATTCTTGCGGCCAATGCCATTGATATGAAAAAAGGCCAAGAACAGCATCTTGACAGCGCATTACTGGATCGATTGGAACTTACCCCCACACGCTTTAAAGGAATGCTGCAAGGCTTAAACGATGTCATCGCATTGGTCGACCCCATTGGCGAAATTACCGATCTGGCCTATCGTCCATCTGGTATTCAAATTGGCAAGATGCGTGTTCCGCTTGGCGTAGTGGGCATGATTTATGAGTCTCGTCCTAACGTGACACTAGAAGCTGCTGCGCTAGCCCTAAAATCGGGTAATGCGATTATTTTGCGTGGCGGCTCTGAGGCTTTTGAATCGAATAAAGCCATTGCAGCAGCCATCCAGCACGGTCTCAAACGTGCGGGCCTACCAGAAGCAGCCATTCAGGTGATTGAAACCACTGACCGCGCAGCCGTAGGTCAGCTCATTACCATGTCTGAATATGTAGATGTGATTGTGCCACGTGGTGGAAAAAGCCTGATCGAACGCATCACCAACGAGGCCCGTATTCCAGTCATCAAGCATCTCGATGGCAATTGTCATGTGTTTGTGGATGTTGAAGCTGATTTGCATAAAGCCTTACCCATCGCACTCAATGCAAAAACACATCGTTATGGCGTATGTAATGCCATGGAAACCTTACTGGTTCATGAGGAAATTGCCGAAGAATTCTTGCCGGGCATTGCCGAATTATATGCAGAAAAACATGTCGAGCTGCGCGGCTGTCATGCAACGCGTAAAATCCTCGGTAGCGGTGTAAAAACAGCGACTGAAGAAGACTGGTATACCGAATATTTGGCCCCTATCTTGGCCATTAAAGTGGTTGCCAATATTGATGAAGCGATTGAACACATTAATAAATATGGCTCGCATCATACCGATGCCATCGTGACCGAAAATTACAGTAAAGTCCGTAAGTTTCTGGCCGAAGTCGATTCAAGCTCAGTGATGATCAATGCCTCTACACGCTTTGCCGATGGATTTGAGTATGGTTTAGGTGCTGAAATTGGCATCTCGACAGATAAAATTCACGCACGCGGTCCGGTTGGTTTGGAAGGATTAACCTCACAAAAATGGATTGTGTTTGGCGACGGTCAAATTCGCCATTAAGCCATTCATAACTTTCAATCAAAGCGTCTGATCAATCTCAGGCGCTTTTATTTTTATCTTTAAATGTTTAAATAAAAAAACCAGCCCTCAGGCTGGTTTTTTTATATTTAGTGTTTAGAAAATAAAGTCGGTATTTACAAACTTCGAGTAATGCTCAGACACCATAGAAGCCAACATGCCTTTATTGTCATCGGTTTGTTTGGTTGCAATCATTGAGCGGATAGAGAAGGCACGCAAGGCATCATGCACAGACAAGGTTCCTTCCGCAGAATCTTTACGGCCGCCAAACGGGAATACATCCGGACCACGCTGACACTGGCTGTTAATATTAACACGGCAAACCTGATGCACCAATGGATCGACCAAATGACCAATTTGCTCAGGATCACTACCAAAAATACTCACTTGCTGACCGTGATCAGAAGTTGTGACATAGTCCAGTACTGTTTCAACATCATCATACACACAGATCGGCACAACTGGACCAAATTGCTCTTCACGATACAGTCGCATCTCTTCTGTCACTGGATACACCACGGCCGGATAGAACATGGTTTTACAGTGCTCGCCGCCCTCTGGATTGATTACCTTCGCCCCTTTGGCTTCAGCATCTTCGATCACCTCTGTCATATAGGTAGTGCGATGCATACCTGGTAATGGCGTAATAAATACACCTGGTTCCCATGGCATACCGACTTTGAGCTTGCCTAGTTCAGCCGTTAAACGCTGTGCAAATTCATCGGCAATCGAGCGATGTACCATCAACATTTTAAGCGCCGTACAACGCTGACCATTAAACGACAACGCTCCGAGCAAGCACTCTTTCACTGTCAGGTCTAAATCTGCATCTGGCAAAATAATCGCTGCATTTTTGGCATCTAGTCCTAAAATTGAGCGTAGACGATGTGATTTTGGATGTTGTTTTTTCAAGTAATCTGCAACTTTACTCGAACCAATCAAAGCCAGCACATTGATTTTACCCGATGCCAGCAAATGAGGAACCACCAATGAGCCAGGCGCATAGATGGTATTGATCACGCCTTTCGGGAATGAATCACGAAATGCCTCTAACAGTGGTTCGAACAATAAAGTACCAAATTGAGGTGGCTTAAATACAATGGTGTTACCCATCAGCATAGCCGGAATCAGGGTTGCAAAGGTTTCATTGAGCGGATAGTTGTATGGTCCCATACACAACACAACACCCAATGGTGTACGACGGATCTGCCCGATGGTTCCTTCGGCCATCACAAAACGTGAGTTGGCGTTGTCCAGATCTTTTAAGGCATCAATGGTCTGACGCATATAGGTCACAGTACGATCAAATTCTTTTTCAGAATCTGCCAAGCTTTTGCCAATTTCCCACATGATCAGCTTCACAATCAAGTCACGCTGTTTCACCATACGCTGAATGAAGTTTTGCATGCACACAATGCGCTCGGCCACTTTCATCATTGGCCATTCACCACGGCCATTGCTGTAAGCACGTACGGCTGCGTCTAGTGCTTCATCACTTTCTTTTTCACCCATTAACGGATAGCTACCTAGCTCAACTTGCTGTAGGCTGCCATCTGGCTGCTGTGTCCAGATCGGAGACAATGTGGTCTTGGTTGCTCCTGCCCATGTCTTGAGTTCACCATCGACCAGTGAAACACGTTGATGAATCTGAGGTAGACGCATATTTTCAGGAACGCCGTCTACTGTAGGGAACTTCTGCTGCAAATGATTTGATAAGCCCATTGTTGTTATCTCCAATTAATTATATGTCTAAACCTGATCAATAACGGTCAGATTTAACTCCTGTAAATACCAGCATTGCAGCTGGTATGGATCTTGGCTTGTACCATAGGTCACAAGCCTTCGAGAATTACATATTTCTAAAAACTACTACCCGCGACAGACACTGTTGCTTATGCCTAATTTTTGGGTCACTTGTTCGATAATTTGTCTCGGTGAAAGCGTGATATCCACAACAATCGCTTCACCGACACTCGGCTCTTCGAGTGTATCTAGCTGGGTTTGTAACAACGATGGATCAAAGAAGTGATCCGCTCGTTCAGCAAGTCGCTTTTGCAAAACCTCGAACGAACCTTTTAAATAGACGAACCGCACATCTTGATCATTCGCGCGCAAGATCTCGCGATATGCATGTTTGAGCGAAGAACAAGTAAACACTGCGGTCTGGCCCATCTGCTGTTTTTGCTCGATTGCCTGACGAATGGCGTGTAACCACGGCAACCGATCTTCATCGGTGAGCGGAATCCCCTGGCTCATCTTGCTTTTATTGGCAGCCGAATGCAGCGTATCGCCATCAAGAAAATCACAAGACAACCGCTCGGACAATAACTTGCCAATTAACGACTTACCTGTTCCACAGACACCCATTGCGATCACAATCATGGCGATTCACCTTTAACTATATGAGGACGCTGAGTAACAGCGTAAAAGCCAAACCCAACACCGAAATAATGGTTTCCAATACAGACCAAGTTTTAAGTGTCTGCCCCACCGTCATACCGAAATATTCTTTGATCAGCCAAAAGCCTGCATCATTGACATGTGAAAACACCAATGAGCCTGAACCTGTAGCAAGAACCAACAGTTCCGGTCTAACTTCAACGCCCGCTGTGGCCGCAATCGGCGCGACAATACCGCAGGCTGTCGCCATTGCAACAGTAGCGGAACCCGTTGCCAGACGAATCAAGGCTGCAACAAACCAGCCTAAGAGTAATGGTGATAAATTTGCTTTTAATGCTGTAGAGACAATTTCATTCGAAATCCCGCTATCACGCAAAATGCCACCAAAACCACCACCCGCGCCAACGATCAACATAATGCCGGCAATCGAAGCCAAACAGCCGCCACAGAATTTTTCAATTTGTACGCGGGTGAAACCTTGCATGGTGCCAAAGGTAATAAAGCTCACCAATACTGCAATTAATAATGCAATATCAGAGGTTCCAATAAAACGCAGCAAATCGTTGGCAAAAGTTTTAGGTGCAAAAAATAGATCCGCCCAGCTACCTACCAGCATCAACGCCACAGGCAACATAATGGTGAAGATCGTGATACCAAAGCTTGGTAATTCGCGTGTTCTGTTGCTGTCTGCATCAATAAACTGCTGAGCCAAAGGGTTATGTTCAGGCAATTTGACATATTTGTTGATCCAGAGCGCATACACAGGCCCCGCAACAATCGCGGTAGGCACACCGACTAAAAGTGCATAAGCAATGGTTTTGCCAATATCAGCATTGTAGGCCTGCACCGCGAGTAGTGCTGCTGGATGTGGCGGAATCAAGCCATGCACCACAGATAAGCCTGCCAGCATAGGTAAACCCACAATCAGTAACGACTTACCCGTACGCTTGGCAATATTAAAAACAATCGGAATGAGCAGTACAAATCCGACTTCAAAAAACACAGGTAAACCCACCACAAGACCAATCACCATCATGGCCCAATGGATATTTTTCTCGCCAAACCATTGAATCAGTGTAATCGCAATGCGTTCTGCACCGCCCGACTCGGCCATCATCTTACCGAGCATGGTACCGAGTGCGATCACGATCGCAAGGTGGCCCAAAGTTTTACCAGTACCAGCTTCATATGATTTAACAATGTCACCCATTGGCATACCAACAGCTAAGGCCAAACCGAGTGAAACAATAATCAGCACCAGAAACGGGTAAATTCTGAACTTCGCGATCATGACCACTAAGGCAATAATCGCAACTATGGTGTAAATAAGTAACATGCCACCCTGTACGGTCTCCATGTGACACTTCTCCTTGATTTAATTCAATTTGAGCAAACCACCCAAACGAGTGTCTTCAATCGATTAATTTCCTGCGACTGAGACACTATTTTTTATCTTTAAGTATGATCAATATCAGATGATCACGTTCATGCAATATCTAAAAACTAATTAAAATTGATGCTTATTCAGTACGTAACTGACTTGCGGCTTGCGCCAAACGCGTAATTTCAGCCCAGTCTTGCGCCGCTACTACCTTTTTAGGTGTTAACCACGAGCCACCCACACACACAACATTGGGTTGCTTTAAGAAATCTGGAGCGGTCTCAACTGTGATGCCACCGGTTGGACAAAAGCGTAAATTTGGAAATGGGCCATAAAATGCCTGAAGCATTGCCACACCACCCGCTTGCTGGGCTGGGAAAAACTTAACCATGTCATAGCCGAGCTCAATCGCCTGAATCAAATCGCTTGGCGTCATCACACCAGGTAATAGCGGCAAACCGGCGTCTTGTGCTGCCAGATGCAAGTCTTTAGTCAAACCCGGCGACACACCAAATTGTGCACCTGCCTTTTTGGCTTGGGCGCAGTGTTCCGGTTTGGTGATGGTACCGACACCAACCACAATGTCATCAGCCAACTGACTTGCCCGCTCGATTGCAGCCAACCCGGCAGCCGTGCGCAAGGTGATTTCAAGCACTTTCACACCGCCAGCATGCAATGCACGAGATACATGCTCACCTTGTTCCGCCGAATCAAATGCCAGTACCGGAATCACAGGGCCTAACTGAACAACATCTTCCATCTTGATCATGATTTTTTGTTCCTATTCTTTATTCTTCAACGTTAAACTTGAACGTCTTCGCCGACCAAGGCACCAAATACAGAAGCACCATGCTCGGCAGGTGCGGCCGCCGAGCGAAATACACCAAATAACTCACGACCAAAACCAACTTCGTTTTCAGCCTGATGCGCTGGCTGTGCAACAGGACGTGATTGCCAAACCTCCTCATCAAGCTCCACATCAAGTACGCCAGCCTCGGCATCGATGATCAGCATATCGCCGGTTTGTACCTTGGCAATCGGACCATTGAGTAAGGCTTCTGGAGACAGATGAATCACGGCTGGAACTTTGCCCGATGCACCCGACATGCGCCCATCGGTGACCAAAGCAACATGAAAACCCTGATCTTGTAATACACCCAGCAAAGGTGTTAAACGATGTAGTTCCGGCATTCCGTTGGCGCGTGCACCTTGAAAGCGAACCACTGCGATAAAATCACGATGCAACTCACCACGATCAAATGCAGCTTGCACCGCCTCTTGTGAATCAAACACAATGGCAGGCGCTTTGACTTTACGGTGCTCCGGTGCAACCGCAGAAATCTTGATCACACCCCGACCTAAGCGGCCCTGCATTAAACGCAAACCACCATCAGGCTGAAACGGCGCATCAATGCTACGCAATACTTTTTCATCTAAACTTTGCGCGACTGCATCCACCCAAGTCAGCTTACCGTCTATAAGTTTTGGCTCTTTGGTATAGTGGTGCAAACCTTTACCAGCTACCGTGTTGACATCGTTGTGCAACAACCCAGCCTCAAGCAAATTACGAATGAGGAAGGCAACACCACCGGCAGCTTGGAAGTGATTGACATCGGCCTTGCCATTTGGATAGATCTTCGCAAGCAATGGCACAACAGCAGACAACTCATCGAAGTCATCCCAGTCAATTAAAACCCCTGCCGCACGGGCAATGGCAATCAGATGCAAGGTATGGTTGGTTGATCCACCTGTGGCCAGTAAGGCCACAATGCCATTGATAATTGATTTTTCATCTACAACATGGCCAATTGGCGTATAGTTGCCGCGTTCAACAGTTAAATCGAGCACACGAATTGCTGCTTCTGCCGTCAGCGCATCGCGCAACGGCGTATGAGGATGAACAAATGCCGCACTCGGCAAATGCAAGCCCATCACTTCCATCAGCATTTGGTTGCTGTTCGCGGTACCGTAAAATGTACAGGTCCCTTGACCATGGTAAGCAGCAGACTCAGCCTCTAACAACACGTCACGCCCGACTTCACCTGTTGCAAACTGTTGGCGGATTTTGGCCTTGTCGTCATTCGACAAACCACTGGTCATTGGGCCAGCAGGCACAAAAATGGTCGGTAAATAGCCAAATTGCAACGCACCAATCAATAAGCCCGGTACGATCTTGTCGCAAACACCCAGACACAATGCCGCATCAAACATATTGTGAGACAGCGCAATGGCAGTACTCATCGCAATCGTTTCACGAGAAAATAACGACAGTTCCATACCTGCATTACCTTGCGTAATGCCATCACACATTGCGGGTACACCGCCAGCAAATTGTGCTACACCGCCATTTTCTCGCGCTGCTGTTTTAATTAAATCTGGAAATGATTTATAGGGTGCATGCGCCGAGAGCATTTCATTATAAGAAGATACAATGCCGATATTGGGTTCGCGTCCGACTTTAATAATGAGTTTTTCTGAATCGTCCATGCTGGCAAAACCATGTGCCAGATTGGCACATGAAAGCGCACCACGAGCAGGAAATTTGCCTTGCGCATCTTCAATACGCTGTAAGTATGCAGCACGGGTTTTTTGGCTACGTGCAATCACACGCTCGGTCACTTTTACTAATATCGGATTCGGCAAGTCCATGCTGGGCGCTCCTTTTACAACCGGATAAGCTGGCAAAAAAATAAACCAAATGATTCTAAGATCATTTGAAAAAATAAATAATAGTATTGGGGTAAAAAGCCACGTGCTATCTCAGTGAATACTAATTCGACAGTCCGTATACATACTTTAAATGGTATAGAGAAATTAGATTTTTAAAATCAGAAGCTCTTAAAAAAGCCTATATATCATTACACTCAAAACCGGTTTTTAAAACTACAGCAAGATTATCTCAATATCAATACCAAGAAATACATTTAAATACACACCATCCAATGACTGTATAAAATAAAATCATATTACAAATTAAATATTTGATTTTTATGTTTTTATTTTGATTATTTCTTTTAATTATATAAGAAATTTAATAGAAAAATTTCATTATATTTTCAAAATTAATAGTAGTATTTCTATTTTTTATATCAATTCATGATTACCAATTTTAATAGTACATATACTTATCTGTATACCTTGTTAAGTTAATACAGCTTATTTATATTCTGAATGGAAAGAATTTATTCAAATAAATCTAAAGGTATTTAAAAAATTAATTGTATGAGCCATAAATTATTTATGTACAAAAAACCGAACTATTCACTGCTGTGAAAATAAACACATCGATTAAAATATGGACGAAATTAAGATTAGTGAGAAATGGTTTGAAGAAGATTATTCTGAGTGATTAATACTTAATATATATAAATCTTAAAGTGTATTAATTAGGCACCAAACTTAATTATTTCAATTTTTATAAAAAAAACCAAACTGCCTTTCTGTTCGTAATGGCTTCTTAGTCATGCTTCATTTTTATCAGCGAATATTCTTTTCGCTTTATCTATCCCTATTGATGCTGGCTGATAGTTTGCATCGCGCTGTTTAGATTCACACTAATCAAATATCCGAAAAACAAAAACAACTTAAGGAATTGATTTATATTCATTTATTTAAAATTAAAACCATTTTTAAATGAAATTATCTTACCAAAAGCCAAATTTTTATACAGGAGGTTCGCCCCTATAGAGTTCCAGATCACGCGATTTTCATCAATCATTTACCTGACAGATAGTCTAATTCGCTATGATCAAAGCTCGGCATGGATCTTGTGCGTGGTGCAATTCCTTACAACCAATATCGTGCTCTTTTTTCAATGCCAGTGTGATTGGTGCTTGGCAGTAGGCTATAAATTGTTTAATCGTCGATAGTGCTTAAGTCTAATCTGCTAAAGTCTATCTTGGACATAAAAACGACACATGTTAAAACATTAAGTATGCGCTAACCTTCGAATCGTTCATGAATTTGAATTTCAAGTGAACAAATAATTTACAACAGCAATCGGGTAACCTATCGTGTCTACATCAGTATTAGTTATTAACTGCGGTTCTTCCTCTATCAAATATGCGTTGGTTTCTGAACGACGTGAAGATCGGATCTATGGGCTGGCAGAGAATTTGGGTGGTGCAGATGCGCGTATCAAAGGTATTACCGTTGGAGGCGAGCCGCTTGAACTCTCTATTCCATATGCAGATCACGAAAAAGCACTAGAAACCTTATTGGCTCGACTCGCCAATTACAAACCGCAAGCCATCGGGCATCGCGTCGTTCATGGCGGCAGCTTAACCAAAGCCGAACTCCTCACGCCAGAAATTATTGATCGAATCCGCGCTGCCACACCGCTGGCTCCGCTACACAATCCAGCACATTTAATTGGTATTGACGCCACCATGCGTTTGTTCCCAGAATTGCCACAAGTGGCTGTATTCGACACGGCGTTTCATCAAACCATGCCGGCACATGCATACCGCTATGCTGTACCTAAATTTTTGTTTACCGAACACAATGTTCGCCGCTATGGTTTCCACGGCACCAGTCACGCTTATGTATCAGAGCGTGGAAGTCAGTTGGCAGGGCAAGTTAAACAAGGGGGTTGGTTAACTGCTCATTTAGGTAATGGGAGCTCGACCTGCGCCATTTGGAACGGCGAAAGCCAAGATACGTCGATGGGCATGACCCCACTTGAAGGTGTTGTTATGGGCACACGTAGTGGTGATATTGACCCTAGTCTTCATAGCTTTTTAGCCAGCAATCTAGGTTGGGATATTGCCAAGATCGACACCATGCTCAACAAAGAAAGTGGCTTACTGGGGCTTTCAGATCAACTCTCCAATGATATGCGCACGCTGATTGAGGCCGCAGATACAGGGCATGAAGATGCCCAACTTGCAATTGAAGTGTTCTGCTATCGTTTAGCCAAATCGCTGGCTGCATTAAGCTGCGCACTTCCACGCCTTGACGGTTTATTCTTCACAGGTGGAATTGGGGAAAACTCAGCATATATTCGTGAAAAAACCATGGCATATTTGCCACACTTTGGTTTTGCGCTCGACAAAACACGCAATAACGGCTTAAAACGTGGTACGGAAGGTCGAATCGACAATGGCACTGGACCTCAAATCTGGGTTATTCCAACCGATGAAGAAGGCCGGATTGCCAAAGAAACCGAACAGGTCGTCGAACAGGCTAAAACTGCTGATGTGCATGTGCAAATGGCGTAAGCATTCAATGATTTCTATAATTCTTTTTTGATAAGGCGGTTATGAATACTCTTTTACTGATTCCTACCGGGGAAGGCGTTGGCCTGACTTCAGCCTGTTTAGGCCTGATTTATGCACTCGATTGCAACGGTATTAAGGCCGGATTTTTAAAGCCATTTTCACAGGAACTCCCGAATCAGGTGGATCGAACCACCTCCTTATTCAGCCATCTTTTCCAAGGCACCACCGTGACCTCGATTGCACACGAAAAAGTGCTACAACGCTGGGCACTCAGTGAGCGCGACGAACTACTCGAAGAAGCAGTGAGTCTACATCGAAATGTTGCAGCCAATTATGACGTGATCATTGTGGAAGGCCTTTTGCCCACTGCTCAAGATCATTTTGCGACTGAACTGAATGCGGCGTTGGCTCAAGCACTCGATGCAAAGGTCGTGCTGGTGAGTACAGCAGATGTGCAAAATCCGCGTCGTACAGCAGAGAAAGTTGAAGCACATCTACATCAGTTTGGCGGTACATCCTCAAATCGTACCGCTGGTGTGCTGTTTATGCGTACCCGTGGCTTACCTGAAGAAACTGCGCATATTCCACTGACCATTGATCCGTCATTGCGTCTAGATACTGAAATTGCAGACTTTAGCAAAGAGCTACAACGCTATAATCGACATCTTGGCTCACCAACCATGCCAATTATTGGCATGGTGCCTTTTAGCAATACCTTAAGTGTACCGCGCACGCTCGATATTGCCTCTGTGGTTGAAGGTGACTGGATTCATCAGGGTGATGCCAAACATCGTCGTATTTTGCATTCGAGTCTAATTGCGTCCAGTATCGAATATGAGCTAAATAAGTTTATTGCGGGTGAACTGATTATCAGTGCATCGGAGCGCACAGATGTCCTGTTGGCCAGTAGCTTAGCCACCAGTAACGGTATTCCACTGGCAGGCTTGGTGCTCACCGAACGTAAAGCGCCGAATCCACAAATTCTGGATTTTTGTCAGCATGCCATCAAGCAAGGCTTACCGATTTTACACACCCAACTCAATACACTGGAAACGGCACAACGACTGGCCGATTTTGGAAACGAGATCCCCACTGACGACACCGAACGTGCAGAACAAGTCACGCGTTTTGTCTCAAGTCATATCGATGTGACTTGGCTGCAAGCCCAGATTAATACAGGGGTTCAGCCCCGTTTATCTCCATCGGCATTTCGTCATGAACTGGTACAAAAATCAATTGCAGCCAAAAAGCGTATTGTACTGCCAGAAGGCGATGAACCACGCACCGTTCAGGCCGCTGCCATTTGCCAGTCTCGCGGGATTGCGCACTGTATTTTGTTGGCCAAACCTGAAACTGTGGTAGAGGTAGCCAAAGCACGAGGAATTGAATTGCCCGATGATCTGGAAATTATTGATCCCGATCTGATTCGCAATCAGTACATCGCACCAATGGTGGAGCTACGTAAAGGAAAGCTGAGCGATCTTCAAGCCAAAGAGCAGCTTCAAGATACCGTAGTTTTAGGCACCATGATGCTGGCACTCGATCAGGTGGATGGATTGGTTTCTGGTGCAATTCATACCACCGCCAATACAGTTCGCCCCGCTTTTCAATTGATTAAGACAGCACCCAACTATTCTTTAGTTTCCTCTGTCTTTTTCATGCTGCTTCCAGATGAAGTTTATGTGTATGGTGATTGCGCAATTAATCCAGACCCAGATGCCGATCAACTGGCCGAGATTGCCATTCAATCGGCAGATTCTGCAAAAGCCTTTGGCATTGAACCGCGCATTGCCATGATCAGTTACTCTACCGGCACTTCGGGCACAGGTGCAGACGTAGAAAAAGTGGTCCGTGCCACTGAAATTGCCAAACAACGTCGCCCAGACTTACTGATTGATGGACCACTGCAATACGATGCCGCCTCGGTTGAAAGTGTTGGCCGACAAAAAGCACCAGATTCAAAAGTCGCTGGCCGCGCCAATGTGTTTATTTTTCCAGACTTAAATACGGGTAATACCACCTATAAAGCAGTTCAGCGCTCGGCAAACGTGGTGAGTGTTGGCCCGATGTTGCAAGGTCTAAATAAACCGGTTAATGATTTATCACGTGGCGCATTGGTCGATGACATCGTGTTTACCATTGCGCTGACCGCTATTCAGGCCGAGCAGCAACTTGAAGCAAAAGCTGCTGCGCTAGCCTCATAATCACTTTTAATCGCTCTTTAAAAAGCCATTTGCCACGATCAAGTGGCTTTTTAAATTGATTACCAGTGTTACTTCTTTTGAACCAACCATACCGTATGTCCAGTACATTCTGGATCTTCTGCAATCATTTTGATGATTTTAAAGCCATATCGAGCCAGTAAGTTTCGATATTCTGCGGCATCTAAACTGGCATGATAAAGTGGCTCACCAAACATATCACCAATCGCCTCGCCATCGCTTGGCCCACTGGTAAACATAAGCACACCACCTGATGCAGCATGCATTGAAAACTGTGCAAGCATCTGGCGCTGATCTTCAGGATTAAGATGAAAAAAACTATCCCACGCCAAGATACCATCAAAGGTTTGCTCAGCACGAAACTGACGAATATCGGCATTTATCCATATCTGTTCAGGAAAATTTTGCTGTGCCATATCTAGCATGACTGTGGACGCATCAACTCCCGTCAATTGACACCCCTGCTCAATCAAATATTTTGCAATGGGTATCCCCGAACCACATCCCAAATCAACTACCTTTGCAGACATGGGTAATAGACCTAAAAAACGATCAAGCCATATTTTTTCGTGTAGAAAATCGCCTCTTAACTGTGTCCAATCACGACCATGTTTTTGATAAATCTCAATAATATTTTTTGCTAAATCACTATACTGCATTAGGATCTTCTCTGTATTAATAGCACAATTTCCTGCTCTGAATCGCAATCTATGTATCCCTTCGACCTTTAGCCAAAATCTCGCCAAAACTCCCCACAGCCTGATCGTTTTATCATATAATTTAGCCCGCTAGCTAACTGCCCGCTCAAGAGATTTTTTGGTATGACCACAATTATCAAACAAAAAGACTTGATCACTTCGGTCAAGGACGCCCTTCAGTTCATTTCTTACTATCATCCGCAAGATTTCATTCAGGCCATGAGCCGCGCGTATGACCGTGAAGCGAACCAAGCTGCAAAGGATGCAATCGCGCAAATTCTCATCAACTCTCGTATGTGTGCAGAAGGCCATCGCCCAATCTGTCAAGATACGGGGATCGTCAACGTTTTTGTTGATGTAGGTCTAGACGTTAAGTTTGATCTGAGCATGAGCCTAGACGATGCAATCAATGAAGGTGTACGCCAAGGTTATCTTGAAAATACCAACGTACTGCGTGCTTCAGTGCTTGCAGATCCGGCTTTTGGTCGTAAAAATACCAAAGACAATACGCCTGCCGTGATTCACTATAAGCTCGTTCCGGGCAACAAAGTTGACATTACTGTTGCAGCAAAAGGTGGCGGTTCTGAAAACAAATCTAAACTTGCCATGCTCAATCCATCAGATTCGATTGTAGACTGGGTACTCAAAACAGTTCCAACCATGGGTGCTGGCTGGTGTCCGCCAGGTATGCTCGGTATCGGGATTGGCGGTACTGCTGAAAAAGCCATGATGCTTGCCAAAGAAGCATTGATGGAAGAAATCAACATGGACGAGCTACTTCGCCGTGGGCCAGAAAACAAAATCGAAGAACTTCGTATCGAAATCTTTGAAAAAGTAAATGCGCTCGGGATTGGTGCACAAGGTTTGGGCGGCTTAACCACAGTCCTCGATATTAAAATTAAAGATTATCCATGTCATGCAGCAGGTAAGCCTGTTGGTATGATTCCAAACTGCGCCGCAACTCGTCATGCCCACTTTCAGCTAGATGGTTCAGGCCCAGCGCATATTCAAGCCCCTAAACTTGAAGATTACCCAGAAGTGACGTGGGATGCGTCTAAATCAAAACGCGTGAATCTCGATACCATCACCCAAGAAGAAATGAACTCTTGGCAGCCGGGCGATACCTTGTTGCTTAGTGGCACCATGTATACTGGCCGTGATGCAGCGCATAAACGCTTAGTCGAAATGATCGACAACGGTGAAGAGCTTCCTGTCGACTTAAAAGGTAAATTTATTTACTACGTTGGTCCGGTTGATCCTGTACGTGACGAAGTGGTTGGACCTGCTGGCCCAACAACCGCAACGCGTATGGACAAATTCACACGTAAAGTGCTTGAGCACACGGGTCTGTTTGGCATGATTGGTAAAGCAGACCGTGGCCCAACAGCCATTGAAGCGATTAAAGACAATCAAGCCACTTACCTGATGGCTGTCGGTGGTGCAGCGTATTTGGTTTCAAAAGCAGTACGTGAAGCCGAAGTGGTTGCCTTTGCAGATTTGGGGATGGAAGCCATCTACAAATTTGTAGTTGAAGATATGCCGGTTTCCGTTGCAGTTGATGTAAACGGTACATCGGTACATGCCATTGCACCTAAAATCTGGCAAGAAAAAATTGGCAAAATCCCTGTGATTGATGCCACTGCGGGTTAATCAAAAGAGAAAGCGCCTTCGGGCGCTTTTTTATTCTTCAGATTTTGTGTTCACTCACCATGTGAGTGGATTCCACAGTTTAAACGGCTTGACCAACAATACATCACTCTTTTCATCATACTTTGCCGGTTTAAGCTCTTGCGCTTTACTTCGAATCTTACCATTTTGATCTTGTGCAACAAAATTATAACTCGAAGATTTGAGGCGGGTAAATGCAATCTGATTGCGCCCAGTTTTTTCAGGCACCATCAAAAATGGTCCCGAGCGCTCTTTGCGCCCCGGATTTTCTTCATCGTATTTCACGTAATAGCTTTGTCCAGCCTCAACACTCATGTCGATATATTTAGGGTCTTGAAAATGAAACACTGTGAGTGGACGACTGCTCGACAGTCGATAGGTACCCGCGGGAAGCTCAATCCAGTAATAATGATTGTTTAACAAGCTTGGAATGCGTTTACCATTGATAAATAAATTGGCTGCCGCAATTTCCTGCTGATTCCAGCGCGTGTCGGGTCGATATAGATACACCACGGCCGCTTGTGGATTTTGTGGCTGAATGGGTTGAAAGTATTGACCCAGTTTTTGATTGACCCACCCTCCCACGCTAAATTTCCCGACATGATACTGATCGGTAATTCCGGGTTTCTGCGTCACATCGACAGGCGGTAAAGTCGAGCGCAGTGCTTTCGCATCAGACGATTGAGGCACACTGTGCTGACATCCTGTAAGCAGCCCCACACCACATAATAAAAAACATAGATTACGCATGACATCCCTCGAAGCGCTTTTTTTGAATTATTTTTGAGCAATCACTTTGCATCTTTTGTTTTTTTAGATTAACACCAGCCGTTTTTAAAGCCAATAAAAAAGCATGAAATGCGTAAACAAATCATGCTTTTTCAGACGAAACAAATTAAGCTGATTTTGAATCAATCACCTTTAGGTCTGAAGCACTTAGCTCTTGACCAGATGTTTTGGCTAAATGTTCCTTCTTGTAAACAGGCGCAGCTTTGCCCTGAATCACCTCTTCATTGACAATCACAGTACCCACATCTTGACGGCTTGGTAGGTCGTACATGGTTTCAAGCAATACATTTTCCATGATCGAACGCAAACCACGTGCACCGGTATTACGCTCTAATGCCTTTTTGGCAATGGCTCGTAAAGCCGACTCTTCAAATACCAAATCTACATTTTCCATCTGGAATAAAGATTCGTATTGACGCGTTAATGCATTTTTTGGCTCAGTCAAAATTTGCATAAGTGCTGCTTCGTCTAGCTCTTCAAGCGTTGCAATCACTGGCAAACGGCCAATAAATTCAGGAATCAAACCAAATTTAACCAAATCGGTTGGCTCAACCTGACGGAAAAGCTCAGCCAGCTTTTTGCTTTCGTCTTTCTTTTTGACTTCTGCATTAAAGCCAATACCGCCTTTTTCATGGCGCTGCTGTACAATTTTTTCCAGACCAGAAAAAGCACCACCACAAATAAACAGTATATTTGAAGTATCAATCTGGATGAATTCCTGCTGTGGATGCTTGCGACCACCTTGAGGCGGTATAGAAGCCACAGTGCCTTCAATCATTTTAAGCAAGGCTTGCTGCACACCTTCACCCGAAACATCGCGTGTGATAGATGGGTTTTCAGACTTACGGGTAATTTTATCGATCTCGTCGATATAAATAATCCCTTTTTGCGCCTTCTCGACATCGTAATCTGCTTTTTGAAGCAGCTTCTGTACGATATTTTCTACATCCTCACCCACATAACCTGCTTCGGTAAGGGTGGTGGCATCGGCCATTGCAAACGGTACATCCAGCAAACGTGCCAGTGTTTGTGCCAGTAAAGTTTTACCAGAACCCGTTGGTCCAATCAGCAAAATATTACTTTTTGCAATTTCGACTGCATGTTGCTTGTTGGCCTGCCCAGACTGTCCTGCTTTTAAACGCTTGTAATGGTTATATACCGCAACAGATAAGGTTTTCTTTGCCAGATCTTGACCAATCACATACTGATCGAGTGCCGCCCGTATCTCATGAGGTTTTGGCAAATCACGACTTGCCCAATCTCCTGCTTCAACTTGCTGGCTCGTTTGAACAAGATCCAAGCACACATCCACGCATTCATTACAGATATAGGCGTTCTCGCCTGCGATTAGTTTCCCAACCTCAGACTGAGACTTGCCACAGAATGAACAGTGTTTTTGTCCTTGAGGATGTTCGGACATATCTACTCCACAACTTAAATCTTAAAAATTAGGGACGTTTAGAGAGCACTGCATCGACTAAACCGTATTCTTTTGCCGCTTGCGCAGTCATGAAATTATCACGATCGGTATCACGTGCGACACGCTCATAGTCTTGGCCACTATGCTCTGCCATCAGACGATTTAAGCGCTCTTTGATAAATAGAATTTCACGCGCGTGAATTTCGATATCCGATGCCTGACCACGGAATCCACCTAAAGGTTGGTGAATCATAACACGTGCATTTTCAAGGCAATAACGTTTGCCCTTGGCACCCGCATTCAGCAAGAAAGCACCCATAGATGCAGCCTGACCCATACAGTAAGTCACGACATCAGGCTTGATAAACTGCATGGTATCATAAATTGCCATGCCCGCTGTCACCGACCCACCTGGTGAGTTGATGTAAAGGTGAATGTCTTTATCTGGGTTCTCTGCTTCTAAAAACAACATCTGAGCAACAATTAAGTTTGCCATATTGTCTTCGACTTCACCCGTCAAAAAGATGACTCGCTCACGTAAAAGACGTGAAAAAATATCAAATGAACGCTCGCCGCGTGATGATTGTTCAACTACAACAGGAACTAAAGCATTTTCAATCGTTGGAACATACATACGTTTATTTATTCCTAAATTTTTTGTAACTTAACCCATAATCACAATATGAGGGATAATTACTGAAATTGCAAAAAGATTCCAAAGGAAATATCAGATAATTTCAGCTGAAGATAGCGGATTTGGTTGAAACACAACAAAATCACTACAACCATAAAAAAAGGCGCTTGCGCGCCCTTTTTTATCAACAACAATTAACGCGCTTGGCGAGCTTGCTGTTCTTTTAACAACTCTTCGTAAGATACCGCTGTATCTGTTACTTTTGCAGCAGCCAAGATGTGGTCCACTACTTGATCTTCAAGCACAACAGCTTCGATTTGAGCGCGTTGTTGCTGATCATTTTTGAAGTATTCAACGACTTCTGTTGGATCTTCGTAAGAAGACGCCATTTCGTCGATGTAGGCATCAACACGCGCTTGATCAACTTCAAGTTTCGCATCAGCAAGTACTTTGCTTACAAGTACGCCAAGTTTCACTGATTTTTCAGCTTGTTCCTTGAACAATTCGTCTGGAAGCATGCTCTTGTCAAATGATTGAGCGCCTGCACCACCAAACTGCTGCGTGAACTGCTGAATCATTTGCTGACGCTGACGATCAATTTCTTGTGCAACCATTGCTTCAGGCACTTCGATTTCGTTCGCTGCAACAAGTGCATCAAAAGTCGCTTGTTTCACTTGGTTACGAAGACCGTTACGTACTTCGCGCTCCATGTTTTTGCGTACATCTGATTTTAGCTTTTCTACGCCTTCTTCTTCAGTAAGACCGAAGATTTTTAAGAATTCTGCATCGATTTCTGGAAGCTTTGGTTTTTCAACTTGCTTCACAGTGATTTTGAATTTCGCTGCTTTACCTGCAAGGTTAGCCGCTTGGTAATCTTCTGGGAAAGTCACATCGATAACTTTCTCTTCACCCGCTTTCATGCCCACGATACCGTCTTCAAAGCCCGGAATCATACGGCCAGAACCCAAGACCAATTTAAAGTCTTCAGCAGAACCGCCTTCAAACTTCTCACCGTCTACTTCGCCTTCGAAGTCAAAAGTTACTTGCATGTCTTTTTTCGCCATGCCTTTGGTCACAGCCCAAGTTTGACGTTGTTTTTGCAAGTTTTCGATCATGACATCAACGTCTTTGTCGTTGATTTCAGTCGCTTTACGCTCAACTTCTAATGCATCAAACGCGTTTACTTCAACTTCTGGGTACACTTCGACAGTTGCTTCGTACACCAAAGCATCATCTTTATGTTCAACTTTTTCAATGTTTGGCATGCCAACAGCATTGATTTTTTCTTGTTGAATCGCTTCGAATACGGTGTCACGAATGATGTCATTGACCACTTCTTGGTAAATGCCAGCACCGAAATCTGAACGAACGCGAGACAAAGGCACTTTTCCAGGACGGAAGCCGTTGATTTTCACAGTTTTGGCAGTGCGTTTTAAACGAGCTTCAAATTGCTCATTAATACGGCTCGTCGGTACAGAAACATTTAAACGACGGGCAACGCCCGAAACCGCTTCAGTCGTTACTTGCATGGCTTCCTCGATAATTTGGTTAGGTAGTAACAATTTTTAAAGTGCCACATTATATGACAACTTTACCGATATACAAAACGGATCATGAAATTGCAACTTTTTTATTCATTTTTCAAGGTAAAGTTGGCTGAAATAGGTCTGATGAAGCGATCAAATCAGATTTGTAGCATCTTTACAGCACAGATTGCGCTAGATCACCACTTTATCGTGATGAATTGAATAGCTGAAAGAAAGTCTCAGCGCATTTACTTAAATGATGTAAAGTCTTTTAGCTGTTACTACCAAAAAAATTTATTTAAATCTTAAAAAATTCTTAAAAAATTTATAAAAAAATGATTTTTTCTCTTCTTAAAATTTAATTATTTTAAAAAATATAAATTAAAACAATAATCTATACCAAAATAGAAAATTTAGTATCGTTTAAATTCCATAATTTCTCCATTTTTAATAATTAAATCCAATTACATTCGACTACAAATTTTAATAATAATCATTATTATTCGCATACTGTTTCTTATTGCTACTGAGACTTCTATGGCGTTTATCACCACTCGAAAGAAGATTGTTTCTTCTGCTATTGCCTCTTCCCTCGCTGTTATGGCCACTCCCGTTATTGCGCAAGACGAGGTCTCTCACCTTGCGACCATTCGTGCACAAGCAGAACAAACAGAAAGCTTAAAAGTTGATACATCTGCCAACAAAAAATATGTCGCGCCGCTACTCGATACCCCAAAATCCGTTGCGATCGTTTCACAAAAATTACTACAGGACACGGGTGCAACTTCTTTAACCCAAGCATTGCAAAATGTACCAGGCATTACCTTTGCAGCCGGTGAAGGCGGTACACCATTTGGTGATACGCCTTATATCCGTGGATATAGCGCGCAGTCTTCCATTTATGTAGATGGCGTAAGAAATGCCACCACACAAAATCGTGATAACTTTGCAGTCGAACAAATTGAAGTCACCAAAGGCTCAAGCTCTACTCTTTCAGGTGGTGGCGGCGTGGGTGGTAGTATCAATCTGATCACCAAACAGGCACACCAAGGCGATGAATACCAAGGGACTGTTGCTGGCGGCACAGATAATTACCGTCATATTCAACTCGATGCCAACAAAGATTTCGGCAACGGTGTTGCAGGCCGTGTGGTCGTGATGGGACATCAAAATGAAAAGCCGGGCCAAAGCAATGGTGCCGAATACAATCGTGTCGGTTTAGCCCCGAGTATTGCGTGGGGGCTGGGTACTGCAACACGTGGTTTGCTCAGTTATTACTACTTACAAAGCTACGATGAACCAGATGCAGGTATTCCATTTCCAACCACAGGCGGCAAGCCGATTTCGGTAAAGCAAGGCACTTACTACGGCTGGAAAAATCGTGATTTTGATAAACGCGAAAACCACATTGGTACGTTCAAGCTTGAACACGATTTAAGTGATAATCTCACTGTATCGAATGTAGCCACCTATACCAAATCCAAAACTGACTACATTTATACTAATGCTGACGATTCAAAAGGTAATGTGGCTAATGGCACCGTATGGCGTGGTCATTCGTTGAGTCGTATCTCAAATACCGATGCCTTTGCAGATCAACTGGCTCTAACAGGTAAATTTAATACTGGCATGCTCAAGCACAGTTTTAATACTGGTATTGAATACAGCGATCAAAGCACTGATCTTGGTCTATATATCACACCTGCCACAAGTAGCACTTGTACCAGCACCAACTATCAATGCACAGATCTCTATAACCCAAGTAATCCGGCATACACGGGTACCATTACACCTTATGCCAATATGTATACCACACGCAGTAAAACAACTTCATTGTACGCACTGGATAGCATTGAATTCACGCCACAATGGTTACTGAATTTAGGCGTGCGTTGGGATAAATTTGATACCAGTGTGAAATATCATAAAGCCGCGATGAACTATGCTGGTGTCGCATCTACAGGTGTCGATGTAGACAGTGACAGTGACTTTTTCTCTTATCAAGCTGGTCTGACCTTTAAGCCAACAGAAAATGGCAGCATCTATGTAAGCTATGCCACATCTGCAAACCCTGTGGGAATTGGTCAAGGAGACAGCAGCGAATCCAGTGTGAGTACCTCGATTGCAGATCTTTCACCTGAAAAAGCACGTACTGCCGAATTGGGCACTAAATGGGATTTATTTGATAAGCGTGCTAATTTAACAGCTGCCATTTTCCGTACCGAAAAGCAAAATACACGCATTCAGGATGCATCTGGTCTGTACTCAAATGTAGGTGACAGCAAAGTTGATGGTTTTGAGCTGGAGTTAAACGGTCATATCACACAAAAATGGGATATTTCTGCTGGCTATAGCTACCTCGATAGCGAACTGAAAAATGGTGGCTATTCACGTGGTACAGCCGTACCATCGGGCGGTCCAATTCCATTTGTAGCCAAAAACAGTGCGACGCTTTGGTCAACTTATAAAGTGATGCCAAAATTCACCCTTGGTGCGGGTGCACAGTACAAAGACAAAGTCTTTGTAAACTCAAGTACAACCGCAGAGAAATACTTACCGGCTTATACCATTTATAATGCCATGGCCAAGTACGATATTAATCCGAATGTGAATCTACAGCTCAACATCAACAATATTTCGGACAAACGCTATTTCACTAGCGCACATGCGGCACACTATGCTTTTGAAGGTGACGGTCGCAATGCAGTGTTGGCAATCAACTTTAAATACTAATCGCTATTCAGCTCAACCTCGTTGAGATTGATGCTTGATCATTTAAAATAGCCTCAGCATGGGGCTATTTTTTAATTTTAAATCCACTGAACAGACAGGTTTTACACGTGATCCATCATATTCCAAATGTTCTCAGTAAAGAACAAGTTGCCGAATTTCGTACCCTTATGCTTAGTGCCAACTGGGTTAATGGAAAAGTTACCGCGGGAACACTGTCTGCCTCTGTAAAAAACAATCAACAACTTTCAGAGCAAGACCCACTGACCCACGAGTTAAGTGATCGAGTCATGAAAGCCATCTGGAATCATCCGATGTTTCAGGCAGCTGCACTTCCGCATCAAATGATTCCTCCCCTGTTTAACCGTTACGATGCTCAGGAAAGCTTTGGCTTTCATGTCGACAACTCGATTCGGTTGATTCGAGGCACACAGCAGCAAATGCGTACTGACCTTTCATGTACGCTATTTTTGAGTGAACCAGACGAATACGATGGCGGTGAGCTCGTGATTGAAGACACTTACGGCTATCACGAAGTCAAACTTCCTGCCGGAGATGTTGTACTGTATCCCGCGACCAGCCTACACGAAGTGAGCAGTATTACCCGTGGGACACGTTTTGCCTCCTTTTTCTGGGTACAAAGCTTAATTCGTGATGACAATAAACGTCATTTGCTGTTTAACTTAGATGAAAGTGTTCGTAGTCTTCGCATGCAGCATGGCGATGGTTATGCTGAAGTGGTTAAGCTAACCAACATCTACCACAACCTCATGCGTATGTGGTCTGAGCTGTAATAAGCAGATACTTACAATATTCGGAAAATGTTTTAGAGATAATAATTTTTATCGAATTAAGAATTTTAAGTGGGAAAAATTTCCACTTAATTTAAATTATATGCAAAACTCAGGGAAATATTTTCCAGTTTTTCAAATTAAAATCTACACTATAATTTTGCATGCCTGTGGTTTTTCGCCTAGACTCAAATGATCAACAATGGTATTGAGTGAATTGAAATACCTCAGCATTTAACTCATGGTATATGGAAATGAAACACGTTTTTGCTTGTCCCTCGCTCACCACATCCATCATGGCTCTCCTGATGCTGCGCCTCGCGCGCGTATAAACCTTATGCCGTAATCGGCAGCCTTAATTTTTGACTTTCACTTTTTTATTGAATACCCATATAAGAGCAGTGCGCAACGCCAATAAGACGACAGCATGCACACTGCAACAAGGAGCACTCTCATGATGTTAGCAGATCCAAGCAAGAAATATCGCCGTATGTATCAACGTGTCGATTTGCCTGATCGCCAGTGGCCAAATAACGAAATCACCAAAGCGCCGATCTGGATGAGTACGGATTTACGCGATGGCAACCAAGCCATTTTTGAGCCGATGAGCATTGAACAGAAATTTAAAATGTTTCAAATGTTGGTCAAAATCGGCTTCAAACATATTGAAATTGGCTTTCCATCGGCATCACAAATCGATTTTGATTTCACCCGTAAACTCATCGAAGAAAATCATATTCCAGATGATGTGTACATTGAGGTATTGGTTCAGGCACGTGATCACTTGATCGAACGTACGTTTGAATCTTTGGTGGGTGCCAAGCGTGCAATTGTGCACATTTACAATGCGAACTCTCCAACTTTCCGCCAAAAAGTGTTGAATGTTGGCGTTGAGGGTGCCAAAAAATTGGCCATTAACGCCGCTGAAAAAGTAAAAGAATACGCTGCACAATACCCTCAGACCGACTGGATTTTTCAATACAGCCCAGAATGTTTCTCTGCCACTGAATTAGAAGTGGCCAAAGATGTCTGTGATGCAGTTACCGAAATCTGGGAAGCCTCACCTGAAAACAAAGTGATTTTAAACTTACCGGCTACAGTCGAAGTTTCTACACCGAATGTATATGCCGACCAAATCGAGTGGATGCATCGCAATCTTGCTCGTCGTGACGGTGTGATTATTTCGGTGCATTGCCATAATGACCGTGGCTGTGGTATTGCGGCATCTGAACTTGCCATTATGGCTGGTGCAGACCGTGTGGAAGGCTGTGTGTTTGGAAACGGCGAGCGTACCGGAAATGTCGATGTGGCTGCGATTGCATTAAACATGTACACCCAAGGCGTTGCACCTGAGCTAGATTTTTCTAATATTAATGAAATCATTGCGACAGTTGAAGAATGTACTGGCTTGCCTGTTCATCCACGTCATCCATATGCGGGTGATTTGGTCTTCACTGCATTTTCAGGTTCACACCAAGATGCCATCAAAAAAGGCTTTGAGTTCCAGAAAAACGAAGACATCTGGGATATGCCATACTTGCCAATCGATCCAAAAGATTTGGGCCGCGACTACGATGCCGTGATTCGTGTGAACAGCCAATCTGGTAAAGGCGGTATTGCTTACTTGCTCGAATCGAATTACAACGTGGTGTTGCCTCGTCGTTTACAGATCGAGTTTTCACAGATTGTACAGCAGCGTACCGACGAAAATGGAACCGAAATCAGTGCATCTGATATCTGGACCTTGTTCCAAGACACTTATGTGAAAGTGAAAGAACAGCACTATACTGCCAAAAACTATCGTCTTTCAGATATTAATGGTACCCAAATCATCGAGTTAGATGTGGATATCGACGGTGAAGTTCAGCAGCTTCGTGGTGAAGGCAATGGACCAATTTCGGCCTTTATGAATGCGCTTCAATTGCCAATTGATGTTTTGAACTACGAAGAACGCAGTATCAGTTCGGGTGCCAATGCCAAAGCCCTCACCTTGATTGAAATTCAGGTTAAAGGAACCGGCAAGAGTGCATTTGGTGCAGGCGTACATGACAATACAGTCACTTCATCTATTGAAGCCATTTTAGCCTGTACCAACCGCTTGATTGAGCAAGGCGTACTTAGTACGGATCAAGTGGCCGCCGCCGCAGTTTAATCTCGCTAAAACCCTCTTTTTGAAAGGATACCTATGGTATCCTTTCTTTTATTATTGATTTAAAGATAAAAGGCGAATTGCTCCCGTGTCTTTTCCATCTGACTCAGTGGGGTTGGTTACTCCGCAAAAATTCCAATTTGAAGATCCTTTGCATTTAGAATGTGGACGTATCTTGCCGCGTTTCGAACTTATGGTTGAAACCTACGGTACACTCAATGCCGATCATTCGAATGCCATCTTGATTTGTCATGCCTTATCTGGCCATCATCATGCAGCAGGTTATCATCATCAAGACGATAAAAAAGCAGGCTGGTGGGATGCATGCATAGGCCCCGGCAAAGCGATTGATACCAATTTGTTTTTTGTGGTGGCCTTAAACAACATTGGCGGATGTAACGGATCGACAGGCCCGACATCTCCTAATCCTGAAAATGAAAACCGTCCTTATGGTCCTGACTTTCCACTGGTGACGGTGCGTGACTGGGTCAAAACACAAGCATTACTCTCAGATCGTCTAAAAATTGATGCATGGTATGCCGTGATTGGTGGCTCTTTGGGCGGAATGCAGGCACTGCAATGGTCGGTCGATTATCCAGATCGTCTCAAAAACTGTGTGATTATTGCCAGTGCGCCAAAGCTTTCTGCACAAAATATTGCCTTTAATGAGGTGGCCCGCCAATCGATTCTTTCCGACCCCGACTTCTATCACGGTCGTTATTTAGAACATGACAGTTACCCAAAACGTGGTCTGATTTTGGCACGTATGGTGGGGCATATTACCTATTTATCAGAAGAAGCCATGAAGCAAAAATTTGGCCGAGACTTAAAATCGGGTAAATTTATGTATGGCTTTGATGTTGAGTTTCAGGTCGAAAGTTATTTACGTTATCAAGGCGAGCAATTTAGCCGAAACTTTGATGCCAATACGTATTTAATCATGACCAAGGCACTCGACTACTTTGATCCGTCACGTGAATACGAGCAGTCGCTGACCCGTGCCATGGCCAAAACACAATGTCGCTTTTTAGTGGTGTCTTTTACCACCGACTGGCGTTTTGCACCTGAGCGTTCACAAGAAATTGTAGATGCGCTGATTACCAATCATAAACCTGTGACTTATCTCGATATCGATGCCGAGCAAGGTCACGATTCATTTTTGTTTCCGATTCCACTTTACGTCAAAACGCTTCGCGCATTTTTAGGTGGTGAGGCACATCTCAAATCGACACCAAATCTGGAGGCGATCTAATGCGTATTGACCAACAACTGGCAGAAACATGGATTAAACCGGGTACAAGTGTGCTGGATTTGGGCTGTGGCGATGGTGAATTATTGGCCCATATGAGCAAAAAACATCAAATTCGTGCCTATGGACTAGAAATTGATCAAGAAAAGATTGCAATTGCGGTCAGTCGCGGGTTAAATATTATTCAACAGGATTTGAACTTGGGCTTGAGCCGTTTTGCCGACCAGTCTTTTGACTCGGTGGTGATGGCACAAGCACTGCAAGCCGTCGATGCACCAGACGTGTTATTACGCGATATGGTGCGTGTAGGGAAACAAGCCATTATTACCTTTCCAAACTTTGCGCACTGGAAAACGCGCTCTTTTTTAGCCTTGAAAGGAATGATGCCTGTTTCAGATGCGCTGCCGTATATGTGGTATAACACACCCAATATCCACCTGTGTACATTTAAGGATTTTGAAGCACTCTGTGCTGAAAATGATATTCAAATTATTAATCGACTTGCCGTGAATGGGAATCAGCAAGGGAGCCTTCTGAGTAAGCATGTCCCGAATTTGTTTGGTGAAGTCGCAATTTATCGAGTGAGCGCTCTATGAAAAAAGCACTGTTTGGCACACTAGTAATTGGACTTTTAAGTTTTCAAGCACATGCCGATTACGTTCCACAACCCCAATCGATTGCTGCACAGGCTGCACGTTATTCAGTGATGAGTATCAGCGAACTGACTCAAGCTGCACGAGCTGGTCAGGCAGGTGCTCAGTTTTATCTGGGCGCACATTACCAACATGGTAAAGATGTTGCCAAAGATGATAAGCAAGCGTTTACCTGGTTTAAAGCAGCAGCAGATCAAGGCTTATCCCCTGCTCAGTTAAATGTAGGCCGTATGTATGCAGATGGCGTGGGTGTAGCTAAAAACGAAAGCATGGCGCGTAAGTACTTTGAAAAAGCGGCCAGCAATGGTGATAACCGTGCCAGCTACAATCTGGCAATGATGGAAGAGCAAAAGAAAAACTATCAGGGTGCTTATCAGTGGTACGAACTGTCCACCCGCGATGGCATGCTTGACAATAAAGTCATCAATATGTCGCAAAGCAAAAAAACAGCTTTGGCAGCAAACCTGACCCAAGATCAGATTCGTCAAGCGGTTGACCGTGCAGACAAATGGATTCAAGCGCAGTAAATTTTTTTAGCATTAAGAGCACCTTCGGGTGCTTTTTCTTTTGTTAAAATCACCTCAAAATTTTGTTCGAGCATTTGTTATGTCCAATTCAGCATGGTTAAATCAAGGCACACTGGTCTTAGCCAGTAACAATAAAGGGAAGATTAGTGAGTTTGAAAAAATGTTTGCCGAACTCAAACTTCCTGTTAATGTCATTCCTCAAGGTCAGCTCAATATTCCCGATGCCATTGAAGATGGTTTAAGCTTTATCGAAAATGCCATTATCAAGGCGCGCCATGCCGCCAAGATTTCAGGCAAACCCGCTATTGCAGATGACTCGGGCCTGTGTGTACCTGTTTTGGGTGGTGCGCCGGGTATTTATTCAGCACGCTATGCGGGCGATCATGGCAATGATGCCGCCAATAACGCAAAGCTTTTAGAGGATTTACGCCCTTATCGACAGCACAATCAGCCGATTGCCGGTATGTTTGTCTGTGTATTGGCTTTTGTGGAACATGCTGATGATCCGCTACCGCGTATTTTTGAAGGTTTCTGGCACGGCGAGATTCTCGACGCACCACAAGGTGAGCACGGTTTCGGCTATGATCCGCTGTTTTGGCTGCCTCAACTCGGTATGAGTAGCGCCGAAATGCCAAAAGAACAAAAAAATAAAATCAGTCACCGTGGTAAAGCCATGCAGCTTTTCCGCGACAGTCTTTCGACATCGGTTTAATCACGCCTCGAAGTGGATGTGAGGCTCGCCTTACATCCAACTCAGCAAAGATGTTGTATGAATTATCAGTGCATAGAGTGCAATCAATATACAGCTCATGATTGTACCTGATGCAATATATTTAGCCGATACACCGGTACCCTGATAATGTGTTTCCAGTGCCACAATATTCGCCGCGGGTGGCAAGCAAAACAGTAAAAACATTACGCCAATCGATTGCTGTATATTGGCAATCGGTAAATAAAAATAAGCTGCTGTGCAGAGCACAACACCGCAGATCACTTTTAAACCTAAAATCGCAGCACTGCGTTTTAAATCCTGAATATGCACTTTTGTATGTCGTAACCACATGCCGAGTACACACATGCCAGCAAAGCTCATCCCAATTTTCGCAGCGCTGTAAATAAGCTCAAATATATGAGGATCGTGAATATTTTGTATCCCGACCAAACGGCATAGCCCAGCCAGAATGAGCGCAACACATGGCGGAGACTGTACGACCTTTTGCACAATGGTCCGCATGGACTGCGGCGCATCAGAAACAGCCGTGACCGCCCCAATATTGCCAAAAATAGAACCGCCAATATAAAGCGCCACCATGGCCGAACTGATTTGAGGGCCAAAAATGGCAATCGCAAAAGGAAATCCCAGCCATGCCATGTTCACATAACTAAAGCATAAAGCACCCAACCGATCTTTAAATATGGCGATGAATAGTCCATACAATAAAATTGCCGAGATAAAGCTAAATAGCATCAAACTCAAGCTGCCTGATTGATAAAATACCATGTTGTAAATAATCACAACTGGAATAAAGACGCGAGCCAGCAAGGTTGCCAAAAAGGGTTTTAAATGTTCAGCAAACTTATATTGTGCCAGACATAATCCGACAATAAATGCAATCAGTGGGAGAATTAAGGCCACAATAGATCTCTAAACTAAAATTTTAACTCAACTTTTTTATACTAACACCCGAAGCTTAAAAAATAAGACTGTCTTAAAACTGCAACCCAAATGTCACATTCCTGTCATGCCTTCTTGCTCAAATATCTGCAAAACATTGGAGTAGAAAAAATGGCAGGTTTATCGATTTGGCATGTGATTATCTTTTTAGTGGTGGTGGTGCTGTTATTTGGTACGTCAAAACTTAAAAATCTGGGTAAAGATGTCGGCGGCGCGGTCAAAGACTTTAAAAAATCAATGCGCGATGAAACAGAAGAAAATGCGCAATTACACACCCCGCGCACGATTGATGCAGAAGTGAAGACGGCTGAACGTTCTTCTGCCAAAAGCTAAGAGTACGTTGCTATGTTAGATGTCGGTTTCGGTGAACTCTTTTGCTTTGGGATGATTGCCCTGCTGGTGCTCGGCCCAGATAAACTTCCGGTTGCCGCACGCTTTGCTGGCCGCTGGTATGCCAGAGCCAAACGTTACATTTCCAATATACAAAACGAGATTGATCGTGAGCTCAAGCTGTCTGAATTTAGAAAAGAAATGCAAGATGAGCTAGACCGTTTACATTCGTTAGAACAAAGTATGCAGGCCCGTTTAAAAGAAATCGAAAAAGCCTCTCAAGAACAACGAATCCATCTCGCAGAGCAACCTGAAGCCGCTTGTGCACCCCAGCTAAAAACAACTTACATCTTGTGTCATGTGCCACAGCACGTTGTACCGTTTTGTAGACATCAACAACCCCGAAGATGTGAACGCCAAAACGATGTGATTCCTCAACATTCTTCTGTCGAGTTAAAGATTGCCGTATGAGCCAGCTTCCTTCAAATGACATCATGCCTGCACCAGAGTCTCTGGAGCAGATGCCTATTACTCAACATTTGATTGCTTTAAGACGTCATCTTTTTAAGATTGTGGGCGTGACACTGCTTTTGTTTTTTATTTTATTGCCTTTTCGAAACACCACCTATCAGTGGCTGTCTGAGCCTCTGCGTCGCCAGATGCCAAGTACATCGTCGATGATTGCCACCGACGTTACCGCTACATTTATGGCGCCGTTCAAGCTCAATCTATGTGTTGCACTCATGTTGGCGATGCCGTTTATCCTATTTCAGCTTTGGACCTTTATTAAGCCCGCGCTATACGCAAAGGAAAGACATCTGGCTATTCCGCTACTTGTAGGCAGTATTGTGCTTTTTTATACCGGCATTGCCTTTGCGTATTTTATTGCCCTGCCCGGTATCTTGCATTTCTTTATGAGTGTCTCACCAGAAACTGTTGCCCCGATGACCGACATCAACAGTTATCTGGACTTTTGTTTAAAGTTATTTCTGGTTTTTGGATTTACCTTTGAAATTCCAATCGCCACCTTGCTGCTTATTTTAATCGGCATTGTGAGCACTCAGAGCTTGATTGAAAAACGACGCTTTATTGTGGTGGGATGCTTTTTTATCTCAATGTTTATTACACCACCCGATGCGATTTCGATGATCATGCTCGCGGTACCAATGTGGCTATTGTTCGAATTGGGACTTCTGTTTGGAAAAATGCTGGAAAAACGTAGAGCTTAATCTCTGCGTTTTTTTATGCGCTATTTTCGTATTTTTAAGCACCATCAGTTTCATAAATTCATATAAGCCATTCATCACACTGTCTTCAATCTGACACCAAAGTGCAAAAAAAGCGTCATTAAGCTTTTCTAAAATCAGTGCTGTTTTCCTTCTCACATATAATGAACACGGATCTCTCATGACAACGACACCGGCAAATCAACATCCTACCCGTCGCGATCTACTCAAATGGTTTACTGGTCTTCCTTTTTTACCACTCGGGGCTATGGCAACAGCCGCGACACTGGCAGGCTGCAATGACAGTGATAATGGCACCACTACGATGCCAACCAAAACCGTTAATTTAAAAACGGCAACCTTTACCTCAATGGATGCCCCTTCACTTGCCAATCCTGCTGCAATGGCCACCACAACGGTCAACTCGAAACTGAGCGTAAGCTGGGACGACGGCTCACAAACTGACTATCAGTTGGCCTATAAGCCATTCTTCAAAACAGGCGACTCTGTGCCTAACCTGAGTGGTGGAACCATCATTGCAGGGGGTTATGTCGATGCAAAAGGCAACCCAATTGTCGATAAGTCGGTGGCGGGTAAAGAGCGTCAATTCTTTTCTGACTGTCCAGATGGTTCTTCATTAATTACGGTACCCAATGCCAGTGTCGCAGGTGTCACCAATCCGGTTTTTCATGTAGTGCAATTTGAATACACCACTAAAGATCAGGCAGGTGCCAGCATGTATGGCAAGCTGCCTTCTCCGATTGCGATTTTGACACTCGATCAAGACCAAAAAACCGGTCATTTAGAGCTGAAGAAATATTACAACGTTGATATGTCGAGTGCCTACGGACTCTGGATCACCTGTGGTGCCAGCATGTCACCGTGGGGAACACATCTGTCGAGCGAAGAATACGAGCCAGACGCCTTTGATCAGGGTATTGGTACAGCGTTGAGTACCGTGACCGCATATAGCCAAAACTATTTTGGTGATAGCACGACTGCCAATCCGTACAACTATGGTCACTTGCCTGAAATTACAGTCAATAAAGACGGTACAGGCAGCGTAAAGAAGCATTTCTGTTTGGGGCGTATTTCTCATGAACTGGTGCAAGTAATGCCAGACAACCGTACCTTAATTATGGGTGATGACTATACCAACGGTGGCTTTTTCATGTTTGTTGCAGACAAAGAAAAAGACTTATCTGCAGGTACACTGTATGTCGCCAAATACACCAGTGTATTTTCTGAAAATACCATTGCCCCAATTCAATGGATTAATTTAGGTCACGCCACCAGCCAAGAGATTTCAGACCTGATTAACGTTCGCAAAATCAAGCCAAGCGATATCATGGAGAGTCTGACCAATCAACCTGCCGATCTAACTGGTTACACCAAGATTATACTCAATGCCAAAACCCTCTGGGTAAAAGTTAAATCGGGAATGGAAAAAGCTGCGGCGTTTCTTGAAACACACCGTTATGCAGCACTTAAAGGCGGTAGTATGGCCTTTACCAAACTTGAAGGAACAACCGTCAATATCAAAGATAAAGTGGCTTACTCTGCCGTATCGTATTTACAAAAATCGATGGTCAAAAATGGCGCTGGCTGGACAGAATCTAATAACGTGTCATTTAGTGCTGCAATCAATTCAGGCGCTGTGGTTGCCCACGACATGAAAGGCGGTCAAATCGACTCGACGGGTGCGGTCATCAATAGTGACTGGGTTGCGTATCAATCGCGTGTCTTGATTACTGGTGAAGATCTTGCATCGCCAGATGCGCTAGGCAATACGGCAAATCCGAATAAAATTGCCAATCCAGACAACCTGAAGTTTTCGGAAAGTTTGCGCACCTTATTTATTGGCGAAGACAGCGGCATGCATGTCAATAATTTCTTGTGGGCCTATAACGTTGATACCAAAGTACTCTCGCGTATTTTGTCGACGCCATCAGGCGCTGAATCGACTGGTTTGCATGCGGTAGATTCGATTAATGGCTGGACCTATATCATGAGCAACTTCCAGCATCCGGGTGACTGGGAAGGCATTCACTCAAATGTAAAAGGTACTTTACAAAGTTATATCAATGCCAATTACAGCAACGGTTATGCTGCGGCTGTCGGCTATATCACCGCAGACCCAATTGCGCCGTCGAGTGTAAAAAAATCTTAATCTAGATGGCTTGAACCATAAAAAATTGAGCTCGCAACTGCGGGCTCAGTTTTTTTGATCAGTGTAAATTGCAGGTATACATCCAGTTTTTTTCAATCCAGTGTAAACTTAAAACTTGCTTAAATTCATCGAATTGCAATCAGAATGTAAAGACACCGTCATATTAAAACTCTACTTTGAATGGAAAATTTTGATATCCATTTATTGTTTGGGGAAATACATGACACAGCCAACGCCATATCATGAAGATCAAGAGTTAGACAACAATACATCTGACAACATTCATTTCCGCGATATTTTAGAACAATCGATGTCTCGCCGTTCACTCATTGCGAAAACGGCAAGCGGTGCCGTTGCACTGGCCTTGGCCTCTACATTGACGGGTTGTAACGATAGCAATGATGACAATAACAACTCTACCCCTGCGGTTGATCCAAACAAACGCCCTGAAAAGCTCAACTTCAAACCTGTTGCAAAAAACTTAAACGATATCGTGACAGTACCAGAAGGCTATCAGGCCACAGTACTCTATGCGCTCGGCGATTCAATTAATCCGCGTGTTGGTGCGTGGGACGACAACAATATTCCATCAGGTCCGAGCTTCCAGTTCCGTTCTGGAGACTGCCACGACGGCATGCATTATTTTGGTTTAAACACGAGCAGCAACCGTTTTGATGACAACGTCTCGACACAGGGATTGCTGGTGATGAATCATGAGTACATCAACCCAACCTTTTTGCATCCGAAAGGCCCAACCAAAGTCGATAATCGCCGACCAGAAGATGAAGTACTCCGTGAAATGAACGCACACGGTGTGTCGATTATCCACATTAAAAAAGACGCCACCACGCAAAAAGTCGAATTCATTCAAAGTTCGGTCTTTAACCGTCGTATTACGGCCTCGACCGTGATGGATTTTGCGGGTGCGGCAGCCGGTGCTGATCTGTTGGTGACCAGCTACTCGCCAAGCGGTAAACAAACCCGAGGAACCCACAACAACTGTGGCAATGGTTATACACCTTGGGGCACCTATTTAACCACCGAAGAAAACTTTATTGGCTATTTTCAGCGTTCGAGCAGCGATGACCTGAAACGTCAACCGCATGAAATTATCGCACTCAACCGTTACGGCCTCAAAGCGGGTGCCAGCTCGCGCTACGGCTGGGAAACGGCGATTGGTCAAATTGAAGCACAAGACCTCTATAGCCGCTGGAATGCCGATGTCAATGCAGCACAGGCAGCGCAGGATTATCGTAATAGCCCGAATACCTTTGGCTGGATGGTCGAAATCGATCCGTTTGATGTGCGCCAAAACCCTGTAAAACGGACTTCACTGGGGCGTTTTGCTCATGAAGACAGTGCATGCCGCGTGGTTGCCGGTCAGCCACTGGCCTTTTATATGGGCGATGACTCACGTGGTGAATACATCTATAAGTTTGTGAGTACGGCAAACTGGGATGTTAAAGATATCAATGGCGGCTATACCGCAGGTGATAAATATCTCAACAGCGGTATTTTGTATGTGGCCAAATTTAACAATGACGGCACTGGTCAGTGGATCGAGTTAAGCTATGGGAAAAATGGCCTCGATGCCAGCAACAAAACCTATCCGTTTCGTCATCAGGCCGATGTCGTAACCTTCGCGCGTCTGGCCGCAGACAGTGTTGGTGCCACGAAAATGGATCGCCCAGAATGGTGTACGGTGCATCCAGAAAATGGTGAAGTGTACGTCACCCTCACCAACAACTCGAACCGAGGCAGCAGCTACCCAACCGATGCCGCCAATCCGCGTAACTATGAAGACACCTACGCGGGCAGCAAAACCAACAAAGGTAACGTCAACGGTCATATCATCCGTTTCAAAGAAACCGACAACAAAACCACGGCTACGACCTTCAAATGGGACATTTACCTGTTTGGCGCAGAAGCCAAAATGGCGGCAAATATTAACCTGTCGGGTTTAAATGACAACAACGACTTTTCAAGCCCGGATGGTATGTGGTTCGATGCACGCGGCGTCTTGTGGATTCAAACCGATGACGGCGCTTATACCGATGTGACCAACTGCATGATGCTGGCGGCTTTACCGGGAACCCTTGGTGACGGTACGACAGCCACGACATCAAATGGCCAGCAAACCATTGTGGGCGCGAAAGTAACCGATGAAAATCTGCGCCGTTTCTTGGTGGGACCAAAAGAATGTGAGATTACCGGCATTGCCATGACGCCAGACAATAAAGCCATCTTTATTAATGTTCAGCATCCGGGTGAAGATTCTAGCAGTTACGACAAGCCAAGCAGTCACTGGCCTGCAACCCAAACCGACCCAAGCAATACGACAGCTCGCCCTCGCTCGGCGACCGTGGTTATCACGCGTAAAGACGGTGGCGTGATTGCAGGTACCTAAACCCGCATATAATAAAAAAACTGGCTTCGGCCAGTTTTTTTATTATTGTCGTTCAATCTTGATCTCGGTGATCTGTCCCTGCTGCTCACCTTGCTGAATTTTTTCACGCCAGTGCCAGTGATGATCATCAAGCGTCAGAAAATTTGAGCAGCGTGTGCCGTATACGGGGCTTTGAATAAAGGTCGAAGAGAGCAGCTCTTCCATCTCAAGGCTAATTCCGGTTTCGGGTAGCCGTGCAGGAATCACCTTGCGTTCATCTTCCAATATATCCCACGCGGCATGCTCTAAAGTTGCCGCGGGTGTATGCACCTGCATCATAGGTAAAAACTCTTGGGTAAAGCGCTTACGTAAATGTGCTGTTTTTTCCCAGTGCTCCGACATTAAACCGTTGGAGACCACATAAACGCCTTTGGCCAAAACTTGTGGCGCTTCACCGCGGTTGCTCATATAGACTGCCTGCGTTGCATCACCTAAAAATAGATTAAATCCCGCATATGCCTGCTGATGTTGCTCAAGGGTCTTCGCAAAACGGATCGGCGACAGATCTGAGTGTAGAAAATCGGCAATCAATGCCCCACGTGATGTGGGATAGTGCTGCTGATCTTTGCCATCACGAAAATTGGTCACCACCGCCCAGCGTCCAGATGCTGTAATGCCCATCCATGTCCCACCGGATTGCAGATCTTGACCCGCAATAATCGGACTATCGGGCCATTGCTTTAAAGACGCAGTGGGACGCGCGTAAAACTCATCACGATTTGAAAGTAAACAGACAGGCGTGTGGTCGAGCACCTGCCATGCCAAGGCAACAATACACATGATCTTTTCTCGTCATCTTTACACATTGAATGTACAACATTTTTCTGACATTCCGTTAAAATCTCTGGCAAAGATAAAAGCAAGGTACAGGTATGCTCACCTATCCCAATATAGACCCGGTTGCTGTTTCGCTTGGTCCGCTCAAGGTCCATTGGTATGGACTGATGTATTTACTGGCATTTTTATGTGCTTGGGGGCTCGCGTCCTATCGTGCAAAACAACGTGATGGCTGGACCTCGGAAATGGTTTCCGATCTGGTCTTTTACGGCGCTCTCGGCGTGGTGCTGGGTGGACGTGTCGGTTATGTACTGTTTTACGAGTTCGACAAATTTCTTGCCAATCCGATCTGGCTGTTTCAGGTCTGGACAGGCGGTATGAGTTTTCACGGCGGCTTTATCGGCGTGATGTTGGCCATGATCTTGTGGTGCCGCAAATACCAGAAAACTTGGTTTGAAACATTGGATTTTATTGCACCCTGCGTCCCAACCGGTTTGATGTTTGGCCGTATTGGTAATTTTATTGGGGGCGAGCTGTATGGTCGCGAAGTCCAAGATCCGAACTATCCTTTCGGGATGATCTTCCCAACCGATCCGTTTCATCTGGTGCGTCACCCATCCCAGATCTATCAAGCCATTTGTGAAGGCTTGTTGCTGTTTATCTTGTTGTGGTGGTTCAGCTCAAAACCGCGACCACGTATGGCAGTGTCTGCCTTGTTCCTAATGGGATACGGTGTAGCACGCTTTGTGATCGAATTCTTCCGTGAGCCCGATGCAGATCAAGGCTTTATTTTATTTGGATGGATGACCAAAGGTCAGATTCTGACTGTGCCGATGTTACTGATTGGCTTGTGGATGATGTGGTACGCCTACCGCCGTAAACTTTACGACTGGGGACCACTCAAAACCCGATAACATCTATCGCTGTAATTTTAAAGGCGGGTCAAGTCAAGCTTTTCCCGCCTTTGATTTTTTGTGGTAAATTCTGCCTATTCTTTTTGAATGATACCTGCACATGCTTGAATTCTGGTTTGACCCGAACATTTCTCGGATTCAAAAATTTTTCATTCTTCTTCTCACCCTCATCGTGGCGATTGCACTGTTTTATCATCAGCCTTTACCACTCGACGTGGTGCTGATGTTTACAGGAACAGGCATAATCTTTCTGATATGTCGCTACCTAAAGCTGCATTTTGCTGCGCAAAAGCCAACTGGTTTACTGTATCGCCTGCTGACCTGGATTCCAATTGCACTGATCTTTGCACTGTTGTTTGTAAAAACCATGAACAATCTGATGTGGTGGGGTATTCAAGGGATCGCCTTTATGGCGCTGGCGGTGTTTATTTTTTCACCGCAGTTTTTATTTAGATCTTCAAATTCAGGTGTGAATCCCGATGCTTGAGTTTTGGTATTCCGAGCGCATCACCCGCCCGATACGTTTTGGATTTTGTATTGCGTTATGCGCAGTGATTTACTGGCTCTCGCACATACAGCCGCTTAGCCCGAAATATGTCGTGGTCAGCGTTTTGATTGGAATAGTGACGCATATCATTCGCCATAAACGACAACAGATTCATCATGATAATCCTTACCGCAAAGGCTTTAATATTTTAGCCAACGTGTTTCCAATTATAGCCCTCATCATCACCATTTCGCTGCTGCCCGACTCATCAAAATGGATACCGGGCCTGCAAGTATTGGGCTTTAGCGTGCTCGGATTATGCTTGGCCTCTACCGCCCACTATCGTGAGCCACGTAAATAACGCAGGCAAGATTGTTTGCTGTTCTTTGAAGGCAAAAACGGCTAAAATTTGCAGTCGATTGAAACTTGTTGTCGCTTAGTCAAGCGGCGACTATACGATTAGAGAGAACCATGCGCACCTACTTAAACCTTTTACAACATATCCTAGACAATGGCGGCGATAAAGGTGACCGTACAGGGACAGGAACACGTTCTGTATTTGGTCATCAGATGCGCTTTGACCTCAGCCAAGGCTTTCCTCTGCTCACCACCAAAAAAGTACACTTTCGTTCGATTGTGATTGAACTATTGTGGTTTCTAAAAGGTGATACTAACGTACAGTACCTCAAGGACAACAAAGTCAGCATTTGGGACGAATGGGCGACAGCTGAGCAAACCGCGCGTTTTGGTCGCCCAGAAGGCGAGCTTGGCCCGGTGTATGGTCATCAGTGGCGTAATTTTGGCGCCAGCAAAAATGCAGATGGCAGCTATAACCAAGACGGATTTGATCAGATTTCATGGTTAGTCAATGAAATTAAAACCAATCCGAACTCACGCCGCTTGATTGTGTCTGGATGGAATCCAAATGAAGCCGGACAGGTCGCACTGCCACCGTGCCACACGTTGTTTCAGTTTTTTGTACAAGACAATAAATTGTCGTGTCAGTTATATCAGCGCAGTGCCGACGTATTTTTGGGTGTGCCGTTTAATATTGCCAGTTATGCACTCCTCACCCACATGATTGCGCAAGTCTGTGGCCTCGGCGTGGGAGATTTTGTCTGGACAGGTGGCGATACACATTTATATGCCAACCATTTTGAACAGGCCAAACTGCAACTCACCCGTGAACCGTTACCACTTTGTCAGCTTAAATTAAACCCTGAAATTACCGACCTGTTTGATTTTAAATTTGGAGATATCGAGATTGTTGACTACCAGTCTCATCCTGCAATCAAAGCACCTGTCGCTGTATAAGGAAAGCAATTAATGGCATTTCAAGGCTTAGAAGTGGTTCACGTGGTGGCCATGGATCAAAAACAGTGTATTGGTCAAGGTAATGCATTGCCGTGGCATATTCCCGCCGATCTCAAGCACTTTAAAGCAATTACCCAAGGTGGCGTGGTGGTTATGGGGCGTAAGACACTTGAATCGATGGGGCGCGCATTGCCCAACCGCAGTAATTGGGTGATTACCCGCGATGTAAACTGGTCATTTGCAGGTACACATGTAGCACATAGTATTGAAGCCGCTTTAGAAGGTGCTGCCCAAGAGGCAAAAGCCGCGAATCAGCCTGCACTCTTTATTATTGGCGGGGGAGAAATCTTTAGTCAGACACTGGATATTGCCGACCGGCTTGAGCTGACGCATGTCGAGCTTGATGTGCAAGGTGATGCATTTTATCCAGACCGACCTGCTGCCTTTAAAAAAATTGCCAGTGAATCACATATTGATGACAAAACAGGTATTGCGTTTGAGTTCGCAAGTTACCGAAAATAAAGGCAATCCCTAGCTGATTGTTGGTTTATGCATACAACTGGAAAAAAAGAATTTTTACATGCCCTAGGGATGGGGCTTTTACATATGATTTTCAGTGTTTTTGTGATCTGCTCAAGTATTTGGGTGTGTGCGGCACTCTGGATTCAGCAACCTTTTGGATGGCTAGGTAGTCGAATTCTCATCGGGATCTGGATTGTTTTTGCCCTCAGCGTATTGGGGATTTATATCAGTCAGCATATTTTAGGGCGCGGTAAAGATATTGTGCTGTACATGCTGGCATTCTTAGTTGCACTCCTGTGGTATTTTTCACTGGCGCCCGCGCAAAATCGTGATTGGGACCCTGAGGTCGCTCGGCTACTAGATTACCAACGCCAAGGAGATCAGATTACCCTGCACAATGTACGAAATTTTGACTGGCAACCTGATGGCCAGTATACCGAACGCTGGGAAACTCGTCATTACAACCTGAATCAGCTTCGAGGGGTCAATATCATTACCTCATACTGGATGGGCCCGCAAATTGCCCATACCTTGGTGAGCTTTGATTTCGAACAGCAAAAACCGCTGGTGTTTTCCATCGAAATCCGTAAGGAAAAAAATGAGAATTTTTCGGCAATTGGTGGTTTTTTTCGGCAGTTTGAATTAAGCCTAGTCGCAGCCGATGAAAAAGATATTGTGTATACCCGCAGCAATGTTCGCCATGAGCAGGTCTATCTGTTTCCTGTTCAGGTATCTAAAGAGCAAGCCAAGGCTTTATTTTTGGAATACCTTAAAACCTCAGATGAACTACGGGCAACACCAAAATGGTACAACACCCTGACCAGTAACTGCACCACCTTGGTTTTTGATATGGCACAAGCCATCAATCCAGATGAACTTCCTAAAGATTATCGCTTACTGGCGTCGGGATACCTACCAAACTACTTATATGACTTAAATGTACTCAGTCATGACTACAGCATTGCCAAGTGGTATCAGATGGCTTACATCAATGAACGGGCAGCCGAGTATGAGAAATTCAAACACCAAAACAGTCTAAATTTCTCAGAAGTGATTCGTTATGGTATTCCACAGCCGAAGCAGTGACACCTCAATCTTCGAGGATTACCCCGTTCTTCAACCCGATTATGCTGTATATTTTTTCTTAATGATCGAGAATCGATCGGGTTAGATCTTGCCTCATCATCTCGTAAAATAAGCTTACACAATCACACGCTTTTCTACTCGATGTATCTACATTGATTTGTTTTGCTACTGCTCAAGAACAAGTTGTGAAGCAAAGAGACATCAACATGATCAAAACATGGCTAACAGGGACTTGCCTGTGTGCAAGCGTGCTTTTTACCGGATGTGCGGTAACCCCTTCGACATCATCAACTGATTCTACGACCAAAACAGTTGTAACCTCTAGCAGTAGCGCCAATGCGAGCACAGCCAATGTACTGCTTGATCGCAACTGGACGGCTACTGAAATTAATGGCTTTCAAATTAGCACTCAGGTCGCGAATAAACCGAGTTTGAAATTTGATTCAAAAACACAGCGCTTTAGCGGTACAGATGGATGTAATCGTATGATGGGAAGTTTTAAGGCAGACGCCGAATCACTTCAATTGGGCGCTGCGGCATCGACCAAGATGATGTGTCCAAATACGGATCAAAACATCAGTGTGCAATATCAGCAAGCACTTACAAACGTATCGCGTTACCGAGCAAGCCCTGAACATCTCATTCTGATGGATCAAAGCGGACGTATTGTGATGGCTCTCGATGCATCAAAATAAAGACATTGTGTCTTATGGTCTTTTAATTGAGCAGGTCGCCTCAATATAGATTGTACGTAAACGAAAAAACGTGATATTAAAACCCTTTGCTATTTCGAGGAAAACCATGCAACAGGCATTATTTGGCGGCGGATGTTTCTGGTGTACTGAAGCAGTATTCTTACAAATCCGTGGCATCGAAAAAGTTGTCAGCGGTTATGCAGGCGGTGATACACAAAATCCGACCTACGAACAAGTCTGCACAGGTGAGACCAATCACGCAGAAGTGATTTTGGTGGACTTTGACGAAACACAGGTCAGCTACGACGATTTACTGCACGTGTTTTTTGCTATCCACGATCCAACCACGCTGAACCGTCAAGGCAACGATATCGGTACGCAGTATCGTTCTGTCATTTATTATTTTGACGAGCAACAAAAAGCAGATGCAGAAAAACTCATTCAAGAGTTAAAAGCCGAAGGCATGAATGTAGTCACCGAGCTCAGCCCAGTACCTACTTTTTATGCGGCTGAAGATTATCATCAAGATTTCTACACCAAGAATCCGTCTCAAGGCTTTTGTAATTTTGCAATTCCTCCAAAAATTGCTAAATTACGTAGCAAATTTCAGTCTTTACTTAAGGCCTAAACAAAAAAAGCAACTCGATCGAGTTGCTTTTTTATTGCGCTCAATCTAGAGCGTTTAATTTTCACTGACAAAAGCAATATCGCTGAGTCCGGCTCCACTCGCACGAGACATCACTTGTGCCACAGTATCATAACGTGAGGCTTTGTCGGCTTTTAGCATAACCGTTGGCTTTTGCGCCTGCTGGCCTGCCTCTTGAAAACGCTGATTAAGCTCATCTAGCGTGATGGTTTCTTGCCCCCAAGAGACATCACCATTGGCATTGATGCTAATGGTAATCTCTTTCGGTGGCGGTGGCTGAATTTCAGCCGTGGTTTTTGGCAAACTTAATGGTACCGATGGGTTTGCAACCGTTGCTGTGACCAAAAAGATGATCATCAGTACCAACATGATGTCAATTAACGGAATGAGATTCATCTCATTCATGCCACTGTCGTGGTCTTCACCCAATTGAAATGCCATTAAGCCTGACCTCCAGCAAAGCTTTGTTGCGCTGCCTTCACTTCAGTTTTGTGTTCAGCAGATTCTTGCTGCAACATGGTATCGATCAGCAAGCTATGAGCCTGATCTTGTAAATCATGTGCTAAACCGCGGTTGTAACGTACACAGATGTTGTATGCCAATACCGCAGGAATCGCAACAGCCAGACCTAAACCGGTCATGATCAGCGCTTCACCTACCGGTGTCGCAACTTGTGCCAATCCTGCTTGTCCGCTTTTACCTACTGCTACCAGCGCATGGAAGATTCCCCAAACCGTACCAAACAGGCCGACAAACGGTGCCAAAGAGGCAATGGTACCGAGTACTGCAACGCCTTTTTCTGCACTGGATTTTTCAGCAGAAATCTGACGCAGTAATGCCTGCTCTGCCACTGCTTTACGCTGCTCGAAAGTCAAGTGAACAAACTTGGCTTTCAGACTACTCAGTGCTTTAGCGAGTTGAGCATAAGCTTGTTGTTTTAATTGGCGGGTTCCCATCAAACGTAAGATAAGAATCGTCCAGGTTGCAATCGACATTGCCAAAAGCACGAAGTACAGTGTTTTGCTGACTGCATCTGCATGTTGCCAATAAACTGAAAAGTTCATACTCGAACTCCTGAAAATGTTAGCCGTTAGGATTTAATGTTAAGTCAAAGGGTTGCTCAGCACGAATAGGGTAAGCAACACCATTTTCTTTATACGGTTTAAATTTTGCACTACGTACCGCACGCAGAATCTTGTCATCAAGCGCAGGCACACCACTACTACGGGTAATCCGCGCATTGATAATCTTGCCAGTTTCGTCTGCCTCAATCATCACCACAATACTGCGTGTTTGACCTTGCAAATCACGGTTGGTATACGAAGGACGCGGCGTACGACTCCACTGCACCCCAGCACCGCCAATCGATACACTCTTTGGTGACGGGTCGCGGTTCACCTGCGGCTGTGCAGCAGGTTGAGGCTTGGCTTTTTCAACAACCTTTTCCGTAACGGTGGTGGTTGTCGTCACTGGTTTGAAGTCTACCTGTGGCTCATTTTTCACCACTTGCTTTGGCGTTTCTGCTTGCTTGACCTGTTGAACCTTTTCGACTTTTTTCGGTGGTGGTGCAACTTTCTCTACCACCTTGACTTCCTTCACCTCTTTTTTCGGCTTAGGTTGCTCTTTTTTCGGTTCAGGCTTTGGTTCAGGTGGGCGCGGCGGCGGTGCTTGAATTTTTACAAAGCGCACATTGAGTGGTTTTTGTTCAATGGGTTTGAGTTCTGGGCTTTTCATCTGGTTGACAGCCCATAACACTCCCGCATGACCAATCACAACCGCGACAAGTGCAGTGATGACTTTTTTCTTCATCGGATTGGGAGAATTCGGAGGTGTAGAATTCATCGATAGTGCAGGAGATTGACTCATAAGAATCTAATTACCTATTTGAGAAGCAATTCACAATCACAACATGTCATCGCGATACAGCTTATCGGTTCAAACAATTAAAGTATCGCAATAATAAATGAGAAGTGTTTTCATTTTCAACTGTTTTTTTTCACATTCAAAAGATCTACTGAAATTTCAAGATCTCTCATTTGATTGGAAAATACGATACGTCCTCTTTATATCAAAATGTATGACCAGTACAAGCCTTTTAAATGCAATGCTATATCATAACATTAACAAGATTTAAAAAAAGTATGCCTGATGCATACTTTTTTAAGAAATAGACTTATTGAAACACGACAGTTTTGTTGCCATCGACAATAATTCGATCTTCTAAATGCCATTTGACTGCACGTGCCAGTACGTTACGCTCGACGTCCTGGCCCAGCTCGCGTAATTGCTCAACAGTAAAGTCATGATTGACACGCTCGACATCTTGTTCAATGATCGGCCCCTGATCCAAATCCGCAGTCACGTAGTGAGCAGTTGCACCAATCAGCTTCACCCCTTTTTCATGCGCTTGCTTGTATGGATTCGCCCCTACAAATGCAGGCAAGAACGAGTGATGAATATTAATAATTTTCATCTCCCAGTTTTCAACAAAAGTCTCATCTAGGATTTGCATGTAACGTGCAAGCACTAATAAGTCATTGCCCTGCATCAATTCATCAATTTTGGCGTACGCTTCGCGTTTGTTTTCCTTGTTGACGGGTACCACTTCAAATGGAATACCAAAGTTTTCCACGGCCTCACGTAAATCTTCGTGATTTGAAATGACTTTGGTAATTTCACACGGTAAACCACCGCGCGCATGACGCCAAAGCAATTCAAGTAAGGCATGATCCACTTTCGATACCAAAACACCCACTTTTTTCAGATCGTTGACAAATGCCAAACGCCATTGCATGTTGTAGCGCTCTGCAACATTGGCCGAAAAAGTCTGAATCAAGGTATCCTTACGACTTTGTAAATGTTCTAACTCAAACTCAACACGCATGAAGTAACGTCCGCCTTGAGCCTCTGTAGCGTATTGATCAAGTGCGGTAATATTTGCTCCCTGATGATACAAAAAGCTCGATACAGCTTGCACGATCCCGGGCCTGTCTTCACAAGTAATCAGTAGACGTGCTGTATTGGCAGTAGTGGTGTTCATTTGATTAATATCACTATAGGTCAGTTTAAAAACAAGCGGGCTATTCTAGCGCGTTTTTATCGCAGACTGAATAGGGTCTGACAATTACTCGGTTTTCGAGGAAATGCGCGCAAACAAATCAGATGGACCAAAGCTCTCAAGCAAACGCTCGTAGGTTTCGCGGCTTTCTCCCATCAAATATGGTCCTTCTAAAAATACCATTTGACGTAGTGCCTGCCACACCCATTTCTCTTCCAGATGATTACTGTCGCTAATATGGCCCGACATATACAAGAAGTTGGTCCAGTTGGTCAGCACAATCCATAAATTGATGATCAGGGCTTCAATTTCAGAAGCCGTCATTTTCATCAAACCCGCGTCGACGAAAGCCTGATAAATTTTTTGCCCCTGCTGCATCACCTGCCCAGCAAATTTTGGATAGATCTTTTTAAAGTCATCATTGTTTTCAATTAAATGATAAACATCTCGATGCAAAAAACGGTATTCCCATAACTGACTACTGAGCACTTGAAAATAACGAATCTTGTCATTGGCATTGAGCAATCGATCTTTGGGCAAGGCCAGCATATCCAGTGTTTCACGCTGATACTGCTCCATAAGCTCCTTAATAATCTCTTGCTTGTTGCGAAAGTGATAATACAAATTACCCGGGCTAATGCCCAATTCAGAGGCAATATGATTGGTGGTGACAGACCGCTCACCACGCTCATTAAACAGTTGCAAGCTGGTATGCAAAATACGATCTTTCGTTTTGACTGTTTTCGATGCGGACATTGTTTACAACCGTTGATATCTAATGCATTAGAAAACTAACACAGAAACCTTCTTGACTCTTTAGAGTATTTACTCTAAAAATTATATATAGCTCAGTTCCACACTATGGTAACGCGTCATGAACAGTCAAACAAAAACAACTTCGATGACTCCACATTCACTTGATGTTCATCACTTACACGATGTCCTAGAGCAGCAAAAACGTGCCTATGAGCGTTATCCTGTTCCATCTGCAAAAGATCGTATTGATCGATTGGCTCGTCTGAAACGTATTTTGGTCAAATATCAGGACCAGTTTGCAGAGGCCATTAATCGCGATTATGGCAACCGTTCGATTGGTGAAACCAAAATCGGTGAACTACTCACCTGTCTCGAACATATTGGCTATTATAGCAAGCATTTGACACAGTGGATGAAACCGTCCAAACGCCATATCAGTATTTTGCATCAACCGGCCAAAGGCTGGGTCGAGTATCAACCGCTCGGTGTAATTGGAATTATTACGCCCTGGAACTATCCATTGCTGTTGTCTGTAGGGCCACTTATTTGTGCGCTGGCCGCTGGCAACCACGCCATGATTAAAATTTCCAGTGCCTCTAGTCAATTTGGTCAAGTCCTTGAAAATGCCCTTTCAGAAGCTTTCCCGCAAGAGTTGGTTACCGTTATTAATGGCGGTGGTGCCATCTCGGATGCCTTTAGCCACCTTCCCTTCGACAAGATGATTTTTACCGGCTCAACTGCAGTGGGTAAAACGGTGATGGCGGCTGCGGCAGAAAATCTGGTACCGGTGATTTTAGAGCTGGGTGGAAAATCCCCAGCCATTGTCCATCCATCAATGGACATGAAAGAGGCTGCACAGCGCCTTGCGGTGGGTAAACTCTGGAATGCAGGTCAGACCTGCGTCGCACCGGATTATCTCTTTTTACCTAAAGGCCGCGCTGCGGAGTTTATTGAAAACTTCAAGCTGATCGCAACGGGGATGTATCCACATTTGCGTGACAATCAAGATTACACGTCAATTGTCAACGACAAGCAGTATCGACGCCTGCAAGGTTATTTAGATGATGCACGTGCCCAAGGCGCACGTATTATCGAAATCAACCCACATAATGAATCACTTGAAGATGTGCGCAAGATTGCCCCAACGCTACTCACTGGGGTCACCACCGAAATGGACATCATGAAGAATGAAATCTTTGGTCCTATCTTCCCAATTTTTGAATATGATCAAATGGAAGACGTGATCGAGTTTATTAATCGCCGTCCACGCCCACTTGCGCTATACTACTTCGACTTTGATCAGGCACGTGCCGATTATATTGCACAGCGCACGCATTCGGGCCACTTCGGAATCAACACGGTATTGACTCATGTGGCGCAGGATGATCTTCCGTTTGGAGGCGTCGGTGCATCGGGTATGGGTAAATACCATGGCCCTGAAGGTTTTTTCAACTTGTCGCATGAACGTTCAATGATGTCGAATCCAAAGCTCTATAGCTTAAAATATATTCTGCCACCATTTAACAAACCGATTCATCGGCTTATTTCGAAAACACTTCTTCGATAACCTGATCAAGGCATGATCTGTTACACAGCTTCATGCCGCGTTTTTACCGAATTCGCTTGTCTTTTAATCGTATTTTTGGTATAAAACGCCCCTTGAATAAATTCAATCCGTTTATTTGTATGACTGGCCACAGATTTGCTGTTGGCTAAATCAATGGAGTTCCACCATGTCTAAGGTTTGCCAAGTTACCGGCAAGCGTCCAGTCGTTGGAAACAACGTCTCACACGCCAACAACAAAACCAAGCGCCGGTTCGAGCCGAACCTGCACCACCACCGTTTCTGGTTAGAAAGCGAAAAACGTTTCGTACGTCTTCGTCTAACCACTAAAGGTATGCGTATCATCGACAAATTGGGCATTGAAAAGGTTGTAGCTGATCTTCGTGCTCAAGGCCAAAAGATCTAAGGAGACCTTGCAATGCGTGACAAGATTCGCTTAGTTTCTTCAGCTGGTACTGGTTATTTCTACACTACCACGAAGAACAAACGTACTATGCCGGAAAAAATGGAAATCAAAAAATTTGATCCAAAAATCCGTCAACACGTGATTTTCAAAGAAGCTAAAATCAAATAATTTTAGATTCTGTAAAAAAACGACTTCAAATGAAGTCGTTTTTTTTTGCATTATTTTTGTTCTGCTTGTTAATATTTATCAATATAAAAATTTGGCATTTTTTTTGCTAATTCATACACATTCCATATTTAAGGAGTCTTGAGTGCCACATGACGTAGATTTAATTATTTTACTGGCAGTCGGATTTGGTTTGGCCTTATTTTTTGGCTATATCGCTGCACGTCTACGCCTTCCTCCGCTCATTGGCTATTTGGTTGCAGGTATTTTAATTAGCCCCAATACTCCAGGAATTGTCGCCGATATGAAACTCGCCAATCAATTGGCCGAGCTTGGGGTGATGTTTTTAATGTTTGGCGTGGGAATGCACTTTTCCCTCAGTGATTTACTTCAGGTACGCCGTATTGCGCTTCCCGGTGCGATATTACAGATTGCAGTGGCCACATTACTCGGCATTGGCGTGGCGATGTGGTGGGACTGGAGCTTCGGATCTGCGTTGGTCTTTGGTTTAAGTCTATCGTGTGCCAGTACAGTGGTCTTACTCAAAGCGCTTGGTGATCGTGGCCTGCTCGATTCGGTCAACGGCAAAATTGCCGTCGGCTGGCTCTTGGTTGAAGATCTGGTGATGGTCTTGGTACTGGTACTGCTGCCTGCCATGGCCGTACTGCTTGGCGGCAAAGAACTGGCACACGGTGCAGCGAGCAGCAATATCTGGCTGACCATTGGCTTAACCCTGTTAAAAGTTGCAGGATTTATCGCTTTTATGCTGATTATCGGCAAACGTTTAGTGCCGATGATCATGCAGTTTGTGGCACGTCTGGGTTCCCGTGAGCTGTTTACCCTTACCGTGGTGGCTGCGGCAGTTTCGATCGCCTATGGCTCCTACGCTGTTTTTGGCGTATCGATGGCACTTGGAGCGTTTTTCGCCGGCATGGTGGTGAAGGAATCCGATTTTAGTCACCGCGCCGAAGAAGAAACGCTACCCCTACGTGAAATTTTTTCGATTTTGTTTTTTGTGTCTGTGGGCATGCTATTCGACCCACGCATTTTGCTTGAGCAACCGCTACAAATTTTAGCAGTTGTGGCGATTATCATGGTGGGTAAAACACTGGCCGCCATGGCACTGGTTTTGTTTTTTCGCTACCCGATCAATACCGCACTGACTGTCGGTGCCAGTCTGGCACAAATTGGCGAATTCTCGTTTATTTTGGCCACATTGGGTGTGACTTTAGGCCTACTCACGCTCGATGCGCAAAATCTGATTTTGGCAGGGGCGCTATTTTCAATCACCTTAAACTCTTTTATCTTCTCGGCTATTGAGCCAATCCAGCGCTGGATTCGAGAACGCTCACATCTGGCACGTTTACTCGAACGTAGTGGTGACCCGCTGGCGATGCTGCCCGATGAGCTTGATCAAACCTATTTACGTGATCAAGTGGTGATGGTCGGCTATGGTGAGGTTGGGCGACGCATTACCAAAACCCTCATGCAACAAGAGATTAAGGTGGTGATTGCAGAAGAAAACCGTGAAATTGTCGAAGATTTACGTAAAAAAGGTATTGCTGCGGTAAGTGGTGAAGCGACTGAGCCTAGCGTGCTGATTCAGGCACATATTATGCACGCCAGACTTTTGGTACTCTCGCCAATGGATATTATTGATATTCACCGGATTGTAGATATTGCCAAGCAGTTAAATCCACGCATTGAAGTGCTTTGCTGTGCAGAAAGTCACGAAGAAGCCGACGTGATTCGTAAAGACAATGTAGGACTGGTGTTTTATGCCAAAGAAGAAATGGCCAAAACCATGAGTGCCCATATTTTAGGGCAAATTGAACGTGCACATCAGGCACCAGCAACGCATTAAAAACAACAGATCTAAAAAAAGCGTACTTAAAGTACGCTTTTTTTTAACTCATAAATTCTGGTTGCTCATCCACGACCTCTGCATGCCATTGGTTCACTTGTTTTTCAAGCAAACCAAACAACGCTGCCTGAATCATGTGCTGGGCAACAAGCGCGGTTTGATCGCCGAGAAGTGCTTTGACTTCATCGTTAAACTGGATCTTCACCAAAGGCTCTTGATTAGAGCCCGCATTGCGCAAGGCCAATTCGCCACCTTCAAGTTGAACCAACTCTAAGATTGCTTCTTGGTTACCAAATAATTCTTTCAACTGTTGTATCGACATAAACCCTCCATGCTTCAACATGGTGGCAAAGAGCACCTGCACTTTGCTAACTGTAGAATTTATATATAGGAGCTCTGCTTGAAAATTTCAAGCATCTCCATCGAAAGATGCACTAAAACTCAACCATTTCATTACGAAAACCGTCAATCAGCTGACTCAGTTCTCGGTGCCATTCACGGAGTATTTTGACATCGGGTAACCACGATTGCGGCCCTTGCGTGACTTTAATAATCAAATTTGAAGAGGTTTCTTCTTCAGGTGTTGGCTCAGTCGGCTCAGGTGCATACTGACACATGCGATAAGCACGCTTAAGCTCTGCAATAAAGCCATCTTTAGCAATTTGCTGTAGCACGGCGACTTCAGGCGATACCTGCCCCTTTTCTGCCATTTTCTCTTCAATCGACTTGAGCGTCGGTTGCAGGTCGTTTAAACGATAATAACGCACCAGCTCTTGCAAAAACGCCAGCACTGCACCGTGCAAATGAAAGACGGCTGCCTCACGATATGCCTGTGCTTGCTGAACATGCTCAATCTGCTCGGCTTGCTGACACGCCAAACGCGCAAAATAAAGTTTTTGATTGGTTCGGTCGGCATGATAACGAGCAACACGGGACATACAATTTTCCTAATTTCTTGGCATGTGTTATAGGCCTAAGATTAAACTTAATTGAATTCAATGCACAATAAAAAATTACACCACATCCAACTCTATCCAATAAATCTTTCTTCGAGCTGGTATATCCACAAGAGGATGAATGGGCCTAACATTTTCAATGACCCAAGCCCAATAGCCATCTTTCCAATAGTTTGCTTTAGCCACTTCAATCTCACTTTTCTGCCAAGCATGAACAGATGAAATACCCCCCATGCAACTGCTCGACCTAATTCCTCATCTCCATCCTGATTCAGATCATGTGCATTTTCAACAATAACTAATATCTTTAAGAGAAAGCTCATTGGGACGCCATGAACGAATTTCCAAGGTTTTTATTCCTTCAGCAATATAGCTTCCCGATGGCGCAACAATCGATAAAGCAGGATAAATTCTTCTCATGATTTTCCCATAAAAAAAGGAGCATACTCTGCTCCTCTCCTTTAAGCCTGTGGCTTATCTTCAGCCTGCTTTACACGAATTCCTGTCCCATGTAAACGCAAAGTATTTAAACCTTTAATGGCTTTCACCGCTTCACGACCATGTGGCATCTCCACAAAAGCAAAGCCTTTAGATTTACCTGTTTCAGCATCTAAAACCAATTGGCAGGTTTCTACTGTGCCATATTGTTGGAACAGTTTCAGTAACTCAGCTTCTGTGACAGTACGTTCTAAATTACGAACTAAAATTTTCATTTAACAACCTTCAAAAATAGGCAAAATCATCAAAAAGCAATCGCCTACGCTACTTTCTGAACATTGCACATCAACTACCACAATGTAATTCGCTTAGTTTAATCGAGATTAATCCCAAAATCTAAATTAATCGACTGTCGTTCCATTAAGGCACTTTTTACCGTTTGCTGGCGGGGTTTATGATGCGTTTCCAAGGTACACAGATTGCGGGTGAGATCATTTAAGAAATAGCTTTCAACTTTACGTCCTTGCTCATCCACCACATCTCGCGCCCACAGATTCAGATTTTGCTTGGTAAGAATCAGTTCATTCTGTGCACGAGTCAGCGCGACATAGAGCACCCGACGCTCTTCCTCGACCGCGTCAAAGTCACCCTGAGCACGCGCATGTGGGTACTGACCAGCCGTCACATTCGCGACATAACACACTTTCTGCTCCGTACCTTTAGCAGAGTGAATGGTAATCAATGTGACTACATCTGTATCCGACTGACGTTCAATTTCAGAAATAGAAACAGGGTCAAGTACATATTCCTCAAGAAATTCGCTTAATTGTCCATGTTTGGAAGCCAATTGTTTAACCAACTCAAAGTCACCTTGGCGACGGTTCCAGTCTTTTTTATAGTTCTCGGCCAATTGTGCTTCAATTGCTTGAATACCCAAACCAACACACGCTTGTACTTCCTGCTTCAGCACCATCATCTGTTTCATCATCAATAAGGTTTCAACAGGAATACGTCCAAATTGTTCTAATTGATTAAAAATTAGTTCGAATTCAGGTTGAAGTAACAACTGCTGTGCCAGACGACTTGCCCCCACATCGCCCACCCCATTCCACAGGGTAAGAAAGCGCATCCACGCAATATCATCCAAAGGATTGGCAATCACACGTAATAAACTGAGTAAATCTTTTACATGTGCTGTTTCAAGCAGTTTCATCCCTCCAATAAACCGATACGGGACATTGGCTGCAATACATGCCGCTTCAATATGCCGCGCAGCAAAGCTAGAACGGACCAAGACCATATGATCCGACCAGTTATGCCTCTGCAAATAATGACGCTCTTTAATATCAATTGCGATCCATTTGGCTTCATCAAACTCATTCGGGAAAATATGCATGCGCGGCTTAATTCCCTCACCTCGATAGGCATCAAGACGCTTGTCATATTGAATCTGCGATTGATCGAGTAACCAATTCGAAAGGTCTAAAATTTCTTGGGTGGAACGATAATTTTTTTCAAGTTTATACACTTGAGCATTCGGTACACGTTCATTAAAACGATGAATATTTTCAAAATCGGCACCACGGAAGCCGTAGATGGATTGCGCATCATCCCCCACGCAAAACAGGCTGACTTTATCCTTTAAAGGTTCAAGCAATGCCCACTGTAAGGGATTGGTGTCTTGCATCTCATCCACCAACATGTGCTTACAAATCGATGCGACATAATCAACCAAGCCTTCAGATTGATCGAGTGCTGAAGCCACAATCGCCAAAATATCATCATAGTCCAGAAAGCTACGTGCACGCTTGCGTGTCTCATACTCTTGCATGATCTTGGCGATTTGATCTTTAAATGCCAAATATTCAGGATGTTGTTTCTCTAAAGCTTCACTCAATTTCTGGCGGGTATTACGCGCAAAAGAATACAAATCACATAGCTCTTGTGGCTTTGGAAGTTGATTTGGATTCTTCTTGTCATCTTTACCGCGAATCAGACGGAACATCATCAGTTGATCATCCCGATCAATAATCGAGAATTGTTCTAAACCAAAGGCTTTCGGTACACGGCGCAGCAGGTACATACAAAACGTATGAAAAGTCGATGCGCGGAGTCCTTTGGCTTGCTCCCCCAAAGCCAACTCGACCCGCGCCACAATTTCACTGGCTGAACGACGGGTAAAAGTTAAAATTTGAATTTGATTGGCAGGAACCCCTTGCTCAATGAGATAAGCTGCACGTGCCACGATGGTTTTGGTTTTACCACAGCCTGCTCCTGCTAGCACAAGACAATGCTGGGCCTGAGTCGTTGCAGCCGCGTGTTGCTGCGGATTTAACTCGCCCATTAATTGGTCAAAACTCATAGCACATCGTTCAATTCAAAAATATGCCTTAGTGTAGCAGACTCTACTCCACCTGCGCATGGGGGCTTGTTTTCATCTGTGGCTCGCACCGCTTGCAAAGCTACACAACAAAAAAATGCGAGCTGTTTGCTCGCATTTTTTATTGGACTTAGGCTTCGATCCACTTACCCTTTTCAAACACCAGACTCCATTTGGTCTGTTTACCTTCTGGTGTTTCAGATCCGATGTACTGGGCCTGATTTTTTCGGCTGAATTTAATCAGTGTCGGATTACCTTCTGGGTCTGCATCGGGCGCATCCAAAAGATATTGATACTTTGGATCGAGTTGCTCGGCCACCGTGCGAAGCTCAGCCACTTTTGGCGCTCGCGTTTCACGAATTTTTGGAAACTTGCTGGCTGCCAAAAATAAGCCCGCAGCACCATCACGCAAGACAAAATAATCATCATGCTTGGTCGAACGCAAGTGCTCCATCTTGATCGGATCTACACGCGGAGGCGCAGGTTGACCACTTTTCAATACTTTACGGGTATTGTCACAGCTGGTACAGGCAAAGTATGGTCCAAAACGTCCCGTCTTGAGCTGCATTTCACCATCACATTTATCGCATGGGATGGTCGGGCCGTCATAACCCTTGATTTTAAACTCGCCTTCTTCGACTTCGTAGCCGTCACAATCTGGATTGTTGCCACATACGTGTAGCTTACGACCACCATCGATCACGTAGCTATCCATCGCGGTGCCACATTTTGCACAGCGATGTTTGGCCATCAAATCTGCTGTTTCAGCAGCGTCATCATCGGAAAATGCAGCCAACGATTCCACAGGGGTTAAGTTCAGGGTACCTTTGCAACGTTCTTTTGGTGGCAGGTTATAACCAGAACAGCCTAAAAACACGCCTGTGGTGCCCGTACGAATCTGCATTGGTCGACCGCACAATTGGCAGGCCACATCTGGCACTTCAATCGGCTGATTACGACGCATGCCATCATTGCTGGCAGCAGTATTCAAACGATTTTTGAAATCACCATAAAAACTGTCGAGCAATTCTTTCCAGTTGCGTTCGCCTGTCGCGACTTTATCAAGCTGACCTTCTAAATCTGCGGTAAACGCATAATTCATCAGGTTGTTAAAGCTCTCGTCGAGTCGGTCCGTCACAATCTCGCCCATTTTCTCGGCAAATAAACGACGATTTTCCAGCTTGACATAGCCTCGATCCTGAATGGTCGAGATAATCGCCGCATAGGTCGATGGACGACCGATGCCACGTTTTTCCAGTTCTTTAACTAAAGAGGCTTCGGTAAAACGCGCAGGCGGTTTGGTAAAGTGCTGACTTGGATCGAGTTTTTCAAGTTTGAGTGTTTCGCCGACTTTTACCGCAGGCAGTAACACGTCGTCGTCGGATTTGTTGGCACCACGAACACGGGTAAAGCCGTCAAACACCAAGGTACGGCCTTTGGCACGTAATTCAATATTATTGGCATCGACTGTAAGCGTCGATGACAGATATTCAGCAGGCGTCATTTGGCATGCTACGAACTGGCGCCAGATCAGATCATAAAGTCGCTGCGCATCACGTTCCATTCCCGCGAGTTGGTCACCTGTTAGTGCTACATTGGATGGGCGAATGGCTTCGTGCGCCTCTTGTGCGCCAGCTTTGTTGCCATAGCGGTTTGGTTTGGCAGGAACATATTTGTCGCCAAACTGTTGCTGAATATGCTCGCGTACCATATTCACCGCATCATCACTTAAAAAAGTCGAATCGGTACGCATATAGGTAATAAAACCAGCCTCATATAAGCGCTGTGCCATCATCATGGTCTTTTTCACTGAAAAGCCCAAACGTGTGCTGGCAGCCTGCTGCAAGGTCGAGGTGATATACGGTGCGCTTGGATTGACCTTAGTCGGTTTGTCTTCGCGCTGTGCAACTTTATATTCGGCATCTTGAAGCAGCTTCAAAACAGCATCGGTATCCGCTTTGTTACGTAGCTTCAGCGTTTTACCCGCCTGTTTAACGGCTTCTAAGCGAATTTGATCTTTTTTAGATAGCGTATCGGCAAAAATCTGCCAGTATTCTTCGGGAATAAAAGCACGAATTTCACGCTCACGCTCAACCACCAGCTTAACCGCGACCGACTGCACGCGTCCGGCAGATAAGCCACGTGCAATTTTTTCCCACAGTAAGGGCGAAATCATAAAGCCAACCACGCGATCTAGGAAGCGACGCGCTTGCTGAGCATTGACTTTATTGGTATCAAGCCGTGCGGGGTGCTTAAATGCTTCCTGAATGGCATTTTTAGTGATTTCGTTAAACACCACACGCTGATAACGACTCTCGTCGCCACCGATCACTTCTTTTAAATGCCATGCAATCGCCTCTCCCTCACGGTCCAAATCCGTTGCGAGATAAACTTCATCGACTTGCGAAGCAAGTTTTTTCAGCTCGGCCACGACATTTTCTTTGCCTGGCAAGACTTCGTACTGCGCCGTCCAACCGTGCTCGGGATCTACTCCCATACGATTAATCAAGGCCGTTTGAGCTTTTTTCTCTTTTTCTTCAGCGCTGAGTTTGGCTCGGCTGACTGGCTTTTTTTCACTTGATTTGGCTGAACCACCTGTCGGCAAATCTCGCACATGGCCGACCGAAGACTTTACAATGTACTGAGAGCCTAAATACTTGTTGATGGTTTTCGCTTTAGCAGGCGACTCCACAATCACTAAGGCACGTTTATTCGCAGCAGACTCTGAAGATGCTGAAGTGCTCTTTTTGCTTGCGGATCGAGGGGCATTCGCCATAATAAACTGTTTTTCCTGTGAATTAATAATGTTTAGACTTCGGCGAGCTTAAGTAAATACGCTTTCATCTCGTCAAGTTGTGTTGCTTTTAGATCGGATTCTTCATCCCAGTACACGCCGACACAGTTTGCCTGCATATCAATAGCATAAATCCCTTTTAATGCAATGGTGGAATGATTAAATTTAGTATCCCCAGCCACGACATTGAGCTGATTGTCCACCACACGCGCACGCATTAGAGCTAAACGCGCTTCTGGAATCAGTACACTATAGTAGGCGACCATACTGGCACGGTTTTCAGAGGCCATCGGAATTTTTGTCCACTCAGGAGCTGGAACAAGACGTGGATGCAGTCCGATCTTACGCGCTTTGTCACGCATCAATCCTAACGCTTTTTCGCGCGGACTGACGCGCAAGCCAAAAATTGAGCCCAATACAAAGACCACGATAATAATCGCAACCCATAATCCTAAATGTTCCATAGTTAACCCTGTTCTACTCTTTTATTAGAGTTGCATAAGCGCAATATAAAACGCAAGTTTTTCATGCAAAGCATCTTAAGCTAGCGCAATGGCCTGTAAAACGAATGCGTTCAGTGAATAAATGTCTGGGCTGTATAATGTAGCTGATCATCATCTAACTGAATGTATCCCTTATCCATTAACCCTTTCAAAAGATGATGAATATTGGCTTTAGGAAACCAGTCTTGCAACATATCGCGTAAGCTGAAAATATCTTTGGGCCGTGCCAGTTTGAGTTCATGGAGTTTTTGTAACGCCTGCCATTGCAACTCATCTAAAGACGGCGGAAAAGGCTCTTCGGCTGGCGCCTGCTGTTCTTTTAAAAACTGCATGATGGTATCGACATCCCCCACCACGACTTGTGGCATCGCGCTATGGGCCTGGCTTTTCTTCGGCTGTACCGCGGGCGGCTGAGTCTTTGTGCTAGACGCAAGTTCAAGTGCTATCCATTGTTTTAGCATCTTTTTGCGAAAGCGCACTTGCCCTTGATCGCGTTTAATCAATTTCAAACTCACCAGCAGCGCCAGAACTTGCGGCACCTGATCTGCACTGAGTTTTAAGATATTGGCAATCGAATTTTTAAGGGCGTCCATGGTCAAGGGTAAACGATCGGGAGCTTGACCAATTGCATCACAGTAGCGCTTGATTTGTAATAAAGCCGGTTGTTCGGCCACAGTATGTGCAGCCGGCATCGCACTGCTGTCCGTCTCTAGGCGCGCAGTATCTTGTGTAACAACCGTTTTGCCCGCTGCGCGCAGCAACTCCGCCAGTTCATTTGCGGCTGAATGCTTCGACTGGAGCTCTATCGATGCATCTGGATCTAAAAGTGCCAGCAGCTGTCCTGCAAGCAAGGCATAGGCCGAAGATTTAGCCGTATGTGTTGGTGTGTCGAGTACCACCAGTTGCCCACTGCTGACCCAACTCGCTAACTCCGTGAGCGCCTGCAAATTACAGGTGAGTTTGTCACGTAAATTAAACACATAAATCAGCTGATCATTTTCAATATATGAACGCAAAAGGTCGATCTGAATGGAGGTCTTTTCCAGATCGATGAGCAGAATACTTTTCATTTCAGATCACTTTGGGGCAAAAGGTGTCAGGTTAAACTTAATAATGTGGCGGCTTATTGGTCATCGGGTCGAAAGGCGCAATACCTTCAGATAAATCGGAGGCATCAACACGCTGATATAAAATTTGCATTTGTTTTTTCAAATCAGCAATTTCAAGTGACTGTAAAGCCAGCTGTGTATTTAATTGCTCAACTAATTCATCTAAAAATGCAATTCGGACTTGCAAATCTTCAATGGGTGCGGAAAATGACGCATGATCATCAGACTCTGTTGGTTTAGTCATTTAACTCTCCTCATTTGGGATTCTGGAAAACATTATGGCCTATATTACTTTAAGGGATGTCCAACTTGCATTTGGTGGACCTGCCCTCCTCGACGGCGCGAACTTCGTACTCGAACGTGGCGAACGAGTGTGTTTGATTGGTCGTAATGGTGAGGGTAAGTCTACTTTACTTAAGCTCATTGAGGGAAGTCTCTTGCCCGACCGTGGTGAAGTTTCCATTCAAAATGGCTTAACTGTTTCTATGCTGGCGCAAGATGTACCGATGGATTCAGGTAAAGTGGCCGACATTGTAGCCGATGGGGCTGGCGAAGCGGCGGTGGTACTCAAAGCCTATCATGAAGCCAGTGATGCCTGTGTGCTGGGTGATATGGACGCCTGTGACCGGATGGGCCACTTACAACACAAACTTGACCAGCTCGATGGTTGGGCGCTTGAAAACAAGGTCAATACCATTTTAGGCAAGATGGGACTCGATCCAAATGCTGATCTGGCCGATCTTTCAGGCGGTCGTAAGCGTCGTGTATTGCTGGCTCGTGCCCTACTGACTCAACCTGACATCTTGCTCCTTGACGAACCGACCAACCATTTAGATGTAGAAAGTATTGAGTGGCTTGAGAAGTTTCTTCTTGAACAAAACAATCTGACCTTACTGTTTATTTCGCATGACCGTTCGTTTGTCGATCGTCTGGCCACACGTATCGTCGAGCTAGACCGTGGTATTTTGCGTAGCTATGAAGGTAACTATTCTCGTTACCTTGATCTAAAAGCACAGCAACTTGAAGCCGAAGAAAAGCAAAATGCGCTATTTGAGAAAAAACTCGCCGAAGAAGAGGCTTGGATTCGTCAGGGTATTAAAGCACGTCGTACTCGTAACGAAGGCCGTGTTCGTGCGCTAAAGGCATTACGTGAAGAATCGAAGGCACGTCGTTTCCAACAAGGCAAAGTCGCCATGGGTGTTCAGGATGCTCAGCGCTCGGGCAAATTGGTGTTTGATATTGAGCACTTGAGCGTGAGTTATGATACAAAGCCATTGATTCATGACTTTTCTGCCGTGGTTCTGCGCGGTGACCGGATTGGATTGGTTGGTGATAACGGCGTAGGCAAAACCACATTGATCAAAGCCATTTTGGGTGAGCTTGAACATGAAGGGACAGTCAAAACCGGCACTCAACTCGAAGTCGCGTATTTCGACCAGTTGCGTAACCAACTTGAACTAGAAAAATCGGTGATGGCCAATGTCTCTGAAGGGTCAGATTTTGTCGATGTAAACGGTCAGCGCCGACACATTTACAGTTATTTACAAGATTTTCTATTTTCTCCAGAACGTGCGCGTACGCCAGTTAAAGCATTATCTGGGGGTGAACGTAATCGTGTCTTACTGGCCAAGTTACTGCTTAAACCATCGAACCTGATCGTCATGGACGAGCCAACCAACGATTTGGACATGGTGACATTAGAACTGCTCGAAGAGATGCTGGCAGACTATACAGGGACCCTACTGCTGATCAGTCACGACCGTGCCTTTATGGACAATGTCGTGACCTCAACATGGGTCTTTGATGGCAAAGGCGGTATTGAAGAGTACGTCGGCGGCTATCAGGACTATTTAATGCAGCGTCCGAACCAGACAGTGGTCGATCAAAAAGCAGATGTGAAAAAAGCCCAAGCCAAAGCCGCAGCAAATACCGCTCCCGCGCAGAAAAAAGTGAAACTGAGTTTTAAAGATCAGCGCGAACTTGAACAACTTCCAGTTGAAATTGAAAAACTTGAAGCCGAGCAAACGCAACTCTCAGATCAACTCGCAGATGGTTCGTGGTTTGTAAAAGATGCAGTAGCAGCAACAGCGGCCAGTGAACGTCTGGCCGAGATTGAAGAGCTGTTGCTTGAAAAACTTGAGCGCTGGGAAGCACTGGAAAGTTTAACAAAAGGCAATTAAAACCAAGTTTCAACGATCCTCTTCTCGTTCGCGATGGAGAGGATTTTTTTTGTTTTTATTTTTAAAGAGCGTAGACTAAAACGAGTTCAATTCGTATGAGAGACTCGACATGGTGGATTTTTCTCAAGGAATCGCATTCGCACTGATCAGTTTGGCAATGGTACTTACACCTGGCCCTAATATGATTTATTTGATCTCTCGTTCTGTTTCTCAAGGCAAATCTGCAGGCCTGATTTCATTGGCAGGTGTCGCCACTGGATTTGTCTTTTATATGCTGTGTGCATCACTCGGTGTGACCGCTTTATTAATGGCAGTTCCCTATGCCTACGATACTTTACGCATTGCCGGTGCGCTGTATTTACTTTGGCTGGCGTGGAATGCGCTTAGGCCTAATGCCCGTCCTATATTTAGCTTAACTGCTTTGCATCAAGATTCGGCGCTTAAATTATTTACCATGGGCTGTGTAACAAATTTACTCAATCCTAAAATCGCAGTGATGTATTTATCGCTTCTTCCACAGTTTATACAGCCACACCACGGCAGCGTTTTGGCGCAATCACTACAGCTAGGCCTAATTCAGATTTTCATCAGCGTTTTGATCAATGGCGTGATAGTATTTTCTGCTGGCACGCTGGCACATTTTTTACAGCAAAAACCGTTTTGGGCTCAGATACAAAAGTGGCTGATGGGAACAGTTTTGGCTGCTTTGGCTATTCGTATTTTACTTGAATCACGACGATAAACTGCTAAATCAAGACCAGTCACCATTTAGACTGGTTTAGGCGCTCGGATCATGACGCTACAAGTTCAAAATCAGTTCATGTTACACTTCTCGTTCTTTTAAGCGACGACTTACTGTACACGTATGAGCCAGCCATCCTCCTATACTCCCGGTCAATTTCAATGGTCTTTCTTGTTGCCAAAGTATTGGGGTGTCTGGATCGGGATCGTATTTTTGATGCTGCTGGCAATTTTACCGTGGGCAGTTCAGTGGCGTCTGGCGCATGCACTGGGCAATCTTGCATTTAAATATCTCAAATCACGCCGTAAAACCACCGTTCGCAACCTTGAAGTCTGTTTTCCCGAGTGGTCTGAGGCCGAAGTACAACAGCAAGCACGACAGGTTTTTATCGATATGATGCTGGGAGTATTCGAAACCCTGAATGCATGGTACTGCCCCGGCTGGTTTAAACAGCGCTGTAGCATTGAAGGACTCGAACACATTACCGACGCCCAAGCGAGAGGACAAGGCGTGTTGTTGATGGGAACACATAGTACCCTACTCGATGCGGGTGGATATCTGTGCGCACAGTATTTTGAACCTGATGTGGTTTATCGTCCGCAAAACAATCCCTTACTCGATATGCTGATTTATCGCTGCCGCGCAACCATTTATAAACATCAGATTGATCACGATGATATGCGTGGCCTCATTCGTAAACTTAAAGACGGCGATGCCATTTGGTACAGTCCAGATCAGGACTTTGGTCTGAAGCAAGGCGTAATGGCACCTTTTTTTGGCGTGCCTGCTGCGACTGTTACGGCACATCGTCGTTTATTAAAAATAGCCAAAGCGGCGGCTGTGCCTTTGTATTTTTATCGTCACGGTGATATTCGAAATCCGAAATATCATGTTTTAATTGAACCTGCCATTGATCATTTTCCAAGTGAAGATGAAGTGGACGATGCAACACGCGTAAACAAAATTATTGAAAATCAGCTACGTATTGCACCAACACAATATATGTGGTTCCATCGTCGCTTTAAAACACGTCCAGATGGATATGACAAAATCTACTAATTCCAATCGGCCAATGAGACCTTTTCATGAAAGTGATGCAACTTCTTCCAGAGCTCAATAGTGGTGGTGTAGAACGCGGCACACTTGAAATTGCCCGTGCACTGGTTAAGGAAGGGCATCAGTCCGTGGTGGTCTCTAATGGAGGACGGCTGGTGGCACAGCTTGAAGCTGAAGGCTCAACGCATCTTACCCTGCCTATTCATAAGAAATCATTGTCTAGTCTTTGGCAAATTCGTCCTTTACGTCGACTCATACAAACCGAGCAACCCGATATTGTACACGTCCGCTCACGGGTTCCGGCATGGCTGACCCATTTTGCACTTCGCGGCATGCCAGCACATAGCCGCCCTCATCTGGTGAGTACCGTGCATGGCTTCTATTCGATCAATCGCTACAGCGCCATCATGACGCAAGCCGAAAAGGTGATTGCGGTTTCCGACAGTGTGGTGGATTACATCACCACGCATTATCCGCAGTGTCCACCAGAGCGGATTGTTCGGATTTATCGTGGCATTGATCCAAAGGCATTTCCGCACGGCTATCAGCCATCGGCACAGTGGATAAATCAGATATACACCTTGTTTCCACAACTTGAAAACAAGTTTCTGATTTGTTTGCCGGGACGGATCACTCGGCTAAAAGGCCATGAAACCCTGATTGAATTGATGGAAAACCTGCAAGCCGAGTATCCCGATGTACATGCCATTGTGGTTGGTGGTGCAGATCCAAAGAAAAAAGCCTATCTGGATGAACTCGAAGCCACCATTCGTGATCGAGGATTACGTGACAAGATCACCTTTGTCGGACATACCTCAGAAATTCGTGAGTGGCTTGCAATCAGCGATCTGGTGCTGTCTTTGTCTAATCAGGCCGAAACCTTTGGACGAACGGCTCTTGAAGCATTGTCTTTGGGCACGCCCGTTGTGGGATGGAAGCGAGGTGGTGTTGCTGAAATTTTATCGAGCCTATATCCGCAAGGCTTGATTGAAGTAGATGATCGGGTTGCCCTGACAGACGCCATCAAACGACATCTGGATCAACCCCAAATGGTTGCACCTGTCGATCGTTTTCGTCTAGATGAAATGTGTGGTCAGACACTCGCGTTATATCGTGAATTGACACAAACCCAATAAAAAACAGGAAGCATCTGCTTCCTGTTTTTTTTAAAAGGAGGTCGATTAAGCCTTCGGCTGGTTCAACGTCGCTTCGTATTCTTTTGCTTTTTCAAAATCGTAGGCATTTTCCCACTTACTGATCACCAGTACAGCCAAGGCGTTACCCACGACATTAAGTGCCGTACGTGCCATGTCCATAATACGGTCAACACCTGCGATAAATGCCAAACCTTCTAGTGGAATACCGACACTACCAAGTGTTGCCAGTAACACCACAAACGATACGCCCGGAACACCTGCAATTCCTTTAGAGGTAATCATTAAGGTAATCACCAAAATAATTTGCTGCATCAACGACAACTCAATGCCATAAAGCTGCGCAATAAAGATTGCGGCGATACTTTGGTAAAGCGTAGAACCATCAAGGTTAAACGAATAGCCTGTTGGAATCACAAAACTACTGATCGCTTTTGGCGCGCCGTAAGCTTCCATTTTTTGCATGATACGCGGTAAAACGGTTTCAGAGCTGGCAGTAGAGTACGCCAAGATCAATTCATCTTTTAAGATACGCATCACGGTCAAGATGTTGATCTTGAAGATACGTGCAGTAATGCCGAGCACCACAAAAGCAAAGAACAAGATTGCGGCATAAACCAAAACCACCAACTTACCGAGCGGGATCAGCGATGCAAAACCAAAGTTGGCAACGGTCACTGCAATCAAGCCAAACACACCAATTGGCGCATATTTCATGATGATGTGAGTCACGCGGAACATGGTTTCAGATACGGCATGAAACACATGCAATAACGGCTCTTTGGTGGTGGTTGGTAATGAAGATAAACCGATACCAAACAACACTGCAAAGAAAATCACCGGCAGCATTTCACCATGTGCCATAGAGTTGATGATATTGGTTGGAATCATCGACAAAATGGTCTGGATCAGGCCATGTGACTGAGATTGTACTTCTTGCGTGGTGTGCTGATATTGAGTGATATCCGCTTTCACCAAATGAGACATATCTACGCCAGCACCAGGCTGAAAAATATTGGCTGCAATCAATCCAACAACAATCGCGATTGTAGTAATGATTTCAAAATAAAGAATGGTTTTAAAACCCAGACGACCCAGACTTTTGGTCGATCCAACGCCTGCAATACCCAAAATCAGAGTAGAGAACACAATTGGAATCACAATCATCTTGATCAGGCTAATAAAGATCTGACCCAACGGTTTCAGAACGTTATTTACCATGAAATCTTTATATTCAGGCTGATTATGTAAAATAGCCCCAACAACAATCCCTAGGATCAACGCAATTAAAATTTGCCATGCGAGGCTAATTTTAAAATTTTTCATAAGATAATCCTTATGCGTGACAAGCACAAAATTAGAACGGGAGAAAACCATTTGCTCTACAAATAGTTCGTTCGTAAAACTCCTTTTTATGAGATCTTAGAAAAACTCAGCGATCATCATCATGGCATTTAGGCATATAAAGTCGTTTCTACGGACTGTGAGCGATAAAATGATCGCAACATTCTATTGAGATTTAATTATTAAACAAGGCTTAACTGATGAAAACAGGGTTTAAAATAATAAAAATAGCAATTTATTTAATATTTTCAAAGACTTAAAAACAAAACAGATGATCATTTATCAATCAAAACCGGGCTAAAAATGCACCATATTGGGGATTTATGCAATTTTTTTATTCAAATTAAGTAGTTTTTTTAACCAAAATCAGTGTGTAAATTCGTCATCCATGTATCTAATTGCGCAAATTAAACACAAACCTATAAATTTTGGGATCATGAAAAAACAGCATGAACATTTGATAAATGTATTGCTTTTGTAACAAAAGGTAAAATTTAAGAATGTTTTTTTGATTAAAATATAGGATTGAAAAAGGATAATACAGATAAACACAACCCGAGTTATACATCCTGTAAAACTCGGGTTAATGAGGTTGTGCTTTCGAGACATTTCTTGTTTTGTGTTGCGTCCATCGCAGCATCAGGTCCATGATGCATTCCAATCAGCGTCGTCTTCCTTAGAGGGATGATCCGTTCCCGTGTTCCGTGTGCCGATGAAGTTATAGTATCCCGATGTACGACAGCTGCCTATTGGCTACATTCGCCAATGAATGTAAGCATTTTCCTACAAAATGATCCAATTTACTAAGGTTTCGAGAGCTGACTGGCTTCTTGTGCACTGAGCTGTTCTTCTTCACGTGCCTTTTGAATCCCTTCCTGAATCGCCTCTTGAGCGTCTTGATGATCCTCTGAAGTTTCTTCAAGTTCATCTTGAAGCTGTTCAAAATGCCGATCAGTTTGTAAAACCACATACACAGGAAAATGATCCGAACCCACATGCGCTAAACGCTGCATATTCACCAGTGCAAAATCATTGCTATGAAAAACATGATCGAGTGACCAGCGTAACAGCGGATAGTCGGCATGAAAAGTATTGACAAAATGCCGCCCTACCCGTGGATCCAGTAATCCACTGATTCGCTGAAACAACCGAGTGGTTCGCGACCATGCCACATCATTTAAATCCCCCATAACAATACAGCTCTGATCCAGATCTTTAACCTGATCGCCCACAATCAACAGTTCGGCATCTCGCAAGGTCGAATCTTTGGCTTCGGTTGGACTTGGCGGTTTAGGGTGCAGACAGTACAGATCAATCGGAAGCCCTGAAGGCAGGCGCACCGTGGTATGAATCGATGGAATTTCTTTACTCAGAATAAATTTGACTTCGGTATGCTCTAACTTAAAACGGCTATACAAATGCATGCCATATAAATTGTCGAGTGGAACAGCAACCCGGTACGGATAATCAGGTTCAATTACCGACAGTTCATTTTGCCAAGTCTGATCGGTTTCCAGCGTAAGCACCACATCTGGCTTAAGCTTGCGAATCTGATCAATCAATAAATGATACTGACGGTTTGGAGTCAAAACATTACTAATTAATAGCGCAATCTGATGGCTCGGATTATGTAGCTCTGGCGGTACCTGTAATACCTGCTTTTTCCATAAAAAAGTATACGGCAGTACCATTTTCAACTGATAGGCAATTGCAGCAATCAGAAGAATTAAAATGAGTTCACGTGGCAGCGTCCAGGGTGCATCCCAGAGCGCATAAGCCAATAAAACCACAGCGCCTAGTGCCAAAATTTGCAGACGTGGAAAGTCGGCACCTCGAATCCACCACTCATCTCGTGGGATCAATGACCAAAACGTTAACCAGATCACCAGCACCGCACAAACTTCCAAAAAAAGCATCACGTTTTGTTCCACCTTGTCATTTTGAATTTATTTTTATCTCGCGTCTCTCTATGTAGCACATTCATAAATTTATTCACAATAAAGGGTATGTTTTAATTGGATAATACTTGCAGTTGTGGTCGCTTTTGATACACTCAAGCCCCTCTTTTACATTTTTTAACGCACCGAGGCAAAGTGACATGAAAGTAGGTCTGGTCGGTTGGCGCGGGATGGTTGGTTCCGTCCTTATGCAACGTATGGTTGAAGAAAATGATTTTGCTCATTTTGAGCCATTTTACTTTTCTACCAGTAATGCAGGTGGTGAAGCTCCTTCATTTGGTGGTAAAACTGCCCCAGCACTTATGGATGCGACAGACATTAGTAGTCTGAAGCAAATGGATGTCATTATTACCTGCCAAGGGGGCGATTACACCTCTGAGGTTTTTCCAAAGCTGAAAGCTGAAGGCTGGAACGGTTACTGGATCGATGCAGCATCTACCTTACGTATGGCAGATGACGCCATCATCGTACTTGATCCGGTGAATGCCAATGTGATCAAAGACGGCTTGAGCAAAGGCACCAAAACCTTTGTGGGTGGTAACTGCACCGTCTCTCTCATGTTGATGGGTCTGGGTTCACTGTTCCAGCACAATTTAGTGGAATGGATGAGCGCGATGACCTATCAGGCTGCATCTGGTGCGGGCGCACAAAATATGCGTGAACTGTTGACGGGTATGGGTTATCTGTACAACAGCACCAAAGATTTACTGGACGACCCACGCTCTGCGATTTTAGACATCGACAGCCGTGTTGCACAGTTACAACGTGGTGATGACTTCCCGAAAGCTAACTTTGGGGTGCCACTGGCAGGCTCTTTGATTCCGTATATCGACAAACAGCTCGATAACGGTCAGTCTAAAGAAGAGTGGAAAGGCCAAGCTGAAACCAACAAAATTTTAGGGAATGCACAAATCGTTCCGATCGACGGTCACTGTGTTCGTATTGGTGCCATGCGTTGCCACTCGCAGGCATTGACCATCAAGCTCAGAAAAGATGTGCCGCTTGATGAAATCGAAGATATGATTCGTCAATCTAACCCATGGGCAAAAGTAGTGCCAAATACACGTGAAGCGTCAATGACTGACCTGACACCAGTGGCCGTGACAGGCACGCTGACTGTTCCAGTGGGTCGTTTACGTAAACTCAATATGGGCAAAGAGTATCTCGGTGCTTTCACTGTGGGCGATCAGTTGCTTTGGGGTGCTGCCGAGCCGCTACGCCGCATGTTGCGCATTTTAATTGAATACAAAACTGCTTGATTGCAGCATTGATCAAAAGGCCGGTCATTTGACCGGCCTTTTTTGTTTGGTCGAACCCAAATACAGCACAGGCTCTACCTAAATTATCTGCTGCACAGAAAAGGGTATGACATTCCTCACAAAAAACGCTAAATTAGCTCTCAACTAAACATTAAAAAATTTATGCTGGATCAAGGTCGAATATCCTCAGCCAGTATCACGCGTGCTTCAGGGGAAAACTGTGTTATACGTGATTGCATTTATCATTTTGCTGGTCGTCGCGATCATCTTAAAAAAACGACAAGATCAAAAAAAAGCGTCGCATTCATCAAAGGTGCAAGCCCCTATTGCTCAAGGTCATGGACACGTTCATCACGCGCCGTTTGCAGTGGCTGAGAGTCTTGTTCCCGCCACGATTGACCCCAATATTCAGGATCGTATTGAACAGTTGATTGAGATTGGCCATCTTTCGGCTGCCGAGGCACTGATCAATCAGACGCTCAATCGTGATCCTTCACGTCATCATTTCTATTTTTACTTACTGGATTTGCATCTGCGTCAGCAGGATGAGCTTGGGGTGAAGCAGCTCCTTCAAAATCTTGAGCAGCGTCAGTTACACGAGGTGCTTGCAGAAGTTCAAGCGCGCTATCAAGCTGCACAAAAAAATCCTACTCCAACGGAAACTCCATCTACCAACATAGTTACTCCGTCAAATCAGACACCTATTTCAGATGTAGTCGTTGAGCATAAAGTCGATACGACGATTTCACCTACACAACCCACCCCTGAGCCTCAGCCAATTCTGGAGGCCAATCAGGCGCTAGAATTCAAACTGAATACGCCTGTGCCACCAACTCCAGTTCAGGTCAATGCAGAACCTGCATCAGTGCCAAAAGTATCAACGCCTGAAGCTGAGCAGCCTGCAAAACAAACAGAACAGCAGACAGCACCTGCTGCTGTAGAACTCACGAATACCGCCTCGACACTGACACTGGCTCCCATGGATGACGCAGCCGCAACTGCTCAAGCATCATCGTCATCTTCTACCTCTCCCGCCTCTTCTACCCCTCAAGTGGTTTTTGCTGAGCTTGATGGAGCCGAAGCTGAAAGCGAAGCACTATCTCCTGCGACCACAATAGCGACGCCAGTCACCATAAAGCCTCAAGATCCTTTGGTTAAGGCTTTTCCGGAACTGGCAGATATCGATGAAGTTCAACTCGATCTAGAGCTGGCTCAGCAATATATCGAGCTGGGTGCTTTTGAATCGGCCTGCATTTTACTCGAGAAAAATGATGCACGATTTAATCAAGAGCAGCGTGATCTTTCAAAAAAACTGTTAAATCGAATAGCATCTTCAAGTTGATCGCTCTAACATAAGCAGTCTGTCGGGACTGCTGGTTTGAACATGAATAAAATTGCCTTAATTTATATGGGTGGAACGTTTGGTTGTATTGGTGAACCGCTTGCACCAATGCCCTATGATGCCTTTCAACCCCAATTAGAACGCATTCTTCCACCACAATACGCAGTCGATTGTTTTAAAGCCCCTTCAATTAAAGACAGTAGCGCCTGCACCGCCGCAGACTGGCTGTTACTGGTACAACAGATTCAGGGGTTGCAGCTTGAGGGCTATACACACTTTGTGGTGATTCACGGTACCGATACCATGAGTTACGCGTCTGCAACTTTGGCACGCTTTTTGGGACAAACCTGTCACGTGGTGATCACGGGTAGTCAGTATCCGCTGCTTAACACTGCGGGCGACGATACACGTGAATTTACCGATGCGATCGAGAATTTATACTTTGCATTAGAGAGCGTTCAACGTTTAGCAAGCGGTACCTATCAGGCCTTTCATCATCAAATTTTTCACGGTCAAACCGTTCTTAAAACCCATACAACTGAGCTGGATGCATTTTCCGGTGTCTCGGCCGATGCACCTTGTGATACGGTCACAAATGCGATGGCTGTAGATGCTGCCATGATTGCACGTGCCGATGAACTGGCCATTGTGAATCTGATGCATCAACCTGTGCGTCCAGCGCACTTGGCACAACAACTTGAAAATATTGCACAGCGACCACCGCACTTTTTAATTTTACAAGGATTCGGAACCGGTAATATTGCGGTCAATGACGCCATTCTGGCGCAGTTTCAACAATTACGAGCCCAAGGCTGTCTGGTGGTGTTAACCACACAAGTCACCTTTGGCAAAATTGATCAGCGCTATGCCATTAGTGACTGGGTACATTGTGCAGGCATCGCCACCAATACCACACATGGTCATGCCGATCTGTATGCCAAGCTGCTACAACTTTACTTACAGTATGATGATGCTGAAGATTGGTATCGACACTGGGATACCACCATTAAGGCTGAGGATTAATCATGCAACGTTTTGCTATCGGCATTGAATTTTGTGGAATGCATTATCGTGGCTGGCAAACCCAACAAGCCGGTGTACCCAGTCTTCAAGAAACGCTTGAAACGGTACTGAGTAAAATTGCCAACGAGCCAATTCTATTGCATGGCGCAGGGCGAACCGATGCCGGCGTACATGCCACCAATATGGTGGCTCATTTTGATACGAATGCCATTCGACCTGAACAAGGCTGGTTAAGGGGAGCCAACAGCCAGTTACCCAAAGACATCTCGATCCAGTGGATCAAGGAGGTCGGTACAGACTTTCATGCACGCTTTAAAGCGCAGGCACGCCGCTACCGTTATGTGGTTTACAATACACCGAACCGTCCTGCGCTGTTACACAAACAAGTTACGCATGTGCATCAGCAGCTAGATGTCGAAAAAATGATGGTGGCGGCGCGTAAGTTTGAAGGCACGCATAACTTTGAGAGCTTCCGTGCGGCCGCTTGCCAGTCCAAACAACCCGTTCGCCATTTGAGTCATTGCCGCTTGATCCGCCATGGCCGTTATTTGGTGTTAGATATTCAAGCCGATGGATTTTTACATCATATGGTCCGCAACATCATGGGCTGTTTACTCGAAATTGGTCAAGGCTGCTACGAGATCGACCATATCGATACCATGTTTGCCGCACAAGACCGTAAGGCAGCAGGTGTAACCGCACCAGCCGATGGACTGTATTTCATTCAGGCTTATTACCCTGAACAATTTGATTTACCAAATCCTCCTTTAGGTCCCCACTGGCTCAACTTACCCGATGAAATGGCCGATCTTTAATCAAGCTTCTTCTTGAGCTTAAAAAAAATGCATCCTTGGATGCATTTTTTATGGGTCGCTTAACGTTGTTTACGCTTGCGGTACTCTACTGGTGTTTCGTTGGTCCAGCGTTTAAATGCACGATAAAAAGTACTTGGCTCAGAAAAGCCAGTCAGGTAGACAATACGCTCAACGCTTTCGCCTGTATTGGCCAATAGCCGTTTGGCAAGTCTACAGCGGTAATCCGACAGAATTTGCTGAAAGCTGGTATTGGCTTCACTGAGCTGGGTTCTTAACCGCCGTGGGGTGATATTGAGTTGCGCAGCCACTGTTTCTAGTGTGGTTTCACCGCTTTCTAAGGTTGAACCAATGGCACGGCGCACCTCGCCAACCAGATCATAACGTGCCAGTTCTTGTAGCTTCTCAATGGCAAGCTGCTCGTGGAGCTGTAACAGTTCTGGTTCGGCTTGCCATAATGGATAGTTTAAAATATCGGCATCGAAGTAAAGTCGGGTTTCTTTCTGCCCCAAACTGACTGGGCAGCCGTAAACTCGGAAGTACTCGTCTTCTGGCGCGCCTTCACTAAAATTAAAATCGATAAAAATCGGGTGAAAGGCACCTTCGGTAATAAATTTAAAAAATCGTAAAACGCCCGAAATTGCACATTCAGAAAAATGACGGTTGACGATTGAGTCGGCAAATTTTTGCTCGCCGTTGGTCAGATAGCAGCGCCCATCTTCAACCACCAGCTTGGCATGAAATACATCACTAATCAGACGCTGATAGGCTAAAGCGCGTTTGAGCCCCTCACCGAAGGTTTCACTGCTAATAAACAAGTGTTCAATGACTTGTCCACGGTACAGCGGCAAATGCTCGCCTAAGTGCAAACCGATATCTGGATCTTTACTGACTTCTTCTGCCGCAACCCAAAATGCGTACTGAGCACTGACTGGCGTTCTCGAATTGGCATCGACCTGATTCAGTGCCACACCCGCTTTTGTTAAAATTTCTTCGGTTGGCAATCCAGCACGACGAATCGCTTGATAGCCAAACCGTAATACAACCGATGCATCTGTTAGCTGACCCACGCGGCGCCCTTCCTTGTATGTTCTTCATTTATACTTAAAACTCTCAATTTAGATTAGCGTCGATTGACCAAAGTGACAACTCAATTCAGGTCATTTTTGTAGATTTTTTTTGTTTCAAATGACCTGTATTCCCAAGTGGAACGCCGATTAGATCACCGCCTATGGCTTGTTTTTTCGAAAAAAATTGCCTATAATTTGCGCCTTTCCAATTTGATCATCAGGTAGGCTATGGCCAATAAAGAGGAACTCATTGAGTTCGAAGGCGTTGTCACCGAAACGCTTCCTAATACGATGTTCCGTGTACGTTTAGAAAACGGTCACGAAGTAATTGCGCACATTTCTGGTAAAATGCGTAAGCACTATATCCGTATCTTGACGGGTGATAACGTTAAAGTTGAAATGACACCTTATGATTTAAGTAAAGGTCGTATCACGTACCGCGCACGTTAAACACGTTTAGCGAATGCACTAAAGCCACTCTCTACCGTCAGTGGCTTTTTTTATAACAGTTTTGCTTTTAATCACTTAAAGCAGATGTTTTACAACCAATCGTTTTACATTCACGCAAGCGTTCACGAATCCAAGAGTTACGTTCTTGCGTTTTAGACAGCTGGCAGTTGGTATAAATGACGGTCCCGACGTCTGAATCACCAGAACAACTTTGATCTCGTTCTTTAATCCAAGCCAATTGAGAACGTTTTAAAATCGTTTTCTGCTGGGTATTTAATTTGCTACGCAGTAGTTGATAATTTTGATTTAATTCCCGATCTGCATTTACGTACACCTTATTGGCACAGTGAACTGCATCATAGCTATTGCGTGTATTGTCACAGTTGTCTGCGTACGATGTAGCCGATACCGCTAAAAATACGGCAGCAGATAAAAGTTTTAAATTGAATTTCATAGTCAAAGCCTCATTCCTTTTTGTCATTTATTCTACGAGTACTGTACTTATAAAAAGTGATCTCAGCATCTTATCGACTTTTTTAAGACGTATTTTTTATTTAAGTTAGCACACTATTTTATTTTCATTGTATTCAAAAATAAAAAAAGTAGATGCCTTGATCAAGACATCTACCTTCAGATTTTATTTGAGCCTAATTATTTTAAGCTAAAGCAGCAACCACGGCCTGCCCCATCTCAACTGTACCTACTTTCTGCATACCTTCAGACATAATGTCGGCCGTACGTAAGCCTTGATCAAGCACTTGCCCTACAGCATCTTCAATGGCTTTTGCAGCAACTTCTTCACGGAAAGTATAACGGAGCATCATGGCTACGGATAAAATCGTGGCCAATGGGTTCGCCACATTTTGCCCTGCGATATCCGGTGCAGAACCATGACATGGCTCATACATGCCTTTGCCCTGCTCATCTAAAGATGCAGATGGCAACATGCCGATTGAACCGGTCAACATGGCCGCCTCATCCGACAAAATATCACCAAATAAGTTACCGGTTACAATCACATCAAACTGCTTTGGTGCGCGTACCAGTTGCATTGCCGCATTGTCGACATACATATGTGACAACTGAATGTTTGGATATTGCGCTTGCTGAAGATCGCTTACGGTTTGTTTCCAAAGCTCCGTTACCTCAAGTACATTGGCTTTGTCGACCGAGCACACTTTGCTACCACGCAGTGCAGCAAGCTCAAAAGCCACTTTTGCAATACGCTTAATTTCAGATTCGCTGTAGACATCGGTGTTAAAGCCTTGCTTTTCGCCGTTTTCAAGTTCGCGAATACCGCGCGGCTGACCAAAGTAGATCCCGCCAGTCAATTCACGCACAATCAGGATGTCTAATCCAGATACGATTTCAGGCTTTAAACTAGAGGCATCTGCAAGCTGCGGATACAAAATGGCAGGACGCAAATTAGCAAATAAATTCAGTTCACTACGGATTTTTAACAGACCACGTTCTGGACGGATAGAGCGTTCAATGCTATCCCACTTCGGTCCGCCTACCGCACCAAGTAAAATGGCATCTGCTTGTTTTGCTTGTTCGCTGGTCACGGCAGGATACGGTTCGCCATGCGCATCAATGGCGGCACCACCAAGTAGACCGTGCTCCCAGTTTAAACCAAGATTAAATTTTTGATTGACTGCGCTCAGCACTTGCTCGGCAGCCCCTACAATTTCAGGGCCAATACCGTCACCGGCTAAAATTAAAATTTGCTTCGACATGAACGTTTCCATTTCTAAATATCAGCCGATTGACTGATTGAACATTAAATTCGTTGTTCTATAAACTCACCCAACCCCGTGATGGCGTCAAAAGGACGACAAAAACGGCGGATTGGATGATTTTCTTGCTCAAGTTCAACACATAATGGCTCAGGCGCAGACACATTGAGTAAACTGCCGCCTGAGTGCTTGGAACGATCACGGTACATTTTAAAGGTATAGCGCTGATTGGCTTTAAACTGATGAATGACATGAAATGTTTCTGCCCGATCTCGAGAGATGGGATAAAAACGAATCACCAGCTCATACTGCTGCGGTGGCACAGACAAATACATCGAATTGACTGGACTAAATACTGAACCCTCAAGTCTGACAATACCTTGATGCAAGGCTTGTTCACTGACACGATGTTTTTGCGCATCGACAATGGGGGTCGTATTTAGACGCTCAAATTCACACAGTTGTGCGCCCGAACAATAAATCGTTGCGTTACTGTTCAGACCTGATTCGGCCTGTTTAATACGCAATGTATCAACCACATGATTGGTACTTTGACAACCTGCGATTAACGCCAAGGATACTGTCAGTACCACACTACGGCCAAATGTCCTGATCATTGTTGGAGCCCAACCCTATTTCGAGCAAAGTTTTCAGCAATTTATGCTCATGCATGTTAACAAGAGTTGGGCATCTACGCTATTGCTATCTTTAAAATCTCCCGTGTAGATCAAGCTTTTAGGTCTTGAAATACCCAAGGACGTGCAACTTTGGCTTGGCGTTCAAACTCATGAATCGCGTCTGCATTTTGTAGCGTTAAACCAATATCATCTAAGCCATTTAACAAACAGTGTTTGCGAAATGGATCGATGTCAAAAGCAAAAGCTTGACCGGATGGTGTTTTCACTTCTTGTGCAGCCAAATCTACCGTTAAGGTATAGCCTTCGTTTTCTGCGCACTCTTGAAATAATTGCTCTACAATTTCTTCAGACAAGATTACAGGTAACATACCGTTTTTAAAACAGTTATTAAAGAAAATATCGGCAAAACTTGGCGCAATCACGGTACGAAAACCATATTCGTTCAATGCCCACGGCGCGTGTTCACGGCTTGATCCACATCCGAAATTCTTACGCGCAATCAAGATATTGGCAGATTGATAACGTGGCTGATTCAATACGAAATCGGGATTAAGCGGACGTTTAGAATTATCTTGCCCCGGATAGCCTTCATCTAAGTAGCGCAATTCATCAAATAAGTTGTCACCAAACCCTGTGCGTTTGATCGACTTCAAAAACTGTTTCGGGATAATTAAATCGGTATCCACGTTGGCACGATCTAATGGTGCCACAATGCCTTGTTCAACGGTGTATGCTTTCATGATCTATATCCCCAATTCAGAATGAACGAACATCAACAAAGTGTCCCGCAATTGCAGCGGCAGCAGCCATGGCTGGACTGACCAAATGGGTTCGTCCACCATTGCCCTGACGCCCTTCAAAATTACGGTTTGAGGTCGAGGCACAGTGTTCGCCCGGTTGCAATTTATCGGCATTCATCGCCAAGCACATCGAGCATCCCGGTTCACGCCACTCAAAACCAGCGTCAAGAAAAATCTGATCCAATCCCTCTTGCTCTGCTTGTTGCTTAACCAAACCAGAACCCGGTACCACCATCGCTTGTTTAATGCTGTTCGCCACTTTACGGCCTTTGACCACTTCGGCTGCTGCACGGATATCTTCAATCCGTGAATTGGTGCATGATCCAATAAATACACGATCCAACTGAATATCAGCCAACGCCTGACCGGCATTTAAGCCCATATACTGGTAAGCACGTGTCCAGTCATTGCGTTGTACATCGTCTTTGGCCTGTTCTAAGGTTGGAACCGCTTGAGACACTGGAATTACCATTTCTGGCGAGGTTCCCCAAGAAACTTGCGGCTCAATTTCTGCGCCATTTAAAACCACTACTTCATCAAATACTGCATCGTCATCTGAATGTAAGGTATTCCAGTACGCCACAGCCTGATCCCACTGCTCACCTTTTGGTGCATAGTGACGCGACTGGACATACTCGATGGTTTTATCATCGACAGCAACCATACCCACACGAGCACCTGCTTCAATGGCCATGTTACACACCGTCATACGGCCTTCGATCGACATATCACGGAACACCTGCCCACCAAACTCGATGGCATAACCTGTTCCGCCTGCTGTACCAATTTGACCGATAATTGCCAAAACCACATCTTTAGGCGTTACACCTTTACCTAAAGCACCATCCACGCGAACCAACATGTTCTTTGATTTTTTCTGAACCAAACACTGCGTCGCAAGCACGTGTTCCACTTCAGAGGTACCAATTCCATGTGCCAAGCAACCAAATGCCCCATGCGTTGCCGTATGCGAATCACCACACACAACGGTCATACCCGGTAAAGTCAAACCTTGCTCTGGCCCCACCACATGCACAATGCCCTGACGGACATCATTGATCCCGAACTCAACGATATTAAAGGTTTTACAGTTATCGTCTAAGGTTTGAACCTGAATGCGTGATGTCTCATCTTCAATTCCGGCAATGCCTTGTTCACGTTCTTTTTTTGAAGTTGGTACGTTGTGGTCTGGTGTTGCAACGTTTGCATTGAGACGCCATGGCTGACGACCTGCAAGTTGAAGACCTTCAAATGCCTGCGGACTGGTGACTTCATGCAATAAATGACGATCAATGTAAATCAAGCATGATCCGTCGTCTCGCTGTGAAACCAAGTGGTCATTCCACAATTTGTCATATAATGTCTTGCCTGCCATGTCGTCGTGCTCCATTGGACTGGGTATATGGTCTCTATTTAGTAATTATAGCGCTGCTTTTACATAAATCTAATTTATCATTTTTATAAATTAACAAACTTTTTAGAATATATAAAATGTGCGATTCAGGTCTAATCATCTCACAGTTTACAGCATCGGATTTAATAATAATTCTCATTTATACATTCCATTTCACAATCCGATGTACGCTTTTTATACTGAATACTTCTTCAAGATATTTAGTGCAAGGTAATGGTTATGACGACTCTAACTCGTTTTGTACATCACAATCAGCGTATGCTCAAAAAGACTTTAAGCTATTACATTATGCATATTACGGTGGCTATGCTGGTGGCTTACGTGGTGACCGGAAACCTCTGGGTTGCCTTAACTTTAAGTATGCTTGAGCCGACTGTACAGGCGTTTGCCTTTTTTATTCACGAAAAAGTATGGGCAGTAAAAGAACAGCCTGCTCAGCAAGATTCTGGCGCAGGCTATTAATGATTGCGCATTGGGGAATTTGACCACTACAATAGCCTGACGCTGTGATTTTTTTAACACGGCATGATTATGGGAAATTTAAGGTCATTGTATGAATCTTGCTGCATTTGAAGCCTTTGTGAAAGTGATGGAAACCGGCTCTATTTCGCTCGCAGCGGATCAACTCTTTATCACCCAGCCCGCAGTGACCAAGCGCATTCATAGTCTTGAAGATTATTTTGGCGTGAAACTATTTGAATCTGCCGGACGCGGCATTCAAGCCACCCATGCAGCACATTCGTTGTTGCCCAAAGTCAAAAACTGGCTCAATGAGCTAGGCGAAATTCATCATACCTTAAGCCATGAACACGATCAGGTACAGGGACGGCTCAAAATCGGTACCAGTCATCATATCGGGTTGCATCATCTTCCCGATCCACTGCGTCATTATGTGCAACGCTTTCCGGATGTCACCTTAGATGTGCATTTTGTCGATTCAGAACAGGCACATGAAAAAGTGCTTGCAGGTGATCTCGAGTTGGCTTTTCTTACCCTGCCTCCAGAAGGCGATGAGCGTCTTACTTATTTGACGGTCTGGAACGATCCACTGGTTTTTGTAGTGGCACCGTTTCATCCATTGGCTCAGCGTAAGCAGATTCAGCTACAAGATTTACTCGAATACCCAAGTCTACTGCCTGCAGCACAGACTTATACCACTCAGATTACCTTGCACGCATTCGAAAAATATGGTCTTAGACCTAAAATCACCATGAGCAATAATCCGCTTGAGTCGATTCGTATGTTGGTTTCGATTGGCTTGGGCTGGTCGGTTCTGCCGCAAACGTTGCTGAATCGGGATCTTTGTCAACTCGCAGTGAATGTGGAGCTAAAACGTCAACTTGGAATTGTTTGGCATCCTGCCCGTACTCAGTCCAAAGCAGCACAGGCTTTAATTAAACTGACGCAGCAGTCCACCACAGCTTAAGCCATTCTCTTTAGCGTTTTTCATCAAATCGTTACCTAAATATAATATAACTCGTTCAAGATTGGAGTAAGTTGATCATTAAGCATCCGTGACGTGGCTGTATAACCATAACACCTCAACCCTTCACGGTATTTCACACAATAAATACCTTAAATATGGAGTTGAAGCATGCTAAATGATGTTTTCAGAGTACCAAATTCCGAACACGTATCTTCTGCTTCAAATGCTCATACGCCATCGCCTTCTGGATTCCTTCAAGCTTCAAAACAGATCTTGCGCACTCCACGCCTCAATCAAGACAATGCCGATACGTTACGCCAGCAAATCCGTGACTATTTTTTGAATACTTTTGAAACCTATGAATCTTTGTTTGAATGTTTAGATGGTGATGAAGCATTTTATAAAAAACCGATTTCGCTTCGGCACCCTCTGATTTTTTATTTTGGTCATACTGCAACCTTTTTTATTAATAAATTACTGTTGGTTCACTTAATTGAAGAACGGCTCAACCCGCGCTTTGAAGCACTTTTCGCAGTCGGTGTCGATGAAATGAGTTGGGATGATCTCAACGATCAGCATTATGACTGGCCAACACCTCACGAGGTCAAAAGCTATCGTGATCAGGTCAAACAAACAGTACTTCATATCATCGATACAGCCCCGCTTAACCCGCCCATCAACTGGAATCATCCGTGGTGGGCCATTTTAATGGGCATTGAACATGAGCGTATTCATTTGGAAACGTCATCGGTGTTAATCCGACAGCATGATCTTGAATATGTTCGTGCACATCCGGCTTGGAAAGCTTCTGATTTTTCCACCACAGCACCTGAAAACACATGGATTGATGTCGCATCTGGACAGGTTAAACTTGGTATTAATCAAGCACACCCACTTTATGGCTGGGACAACGAGTTTGGTCAGCATGAGGCGCAGGTCGAGGCGTTTCAAGCGTCGAAATATTTGGTTAGCAACCAAGAATTTTTGGCTTTTGTTGATGCAGGTGGCTATTCAAGCCTTGATTACTGGGAACAAGAAGGCCAAGGTTGGCTGTCCTTTTCTGAAGCCAAATATCCGACATTTTGGGTTAAACAACACCAGACTTGGTATTTAAGACTCATGACCGAGATTGTGCCAATGCGTTGGGATTGGCCTGTCGAGGTCAATTATCATGAAGCCAAAGCATTTTGTAACTGGAAAAAACAGCAGACTGGCCAGAATATTCGCTTGCCCACCGAGGACGAATGGTACCGTATATACGATGTCAGCGGATTAAACGAGATTGATCATCAGCGTGCCGATGGCAATATCCATTTGGATTATGGTGCGTCGTCGTGTCCGGTTCATGTGTTTCAGCAAGGCGATTTCTTCGATGTTCGAGGGAATGTCTGGCAATGGACCGAAACGCCAACCTATCCGTTTAATGGCTTTGATGTACACCCCATTTATGATGACTTTACCACGCCTACATTTGACGGGCGCCATAATTTGATTAAGGGCGGTTCGTGGATTTCTTGTGGCAATGAAAGTCTTTATTCATCGCGGTATGCCTTTAGACGGCATTTTTTTCAACATGCAGGGTTTCGTTACGTTGCATCTGACCATGAGGTAAGCAGTGTGAGCTCTCAATACGAGACCGATCAATTACTTTCGCAGTATGCCGAGTTCCATTTTGGATCGGATTATTTTGGGGTTCCTAATTTTTCTAAGGCACTGGCCGAGCTGGCGCTTCAGACACTGGGCGAGCGTCCTAAAGTTAAGGCTTTAGATATCGGTTGCGCCGTCGGACGCGCCAGTTTTGAATTGGCACGTGTGTTTGAGCATGTCACCGGAATTGATTTTTCAGCGCGGTTTATTCAGCACAGCGTACAGTTGACCAAAGGTGAAACCTTGCGTTATACGCTCGCCACCGAAGGTGAATTGGTACAATACAAGGCCTGTTCATTGCATCAATTGGGCCTTGAAGAAACCAAAGACAAAGTTGAATTTTATCAAGGTGATGCTTGCAATTTAAAAGCCAATTTCACTGGTTACGATTTTATTTTTGCTGCCAATTTGATTGACCGACTGTATCGTCCACGTCAGTTTCTTAGTCAGATTCATGAGCGTCTGAACATGGGTGGTGTATTGATGATTGCCTCCCCTTATACGTGGCTTGAAGAGCATACACCGCGTGAAGAGTGGATTGGTGGCTTTAAAAAAGATGGTGAAAGTTTTGGAACTTTAGATGGTTTACATGCCATTTTGGATCAGCACTTTCAACTGATTGCAGCACCGCAAGAGGTGCCGTTTGTGATTCGTGAAACTCAGCACAAGTTTCAGCACAGTTTATCGGAAGTGACGTTTTGGCAACGCGTAAAGTAAACAACACTCCAAAAAAACTGAATCAAATAAAAACAGGCAGTCGATGACTGCCTGTTTTTATTGAGAACATTGAAATATCGATTAAATCGACCAGTCTTGAATCTGCCAATTTTGCGCTTTGGCCAATTTTTCCAGGCGATCATCTGGATTAACTGCAATCGCATGCGTAGCATATTCCAGTAAGAAGCGATCGTTAATCGAATCTGAATAAGCCCAAGATTCTTCTACATTTCGTCCAGCCAGCCACTGCTCTAGGCGTACCAGCTTGCCTTGCTGGTAACATGGTGTGCCTGCAACTTTACCGGTATATTTCCCTTGCTGTACTTCCGCCGTGGTGGCAATAATTTCGGTAATACCAAAGGCACGAAAAATCGGTGCGGTAATAAAATCGCTGGTTGCGGTAATGCCTACAATTTCATGGCCTAAATCTTGATGCTTTTGAATCGCATCAAAACCTTTTGGGCGCATTTGCGGACGAATCACCTTTTGCATAAAGAGCGCATGCAGCTCTGTTAATACCTCAGGCGTATTTTGGGTTAAAAACTCAAATACAAATTCGTTGTAGGCAATTGGATCAAGCTGGCCTGCTTTGTAATCTTCATAAAATTTGTCGTTCATTTGGCGATGATGTACTGGATCGACCAAGCCTTCATTGACGAGAAATTCACCCCAGGAATGGTCTGAATCTGTATTAAGTAAGGTGTGATCAAGATCAAACAAAGCCAATTTCATGAAAATACTCGTTAAAACTGAAATTTAAGAAAAAAAATGTAAATCTATCTCCGCTAGTCGATAGAAATTCGTTAAGATCATAGCAATTTTAATGCATTTTACTTTGATCTTACGCGCTGGGCATATAAGAGTGACGGCCCCCGATTTCAAAGTCAACGATATTGATAAATTTTAGGTAGCCAAATGATCGACTCAGAAGGTTTCCGACCCAACGTCGGGATCATTTTGGCAAATGATAACGGACAAGTTTTATGGGCAAAACGCATTGGTCACAATGCTTGGCAATTTCCACAAGGAGGGATCCATTTTGGAGAAACCCCCGAGCAGGCACTTTATCGTGAACTGAGAGAAGAAGTCGGCTTATTGCCCGAACACGTCCAGATTATTGCGCAGACCAAAGGATGGCTGCGTTATCGTTTGCCACACCGGTACATCCGACCAGATTCTGATCCGGTATGTATTGGACAGAAACAAAAATGGTTTTTATTAAAACTCACCGCGTCTACGCGAAACATTCAGCTAGACCTCTCTGACCCACCCGAATTTGATGAGTGGCAATGGGTAAGTTACTGGTACCCTCTAGGTCAGGTGGTCAATTTTAAGCGCGATGTGTACCGAAAAGCGATGATGGAACTCTGCATGTTAATGCCAGAACAACAATCGCCCGAAAAATCATCACATTAGCAAATGATTTTTTTGGCGAGTGCTGTTATAACATCACTATGAAGAATTAAAAATTTTGGAGTAAGCATCCATGTCAAACATGCAACTTGACACCTTAAGACGCATTGTTCAGGAGATCAATTCGTCTGTAAGTTTGCATGATTCGCTCGACATTATGGTCAACCATGTGGCGGAAGCGATGAAAGTGGATGTTTGCTCAATTTATTTGCTTGACGAACGCAACCAGCGTTATTTACTAATGGCCTCTAAAGGGCTTAACCCCGAAGCTGTGGGGCATGTTTCCTTGCAACTCAGTGAAGGTCTGGTTGGCCTTGTGGGTCAGCGCGAAGAAATCGTCAATTTGGAAAATGCCTCCAAACACGAGCGCTTTGCCTACCTACCCGAGACCGGCGAAGAAATTTACAACTCGTTTCTGGGTGTACCCGTCATGTATCGCCGTAAGGTGATGGGCGTACTGGTGGTACAAAATAAGCAACCACAAGATTTTAGTGAAGCAGCCGAATCCTTTTTGGTGACGCTGTGTGCTCAGCTCTCAGGTGTCATCGCACATGCACATGCGGTGGGCAACATCGATGTATTTCGTAAGCCAAGTAATGGGCCAGCCTACAAAACCTTTCAGGGCGTATCAGGTGCTGGCGGAATTGCGCTGGGTCGTGCTTACGTTTTATACCCGCCTGCCGATCTGGCGTCGGTTCCAGACCGCGAAGCCGATGATATCAGTGACGAATTACATTTACTCGATCAAGCGGTGAGTTCGGTACGTACCGAAATTCAGCAGCTTGATGAAAAAATGCAAGACTCCTTAATGTCGGAAGAACGCGCGCTATTTAGTGTGTTTTTACGCATGCTGGATGAAAATGCGCTTCCTGCCGAAATTAAAGAACTGATTCGCGCCGGTAACTGGGCACAAGGCGCCGTGCGTCGTGTCATCGACAAGCACATCACCCTGTTTGCACAAATGGAAGACGACTACTTACGTGAGCGTGTGTCAGATTTAAAAGATCTAGGACGGCGTATTCTGGCCTCACTGCAAGAAGCAGATTCCAGCCATAAAGATTTAAGCCCCGACAGTATTTTAATTGGAGAAGAAATCAGTACTGCTGCACTGGTTGAACTGTCGGTCGATAATATTGCCGCGATTGTCACCACAGAAGGTGCTGCCAATTCGCATATGGTGATTGTGGCACGTGCGCTGGGTATTCCAACTGTTGTCGGCGTGACCGAGCTCCCCATCAATACCCTTGATGATGCAGAAATGATTGTCGATGCCTATCAAGGGCGGATCTTTATCAACCCACCTAGACGTCTGCGTCAGCGCTATAAAGAAATTCAAAAAGAAGAAGAGCAAATTGCCAAAGACCTCAAGCAATACGAAACGCGTGATGCCGTTACCCCCGATGGTGTTGCAGTCAAGCTGTATGTCAATACTGGCCTGATGATTGACGTGGTACGCGGCGTTCAGCGTGGGGCCAAAGGTGTGGGACTCTATCGCAGCGAAATTCCGTTTATGCTGCGTGAACGCTTTCCGGGCGAAGAAGAACAACGGGCCATTTATCGTCAGCAATTGAGTCATTTTGCCAACAAGCCCGTCATCATGCGTACGCTGGATATTGGTGCCGACAAAGACTTGCCTTATTTTAGTATTGAAGAAGAAAACTCGGCGCTGGGATGGCGTGGTCTACGCTTTACGCTGGATCATCCAGAAATTTTTTCGACTCAAGTGCGCGCGATGCTCAAGGCCAGCATTGGTTTAAACAATTTGCATATCTTGCTGCCCATGGTGACCAGCGTCAGCGAAGTCGAGGAAGTGTTGTATCTGTTAGAACGTGACTGGGTCGCGGTACAAGAAGAAGAACAGGTCAAAATTACCAAACCGAAACTCGGCATCATGGTCGAAGTTCCGAGTGTGTTACTACAAATTGATGAGTTTGCCGAATTGGTCGACTTCTTTTCCGTAGGGTCAAACGATTTAATCCAGTACTTACTGGCAGTCGATCGCAATAATCCAAGGGTGTCGAGTGTATATTCACACTTTCATCCGTCCATTCTTCGCGCGCTGCAAAAACTGGTTAAGGAATGCCATCATCATGAGAAGCCTATCAGTATTTGTGGCGAAATGGCGGGCGATCCTTTATCGGCTATTTTATTGATGGCGATGGGATTCAATACCCTCTCCATGAGTTCGAGTAATATTTTGCGGGTGCGCAAAGCCATCTGTCACGTTTCAATGACCGATGCCGAGCAATTGCTCAATGAGGTCGTCAAAATGAATAACCCGCTCATGGTGAAAAGCTGGATGGAATACTACTTTAGAAATCATGGCCTTGGAGACATGGTCAAATCTAATCGATTGGTTTCCGTTTAAAGGATGATCCTAGAGGGGCTCTCTTGCCGCTCTAGGGCAATAACGCCAAAGCGCACTACAAATCGGTGATACATCAACATATCGAATTAAATTAAACGGTCTTTTACAATCTAAAAAACAAATCAATTTAATGAATTTTATCTTTTTTACAAATCATTTAAATCATTTAAACTAATTTTAACAGCGAACACGCGTAATATATTTTGAGATCAGGAGCACAGCCATGCAGATTGATTCGAACACTCAAGCAGCATCAGAATTACTTAAGATTTTTTTAACCTGTCTTGGTGAACTGCCCCTTAATCATTAAAACGACATCATCAATTTCAATTTACTTTACCGAAAGCCACGACAAAGCAATAGCCAAAATCCAAGGAGTAAATCGCAATGAATACTGCAGCAACAGGAAAATGCCCTTTTACACATGGCGGTAATACTGGACAAAGCCAAAGTCCAACCGCATGGTGGCCAAACGCGCTTAATCTTGATGTTTTGCATCAACATGACCAAAAAACAGATCCGATGGATCCCGATTTCGATTATGCCAAAGCTTTTAAAGAACTGAATCTTGAAGAACTCAAACAAGATATTCGAAGCCTAATTTCGACCAGTCAAGACTGGTGGCCAGCCGACTGGGGCAGCTATATCGGTATGTTTGTACGTACCGCTTGGCACCTTGCAGGCTCATACCGTAAACAAGACGGACGTGGCGGTGCCAATACAGGCAACCAGCGCTTTGCGCCATTAAACAGCTGGCCAGATAACGTCAATACCGATAAAGGCCGCCGTTTGCTTTGGCCAATCAAACGTAAATATGGCAATAAAATTTCGTGGGGTGATCTGATCATTCTTGCGGGTACACTGGCCTATGAAGAAGCAGGCCTTAAAACCTTCGGTTTCGCTGGGGGTCGTAAAGAAATCTGGCACCCAGAAAAAGATGTGTACTGGGGCAGCGAGAAAAAATGGTTAGACGCAACCCGTAATCGCTATTCAGATGATCAAGACCGTGAATCGCTTGAAAATCCACTTGCAGCGGTACAGATGGGTTTGATTTATGTCAACCCGGAAGGTGTGGATGGCAATCCAGATCCATTACGTACTGCACATGACATGCGTGTGACTTTTGACCGCATGGGCATGGACGACGAAGAAACCGTTGCGCTGACCGCTGGTGGTCATACCGTGGGGAAATGTCATGGTAACGGACGTGCCGAAAAACTTGGTGCAGAAGTGGAAGGTGCAGATGTTGAATTCCAAGGTTTAGGCTGGTTTAACCCAGAAGGCTCTGGAAATGCAGGCAACACCATGGCCAGTGGTATCGAAGGCGCGTGGACGACGCACCCCACCAAATGGGATAACGAATACTTCTACTTGCTTTTAACCTACGACTGGGAACTTCGTAAAAGCCCAGCAGGTGCATGGCAATGGGAACCGGTTACGATCAAAGAAGAAGACATGCCGATTGATGCGCATGATCCAAGCGTTCGACGTAACCCGATTATGACTGATGCCGATATGGCACTCAAAATTGATCCAGAGTACCGTAAAATTTCGGAACGTTTCTATCAAGATCCGGCCTACTTCTCTGATGTGTTTGCTCGTGCATGGTTTAAGCTTACACACCGTGATATGGGACCAAAGAGCCGTTACCTTGGCCCAGATGTACCGCAAGAGGATTTAATCTGGCAAGATCCAATTCCGAGCGTAGATTACACCTTAACTGATGCCGAGATTGAATCGCTTAAACGCCAAATACTCGATAGCGGCTTGACTCGTGTGGAATTGATTACCACGGCGTGGGACAGTGCCCGTACTTATCGTGGTTCAGATTATCGTGGGGGTGCCAACGGTGCGCGTATTCGTCTTGAACCACAAAAAGACTGGGTGGGCAATGAGCCTGAACGCTTGCAAAAAGTGTTGGGTGTACTTGAGTCGATTCAGGCTTCGTTTGAAAAACCTGTGAGTATTGCCGATCTGATTGTTCTCGGTGGAACAGCCGCTGTGGAGCAAGCTGCTCGCGCCGCAGGTGTGAATATTACGGTGCCATTTGCACCGGGACGCGGTGATGCAACACAGGAACAAACCGATGTGTATTCTTTTGAATCGCTTGAGCCTGTGCATGATGGTTTTAGAAACTGGCAAAAACAGCACTTCGAGACGACTCCTGAAGAACTATTGGTAGATCGCGCACAACTCCTTGGTCTAACCGCACACGAAATGACGGTGCTGGTGGGTGGATTACGTGTCTTGGGTGCAAACTACGGCAACAATCCGCAGGGCGTCTTGACAGATCGCGTGGGTGTATTGAGTAACGATTTCTTCGTCAACTTAACCGATATGGCCTACACATGGAAACCAACGGGTCGCAACTCTTACGATATTGTAGATCGTACAACAGGAGCAACCAAATGGACTGCGAGCCGTGTAGATTTAGTGTTTGGTTCAAACTCGATCTTACGCTCATATGCAGAGGTTTATGCGCAAGATGATAACCGCGATAAATTTGTCCATGATTTCGTCAAAGCTTGGGTGAAAGTCATGAACGCCGATCGTTACGATCTGGTATAAGCCTCCAAAAGAAAAAGAGCCGATATCGGCTCTTTTTTTATAATTCGGGTTTTACACAGTGAGTTTATGCCCTTCACGCAAACAGTAAAACGGATTCACCAATTTAGATGACGTCTTGAGCAAATGCGTGAGTTCCCGCTCTGGCTCATCTCGGCCTTCATCGGTTAGCTGAAAGGTTCGATGATGAATCGCAACCGAACGCTGTGCGTGTAAATCCAAATGCGCATGCAATGCATCTTGCGGGTTCATGTGTACATATTGCATCAGCTCACGGGGCTCGTACGCACCTATCGGCAAGAGTGCAATTCGGGGTGCGCCAAAACGCTCATAGATTTCTTTAAAATGCGGTGAGTAGCCTGTATCCCCTGCAAAAAAAGCATGATCATCTGCACCGAGAATTGAAAATCCTCCCCACAAGGCTTTGCCCTGATCGCGTAGGCCACGGCCTGATCCATGCTGTGCAGGCGTATAGGCAATGGTAAGATCATGAAAAGGAATCATCTGCCACCAATCCATCTCAATCACATGATACTGCTTGGGCAAGTAATACTGATTGCCCAGTCCAGTATAAATCGGCATGGCAAACTTTTTATGTAACCATTCTAAGGTGGCCAAATCCATATGGTCGTAATGATTATGACTGAGCAAAACAGCATGAATCGTGGGTAAATGCTCAAGGGCGATACCAGCAGGACACACGCGTCGTGGACCTCGCCCTTGTTGCGGACTGGCGTATTCACACCACACAGGGTCGGTGATGAGATTATATGGCCCGATTTGCAACAATACAGTCGCGTGCCCGACAAACCAGATCTGCCAGTCATCTAGATCGGCATGCGGTCGATTTTGTGGCATCGCCGCCGGCATATTGAGCCGTGCATCAAATTCACGCTGAATGTCGACATCCCATGTATACGATTCACGCGTCATTAACCAGCGTAGTAATTCGGTTGAACCACGTGCTGAGGAATGCTTCACTTGATTATAAAAACGTGAATGTCCGGCCTGTACAGAATCTAAATAATGAAAAGAAGGCTTACTCCATGTATGCGTTAAACAAGATTTAGTCGGCAATTGATAGGTTAATGTCGGCTTCTCTTTCATAGGGTAATTTTAGTCATCATCTTGTGGTCAAATAAACGTATGCATCAGACATGTTCTTCATTTAACGTAAGCCACGACTCGTCTCCATTTTTTGTAAAACTGTTCATGCTGTTTTGGTTGCTTACAGCGTGTATGACAACCTTTCTTAGAGTGCCAGATTTTCTCAAGAAGTTTGTTGCGTTTATGCGTCAATCGTCGTTGCTTTTCAAAGTTTTATGGCTGTGCGATTCAAGAGCAATCTCGACCAGACTCTATGCAATAGGGCGGCTTAAGCAAAACTCAAAAAACTACCACCGATAAGCAGAGTAAACTGCTTGGAGGTCTTGAGCAACAGATAATGTATCATTCCACTATTCTTGCGTCCTAGCTTTAAATACCCTACCGTTTTCAACAAAACATTTGAAACAAAGCAAGAAATAAACCAGTTTTACACTGCAATATAATTAAGCACGATATTGGTGCAATATATTCATTTTTGTGGTGAGATTGATTCATTTTTTTTATACAATTGATTCATATATTTTATAAATAAATCAAAATACTATTTTTATATTGAATTAATAATGAGCTTAAAAATACTATTTATTTTATAAATGGCTAAAGCATTTTTTACACGTGTCCTATTCATTTAATATCCTTTAGACTTATGTTTATAAGACTTTTTTTGGATTAGTTTTTTGTGGAATTGCGACATCTTCGATATTTTGTCACTGTGGCTGAAGAATTAAATTTTAGTAAAGCTGCATTGAAACTCTATACCGCTCAACCCTCTTTAAGTCAGCAAATCAAAGATTTGGAAGTTGATGTAGGGGTTCAACTGCTGTATCGAACCAAACGTAAAGTCGAACTCACCGAAGAAGGTGCTGTTTTTCTGGAACAGGCACGCCTGACTTTGGCTCAAGCTGAAAAAGCCGTCATGATGGCCCGTCAAGTCTCGTACGCCAAACAGCAAGCGCTGAGAGTCGGCTTTGTTCCTGTTGCTGAAGTCAAAATCTTTCCGCATATTTTGCCTAACTTTCGCTTTCATCATCCTGACATTCGTATTGATCTGTCGAGTTTAGGCAATGATGAACAAATTAAAGCGCTTAAAAAGGGCGAGTTGGATGTCTGTTTTATTCGTGATCGTCTGCAAAATGATAATGATTTTACGACCGAGCATGTGCTACGAGAGTCATTGATTTTTATTTTGCCAGTCCATCATCCATTGGCCGAACTCGAGCGTATTCCTCTGTCTGCACTTCATCAACTCGACTTGGTGATTGCCGAGTCGAGCCAATCCAGAGTCTTACATGAGCTAATTTTGAAGTTTGCAAAACAGCATGGCATTCAATTTAATCTGGTTGAACATGCAGACAGTTTGCTGGCCAACATCAATGGTGTTGCGCAAGGTCGCGGGTGTAGTTTAGTCCCCGATTACGTGGCCAGTTTGTTACCTGAAACATGTGTGACGCGTCCACTGGAAATCGATCTTCCTCATTTAGATTTGTATCTATGTTATAACAGCTCAAGCAAGTCGACATTGGTTCAATCGTTTCGTGATATGCTCGCCAAATGGGAACGTACTGTGCCTGATGAATGTATCACTGAGCATTAAAATCAATCATTTGAGCCAGCATACATAATACCTGTCGGCTCAATTCAATCGTTTCTCTATAAAAATAAAAGCCTTGGAAAAGGAAACGAAAACATATGAACAGATTTTTTTTCCGCCTTGGGCACAGTATTTCATCCCGTCCACATTTTTTTATCTCTTTGGGCATCGGTGTAGTGATTGGTACGCTATTGTCATGGCAAACTGATTCACACTGGTCCACTGTCGTGCTGATTAGTTGGAATATTGCTGTAACGATTTATCTGGCGCATGTGATGGGCCTGATTGGTCAAATGGATACTAAAACCATGCAACAGCAGGCTAAGCGTCAGGATGAAAGTAAATGGGTCATCATGCTCTTGGTGCTGCTGGCACTGCTGATGTGTATGATTGCAATCGTCGTACAACTCTCGATGATGTCCAAAAACAGTCCATACGAAATTGAGCATGTTATTTTGGCGCTGTTTACAATTATTTCGGCATGGCTACTGATGCATACCGTGTTTGCGCTGCACTATGCCCACGATTTTTATATTGCACGCAGCAAAGGCAGTGCGGGAGGATTGGAATTTCCACAGACTCCCCACCCCACCTATGCCGATTTTTTATATTTTAGCTATATTATTGGCACATCCGCACAAACTGCAGATGTATCAATTACCTCGCGCAACATGCGTCTGCTCAATATCTTTCATGCATTTTTGGCATTTATTTTTAATACCAGCATCTTGGCAATTTGTATTAATGTGGCCGCAAGTTTTTTGTCGAATTAAATCGAAAAAGGAAAGTTATGATACTTTCCTTAATCGTGTAGATTAGTTTTAACTGGCAAAAATTGCATTGCTACGCTGTAAGCTTTCTCTTTGCCGGATCGTCATGAGATATTGTTCAATCGCAGGATCAGCTCTTAATTGTCCCATCTTTTGCTGCCACAGCAGCATCGCTCCAACACATATATCCGCGACGGTAAACTGTTTTCCACATAAATAAGGATTTGCTTGAGTTAATCCCTGAATAAGTGCCTGATAGGCATCTGTCTCATCACCGTAACTCATAAACATTTTTTGCTCAGGCTGAACTTGAATGTTTCGCATTTGATCTGTTGCCAAGGCTTCCCATGGCCCCGAAATAAAAAATAGCCAACGATAATAAAGACCGCGTTTAGGATCACCAAGAGCAGGCGCCAGATTCTTTTCAGGAAACTTATCTGCCAGATAAGCACAAATAGCAGCTAGCTCATAGATTACGACATGCTCATCAATCAGTACCGGCACCTTACCGAAGGGATTAAGTTTAAGATATTCAGGGGATTTCATACTGGTGTGATATTCCACCTCAACCCGCTCACACTCAATTCCAAGTTCAATCAGTAACCACTCGACCACCACACCACGTGATTCTTTATTGGTATAAAGTTGAAGACCCATCTCAATCACTCCTTTTTGATATTGTGGGTCCAGTGTAGAGCAGCGGATTGTCAGTTTTTGTCAGGAGTGACACATACTTCTTCAACCCACCATTGATGAAATAATTTCTGCTTAAACTGAGGATAGTGATCTTGACTCAACTGAAGCTGCCGAATTCGATCAATTCTAAAGTTTCGAAATGCTTGTCGTAACTCACACCAAGCCGCCAGCATAATTTTGTCGTTAAAATATCCCATCGCAAAAGGCCAGACTGTTCGCATACTTTCATTTTTGCGCTCGTCGGCATAGGCAAAGGTCACCTTCACCTGTAGACGAATTGCCATTCGAATCTGCTCAAGTATTTTTGTATCGACAGGTAGCCAAACATTAAAGGCTCTGAGTGTGGTCTGTTCTAAAAAATGCTGGCGATAAACAGGTAAGACTGAATTCAGTTTGCTAAGCACTGAAGATGATGCACTTTGCAACGCGTCGTCAGGGATGCTTTTAAGCCAGTGTAACGACAAAAAAACGGCTTCTATTTCAGTTTCATCCAATGTAATCGGAGGGAGAAAGAAATCTTCCTTCAACTGAAATCCGATGCCTGCACATGCATCAATTCGTACACCCTGCTGTCTTAATGTTTCGATATCTCGATAGACACTACGCTGACTAATGCCAAGTTGTGTTGCCAACGCATGCGAGGTCACTGGATATTTGGCTTCTCTTAAGTGCTGTAGCAAATTTAATAATCGAATTGAACGGCTCATCTGAACCTCTAGATTTTTATTAGAGAGAAACCTCAACAGGTTTCTCAGTTATTTTTATTTTAAAGGATGATCTAAGCAGGCATCTTCTGTTGCAGTATTTGCTTTAAAAAGTGATGCAATTCCGGCACGCTCTTCACAATGGTCAAAGGCGCATAACGCGCTAAAACCTGAGGATCATGCACACCGTAACTCACACCAATACGTGGCATATCGATGTTCATGGCCATCTCAAGATCATAGCTGCTATCGCCAACCATAATGGCATTTTTTGCCTCGACTTCTGTGACCTGCAAAATCTCTTCCAGCATGCGTGGATGAGGTTTAGACATGGTTTCACTTGCCGCACGAGTGATATCAAAAATATGATGACTTTGCGTTTTGGTCAGCACGCGATCTAAGCCACGGCGGTTTTTACCTGTTGCCACCGCAAGCTTCATCCCCATGGCTTTTAAGTCATGCAGCAGCTCGGCAACGCCATCAAACCATGCATCATGCGTGGAATGTTGCACATAATGTTCGCCATAAGCCATCACAATTTGCTCATGCAAATGTGGAACCTGCGGAAAAAGCGTCTGCATCACTTCAGGTAAGCCTAAACCAATCACTCCTTGTGCCGCCTCATGCGTAAGGGGTTGCTCAAAGCGTTGCGCTGCAAATTGTAAACTTGCAACAATTTGGCCAACTGAATTAAATAAAGTGCCGTCCCAGTCAAAAATAATCAGTTCTGGACGATTCATTTACGTGCTCTCAACTGTGCCACAACGCTTTGAATATCCTCTGGCAGTGCCGCTTCAATCACAGGATAGCCCGGAATTTCAAGACGCATCGCATGCAGGCACAGACGGCGTGCTTCAGGCCCTGTATAAGGTGTTTGATGGCCGTATTTATCGTCACCCACTAAAGGATGACCGATACTCAAGCCATGTACGCGAATTTGATGGGTACGCCCTGAAAGTGGTGATGCATAAACCAGTGTTGCATCTTTAAAACGCTCAGCGACCACCCACTTGGTTTTACTTGGCTTACCTTCTTTCGACACTCTCACACGGCGTTCACCATTTGCCAGTTCATAACGCAACAGCGGCGCATCAATCAACTGTCGATCAAGACTGACATTCCCTTTCACGAGTGCTGCGTAGGTTTTTGCAATTTTGTGTTCGCGTAATAAATCCTGCAACAGCTTAAGCGTGCTGCGCTTTTTACTGATCATGACCAAACCCGAAGTGTCACGGTCAATTCGGTGAATCAATTCTAGATATTTTTTTCCAGTAGCCGCTCGCATAGCCTCAATCAGACCGTATGCCACACCGCTTCCGCCATGTACGGCGATCCCCGATGGTTTATTCACCACCAATAAACCATCATCTTCATACACCACGCGGCTGAGCAGGCTTTTGGCAACCTGATCGCTGACTGGCGCATCGCTTTCATCTTTTTGTTCGTAGCGAATCGGGGCAACTCGAATCTGATCGCCAATACTCAGTTTACTTTCCGCTTTAATTCGTTTTTTATTGACTCGCACCTGCCCTTCACGAATCAGACGATAGATACGACTTTTGGGTACACCTTTTAAACGGGAAAATAAAAAGTTATCGATGCGCTGACCGGCCTGATGTTCGTCTACCTCAAACCAGGTGACGCTTTGCCATTGTTGCGTAGAATTCATACAGTAATTAAAACCCGAAAAAGATGAAATTTGAATAAAAAATGACCGTTTAGCTACTTGATTTCACAAGAAACTTTCAATTAGCCCATAGGCAGATCGTGCAAGGTTTGATATAGTCAGCGCACGGATACCACCGTAAGTGAACAAAAAACGAAATAATTTCAACTCTGTTTGAAATGAATATTCGCTCAAGGCTTCACCAAAAGCTCGGACAGGTCCCAAAAGAATATGCCCACGCCGAAGGCTTATTATATCGGCAAAAAACAAACTGTCGCGTTTAATTGTGCATTTGCACAACAGTTTGTTTAAAGAAATATGTCGCCAACCCACACGTTGGTTATTAAACGTAAACTGATGCACATCAGATACATTGCGCCATGAGGGTTTTTTCAGGCTAAAGTGTTGATGTATTGGAACTGCCAAATAGCACTGATACGATGAACATTCCGTATCAAGACTTCATAAGAAGGATCTTCAAGCTCAGTGACAGTGAAAGTTATCATCCAATACACCGCTTACCCGCCAGTGAAGAAATTCAAGCACGTTGATTGCACCACAATCAATGCAGTATCGCCAACATCAAAACCGTTATTGAGCCGAAGCATTATGCACTAATCGGACGTCACGATCTGGACCACACTTGCTGAGTTCCAGTCCTGATACAAAGGATTGATGTTTGTGCAGCTGATCATCGCAGTGATCTGAGTGAGTCACTATTAGGTGTCACACCCATGAAACGTATGTTGATTAATGCAACTCACGCTGAAGAAGTCCGCGTTGCACTTATCACTGGTAATCGTCTTTACGATTTTGACTTAGAAAATCGTACCCGCGAACAAAAAAAATCAAACATCTATAAAGGTCATGTTACTCGCGTTGAGCCGTCTCTAGAGGCTGTTTTTGTTGAGTATGGCGCTCAGCGTCAGGGCTTTTTGTCGATGCGCGAAATTGCAAATTCGTATTTACACGCCGACCCGCGCCAAACTTCAAATATCCGTGAACTGATCACCGAAGGTACTGAACTTTTAGTTCAAGTCGAAAAAGAAGAGCGTGGTAATAAAGGCGCTGCACTCTCTACCTTTATTTCACTTGCTGGGCGTTATTTGGTACTCATGCCAAACAATCCAAAAGGTGGCGGTATCAGCCGTCAAATTTCGGGTTCAGTGCGCGAAGAACTCAAAGAAATGCTGGCATCACTGAATATGCCACGTGGCATGAGTGTGATTGTCCGTACAGCAGGGATTGGCCGTTCACAGGAAGAATTGCAACTGGATCTCCAACATCTTCTAGATTTGTGGAGCCAAATTCAAAGCACTTCAAGTTCTGGCCCATCACCAATGCTGGTTCACCAAGAAGCAGGTGTAGTCACACGTGCCATTCGTGATTACTTGCGTGATGATGTAGCTGAAATTTTGATTGATAGCGAGCAAGCCTATAACGAAGCCTACAACTTTGTAAAAGCAGTGATGCCGCGTCAGCTCGACAAACTCAAAACCTATACGCTCAATGAACCATTGTTTGCGCACTTTGCAATTGAAAGCCAGATTCAAACAGCTTACGAGCGTGAAGTGAAATTGCCTTCTGGTGGTTCGATCGTAATTGATCAAACCGAAGCGCTTGTATCAATCGATATCAACTCGGCCAAATCTACACGTGGTCATGATGTTGAAGAAACGGCGCTGAATACCAACCTAGAAGCTGCTGAAGAAATTGCGCGTCAATTGCGTTTACGCGACATTGGCGGTTTGGTCGTGATCGACTTTATTGACATGACCAAAGACCGTAACCAGCGTATGGTTGAAGCTAAATTACGTGAAGCTACGCAAAGTGATCGTGCGCGTATCCAATTTGGTCAGCTCTCACGCTTTGGTTTGATGGAAATGAGCCGTCAGCGCTTACGTCCGTCGCTTGAAGAAGCAACCGGTTATGTCTGCCCGCGTTGTCATGGCACCGGTATGGTACGTGATCTGCGTTCACTGTCACTTTCAATTATGCGTAAAGTCGAAGAGATTGCTTTGCGTGAACGTCATGGTGAAGTGCAGGTTGAAGTTCCAGTTGAAATCGCAGCATTTTTGCTAAACGAAAAACGTCATAGCTTGGTTTATCTTGAGCAGACGTCAGGTGTACGCGTGACGGTTCTACCTCACCCGCATCTTGAAACACCACATTATGAAATCCAGTACAACCCTGAAGGTTTTGCACCATCAAGCTACGAACGCACAGAAGCAACACGTTCTAGCGAAAAAGAGCTGGGTTATGAATCTTCAGGTTGGCATTTAGAAGAAGCTGAACACACTCATGCTGCTGCACCAGCGGTAGAGGCAGCAAAAACCAAGCAATCGCCGAAACAAGCCGCTCAAGTGGCTGCTGCACCACAAAAGTCAGCCAGCGCATGTGCTTGGCTTGAAAACTTGTTTGTTCAGAAACAAGCTCAAACCACAGACCAATCTCGTTCGGCACAAAATGCAGCCGCTGCGATTGAACAAATGGTCAACAACGGCGCAGTCAGCCGTGGTCAGTTTGGTCAGGTAAATCCAGCAGCCGTGCCAGCACAGACCGCTGCACCTGCGGCAGCACCAACTGCAAACAACGTCTATATGTCGCAGCCGCAAGCCAAACATGAGCCACGCGAGTCCAACGAAAAAGACGAAAAACCGCAGCAGCAGCGTCAGAACAACAAAAAGCGTAAACACAAAGAGCATCGTGAACACCATGCCCCAGTGCAAGAAGCTTCACAACAAGTGCATGAAGAAACTGTGCAGTTGTCGCGTCAGGAACAACGTGACCTTAAACGCAATCAAAAGCGTCACCAACCTGAACAGCAACAGCATAACGAAACGTCACATGAAGAAACCCAACATGTGCCGCGTCGTGACCGCAATCAGCAACGTCCAAACCGCCCGAATCGTTATCGCGATCAAAGCGTATTAAATGAGGACAATGCACAACCAAAACCTGCACCTGCTGTTGCAGATGAGCGTCAGGTTCGTGTAGAACAGGTCGATGCACCGCGTGACGACGTACTGGCAACCGCGCTAGTGATCAATGTCGATACTGCAAAAAGTGAAATTGTGGCCTTAAATGGTCAGCCTCAGCAGCCAAAACGTGATGCCGCAGCACCAGCAAAAGTACATCAGGCGAAAGCTGAGCACAAAGCACCGACTCAACCTGCAAAAACGGAAGTGGCGCCCAAAGCGGATGTTCCAGCCACTGAAACCACAGAGGTGGCTGAACCAGTCGCTGCATCTTCAGAAGTGAAACGTGCCAGTAACGATCCGCGTATGCGTCGTCGTCAACAACGTGGACAGCATCAGGCGAAAGTACAAGCACCGAAGATCACGCCATCTCAAGTGCCAACACTCGGTCAGTACACCATTAGCAGCCTGATCCGTCATGTGTATGGTGAAGACTGTACGGTTCTAATCGAACAGTTTGGTCTGGTACCCACCTTTAACCGTGCCTTAGTGAAATTCACTGAGCAATATGCCGCTACATTGGTGGTAGGCGAGTCTGAAGGTAAAGCTGAAGATAAAAAGCCAGTGACCCGTGATGCAGAGCTTCCAAACAATAAGCCTGTTGAAGAAGCTGAACCAGCAGCGGTTTTACCGCTCACACCACCGAAGGCTGATCTGAGCCGCGTTGCCAACGATCCGCGTGAGCGTCGCCGTTTGGCCAAGCAAGCTGCTGAGCAAGCGCATGTACAAGCCAAGCAAGCGCACGCTGCTGAGCAGGCACAAGCAGATGCACCGCAAACGGCAGAAGTCGTCGCACAATCTGCTACGATAGATGTGCCTGTAGCAGATGCTGCTCAAGAAACGCCAGCAACTGTCTCGGCAGAGGCTGTACCAACAACAGAGCAAGCGACAGATGCGGCAGCAGACCCAGCACCTGTGGCCTCAGAGAATCAAGCAGCAGATGCTGTGCAAGCCTCGCTTCCTGAAATCGAGCAAGCAACACCAGTAAAGAAGGAACCGACCAAAGCCAAAGCAAACAAAGCACCGGCTAAGGCGTCTGAAAATACTGCCAATGCAGATCAGGACAAACCGGCCCGCCCTCGTCGTCCACGTGGTCGCCCACCGAAGAAAACCACCTCTAGTACCGAATGATTTGCATAATTGCAGATCATTAAAAGAAACCTAGTCATTTCGGTGACTAGGTTTTTTTTGATACTTTTGTGAGATTAGGTTGATTGCACTAGAACAAAGGCCGTAAAAGAACAGTTCTAGATGAAATTTTTTTCTGCAGATGCGTCACCATAATTGGATTGATCGAAAAATAAATAGGATGTATATGAGCCAGACCACACAGACTGATATTATTACGCTTGGGGCTGTTGCCGCGAAAATTCCACAATTGATTCCAAAGGTGCCACACCTTCTTCATGGACTCAAACAAGCCTATTTACGCACTTCTGCTTCGCCTGCGGGCCTCGGTATTGCTTTTGAAAAAGCCGTGAAGCGTAATCCGGATGGGGCTGCTTTACTATTTGAAGATGAGCGCTATACCTATCAAGAACTCAATGAGTGGGCCAATCAGATTGCGCATTACTATCTGTCATTGGGCGCGCGTAAAGGCGATGTGATTGCGGTCATGCTTGAAAACCGCTCTGAATTGTTGGCTACCGTGATTGCACTAGCAAAGATTGGCGTGACAATTGCGTTGGTCAATACCTCACAAACGGGCAAGGTGCTCAGTCATAGTATTAATCTGGTCAAACCGATTGCACTAATTTTTGGTGATGAAGTACATCACTGTATTGATGAAATTCGTGCTGACTTAAATATCAATGAAGACCGTTTTCATTGGTTTGCCGATCAGGCCACACGTCAAGACGTGGGCACCGCACCGCACGGATATATCAATCTGGCCGAGCAAATTGACCATTTCCCAAAATTTAACCCACCTACGACCCATACCGTTCAAGGCAAAGATGGTCTGTTTTATATCTATACCTCAGGTACCACAGGATTACCTAAAGCGGTGATCTTTACCCATAGTCGCTGGACACTAGCCTATGGTACGTATGGGCATGTGCTTGATCTGAATCCCGACGATGTGATGTATGTAACGCTCCCGCTCTACCATGCTACGGGCATTGTGGTGTGCTGGTGTGGCGTGATTGCAGGCAGTGCAACTTTGGCCTTACGTCGCAAATATTCGACCAGTGCATTCTGGAAAGATGTAAAAAAGTTTAATGCCTCTGCCATTGGTTACGTGGGAGAATTGTGTCGTTATCTCATGGATGCCCCTGCCACCGAGTTAGATCGGAGCCATCGCGTAACCAAAATGATTGGTAATGGTATGCGTCCGAATATTTGGGATAAATTCAAGCAACGCTTCGGTGTCGATGAAATTTTAGAGCTGTACGCATCAAGTGAAGGCAATGTCGGTTTTAGCAATATTTTTAATTTTGATAATACTGTCGGTTTTTCTCCAACGCCGTATGCCGTGATTGCATTTGATAAAGAGAAAAATGAGCCGATTCGCGACAAAGATGGATTTTGCCAGAAAGTAAAAACTGGTGAAGTGGGCTTGTTGGTCGGTAAAATTACCCGTCGTTCTCCTTTCGATGGATACACCGATCCAGAGAAAAACAAAGCCGTGATTTTAAAAAATGTGCTGAAAAAAGGCGATGCCTATTTCAATACGGGTGATTTGGTACGTGACATTGGCTTTCGTCATGCACAATTTGTTGATCGCTTGGGAGATACCTTCCGCTGGAAAGGTGAAAACGTCTCGACCACTGAAGTTGAAAATATGCTCTGCGAACACGATAAAATTGTCGAGGCCGTAGTATATGGTGTTGAAATTCCGCACACCAATGGCCGCGCGGGAATGGCGGCCATCACATTGGCCGATCATGCAGAACTGAATGATCAAGATTTGAGCCACATGGCAAGTACATTTAAAAAATGTCTGCCCGCCTATGCTGTTCCGGTTTTTTTACGTGTACAAGAAATCGTCGAAACAACGGGAACGTTCAAATATCAAAAGAACAAGCTCAAAGAACAGGCCTTTGATCCCAACAAAACCGAGGAAAGATTGCTGGTTTTATTACCTGGCGAATCGGCTTATTGTGATGTGACCAAAGACATTTTTGATAACATTCAGGCATATAAGTACCGTTTTTAGTTCATTTTTTAGCTAAACAAGAGGAAATCGTGCTTTTTATAAACAGTTATGCAATTGTTTTGAATTTTCCTCTTGTGTTAGCTGAATAACTTGCTACAATACGCTCCATCAAACGATACAGGGTCGTTAGCTCAGTTGGTAGAGCAGCGGACTTTTAATCCGTTGGTCCCGCGTTCGAGTCGCGGACGACCCACCACTTATTGTTTGATCTGATGAAAGAAGCCTAAATTACCAACTTCTTTCTTGTAAGATCAAGAAAACATCTGATCTTGCAATGTTTTTAAAGCCTTGCTTTAAAATACTCAGGGTCGTTAGCTCAGTTGGTAGAGCAGCGGACTTTTAATCCGTTGGTCCCGCGTTCGAGTCGCGGACGACCCACCAGATTCTAAAAAAGCCTTAGCATAATGACTAAGGCTTTTTTTATTGGTTCATTCTAAAAATCTAGATTTAAATCCATTCAAAGTAAAAATCTAAATATTCGATCAATTTTATAAAAATTTTCTGTTTTTACGATGATTAAAAATCTTTTAAGCTAATCCTCTCTTCAAGCAATTATATATATTTATTTAGAGGCGCAAGTTATGAGTTTAATCAACACCGAAATCAAACCTTTTCAGGCCACTGCATATTCAAAAGGTCAGTTTGTCGATTTGACCGAAGCAGATTTGAAAGGTCATTGGTCTGTTGTGTTTTTCTATCCTGCCGATTTTACTTTTGTTTGCCCGACAGAACTTGAAGACCTTGCAGAACACTACGATGCATTTAAACAATTGGGCGTTGAGATTTATTCGGTTTCAACCGATACCCACTTTACCCATAAGGCATGGCACGACAGCTCCGATGCAATTGGCAAAATTCAGTATCCAATGATTGGTGATCCAACATGGCGCATTGCCAAAAACTTCGATGTTTTGATTGAGGCTGAAGGCATGGCAGACCGGGGTACGTTTGTGATTGATCCAGACGGTAAAATTCAAATTGTTGAAATTACGGCTGGTGGGATTGGCCGTGACGCGCAAGAGTTACTGCGTAAAGTAAAAGCCGCACATTATGTGTATAACCATCCGGGTGAGGTTTGCCCTGCCAAATGGAAAGAAGGTGACAGCACACTCGCACCATCCATTGATCTGGTCGGAAAAATTTAAGACTGGCATATAAAAAGCCCCTCAGCTCAGTTGAGGGGCTTTTTTTTGTTTATTGAAACAGATCAAGTTTATAAAAATGCATCGAGTACCGAATTTAAGTACATATGGCCGTGTTCGGTACAGGCAATACGCTGTACATCGGCTTGCAATAACTTTTTCTGGCGCAGTTGCTCCAGTGTCGGTGTAATTGCGTCAATCTCCAAACCAGTTCGCTCAGCATATAAGGCTGTCGGTACGCCTTGGTTGAGTCGCAAGGCATTCATCATAAACTCAAACGGTAATTCATCTGCTGCGATCTTTTTCCATTGCACATGCTCGGCAGGCACCTTGGCCAGATAGTCCTTGGGTAGACGGGTTTTTTGATAACGATAAACGCCGTCGGGTCGTGTAACTTTGCCGTGTGCCCCTGCCCCAATAGCCAAATAATCACCGAATTGCCAGTAATTGAGATTATGTGCCGATGGCTGCTCTTTACGCCAAGCCGATACTTCGTAATTGATAAAGCCTTGTGAGGTTAAATAGGCTTCGCCGGCCGTCTGGATCTGCTCAAGCACATCATCTTCGGGTAAAACTGGTTGGGTTCTAAAAAAAACCGTATTGGGTTCAATGGTCAGTTGATACCAACTGATATGCGTGGCACCGCGTTCAACCGCACAGTGCAGGTCGTACATGGCTTCTTCAAAGGTTTGTTGTGGCAAACCGTGCATCAGATCGACATTGACACGTTGAAAGCCAGCTTTTTTTGCCAAGCCAATGGCATCTAAGGCATTTTGCGCACTGTGAATCCGCCCCAAGCGCTGCAAATGTGCCAAATCAAAACTTTGTACACCCAGTGAAAGTCGGTTGATACCGGCTGCCAAATAGTCTGCAAAAGGATCATGCTCAAGCGTGCCCGGATTGGCTTCAAGCGTAATTTCACACCCAGATGTAAACGGAATCAGAGCACTTAACTGCGTAAATAACCAGTGATAGCCCTGCGCCGAAATCAGTGACGGTGTTCCGCCACCAATAAAAATACTATGAATCGCACGCCCCTGCGCAAAATCCAGTTGCGTTGCAAAATCGGCCACCAATGCGTGCAGATACTGTTGCTCCAAATCGATAGATAACGCGCCATTGGGTACCGCATGCGAATTAAAATCACAATAGGGACATTTACGTACACACCACGGCATATGGATATACAGCGATAGCGGAATATCGGTGGGATTAAGCAAAGCAGTCAAGAATGAAACTCAAACAAAAATAAGCCACTTATTTTAACACGAACCCAATCAGGACAGGCTTCAATTCATATCGAATTGCTTTAGACTGAGAGCAGATAAAAATAAGTTCTGGAAAAAGAATGATCAAGCTCTCGTCACAAGTCTTATTATTTTTACCCTTGGCACTCGGTATTGGCATTGCCATGGCCATTCAAACGGCGCTCAATACACAATTGCGTGAATCGTTACATTCCCCCTTACAAGCAGCGTTTATTTCTTTTTTGATTGGCACGATTGTCCTTGGTTTATTGGTCAGTTTTGAAGATGCAACAAAACCTAGCCTCGCACAACTGGGGCAAATTCCTTGGTATCTCTGGTTAGGCGGCTTTTTAGGGGTTTATGCAATTAGTGTGAGCATTTATACTGCGCCTAAATTTGGTTTTTTGACCTTGTCTGGGGTGATCATTTTTGGTCAGCTCGGTATGTCGATGTTACTCGATCATTTCGGTTGGCTAGGCAATCAAAAAGTTCCCGTGAACTGGCAGCGTGTCTTGGGTGCGATCATGATTTTCGCTGGCGTGATCTTTACATTTCAGCGATAACCTTTTTAAGTGGATAACGTGTTGTGACAAATGTTTCAGGGTTTGGTACTGAATTAAAACAGCTTTTGCAGTTGATGTGGCCCATTTTGATCACGCAATTTGCGCAGGCAGGTCTTGGGCTGATTGATACCATCATGGCCGGTCATCTTTCGGCCAATGATTTGGCAGCGATTGCTGTCGGTGTGGGCCTCTGGATGCCAATCATGCTGCTGTTTAGTGCCATCATGATTGCCACAACCCCTTTGGTGGCCGAAGCCAAAGGTGCACGAACACCAGAAAAAATTCCGGGACTGGTACGTCAGTCACTGTGGGTGGCGCTGTGTCTAGGGCTGATTGCCATGCTGATTTTGCAGACTATGCCCTTTTTGCTGCCTGTACTTGGCGTACCTGAAAGCCTGCAACCCAAAGCAGGACTATTTTTACATGCAATTGGCTTTGGCATGCCGGCCGTGACCATGTACGCAGCCTTACGTGGTTATTCGGAGGCCATGGGCCACCCGAGACCAGTGACCGTGATTAGCTTATTGGCCTTGGTGGTACTGGTACCGCTGAACTTTATTTTTATGTATGGTCTTGGGCCTATTCCGCATTTGGGTAGTGCAGGCTGTGGTTTTGCGACCGCCATTTTGCAATGGTTAATGCTGATTACACTGGCCAATTATGTGTACCGAGCCAAGGCTTATCAGTCGACGCAAATCTTTACCCACTGGGAAAAACTTGATCCGCAGATCATCAAGCGTATTTTAAAACTGGGTTTTCCAATTGGTCTGGCGGTGTTTTTTGAAGTCAGTATTTTTAGCACAGGTGCAATTGTACTGAGCCCTTTGGGCGATACGGTTGTGGCTGCACATCAAATTGCGATGTCTGTGACCTCACAGCTCTTTATGATTCCAATGTCGCTGGCGATTGCACTGACCATTCGGGTGGGCATGTATTACGGCGAAAAAAACTGGATTTCAATGCGTCGTGTACAAAAACTGGGACTCGGCACCGCCACGTTTTTCGCGTTGTGCACCATGTGTTTAATCTGGTTTGCCCGTCCTCAAATTGTTGCAATTTATACTCAAGATCCACAGGTATTTGATGTGGCGTTGTCGTTGTTGCTGTTTGCAATGGCTTATCAGCTTATGGACGCATGGCAAATTGGGGCGGCAGGCTGCTTACGTGGTATGCAAGACACCAAAGGCCCGATGTGGATTACGCTGGTGGCCTATTGGGTGATCGCATTTCCGGTAGGGGTGTATCTGTCACGCAGTTTAGAGATGGGGCCGGCCGGTATCTGGCTCGGTTTGATTTTAGGCTTGAGTATTGCCTGTGTGTTGTTGCTGGCACGCTTGTACAGCAACAACCGTAAACTGTCACAGCAGGCTTGATATTTGAGCTAGCTTGATGCGTTAGCTGGCCTGCCGAGGAGAGGCTCCGATTTGCCATACAAATGGTAATGCAGCCTGATTGACCTCCCAATCACCAATGGCTTTTTCTTTGTAAATAATCGGATTATGCGACGATACAGTACGTGCATTGCGCCAGTATCGATCAAGCTGTTTGGCCGTGCTGCTTGCCGAGGCACTGAGCGCGTTAAACAGATTCGAAGTCAGCTCAAGAACCAGACGGCTAATCACTACCTGCCCTTGTGCCGATTCAAGCTCAGCAGCAATATTGGCCTGAACGTCTTGTTCTGGCTGCTCGGCAAAATGACTTAAATAGGCATCTTGCAAAGCCGCCGCGGCACGCTGTGTGATGGCAGCACTGGCATAGGCTTGTGCTGAAGCCTGACCAATCACCTGTAACACTTGGGGATCATGGCGAACCAGATCAGCATTGCCATGACTAAAAATTCGTGTGCGGTGACGTACTTCTTCACTAAAATTAGCCACAGCCGCCTGAGCGATACCACTTAGCGTGGCCAAGTGCACCACCTGATAAAATGCAGTTTGATACTTAAATCGCTGATCAAAAGGCAAAATATGCGAAATCGGCACCTCAACTGCATTCACGCGCAGCGTACCGCTACCCGTGGTTTTCTGGCCAAAGCCATCCCAGTCATCTTGAATATCCACCCCTGAAGCATGTCGGTTAATCACGGCAATCACGTTTTGCTGACTCACTTCATCGAAGGCAAATAAATCGACCCAGTCGGCAAAAATACTTCCGGTGGAGTAATACTTTTCACCACTGACCACACGCTGGCCCGTAGCATTTTGGGTCACGCGGGTAATCACATCACCAATCTGCACACTCCCCACTTCAGTCCATGCATTCCCAACCAGCTCACCCGCCACAAAGCGCTCAAACCAAAGCTTTTGAGATTGGGTTTTATGCGCCACCAGTCGATCTTCGACAAAAGCAAAATGCCCACGTAGTGCCTGCACAATATTGGAATCTGCCGCTGCAAGCTCTGTAAGGAGGTCAAATAACTGTGGTAAAGACAGCCCTGCGCCACCATAACGCACAGGTACACGCACGGCGCCAAAGCCGGCCTGCTTTAACTGTTCAATCTGCTCAAAGGGTAAAATCCGCTGCTGTTCACGGGCTAAGGCTCCCTGTGCAATTTCGGCGAAAATCGGACGATACTTTGTTGCAACGGCCGCATAATCTCCACCGAGTGAAAGCTGTTCTTTAATTTGTTCAAATTGGCTCATTTTTATTCTCCATTCTTTTCGTTTTCAATTTAGCTCCACGCATGGCGTGGCGGGTGGATACCGTTTAAGTAGTAATTGCCCACCAAATGATATTTCCAGCGCACAGGATCATGTAGAGTGTGCGTGCGCGCATTGCGCCAATGACGGTCTAGATTTAATTCCGACAAGGTCGAACGTGTGCCCGACAATTCGAACAGTTTATTGCTGGCCAGCAGCGCAATTTCTGTCGTGAGGACTTTGGCTTCTGCCACACGCAAGGTGGCTTCATTCACCTGCTGTTCGGTCGGTTCAGCAATCGCACGGTCAATTTCATCGGCCGCCAGATCAAGTACGGCTTCTGCTGCACGTAGCTTAATTTTTAAATCACCAATATTGGCAATCGTGTACGGGTCTTGACTGGCATGTTCGACGCCCGCATCAATCCATGGGCGACTGTGCTGACGGACATACCGAATGGTTTCATCAATTGCACCGCGAGCAATTCCCGCATCGACCGCAGCCTGAATAAATTGTGAGATTGCACCTGCCGGCGTCGGGCGTTCAAATGCCCGATAAATCGGAACCAGATATTGCTCCGTCACCTCGACCTGATTGAGCTCTACAGTGCCACTGGCCGTAGTACGCTGACCAAAACCCGACCAGTCATTGATAATGTTCAGCCCTGTGGTGCCTTGAGGAATAAAAGCGGCATACGGAAGCCCTTCTTCATTGATGGCCACAACCGGAATCCAGTGGGCCAATAATGCGCCGGTGGCGAAAAACTTCTGGCCATTCAATTCATAACCCGTAGCTGTTTTGCGTAGGGTGGTCTGTAAATCGGCAACGGTTCTGGCATTTTTTTCTGAAAATGCATTGCCTAAACGCGCGCCTCGAAGAATCAAATCAAAAAAGAAATGTTGCTGTTCTTCACTGGCATCGAGCCGAAGATGTTCGATAAAAGCCAAGTGGTTTTGAGGAATCTGCCCCAAAGATGAGTCGACACTGGAGATGGTTTTAATTACCTCGGCCAAGGTACGATATGACACGCCAGCACCGCCAAATGCTTTTGGCACGGTAATGGCCCAGAGGCCACTTTGCGAAAAAGCCTGAACTTCGTTTAGTGGTAACTGACGTGCTTGATCACGCTGTGATGCCTCTTGGGCAAAACGCTCGGCCAGCCGCTGTGCGATCTCAATGGCCTCTTGGTCTGAACGAATACGATGTGCATTTTCGGTATGCTGAAAATAATGATGTGGCACTGGATGATTACGAGAATCATGCGCACGGTTGAGATTTAAATTCGACATGGTGAGTGCGTCCTGAAACTGATTTGTACTTATTTGTGCTATCACCTTATCACCAAAATTTGCCATGCTTTATATGGATTAACGTATTGTTTATGAATTGATTTTTGCTAAGCTTTTCTCAAAATTATATTTATTTAAGCCCTTGTTTCCTCGGCATTATTAACAGCATATAAACAATTTAAACTTTGAAATATATACTTTGTCACCTATGATCAAAATTGAAAAAATCGCAGCGAAAAGGTACTTCAGATGGCAAAAAATGCGAGCTCACCGGGTCGGCGTTTTATGAAACTTGCAGGCATGACCGCCAGCATTGCAACCAAAACCGTGTCCAACTCCATTCGACATCTCACTGCCGATGAAGAACAGAAACTTGCTGCAAAAACCAAGTTATTTCAAGATATTGGTATTCAGATCGCAGAAACCTTGGGTGAAATGAAAGGTGCGGTGATGAAAGTGGGGCAAATTGCTTCACAGTACAAGGATATTTTTCCGCCAGAAGTGGCACAATCGATTGCCAAGTTACAACGTCAGGCACCTGCCGTACCTTTTGCAACTATTCGCACTCAGGTCGAAAAAGAACTCGGAAAACCGCTCGATGTCGCGTTTCAATCTTTTGAGCCCACTCCTTTTGCCGCGGCATCGATTGGTCAGGTTCATCGGGCCAGACTGCATGATGGGCAGGAGGTTGTGGTTAAGGTTCAGTATCCCGGCGTAGATGAAGCCTGTGAAAGTGACTTGAAACAGGTACGTCTGGCTTTAAGACTCATGGGCGTGATTAAAATCGATAAAAAGCTTCAGGACAAACTGTTTGCCGAAATTCAAGAAAGCTTATCTGATGAGCTTAATTACGAAATTGAGGCACAAAATCTTGAAGTTTTTAAAACCTTTCATCAGTCGCTAGACGCCAAAGTGGTCATTCCTAGCGTATTTAAAGCATATTCGACCCGACGCGTCTTAACTTTAAGTCTTGAGCATGGTGAGTCGCTTGAAACCGCAAGCACTTGGCCACTTGAAGTGCGTAATACACTGGCTCGTCGATTGATTCGCACCCTTGGGCAAGAAATGTTTTACTTAAAACGTTTTCACTGCGACTCTCATCCGGGTAATTTTGCTTTTCGACCAGATGGTACTGTGGTGATTTATGATTTTGGCGGTGTCAAAACCTTAAGTGTCGAAATTGTAGAACATTTTAAACAACTCATTTATGCTGCACGCAAACACAATATTCCTGCCATTGAAGATCATTTGGAGGCATTACAAGCACTTGCCATAAAATCTTCTTTTCCTGAAGAGCTCTATATTCAGTGGATTGATGTGCTGCTGCGACCCTTAACTCAACCTTATAACTTTGCAGAAAATTCTGCCTATCATGACAGCGTCACACTGGTTAAAAAGTCGTTAAAGTACTGGGATGTATTTCGACCGTCGCCCGACACCTTGATGGTCAACCGCACGATTTCCGGACATTACTGGAATCTCATTCATTTGAAAGTTGAAGACAACCTCAACGATTTGTTTGAAGAACTGGTACCCAACCCCAGTTAACAAATTTTAAGCAGAGTATACATTGACTGAAACATTTGTTATAATATAACATTACATAATTATTGGTTAATTATTCGAGGTCGACATGCGTTCAGGTATTCATCCAGAGTATCAACAAGTATTGTTTCATGACACCAATGCTGATGTATATTTCTTAATTGGCAGTACACTTCAAACCAAACAAACACGTGAGTACCAAGGTAAGGTCTATCCATACGTGACCTTAGATATTTCAAGTGCCTCACATCCGTTTTATACCGGTGAAGTACGTCAAGCCAGCAATGAAGGTCGTGTTGCGAGCTTCAACAAACGCTTTAAGCGCTTTAAACGTTAATTTTATTTTAAGTTTATCGCGTTAAGGTAAAAAGAATTCGAAGCCTAAGGATCTATCTCCTCCACTTAGGCTTCTTTTTTTGTGTCCAGATTCTGTGTATAAGCTCATTGTTATCCACAGCACTTTATGGCTTCATGTCGCCATGAGCGATCTCATTTCTCGATTTAGCATTTAGCTGCTGCTTGCTTCAATGTTATGCTTACAACCCTTTACGGCAGATACAATGAGGGAATCTTATGTCTCAGGCATTACTTCAACAGTTACAAAATGGCGAAGCCAAATTTGCAGATGTCTTGGCTCATATTGAAGCACATTTTGTTCATACCCCAACTGCATTTCAAAATGGCGCGCAGTCTAATGCCGCAACAGAAAATCAAGGGAGTGCCAAAGTACTGTCTTATGCAAAAATTGAAGGGCTGAATCAGGCAGATACGTTAAGCTTGTTTGCAGAGCATTATGCTGCCGTTTTAAATACTCCCGAAGGGACAGACCATCAAAATATTCGTCAGTTTATGCAACATGGCTGGGATGGTGTGGCTTTTGAAGGTAAGGCACTTCAGGCCAAATAAGTCTTTTTAGATTTTGATTATTCCCCAACAAAGCATTGGGGAATAATCAAATGATTCGAAACAGGCTTAAAGCGCATCGGCAAAATCAAGTGCCTGTTCCAGATCTGCAATTAGATCATCCAGATGCTCAAGCCCCACATGTAGGCGCACCAAGTAACCCCCTTCTTGTACCGAGCTTTGCGTGCGATGCGCCACTCCCACAGGCAAGATCAGGCTTTCAAAGCCTCCCCAAGACAATCCAATGTGAAAAAAGTTTAAGGCATCAAAGAAACGTGCAACATAAGTCGGATCTGAGCGCTTGAGATAAAAAGAAAATAATCCGGTCGCGCCCTTAAAAGATTGGCGCCATATTTCATGCCCCGCTGCGTGTTCAAGCGCAGGATAATTAACACGGCCGATACTGGCATGTGCACTTAAATACTGCGCCACCGCCAGACCATTTTCATTATGCTGTTTTAATCGTACTGCCAGACTGCGTAGTCCACGTGAAGCCAGATAAGTATCATCTGGACTGGTGGTTTCACCAAAGCTATACACAACACGACTCAATTGTTCGATCGAATCGGCGTTGGCCGTTGCAGTGCCCATCAAAATATCTGAATGCCCTCCAATATATTTGGTCACCGACTGAATCGAAACATCCGCACCCTGTTGTAGTGGCTGAAAAAATAATGGCGTTGCCCATGAATTATCGACCAGCACTTTGGCATTTTTTTTGTGGCTTAGTTCAGAAATTGCAGCCAGATCGGTCACTTCAAAGGTCATGGAACCCGGAGACTCGATATACACCACAGCGGTTTTGGTTTGTAATTTTTGTGCAAATGCTGCTAAGTCGCATGGATTAAAATACTCAACCTCAACGCCCATACGTGGCAATATCTGATCGGCAAAACTACGCGTCGGGCCGTACACATTATCGGCCATCAAGACATGATCACCCGCTTGAACAAAGGCAGTAAGCGTATGTGTACATGCAGAAAGCCCAGAAGGAAACACCAAACAGCCAGCACCGCCTTCGAGTGTATTAATTGCACTTTCAAAAGATTTAGTGGTTGCAGCGCCGTAACGACCATAATGCCGATAACCACCACCATTTTGCTTATGCTGCTCCCACTCTTTAAAACTATTGACCAAAATGGTCGAGCCGCGATACACCGGCGTATTCACTAACCCATCAAAGCGATGCGGTGTTCTTCCTAAATTGATGACATCGGTACATACATGATTCATTTCGATACCCTTTTGATTATGTAGTTCTTTTCGACAACATCATCATAGTTAAGCTCGATTGAATTTTGAGTTTAAAAAAAATATCAGTTTCACTTCAAATTAGAATTTTATTTCACTTTCATAGATAAAAAAGAAATTATGATCCATATTTATTCTGCTATTGTGGATTACATCCTTTTGTCTGACATTTTTAACGATGTTGATCATCGGCATATATCTCACCGATGTTAAGTTTCAATGGGCTTATATTTTAGTTCCGATTAAAAGAATAGGCAGATAACTCAAGCCGCATCGATATTAGAAATAATTAAGCGGCAAACGCGTGGTGTACTTGATCTGCTCCATCGCAAAGCTTGAGCTAATATCGGCTAAACCCGGAATCTGAATCAGTCGTTTATACACCCGATCATATTCCATCACATCTGGCACCGCCACTTTAAGCAAATAATCGGTTTCGCCTGCCATTCGATATACCTCAAGAATCTCATCGATGGTATGGATATGATCGCGAAACTTTTGAATCCATTCCATATTGTGCTGTGCAATCTTGATAAACACCATGACCACCACATTGATATTGAGCTTCTTACGATCCAGTAAGGCCACTTTACCGTAAATAATCCCTGCTTCTTCCATTTTGTGAATCCGGCGCCAGCATGCGGTATTACTCAGCCCCACCCGATCGGCAATATCACCAATGGCGCATGTACAGTCTTGTTGGAGAAGTTCTAAAATTCCGCGATCATATTTATCAAGTTGAACATTCATAGTATCGGTGAAGAGGCAGTGAAAAGTTATGCCACCAATGTAGCGAAAAGTGAAATGGAATTCTATTTTTCTGTGATTAAGATTGATACTGTTTCTGAGTCAAATTCAATCTATGTGTGAAGCACACCGTACAAACTTCATAATCCATGCACGGTGCATAATGACTCATCTGTCGTGCGCTGCTTATGGGCGCTCGGCATATTGAGGCAGATCATCTTGAATACTGTCCCACTCTGCTTTATGCGCTGCAAAAATATGCATACTCGGTTTTTGCTCGATTTTGGTATCGAGCGTTCCAATACGCAGTCGGTGATATTCTGGTGTATCGGTTTTAATGCTCATGATGGGTGAACCACATTCACTGCAAAAACAACGCTGTGTGGTGGGCGTAGACTGATATTTCTTAAGAAGATGCTCACCTTGAACAATCTTAAAATCATCAATGTGTACTGGCGCATTGGTGGCGTAAGCCGTACCGTTGGCTTTACGACAGCGCTGACAGTGACATTCGATAATCTCACCGATTCCACGGCCTGAAATTTCATAACGAATGCCCTGACACAAACAACTACCGGTCAATAGCGCTGTATTTGACATGATGATGCTCTCCCTGTTTGCATTGATTTTTCAACCAAACTAACAGATTTTTCAGCTGAGTAACATCACGACTTTCTGCTTATTGAGCCCCCAAATACGCATGTACACCCTGAGCAGCCGCCCGTCCTGTGGCCAAACAAGCGGTCAGTAGGTAGCCACCAGTAGGTGCATCCCAATCCAACATTTCGCCACAGGCAAAGGTGGCCATTGTGTCTTTTAGACGGAGCGTTGAATCCAGCGCATCTCGTGCAATCCCGCCAGCACAGCTGATGGCTTCTTCAATCGGACGAAAACCTTGTACACAAATTGCCAGCTGCTTAATGTGCTGCGCCATTTTCTGTGCGTCATTCCAGTCGGTTTTGGTTACCACATCGCGGATTAGGGCAATCTTGGTTTTATCGAGTCCTGCTTTTTGCCACACGGTATTGAGGGATTGCTTATTGCCTTGTTGGAGTTTTTGTAAAATTTGTTCCACACGCTGGTCTGGCAGCAAATCTAGATATAAAACGCTGGAGTTTTGAGATTGCATTGCTTCACGCAAATCACGATTGCAACGATAGACCAAACCGCCTTCCAAGCCATAATGGCTAATGACCATTTCACCAAACTGTGGCGCTCGACCATCAACCCACGCCTGAATACGCTTTAACGGTTGTCCAAAAATAGGAGCAAGATAGGCCGACCAGTTCACCAGTACACCCACATTACTGGCCTGAAAAGTCTGAATCTGCTCTGGTTGCAACCACGCTTGCCATTTTCCATCGCTGCCCAATTGCGGCCATGAAACGGCGCCGCAGGCCAGAACCACCGCATCGACCAGAACAGTACGATGCTGTTGCCGCTGGATATCAACCACTGAAAGCTCAAGATCAGACACATTGATGACTTCATGGCGATAGCGAAATGTCACGCCACGATCTTGTAAACGCTTCAGCCATGCCCGCAGTAAGGGTGCGGCTTTCATTTCATTGGGAAAAATCCGCCCGGAACTGCCGACATATGATGCAATCCCCAGCTCCTGCATCCAAGTCTGAATCTGCTGTGCATGAAACGGCCGGATCATTGGCTCAAGCCAGTCGGTATGATCATAGCGTGTCAGAAAGGTATCGAGTGCTTCAGCATGACTGATATTGAGTCCGGTTTTCCCTGCCATCAAAAACTTGCGCGCTGCAGACGGTTTTTGCTCATATACTGTGATGTCGTATGTGCCAAGTGCCGACAGAACCTCGGCACAGGCCAATCCGGCAGGCCCGGCACCAATAATCGCAATCTGCTTATTCGGCATGATTTTGACCCAATAACGGCATAAACTGGTCAAAGCGAGTTTGATATGCCGCGGGCTTGGTGATCACCAGTTGCTGGCACAGCTCGCCGCGTTGTAAATATTTAATCTCAAAATGCGTGCGTGCAGAGTCAGGCGCAATGATTTGTTTTTCAAAAGGTAACTGCCACAGCTGTTCAAGTTGCTGAGCGGCTTCGTCGATATACTCTGGAATATTACTGGCCAGTGTAAGTGTGCCTTCTGGCTGTATGCGTGACAGTAAAAACTCGAAGAACGGCATATTTAACCAGCGCTGTGCTGGATTATGCGGCTCTGGGTTCGGATATAAAATAAAGGCCTGTTCAACTTGCGCCGGATACAGTGCGTGCACAATCCAAGGCAATGCATCGGCATGTACAGGCGTTAAATGCGCACGCGCGTGTAGTTCTTGCTGCTTTTGCATCGCCAAAAATTTCTCTTTGGTTCGTTCAATGGCCACCAAATGCCGCTCTGGATGTTGCTCGGTAAACAACATGGCATGCTTGCCCTTACCCGCCCCGATTTCGAGACACAGTGGCGTGTTGGCCACAGGAGTAAAAGCACGAGGGGCTTGCATACGCTGAGCCTGAAATTGACGTATCGACATAATCACAGCAAACTATTTAAACTTAATCGTGAAATCAGGCATAAGTCTAACAACTCATCATGACTTTGCCTAACATCTTGATGATGAATTTAAGGAATTCCGGTATGCCACGTACATTTCCCTGCCCGCGTTGTGGACAACCCTCGCACTGGGAGAAGAACCCGTTTCGTCCCTTTTGTTCAGAGCGCTGCAAGCTGATTGATTTGGGTGCATGGGCCAGTGAAGATTATAAAATTCCAACGCAAGATTCACCCAGCTCCGAGCAAAAACATCCAGACGATTATGACGATTGATATGCTTTAGATCGTCTTAAAGTTTGGGGATTTTTCACGTATAGTGAAGCCATTTTGACTTTCATGGATGTCTTGCATGACCAAGCAGTTTGCTGTAATTGGTAATCCGATTGAACAATCTCGCTCGCCCGAGTTGCATCATGCCTTTGCAGAAAAGCTCGGCATCACGCTGCACTACAGCAAACGGCTGGCCGCACTGGATGGCTTTGAGGCCTCGGTGCGTAATTTTTTTGAAGACGGCGGTGTAGGAATGAACGTCACCGTACCCTTTAAGGAACAAGCCTTTGCACTTTGTGATGTCTTGACTGAACGCGCCAAAACCGCAAAAGCCGTGAATACACTCTGGATGCAAAACGGAGCATTGCATGGTGACAATACTGATGGTCAGGGTTTAGTCGATGCCATTCGTGCGCTAGATTGGCCATTAGAAAAAACGCGTGTATTAATTCTGGGCGCAGGCGGCGCAACACGTGGTGTGATTTATCCGCTGGTACAAGCAGGTGTGAAGGAAATAACCATTGCCAACCGCACACTTGAACGGGCTGTTCAACTGGTCGAAGATTTACATGATGCAGTCGCGCCGGCACAACTTAACGTCATGGCGCTGGATCAACTTGCAGGCGATTTTGATCTGGTCATCAATGCGACATCGGCCAGTTTAAGTGGCGATGCTCTACAATTGCCCGCTGTCCTTCGTTTTAATTATGCTTATGAAATGGCCTACGGCAAAGCATCAAGCTTTTTAGAACAAGCCGAGCAGCGTGGCGTGCCGAGCACAGATGGCTTTGGTATGCTGGTGGGTCAGGCCATTGAAGCATTTTCGATTTGGCACGGCGTAAAACCTCAGCTTAAAGATTTTTTATCTAAGTCTTCTTGATCGAAGCATAGTGTGACCATGCGCCGCTTGACTCGGCGCATGCCATCACCTCAATAATCCACATCCCAAATCGTGTAAATGGTCATTGGAACGCTGAATTAGCCTTTTTGAATCAGATAACGATATGCTTTGAGTGCTTGATCATCTTGTGTTTCTTCTTGCAGTAACAGCTCGTGACCCAAATGCATACAAAATTTTGGAATATCCCACGACGTTGAAGGATCGGTTGCCAAAACTTCAACAATATCACCAGATTTAGATTTACGAATTGCCTGATGCAACATCATGACCGGTTCAGGGCATCGTAAACCACGCGTATTCAACTGAATGGCCGGGGTAAAATCGCGTGCTGACATGCGTACACTTCACTTCAAAAAACAGACCATAGTTTAACATAAACCGACATGGAACCCGAAATTCGGCAAATTTGATCCATCAAGCTGAATCATTTACTTTTTCCCGCCGATTGGATGATGCATAAGCATATTTTCTTCGGTATGATAAAAATTCATTTACTAGCATAAAGAGTCTTTAGGAAAGATTATGCACGAGGAATCAGGCCCATCGTGGGGAATGCGCGGTTTACGAAAATGGCTGGGAACTGCGCCAGAAACACGCGATGAACTGCTCAAATTAGTTCAAGATTCACGTCGTTTTTTAGAACCTGATACGGTGGCGATGCTAGAAGGTGTTCTTGATCTTCCCGCCACAAAAATTCGCGAAGTCATGACCCCTCGTACGTCCATGATCAGCTTACAAGAAGATGACCAATTACTCGACATCTTGCATGTTTTGATTGAGTCGGCTCACTCCCGTTTTCCGGTTTTTTCATCGGATCAGCCCGACAATGTGGTCGGGATTTTACTGGCCAAAGACCTACTGCCGTTCTTGACCGAACCAACTGCCATTGTCGATATCCGTGCTCTGATGCGTCAGCCACTGTTTGTGCCGGAAAGTGCCCGCTCGGATCAAGTGCTACGCATGCTCAAACATACCCAGACCCATATTGCCATTGTGATCGACGAATACGGCACGACGGCAGGTTTGGTCACGCTTGAAGATATTTTAGAAGAAATTGTGGGTGAAATCGAAGACGAGCATGACAATGTCGATGAAGAAGCCCAGTACATTGTGCCTGACAGCAACCACACCACAGCCAACTCGTGGATGGTGCAAGCACTTACACCAATTGAACATTTTAATACAGTTTTAGATGCTGATTTTTCTGACGATGAAGTAGAAACTGTGGGCGGTTTATTGCTTCAGGAAATTGGACTGGTCAGTGATTTACAAGGTCAGGTGATTGAGCTTGATAACTGGCAGTTTACAATTATTGAAGCAGATGCACGCATAATTCATCTGATTCGAGCTGTACGTAAATGAGAGCATACTTTAGTCAGCTGCTGGGATCATCCCGGCAGCAAAAACAGCTTCCCTTTATTTTTCCCTTACTGATTTCTCTTTGTTCTGGCGCAATTTTTAGCTTGGCCCTTGCACCTTATTACTATTGGTGGATTGCGATTTTATCGCCAGCCCTTTTGTATGCGGTATTGCATGGGCGCTCAGCGAAACAAGGCTTTGCCTTGGGCTGGGCTTATGGATTCGGGCTTTGGTTTGTTGGGGCATTTTGGCTGTACACCTCCATTCATGTCTATGGAGATACCAATGCAGCCCTGAGTGTGCTGATGATTGCCGTGATGGCCTTGGTGATGGGCCTGTTCACAGCGGTTCAAACTTGGCTTTATCGTCGTTTTTTCCCGGAAACCCCCCTCACCTTTGCTCCGCTCTGGATTGTATTTGAATGGGCAAAGACTTGGGTATTTACCGGCTTTCCATGGCTATTTGCAGGCTACGCCTTTACCGAGCGTTATCTCGATCACTATGCGCCCCTCTTTGGTGTATTTGGGGTGTCGTTTGTGGTGATTATACTGGCCTGTGCCTTGGTCGAGTTACTCAAACGCCGTATTTTCTGGCTGATTCCGGCTGCCATTTTACTGGTGGGCGCATGGGGTGCCTCCAAGCTGCAATTTGTCGAGCCAAAGAAAACAGCACCCTTGTCGGTTTCCCTGATTCAGGGCAATATTCCGCAAGATTTAAAATGGCTTACCGAATATCAGCTTAAAACACTGATGATTTACGCCAATCTGACCCGAAGCGAATGGGGCCGAGATCTGATTGTTTGGCCAGAATCATCTATCCCGATGTTTCAGACCGACATTCAACCGTTTTTAGATGCCATGGACCAGCAAGCCAAGGCCAGTGGTTCTGCATGGGTGACCGGCATACCGTACTGGGATCTTCCTGCATCGCGTCAGGCCCAAACACCGCTGTATTACAACAGTATTATGGCCTCAGGTTCCGATGCACACGGATTGTATAAAAAGCAGCGTTTGGTGCCCTTTGGTGAATATATTCCGCTTTCTGGATTATTAAGCTGGGTGCTACCGGCACTACAAAATGATCCCTCGATGAGTGGATTTAGCCGCGGACCAGACAATCAAAAACCGTTAATGATTAAAGGTCATGCACTGGCTGCTGCCATTTGTTATGAAGTGGCCTATCCAAACTTGACCCGTCGCAATGCTGAAAATAGTGACTTTTTGATCACGGTATCGAACGATGCATGGTTTACTGGTACGGCTGGCCCGTTACAACATTTGCAAATGGTACAAATGCGCGCCAAAGAAAATGGTCGCTGGTTTATCCGCGCAACCAACACCGGTGTAACCGCGTTTATCGATAGTAACGGTCATATTGTTGAACAAGCACCTATGGATCAGGCAGCCGTATTGCGTGGTGAATTGCCTGCAATGCAAGGTGAAACGCTGTATACCCGTCTAAGTGACTGGCCAATTTTAATCTTTTCTGGATTATTATTACTTTTGGGCTGGTTCTACCGACCGCGTAAGCCTCAAGATATTTCTTACAAATCCAGACGCTAAACACCAGCCGAGAAGACATTCTCGGCTTTTTTTATATTCTCTAAAGTGACAGGCTGATGAAGCTCATATACGCCATCATGCCTGCTAGCGTTATCATCGGTACCTGACGGTAAATTCGGATGAGTTGAGTTTCTAAAGGCGAGAGATTTAAATGCGCCAAGGAAACCACAGTCAGTTGCAATGCATTGAAAAAGGTCACCAGCCATACTGAACTCAAAACACTAATACTTAAAAAAGCCACCATGATCTGGCTGCTGGCATCACTAAGCGACCAAAGCGTGATTGCACTTTGACTAAGCGGCAGAAGACTCAGTACAAAACATAGCGCCTTAAGCACAGACCAATGCAATTGGTTCACTTCATCGGATAAGAACAATGCTTTCATACTGATCGCCCCTATTGCGTTTAACTTATTTTCTTTTGTCATTATGCGTCGTTTTTATCAAATAAAAAGCTGAATCTTTCTAACCGCTTGTTTTTCTTGTAACTATCCAGTTTAATAATAATTCTTATTATAACTCTCATATCTTAGTTATTATATTTTTAATTAAATAACAGCAACTTAAATATGTAACAATAACTAAGAGCGATTATCACTTCACCTATGACTTATTTTAAGCCATAAGTGAAGAACATCATTATCTTAATTATTTTTCAGCATAATAAATATCAGCATCATTTCCTTCGCCACCGGCTTTACCATCGGCACCAAAAGAATATAAATCGTAGGCACGTCCTTCAGTACCCGGAATCACGTATTGCAAATCATTGTCCCAACTGTCCTTCGGATAGCCGCCTTTTACATAACCACCCGGCAACCAGTTTTTCGCAGTTGCAGGCTGATTCACCAAGGCATCTAAGCCACCTTCTTGCATGGTTGGAAAATGGCCATTGTCGAGCTTGAACTGATCGAGCGCACCTGCCACCCCTTTTAACGTAATTTGCGTGGTATCGACTTTAGCCTTTTCTCCACGACCCATGACGTTAGGTACAATCAGTGCCGCCAGCACACCCAAAATCACAATCACCACCATGACTTCGATTAAGGTAAAACCAGAGGCACGCTTCAGGCGTGGTGCACGCAATGCAGACGCCGACAGGCCTTGAGAAAGAACCGCAGAGGTATTGTTCTGCTTTGAATCGTTTAATCGTGTCTGTTTTAATTCCATATTCATCTCTAGTTTCAATCGTTTTTAAATCATATTATTCATATTGACAATCGGTAGCATCACCGCAATCACAATCACCAAGACAATCGCAGCCATGAGAACGAGCATTAATGGCTCAAGCAAGGCCAGCATTGTCGAAATAAATGTAGACACTTCACGGTCTTGCATACTCGATGCGCGCTCCAGCATGCGATCCAGCTCGCCAGATGCTTCACCACTTCGAATCATTTGTACCATCATTGGCGGGAAATAACCACAGCGCTCAAGCTGGGTAGCAAGGCTGCCACCCTCGGTCACTTTTTCTGCTGCCAAATTAATCGCATCTCGAATAATCCAGTTACTGCTGACAGCCGCACCAATACGTAGCGCATCTACCAAAGGTACGCCGGATCGAGTCAAAATCGACAGCGTACTTGCAAAACGTGCTGCGTTTATACCACGTGATAATTTACCAAATAATGGCAATCTGAGCGTTAAGCGATCAAACGCATAATGCCCAGCACTGGTTTTAAGAAAACGTACAAACATCACAACACTCAAAAAGCCAATCACCAGCATAAACGGCCATGCCTGACGAATAAAATCACTGGCATTCATCAGCGCCACAGTAATCCACGGAAGTGCCTGTTTGCTCTGATCGAAGGTTTTCACAATATCTGGCACCACATAGGTCATGAGTCCCATCACAATCGCAAATGACATCAGCATTAAAATGATCGGATAAATCATGGCCCCTTGTACTTTCTTTTGCATGGTAAAACGGTTTTCGGTGTAGTCCGAGAGCTGGTCTAAAATCAGATCCAAATGTCCAGATCGTTCTCCGGCCGCAATGGTCGCAATATATAAATCTGGAAAACGCCCCGACTGCTGCATACCTTGCGCTAGAGAATGCCCTTCTAGTACTTTAGAACGCACCGACAACAATAAATTTTGTACGTGGATTTTTTCACTTTGTTTGGCCACGGCTCTTAAGGCTTCTTCAAGCGGAATCGCAGCCGCCACCAACACGGAAAGCTGACGGGTCATTAAGGCCAGATCATAGGCAGTAAATTTCTTTTGAAACCATGCACGCCCCTGTTGCTTGTCTTTTTTTTCTACGGGATCGACCAGAATGGGTGTCCATTCACGGTCACGGAGCTGCTGGCGAATTTGGCGCGCAGAATCGCCCTCCAAAACACCTTTGTGTTGTTTTCCAGCGGCATCAAGCGCCGTAAATTGATATGCAGGCATGGTGGTATTTTAGTTTTTCCCAAAAAATCGTGTTGATGTAAATACGTCGTGTTAAATCCAGCATGATTGATTAAGCACCTCAGACATGCTCAGTTTGAGTATAATGCGCAAGATGATCCATAGAGCGACTCCATCTTGATGCACACTACGCCACCTCAGCCCCCTCAAGACATTTTCCGTGTTCGTGTGGCCGTTCCTGTGCATTTATACGATACCTTCGACTATAGCGTAAGCGCAGCAGATTATGAACAGGCAGCGATCGGTGCACGCGTTTTAGTCTCGTTTGGCCGTCAGACACTGGTCGGTATGATTACTGAAAAACTGGCGCCTGATCTGCCACTCGATCCAAGATTTCAATTAAAACCGATTCAGGCTTTACTGGATCAATCACCGATCTTAGACCAGAAAGTTTTAAAATTATTGACATGGTCGGCGCAGTATTACCAATTTCCTCTAGGCGAAGTGATTCAAACGGCATTACCCGGTTTGCTACGTCAAGGCAAGGACGAGGATATTCTGACGCACATCTGGCGCATCGCGGCGCATCCCGACCCAGACGCAAAACTCAAGCGCTCGCTCAAACAGTTTGAAGCCTATCAAATTCTCAAGCTGCATCCAGCCGGCACCACTGAGACCATTTTAAATTTAAGCGGCGTCGATACCGCGACCCTTCGGGCTTTACAAAAAAAAGAACTGGTGACTTGCACACAGGAAATCCAAGATTTCCGTCCCACGCCGGTACAATTGGCACAAATGCCATTAACTGCCAACCCTGACCAGCAACATGCCATTGAACGCGTTATGGCACATTTGCATGCCTACCGCGCCTTTTTACTCGATGGGCTAACCGGCAGCGGCAAAACCGAAGTGTATTTGCACATCATGCACGAGGTGCTCAAGCAAGGTAAACAGGTGCTGGTGCTGGTGCCTGAAATTGGTCTGACACCACAAACCATTACCCGATTCAAATCCCGATTTCACTGTGATGTCGCGTTGCTGCATTCAGGTTTAAACGATTCCACGCGCTTACAGGCTTGGCAACAGGCCAAAATGGGCAAAGCCTCAATTATTTTGGGCACGCGGTCTGCAATTTTCACCCCTTTACCGCGTTTGGGATTGATCATTTTAGATGAAGAGCATGATCTTTCTTTTAAGCAGCAAGAAGGCTTTCGCTATCATGCACGCGATGTGGCACTGTATCGTGCGCATCTGGAAAATTGTCCGATTATTCTTGGCTCTGCCACGCCCAGTATCGACAGTTATCATCTGGTCGAACAAAACAAACTTGAATTACTTGAGTTAAATCAACGTGCCGGCGTGGCATTAATGCCTAAAGTACACTTGATCGACTTAAAAGTAGCCAAAAAGCAGCACGGATTGAGCCAAAAGCTGATCGAACAAATCCAGCACACCCTCAAGCGCCAAGAACAAGTCCTGATTTTTTTAAACCGACGTGGCTATGCCCCCGTACTGGTCTGCGAAAGTTGCGGCTGGCAAGCCAATTGTCCACATTGCGACGCACATTTTACCGTACATACCCAACCCTATACCTACCTGCACTGTCACCACTGTGGCACTATTCAGCGCATGCCAGAAGCATGTTTGGCCTGCAATCACCCGACCTTAAAAACCTTGGGCATGGGCACTGCAAAAGTCGAAGTGCATTTGACCGAACTCTTTCCTGAGCATGATGTGATTCGGGTTGATCGTGACAGTACCAGCCGAGTCGGCAGCTGGCAAAAAATTTATGACCGAATCCAGCAAAACAAGCCGATGATCTTACTCGGAACCCAAATGCTGGCCAAAGGTCATCACTTTCCGTTTGTGACCTTGGTGGCGATTTTAGATATCGATGCCGGCTTACTGAGTGTCGATGTCCGTGCGCCAGAACGCACCGCTCAATTGATTGTTCAAGTTTCGGGACGGGCTGGTCGCGGTGAACATAAAGGCGAAGTGTATCTACAAACCCTGCGCCCCGATCATCCGATGCTAACAACGCTGATTGAAAAAGATTATCGTGCCGTTGCCGCCGAAATACTCAATGAACGTCGGGTGGCGTTGTTGCCCCCTTATCGCTATAGCGTGTTGATCCGCTGTGAATCCAAAGATCGTGAATACAGTCAGGCTTTTTTACAACAAGCCGCAGCGCGTTTCTTACAACAGGCAGGCAGTGTGGCCGAGATCTGGGGGCCTATTCCCGCGCCAATGGAACGAAAAGCAGGACGTTATCGGGCACATATGGTGATTTTGGCGCAAGATCGGGCGCGCTTACATTTCTTTTTACGTTCTTGGTGGGCCGATACCGTACAGCAACCGCGCCAGCATCAGTTACGGCTTTCGATTGATGTCGATCCGCAAGAATTTAGCTGATGGCTTAATGTTCATGGCTGAAAATGCTAGAGTTAAACCTTCACTTAGCTCCCAACGTATTCAGAGTTTTCTATGTCACTGTTGCTACAAATCACGATTTTTCTCGGTGCCGCATTACTACTGGTGCCGCTAGGTAAACGTTTTGGTATTGCAACCGTCATTGGCTATCTGTTGACCGGTATTGTACTGGGTCCGCATGTTCTGAATGTTGCAACCGATGCCAAAGCCATCATGCATATGGCTGAATTTGGCGTCATTTTACTGATGTTTATTATTGGGCTTGAGCTACGCCCGCAGCGCTTGTGGCAAATGCGTCACTCGATTTTTGTGATGGGCAGTACGCAGGTGATTCTGACTGGCATGGTGTTGATGGGGCTGGTATTTTTGGTCTTTAAGCAATCGGTGACCAGTAGTTTTATCATCGGATTTGCGCTGGCGCTGTCTTCGACCGCATTTGTGCTGCAATTGCTGGCAGAAAAGCAGCAACTCAACACCACTTATGGTCAGCAGTCCTTTTCTATTTTGCTGTTTCAAGATATCGCAGCCATCCCTCTTTTAGCCGTTATTCCACTTTTGACCGGTAGTTCGACTACGCACCACGGTATTGCCTACTTTGCTGCGATTTTAGCCACCTTTAGCGGCTTATTTCTATTTAGCCGTTTTGTGATGCGGCCCTTTTTTCGTTTTGTTGCCAAAAGTGGTGCGACAGAGCTGATTACCGCAGTGGGCTTGTTTATTGTGCTGGGCGTGGTGCAATTGATGGAAATTTTAGGTATCAGCACTACACTTGGCGCATTTTTGACAGGTGTTCTGCTGGCAGACTCAGAGTTTCGTCATGAACTTGAAGCCAGCATCGCCCCTTTTAAAGACTTGCTCTTAGGGCTGTTCTTCATGACAGTGGGCATGACCGCACAACTGACGCTCATGCTGCACATGCCAGAAATCATTATTGGTTCGGCACTTGCGCTGATTGTGATAAAGGGCGTGTTACTGATGGGTATCGCTCGTTACTTTAAATACAAGTGGAACAACAGCCTGATGCTGGCAGCCTGTTTGGCTCAAGGGGGTGAGTTTGCATTTGTGGTGCTGAGCGTTGCACAAAGCGAGCAGGTTTTGACCCAGGCCATTGTTCAACCTGTAGTGCTGATTGTCACCTTGTCGATGGTGCTGACGCCATTCTTTTACGCCTTGATTCAGCATGTTGTTATACCGAGACTGCAACAGGACAGCACGCCAGAATTTGACGAAATTCCAGATCAGTCACCCCCTATGATTATTGCGGGCTTTGGTCGTTTTGGTCAAATTATCGCTCGAAATGCACGTATCAATCAGATTGCCTTTACTGCCATCGACAACAATTTACAGCAGATTGATTTTGTCCGACGTTATGGTGGCACCTTATACTATGGTGATACCACCGAACCGGAAATTTTACGTGCTGCGGGTATCGAAAAGGCGCAGGTCTTTGTTTTGGCAATTGATGACGTCGAAGACAGCATGAATGCCGCACGCCATATTCGCTTGAACTATCCCGATATTCATTTGCTGGTTCGTGCCCGAGATCGGCACCATGTGCATTTATTGCGTGATCTGGGCGTAAGGCACATCTGGCGTGAAACGTATTTATCGTCTTTGGGCATGGCACATCGGGCGCTCAATCTATTAGGGCTGTCAGAGCAGCAAGCCAGTCAAAATATTCAAGTGTTCCGTGATTATGATGAACAGTTGCTGGAGCAGCAGCAAAGTATCTATCACGACGAACAAAAAGTTTTTGAAACACATCGCAATGCAATGGCTGAACTTGAACACCTCTTCGACAGTGATCAACGCCATCAAGATGAATACCCCGAACACAATCGTGAAAACAGACACGAAAATCATCGTATTGATGTTACACAAGATGATCGTCACTGACTTGTGTTTTACAATATTGACACCATTAAGACAGGGTTATGGAGAAAAATATGTCTGATTTACGCCAACGCTTTTTTATTGAGGACTGCCCTGTTCGTGGAGAAGTCGTACATTTAGAAGAAGCATTACAAACCATTTTGGCTCAACGTCCCTATCAACCTGCTGTGCAGGTGTTGCTTGGGGAAATGTTAAGCGCAACGGCACTTTTGGCCAGTACCCTCAAAATCAAAGGTCGTATCAGTTTACAAATTCAGGCCTCAGGCACGTTTCGCTGGGGAATGGCCGAGTGCAACCATTTGGGTGAAGTGCGTGCTTTGGCAGACTATGAAAATGATCCACATTTTGAGCAGGCACAAGACAGTAGCGTGGTACTGAGCACACTGCAAAATCCAGTGCTGTTTATTAATATTGAGCCAGAATTTGGTGAGCGCTATCAAGGGATCGTACCGCTCGATCAACCAACCCTCGCAGGCTGCCTGATGCAGTACTACGATTTGTCGGCCCAGATTCCGACACATATCGTGCTGGCAACGACCGCCGAGCGTTCGGGTGGCTTACTCATTCAGCTGTTGCCGCGTAACAACGAAGAAGAGCAACAACTGATTGATGAAGACATCTGGCCACGCCTGATCATGCTCACAGGAACGCTAAAAGCAGACGAATTAACCGATTTGCCAGCCAATGAAATTTTGTACCGTTTGTACAACGAAGAGCAAGTACGCCTGCCTGAGCAAGAACAGCTAAAGTTTGGCTGCACCTGTTCAAAAGAACGCTGTGCGGCTGCCCTGCAACAGATCGGGGTAGATGCGGTGCGTGAAACATTGGCTGAACAAAATCCAATACAGATGGATTGTCAATTCTGCCAAGCCCGCTATACCTTTACCGCAGAAGAGGCTTTAGGCCTGTTTGGTGAACATCTCAGCTAAATACACAGATCAACGCAGACGCATTTTCTAGCGATCTGGATGTTGTGATGGCTTGGTTTAAACAAACCTGAATCGTCTTAGAAGATGATTCGGGTTTTTTATTGCCAAAACCCAACAGTTTCATATTACAGATGACTTGAATTGAATGAGTAAATCGCCGTATAACACAGTATAAGTCACTTATAATTAAGACACCGTACATGGCCAAGAACTATTATGAAACGCTCGGTGTTTCGCGAGATGCGACACCTGAAGAGATTAAAAAAAGCTATCGAAAGCTGGCACGCAAGTATCACCCCGATGTGAGTAAGGAGCCAGATGCCGAGGCGCAGATGCAAGCGCTGAATATTGCCTATGACACGCTAAGTGACGCTGAAAAAAAAGCAGAGTACGATCAGCAACTTGATTATCCTCAAGGCTTTTCTGGTTTTGGGCAAGGTGCTCAAGGCAGTGCAGGTTTTGATGGTGGATCATTTTACCAGCAAGGTCAGGGCGCTGACTTTAGTGGCTTTGAAGACTTATTCGGTCGTTTTGGTGCAGGCTTTGGTGGTGCCAATCACCAATATCAGCGTCAGACGCACCGCTTTCGTGGTGAAGATCAACATGCACGAATCGAGGTAGATACTGAAGTGGCTTACCATGGCAGTACTCAAAATCTCACCTTACAAATTCCAACTTTAAATGCTTATGGCGAGGCAGAAGTACAACGTAAAACCTTGCAAGTGAAAATCCCCAAAGGCATGAAAGAAGGCCAGCAAATTCGCTTGAATGGTCAGGGCCAAGCTGGGATAAACGGTGGTGAAAATGGCGACTTATACCTCGAAATTCACTACAAAAACACCCCACAAATGCATGTTGAGGGTGCTGATGTTTATCTCACAGTCGATGTGGCACCGTGGGAAGCAGCACTTGGGCAAAAAATTGAGGTTCAAACTCCAAGTGGTCGCGTTAGTGTCAATATACCGAAAAATTCCAAAACTGGTCAGCAGTTGCGTTTAAAAGACAAAGGGATTCCCAATAAAACGCCCGGACATTTGTATTTATTGATCAATCTGGTTTTACCCGAAGCACAGACCGAAGCCCAACACAGCGCCTATGAAGCACTTGCTCAGGCATTTTCTTCATTTCAACCCCGTCGATAAGGAGCCAGCTCATGTCTAAAATTCATTATGTGGAAGTGATTTGTCAGAATGAGACCACCGCCGAGATTATCGATGAGCAACGCGGACTCAATTTACAGCAGTTTGCACAGGTCTGTGGTCAAAGCCCAGAATGGGTGCTGCAATTGATTGACTATGATATTTTGCTGGTGGGACATCCCGATCAACATCAGTTTTTGGGAGAGGATGTCGCACGGGCGCGCAGGGCCTATCGTTTGCAACGTGACTTTGATGCCAGTTTATCGGCGGTGGCACTGATGCTGGACTTACTTGATGAAGTACAACAGTTGCGCCATGCTGTCCGGCATCTGACGCCTCCTTCAGACCAGCAAACAAACCGTCATTAATTCTGACTGATCCACTGATAGCTGAGTAAACCAAGTACCGTACAAAGGAGTGATCCCAGCACATGAATCAAGATCAGGCCAATCGCCCAGCTGTATTTTTGCTGCTGAAGCAGATCGATTACTTCGGCAGAAAAGGTCGAAAATGTGGTCAATGCGCCACAAAAGCCTGTAATAATAAATAACTTATAATTGGCACTGATCTGCGCATGTGCAAAAAAGGCGATGGCATAACCGATAATAAAGCCGCCAACCAGATTGACCAGAATGGTGCCTAAAGGGAAATGCTGTAAAGTCGGATTAAATTTAAGCCCAACGAACCAGCGAATCCATGCACCAAGCACAGCGCCACAAGCAATTGAGAGTAAAGATGAGTACATCGGCATGCTCCAATATTTTTTTCATGCAGAGCACGCACAATATGCCTACGCCCCTGCTGAAAAGAGGTCACGTAGACATCATTAGCCAGAATGGCGGTTTTTGCGAGGAGGAATGTCATCTCCTGTGTGCTCAGTTTAGTCTAATCTTGGCTTGATGTGAAGCAGTTGCGCCAAGCCTCTTCAAGCGGTTTTATTTCAATTTGGTTATTTTTTCAACTTCTTTCAGGGTTTGTTTGATGGGTTCATAATCTAGAAACCAGAACAAATTCATATTACGCTGCCGTTTTTGATGTGCCAGCATTTCAATGACGCTTTTTTCACCACGCCCCACCAAATGCTGTCGATAAAAGTAATACAAAAGTAAAAGTGTGCTGAGCAACATCGCCGCCAGCATCATCCAGAATCCTTCGGGAGATTTTAAGCCGGGAATAAACTCAAAATTCATACCGTATACGCCGGTTAGAAGCGTCAATGGCGCAAAAACGGCGGTAATAATAGCCAAGATCCGCATATTTTCATTGGTTTGGTTGGCAATCGCATTAAAATGCAAATCGATGGCCGACTGAATTGCGGCACGTAATCTGGAGGTGTGTTTTTGCGTGCGCTCAATATGACTCACCAGATCGTTCATTCTAACCAACAGTAAATCTGGCGATTCCGAAGCGTGTTGACCCATCAGATGATGATAATTTTCCACCAGTTCGTCTCGTAGCTCCTGTAAAGTTTCAATCTGCTCCTCACACAGATTTTCGACTTGCTGAAATGCCATGTTTTCTTGAAACAACTGTGGCCATTGATGAAATCGTTTACGCCCTTGCAACAGCTCACGCTGCCAGTGTTCGACCCGACGCGTGAGCGGTGTACGCAAATCCAGATAGGCATCAATCATGCTATTGAGCATGCGCAGGGTTAAATCGATCGGTGTCGAAGGCAACTTACGTGGCTTGTTTTGATCACTGATATCGCGCTGTACAATCTGTTCATAACGCTGCACATAGGCATCCATCGCCTTATTGCCTGTCTCACGGATACTGATCAGCACGTCTTGCGAGATGATAAAACTGATCGGGGTTGTGGCTAAACCAAATATACTTTCATGTACTTCTCCGGTCACTTCGCTGTTGCTGATCTGATCGTCAGGCGTAATGATTTTACGAAAAATCAGTAAATCATAATCGTCCATCGTGTCAAATGCACATGGATGATCGATATTTAAGATATCGCGAATATGAAATTCGTTAATAGAGAGACGAGTCAGGCCATTGATATTTTTCTGCCATTCCTCGGTTTGCATCACCACATCTTCACGAATGCAATCGACCCACATAAATGCCAGATGATGCTCGTCCTGAACCTGTTGGCTAATAAAGGCATACTGTTCAGCAGCATGCTTATAAACATAATAAATTTGCATGTGTACCCGTATTTTCGATGCGGTGTGGCATAGATTGATGGTACTAAATCTAGCTTAAAATACTCAATGAAAATGTACCCGAGTATTTGCCAGCGCTTCATTTATGTTGTGACTTGCCATAAAAAAGTCCGCCGGAGCGGACTTTTTTTAATCATGTAACAGATTTAATACTTAAACCTGTTCGATGTCTTTCATGGTCAATTTGATACGACCACGGTTATCGACATCTGCAACCTGTACTTTAACGTCCTGACCTTCTTTAAGAACATCAGAGACATTCGCAACACGTTCATTTGAAATTTGTGAAATATGTAGCAAACCATCGGTACCTGGCATGATATTCACGAATGCACCAAACTCTACGATACGGATGACTTTACCGTCATAGATTTTGCCAGGCTCAACTTCAGCAGTTAATGCCTGAATTTTCGCAATCGCAGCACGTGCAGCGGCTTTGGTTTCACCAAATACACGCACTGTACCATTGTCTTCAATATCAATTGCAGCTTTGGTTTCTTCAGTAATTTGACGAATCGTCGCGCCGCCCTTACCAATCACGTCACGAATCTTGTCTGGATTGATCGTAATCACTTCAAACGTTGGTGCATGTGCTGAAATTTCAGGACGTGCACGTGAAATTACTTTGTTCATTTCATTCAGGATGTGCATACGACCTGCATACGCCTGATTCAATGCAACTTCCATAATCTCTTCGGTGATGCCTTCAATCTTGATGTCCATTTGAAGTGCAGTAATACCATTGGCAGAACCAGCAACTTTAAAGTCCATATCACCTAAATGATCTTCGTCACCCAAGATGTCAGAAAGTACAGCAAAACGCTCACCTTCTTTCACAAGACCCATCGCAATACCAGCGACTGGCGCTTTAAGAGGAACACCTGCATCCATCAATGAAAGTGATGCACCACATACAGACGCCATTGATGATGAACCATTTGATTCAGTGATGTCCGATACGATACGAATCACGTACGGGAAGCGGTCAGCCGCAGGCAATACAGCTTGAACACCACGACGTGCCAAACGACCATGACCAATTTCACGGCGCTTTGGACCAGATTCACGACCTGTTTCACCTACAGAGTATGCAGGAAAGTTGTAGTGCAACATGAAGTTGTCAGTTTTGGTGCCCGCAAGCGTATCCACCATAAGGGCATCACGTGTGTTACCCAAAGTAGTGGTCACCAAGGCCTGAGTTTCACCACGGGTAAATAATGCTGAACCGTGCGCACGATCCAATACACCCACCTGTACATCGATACCACGAACAGTTTTGGTGTCACGACCATCAATACGTGGCTTACCAGACAAGATATTGTCACGTACAGTACGGTATTTAAGGTCTTCAAACAATTCGTTCACTTCATCAGCAATACCCGTTTCGTCATTTTCTGGAACGAACTGAGCGACTGCTTCTGCATAAAGCGCATCAATTGCTGCATAGCGATCTTGTTTTACCGCAATGGTATACGCTTCAGAAATTTTCGCTTCAAACGCTGTTTTCAATTGCTCAAGCAATGCTTCATTTTTGGTTGGCGCAACCCAAGTTGACTCAACTGCACCGGCAGCCGCAGCAAACTCTTTGATCGCCTGAACTGCAATTTGCATTTCGTCATGACCGAAAAGTACAGCGCCAAGCATTTGATCTTCAGACAATTCTTTGGCTTCAGATTCAACCATCAAGACAGCAGATTCAGTACCTGCAACCACAAGGTCAAGATCGCTTTCTTTTAATTGTTCAAAGTTCGGGTTTAAAACATATTCACCGTTGATTAAACCAACACGTGCACCCGCGATTGGGCCACGGAAAGGTGTACCAGCAATCGACAATGCCGCTGAAGCACCTAACATGGCTGCAATATCGGCATCCATGGTTTTGTCAGAAGAAACCACTGTCGCGGTGATTTGAATTTCGTTGAAGTAACCTTCTGGGAACAATGGACGAATTGGACGGTCAATCAAACGTGAAATTAACGTTTCAGCTTCAGAGGCACGGCCTTCACGCTTGCCATAACCACCTGGAATACGACCAGCAGCATATTGCTTTTCTTGGTAGTTTACAGTCAGTGGGAAAAAGTCTTGACCTGCTTTCGCTTTCGCTTGTGCAACAACTGCAACCAATACAGTCACACCGCCCATCGTCACTAGAACAGTGTTTGCTTGACGCGCAACACGACCTGTTTCCAATACAACTTGATGCTGACCAAACTGGAATTCTTTACGAATAATATTAAACATCGACATGTGATCTTTTTTCCTGGTTCTTTTTGAACAGTTATTCTAGTGGAGACCCCTAAGGTTTGGCATTCATATCACTCCAACAGCAATGATAAATGACAAAGCTTAGAAGCCGACCTCACTAGAGAATAGACACAAAGAAGGAGCGAACATTCGCCCCTTCTAGCGTAGTCTGATGCAAACACCAGACACTCGCCCGTCTTCAGTTGTGAGAGACGTCATCGCGCGCACAACCGAAAAACAAGCCAAAATCGAATTAACGACGTAAACCTAATTCGCCGATCAAGCTTACATAACGACCGTGGTCTTTACCATTGAGGTAGTCAAGTAATTTACGACGTTGGTTAACCATACGGATGAGACCGCGACGGCTATGATGGTCGTGTTTGTGCTCTTTGAAGTGACCTTGCAAATCATTGATTTGAGCAGTCAAAAGTGCAACTTGAACTTCTGGTGAACCCGTGTCGTTTTCAGCACGTGCAAATTTAGCGATAATCGCTGCGCGATCTGCGTTTGTTAAAGCCATTCGATTTCTCCGAGATGCTTAAAAAAACAAATAAAATGATAAAAATCAAAAATATTATCTAAAAAGATAGCATTTCTTGACTGCCGTGCATCACTACAGCAGTTTGCCATTTTAAAGGATAAGACCGTAATTGACAATTCATAAATCAATTCAATACGGTGTGGCGGTGCTTATCAGTGGTATTAGTGTCTGAACAAGCTGGTCAAAAAAGACACTGACTTACCGTGTTATTCATTGCACACTGCCACTATAAAAAGAATGATCATGGGAATGACGTGAAACTATTATCAGCCAATACCTGCTACGTACCACCCGATATTCACAGCGTGATGCGTGCCCAGCATGAAAATGATGCCGCCTCTGGCGCAATGACTGCTGCACAGGTTCAGCGCATTTGGCACAGTGTCGAGCAGTTGTATAAAAGTGGCAATTATCCTCTGATTGGTTTTTGCCTGCGTCGCAACGGACATATTTTACTGAATCGAAGTTTGGGCTATGCACGCGGCAATACGGTGGATGGCTTGGCAAGTGATGCACAGATTGCAACGCCCGAAACACCGATTTGCCTGTTTTCTGCCTCAAAAATTGTCACGGCAATGCTGATCCATGTGCTCAATGAGCGTGGCCTGATTAATCTTTTCGACCCGGTGAGTTATTACATCCCTGAATATGGCGTAAATGGCAAACGCCGCGCCACCATTTTTCATTTACTGGCACATCGGGGTGGTATTCCACGGCTTGAAACTGAAGTGACACCAGAATTGCTGTTCGATAAATCAGAGATTCTGGCACGATTATATCGCGCGAAGCCAGTATCGGCAGCGGGTACACATCTGGCTTATCACGCGGTCACTGCCGGCTATATATTGGGAGAGCTGATTGAACGTGTAACCGGACAGGATCTTCGGCAGTTTTTACATGAAACCATCGAAAAACCCATGCAAATGGCCTGTTTTAATTATGGTCTTGCGCCCGAGTGGCGTGATCGGGTTGCACTCAATGCCCCAACAGGCTTACACCCTCGCCTAGGTACAGATCACTACCTACAGCATGTACTTGGCGGCGGCTTACAACTGGCAGTGGACCTGACCAATGACCCCCGCTTTATGGATACGGTATGCCCTGCGGGTAATATTTATACCAGTGCAGAGCAAGCAGGCCGTTTTTTTGAAATGTTGCTGAGCGGTGGACGATATCACGATCAGCAGATTCTCACACCACAAACCGTGTTTCGTGCCACTTTACCCACGTCAGTGACCAGCTTAGATCGGACATTATTGGCACCGATGCGCTATGCATTAGGCCCTATGCTCGGCAGCAATCCAGTGGGGCTGTTTGGCCCGATGACAGGACAAGCCTTTGGTCATCTGGGATTTTCTAATATTTTATGCTGGGCCGATCCAGAGCGGGATATCAGTGTCTCGCTGCTGACTACAGGGAAATCTGTCATTGGTACACATTTACCTGCGCTGGGCAAATTGCTGTATCAAATCTCGATGCAGTGTCCTAAAGTTGCCAAAGGTCAGCGTCGCTCATTATTTGGAAGCGATACCCACGAAACCAATATGGTGTAAAAAATAAAAAGCCCAAGCGGTGCTTGGGCTTTATGCGCTGTAGTTTCTTATTCTGAACGATTGTTCTTGTATTTTGTTATTATCTGGAGAGTTTTCTTAGAACCCTTTTATTGATTATGGTCATTGTCCCTGACATGAACGAACTTCCTAACAAGTTCTATTCTGCCACATTTAATTATGAATAAAAGTAGTGATTTTCGTATCAGTATGTAAGCAAAAACGTACAGGTCTGTATATATCAGAAAACATAGCAGTTTTTCTAAATATAAACATGTAACTTGTTATTTTTTGAAATTCTGGACATAAAAAAGCCTTGTAGTCTCTCCCAAAACTACAAGGCTTAGCGGCTGTAAGTTCCTCGTTTATCCTTACTTCACTGTAAGTTCGCTGTCTTCGACTTATTCTAATTTTTATGCGGTTTTTTCTTAGCATTCCTTGCTAAGTTTTTGTGCAGGAACATCATCTCAAAATATTGCTTCGGACTCTATAAGCTAATTTCTCGAATTCGTGTAAGCAATTTCGTACAGAGCTGTCTACTCCTTAGGTAAACTTACTAAAATGAAATCATTATTAATTTTTTCACTAAGCCACTTTTTCGAGCGGTGCGCTGTGTAAGTGATTGTAAAAAGGCCGCACGATCTACCAACAGGCTGACGACGTTTTTGGCGCGGGTAATGGCGGTATAAATCAGCTCCTGACTCAGAATTTTTTCTGCGCTGGCATCAAACACAATTGCAGTATGTTTAAATTCGGAACCTTGAGATTTATGAATGGTCAATGCAAAGGCCGTTTGAATATTTTTGGGCAGTCGATTGGCTGCTACCCATTTGTCTAAACTTGGAAAATACACTTCAAACTGATCGGATTGTGTGCGGTGTCGAAAGCAAATACCGATATCACCATTCGACAACCCTAACTGATAGTCATTGTATGTCATCATGACTGGCCGGCCCAAATACCACCCTGCCACAGGTACAACCATTAATTGCGTGGTCAGCCAGTCTTCTGCAAAGCGGTTAATCTGATCAAGCCCAAATTTGCCAAAACGAATGGCCACCAAAATCCGATAATCATCAAATGCCTGTATCACTTTTGCTAAATCAATAGAAGCGGCTTGCTCACGATACTGTTTGAGCGCATTGACATAAGGTACATAGCCTTGCATCAGTTGCAAATAATAGGCAGTAGGCTCATGAAGCAATGAATCGTTGAGATATTCGAGCTGAACCAGATCGGACATATTATCGTGTAGCTGAATGGACTGAAGCGTTTGGGGTGATGCCACTTGCTGTTCAAACGCAGCTAAAATATCTTCAGCTGGCTTCGCATCCGAGAGATGTTGAATAAATCCAGCAAACTGACCAATTTTTGCCTCGGCATTAAAGCGTCGACTGGTCACCAGTTGCACGTGATTGTGTTTAAGCGCGGGCACTTGCTGCAAGTCGGCCAGTACCGCACCCACATCCACCGAAGCCAACTGTTTGGCATCTCCAAGTAAAATTAAACGACAATTTACTGGAATCGCTTCGAACAATAGCGTCGCCAATTGCAAATCAAGCATCGATGCTTCATCGACTACCACCACATCATACGGCAGAGGTTGTTTGGCATGGTAACGGGGTCGCTGCTGGTGCCCCAAACCCAAAAGCCGATGCAGGGTTTGAGTCGACTGCTGTTGCAGCTCTTCGCTCAACAAACCGGAATCGAGCAGCTTAGGATCTTGAAAAGACGCCTGAAGCGCCTCTTGCATGCGCTGTGCCGCCTTACCGGTTGGGGCTGCCATCGCAATTCGGATATCGGGAATGGCCTGATTTAAAACCGCGATAATACGGGCCAAGGTGTAGGTTTTACCTGTTCCCGGCCCGCCTGTAATAATATTGAGCGCATGGTTTGCCACCATTTTCATGGCTGCCTGCTGGTGGGGATCAATGAGCAAATTGGTATACGACGTCACGTCAACCGCTGATAATTGCATCTGTGTTAAACGGTGTACTTGCGTGGCCAAACGCTGTTCGAGCGACCAATATCGATACAGCGCCAGCATCTCGTCGTCATAGACCATGGGGGCAACCGTCTGTGCTGCTTGGGATGCATGCACCGCAAACTTACCCAACTGCGCCACATCTGACGAAGAAATCGCCAAACCGCTATCTCCTTGCAAACTTGCTTCAATTAATGCTTGCAACATGTCACGAATTTGTTCAGAATTGCGCTCCCTGAGATTGAACGGTGTCTGAACCAGATACTCACTCCACATTTTCAGCCACGCCAAATCCTTGTCTAGACTGATGTTTTGATTATCCACACAGTTATCCTCAAGCTTGTCCACACACTTATAAACACATTTATCCACAAAATAACAACCTGATTTTCAAGTTATTATTCAGATTTGTCACTTTTTTTGTCCATTTTATCCTCAGCAAAATATCCCAAGATCGCATCTAGACGCAAAATAAACTCGTTATCCGGCTTCCAGTAAAAATAGCCCTGATGGGCAGCGCCAGTCATGCCTCGAAGATACAAATAAGTTGCCCCTCCTAAATGCTGCTCGATCTGGTAATGCTGCAATTTCACTTTTAAATAACGATGCAAAGCCACCAAGTACAGTGCGGCTTGCAGCCAGTAACTCGACTGGGTCATGTTGTGCTGAATGGCTTGCGCCGAATAATCTTGCTGGTCGCTGCCCAAATAATTACTTTTATAATCGGCAATATGAAAATGCTGGCCATCGAAGTACATCAGATCGATTGATCCATTGAGGTAGCGCGCGGCATGCGCATCTAAAAAATCGGGCATATGAATGTCGTATTCGGCAAAAAGTTGCTGAATGCGACGCATGGCCAGCACACGATCAGATAACGCCAGATAAAACGGACACTCGCTTAAATACTGCCCTGCTTCAAGCTGATTCAACTGAAAACCCTGATGCAAGGGTGTGGTCGCCACATGCATGAGCCACTCGGTCAGCCATTGAAACAATAGTCCATCTTCACCATTGTGCTCAGGATAGGCCTCGGTGTATTGGCGATAGAGCTGCTCCCAAAGTGTACTGTAATCATTTTTAAAACGACGACGCAGCTCAATCGGCCATTCGTCTGGTTTTTTTAAATCAATATGTTCAAAAATTTCGTGCAGGAAATTTCCGGCTTGAGGCCCTTTTGGAAAATGCTGTTTAATCCACTCGAGTGGCAATTGAGTGGTTGTATTGAACGATACATTCAGATCACGTTCATCGTCGGCCTGTTGTTCGGGCACCTGAGTCAGCGCAAGTGTATCGGCATACAGCAAGGACGGCTTTAGATGCTGGGCCAAATAACTAAAACTGGTTTTGCCGCGCGGATAAAATCGCTGTGACGGTAAGGGCTGCGCATATAGACGATAGGTTTGCTGCTGCGCGGCGCGATATAATGCCGGTGGGCATTGTGGCTCACACGGTTCATCCATGCTATAGGGATGAAAAAATGCCTCTCCCTGATGTTTCCAGTACGCCAGTGCATCTTGCGATTTTGCCTGAGCATCTTGCATAACTGCATAGACTCGATGACTGGCGCGGGTTAATGCCACATACCATAAACGGTTTTGTTCTGCTTTAGCCCGATCACTATGTTGCTGCTGTGCTCGTTCGGTTAAACGTGCTTTATCGGCAATCGAAACCAATCGGCGTTGCTGCAATGCGCCAGTCTCTGGGTCTGGCACCGTCAACTCGGAAAAATTCAGCCCTGTACTTTGCTCCCTAAACGGCTTGTCTGCGCCAAGTAAAAACACCATCTTAAACTCAAGTCCTTTAGACTGATGGATGGTCATGAGCTGCACACCGGCATCACTTGAAAGCTTGCGTTCTAGTTCCCATTCGCGCTCACTGGGTGAAGTGAGCTGTTTCAGATACCAATGGTAAAGGTTCTGGGCTCCGGCATAACGCTCGCTGTGCTGAGTTAAAAGTTCACCCAAATGGCGGACATTCACCACTGCACGCTCGTTATCACGGCGCTGGATTTTGACCAGATTTTGCCATACCTGAAACACGGCCAGTGCGTGTTGCCATGCGGGTAAAAACCCCTGATGCATCCAGATTTCACGCACAGCATCAAACTGAGTCATATATTGGCTCAATCCCGATGCCTGCTGCTGCAATTGCTGCAAGGTGCTTAAATCCAGTCCAATCATGCGCCCAAGCAATGCCCGTTTGACTTTGGCTTCATCGTAAGGATGTAAAATAGCGGTGAGAAATGCAGCCACATCGTGTGCCAGTGCATGATCAAATACACTACGGCGTGACGGTCGGTTCACTTTAATTCCCAAATACTCAAGTCTGGCCTGAACATCATCCAGTCCTTTATGATTTTTGGAAATGACCGCGATATCATCGCAAATCAATCCACGCTGCTGATCAGGTTCATCTAAATATAACTCTCCACGATGGGTCTGATTGAGTAGCGCACGGATTTTCCAGCTCACCTGCTCAGCCTCACGATTTTTATCTTCCAGCATCAGCCAGCGTAATGGAGCCGGATTATGTTGCCCCTGATCGATTAATGCAGGATGCGCACGCTGCCCGGCTTCAATAGAATCATAAAGTACCTGTTCGCCAAAATCGGGCTGTCGTTGAAAAAGTGCATCGACCACCTCGACCAGCGGTCTGACCGAACGATGGTTATGCACCAGTTTGTAGTTGCGTCCCTGCTTGCGCATGATGTCTTGATGGGCATTTAAAAATGTCAGCATGTCGCCGCCACGAAAGCCATAAATCGCTTGCTTTCGATCGCCCACCATAATCATGCAGCCATTTTGATAACGCTGCGGATGGCGCCAGATACTGGCCAGCATGTCATCTTGATCCTGATTGGTGTCTTGAAATTCGTCGACCAAAATAAGTGGATAACGTGACTGCACATACTGGGCAAAGCGTTGCCCTTGCTCGCCTTTAAGCGCTTCAGAGAGCGTCCGGATCTGTTGTGAAAATGTGGTTTCCCCCTTCTCTTGCAACACTTCGGGTAAACGATTTTTCACCTCATGACACAAATAAGCCTTTAAATGATGGTGCAACTGGGCAAATTGTTGTTCGTAATCTTTTAAGCATTGCAGCACCTCGACCAGAGCGAGTACCGCTGGGTGCTGATAAAAACCGTCACTGATGGCCGCGGAACATTTTTTAAAAATTTTATTTTGATGATATTTTTCTAAAAATTTATATGCAGCTTCACGCGCCGACCCAAGATATGCTTCAAAGATGCTCAAATCGGGTTGTTCAAGTGCTTGGAGCAATTGCGGCAGGTCACGACAAAATAAGGTATGAAAGGCATCATTACGAAAAGAAGTGCCATTGATGAAGCCATAAAACTCTCCGTCTCGTGCCGTGTAAGCCAAGAGATCATCAAGCTGAATGGACTGTGCTTGCCGAAGTTGTGCATAAAAATGTTCAACATTCAACTGCGGTGCGGCATAGGAATCAAACTGGGCAGAGCTAAAATTGAGTGCCTGTTCGACTACATCGACAAAAGCATCTATCTGTTTGAGCGCACCCATATTATATAAACCATCAATAATCGCCTGTGGCTGGGCATTGATCCATGCACGCAGGACATCATGAATCAGTTGGCGGGTATAGCGCTTGGCATCGTCGGTAATTGCCGCTGCTTCAATTTTGCCACTTTCAAACGCAAATTCTCGTAACAGCTTTTGGCTAAAACTGTCCAATGTACCAACAAAAAGTTCATCGAGCTGATCCAATACCAGTTTTAAGCGCTCAGCCGCATAGCCCATACGCGGTGCGAATTGCTTCAAAATATGCTGTAGCAATGGATCTGCTTCTTGCTCAGCACGCTGTATGACCTCTTGCTCTGTGAAACCCAGAGACGCGTTCAGCACACTATAGACGTGCTGAACACGCAAACGGATTCGTGTCTTAAGCTCTGCCGCAGCAGCACGGGTAAACGTGGTGGCAATCACCTGCTTAGGTAAATAGCGCTCTAGGAAAATGCGGACCATCAGGCTCGACAAGGTATAGGTTTTTCCAGTGCCGGCAGACGCTTCAATTAAATGCAGACCTGAAAATTCAATTTCTGTAATCGGTTGATAAGACGTTTTTGAGCTTAATGGCATGTCTTACTCCAGACGCAAATACTGAAAAATAGGGGCATAGAGTGCATATGAATAGCGGTTCATCGCATCTTTGAGTAATGCAGTGCTATCTTGCTGATCAAGTATAAATGCCCAATCTCGATGGCCTTGGCTGCTTTCATCTTGACGGATATCCAGATTGACATAGGCTTTGGCGTCTTGCCACGCGTTCAACAGGCTTTTCAGGTCCTGCTCGTCGAGCAGCATTTCGCCCTGCTCTGTGGCAGACCAATGATGGCTTTTCTCTTTTTCTAGCGCTTTGAGTATTAATGCCGCTGGCAACACCACAGGCTGTGTAGCGCCATAATGCCACATCGCCAGCCACTGATCTAAGTAGTGCTTGGCCTGCTCGGCATTCAGACCTTGGCAAATTACGGTTTTATCGCTAAATACCACAATGCGTCGTAAGGTTTTTGCGGCTGCACCCTGCTGACCAAATGCCAACCAGATTAAGTACTCAAGCCATACACATGCCATGCGTTTGGCCCGTGCACTCGAGGCCTCCATACTCACCCAGTCGCTACGGTTATCGAGCGGAACCGTGATATTCATGTGCAACTGTTTGCTAAGGCGCCAGATGGTTTGCGTGGTACGACTTACAGCAGGTGCATAGTTCTGTAACCGCGCCAGCAAACGTGCTTGTTCGGCGCTGCTTTGTTGCCATGCACTGTGCATGATTTTGCCGACTGGTAACTGGTCTTGCAGCAATTCTAATGGCGCCGTGTGATCATGTTCATATAAAAACTGGCGGATAGAATAACGCCCCAGTCCATCTAAAAACAACGGTTCGGCCTGCTCAAATTGTTCGGCCAAGGCAATATTATCGACACCCAAGTGCTTCAAATACAACCGTGCAGGAAAGGTGACATCGGCCATCCACTGGCGGCTATCGACAACGCGCAACTCCTGATCTAAGGCGGGCTGCAAGGTGTTCACCCATGGTTGAACCGTTCCTTCAGGCTGTTGCACCTGCTGTGCCACGCGGTACCAGTGATCTCGATAACGCTGCGGTACAGTGTCATTGGCAAAGCCGAGTGGGTCAAAGGGCTGCAAAGGATGAACATGGTACATTGGCCAGAGGTGCTCAGGCACATCCAGCTGCTTGAGCCATTGCTGCTGCTCTGCAATATATGGATTAAGCGCTACTGCTTCCTCTGCACACGGTGCATCTGCCACAATTAAGGCCAAATGCGCTTTGAATTCCTGCACAATACTCGATGGATCGCGTACCTCACCATCACTCACATCAAAGCCATTATAAAACAACCACACGGCTGATTTTGCCAATACCACGGCATCTAAAAAGGCACCCTGATCATCCTCCAAACGTGAACGATCCCCCAGTTGCTGGCGCAGTTGCTCCATTAAATCAAAAGGAATATGGGTCTCTCGGTTTGGAAACTTGCCCGTGTCCAGATTCAGCATCACCACCAGTGCATAAGGGAGCGGTCGAATCTGACCGATCTGGCTAAAGGTAATCTGTCCGGTCGGTTCGGCTTGTGAAGACTGATTTTCCAAAGTACGTTGAATTTCATCAAGCAAGTAAGGCAGCGGTAGCGCAATATCGCGTAAACCATGTGTGTCTTTATCGCCATAGAAACTGGCCAAGGTCACCATTCGTTCTTGTTTTTTTATAATGTCCCGAGCCGTTTTTAACGCCATCACACCCGCCTGCTCAAAGGCAGTGACATCCTCCATCAGCAATTGAAGCCACGCTTCAACCGAACGTTTCTCGTGTTGTTCATGTGCGGTTCGCCATTTTCTTCGCGTATGCAAATCTTGATAAATCTGAATCAGCACGGCGATCAGTTCAAAATCATCAGGAGCGATATCGCTAAAACTTAAGGTCTGCTCAAACAGTACATGTGCCGGAATGGCGATTCCGAGTGCCAGTCGATCAAGCGCGAACTTAAAGCTATAACGATGGTCGTGATCGTCTGGGCTTAAACTCTGCTGTAAATGTTCAGCGTCGAAACCGCGTTTAAAACCAGCCTGTTCAAGTAGACTGAGCATGCGACGAATCTGGCTATCTTCAAGGGCATAATACTGCTGCGTTGCTGATAAACTCAGCCAGTCGGCAAATTCGTCAAATTCAAAACGTCCATGCAGTAAATTGATCCGCCCGACCACAGCCTGCCATGCATTTAATACATCGAGCTGGGCCACGCCTGCAATTTTAATCGGCAAAAACACCGTATCTTCGGTAGGGGTTGCCGGAAAAACCGCGCGGATCGCTGGCTCGATTTCTTTAATATTGGGAACCAGCACCAAAATATCGTTTAAACGACGAGGGCCATGCGAGGTGTCGGCTAGCCAGCGAATGAGTTCATCACGCAAAACTTCCAGTTGCCGTAAGCTTGAATGGCAAACATGAAACTGAATCGAGCGATCGTTGGGTGCGAGAGAATATTGATTGGCGACAGGCTCGGCCAAATTTAAAATATCGGACTGGATCTGCCCCAGCAATGTGTTTGGAAACTCATCGACAAATGCATCGACCCACTGCCCTTCATCTCCCGACGATAAATTGGCCAACAGACTAAAATGGTCACGCGCCTGCTTGCCCCAACGGGTGAGTAAGGGATGGCGAGACTCACGTGCTTCAGCGTTAAAATGCAAGGTAAATTGATCAAAAAATTGTGCAATGTCTGCATCACTTGCCTGTGGGTTTTTCTCGATAAATCGGGATTTCACACGTACATCGTACTGCTGTTTCCACAGAGGATCGACACTATCTGCCCAGTATTCCTGAGAAGGATTGTAGTGCAAAATAAAAATATCAATGTATTGCCCCAAACGGCGCAAAAACTGTAATTGCATCGGCGGCAAATCCAGCACGGTAAATACAACCACTTGCTTAGGCAAACGCTGCAAGGCAGTTTCACGGCTCTGTGCCCCATCTAAGAGTTGCCAAAATAAGTCGTCAATGTTCAGGATATCCAGATAATCCTGATGAAAGTGGTTTTGCCATAACCAACGTTGCCATGCCTCTAAATCTTGCGCGTGCTGGAACTGAAACGCCGAAATCTCTTGGCGGGCTTGCCCCATCAGTTGCTCGATATCCAGCGCCCGATTCTCTCCCCATGCACTGAGCCAGTTGGTGGCACAGGTACAAGGGCCGCTACAGTTTTTCTGGCAATACCCGCGATAGGTCATGTAATGACCAAATAGCTGCGATACCTGTTCGGCCACCCAGTACAGCATTTTTTGTTTTTTTTGTTGCTGTTGATCGACTTGTTGTAATTGATCTGCACTGGTATAGATTCGATCGACCAGTGAATAGGCCGGATGCTCAGGCGATAAGGTCATATGAGCTGACTGAATCAAAGGATTAAGCGCCTGAAACACACGCCACTTTAAAATAAGGCGCGGAATATTGGCTTTACGTACCTGATCTTTATGTTCAGTCAACACTTGCTGATAGACAAACCACTGGAACCCGCGGATACGCTGATGAAATTGATAATTAGCGGTAATCCCTTGCAATTCTGAGAGTTTTTCGGTCAACCACTGCTGCACGGCCGCGCTTGGCACAATGAAATGCTGAGTTTCAAGTACATCAAACGGATTCTGGCTCGGCTGCTGCACAGATTGCCACACCCCTTGAAGCAAAACATCGATACGCTGACTTTGTATTACATGAATCGCCATGTAGCCCTTACCTTTGTAAATCGCAGTTTTTTATGCACAAAATCATAAAGATTCGTCACTATACATCGTTGGCGAACTATGTCACGTTTGCCATGTGTATAAAAATTTGAGTCATCCTCAAAAAAAATGTTTGAATAACAGCAAAGGACCACATTGAGTATAAATCCATGAAAATTGAGAATATCCCAGATTCAATTGATCCAAGTTTAAACCTTGAAGCCGTTCGTGACGAATGTCTGGAAATGGTCAAAAAGCGTGCCTATTTTTCCGCTGGCGCCGCCGTCGTTCCTATTCCATTTTTTGATGTCGTGATTGATATTGGCATTTTGTCACAAATTATTCCCGATATCAGCGCTCGCTTCGGTTTATCTCCCGACCATATTACGGTTTATGATCCGGAAACCAAACAGATTCACTGGAACGAATTACGTAAACGCGGCTTCGAATTTTCGGGGCTGGTTGTCGCACGTACCGCAGTCAAAAAGTCACTCAATGGCGTGATCGGAAAAGTATTGACCAAGCAAGTGACCAAATTTATTCCGCTTGGTGGCCAGATCGTCGCTGCGAGCTTGGGCTATATCGTGATGAAAAAAGTTGCCGAAGCGCATGTCCAAGAATGTTATCATCTGGCGAAACGTATTCAGCAAAAAAGCACGACCGCAGGTGTTTAATGATCATTTAAAAGGCACCTTGTGTGCCTTTTATCTGCCTGATTTAAAAAAACAAGTTGTATGTTTGACCAACGCGTATCTATACATCATTTGACTTTTCACATAAATTTTAAGTTTTTTTAAAGATTGTCTACTTACTATCCATCACACGATGACAAACAAACTATGGAGAGTCGTTGTGGAACATGGACAATCAACATCCCGTATACGTGCCATTTTTAACGTAACAAGTGGTAACTTTCTCGAACAATACGATTTTTTCCTGTTTGGTTTGTACGCTAAAGCCATTGGCGAAACGTTTTTCCATTCCGATAGCAGTTACGCTGCACTCATGAAAACATTTTTGGTCTTTGCGGTCAGTTTCTTGATGCGCCCGATTGGTGCACTTGTACTGGGTCCGTATGTAGATCGTATTGGTCGACGTAAAGGCCTCATGGTGACTTTAAGCATCATGGCTGTTGGCTCACTGATTATTGCCCTTACACCTGGCTATGCCACCATTGGTTTTGCCGCGACGGTACTGATCTTTGCCGGACGTTTGGCACAAGGCTTTTCTGCTGGCGTAGAACTGGGCGGTGTTTCGGTTTACTTATCCGAGATTGCAGAGCCCCATAATCGTGGCTTTATTACCAGTTGGCAGTCTGCTAGTCAGCAAGTAGCGGTTATTTTTGCAGCCACATTAGGTTATGTGGTGAGTCTGATCTTTACCAAGGCACAAGTGGCCGACTGGGCATGGCGAATTCCATTTTTTGTGGGCTGCGCCATCATTCCGTTTATTTTCTGGTTGCGTAAATCCTTAACAGAAACCGAAGCATTTGCTTCACGCACCGAACATCCAACCACTGCCCAGATTATGTCTACGCTGGCCGCAAATTGGAAAATTGTACTGACGGGCATGTGTATGGTTGCTACCACCACCACCATGTTTTATTTCATTACCGTTTACACGCCAACTTACGGCAAAGAAGTACTGCACCTGACCAGTGCAGAAAGCTTATTGGCAACCGTAATGGTGGGTGCAAGTAACTTTGTTCTGCTGCCAATTGGCGGCTATTTATCAGATAAAATCGGCCGAAAACCGCTATTGATTGCAACCACGACGCTCATCTTTGTCACGGCTTATCCGCTTTTGAGCTGGTTAACTCAAAATATCAGTCTGTCACACATGCTGATGTCTTTGTTGTGGCTGTCATTGTTGTATAGTTTTTACAACGGTGCACTGGTGGTGTCTTTGACTGAAATGATGCCAAGCTCAGTTCGAATTGCAGGTTTTTCTGTTGCGTACAGTCTGGCAACTTCGGTGTTTGGTGGCCTCACCCCGATGATTGCAACTTATCTGGTCGAACAAAGTGGCAGCAAAAGCATGCCCGCCTTTTGGCTCATGTTTGCCGCAATTATCAGTTTGATTGCGACGCTCATTGTGTTTCGTCAGCGTCAGTCACGCAGCGAGCCCAAAGCGCCACTCGGTGCACAATTGGCTCGACAAAACACGGGGAAACTGATGAATCAAACCACTTAAGTTTGAAAGTTTTCTGCATTAAAAACCACCGCTTCAGGTGGTTTTTAAGCATTTAAGAATCGTTTTTAATACCTTGATCCGAGCGCTATATTTGTCATCTGTGGCAATAATGGTCCAAGGTGCTGCATCGGTGCTGGTGCGCTCAAACATATCGGCCGCCGCATTTAAATATTCATTCCATTTTTCTCGATTACGCCAGTCATCTTCGGTAATTTTAAAGCGTTTGTGCGGTGTTTTTTCCCGAGCATGAAAACGCTGTTCTTGCTCATCTTTACTGATCGATAACCAGATTTTAATAATAACTGTCTGACTGTCGATCAGGTCTTTTTCAAAGCGGTTGATCTCATCATAAGCGCGTTGCCACTCGCGTTCGTTGGCAAAATTTTCTACCCGCTCCACCAAAACGCGCCCATACCAACTACGGTCAAAGATTCGAATATCACTACAATTTTCAAGCTTGGTCCAAAACCGCCACAAATACGGATGGCGTAATTCGTATTTCTCGGGTGCACTAATGGTAAAAATATCGTATTCGCGCGGATCGAGCCGTTTGACGATGCGTTTAATTGCCCCACCTTTACCCGCAGCATCCATGCCTTCAAATACCACCATCACATGACGCTCATCATAACGTAGCGCCTCAGCTACTCTGCGTGTCAGTTTTTTGAGTTTTTTCTTGTATTGATCATGCTCAAGCGCGTCTGACTCTGGATGTAGCAACAGGTCTGGTACAAGCGCCTGAGTCCAGTTGATTGTGCCCTGATCTGGATGTTCAGGCAAATCCTGCATGGCATGTAAGATCGATTCAGCAAAAAGCTGATCACGCTTGGTTTTGTCTTCGCCGTCAATCACAATCCAGTCATCGCTAAAGCGTTTTCGTAGCTTTTGAATATTGTCGTACTGCTTTTTATTGCGCCAGTCTAACCCGTGAAGTTTGTGCCAGCGCCGTTCTGAAACATCAATATCATCTAAGCGTTTTTGCAATGATTTCCAAGACAAGTCAAACCAGACCTTGACCACATCGACCTGATTATTTTTTAAATCCTGCTCAAATGCCTGCATATTTTTGACATAGGCATCAAATAAAGTATCGTCCAGTGGCTTGGACACATGCATGGCGGTACTCAGCAAATCACTGTACCAGTTACCAAACATCACCACGATCTGTCCTTCGCCCGGAATAAACGAAGCATACGGCTGCCAAAACGGTTGATTAACATTCAGCACATGCGGCGGATCTGCCTTGACACGTAAATAGCGCGGATCGACCCATTCACGAAGTTGTTTAACTGCTTCTCCTTTGCCTGCAAGCTCAATCCCACTGACCAGTACCAGCACGCTTTTTGCATTTTTTTTGCCCCAACTATTTTTCAGGGCATACTGTGCCTCAATTAAATCTAAAGACAATCGGTTGGGATTTTTGTGTCGATGAGGTAAGACTATAGCGTCATCATTCATTCTTGTTCTCGGTCGTTTTTTGAAAAATGCTTTACTCATCTTATGTCAGTTTTTCACTGGTTTAAAGTCATTGAATTTACAGCACGGGATGAATCCAGCCGACAAAAAAACAATCCTGCATTAAATTCATGTACAGATGCTCATGCGAGTTTTGCTTAACGGTATTGCACCACCAGATTACCAAGTTGAACATTCTGCTTTACCGCAACCAATTGCATTGAAGCAAAGGAAGACGACGTATTTGAATTTAACCACGCAGAAAGCGCATCAAAAGAGGTTTCTGTTTGAGTAATTGAAGCCAAACGCTCAAGACCTGCCGATTTTACCTGCTGCTCACATCGCGGATCATCGATTTGCACCGTGACTTCACATGCAGGCTCTACAATATTACCAACAAAATGAATTTCCGCACTTTCTGCCGCATAACATCCCGAATAACAGGTGACAGCTAAGAAGATAGGGAATAGATGTTTGTAGTTATTTTTCAAAACACTCTCCCTCTGAGGCGCTATTTATTTTTTATATTGAATGTTTTAGCAAATTTATCATTATGAAATAAGTGCTTACACTATACAAAAAGCATAAAAAAACCACTAAAGGTCGCATAAAACAAAAAAATATGAAGAAAAGTCTCATTTTTATAATTTTAAGTATGGTTTTTTTTTGTAAAGATATAGTATGATTAAAACATGAACTTCGTCACATAAATTCTAGATTAAGTAAATTTATTGACGCAATGTTTATTTTTATGCAAAAACCATCAATTTAAAAACTTAATTTGGAAAAGGGTTCTCCTATGAAGTCTACTATTGCTCTTCTAGCAACTGTTGCTACCTTAACAATTTCAACTCAGAGCTTTGCTGACGCGGGTACAATCAACTTTAAAGGTAACGTTGTTGCAGCTGCATGCGACGTTACAGTAAATGGCACTGCTTCAGCTGACGTTACTTTAGGAAACTGGCCAACTTCTACATTCAAAAACACAGGCGATAAATCAAGCCCACAACCGTTTACTCTTTCAGTAAATAACTGTAATGCGGGTACTTATCAGTTTGCTTTTATCGGTACAGCAGATGCAGCCAATACAAACTTGTTTAAAGTGAGTAATGCAACTGGCGTCGGTATTGGTCTTGCAAGTGCTGACGGTTCTACAGCAGTTAACATCAACACAACTGCAAGTAGCGCATCAAATGCATCTTTAACCACAACAGGCTCAACTGCTGGTGCGGCAACAGGTACGCTTAATTTGCAAGCATTCTACCAAGCAACTGGTGCAACTGTAGCGGCTGGCGCGGCAAACGCGACTGCACGTGTTACATTACAACAAAAGTAATTTATTGAAGTAGGTTTGCTATGCGCTTGAATCGTTTTTTAACAGCTGTCTGTATTACTGCGAGCAGTATTTGTTTACCCATCACCAGCCATTCAGCTGTTCAAGCCTTAGCAAGCCGCGTCATCTACAATGGTGATGCCAAAGCTGCAACGCTCACTATTCGCAACAATGCAGATAAAGCCTATATGGTTCAAAACTGGATTGAAGCTGGCGAGACACCTCTTGCAGATACCAAAGTCCCTTTTGTCATTACCCCACCTTTACTGAAGCTTGATTCAAAAAAAGAAACTGTACTAAGAATCATTTATTCGGGAAATGGTTTGGCAACAGACAGAGAAAGTCAGTTCTGGATTAATATTCAAGAAATTCCGCCAAAGCCGGAAGTTGAAAATACGCTTCAACTGGCAGTTAGATCAAAAATCAAATTATTTTATCGACCAAAATCAGTTGAGCTTGAGCTTTCCGATGCCGTTAAACAGTTACGCTGGTATGTCGAAGGCAATACCTTAAAGCTTGAAAATAAAAGCCCGTTATTTGTCACCATTGGCGACTTGAAATTAAACAATGAGACACAGCCTGTGGCCAATATGAATCATGATATGGTTGCGCCATTTAAAACGATTGATGTATTAAAAAATCTACCAAAAAATTTAAGCAGTATTAGCTATACGTATATCAATGAATATGGCGGCAATACGTCTATGCCTACTGTTGCATTGAAATAAACGACCTGTCTATCTTATATGCCAAATTTATTATTGAAAAATCTCCCTTTTCGACTCACAGCGGTGTGCATAGGAATATATAGTTCCCTTGCACATGCGGCTGATACTGAGTTTAATGTTGCATTTTTGCAGGATGTAACCGATCAGGTTTCCATTGAGGCAGTCAAAAATGGATATAGCATTACGCCAGGAACATACGATTTTTCAATTTTTATTAATGGACAAAAAGTAGGAACTCGCTCAGTCGAGTTTTTAAAAGATGAGCACAACAATGTTGTGCCTTGTCTTGATCAGCATTTAATTGACGATTACAGCATTTTATTTCAATCTCCTTCAGAAAAAAGACAAAATGCTGCTGGTTGTTATGATTTAAGTGCAATCCCAAATGCCACAATTACCACCGATACCAATGCACAAAAGATTGATTTATCGATACCACAAATCAATTTACAACAATATGCACGTGGTTATGTGCCTGTACGTTTATTTAATCAAGGCATTAATGCACTTGTTCTCAACTACTCTCTTAGCTCTAACTATTTCAATAATAAAAATACTGAAGATCGCTATAATAACGCCCTCTTTTTAAACGGCGGCTTCAATTACGGCGCATGGCGCTATCGCAACCAAAGCAGCCTAACTCAATATTCAGGTCAATCCACGCACTGGCAAACAGTTTCGAATAAATTTGAACGTGATTTGCATACCGCAATTCCGATGCGTCTGGAGCTTGGCGATGCCTCAAGTAGCAATGATGTATTCGATAGCATTAATTTTCGTGGTGTTCAGCTCAGTAGCGATACGATTCAACTGCCATTGGGTTTACAAAACTATGCTCCTGTAATTCGAGGCGTTGCCCAGACCAATGCACTGATCGAGATTCGTCAAAATGGCTATATTATCTATACCACCAATGTGGCTGCAGGCAACTTCGTCATTAACGATTTATATGCAGCGAATCAAAGTGGTGATCTAGAAGTTTCCATTATTGAAAGTGATGGACGCATTAAAAAATTTGTTCAACCTTATTCTGCTGTTCCTAATATGGTGCGGGCAGGTCAAAGTAAGTTCCAGCTGACGGCAGGACAGTACCGTGATGGAACCTATAATAACTATCATCCATACTTTGCCCAATTAAGTTATGCCTACGGCTTAAATAATTACCTGACCCCATATACAGGTGCGATTGCCGCTCAGGACTACTACGCCGTTGCCACAGGTCTTGCGGTGTCGATGGGGAATTTTGGCGCACTTTCAAGTGATATCACTTATGCGCAAAATACTACAGCTCAAGGCGATAAGAAAGAAGGCGGAAGTTTACGCTTTCTTTACTCTAAATCACTCAATAGTTTAGGGACCAATATCCGTGTTGTCGGATATCGCTATTCTACTCAAAACTACTATAGTCTAGGTGATGCCTTACAAGAAAAGGCCCAATGGAAAAATGGGCTCTACGAATACACCTACGACGACACCACTGCAAGCAATAATGATCAATTAAGTGAAGAGGAACGTCGTCGTTACTATTATTCTTCTACTTATTACAATAAACGTAATCAGTTTCAGGTGTCTTTTAATCAGAGTTTGGGACAGCGCGGACAAGTATATGCAACGTTAGCCAAAACTGATTTTTGGCAGAAAGAATTTAATCAGGAAAGCTGGCAAGTCGGGTACAACCATAACTATAAAGGTATCTTTTATGGCTTGTACTATCAAAAAACAAAATCCATGTTCCAGAGCTCAGACTACAATGTCGGCTTTAACATCAGTATTCCGCTTGATCGTCCAATGACCATCAAAAAATACGATTTGATTTCGAATACCAGTTATCAATATTCAGGTTCTACAGGTAGCAACACCACCACAGCGCTTTCAGGCAATTTCCTCGAAGACAAGAATCTGAACGCTCAGGTTCAGTTTGGATATGCTGAACAAAATAATAATAACAGTGTTGCGTTTAATACCAATTACAGAGGAACCAAACTCAATTCCAGCTTTGGCTATACTTACTCTAATCAGTATCAGCAAGCTTCAGCCAATATTAACGGCGGTGTTTTGGTACATTCCGATGGCATTATTTTTGGTCAGCAAATGTATAGCAATCCAATCGTGATTGAGGCCAAAGGTGCAGAAGGTGTACGTGTTGAGAATCAGGCGGGTTTAAAAGTTGATAAATCCGGCTATGCGGTTATCAGTGGCAGTACAGCCTATATGCGCAACCGTGTTGCATTAAGAGCTGAAGATATCGGTCAGAACGTAAACATTGATGATCCTGTCATTAGTGATATTGTTCCAACCAAATACGCTGTTGTGAAAGTAAAATTCGATGTGAGATCTGGTCAGAGTGTACTCACCACATTATCTTTTAATGGTAAAACAGTCACGACAGGCGCATCTGTAATCGATATAAAAACCCAGAAAAATGTTGGTCTGGTTGGACTCAATGGTCAGGCATTTTTAAGCGGTGTCAGCTCAGGACAAACACTTTTGGTGAAATGGGGTGAAGATACAACCGAGCAGTGCCAATTGACATTGCCTACCTTAAGTAACCGTCAAACAGGTTATGATGAAATCAATGTTTCATGTACTGCTGTAGGAGCACATTAACATGCAAATGACCCGATCTGGCTTCTTACAGCTGTGTATGTTTATTTTAACGATTCTTATCGGTACTCAAAATAGCTGGGCAACACGCTGTCTGGAAGGCTCAAAATCGCCCACCAACTTTAATATCAACTCGGCAACGAACACTACACACACAACCTCAGTTGGCAATATAAAGGTTACAAATTCAAATCAAGCTGCTGGCACGATACTTTGGCAGTCGCCCGTCTATACCACAACCTTTACCTGTTATGACGACTATAATACAAATAACACAGAAAAAGCCTATCTGTATCTGGATGATTTAGGTAGAAATTTAGCGCAGGCATTTAAAAATACTAATTTAATCGTTGGTATTCGATATAATGGTAATGAATATCCAATCGATTCAACATCAACTTCATCTGATACTCGCATCGATACAGGTTTGATCGCAATCAATACTCAAACTAACACCTCAACAGCACAAGCCAACTGTACACTAATTGGAAAGCAAGCTTATAACTTCTGGGGTCAAGCAACTCGGAGATGTTCAGACCCACGAACGATTACGATTAATTATTCGCTTTACATTAAATCACGGGGTACAGGAAACAATTTCAATTCGAGCGCACAAACCTATCAAGTTTTTCAACTTGATGGTGACAGCGGACGAAATGCTAATGGCAACTTTCAGGAAAAAATTTCGAATGTTGCTGTGACTTATATTGACTGCGTAACCAGTTTAAATACACAAAATGTCGATTTAGGCTCTTACTACACTTATCAAGATGTCGGTCCTATTTTACGCCGTACACCTTTCACTATTAATGTAACTACAACAGGTAAAAATTGTGCGGCCTATCCTTTTGCAGGCAAGTTTACTTCAACACAAGCCTATGACACCAACACCATAACGCCTTCTGAAACCGGTATGAAAAATGTAGTGGGCATTAAAGTCTATGAAGCAGGCAGTACCCAGCCGATTGCGCTAGACAGTACATTTGATTTTGGAAGCAGCAACGGTTCGACCCTCACGAAAAACTTTGAAGCGGGTGTCTTTTTTCTAGCCAAACCGTCTACTGCGGGACAATTTAGCTCTACGCTCAATTATGAGGTTTATTTTAAATAGTTTACGCATTGGGATTTTTTTTAAGCGTCCAGATTAAATGGCCATAGCTCTACTCATGAAAGCAACGTATGCTTTTCTAAATATGTTCTTTTTGCACGTTCGTTATGTCCAAGCTTGCTCCATTTGATGACTTATTAAAGCAGTATCATGCGCTTGCGCATCATCATGATCCGATTTTGCGCGATCGTCTTTTTGATGCACAAAGCTGGCTCAAAGCCCGAATGATACATACCCATTCCGATCTGTTTGAACAACCACAATATCGCTTAATGACAGATTATTTTTTAAATCGTTTATATGGTGGCCCCGACTTTGATCCACTGGCGGCTCAAATTGAACGATTACTCAAATATGCCCATAAAGTTGAAAAACTGGTGCCCGACAATGCCATCAAAACGGGGACGAAATCGATTAGTTTAGCCATTCTTGCGCTTGAATTAGACGAACAAATTGCACTGCAACTTCTTAAAGACTATCCAGTCGACACACCCATTACAGACGAAATGATGCGTCAAACTTTAATTCAGCTCGACCAGAAAGCGCAGCGACTACATCAGTTGGCTTTACTCGATGACCTCGGCAAAGCGCTTGATAAATATATGCGCTCATTTGTAATGTATACCGCATTTAAAATGGCCAAAGGGCCAGTCATGAAGCATAACTTTGAGTTGATGTATCACTTTATTGATGAAGGCTTTCGCGCCATGAAACCCATGAAGTCGGCTGAAGCGTTTATCAAGGCCTTTACCCACAAAGAGCGCGAGATTGTTGAAAAGGTTCATGCAGGGCATCCTGATCCATTTTATTGATCTGCTTTCCTTGCGTTTTCAGCAGGGTGCATGCCATGCTTGCACTGCTGCATTTTATGTATAGTATTAATAACAATTGCATGATGACGTCTGTCAAACAACTCCAAACTCTGTCATCATGCACAGCCATTATCATTTGATCATGTGTGTTTACATTCAGGAGCGACATCATGTCTAACGAAAATCAAACGCCCACTACTCCTACTGAGCCGGCTCAACGTTCAGACAGTACCAGTCCTTTCCTGAATAGCCCACTTCCTCAAGGCACACCACAAGGTCAGCAACAGTCGTTACAACAAGAATTCAACGATGCGCCGATCAGTAATGTACCAAAATATAATTTACCACGGGGTGCAGGTAAAACAGGCAATGTCGGTGATACCACACACTTTGGATATCAAACTGTAAAAGCCGAAGATAAGGCCCAAAAAGTGGCCGAAGTGTTCCACTCCGTGGCGAGTAAATACGACATCATGAATGACTTGATGTCATTTGGTATTCATCGTTTGTGGAAACGTTTTGCAATTAATATGTCGGGTGTGCGCCGTGGGCAGCATGTGCTGGATATTGCGGGCGGTACTGGGGATCTTGCCAAAGTGTTTAGCCGTGAAGTCGGCCCTCAAGGACGTGTCGTACTTTCCGATATCAATGAGTCGATGCTTAACGTCGGGCGTGACCGTTTACTCGATGCAGGCTGTACCAATGTAGATTTTGTACTGGCCAATGCCGAAACACTCGAACCTTTTGCAGACAACAGCTTTGATCTGCTGACGATCAGCTTTGGCTTACGTAATGTCACCGATAAAGATGCCGCACTTGAAGCGATGTATCGTGTACTAAAACCGGGTGGTCGCCTGTTGGTCCTTGAGTTTTCAAAACCCGTCTTTGAACCTTTTTCAAAGCTTTACGATTTTTACTCATTTACCGCCTTGCCAATCATGGGCAAACTTGTAGCCAACGATGCCGAAAGCTATAAATATCTGGCCGAATCGATTCGTATGCATCCTGATCAGCGTACCTTAAAAGGTATGATGGAGCAGGCTGGCTTTAAAAACTGCGACTATCACAACCTCACCGGCGGTATTGTGGCTGTTCACCGTGGATTCAAACTTTAAAGGATGTAATCTGATGTGGTCGATTCTTGCGCTAGGTGCAATCGAACGCTGTATTCATCATTTTATCGATCTGGATGCCATTACCCGCATCCAGCTCAACCGTCTTCAAGGCAAGCTGCTGCGTGTGGTGATTGACAGTCCGCAGCTGTCGGTGGATGTGTTTTTTGATGAACACAAGGTGCGTCTTGAACCTACAGTGACAGGACATGCCGAGAAAGCGTCAATCTTTGAACAACGCCCTTTTGATCAACAACACTGCGTCATCGACGCCACCGCTACCTTGCATGTGCCCAATGTCATCTCGCTCCTTAAATTGCTCCTCAGCGATCCAGAGCAGATCGGTAATGTACCGCTTCAAGGTGATTATCATCTGTTGCAAGACATACAGCGTATTTTAAATGAAGCTGAACCTGATCTTGCATCACATTTGAGTCCATGGGTTGGCCCTGCGCTTGCACATGAACTGGGCAAACTCGGCGGTGTGCCCAAACACCTCAAACGTGCAGTCGAAAGCGGATTATTTTTTGCTGAAGATGCACTCAAAGAAGATACCGGTTTGTTCGCTTCACGCTGGCAAATGAACGCGCTTCAAGGCCAAACCCGTAAATTGAATCAAGAGCTGGATCGACTCGAAGCCAGACTTTCACAACTTAAAACCAAGATACTACCCAACAATTAGGTGACAACTGACTATGGTTCCGCACGTTTCACGGTTACTCGAACTCTGGCGTATTGCTGCACACTATCGGCTCGACACCCTGTTTCCTGCGGAAGAATTGCCTACCAAAGCACGCCATGCCCTTAATCTGATCCGTCTACATCCTGCCGCATGGTCGAGCCGTGAACGTAAAAATCCGTTCAAGCTCAAAGAAGCCATTGAAGATATGGGGCCACTGGCCATCAAGATGGGGCAATTGCTCTCGACACGTCGTGATCTAATTCCACCTGAAATTTTGGCACAATTGGTATTATTACAAGATCAGGTTAAGCCATTTGATACCCAGATTGCCAAACAGCGGATCCAGAATGCGCTGAAAGCCGATGTAAATACACTCTTTGCACGTTTTGACGAACAGCCCCTTGCCGCTGCCTCAATTGCACAGGTGCATACCGCGGCTTTGTTTGATGGTCGAGAAGTGGTGGTTAAAGTTACACGTCCCGATATTCGCAGTCAGATTCTGCAAGATTTTGAAATTATCACATGGCTTGGTCAATGGCTCGAAAGCCGGATTGAGGCCGCACGCGCACTGCATTTAACTGAAATTATTCAAGATTACCGTCAGATCATTCTCAATGAACTGGATCTCACACTTGAAGCGGACAATACCCGTCGCATGCGCCATAACTTTACGGGCTCAAGCATGATGTATGTGCCCGAAGTTTATATGGACAGTACCGACGTGATGGTGGCAGAGCGCATTACAGGTGTGCCGATTTCCGATACCGCCACCTTTGATCGCCTTGGTATGGATCGTGCACAACTGGCCGAAAAAGGTCTCACGATTTTCTTTACACAGGTTTTCCGCGACAACTTTTTCCATGCCGACATGCATCCTGGCAATGTCTTTGTTGAAACCCTCAATCCAACTAATCCACGTTTCATTGGACTCGATTGTGCGATTATGGGCGAGTTGTCCAAATCGGATCAGATGACCGTTGCACGCATGCTACTGGCAGTAATGAACAGTAACTTTATGCAGCTGATTCAGATTGTACACCAAGCGGGCTGGATTCCACCCGGCACCGATCAGGATGCCTTGGCTCGTGAAATGCGCCGTACCGTGGGCCCGATGGTCTCTAAACCCATGGATCAGCTCGACTTTGCCGGTATTTTATTGCAGGTGATGGATATTGCCCGACGCTTTCGTTTGGAAATTCCACCTCAACTGATGCTGCTGCTCAAAACATTGGTCCATGTAGAAGGTTTGGGCACCGATTTGTATCCACAGCTGGATATCTGGAAACTGGCCAAACCTATTTTGACTGAATGGGTGAAAGCGGAAATGAATCCAGTCAAAAACATGAAGGCGTTGGGTCAGCAAATTCCTGATCTGTTATTGGGTGCGCATGACCTTCCGACCTTAATGATCGACAGTTTAAACGGATTAAAAAATCAATCTGCATGGCAAGATCGTCAGGTGCGTGAAATTCTGCAATTACGTTTGCAAATGGAACAGCAACAAAAGCGGAGCTGGATCTTTGGCAGCATGATTGCAATTTTACTCAGTATTGCTGTGATTGCACCGTGGTATTTCTCAGCTCCTTTAATTGTCGTGGCTACACTAATTGCGCTCTGGCGCGTGACCAAATAAAAGCACGGCGTAATCTCGTGCAGGCTGCTTCATGAGCGCTATCTGCCTAATGAAGCATGCCAATCCGACTGGGCCATATGGCCCAGTTTTTCGTATATGCCGATAAAGCTCCCCCATGAATCTGGCCAAAAGATCGAGTTTTTTTTCGCAAATCCGATCAGATGCCGTACACTATAACCGTCTTAAATGACCAACAACTCTTTTTCTATTTCCATATTGGTGATGTCTCATGAACAACGTGCAATGGCTCGATGAAGTAAAATTTAACGAACAAGGATTAATTCCAGCCATCGCGCAGCATCATCAAACTGGTCGTATTTTGATGGTCGCTTGGATGAATCGTGAATCCTTGGCTTTAACCGCAGAAAAAAAACAGGCCGTGTATTTCTCACGTTCGCGTCAAAAGCTTTGGCATAAGGGCGAAGAATCTGGGCACTTTCAAACCGTGTATGAAATTCGTCTCGACTGTGATGCGGATGTCATTATTTTACAGATCGAGCAGCACGGTGGCATTGCCTGCCATACAGGCCGTGAATCCTGTTTTTATCGCGTACTGACTCCACAAGGTTGGGAAATCGTTGATGCGCAGCTCAAAGATCCAACCGCCATTTATGGTGAAACGGCCAAGCAAGAGCCACACGACACTCTCAAGACCAATGATCAAATCGATGTTCTTGCCTACCTTGGTCAGCTCATGCAAGCGCGTAAGCAGGCACAAGCAGACAGCTCCTACGTGGCCAGTCTGTATCAAAAAGGCCTAAACAAGATTTTAGAGAAAGTGGGTGAAGAAAATATTGAAACCCTGCTGGCGGCTAAAGAGTTTGCACACCAACCAAGTGATGCAACGCGCAATGATTTAATTTATGAAACAGCCGATCTTTGGTTCCATAGCATTATCATGCTGGGCTATTTCGATCTCAGTCCTGAATTGGTACTCAATGAACTGGCACGACGTCAAGGCCTATCGGGTCTGGTCGAAAAAGCCAATCGGATAAAAGGATAACTGCCACCTGTGTCGAGCCAAGAAAAACCAAAAGCCACATACGAACAAGCGACCGCAATTGACAATGCCCGTTTGGGTGAATCGTTTAAGGTGATTGCCTATGCAGGCACAGGAAAAACCACCACCTTGCAAATGATCAGTGATGCCATGCCTGCACGGCGTGGCATGTATCTGGCTTTTAACAAAGCCATTGCCAGTGAGGCACAGCAAAAGTTTCATCGACAAGTGGATTGCAGAACCTTTCATTCATTGGCATTTCGCAGTGTGCCACGCGGCGTTACCGATAAACTTCGCTTACCACGACTCAGCCCCAGCTTTATGGCCAAGGATTATCGGCTTGAGCCGATTACTTTACGTCGATTAATGGGCGGGCGTTACGAAAAATATGTGCTGATGCCCAGTCGTTTAGCCAGTTTAGTGGCCAACACGGTCAGTTACTTTTGCTCGACCAACTCGCAATATCCTGCACCTCGACATATTCAGGCACCGAGCTGGCTGCATCCCGATGACATCGATCAGCTTCAACAGCATCTTTATCCGGCAGTTGAGCGGCGCTGGCTAGAATCGATTGATCCACAGCATCAGGCGGGTATCGGGCACGATATCTACCTCAAGCTCTGGGCGTTATCAAATCCCGTCATTCCAGCCGATTATGTGCTATTTGATGAAGCACAAGATGCCGATCCACTCATGCTCGGCATCTTGCTCAAACAACGTAGTACCCAAGTGATTTATGTAGGGGATGCACATCAGCAAATTTATGCTTGGCGCGGTGCAGTCAATGCCATGCAACAACTGCCCTTGCCTGAGTCACGCCTGACCACCTCGTTTCGCTTTGGCGAAAGTATTGCCGATATTGCCAATCATCTGCTGTATGGACTGAATGAAACCATCCCGCTACTGGGCAATCCCGAACTGAATTCAAAAGTCGTCAACAAACCGCATACCAAACAGCGTGATGCGATTTTGTGCAGAACCAATGCCCGTGCCATGGAGTTACTCCTTTCTGGTCTGGTTCATGGCGATAAAGTCAGCCTGCAAGCCGATCACAATAAACTCAATCGCTTTGTCGATGCGGCCAGCCAGCTCAAACAGGGCAAACGTGTGACCGACGTTCCAGAGCTGGCATGGTTCAATTCATGGCATGATGTACATGAATATTGTGAAACCAATGATGGCAGTGACATTAAGCCTTTGGTGAAACTGGTCGATGACCATGGTACAGCCCCTCTTAAAAAGGCATTGTCCAAGATTACGCCGATTGAGCAAGCAGACTATGTGATCTCAACGGCACATAAAGCCAAAGGTCTTGAGTGGAACCGCGTGCATATTGAAGACGACTACCAATTTAAAATTAACAATTTAGAGCATAAAATTACAGATGAAGAACTTCGTCTGCTCTATGTGGCTTGTACACGTGCTAAAGTAAGTTTGAACATCCATCATATTTATGATCTTGTGCAACAGCTCAAGTTACGCTCGTCACAGCGCTTGAGTACATCTGTCGTATAGAGAGTGAGCCACTGATGAAGCTAAAATCGATCCGTCTCAAACATATTGGTCCATTTCAAAACCTTGACGTACAGTTCGATTACGCTCAAAAGCCCGTCACATTGATTCTAGGTGAGCATTCATCAGGTAAAACCACGCTGCTCAAGCATCTTTTTCAGGCGCTCAGTTGGTTTCCTGCACGCTTTAAAGACGCGCGTGCTGCCGGCATTGTCATGCAAGATCAAGATATCAGCTTTCAAAAAACGCAGGCAAAAATTCAATTGGATGTCCAATTTCCTGCTGAAATAGGTGTGATCACAGAAAGCAGCGATGTACAACAATACGACGCTCACGGATGCACATGGCGACTATTTAAAACCTTATCGGCCAGTGGGACAGGCATCAGTCAAGTTGATACGCAACAACTTGAACAACTGGTTAGTCTTTATCAGCACGCCATACATCAAGATCCGTTACAAGGCCTGCCTCTGATCGCTTACTACCCTGCCGATCGTTTTATTCACGAAGTAAATTTACTCAGCAAAAATATTCCGGCGGTGTTTCAACCCATTTCTGCCTATGAAACTGTGACGCCACCCTACACCACATTTGCACGCTTTTTTGAATGGTTGCGTGAAGTCAGTGATGTTGAAAATGCTCAGGCTGCTCAGCTTCTACAACGCGTCACCCAACATGATGAAGACAGCAATGCACCACCACTTGAAGAAGTAATGTTTCATGCGCAGGCTCAATTAAAAACGCCACATTTGCAAGCACTGAAAAATAGTTTGCAAATGGTTTTTCCTGAATTGACCGATCTTTATCTTGAGTATCACCCTAAATTGCAACTTATGGTGCGCTATCAAGGGCAGCTCCTCCCTTATCAACAATTGTCTAACTCACTCAAAGTCTGGATCGCACTGGTGGGAGATGTGGTCAGACGCCTATGCTTGCTGAATCCATTTAGTCTGTACCCTTGCCTTGAAGGCGAAGGGATTTTGATGATCGACCATATCGATGCACAGCTGGACCATCAGCTTTCGCATGAAATATTAAAGCGTCTGAGTCGTGCCTTTCCGGCCATTCAAATTATCGCGACAGGCAATCGGGACGAATTACTTGAGCATGCCAGCGATTATCAATCGTTGAAACTGATCCATTTTCAAATTCACACTATTGAACCCAGTGCCCCAGTACATCTTTATGATCAAATCTATAATCGACTGTTTAATCAAGCGACTGAATCGACTCCCGATGAGTCGCCTTGCTTACTGGCTGGCACCGAGCAACTAGATGGTTTAGTGGCGCAAATTCAGTCACTTTCGCCAGAACAAAAACAGCAACTGATTCAGCTGCTCAAGCCAGATTTACCCTCAGATGAACCGCATGTTGATTCCGCACGATAAATAGGCTGAATAATTAACAAATTAAATCAGATTTTGTGTTACAATTGAAATTACCTATCAATGAAAATCACTATCTTAGCCTGAAGTCTTCATTTAAGTCTTTGATAATGTTATTTTCATGTAAGCGTTGAGGTGTGTTTATTTTCTATCCTGTATACTGCTTTGGATAGTTTTATTTTGTTTTTTCAAGTTGCGCAATACAGCTTGTTTTTTCCTTGCTTTGTTCTATTTTGGTTTTTAAGTGATCAATATTTGGAAGGCTCTTTGTCATCCTAGACCGCTTAAAAGATAAGATTCACGTTTAGGCTACGGCCTAACTCATGACATGGATACCAGCGTGTTACCGATCATTATCTTATTACCGTTAATATTAGGCACAACACTTGTCTTATTTCTGCAGCGATTTTCTCGAGGGATCACCGCACTCGGTGCCATTGGGGTCAGTCTCGCCAGTTTCAGTTTGCTCTTGACCCAAGCTCAGGCGGTATTTAGTGGTGCCGTTGTTCAGCAAAGCTGGGCATGGCTACCTCAACTTGGAATCAATCTCAGTTTTCGTCTCGATGCGTTGGGCTTGCTGTTTAGCCTCCTCATTACCGGCATCGGTACACTGATTTATATCTATGCATATTATTACCTGAGCGCCAAAAATTCCCTCTCCAAGCTGTATATGTTGCTGATGATTTTTATGGCAGCCATGCTGGGAATTTCACTTTCCAACAACCTCATTCTGCTCCTGATTTTTTGGGAATTGACCAGTATTTCATCTTTTTTACTGGTGGGATATTGGGGGAATTACGAAGCGGCACAGCGTGGCTCACGTATGGCACTTACCATTACAGGTATGGGCGGTCTTGCGATGCTGGGCGGATTTATTTTGCTGGGTCAAATCGCAGGAACTTATCAGATTGATCAACTGCTCGGAATGAAAGAGCTGATTCAATCACATAGCCTATTTGTACCGGCTTTGCTGCTGATTCTACTGGGTGCATTTACCAAAAGCGCGCAATTCCCGTTTCACTTCTGGTTACCCAATGCCATGGCAGCCCCTACACCTGTCTCGGCCTATTTGCATTCTGCAACCATGGTGAAGGCAGGAATTTTCCTGCTGGCACGTTTGGCCCCGATTTTTGTGGGTGCAGCGCTGTATCATAATATCGTGACGTTTGTCGGCCTATTTACCTTATGTATGGCTGCTTTCTTTGCGATTTTTAAAGAAGATCTAAAAGGTCTTTTGGCATATTCCACCATCAGCCACTTAGGGCTTATTGTGTGTTTGCTCGGTATCGGATCACCGCTTGCGGTGGCTGCGGCGATTTTTCACATCATTAACCATGCCACCTTTAAAGCAGCGCTGTTTATGATCGCGGGAATTATCGACCACGAAACCCAAACACGCGATTTACGCAAACTCAGCGGAATTTGGCAAATGCTGCCCTTTACCGGCACCCTGACCATGATCACTGCCGCTTCGATGGCTGGCGTTCCACTCACCAATGGCTTTATCTCTAAAGAAATGTTCTTTACCGAGTTGGTGGCCAATCTTTCGGGTGGTGCGCTGATCTTCTCGATTATCGTGGCAACACTGGCGGGTATTTTTGCCGTGAGTTACTCGATTCGACTGGTACACGGCGTATTTTTTGATGGTCCAATCGGCAGTAAAGTTCCCAACAAAAATGCACATGAACCACCAATCGGCATGCGTTTACCTGCAATCTTGCTGGCAACTTTGTGTATTTTAGTCGGTATTTTACCGGCGCTCTTGGTCGAAAACATTGTCAATCAAACCACCCGTGCAAGCCTGATGACACCAGATTTTGCAGGAAGTCATCTGGCGATTTGGCATGGTTTTAATCTGCCACTGCTGATGAGTGTCATCGCACTGGTGGGTGGGGCATTGTTTTATTTTGCACTTGCAAAAGGTCAGCGCTTGCGCGATATCGATTTAGACCCTTATTTGGGGCGCTTGCAAGGGCGTGAGCTGTTTGATCGTTTCCTTCATTATTTATTGTTGGGCAGTCGTAAAATCAAGCTCAGCACAGAAACCGGATCATTACAGCTTTATCTGTTTTGGATTTTACTTTTTAGCATTGCCATTGTCGCCACACCTCTGGTGAATCAGGGCTTGACCACTGGAACACGTGAGCTGTTACTGGCACCGTGGGCTGCTGTGGTGTTATGGCTGGTACTTTTCTGTGCCTGCTGGATGATGATCTGGTTCCATCATGAACGAATCAAAGCTGTCTTAATCAGCGGTGCGATTGGTTTGGTGGTGACCATGGTGTTTGTCGGCCTTTCTGCACCTGACCTTGCCTTGACCCAAATTACCGTCGATGTGGTGACCACAGTATTATTGCTGATGAGTTTGTCGTTGCTGCCACAACTTACACCGTATGAATCCAAACGTACGCGTCGCTGGCGCGATGCCAGTATCGCGATTTTGGGTGGCGCTGGGGTGGGCTGGATTGCATGGCTGATTCTAACGCGTGATCACAATTCAATTTCATGGTTCTTCTTACAACAATCGCTTCCACTTGGCGGCGGTTCAAACGTGGTCAACGTTATTCTGGTCGATTTCCGTGGCTTCGATACCTTCGGTGAAATCACGGTACTCGGAATTGCTGCCTTGGGTGCACTGTGCCTCATGGATGGCATGCGAATCCACGGCACCAGCGTGACACCAGGTCTGACCTATCGTTTTAATCCCTCTCCTCTCATGCTCAGAACCACAGCCTCATGGGTACTTCCTGTGGCATTGGTGGTGAGCCTGTATATCTTTTTACGTGGGCATAATTATCCGGGAGGCGGATTCATTGCTGGCTTGATTACCTCCATGGCATTGATCATTCAGTATGTTGCACAGGGTCAGGATCGCGCTGAGCGTCTATTGCAAGCCAAATCTGGTCGCTTATATGAAATCTGGATTGGTTCAGGACTCATGATTGCAGGGCTTACGGGTTTAGCCGCATGGTACTGGTTACGTCCATTTTTGACCAGTGCGCATATTTATGTACATCCGCCACTTTTGGGAGAAATGCATCTGGCCAGTGCCGCAGCTTTTGACGTGGGCGTTTATGCCACGGTTGTGGGCGCCACCATGCTGCTGATTTCAGTCTTGGGGGATTCTCGACATTCCACCATGTCTGGTCCTGTTCTACGTGAAGGAGATTGACCATGATAAGTCTTGAGTTTTTACTGGCCTCTGCAATCGGATTATTGGTTGCAACTGGTATTTATTTGATTCTACGTGCGCGTACCTTTCCCGTCGTGTTGGGACTGGCCATGATTGGTTATGCTGTGAATTTATTTTTGTTTGCAATGGGACGCTTGCAGACGAACTCTCCTGCCGTACTCACCGAAACAGCCAATGTAACAGACCCCTTACCTCAGGCTTTGGTGTTGACTGCGATTGTGATTGGATTTGCGACCACAGCCTTTGTGGTGCAATTGGCCATCCGCAGTCGTTATGAGTCTGGAACCGATCATGTCGATTCAAAAGAAGATCCATCACTGAACTATGACCCGCGTGAGGACAAGCCATAATGTTTGATTTTATGACCTTCTGGCATGCTCATGCGCCAATCATGAGTATTTTAATTCCGGCTTTTACTGCATTTGCACTCATTTTGTTGGGGAATCCCGGATCGGGCGCTTTAGATCACGATCCGCGCCAGCCATGGCGTCGCGGCATCAGTTTAGTTTCAATCTTGTTGAGTCTGGCAACCGCGATTAGTTATTTCATGATCGCCAATACCGGCCAGATTACGGTTTATCAACTCGGAGAATGGTCGGCACCGTTTGGCATTGTATTAATTCTGGATCGCTTGTCTGCATTCATGCTGTTGCTTACTTATGCCCTTGCTGCACCTGTATTGTGGTTTGCCAGCAAAGAGTGGGATGCGCGTGGTCGTTATTTCCATACCATGTTTCATTTTTTACTCATGGGGGTGTCCGGGGCATTTTTAACGGGCGACTTATTCAACCTGTTTGTCTTTTTTGAAGTTTTGCTGTTGGCATCGTATGTACTGCTGTTACATACACAAGGCAAAGCGCGGTTTCAATTGGGAATACATTACGTCACCATCAACTTGCTGGCTTCTGCACTATTTTTGATTGGCCTCGGGATGATTTATGGCAGTGTCGGCAGTCTCAATATGGCGGATGTGGCACGCTTAATGCCAATTCTTGAGCCTGATGCACACAAACTTGCAGCAGCGGGTGGCTTATTGTTATTTGTGGTTTTTGGAATTAAAGCAGCCATGCTTCCTGTTGGATTTTGGCTACCGAAAACCTATGCTGTGGCCACAACGCCCGTCGCTGCAATTTTCACCATTATGACCAAAGTGGGGATTTATGCCATTTTACGTGTTAATGGTACGGTATTTGATGACACCTTCTCACAAGCGATGTTACAGCAATGGCTACTGCCTATTGGCCTGATCACCTCCATTTATGGTGTGATTGGCGCTATTGGAGCAGATCGTTTACGTCGCTTTATCGGGTTTATGATCTTGTCGTCGGTCGGTACATTACTGATTGCCATTGCCATGGCCAACACGCAAGCATGGGCTGCAGCACTGTATTATCTGGTGCATAGTACCCTGATTGCAGCAGCATTTTATCTGTTTTCAGGCTGGATTACTGCGCAACGTGGTGAGTTTAAGGATCACCTTAAAATTGCGCCGCAAATGAAACAAGACAAGCTACTCTCGATTGTTTATCTACTGATTGCACTCATGCTTGCAGGCCTGCCCCCGTTTAGTGGGTTCCTTGGTAAAGTCTTTATTTTACAGGCCACAGCACAGTCGGCGCATCAGGGCTGGATTATTGCCATTATTTTGATCGTGAGTTTGCTCAGTATTATTGCACTGACTCGTGTGGGCTTTGTGCTGTTTTGGCGCTCAAGCCGTCCTGAGCAAGATCCAACACAACCAGAATATGTACGTTATCAGGCTTTACCTGGCCGTGCTCCGGCACGCAATAACATCACGATTTATGTGTTTTTAAGTATTTTAACGGCTTACGTCGTTTTTGCATCGCCCATTCAGCAATACACGCAAGCGACCGCCGAGCAAATACGTGATCGCTCATTGTATGTCGATCAGGTATTGAAAAAAGACCGTGAAGGCCAAGTGATTAGCGTTCAAGCTTTTGATCCAACCTATTTGCCGGAAACCAAATATGGCGGAGAAGCGCCGGATGCCAATGCCCACTATATTCCGTATGTTGTGTCGCCAAATAGTTTAAACGGTGAACATATCTCGTCTTATAAACTGCGCCAGATTGAACAGCAGCTTAAAAACGAGCAAGTTGCACCAAGTGATGCCCAACTCAAACCAATGGAGCAATAGAGATGAAAAAAGATTCTTTACTTGAACGTTGGTTCCCTCATCCATTTGTTTCAGTGATTGTAGTATTGAGCTGGCTCATGCTGTCGCATAGCGTGGAGTTTGGACATCTGCTCTTGGCAGCTTTACTGGGTATTTTTATTCCACGAATGATGCGTCCGTTTATTAAACGTACGCCGCACATTCACTGGACGCTGGCCATCAAGCTGGTTTTTGTGGTGCTTTGGGATATCGTAATCTCCAACATTCGCGTCGCCAAATTGGTGCTAGGGCCAACTGATCGTTTGTGTCCCAAATGGTATCGTGTACCGCTAGAAACCCAGCATGAACAGGTGAACAGTTTGCTGGCGATGATTATTACCACCACACCTGGCACCGTATCTGCGGGTATTGATCAGGAACGTGGTGATATTCTGGTGCATTCACTCAGCACAGACGATACTGAGCTGGATATTCAAGATATTAAAGATCGCTACGAAAAACCGCTACTTGCCATTTTTGAGGTCGATCCAAATCAAGGAGATCGCGCATGACCATACTTCCTTATGCTTTAGGCATCTGTTTGGTTGCCATTACGATTTCGATGTTTCTTTGCCTGATTCGTTTGGTCATGGGGCCTTCGGTTATTGATCGACTACTGGCACTCGACACCTTGTTTTTAAATGCAACCTGTTTGGTGATTGTGCTGGGAATTTACTGGGCCACCACCAATCTGTTTGAAGGCGCCTTGCTGATTGCCATGCTGGGCTTTGTTTCGACTGTCGCATTGGCACGTTATTTTACCACTGGGCATGTCATTGACTAGGAGCAACTCATGCAATTGATCATGGAAATTCTGGTTTCGATCTTTTTATTGATTGGCGCCTTTTTTATTCTGATTGGTGGAATTGGCATGATTCGCCTGCCCGATCTATTTATGCGCCTGCATGCACCCACCAAAGCCAGTACTTTAGGTTTGGGCGGTTTTTTGATTGCCTCAATTATGTATTCTGCATTTCATGGTCGCTTCGGCTTTGCAGAGCTGATCATTACCTTACTGGCATTTATCACAGCACCCGTTTCAGCCAACTTGATGGCACAGGCGGCATTACATTTGCGTTTACGCTCTTTAAGTGGTGAAGTGCCTGAAAGTATTAATCGTCCTTTACCGTGGGATCGCTATAAATTCGGTCAACGCTTCTCATCGACTAAACCGCCTATGGATCCTCCCAAGGATTAAAAGTGCAGCAAAAAAAAGCCACCCGAAGGTGGCTTTTTTTTATTTAAGATTTATCTTCAGGCGACTGTTCTGGCAGATCTTGTACTGCCTTTTCAATCAAACCAAACATGTAATTACCATAGGCATTGGTTTTGTCATAATGAAAACGCAATCTAGGCGTAATACGTGTCTTGATGCGACGGCTTAGTTCATGGCGCAAGAAACCAGATGCTTTATTTAAAACGTCTAGCGTTTCTTTATTTGCTGCCTCACTTTGCTCATCACCGAGCTCACGCCCCATTACTGTGACATAAACTTCAGCATAACCCATGTCTGCACTGACTTTCACCGCCGAGATGGTCACTAGACCACCTAAGCGAGGATCTTTCAGCTCCTGACGGATCAGTTCAGACAACTCACGCTGCACTGAATCCGCCATTCGCTTTAAGCGTTGGCTACCCGCCATTAAAGACTCCGTTTAATTAATTGAACATCATAGACTTCGATCTTGTCTTTGACCTTGATGTCTTTATAACCTTTCACCGCAAGGCCACATTCCATACCAGCACGAACTTCATCTACCACATCTTTATAACGACGAAGAGATTCAAGCTCGCCTTGGAAGACCACCACGTCATCACGTAATACGCGAATCGGCTTATTACGATGTAACATACCTTCAAGTACCATACAGCCCGCTGCTGCACCAAACTTGCTTGAGTGGAATACTTCACGTACTTCAGCAACACCCAAGATGGTTTCACGGTGTTCAGGTGCAAGCTTACCGCTCATGGCATTCTTCACATCATCAATCAATTCATAGATGATGCTGTAGTAACGAATGTCGATGCCGTCTTGATCGCTCTTTTGACGTGCGGTTGTATCGGCACGAACGTTAAAGCCAAGCAATACTGCTTCAGACGATTCTGCAAGCGTTACGTCAGATTCTGTGATTGCACCAACACCTGAACTGATCACACGAACGCGAACTTCGTCCATCGACAATTCATTCAAGGCTGCAGTCAAGGCTTCAAGCGTACCACGTACGTCTGCTTTCAAGACCACATTGACGGTTGGAACGTCTTTTTTGCCCATTGATGACATGATGTTTTCAAGACGCATTGCACTTTGACGCTCAATACGTTTTTGACGTTCACGGTCTGCACGCGCATCAGCCACTTCACGAGCTTTCTTCTCGTCATTGACCACAAGCACTTCATCACCCGCCATTGGAGCATCTGGTAAGCCCAGAATTTCCACTGGAATAGACGGACCTGCAGATTTGATTGGCTGACCATTTTCATCGGACATCGCACGAACACGACCATAAGATGAACCTGCAAGTACAAGGTCACCAATGTTCAATGTACCGTTTTGCACCAGAATCGAGGTCACTGCACCACGGCCTTTGTCGACACGTGCTTCAATCACAACACCCTGCGCAGCACCTTCAGAAGATGCTTTTAATTCCATCAATTCTGATTGAATCAAAATCAAATCAAGAAGTTCATCGATCCCTTGTCCACTGTGTGCAGAAACTTTAGCAATCGGAACATCACCACCCCATTCTTCTGGAACGATTTGTTTCGTTGTTAATTCATTTAACACACGGTCTACATCAGCAGATTCTTTATCCATCTTGTTGATTGCAACAATGATTGGCGTACCTGCTGCACGCGCATGGTCAATTGCTTCTGCAGTTTGTGGCATTACACCGTCATCTGCTGCAACTACCAATACCACGATATCCGTTGCTTTCGCACCACGTGCACGCATTGAGGTAAATGCAGCATGTCCCGGAGTATCTAGGAAAGTAATAATCCCTTTTGGCGTTTCAACGTGATAAGCACCAATGTGCTGGGTAATACCACCCGCTTCACCCGCTGCCACTTTCGAGCGACGAATACGGTCAAGCAACGAGGTTTTACCATGGTCTACGTGACCCATGATCGTCACAACTGGCGGACGAGTCGTTTGCTCACCACGTGCTTCTTCAGCCGCTTCAAGCAAGTTATCTTCTGCTTGTGTATCAGAAACTAAAACAGGGTTATGACCCATTTCCTCAACAACAAGTGCAGCGATATCTTGATCAATCGCTTGATCTTGATTAACCAACTCACCCATTTTCATCAGTGATTTGATGACTTCACGTACTTTGACTGCCATTTTTTGTGCAAGATCGGCAACAACAATACTTGAACCGATTTCTACATCATAAACTTGCTTTTTAACTGGCTTTTCAAATCCATGCTTATTTGCCTGGCTTGATTTCAAACCACGTTTATTGTGGTTAACAAAGCTTTGCTCTTCTTGACCACGGCGGCCACCTTTTTTACCCGCACGCGGATTGGTGGTTGCGCTACCGCGTTTAATTTCACGGTCTTCTTGCTTAAATGAATCTTCATAAGCTTGGCCAACTAGACCTGAAGCAAGTGGAGAATCATCAATCACACGAATTGTCGTAGTCGCTTCGTCACTTGAATACTTAGACGCCATTTTGCGCATTTGTTCAAGTGTACGCTGTTGCGCTTCTTCCGCTGCTTTACGACGTGCTGTTTCTTCTGTCGCTTTAAGTTTAGCCGCTTCTGCTTCACGCGCTTTACGTTGTTCGGCCGTTTCCACCTGTTTTACATTGACAGGCTTGATTGGTTTATTGGTCGATTTACGTTTTACCACCACCTCAGCTGTTGCTGTTGTGGTTTTTGCGGTTTCTTTTTGCTGAGCAGCACGCATCGCGTTTAACGTTGCTTGCGCTTTATTTTCTACAACTTCGTCACGCTTTGGTTGTTCCGCCACTTGACGCGTACGATCTTGTGTACGTGCTTTTTCTTCGCTTTCCTGACGCGCTTTGGCTTCAGCAGCGATTTGTTCAGGATTTGGCTTGGTAAACGTATGCTTCTTGCGAACTTCTACGTTAATGGTTTTGGCTTTGCCTGATGTGCTCGCCACTTTTGCCGTACTGGTAGTTTTACGTTTCAACGTGATTTTTCCTGCACCACTTTCCTGCCCGTGAACCTTTTTCAAGTAATTCACCAAGGTATTTTGCTGTTCAGTGGTAATAATGTCATTTGCTGTACGTTGTGGCAGACCTGCTTCACGAACCTGTTCAAGGAGCTTTTCAACAGGACGATCAACACTGAGTGCTAACTCTTTAATGGATTTGTCCGTCATGTACCACCCCCTTAATTAAACCAAGATTCGCGTGCTTTCATAATCAGTTGACCTGCTTTTTCTTGACCAAGACCTTCGATATCAGAAATATCATCGGTTGCTTGATCGGCAAGATCATCAACTGTCACGACACCACGTGCTGCAAGAGCGTATGCAAGCTCACGAGTCATGCCTTCCATTTCGAGAAGTTCTTGACTTGGTTCTTGAACATTTTCTTGCTGTTTTAATGCATCTGTTAATGCGGCTTCTTTTGCACGGCTTTGAAGTAACTCAACCAACTCTTGATCAAGCTCAATTTCATCAAAGGTTTCTGGTGGTACGTAAGCAATTTCTTCAAGAGAAGTAAAGCCCATTTCAACCAGCGCCATTGCGAGATCTTCTTCAATATCCAGACGTGTGACAAACATGTCCAAATACTGCTGTGCTTCATTTTGTTGACGAGCACGATACTCTTCTTCAAGCATCATGTCGAGTTTGTAACCAGTTAATTCAGATGCAAGACGTACATTCTGGCCTTGTGAACCAATTGCACGCGCCAACTGATCATTGGTTGCAAAAATAATATCGGCACTGCGTGTATCCTCATCGAGTACGATGCCCGATACATCAGCTGGCTCAAGCGCGCTTGCGATGTATTGTGCTGGATCGTCTGACCATACCACGACATCAATACGCTCGCCATTGAGTTCTTGCTGAACCGCTTGGATACGCGTACCACGCATACCAATACATGCACCAACAGGATCGATACGATGGTCATTGGTTTTCACAGCAATTTTTGCGCGAACACCCGGCTGACGTGCCGCTGCTTTAATTTCAATGATTTCTTCAGAAATTTCTGGAATTTCTTTTTTCATCAATGCCATCAGCATTTCAGGACGTGCACGTGACAAGAGCAACTGCGCACCACGACCTTCACGGTTTACGCTGTACAAAATTGCGTTAACGCGTTGCTTAGGACGCAAAATTTCTTTGGCAATCATTTCTTCACGTGCCAAATACGCTTCTGCATTGTCCCCTAGATCGATAATGAAACCGTCTTTGGTTTGCTTTTTCACTTCGCCATAAATGAGCTCACCCACTTTTGACTCGTAAGCATCTGCAATCAGTGCGCGTTCTGCTTCACGGATTTTTTGTACAATCACTTGCTTGGCAATTTGAGCAGCAATACGACCAAATTCGATCGACTCTACTTCAAGTTCACGCACATCGCCAATTGACCATTTTGATGAATCAACATCAGAAATCGCGTCTTGACATGCTGGCATTTCATGATCTTCATCGGCCACAAGTGTCCATTGACGGAACGTGCGGTAGTCACCTGTTTTACGATCAATTTCAACACGCAACTGCGCTTCTTCTGCATTTGTGCCTTCGTAGAATTTTTTCTTCGTTGCCGCAACAAGAGCTTGTTCTAGCGCTTCGAAGATCGCTTCACGACTAACACCTTTTTCATTACTAACCGTTTCTACAACGGTAAGAATTTCACGGCTCATAAGTCACCTACAGATTCTTATTAATTTAAATGAATTTAGTCCTGATAGATCAAGTTTGCTTTGTCGATATTATGACTATCAATCTCAAGCACATGCTTACCGTCTACTTCTACTTGAATCATTTCATTTTCAAGGTCTACGAGCAACAGTTTTGCTTGGAACTTACGACGATTTTCGACAGCGCTAATTAATCTCAGAGCGACTTGTTGTCCGATATATGCAGACATTTGTTCAAGCTGGAAAAACGGTCGATCCCAACCTGGTGATGAAACTTCAAGTGCATACTCACCTGAAATCGGATCATGAACGTCCAAGATGGCACCCACTTGCTGGGTCACACGAACACAGTCCTGAACGCCAATACCACGTCCGAGCTCAGTTTCCCCGTCTTCATTTACAACAGGTTCAGCAGTCTCATCTACGGGCTTATCAATAAAAATACGCAATAATGAACGCTTGCCTTGTGGAATAAATTCAATTCCCCAAAGATTGACGTCACAGGCTTGCACTGCAGGAGCGATTAGATCTTGGAGTGCTTGGGTTTTGTTTGATAACTTCATTTACTCTCGTCATTTTTGTGCGATTCAATCGGTCCTTTGACCGATTCAGACTTACTATAGTGAAGCATGACTATTTGACCAATTGATGTCGACACTACACGATAGCCAATAAAAAAGGGCGTTAATCGCCCCTATATTTTTGCACAGCAACCTAAAATCCACTGTGCAAAAAGGCCCACCTATCTGTGAGCCCTCTTAGAAACTTGGTAGCGGGAGCTGGATTTGAACCAACGACCTTCGGGTTATGAGCCCGACGAGCTACCAGACTGCTCCATCCCGCATCAACGTGCAAATATTATATACATTCATTGAAAAAAGTCAATCTTTCAACCAATGCTCCAATTTGACTTTGCAACTCAAATTGAAAATGGTAGCGGGAGCTGGATTTGAACCAACGACCTTCGGGTTATGAGCCCGACGAGCTACCAGACTGCTCCATCCCGCATCAACACACACTTTGTGTGGCAAAAAGTTTGCACCAAGATTTTTAACATCTTAGCCTGTTGTGTGTCTCACAAACAGTGCAACTTTTCTGGTGAAGCGAACTATAGAGAGTTAAACCCACCCTGTCAACCAATGATTCCGATTATTCAGCTTTACACTCACCAAACGCCCAATTATCGAACAACACCGCACAATTTACACTCAAAATCGAGATTTTCCATCTGACGAGCACACATTTTCTTGGTGTTAAGGATGTTGAGGGCTATTTCGGGTTTTGATTTATTTTGATGTGTAATTCTTAAGATCAGATCCCGTTACACGGCGCATCATCTTCTGATCAGCACCTAACAAGAAATTAGGGTTATATTTTTAATTTACACAAACAAAAAAAGGTATCTTATAAAAGATACCTTTTTTTAATCTCAGGATGTTCGCATTCAATGCGACTCCTTCAACTGCTGCATACACCAATCATCAAATGACTTGAAGATTGGTGCGGAAGGGGGGACTTGAACCCCCACGCCCGAAAGCACTACCACCTCAAGGTAGCGTGTCTACCAATTCCACCACCACCGCAGCTTGTGGCAGGAATTCTAGTCGCTTCTTACACAAAAATAAAGAGCAATTTTCAATTATTGACTCGACTTAGGTGCATTTGGCGAAGTTTCAGGCGTTGTTGCAGGAGCTGAGTTCGTTGTTTGTACAGATTTTAAGCTATAAGCATCTGTAGTTTGTTTTTTCGCAAAGACGGCCAAGCTTAAACTGGTCACAAAAAACAATGCCGTTAAGATTGCCGTCACGCGGGTCAGGAAGTTACCTGAACCTGAAGCACCAAATACGGTTGCAGCACCGCCGCCACCAAAAGATGCACCGGCATCAGCGCCTTTACCGTGTTGAATCAATACGAGACCAATAATCATAACGGCCAAGATGATATGTACAACCAACACAAATGTATGCATGCTGACCTCCTATTGTTGTGTTTGGGCAAATGCCTGAGCGATTTGATAAAATGATTCGGCATTGAGGGAAGCCCCGCCAACCAAAGCGCCATTGATATCAGCGCAGGCCGCCAACTCTACTGCATTCTCGGGTTTAACACTACCACCATAAAGTAACGCAATTTGTGCGCCTGCTGGGGTAATCTGACATAAACCTTCACGAATTTTGGCATGAATGGCTTGCGCATCTTCTGGTGATGCCGTCCGCCCTGTTCCAATTGCCCAAATTGGCTCGTATGCAATCACGATTTGCGACTGCCATTGCTCGGCACTGACCACAGAGGCGATATCACAGATTTGCTGCAACACCACTTGCTCAGCCTGCCCTTGCTCACGCTGTTCAAGGCTTTCACCGACGCAATAAATCACCGTCATACCTGCTTGTAAGGCATGCGTCATTTTTTGTTTTAAAATTTCAACCTGGTCACCGAGCAGTTCGCGACGCTCAGAATGCCCGATCAAAACATACTGAATCTGACTGTCGGTAAGTAAATCTGCACTGACCTCGCCAGTATAGGCGCCTGTGCCTGCAAATCGTGAGACGTCTTGGGCAACGGTTGCCACTGCACGGTTCGCACTGGCCAGCTCGCTTTGAATACGCGTCAAGGCGATTGAGATTGGCGCCACACCAATATGACAGTGCTGCTCAGAAATTGGCTGTTGCTTTAATAAATCTTTAAATTGTTGTACAAGTTGAATGGCAGTAGATTGTTGAGGATTCATTTTCCAATTGCCGACAACCCAAGGAATAATAGTCGAGCCCGACATATTGCTAACCTTTCTTCAAAAATGCAGCTCATTCTACACGGATTTTAAGCGAAATTAGAACGATTTCTTTTACATCGCATGTGTAAAGCGATCGACCTTTTTGCACCATAATTGTTGGATACAAGACAATTCAACAATTCCCAGTAACAAAATAGACGCGTTGATGTATGGAAAGCTGGCTGTACAGGGTGGTATTTTTTCTGTGGCGCCGTATAATTTTCTATATACAAATTATAATGATATCAATGTTACAAGGCAGTCCCATGTCATTAGTTACCGCATCACCTAAATTTTCAGGATTCATTCGGCGCCTTGTCGAAGAAGGTCATATTGATGCACACGACATGCAAATGGCTCAAGAGAGCGCAAAAAAAAACAAGCAAGATATTGTTCCTTATTTGATCGACCATTATGCCATTACCCCGATCACCATTGCTGAAACCATCTCGGTCGAGTTTGGCGAACCGCTATTTGATCTGGATGTTTTTGATCCTGCGCTGATTCTCAAAGATCGTATCGATGAAAAGCTGATTCGCAAGTATCGTGTAATGCCGTTGGTTCATCGTGGGCATGTGCTCTATGTCGCGACCTGCAATCCGACCAATCTTGAAGCGATGGATGCCATCCGTTTTAACAGCAAACTCAAAGTCGAACCGATTATTGTAGAACACGATAAGCTTGAGCGACTGTTAAACGAATATTTCCCCGAAGATAGCCGTTTTAACTTTGACACCGAAGATTTTGATCTGGATCTGGAGGTGAATTCCCCCACTTCAGATGACGACGACGATGACGAAATCAGTAAAGATGAAGCCCCGGTGGTCAAATACATCAATAAATTACTGATTGATGCTATTCGTATGAATGCATCAGACTTACATTTTGAACCTTATGAAAAAATGTATCGGGTCCGTTATCGGGTCGATGGTGTACTTCGTTTAATTGCAACACCACCCTTACAACTGGCTACCCGACTGGCCTCGCGTTTGAAAGTGATGTCTCAAATGGATATTTCGGAAAAGCGTGTTCCGCAAGATGGTCGTATTAAACTGAAACTGTCGAAAACCAAAACCATCGATTTTCGGGTCAACTCCCTACCGACCCTATTTGGTGAAAAGATTGTACTGCGGATTCTGGATCCTGCGAGCGCGATGCTGGGTATCGATGCACTGGGCTACGAGCCTGAGCAAAAAGCATTGTTTACCGAAGCGCTGAATCGACCACAAGGCATGCTGCTGATTACCGGCCCTACAGGCTCGGGGAAAACCGTATCGATGTATACCGGCTTAAATATTCTCAATACCGAACATGCCAATATTTCTACCGCCGAAGATCCAGTCGAGATTAATCTTGAAGGTATTAATCAGGTCAATGTAAATCCCAAAGTCGGCCTGACCTTTGCTGCGGCATTACGCTCTTTTTTACGTCAAGACCCTGATATCATTATGGTGGGGGAAATTCGTGATTTAGAAACCGCAGAGATTGCCATTAAAGCGGCTCAAACCGGTCACTTGGTGATGTCGACACTGCATACCAATAACGCTGCCGAAACACTTACACGCCTGAGAAGCATGGGGGTGGCGACCTTTAATATCGCCACCTCGGTCAATCTGGTGATTGCGCAGCGCCTTGCCAGACGCCTGTGTAATCAGTGTAAACGGCGTATCGACGTGCCACGTGCCAGTTTACTCGAAATGGGATTTACCGAAACCGATTTAGATGCTCCAGACTTTCAGATCTATGAACCGGTGGGGTGTAAAGAATGTCGGGAGGGCTACAAAGGACGTGTGGGCATTTATGAAGTCATGAAAATTACACCAGAAATCTCAAGAATTATTATGCAAGACGGCAATGCACTTGAAATTGCAGCAGCCGCTGAACAGCTTGGATTTAGCAACTTACGCCGTTCTGGCTTAAAAAAAGTGATGCAGGGGGTCACATCGTTACAGGAAGTCAATCGTGTGACGAATGAAGAATAACGGGGCAAAGCAAGGATCATCTGATGGCAGCAAAAAAAGTACAAACAGTGCCCACTTTCGCGTATGAAGGTGTTGATCGTAAGGGGATCAAACTTAAAGGGGAGCTTTCTGCCCGTAATATGGCATTGGCCAAAGTCACCTTGCGTAAACAAGGCATTACCATTCGAACCATTCGTGAAAAGCGCCGCAACCTGCTTGAAGGACTATTTAAGAAAAGAGTTAAACCGCTCGATATCACGATTTTTACTCGCCAGTTGGCAACCATGATGAAAGCAGGTGTGCCGCTGGTTCAGGCCTTTGAAATTGTCGCTGAAGGCTTGGATAATCCTGCCATGCGCGAGGTGGTACTCGGACTCAAAACAGATGTCGAAGGAGGCAATACTTTTGCTGGTGCGCTGCGTAAATATCCGCAGCACTTCGACAATCTGTTTTGCTCCCTAATTGAGTCGGGTGAACAATCGGGTTCGCTTGAAACCATGCTAGAGCGAGTTGCGGTATATAAAGAAAAAAGTGAAGTATTGAAGCAAAAAATCAAAAAAGCCATGAAGTATCCGGCTATGGTGATTGTGGTCGCGATCGTGGTGACCATCATTTTGATGGTGAAAGTGGTTCCGGTATTTAAAGATTTATTTACCTCATTTGGCGCAGACTTGCCAGCCTTTACCCAGATGGTGGTGAACATGTCCAACTGGATGCAGTCTTACTGGATATTGCTCATTTTCATTATCGGTGCGGTGATTGCTGGCTTTTTAGAGGCACGTAAACGCAGCAAAACTTTTCGTGATCGTCTAGATCAACTCGTGCTTCGTTTGCCGATTGTGGGTGATCTGGTCTATAAAGCCATTATTGCCCGTTATAGCCGTACCCTTGCCACCACTTTTGCAGCGGGTGTTCCGCTGATTGATGCGCTGGCATCTACTGCAGGTGCAACCAATAACAGTATTTATGAACGTGCTGTGCTTAAAATTCGTGACGATGTGTCTACAGGCCAGCAGCTTCATTTTGCCATGCGCGTGTCGAATCGTTTCCCCACGATGGCCATTCAAATGGTGGCCATTGGTGAAGAATCCGGGGCACTAGATGAAATGCTGGACAAAGTTGCGAATTATTATGAAAGTGAAGTCGATCACGCAGTAGACGGTCTTACATCGATGATGGAACCCTTGATTATGGCAATTCTGGGCATTTTAGTGGGTGGTCTGGTGATTGCGATGTATCTTCCGATTTTCCAAATGGGTTCAGTGGTGTAATGTCTGATATCTTCTCGTATTTTATTACCAATTCGACTGCGCTTTATCTCGCGATTGGTATCTTAAGCCTGTGTATTGGCAGCTTTTTAAATGTGGTGATCTACCGCACACCCAAAATGATGGAGCAGGAATGGACACAAGAATGCCAGTTGTTGCTGCATCCAGAACAGGCCGTGATTGAAACCGAAAAGCTCAGTCTAAGTTCACCTGCATCTTCATGTCCGCATTGTCGTGCGCCAATTCGCTGGTATCACAATATTCCAGTGCTAAGCTGGCTGGCTTTACGCGGGAAATGTCATGCGTGTGACCACCCGATTACAATCCGCTACCCCGCCATTGAATTGCTTACGCTGTTAACCTCACTGACCGTGCTGATGGTTTTGGGGCCAACGCTTAAAATGTTGTTTGGGCTAGTGCTCACTTGGATGTTAATTGCGCTGACCTTTATCGACTTTGATACTCAGCTTTTACCAGATCGCTATACCCTCACCCTTGCAGGATTAGGCTTGGCCATCAATAGCGCGCATGTGTATGTTTCTCCCAATGAGGCCATCTGGGGCTATGTCATCGGCTTTTTGTGCTTATGGGTGGTGTATTACCTGTTTAAACTGCTCACCAAAAAAGAAGGCATGGGATACGGCGATTTCAAACTACTGGCAGCGCTGGGAGCTTGGATGGGGCCGCTGATGCTGCCGCTGATTGTGCTGTTATCGTCGTTTGTGGGGGCGATTATTGGTGTTGTACTTTTGCGTATTCGCAAGCAAAATCAGCCTTTTGCATTTGGTCCCTTTATTGCGATTGCGGGCTGGATTGCCTTTTTATGGGGAGATGCAATTATGCGGGTATATCTAGGAGGATGAGCATGCCGTACATCGTTGGGCTTACAGGTGGAATCGGAAGTGGTAAATCGGCTGCCAGCCAATGGTTTGAACATCAAGACATTGATGTGGTCGATGCCGATGTGGTCGCACGTGAAGTTGTTCAACCGGGACAACCCGCACTGGAAAAAATTGCACAGCACTTTGGTGACTGGGTTTTGCAGGTAGACGGTCAACTGGATCGTCGCGCCTTACGTGACTATATTTTTCAGCATCCGGAGGCACGCCAACAGCTCGAAGCCATTACCCACCCTATCATCCGACAATCGATTTTGTCGCAATTGCAACAAGCACAGAGTGCGTATGTGATTCTGGTTTCGCCGTTATTGTTTGAAACCGGTCAAGATCGAATGACCCATCGCAATCTGCTGGTCGATGTGAGCGAAGCCACCCAACTGAAAAGAGCCAGCCAACGCGATGCGCAATCGACCGAACAGATCCAGAAAATTATAGCCACACAAATGCCGCGTTCTGAAAAATTAAAACGCGCAGATGATGTGGTACACAATGAAGGCACGCTCGATGAGCTGTATCAGCAATTGATGCGTTTACACACCGATTATTTAACACGCTCGCCTGATTGATTTTTCTGCTTTTCAAGCTCTCGGGTGAGTGTGTCTTTCAAGCGCCAGCGCCACGGCTGCAACGCGCCTATTCCCATTCCAATTAGACCAAACAAAAGCGATAGACTCAGCGGCTCATGAAGTAAGGGAACAGCAATCAATGCCGCCAAAAATGGCGCCAAGTTGACGATACTGCCCGCTTTAAACGCACCTAAACGTTCGATCGCGGCAATATAGGTCAGTGTGGCTAAAATCACCACAAATACGCCATGGAACAGCCCCTGCACCACTAAGTGAAGCGGCTCAACCTGATCAAAATGTTTGGGCAGAAACAACGCATAAACGGGTAAATAAAATAATGTCGACCAGATGGCTACGCTGGTCATGGCATGCCATGCGCTCAGCTTCCATTGCTTGAGCAAGATGGTAAAAACTCCCCACCACATTGCGCTACATACAAAAAGCACATCACCAACGCCAAAACCACTATGATTTTGGCGAAGCATCAATACGCTCATCAGGCCAATTGAAGCCAGAATAATGCAAAAGCTCAGCCATGTATGGCGGTCAAAGGGCTGCCCGAACAGCACAAAGGCTGCAATGGCTGTCCATAACGGCATGGTGCCATTTAAAAAAATCGCGGCATGTGCGGCGGGTGCATACAAAAACGCACTATAAACCGTCAGGCAATAGCCCACACCGCCAATCAGCGCCAAAATCATGGCTTTGGGCTGCCATAAAAAGGCCCAGTCTTTTTTGTAGATCAGTATAGGCACCAACAGACAAAAGGCGATTGCAAAACGCATTGCCACAATGTCCCAGGCACTGATATGCCACTGGGCATTGAGTCGAGAAAAAATCGTGAAGCCACCCCAAATACACATGGTAATGGCCACATAACCGTACCCTTGTAATCTGGGTGACATGGCAATCTTTAACCTTTGACAATGCCGAATTCAACGCTTAAACCAAACGTTGACGGCAGGCCTCATAGAGCGCCATTCCTGTGGCAACACTCACGTTTAAACTTTGAAGATTTCCCGACATTGGGATATACACGGTTTGGTCACATTGCGACTGCGTGATCGGACGTAAACCCGTATCTTCAGCCCCCATCACAATGGCAACGTTTCCAGAAAAATCACACTCTTGTAAAGGTAATGCTTTTTCATCCAGCATAGTGCCCACAACTTTGACAAAGAATTGCGCTTTAATGTGCGCCAATGTACGTGCCAAATTGGTGACCTGAATAAACTTCACTTTTTCTGCGCCACCAGCAGCGACTTTACGTGCAGTGGGTGTGAGTCCGGCAGAACGGTCACGCGGGACAATCACCGCCACCACGCCCATCGCCGCCGCCGTACGGATACATGCACCAAGGTTATGCGGATCGGTGACCTGATCGAGAGCCAAAATCAAGGCATTGTCTTGCTGCTCGAGCAATTGATCTAAGTCTTTTTCATTTAACACCGGATGTGGGCGTACCGCAGCCACCACGCCTTGATGAAACGGCAAACCAGCCAGTTTTTCCAAGCTGTCACGGCTGGCTTTTTGTACACTAATCCCAAATGGTTCGGCCAGCTCTAAAATTTTTTGCAAGCGCTGATCATCTCGGCCTTTGAGTGTAAACAGGGTCAAAACCCGCTCAGGCTCCAACTCCAACAATGACTCCACCGAATGAACGCCATAATAATATTCTGGTTTAGCCATGGTGACCCTCTAAAAGCACAGATAAAAAAATAAAATCCTGTAAAGCCAGCTTCACAGGATTTTTTAACGCGACCATTTTAACTGATTTAACAGCCGATGAGTTAGCCTTCTAAATGACAAACGTAATCTAATACGTCGTCAGTTTCGATTTTAAATAGGCTATTTCCAGGCACATAAAACGATTGTCCGGCACGGAACAATTCACTTTCAGTATTATCGGCAATTTTTACGCGACATTCGCCAGAGATAATTTCCATACGCTCAGGAACATGGGTTTCAAATGTCAGTGGCTGTTCAGTCGGTAATATCACACCTAATGTTTTTTTTGTACCGTCTTCAAACTGAACGGTGTGACTGATGCATAAACCACCAAAATATACATTTGATTTTTTAATCACACTCACGTGATCAAATTGAGTAGAACTCATGCGTACGTCTCCAAAAAATGTCGCATTTATATGAGGTAATGACAGATGTAGTTTAATTGTGGCGAAATAACTAATCAATCAGTTTTAAACAGGATAAATCTGCAAATTCCATGCCTTTACACGGATCTGCGCCGCATATAATTCTGGCAAATGTAGATCGATTGATCCAGATTCATCCACCGTGGCGCGGTACTGACACACAATTTGCTTTTTATTGTTGTATAAAATCCATTGAATTTGGCGGGCCATTGAATCAGGCACAGTTACGTTGACCACTGCACTCGATTCATTCATTCCCACATGCGCGTGTCGGGTCAGTGTTACTGGCGTATCTTGCTTTTGATCGCCTGGAAATGCTTCGGCAGAAGGGTCAAATCCATATCGATCATGAGTCATGACACTCTGACATAAGGTTGGCCAGATACAATAACGTAAAAAATGCTGATCCATGACCCGCGTATTTAGATAACGTCCGGAATAAATATAATCGCTAATCAAAGCTTCAACCTGATGAAAAACGCCTGTACATCCACCCCACATCCCCGCCAAGATTAATTCGGTGTGCGAATAGTAATCTCGCATAACATGAAACCAGCGGTCGCTGTCCAGCCATTGCTGAACGGCTGCAACCTCTCGTGGTGAAATCAGTGAATCGGCATCGCGGATTAAGAAGCGTTTAACTTGCGGATCATCCATCACCAAAAAGCGCCAGAACAATCCTGAAATCTGAGCCTGAGTCTCGGTCACTTTAATGAGCTGTGCACCATGCTGGCTTAATCGCTGCAAAATGGGCGTCGGCACTGAATCATCGACATAAAAGCGGCAGCGCCAATTTGGATAGAGTTCTTTGGCTCGAATAACATTTAACACTGCGGTTTCACAATAACGCGGATGATCTCCAAATAATGAAAATGAAATAATATTCTGGTTAGGATTTTCTGCCAGAAAGCGTTCGGGTGCTGCTTGTGGCAGTGTCAATTTTGGTTCTTGGCTTGCCTGTTGCTGTTTACGCTCAATGGCAAGACGGCCAAAGTGCTGCATGTCTTGCGCGCGATTAAGCGCAAAACAGACTTCACAAAGTCCGTCATAAATATTGGGATCGACAGATCCGTTGCTTAACGTAATGGCGTGCTGATAATGCGCATAAGCATCTAAATAACGCTTTAACTGAAGTTCTGTGTAGGCCAAATCCATGTAGGCCACCGGATGCTGAGGCACAAGATCAATCACCTGCCGTACCAGCTCATAAGCCTGCTGATAATCTGCTGCCGCACTTGCACGACGAAATTGTGCCGATAGTGCTGCAAGCTGTTGATTGAGCTGCGCCAATTTTTTTGGCGATTGCGCGCTTTTTTGTACAGGTTTAGGTAAGGGAAGACGTATTTTCATTTTCTGACTGACAAATCTTGCTATTCTTATAATGGACTTAGAATAACGAATCTCTTGTGACAAGTCCAAAAGTTCACTATCTTAAACATCTTAAACAAAAAACTCTTGGCGCCTTGGATGCGTTTATGCTGACACATTTAACTCTTATCAATTTTGCTTTGGCCGATCACCTTGCCTTGGATATTGAACACGGATTTAACGTTCTGACCGGGGAAACAGGGGCTGGAAAATCATTGCTTTTAGATGCCTTATCAGCAAGTTTGGGCGAGCGTACCGACACCAATTACGTGCGCTATGGGGCTGAAAAAGCCGATATCACCGCAACTTTCAGTTATCGCGAACACAGCGCAGAGGCCGAATGGCTCAAAGAGCATGAACTCGATGATGACTCCGGTGAAATTCATTTGCGTCGCGTCATTTTCGCCACTGGCCGGAGCAAAGCTTGGATTAACGGCCGCCCGAGCAGCTTGTCTGAACTACGTGAGTTGGGGCGCTTGCTGGTACAACTGTATAGTCAGCATAGTCAGCAACAATTACTTGAACCGCCCTATCCCAAACACTGGCTCGATCGTTACTACAACTTTTACACGCCCGCACATGCAGTAAAACAGGCCTACAATGACTGGCAAAATACTATTCGTCAGCATCAAGCGGCACTAGATGCACAGGCCACCCGCCAGCAGCGCATCGCCACACTGGAATTACAAATTGAAGAACTTGAAGACATAGTCGCAATCGACTACAAAGAGCTTGAACAAGAATTTGATCGACTGAGTCATCATGAACATATCATGCAAGATTGTGGCTATGGTCTAAATTTACTCGATGAGGCTGAGCCGAATATTACTCAGGAATTGGCCTCGTTACTGCGTCGGCTTGAGTCACATGCTGGTCGTAGTGAGCAGTTGTCTGAAATTTATAATTCATTGCTCAATGCACAAAGTGAAATCGACGATGCCACGGCCAATTTACGCCAGTTTATCGACCGCCAAAGCTTCGATCCAGAACGTATGGAAGAACTCAACAGTACCTTGGAAGTCTTTCATCGTCTGGCCCGTAAATATCGCACACAGCCTGAACAGCTCAAACAGGATTATGCACAATGGCAACTTGAGCTAGATCAATTACATCAACTTGAAGACCCTGAAACACTGGCCGAGCAAGTCGACATTGCCCATCAGGAATTCTTGGAAAAAGCTGAATATCTGGATCAGATCCGTCGTGAAGCCGCGCAACCGCTGGCCAAACAGCTGACCGAGCAAGTGAAACCTTTAGCCTTGCCGGAGGCACATTTCGAATTTAAGTTTGAACCGCTGGAGCAACCGTCTGCCGAGGGCTTAAGCTTCATTCAACTACTCTTTACAGCAAATAAAGGGATTCCACCCCAACCGCTTGCGCGTGTGGCATCAGGCGGCGAGTTGTCGCGCATCGCCTTGGTGATGCAAGTGATGAATGCGGAGAAAACCGAAGCCGAAGTCTTGGTGTTTGATGAGATTGACGTGGGTATTAGCGGTGGCACAGCCGAAGTGGTCGGACGGCTACTGGCCGATCTGGCGCAGCATGTGCAGTTACTGTGTATCACCCATCAGGCTCAAGTGGCGGCTCAATCCGATCAACATCTGCTGGTCAAGAAACAACAAACCGATCCCGCCAGCAGCACCATCATCGAACTCGATGAACAACAACGCGTTCTTGAACTGGCCCGAATGTCTGGCGGTGTAGAAATTAATGAAACCACGTTACAGCACGCCAGACAGTTAAGACAGCTTAAATTCCAGCATGCCTAGAGATTTGGTCATAGAAATAAATCATGGAAAATGATTGGCGAAATCCATTTACTCTTGTATGTTGATAAGAAGAATCTATCTTTCAAAGCGACCGATTTAAAGGAGAAGCGTCTAGGTGACCAAACAATATTTGACACACCGTTGTCTGATTGCCCCTCCAGAAATGGCCGATGATTTTTTCGCAAATACCGTGATTTATCTGGCACGTCATGATGGTGATGGTGCTCAGGGCCTGATCATCAACCGGCCGTCGGGCATTCAGGTTCGTGAGTTACTCAATGATCTGGATATCGATGCCGATCACGTACAGCCGCATGAAGTTTTGCAAGGTGGGCCATTGCGCCCGGAGGCTGGTTTCGTGTTACATACCGGTCAACCCGTATGGCACTCCTCCATTGCAGTAGGCGAAAACCTATGCATTACCACCAGTAAAGATATTTTAGACGCGATTGCGCATAACGAAGGGGTTGGCCGCTATCAAATTGCGCTGGGTTATGCCAGCTGGACAAAAAACCAGCTTGAAGACGAGATCTCTCGTGGCGACTGGCTGGTCTGCGACGCCGATATGGATCTGATTTTTAACTTACCTTATGACGAACGTTGGGACGCTGCGTATAAAAAACTCGGCGTCGATCGGAACTGGTTATCATCCGAGATTGGTCATGCCTGAGATTTCTACACACAGCATGATTATGGCATTCGATTTTGGCACTCAAAAAATGGGAATTGCCATTGGCCAGGCGGCCATCGAAAGTAGCACGCCTTTGGCCCTCTTTCCCATGAAAGACGGCATTCCCAACTGGGAGCAACTGCTTAAAATCGTTCAGGAGTGGAAACCCACATTATTTTTGGTGGGCTTGCCACTGAATATGGATGATAGTGAGTCGGAGCTTTCAGCACGCGCACGTAAGTTTGCCAGACGCTTACGCCATCAAACCAATATCACCACATGGATGGTCGATGAACGTTTAACCACGCGTGAAGCACGCGATGAACTCGATCATTACCACAGTCAGGGGCGCGCCAAAGGGGTGGCGGCCGATAGTCTGGCTGCGGGACTCTTAATTCAAAGCTGGTATCGCAACCCGACAGGTATCACACCTTAATACTGAGGCTCCACATTTTGAGGAGCCTTTTTTTAAGACTTACTTCTGCTGTTCAGACTCGACAATACTGACTGTCGCAGTTCGTCCTGCCACAAATGCCAATGGATTGTGAGGCGCTTCATCGAGTACGATTTTGACCGGTACACGCTGTGCCAGACGGACCCAAGTAAAAGTCGGATTGACATTCGCCAGCAAGGTTGAACTGGTCGAACGCTCACGATCTTCAATGCCCGATGCAATCCCCTGAACATGACCTTTGATTTTTTGATCATCTCCCATCAACTGGATCACGGCTTTGTCGCCCACATGAATGTGATTGAGTTTGGTTTCTTCGAAATATCCCACCACGTAGAGCTGCTTACGGTCGACCAAGGCGGCTACTGCGTCCCCCGTCTTAACGTAATTTCCCACCTGTAAATCGAAGTTAGACAAGGTACCATCTGCTGGTGCCACCACCTGTGAGCGATTCAGATTGAGCTGCGCCAGATTTAAATTACTTTGCGCCACATCAATCAACGATTTTTGTTCAGTGATAGTGGCTTCGGCCTGTTCAATGGATGCTTGCATCTGGGCAATCTCGGCACGTGACTGATCACGTGTGGCATAGACCTGATCTTGTTCCTGCTTGGAAATTGCACCATCGAGCAAACTTGAATAACGCGCTGCATTTTTTTCGGCTAAAGCCATATTGGCTTGAGTCTTGGCCAAATTGGCCTTTGCAGCAATCAGGTTGGCTTGTGACTGTGCCAGCCCGGCTTTGGCCTTGGCCAAATCTGATCGTGCCTGTTCAACATCGAGTTGCTGACGCGCCACATCGATTTTAAATAGCACCTGCCCTTTCTTGACGCTCTGGTTATCGTGCACCAAGACTTCAGTGACCAGTCCTGATACATCTGAAGACACCTGAACCACATCGCCACGCACTCGCCCGTCACGTGTCCATGGCGAGGCATTATAGTAATTCCACAAATGCACAATCACAAAAACCGCGACAATCACCATGATCAGTGTGACCACGGGTCGAACGAATTTGCGTAAATCTACCTTACTCATTGCGTTGTTCCAATTTCACTTAGTAACGATGCTGTCATCGACCAAACTGCCAAAGAAAAATCCAGTGCATGCCCATCAACAGGATGATGTATAAACACAGGTTAAACACACCGGGAAATCCAATCCAGCCTGCTGCAATGAGGCGGTCGGTTCCACGCGTTACGATTTTAAAGACGATAAAGGCACAAATGGCCTGAATCAGAAAGCTCGGAAAGTACACCCCGTATGCATTAAACTCACCCATTGCTTTCCCCTTTAAACATCAGCGCGGCTGGTTTATTCTGCTGCGCATGAAAAATACTGCTGCGGATGTTGTTCATACTCACTTCAATACGCTGTTTTAAGCTGAGGTTCGGCTCATTTACCAATACCATTTCAATCTGTTGTATTTGTGCCAGTAATTTCTCTTGCAAAGCCTGTGGTGTTTCTAATTGTTTTTCCTGCTCTTTAAAGCCACGATCGAGTAACTGTTGAAAACGAAATAACGCCCGTTTTAACTCGGTAGAGCCTGTATCACCATGCAGCACCTCAGCAATACGGCTCAAATTCACCACAGCGCTGGCTTCAATCAGCGCACGATTCATCGCCTGCTTCAGCTCATCAGACTGCACCATTTTGGTATTTAAAATACCAATGCGATCAAGCATGCTGCGTAAATGAACCCGAAAGCGAACCCCATAAGGTAAATATAAAGCTTCGCGCATTGCTTTATAATGTAACGCCAAAATGCGTGTGGCACTGGTCTCGGGAGACATCGCACGAATAAACTGGATCGCTAAAATGGAAATAATCGGCCCCATCACGCCTGCCATGGCCGTGTCCATGAGCACTACCGCATTGGTTGCATAATGATTTTGCAAATTCAAGCTCATCACAAAGTTGATCAGCATCGGCAGTGCCAATCCCATCAATGCAGGCTGCGGAAACATCGACAGCAAATAAATGGCCATCGGTGCCAGTACAAAGGCCAGTTGCCAAAATTCTTTCACTTCCGGCATGATGATAAAGGCATAAAACACCGTTAACACAGCCGATAAGATCGATCCTTTAATAAATAGCTTAAGCGCAGGCACAGGATTATCGAGCGTCGATAAAATACAGGCACTCACCGCTGTGAGCTGCGCCATCATATAACCGGCATGCCAGCCGCTATAAATCCAGAGCAAAAACGAGGCGGCCGTTGCAATACCTGCTGCAATCGAGCTGCGCACAGCAATCCCGTGATCACGATGTAAACTTGGATACTGTGTCGTGAGTGCTGCAATCCGATCCGGAATGCGTTTATCGCCCCGCTGGATACGCGTCCAGAGGAGTTTGATGGTCATGACATTTTGAATAAAATGACGCACATCCATTTGAAAAGCCTGCAACATCACCCGTTGCGAAGGATGAATCAGCTCGAATAAATGCTGAAAATCTGTTGTAAATTCGGCAGGTAAATGATCTAGCTGATCGTCTTGGATATCCTGCTGCTCACGCAAAAAGCGAACCACATGCGTATGCAGTTGCGGCAAAACCTGACGATAACGTAGATCCAGCTCATCCATTTGTGCGATACGCTCAGACATCGAGACCAGATTGGCCACAATCATGGTGATCTGGTGTAACAGCTCTTGCAACGGTTTGGTCATGCCTCGCAATTCGCCTCGTTCATAGGCCAAATGTACAGCCAAGCCATGAATATCGGAGGTATCACGTGCTACACCTGCCAGCAATTGCGTGTACTGACTGCTATGCTGTTCATCTGTCAAAATACGTTCGAATGCTTCGCGGGTATCGTCTAAAGTTTTTTGTACTCGGCGTTGCAGTTGTGTGCCCAGATGCGCTGGAAAAATTGTGGCAGAAACGACAGCACTACAAATCACCGCCACCGAAATTTCCAGAACACGGCTTAAAGCCATATCAAAAACGCTATAAGTATCAATACTGTTGATCGAGCTACAGGCCACCATGGCGGTGGTGTATCCGGCCAGCATAAATACGTAGCTTCGCGGTGTACGATCGAGCAGGGAAATATACAAACACAGTGCAATCCAGAGCGACAACACGAAGGTAAACAGAATCGGCATATCGATCATATGCGGTGTGAGAAAGATCGCGACCGCACCACCAGCGACCGTACCCAATAAACGATACAGCGCTTTGGACGACACCATACCCGCATAAGGCTGTGCAATGATAATGACGGTGCCCGCGGCCCACATCGGATAAGTCAAATCCAGTGAAAAGGCAATATAGAGCGCGAGCATCATGGCGATAAAGGTTTTGACGGCAAAAATCAAATCCATTCGACTGGGCCGAAACGCCAAGATCTGTTTCCAAAGCATGAATATATCTCTACATCAGACACAGCGGTGCTCAACAACCCCACCACATGGCCTAGATCGAAAACGATAACGATGACTACAAATGTTTTACTATTGTTCTGACGAATCAAAATAATATTCAACATTTTTTAAAGGCGGTTGACCGCCTAATCTGGAGCAGGAAGATCCAGACCTTTAGATTCTTTCAGGGAAGAAGAAAGAGAAGAAAAACGCAAAAACCGACAATCAGAAATTTCTTGATTCGATATTTTGGTTCAAATATTGTTTCAAAAAAAACATAATACGTCAACAAAATATCTTATTATGATAATTAATATATTTTTATTGCACTTTTTTAGTTCAATTTTGGATAATTTAATCCTCTCAGTGAAATATCGCTGCAAGATGATAGGCAATTTGTTATAAAGAATCTTCGGTTCGTTTCCTCAGTATGATTTAGTGAAGTAGTTCATCATGGCGCTTTCAAGTTTTGGTAAGATATTGACAGTTCTCGACTTATTTTCGGTTCATCGTCCCGTCATTAATGTCGATACGATTTGTGATGAGCTGGGCTTGTCAAAACCGACGGGTTATCGCTATTTAAAGGAGTTGGTGTCGAGCGAAATCTTACAGCGCATCAGTGGTACTTCAGGTGACTATACGCTGGGCCCTAAAATTGCGGTCATGGATTATATTTCTCGTACCACCGACCCAATTGTACAAATCAGCAGCCCATTTATGCGCGAAATTGCCGAACGAACCGAACTGTGCTGCTTACTGACCCACCTGAACCGTGATTATTGTATCGATGTCCATCACGAAGTGTTTCGAAACGCCGACTTATTGTCTTATGGTCGTGGCTGTCCACGCCCGGTCTATATGGGGTCTTCACCTAAAGTCATTATGGCGCAGCTCAGTAAACGCCAGATTCAAGATTACTATCAGCGCTTTTCTAGCCAGTTGGCCGATGTCGATTTTGCCCATGACGAAGAAGGCTTCTTACAGCGCATGAAAAAAATCAAAAAAGATGGCTATTATATTTCTCACGGCGAGCTCAATCCGTTGGTAACCGGGCTTTCAGTTCCGATCAAATTTGCCAACAGCAAAGAATCGCCCATGGCACTGACCTTGGTGGCCTCCAAAAATCGCTTTGAATTTATCAATATCGAAAAACTGATTGAAATTTTGCAAACTAACGCCGTTCAAATTGAGCAGAAATTTTTGGCTTTGTCTCAAATTGAACACCCCTAAGCGACTGTCATCATCTACAGTGATCTAACCCTTTAAAGCAGAAATTGGCGAAAGGTCAGGTTGATTCGTGGCTGTATAACTTTTTGTGATTTCATGAGCGCATGTTGCCAGTGCTGCTGAGTTTGCCCCCGCATCACGATCAATTGCCCCGATTGCAAATGCAACTCGACTTTTTCCTTGCTCTGCATATGCCGGAAACAAAATTTCCGTGTTGCACCAAAACTCAGTGATGCAATGGTGGTTTCTTTGGCCAGCGACATATCGCCATCACTGTGCCATGCCATTCCCTGTGTGCCTTCTTCATAACGATTGGCCAAGCACGAATTAAAGCGCTCTGACAGCAACTGCTCAAGGCGATGCTTGAGTTTTAGGAGTTCAGGGTCCCAAGTCAATGCATCTCGAATCACGCCCGAGTAGCTATAGCGATAGTGTCGATCGCCATACCACGCCACTTGTCTTGCGGTCACAAAGTGCTTTCCATACAGCTTGGCTTCATCATGACGCCAGTGTAAGTGCTGTAACAAATACTGAAAATAAGCGTCGGCTTCATCAGGGCTAAAAATACACCCGTAGTCTTGTACATCACCATCGTAAGGCAATATATTCTGCCGCGGCTCAGGAGCGAATAAATCCAAGGTCATGTGTCATCTCACCATTGCAAGCTCTGTAGATAGCAATGCTAATTTACGTGATGTGTGCCAGTGGTACTCCCCGACAACGCCCGACGCGCGAATCACCCGATGGCAGGGAATCAGATAAGCAATTGGATTTTTGGCAATTGCACTGGCCACGGCCCGAACGGCCGAAGGTTGTCCCATATGTTCAGCCACTTGCTGATAGCTGTAAAGTTGCCCTGCTGGAATCTTCAGGAGCGCTTCCCATACTTTCAGCTGAAAAGGCGTACCACGTAAACGCAGCGGAATTTTCTGAGACAGGCTCACGCTTAAATCACCACAAATCCACTGTGCGATTTGTGTGTGCCAGTGGCGCGAATGGGCTTGAAAACGCGCGTATGGATATTGCTGTGCCAAGGTTGTGAGTGGACACGTTGATTGCTCATTAAGTACAAACTGAACAGAACAAACACCACGCGCACTACTGGCAATAAAAATATCGCCAAAGGGCGTCGCCTCATAAGAGTAATCAATCTCGATGTTATGACCTAGTTGCTTAAACTCTCCTGGAGATACACCTTCAAGATGCACAAATAAATCATGCAGGCGACCAGTACCGGATAATCCAGTCTCTAGGGCAGTTTCGAGCACCGAATGCTGTTGTAAGAGCAAGGCTTTGGCATGTTGTACACTGATGTACTGAATAAATTTTTTGGGGCTAATGCCAACCCATGCCTGAAACTGGCGCTGCAAATAACTGCTACTCCAGCCAACCTGAGCGGCAGCCTCTTCAAGGCTGGGCTGTTGTGATGCATGGCTATATAAATACGCAATCACCTCGGCAATCACCGTAAACTGCGCTGTCGATAAAGTTTTCATCGCACTCTTCTCCTGCTCTTGAATTACTTTATCCCAGCTTAGTGCAAGCAATCGACCCGATTCTTGCACTTGGCCATAAAAAAACCTTTCACGAAGAAAGGTCTTTAATTTAAGGCTGTTTCAGATACGGCCATGCGGCACGCAGATAAATAAACATCGACCATAAAGTCAGGATAACCGCGGTATAAAGCAAGGCATACGCCAGTAAATCTAGTGGCTTCCAGTTGAGCAGAAATACACTGATCGCAATCATTTGAAACGCTGTTTTATATTTCCCTACCGTCGACACTGCAACATTGGTTCTGGCGCCTAGCTCGGCCATCCATTCACGTAGCGCCGATACGGTAATCTCTCTGGAAATGATGACAATCGCTGCAAAGGCCATAGAAATGGTAGGTTGCCATTGCACCAGAACAATCAGCGCCGATGCCACCATGAGCTTGTCTGCCACCGGATCCAGAAAACGACCAAACGCCGAAGTCTGATTCAGCGCGCGCGCCAAATAGCCGTCGAACCAGTCGGTCACTGCCGCCAAAATAAAAATCGCGGTTAGCACGATATGCCGTAAAAAACTCCCCTCATGAAAATTCACCCCAATGGCTGGTGGCCAATAGGCCAACATCAAAAATACCGGGATTAGGGCGATTCGAGCAAGTGTTAAAATATTTGGGATATTCAGGATTCGACCTGTTGTCATAGACACCGCCTGTGAGGCCCCTCATTAGATCATGCCAATATGGCAAATTAAGGTTTCATGCATGTTTAACTACCGCCAACTTTATACGAAATGTGTCACAGTGTCGACTACGCAAAGACAGTAACGGTCTGTCTAGATATCGCAATTAACCGATTTTGTGCATCCCACAAGTGCGCATATTCGGTGGCATAACCAAACGCGGCGTGCTGCGTCACCACTTTATATTTAAACCAGTCATGTAAAGCATATTCAATCGGGCGAACAAAACTTAAGTGCCAGGTCAGCGAGCTGGCCGGTGCAATTTGCTGAAACATCGGCAATACCCCTGGTGGCCAGATATCCATTAAAATCAATAAGTCGGCCACATTAAATGCACGTTCAGCATGTAGCTCAGGGTCAAATCGGCACCATCCACCAAAATCGGGCAGTTTATTGCTAATCGGATAATGCCCTTCGGCCCAGCGTAAATCAAACTGCTGATAGCATTCGGGCATTAAGGGCACGTAAGGCATTCGTGAGAGTTGCGCTGGCAACAAATAATCGGGAGCTTCTGGTAACTGATGCACCACAATTTCAGACGAACGCGGCTCGCCAAAACTTGCCAGCAAAATACTTTGAACCGCACCTGCCTGCCACAGTCGTACTTCAATGGTCGTGACCGACTTTCCCTTACGCAAGATCTCGGCAGTTAACTGTGCCGCACCCTCCTTCACTGGCCCGACGAAGGTTACACTGCAACTTAAAACTTGTTGATGTGGATTGGCAACCACATCCAGTGCATTTTGCATTAATAGACCGGCAACCAGTCCACCGTAGACGGTACGTCCCTGCGACCAGCCCGATGAAATCTGAATATCCTTGCGGTGATTCACTTGTGGTGATGCATCGTTTAGCAACATAAGTTCACTCTTGTTTTTTCTTCGCTGCTATTGTGACCGATTTTAAACAAACTAAAATGGGAGATGACCCAAGAGTCACTGATGCTTTTGGTCAATTTACTCGTGCAAAATCTTATAAATGGTACGGGCCATAGATGGACCCAGCCCCGGAACCAAGGTGAGTTCTTTTTCAGAGGCCTTGAGTACACCCTGAATGCCGCCAAAATGCGTGAGCAAATCACGACGGCGCTTCGGCCCTAAGCCCGGAATAGCTTCAAGTACCGACGATGCGCGTCGCTTATCACGTTTGGCGCGATGGCGCGTAATCGCAAAGCGGTGCGCTTCATCACGCACCTGCTGAATCAAATGCAGTGCTTTATGGTCTTCTGGAAGTTGAATTTTGCTGCCATCGGTAAAATGCAGGGTTTCCAGACCAGGTTTACGCCCCTCGCCTTTTGAAACGCCAATCATAAAAGCATCTAGCCCCAACTGCTGCATCACTTCCATGGCCATATGTAACTGTCCCTTCCCCCCATCAATCAGCAATAAATCGGGCAACAAATTCTTTTTATAGCGCCGCGTGAGCGCCTGACGCATGGCCGCATAGTCATCACCAGCGGTAATATCTTCAATGGAAAACTGACGATAATCGCGTTTACGTGCACCGCCTTGATCGAAAACCACACATGAGGCAATCGTCGCTTCGCCCATGGTATGGCTAATATCAAAACATTCAATCCGATCGATCGGACGCCCAACCACCTGTTCAAGCTGATAAAAGCGCTCATTTAGCTCTAAATGATTACTGAGCTGGCCTTTAATGGCATGCTGCACATTCATCACAGCCAGTTCTTGCCATTCAGCTCGGGTTTCACGCACCTTGTGCTTGATCTGGATTTTCTTACCAAATTCGGTCTGAAATGCCTGCTCTAGCTCTTTTTTATCCGGCAACTCCATATTCACAATTAATTCTACCGGAATTTCATCGGCCACCTGAAAGTAAAAGTTGGCCATAAAATCACTGAGCATTTGTCCCAGATCATCACTGAGCATATCCGGAAAATAACTTTTTCCACCAAGCATGCGTCCATTGCGGACGTGCATGATTTGCACACAGGTCACGCCAGCCTGAAAGGCAATCGCCAAAATATCGGCCTCACCTTTAATTTTAAACACCGCCTGCTGTGCCTGTACTTCACGCAGCAACCCCAGTCGATCGCGATAAAATACTGCCTTTTCAAACGCCAGTTGCTCGGCTGCCTCCTCCATTTTGGCAATCAGTTCCTGATTCAGCTCTTTGGTATCGCCTTGTAAAAACCGAATCGAGTTTTCGACATCTTGTTTATAGTCTTCTGGTGAAATCAGCCCCACACACGGTGCCGAACATCGCTTGATCTGATATTGCAAACACGGCCGTTTACGCTGTGCAAAATAGCTATTTTCGCACTGACGTACATTAAATAGTTTTTGTAACACCAGTAATGTATCGCGGGCACTATAGGCACTCGGGTAAGGCCCGAAAAACTTGCCGATTTGATGCTTGCCTTTGCCACGACCACTGGCAATCCGCGGATACGGTTTGTCGCTCGAAACAAAAATGTACACATAGGATTTATCGTCGCGCAGCATGATATTGTAAGGCGGACGATGCTGTTTAATCAGGTTTTGTTCAAGCAGAAGCGCTTCGGTTTCCGAACGCGTGACCAAAGTCTCGATATCATAGATACGCGCCACCAATGCCTGCGTTTTGGGGTGCTCAATGGTTTTGACAAAATAGCTGGAGACACGGTTTTTCAGATTTTTAGCTTTACCCACGTAAAGCAGTTCGCCGTCTTTACCCAACATGCGATACACCCCAGGCAATTGGGTCATGTTGGCGAGCAGTTTTTCAATATGTGGACGCGCGTTTGAATTCACAATCATGGTCTTAGCTAAAGGTCAGACTGTTAATGTGACGGTTCCATACGCTGTTTTCAAGCTATCACTGTAAATCAGATCATAACGCGTGCTTAAACTGATCTAAGACTCAAGACGGTAATACGTGTATTTCAAATCTTTTTCTTTATATACCGCATAGTTTTTTTGACGGAAATCTGAAATCCAGCCATTGCCCGTATAACCGGCAATGTGACCATAAACATGATCGCCTGTACGCTGAATGATATAAATATCGCCCGGTTGCGGGTGACCAAAAGCCGGTTTAATCTTTTTATAGCCGTTTTTTTCTAAAGTATGCCCCCAATCCGATGCAGCGACAGGATGTTTGGATACATCGGCACCTGCCGTTTGTAAGGCAATGCGGATATTGCGTGCACATTTTTTCTTGCTATGGCGCGCGGAAATACTTTCAAGCTTATGGGAAAATTTATGTAAATCGATATCGCGGCTGACATGCTTTTTATGATGTCCTGCGCTATGCGTACTATGGCTTTTACGATGTGTGGTACTTGAATGGCTACTTTGCGTTTTATGTGCTGCATGATGCGACGCAGATTTTTTATGCGTCGTCTGCGGGCGAGCGTGATGATGTACATGCGCACTTTTTTTTTCAGCCACCTGCACATGGTGAACGTGGACTGCGTGATGAACATGAGCCATTGTAAAAACCTACTTCGAAGAACCACTTTTTCAAAACGGTGCCATTGTAGAACCAAACTTTATGAATTGAACTTTAATAGTTGTAACAATTTCTTGAGCCCGCGACGCGGTTCACACAACAGCCTTGAAGTGTGTACTTCAATAAAAAAACGCCCCGCAGGGCGTTTGGTTTTATCTCTTAAAACACATAAGGGCGTACGAAAATCAGGAAGAAAATACCCAGCATCAGCGCCCATTTCAACACATAGTACAACTTGCGGTTTTTGGCTTTGAGTGCCTTGGCCTTGATTCGGATCTGATATACATAACCAAAGGCTTTATTGAGGCCACCCGTTTTATCACCCGTTTCGTTCGGTGAGCTGGCTGCGGTCATCACGTTTTTACCAAACCAGTGGTTAAATTTTTCCATGAGACGGGTTTTGAGTGGGCGCTCGACATCGGCAAAGAAAATAATCCGGTTTTGGTCTGTGGTATTTTCAGCATAATGAATATAGGTTTCATCAAACACCACGCTCTCACCATCACGCCATGAATAACGCTGTCCATCGACATCGATAAAGCAACGATCATCATTGGGCGTGATCAAACCTAAATGGTAGCGTAATGAGCCAGCATAGGGATCACGATGGCGTACCAGACGGCTGTTTGGCGCCAGTTCAGTAAACATGGCCGCTTTAATCGTCGGTAAGGTTTTGAGTAGCGCCGTGGTTTTTGGGCACAGTTCTGCCGCAGATGGATGCGCAGAGTCGTACCATTTTAAATAAAAACGCTTCCAGCCTGTTTTAAAAAATGAGTTAAAGCCTAAATCATTGTAGGTACTCGATGCTTTGATTCCACCTTGCTGATATAAGGCCTGTGCTTCATCGCGAATCATTTCCCAGTTTTCATCCAGCACTTTTAAATCTTTAAAATGTTGGGTATCGATATACGGCTGGTTGGGCACTTTTGAAAATAAGTACATCAAGAAATTAATCGGGGCAAGCAAAGTCGAATGGTCGAAAAACTGACGATAAAACGAATGTCGTACTTTACCGCGATGCTGGATATACAACGCTGATATCACAAAAATCGCCAATATGATCCACTTAATCATGAAGACCCACTCAAAAAAGATTGCGCGTATTTTAACAACTTATGTTTTGATCATCTACCCAATGTATCCTGCTCTGAATGAATGATCTTATAAAGGTAAAATCCAGCATAAAAAAAGCCCTTCAAAATGGCGAATTGACTTTATTGACAGTCTTATTACAAAAACACAACTTTTAAATTTGAGTGAAGACTAGGCTTACTGTGCAAAATCACTTATAAAAAAATAGATAAATCATAGTGATAAAATTACGCAACACGAATATGTATGGGTTTTTAAGTATATTCACCCAAATCACCCTTGAAAAATAGGTGACCCTTGCGTCACGACTAGATACAACTTGTTAGATTCTTTTTCGATATAGTTATCGTAAGATTGACGAGGTATTTTAACTGTATAACGCAATATACACGTCACAACATCAACGTATAAATCCTCCAGAATAAAGGAGATCAGGCATGATCCACGCTGGCAATGCCATTACCGTCCAAATGCTTCAGGACGGAATTGCAGAATTCCGCTTTGACTTACAAGGTGAGTCAGTCAACAAGTTTAACCGTGCAACCCTAGACGATTTTAAAGCTGCCATCGAAGCAGTTAAAAACCATTCTGAAGTAAAAGGTTTGATCGTCACCAGCGGCAAATCGACCTTTATTGTAGGTGCCGACATTACCGAATTTGGCGACAACTTTGCACAGGGCGAAAGCGCGATTGTGGAGTGGGCTTTACCTGTTCATGAGATTTTTAACAGCTTTGAAGATCTAGACATCCCTAAAGTCGCTGCCATTAATGGCATGGCATTAGGTGGTGGCTTTGAAATGTGCTTGGTGTGCGATTACCGTGTGATGTCTGAAAGCGCACAGGTCGGCTTACCAGAAATCAAACTGGGAATTTTCCCAGGCTTTGGTGGTACTGTGCGTTTGAGCCGTTTGATCGGGATTGACAATGCCGTCGAATGGATTGCAATGGCCGCACCGAAAAAACCAGCTGCTGCTTTAAAAGATGGTTCCGTCGATGCCGTGGTCGCTGCCGACAAATTACAAGATGCTGCAATTGATCTGGTGAAACAAGCTCTCGCTGGACGTCTGGACTGGAAAGCCAAGCGTCAGGAAAAAATCGATCCAGTTAAACTGGCACCGCTTGAACAAATGATGGCGTTTAATACTGCGAAAGGTGCCGTTTTGGCCAAAGCCAATCCAGCGCAATACCCTGCACCTAAACTCATGATTGATTCATTGCAGGCCGGTGCAAGCCTCAGCCGTGATGATGCGCTGAAGGTTGAAGCAGAAGGCTTTGCCAAAGCTGCGGTCACTGCGCAAGCTGAAGCACTGATTGGTTTGTTCCTCAACGACCAAATCATCAAGAAAGTATCGAAAAAACACGAAAAAGGCGCGCACCCTGTTAATCAAGCTGCTGTATTGGGCGCCGGGATTATGGGCGGCGGGATTGCCTATCAAGCTGCCAGCAAAGGCACGCCAATTATCATGAAAGATATTGGGAACCCTCAGCTTGCGCTTGGAATGTCAGAAGCCAACAACCTGTTAACCAAACAAGTTGAACGCAAAAAAATGAAGCCGGCTCAAATGGGTGAAACACTGGCGCGAATTCGTCCAAGCTTGAGCTACGACGAGTTTAAAGACGTCGATATCGTGATTGAAGCGGTGACCGAAAATCCAAAAATCAAGGAAGCGGTACTGGCCGACACCGAAGCCAAAGTCCGTGATAACACTATTCTTGCCTCAAATACCTCGACCATTTCGATTACACGTTTGGCCAAAGCGTTAAAGCGTCCGGAAAATTTTGTCGGTATGCACTTTTTCAATCCGGTGCACATGATGCCACTGGTCGAAGTCATCCGGGGTGAACAAACCTCCGATGAAGCGGTTGCAACGACCGTTGTTCTGGCACAAAAAATGGGCAAAACCCCAATCGTGGTGAATGACTGTCCGGGTTTCTTGGTCAACCGTGTGTTGTTCCCGTACTTTGGTGCATTTGATTTGTTACTTAAAGACGGTGCAGATTTCCAGCAAATCGACAAAGTTATGGAAAAATTTGGCTGGCCAATGGGCCCTGCTTACCTGATGGATGTGGTGGGGATCGATACGGGTGTGCATGGCGCCGAAGTAATGGCAGAAGGCTTCCCTGACCGTATGAAACCAGACTTTAAAGGTTCAATCCAGACCATGTACGAAGCCAAACGTCTGGGCCAGAAAAATGATGTCGGCTTTTATAAGTATGAACTCGACAAAAAAGGCAAGAAAGCCAAAACGGTTGACCCAAGCGCCTATGAAGTGATTGCATCGGTTGTGACAAGTGAAAAACACGAGTTTGATCCGCAAGAAATCATTGACCGCATGATGCTGGCACTGTGTAACGAAACGGTTCGTTGCCTCGAAGACAACATCGTCGCCACTCCTGCTGAAGCGGATATGGCCATGATTATGGGCATTGGCTTCCCGCCGTTCCGTGGTGGCCCATGCCGCTATATCGATCAGACTGGCGTGCCAGAATACGTTGCGCTTTGCAACAAATATGCACATCTCGGCAAAGCGTACGAAGCACCGCAAATGCTGCGCGATATGGCTGAAAACAACAAGAAATTTTACGGTTAAGGGAGCAACGTGAATGACTACTTTAAATCCACGTGACGTTGTGGTTGTTGATGGTGTTCGTTCTGCCATGGGCAAATCTAAAAACGGGATGTTCCGAAATGTACGTGCCGACAGCCTATCTGCAGAATTGGTACGTGCGCTGGTTACACGTAACCAATTTGATGTCAATGAAGTAGAAGACTTGATCTGGGGCTGTGTGAATCAGACACTCGAACAAGGGATGAACATTGCCCGTAATATTGGTCTATTGGCCGATTTGCCTAAAACGGTTGCAGGGCAAACCGTCAACCGTTTGTGCGGTTCATCGATGCAGGCAATTCATACTGCGGCGGCGCAAATTGCCACCAACCAAGGTGATATCTTTATCATTGGGGGTGTCGAGCATATGGGCCACGTCGGTATGATGCATGGTATCGATCTTAACCCAGAAGCCTCGAAGCACTATGCCAAAGCATCCAACATGATGGGCTTAACTGCAGAAATGCTCGGACGCATGAACGGTATTACCCGTGAAGAGCAAGATGCGTTTGGTGTAGAGTCACACCGCCGTGCTTGGGCTGCGACGCAAGAAGGTCGTTTTAAACATGAAATTGTGGGTGTTGAAGGCCACGATGCCAATGGCTTTAAAATCCTTTGCGACATCGATGAAGTGATTCGTCCAGATGCCAACTTAGAAGCATTTAAGGCGTTGCGTCCTGTATTCGATCCGAAAGGCGGCACCGTAACAGCAGCCACATCATCTGCATTGTCTGATGGTGCCTCTGCGATGCTCTTGATGTCGGCAGAACGTGCGCAAGCCCTCGGCTTAAAACCGCGTGCCGTGATTCGCTCAATGGCGGTTGCTGGCTGTGACGCAGCAATCATGGGTTATGGCCCTGTGCCAGCCACTCAAAAAGCACTCAAACGTGCGGGCTTGAGCATGGCAGATATTCAGACCATCGAATTGAATGAAGCTTTTGCTGCTCAGGGTCTTTCGGTCATGAAAGGTTTGGGTGTGTATGAAAAGCAAGACATCATCAACTTAAACGGTGGTGCGATTGCACTGGGCCATCCTTTAGGCTGCTCGGGTGCGCGTATTACCACTACCCTACTGAATGTGATGGAACAACAAGACACGCAAATTGGTCTTGCCACCATGTGTATCGGTTTGGGCCAAGGCATCGCGACCATTATCGAACGTGTTTAATATGACTTTCAAATAAAAGAAAAACCCCGCAAATTGCGGGGTTTTTTATGCCCGTAGCATATGATGTAAGCGTTTGACCAATGCTGGAAACGTAGTGTAACCATCTTCTGCCAGAAAATGTCCCGCGTGTGCAATTTGTTCATATGGTATATTCAGCTCCAGCGCCAAGCGAATACTCCACTCTGGAGGGACATAAGCATCATGATCCGACAAATACATATAGGCGCCAGCCCTGAGTTGAAGAGTTTGCGGAATCTGTTGACTCTGCGCAACATAATCATCTAGTTCTGGTAATGCGGGTAAAGCTTCTCGAAAGCCAGAAACCAGCAACATTCCTCCCAAATACTGTATTTGGTGCCGATGAAAAAAATGCAACAGACTGATAACTCCCAAACTATGCGCGACAAAGAATGTAGTGTCATCAATTTTAGGGATGTGATGGTCAAGCGTGCCTTGCCATGCCTTTACATCTGGATAAGCTGAATCTGGAAAGTGAATTAAGGTGACTTGTGTGTGATCACCATTTAACTGATTTTTAATATCTTGAAACCAATGATCCTCTGGTGAGGCAGAGTAACCATGAAGTACATATACATGTTGCATGAGCTGCTCCTTAACTCAATCAATTTGCATCTTTTAACTGCTGATCAAGCGCAGCCATATTGCGCTTTCTAATACTCTCAATTTTGGCATTGAGGCGTAATACATCCTGATATAACTGATTAAACGCCTTCACCTGCGCGGTGTCTCGAAACAGAATTTTTTTGCCGTTTCGTTCCCATGCATGGGTTTTTAAAATGGCAAACATGGCATCGGCTTTATCTAGAATCTGCATTTCCAGCAAGAAAATGGCATGATCCTGATCGACTTTCTGGTTACTGCCAAGTTTCTTTTCTAGCAAAATCCGCATATCTGGTTCTACCGACAAGGTTTTGGCCTCGGCCAGAAAAGCTTGATGAATCTGTTCATATTGATTTTGATACAGCACGGATGCCTGCCGAACATCATTGAGCATCTTTTGTGTTTGCGCATACTGCTGTTTCTGATCTTGCTCAAGCCGTGTCACATCTAAAAAGGTATCCCACTGGGCTGCCTTGAGGGCACGTAAATAAGCATTACGTGCATTGATGTTTTGTACCCAGTAATTCAGTAAAAACTCGGAAATCTTTTTATAATTTCCCGCCAATCGGCGATCATGAATATCCAGTTGTACAGGCTTAGACCAGTCTTGTGCCTGATCATAAAGCAGCGCCATTTTTTCAGACATGACCTGATCAAACATCTGACTGGTGTCTTTGAGCTGTTGCTGTTGAATATAGTGATAAGAAAAAAAACCAAGGGACAGGATCACAATCAGGATTGCGATGATGATCTGAAAACGGCGCATACTCCACTCCTTCATCTTGTTGTTGTTGATTGCTCGCTGTTGTTATTGATACGTGATCATTTCATAAAATGGGTGTATTGCATACGACGCAACAGGCAATTACATCTTTATGCCTTTATCTCTGATTATTTCATGCTTATGATGGAGAATCTGTGATTTTTTGAGATGTTACTATGCGCGTAGATATTTGGTCCGATGTGGTCTGCCCATTTTGTTATATTGGTAAAAAACGCCTTGAGCATGTGGCTGCCGAAGCTGGAGTGGAACTGGACATTCACTGGCATAGTTTTGAGCTTGATCCAGATGCACCCGCACATCACGACACCTCAAATACCGAACGCTTGGCCAAAAAATACGGTCGAAGTGTCGAGGAGATGCAACAGATGCAGCAAAACATTGCGCAAATGGCAGCCGAGGAAGGGATTGATTTTCAATGGCAAAAAGCCAACTCTGGCAATAGCTTCGATGCGCATCGCATCATTCACCTGGCGCAAAGCAAAGGCTTGGGCAATCAGGCCAAGGAAGCCTTTTTTCACGCTTACATGACCGAAGGTTTATCGATTGGCGAACGCGAAGTGGTTGAAGAGATTGCATCACGGATCGGCTTAGATCATGCCGAGGTCGAATACGTACTGCAAAGTGACGAGTTGGCTGACTTTGTTCGTCACGATGAGAAAATCGCGCATGAGCAACTGAATATTTCAGGTGTTCCTTTTTTTGTGTTCGATCAAAAATTTGCACTTTCAGGTGCACAGCCGCGTGAAGTTTTTCTGCAAGTTCTCAATCAGAGCTTGGCACAAACTGAACAGCAATCGCCAACAGATGCCAATACCTGCTCAGATGAAAAATGTGATACAAATCACTAATCAAATTTGTGGTGTAGCACATTTCACGATTATTGAACAATTATTAAGCAAAACTGCAATGCAGCGTTGCAAAAATATGACTATACATGGCAGAACTTTCTTTTTAAGATACAACTCTTGAATTTATTGTATTCATGCGCTGTAGTTTCTTATTTTGCTCTCGATCATTGAGAACTTTTTCTTAAAAAAGCCTTCTAGGGATTAGAAGGCTTTTTTATTGCATTTTTATTACATAGCTTAACGTGAATTACCAAGAGATCTGCTGTTGTAATCAAACATTGTCATTTTTAACTGAAGCCCTTGCGAACTTAACATGTTCACCACACGCACACCCTGCTTTTGTGTTTAGATGAATGTTTAAGCAATATGATTCGTTCGCTTTGGCGCGATATCGAATCAAATCTGTATTTTAAACAAGAGGGATAAACAATGACGACATTAGAGAATCAAGACACAGCACGCCCACTTAATTCTGTTGAACCATCTGATCAACCGGAGCAACCTGTAGCGAAGAAAAAATCTCGCTTTTCTCCAACGGTTAAAGGTGCTGTGATTGGTGCTGTTGCAGGCAGTGTCCTGCCAGTATTTGGTACATTTAGCGGTGCCCTGATTGGGGGAGTTGCAGGTAAACTCTATTCTCGACGCTGTGCTAAAACAGCTTAATCATAATCAATGATTGTGTTTAATCATCATATTTATTTCATGATCAATATGCCCTTCAAATGAGGGGCATTTTTCTATGCGTATCAAGCAACCTTTTGATTAAAGCCTGAATCATGCTTGAGTTAAAGAGGCTTATGTTATTAAATTTATTTTATTTTGTTGATGGTCTTGATTTTACATGCCAAATCAACAACAGTGACCAGTATAAGTTTGATAATAACGATTTGATACATGATGAAAACACAACAAAAAGCATGGATTTTCGGGGCGGTTTCAACGTGTTTGATTGGTGCCGGCCTTCCATCTGCTTGGGCCGAAAGTACCGTAACCAGCACAGCCAGCGCTGACTTGGTTTTACCGAGTAATCCAGACATTCCTCCCACCTCAGTGGCCTATCCAGTCGAACTTCGGCAATTAAATCAAAGTAATGAAAAGAATCTTCTGGATTATATTCCGGCATGGGTAGATGCCATGCCGACCATGTTGCCGAAGGAATCCGATCAGGTCATGGTGCCGTCAGTGAACGAAACCGAAAACAAAACCTGGGTGGATCGTAAGCAAAAACAAATTCGCGATTGGGCTGATCATACTTCAGTTAAAATTGATGACTGGTTTGGTGATATCGACCCCAATAAACCCGCCAATGCCACGCTACGTGTGATGCTGGATAATTACTGGGATAAATATAACGGCTTCGAAGTCAAACCACGTATTCGAGGTAAAATTAAGCTTCCCACTTTAGAACGTCGCTTTAGTGTGGTGTTTGGGGATGAGTCGCTCGATAACGAGTTTGAAAATAACATTGCCAATACTAACATCGAACCCAATGCCGATAACAAGCGCCTCGATACCCGCCAGACCAGAGACAACAACAGTTCCATTGCTCTGCGCTGGTCAGATTTTGCGAAAAAGCTTCCCTTTGAAACCGATGCCGATTTAGGGATTCGCTCAGGCGATGACATTTATGTCAGACTTAAAGCCAAACGCGCGTGGGTATTACGTAATGATTTTTCATTTTATGCCGAACAAATCTATCGCTACGGTATCGACAGCAAAAACTATTTCCGAACCAACTTAGAACTCACCCATGCTCGCCCAAACGAAGCTTTTTTGTCGAATCAATTTAGCCTAACACATGCCGATGAACAAGAAGATGACTGGTGGTGGGACAACCGCCTGTTTCGTCAGCATCAGTTTTTTGCCAATCAGCGATTTAACTATGGCATTTATATGGGCGGCTATTACAACGACAACGATTTACGCCTCAATAGCTGGGGACCGTTTATGTCATGGCGTCAACCGGTATGGCGGGAGTGGTTTTATGTGCAAGGTGATCTCAATTACCTCAATGATCATCGTGAAGATCGTAGTCATTATCTGAGTACCTTTGTACGATTGGAAGCTATTTTTTAAGTCGATGTACTGGCTGCCAAATACAGTTTAATTTGGCAGTGATATAGCTGAGTAATGGTCTGAGCTTAAAGCATTTATTAAGCTTGATTGCCTATAGTGTGCCGTTCATGATTTATGTTTTTTTAAACGATGACTCAACGGCATGTGATCTCTTTAAGTTTTATCACAATGGGCATGCTCAGCATTTACTACGGCATGCAATTGCTGAGTAATGGTTCGTCTTTAAAGTATCTTTTGGTCAGATCTTCTGATCAGCACTGCGAAACCGAAAGCAACGCATCAGTGTCTGAGGTTGCATCGTCTTTTGAAGATCCTCAAGTTTTAAATCAACGTTTACTTGAAGTCTTTGGACAAGATTCATTGTGGCAACGCACGCAGCAGCATTATGCGCAGCCCGTCAAACGCTTTGGCAAAACCAAAAAGAACTCAAAAACACATCGGGCCGAGTCGACCGCACCCAACCCTTTTTCAGCCAGTTGGTCGACACTTTCAAGCTTATTGCCTTTTTCCAATGATCTCGATTTGGGTGCAAATTCAAGTTCAGATGTCTATGTCCAGTTTCTGGCTAAAAAGAAATGGGTATTGATGCATCATTTAGATTTAGATACCGAGCAAGTATTCCGCTACGGTTCGAGCAGTAAAAATTACAGTGAAACCAATCTGAATCTCAAACAAAAATTGAGCGACAGCACGCTATTTGCCAGCCAGTTTAATGTGACCAAAACACAGGATGAAGATTTTACATGGCGTAATACCACCTTTCATCAGCTCAGTTTAAGCGGTAAAGATAAAGTGACCTATGGTGTATTAACCTCAGGAATTTATGAAAAACAGAAGAAAGATGTACTTCTGAGCCAATGGGGCCCTTATTTGTCTTGGCGACGCCCGTTATGGCGTAACTGGTTATTTATGCAAAATGATCTGAACTATACCGATGATCTGACCGATCAAAATGGCTATCACTTTAGTTATCAAATGAGTTTTGAGGCCAATTTTTAGTATCGATGAGAATTGTGGATAAGTTTGACGTTATCCACAATTAAAAAAAGCCCCGATACGAAATCCGGGCTTTACTGTTAGCTTAGCAGCAAACTGTTGATACGTTTTACATAAGCGGCTGGATCTTCCGGCAAACCACCTTCAGCAATCACGGCTTGATCAAAGATGACATTGGCCAGATCATCGAACTGCGCTGCATGTTCGAGCTTTTGTACCAATGGATGCGCTGGATTGATTTCTAAAATTGGCTTGCTTTCAGGTACAGGCTGCCCTGCTTGTTTCAGCATACGAACCAACTGAGGTGAAAGTTCACCGTCACTGGTCACCAAGCAAGCAGGCGAATCGACCAGACGTGTAGTCACGCGCACTTCTTTGGTTTTTGCCTTGAGTGAATCCGATAATTTATCAACCACTGGCTTGAATTGTTCCGCAGCTTCTTCAAGTGCTTTTTTCTCTTCGGCATCTTGCAGATCGCCCAGATCAACCGCACCTTTCGACACGTTTTGCAGTGCCACACCGTCAAACTCATGCACAAAGTTCATTGCCCATTCATCCACACGCTCCGACATTAACAAGACTTCAATGCCTTTTTTCTTAAACAACTCAAGCTGTGGAGAATGTTTGGCTGCATTTAAACTCTCTGCCGTAACATAGTAGATGGCTTTTTGGCCCTCTTTCATACGCGCTTTATAGTCGGCAAACGAAGTGCTGATCTCATCGTTAGTCGAAGTTGCATAACGCAAAAGCTTTAAAATACGTTCACGGTTGCTAAAGTCTTCACCCAAGCCTTCTTTGAGTACAGAACCGAATTCGGCATAAAAGGTCTTGAATTTTTCCTGATCTTTCTCATCTTCAGACTTCGCCAAACCATCCAACACATTCAAAATACGGCGCGTGTTGCCTTCACGGATGGTTTTGACATCACGACTTTCTTGTAACAGCTCACGGCTCACGTTCAGTGGTAAATCGGCACTGTCGATCACACCTTTAACGAAACGTAAGTAGTTTGGAATCAGGTTATCCGCATCGTCCATAATAAAGACACGCTTCACATACAGCTTAATGCCTGCTTTGGCTTCACGGGTAAAAATATCTTGTGAGGCTTTGGCCGGAATATACAGCAACTGAGTGTACTCAGTATTGCCTTCTACGCGGTTATGTGTCCATGCAAGCGGTGCTTCAAAATCATGCGTTGCATTTTTATAAAACTCGATGTACTGCTCGTCAGTGATCTCGCTTTTACTGCGTGTCCATAATGCGCTCGCCGAGTTAATGGCTTCCCATTCGTCAGTCTTCACATACTGACCCGGTTTCGCTTCTTCTCCCTCAGCAGCTTCTTCTTGTTGCCATACTTCTTTTTGCATCTCGATTGGCAAGCTAATGTGGTCAGAGTATTTATTAATAATCTGCTTAACTTTCCAAGATTCTAAATAGTCCAGTGCATCGTCACGTAAATGCAAAATGATGTCGGTTCCACGTGAATCCTTGGTGATTTGCTGTACTTCAAATTCACCCGTTCCGCCGCTAATCCAGCGCACACCGTCTTGTGCATCCGACCCGGCACGACGCGACTCTACCGTAATTTTATCGGCCACAATAAAGCCTGAGTAAAAGCCAACACCAAACTGACCAATCAATTGTGCATCAGATTTTTGATCGCCGGTCAGCTTAGACATAAAGTCTTTGGTTCCCGATTTAGCAATCGTACCCAAGTTGTCAATCGCTTCTTGCTGGCTCAAGCCAATGCCATTGTCACTGATGGTTAACGTACGATTATCTTTATCCAGACGCACGCGCACACGCAGTGCCGAATCGTTTTCATAATATTCCGGATGATTGATGCCTTCAAAACGCAGTTTGTCGCAAGCATCGGACGCGTTGGAAATCAACTCACGTAAGAAAATTTCAGGATTCGAATACAGTGAGTGGGTCACCAGATGCAGTAACTGTGCAACTTCGGCTTGAAAGCTATAATTTTGTGATGTGCTCGTTTGCTCACTCATAGGACACTCCTTAATAGATCACAACATGTTGTTATGTAATGTGCTATGTATTGGAGTGCCTAGATGAATTTTCAATGGTAATCCTAAAGATTTTTTGATCAATTAGAATGGTCCATGACTCAAAACACGATTTTGAATGATGTCATCGAGGTGTTGCTGACGCGATGCATAGCTTCGACTTAAACAGCCCGTGTTTGAACCGCAAGTATTGCGCTGTTTGAGCCATTGATACTGCATGCCTTTTTCGGCATCACGCCCTCCCATAGGCAATGCATGCAATACAATTGCGTAGGTGGTGGCCATTTTTACATCGGCATCATTGAGTGAGCGAGTCTGGCAAATGGTTTTCTCCGAGCGAAGCTGGGCTTTTTCACAAGGAAAACTTGCAGCAGAAGCCGCACCCGCAAACATCAAACCACACCACGTGAACATGATAAAAGCTGAACGACGCATATTTTAATTCTCATTTTAAGGCTTTATATACTTAGCTTAAAAAATTCAAATGTGGTATTGGGTAAAGTTTCAACACAAAATGTGACACTGTGTATCTCACTATAAAAAAATAAAAAGGTCTTATGCTCTCCAATAAGACCTTTAATTGCCGTTATCTCTCTTGTTATTTTTATGATGGTTTTTATTATTTTGCGCTATGGTTGATACTTAAATTAAAACTTATAGCTGTAACCTACGCTATATACCCACGGATTAACTTCAAGTGTTCCAATTTTTTCACCATTCCATTTCAAATCAGAACCAATATCAGCGTAACGCACATCGGCAAAAACACCCCAATGTTTTGCATCGGCCGGCTGGAAATTAAACCCGACTTGACCGGTAAACCCATAGGCGTGCTCTGCCTTCAATGAAGTTCCTGCCAGTGAACCTTTGGTCTGTTCATCCCATGCCAATAGTGCGGTTGCACCCACGCCGACATATGGCGTGAATCCAGTAGAATTTTTAAAGTGATATTTCACCGTGAGTGTAGGTGGCAACTGTTTAAAGCTCGCAATCGTTTCAGGCGCTCCACCCGCGACACGTGCCAATACATTATGTTTAAAGGGCGTCGCCAATAAAAGCTCGGATGAAATATTGCGATTGGCAAAAAAATATTCGATTGATGGTGTAAAACTGAATGCATGATCGGCTTTCGCTTCAGTGACAGCCCCATCGGCCATCGTATTATGATCACTTGAAGGTGCCAAAACACTTGCACCCACTTTAACTTGCCATTCGCCAGCAAATACTGGCGCTGAAATACCTAGCAAAGATAAAACAAAAACTCTAAGCAACATGATTATCCCCTATCTCTTTTATAATAATAAACATTGATTTTATTTAAATGCAATATAGAGAATTAATATATTTTAATATTATTTTTAAACCAATGATTAATAATAAAATTATTTTAATTCATATAAAAATACTTGGTTTTATTTTTAATTCTTATTATTTTAATCAGGATTTAATTCCGATTAATTTAATCTGATTTTTTATTTATTCCAACCTTTTTAATCAGGTTTTATTTGTTGTTAAATTAAACTTCGCATGAACATAAATCAGGAGATACTGATTTATATTCACGCGTTAATAAATAAATTAGAGCACCATGGCTGCAATCCAGCCAAAGATCAGTAAAGGAATATTAAAGTGAATAAATGTTGGAATCACAGTGTCCCAAATATGGTCATGCTGACCGTCGACCCCTAGTCCTGCCGTTGGGCCCAAGGTTGAGTCAGATGCAGGTGATCCCGCATCACCCAATGCCGCAGCGGTTCCAATCAGTGCAATGGTCGCAAGTGGTGAAAAACCAAACTGTACACAGAGGGGTACATAAATCACAGCCAGTACAGGTACACTTGAGAACGATGAACCAATCCCAATCGTGACAAACAGACCGATAAACAGCATGAGAAATGCAGCCAAAGCATGATTATCACCAATCAGATGCACTACGCCGTTGACCAACTGGTTGATATCACCGGTATGGGTCATCACCGAAGCAAAGCCGGCAGCCGAGATCATGATAAAGCCAACCAATGCCATCATCCGCATCCCTTGTACAAACACATCATCGGCATCTTGCCATTTGAATATGCCCGCGGTAGACAACACGGCAAAACCGACCAATCCGCCTAAAATCATCGATCCTGAATACAACTGTGCAACCAAGGTCAGCGCGATGGCTAAAATCGCCATGAATAGGGTTTTCTTGGAAATATACGGCACGTGCTGTGCTTCTTGCTTGAGTTCTTCTGCATCTTCGGCAAGAGAATGCGTGACATGCGCTTCGGCACGAAGCGGTTTATCTAGGTCAATTGTAGTCACGCGGGCGACAGCACGATCTTGATAATGGCGTGGCTTACGGTAGCTGATAAATACTGCCACCAGTGTTCCCAGAACCATGCCCATAACCGGAATGGCCATTCCCATCGGCATCATCCAGCGTTCGACATGCAAGCCGTACTGTGCGCCAATTTTATTGATGTTCCCCATCAGGATCTGTTCAAGAAAGATGGCACCAAAACCCACAGGCAAGAAAATATAGGTTCCGACCAAGCCCAGTGTGAGTACGCATGCCGCAGCACGACGATCCAGCTTTAGATGGTTCATGACCTGCAATAAAGGCGGCACCAGCACCGGAATAAAGGCAATATGGACCGGAATCAGGTTTTGTGAAAAAATCGCGGCAATCAGTAAAATACTCAGCAATAAATACTTCACTTTTTTCTCGCGCTTTTTGCTGGCTTCCATCCCCAATAAACCGATCAGTTTATGCGCCAGCAAATCTGGTAATCCAGATTTGGACAATGCCAAGGCAAATGCACCCAAAACCGCATAGGCAAGCGCCACTTCGGCACCATCGCCTAGTCCAGCATTAAAAGCCTGAACCGTATCGGATAAGCTTAAGCCTGCGACCAATCCCCCCACAACAGCAGAAATCACCAACGTTAAAACAACAGAGACTCGTGCCAGTGACAAGATAAACATCACGGCAATCGCAATAACAACAGCATTCATGAATCAAGGTCAGGTAAAATAAAAGGCGATATTTTAGCAGATTCATGCCATGCATGGGCTGTGACTGTCGTTTATCTTGTCGGAATACTCATGGGCTTTTACAGGGTGTTTTCAACATGATGCTGCTGGGCAAAGCGTGCAATATGGCCGGCGACTAATTTCGGCTGGCTCAACACGGCCCAATGATTGCCGTTAATTTCCTGATACTCAAACTGATCAACCCAGTTTGGCATTTCGTTTAAAATATATTCAGGGCTGACAAATGCATCGTGCTTAAGTACCAAGGCCTGTACAGGACACTGCGCAAAACGCTTGCGCGGATGACGCATTGCAGGAATAAAATTGGCACGGTATAAATTAATGCCATATTTGCCATCACGTGCAATATTCGGATTGAGTGGTAAATCTTGCTTGCGTTCTAACCTACTCAGCACTTTTCCCCATTTCTGTGGGGTAAAGAAATGCCACACCGACGGTGCCAGAAATGGCAGATGAAACGCCGCGATATACCATGATTTTGATAGCTTTTTTAATACACTTAACGGCTGGCTTTTCAGTTCACTGCCCAGCAAGTGTGCTGCATGATCCAGACACGGCCCCGAAATGGTGGTATACGATAAAATCCGATCTTTAAATCTTGGATCTGTCACCGATTCCCACGATTGCAATGACCCCCAGTCATGGGCAGCCAAATGAAAAGGTCGCCCTTCTAAAACCTGATCTACTACCGCCCCCAGATCCAGAGACAATTGCGCCATTCGATAATCCCGGATTTTTTTGGGAACACTCGACTGTCCGGCGCCTCGCACGTCATAGGTCACAATATAAAAGTGCTGAATCAGTTCTTGTATAATCGGCTCCCACACTTCTTGATTATCAGGATAGCCGTGTACCAGTACCAACGCTGGTAATTCTGGATGCCCCCATGCTTTACAGCATAAGGTCTGTTGATCCGTGGTGCGTACAGTCGAAATCTGAGGATGCATTGCGATGTCCTTGTTGTTTTAATTGACCATGTTTTTAGTCGGATTGGGCATTGCCATCAATGCCAGATTAGTGATAGTTATTTAGTATGAATAATCATCATATAAAAACAATTGACCATTATGAATATTTTAAGACATCTTCAGACCATACCCATGGTGTCCAAGTTTATGATCAATCGCTACTCTCCCTACCGGGGTGCCGGCATTGAGATTGATCAAATCGACCTGAATAACTACTTTATCCGCGTCAAAATGCCCCTGACGCGTAAAAACCAAAATATTGTCGGTACACATTTTGGAGGAAGTTTATATTCAATGGTTGACCCTTTTTATATGCTGATTCTGATGCATCATCTGGGGTCTAAATATATTGTCTGGGATAAATCTGCCACGATTCACTTTCTGGCCCCGGGACGCAGTACGGTGTATGCTGATATCCGACTGGATGCCAACGAAATTGATCATGTTAAAGGATTGGCCGAGAATTATGCGCCCGTCATTCGTAATTATGTGGTGAATATATTTGATGAGTCTGGTATTCGTATTGCAGAAGTGCATAAAACGCTATACATCCGCCGCAAAAAGCCTAAATCATCACGGCAATAAAAAAGACGACCCGAGTCGTCTCTTTTGATAAGGCAGATTTAGCGTCGCTCTTGAATCGCAGCGCCTGCACCACCACCGATTGCACCACCAATGGCAGCACCACCGTCACCACCAAAAATGGCTTTACCGACCACCGAACCAATACCGGCACCAACTGCACTGCTGGTGGTGGTATTTCGGCTACCACCTTTGGCATTTGATCCTACACCGGCACCAGCAGCTGCACCGACACCTGCACCTAAACCACCGCCAACATGGTTACCCACACCACCACCAACGGCACCGCCCAGTGCGGCTGCACCAATACGTTGATCAGATGGGCTCATATTTTGGCAGCCTGCAAGAAGTACGGTTGAAACGATTGCTGTAGCCATTAAACTTATTGTCTTTTTCATGAAAAGATCCTCCTTTCTTTTCACTCAGCATAAGCATTTTTTGTGAATTGATACTTGTCAAAATGTTAATTCCTACAAAAAAATGCAGGAGTTTTGTAACTGCTTACACATTCAATTCATCGATATAAAAAAAGGCACCCGAAGGTGCCTTTTTTGCAATCTACTTAGATTAGAACTGTTCTTGGTTCAATGCTTGACTGAACGCTTGGTCAACGTCACTAAAGTCGTTGTGCAGTTCAAATTCTGCCGCTTCCGCTTCCTGACGACGACGCTCAAGGTGATACGCCAAACCTGTACCGGCTGGAATCAGACGACCCACCACAACGTTCTCTTTGAGACCGCGTAGATCATCTTCTTTACCTGTTACAGCGGCTTCGGTTAACACGCGTGTCGTTTCTTGGAACGATGCTGCCGAGATAAATGAGTCAGTCGAAAGCGATGCTTTGGTAATACCCATTAATTGACGCTCAAATTTCGCTGGGAATTTATTTTGCGCCAAGACAGCTTGGTTCTCTTGAACAACACGGATGTAATCCACTTGTTCGCCTTTGATGAAGCTGGTATCACCACCATCGGTGATGTCTACTTTACGCAACATTTGACGTACGATGACTTCAATGTGCTTATCGTTGATTTTTACACCTTGGAGACGGTAAACGTCTTGAACTTCGTTCACGATGTAGTTGGTCAACGCCACTTCGCCTTTCAAACGTAAGATGTCATGCGGGTTTTGTGGACCATCAGAAATGGTTTCACCACGGTTGACATGCTCACCTTCGAACACGTTGATTTGACGCCATTTTGGAATCAATTCTTCGTAGATCTCAGAACCATCATCAGGTGTAATCACCAAACGGTTCTTACCTTTGGTTTCTTTACCAAAGCTCACGATACCAGACACTTCGGCCAAGATCGCGTGCTCTTTTGGTTTACGTGCTTCGAACAAGTCCGCAACGCGTGGAAGACCACCGGTAATATCACGTGTACGTGAAGATTCTTGTGGTACACGACCAATAACGTCACCTACACCAATTGTTTCACCGTCACGAACGGTCACAATGGTATTTTGTGGCAAGAAGTAGAACTGTTCGCCACCATCGGTTGTGTCGAGTACAATCGCAGGACGCAAGTCTTTACCTGACGCAGGACGTGCAGTCACTGGCAAGATTTCAACTGTTGTCATACCGGTTGCATCATCAGTTTTCGATGTTGCAGTCACACCATCCGCAATTTGGCTGAAACGTGCTTTACCCGCAACTTCAGTCACAAGTGGATGCGTATGCGGATCCCAAGTCGCCACAATACCGCCTGCTTCTACCGCTTCACCATCTTTAAGCAAGATGCTTGCACCGTATGGCAGTTTATAACGCTCGCGCTCACGACCCAACTCATCGGCAATACCGATTTCACCTGAACGTGAAACAGAAACCAAGTGACCTTTCGCGTGCTGTACCGTTTTCACATTGTGGAAACGAACTGTACCTTTGTTACGTACCTGAACACTGTTTGCTGCAGAAGTTCGGCTTGCCGCACCACCCACGTGGAACGTACGCATGGTTAACTGTGTACCCGGCTCACCAATCGATTGCGCTGCCATAACACCCACAGACTCACCAGGATTAACCTGATGACCACGTGCAAGGTCACGACCATAACATTTTGCACACACACCAAATGATGATTCACATGCAATCACTGAACGCACTTTCACTTCATCGACACCCGCTTCTTCAAGCTGAGCTGCGATTTTCTCGTCGATCAATGTACCGCGTGGCAACACCACTTCGTCATCAGATGCACGACGTACGTCTTCCGCCGTTACACGACCCAATACGCGGTCACGTAATGGCTCGATCACGTCACCACCTTGAATGAATGGCGTCATCACCAAACCACCCATGGTGCCACAATCCGGCTCGGTAATTACCAAGTCCTGCGCAACGTCAACCAAACGACGTGTCAAGTAACCCGAGTTTGCAGTTTTCAATGCAGTATCGGCCAAACCTTTACGCGCACCGTGCGTTGAAATAAAGTACTGAAGTACCGTCAAACCTTCACGGAAGTTTGCTTTAATCGGGGTTTCAATGATCGAGCCATCTGGCTTCGCCATCAAACCACGCATACCCGCCAACTGACGAATCTGCGCCGCACTACCACGGGCACCCGAGTCAGACATCATGTAGATGCTGTTAAACGATTTTTGTTTCTCGTCTTGACCTTGCTTGTTTTTCACGTTGGTGAAAGACAAGTTGTCCATCATCGCTTTTGCAACTTGGTCGTTGGTACGTGCCCAGATATCGACCACTTTGTTGTAACGCTCACCTGCGGTTACGAAACCTTGCTCAAACTGCTCTTCGATTTCACGAACTTCAGTTTCTGCTTTGTCGATAATCGCTTGCTTCTGCGGTGGAATGACCATGTCTTCCATACCGACAGAAACGCCCGAACGTGTTGCTTGACGGAAGCCAAGATACATCAACTGATCGGCAAAAATAACAGTGTCTTTAAGACCAAGCTTACGGTAGCACGAGTTGATCAGCTTCGAGATGTTCTTTTTGGTCATCTCAAGGTTGATCATTTCAAAGCTTAAACCTTCAGGAACAACTTCCCAAAGCAAGCAGCGACCAGGTGTGGTATCCACAACAATGGTTTGCTTTTCACGTTGACCGTCTTCATTGATCACGGTTTGGTGAACACGAACTTTTACGCGTGCGTGAATAGCGACCTGACCGGTTGCAAGCGCACGGTTCACTTCGTGTGTGTCGGCAAACATCATGCCTTCACCTTTGGCATTTACCGCATCACGCGTGATGTAGTAAAGACCCAAGACCACGTCCTGAGATGGAACGATAATCGGCTCACCGTTGGCTGGTGACAAGATGTTGTTGGTCGACATCATCAAGGCACGTGCTTCAAGCTGTGCTTCAAGTGTCAATGGAACGTGTACCGCCATTTGGTCACCGTCGAAGTCGGCGTTAAACGCAGCACAGACGAGCGGGTGTAAACGGATCGCTTTACCTTCGATCAGGATCGGTTCAAATGCTTGAAGACCCAAACGGTGAAGCGTTGGCGCACGGTTCAACATCACTGGATGCTGACGAATCACGTTGGCAAGAACGTCCCATACTTCTGGAGTTTCGCGCTCAACCATTTTCTTCGCAGCTTTAATGGTTGTGGCCTGACCAGACGCTTGTAGTTTTGCAAAAATAAACGGCTTGAATAGCTCAAGTGCCATTTTCTTTGGAAGACCACATTGATGTAGACGTAAAGTAGGACCTACGGTAATTACCGAACGACCAGAATAGTCAACACGTTTACCCAACAAGTTCTGACGGAAACGACCTTGTTTACCTTTGATCATATCTGCCAAAGATTTCAATGGACGTTTGTTCGAACCGGTAATTGCACGACCGCGACGGCCGTTATCAAGCAATGCATCGACAGATTCTTGCAACATACGTTTTTCGTTACGTACGATGATATCTGGCGCTGCAAGGTCAAGAAGACGCTTCAAACGGTTGTTACGGTTAATGACACGACGATACAAATCGTTCAAGTCAGATGTCGCAAAACGACCACCTTCAAGTGGTACAAGCGGACGTAGGTCTGGTGGAAGTACTGGCAGTACATTCATCACCATCCATTCTGGCTTGTTGTTCGACTCTTTGAAAGCTTCCATCAATTTCAAGCGTTTTGACGCTTTTTTCAACTTCGTTTCAGAAGTTGTTTGTGGAATCTCTTCACGAAGACGTGAAATTTCAGCATCAAGATCGATGTCTTTTAACAAGTCTTGAACCGCTTCAGCACCCATTTTCGCAGAGAATTCATCTCCGTGTTCTTCAAGTGCATTGAAGTATTCTTCATCAGTGAGAAGTTGATACTTTTCAAGCGGTGTCATGCCTGGGTCAGTCACTACGTAAGATTCGAAATACAAAACGCGTTCGATATCACGAAGTGTCATGTCGAGTAGCAAACCGATACGGCTTGGCAACGACTTTAAGAACCAGATGTGTGCAACTGGAGACGCCAGTTCGATGTGACCCATACGTTCACGACGAACTTTTGCAGTCGTGACTTCTACGCCACATTTTTCACAAATGACGCCTTTGTATTTCATACGCTTGTATTTGCCACACAAGCATTCGTAATCTTTTACTGGACCAAAGATTTTGGCACAGAACAAACCATCGCGTTCTGGTTTAAAAGTACGGTAGTTAATGGTTTCGGGCTTTTTTACTTCGCCGTGAGACCATGACTTAATCATTTCTGGTGACGCAAGACCAATACGAATACGGTCAAACTCAATCGGTGTATGACCGTCTGAGTCCGTTTTCTTACGCATGATATCGAGCAAGTCTTTCAATTTATTTCTCCGTATGCCGAGGAGTTTTCACTCACTCGGCTGGGTCACAAATACTGTTTTTCCTGAAAAATCTGAGCGAGCTTAACGCTTAGTCACCATTTTTCAGTTCAATGTTGATACCTAAAGAACGGATCTCTTTGGTCAATACGTTGAAGGATTCAGGCATACCCGGATCCATGTAGTGGTTACCATCTACAATGTTCTTATAGATACGGGTACGACCTTCTACATCATCCGACTTCACTGTAAGCATCTCTTGAAGCGTATAAGCTGCGCCGTATGCTTCTAGTGCCCAGACTTCCATCTCACCGAAACGCTGACCACCGAATTGTGCTTTACCACCAAGCGGCTGCTGAGTGACAAGCGAGTAAGAACCAGTTGAACGCGCATGCATCTTGTCGTCAACCAAGTGGTTCAACTTGAGCATGTACATGTAACCTACAGTAACAGGACGATCGAACTGTTCACCTGTACGTCCGTCAAACAAAATCTGTTGGCCCGTACGTGGCAACTCAGCCAGCTCAAGCAACTCTTTGATTTGGTTTTCTTCAGCACCGTCAAACACTGGCGTGGCTAAAGGAACACCCTTACGCAAGTTACCTGCAAGCACCAAGATTTCTTCATCAGTCAAGCTATCAAGATCTTCTTGCTCGCCACCTACCTTGTTGTAGATTTTGTCTAAGAAAATACGTAGCTCGGCAATCGTACGTTGCTGTTGCAACATCTTATCGATTTGCTCACCCAAGCCTTTTGCTGCAAGACCCAAGTGTGTCTCAAGAATCTGACCCACGTTCATACGTGATGGTACACCCAGCGGGTTCAATACCACGTCAACAGGTACACCGTTGGCATCGTGTGGCATGTCTTCTACAGGCAGAATGTTAGAAACAACACCCTTGTTCCCGTGACGACCCGCCATCTTATCACCAGGCTGGATACGACGTTTAACTGCAAGATACACTTTCACAACTTTCAATACACCCGTTGTGAGTTCGTCACCGGTTGCAAGTTTACGTTTTTTCTCTGCAAATTTCTCGTCGATCTCTGCGCTCTTCTCTTTCAAGAACACTTGAATCTGGCTCAGACGCTCTGCGATACCTTCATCAGTTGGTTGGATGTCTAATAGATCAACCAACTCTAAACCTGACAACATATCTTCAGACAGTTTGTCACCACGTTTGGTGGTGCCACCGCCGTTCGATTCTTGATTGGTCAACAAGCGTACAACACGCTCACGCGCCGCTTCTTCAAAGATTTTATATTCTTCTTTCAAGTCTTTGCGGTAAGCATCAAGCTGTGCTTTTTCAATCGCAAGTGCACGTTCATCTTTTTCTAAACCATCACGGGTAAAGACTTGAACGTCAATTACGGTACCTTTGGTGCCCGATGGAACGCGTAAAGATGAATCTTTCACGTCTGCGGCTTTTTCACCGAAGATGGCACGAAGCAGTTTTTCTTCAGGGGTTAATTGTGTTTCACCTTTTGGTGTCACTTTACCAACCAAGATGTCGCCCGCAGTCACTTCAGCACCGATGTACACGATACCTGATTCGTCAAGCTTAGACAGTGCTGCTTCACCCACGTTAGGGATATCGGCAGTAATTTCTTCTGCGCCTAACTTGGTATCACGTGCAACACATGACAATTCTTGAATGTGAATCGAAGTCAAACGGTCTTCTTGAAGCACACGTTCAGAAAGCAAGATCGAGTCTTCGTAGTTGTAGCCGTTCCAGGTCATGAACGCAACGCGCATGTTTTGACCCAGCGCCAACTCACCGCCATCCGTTGATGGACCATCGGCCAAGACATCACCACGACCAACTTTATCACCCAAATTCACCAGTACTTTCTGGTTGATACAGGTGTTCTGGTTCGAACGGGTGTACTTGATCAGGTTGTAGATATCTACACCTGCCTCGCCTGCGATCATTTCGTCTTCGTTGACACGAATAACGACACGTGAAGCATCAACAAACTCGATCATCCCGCCACGTTTTGCGATCACACATACGCCCGAATCACGCGCAACGTTTGCTTCCATACCGGTACCCACAAGTGGTTTATCGGCAAGCAAAGTTGGAACCGCCTGACGTTGCATGTTGGAACCCATCAATGCACGGTTGGCGTCATCGTGTTCAAGGAACGGAATCAACGATGCTGCAACAGAAACAACCTGTTGGGCAGAAACGTCCATATGCGTTACTTTTTCTGGTGGCATGCGAACGAATTCACCTTGATGACGAACAGAAACCATCTCTTCCATCAAGTTACCATCAGTGTCAACGGCAGAGTCGGCCTGTGCAATCACGGTGCCTACTTCTTCAATTGCAGACAAGTATTCCACATCGTCTGTAACACGACCTTCTACAACTCGACGGTACGGTGTTTCCAAGAAACCAAAATCGTTGGCTTTTGCATACACAGAAAGCGAGTTGATCAAACCAATGTTTGGACCTTCCGGCGTCTCAATCGGACATACACGACCATAGTGGGTTTGATGTACGTCACGCACTTCAAAGCCTGCACGCTCACGAGTCAAACCACCCGGACCAAGTGCAGAAACACGACGCTTATGCGTAATCTCTGACAGTGGGTTGTTTTGATCCATAAACTGTGACAACTGGCTTGAACCAAAGAATTCTTTGATCGCCGCTGCAACAGGTTTGGCATTGATCAAGTCTTGTGGCGACAAGTTATCTGTTTCTGCTTGTGACAAACGTTCTTTTACTGCACGTTCAACACGTACCAGACCTACACGGAACTGGTTTTCGGTCATTTCACCAACCGAACGTACGCGACGGTTACCCAAGTGGTCGATATCGTCGACTTCACCTTTACCGTTACGAATTTCAACTAATGTACGAAGTACATCGATGATATCGTCATTCGAGAGGATTCCCTCGACTTCACGTGATTTCTGATCTGTACCGACTTCGTATGGACGACCCAAACGACGGTTGAACTTCATACGCCCCACTGGAGACAAGTCATAACGTTCAGAAGAGAAGAACAAGTTATTAAACAGGTTCTCTGCAGCTTCTTTGGTTGGTGGCTCGCCCGGACGCATCACTTTATAGATTTCAACCAAGGCATCTTCACGGCCTACAGTGGTGTCGGCACGTAATGTATCGGCAACAAATGAACCGCGGTCGATGTCGTTGGTAAACAGAATATTAAACTGTTTAACGCCACCTTCTACCAGTTTCACCATCACTTCATGGCTAAGCAAAGTATTGGCTGCAATCACTTCGCCATCACGTAACGTGATGTCTTCAGCAGTGATACGCTCATACAAGTACTCATCTGGAACAGACAGTTTAGTCAGACCAGAAGCTTCCATTTGACGAACGTGACGTGCGTTGATACGTTTACCTTGCTCTACAATGATTTTGCCGTCATTGTCTGCAATGTCAAACTGCGCCATTTCGCCACGTAAACGCTCAGGCACCAAATCAATCTGGTAACTACCGAAGTCTAGATATACCGGTACTTTTTCGTAGAATAATTCAAGGATTTGAGCGTTGTTATACCCTAGGGCACGCAAGATCACCGATGCCAATAGCTTACGACGACGGTCGATACGTACGTATACTAAATCTTTTGCATCAAACTCGAAGTCTAACCATGAACCACGGTAAGGAATGATACGTGCAGAGTACAAGACTTTACCGCTTGAGTGGGTCTTGCCTTTGTCGTGATCGAAGAACACGCCTGGTGAACGGTGTAACTGAGATACGATGACACGCTCGGTACCGTTGATCACAAACGTACCGTTTTCGGTCATGAGTGGAATTTCACCCATGTACACTTCTTGTTCACGTACATCTTTAATTGATTTCGTTTCACGATCTTTAATGATCAAACGAATTTTAACGCGCATTGGTGCCGCATAAGTTGACCCGCGAAGAATACATTCACGCACGTCAAACTCTGGTTTACCAAGACTATACTCAACAAATTCTAAAGCAGCATTGCCAGAATAACTTTCAATTGGGAAAACTGAACGAAATGCCGCTTGGAGACCGATATCTTCGCGACTTTTTGGTGTTTTGCCATCTTGCAAGAACGTTCTATACGAGTCGACTTGAATCGAAAGCAAGTATGGAGCGTCCATGACGCTAGGCAATTTACCAAAATTCTTACGGATCCGTTTCTTTTCGGTATATGAGTATGCCATCTGGAGTCCTCGGAAAGTAAACCAGGCTCGCCTGCAGAACGAGCTTGGATGGAATTACGCAGGCCGATATGGCCACCACTTTTACAAATGCTGCAATTTTTAAGTGGTATCAAAACGCTTAACAATATTTTTAAGATCGAAAAATATTGGTAAGCGTTTGAAATTCTTTTGTTTATTCTTAAAATTAGAATTCGTACATTCGAACAAACAAAAATCGAGCCGATTATTGTAACGCAAAAAGGCTGATGACCCAAGAGCCATCAGCCATTTTATGGAGCCGATTATCAAATAATCGACTCCTTAAGAAATTACTTAAGAGTAACTGTAGCACCAGCTTCTTCAAGTTTCTTCTTAAGCTCTTCGCCTTCTTCTTTAGAAACGCCTTCTTTAAGAACTTGTGGAGCACCTTCAACAAGATCTTTAGCTTCTTTAAGACCAAGGCCAGTTGCTTCACGAACTGCTTTAATAACAGCTACTTTGTTCGCGCCGAAAGAAGTCAATTCAACGTTGAATTCAGTTTGCTCTTCAGCAGCAGCAGCAGCGCCAGGAGCAGCAGCTACAGCTACAGCAGCAGCAGATACGTTAAATTTTTCTTCGAAAGCAGAGATTAATTCAACAAGTTCAAGAACTGTTTTTTCAGCAACTGCGTTTAAGATTTCTTCGTTAGTTAAAGCCATGAGATAAACTCCAAATGGATATTGAATGGTGTGAGAGTAGGATTAAGCCGCTTCTGACTCGTTTTTCTCTTTGAGCGCTGTAATAAGGCGACCCAATTTCGAAATAGGAGCTTGAAGAACAGAGGCAAGCATAGTAAGCGCTTTCTCTTGGTTCGGAAGGTTTGCGATCACGCTAACATCTGCACCTTGATAAAGTTTGCCGTCAAATGCAGCAGCTTTAAGTTCAAATGTTTTGTTCGTTTTTGCAAATTCTTCGAACAAGCGTGCAGCTGCACCCATGTCGTCTTCAGAAGTTGAGAAACCGAGAATGGTTGGGCCAACAAGTTCTTCACTCAAGATATCAAACTGAGTACCTTCGAGTGAGCGTTTTGCCAAAGTGTTACGTACGATACGTGTCGTTACACCAAGCTTACGAGCCTCAACACGAAGTTGAGTTAATTTCTCTACGCTAGAACCTTGATAGTTAGCCACAACAACAGAAAACGCTTTAGAAGCAACTTCGCTTACTTCTGCAACGATCTGTTTTTTGTCTTCGATAAGAAGAGCCATTGTAAAACCTCCTAACGGTGATTTATGCACCCAAACAGGTGCACTCCCAATTCGTAAATCTTTCGATTTACACGCGGAGGAGGAATAAATCACACCACCGCGTCTACTCAGACTGGTCTATTAAGAAGATCGCTTGCAAACAAGGTCACTTCGCCTGAGGTCTTTGACGCTGATAAATTTACATTTATCAATTCAAAGTCCGCCTGATGGGTTGGATATGACCAAAGGCCATATCCAACATCAGGACTTTAAAATTCTTGACTAAGTTAAGACTTAGTTTGAAACGTTGTTTACGTCAACAACAAGACCTGGGCCCATAGTTGAGCTTAAAGTGATCTTTTTGATGTAAACACCTTTAGAGGTAGCAGGCTTTAACTTTTTCAAGTCTGCAACTAAAGTTTCAACGTTTTGACGGATTGCTTCAGCAGTAAAACCAACCTGACCAATCGCAGCGTGGATAATACCCGCTTTGTCTACGCGGTAACGCGCCTGACCTGACTTCGCATTTTTAACTGCAGAAGCTACGTCTGGAGTAACCGTACCCACTTTCGGGTTTGGCATTAAGCCACGTGGACCAAGAATCGTACCCAACTTACCTACAACGCGCATTGCATCTGGAGCTGCAATCACAACGTCAAAGTCAAGGTTACCTTGTTGAATGCTTTCAGCAAGGTCATCAAAACCAACGATGTCAGCACCTTCAGCTTTAGCAGCTTCAGCAGCAGCACCTTGAGCAAATACAGCAACACGTACAGTTTTACCAGTACCGGCTGGAAGGGTCGTAGCACCACGAACAACTTGGTCAGATTTACGTGGGTCAACACCAAGGTTTACCGCAACATCCATTGACTCTTTGAACTTAGCAGCTGGTAGGCTGTTAAGAACTTGTACCGCTTCTTCCAAAGTGTAAACTTTGTTTGCTTCAAGAGCAGCAGCAATGGCTTTTTGACGTTTAGTTAACTTTGCCATGTCTTATAGCTCCACTTCCAAGCCCATAGAACGTGCAGAACCAGCGATGGTACGAACACGTGCGTCTAAATCAGCACCAGTAAGATCTGGTTCTTTAGTAGTCGCGATTTCTTCCAATTGAGCACGAGTCAACTTACCAACTTTAGTTTTGTTCGGTACAGATGAACCCTTTTGGATACCCGCAGCTTTCTTAAGAAGAATAGAAGCAGGAGGAGTTTTCATGATGAATGTGAACGACTTGTCGTTGTACACAGTGATCACGACTGGAATTGGCAAACCAACTTCAAGTTTTTGTGTAGCAGCATTGAATTCTTTACAGAATGCCATGATGTTTACACCACGTTGACCCAAAGCAGGACCAATTGGTGGAGATGGATTCGCTTTACCAGCTGGAACTTGCAGCTTGATATAGCCGTCAATCTTCTTAGCCATTATCTATTACCTCTGGGTACAAACGCCGTGAGGCTCCCCAATTTTCATTTCACAGCACCAAAGCACTGTAATAACAATGCCCGATTAAATCGGGCGCTTTCCAACCAATTCAAATTAAACCGTTTTTTCGACTTGGCGAAATTCAAGTTCAACCTGAGTTGGACGGTTAAATACATTAATCGTCAACGTGAGACGTGACTTTTCGTACAGTACCTCTTCCACGACTCCTTTAAAGTCTGTGAACGGACCGTCGATCACCAACAATTCTTCGCCTGGTTCAAACATCGTCTTCGGACGTGGTGCTTCACCAGTATTGCGTACACGTGCAAGAATAGCATCCGCTTCTTTTTGCGTAATTGGGGCAGGCTTTTCAGCAGTACCACCAATAAATCCAAGCACTTTTGGACATTCTTTTACAATGTGCCAAGTTTCATCATTCATTTCCATTTCGACTAACACATAGCCCGGAAAGAATTTACGCTCAGATTTGCGTTTCTTGCCATCCTTCATCTCAACCACTTCTTCGGTTGGAACAAGGACTTCACCAAAGCTATCGGCAACAGCGCTACGCTGGATTCGCTCATTAAGCGAACGCATCACCTGCTTTTCATAACCAGAGTAGGCATGAATAATATACCAACGTTTCATAGCTCTTTTACCCGATAATCAACTTAATTAACCAACCTAAACCATAGTCAAAACACCACAACACAATGGATGTAATCACTACGACCAACAGCACCTGCCAAGATGTAGTCACTGTTTCTTGCTTGGTCGGCCAAGTTACTCGACGCAACTCAATTCGCGCATCTTTAAGTAAACGAACAAAGCCTTTACCTTGATGGGTGGCGTATAATAAACCTAAAGCGACGACGATACAAGTCAAAATTACAGCGACACGCACCCAAACACTGGTTGCAGGCGGCCAATATGCAGGCAAATATTGATTTACCATGGCTGCACCAATCAATAACGCCAGTGCAATAACCCATAACACTACGTCTAATGCAGATGCAGAAGTGACAACTTCAGCAGAATTGTTTCGTTGAGGAATTGGCGCGTCGCTTAATGCGTCACGCGATTTATCGTTCGACATTTTTGTACTCGTCGTAGAATTCGCGACTTATTATATGACAATTAAGCCAGCATCAAGCTTTTATTTAGAAAAAAAATGGCAGGCCAGGAGGGACTCGAACCCCCAACATTCGGTTTTGGAGACCGACGCTCTACCAATTGAACTACTGACCTATGACACACAAGCCGAGAGTCTAGACCCCCGGCTTGTGAAATGCAACTTTATTTGATTATGCAGTTACTTTCGCAACAACACCAGCACCTACAGTACGACCACCTTCACGGATCGCAAAACGTAGACCTGGGTCCATTGCGATTGGGTGGATCAATTCTACTGACATTTCAACGTTGTCGCCTGGCATTACCATTTCAACGCCGTCTTGTAATTGGATTGCACCAGTTACGTCAGTCGTACGGAAATAGAACTGTGGACGGTAACCGTTAAGGAACGGAGTATGACGACCACCTTCTTCTTTAGAAAGTACGTATACTTCTGCGTCGAATTTAGTGTGCGGCTTGATTGTACCTGGTTTAGCAAGTACTTGACCACGTTGTACGTCTTCACGCTTAGTACCACGAAGAAGAACACCACAGTTCTCGCCCGCACGGCCTTCGTCTAGAAGTTTACGGAACATTTCAACGCCAGTTACTGTCGTAGTTTGTGTATCACGGATACCTACGATTTCAACTGATTCGCCTACTTTCACGATACCAGCTTCTACACGACCAGTGACTACTGTACCACGACCAGAAATTGAGAATACATCTTCGATTGGCATCAAGAATGCTTTGTCGATTGCACGCTCTGGCTCTGGGATGTAAGAATCTAGTGCTTCTACAAGCGCAAGAACTGAAGGCTCGCCGTACTGACCTGCGTCACCGTTAAGCGCTGCAAGTGCAGAACCACGGATCACTGGAGTGTCGTCGCCAGGGAAGTCGTAAGTAGATAGAAGTTCACGAACTTCCATTTCTACAAGCTCAAGAAGCTCTTCGTCGTCTACAAGGTCGCATTTGTTCAAGAATACAACGATGTAAGGTACACCTACCTGACGTGAAAGAAGGATGTGTTCACGAGTTTGTGGCATAGGACCGTCAGTCGCCGCACACACAAGAATCGCGCCGTCCATCTGAGCAGCACCAGTAATCATGTTTTTAACGTAGTCTGCGTGGCCCGGGCAGTCAACGTGCGCGTAGTGACGAATTGGAGAATCGTATTCTACGTGTGAAGTATTAATGGTAATACCACGTGCTTTTTCTTCTGGAGCCGAGTCGATTTGCGAGTAATCTTTCGCTTCACCGCCGTAAGTTTTCGCACAGATAGTTGCGATCGCAGCAGTAAGAGTTGTTTTACCATGGTCAACGTGACCAATTGTGCCCACGTTTACGTGCGGCTTATTACGTTCAAACTTGGCTTTAGCCATGATGATCTTCCTCGTTTACGTCGAAAGCAAGCTACAAGAGGCTACAAAAGGCATCGAAGCTACTCAGCACATCGACATTAGTCTAAAAAAACAGACGCCCAATACTTTAAAAGCAGACTAATTAGCCTGCTTTTTGAAATCTTTGTAGATTTTACTCTACCAAACTGTATCTGGAGCTCTTATCGAGATTTGAACTCGAGACCTCTCCCTTACCAAGGGAGTGCTCTACCACTGAGCTATAAGAGCGATAATCCTTCGATGGAGCGGGAGACGAGGATCGAACTCGCGACATGCAGCTTGGAAGGCTGCCACTCTACCAACTGAGTTACTCCCGCACAGCGTTGGTACATTTACCACTTCAATCGAAGTTAGTTGGTGGTGAGAGAAGGATTCGAACCTTCGAAACTTTCGTAGCGGAGTTACAGTCCGCCCCCTTTGACCGCTCGGGAATCTCACCAATATCACACTTAACTTTCAGTGTAAGTTCTTTACTTCAACATTGAACCACTTTAAGATGGTGCCGGCACACGGATTCGAACTGTGGACCTACTGATTACAAGTCAGTTGCTCTACCAACTGAGCTATGCCGGCGCTTCTTAGTGTTTCGTACGTTTCGTATCGGAACGGTGTGCAGTTTAGCAAAACTCACAAACGATGCAAGCGGTTTTTTAAAAAAAACCGCTAAAAACTCATAAAATCAATCCGTTTGATGATAATTCAACCGCTTTGATCACTGCGCGAGCTTTTATTTGGGTTTCATTCCACTCAGATTCAGGATTTGAGTCTGCTACAAGCCCTGCCCCCGCCTGTACATACACCTTATTTTCACGAATGACACAGGTGCGGATCGCAATCGACATGTCCATTTCACCATGCCAGCCTAAATAACCGACTGCGCCACCAAAAATACCGCGTTTAACCGGTTCTACTTCGTCGATAATTTCCATCGCACGAATTTTTGGTGCACCGGAAAGGGTGCCCGCAGGGAAAGTTGCCTTAAAGACATCTAACGCATCGATATCGTCACGGACTTCACCTTGCACATTCGAGACAATATGCATGACATGTGAATAGCGTTCGATCACCATCCGGTCAGTCACTTGTACTTTACCAATCTTGGATACACGGCCCACATCGTTACGCCCAAGATCGATCAGCATCAAGTGCTCTGCAATTTCTTTCTCATCGGCCAAGAGCTCTTTTTCCAGCGCCAGATCTTCTTCTTTGGTCTTGCCACGTGGTCGGGTACCGGCCAGTGGTCGTACTGTGGCAATCCCATCTTCCAGACGCGATAAAATCTCTGGTGAAGAACCCACAATATGAAATGGTGTCTGATCGGTTAAGGTCTGTCCCTGCACCAAAAAAAGATACGGCGATGGATTAAGATGACGCAGCGCACGGTAAACCTGTAAAGGGTCACCATCAAAATCCGACACCATACGATGACCCGGAACCACCTGCATGACATCCCCAGCACGGATATATTCTTTCACCGTTTCAATCGATGCCAAGAAGTTGTCTTTGCCAGTGAGCGATTCGAAGTACGGCGGCGTGTGCGGTTTTGCCTGCAGGCTCACCGGTGTCGCCAGTAACTGCTCAAGGCTGTCGAGTTGATGCTGTGCCTGTGTAAAAGCATCTTCATGTGCAGTATCGGCATGCACAATTAGAAACAGTGTGTCTTTGAGATTGTCAAAAATAATTACGGTCTTGGAAAGCATCATCCAGATATCAGGTAACCCAACTGGATCGGCCTCTGGTACGTTGTTCAGGCGCGGCTCGATATAACGCACCGCATCGTAACCAAAGTAGCCCACCAAGCCCCCAGAAAATTGCGGGAGTTCTGGTGTGAGTGCGTGCGGTGGAACCTTAAACTGCTGCTGATACTCGCGAATATAGGTAAACGGATCTGTGCATGGTTGAGTAGAAATCTGACCTTGTGGATTTTTAATGGTCAACTGCCCTGCATTACAGGAAAAAACTGTAGATTCTCCCAACCCAATAATGGAGTAGCGCGCCCAGTTTTCACCTCCCTCTACCGACTCAAACAAATATGCTTGAGTATGATCGCGCAAACGCGCAAAGACCGACAGTGGCGTATCGGTATCGGCCAAACGTTGTCGATAGACGGGAATCGTGTTGTAGCCAGCAGCTTTAAGTTGTTCAAACTGAGTGTGTGTTGTCATGATGTTATCTCAATGGTTTTAAGTGAAGCCCGATAAAAGTGATTAAAGACGCGATTATCGCCATCGAAACACCATGCGCTGATACATGCCCCACCCCTGTATTACTAAATCAGTTGATCTAGACGGTCCACCACCTGTTGTGGCTGACTGTCGTAAATATTTTCTCCATGATTATAGCCATAGCTGACCACAATACAATCGATACCCGCGCGACGTGCTGCTTCCACATCATTTTTAGAGTCGCCAATCATGAGTGTTGCGTGAGGCTCGACATTAAATTGTGCAGCACTATGTAAAAGAGGTAATGGATCGGGTTTGCGAACTGGCAAGCTATCCCCTCCCACCACCAGATCGAAATAATGCGCAATGTCGAGTTCTTCAAGCAACTTGCGCGCAAGTGCCTCTGGTTTGTTGGTGACACATGCCATACGAATGTGCTGTGCCTGACAACGTTGTAAAAATGCCTCAACGCCATCAAATAGCCGACTGGTCACGCATAACTCTTGGGCATAGACATGCAGGTAGTGCGCCAGAAGCTGCTGATGACGCTCAGGATCGATCTGCTGAAATAAAAAAGTCAACACCGCATCACAGAGTTTGCCTGTGCCCTGTCCAACCCACTGACGAATTTGTGTCTCACTCACTTCCGGCCAGCCAAGATCACGCAAGGTGATGTTCATGGCACGATACATATCGGATGCGGTATCGACCAAGGTTCCATCTAGATCAAACAATACCAATTGACGACGCTCTAATTGCACTACACTCATATTTTACCTGTCTGCTAAAAACCAAAAGGCATGCGTTTGGCATGCCTTGAGTGACCTTACGATTGATCGGGCATGCTTACTTTAAAAATACCCACGCTATCACTGCAAGAATAATCAACACCACGATGGTCATAAAACCCACAGAGGCATTTTTACGTTGTTCAATTTCTTTTTCTACCGACGAAACTGGTTGCTCAATGGCCACAGGTTTCGGATCTGGTGTTGCATTCACCACCACGCCGTCCGGAATTGGCGCAGGTTTTGGTACGGCAACGTTTTGCGGCATACCTTCACGGCTCACTTCAGCACCGGTATCACGTTCGGTTAAAGTTGGCATACCTGCATCGACGGGCTGTGTCTGATGCGCATTAACATTTGGCTGTTCCACCGAATGATGAACCGGCTCAAGCTCAACCTCAGGCAACGCCTCTCGCTCAAGTTGTGGTTTTGCTGGTGCCAACACTGCAAATTTAAGACTGGCAAACTGAACAATATCGGCATCGTGAAGCTGTACTTCGCCCTCGATACGCACGTCATTCACAAAAGTACCATTGGATGATTTTAGATCTTGCACCCAAAGTTGATCGTTTTGCAGCAGTAGCGCTGCATGTTTTCGCGATACTTCGGCTGCTTGCAAAACCAAACCGGCATCCTGATGGCGACCCACCAGCATGTCCTGCTCAATCGCAATTTCCTGTCCTGTAAATTCACCTGTAATGGCTTGTAATTTCCACGTCATCATCTTAAGTCTGTCTCTTATCGTGATTTGTGATCATCATAACATGCTTCATGTCTTCGTCGCCTGCCGTTATGACACAGGTCGCAAGGTGGTGGTGGTCACTGTATTTTTGGTTCGCTCTACTTCTGGCTCATTCAAGGACTGGGTGTTTACAGTCGGCTGTACGGGTAAGGCATAAGAAGTCCCTTTGCGCACAACGGGTGAACTTGGGCGTACTGTTGCCACTGGCGTGGTGACCGTTGTGACGGGAACCTGCTGATAAGGGGTGCTCGGAACCGCAGCGACAGGCGCGGCAGGTTGTTGGTAGAGCTGTTCTAGATTTTCTGGCAATTTAGCGAAGTTGCCATTTTTATCCATAGAGAGCTGTAAACTGTAAAGTTGATTATAGCGCTGCTGCGAAATCCGGCGCACATCATTGGCATCACCCACAATGGTTGGGTGAATAAACACCAGCAGATTACGTTTTTCGTTGCTATTTGAATCTGCACGGAACAAACGCCCAACGTAGGGAATACTGCTTAAACCCGGCAAACCTTGACGCGACAACGTGCGGTTATCCGAAATGAGGCCACCTAAGACCACAGTCTGGCCGTGTTCTGCCAACACTGAGGTTTTAATGGCACGTTTGCTGGTAATCAGATCGGTGGCTTGACCCTTGTCTTGCACAGCAGAAACTTCTTGCTCGACTTCAAGACGCACCGTGCCGTTTTCACCAATGTGCGGAATCACCTTGAGCGTGACACCCACATCTTTACGCTCTACCGTGGTGTAGGGATTGGCCACACCCGTTGAAGTTGTTGAGACCGACCCCGTCACAAATGGAACATTCTGCCCCACCACAATATAAGCTTCTTCGTTGTCCATCGTGACAATCGATGGTGTAGAAAGCAAATTAGATTTGGTATTGGTCTTAAGTGCCTGAATGAGCGCACCATAGGCTTTTCGTGAGTTACTGAAATTACCTAGCGCTAAGGTCGCACCACTGCCACCATTTGAACCACTGGCAATCGCAGATGCAGCACCTGTAGAGCCATTAGACAAATAACCTGCCGCAATTGAAGCTAGGCTCGCGCCTACGTTGCTAAAACTGATCAAGCCAATACCACTGCTTAAATCACCCAGCGCCCACTGAATCCCGAGTTGATCGGCATCGTCCCCCGACACCTCAATAATGGCTGCTTCAATCAAGACTTGTTCACGGCGAATATCGAGTTGCTGAATCGCCGATTCAATTTCGCGCATCAATTGTGGTTCTGCTTTGACCACCAAAGCATTTTGTGCACTGTCGGCGATAATACTGACGCCATTATTGTTAAAACTGGTGATGCTGTTTTGATTGTTCGCATTATTACTGCTATTGAGATTAATGGATGAACCAGATGTAGCGTTATTGCTACCCGTGGTATTACTCTGCGATGCACTTCCACCAATGAGGCTATTGAGACCAGTGGAAGAAGATGAACCCGAGTTACTCCCAGTTTTACTTTGGGAGCTATTTACGGCCTGACCACTGACCAGCCCTTGTAAAATTTCTGCCAGATTCTTGGCACTGGCATATTTGAGACGAAATACCTTCAATCCACCCAAGCGATCTGCTGAAGGTACATCTAAGGTTTCAATCATGTTGCGGATTCGCTTACGTGTTCCGGTATCCCCTTTGATCAAAATCCGGTTGGTGCGGGCATCAGCAATAATTCTGACACGTGAACCGGTCACATCTTTTGAAGCGCCCGTTGAACTGATTGACTCAAGTAGCCCCACCATTTCTTCAGCTTGGCTATTTTGCAGGGTAATGGCCTCGACATCATTTTGTCCCGTACCATCAAGGTTGCGAATAATGGTTTCGAGTTGTGCAATGTTTGCTGCCCGATCTGAGACAATTAGTGCATTTGTGCCCGGCACGGCAGCAAGACTGGCAAATTGAGGCATCAAAGGCCGCAACGCCGGAATCAGATCGTTTGGATTGGTGTTTTCTACCCAAATAACCCGCGTGACCACTTGGTCTCCACGGGCGCGATTGCGCATATCGTAAGGTAAACCTGCATTTTTAACGTTGCTGTCTGGCACCAGTTTGATGGTATTACCAGAAGGAATCGCCACCACGCCATTGACGTTCAGTACACCCAGAAATAAATCATAGACTTCATCACGCGTTAATGGCTTGTTGGAAATGACCGTGACGTTGCCTCGAACACGTGGATCAACTGCAAAATTTTTACCCGTGATATCCGCCACTTCATTGATAAAAGCCGTTAAATCGGCGTCGCGTAAATTAATTTTCCATGTTTGTGCATACGTGCTTGAACTGATCACAGCCATCACCGGAGCGGCTGCAACTAAAGCCCAAAGGGGACGATGATTAAATAAAGCCATAGCGGGTTATTTTTCCTAAAATTATGGTGACCATCTGATATCACTTAAAACTTTGTTGTACGGTCATCACTTGATCACCACGTTTTATTTCTATTTTCACTTGTCCATCACGTCGCGCCTGTTCGAGCAATTGAACATCGTTTTGTCCTTGTCCAACACGTTGACCATTGACAGACAATATACGATCTCCAGCCCTCAAGCCCAATGTATTTTTTAAAGCCGCGGGTGTCCGTTCGGTCACCTCATAGCCATCGGCGGTGCTGCTGACGCCCATATTTTCCAAATATTGCTCACGATTTTGCTGCATTTGCTGAATGGCCTGACCCAAAGCGGCTCCCGAACCAGAGCTACCGGTATTACTTGCAGGAGGAACGGATGTGGCATTTTGAGGGGTAGTCGTGGTACCCAGAATCGGTTGATACAGCCCATTTTCCATGCCTTTAAACCGAATTTCACGCGTGGTGCCGTTGGGCTGACTCAAGACCACATGATCCCAATACACTTCACTGAGTTGATAGCTGCTATTGTCCACTGCCTCACCCACACGATAACGATCCACACTGTCTTTACCCTTGATCACAGCAGAAGACAATCGTGATGGATACGCCAGCATCACCCCCTGTAACTCAAAGTTTTGCTGATCATTGGGATTATTCGATAATTGTGGTTCGTTAAACAGGGCAAAGCTGCTGATATTCGGAATTTGTGCTTGTTGGGAGCCTAATTGAACCCGCTCAAACTGCATCGCCTGTGGAGGGGCTAGAATTAGCCAGAACAGTGCTGCCAGCTTCCAGCACAGCCACACAATCAACAGCCCCAATATGAGAGGTGCCAAGCGATCCAATTGACCGAGCCGTTTTTGCCGAATGGTTTCCACCCATGACTTGAGCATTATGACGCTCCTTTAAGCAGGGGCTGACGTGAACTGATCACATAGGTATCAAGCCCGGCCTGACCGTTATACGAGGGTACATTCAGTAGAAAACGCTGGGTAAGACGAACATCAAGCATGAGGTCGGGTGCCAGCAATAAATTCACCATTTTTTGATTACGCTGATCACGGATATCAAATTCAAGTTGATTATCTTGATTCAATACAGTCCCTTGCAGCGATGGCATATTCATACGCTCTTGGCGCTGGGCAAAGGTATACCCCAAAGGCCCACCCGCCCATTGCATATTGCCAGATGCTGCGCTGAATCCTTGTGCTTTTTGATAATTCAACTGGACATCTTTAAGCTGGATACTATTATTTGGCCATTGCCAATTGACGAATGCTTTTAAGGTGTCGGGTGCAATCTCGCCGTTTAAATTTCGAATGCTGAGTTTTTTCCCAAAACCATAACCGACATTGCCATTTAAAACAGTATTGGCACTATGAATTTCTACGTGTGCGCCAAGCTTTAATAAGAACAGATCCATCGGACGGACAGTCCAGTGTACAGAACCCTTTAGCTGATCTTTATGCCAGTCGGCTTGACCTTGCCAGATATTGCCTGAGACATTACTCAAGACTTGGTTGTTTTTCGAAAATTTTGCAATTAACCAGTTGGCTGGAATCTGTAAAATTACAAATACTCCAAAGACAATGACTGCAAAGATCCACCATTTTAATTGTTTCGACTTTTTATTCATTCAGTCATTACCGCTGCACAGTGTCTTCCATGGATGAGGAATTTCCTCTCTTTACGACATTATGCATACTTTTCCATCATCGCCAATTCACTTATATAAAAAAACCAAGCAGATGCTTGGTTTAATCGAGCTTACTGGCCAAAGGTGACCGAATGATGAAATTAGATAAGGAAATCTTCTAATTTTGCACCTTTTTCAAGCTCAGCGACTAACCAGCGCGGTTGTTTACCACGACCAGTCCACGTTTCTTCTGGATTGCTCTTGCTGCGATAGCGTGGCTCTACAGATTTACGTGTTGTTTTCTTACGTTTTTGTGCGCCGTATTCAAGTAACTGCTCAACGCTATACCCCACGCTTTCAGCAACTTCTAAAATTTGGTTATACGCATCTTCAATTGCTTGATCTTTTTTAGAGGCAATAAGTTGCTCAGCTTCTGCTTGCAAACGCTTTAAATCTTCAACGGATAATTCGCTAATATCTGGTTTCATTTAAACCAACTCCAAGTTTATTAAAACTTTTTAACAATAGACCAATAACGCTAACTGTTTAAATCACATCTAAGCTCATAATATTTAGATTAGTTTAAATAATCAAGCAATGTCTTCATGTTAAAACAGGAATCTATTTAAATAAATATGATTAAAGCGTCGCTTTCATTATTTATACAAATCTTAATTTTGACTTAATTGATCTCAATTAAAAATAGTAGGTGTATTTCCAGCGATAGTTTCAAGCTCAATAATCTTGTTTTTTATATTATTTGGAATAGCCTGTTTTTTTAAAGTGTTTTTATCGACCACCACCATAATGGCTTCAGCACTGGCCACCCAAGTATTTTGTGTCGTACTCCAGATCTGATACGTCATTTTAAAACCGCTGGTCCGAATCTCTTCAATAGATGCCGTAATTTTAAGTGTATCGGGATAAAATACAGGTTTTAAATATTTGCACTGATTTGAGGCAACAACGGTATACACCTCTGCTGCAAAAAAATCCAAAATGTCCATATATTTAATCCGGGCACTTTCGATATAACGATAATACAACACATTATTCACGTGACCGAATGCGTCCATGTCGCCCCACGCGACTGCCTGCTCATGGATAACAGGATGTTGATTGAGTTCCTTCATCTTTTTTCTCATATTTTAAATTGAATAAAATTTGCATCATTTTCAAAAATAAGATTGAGCTGTTGAACCAACTCATCATTGTCTTTAATTTTCGCTTTAATTCTTAAATAGCTCATTAAAACATTGTCTGGATAAAGTGTCAGTAATGCATCTGCTTGCGCATGCCGCTCAGTGGCTTCATAAACATACCATTTAGCAAAACTTAAAATCGGCTGACTTAAATATATCTGTTCCATTTCTTCAATTTTAGTTTCAATATCAGCATAATCTGGTGCTTGTTTTAACAATTGTTGCTGAAACCATAAATAAAATACGTCCCGATCAAACTGTTCACGTAGTAAATGCAATGCCAAACGCTCATGCTGAATACTCATTTCTGGCATGCGTGATAAAAGTTTTAGCCAGAGCACCTTACTACTATACGGCCTTGTCTGTATTTCTTGTTCCAATTCTAAATAACGTTGCTGTAAGGCATATAAATCATCTACCGATGCCTCTTCAAACTGAGTTAATACCTGTTGCAACCAAAGATCACGTGTTTGCGCATCTAGATGCCCATATTGAAGCGAGCGTAAATATAACCAAGATTGCTGAAGGGCTAAACGTCCCCAGTATTCTGTAATCTTTTGGCGATAGGACTGCTCAATATCTTTGAGCCAAGGTGATAACTGATGCTGTTGAAGAAATTCGAGGTGCGTTAAAGCCTTTTCTGTATCATGCAAAGCAAGAAAAATTTCGATACGTTGCAACTCTGCCAGCTCAAATGCCATCGGCGCGGTATGATTCAGTGCGTTGAGTGCCTGTGTATAATGACCTTGCCTAGACAGCAGCTTGGATTCAACAATGCCTTTTAACAAACCAGATTGGGTAAAAATTCGATCGATAAATGCATGTTGATCTTGTGCAGCATCAAGCAGCCAGATGACACCAAGTTGTTCATAAGGATGTAGGTTTTTAAAATCAAAAACCGTTTCTAGTTTACGTTGCTCACGGCTTAAATAGCGCTTCACGCTAATCCAGAGCAGTTGCAACACAAAACCTAATATGGCAATGACAAAAATGGATGCCCAAACAGTTGTTTGTAGCTGCCAGTCACGCCAGTAGACATATACATACCCGGCACCAAAGCCATAACTTAAAACACTCAGTATCGCCAAAACAAACAAGGCACCAATCAGATAGGTCCAGATTAATCCTTTCATACAGCGTCCTTCTAGCCGATCAGCGCTAAAGCGGCAAGTTTAGGTACAGGAACAACGGGCACCTGCTTGAGTTTTTCAAATTTTGATTTTAATTGCTGGCTGTTTTTATCGGGTAGCTGGCCTATTTGCTCGATGATGGTTTGGATAGTGGTTTGATACTCAGTGACCTGCCCCAAATTAAGTGCTTGTTTGGCTAAAATCAAACGCAACTGAACTTCTTTCAAAACTAATTGTCGATTCATAAGATTGGCTGAGGGCTGCTGAACCTTCTCAAACTGGAACCAGCCTTGCCAGAAATACGTCGTGTCACTACGATCAAGCTCCACACGCGACTGATGTCCAGCTTGTTGTAGCAGTTTGTCCATTTGCGAAATTAAGGCATTAAATTGTTCACGCTGTGCCGATTTAACATTCACCACCTGCTGAATGGTTTGTCGATCTTGAGCCAAAGCCACATGCAGACTGTCTTTGAGTGTAGGTGCCAGATTAAATAACCCTAAAGATTGATCCAATTCATTGAGCTTTTCAACTGCCAACGTATATTGTTGTTGTTGCAATGCAAATTCGACAAACTCCAACTGTTGCTTGATCAAAACAACCGGATTTGCTGTAAAAGCAGCATTTGTAACCGGTGCCGATGAAGGTGAATGCTGTTCAGGTGCTGTAACGATCTGGCGTTGTAAAGCCACCAGTTGATCGTTCAGCTTGGCATTATTTTGATCGAGTTTGAGTAAATTTTGTTGAAGCACCGGAAGCTGCTGAGAAATTTGAAACATGTCATAACTTAGCTTGGCCAACCAACCTAAAGCTAAAATCAAAATGACAGATAAAATTTTTCTCATAATGTTCCTGATTATGCCTGTAAGTGACGCAAAAGCGTTGCCGCCTTAAGATTCTCCACACGTATGATAGTAAAACTCTGTGAAGACTGGTTCTGATAGATCGTTAATATTTGTTCGAGTCGTTCGCCCAAGACCACGTAATCGCATAAATCAAAGAGTGGCGTATCATGTTGGGTCAGTGCCAGCCAGTTGAGCCAACTGGCTTCACTACTGATTAATACCCAAGCCCTTTGTTTTTGTTCTTTAATTTTGGCTGCAATATTGCCAATCTGCTGTTTACTAACCAGAGGACAGCGGCGATCATATAAAACAAAATTGAGAATTTGAATCCCTTGCTCGGCCAAGTGTTGCATCATAAATTGCCGACCGCCTTCACCACGCCAAAAGGCCACACGATGGAGCGCGCTCTGAGTTTCAAAAATAGGGAGATGCAGCATCCCCTCAGAACTTTCGATCGTCGGTACGTGCGCCTGAATACCATAATGCGACAATGCTTGTGCTGTTTGCTGCCCTACGGCAATCCAGTCAGCCTGTGCCACATCCTGCAAGGTGAGCCCTGCACGCTGCAAATAGCGCATTCCAATTTCAACCGCAGTCGGGCTTACCACCACGATCACTTGCGCATGCGTTAAGTCTTGATAAAGCGCGTTCAAATGCGCATCGAAGGGCTGCTCCACCAGTTCCAGTAATGGCAGGCACTCAACCCGAAAGCCTTGCGCAGCCAAGGCTTGTGTTAGCTCATCGGCTCGATCCAGAGGTCGCGTGTTGATAAAATACATATTTAGTCGCGGTATAACTCGCGCAGTAAATCGCCAGCGCCTTGCTCAAGTAATTGTTTTGCAAGTTGAATGCCAAGTGCTTCGGCCTGATCCGGATGCCCCTGAACAGTATCTTTCAACAGGACATCACCCTTTACACTGCCAACTCGTCCTTCCAACGTCAACAGGTCATGATCAAGAGTGGCATAACCTGCTATCGGTACCTGACAACCGCCTTCAAGATACGCATTAAAAGCCCGTTCGGCACGTACGCATGCACTGGTATGCTCATGCGCAAGTGGTGCGATCAGTTCCAGTAATGCATGATCATCTGAACGGCATTCCAGCCCTAATGCACCTTGCCCTACCGCAGGTAAACTCATCTGTGGCAGCAGCGTGTGACGAATACGCTCGTTCAGACCTAAACGCTTTAGGCCTGCACTGGCCAGAATAATCGCATCGTATTGACCCTGATCCAGCTTCGATAACCGCGTGCCTACATTGCCGCGTAAATCGATAATATTCAAATCTGGACGTTGCTTTAAAATCTGGCACTTACGGCGCAAACTCGATGTACCCACGCGTGCACCCTGTGGCAGTGCATCGAAATGGCTAATCTCATTCGATACAAAAGCATCAAGTGGATCTTCTCGCTCACAGATCACCGCGAGGCTTAATCCTTCAGGCAAATGCATCGGTACATCTTTCATGGAATGCACGGCCAGATCTGCCCGCCCATCCAGTAATGCCGCCTCAAGCTCTTTGACAAATAAGCCTTTACCCCCAATTTTGGCTAAGGGCGTATCTAGAATTTTGTCACCTTGAGTCACAAATTTGACCAGCTCAACCTGAAGTCCCGGATGAAGTGCCTGTAAACGATCACGAATGTGTTCTGCCTGCCAAAGTGCAAGCGGGCTTTGTCGTGTAGCAATCTTTAAGGTCTGCATAAGGGCTCAGATCGATAAAAAAACAGACTCTAAACTTAACTTGATTGATTAAAAATGCAAGTAAAATATCCCCGTAGCGCATCAAATCAGGATCAAGTTGGCTCAAATTTATAGTTTTTGCATGCGATCACGCAAATAGGGTAAATGACGCCGACTGACCGCAAGCCGTTCATCGACCTCTTTACAGCGTACCTGATATTGTCCTGAACTGATCAGCTCCAGACCGTCCAAATAATCCATCGAGACCAATGCATTGCGATGAATACGAATAAAACGATCTTGAAATTCATGCTCGAGATCTTTGAGTGTCTCGTCGATCAGCACACTGCCATGCTTATGACGTACGGTGACGTATTTCTGATCTGCCAGAAAATAATAAATATTTTCAACCGGAATCAGTTCAACACCACGATAAGTACGTGCCGTAATATGCTGGCGCTGATGAGGACGATCATGGGTATCTTGTTGTTTAATGTGCGTGATCTGGGCCTGATTTAAACGCGGCAACTGATGCAATACACGCGCCAGATCGTCTTGCGCAATCGGTTTGAGTAAATAACCTTGTGCTTTGGATTTAAACGCATCCAGTGCATGATCATCGTAGGCGGTGCAAAAAATAATCGCCGGCATTGGGTCGAATGTACCTAATTGTTCTGCACATAATAAGCCGTTCATTTCCGGCATCTGAATATCCAGCAGCACCACATCAGGCTGATGTTGATCCACCAGCTCAATCGCGTCACGACCATTACAGGCATGCGCAACCACTTCATGCCCCAATTGCACCACCAACCGTGACAAACGTTCAATCGCAAGAGGTTCATCGTCGCAAATCAGAATCCTCATTTTTCCTCCTTTGTCGTGGCCCCATGACATCCTGTTTTTAAGGGGTTTCAGACTTATTATTTTGATCGGTATTGATAACTTACCACTGTGGTATATAACTCACGTGCGCAATAATTTTGAAATTTTACTGTACGTCCATAGTACGCAATTAAACGCTGCTTCACATTTTCAACGGCAATACCGTGCCCATTTCTCGATTTTATTTTATCCAGACTGTACGGATTAGTAATGACTATACTGACCTCACTTTGCAATATTTCAACCAGTATTGTAATGGTACTGCGTGAACTCCTCGGTTCAACGCCATGAAAAATACAGTTTTCCAGCAAAGGTTGTAAAGTCAGGAGTGGAATCTGGACCTGTTGAAATTGGGGCTGATTCGGATCAAATTTCCATTCCACATGCAATCGGCTACCCAAACGCACACTTTCGATGGCCAAATAGCGTTGGCAAAGTTCGATTTCATCGGCCAAGCTGACCAGTTTTAGCTCTTGAAAACTGGCTCTAAACAAACGAGACAAATGGATCAGTAAGGTTTCGGCTTTTTCCGGATCGATACTGATCAAACTGACCACATTGTTGAGGCTGTTAAACAAAAAATGTGGATGAATACGCGCCTGCATGGCCTGAATTCTGGCATTTAATTCACTATATTGCTGCTTCAACCATTGATCCCGCATGTACATATAACGTAGGCAAAAACCACCCAATAACACTCCATAACTGAGATGCATGCTGGCGCCGCTAAACAACTGTGGCCATGTTAAGGTATGAAAGTGAAAGTGGCTCCCCCAGTGCAGCATAAGATTGGTTGCGATGGTGGTAAGTAGTACAATCATTTGTAACAGAACGAACGCCACCCCCAAGGCAGCAACCTGCGGTAAACGATGTAAATTACTTTGAAAGCGATCGATCAGTGCCGAAAAAGCAAAAACCACCCAATTAATGAATAAGATATATTGCAATAAGCGCAACCCATCGAAGGCTGCCCACGTCCCTGCTTCTGCCAGTGTAAGCACCAACGCCAGCACATTACTGGCCACAATCAGTTCTAATAAATGTTGCCAACGACCAATTTTGGTAAAAAAATAGGATTTCTGCATTGCTGTCTTGTGCCTGCGCTGTGTTTTCTTGTCATTTGATGCGTCGGCAAGTGCGGCAGAATTTGTTATACTCTTTTTTATTTTACCGAGCCGACATGACCACATCTTCTCAATCCGCTGAACAGCCAACCGCAAACCAAACGTCTGGTATGTGGGGTGGTCGTTTTACCGAAGCGACCGATGCCTTTGTTGCTGAATTTACCGCATCTGTGCAATTTGACCAACGTTTTTATAAACAGGATATCGCAGGCTCTATCGCGCATGCGACCATGCTTGCCAAAGTCGGTGTACTTACTGATGCAGAGCGTGACGATATTATTCAGGGCTTGAGTGAAATCAAAGCCGAAATCGAAGCTGGCCGCTTTGAATGGCGTATTGATTTAGAAGATGTGCACATGAATATTGAGTCACGTTTGACTCAGCGTATTGGGATTACGGGTAAAAAACTGCACACTGGCCGCAGCCGTAACGACCAAGTCGCCACTGACATTCGCTTGTACCTACGCGATGAAATTGACGATATTTTGTCGATTTTACAGCGCCTGCAAAAGGGCTTGTTAGGTTTGGCTGCCAGCCATACGCATACCATTATGCCAGGCTTTACCCACTTACAAACCGCTCAACCAGTAACCTTCGGACATCATCTGTTGGCTTGGTTTGAAATGTTTGTTCGTGACACCGAGCGTCTGCAAGACTGCCGCAAACGCGTGAACCGTATGCCATTGGGTTCTGCTGCTCTGGCAGGAACCACGTACCCGATTGATCGTGCCTATACGGCGCAGCTACTTGGTTTTGAAGCTGTTTCTGAAAATTCACTCGATGCAGTATCTGATCGTGATTTTGCGATTGAATTTAATGCCGCAGCCGCACTGATCATGATGCATTTGTCACGCATGTCTGAAGAGTTGATTCTATGGACTTCGGCGCAATTCAAATTTGTGAATATTCCAGATCGCTTTTGTACTGGCTCATCGATTATGCCGCAAAAGAAAAATCCAGACGTGCCTGAATTGATTCGTGGTAAATCAGGCCGTGTGTTTGGCGATTTGATTAGCTTGCTCACGCTTATGAAAGGTCAGCCACTAGCCTATAACAAAGACAACCAAGAAGACAAAGAACCGTTGTTTGATGCGATTGATACCGTACGCGGTTCATTAATGGCCTTTGCCGACATGGTACCGGCATTGGTTCCGAACATTGAGATTATGCGTGAAGCTGCACTTCGTGGATTCTCGACTGCAACCGACCTTGCCGACTACCTTGTGAAAAAAGGCGTGGCATTTCGCGATGCGCACGAGATTGTGGGTAAAGCAGTGGCGCTTGGCGTACAAGAAGATAAAGATCTGTCTGAACTTTCACTTGAGCAACTCCAACAGTTTTCCGATTTGATCGGCGCCGATGTATTTGACAAAGCCCTCACCCTTGAAGCCTCTGTCAATGCGCGTGACCATATTGGCGGAACATCACCAAAACAGGTTGAAGCTGCAATTGCGCGCGCTCATGACCGTCTTGCCCAACTTTATGCTTAAGGAAACGCCATGACTCGTCACGTATTTTGTCGTAAATATCAAAAAGAAATGGAAGGCCTCGATTTTGCACCATTTCCGGGAGCCAAAGGTCAGGAACTGTTTGAACATGTTTCTAAACAGGCATGGCAAGAATGGCTGAAGCATCAAACCACGCTCATTAATGAAAAGCGACTCAACGTTTTTGAACCTGAAGCGAAAAAGTTTCTGGAAGAACAGCGTGAAAAGTTCTTCAACAATGATGCCAGTGTTGAAACTGCCGAAGGCTGGAAACCCGAGCAAGACTAATCTCGCTTTTCTGGTTGACTCAGGCAGACCTTAGAACGGTCTGCCTGTTTTTTTATGTCTACGCCATAACTCATTGAGTCACGGATTCACTACGTTGTTTTTATAATCTTACAGATCATCATATAACATTACATAGCCTCACAAGACTACTCAAGACATCCACACCAATGTGATCTACTATAAACCTATAGCAAGATGTTACCCCGCATCTTAAATAAAAATGCAGCTTAACGATGTTTTCATCCCAGATTTTCCCCCAAAAAATCTGGGATTTTTTTATTTGAAATTGAGGCTAATCGGCGTCAGTTGTGAGGTTACGTGATTCGATTTTTACGTGCATATAAAAAACCTTAGCATATCGCTAAGGTGTTTTGTGGCTGACAACAATGTGCTTGATCACAATAGAGTTATTTACGCTGCACATGTTGTTCAATTTCTTCAATTTTGGTGTGTCGTACATCGAGGCCTTTGGCCATATAAATGACTTGCTCTGAAATATTACGCGCATGATCGCCAATACGTTCAAGTGAGCGCAATACCCACATCACATTGATCACTCGCGATATATGTCGTGGATCTTCAATCATATAAGTCATTAAGGTTCGTGTCGCAGACTGATATTCACGATCAATGTCGGCATCGGCCAGTAATACTCTTAAAGCTTGTTCTGCATCGAGTCGTGCAAAGGCATCCAAGGCATCATGAATCATGACACGTACCTGATTCCCAATATGGCGTGTTTCCATGTAGCCACGCGGAGAACCGCCTTCTTCACATAAATTTTGTGCAATACGGGCAATTTTTGCAGCTTCATCGCCAATACGTTCAAGGTCGGTATTGGCTTTACTCATGGCAATCACCATACGCAAGTCAATCGCAGCAGGATGACGGCGCGCCAAGATCAGGGTCAGTCCCTCATCGATTTCGCGTTCATACTGGTTCACCACGTTGTCTTGGTATTGTACATCGACCGCCATTTCGACGTCGGTATCCAGCAAGGCATGAATTGCATTGGCCACCTGCTGCTCGACCAGCCCGCCCATGGTCATGAATTTGGTATTCACCCCTTGCAGATCCTCGTTAAATTGAGAGGAAATATGATGGGTCAAGACAGGATTAGTTGGACTCAAGACAGCCTCCAAAACGGGCTAAATGCACGGTACAAAGTTGAGCAGAGATTAAAGCACATTCATTGTGAAACTTTAATGACAATGCCGCAATTTCATTCAAAATTTAATCGTTGCCGAGCCATGTATTCATCTGCACCAGATCTTCCTCACTGAGTTGTCCAACCGCAGCTTTGAGCTTGAGCACATTGATCAGATAATCATATTGGGCATTGACATACTCTTGCTTGGCCGAAAACGCATTGCGCTGCGCCAGCAAGACATCCACCATGGTTTTCAGGCCTTCGTTATAACTCGCCAAGGAAGCCTGCGATACCTGTTCGGCTGAACGCATGGCCGCTTGTCGCGCTTCGAGTTTGGATTGATCGGTTTGTAATTGTAAAAAGGCTTGCTTGACCTCAACGCTGGCACTGCGCTCTGCAGCATCGAGTTGGGCCTGTGCCTGATCAAGCTGGGCAACGGCTTTTTTAATTGAGGTCTGGGTCTGTCCGCCATTAAATAGATTCCAGCTTAGCTCCAGTCCAATCTGATCAAAGGCACCATTGGTGGAAATCAGTGTATCTGGACTTTGCTTGGTATAACCATAAGTGGCCAATGCATTTAACTGTGGATAAAGTGCTGCTTTTTCCACACGGCGGTTATCGTCTGCATATTGGCGCTGTAGACGAGCTTGCTGAATAGATAAATTGTGCGTCTGAGCCAGTTGCAACCAGTCGTCTAGGCGTGCAGGGACTGGTGGCTGATACACCACATCGGTGCGAAGCACAGCTAATCCCTGATCTGGGTTATGCCCAATAAACCGATTGAGTTGCTCTTGAGCCAGCATCTGCTGCACCTGACCTGAAATGCGGTTCGCCCGCGCATTTTGATACTGCGCATTGGCTTCACTAACATCGCTTCGCGCCAATAAACCCTGCTGTAATTTGGCATTCATCATCTTTAATTGTTCAGATAATGCCTGTTCTTCTTGTAAATAAGTACCATTGAGCGACTGCTGACGCAGTACATTAAAATATGCCTGTGCGACATCTAACAGATGTTGCTGTATCTGGATTTTCAGCGTGACTTCACTCAGCTGAACCGAGGTTTTTACTTGCTTATAGCCCTGCCATGCATCCATTCGAAATAGCGGTTGACGTGCGGTTAAAGAAACCTGTCTCTTGGTCGATGTGTTGCTAATCAAGCTGTTCGACACATCTGTGCCACCCGGAAAATCGAAAGACTGATCATTTTTAACGGATTGTCTGTCACGCGTCAGATTGCCCGCCAAGGTCACTGTAGGTAACAAGGCACCTTTGGCAATGCCCAAATTGAGTTGATCAGCCTGAAACTGATACAAATTGGCTTGCAAGGTTGGGTCATTTCTTTTTGCCAGATCGTAGGCACCCACCAGATCCAGTGCAAACAGCGACTGAACACCGCCCAACATCCCCATAACGACAATCAGTTTTTTTATAGACATCTAAGAATGATCAACCTTGAATAGTGCTGTTCTAGACTAAGAAAAATCAGGCAAAAATACAATTGATCCCGATCGGGATTTGTTCTTAAAAAGTGGCATATTTTGATCTTTAAATATCCGCAATCCATGCTAGTATGGGCGCATGCTTGACGGAGCGCGAGTAATAACTCGCTGAGATTGGGTAAATGATTGCCTTGCAATGATTTGATCCCGAGTACCGTTGAACCTGATCAGGTTAGAACCTGCGTAGGAATCAAGTTATCAAAATCTTAAGCCCTCTATTTGTGTTCTACAAATACACCCGCCATCGTTTTTGGTTGCTTGATTCGTTAGTGTTTTTCATAAGGATCATGCCATGAACCAATTAACGAATCTTTCTTCTGCTGATCTCTCAGCGCAACACGAACAAGATGCAAAAGACCTAACCCGTATTTTGCCTGCATCTCGCAAAGTGTACATCCAAGGCTCTCGCCCAGACATTCAGGTCCCTATGCGTCAGATTGAACTGACCGATACACCTACTGGTTTGGGCGGAGAACATAATCCACCCGTGATGGTCTATGACACATCGGGCGTGTATACCGATCCAAATGTACAGATTGACTTGAATAAAGGCTTGCCACACGTGCGCCAGCACTGGATTGAAGCGCGTCAAGATACCGAGCAACTGAGCACCCTCAGCTCAGCTTTTGGTCAGGAACGTTTAAAAGATATCCGTACAGCCGATATTCGATTTGCACACATTCAAAAACCTCGCCGTGCCAAAGCCGGACAGAATGTTACTCAAATGCACTATGCCAGAAAAGGCATTATCACACCGGAAATGGAATATATCGCCATCCGTGAAAACCAGCGCCAGCGCGACAATGTCGACATGCGCCAACACGCTGGACAGAATTTCGGTGCCAAAAACCTAACCGAAATTACCCCTGAGTTTGTGCGTCAGGAAGTGGCGGCTGGTCGGGCAATTATTCCGGCCAACATTAACCACCCTGAAATTGAACCGATGATCATCGGACGTAATTTTCTGGTCAAGATCAATGCCAATATCGGAAATTCGGCTTTAGGCTCGAGTATCGATGAAGAAGTTGCGAAAATGACTTGGGCCACACGCTGGGGCGCAGACACCATCATGGATTTGTCGACGGGTAAAAATATTCATGAAACCCGTGAATGGATCATCCGTAACTCCCCTGTGCCGATTGGAACCGTTCCGATTTATCAGGCGCTGGAAAAAGTAGACGGTGTGGCCGAAGATCTGACCTGGGAAATTTTTAAAGACACACTCATTGAACAGGCCGAACAGGGCGTCGATTACTTTACCATTCATGCCGGCGTGTTACTGCGCTATGTGCCTTTAACTGCCAATCGCCTGACGGGTATTGTATCGCGTGGTGGTTCAATTATGGCGCAGTGGTGTTTGGCGCATCATGAAGAAAACTTCTTGTACACGCACTTCGATGAAATTTGCGAAATCATGAAGGCTTACGATGTCTCGTTTAGCTTGGGTGATGGCTTGCGTCCAGGCTGTATCCAAGATGCCAACGATGCGGCACAGTTTGGTGAACTACGCACTTTGGGTGAACTGACTCAACGCGCTTGGGAACACGATGTGCAGGTCATGATTGAAGGACCGGGTCACGTACCGATGCACATGATTAAAGAAAATATGGATCTGCAACTTGAGGTTTGTAAAGAAGCACCTTTTTATACCTTAGGGCCACTCACCACCGATATCGCACCGGGTTATGACCACATTACCTCAGCTATTGGTGCTGCCATGATTGGCTGGTACGGTACGGCGATGCTGTGCTACGTCACACCCAAAGAGCATTTAGGTCTACCCAACAAAAAAGATGTTAAAGACGGGATTATCACCTATAAGATTGCAGCACATGCCGCCGACTTGGCCAAGGGTCATCCGGGTGCGCAAGTTCGTGACAATGCCTTGTCTAAAGCACGTTTTGAATTCCGTTGGGATGACCAGTTTAATCTGAGTCTAGATCCAGATACGGCGCGCAGCATGCACGACGAAACACTGCCCAAAGAGGCACATAAATCGGCACACTTTTGCTCGATGTGCGGTCCGAAATTCTGCTCGATGAAAATCACTCAAAACGTGCGGAATTATGCACAAAATCAGGAGAATAGCACTGCAATCGATGCTTCATCTGAAGACATTGAACAGGGTCTCAAGAGCATGAAAGCGGCCTATCACGCAAACGGTCAAAAACTGTATCAAAAGCTCTAAAAATACGAAAAAAGCATTTGTCTTTAAATTGAACTCAGTTAGGATGAAATACAGTCACGTATTTCATCCTTTTTAATAATGAGTATGACCATAATAGAACAAGCCAGTTATTCACATGATGATGTTGAAGTAGAAAACCGTGAATCGCTCTATCAGGGATTTACACAGCTTGAAAAAGTCACACTCAAGCATCGACTTTTTGGGCAATCGCATTATACCCAACCTTTCCAGCGCGAACTGATTCGAAGAAAACAGGCTGCTGGCGTGTTGCTTTACAACCACACCCAACAAAAATTTGCGCTTATTGAACAATTTCGGGTCGGTGCACTCGATGACACTCAATCGCCGTGGCAACTTGAAATTATTGCGGGTGTACTTGATGGCGATGAACCACCGGAAGAATGTGTTCGTCGTGAAAGTGTCGAAGAATCTGGGTGTCAAATCGATGAACTGACGCATTTATTCTCGTTCTATCCATCGGCAGGTGCCTGTTCGGAACTATTTCACCTCTATGCTGCACAAACCGATCTTCCAGAACATGGGGGTATCTTTGGTTTGCCAGAGGAAAACGAAAATATCCAGCTGCATATCTTGGATTATTCCCAAATCGAGATGCTGCTGATTTCTGGGCGTTTGCGTAATGCACCCGTCATTATGGCGTTACAGTGGCTCTGGCAACAGATTCAACTCTCCACCGACTTAAGAGATATATGACTATGTTTCAGGTAGCCCCTTTTTCAAGTCAGGCGCATGTGATTATTCAAATTACCGACACGCATCTGCTTGAAGACCCTCAGCATGAATTCGTGGGCATTAATCCTGAACAGAGTTTTCATCAGGTGATCGCACATATTCGGGCACATTATCCCAAGATCGATGCCATTATTCATACGGGTGATCTGGCACAGACCCCTACCGCAGTCACCTATGCACGTTATCTTGATTATATGCAAACCCTGGGCATTCCATTTTTTCATGTGCCAGGCAATCACGACGATCCTGCACATTTTCCCTTTCATGCATCGTCATCGCAAGATATCAGTATTGTGGCGATGGGCCAATGGCATCTGGTGCTCTTGAACAGTGCTGTAGTCGGGAAAGTCGATGGCTGGATCAGCGACCATCAGTTAATGCAACTGCGGCAACATCTTCAACAGCACCCGAATGTGTCCACGATTTTGGCGTGTCATCATCACCCATTTGAAATGCAGTCCAAATGGATTGACCAGCACAAACTAAAAAATACCGCCACATTACTGGATGTCATTCACGCTCATCCACAAGTGAAGGCAGTGCTGTGCGGCCATGTGCATCAAGAATCCTCACATCGCTGGGAACATGTCGAGTTTTTATCATCGCCCTCGACTTCGGTTCAATTCAAACCCAGAAGCGATGACTTTGCCTTTGATGCCTTGCCGTCTGGCTATCGCGTGCTGAAACTACAAGCAAATGGTAAGTTTGAAAGCCATATTCATCGTATCGAAAAAATGCTACAAAACATAAATACTGAAATTTCAGGCTATTAACTTTTCTTTTTTATTTTTTTGGCTTATTTTAAGGCTTGAGTCCGATAGATTCACATAAAATCCACATCGGCACGACTATCATCTTCGTGTAAAACTCTATATGATGACGTCCCCGAGGGAAAATCCGCCAACGGGATTGGATAAAAAACACTTGCATACCACCATATTTTTTGCGTATAGATAATACGTATATGATGAGGAATGCCCTTTATGGCGAATGACAACCAAAACCACGTCTTAGACGAAAATACCCAAGTTCTAGACGCCGAAAAGGCGGCTAAGCCTGCACGCAAAGCCAAGCCAAAGGCCTCTGAAGGGGGCACTACTGCCAGCTTATTTGGTATCGCGCCTTATCAGCCTAAGAAAAACGAAGAATACATGTCTGATGCTCAATTGGATCACTTTCGCCAAATCCTTGAGGCGTGGAAAAGTGAATTAATGAGCGAAGTGGATCGCACCCTAAACACCATGCAAGATGAATCATCAGCATTGCCTGATGTCAACGACCGCGCCACGCAGGAAGAAGAGTTTGCAATTGAGTTACGTACCCGCGACCGCGAACGTAAATTGATTCGTAAAATCGAGCAGTCGCTTGAAGAAATTAAAGCAGGTGATTACGGTTACTGCGAAACTTGCGGCATTGAAATTGGTCTGCGTCGTTTAGAAGCACGTCCAACAGCCACCCAATGTATCGACTGTAAGACGCTTGCAGAGATCAAAGAGAAGCAAAATAACGGTTAATACGATGCCTCATCGTGATACTGCTTATGTGGGTCGGTTTGCGCCATCGCCAACCGGCCCTTTGCATTTTGGATCGCTCATTACTGCCATTGCCAGCTATTGTGATGCCAAAGCGCATCAAGGCAAGTGGCTGGTTCGCATCGAAGATACCGATATTCCACGAATCTACCCGGGCAGTGAAGCACATATTTTAAAATGCATTGATGCCTTTGGTTTTGAGCCAGACGACGAAATCGTGTTTCAGCGCAATCGTTTGACGCTGTACGAACAGGTGCTCGACCAATTACATGCACAGGGGCAGATTTATGCTTGTCAATGCACCCGTAAACTCCTCGGCTCCAATGCCATTTATCCTGGCACCTGTCAAACACTGAATTTAGCCTTTGATCATCAGGCCATTCGGGTCAAAGTCAGCGCAGCGCCCATTTGTTTTGAAGATCGTTTGCAGGGCAGACAATGCAGCAATCTGGCCGATGAACTCGGTGATTTTGTATTAAAGCGCCGTGACGGCATTTTAAACTATCAACTGGCGGTGGTGGTCGATGATTACCTACAAGGTGTCACGGATGTGGTGCGTGGTGCAGATTTACTCGACAACACCCAACGGCAAATTTGGCTTCAGCAGCTTCTGGGCTACCCTACACCGCGCTATATGCATTTACCACTGGCGATGAACGAGCACGGACAAAAGCTTTCTAAGCAAAATCTGGCGGCTGCACTCGATCCGGCACACGCAGCTGATTATATTCAACAGGCACTTAACGCCTTGCAGCAACCTAATGTAGAACGTGATACACCTCGGCAGATGCTTGCGCAGGCCGTGGCTCAGTGGGATGTAGAGCAGATTCCCAAACACACCATGCTCGAAGGGATTTATCTCTAATCCAATAATAAAAAAACCGTCAAATGACGGTTTTTTTATTGAAGCAAATCGATTAGAAATTCGATTCTTCACGATCTGGATTGAGCTCTTGCGTGGAAGCATCGACACGCAAAATCAGACTAATCATCGCAGCACACATCATTAATGATGTTCCACCATAACTAATAAACGGCAAGGTAAGCCCTTTGGTTGGCATCAAGCCCATATTCATTCCTGCATTTACAATGATCTGTAGCAGAAAAATAATACTGATCCCGTACGCCAGATAACCTGCGCGCAAGAAGTTGTGCTTCAGTGCACGATGACCAATTTTGATACAACACGCCAGCATAGTAAACGACAAGCCGATGACAATCGAAATACCGACAAAACCAAACTCTTCACCCAATACCGCCAGCATAAAGTCGGTATGTGCCTCAGGCAGATAAGAGAGCTTTTGTACACTGTGCCCGAGCCCTGTACCGAACCACTCCCCGCGACCAAAGGCCATTAATGCATTTGAAAGCTGATAGCCTGTTCCGAGTGGATCTGCCCACGGATTGGTAAATGATAAGGCACGTGCCAGACGATAAGGTTCAAACAAAATTAAAAAGCCGATGCCCATCACGACCGCGCCCAGCATAATCGCAAACTGAGTGGGCGGTGCGCCAGCCAAGAAGAAAATACCGACCATCATCAGGACAATCACCACGGTGGCGCCCAAATCCGGCTCGGCAATAATCAGCCCGACCGTAATAGCCATAACACCACTTAAGCGAACCAGTCCTTTCCAATGGGTACGCACCTCTTTGGCACGTCGTACCACATAATCGGCGGTAAAAATGGCCATCATCACTTTGGCAACTTCGGTCGGCTGTAGGGTAAAACCTGCCAGTCGAATCCAGCGGCGCGAACCGTTCACTTCTGTTCCAATCACCAAAACGGCAAGCAACAGTAAAATCGTGATCAGCCATAATGAAAAGGTATTTTTAAACCAGACATTCAGCGGTACTTTATAAACGAAATAGGCCACGATTGCGGCGGTTGCAATTGAAATCGCATGACGAACCACATAGTGAAATGGATTCTCATGCATATATTCGGCATACGGCATCGAAGCGGATGCCACCATCACCGAACCAATACAAAGCAAGCACACCACACAGAAAATCAGCACGTTACGCGCCGTCATTTCGGTCGGTACACGCGGCATCCAGCGATCGTACCATTGATTAATTTTGGTTATGGTTGTCTGAGCAAAGCCAGCCATCACATTATCCTTCTGATTTTTGTTATTTAAACAAGGGCATTTACACAAGCAACAAATTGATGCCCGCGATCTGGATAGCCTTTAAACATATCAAAGCTTGCACAGGCAGGAGACAGCAATACGACGTCGTTTTCTTGGGCATGCTGTTGCGCCTGAGTCACGGCGTCTTGCAAAGTTGAAACATGCACCATTGACGCTGTTCCCTGTAATGCCTGTTCAATTTGTTGGGCATCTTCACCCATCAGAATTGCCGTTTTGACATATTTTTCAACCGATGGGCGCAGCAAGCTGAAATCTTGCCCCTTACCCTGTCCCCCTAAAATCACCACCACTTGACCATGTTGGGGTTGAATGGCGGCACCGAGGCCATCAATGGCTGCCAATGTAGCGCCGACATTGGTGCCTTTTGAGTCATTATAGTAACGTACATCATGAACAGTTTTAACGTATTCACAGCGGTGCTCTAGGCCCTTAAACTGTTTGAGTGTCTCGAGCATGGAGTCAAGCGGTAGTCCAATTGCTTCGCCAAGTGCTAAGCAGGCCAGCGCATTGGCAATATTGTGCGTGCCTTGAATGTACAGCTCGGTGCTTTTGATGAGGCGGTTACGACCACGTGCAAGCCACATCGTCCCGTCATCTTCGCGCAACACACCGTATTGATTGATGTCTGGTGCATTCAGTCCAAAGCTTTGCATCGGGGTGTTGTCTGGCACAAGTGGACGGGTTAAGCCGTCATCACGGTTGTACACCACCTTTTTTACGCCCTGAAAAATTCGGTGCTTGGCCTGATGGTAGCCTAGCATATCCCCATGACGATCCAGATGATCTTCACTCATGTTTAATACAACAGCCACTTCAGCATTCAGATGCGAGGTGGTTTCGAGCTGAAAACTTGACAGCTCAAGCACCAACAATTCAGGCTCGTCTTTTAGTAAATCGAGCCCTGGACGACCTAAGTTACCCCCTACTGCTACGCGTTTGCCTGCATCTTTGGCCATCTGACCAAACAAGGTGGTGACCGTACTTTTGGCATTTGAACCAGTAATCGCCACAATGGGAACAGTAGTGGCACGGCGTAATACCTGAATATCGCCAATCACGGGTATACCGTGCGCAATCGCTTGCTGAATTTCAGGCAACTGTGGCGCTAATCCAGGGCTTAAAATAATTTCTTCTGCTTGTAAGAGCAACTCCAGATCCAGCGCACCAAAATGAGTTTGCACCTCTGCCGGAATCTGATCATGCCCCGGGGGGACTGCACGAGAATCTGTGACAGCAACGCGGTAGCCTTGTTCATGTAAAAAATTAACGGCGGAAACCCCTGAGATTCCTAGACCCGCAACGACTTTTAGTCCACCCCGTTGTATAAGCATGCATGCCCCGCATTGTGACAAAAATTGATTGCCAAAATGGTAGCACTTTGGGGTTTTGAATGCTTTTTCAGTTTTGGTTTTATTCGACGTTTTTTGTGTCAGCGCGTAAAAAAAGCCATCGATTTGATGGCTTTTTAATCAGTTGATCTGCGGTATTATTGCAACCATTTTACCGGCTTGATCTCTTGCACTGGCGATGTCGGCTTATCGTCAGTCGAACATCCGCAGCTACCGCCACATCCGGCCACCATTTTGGGTTTTAAGCGTGTTGCCAGTGCGTGCCAGCCACGTTGTTGGCACTGATCTGAAAGTGACATAAATAGCGCAGTCGAAGTTTTCGGAAAGACTTTCCTGAACACTACCCATGCACTCCAGATGACCAATACTGCAATAATCAGATACTCAATCATGCTCCACCTCAACCACTCAAGAGAAAAAACGTGATGCCAATTGATACGTCAAAAATGACATCAAATACGCCAGACCGAACAAATATCCAGTCATCACAGCCACATTTTTCCACGATCCCGTTTCACGACGAACCGTCGCCAATGTAGCCAAGCAATGCGGCGCATAAACAAACCACACCAGCAAAGCAAGCCCGGTTGCAAGCGACCATCCTGAACCATCAGCACTGATCAGACTCGATAGCCCTTGCGTAACCGCATCTTCACTGGTAGCAGATAGTGCATACACTGTGCCGAGTGCGGCCACAACCACTTCACGCGCTGCCATTGCTGGAATCAGTGCAATACAGATTTGCCAGTTAAAGCCAAGCGGCGCAAAAATAGGTTGAATCAAATGTCCCAGCATACCGGCAAAACTATAATCAATTGCCGGAAGCGTTGCGCCTTCTGGCGGCTGCGGAAAGGTACACAAAAACCAAAGCAAAATCGACAAGGCAAAGATAATTCCGCCCACACGCTTTAAGAAGATTTTGGCGCGATCCAGTAAACCAATTCCCACACTTTTTAAATCGGGTAAACGATAACTTGGCAGTTCCATCAATAAAGCATGTTGTGAATTATCTTTTTGGAAAAACTTCATCACAAACGATACGCATAGCGCACTCAAGATACCCGCCATATATAAGGCGAATAACACCAATCCTTGCAGGTTAAAAATTCCCCACACGGTTTGTGCGGGAATAAAAGCACCAATCAACAAGGCATACACCGGCAAACGCGCCGAACAGGTCATCAGAGGTGCCACCATAATGGTGGTGAAACGGTCGCGTGGATCGGTAATACTACGCGTGGCCATAATGCCCGGAATAGCACAGGCAAAACTTGAAAGGAGTGGAATAAATGCACGCCCACTTAAGCCGGCTTTAAACATGAGTTTATCGAGCAAAAAGGCAGCTCGTGGCAGATAGCCAGATTCTTCAAGCACCAAAATAAAAAAGAACAGAATCAAAATCTGCGGCAAAAACACCACCACGCCGCCGGCACCAGCAATAATGCCATCGACCACTAGACTATGCAGTAAAGGCTGGGAAATGTAGGCACCCACACTTTCCCCCAACCAGCCGAAAAAGCCTTCAATGCTGTCCATAAACGGCGCAGCCCAAGCAAACACGGCCTGAAACACCACAAACATCAGGAGTGCCAAACTGAGCAAACCAAGCACCGGGTGTAAAAAGATTTTATCTAAGAGATCGGAACGCGCATCAGCATCTTCTACAGACTGCACCACGTCATTTAAAATCATTTCGATTTTTTGATGGTGTGTGCCTTTCAGACCCGTCATTTCGGTTTGCGGCACCATAAACTTGTGCTGATCCAGCGCACTCATCAGATTTTGAATCCCTGAATTACGCACTGCAACCGTTTCAACGACAGGCACTCCCAAACGCTCCGAAAGCTTTTGTGAGTTCACCTGAATACCTCGGCGGCGTGCTTCATCCATCATATTCAGCACAACCAATACTGGTCTTTTGAGTTCAAGAATTTCCAGCACTAAACCTAAATGAAGTTTTAAGTTGGTGGCATCGACCACGCACAAAAATGCATCCTGATCGCGCTCTCCTTCAATTTTGCCTAAACACACATCGCGGGTAATGGCTTCATCTGGACTGGTCGCACTTAAGCTATAGGTCCCTGGTAAATCCAGCACGCGAACCGGTTTTTTTGAAGGCAGATCAAAGTGTCCGACTTTACGCTCTACTGTCACACCAGCATAGTTGGCAACCTTCTGGCGCGTACCGGTTAGGTGGTTAAATAAAGAGGTTTTACCGCAGTTAGGATTTCCAACAAGGGCGACACGAAGTGCTTCACTCATGTGCCTGCCCCTTCTTGACTGATTTGAACTCTTGCAGCTTCTTCTTTACGTAAAGCAAAACGGGTAAAACCCAGTTGCACCAGAATCGGATCGCCACCAAACACGCCTTTTGTCACGATCTGTACCTTTTCACCCGCAACAAATCCTAAGGTTTCAAGGCGGTTTGCGATTGGATCTTGTTGATCCGGACTGCCATCAAGGGTATGATCCACCGCTGTGATGATGGCAGTTTGCTTCACTCTAAGTTCTGATAAACGCACTGCAATTTGATCCTGAAAGCTTTTGCATAGTATACATCCAAATGAGAATAATTAACAAATAAGGAATCGTTACGATTCACATCTGTAAAATCTCATCGACAGCAAACGCTGTTTACACTAATGTATTGTTATCACAGAACATCTGTTGCTTGAATGATCAGTAAAAAGCCTCGCACGCCTGCGCCAATTACAATTCCAAAACCATTTAGTTTTTTGCATGGCTTTAGAGACTATCTGGTGGCACAAAGTGTCAGCCCGCATACCCGCAACGCATATTTAAGCGATTTGATCCAGTGTGCCCAATTGTCTCGCCACGCCCTGCCCGAATGGAGTGCCGATGACATCTCGGATGTTTTGATTGAACTCACTAAACTGGGGAAAAGCCCGCGCTCAATAGCACGCTGTCTCTCGGCACTGCGTCAGTTTTATAAGTTTTTACGTGAACAGAAAATTCGAACCGATAATCCTGTGGCGCTGCATAAAAGCCCGAAACTGGGTCGAAGTCTGCCACAAGATTTATCTGAGCAAGATGTCGATGCACTGATTCATGCACCAGATACCTCCACGGCGCTAGGGCTACGCGATCGTGCCATGCTTGAAGTTTTATATGCCTGCGGTTTACGGGTGTCTGAGCTGCTGAACCTAAAGCTGGAGCTGATTAATTTAAAGCAAGGCTATTTGCGTATTACCGGTAAAGGCAACAAAGAGCGTTTGGTGCCTCTGGGTCAGTTTGCGACTGAATGGGTCGAGCGCTACCTGCGCGAATCACGCCCTGCGCTATATAAAAGCGCGACCGATTATCTCTTTTTAACCCAGCATGGCGGCATTATGAGCCGACAAAATTTTTGGTACGCCATCAAGCGCTATGCATTGCAAGCCAATATTCAGATGGAGCTTTCTCCGCATACCTTGCGCCATGCCTTTGCAACACATCTACTCAATCATGGTGCCGACTTGCGTGTGGTGCAGTTACTCTTGGGGCATAGTGATTTATCGACCACACAGATTTATACCCATGTGGCTCAAATCCGTATGCAGCAATTGCATGAACAATACCATCCGCGCGCTTAATCTTGCCAACAGACCAGATACAAAGACGGATCAGTTACAGAGCGCATCGAATAATTACCATCAGTTGGATTTTTTTTTGATATTCTAAAAGCCTTTAAATAACAATTGAAATGAAAAGGGTTGTTTATGTCATTTACCCGTTCGCACCTTTTTATCGCCTGCGCTTTGGCTGGAAGTTTAGCTGTATCGGCATGTTCCAAACAGGATGATGCTGCCAAACAAGATACGTTGACTGCAAATACACCGGCAACGGGTGAGGCATCGACCTTAAGTGAACGCAATGCTCAACAACGTCTGATTTCGACTTTGCAGGATCACCTCAAAAGTGCCAACATCAATGCCAAAATTACTGGTGTTCAGTCGACCGAAGTACCCAACCTGTATTGGGTAAGCTTAGATGGCATGCCATCGGTTTATGCCACCAGCGATGGTAAATACATTATTCAAGGCGATGTGATCCGGTTGGGGAATAAGGAGTTGGTGAGTGTAGGTGAAGCCTTACAAGCCAAAGAAAACAAAAAATTATTTGCAACGCTCAAGACACAAGATCTGATTGTGTATCCAGCCAAAAATGGTAAAGCCAAGCATGTAGTTTACGTGTTTACCGATGCAAGCTGTCCGTATTGCCACAAATTGCACGAGCATCTTGATGAAATCAATGCCAAAGGCATAGAGGTCCGTTATATTGCTTGGCCGCGTGGCGACCAGTTTATGCCGACCATGGAAGCAATCTGGTGTAGTGCAGATCGTAAAGCAGCATTTGCGCAAGCCGTTCAGGGCCAACCGGTACAAGCAGCACAGTGCAAAAATCCTGTACGTGATCAGTACCAACTGGGTCAAAAAATTGGCGTGAACGGTACACCTGCTATTTATAGCGTCGAGGGTGAATACTTAGGCGGTTACTTGACTCCTGAGGAGCTTGATACACGTCTTAATAAGTAATCAAGCCTGCTTATATTTGCAGTGCTACATTGTTCAAACTTAAATCATCTTGACTAAAAAACAATAGCGTTGGCATTTCCTTATGGAAATGCCAACAAACCCTAGAGTCTGACGATTTTTTTAGCTATGATCTAGACCTATTGAATTTTTATGCATGTATGGAGTGTGACGTGAAACCAGTTCGTCTGGCAATACTCGGTCTCGGAACCGTTGGTGGTGGTGCCCTTAAACTATTACAAGAAAACGCTGCTGAAATTAAACGTCGCACCGGTCGTGAAATTCAAATTACCTACGTTGGCACTCGCCGTCCTCGCCCAGATCTTGACCTTAATGGTATTCAGCAAAGTGACGATTTAATGCACATTGTGCGCCAGCCCGATGTAGACGTCGTGGTTGAGGTAATGGGCGGTATCCATCCTGCTTACGAACTTATCATGGAAGCCATCAAGCATGGCAAACAAGTGGTCACAGCCAACAAAGCGCTTCTGGCCGAGCATGGTAACGAACTGTTTAAAGCTGCCGAAGACAATGCTGTTCAGATTGCATATGAAGCGGCAGTGGCTGGCGGCATTCCAATTATTAAAGTGATTCGTGAAGGTTTGGCCGCAAACCGTATTGACTGGTTGGCTGGAATCATTAATGGAACAGGCAACTTTATTTTGACTGAAATGCGCGACAAAGGTCGTGCTTTTGCAGATGTCTTAAAAGAAGCACAAGAACTCGGCTATGCCGAAGCTGATCCAACTTTTGATGTTGAAGGCATCGATGCGGCGCACAAACTGACCATTTTGGCCTCGTGTGCTTTTGGTATTCCGCTTCAATTTGACAAAGTGTACACCGAAGGGATCAGCAAGATTACCGCACAAGATGTCAAATATGCAGAAGAACTAGGTTTTCGAATTAAGCACTTGGGTATTGCCCGTCGTGCAGAACACGGTATTGAACTTCGCGTACACCCGACCCTAATTCCAGAAGAAGAACTGATTGCCAACGTCAATGGCGTTAAAAATGCTGTACTGGTACAGGCGCATGCGGTTGGCCCAACGTTGTACTACGGCGCAGGTGCAGGTGCAGGCCCTACAGCATCTGCTGTGGTTGCCGATATCGTCGATATTGTACGTGATATTTCTTATACTGAAGATGGTGCAGGCACCATTCCACAACTTGCTTTTGAAGCCTTGACCGACCTTCCAATCTTGAAGCGCGAAGAAATGACCACAGGTTATTACTTACGTGTCGATGCTGAAGACCAAACCGGCGTACTGGCAGACATTACCACGATTCTGAGCCGTGCAGGCATCAGTATCGATGCGATTATGCAGCAGTCGCGTTTAAAAGATCTTATCCCGATTGTGATTTTGACTGATCCAGTGGTCGAATCCAAAATGGATGACGCCATTGCAAAAATTCAGGCTTTACCTGCAATTCATGGCGAAATTGTGCGAATTCGTTTAGAATCGCTCGATAGTTAATCAGGTGGAGAGGGTTAACCCTCTCGCCAGCTCTACCTTACTCTTGGAACATAAATCATCATGTCTAATGCCAATCGTTATACCGGTCTCGTGGATCGTTATCGTGACCGTTTGCCAGTTTCTGCAACGACGCGTGCCATTTCTTTAGGTGAAGGAAATACTCCGCTGATTAAACTAGAGAATATTCCACGCATTATTGGCAAAGATGTCGAAATTTATGTGAAATATGAAGGGCTTAACCCAACTGGTTCATTTAAAGACCGCGGCATGACCATGGCAGTGACCAAAGCTGCTGAAGAAGGTTCAAAAGCCATTATCTGTGCATCAACAGGTAATACTTCGGCGGCAGCGGCGGCATATGCTGCACGTGCAGGCATGAAAGCATTTGTCTTGATTCCAGAAGGCAAAATTGCAATGGGCAAATTGGCTCAGGCCATGATGTACGGCGCAATCACCATGCAAATTCGTGGTAACTTTGACGACGGTATGCGTTTAGTGAAAGAAGTGGCCGACCAAGCACCGGTCACGATTGTAAACTCAATTAACCCGTACCGCTTACAAGGTCAAAAAACCATTGCCTATGAAATTGTTGAATCATTAGGTCGTGCGCCAGACTACCATTGCTTACCTGTTGGAAATGCAGGAAACATCACCGCACACTGGATGGGTTATACCGAAGCGGTTGCTAACCAGCCAGCTGAGCAGTTCGAGCAAGTGATTTACGATGCTGCAACCGACCAGTTTACGGGCCCTAAACCAGACGGTCTGCCAACGATGGTGGGTTATCAGGCAGCAGGTGCAGCACCATTTATGCGTGGCGCACCGATTGAGCAACCTGAAACGATTGCAACGGCTATTCGTATTGGTAATCCACAAAGCTGGAACCATGCCAAAGCAGCTGTTCGTGATTCAGAAGGTTGGTTCGATGAATTAACAGATGCTGAAATTCTAGAAGCACAACGTTTATTGTCGATGTACGAAGGCGTATTTGTTGAGCCTGCATCTGCTGCCTCAATTGGCGGTGCAATGCGCGACATCAAAGCGGGTAAAATTCCTGAAGGTTCTGTGATTGTCTGTACCGTTACAGGCAATGGCTTAAAAGATCCGGATACTGCAATCAAGCAATGTGCAGATGCCGTGATGCTGTCTATCGATGCCACCATGACACAAGTGAAAGACTCTATCTTGTCGAACATGTAAGTTATCAGGCAATAAAAAACCCGTTCTCTGAAACGGGTTTTTTATTGCACTTGTTTGTATATCGTTTTAAATGCGCTTTGGTTGTTGTGCCAGCCAGTTTAAGAGGTTGGTTGCATCGTTGTTACGCGATTGCGTTGAACCTGCACCGAGCAATACCACCACCGCAGGACGCGAGTTAACGGTTGCATGCATTACCACACAACGGCCCGCTTCATTGATATAGCCAGTCTTCGATAAATTAATATTCCAGCCACCATTTCGTACCAACGCGTTGGTATTGTTTGATTTCAATACGCGATAACCCAGATTGAAGTCATAGCTAGGTGTGGTCGAAAACTGACGGATCAAACCATATTGCGAAGCAGCACTGACTAAAATCCCCAAATCACGTGCTGACGAGATATTGTGCGGATCGAGTCCTGAAGATTCAACATAGTGTGTTGAGCTCATGCCCAATTGACGTGCCTTGGCATTCATGGCCGCCACAAATGCTGGACGTCCGCCCGGATAAGTACGTGCCAGTGCAGCAGCAGCAGGGTTTTCAGATTTCATTAAAGCAAATAGTAATACTTCGGCACGGTTCATCTTGTCGCCTACGCGCAAGGTTGAACTCGAATTTTTCCCACCTGCCCCGGCAAAATCAATCGATTCCAAGGTGATTTCTTGGGACATATCTAAGCGCGCATCTGCGGTCACCACAGCGGTCATCAGCTTGGTAATTGATGCAATCGGCATCGATGCATTGGTATTTTTACTAAACAAGACTTCGCCTGTTTGGGCATCCATCACCAAAGCCGCACGAGCGCTGACAGCAGGTTGCGCGCCATAACCACCAGTATCACGAATTGCCGATGGCGCAGCAGGTGCAGGCGTAAGCGTGGTGGTCGTGGTACTGCGTAATGTGGTTGTGACAGACGTCGACCCCTGAGGACTGGCAGCAGCCTCAAGCGAACGGTCTGAATTTAATAATTGATTTGCGTCATCCGATGACCAGCTTAAAGATGCAGCACCAGCAGCATTCCCCGGAGATGGATTCACAATGAGTTCTGCAAAGCTTGTTGAACTCAAAGCTAGCAAAATCGACATGCCCAAAGCATGTTTCAGAGTTTTTTTGGCATATTTCACGGTAAATTACTCAACTCAGGGTGAACACAAATTTGCTTATTACCTGCATTATGCCTTACATTTGGACATACAGCATGACGGTAATGTCAGACATGTTTGCGTACAACTATTCTCTCAACTTATGTGAATAGAATTGCTAATTTTGTCATTACAATGCAAGTGAATTTTGCTTTATGTAACAAAAAACCATCTTTGTAATTTCAGGAGGCCTGTGTGATCACTGTTTTAGTCGTTGATGACCATGAATTGGTACGTACGGGCATTTGTCGTATGCTTGAGGATCAAGCCGATGTCGATGTGATTGGACAAGCAGAATCAGGTGAAGATGCAATCAATATCGTGCGTCAGAAGCATCCTCAGGTGGTCTTGCTGGATGTGAATATGCCTGGAATTGGGGGCGTCGAAACCACACGTCGTCTGTTGCAATCTGCACCTGAGACCAAAGTGATAGCGGTCAGCGGTTTGGCGGAAGAACCTTATCCATCTTTATTGCTTAAAGCCGGGGCAAAAGGCTATATCACCAAAGGTGCCCCAATTGCCGAAATGGTGCGTGCCATCAATAAAGTCATGCAAGGCGGTAAATATTTTAGTGCCGACATTGCAGAGCAATTGGCCAGCTCTTATCTGTCTGATACCCAGCAATCGCCATTTGATGTTTTATCTGAACGTGAAATGCAAGTCGCCATGATGGTCGTGAACTGTATCAGTGCGCAGGAAATTGCGGATAAACTGTTTGTTAGTGTCAAAACCGTCAATACTTATCGTTATCGCATCTTTGAAAAACTCGCCATCGACAGTGATGTCAAACTTACTCATCTGGCCATTCGTTATGGGCTGATAAAACCTTAGTCTTCTATTTCCTGATTGTTCTATGCCGGCGCCTGCTCTGTCTACCCAGCTGTCGTATACGATTTATCGTCTAGGCGCTTGGTATGGTGCTTATCGTGTCATTATTGGCTTAAGCCTGATTCTGATCTTTTACACCACAGGTCAGGGTCACAGCTCAGACTATTTACATCCCGAACTTTACGTTTTTACACTGGTGATTTACACCTTGCTCAGCTTTATGCAAGGTGGAGTATTTAAATTCTCTACACGATGGATTGCCTCACAGCTCACCTTGCTGTTTATTGTCGACATTGTGGTACTGAGTTTACTCACCTACGCCGTGGGCAGCCCAAGTCTGCACTTGAGCATGCTGTACGTGGTGACGGTATTTTCGGCGGCGATTTTGCTGCAAGCACGAATGTCACTGACCGTTACACTTCTCGCGGTCATTGTGGTGATCTATCAGCAAGTGGTGTTGGTCCTGTTTGACAAAGACCATCTCAGCTCGATCAGCAACAGTATTTTGCTGGCTTTTTTATTTTTTGTGGTTTACGGAATTGGGCAAATCGCGGTGCGACGTTTTCAGTTACTTGAGAACATTGCCAATCATCAATCTGACGTACTCAATCAACTCCAAAATATCAATCGTTATATTCTAGATCAGGCCAAAGAGGGTTATCTGGTACTCGACGAAAGTTATCATGTTGTGGTGTGTAATCCCGCAGCGTCGAGTTTTTTAGGCATACAGCCGCTTTTTGCGCATGAACAATTGCCATTGGTGAATCTTCAGCCAGACTTAGTTGAAGTGCTCAGATCGACCTCGCTGCAAGATGGTGAAACATTCAATTTTGAATCACAGTTTTCGACTTATCGTCTTCATGTGCGTATTCAGCGTTTACGGGTTCCGCAACAATCCTTAATCTTGTTGATCTTGCAAGACGCTCAAAGAATGAATCAACGTGTTCAGCAGTTAAAACTTGCCGCATTGGGGCAACTCTCGGCCAGTATTGCCCATGAAATTCGCAATCCTTTGGCTGCAATTGCCCAAGCCAATGAATTACTGTCCGATAGTGAACTGCATGAGCAGCAGCAATTGCAGAACATGATCAGAAAACAAACCAAACGGATCAATGGCATTATTGAAGATACGCTCGGGATGGCGCGTAATCAGACCACCACCCCAATCACCATCCAGCTCAATCCGTTTTTAAAGAGTTTACTGCACGAAGACTTAAATGATGTACAGCAGAAATTAGAACTTCAGCTCCCAGCACACGATGTATCGATTGTGTTTGATCCGTCTCAACTCCGGCAAGTGCTGGTCAATCTGATTCGAAATGCACTTCGTCACAATGCACCAGAAGCACCCGCAGTACAGATTGTGGTGCAGTTGGCATCGACTTCGATCTGGATTGATATTGTCGATTTTGGTGAGGGCGTAACAAAACGTAATCTTTCGCAACTGTTTAAACCGTTTTTTAGTACCGAAATTCAGGGAACTGGTTTAGGATTGTATTTATCACAGAGTCTTTGCGAGGCGAATCATGCCAAGCTGACCTATGTTGAACAAGATAAAGGGGCATGCTTTAGAATCCACTGCCCAATAAATTAAAATATATAAATTAGGTTTTGTGGGGTTATGACCATTCTTCAGCCACGTGTATTACTGATCGATGACGAAGAAGATCTTTGTTCATTGATGCAAATTAGCCTGTCGCGCATGGGCATCCATACAGATTGTGCCTACAATGTAGAGCAGGCCAAACAATTGCTTGCGACACATGAATACAACGCCTGTCTGACCGACCTCAATCTACCCGATGGTCATGGACTAGATTTGATTGATCATGTGAATGAACATTTTCCGTATATTCCGATTGCTGTGATCACAGCCTATGGCAACATGGAAATTGCCATTTCAGCGCTTAAGGCGGGTGCGTTTGATTTCGTCAGTAAACCGATCAATCCGCAGCATCTGAAACAACTGATACAGACCGCACTTAACAGTAGCCAGATGCATCCCGACAATGATAGGGAAACTCTTGAACACCAGCTCTTGATTGGGCAATCTGAACCCATTGAAGCACTTCGGATTGCACTACGAAAAATCTCGCGCTCACAGGCGCCGGTCTTTATTACCGGTGAATCCGGAACAGGTAAAGAAGTGGTGGCCAATCTGGTTCATCGCTTAAGTAATCGTAATGAAGGCCCTTTTATTGCGATTAACTGTGGTGCAATTCCAGCCGAACTGATGGAAAGTGAATTATTTGGGCATAAAAAAGGCAGTTTTACCGGTGCCACACAAGACAAGCAAGGGTTGATACAAGCGGCACAAGGCGGCAGTCTGTTTCTCGATGAAGTAGCAGAATTACCGCTGAGCATGCAGGTCAAATTGTTACGCGCTATTCAGGAAAAGAAAATTCGCCCCCTCGGATCTGAGCACGAAATCGATGTGGATTTTCGAGTGATCAGTGCCAGTCATCAACAGCTTGAACAACTGGTTCAACAGGGCAAATTTCGCCAAGATTTGTTTTTTCGTATTCATGTCATGGACATTACCCTACCACCGCTACGAGAGCGTGGAGACGATATTTTGATTTTAGCACGACATTTTGTTGGGCATGTTTGTCGTGACTGGATCATCCCGATCAAGCAACTGACCACAGCAGCTGAAGAATTTTTACTGCATTATCCGTTTCCGGGGAATGTACGTGAATTACGTAACATGATCGAACGTGCCATAACTTTAAGTGAAACTGCATTTATCGACGTGCAACATTTAAATGGCTCCTCCCTACGCGACTATACTTCCGCAGTAACTGAAGCAACCGATTATCTTAAAATTCCACGTGTGATCGCACAGCAGCCTGAAACTAAAACCAAGCTTCCTCACGAAGGACTCGAGCAATATCTTGAAAAAATTGAAAAAGAGATATTATTAAATGCATTGAATTGTAGTCACTGGAACCGAACCTTGGCCGCAAAAAAACTCGGCATGAGCTTTCGCTCACTTCGCTATCGCTTGAAGAAATTTGGTCTTGATACTGAAGAAAGTTAGTTTAAAGCTTCGCCTGCTTCAGCAGCATTTCGGAGACATTCTCTAGATAGATCTCATCTTTCATATCTGCCGGTAAGGGATAGACCTGATTGGGCTGAATGCCCTTACCTTCAATCATATTGTCTTTGGGTGTGTAGTAGTGAGACACTGTCATTTGTAGCGCCGCTCCATCTGGCAATGGAAAGAGTTTCTGTACGACGCCTTTACCATAGCTTTTTTCTCCAATCACCCATGCACGCTGGTGCTCTTTCATGGCTGCCGTAAAGACTTCAGCCGCCGAAGCAGAACGATGATTGATTAAGATGCCCAGTTTCAATCGCTGAAATTCATTACTTGGCAAAGCCTGAAATTGCTGATTGCCTTCAGAACGGCTCTTCGTCGAGACAATCACGCCCTGATTTAAAAATAAATCAGCCGATTCAACCGCCGCAGACAATAAACCGCCAGGATTGTTACGCAAGTCGATCAGTACGGCTTTCAAACGCGGTGAACCATATTCTTCAATTAAGCGTTTAATTTCGTTGGCTGTATCTTGCTGAAATACCCGAACTTTAAGCACCAAAACCTGATTATGTAGCAATACGGGCTGTACATCGGCTTCGATTTTTTTATTACGAATCAGGGTCTGGGCCACGGCCATCGTGCTGGTTTGCATTTGCAGCGGCGTTCCAATCGAACCGTAAAGCAGGCCATGAACCTGTTCGTGATTGAGGCCTTGCAAATCTTGTCCATCAATTTTTGTTACGATTTGGTCATTTCGAAGACCAAGTTTATAAGAGTCTGCGCCCTCTTTCAGATCACGGATCACCCATTGGTGGGCACGTGGTTCATACACCAAGGCAAAATCTACCGAGGCCAAATCACCTTCGGTATATTGAACCAATTGTTTGTATTCTTCAGGCGAGAGATAACGTGAATATCGGTCTAAACCGCCCACTAAACCTTTGATGGCCTGCTGAAACAAGACTTCATCTGGCTTGGATTCGACATAGTTGTCTTTGACCAAATTATAAATTTGTACAAATTGCTGTATCGATTCGACCGGCACTTCGACTGATCGAATCGCTTGACCATCTTCACCCACCTGCGCTGTGGCAGGTGCGGCACTCAACACCAAGGTACTGCAACACATCAACCAACCTGTCAGTAAAACACGAAAATTGAAGCGCTGAGTCATACAGAGTGTCCTTTATGAGTGAATCTGAATAAGATTACGGCCTTGCATTTCTGCTGGAACAGGAAGCTGCATCAAGTGCAGTAATGTTGGCGCCACATCTGCAAGTACACCGCCATTGGCAATCTCCGCAGACTGAGGCCCCACATAAATAAATGGCACCAATTCAGTGGTGTGCTGGGTATGTACCTGACCACTTTCGTAATCCTGCATTTGCTCCACATTACCATGGTCAGCGGTAATAATCATGTGCCCATGTTTGGCCATAACAGCAGCATAGACTTTCCCCAAGCAGGTATCCACCGCTTCGACCGCTTTCACTGCGGCATCAAAAACACCAGTATGCCCAACCATATCACCATTGGCATAGTTCACCACCAACAGGTCGAACTCTCCAGACTCAATAGCCGCAACCAATTGCTCGGTTACTTCATAGGCACTCATTTCAGGCTTGAGGTCATAGGTCGCCACATTCGGTGATGGAATCAAGATTCGTTTTTCACCTGCATATTCATCTTCACGACCACCACTAAAGAAAAAGGTGACATGGGCATATTTTTCGGTTTCAGCAATGCGCAGCTGGGTTTTGCCGAGATTGGACAAGTATTCGCCCAGTGAATTGTGCAAAGCCTCAGGCATATATGCCACAGGCGCATCAATTGTTGCTTGATAACGAGTCAACATGACAAATTTTGCCAGTTGCGGCACCACCTGACGCTCAAAGCCAGTAAATTCTTTTTCAACAAATGCACGGGTCAGTTCACGCGCACGATCGGCACGAAAGTTCATAAACACAACGCTGTCACCATCTTGAATCGGCGCAGCGACACCAACACGCGTGGCTTTTACGAATTCATCACTTTCATCGGCGGCATAGGCTTGTGCCAAACCCTCAACTGCTGTATCGACGACACGCACCGCTTCGCCTTCAGTCAATAACCGATACGCTTGTTCTACGCGGTCCCAACGGTTATCACGGTCCATGGCAAAATAACGACCAATCAGCGTCGCAATTCGGCCCTGACCAGCATACTGTGCAAAGAGTGCATCGAGTTTTTCTAACGATGGCTGGGCACTTTTTGGCGGTGTGTCACGACCATCTAAAAAGGCATGTAAATACACCTTAGCGCCGCGCTTGAGTGCAAGCTCACACATCGCCACAATGTGGTCTTCATGTGAGTGAACCCCTCCTTCGGAGAGCAAGCCCATGATGTGCACAGCTCCCTGCGCTGCTTTGGCTTTTTCAACCGCATCGATAAGTACGTCGTGCTCGAAAAAACCACCGTCACGGATGTCTTTGGTAATGCGGGTAAAATCTTGATACAACACGCGACCTGCACCCAGATTCATGTGTCCTACTTCCGAATTGCCCATCTGACCGTCTGGTAAGCCTACATCTTCACCGGAGCCGGAAATCAGACTATGCGGATGCTGCTGTTTCATCATACTCAGATTCGGTGTTTTCGCTGCTAAAAAAGCATTGTCTTTCACCGCTTCACGATGCCCAATCCCATCCATAATCACTAACACGTGAGGGATTTTTCCAACAGTTACATCCGTCATAATTTACACTCGTTATGTCTATAATTTTGTCGCAATATTTTAGCGAATTTTTAAGCCAGACTCTATGCCTGAGTCAGGGCTTTATATCCTGTCGACCATACACTCAATTGATGTAGCCGATCCTACTTCACCCGATAGAGTAAATAGCTGCCCGCGGCACATAGCAATACAATCGGGCCAAGTACAAACCACGCCGGTGATGGCGTATAGACCAGACTGGCATAACCTAAAAAGTCTTGCAAATAGTAAAAGCCAAGACCAATAAATAAGGCGATAACCAGACGAAAGCCCATCGATTGCTGGCGCAGTGGTCCAAAAATAAATGAACACGCAATCAATACCAATGTAATCAGCGAAAATGGCGATGCTACTTTTTTCCAAAATGCCAACTGATAGGTTTTTGGTACTTGGCTGTATTCACGCATATAGCTCATGAAGCTCACCAACTGGCTAAATGACAAATCTTCAGGGTCAATGGTGACCATGTGTACATATTTAGGTTGTAGCGCTAAAGAGAATGGCTGTTGTGCCGCGACTGTTTTGATCGCATCCCCTTCCGGTTGCAACTGGATTTGCTGCGTACCGCCCAGCGTCCATTGCCCATCTTTGACAAACTGTCCTTGATCGGCATTGGTGATAGATTTCAAACGGTAATCCTGATCAAAATCGACCACCTGAATGCGCTTAAGCTGACCTTGTGAGTTGGCATAGTCGACATAAATAAAGCGCTGACCTTCTCTAGACCAGTAACCGCGTACCTCGCCAAGTGCCGCGACCGACTGATGGCTTTTTATGCTGTTGGCACGTTCGTTGGTATAAGGGACAACCCACTCACTTAAAACAAATGACAACACCACCAATAGCAAGGCGGAACGTATCACCCAGCCCACAATACGCCATAAGCTAATGCCGACCGAACGCATGACAATCAGCTCACTGTTGGATGCCAGTGTACCGAGCCCCAGTACCGAACCAATCAGCGCGGAAACCGGTAAAATTTGATACAGATAACGCGGTGCGCCCCACAACACGTACAAAAATGCCTGCCACGCGTTGTAACCTTCTTTTAGGTTGGACAATTCACCTAAATAAGTAAACAGCACCTGCAAAATCACCAAAACAATCGTGGTACCCAGCATTGCCAGCGCCGTGGTTTTGGTCACATGCTGTGCAACTATTCGACGTGCTAACATTATGCCCTCACTCGCTTGATCTGTTTCTTAATTTTTGGTGCCAGTTTTTGTTTGCGTGCAAATAGTGCTGCCGCAGCGCCATAAATCACCAGTGCGGCCGGGTAAGCCCAGACACCCAATTCATCTTTGCTGATTCGAGTACGAATCGCGATCATTAAAACAATCAAACTCGCAAAAATAAAGATGGCAGGAATCAGACGGTAGTAGCGCCCTTGGCGTGGACTCACTTCACACAGCGCCACCGCCATCATTAGGGCAATCACGATGGTAAATGGTCCAAAGATTCGCCAGCCCATTTCACTGGCAATGACGGGATCATTCCACTTATTCCAGATTTTTGTGGTCGGCAGTGCTTCAACTTTATCGGTTTCAAAAGTCGCAGACTTATCGTTTTCCAAGCGTAATCGGTAGCGTTGAAATTCGGCTTGTGAATATTTTGGCTGCCCTGCATGAATCTCGTATCGGCGACCTTGAATGAGGTCTACAACGTTTGCGGTATCATCGTCGAGTACCACACGCGTCGCTTCTTTGGCCAGAATCATGACATCTGGCTTACCTTCTTTTTGCGCACGCTGATAAAAGAAAATATCTTTCAGATTTTTACGATCTTCAGATAAATCGCCAGCGTAGATGGTATAGGGCCCAGATGAAATGAATTCTTTGGGTCGAACCAAATCAAATCCGGTACGTACAGCCTGACTGCTCGAGAGCTGATCAAACTGACGTAAGCCCCATGGCGTCATCCACAGCATTAAAATGCCCTGAAAAATTAAATAAACCAGCGCAAGCGGCACCAAAAGATGTCCTAGGCGAATCCGGCTGATACCACTACTGTTGAGTACGGCCATTTCATGATCGACGTATAAACGGCCAAACACCAGCATCAAGCCGATAAAAAAGCCTAAAGGCAAGATCAAGGTCAAAAATTCAGGCATACGGTAGCCAATAATGCTAAACAGTACCCCTACATCCAAACGACCCTGAGCAGCAACACCAAAGTACTTGATTAATCGACCGCCCATCATGATCAAGGTCAATAAGGCAATCACCACCAAGGACGTCGATACCACTTGTTTGACGAGATAACGCCGAATAATCAAATTAGTGCTTCCAAAAAGGCAATTCAAACTTCTGCTAGTTTACCCGAATGATAAAAATATAAAACCTATCCGTGTGTTGCACATTGAAACTGGCTTAAAGAAAATGTTTCAATGTCAGAAGTTAATCAATGGCGAACAGGTATTAAAAGCCCCATGAAATTTACCCTTCAATCGACTGCACCTGAAACACAAACGCGTGGATTTTTTGTCGCACTCACCCATGAAGAGGCACTAAAATCATTACAAAATACATATAAAATTAATGGATTAGACGCGACTCTTGCCACAACACAGTTTAAGGCTGGTTTTAACGACACTCTCCCGCTGATTGAAAAAATCGCGGCCTATCCAAATGCGCTACTGATCGGTTTGGGTGATTTGGTAGAGCTTAAAGCGGCGAAACTGGCCAAGCTCGCTCAAAGCGTGATAAAAACAGCAAACACCAAATTCCAACACATCGTACTCGATATTTCGGCCTTACCTGTCGAATTACATTATCTTTTTGCCCTGAGTCTGACTCAAGCCAATTACAGTTTTAACGAATTCAAATCTAAAAAAACAGAAACCTTACTTGAACGTATCGATTTGATTGCGACCTCGACCACGCTTGATGCCGACCAACTCAGCCTGATCGAAGCATTGGCTTCAGGCCAAGGTTTGGCACGTGATTTAGGGAATCGTCCAGGAAATATCTGCTTTCCAGAATATCTGGCAGAACAAGCCAAAGCCTTGGCTGCCGAATTTCCAGATCTGCTGAAGGTGAGCGTGCTAGACGAACAGCAAATGGCTGATTTGGGCATGAATGCCTTTTTGGCTGTCAGCAAAGGCTCTGCTCGTCCTGGATGCCTCATTACACTTGAATATAATGCGCAGCTTGAACAGGCGCCTGTGGTGCTAGTCGGTAAAGGCGTCACTTTTGATACCGGAGGGATTTCACTCAAGCCCGCACAAGGCATGGATGAAATGAAATTTGATATGTGCGGTGCTGCATCTGTGCTTGGCACGATGCGCACTTTATGTGAGGCGCGCTTACCTATTCATGTGGTGGGTGCAGTCGCTGCTGCCGAGAACATGCCGTCAGATAAAGCCACTCGACCAGGTGATATCGTCACCACCATGAGCGGTCAAACGGTGGAAATCTTAAATACCGATGCCGAAGGCCGCTTGGTGCTGTGCGATACTCTTACCTACATCAAACGCTTTAATCCAAGCGTGGTGATTGATATTGCGACACTGACTGGCGCCTGTGTGGTGGCTCTGGGCAAGGTGGTGAGTGGCTTATTTTCACCAGACGATGAGTTAGCACTTGAATTACAGCATGCAGGTGAAGATGCATTTGACCGTGTATGGCGCCTTCCTGTGATGGATGAGTATCAAGAATTACTCGATTCACCATTTGCCGATATGGCTAATATTGGTGGACCACACGGTGGTGCAATTACCGCAGCCTGCTTCTTGCAACGCTTTACTCAAGAATATCGCTGGGCACATCTTGATGTTGCCGGTACTGCATGGTTATCTGGAACAGCCAAAGGCGCAACCGGCCGTCCAGTACCGCTTTTGGTTCAATTCTTGGCCAATCGTGTAAAAGCGAATGCCTAAAGTTAGTTTTTATCTGTTTGAAACCAGTCAGGAACGGCAAGTCGATAGTGCTTGCCGTTTGGTTCGCAAGCTCATCAAACAGCAACAAAAGTTATGGTGGTACTGTCCAGTACTGGAGCTGCAAAAAGAACTGGATGAAAAACTCTGGACCTTTGATGCTGAAAGCTTTATCGGGCATGGAATTAACCAGCCCGATGCAGCGGTATGTATTTCAGAGCAATTGCCTGATAGCGCAGAGTGGATTATTTTTAATTTTAACAATCATGCTCTTGAACATGGCATTCAGTTTAGTCACATTATTGAAATTATTGAAAATACCGAAGCGGCCAAACAGATTGGACGAGAAAAATTCAAATTTTATCGTCGTTTAGGGGTTGAACCGCGTACCTTTAAATTATAAGGACATCGCGTAGAGTTGTTGAAGGAGACTATTGTGGCATTAAATGTCGGGCATGATTTTAAAACGCGTTGGCTCAATGCACCGGAGGCGGTTCGCCAGACCTTCAAAAACGATCTTGACCGGATTTGCGATTTATTAGAGCCGAAAACTCCAATTCAATACTGGATTGAGCACGATCAAAAACAACAACAGCTTGCACAGCAACAGATTGAAGAGGCTTATGCTGCCCTTAAGGCAGAACTGATCGAGCAAGCGCGCATTCGCAAGCAACAAGCACTAGAGAAATCACTGGCAGAAAAACGTGCCGAGCAAGCCCGTTATCACGCCGCGCTTTATGCCGATGAAGTTCAGCAGTTCAAGCAACAAAGCGTGGTTTTGGCTGAGCTACAAGCTCAGATTGACTCTGAGGTTGAGCAACTCGCTGCACGCTATCATAAAAATCCAGATGTCAGTATGGATTACTCACGTGCTAGCCGTATTTCCGACAGTCAAATCATCTCGGAGCTTGAAAGCGTACGTTTGCGCCTCGAACTTGAGGCAGATACGCGCATTGAAGAAGCCGTTGCCCAGTTTCGCAGCCAGTTAAAGCAGTCGGCACAAGAAGAAATTGACTATATTTTAAGTCGATCAAATTTTTCAAATCACACCCGACACCAGAAATAAAAAAGCAGGCTGATCCGCCTGCTTTTTTTGCTTATTTCATAAAGCCGTGCTCGGCCAGAAATGCCATACTGATATTCGATTGATGGGTGTGTTCAGCGGCTTTGTCACCCAGCAAAAGTCGCTCGATGTAACGCGCCAATACGTCGACTTCCAAATTGACCTTGCTGCCAGTTTTCCAGGTGCCAATATTGGTACGCTCAGCCGTGTGAGGAATCAGATTCAAGCTCAGAATATTGCCGCGCAAATGATTGATGGTCAGGCTAATCCCATCTACGGTGACAGAACCTTTTTCGGCAAGGTATTTGGCAATTTCTACAGGTGCTGTGATTTCATAATAAATCGAACGCGCATCTTCACGCACCACGGTAATTTCGCCCACTGCATCCACATGCCCACTCACAATATGTCCACCAAAGCGCGTGGTCGGCAACATGGCTTTTTCCACATTGACCGGCTGGCCCACTTTCCACTGGCCGAGTGTGGTTCGGTTTAAACTTTCGCGGGAAACATCCGCCGCGTACCAGTTATCCCCCCACTCAATTACGGTCAGGCAAATACCGTTGGTGGCAATCGAATCACCTAAATGGACATCCGACATATCTAAATCGGTTTGAATACGCAGCCGTACATCACCACCGACATTCTGAACGCTCTCGACCTTGCCAAGACTCTCGATAATGCCTGTAAACATGGTACTTTCTCCAATGTGTAGAAGATTAATTCAGCCGTAATTACCACAAGGCCAGTTGGGTGCTGTTCCCCGACGTATCAACCCCACCCAATTCGGCAAAATGATACAGTTGTCCGAGTAACTGCCGTAGTGGTGGGCCAGATTTTGCGTGCGTGTCTGTGATCACAATAAACTCAAGTACACGTGCCCGCTCCGACTGGCGCTGCTTGCTCACCCGATAGCGCGGTACATCCTGCGTCAGCAAGGTCACTTTGCCACGCTTCAGATTGGCTGTGAGCAAATCTTTTGGCTCAATGTTTCCATCGGTCGAATAGCTGGTCAGGATATAACGCGCATTGATGGTTTCGAGCAGTTTCTCATATGCATCTTTGGCATATTTTGAAGAATTATAGGGGCTTGGACGCTCTTTACGCCATGCACGATCAATCCCGCTCTTATAACCTTTGGTATCTGGCGGTGGTAAGTCGGCTTGATCCCAAAGCGTAAGTGCATTTAACACATGATAATTACTGCTGTAGGCATGCTGATTATAAGGAGGATCCAGATAAGCAACATCGACCTCAAAACTACTCATTTGTGAGGCCAGATGCTGTGCATCGACACACCACATTTCAGCAGCTGGTCGTTTCGGATCACCAATCTCACAAAAACGGCTTGGCGTCAGCCATAATAACGACTCAATTCGCTCTAATGCAGTCTGTGTACGCCCGCCCCAGCCTTGGTGAAAGCTCTTAAAGACACCGCTGGTATTACTCACAAAACTGGCCGAATACAACAAGGGCGCAAGCAAGGCACTCATTTCGACATCGTTAATCGCACCTTGTGCCTGCCATGTAGCAATCTGCTGACGAATGGCATCGATTCGCATCCCGTTACGGCGTTTAAAAAACAAGCGATCTCGACTTGGATCATAAACATCGTCATTGCGTGGACACAGATTATGCGTCACCCAGCCTTTTACTTCAGGTAACCGATTTAGGATATCAATGGCTTTTTGATAACCGCCCAATTCCTTAAAAGCAGGCGCATCGGTACAGGCCAATATCGCGTGATTCAGTGCATGACTATATGGTTCCCAGTCATTTGCAATCACACGATAGCCATTTTGTCTGGCCAGACGTGAGACCACGCCACTGCCTGCAAAGAAATCGGCAAAAATAGGAGGATTTTTTTTCTTGCTATTGAGTGTTCCAGTAATTTCTAGTGCTTCTAGAATGAGGTGTAGCAAACGACGTTTGTTCCCCAGATATGGAACCAACTGATGAAATAAATACTCATCTGTCGTTCGCGCCGCATGGCGGCGTTTATGGTAAACCGAAGCCTCTGAATTCATACTGTCTCTTGAATCGGAACTAACCTTAAGCGGATATCTTGACCGAGCTGAGCCAGATCAATCAACTGAAAACGTCGCTGCTCAGCCATGCTTTCAAATTCTGCATGAAACATGGTGCGCGCGGCTCGCCCCAGCAATGTCGGTGCTATATAGCTGATCAATTCATCGACCAAACCTTGTTGCAAGAATGCGGTCGATAAAGTGGCACCGGCTTCAACCATCACATCATAAAGATGATAGGTGTGCGCCATCGTCTTTAATAACGTATCTAAGGGTTGAATAGCCAATTGTACCACACCTAAGTCTGCAAGTTCCTGACGAAATGGCCCCATGACCATCAGCATCTCGGGTTGCTGTAAGATTTTTGCAGTTAGTGGCAAACGACCTTGTCGATCCAGCACGACACGTTTGGGCTGTACAATTTCCTGAATATCGTCAACCGCTGGTAACGAGCGAACATTGAGCTGGCAATCGTCGGCCAATACCGTCTCTATTCCAGTCACAATCGCAGCCGATCGAGCACGCCAGTAATGCACATCGAGTCGTGCATCGGCGCCAGTAATCCATTTGGATTCTCCCGATGCCATGGCCGTGCGCCCATCTAAACTGGCTGCAATTTTAAGGCGTACATAAGGTAAACCTCCCGCCATGACCTTTAAAAACCCGCGATTCAGTTCTTGTGCCTGCTCTTCTAGCACGCCCACTTGTGTGATAATGCCTGCCTGATTCAACATGGTCTGACCTTTGCCAGCCACCAGTGGATTCGGATCGAGTGTTGCAATCACCACACGCGACAATCCCGCATGAATCAGTGCTTCAGCGCATGGTGGAGTGCGGCCATAATGCGCACATGGCTCTAACGTCACATACGCTGTCGCGCCGCGTGCCTTTTCACCTGCTTCACGTAATGCAAAAACTTCGGCATGTGGTCCACCCACCTGTGCAGTTGCACCACGCCCAATAATCTGCTCATCTTTGACAATCACACAACCAACGGCAGGATTAGGACGGGTACGAAACTGTGCCGATTTGGCTTGTAGTAATGCTTGAGACATCCAGTGGTGATCACGATCAACTTCAGCCATCATCTTTTAATACTCTTGTTCACGTTGTTGCATTTGTTCAATCTGACGACGAAAAGCCTCGACATCCTGAAAGTCTTGATAAACCGAGGCAAAGCGAACATAAGCCACATGATCGAGCGCAAACAACGCCTGCATAACAATTTCACCAATCACGCGGGACTTCACATCACGCTCGCCCAAACGGCGGATCTTTAACTGGATATCACTTAAAACGGCTTCGATCTGGTCTTGAGTCACGGGACGTTTTTGCAAGGCATGCATCAGGGAACGACGAAGTTTTGCCTCATCGAAAGGTTCATTTTTACCATTCGATTTAATCACACGTGGCATGACAACTTCATAACTTTCAAAAGTGGTAAAACGCTCGCCGCAACTGATACATTCGCGTCGACGACGAATCTGACATCCCTCAGCCGCCAGACGTGAATCAATCACTTTGCTGTCTGCGGCGTTGCAAAATGGACAATGCATGGCAGCTCAAATGAATTCATTTCTTTGAGCTAATGTAGCAAAAAATTAGACGCTTGAAAAATCGCACCAACACAACGACATAAAAAAACAGCCTGAGCGGCTGTTTTTTTATAAAAGAGCAAATTATTCGATGCGTTCGCCGTGCTGGCTCAAGTCCAAGCCCATACGCTCGTCGTCAGATGTCACGCGGATACCAATGATCACATCTATCACTTTGAGGATAATAAAGGTCAGTACTGCGCTGTACGCGATAGTCGCAAGTACGCCTTCAATTTGAATCCAAAGCTGATGTACAACGCTTGCAGGTGCTTTGTCGCCCATGATGAACGGACTTGCAAAAACAGCTGTTAAAATCGCGCCGGCAATACCACCTACAGCATGTAGACCAAATGCATCTAGAGAATCGTCTGCTTTGAGCATACGCTTCAAACCTGAAATTCCCCAGAAGCATACTGCACCGCCAATTAAGCCCATAATTAATGCGCCGCTGACGGTGACAAAACCTGCTGCCGGCGTAATCACGACCAAACCTGCAACCGCACCAGAAAGTAAGCCAAGTAATGAGGTTTTACCACGCACCACTTTTTCAACCAAGCCCCAAGAGAGCGCGGCAGAAGCGGCAGCCACTTGCGTGGTGACCAATGCGTATCCTGCTGCACCATTAGCTGCAAGTGCAGAACCACCGTTAAATCCAAACCAGCCCACCCAAAGCAAGCTTGCACCAATTACTGTAAGTGCAAGATTATGTGGTGCCATGGATTCTTTACCCAACCCAATACGCTTACCTAACATATAAGCAGCAACCAAACCAGCGACACCCGAGTTGATATGAACAACGGTACCACCGGCAAAATCAAGTGCGCCATCGCTACCTAACCAGCCACCGCCCCACACCCAATGGGTAATAGGTGCATAGACCACAATCACCCAAATGGTGATAAACGCCACAAACGCGCCAAATTTCATACGCTCTGCAACCGAACCACTAATAATAGCAACCGTAATGATCGCAAAGGTCATTTGGAAAATAACAAACAGAATTTCTGGAATAGTGCCACTGAGTGCTGTGGTGGTGATTCCTGAGAGCATGATTTTATCGAGGCCACCCACAAAGGCATTACCCGGACTAAAGGCCAAGGTATAACCAATAACAACCCAAACCAAACTCACAATTGCAGCCGCGACAAAGCTATGTGCCATGGTGCTTAAAACGTTTTTCTTACGCACCATGCCGCCGTAGAAAAGTGCCAAGCCCGGAATAGTCATCAAAAGAACCAAAGCTGTGGAGATCAGAATCCACGCGGTATCACCCGAATCCATTTTAGGTGTTGCTGCTGGTGCAGGCGCTGCCTCAGTCGATGCGGTGGACGGTGCTTCTACCGTACCAGTCACAGGTGCTGGTGTCGTTGTTGCAGCAACGGTTGTTGTTTCGGCTGTCGGCGCAGATGCAGCATTCTCTGCCCATGCCGCCGAACCACCTAAAAGCGCACCAGATAGACTTAGCGCTAAAAGCATTTTTTTCATTCGTATCCCCCAACCTCAATTTTTATGAGTTATTTTGTACTCAGCAAACTTTATGCCAACACTTAAACGGCATCTGCTCCAGTTTCGCCTGTACGAATACGGATCACTTGTTCTAGGTTCGTTACAAAGATTTTTCCGTCACCAATTTTTCCTGTGCTTGCAACGCGAGTGATTGATTCAATCACGGCATCTACCATTTCATCGCTGATCGCAATTTCAATTTTTACTTTTGGAAGAAAATCAACGACATATTCAGCACCACGGTACAATTCAGTGTGGCCTTTTTGACGTCCAAATCCTTTCACTTCCGTGACAGTAATCCCTTGAACTCCGATTTCGGAAAGGGCCTCACGCACATCATCCAGCTTAAATGGTTTTACAATTGCAGTTACGAGCTTCATGTTTGTTTTCCTTCGGCTTCTTTCACCAGTAAGGTTTTATGTTCAATTTTCATGCCAATATGTCTAAGGTTGGGGGAAATAGAAATAAAAGCATGAGTTGTCTTTATAACCTATTTGCCCTTTCAGATGTAGCTTTGACCTTAAAAATTCGGCTTTTTTCTAAGAACGATTAATTTTTTGAATGAATTAAGATTGTTTTGATAATCTAGACTTTAGCCAAAATAGCAGGGATGCTAAACTGGGCTCAAATCTTATAAAGCATTGTGTATACGTTATGATTGAGACGCTTATTGCTGCCATTCTTGAGCAGATGGATCAACCCAAAAAAGACCTTGAACACAATTTACGTGCGCTTTTAAACGAAGCTGTCGAGAAACTCGATTTGGTGTCTCATCACGAAATCGAACGTCAACGTATCGCGCTCGAACAGGCCAATCTCCGTCTTACTCAATTACAAGAACAAATCACATTACTTGAAGAGCACCTCCAAAATAATCAATAAGCCTCTTTTTAGCGCACTTTTTCGATTTAAAATTATTTAAAAAAAGCACCATAATGGAACAATAATATCATGTCTTTTGCCAAAATTCTCACGCGAGGAGTTTTAGGGTTACACGCACCACAAATTGAAGTAGAAGTTCATTTAAGTCAAGGACTTCCATCACTCACCATCGTTGGTTTACCAGAGGCTGCCGTTCGCGAAAGTAAAGATCGGGTGCGCTCAGCCATTATCAACAGTGGCTTTCAGTTTCCCAGTAAACGCCTCACAATAAACCTTGCTCCAGCAGATTTGCCCAAAGATGGGTCACGTTTAGACCTTCCCATTGCCTTGGGAATTTTGGTCGCATCTGGACAACTTCCCGAAGGCTGCACCAATGGTTATGAGTTGGTAGGCGAACTGGCTCTCGATGGCCATCTTCGTCCCGTCAGTAGCACATTGACCATAGCAATTGCCTGTCAGCAGGCAGGGCATCAACTTATTGCTCCGCAAGACAACAGCATTGAAATTGGTCAGTTACCGCAGTTTCAGGCCTATGCAGCCAGCCACTTGAAACAGGTCTGTGATCACTTTCAAAAGATTCATCCGCTTGATCCAGTTGTGTTGATACAAGATCACGATCTACATCACTACCCTTTTGATCTTGCCGATGTCAAAGGTCAGCTACGTCCTCGCCGCGCTCTTGAAATTGCGGCAGCTGGAGGACATTCACTCTTATTTAGAGGGCCACCGGGAACAGGTAAAACTTTGCTGGCGTCACGCTTACCCAGCATATTGCCACCACTGTCTGCCCAAGAAAATCTAGAAGTGGCCAGCATCTATTCAATTGCAAATACCCGTCATCCATTTGGTTTAAGGCCATTTCGAGCACCGCATCATACTGCTTCAGCCATCGCCTTGGTGGGGGGTGGATCAAACCCAAAGCCCGGCGAAATCACGCTGTCGCATTTGGGCGTACTCTTTTTGGATGAACTGCCCGAGTTTGATCGCAAGGTGCTTGAGGTTTTAAGGCAGCCGCTAGAAGCCAAAGCCATCACGATTTCAAGAGCTGCACGTCAAATTTCATTTCCGGCCAATTTTCAATTGATCGCTGCAATGAATCCATGTCCGTGCGGTTATGCCTTTAATCAGGATCAACGCTGTCAATGCACACCCGAGGCAATTAAGCGTTATCAAGGTCGAATTTCTGGCCCGTTACTTGACCGTATCGATTTACATATTGATGTACCGCCACTCCAAGCACACGAACTACAAAATACGGCGCCTGTTGAAGATTCAGCAAGTGTTCGCGCACGTGTGCAAAAGGCTTATCACTATCAGATCCAACGCCAGCAATGCTTAAATCAGGCGCTATCACCAAAACAGCTTGAAGCATTTGCTCAGCTTAGTCCTGCAACTGAAAAAATTATGTCTTTGGCGCAGCAAAAACTCAATTTATCGGCTCGGGCTTATCATCGGGTACTGCGCGTGGCACGAACCATTGCAGATTTGGAGCAAAGTCCACTCATTGAGCGGCACCATTTGAATGAAGCATTATCGTATCGTACCGATATGAGCTAAATAAAAAAGACCGCATAGAGCGGTCTTTTTTATATTTAACCCATTAGAAAGTTTTGGATAGGGTTAACACAGCACCCAAATCATACGGTTTTTTACCGGCATCGGTCATGCCAGAGGTGCTGATGTCGGTACCCACACCCGCCAATTCAGCCGTTACACCCAAAATGTTGTATTGCACACCAAATTTGTAATCAAGATAACTGTCGTCGGTACCCGGACCACCTGCCACCACGGCCAGTGCTTCTTTGTTTTTAAATTTGTTGTAGCCCAAAGATGCAATTCCGGTAAAACCTGTGTCTGCAATCGGTGCGCTATAACCGACATTGAAGTACCAGAAATCATCGGTGCGACCCCAGTAATCTGGCGTGTAATTGATTCCGGTGGTGATGCTGTCGCCCTTAAGTAGCGTATCTGCAAAAATTAATTTGCCATATACTTCGGTGAAGGCCAAACCGGTTTTATTATTGTACGGGTTGGTAAAGTTAGATTTTGCGCCAATATAACCATAGTAAGTCACGCCGACGTCATAGCCGACTTTATAGTCTGGTGTAAGCATAAAAGAGCTGGCATAACCGAGCGATGCATCGGTTTCAGTCGAATTTCCTTTAATACCGAAATCGACACTTGAACCCCAAAGCGTTAGATAAGCACCAGATTCATGGTTAAGAGTAAAACCACCTTGAATTGCAGGATTATTCGAGCTCTGTGTTACCCCGCGAAAGCGATAGTCGGTTGTTGCAGCCACGTTCCCAGATACCGAAAAACCTGCCATTGTCGGCTTGTCTTCTGCCATCACCGCAGTTGTACTTGCTGCCAAGCTGGCTAGAACTGCGACTTGATATGCAAATTTTTTCATTGTAATTCTCCCCCGTGTTGGGCATGACCAACAGACTTTTGATTTTTTGACTTGGATCGATAAAGATTTAGCAAATGCTATGCCAAGTTTAAAAAAACTCGCGAAAATGAGGCTCGTAAAAGAGATTTTATGATATTAAACAAGGTGTTATTTTTTATTTTTATTTTAACCCTGAATCACAGCTTTCAATTGAATATCTGGTTGTACGATTTTTCAAGCTATACAAATTGTTACTTATGGTTCAGTCAGAAACAGCATGGTGCGTTTTTCACAAGATAAATATAAAAAATTGAGCAGTATTTAAAATGCTAAATCCATTAGCTGTAACAAAATAATTTTAAATGCACCATGATTGCTCGCTTTATAAGCAACAAACTGCATTTGCGCACAAAAAACATGCAATAAAATTATTTGATGCGTATTTTTTAATCAAAAATAATCTCGCCTACATGTAACTAAATATATAAATTGCAAGGATTATGTAGAAAACTGGAAAACAATGCGAAAAATATGTTGATAAAAAATGTATCTTTTCTATAGATTATCTATACAATTTTGTGATTTTCTAAGCCTTCTTAGAAACAAAAATTACAATTTATCTTCTCGAGGTATTCAATGCTAAAAGCACAAAAGCTTACGTTAGCAGTTGTGATCAACGCTGTACTTATTACTTCAGCATATGCAAGCGAACAAAGCGATGCAAAAGGATTTGTTGAAGGTGCTCAGGGTTCTGTTTTACTCCGTAACGGTTTTATCCAGCGCGATAAAAAGAAAGGACTGCAAGATAAAAATTCTTGGGTTCAATCGGCGGTGCTGAATCTTGAGTCTGGCTTTACTCAAGGCCCGATTGGTTTTGCTGCTGGTGTAGTCGGCGATTTTTCATTTAAGTTGGGCGATAATTATCATTCTGGCAACAGCATGGTTGCACTGAAAAACGATGGACGTGAAGATGCCAACGGTCGCGTTGATCCACACGATCAATGGACACGTGGTGGCGGCTTTGTAAAAGCACGTGCGTCAAATACCACCTTAACCTATGGTACTCAGGTGCTTGATTTACCTGTTTTGGCCAGCATGACCACTCGTAACACGCCAGAGTATTTTGAAGGTACTTTGATTACTAGCCATGAAATCAAAGATCTTGAGCTTGTTGCAGGTAAATTTACCAAGAACCAACTGCCAGAGCACATTGCAACTGACCAAAACGGTTTGGATCGTGCCTATGTCTGGGGTGCAAAATACAAGTTTAACGATCAGTTGAATGCTTCGTATTACGGCGCTGACATCAAAGATAAAATTGAGCGTCACTATGTGAGTGCTGCATATAAGCAACCACTGGCAAATGACAGTTCTCTCAGTTACGAGTGGGCCGGTTATAGCACCAAGTTTAAGCCAGGTGCAGACACTTACTTCTCAGGTAAACCAAATACACGTACAGAAGATCTCAATAACTATATCTGGGCTTTCTCTACAACATATAGTCAAGGTGCACACTCAGTGATGGGTGCTTACCAGCAAAATACCGGTGGTATTGGCTATGACTACGGCGTTAACCAAGACGGTGGTCAAAGTATTTATTTACCAAATTCTTACCTTTCAGACTTTAACAGCAAAGGCGAGAAATCAGTTCAATTGCAATATAACCTCGATTTGGGCGCGTATAACGTACCAGGCTTGAAGTGGACCACTGCATTTGTTTATGGCTGGGATATCGATGTGATCGGCACTAACATTGACAATGCCAACGAGCGTGAGTTCTTTAACCAATTGAGCTATACCGTTCAAAGCGGTTTTGCCAAGGATTTAAAAATCCGTGCACGTTACTCTATTTTGCGTGAAAGCGATGTCGGAGCGAATGGTTATGGAGATACCAACGAAACGCGTATTTTCATTGATTTCCCAATCAAGTTCCTTTAAGTCATAAAAAAGCCCTAGCCAGTTCGCTCGCTAGGGCCTTAGATATTTAAAAAATCAAACATCAACTGAATGATGTTTGATTTTTTTTATCTTATTTTTTTGCAGCTTCAATCGCTTTAAGCACTTCTGCTTTCGCAACGTCTGCACCTTCCCAACCACTAATCTTCACCCATTTGCCTGGCTCTAGATCTTTGTAGTGTGCGAAGAAATGTTCAACTTGATTGATCAACAGTTTTGGTAGATCAGTGTACTCTTGTACATCTTTGTACAATGGTGACAATTTCTCATGCGGAACTGCGATTAATTTCGCATCGATACCACCGTCGTCTTCCATATTGAGTTTACCTACAGGACGGCAACGAATCACTGAACCTGCGGCAACTGGATATGGTGTGACAACCAATACGTCTAATGGGTCACCATCTTCAGATAAAGTGTTTGGTACATAACCGTAGTTCGCTGGGTAGAACATTGCTGTTCCCATAAAACGATCCACAAACAATGCATCTGAATCTTTGTCAATTTCGTATTTGATTGGCGCAGCATTTGCCGGAATTTCAATAATAACGTAAATATCATTTGGCGCGTCTTTACCCGCCGGGATATTGTTGTAGCTCATAGCAACACTCTTTTAGGTTAACCAAATTTTTGTCGCGTCGATTATAACGGTTTCTGAAGCGAACTGCGTGGATTATACAAACTGCATCAAGAAAATCTTTAGTCCGACTCTCAATCCACTTAAACCAGACGAATCACCAAGATCAGCAAGAAGATTGGACACAGCATCGACAGCAACCAGATAATCGAACGCAACATGGCCCAATTGGCCAAATAACACAGACCATACAGTACACGCAAAACCAGATAAGCCAAGCCAAAGGTCATAATAATGCTTTGCTGAACCACCATATATTCGGCCATCAGTACAGCCGCCAAAAACAAAGGCAAACTTTCAAAACTGTTTTGTTGCGCCGCATTGGCACGCGCAGCCAAGCCTGTTGTACTGGCCAAAAAAGCACGCGGATTTTGATTGTCTTTGGATTTAAATCCACCGGCAAGTTTGGCAATCATGGTAAATACATAAGGCAACAAGCACGCTGCCAAAATCAGGTAAACAATACCACTAATCCCCTGCATGATCGTTTCTCAAGACATATTTTTAGATGACCTTATCATAACATGGCGTTTTGTTTCTAAATTCGGTTAAATATAGTGTTTTTATAACTGAACCAGAACAGGACAGCCGATGAGCACATCAGATCAAGATGAAATCTTTGAGGTTTTGGAAAAACAGCGCCAGAATCAGCTCAAGGTTGATCGTATTTTAAAAATCGTCCTCCCGATTGTGGGTTTTTTGTTGTGTACCATTTGTGCCAACCTAAACTGGCAGTCGACCTTGGGCACTTTTATCATGCTGACACTGGCCATGTGGGCGGTCAGTATCTGGCGATTATCGCTCTGGATGTGGATGCTGATCGCAGCCCTATATTGTCTGATCGACAACTATTTTAGTTATGGCACCCTACAATTGTCTTTTTTGCGTTTACAACTCGGATGCATGCTGTTTTTTATCGGTCTGGCAGGTATTGGACGTCCCTATATGGATCGTTGGTTACTCAGTAGTTCCAAATAAAAAACGCCTGATTGTTCAGGCGTTTTCGATTTACTGTTGAATGCTTAATTGGTTTTACGTAGGTCTTTACGTAAAATTTTGCCGACATTCGATTTTGGTAGTTCGTCCATAAACTCCACATAGCGTGGGCGTTTGTAGCCAGTTAAGTTTTCTTTGGCAAAACTTAATACTTCTTCTGTGGTTAAAGACGGATCTTTTTTCACCACGAAGAGTTTTGGTACTTCGCCGGATTTTTCATCTGGCACACCAATGGCAGCCACTTCGAGTACTTTTGGATGCTTGGCAATAATTTCTTCAATTTCGCTTGGATAGACATTAAATCCAGACACCAAAATCATGTCTTTCTTACGATCAACAATTTTGACATAGCCACGATCATTCATCACGCCGATATCACCAGTGCGGAAATAACCATCACTGGTCATGACCTTGGCTGTTTCATCCGGTCGGTTCCAATAGGCCTTCATGACCTGAGGGCCACGAATCGAGATTTCTCCCTGCTCGCCTAATGCCACTGCTTTACCGTCATCATCTAGAATCGCGACATCGGTGAGGGGTAACGGAATACCAATGGTTCCACTAAACTCAGTCGATGCAGGAGGGTTAACCGTTGCAACAGGTGAGGTTTCAGACAGCCCATAACCTTCAATAATGGTCACGCCAGTGATACGTTTCCATGCTTCGGCAGTCGACGGTAACACCGCCATACCACCGCCCATCGCAATTTTCAGTTTACTGTGATCAAGCTGTTTAAATTCTTCATTGTGTACCAGCGCATTAAACAAGGTATTTACCGCTGGAAAAAACGAAGGTTGGTATTTACGTAGTTCTTTAATGACCGCAGGTAAATCACGCGGATTTGGAATCAGAATATTGGCCTGACCCTTATACATGCCATACATGGCACACACCATAAACGCAAAAATGTGATACAGCGGCAAAGCGCAGAACATCTTGTCATCTTTTTGGCTATCGCCCGGCCCAAATTTACTTTGGAAGATCGCATCACATTGCAGCATATTGGCCACAAGATTGCGATGGGTCAGCTCAGCTCCTTTTGACACGCCTGTGGTTCCGCCTGTGTACTGAAGGACCGCCGTATCGCTTAAGCTTAAATTTGGACGTTTATAATGGCTCGGGCTCACTTTATTAATGGCTGCATTAAATTTGATATGCCCCGGAATATCCCAAGCAGGAATTTGCTTACGCACATTGCGCAGCACAAAATTAACCAAGTTCCCTTTCAGGAAACCCAGCATATCGCCTACAGATGCAATCACAACATGCTTAACTGGCGTTTTACCCAAAATACTTTGATAAACGCTGGCAAAATTTTCGATAATCACCAGAACTTCGGCACCAGAGTCATTTAACTGATGTTCGAGTTCACGTGAGGTATATAGTGGATTGACATTGACCAGAATCAAGCCCGCACGAAAAACACCCAAGGCCACAATTGGATATTGCAGCACGTTTGGCATCATCACTGCAACGCGGCTTCCTTTAGGTAAATTCAGACTTTGCAAATAGGTTGCAAATTTGCGACTGGCCTCATCAAGGTCACTAAAGGTTAATGCCTTGTCCATAAAAATAAAGGCATCGCGTGAGCCAAATTTTTGAAAGTTGCGCTCAAAAATATCTACCAAAGATGTATTTTCTGGCGGTAAATCAACTGTTTCCGGAATTCCTGTTTTCTGGTATTCAGTGAACCAAATTCTTTCCATAATCCAAATATCTCCAATCGGTAATTTTTTAAATTTCGACTCGTTATTCAATGATCGCGCTTTTTTTAGTTGCTGTTGCCCGATCATGTCATCCCTAATACCTCTACATCAGCATATATAACGTATTCGGGATGACGGATGCGAGCATTATCTCTGAATCAACAGTCTATTTGCTTTTTGATATCCTCGTGGTAAGAGTTGACCTTTCGATGCACGCTTACCGATGTATTTCTGAAGATCATCACCTTTTATTTTTAAATGCTGTTGACCCGCATCCACCTGAATTATTTCATTTAAGTTGAGTAATGTCATGGACAAAATTTGTTCTTTGTCTTCAAGTTGTATCAACTTATTACCCTTGCCTTTATTTAAAGTTGGTAATTCTGACAGATCAATAATCAGTAATCGGCCCGCCGAACTCAAAATTGCCACATGGGTAGAGGCCTGCAATGAAAGCAAAGGCAAGGCCGTCGCTTTTTCGGGAAGGCTCAAAAAGGCTTTACCGGCTTTGGCACTGGTATCGAGGTGTTTGGCTTGCGTTTTAAACCCGTATCCTGCGCTACTGACGGCCAGCAACTCGCTGTCATCGTCACCGATCAGTACCTGAATAAACGACACGCCATTGGCTGGCGAAAGCTTCGAACTCAGTGGCTCGCCAAGCCCTCGTGCCGATGGTAATGCATTGATTGCCAATGCATAGCTTCGACCTGTTTCGTCCAGCACATATACACGCTGGTTGGTTTTACCTACTGCATGACTCTGGTACTGATCTCCCGCACGATAATTAAGGTTCTCTGCATCGACTTCGCCTTTGGCAGCGCGAATCCACCCCGCTTCGGACAACACCACCGTCACGGTTTCCGCTGGAATTAAATCATGTTCTTTGATCTGTACCGCTTCTTCACGCTCAACAATTGGAGCGCGACGATCATCACCAAATTTTTTGGCATCTTCTTTCAGTTCATTAATGATCAGTGTTTTTAACGATTCAGGATTCTCAAGTTGTTCACGAATAATTGCAGCACGTGCAGCCAGCTCATCTTGCTCACGGCGAATTTCCATCTCCTCAAGCTTGGCCAAATGGCGAAGTTTAAGTTCTAAAATGGCTTCAGCCTGAATCTCATCGATATTAAAGTGCTGCATCAACACCGGCTTAGGCTGATCTTCTTCACGAATGATCTTGATCACGGTATCGATATCCAAATACGCAATCAATAGCCCGGCTAAAATGTGTAACCGCTTTTCAATTTTATTTAAATGGTACTGTAAACGGCGAGTGACCGTCGCTTTACGAATGTCGATCCATTCGAGCAAGATGCGTCGAATCGATTTCACCTGCGGTCGCCCATCGGCACCAATCATGTTGAGATTGACCCGATAACTGCTTTCAAGATCGGTGGTCGCAAATAAATGACTCATTACTGCGGCAGCATCTACACGATTTGAGCGCAGCACAATCACCAAGCGCGTCGGGTTACGATGATCTGATTCATCACGGACATCACTGACCAGTGGCAGTTTTTTGGCCTGCATTTGATCGGCAATTTGCGTGATCACTTTTGACCCTGACACCTGATATGGCAGCTCGGTAATAATAATCTCATTTTTATCGACACTGTACACCGCACGTACACGATAACTGCCACGACCGGTACTCTGGATTTTAAGCAGCTCGTCTTTTGACGTAATAATTTCTGCTTTGGTCGGTAAATCTGGCCCTGGAATGAACTCCGCCAGTTTTTGCTCAGACAGTTCAGGATTACGAATCAGCGCAATCGTACCTTTTACTACTTCACGCAAATTATGCGGTGGAATATCGGTCGCCATACCGACCGCAATGCCTGTGGTGCCATTGAGTAAAATATTGGGAACACGCGCTGGCAAGTTAATCGGTTCTTTGAGTGATCCGTCAAAGTTATCTTGCCAATCGACCGTTCCCTGACCCAGTTCACTCAGTAGCAATTCGCTATACGCCGACAGTTTGGCTTCGGTATATCGCATCGCAGCAAATGATTTCGGATCGTCTGGTGAGCCCCAGTTACCCTGACCTTCGACTAGCGGATAACGATAGCTAAATGGCTGAGCCATCAACACCATGGCTTCATAGCAGGCAGAGTCACCATGCGGATGATACTTACCCAGTACATCCCCTACGGTACGGGCCGATTTTTTGGGTTTCCCGGTCGATTTTAAGCCCAGTTCGCTCATGGCGTACACAATACGACGCTGTACAGGTTTTAGACCATCACTGATGTGGGGCAATGCACGATCCATAATCACGTACATGGCATAGTTCAGATATGCCTGTTCGGTAAACTCGGCAACGGAACGGTTCTCAGTCGCATGATGCGCAAGGCTGGTCATAACAACGAATCATCCTAAATAATAGTTTTGTCTTGTTTGTTATCCTATGTCGCCAGTCTTGGAGACACAAGGGTATGTCTCCAAGCAGTGCGTCAAATTATGTCTTATGATGTAAAACTAGCCAGTTTTCTAAATGAAAGCAATGCTTTTATGATTAAAGTCCAATTGACTCCAGTGTTTTTCCTTGGGTCTCTTCACCGAGCACCACAATCACCAAAGCCACAGCCAGCAATACCAGCGTGAACATCATAAAGACTTGATGAAATCCGTCGTGTCCAACCATCATATGTGTGACCACAATAGGCGCCGCAATACCGCCAATGCGGCCAATCGCAGATGCCCAGCCTGCGCCAAAGGCACGAATATTGGCTGGATATTGCTCAGGCGTATAGGTATACAAAACGCCCCAAGCGCCCAAATTGAAAAAAGACATTAAACAGCCCCAGACCATCACACTGAACATACTGTCGGCTTGACCAAACAGATAGGCCGAGATAGCACAGGCCGTGATAAAACTGGCAAGCGTCGCCTTGCGGCCTAGGCGCTCAATCAACCATGCCGCACACACATAGCCCGGTAACTGCGCCAAAATCATAATCAGCACATATTCAAAAGATTGCACCACGGTATAGCCCTGCTTAACCAACAGGCTCGGTAACCAAGTAAAAATGCCATAGTATGAAAACACGATGCCAAACCAGATCAGCCAAAGCATCAAACTTCGTCGGGCAAAGGCGCCCGACCAAAGCTGCTTAAACGAAACACGCTGCTTTTCGGCCACGGGTTTCACCACCAAATGCTCAATCACAGGTACGCCAGCTTGGCGTTCGATCTCTTGTACCAGCTCATGGGCTTCATCAATGCGTCCGCGATTGATCAGGTAAGGAATAGATTCTGGAATTTTTTTAATAATCACATAAACATAGAGTGCTGGAAGTCCACCCATTAAAAAGGCAATTTGCCAGCCAAATTTTGGTATAACGAAATATGAAACCAGTGCCGCGACCAACCAGCCCAAGCCCCAGAAACTTTCCAGCAATACAATAAATCGCCCACGCACATGCGAGGGAATATATTCACTGACTAAAGTCACCGCAACCGGAAGCTGCCCCCCCAAACCGACTCCCACAATAAAACGAAATACCAATAACCATGTCAGATTGGGTGCAAAAGCGCAGGCCGCAGTGGCCAGACTATAGATCAACAATGTGGTTGCAAACATGGTTTTTCGGCCAAAACGATCTGCCAATCCACCAGAGCAGACTGCACCAATCGCCATTCCGATAAAGCCAATACTTACAATCCAGCCACTTTCGGCTGGCGTTAGTGCCCAGTCCTTGACCAAAGTGGTTAGGATAAATGCAATGATGCCGGTATCTAATGCATCAAACATCCAGCCTAATCCGACCACCCATAACAAAGTATAGTGGAACTTTCCAACCGGCAAATTTTCTATTCGTGATACTAAATCCATGATCCAAACTCAATCAGTCGCGATGCGAGACATCAGGGGAAGAAACCAGTAACTTTATTTGTGTCACTTCTTGTTGCTTTTAAGTATACCGATGTTAACAAGAGGAATGCTGAAGTTTTAAAAATTAATTTTTATTGTGATATTAATCACATTATTCTGAGTGTACTTTACTGATGACAGTAAGTTCTAGATCAAGATAGGCACACGTGGGCATGGTGTGCCAAATGCTATGGTTAATGCTTGTCGGTCGATGAAGCGGAGTCAGCGTCGTCATCCTGATAAATAAATTTGGGCATTTCCAGTCCAAAATAAATCGCAATCACACGCAGTACAAAACCAAAAATCAGCGTAAAGATCACCGTTAGCTCAAGTGACATCCCAATCTGCAGGCATAGCCAATAACAAATTACGGCCACAAACGAAATACTGGCATATAACTCACGGCGGAATACCAGCGGTACGTCATTACATAAAATGTCACGCAAAATACCACCCGAAACACCCGTTAAGACACCCGCCACAGCCGATACCACAAAGCCATGCCCCATTTGCAGGGCAATCTGACAGCCAATAATAGTAAAGCCAATCAGGCCCAAAGCATCTAACAGCAGAAAAATATTGCGCAGATGGCGCATCCATTTGGCAATTAAAATGGTAACCAAGGCAGCACAGCAGGTCAGTACCAAATACTCAGGATGCTTCACCCATGTGAGCGGATAATGGCCCAGCAAGACATCTCGCACCGAGCCTCCCCCTAGTGCAGTTACACAGGCAATCAGGATGACACCGAACCAATCCATACTACGCCGACCAGCAGAAAGCGCACCAGTCATGGCTTCTGCGGTAATTGCAACAATATAAATAATCGTCAGTAACATCGCCTTCATCCGCTCAGGCTAAGAGATGGCGGTTATTCTAAGTCAGTTATAGAAATTTGGCACAACATTGTTTAAATTTTTTCTGCGAGCCACATACACATGGCTGTTTCATTGTGATGGGCATATCGAGTGTTGGATCAAGAAAATACCAGCGCCCAGCAAAATACACAAAATGCGAGATTTCATGATGCATCTGAGCCTGCTGACCATCATGATAATGCGCTTTAAACTCGACCTGCGCATGGCATTTGTCAAGTTTGGCAAGATGATGAATCACCTCAAGTTGAAGCCATGTATTGCGCTGACTCCAGTCTGCAATCGCGTCACGGTCTAGATAAGACTGCTGCCCCAAGGCGGTGGTCTGAATCAGATAATCAATCTGTTGTAATGCAAATGCACTATAGCGCGAGCGCATGAGCTGCTCTGCACTGCTTGCGTGTTGCTGCCCTTGGTGTAATGGAGCGCAACAACTCATGTAAGCACCCTGCCCACATGGACATGCCTGTATTGAAGTCATGACAATTCTCTGGATAAAAATAGCCCGATAACGGGCTATGCTTTAGGGAATGAAGCGGATTTAATCGTTACTAGAATGATGCGCAGGATCTGCCACGATATGCACTTTTTCAATTTTGTGTCCGTCCATGGTCACCACTTCAAAAATATAACCATCGGCAGCAACCTTTTGTCCGTTTTCTGGCAAACGCCCCAAATGAAACAACAAATAACCCGAAAGCGTTGAGTATTGTTCCGTTTCATCCACCAGATCGCGATTTAACAGTAAAGATACATGGCGAATATCGGTTGAACCTTCAAGAATCAACGATCCATCATCTAGACTTTCTGCTGCGGCTTCCAGCTCATCTTCGTCAGGAAACTCCCCTGCAATCGCCTCCAAGATATCGATCGGCGTCACAATACCTTCAATCGAACCGTATTCGTTGAGTACGATGGCCATTTGTAAAGGTGCTTGGCGTAGCTGTTCCATCACCATCAGTACCTGTGCATTTTCATGCACAATCATTGGCTCACGTACGTGATGGCTAAAATTCAATACACCCGTTTCCACATACTCGTTTAATACTTTATGTGTTAGGCAAATACCTTCAATGTTGTCGAGTTCACCTCGGGCTGCGATCAGGCGCGAATGTGTCATCGAGAGCAGACGTTCTTTGAGTAAAGCAGGCTCGACATCCAGATCGATCCACTCGATTTCCGGGCGCGGCGTCATCACCGACTTCACCGGACGCTCTGACAACCCCAATACACCTTGTACCATCACGCTATGATACGCGCTGTTTTCTTCATCGAACATTTCGTCGGCAAAGGCTTGTGTAGCCAATACATTTTCGTTTTCTTGCTGCTGAGTGTCATTACTGGTGCTGGCTGCTTTACCGCCAAGCATTTTCATGACGGCCGAAGCGGTGCGATAACGTAGATCTGTGGTCGTGACCAGCTTTTCCTGATTACGGCGCATGGTCTGGTTCATCATTTCAATCAGTACTGCAAAGCCGATCGCGGCATATAAGTAACCTTTTGGAATATGGAAACCGAAGCCTTCAACCACCAAAGAGAACCCGATCATCATCAAGAATGACAGACACAAGATCACCACAGTTGGATGTTTGTTGACAAAATCCATGAGCGGCTTAGACGCCCACAGCATAATTCCCACTGCAATAATGACGGCAATCATCATCACCGATAAATGCTTGACCATACCAACCGCAGTAATCACGCTGTCAAGCGAGAAGACGGCATCCAGCACCACAATCTGCACAATCACCATCCAGAACGTCGCGTGAACTGGGTTTTCCTCTTTCTGAAACTGCTTGCCTTCCAAGCGCTCATGCAATTCCATGGTGCCTTTAAACAGCAAAAACACCCCACCAAAGAGCAGAATAAGATCTCGGCCGGAAAAAGGATGGTCGAAAATATGAAATAAGGGTGCGGTAAGGGTAACGACCCAGGCAATTGAAGCCAGCAGGATCAGGCGCATGCCCAAAGCCAGAATCAGCCCGACAATTCGGGCAGTATTACGCTGCTCTGGCGGAAGTTTTTCTGCAAGAATGGCAATAAAAACCAGGTTATCGATACCCAGTACAATTTCGAGCACAACCAGCGTGGCCAGACCCACCCATGCAGAAGGATCAGACATCCATTCAAAAATCATTGATGCTTCTCCCCAAACGTCAATATTGGATGGATATAGTCAGGCCAAATGGCAGATCTTGCCAGACAAGATGAATGATAAAAATTGCTGAAAAAAACGAAAGCGTCAAAGCGACGACAACCACTACCCATGTTCATATATATGTTGTTAAACCGTTTTTCAGTATAGGCAAGATCAGTTGGAAATTCACCATTTTTATTGAACGGATATTGTTACCTGTTGCGGGCAATTACATGGTCATTTTGCGATCGTGTCGGGTTTTTGTGAGCCCGCGATAATTTGTCATAGTTCTTGCTTAATATTAAGCAATGCAATAACGTGATAAGGTAAAAATGAAAAGATGAATAGCGTAGTAGAAATGACCTTAGAGTTAAACAGCACAGCCAAAACAAGCCAACCCCTCATTGCCCTTTACTGCGGATCACGCGTCGGAAATAAACCCATTTACAAAGAAACTGCCATTGAACTGGCACAAGGTATTGCAGAACACGGATTTGGTATTGTCTACGGTGGTGCCAGCATTGGTCTAATGGGCCAGGTGGCAGATACCGTCCTTGAACACGGCGGAGAGGTCGTCGGTGTGATTCCAGAATTTATGCTGGATTATGAAGTCGCCCACTCTAAACTGACTGAATTACATGTGGTGCAAACCATGCATGAACGTAAAGCCATGATGGCCGAGCGTGCCGGTGCTTTTGTTGCCCTTCCGGGCGGACTGGGTACCTTTGAAGAAATTCTAGAAATTGCCACTTGGGGGCAACTCAATCAACATCAAAAGCCCATGATTTTATTTAATGTGAATGGCTTCTACGACGCCCTGATCGCACAGCTCGATCATGCAGTTGCAGAAGGTTTTCTTCCTCCCCAACATCGTGCCAAACTAATTGTCTGCGACACTTTTGACGAAATTTATGGCGCTGTTAAAAATCTCAATTCACCTCACCGTTTTATGGCATAAGCGCTTTGCGGCATGTGTTGCTTGATGGCTAACTACCATTACGCAATACATGGCTTGCAGTAAGACTATAGGCGTGTCTTGCATTTCATGCTAATTTTCACCTGACTTCTTTGCAATTCTTCATCTCATGAATGCCACCCCAACGCATCAACGCTTACAGCCCGAATACAAACTTCTGGTTTTGTTGGTTTCGATTGGTTTTTTTATGCAGGCGCTTGACACCACCATTGTCAACACAGCCCTTCCCGCCATGGCTCGCAGTCTCCATGAAGATCCACTTCGTATGCATGGTGTGGTGGTCGGCTATGTGTTATCTGTTGCTGCGTGTATTCCGCTCAGTGGCTGGCTGGCCGATCGTTTTGGTGTACGTAATACCTATTTTGCGGCCATTATTATTTTTACACTGGCCTCACTGGGCTGTGGTCTGTCGCAAAGCTTAAATGAGCTGATTGTTTTCCGTATCATTCAAGGGATTGGTGGGGCATTATTGTTACCCGTAGGCCGATTGGCGATGCTAAAACTAATTCCACGGACACAGTTTTTATCCGCCATGAGCCTGATGAGTCTGGCTGGATTGGTTGGTCCTTTAATCGGACCGACACTCGGCGGATGGCTGGTTGAGGTCACCACGTGGCACTGGGTATTTTTAATTAATATTCCCATGGGGCTTTTGGGGCTTTTAATCACCCTCAAGGCCATGCCAAACATTAAGGAAAAAACCGTTAAATCTTTTGATTTAAGTGGTTTTATCTTACTGCTCGTGGCGATGGTCGGTTTATCTTTAGGAATCGAACAACTCGCCAGCAAAGAATATCCGCAATGGGTCAGCCTCAGTTTACTTGGCGCTGGCATTGGCTCGGCATTCATCTATGCTTACCATGCACATATGCATGAGAACGCGTTATTTCGCAGCACACTCTTTCATAATAAAATTTACGCCATTGGTATTTTAGGGAACTTCTTTGCCCGTTTTGGCGGTAATGCCGTCCCCTTTGTACTGCCCTTGATGTTACAGGTGGCGTTCGGTTTTGAACCTTTTTATACCGGTCTGATGATGATTCCGCTGGTTTTGGGTTCATTGTTTTCAAAACCGATTGTGCGCCCAATTATTCAGCGTCTTGGGTATCGACGTGTATTGATCATCAATACGTTATTGGTCGGAAGCTGTATCGCAAGCTTTTCCCTGACCACGGCAGAAACACCTGAATGGCTGCGTGCCATTCACTTTTTTGTGTTCGGCACGCTCAATTCTATCCAGTTTGTTTCGATGAATACGCTTACGCTCAAAGACTTATCCCAGCAACATGCCAGTAGCGGCAATAGCTTTTTATCGATGATCATGATGCTATCTATGAGTATCGGCGTAGCCTTGGCAGGTACACTGGTCAATATTTTCAGTCAGCAGTTTGGTACACAAGACATGACCCGTACCTTTCATGCAACCTTAATCTGCCTTGGCTGTATTAATATTATTACCGCAGTGATTTTTTCTAAAATTCCGCGTAATACGCCAGTTTAACGATTCGACATGGTACAGCGTTTAACTTCTGGTTATGATGAAGCAGAGGATCGAGCCAAGATACACGCATGAAATCACGTCATATTTTTAAATCTATTTCTCCAGCTCACTGGTTAGGGCTGGGTTTTTCTGTGCTGTTGTTGATCTTGCTCTATTTTGGTTTTTTTTATAATCAGAAAGCTTCTGCACAAGATTATCCGGTAAAAGGGTTTGATGTCTCACATCATCAAGGTGAGATCAACTGGTCCAAAATTCCCGCTGATCAATTTCGTTTTGTTTATTTAAAAGCCACTGAAGGTGGCGATTATCAAGATCCCAAATTTCAAGATTATTGGTTAAAAGCGCGTGAACAACGGCTGCATGTTGGGGCCTATCATTTTTACCGGCTTTGCCGAGACGGTACGGTACAAGCAGAGAATTTTATTAAAACTGTCCCCACTAAAGCAGACGCACTTCCACCAGTGATTGACCTTGAGTATGACACGGCTTGCATCGATACATATACGCAAGAACAGTTGCTAAAGGAAATCCAGATCATCCACGATCGGCTTAAGGCCCACTACGGTAAACAGCCAATTTTTTATGTCTCAACACGTTTTTATCATATTGTGCTGATGGGACATTTTAAAGAAACGCCACTATGGATTCGCGAGTATGATCAAAAGCCCGAGCTTAAAGACCAGCGTGAATGGGTGTTCTGGCAATACAGCCGCAAAGGCAAAATCAAGGGCATTGAAAAACCAGTCGATCTGAATGTCTATGCAGGCTCCTTAAAAGAATGGCGTGATTTTGTCGCGCCCACCGTAAAGCAGTAGGCAGACCAGCATGCGAAAAATTATTCACATCGATATGGATGCCTTTTATGCGTCGGTAGAACTGCGTGAGCGACCAGAACTGCAACACTTGCCCGTGGTGATTTCCTCACATCATCCGCGTGCAGTAATTGCCGCAGCCTCGTATCCTGCACGACGTTACGGATTACGCTCGGCCATGCCAATGGGTCAGGCCCGTAAACTCTGTCCAGATCTGATCGTGATTGAGCCAAACTTTGAAAAGTATCGAGCGGTTTCACAACAGATTCATCATGTTTTTCAGCAATATACTTCGCTCATCGAACCCCTTTCCCTAGATGAAGCCTATCTGGATGTGACCGAAAATCTCAAGCAATTGCCCAGCGCCACCGATGTCGCCATTCATATTCGTCAGGATATCTGGAATCTGACGCATCTCACTGCATCTGCTGGTGTCGCACCGAATAAGTTTTTGGCCAAAATCGCATCTGACTGGAATAAACCAAATGGCTTATGTGTGATCAAACCCCATCAGGTTATGGACTTTATTCGCGATCTACCACTAAAAAAAATTCCGGGCGTTGGCCGCGTTACCCAAGCCAAACTACAGCAATTAAAACTCGAAACACTGGGGGATTTACAACATATCGATGAAGCCGTACTGATTCATCATTTTGGAAAATATGGCAAGCAACTGTATCTGTATGCGCAGGGAATAGACCATCGCGTGGTTCAAAGCGAGCGTGTGCGCCAGCAAATTTCCAAGGAAACCACTTTCGATCAAAACCTGTACCTCAGTGAATGTGACATCTACTGGCGACTATTGGCTGAAAAAGTCTGGCTATCGTTGCAACACAAACAATTGCAGGCACGTGGTATCAGTATCAAGCTTAAAACACCAGATTTTCAGATCTTCCAGCACAGTAAAAGCTTTAAACGCGCCTTGGCGTCGCTTGAAGAATTTCAGCATGCTCTGGGTGTGTTATTAACCGAAATGCAGCTACAGCCCGCTGCACAATATCGCCTGATTGGAGTGGGCGTCTATCAGCTTGGACCTCGTGAGAGCGATTCACAGCTTTCATTTTGGTAAGCAGTCAAATTTGATCAAAAAAATAAAACGGTCTTTGAAAAGTTGTTTCACTTTCTGGCTATTTTGGAGTACTCTTAGGCTCGCAAATGCATTTACCCATGTATCTGCTGCAATGTATACGGGACACCTTTACCCTATACATTATGTCCTGCGATTGGCGTGACGACCAAATCCGAATGTTGCAGGGCATCCGTTCTGAACGCATGGGATTCTCAAGTATCAATGGCTTCAAATCTAGCATCTTCTTCTTCCCACGAAAAACGCGCACGCAAAGCCGCTCTGAGTAGTTTTATCGGTGCCGTTGTCGATTGGTATGATTTCTTATTGTATGGCATTGTTGCCGCACTGATTTTCAATCAGCAATTTTTTCCAAGTATTAGCCCTGCAATGGGTACCCTCGCTGCTTTTGCAACGTTTGGGGTGGGTTTCTTGTTTCGTCCGTTAGGTGGTGTGGTATTTGGCCATTTTGGCGACCGCATCGGGCGTAAAAAAATGCTGTTTTTAACCGTTTTCCTGATGGGCACGGCCACAGTACTAATTGGATTATTACCCAACTTTGAGGCCATTGGTTGGTGGGCACCCGTTCTTCTGGTGCTACTACGAGCAATTCAAGGTTTTGCTGTTGGTGGTGAATGGGGTGGCGCAGCCTTGATGGCTGTTGAAAATGCACCGCAGGATCGAAAGGCATTTTACAGCAGTGGTGTTCAAATCGGATATGGCGTCGGCTTAATGCTCGCCACTGGTAGTGTTTCGGGCATTATTTATGTATTCGGACAAGAGGCTTTTGCCGACTGGGCATGGCGTATTCCCTTTATCGCCAGTGTGGTCTTGGTTCTCTGTGCCTTATGGGTTCGTGGCGGACAAGAAGAATCACAAGAATTTATTCAAGAAGTTGCAAAAACCAAGACCCAAACAACCAAAATTCCGCTATTTGAAGCGGTGCGTCAAAATCCTAAAGCGTTCTTTTATATTATTGCACTGCGTTTGGCCGAGCTACTGACCATGTATTTGGTCACAACCTTCGCGCTCAACTACTCCACTAAAAATCTAGGGATGTCTTCAAGCTTATTTCTGAATATTGGCTTGATGGTCGGTGCGATTAGCTGTCTGACCATTCCCTTTTTCGCACATATTTCCGACCGCTTTGGCCGTCGCCGGATGTGTGTGATAGGCGGTTTAATCGGGGCAATCTGTGCATTTCCTTTCTTTTTGGCACTTGAAAGTGGCTCTACGCTCTGGATCGTGATTTTCGCGATTTTGCTGGCCAATCTTTCACACGATATGGTGGTCAGTGTTCATCAGCCTATTTTTACCGAGCTCTTTGGCGCATCATATCGTTATAGCGGTGCAGGTGTAGGCTATCAGGTCGCCAGTATTGTAGGGGGCGGATTCACCCCATTCATCGCAACAGGATTGATTACGCTGGGTAACGGGCATTGGCACTATGTGGCATTTTATTTAACCTTGGGATGTTTATTAACTGCGTGTGTTGCAGCACGAATGAAAGCACAAGTACAATCGGCAGATCTTTCTTCTGGTTATCCCCATACAGGAAAATAAATGACCGTACAACGATTGCACGTCGAAAAGCGCTTCTCAGAAATCGCGATTGCTGGAAATCTGGTTCATCTTGCAGGTCAGTTGGCTAGCGATACGAATCTTGATATCACAGGTCAAACCCAGCAAACGCTGGATATTATCGATCGCTTTTTGGCAGATGCAGGTACAGACAAGCGCCATATTCTCTCTGTGATGATTTTCTTAAAAGATATTGAGCGCGACTATGCTGCAATGAACGCTGTCTGGGACGCTTGGTGTGCAGACATGCAAGCCCTACCGCGCACGTGTGTAGAAGCCAAAATGTATCATCCTGACGTATTGGTCGAAATGACCGTAACTGCCGTTAAGCCTTAATCAGCTTTTTGCAAAGATGCTGTATTTGACCAGTCGTTCACTGGGTTCACTGGTCATCACATAGCTCATTTCATTTGCTGCCTTGGCTGGATACACATCGCGACGCAGTGCTGCCAATTGTGGCACTTGCGTGTAATGTAAAATCCGATAACCTGCCGATTGCAGCAGTTGCTCTTTATAACTGTCATGCTGAGTGCGGCGGACGTGCAAAGGGTCGGAAAAATCAATCACCGCCAACACATGATACTGATGATCTAAAATCACAAAGTCGGCCACCATATTTTGGTATTTATAACGTGTCCGCGGTAATTTCGTGGTGATCAAGGCATCGAAAGACACTCGAGCCAAGACGGTCAGTTCTGGCAATGCCTCTTTAAGACGATTGAAAAATAGTTGTTCATGCGCACTAAATACGGCACGCTGTTTCAGTATACTGTCATTTTTTTGTTTCCGCTGTAGCCCCTTCAGACTGGCAAAAACAAACAGGGCAAAAATACCCACAATCAAGAACCAATACATGTATCTCATTCCTTTTATCTATTTTTATAGTTTCGGTTTACAGCCGAATTTTAAATCTTGACCCAATTTTTTATCATCATGGTCAAACGCTTCCATCGCATGTGTTTAACTTAAAGTGTTCTCCTGCCTTTGGCAAGTACGACCTTCGGACAAATGCTGCTTTATCAGGCCAATGTTTGAATCACTTTCATGTGATGCGTGGCATATCTCACTTTAATTCATCTCATAAAAACTGTTATCTTCAAATCAGTTAACGCTTACGGTTACATCTATGACATGATCAATTGCTGGGCCAAAGTGCAATGGGAATATCTTCCTTTTTTTATGTATAAGTTTTGCGACTTGAGTCGGATAAAAAAGCGCCTCTCTCAGGAAGCGCTTTTTTATAGGTCTTATCGGTGTGATTTACTACGTGGCTTGGAGCGCTGTGACTTCGAATCGGATGACTGCCGATCTTTGGTTTCACGTGGAGGCAAGCCCGTGTGCTGCGTCAGGATTTGACCTTTTTGCGGTCGCTTCTGGCCTTGAGAGGCAGATTGCTGAGCACTTCGTTTAACCGAATCACCTGCTGCAGTCGAGTTTTTCTTACGCGCTGATTTGTATTCACCTTCTGTGCCCTTCGGCTGATAGGTTGGAATCAAATGCTGCTTAGAGTTACCAATCAAGTCGGCACGGCCCATTTCTTTTAATGCTTCACGCAGCATTGGCCAGTTATTTGGATCATGGTAACGCAAGAATGCTTTATGCAAACGACGACGTTTTTCACCTTTCACGATATCGACGTTTTCAGTGTAGCGTGCCACTTTGGCCAACGGGTTTTTGCCCGAATAGTACATAGTGGTGGCGGTGGCCATTGGCGATGGATAGAAAGTCTGCACCTGATCGGCACGGAAACCATTTTTCTTCAGCCAGATTGCCAAATGCATCATGTCGTAATCCGAAGTACCCGGATGCGCCGCAATAAAATACGGAATCAGGTATTGTTCTTTGCCTGCTTCTTTACTAAAGCGCTCAAACATTTGCTTAAAGCGGTCATAGGTTCCGATGCCCGGCTTCATCATTTTTGATAAAGGCCCTTGCTCGGTATGCTCTGGCGCAATTTTTAAGTAACCGCCCACATGATGCTGTACCAATTCTTTGACGTATTCAGGGTTCAAAACTGCCAAGTCATAACGCAGGCCTGATCCAATCAGAATTTTTTTCACGCCCTTGATCTGGCGGGCTTTACGGTATAACTGTACCAAAGGTGCATGATCAGTATGCAAATTCTGACAAACGCCCGGATAAACACACGACGGTTTACGGCAGTTCTTTTCAATTTCTGGATCTTTACAATGCAAACGGTACATGTTTGCCGTTGGGCCACCCAAATCCGAAATGATCCCGGTAAACTGCGGCGCAGTATCCCGAATTTTTTCAATTTCACGTAAGATCGAGTCTTCAGAACGGTTCTGGATAATCCGTCCCTCATGCTCAGTAATCGAACAGAAGGTACAACCACCAAAGCAGCCACGCATGATATTGACCGAAAATTTGATCATATCAAACGCTGGAAAACGTGCATTTCCATAAGATGGATGCGGTAAGCGAGCATACGGCAAGTCAAACACATAATCCATTTCTTCCGTAGTAAGCGGAATTGGCGGTGGATTAATCCACACATCACGCTCGCCATGACGTTGCACCAAGGCACGGGCATTCCCCGGATTGGTCTCTAAATGCAAGATACGGTTGGCATGCGCATACAGCACCTGATCGTTGGCGACTTCTTCAAAAGAAGGCAGACGAATTACGGCCAGTTCACGTGGCGGTAATTTATGCTTGATTGCTTTCGATGTCGCAGGCTGGAGCTGCACAATTTGCGTATCTGGGTCGAGTTGATCACCTTCACGAATAATCGGATTCGCAACAATTTCTTTTTGAAAATTCTGATACTGGGCCAGTGAATTGCCTTTTTCTTTTTCGACTTCACAGCCGTCGATATCTTCCGTCATCACATAAGGGTTGATAATCGGATCGACACGGCCAATGGTGTCGACATCGTTACTGGCAATCTCAACAAATTTTGCTTTCGCAGCTTTATTATGTTTATTGATAATAAATGCAGTACCACGCACGTCATTGATGTCATGAACTTTTTCACCTTTTGCCAAACGGTGCATCACTTCAATCACTGCACGTTCGCCATTCCCATACATCAGTAAATCGGCTTTAGAGTCCATGAGAATGGAGCGACGAACTTTGTCCGACCAGTAATCATAATGCGCGATACGACGTAAGCTTCCTTCAATTCCGCCAAGTAAAACCGGAACATCCGGAAAGGCTTCACGGCAGCGCTGACAGTACACCGTTGCCGCACGATCTGGACGCTTATTCGGCGCATTATCCGGTGAATAAGCATCATCCGAGCGGATTTTTCGATCTGCCGTATAACGGTTGATCATCGAATCCATATTACCGGCAGTCACGCCCCAAGCAATGGTCGGCTTACCCAAAACACGAAAGCTCTCGACATTGGTCCAATCGGGTTGTGCGATAATCCCGACACGAAACCCTTGTGCTTCGAGTACACGACCGATCACACCCGATACAAATGACGGATGGTCGATATAGGCATCGCCACAGACCAAAATAAAATCGCAGGCATCCCAGCCAAGTTGGTCCATTTCCTCGCGTGACATCGGCAAAAATGGCGCAGGTTCAAAACACGACGCCCAATATTTGTCGTAATCAAACAGCGCTTTTGGCGCGGTCTGCATGGTATAGGCTGTAGACATAGCTTGCGATTCTCGGCTTGCTGAAGTGATGGGATAACATCAAAGATGAAAGCCGAGCATTTTAACATGAATACCCTTCACTTTTCAGAATTATAAAAATCGTAGAAACAATGACATAACAATTAAATTGTATAAAGTTTAGACAGCTTTCAATTATGTTGCCAACTCGTGTGGCAACATACGATTTTTCTCGATACTGACTCTGTATTTAAAACAGTGCTTTGGGTAGTTTGATCTGAATGATTTCATTATCATCGGCAAGTTTGGCATTGCGACCAGATGATCCAGGAAAATTATTGTCATTAATGACGGTAAGTGTATTGCCATTTTCAATCACAATATCTTCAATGGTTTCAAACGGAAACGCAAAATTTTGTCCCGTGCCGAGATCACCGTTTCGTGCAGTGGCATACAATAAATCAGGATTAGCAATCTGCATCAAATCGACTAAATCCTCACGATTAACCAGTTGGCCCGATGCATTGAGTTGAATGCGGATCAATTTTTTATAACCGCCTAAATTATTCTGGGTGGCATCGCGCTCGATAATAATACCTTGTTTGTCATTAAACAGTTGAAAGTCACCGATATTGGTGGCTTTGCTATCCAGTGCAAACCAGTAATACTGACCCGTATAAGCTTTTTTCTTGAGATCAAATTGTGAAATCAACAGATGGCGCTCGCTGTCATGCAAAGATTTGATCGGTTTTTCGATCAATGGATACAAATACTGCCCATCAGGTGAAATGGCCATGCCTTCAAAGCCGCCACTTTGCTGAACCAATGGTTCGACATAATTGATTTGAGCTTTATTCCATTGGTTTTGAGGCGAGCGTAATTCTTGCGCTGGATTTAAAGGATGAGGTAATGGAATAGGTGCATCTAGCAACACCCCTTCTGCTGAAAAATGCAATAAATATGGACCAAACTCATCACCGATCCAATACGTTCCATCAGGCGCGCGCTGCATCGATTCTGGATCGAAATCTGCACCTGTCAATAATCGTTCAGCACTATTGCCATTAACAATATCAAATGGAACGCGCTTGTTTGAATCGCGCAGCTGAATAAAGCTTTGTACCGTTACAGTGCCAGAGCCTTGGTTTTTGGTTTTAAAATCAGGGCTCAGTTTATAAATTCTAAGTAGAAAATCGGCAGAATTATCTTGCGTCCCGAAACCGTTATCCGCCATAACCATATAGCTGCCATCTTTGTTTTTTAAGGCTGCGGAAAACCCTTGTACAGGCTGTCCTTTAAAAGGCGGATAAATACCATTGGCACCTTTTACGGCCTTACCCGAATCTGGCCCGCTGGCATAGGTGTCTACAGGAAGTTTAGCAAAGGCCACCAAGGTCGGTTGACTGATCGAATCATTCAAGCTGGGCTGCGATGCATCATGCTCATCGTTACATCCAGCTAAACCCATCAATGCGCCACACAGCATCGCCAATACCGTTTTATTTTTCATGAAATGAGATCTAGAATTAGAATTTAGCTCATTAAATCAGCTGAATGTGAAGGTTTGACTTCAACGGTATGACATCTTGATGTTCAATCCACCTAAACCAGTGTGATAAAGAACCAGAGCGGGTTTCAGCTCCCTTCTCTCTGGTTATTTACACTAAATAAAACGATTGTATTGTTATATTGAGCTACACATAGTTCACTTTTAACATCATTATTTTGACTGGACTGCTGTATATTCTGTAATGGCTTGTCGGCCAATAGCAGGGTCGTCCGTAAAAATACCATCTACGCCAGCTTGAAAATAAAGCTTCATTTCCTTGATCGATCCAGATGCACATCGCTCATCTAAGCGCGCACTGCATCGTAAGGATTGTGGTAAGAAATTGTTTTCAGGACGAAAGGTATAGGGATGCACTTTTAGTCCAGCCAAATGCGCATCGGTTACAAAGGCTGTGGTTTGTGTCATATCGGTATTTTTAAAGATATAGGATTTCGCTGGGCCTACACCATTGGCATATTGGGCGACATCTTTTAAACCCTGAGCCGTAGCCATGTCGGCATAAGTGGTTTTCGCTCCCTTTGCGACGGCATCGGCAGGTTGACTCGAAGATGAATCATAGAGTTGAATCAATTGTGCACGTTGCACACTTTTCAGTGCGGCCAGCTGCTGTTTAAGATATTTTAAATTTTCAACTTCAAAAGACTGTAAATATATCGGTGCGATTTTTTGCGAATACTCATACTTTGCTAAAGTCTTGAGAAGAGGATCTTCAAGAGATAAATTTAACGTCTTAAAGTAAGTCGGATGCTTGGTTTCAATATATAAACCAATCACTTTGCCTGTTTTTTTATAATGCTGATTGGCCAGATCAATAATTTCATCTAAAGTCGGTATGCTGTACAAATCATTGAACTGTGTATTGGCAGGGCGATACTGTGGAATGCGTTCGCGCGCTTTGAGTTGCTGCAATTCTTTTAAGGTGAAATCTTCAGTAAACCAACCGGTTATTGATACACCATCGATCACTTTAGTGGTTTTTCGATTAGCAAATTCAGGTAGGGTCGCTACATTGGTCGTGCCGCTGATTTCATTTTCATGACGTGCAACCAGTACCCCATCTTTGGTAGAAACCAAATCTGGTTCAATAAAGTCAGCGCCATCATCAATGGCTTTTTGATATGAAGCAAGCGTATGTTCAGGACGTAATGCACTGGCACCGCGATGTCCAATCAATAAAATTTTAGGTTCTTGAACACTGGTACTTGGAGAAGCTGCCAAATCATCATGATCATGGTCATTACACCCACTCAGTGCAATCAAACTCATGCACCAAAAGACTTTTTTTAACATGTTGTCGCTCTAATTTTTTAATTTGAGCTCAAAGTTTGGACTAAAAACTTGTCAACGACATGACAAAAGCGTTAAAAAATAGAGAGCTTCTGGATTACAAAGCTGATTTTTATATACGTTTTTCCACTTATTTTCAGGCATAAAAAAGCCCCCTTAACGTATGTTAAGGGGGCTTTCGTATTTAAAAGCTGGCGATGACTTACTCTCACATGGCTAACGCCACACTACCATCAGCGCGAAGAGGTTTCACTTCTGAGTTCGGGAAGGGATCAGGTGGTTCACTCTTGCTATTGTCGCCAGCAAACTGTTTATGGACATTTTCGGGTCTTACTTAGACTGTGGATTGTATCTCACAGCGTGTGCCGTACTTTGTACCAAATGAGTTTAACGGATTGGAATATTGAGTCGGTATTTTATGTTCTAGCTTTCACTAAATCAAGTATTCGTATCGAATTTATCTTGATACAACAACTGTTTGGGTGTTGTATAGTCAAGCCTCACGAGCAATTAGTATTGGTCAGCTTCACATATCACTATGCTTCCACATCCAACCTATCAACGTCCTAGTCTTGAACGGCTCTTTAGAGGAATAAATTCCTAGGAAATCTTATCTTGAGGTAGGCTTCCCGCTTAGATGCTTTCAGCGGTTATCCCTTCCGAACATAGCTACCCGGCGATGCGACTGGCGTCACAACCGGTACACCAGAGGTTCGTCCACTCTGGTCCTCTCGTACTAGGAGCAGATCCTCTCAAATTTCCAGCGCCCACGGTAGATAGGGACCGAACTGTCTCACGACGTTCTAAACCCAGCTCGCGTACCTCTTTAAATGGCGAACAGCCATACCCTTGGGACCTGCTTCAGCCCCAGGATGAGATGAGCCGACATCGAGGTGCCAAACACCGCCGTCGATATGAACTCTTGGGCGGTATCAGCCTGTTATCCCCAGAGTACCTTTTATCCGTTGAGCGATGGCCCTTCCATACAGAACCACCGGATCACTAAGACCTACTTTCGTACCTGCTCGACTTGTGGGTCTCGCAGTTAAGCGCGCTTTTGCCTTTATACTCTACGCGTGATTTCCGACCACGCTGAGCGCACCTTCGTACTCCTCCGTTACTCTTTAGGAGGAGACCGCCCCAGTCAAACTACCCACCAGACATGGTCCTCGCCCCGGATTACGGGGCAGAGTTAGAACCTCAACATTACCAGGGTGGTATTTCAAGGATGGCTCCAATGGAACTGGCGTCCCATCTTCAAAGCCTCCCACCTATCCTACACAAGTAAGGTCAAAGTTCAATGTCAAGCTGCAGTAAAGGTTCACGGGGTCTTTCCGTCTAGCCGCGGGTACACTGCATCTTCACAGCGATTTCGATTTCACTGAGCCTCTGCTGGAGACAGCGCCGCCATCATTATGCCATTCGTGCAGGTCGGAACTTACCCGACAAGGAATTTCGCTACCTTAGGACCGTTATAGTTACGGCCGCCGTTTACTGGGGCTTCGATCAAGAGCTTCGCTTACGCTAACCCCATCAATTAACCTTCCAGCACCGGGCAGGCATCACACCCTATACGTCCACTTTCGTGTTTGCAGAGTGCTATGTTTTTAATAAACAGTTGCAGCGGCCTGGTTTCTGCGGCTGTCAATCGCTCAGGGAGCAAGTCCCATCACCATCAACAGCGTACCTTCTCCCGAAGTTACGGTACCATTTTGCCTAGTTCCTTCAGCAGAGTTCTCTCAAGCGCCTTGGTCTACTCGACCTGACCACCTGTGTCGGTTTCGGGTACGATTCCTGTGTAACTGAAGCTTAGAGACTTTTCTTGGAAGTATGGTATCAGCCACTTCGCTAGTAAACTAGCTTGCTATCGACTCTCAGCATAGAGCACCCCGGATTTGCCTAAGATGCATGCCTACTGTCTTCCACCTGGACAACCAACGCCAGGCTGACCTAACCTTCTCCGTCCTCTCATCGCATTACACAGAAGTATTGGAATATTAACCAATTTCCCATCGACTACGCCTTTCGGCCTCGCCTTAGGTCGACTCACCCAGCCCCGATTAACGTTGGACTGGAACCCTTGGTCTTTCGGCGAACGGGTTTTTCACCCGTTTTGTCGTTACTCACGTCAGCATTCGCACTTCTGATACCTCCAGCAGACTTCTCAATCCACCTTCATCGGCTTACAGAACGCTCCCCTACCACGTAACTTAAAGTTACATCCGCAGCTTCGGCACATAGTTTTAGCCCCGTTACATCTTCCGCGCAGGCCGACTCGACTAGTGAGCTATTACGCTTTCTTTAAAGGGTGGCTGCTTCTAAGCCAACCTCCTAGCTGTCTATGCCTTCCCACATCGTTTCCCACTTAACTATGATTTTGGGGCCTTAGCTGGCGGTCTGGATTGTTTTCCTCTTGACTACGGACGTTAGCACCCGCAGTCTGTCTCCCGGATAGTACTCATAGGTATTCGGAGTTTGCATCGGTTTGGTAAGTCGGGATGACCCCCTAGCCGAAACAGTGCTCTACCCCCTATGGTATTCGTCCGAGGCGCTACCTAAATAGCTTTCGGGGAGAACCAGCTATCACCAGGCTTGATTAGCCTTTCACCCCTATCCACAAGTCATCCCCTGGCTTTTCAACGACAGTGGGTTCGGTCCTCCAGTTAGTGTTACCCAACCTTCAACCTGCTCATGGATAGATCGCCTGGTTTCGGGTCTATACCCAGCAACTATACGCCCTATTAAGACTCGGTTTCCCTACGGCTCCCTATGCGGTTAACCTTGCTACTGAATATAAGTCGCTGACCCATTATACAAAGGTACGCAGTCACCGAACATGTCGGCTCCCACTGCTTGTATGCATGCGGTTTCAGGATCTATTTCACTCCCCTCACAGGGGTTCTTTTCGCCTTTCCCTCACGGTACTGGTTCACTATCGGTCAGTCAGGAGTATTTAGCCTTGGAGGATGGTCCCCCCATATTCAGACAAGGTTTCACGTGCCTCGCCCTACTCGTCATCATTGCGTGTGCCCTTTCGTGTACGGGAATATCACCCTCTACGTTCGCACTTCCCAGAGCGTTCCACTAGAACACACACAACTTAATGGGCTGTTCCCCTTTCGCTCGCCGCTACTAAGGGAATCTCAATTGATTTCTTTTCCTAAGGGTACTGAGATGTTTCACTTCCCCTCGTTCGCCTTGCATGACTATGTATTCATCATGCAATACCTATCTTATGATAAGTGGGTTTCCCCATTCAGACATCTCCGGATCAAAGGATATTTGCCGCCTCCCCGGAGCTTTTCGCAGGCTATCACGTCTTTCATCGCCTCTGACTGCCAAGGCATCCACCACATGCACTTAATTACTTGACTATACAACCCCAAACAGTCGCTAATGCCTACAAGTAGCATTATCAACATTACAGTTTGAAGTACTGTGAATTGAATCACCGTACAGCTTCAATCTAAATTCATATACCAAAACGCTTGATTCAGTTAATTTGCTAGTTCTCGGATTAAATAGTCACCTAACAATTGCTTGTTAGCTTCTTATTTAATCGAGTTTGAACAATTTATTTCAGACTCAATATTTTCCAATCTGTTAATGAATTAATGTGTCTTCGTCAGATCACACTAAACTGTGATAAATCACAGAACTTAATAAAATAAGATCTCAAGACCTTCTTTTTACTAAGTTCTATAATCTACACCTTAGCCGTACTCTTTAAAGTACGTGGTGGAGACTAGGAGAGTCGAACTCCTGACCTCCTGCGTGCAAAGCAGGCGCTCTACCAACTAAGCTAAGTCCCCAGCTTATATCATTAATGTATCTTTCTGCCGTAGACTTGGTGGGTCTGACAAGACTTGAACTTGTGACCCCACGCTTATCAAGCGTGTGCTCTAACCAACTGAGCTACAGACCCTCAGATACATCTTAGAAGAACAACTTGTTGTGGATTCTTACCGGCCAATCAATCTTTCGTTAAGGAGGTGATCCAGCCGCAGGTTCCCCTACGGCTACCTTGTTACGACTTCACCCCAGTCATCGGCCACACCGTGGTAACCGCCCTCTTTGCAGTTAGGCTAGCTACTTCTGGTGCAACAAACTCCCATGGTGTGACGGGCGGTGTGTACAAGGCCCGGGAACGTATTCACCGCGGCATTCTGATCCGCGATTACTAGCGATTCCGACTTCATGGAGTCGAGTTGCAGACTCCAATCCGGACTACGATCGGCTTTTTGAGATTAGCATCCTATCGCTAGGTAGCAACCCTTTGTACCGACCATTGTAGCACGTGTGTAGCCCTGGCCGTAAGGGCCATGATGACTTGACGTCGTCCCCGCCTTCCTCCAGTTTGTCACTGGCAGTATCCTTAAAGTTCCCATCCGAAATGCTGGCAAGTAAGGAAAAGGGTTGCGCTCGTTGCGGGACTTAACCCAACATCTCACGACACGAGCTGACGACAGCCATGCAGCACCTGTATGTAGATTCCCGAAGGCACCAATCCATCTCTGGAAAGTTTCTACTATGTCAAGGCCAGGTAAGGTTCTTCGCGTTGCATCGAATTAAACCACATGCTCCACCGCTTGTGCGGGCCCCCGTCAATTCATTTGAGTTTTAGTCTTGCGACCGTACTCCCCAGGCGGTCTACTTATCGCGTTAGCTGCGCCACTAAAGCCTCAAAGGCCCCAACGGCTAGTAGACATCGTTTACGGCATGGACTACCAGGGTATCTAATCCTGTTTGCTCCCCATGCTTTCGCACCTCAGCGTCAGTGTTAGGCCAGATGGCTGCCTTCGCCATCGGTATTCCTCCAGATCTCTACGCATTTCACCGCTACACCTGGAATTCTACCATCCTCTCCCACACTCTAGCCAACCAGTATCGAATGCAATTCCCAAGTTAAGCTCGGGGATTTCACATTTGACTTAATTGGCCGCCTACGCGCGCTTTACGCCCAGTAAATCCGATTAACGCTTGCACCCTCTGTATTACCGCGGCTGCTGGCACAGAGTTAGCCGGTGCTTATTCTGCGAGTAACGTCCACTCATCTTGGGTATTAACCAAAAGAGCCTCCTCCTCGCTTAAAGTGCTTTACAACCATAAGGCCTTCTTCACACACGCGGCATGGCTGGATCAGGGTTCCCCCCATTGTCCAATATTCCCCACTGCTGCCTCCCGTAGGAGTCTGGGCCGTGTCTCAGTCCCAGTGTGGCGGATCATCCTCTCAGACCCGCTACAGATCGTCGCCTTGGTAGGCCTTTACCCCACCAACTAGCTAATCCGACTTAGGCTCATCTATTAGCGCAAGGTCACAAGTGATCCCCTGCTTTCTCCCGTAGGACGTATGCGGTATTAGCATCCCTTTCGAGATGTTGTCCCCCACTAATAGGCAGATTCCTAAGCATTACTCACCCGTCCGCCGCTAAGTGATAGTGCAAGCACCATCACTCCGCTCGACTTGCATGTGTTAAGCCTGCCGCCAGCGTTCAATCTGAGCCATGATCAAACTCTTCAGTTAAAATCATTTTGCACCTTATTTATAGACAAGGTGCCAATTCTGCTCATCAATTTCCTGACTTAAATTTCGCTCAAATAAACTTCGAGTAATTTAAACCAATCAATCAATGATAATATATATCGATTAATCAACCAGTAAAAATCCACACAAGTTGTTCTTCTATTCTCTTAATGATCTTCTCGATGATTCGTCATCATCAAGCTAGGTCGGCTATGTTACTCTAAATCTCTTCAAAGTCAACAGGTAATTTCGATATTTTTAAAACTTTATCTTTAAACCCACAACCTAACCACTCAAGCCAAGTTACTGTTTTTCAACAAGTTTCTATCTGCATCACCGCCGATGGATGTGCATTCTACACTATTTCTCACCCCTTGCAAGCTTGTTGGACTAAAGTTTTTATTACATGGCTATATTTTGAACCAAAAATAATATAAGCTATTATTTTTTATAGTTTATTTATTTTAAATGTTTTTTCTCACATTTAATTTTGTTTCAGATAGGCCAAAATCATCTGGCATAATTCCTGTTTAAGCTTTTGTTCTTCAATTAAAAAGTCGTTACTACTGACATAACGCATCATGGTAAATAAGGTGCTGTTGATGATCACAAAGGATTTATGCTTGAGTCTTTCAAAATCCCATTCGGGATAAAGCCGATTAAACACATAAAGACCGACTTCGAAAAAATGCTGTTCTAATATCTGAGCAGCTTTTGAATGGTTGTATTGATGCCAGTGTTTAAGTACCTCGATAAAAAATCCCTGATCGGCATTCATTTTATCGAATCCAAATTGAATACTCAGTGGAATCAGGTATTCAATTTCTAATTGCTCTTGTGCAACTACCAGTTTTTTGAAGGTCTGCCCCAGTTGTTCACTTTTACGTAACAGTAGCTCTTGAATAATTTCTTCTTTGTTCTCAAAGTATTGGTAAATTGATCCAACACTGATACCAGAGCGCTCTGCAATTTTAGGTGTCGTGACTTGATGTAGGCCGTATTCTGCAATACATAATTGGGTAGCCTCCAAGACAGTATCGACCAGATAAATCGCGCGTTGCTGCTGGGGTTGTTTTCTCATAAATCGCCTGTCTCAAATGCGAATTGAATGCGAATAATTATTCGTATTAGAGTTGATTAAACATTAATCAGGCTGAATGTTCAATGCAAACTCTTTTACCGTCCAGATTAGCTTCATTTGATCATATGTCGAAATCACGCTGGCTTGGGCGTGTTTTATCCTATATTTGTAAGCGCCCCATTCAACCCAACGTAAAAGAGTATAGAGAACTCGCGGAAGCGTTAGTGACGGGTGATCCCGCCATGGACAAGGTGATCGATTGGCTGATGCAAAATCCTGCCGAACACCGACAGCTTTTTGAGACGGCGCTCTTTGAAGGCCTTGATGCGCTACCTGAGCCCATTCCAGAACTGATTGAGTTTTTTGAGCAGATTATGCATCCGCCGGCATGGTTTGATGAAAGCCGCCTGAATGATGCAGTGATTTTCACGCATCGACTGGGCGTCAATAACGGCTTTATTCTGCGCGATTTGTCTTTGATGGTGGGCTACTTATATCCTGGATTTAACCGTCCGTTGATTCTCACTGGGGCATTGAAAAAACATGCCGGTAAACGCTTGGCGGAAACCACAAAGTGGTGGGTTGAAATTACCGAGATTGATGGTTTAAAGCGCTTTGGATCAGGTTTTACCTCGACCATTTACGTGCGCTTTATTCATGCACTGGTTCGGCATCAATTGTCGCGCTCAGAAGAATGGGATACAAAAAAATGGGGATTACCGCTCAATCAGTTTGATCTGGCCATGACCAATATCGCCTTTAGTGGTGTGGTGTTATTGGGTATTCGGGCGCTGGCAGTATTTCCGAATAAGCATGAGGTAGCACAATTTTTACATTTCTGGAAATACGTAGGCTGGCTGATGGGGGTCGATGAAAAATGGCTGGTCGATAACGAGCGCGATGCTTGGCGTTTATTGTACTGGATGCAAGATGCTCACCCAGAATCGGACGAATCGAGCTTGGCACTTGGACAAAGCCTTTCAAAGGAACCTTTTGAACGTCGTTATCAGCGTATGCGTAGTTTTCAGCAAAAGCTGGCGTATCATATGCATCTTGAAATAACGCAGTTTTTTATTGGGCGTAAACGCATGCACAAACTGGGCTTGGAAGAGCGCCCTGCGGCATGGTTTGCTTACTTCTTAATTGTGCGAAATCTGATTTTACATACCAGTGCAAAGTACCTGCCCAAAGTGGACCGTTTTTTACTTCGACGCGGTCGAATTGTACAAAAGTTTGGTATGCATTTATATCAAAATGAAATTCAGTCACTCAGTGATATGCACAGTTAAAAAAGGGAGCCATGCTCCCTTTCTTTTCATCTGTTATTGATGGGCTGCACCACCCGAATGAGATGAATGATCCATATTCATATCTTTCATGTCCATATGCATTTCCTCATGTGAAGTAGTAGCTGAGGCTGCTGCATTTTGCTCAGTTGCTGGCGCCATGGCAGGTGCTGTTTTAAAAGCATGCTGCTGGGTGTGCATTTTCTGCTGACTCGGCATGTAATCTGGCTCATTGTTCACCGCCAGATAAAAAACGCCCATAAATATTAGACTCAAGATAAAGGCCACGATCAGCAGCTTCCATCCCCACACTGATTTTTCGGGTGACAGTTTTTCACTCATGTTCATCTCCTGTAAGAAGAGGCTGATCTCACGTTTTCATCCTCTTCTATATTTAGTCTATAAAAAATGCAAATCTTAGAATTTCATACTCACGCGCGCCCAATAATTACGCCCGCTGTTGTTAAACTGTTCGTTAGCAGCATAGCCAAATAAGGCTGCTCCCGATTTATTCAGATGTTCGGCATAGGCTTTATCGAGCAGATTATCAATCCCCACAGCAAAATCGAGTGTTGGACTGTATTGATAAGCTGCATTAATCGCCAGCGTACTAAAGCCCTTACTTTTACCGATATCATAACCTACGATATTGCCTTCATTGAGACTAATTCGGTTTTGCTTGGCGACCGCGCGCCACAATAGCCCTAGACTATAGCGATCTTGCACATAACGTAGATTGAATCGACCCTCTAGCGGTGCAATTTGAGGTAAGGGCTTACCGTCGCTGGTATTTTTACCCCATGCGTACATGGCAGATAGATCGGTTTGAAGATGATCGGTCAGATGATAACCGATTCCTGCTTCTGCCCCTGCAATGGTGGCATCGATACTACGTGCTGGTAAAATGCTGACACTGCCGTTTGGATTGGATTGATACGGCACCAAAATAAAATCATCGATCAATCCAGCATAGGCCGATGCCCACGACGTTAAGGCACCCTGTTCAAATTCAAAGCCTAAATCAAGCTGTGTGGTCTTTTCGGTATCAAGATAGTTCAGTTGCCCCTTTGATACGCGAGAGATTTCCCAATAGTCTGGACTACGCTCAACATATCCAATGCCTGCATAGGTTTTAAGCCCGTGTTCTGGCAATGCATGTTCAATTCGCACAAAGGCACTTGGATTGGTGTCTTTACGCTGTTGATCATTCGCAGCATGATTCACTTTTACTTGATCGATACGACCACCCGCAACCCATTTTGTCTCTGGCGACAAGGTATACGTCCACTCGGTAAATGCACCATAGCTTTGATATTCTAGGTCACGCTTTAAAGGTGGAATTGGGTTGGCATCGCGCATGTACATATTGCCTGCGTGCTGATTATGCTGAGAATCCACACCAGAAATAGCACTAAAATTGCCCCATTCGGTGGTCACAGCCGTACGTGCATTAATCGTGCGGCGCGTCACTTCCATAGCCATTGGCATCATTGGCGGTGTGCGCAGTTTAAAGTTGTCCATCACATGATCGTTGTAGCTATAATCGATCTGCGCTTCAACTTTCTTGATCACATCAGTGATATTTTTTTGCTCGGCATGCAGCCCTAGGCTTTCACGTCTAAATTGTGTGCCATCCATAGTTCGGCCAGCATAGGCTGACTCTCCATCGCTGGCGCCTCCCCGTAGCTCCAGCCAAGTATCTTGAGTCGGTTTCCAGCCTAAAGCTAAATCAGTGCTCCAGCGCTCCCATTGGGATTGTACTGTCTTGCCGTTACCATCTTGATAATTTCCGGCCACCGAGCGAGTGGCATTCAAGCGTGCATATTTGCTTTCATCACCTACGGCAGCTTCGATATTGTGATCAAGCCGGCCAAAGGAGCCAATCAGTACACTGGCCTGTCCACGATAAGGTTTATCACGGCTTAACTGCTCAGGTTCGCGTTCAAAAAGGACTGTTGCCGCCGAGCCAGGGGTGGCATACAACACAGTTTGCGGGCCTTTAATCACGGTAATTCGATCATAACTTTCAGGATTGATATACGACGTTGGAGCATCCATCCGTCCTGGACAAGCCCCCAAATTTTCAGTGCCATCGGTCAGCATTTTAATACGTGAACCAAACATGCCCCGAAAGGTCACATCACCATTAGTACCGCCATTTTTAATGGCATTAAAGCCCAGAATACTTTGTAGGTAATCTGCACCGTCAGTGGCCGGAACGGGCTGAATGGGCTGTTTGGGATCTGCCTGTACAATTAAACCATTTGAACGTGTTGTTTCTTGTGCAGTTACCACAATTGGCGGCATCTGTGTCGTATCAGTTGCAGATTGCGTTTCGGCAAATGCAGATGTGGTGGCAAGTAGCATCGCAGCCGTAATCGGCTGTAATAAAAATTGAGGTTGAGTCATGTCTGTATCTCAAAAACATAAATACGCGCTATGCCTAATACGTCTTATGCGTATAAGGCCAGAAAAACATACGAGGGATAAAACCCCGCAACGAAGCGTGATTTATGCAAATACAGGCGGTGCCCGACCTTGAGGCAGTAAAAATAGACGTTGAAGCGCGTAATAGACGTGTCGAAATGCTTGCTGAAACGCCAGCAAACGCACTTGAATGCGAACCAGTATTTCTTTTACATCCAGTTCGGGCGGTAAAATTAAATGGCCATAGACGGTGCAATATTGACACTGATGATTGACATCATGATGATCATGAGCTGGCGCCGATTGCGCTTTTTCGAGCATGCGGGGCATATGCTGCATGTGTGAATCTGCATGTGACATGGCCTTATGATGCTGAAGCGCCGACAGATCAAAAGTTTGGGCAATGGTTTCACAGACCGGAGCAATCTGATACTGCTTCGGCAATAACGGCTGTAAAAAAACCGCAATCTGTAATAATACTGCGGTGAATCCCAGCAGCAGCCCAATTTTAAACAAGTCCAGCCTTCTCAGAAATTTTGCCGTTACAGTATAACAAAACCCAATCGAAATTGGGTTTTTTTGGTGCATTTTGAGCGATTAACGTTTGACAGCGACCTTCTCTTTCTGGCGTGTCAGTTTTTCTACTTTCTCACGCGCTCGCTGACGTTTAAGTGGAGATAGATAATCGACAAACAGCTTTCCGCTCAAATGATCCATTTCGTGCTGAATACAGACAGCGAGCAAACCATCGGCCTCGATTTCAAATGCCTCACCATCAAGGTTCAACGCTTCAATCTTGACGCGTGACGGACGGTTGACTTTGTCGTATATTTGAGGAACAGACAGACAGCCTTCTTCATAAGCCTGTGTTTCGTCTGTTAATGGGGTGATTTTGGGGTTGATGAAAACCATTGGCTGATCTTTTTCTTCAGATAAGTCCATGACAATCAGCTGAATATGACGATCAACCTGAGATGCAGCCAAGCCAATGCCGGGTGCTTCATACATGGTTTCTAGCATGTCTGATGCCAGTTGGCGGATTTCATCTGTCACTTCTTCGACAGGTTTTGCAACGGTGCGCAGGCGTGGATCAGGAAAACTCAAGATCGGTAATAAGGCCATAGTGTCTCCTCATTCGTGCCATTGATTAGAAAACCCAAAGAAAGGCAACTCGAAATAAAAATGTATGTATTGCCGTTATTATAACGCAAATACAGACCTAATTTTTAGGAATTATGATAATGAACATGGTTTTAAACGGCTTACGCACGTTTTCTCATTTGGGGCTTAAACAATACGGTTTCGCGCTGGCCATCTGTGGTGTAGTGGGCATATCGAATGCCGAAGCTGCAACGCGCAATCACAATCCACCCTCACTCAAGGCAGGTGCACCGCATGTCTATGTGGTCAAAAAAGGGGATACGCTTTGGGATATTTCTGGAAAATTTTTAAAAAAACCATGGCGATGGCCAGAGATCTGGGCCAGTAACAAACATGTGAAGAATCCACACTGGATTTATCCAGGCGACCGATTGCTGCTGTGTACGCTCAATGGTCAACCGCTCGTTGGACGAGATATGGGGGATGGCTGTGAAGGAATTATTCGTCGTTATACAGGCCGCACCACCTTACCCCCACAAGTTCGCATTGAAGAATTAAAAAATAGTATTCCAGTGATTCCGCTGAGCCAAATTCAGCAATGGCTGGAGCGCTCGACACTTGTATCGGCGGACGCTATTGAGTCTGTGCCTTATGTTGTGGGCACCACCGATCAACGTGTACTGGCTGCCAAAGGTCAAAAAATCTTTGTGCGGGGTCAGGGCCTACAAAATGGTCAGCGTTATGCGATCTATCATGAGGGTGAGCCCTACACCGCCCTAGATGAACACGGCAAAAAGCGCATTCTGGCCGTCGAACTGATTCAGGTGGCTTCGGGGATTGCAGTGCAATCTGAACAAGAGATCACCACGCTCGAACTCACCGACACCTATAACGCAGAAACACGTCGTGGCGATTTGGTCATGCCAGAGCAAGATGCCATGTTACCAACATTGTTTTATCCAACCGAAGGCAATGAAATGGTGGCAGGTGGCAAGATTGTTCGTGTTATGGGCTCTATTGCCACAGCAGCACGCAATAGTGTCGTGACGCTTAATCGAGGCTTGAATCAAGGTGCCAAAGTAGGACAAGTACTCGATATTTATGCGCAAGGCGAAAGCGTCAAAGACCCGAAAACGCATGAACTGATCAAACTTCCGAATCAAAATATTGGAAGTTTGATGATATTTAAAACCTTTGATGAATTCAGTTACGCTTACGTACTCGAGAGCAACTTACCCATTAAAGTCGGGGCAGAAATTCGCCCTCCTCAAGATGAAGAATAAAACAATATTATTAATAGACTTATGATGAAACAATTTTCTGCGCACCATCGCCATACCATTGCAGTATGGTCATTGGTGCAACACTCACTCTCAAGTTTTGATACCTTAGTTCGTCATTTTGGCGATTGTGAAACGGCGCTTGAACCTCAGAATCTGGCCAAGTGGCAACAGTTAAAGCTACATGCCAATCATCTAAAGCGAGCTGCGGAATACGCAACACCAGCGGGGCAAGCGGCATTTTCAAACTTGCTTGCGCACATTCAGCAACACACTGATTTTATTGTTACGCCAGAAGATCCACTATATCCGGCCCAGTTGATGCCCTATACCGGCAAGCCCCCAATTTTATTTGGTCGAGGTTCGGCTCAGCCCTTATTACAGCCACAAATTGCCGTGGTGGGCAGTCGTAAACCCAGCCCACATGGTCGGCAAGTGGCCTATGACTTTGCCTATTACCTCAGTGAAAAAGGATTTTATATCACCAGTGGGCTTGCACACGGCATTGATGAAGCAGCCCATCAAGGCAGTGTCATGCAGCAACGGGCGATTGCAGTGATCGGAACTGGATTGGATCGATGTTATCCGGCAGGTAATCGTACATTATACGAGAGTATTACTTCGCAAGGCGGTGCAGTCGTCAGCGAGTTTTTGCCGGGCACACCACCGTTAAAGGCCAATTTTCCACGGCGCAACCGTATTGTGAGTGGCTTAAGTTTAGGCGTGTTGGTGGTGGAAGCCAAAAAAGAAAGTGGCTCACTGATTACCGCGAATCGAGCTGCTGAGCAAGGTAAAACGGTCTTCGCGATTCCGGGACATATTTATAGTGAGTTTCATCAAGGCTGCCATCAATTGATTCGAGAAGGAGCAATTTTGGTGGATCATCCGGAGCAAATTCTGGAAGATTTAGCGCTTCCCACACATTGGCATGCTCAATCTACGGCAGCAGTCTCGGCCACCTCTACCCCTGAAGATGTATCCGATGCCTTGGCTGTTCCCGAAGAGCTGATTCCGCTTTATCAGCGCTTAGACTGGACGGGACAAGACCTCGATCAGTTGGCACAGCAGTTTGAAGGTTCGACCGCAGAGCTGACCGGTCAACTCATGGAACTTGAACTGTTGGGATTGTGCATTCAGCAGTCGGGACGTTATCTGCGTTGTACTGGCGGATTTTAAGGTTCACAATAGCGTTATTTTTAAATTTGGAGATGAATTATGCTGACCACCTCCGTTACGGAAGCAGCCCAATACCTGACACAGGGCGATGTGCTGGCCTATCCGACCGAGGCAGTCTGGGGCTTGGGCTGTGATCCTTTCAATGAGCAGGCATTTCATGAAATTCTGCGTTTAAAGCAGCGCCCTATTGAAAAAGGCGTGATTTTACTGGCCGGAGATATTTCACAGGTCGAGCATCTACTGGATGAACTTGATCCAGATATTCGCCAGCAAGTCATTCAAAGCTGGACACAGCGCGGCGTCGATGAGCGCGCCACGACATGGTTATTGCCGATCCATTCACAGCAAATTCCCGCTTGGATTACAGGTCAACATCATCAGGTGGCTGTTCGGGTGTCTAATCACCCACTTTGTATGGCACTGTGTCATGCCTTTGGCGGCTTTATTGTCTCTACCAGTGCCAATCCGGCAGGACTTGAACCTGCGCGCTCACTACAGGAAGCTTCCGCCTATTTTGGGCAGCAATTACATTATTTAAATGGTGATTTGGGTTTAAGCCAGCAGCCAAGTCGGATTCTCGATGCCAAAACTGGCGATGTGATTCGCAACTAAATGAATGAACACTCAAATGTAAATAATTATCGTTAATTTATATTATACAGATCTGTCTATCTAGCTACCTAGATAAATGGACAGACAAAAAAAAGCTCAGTCATGTGAGGATGACTGAGCATAAAAAGGGATGTGTATCAATCACATCCAGAGGGTTCAACAATCTGGAAGTAGCAACAGTACACTTAAAAAGTGACTGTTTTTACAGTGCGCGTAGTATGAAAGAAACAACTCATTAATACAAATATATTATTTATCTTACATAAAATTAGAATCAGTTCGAATCAATTTGAATATTTGTTTAAAAAGTTAATTTATATTGATCTTTTTATTCAAATTTTATAGAAAACTGATAATTGTTTAATTTTTAAACACACCCTGTAATCATAGTGGAATTCGATAAGTCATCACATCGTGTCAGAATATTTTTTACTTAAATTTATTCAGACAAAAGAGAGCACATAAAAACCGTGTTTATATGCTCCCACCCTGCCCTTAGCACTTAAAAGTGATAATCCACTCTTACCATAGGTGTGCTCGCAGTGGCCCCCTTTCCGGCAAAACCATCAGTATCGTTACCGAATTTGTTTTTCCAGTATTCGTAACCTGCACCCGCACGTAATTTGCTGTCTTTTAGCCCGATCAATCCGCTCATGTCATACATAATGCGTGCATCGATGTGGGTTTCCGCTTTGGTATCGCCACCAGATTCATTTTTTCCTTTAGCATCAATCCACAGTGCATAGCCTTCAAAGGACAGCGGTGTTTTTGCAATCGGAATGCCCCACGTAAACTGTGCTGCCATATGTGTATCGTAAGTATAACGACCCGTTGAGTAACCAAATCGTGGCGTATCAGAAGACGGATCATTACTTTCAAATAGTGCCAGCACACTAAAATCTAAAAAGCCCGGTACATCAAAGCGAACCGTTGGGCCTACCACCCACATGCGCTTTTTCGAGCCATAACTGTCATTTTTGGTATTCCAGTCTAACCCCGCGGTCAAACCTGCGCCACGTATATAGCCGGGTACCGCCAAATCCTTTTTAAACAGTGCACCTGCATCCAGATAACGGCGTATTACCACATAGGCTTCTTGGGCACCTTTACCACTTGACTGGGTACTGTTGGGCTCATCATCTGACTGAAGTAAATCGACATTAAAAAAGTTGGAGCCATATTTATCACCACTGGCATGGGTGAGATTAAAAATCTGCTTGGTAATATCAATTCGATCGCCTGCGGCATCATTTTTATAAGGTTCTGCAAATTGAGTACCGTAGCGCCAGCCAATTGAGGTATCACTCCAGATGGCTGCATCTGCGACTTGCATGGCGCCCATTCCCCCCAGAATAGTCGCGAGGCTTCCCATCAGTTTTTTTAATGATCTGCCTTGTTGTACTGCGTTCATTACACACTTCCCCTGATCCACTTCCTTAAGTAAAAGCACTGGCTATTTATCTGAAGATGCATAGCGATGGCTGTTTGACATTCGCTTAAATGGCTTGCAAAACGATGTCGCCCGCTGATAAAGGCAAGTTTCCTACCAAAGAAATGATTATTGAGAATCTGCAATGTTGCTTATGCAAAAAATGCCATAACACATGTCTATCATGCATCCATATTGGCCATGATAAATAAGAAAAGACCAGCGCCAGCAGATGATGATCTGATGCTCGCGCCTGATCAGGGATGCGCGTTATGGTGATACAAAGGAATTTAGTTTAAGACGTGACTGTCGTTTCGAAGTACCGAAATAATCAGCTCACGAAACCAACGCTGTTCTTGTGAACGATGTAAACGCTCATGCCAGAGCAAGAAATACGGAATCTTGGGGAACTTGACTGGCGCATCGACCACTTTGAGTGGCAGCAATGCACTATAATGGCGAGAGAATGAACGCGGTGCTGAAAAAATCGCGTCAAATTGCAGCAGCATGTAGGGAATCATGCCGAAGTATGGCACATAGGCCACGATATTACGTTTGATTCGTTCTTTGGCCAAATACAAGTCAATCACGCCACGCTGACCGACGGTATATGGCGTTGGGGCAATATGGTCGGCTTGCAGATAATCGTCAAGTGTTAATGGTCGTGCAGCCATTGGATGCGATTTACGCATCAGGCACACCACTTCATCTTCAAACAGTGGTGCAAGGCGCAAATATTCGGGTGGCTGCGGCCAGTTACCAATCACGGCATCATACATTCCGCTTTCTAGTGCATGGGTATAATCTACATCGTGCGCCATCGAGTGCATGATCACAGTACAATGCGGCGCTTCTTGTCGTACACGACGCAACACTTCACCCAGCGCAATCGCGTTGAGGTAATCCGGCGCGGCAATATTAAAGACTTGACGCGACTCGGCCGGATGAAAGTGCACCTGCTGTGTGGCAATCAGTTCCATTTGCGCCAGTGCTTGACGCACAGGTTCAAGTAGCGCTTCACCACGTTCGGTCGGGGTCATGCCATTACGACTACGAACCAAAAGCTGATCGCCAGTAATGTCTCTGAGTTTTTTGAGTGCGGTACTGATGGCAGGTTGGGATTGATTGAGCCGCTTGGCCGCATTGGAGACGCTTTTTTCAGTTAATAGCACATGCAACACCTGCAAAAGATGTGCATCTAAAGCTTCCCATTTGTTGGCTGGATTAATCACCGCTGCGTCCTGATTTTATTCGTTACATGTTTAGCGTATTCAAGTTTTATACCAAATGGACAATTCTAAAACTCATCCAGACGATCAACCACACGCCCTCAATCAGTACACTACCATTTACTGCATGTTTTGCCTATTCTGCCATCGTATTGAATACACTGCCACACCACGCTGTCCATTCAGATACTCGCCCGCATAAGTTGAAGATACAGTTAAATTAAAAAAAAAGCGGATCTTTTAAGACGAGGTATTTTGTACGATGACAGGCGCATTTTTCTTTTGTGCCATCACAATGCCGACCAAAATCATCATGCCACCAATAGTATGAAATAAAGTCCATTGCTCGGCTAACCATAAACTGGCAATAATTGCAGTAAACACTGGCATTAAATTCATAAAAATACTGGTACGATTTGGCCCGATGTGTTGTACCGCCAGCATCCACAGCAACGGCGCCAGCAATGAAGGAAAAATACCCGCATAAAGTAAGCTCGGTGCATTTCGTGCATTAATTGCATCTAGACCAAAATACATTAAAAACGGGATGTGATAGAGCAAGGCAAAACCGATTTGCACATATAGACTAATCAGTAATGGAATTTTGAGCTGCCATTTTTTTAAGAATACACCATAAAAGGCATAGAAAAAGACAGCCACGACCATGAGTAAATCACCCGAATGACCGCCCATATTGAGTAGCGTAGTAAAATCACCTTTGCCTAAAATATACAGTAGACCTAAAAACGAAATGATACTGCCCACAATGGCAAATCGATTGGGAATATCTTTTAAAATCAGCATTGAAACAAAGATGGTAAACACGGGAATGAATGCATTGACAATTCCCATGTTGGTGGCGGTGGTATAATGCGCGGCGGTATAAGATAAGCCCTGATACAACACCATCCCGAAGGCACTCAGTATGGCGAGCTGGCCCAAATGCCGACGGACCAAAGCACGTTGTGCCCAGACTTTGAATAGCATAAAAGGCGTCAGCACAATAAAGGCTATGAGCCAGCGGTAAAAGCTAATGCTGGCCGGTTCAATCAGATCGACCGCATAACGCGTAACGGCAATATTCATCGACCAAATCAGTACTGCAATTAAGGGCAATAAAAAAGCCCACCACTGGGTTTTTGCGATCTGATTCATGCTGCTCTCTGTATCCTGAAGATACGATTATTGTCGATAATGACGGATGAAATTGAAATATCGCATTTCAGACATTTATATCGCGTGATCGCCATGCGACTGTACAAACAAACACCAGCTCTGCATAGCGTACTTTACTACCGCTGTGAGTTGCGCTAGATCTGCACCATCACGTGCCTGTAGCGTAAGACCCTGAAGCAGCGTGGCATAAAAATCGGTCATGGTTTCAATCGGTGCGTTGGCGGGTAAATCACCATCGATGATGCCTTGTTGCAAGCGCTCCAATAATTTGTGTTTGGTTTTCAACCGTTTTGACAACAAGGTGTGCTGAACTTGCTGGGTCGATTCGGAACAGTTCATGGTCGCCACCACCAACATACAACCGGAAGGCTTATTGGGTTGCAGCAAACGGTTCAGATTGTCATAAAAATACAATTCAAAGGCAATTTTGGCAGTTTTGGCTTGTTCAAAAATACGCTCGATGGGACATGCCTCATGCGCTAAATAATAATCGATGCTTTTATAAAACAAAGTCGCCTTGTCACCAAAGGTACTGTACAAGCTCGGGGCAGTCACATTTAATGCCTGAGTCAGATCATTGATTGAGGTCGCCTCGTAGCCATGTGCCCAAAACAGCAGCATCGCTTTTTGAAGCGCTTGCTGCTCATCAAAGCATTTTGGACGCCCGCGTTTTTTTTTGCACGGCACGTCTTGATCCTGCTGCTCAAAGCCATTTGCTACATCTGTCATAAATGCCACGTTTATTTTTATAACAATCACTATTAAATTACTTGACGCTGGTGAATTGTTCAACTATTTTATTTTCATAATGATCACTATTAAATTATAAATTAGATCGATCACACGCTTTGCATCTCCCATAATTAGGATATTCATCATGAATGCGCTTCATGCTCAAGAGGCTACGCCCTCTCGTCCCACTGGTGGCAGTTGGCTCGCCATACTCGCCGTTTCAATTGCGGCATTTGCACTGGTGACCAGTGAGTTTTTGCCTGTCGGGGTACTCAATGACGTGGCCACTGATTTGAATATCTCGGTGGGTACTGCCGGATTGATCATCACGCTCCCCGGCGTCATGGCGGCGCTGGCGGCACCATCACTGCCGGTTATTTTTAAACAGCTCGATCGTCGTTATGTACTGATTGTACTGACCGCCATTATGGTACTGGCCAATGCCTTGACTGCCTTTGCAGACGATTTTAACGTGCTGCTTATCAGCCGGATGATTCTGGGCATTGCCATTGGCGGGTTCTGGGCCACGGCAATTGCATTGAGTGGTAAATTGGCGCCTGCCCATTTACCAATTGCCAAAGCCACCGCCGTAGTGATGGCCGGTGTGACCTTAGCCACGGTACTGGGCGTTCCGATTGGCACGTGGTTAAGCGAATTTTATGGCTGGCGTAGTGCTTTTGGCATTACCGCCATCATTGGTTTTGTGGTGCTGCTGTTACAGCTACGTTTTTTACCGGTGCTGGTTCCTGAATCATCGATTCGACTTCAAGACCTACCAGCCTTATTGCGAGTGCCTAAAGCACGTAACGGCATGTTAATTGTGCTATTGATGGGTTTGGCACACTTTTGTGCTTATAGTTACCTCGCACCCTTTTTTAAACATATTGCAGGTTTCGACGGCACCACCATCAGTAGTCTGCTTTTGCTATACGGTATTGCGGGAGTATTTGGTAATGCCTTTGCAGGCTATAGTGGTAATTTGAATATTCGCTACACCATGGCTTTTGTGGGCGTATGTTTTGCGGTTGTTTTCTTTAGCTTTCCCGTCTTTGCCATTCATGAAGCCGGCGCGATGATTTTAACTGCGTTATGGGGCTTTGCCTTTGGTGCATTTCCAACTTCGGCCAATATCTGGATGTTTGTTCATGCGCCTAAAGCCGTCGAAAAAGGCATGCCACTGTTCGTCGGGATGTTTCAGGTCATGATTGCGACAGGCTCTTTGATCGGCGGCTATGTAGTTGACCATTTTAATGAAAATATCTTAATTTATGGTGTGCTCAATTTTGTTGTGTTGGCCTTAATTGGTTTATTTACCTTAGTTAAAGGTTTAAGCAATCCAAAGCTTCACTGCGAACAGTAGATTTTTTCGGATTTCTCATATGGATTTATCCTCTGTATCACCTGCCGCAGCGATGCTTAAAGAGCAGATTGATATCCATGAGTTTTTCTTTCACCCCCACGATGAAGTGCTTGCACATTCATCGCTTTGGGGGGATTTTAATTTTAGCTTGAATGGACTGCTGCAAATTCAGGTCGGGCAACGGACATTTTTCGCACCACCCAATTACGGTGTGTGGCTACCACCACGGACCACACATTGTTGTCTTAATATTGATCAGCCGACACATTTTGTGTGTATTCGGCTACATCCTCAGCTTTCCGCGAAATTGAGTGATTGTCCAAAAACACTCGAGATCCAGCCATTTTTTCATGCCTTGGTAAAAGAGATTCTAGATCCGACACGTGATCATTCCGAGCAAAGCCGTCTGCACTTATTACAGGTATTGCTGGATCAGCTCCTGACAGCCAAACAATATGATCATTATTTACCACCGTCAGCGCATCCCGTACTGGCACCGATTTTAAATGCCTTGGCCGATGTCAAACGCTTTGCTCAAAGCCTACAGCAAATTCTTGATGATTTTGAGATTAGCGAGCGACATGCGCTGCGCTTATGTCAGCAAGAGTTAAACATGGGGCTCTCTGAATGGCGCAATCGAGCCAAAGTGGTATACGCAGTTGCAAAAATTCGTCAGGGTGATTCAGTCAAACGTATTGCGCTTGAGCTGGGCTATCATCAAAGCTCGAGCTTCATCGCATTTTTTAAACGTTACACCGGACACACACCCGTACAGCTTAGAACGGGTTAATCCCAAACCTTAACGATCTGTTTCATCACAAAATTATGCTATACATCGCATTTAAACATGTCATCGTATGCTATGCCTGAGCGCCCTCAATACATGCTCTTGTAAGCTTATCTTTACTCTTTCTTTTACATAAGGATTCGATATGAGTCAGTCGGTTTATCATATTCCTGTTCAAGACATTCAAGGCCAAGCGGTCGATCTTGAACAATACCATGGCCAAGTACTCTTGATTGTGAACGTTGCATCAAAATGTGGCCTCACGCCGCAGTACGAAGGACTCGAAGCACTGTATCAAGCTAAAAAAGATCAAGGCTTAACCATTTTAGGCTTTCCAGCCAATAACTTTTTGGAACAAGAGCCTGGAACGAATGAAGAAATTCAGCAGTTCTGCTCTTTAAATTTTGATGTGAAATTTCCATTGTTTGCAAAAATTTCGGTTGCTGGTGAAGACAAGCATCCGCTTTATCAAACTCTTATTCAAGCACAGCCCGAACGTATTGGAGAAGGCCCGTGGTGGAAAGACTTGGTTGAATATGGTCTGACCCCAAATGAACCACCAGAAGTGCTATGGAATTTTGAAAAATTTTTAGTCAGTAAAACAGGCGACGTCGTTGCCCGTTTTGCACCCGACATTACCGCAGATGATCCTCGCCTGATTGATGCCATTAATCAAGAATTAGCCAAATAAGCCATTCTATATGAGGCATGCCGCAGGTATGCCTCATGCATTCTATCCTCTAAAAACAATACTTTTACAACATGACCTTCATATTCTGCTAAATCGGGCATGCTCTAATTGTTGAATTAACAATATGGCGCCATTTGAAGTTTCTGTTCGATAATGTGGGTGTCATATGGCTTTGGATGGAAAAAATGATGATGCCTACACCTTTCGCTGCTAAATTTTCTTTGCTTGTGCTGAGCTGTAGCATATTGTTTGTGGGGTGTGATCAACAACACGACGCGGAAAGTACAGCGCGTGAGCAAAGTATGACATCGGCCAATCAAGACAACATGCCTATCGATAATCAAGGTAGTGATGATGCTCTCAACAATGAAGAACGCTCATCGACCACGAATCTATTTTATTTGCTTCGCGACGCGGCAGATTTGCAGCTTAAAGTAGGTCAAGACATGCAAAAGTTACAAGCGACGCAAAGCCAGCTTGAAACTGCGCTTCAAGAACAAGACCCTCAGGCCGCACAGCAGACATTATCTCACTTTAAAACCCAGTTGACCCAATTCAATGACAATCTCAACCAGTTGCAACTGAAGAGTCCAGAGGTTGAAAAATTACGTCAACAGCTGATCAATACCAATGAGCAGCTGTTACAGAGCGATCTGTTTCAACAGACATTGAACTGGAAAAAACAGGATATTGTGGCTATTCAGCATCAGCTCAATACGCTACAAACTGAAATGCTGAAACTGGCTGCCCTAATTGTTAATCCAAACTCGACGGCTTCAAGCAGAGACTCTAAATCTTAAAGCGCCCTAGAGATCGCTCAGACTAAGACAAAGTTGATAACTGAGTTGCTGCTCAGGCAATAGTGTTTGTTGCTCGGTGGCCACTTGTCCAGCCTCAACACAAACAAATTCTTGCCAGCTTTGAGGTGCTAAATCGGCCATGCGCTTGGTTTTTTCAATCCATGGGTTCCACACCACCGCACTTTGTGCAGATGTCTCAATCACAATTTGTGTTGCAGACGAGTCATCTAAGCGAAATTTTCCTTTCGTGAGCGGATAGATCTGATCGGTTTCACAATGAAACTCAAGCGGTGCAGTATCCTGCTGCTTGATCTGATGACCATCTAGTTGATCGATGTAAGAACACCCTTCAACGCCATACAGTCGGGTACGTTGAGTCTTGACAGCAAAATAACTGTGCCAAGCAAAACCGAAGCTGATCGGATGGAGATCTAAGTTATTCAATCGAAAGTTGAGTTCAAGGGTTTGCCCCAACCGGATGTGCATTTCAAGACAAAATGCGGCATCCCAATAAAGTCGAGTCGCAGCATGATCACGAAGTTCAAAGGTCAAGCTGTGTCCTTGACCCTGTTGATATTGAGCATCTTTGAATTGCCACTGCATATTTCTGGCAAAGCCATGTGCAGGATAGTCTGTTTCAATTGCATGCGCACCAAACCATGGAAAACATAGCGGAATGCCACCACGAATAGCCTTTCCTGCTACAAATGAATTACCATCTGAGAGCCAGAGTACATCACGCTGATGCTGCTTAGAATAAAATTGTAGAACTTGCGCGCCCTGTAGAGCCACTTGAGCCGTACAAAATTCGTTGTCGATCTGCAAGACCTGAAGCGCATCTGATCCCAACGATACCCACTGAAGGCCCGTGATGTTTTGAAACGCCATATCTGTCATGTCCTCTGCTGCACCTATTTGCAACAGAGCTTAGCGCAAAGCTTTGCTAAACAACAGACATAAAAAAAGCCACCTGACGGTGGCTTCTTCAATCCAAAATCGTGGCTTAAAGCGCGCGATTCTTGATTTTACGAATCGTTTCAAGCTGAGCTGCAGTTTCTGCAAGCGCAGCAAGTGCAGCAGCAGAATCCAGATCACTCTTCTGATTGGCAAGCAATTGCTCGGCGTGCTTACGCGCTTCGACAATTGCTGCTTCATCTAGGTTGTCAGCACGGATTGCAGTATCTGCAAGCACGGTCACAACGTGAGGCTGAACTTCTAACACACCGCCTGATACATAAACGATTTCTTCTGTACCATTTTCCAACTGAACGCGGATCGGTCCTGGTTGGAGCAAGGTTACCAGTGGCGCGTGTCCAGGTAAAATACCCAACTCACCACCTGCACCTTTAGCGATCAACATCGTAACTTGTCCAGAGTAAATTGACTCTTTCACACTTACGACATCACATTGCATCGTCGCCATGAGAACCTCCTAAATTAGAGTTGCTAATTAAAGTTTCTCAGCTTTAGCAATTACTTCGTCAATACCACCCACCATGTAGAACGCTTGTTCTGGGATGTGATCGTATTCACCAGCTAAAAGACCTTTAAAGCCACGAATCGTTTCTTTAAGTGGTACTAATTTACCAGGTGCACCCGTAAATACTTCAGCAACGTGGAATGGTTGAGAGAAGAAACGTTGGATTTTACGCGCACGGTAAACAACCAACTTATCTTCTTCTGCCAATTCATCCATACCCAAGATCGCGATGATGTCTTTAAGCTCTTTATAACGTTGCAATACGTTCTGTACAGAACGTGCAATTTCATAATGCTCAGTACCAACAACCAATGGATCTAGCTGACGTGAAGTTGAGTCAAGTGGATCGATCGCTGGATAAATACCAGAAGATGCGATGTCACGGCTCAATACAACAGTTGCATCTAAGTGAGCAAACGTCGTTGCAGGCGATGGGTCAGTCAAGTCATCCGCAGGTACGTATACCGCTTGGATCGATGTGATCGAACCAGACTTAGTCGACGTAATACGTTCTTGAAGTACACCCATTTCCTCTGCAAGTGTAGGCTGGTAACCTACTGCAGATGGCATACGGCCTAACAATGCTGATACTTCAGTACCTGCAAGCGTGTAACGATAGATGTTGTCAACAAACAACAATACGTCACGGCCTTTACCGTTTTCATCTTTTTCATCACGGAAATATTCCGCCATAGTCAAACCAGTCAACGCTACGCGTAAACGGTTACCTGGTGGCTCGTTCATCTGACCATAGACCATTGCTACTTTGTCAAGAACGTTAGAATCTTTCATTTCGTGATAGAAGTCGTTCCCTTCACGGGTACGCTCACCAACACCAGCAAACACAGATAAACCTGAGTGAGCTTTCGCGATGTTGTTGATCAACTCCATCATGTTAACGGTTTTACCAACACCAGCACCACCGAACAGACCAACTTTACCACCTTTAGCAAACGGGCAAAGTAAGTCGATGACTTTAATACCAGTTTCTAAAAGATCAGTAGAAGCTGCTTGTTCAGCATATGAAGGTGCTTGACGGTGAATTGGCAAACGCGCTTCAGTCGCAACTGGACCTGCTTCATCAATTGGGCGACCCAAAACGTCCATGATACGGCCAAGTGTAGCCGGACCTACTGGAACAGAAATCGGTGCATTTGTGCTGGTTACGTTAAGGCCACGTTTAAGACCTTCTGTAGAACCCATTGCGATGGTACGAACAACACCATCGCCAAGCTGTTGCTGAACTTCTAATGTAGTTTCAGTACCGTCAACTTGGAGAGCGTCATAGATCTTAGGAACGCTATTGCGCTCAAACTCGACGTCGATTACCGCGCCGATGATCTGAATGATACGACCGCTACTCATTGCTGTCTCCTCAATTCAAACTTAATAATGTTAAACGGCAGCGGCACCGCCAACGATCTCGGAAATTTCCTGAGTAATCGCGGCTTGACGCAGCTTGTTGTAAATGAGTTGTAGGTCTTTAATCAATTGTCCTGCGTTGTCTGTCGCTGCTTTCATTGCGACCATACGAGCTGATTGCTCACATGCAACGTTTTCAATTACACCTTGATAAACCATCGACTCGATATAGCGAACCAACAAACCATTTAACAATTGTTCTGCTTCTGGTTCGTAGATATAGTCCCAACCATAAGTACGGTTGAGGTTATCGCTTTCTTCTGCTGGTGCTAAAGGAACAAGTTGTTCAACTTTAGGCTGCTGAGTCATTGCATTGACGAAGCCATTTGACACAAGGTAGATACGATCTAACTCGCCTTTGTCAAATGCATCAAGCATGACCTGTACTGAGCCTGTCAACTGTTCAAGACTTGGCGCATCGCCAAGCTGGGTCGTTGCACCAAGCACTTTACCGCCGTAATTCTTAAAAAACGAAACCGCTTTTTGACCAATCAAAGCAAATTCAACTTCAATTGACTGCTGTTGTTGTGCTTTGACATGCTGCACAACTTTCTTGAACAAGTTAATGTTCAAGCCACCTGCCAAACCACGATCTGAAGACACCACGATATAGCCAACACGCTTAACAGGGCGATCAACCATATAACGATGTTTGTATTCAGGGTTTGCTTGGACCAAGTGAGCAATTACACGGCGCATATTATCGGCATACGGACGGCCTTGGGCCATGCGCTCTTGCGCACGACGCATTTTAGAAGCAGCCACCATTTGCATCGCGCGAGTAATCTTTTGCGTGCTCTTGATACTGGCTACTTTGGCGCGAATTTCTTTTAAATTTGCCATACGCTTAACCTAGTAGTCGAAAGCTCTTTCGAGCCTTCGAAGGTTGATCCGTGAACCAAACTTAACTAAAGATAAACTTAGTAAGTTTGAGTCGCTTTGAAGCTCTCAATACCTGATTTGATTGCTGCTTCGATGTCTTTGTTGTAATCACCAGTTTCATCGATCTGTTGCATCAAAGGCGCATATTCAGAACGGAAGTAAGAAATTAGCGCAGCATCAAAGTCTACGATTTTCTTCACTTCTACGTCAGCCATGTAGCCTTCGTTAGATGCATAAACAGAAACAGCTTGGTCTGCAATTGAGTAAGGCGCATATTGTTTCTGCTTCATTAACTCAGTTACACGTTGACCATGCTCAAGTTGTTTACGCGTTGCTTCGTCAAGGTCAGAAGCAAACTGAGCAAACGCAGCCAATTCACGATATTGTGCAAGAGCGGTACGGATACCACCAGACAATTTCTTGATGATCTTGGTTTGAGCTGAACCACCAACACGCGATACCGAAATACCCGCGTTCACAGCAGGACGAATACCCGCGTTGAACAATGATGTTTCAAGGAAGATCTGACCGTCGGTAATCGAAATTACGTTGGTTGGTACGAATGCAGATACGTCACCCGCTTGAGTTTCAATGATTGGCAATGCAGTCAAAGAACCGGTTTGACCCGTTACTGCGCCATTCGTGAATTTCTCAACGTAGTCAGCTGAAACGCGCGAAGCACGCTCAAGAAGACGAGAGTGAAGATAGAATACGTCACCTGGATATGCTTCACGACCTGGTGGACGACGAAGAAGCAATGAGATTTGACGGTAAGCAACAGCTTGCTTAGACAAATCATCATAAATGATCAACGCATCTTCACCGCGGTCACGGAAGTATTCACCCATTGTACAGCCTGAGTACGGTGCCAAGTACTGCATAGCAGCAGGATCAGCAGCCGCAGCAGCGACAACAGTGGTGTACGCCATAGCGCCAGTTTCTTCAAGCTTACGCACTACGTTTGCGATGGTCGATTGTTTTTGACCAATTGCAACGTATACGCATTTAATGCCTGAATGTTTCTGAGCGATGATCGCATCGATCGCCATTGCTGTTTTACCAGTTTGACGGTCACCAATGATCAACTCACGCTGGCCACGACCTACAGGGATCATGGTATCAACTGATTTATAACCAGTTTGAACAGGTTCGTCGACCGATTGACGCCAAATTACGCCTGGTGCTACTTTTTCAACAGCATCAGTTAATTTCGCATCAATTGGGCCTTTACCATCAATTGGGTTACCCAAAGCATCTACGACACGGCCAAGAAGTTCAGGACCAACTGGCACTTCAAGTACACGACCGGTACAACGAGCTTTTTGACCTTCTTGAAGGCTTAGGTAGTTACCTAAAACAACGGCACCCACTGAATCCTGTTCTAGGTTCAGTGCCATACCAAATAAGCCGCCGTCAAATTCGATCATTTCACCGTACATTGCGTCAGCAAGACCGTGAATGCGCACGATACCGTCAGATACCATGACGATGGTACCTTCGTTCTTCGCGGTCGCGCTGGTGTCCAGATCGCCTATACGCTGTTTAATGAGCGCACTGATCTCGGATGGATTCAGTTGTTGCATTGCGCTATTCCTCAATCTTTTTAAAGTTCAGTCTTCTTTTATGCATTATGCAAGAAGACGAGTCCGCATTTTTTCAAGCTTGTTCAGCGCAGAATCATCTATCACTTGATCGCCTGCACGAATAACAACACCTGCAATTAATGCAGGCTTCACTTCTACTGCGATCGTCACAGAGCTGTTATAACGCTTTTCGAGAGCAGTTTTTAACAGTTGTTCTTGTTCAGCAGACAATGGAAATGCCGATTCAATCACGACATCTACCACGTTGTTATTCTGTGATTTAAGCTCTTCGTATTCTTCTGCGATTTCTGGCAAAAGAATCAAACGATCATTATCAGCAAGAAGCGTCAAAAAATTTGACACTGCTTGTGATTGATCTTCACCTAAAATTTTAGCGAAAAGCTCAACTTGCTCCGAAGGAGTAAGTTCAGGACGATTCAAATAAGCGGAAAATGCTTCGTCTTGCACCGCTGCACTGAGCACTTGTAATGCTGTGGACCAGTTATCTGTCGCACCCTGCTCAGAAGCGTAAGCAAAAGCTGCTTTAGCGTACGGGCGTGCCAACGTCAAGAGTTCAGCCATACTTCCCTCGCTTAAAGTTTAGCAGCCAGCTGTTCAAGCATGGCAGCATGAGCTTGTTGATCAACTTGCTGGCTCAGAATTTTTTCTGCACCATCAACTGCCAAAGCAGCCACTTGTTGACGTAATTCTTCGCGAGCAGCATTGATTTCTTGATCAACAGTCTCTTTTGACTGTTGACGAATACGTTCACCTTCAGCAGTTGCTTGGGTGCGCGCTTCTTCAATCAATTGTGCTGCACGACGGTTCGCTTGTTCGATCAATTGAGCCGCTTGTGCTTTAGCAGCATCAAGCTCTTGCTTAACTTGCGCCTGAGCATCAGCGAGATCCGCCTTTGCTTTTTCAGCAGCATTTAAGCCATCAGCGATTTTGCGCTGACGCTCACTAATCGCATTGATTAGTGGTGGCCAAACGAATTTCATGCAGAATGCGACGAAAATCGCAAATGCAATCGCTTGACCAATCAATGTGAGGTTAATATTCATAGCAATTCCTCAAAATGGTGGATTTCGGAATTAAGATGATTAACCTACAAACGGATTAGCGAAGATGAAGAACAAGCCAATACCAACACCGATCATAGGCACAGCATCAAGAAGACCTGCGATTAAGAACATACGAGTTTGAAGTTGTGGAGCAAGTTCTGGTTGACGAGCAACAGCTTCTAAAAAGCGACCACCTAAAAGACCAAAACCAATCGCAGTACCTAAAGCACCGAAAGCGATCAAGATAGCAGATGCAATTGCAACTAGACCTAAAGTGAGTTCCATGAAAAATTCCTCAGAGGTTAGGTTATTACCAAATTAAACTAAAAATTGTACCTAGCTATCCCTATGATAACTAGGGATAAACCATTAATGCTTTTCGCTTGCCATGCTCAAGTATACGATGGTCAGCATCATGAAAATGAATGCCTGCAACGTGATGACGAGAATGTGGAAGATTGCCCAAGGCACGGACAATGCCCATTGAATCCAAAACGGTAAAAGTGCGATCAAGATGAAAATCAACTCACCCGCATACATGTTACCGAAAAGTCGTAGAGCCAATGAAATTGGTCGTGCAAGGAAAGTTACCAATTCCAGAATTAAGTTCACTGGAATCAACAACGCTTTTGCAACTGGGTTACTTGGGTTAAATGGGTTAAGTGCCAATTCACCAACAAATCCGCCAATGCCTTTCTCACGAATGCTGTAAAACAAAATCAGCACAAATACAGACAGCGACATACCTAGGGTAATGTTCGGGTCAGTAGATGGTACGATTTTGAAATAAACATGGTGAGGGTCCATGCCAAACACGTGTGCACCAATAATTTGAGCCAACATAGGCACCCAATCCACAGGGATAAGGTCCATCAAGTTCATGAGGAAAATCCACACAAAAATGGTCAAAGCAAGAGGCGCAATCAGACGTGATTTACCATGGAAGGTATCGCGAACGCTGGAATCAACAAACTCGATAATCATTTCGATTGCAGATTGGAATTTTGATGGCACATCCGCTTTTGCAGCTTTTGCAGCACACCAGAAAACCAAACAGAAAATGATACCAAGGCCGATTGACCAACCCATCGAGTCCAAGTGAATAGCAGAAAACCCCATTTCTTGAGCTTCTTTTGCATTCTCAGCCAATTTCCAAGTTCCGTCCGGCATTTTGCCATAGGTCAAATTGGTCAAGTGATGCTTGATATACTCTGTCGAAGTAAGGGCATGTTCTTCAGCAGCCATAAATCACACCTGGTCAATGTCAATTACTAAAAAGAGTAGACGAATCTCGCAAGCTGCTTGATATCTCGTCACACTCAAAAAATTTTTCAACTTTTGATGTGCCTAAACTCGTTTTTGTAGACGTGACACCCAAAATGGAGCGACCCACGACATGGCTTGAACGAGAATAAAACCACAAAACAATGCCACCGGTGATAACGGTTTGACGTTGCTTAAAATTAAAATAAATCCAACGATCACGATTGCAAATTTTCCCAATATGCCTCGATACATATTGGAGAGAACCTGTCTAGATGCTCTAGCTCCAGCTGCACGGAATGACTGCCAACAAAAATATACGTGTGCAATCCAGCATACAAAAGCCCCCAAAGCAGCACTTAGTGCAGCAGTTGAGTCTTTCACTCCCCATGCAATCAAGCTAGAAACAGGGATCATTAATGCTTGTAAGAAGACCATTGCTTTCGCTAATCGTCGGTCAATCAAGCGACTAGGTCGGCTCATTGTTTATCCACTCACAGCATGAATGCTTGACAAGTTTCGCAGTTGATCGTTTTTAATCGCAGGCATTATAGAGCCCACCCCCTAAACATGCAATCATTTCCCGACCTAAGTCATGTTTTTTTCTAAGATTGCTTCGCGCTTCAAGAGTGGGAAGCGCTTCACAATAATGTGCTTATTTGCTTGCTGTTTGCACACATTTCAAGGTTTGACTGGCCAGTTTCTGCCAAGCGACGACAAAGTCATTTTCGCCTGTCAGACTTTCGTCTACCGACTCAAAGACAATTGGGCTAAGTTTTTGATATTGGTTTTTGCTGGCATGTGCTTCGGCCATGAGGCACATTCTCTCACTTGGACGGTTGTCATTTAAGTATTTGATTTGACCTACCGTTGGTGCTACATGTGGATCATCCGTCAGTGCACCGGCAAATTTAAGATTCAGTGAGCGCTCTAGATATTGGTAGGCATCGTGATACGACCAGTAAGGTTTTGGTGCGGCAGTACTGTTGTACTTTTGCGCAGCCTGTAACATGTCTCGGGCAAATAAGCGTGCGTTATTCCAGTATTTGGTTTTGTTTTCTGGCATTTGCTGCGAGCGTAATGCCGCAATAAAGAAGCCAATGCGTACCGCATTATTAGGATCGAGCCATACGTGCGTATCGATGGTATTGGCAATGGGTACCCCACGCGTGGTTCGTTGCGGGAGTGATGTGCCAATCTGGGAGTTAATGATGGAAACTGCTTTTGCGTTATTGTCGAGCAATTTAGCCAAAGGTGCTTCATGCGCCTTACCCAACCAGATCACCAAAGACGCATCTTGTATGGCTTTGCGGTGTGCAGGCGTCAACTGAACGTCATGCCCGGATTGATTGCTTAATAATAGTTGTGGTTCTTCCACGCCTGCCGTAATTTTTTGGGCAATCAAATATAAAGGATGAGTAGATACCACCAAGGGACCTTGTGCCCAACTGGCAGCACTTAAAAGAGTCAAACAACAAATCAGCACAAAACGCAACATGAGCAAATTAAAACCTAGATCTGGAACTGTGTTATATTATAACAAAATTGCAAAAATTCCTAAGCCTAATCGTAACATCTATGAGTTCATGTTAATATTTGATAAAACTACGAGGTTGTCTTATGAGCTCCTGTTCCCACGAACATCACAATGCATTACATGGGGTCCATGACCATCACAATGTAGCTGCGCGTCTGGCTGAAGCAGAAAGCTTATGTGCCGCAGCGGGAGCACGCTTAACACCATTACGTAAAGAAGTTCTGGAATTGATCTTAAATGCATCGGGTCCGATGGGTGCCTACGACTTGCTTGCGAAAATTAAAAGCGATTCTGACCGCCCTGCTGCCCCGCCGACAGTTTACCGAACGTTGGATTTTTTACTTGAAAAAGGTCTAATCCATCGTTTGACGTCAATCAATGCCTATATTCCTTGTTGTCATCCACGTGAGGGGCATCAGGCTGCATTCCTGATTTGTACCGAATGTCATGTGGTAAAAGAAGCATCTTCTCAAGGCCTTACCAGCCAACTCAATCAGCTGGCCGCCTCTGATCAGTTCAGTGCGCAGCATACGATTATTGAAATTTCTGGAAAATGTCAGCAGTGCACCCAGCCGCGTTAACCTCTGAGCTTATTCGCTTAGATGGAATTTTTGTTCATCGCGATGACAGAGATATCCTTAAAAATATTGACTTTGCCTTGCATCAAAATGAAATTGTGACCTTGATTGGTCCCAACGGTGCAGGAAAGTCGACTTTAATTAAAGTATTACTGGGCATTACCAAGCCCACGCAAGGCAAAATCCGCACCGCCAAAAAACTCAAGATGGCCTATGTGCCACAAAAATTCAATCCTTCACACAGTTTACCGCTGCGGGTAAAAGATCTACTCGACCTAGAAAAGTGCAGTAAGTCGTTACGGGATGAAATTGTTCAAGATACGGGCATTGCCAAATTGCTTTTAGCCAAAGTACAGCAATTGTCTGGCGGTGAACGACAACGTGTGCTGTTAGCACGTGCGTTATTGCGTCAACCGGATATTTTAGTTCTGGATGAACCAATGCAAGGCCTCGATATTCAGTCAGAGGCAGAGCTTTATGATTACGTACGTAGTCTTCCCGAGCGCTATGGCTGCGCTATTTTGATGGTGTCGCATGACTTACAGTGGGTCATGCAAGGTACACAGCGCGTGATCTGCCTCAACAAACATATTTGTTGTAGCGGCTTGCCTGAAAGTGTTCAGCAACATCCTGAATACTTGGCAATTTTTGGCGGTCAGCGCGTGCCCTATCAACATCATCACGATCATTGTGCCCATGGCGACCATGTGGAGCCTTGTGCACATCTTGATCATCCTCATATTCATCCCGAACCGGAAGCTTAATCCATGACCGAGTGGCTACAACTCCTCCTCCCCGCATGGACGATGGGCACTTTACTGGTATTTTTGACCGCGCCGTTGGGCTGTCTGATGCTGTGGCGCAGAATGTCCTTTTTTGCAGACACCATGGCCCACGGCACGTTACTCGGTGTTGCGGTGGCAGGTGCTCTGAGTTTACCGTTATGGTTTGGCGTCACCCTGTTGGCTTTGTTGCTGGTGGGTATTTTATGGGTCTTACATGATCCACGCTTACCCAACGATGCTTTACTGGCATTGTGTTCAGCGACGCTACTCTGCTCAGGATTATTGTTTATTCAATATTTACCTAGCTTACGCCCTGAATTGCTCAGCTACTTATTTGGCGACCTGCTCACCATTAGCTGGGATGAGTTACCAATCTTTGTGATCGTGATTGGTTTTGCACTGTGCATTTTGTATCGGTATTGGCAAGCACAAATTCAGATCGCGATTGATCCAGATATCGCCATTAGTGAAGGTGTAAATGCCAAATGGCAACGCTTGATTTTCATGTTGCTGTTGGCCTTATTTACAGTGCTTGCGCTACGTGCTGTAGGTTCTCTGCTGATGGGCGCTTTACTGGTTATTCCAGCCTTGACGGCACGTCTGGTGGCGCACTCCCCTAAACAAATGGTGATCTGGGCATTTGTGTTTGCTCAACTGGGTGTGAGTATTGGACTCTGGTCCAGCGCAGGCTTAAACATTGCCACAGGCTTAAGTATTGTAATTTGTATGTCGATGTTGTTTATCGCAATTTTTCTGGTTCAAAAAATTAAGGCGCGCCGTCAGCAACCCAAATATTTATAAGTATCAGGGTTTAGTGCGTTTGATTGACCATGCTCAGCAAGAGCGCTGCACCACTAAACATCACCGCAAAGCTGCGATTCAGATATTTTTGCTGTCGTGGTGAGCGTAATAAGCGCAGTACCTTGGCAGCCAATCCGGTATATCCTGCCATTACAATCAAATCGATCAGCACCATGGTTAGGGCCATAATGCCGTACTGTGGTGCTTGCGGGCGCGCTAGATCAATAAATTGTGGCAATACCGCGAGCAAGAACACGATCGCTTTTGGATTACTGATATTGACAACAAAACCCTTGAGAATCAGACGCTGACGAGAAGTTTCAAGTTGCTCGGAATGAATCTGAATCGATTGAACAGGCGCCGTCCATTGCAAATAGGCCAAATAGAGTAAATAACCGATTCCAAACCATTTCACCAGTAAAAAAGCCCACGGTGTTGTGGTAAACAGTACGCCCACACCGGCTGCAACGATTCCAATTTGCACCAAAAGTGCTAACTGTAGGCCAAGTGCGTTCCAATAGCCACGACGAAAGCCATAATTCAAACCACTCGACATTGAGGCGATCGCACCTGCGCCGGGAGATAGACTAATCACCCAACACGCCAGCATATAGCCTATCCAAACTTGAAATGACATAACCTGAACATAAAGCAAAAATGGGATTATACCTGTTGTATGAATCCGATTCTAATCATCGATAAAAATATCGTTACCGCGTATTTAATATGCAGCAAAGATACGGCACAATAGAGAAATATTGAATTTAAATAATGCTTTAGGAGTCACTGGTGACTGCACAATCTGTCATTCTTCCCCTACCCTCAGATCATGCGCGTTTTATTGTTTTAAACTTGGGCAACTTGTCGGTAGAAGGCTTAAAGAAACAATTACAGGCTTTATTGACAACCCGCGATCGATTGATCACACAACATCCCAATGCGCAGATCAAAACAGGTGTAGCATTTGGTGCAGCTTTGTGGAAACAGCTTTATACACAGACTCCTGAAGGGTTTAAGACACTTGAACCGATTCACGGTGCTTTTCATATGCCCGCAGTGCCCACCGATGTGCTCATTCATATTGCCAGTACTCGAGCAGATATCTGTTTTGCTTTAAGTCAGGCTTTTTTTGAAGGCATACAGGATCAAGTAGAAGTTTTGGATGAACGTGTATGCTTTAGATACTTCGATGGTCGCGATATCACGGGCTTTATAGATGGCACTGAAAATCCACAGTTTCCAGACGATCGTGCAGAAACAGCATTACTGGGTGATGAACATACAATTTTTACAGATGGAAGTTTTGTTTTCGCACAGCGTTATGCACATGACCTTGAAAAGTGGAAAAAACTCAAAGTTGATGCGCAAGAACAGGTGATGGGACGCACCAAACTGGAATCTATTGAACTTGATGACCATGTAAAACCAGATAATGCCCATGTTGCACGAACAGTGGTAGAAGATGATGAAGGTGAAGAATTAGAAATTCTGCGCCATAGCCTGCCTTATGGCGATGGAAAAGGCGATCAAGGTTTATTTTTTATTGCCTATACCAAAGATCTGAGCAGAATTGATCAAATGCTAGAGCGCATGTTTGGAACCAGTGGCGATGGTATTCATGACCGACTGCTGCATTTTGTGACACCACTGGATGGTGCGTATTATTTTGCACCGAGTGAAGAGGTTTTGGAGGGTGTTTTGGAGGGTTAGAAAAATTAAGGAGAAGTTGATGGTTTCAATTTCTCCTTAATCACATTAATTTTCTTTCTGAGCCTCTAAAACACCTATGGTCTCACAACCTAATGTAGATGAAATACATTTAAGATTAGCATTCAAAGTAACCTTGAATGGTGAAGTTTTTCCATCCTTATAAGTTTTAACATTTGCAAGATACGTATACTGTCCTTTCTTAACATCATATGTTACCTGATCACCCATGAGTAGATCTGTTTTCTCATTACCTTCATCACTATTAGAGAGTATTACTGGTATTTCAGTGAAATTATTATCTTTTATATTATATAGATAAATTGTGACCTGAAATTTTTCAAAAGGAACTCTAACGTAATCGATAGTACCGATTTCTTTTATTCTAAAAGCAACGATACTTTTATCATAATATAGCAAAGTAAAATCAACATTAGACTTCAAAGGAGTTGTTGTTTCAAATAAATTATACACATATTTTCCATTTAAAACTTGCACCCCATATTTCTTTAATGTATAGGTAATATTTTTCTTTGTTTTTTCAATATTTCCAAAATCAGTTAATTTTATTTTAAAATTGGGGCTAATAACAGAATATTTATTATACGTATCTATATATTCGACAGGCGAATTAATTTGAGTAGCATCTTGTAAATAATCACTCCATGAAGGATTTTCTTTTGCATAACCGATATTAAAATAAACACTACTAGCAATCATAACATTCAAAAAATATAATTTATTCATCACAATAAATTCAGATAAACTATAAAAATAGTGATGATAAAATACCACTATATTTTATTAAAAAATTAATTTAAAATGACTTTAATACCATTAAAATATACATTCTGACTACTATCTATTTTAAACGACTTAACTTCATCCAATGCCTTGGTTTTAAATAGACCATCTAAAAAGTAGGATAAATATATATTTTGTTGCTCACTATCGCCTTCACTATATTTCAAAATATATAAAATTTTATTACCAGTAGAAGCATTAATGTAAGTTGTATCAAATCCTTTTTCATTTACAAGAAAGCGAAGGTCACTATTTTTATCATTCTTTGATATTTCTTTTAGCCTATCAACTGTTAGGATATTTTCTTTACACTTTAATCCATTACACATAAATTTTTTCTTGTCAAATGAAATTGGAAGATTTTCATTTTCATATTTTATGATTTTTTCTTTTTGTACCTTTTTAAAAAAACTGTTGTCATTTGGATTGAACGTATAACATTCATTTTCAACATTTACATTATTATCTTGATATGAGAATGTTGTACCTGACAGACAAACTTTATTATTATTTTGATTAAATTTAATAATTGAAGGCTTAGTGGCGATTTCTTCCAATCTATCATTAACAAAATAACCAACAGATTGCTCTAATGGATATACTCTTTTAGTTGTCGGATCTAATACAACAAAGTATTTAATTTTCCTAGGTATACCTTTTCTAGTATCTCTTTCCTTATCAATTATTAAAGCGACTTTATTTTGATCAAAGTTTGCTTTTTTGTTCAGTGAATCATTATAAAGCTTTAGATAATTATTTGAGCAAAAATCAATATAACCTTGCTCAAAATTACACTTTAAAACTTTTTCTCTTGTAATAACTTTGGCAGGAACTATTTTCCTTTCACTGTCAAAATCTTGATTATTTTCTTTAGAAAATCCACAACTTGACGCTACTAAACCAATAGAAAATATCATTACTGTTTTCAAAAATTTCATATTTGCTTAAATCTATACTATAATTTTTAAAAAAATATACCCCAAGTTAAATGAGGTATATCAAAACTTCTTATTTTAATTTTTTTCTTAACAGCTTTCCATTTTCGCCTTTGTAAGTAATAACTCCAGAGCTATCAATTGAGTAATAATCACCTATTTTTTCCACTTGTAAAACAGGTTTTATTTTTATCAAATAAAATTCAGAACTAGATTCTTCAGCTGTATCTATATACTTTTCGGCAATAGTATAAAAACTATCTCCAATCTTAGGAAGAAATCTAAATGTATCTATATTTAATGATCTTACTTTTAATTCATTTAATAAAACCACTAAATCAGGAGATACTTTTTTTAGTTCAGATAGAGTATAAGGTTTATTATTAGATCTTTCAAGTTTTTCACAATTTTTCAATGGATTACTCTCAGCACACTTAGAGTAAAAATCAGAAGAAATCGGTAAGTGAATTTTATTAATCTTATTATTTAAACTAAATTTATCATATTTTTTTGTTTCCTTCTCTAACTCAACTCTTGATTTAAAATCAAAATTTCCATTATTATATACATAGCATGTCTTTACTGCCCTATAAGAGTTCTGATATTGATTAAAATTACCATTTAAACAAAATAAGTTATTATTTGATGAAAATTCTAAAGGCTTAATATTAGACATCATACTCAATGAAGCCGGTAAAGTAAAAATCTTATTACTTTCTAAATCAACAACAGCAAAATACAAATAGTTTTTTTCTTTGAAACTTATTAAAAACTTATTTTTATCAAAATTCGATATTTTATTCTTTAAAATATTATTATAATCTTTTAATCTTTCTTTGGTACAAAAATCCACTTCATCAAAATCAATTGAACAGTCTTTGACATCGAATTTATTTATACCCTTAGCTACAGTCGTTTTACTTGAACATCCTAAAATTGACAAAATTATAAGTACAGTTGAACTAATAGATACATTTTTCATTTTTTCACCACTCAAACTATTTACTATCTTTATGAAATTTTTGAATTTTTCTAAAAATTTCTAAAACCATTTTCGTTGACTCTGCAGAAGAAGAATTTTGTCCAGTTTTCTCATAGAAAGATTTATTTCCATCTGATATCTTACCATTTTTTAAAGGGAGCCCCAGCGGTACAGCTACTGATGCCCACTCTTGAGCAGCATCATATTGAGCATCTATTAAACTACCTTTGCCCTTTCTTACAAATAGATAAAGCTTTGTACGCTTACTAATTAGAAATTCGCGAAATACCTGTTCTTGCATATTTGCATCATACACTTCATTTCCAGTGAAATAACCCTTTTCAATGCCTTCTTTAAGGGTGTAATAGGTTGTTTGGTATTTACCTGTTGCAAATAAACGATCTCTATCATTACCATCTTTTGCTTCTGCATTATCAATAATTTGCTGAATACTCTTACTAGTTACAGTGCCTTTTCCAGGATTTATAAATGAATAACCAACCTTGTTACCTTTAACATTTTTCGTTCCTGAATTATAAGACTCATAATTACCTTCACCATGAGAGATAACACCACCTAACTGTCTAATTAAATCCTCTAATGAACTATCATTTAAATTAGGGTTTTTATTAAGAGAAGTAATTACTCCAGAACACTCTAATATTTTATTAGCTCTTACATCAGCTTTAAGTAAATTTATTAGATAATTTCCATTTAGTCCGTCTTTAGTAGTACTAAATAACTTTTCAATTTTATATTCTTGATCAAACTCCCGAACATCTAAGTGTACCCACGTTGTAGCACCATCTGAGAGACGCTCTAAACCAAATTTATTTGTAGACCATCCTAAGCTAGTATTTAAATATTTACAGAACCATTCTATTCTAACTTGATTCTCAAGTTCATCCATACTAACTACTTGATTATTTTTATTTTGAACTACAATATCTAAAGCACATCCCATATGATTAGTTGTTGAGCGTCTTTTTTTTCGATTATTATCTATACATCGATATCCAGATGAAATGCTTACAATTTTATATCCAGCAGGGTTGTTCATTTTTTTAAAATAAAACATCATCGCCTTAAGTCCCCAAATTAGACTTCGATGCATTCCCTTAAATTCATTAGCAAATTGAGAGACGTTGATGTATTGTTTTGTACTTTTTTTATAACGCTCAAAATTGAAATATCCACTTCTAGCGTTACCAAAACCTGAGCAGACTCCACATGGGCACTTCATTGACTCAAAATATGGAGAGATACCATACTCATCACGGAATTTATCCAATGCTACTAATACCGGACCACAAATTTTTCCCGTCTCTGGTACTCCCATATAGTCACGCTGGAATTGCTTAATACATTTTGCAGTAAGATCGGTAAAGTCGTCCGTAGGTAAGGCTCCACCAAAACCTGCCAAACGAATATTTACTTCTCGAATAAGCTCACTCTTACCACTTGAAATACATTGCGGATTGGTTTTACATAAATTTGAAGCATCTACTTTAGGAGTTCCACCATCCTGACTGCGATCGTCAACCGTCAATATCTTGGAAGTAGAGTTTGTAGTTTCATTCAGCTTTTTCTTGGCTTCTTCATAAAGCTCATTTACTTGATCGAGGATTTTACTGCCTAAATTTGTTCCAAAAGCTTCTTGTTCCTGCTCTTTCTGAGGTGTTGTATCAGAAGGCATAGTAGATGGAGTTTGTGATGGTTTCGATTTAGTACTAGCCAAAGATTGTGATTTCTGCTGAGTAGCTGGTTTAGACTTGTCTTGATGTGTATGATTTCCGGTAGCAGGAATATTTACAGGTAACTTAATAACTTGACCTATACTAATCTTATTTGGATCATCTATTTTATTCAAACGCTCTAATGCTCGGACAGTCGTATGATTTTTTTGAGCTATTTCAAATAAAGTTTCACCCTTTTTTACAACATGTGTTTTTCTTTTATATTGTCCACTATTACCTTGATTGGTTAATGTTTTTAAATCCAACATTACCTTTGGACTTGTAATTTTTACGATCATACGGTCTTTAGACATTACAAAGCTTTGTACTTTAACCATCAAGCCATTAAACATACTTTTAATATAAACATCTAAAGTCGTACCTTTATCTCGGCTAATTTCGACAATACATCCTGAAGAGTTTGTTGCTCCAGCAGCAATAACCTGTCCTGTTCTCTGATTTTTTACTTCATATTGTGCTTTTGAGATGGGACGACCAAATAAGTCTAAGATTTGTATGGTAACTAGTGATTTTTTACTCACTTCCAATCCCTTCTTTCTATATTGTTATCTGAATCTGAATCATTCAAATTTTGATCAATCATGAGATCTTCCTCATCAAAACCATCAATGACCAATCCCCATTCATCATTAGAGCCAACAAGTACCTGAACTTTTTCTGGATCTGGAGTACTGATTTTACCTGTACGCCCATGTTCATCTATTGATCCTGAAGTAAATGAGCTTGTTTCAGGAACAAAAGCTTTATAACTGAGTTGACTAAAATCATTCGCCCAGAACAAATCATAAATATCTAAACGGTTACTAAAAATTGGAGTATTTGGCAACTCGGGTACTTCATATGAAACTTTTTCACCACTGCTAAACACATGCTGTCCTGATTTAACCTCAAACTTACCACCTGTCTTAATAAAAACCCCATTTCCATTGACGATCAACTGAGAACCGCCAGCTTTAATATCAATTTCTTTAGTACTGATTAGTTCGATCTTATCTTCGGTAGAAATCAGCTTAATCACTTTTTTGGCAATAATATCGACTAAATCATCTTGCGCTTGTATTTTAACTGCGCCTTTTGCTGCATAAGCACTCAGTCCCTTTTGTGCAGCAAACAAACTTACTTTATCTTGTGCATGACCAATAATATTTTTCTGTGCGCTCAAATTAATTGAGCCACTGGCACTCTCAGCAATATCCTGAGAGGCTTGTAAAATAATATTTTCAGGGGTGGTTAATGCAATACCGTTTGGTGATGCCAGCAACATAAGTGCTTGTCTAAAAATTTTGCCCTGCTCTTTTTGTTTGGTATCGGCACTACTTTCTAAGCCTTGTGTATATCCTTCCATAAAACCTTGCAAAGTACTCAAAGCTTTAGATGGCGTGACTTCTAATTTTGTGCCTTTAGTAAAAGTTCCACACTCGCTCATCAAATCAAAATCCCTGATATCAGCATGAGCAAGCACTTTTCCAACATCTTGGATACTTTCAAATGGATTTTTCTGGATTTTATCTTTAATTCCTACCAATTGACCTTTGATGAGATCCGTTCCATGCTCTTCCACATTTTCAATAAAGGCTTTTAGATTTTCTAATGCATCCTCATTATTCGCCAAGAATGTATCAAGCTCTTCTATAACGCCTTTTGAGTCGCTTCCCAAACGCCCAATATCTTCAATAAAACCACCACACCCCTTTAATGCTTGAATGGGATCTTTTTTCAAATCATCTTTAAACAAATTTAAGGTACGCTCTAAAGCCTGACCTGTAGTTTTTAACTCGAGCGATTGAATAAACTTAGGTAAGCGATCAATAACATTTAGTGCGTCAGTTTGCTGTTTGAGGGCAATATCACTCAGCATTTTCATACTTTCATGACCCTGAACCAGTAACGATTGTGCCTGAGCAGCTTCTAAATGATCAGCAATGGCTTGTTCCTGCGCATAAGTACTAATGAGCATACCCTGACCAGCACGAACCGCCCCATAATGATCAGTTCTCAGTTCAAAACCTTCCCCACGTCCCTGACTGGTTTCTTCGTTCTTTGGGTGGCTCAGATTTCCCAAATTCAATTGGCTGGTACCATGACTGCTTTGTAGTTGTGCACTAATATGACCCGTTGTGTCATCAAAACGTAGCTGATTAAATCCGCTTCCTGCGACTTCTTTGGAGCGAATTCCACTCAGGTTTCGCGTGGCAGGCAACTGGCCTTTTATATCAAATTTTGTAGGCGAGCGTTGTCCTTCATGGATACGCCCAATCACAAATGGCCGATCAACGTGACCATCAAAGAAATCGATGACCACCAATTCGCCTACACGCGGTAAAAATCTGGCGCCATATTGCTCACCAGCCCATGGTGTAAGCACATCGACCCAAGCCGAATCTGTATCATTTTCGTTGGAGCCCGCACCGGTATCATGCGCATGGTCTTCTGCTCGGGTAAATAAAAACCGAACCTTAATGCGCCCCCATTCATCCACGTGAATTTCTTCATTTTCCGATCCGACCACCCTTGCTCGCTGTGGATATACAGCGGGACGATGCACCAAAGGCTGATAATCGGGCACTAACTTGATTTGACGACGAATCAAGGACAACTGATTACCTTGACGCTCCTGATTTTGTAAAAAATTTAATGTTGAAGTAGGTTGAAGCCGTTCAACCTGCTGTTGCAGTGCTTTGGGCAAATTATTCTGATTGTAAAATTGCTTTTCATAAATCAAAAATTGTCGGTCTGCGCGCTCATGCGTATCTATTTCGGAATGTCCCGTCAGCTCAAACCAGTATCCGACCTGCGCGTCACGTACGCTGCTATGTGCAGTAAAATATTTGGCCTGAAACTCTTGATAGGCGGTCATATTCTGATTCAATTTTTCGATTTGCTGCGTACTAGAAATGGTTGCTTGATCGGCACCTGTTAAATCGGTTGTCCATGCAGGTTCGATCGACCAAGCCTGTTCTAGACTTAAACTTTCGTTACTGTGCTGTTCACTGTGCAGATGCGCACTTTGAATCGATCCGTTTCCTTCATCTTGAATCAAGGCATCGGCTTGCCAGCGTTGTAGATATGTCGCGGTAGATTGTAATTGGCGATGCGCAACAAGCTGTGTCATGCTGTCAAAATATTCAGTGGCATGGCTGCGATGAAAACGAATCACTCCACGCTCAAGGGCTAAAAATGGCTGATTGTGATCAATCAATCGTAGTTTTTGAGGCGCCATTTCTTGCAAAGCATGTGCAACCACCACATGTTTTTCATCCACCAACCAGTTTATCCCTTCACTTCGCCATAAACGTGTGAGAAATTCATAGTCAGTTTCATTCATTTGTATACTGAGCGGGCGAATATCGTAGTCTTGGCTCAGACCGCTCAAATCAAGCGTTAAACTTGCTGCAAACAAGCGACTTTTACTTTGCCATTCTTTAAACAGAATTTCGCTGATTTCGGGTACACTTTTATTGATAAATACACGGCTGTTCCGCCGTTTATGCCAAAGTGCAGTCGGATCTTGTAAAGTCAGCGTGTAAATAGTTAGTGCACCATCACTTTGCCCTTGTGTTGCACGGGTAATAATGCCAGATGTTCTGGCGAGCGCACCGCTATCGGTCACTTGATCGACCGCCACCCGACATCCAATAAATTGTTTTAATGCGATGTGCGCATTGGTGGAAAGACAAGTCAGCTCAACACTTAAGCCATCATTTAGGGCATGTTTTCCCTCAATCCGCTGTAAAAAAACCTGCGCATTTAAGGCAGCATGACTAAATTGTACATGCACAGCACGTTTTAATGCCCCCAGTCCGAGCTGTTCTAACACCCCATTCATATTGCTTAACATGATCTAAGTTCGTTTTTTAGTTTTATTGATATCAATTGCAAGCCATTCTAAAAAATACAGACCGTTTCGTCTACAGTTATTCTATACGGCCCAATAAAAAACCCCACATTCGACTTGGCAAATGTGGGGTTCAGGCTTGATCTATATTCGATTAGAACGGTACGCGTTTATAAGTACGGTATTCAGGCTTCCAAAATTCTTTTTCGATATTGGCAAGCAAGACCTCATCTGGGATATTCAGTGCAACACCGTCTTCAATTGCCGCTTGAGCAACCTTAAATGCAATACGCTTCGATACCGCCTGAATCTCTGAAATCGCAGGCAAAAGATCGGCGTTTGGATCATTTAACAACGGCGAACAATCGGCCAAGGCATTGCTGGATGCCATCAACATATTGTCAGTTACCCGTTTAGCCCCAGAAGCAATCACGCCCAGACCAATCCCTGGGAAGATATACGAGTTATTACACTGTGAAATATTGTAGAGCTTGCCTTGATAATTTACAGGTGCAAACGGACTGCCGGTTGCAATGAGGGCTTTGCCATCTGTCCACTGAATAATATCTGCCGGCACGGCTTCAACACGTGACGTCGGGTTCGATAAAGGCATTACGATTGGGCGCTCTGAATTTTCATTTAGTGCACGGATCACTTCTTCAGTGAAAAGTCCCGGCTGCCCCGAAACACCAATTAACACCGTCGGTTTAGCATTTTGAACCACATCGAGGAGTGATATCACCTCTTCCACATTACCCCAAGCCGAGACAGTGTCTGCTTTTTGTGCCAGCTTGCGCTGGAAGTCGAGTAAGTTGGGTTGGTTTTCTGTGATTAAACCAAAACGATCCACCATAAAGACACGTGCACGAGCCTCATCATCGCTTAGACCTTCAGCCACCATTTGTGCCACAATCTGCTCGGCAATACCACAGCCTGCAGACCCAGCGCCCAAAAAGGCAATTTTCTGATCTTTCAGCTCTTTACCTGCCGCACGACTTGCCGCAATCAGGCTCCCGACTGAAACCGCAGCAGTGCCTTGAATATCGTCGTTGAAGCAGCAGAATTTATCTCGGTACTTGGTCAACAATGGCATTGCATTTTTTTGTGCAAAATCTTCAAACTGAATTAAAGCATCTGGCCAACGACGGCGAATAGCAGTCAGAATCTGATCCACAAACTCATAGTATTCATCGCCACTGATACGTGGTTGACGCCAGCCCATATAAATTGGGTCGTTTAGCAATTGTTGATTGTTGGTTCCCACATCAATGGTAATCGGCAACGTATAAGCAGGACTGATACCACCACATGCCGTATACAGCGACAGTTTTCCAATCGGAATCCCCATACCGCCAATACCTTGGTCACCTAGACCCAAAATTCGTTCGCCGTCAGTGATCACAATCACCTTCACATTGCGTTTATTGACGTTTTGCAAAATATCGTCGATATGCTCACGGTCTGGATAAGAAATGAAGACACCACGATGACGACGGTAAATATCCGAAAACTCCTGACACGCCTCGCCCACGGTTGGCGTATAGATAATTGGCATCATTTCTTCCAGATGATCGTTGATCAAACGGTAAAAAAGTGTCTCGTTGGTGTCTTGAATATTTCGTAAATAAATATGCTTGTTGATCGCGTCGTTAAATGTTTCATATTGTTGGTACGAGCGCTGGCTTTGTTCTTCGATAGTTTCGATCACATGAGGAACTAAACCGTGCAAATTAAAATGGCTACGCTCTTCCTGAGTAAAAGCCGATCCCTTATTGAGAAGTGGGAGTTCGAGGAGGGTATATCCTGCATAAGGAATATAGAGGGGGTGTTTATTCGTATTGGTTTCAGCTGTCATTGCCTATCTCGTGTTTAGGGACTACTGCCCTAAAGGTTACTCGTCTATTTATCTACTGCTATAGCTTAAGCGTTTTTTAGGCAAAACAGGTATTTCGAAAATTTATAATGATATCGTTTACATTCAGCGCTCAAATAAGATTTACTTCATAATCCAATTTTATTGTTTTTATTGCCTGAAAAATCCAAATTGATCGGTCTATGGCAAAGCGTCCACTTTGATTGTCGGGAAATACAAGAATCCGAACAAGACCCTCACCTAAATCAGTCAAAATTTGCTATATTGGGCGTTTTTCTGCGACACATTCCTTTTAGATCGATATGAATACCGCCATACAAGCCGCTTTGGATCATGCAGTGCAATCTCTTCAACACGAAGGGATTCTTCCATCAGATTGGATCAACAACAGTATTTTGACGCGTACTAAAGACCGAAGTCACGGTGACTTTGCATCCAATATTGCAATGGTCGGCGCAAAGGCGGCAGGAATGAAACCTCGTGATCTTGCAGAAAAGATCATGGCAGCATTGCCAGAAGTGGCGGACATCAGTAAAGCCGAAATCGCAGGCCCAGGATTTATTAATTTCTTTTTAAATGCTGATCAACGCTTTGCTGTTCTGGATCAAATTCAAGCGCAAGGGTCGAAGTTTGGTCAGACTCAAGTCAATGCCGCGAAAAAAGTACAAGTCGAGTTTGTATCGGCAAACCCAACCTCAAGCCTGCATGTGGGCCACGGCCGTGGTGCAGCCTACGGCATGACTGTTGCCAATTTGCTTGAAGCAACAGGTGCCCAAGTTGATCGTGAATATTACGTCAACGATGCGGGCCGTCAGATGGACATTTTGGCGACATCGACCTACTTACGTTATTTAGAATTACTTGGTCAATCTCTGGTTTTCCCTAAAAACGCCTATCAAGGCGACTACGTTAAAGAAATCGCGCAAAGCATTATCGATCAAGACGGCGATGCTTACGTACACCCTGTTGCAGCGGTGTACCATGATGTGCCTGAAGATGTTCAGTTCGCAGCAGAACTCGATGCAGAGGGCAATAAAGTCGTTGTTTCTGGGGACAAAGAAAAACATATTGATGGCTTAATTGCCAATGCACAGCGCCTGACAGGTGAAGGCTATCGCGTGTTTCATCAAGCGGCACTCAAAGCCATCTTAGATGACATTAAAGATGACCTTGAAGAGTTCGGTGTGACCTTTAACCAATGGTTTAGTGAAGCATCACTGAATCAAAAAATTGATGAAGCGTTACAAACACTCGATCAACGCGGCTTTTTATACGAAAAAGACGGCAACATCTGGTTTAAATCGACTGAATTTGGCGACGAGAAAGATCGTGTTGTCAAACGTCGTAACGGTCAAACCACCTACTTTGCTTCAGACATTGCTTATCACCTCGATAAATTACAACGTGGCTATACCGATATTGTCGATATCTGGGGTTCAGATCACCACGGCTATATCGCACGTGTGAAAGCTGCAATTGATGCCATGGGCTTTGATTCATCTAAACTGACCGTATTGCTGGTACAGTTTGTGAGCTTATGGCGTGGCGGTGAAATGGTACAGATGTCATCACGTTCTGGACAATTTGTGACCTTGCGTGAACTGCGTGAAGAAGTCGGTAACGATGCCGCACGCTTTTACTATGTAATGCGCAAATCGGAACAACACATCGACTTCGATTTGGATTTGGCCGTATCGCAAAGCAAAGACAATGCCGTGTATTACATCCAGTATGCGCACGCCCGTATTTGCCGTATGTTGGAAAAAGCACACAGCAACCAGATCGCGTTTGACCGCACACAGGCTCGTCCATTGGCAGAGCGTTTAAACCTCGATGCCGAAACGGAAATTCTGGCCAAACTGGCTGCTTACCCAGACATTTTGGTACGTGCTGCAAATGCCTACGAACCGCATCAGATTGGCAATTATTTAAAAGAATTGGCAGCGCTGTTCCATGGCTGGTACAACGAGCACAAAGTCTTGAATGACGACGATCAAGCGCTTACACAAGCACGTTTATTGCTTTCAGTAAACGTACAGCAAGTTTTACGCAACGGCTTAGAATTGCTGGGTGTATCTGCACCAGAGAGCATGTAAGTTCGCTGATTGAACGCGATCTGAGACGCTGTATTACAAAGAAGCCAAACAATAGTGTTTTGGTTGTTTCGGCTTCTATGTTATTGGTTATGTGGTAGAAATTATAAAGAGGATGTCCACGTGTTTGGAAAAACGCAACGCGGTGTATCTGAACGACCGAACAAGCCCAAGAAACCGTTAGTGCCTCGCTGGTTAGGCATGGTGGTGGCGATCTTGGTGCTGATGTGCATTGCTGTCATGCTGATGCTGTGGAAGCCGTGGAAACCTGTTTCGACCAAAAATGAAGTCACTTCGACCCATTATCAAGAAGAAGACACCAATCACGATTATCGCTTCTATGATCTGTTGCCTCAACAGCAAATGACGCCGATTCCGGATCAGGCTGTTCCAGAGACCAAAGATCAAAATGCTGCGGTGATTGTAGAAGCACCGCGAGAAAGTGCAGCCAGTGCGCCAACTGCATCGGGTAGTACGGCAAATGTGACTGCGGCGCCTGCGCCACAGCCTGCCAGCTTTATTTTGCAGGTGCGTAGCTATGCAGATCCTGACAGTGCTGATGCTCGTCGTGCTGAAATTATTTTAAATGGACTGTCTGCGGATGTGGTCAAAACAGTCGAAAACGGAAAAACATGGTACCGTGTGATTTCAGGGCCATATGAAACACAAGAAGCAGCTTTAGGTGCTCAACAAACCTTGCAACACAGCGGCATCGACTCGATTGTCGTGAAACGCTAAGACTGAACATGCTTTACATCCAAAGAACGCTTTACGCGTTCTTTTTTTATCGCAATTTCACTTTCAAAGCTTAGGCCCGTTGATTGGATCGGATAAATGACAATCCTTTGGGCTGGATAAACAGAATTAAATTACCAAGTAAAATCAGCATCACCCCGAATACTGCACTCCACGTCCACTGATAACCTTCAAAAAAAGTTGAAATAGTCAGTGCCACTAAGGGAAACAGCAAGGTGCTGTATGCGGCAGGCCCTGCCCCGATCCGCCGGATCAGCATAAAATAAATTGAAAACCCCAGTACAGATCCAATCAGCGCAAGATACATCAAGGCAGACCAACCGACCACTGAACTCTCGGGTAAATATGATTGGCCGGTGAGCGCAATGATGACAGCCATCACGATGGCACCGTAGAGCATGGCATAGGTATTAGTGGTCAGGACGTCACAGCCTTGTTTCTGATGACGCAAACTAATCATATTCCCCAAAGAAAAACCATAAGTCCCCAATACACACAGTAAAATTGCGCTCAGGGTTTGCCAGTCGTTTTGCGTCGTTGCTAGGTCGTGCCAAAATAAAGCGATCATGCCCAACAAACCACAGATAAACGCGGGCAGGAAATAGGCTGAAATTGGCTGACGGAAAAAGAAATAGCTATTGAGTGTGTTAAAAAGAACCGCCATAGAAAAAATAACAGACTCCAGACCGCTGCTGATGTAACGCACGGCGATGTAAAAGCAGATAAAATTTAAACTAAAAATACATAAGCCTTGTAACAAGCAGAACAGGTGATCATTGAGTTTCAGGCGATTTAATCGTCTTGAAATCAGGAGCGCCACCATCAAGAGTGCACCCGCAATAAAAAACCGCCAAAATACCGCAACAACCGGCGCGATTTCAGCACTTTGCAAGGTAATTGCGATCCATGTCGTTCCAAAAATCAGCACCACCAAGGCATATAACACCGCGTTCATTACAATCTCTTTTTATCCAGTGTGCTCAACAGTATCCGCAGTGTTCATTTTGAACGCTTTCGCATATTTGCGGCCACTTGCCTAATCTTGCGTTTTTTTACGAGACAACTTTTATCAAATGATGAAAAAAAGGATAAAATCACAACATTATTATTTTTAATTCGCTACCGTATTTGGCATGAACTATCAAACCCTGTCGCAGTTGCAACAGCATAAAACCAAGTTACTCGATAGCCTGCAACTGGGCTCGGGTATGCAGTTGGCTGCTTGGCAAAACCAGCACGATCGGGTAAGTGTATGCAGTGATCACCATACCTTGAGTTTATATATCAAGGGCGGCTATGAAAGTTATAAAAAGACCCCACAGGGATGGCGTAATGGTGGTGGGCCAGATCGCTTTTGTTTAATGCCTGAGGGACAAGCCTCGACGTGGGACATTCGTGATCATCTGCGTTTTGTGCATCTGTACTATACCGATCAGCATTTAAAGCATGTCGCAGCACAAATTTGGGACAAAGAACCCGCACACATCGAATTGGCAGAACAAAGTTTTGTCGAGGATGTCCAAATCAGTAGCGTATATCGGCATTTTTTGCTTAATTGTGATTGGCAAGATCGCAGCAATCATTTACAGCTTAGCCACAGCGCCAGCTTACTGCTAATCTCTCTATTACAGCGTTATAGTAACGTAGAATGGCAATTACCGCGAGTGAGCGGCGGGCTGGCGCCGTTTATGCTTCATCGGCTAAAAGCATGGATAGACGAGCACCTCGCAGAAGCCATGACCTTAGCAGACATGGCAGCACAGACCGAACTGAGCGAATATCACTTTGCCCACATGTTTAAGCAGTCGACAGGGGTATCGCCGCATCAATATGTGTTACAACAACGCTTGCAACGCGCGCATGACTTGGCGCTTCACTCAACCCAACCGCTTACCGGCATTGCCCTGCAATGTGGTTTTAGTTCTGCCAGCCACTTTAGTACTCGTTTCAAGCAGTACTATGGCTATCGCCCTTCCGAATTACGGCTTGGGCGAGCCATCCCCGATTAATAATCCCCTTTCTCTTTGGCACGCTGATAAGCCGGGCGCATTTCAATTCGCTTCAAAAATGCCCGAATATTTGGAAACTGCCCAGTTGTTCGGGTTAGCAACGCATTCAGCGGAAAGCTCATTTGAATATCGGCAAAGCTAAATTCCCCAGCAAAGTAATCGTGTTCAGATAAATACTGCTCAATAAAGGCAATATGATCTTTTAAGCGTGGGCCAATAAATCCGGCTTTAACGCCATCGGTAATTTTGTTGGCGACCGGTCGAATAAAAAATGGAACATTTTTACCCACGTTATTCATCACCAGTTGAAACACAAGCAACGGCATCAGTGAACCTTCGGCATAATGCATCCAGTAGAGATATTGAAATGCATCGTCATCTTGCTGCGGTTTAAAACGTTGTGCCGTATCAAATTTGGTTTGCAAGTACTCCAGAATCACAGCCGATTCTGCAATGGTACGTCCGGCATCTTCTAAAATAGGCGCTTTGCCGAGCGGATGTACGCGTTTGAGCTCAGGTGGTGCTGCAAGGCTTGGCAGTCGTTTATAAAGCTTGATCTGATATTGCTGCTGGAGCTCTTCAAGTGCCCATACAATACGAAATGAGCGTGATTTTTCTAGATGGTGAATCGTCAGCATGAGATTTTCTTTTAGTCCTGATGTGTCTGATCTGTACTCTCAGTTATAGCATTAAGCCCATGACAATGGCATGGACTTAACTGTAAAGTCATTTCATTGAAACATCATGCATGATGGAATGATGATTCTCATCTCAACACTGCGCTGTAAGGTTTTAATCACTAATCTATTAACTGCACTTCGGGCAATACAACTTATTTGGATGCTCTCATCTGATCTGGAAAGGCAGGCGCTTCTAGTCGCGGACCATCATAATCTGGAATTTCACCAAAACGTGAGTCGTGATTGATCCATTGGTCACGGGCTTCACGTAATTCCTCGGTGGTACGTCCAACCAGATTCCACCACAATAAAATCGGTGTTTTAAATGGCTCTCCACCGATCAGTAACACCCGATGACCTTGTGGCAATTCAATCTCAATTTCGCTAGCACCAGATTCGAGGACCAGCAGATTGTCTTGAGTGAGTTCGTGGCCATTGATCCATGCATGACCATCCAATGCCAAAAAACCATATTCGAATGTTGGATTCAGTGAAATACGTGTTTTGGTGTCTGCCTGTGCAGTCATGTCGACGCCAACCAGAGGCGTATGCACAGCCACAGGTGACTGTTGCCCCAGAAACTCGCCCACCAGTACCGTAAACTTGATCTGATCTTGTTCTGTGTGCGGCAGATTCGGATAATGATCAAATTGTGGCGCCATATTGCGTTTTTCATCTGGCAAGGCAATCCATAGCTGAGCCGCATGCATTTTGGTCTCATGCTCTGGTGCTACCTCGGTATGCGAAATACCGTACCCGGCTGTCATTAAATTAACCTGATACGGACGGATTAACTGCTTCGATCCCAGACTATCGGTGTGCATAATGGTGCCTTCGATCATCCAGGTAAAGGTTTGCAGGCCAATATGCGGGTGTGGCCCCACATCCAAGCCATCGCCTTGCGGAAAATGTACCGGCCCTGCATGATCTAAAAAGCACCACGCACCTATCATACGTTTGTGGCGGCTGGGTAAGGCTCGTTTAATGACCGTGCCTTGACCGATTTCTGCACGACGAATAGGAAATTCCTGAATTGATTGAGGGGCGGATGATTCGCATTGTTGTGAATCAGAGATGTCCGTGTCATGGTTGGTGGTCATGGTTTTTTATCCTTTATGATCTTTAATCATATTTTTTCTTTTCATCGGTGCTGAAAAATGAGAAGTATCTTTGAGCATAGCCTGTCTGGTCCATCGGGTCTTTGGTGGTTAAGTAACTATTTGAGGGCTTGGCTTGAATCACAAATATCGATTCTTTCAAGCCATTTTTAGCTCATCTCTTGACGTACTCTCGCCTCTCATTTTTCTATCAGTTTCTTCTTCTATCTCGACATAAAGCGCATAAAAATAAATTCATTCTTTGCTATTTTTCAATTAAATTGAAGAGCCAAAATTTTTAATTAGATTTTCTAATTGATCCACTCTGTACTTTTTTATTGAAGCGTCAAGCCTTATGACTCGTCGAAATGTGTTGGTTTTACTTTGGGTGCTTCTTCCTGCGTTGCTTACAGCATGCATTTTATCGATTGCTGGAAATCCTTCCGATGGTATTCGCCTCGGCTTACTCTCACTTCCAGGAGCATGGCTGATTTATCGTGCGATATCACGCACTCGGTTGGGTTGGAAAGTGGCAGCTATTTGTTGGTGGCTGGTTTTTCTCGGCGATGCCAGTTTGCGTTCATTGAGCTGGTTTGTGTATCAAAGTGATACCGATGCTTATTTTATTGTGCAAGCGATTGCCAACACCACAGTGCAAGAAGCGCTTGAATTTCTTCAATTGCATGCTCAAACGCTACTCTTGGTGAGTTTGGTATTTAGTATCGGTTTTATCGGTTATTTCTGGGTCTGTTTTAAACCTACTTTCCGCGACTTATCGGCGCATGTGTTTCAGGTTCGACTGAACCGTTATTTGTGTTCGTTTTTAGGTGTATTGGCGCTAGCTAGTTATCTGATCGAGCCATCGCGTGCCCAGCATCCGGTGCTCTATTGGACAGACTATTATTCTAAAATTCAAAATTTTAAGCAGCAGATCGATACCCATCAGCAGATACACGATGTATGGCTGGAAACTGCCAAACATAAGTTGGTGCTCGATAACCAGCAGCCTCAGTCGCAAACGCATACCCTATTGATCACCGATAGTGTCACCAGCAAAAATTTTGGTGTGTGTGGTTATCCGCGTAATACCACGCCAGAGCTAGAAAAATATAGCAGCTCTTTTAAAATTTTCTGTCAGGCCTTTTCACCAGCGGCATCCACTATTGGCGCACTGAAAATGAAACTGACCGAGGCTCGTCACGTCGAGCAAAGCCAGTATGCCACCGAAAGTGTGCTGGCTTATGCCAAGGCCGCAGGCTTTAAGGTGTACTGGATCAGTAATCAAAATGACAGCTATATTTCCTCGCTTTTTGGTTCTTTTGTGGATGAGCAAATTTACACCAATCATCGCTCAGGACGTAGCAGTCATTCTTTTGATGAAAAGCTTTTGCCGGTGTACCAAGAAATCTTAACGCGTCCAGAACCCAAAAAACTGATTATTGTGCACATGCTCGGTGCACATCCAAATTATCAGCTCCGCTATCCGCAGCAGTTTGATCGCTTTTCATCAGAAAGTACCGACGCTGTAGAATCACAGCTAGAACAAAACGATATTGGGATGCTGGTTCAACAGCAACGCAATTATTACGACAACAGTATTTTATATCAGGACTGGTTGATTGGTCGTTTCTTCCAGACCTTACAAAAAAATGATCACGCACAGCGGCGCTCATTTGTTTTTGTATCCGATCATGGCAACGAAGTGGGTCATGAGATCGATTTTGCTGGCCATAGTCCAAATACGCAAGCAGGCTATCAAGTGCCTTTAGTTGTTTGGCACAATGGAATAAAAGACACGGGCGTCAATTTAAACTCACCCATCAATACTGCCGATGTGGATCAAATGATGATGGAGCTAATGGGCTTACATGAGCGCAATCCACACACGCATGATTCATTGCTCAGCCATAATTATTTATTTCATCCCTCTTCGAACTGGCCCTACTGGAAAGCGACAGCGTTGTCTTAAAATTACCACCGACTTAAAAGAAAAAAGAGCGCCAATTGGCGCTCTTTTTTTTAAACTTTAAGGGATTTCAACTTCACTACCACGAGCAAGCTCTTGTCGTAAATTTGGCAAAATGCGATGCATTTTGAAAGCCCAACTGCCGCGAGCAAGCTCTTGTCGTAAATTTGGCAAAATGCGATGCATTTTGAAAGCCCAACTGCCGCGAGCAAGCTCTTGTCGTAAATTTGGCAAAATGCGATGCATTTTGAAAGCCCAACTGCCGCGAGCAAGCTCTTGTCGTAAATTTGGCAAAATGCGATGCATTTTGAAAGCCCAAATTTACTCCCATTCAATGGTTGCAGGGGGTTTAGACGACACGTCGTAGACAACACGTGAAACGTCTTTAATTTCATTCATGATACGCGTTGAGATCTTATCGACCAATTCGTATGGTAAGTGTGCAAAACGCGCGGTCATGAAATCGACTGTTTCTACAGCACGTAACGCAATCACCCATGCATAACGACGACCGTCTCCGACCACGCCCACAGATTTTACAGGTTGGAACACAGCAAACGCTTGTGCTGTTTTGTCGTACCAACCACTGGCACGTAATTCCTGCATAAAGATGTCATCGGCAAGGCGAAGAATATCGGCATATTCTTTTTTCACTTCACCCAAAATACGCACACCCAAACCAGGACCTGGGAATGGATGACGATAAATCATGCTATGTGGCAAGCCCAATGTGGTGCCCAGTTTACGCACTTCATCTTTAAACAAGTCGCGTAATGGCTCAACCAAATCAAACGCCAAGTCTTCTGGTAAACCGCCCACATTGTGGTGCGATTTAATCACATGCGCTTTACCTTGTTTGCTGGCGGCAGATTCAATCACATCAGGATAAATTGTGCCTTGCGCCAAGAATTTTACACCGTCAAGTTTACGTGCTTCTTCTGCAAACACTTCAATAAACTCGCGGCCAATAATTTTACGTTTTTTCTCTGGATCAACTTCACCAGCCAACGCAGTCAAGAAACGCTCTTCAGCATCGGCACGGATCACACGGATGCCCATGTTGTCTGCAAACATTTGCATAACTTGATCGCCTTCGTTTAAACGAAGTAAACCGTTGTCGACAAATACGCAGGTCAGTTGATCGCCAATTGCCTTGTGCAGCAATGCTGCCACCACAGATGAATCGACACCACCAGATAAACCGAGCAATACTTTTTCATCACCAATTTGCTGACGCAGTTGCTCTACACGCAAATCGATAATGTGCTCCGGTGTCCAGAGGCCACCACATCCACAAATTTTGTGAACAAAGTTAGACAGTAATTCTGCACCTTTAGCGGTATGTGTCACTTCCGGATGGAACTGCACGCCATAAAAACGGCGCGTTTCATCAGACGCAGCCGCAAACGGACAGCTTGGTGTACTTGCAGTAGTCACGAAACCTTCTGGTAAACGACCGACTTTGTCGCCATGGCTCATCCAGACATGCAGCTGGTTCTCACGATCTTGTAAATTACCGATCAGTGGGTCACGGTGCTGGATATCTACTTCGGCATAACCAAATTCATGCACAGTACCCGGTACTACTTGACCGCCCAGTTGCTCTGACATGGTTTGGAAACCATAACAAATCCCCAATACCGGTACACCAAGCTCAAAAACAACTTGAGGCGCACGTGGACTACCTTCCACATGTACACTTTCAGGTCCACCCGACAAGATAATGCCGTTCGGATTAAATGCACGAATGTCTTCTTCAGACATATCAAAAGCATACATTTCAGAATATACGCCGGCTTCACGTACACGACGCGCAATCAGCTGGCTGTATTGAGAACCGAAATCCAAAATTAAGATACGATCATCAGTAATGTGAGTATTGGTTGTCATGATTACACAACTATGCAAGGCAACGAGAGAAGCGCAGTATTCTAACATTTTTCACTGTACCGCGCACGCTCTTTCCTTCAACAATCAAACTCGCTAAAAGAGTCGATGAAATACAAGGATTTACTTACTTAATGTGCGTGCGTATAACGCTCGATTTGAATCACCTCAATATCGGTCGGTTTATAGCGATGTGTATCGACTTCACCCACCACACGAACATGATCACCGACCTTCAAATTGGCCTGTCGCCATAGGTCATCGTCAATCTCCACACCAATGCGACCGGTCGCATCTTGAAACTGATAATGATCGCCTTTAAGGTGCTGGGTAATCTGTCCAATCAGAGTAATGCCTGTTTCGTCTTTAAGCTGAGCGATTTGTTGCACATTCACTTTATTTTTAGCCGCTTCTTGAATAATCACATGATCATCCTTACCCGCAAAGGCCATCGATGAGGCCGCTAAACCGACCATAAGCGACAATAACGTCGTTGTTTTTTTCACAGATCATCTCCTTTTATTATTCAACTCGTTGTGATCTAAACAGAATTTCACGAGATTGTCGGGTAGAGATTTGTAAGAGGCAAATCAAGTCGCTTGATCAATGTTACTTTTCAATTGCCGTATCGATACTAAACTTGCCTGTACCATGTAGCATCAAGAAAAATAGCCCACCTGCCATCGCAAAGTTTTTCATAAAGTTAATGGCTTGTGCACTATCGGCGCCTTCATGAAAAATAAATGCCGTGATGATGCTAAAAATTCCTAGACCAAACGCTGCAAAGCGGGCCTGAAATCCAAACAGTAACGCCAGACCACCACCAAGCTCTACCAGAATCGTCAGAGGTAATAATGCTCCCGGCACTCCCATAGACTCCATATAACCTACTGTTGCAGTATAAGCAGTCAGTTTGCCCCAACCCGCTACGATAAAAATATAAGCCATCAATACGCGGGCCACCAAGCTGACCACACCATTTACACCGTGATGAGCGACTGCATTTTTAACGATAACATTTGGATTAAACATCAGATATACCTCATTATTTGAACATGTTTTGGAATACTGAGATTCTAAGTAGAATTATTTTTGCAATAAACATTATTAAAAATACAAATTGTTCTATTTTGAGAACAATAAATCTCTTTCAGATTGTTACTTTATCGTACTGACTTTCCGGTACAGCACTGTTAGGATTTGGATACAATTTTGCACTTTGATGCCCCATGGAACTCTTCGATTTTATTTTACATGTTGATGACCACCTCCTTGAATTCATTCGAAATTATGGAGTCTGGATCTATGCCATCTTGTTTCTGATTATTTTTGTAGAAACTGGTTTGGTGGTCATGCCGTTTTTACCAGGTGACAGTTTATTATTTGCAGCCGGTGCGCTGGCTGCCTCAACCGGTGCCATGGATCCTTGGCTACTGGGTTTGCTGTTATTTATTGCAGCGGTGCTGGGTGATACGTTGAATTATCACATCGGACGCTTTATCGGACCGCGTGTGTTTGAAATGAACTCTCGTTTTATCAACAAGTCACATTTGGTCAAAACCCATGCTTTTTTTGAGCGTCATGGCGGCAAAACCATTATTTTTGCACGCTTTATTCCGTTTGCTCGTACCTTTGCGCCGTTTGTAGCAGGCGCAGGCAGTATGAATTACAAATTTTTCCTAAGTTATAACGTCGTGGGTGCCTTTTTATGGATTGGCTCGTTTATTACGCTTGGGTATTTGTTTGGCAATATGCCTGTGGTCAAAGACAATTTCACGCATTTGATTTTTGGCATTATTATTTTAAGTATTTTGCCTGGCGTGATCGGGTTTGTACGCCAAAAATATCTAAATAGACGCCAAACTTTGCAAAAATAAACGCTTAAAAGAATCTAAAAATCACCGGAAGCATACAGACCACCAACAGCAAGGCAGAACCTTTATACAAATGTTCTGCCCGCACACCACGAACATTTCCTGCCAGCAAAGCACGCCCAAAACACATCCAAAAGAACGCAACAGGCAACAAAATCAGGCTAAACAATATAAAGACATGCACGGTATTGTAGAGCGACTCCCAAGTTTCGGGCGGGAAAATACCCGCAGCAAACAGCAAGGCTTTCGGATTTTTTAAACTGGCAAAAAAGATCTGACGTGGTTTAATCGAGATGTGTTGCTGACTATGACGCTCAAGATGTGAACTTTTCCATAAATTAAATGCCAGCCAAATGACATACATGGCACTAATGGTATGCAAAATCGGAATCAAAGCAGGCCAGATGGGTTCACCCAAGTGAATAAAAATGGCCCAGAGGCTAATGCCATAAATGTATCCCAGCCACTCTGCTGGCACCGCATAAGCTGTTTTTACAATACCTTGCTGGTGGGCAGCACTGGCCAGCAGGGCGTTGGTTGGCCCTGGAATCAGCAGTACCGCGATCATCGCGATGACAAAAAACCAACTCTCAATCATGCAGTATCCATAATGATGAAGAAGCAGCACACCTTATAGGAAAGTCATTTCATCTGACAAGTTTTATACACTGACCGCACAGGAAAATCGACACAAAAACAGCAGTACTATTTTATAAGATTTTAATTTTTATAAACAATTTTAATAATATTTTGAAAAACTTAATTTTCGGTTTTACACCAAACTTGTGCGTAAAACCGAAGGCTTACGATAAAATCCTTATCGTTTGCCAGTCATAATCGGGCAATTTTTAAACTGTGCAGCTTGAGCAATCGCCTGCTGCTGGCCCAAAACACGAGATAATTCCGTGTTTTTGGTTTCAGATGACTGACCAAGATTAACCGAAACCGACGGTCCAAAGCCCCAACCGCCACGTCCCCAACCACCACCGAGCCCTAAGCCAACACCGACACCTGTACGTTTGGGTGTTTGTACGCCGCTGTTAATATACGTCTGAATCCGATTGTATTCACTTTGCAATTGCGAGCAATTAAGTGATTGATACTGCGTAGGTGAAACGTAGGTGGGTTTTACAGTGGTTGCACATGCACCGAGCAGTAAACTAGCGGCCACTAAAGGCACAACATTTAAACCTTTCATATATGATTCCCTTTAAAGCGATTCGATTTCCCTGAACAACGCTTGATAGGCCAAGGTCAGTTTATGTTCAGGTGCCAAATGAACCAACGGCAAGTTCTTTAGATGTGATTCCTTCATCAATACTGAAGGCGGCAACATATGATTGAGTACAGGTAAGCCTTCATCTTTCAATTGTTGCACCACTTCGCGTGGAAGTTTGGCTTGTGCCTGAAACTGATTGACCACAATTCCTTCAATTTCGAGACGATCATTATGATCATCTTGGGTTTCGATCACATTTTCAATCAATGTTTGTAACGCACGTTTGGAAAATACATCACAATCAAAAGGGATCAGGACACGATCGGCCGCGATTAATGCCGATAAAGTAAAGAAATTGAATGCGGGCGGCGTATCAATATAAATCCGGTCATATTGACCAGCAAGTGAGGTAATCGCATCACGCAATTTATAAATTTTATGCTTGGACTCGAGCGCATGTTCAAGACTACCCAGTTTTGGGCTAGCAGGAAGCACATCTAATTGAGGAAACGCGGTAGGATGAATAAAACTGTCGAGCCCTTTGGCACGCGATTTCAAAAGTGAGCCGATGGCATTGCCAATCAAGCCTTTGGGCTGATTTCCACCGAGTACATCGTCGTAGAAATTTTCAATATTGGGCTCAAGTACGGGTTTGTCTGCCGCATAGGTGGCCGCTTCACCCAGCAAATACTGGGTGGAGTTGGCCTGTGGGTCAAGATCGATTACTAAGGTTTTAAAATGCTTGGCACTGATTGCGGCCAGATTTACCGTAATACTGGATTTTCCAACCCCACCTTTTTGATTGAATACCACTCTTGTCAGCATACTTCCCCCGCTTCGTGTTTATTTTTCTTTCGTACACAGTTTAACCCAGCATATGAAATAAAAGGAAAAGTATGTCAAACAATTAGTTAAAAACTGGTTTGATGATCACCAGACTCATGATTGCCACAAATGCAATCGCCCCCAAGAATAGTCCGGCACGACGTTGGACCAGTAAAATTTGATTATCCTTTTTAAAGGCTTTCATGAGCGATGACAACAGTACCAAAAACAGAACCATCTTGGCATAAAACCAAGGCTGAACCTGAAAATGCTTCATAAACAGTAATACAACACCCGTTATCAGCACAATGCTATAACTTAAATGTTGCAAGGCTGTGAGCGGCACACGGGCAATTGGGTTGGGCTGCTGATTTTGCGTACCGATAAATAAGGTGAAAGCACGAGCAACAAAGACGACCAGTGCGACGGTCACCGCAGTCATATGAATTATTTTAGTGATGAGATGCGCATCCATATTTTATCACCTCAACGTTTCGGTGCATGTGCACAATCTGGGCTATCAGGTGCCTGCCCTTGCCACTCTTGAGGAACATAAGCATGAATGGCCAAAGCATGAATACGTGCCGGGCTCATTAAATCGGCAGCTAGCGCATAAACTTTCTGGTGACGCTGTACCAAACGTAATCCATCAAATATCGGACTGACCACCACAACTTTAAAATGGCTTTCTTTTCCCGGAAAATATCCTCCATGACCGGCCGACTCATTGATGACCTCAAGATGAATAGGATTCAGTGACATCAATCGCTCTGTTAATTGCTGTTCAAGGCTCATGCGTTTTCCTTTTATAGATTCAACTTCTAGGCAGTATATCGTGTTCTCTCTGTTTTCATTGATCATTTATTGAATACCCGCCCAAGAAATCACATTCATTTTCGATCACCTCTTAGCCAATACGGGACGTTTTAAGCTTATACTGCCTTTATTTTATTCAATCAGTCGATTTATTTGCATAAAGGTGTTGACCCTTGTTTTTCTTAATGTATTATAGGCGGCACGCGGGAATAGCTCAGTTGGTAGAGCACAACCTTGCCAAGGTTGGGGTCGCGAGTTCGAGTCTCGTTTCCCGCTCCAGATATTTTTTGTGAAAGTTTTTGATTAAAACTGCTCATTTTGCGGGAATAGCTCAGTTGGTAGAGCACAACCTTGCCAAGGTTGGGGTCGCGAGTTCGAGTCTCGTTTCCCGCTCCAGATTCTAAAAAGCCCTCATCGAAAGATGAGGGCTTTTTTCTTGTTGATTTAAAAAGAATATTTTAAATGAACCTCAGTAATTTATATGCAGTATTTCAGGGTTCATTCTGATAAATCAAGGGATCTAATGCCATTTGGTGACCAAAAGTGACTTTTTCACGCCTTCAGCAATGTTTTTATTATGATCTCACAGTACTTTAAATCATAAATCTTTTAGAATTCCCCAATTCTTGGGTTGGCTTTTTAACAATACCTCAGCTAACGCTGAGAAAAATTTAACTAATATTTTTTATCATGATTGTGATACGGTGACCAAATTTGGTCACCAATTTTAAGCACAAAAATCTTTAGTAATTATAGCTGTTATTGCTTTTCATTTTTTCTTCACTTAAAGATTCGTAGACATTTTCAGCTAATGTCCTGATCTCCGGAATCATTTTGCTTAAATTGTAATACATCTCCGACTTGCACTTGTAACAGCATGCAAAGTTTTTCAAGTGTTTCAAAGTCAATCCTTGTTGACTGGCCATTATAAAGTTTATGCAGAGTGGTCTTGCTCATCCCAGTTGCTCTAGCAACATCTGCAACCTTCATCCGGCGTTCTGCCAAAAGTACTGGCAAATTGCAAACTATCATTAATTACCACCATTATGTAATAAAGTACTTGCATAGTGTTATTTATGCATATATTATTGCATTGAGTTATTTAATAACACCATTGTGGTACTTTTTAAAAGGAAATGCTTATGAACTTGACCTATCTTACTACAAAAGAGTTATCTCAACGAATCCATTATAACGAGAGAACTATTCGCAACCAGTTAAAAGACAGCGTTCTTATCGAAGGCATTCATTACATTCGCCCTTTTGGTGGGCGAAAAATTCTGTACGTGTGGGAACGTATTGAAGAAGACATGACGAAAACAACGTTAGGTAATTTATATACCCTTCAATTGCAATAAGGAGATAATTTTATGGCAGCAATTCGATCACGATATGGCAAGTTGGGGGTCGACTTTCGATATCTCAACATGCGTTGTCGCGAAACCACAGCCTTAGAAGACAATAGTCAAAACAGAAAAAAACTTGAAAAAGTAATTGAACGCATGGAAGCAGAAATTCTGCTGGGTATTTTTGACTATGCCAAATATTTTCCCAAAAGTGCTCGCTTAAAGGAAATCAAAGGAGCTGAAAATAGAGTCAATGCAATTAGTTCCAAAACACCCATGTTCTCAGAATATTGCCAAACTTGGGTTATGGAAAAGGAAATCGAATGGCGAACAAGTTATCGTGGAAAAATACAAATTGTTCTAAGGAAATATTTGATCCCTTATTTTGGCAGTTTACCAGTTATTAACGTAAAAAAGTCAGACATTCTAGGATTCCGTACATCCCTCGCCAAAGTGACTTACGGAGTTGCCCAAGAATGCCTATCACCATCACGAATCAACCAGATTATGACAGTGTTACGTATGATACTCGATAGTGCAGCTGAACGATATAATTTTGATAGTCCTTATAAAAATATCAAAAATCTAAAAACACAAAAAACTGAAGTTATGCCTTTTACGCTACAAGAAGTCTCGCTCATTTTGCAGCATGTCAGGGAGGACTTTAAACCGTACTATATAGTGCGCTTCTACACAGGAATGCGCACCAGTGAGATTGATGGACTGCGCTGGAAAAATATCGATTTTCAACGTCGTGAAATTCACATTCGAGAAGCTTTAGTTAATGGTGAACTTGGGGGTACCAAAACCTATGGCTCCGATCGTACTATTCAGATGAGTGAATGTGTTTATGATGCACTCATACAACAAAAAAGTCTGAACAATGGACGTTCAGAATTTGTCTTCTGTAATCGAGAAGGTGGTCCTTTAGATTATCGTTTAGTCAATAAACGCGTTTGGCATCCTCTCTTACGCCTGCTGCGTCTACCCAGTCGTCGTGCTTATCAATCACGCCATACAGCGGCAACACTCTGGTTGTCGGCAGGAGAAAATCCGGAATGGATCGCACGCCAGCTGGGACATTCAACGACTGAAATGCTATTCCGGGTCTATAGCCGTTATATTCCCAATGTTACGCGCCGCGATGGCAGTGCATTTGAAGCCATGCTGGAAAAACTAAATACAGAGGAGCTTGCACATGAATAGTAAAGCTTTCTTTGGTGGTGTGGTCGTCAGCCCTGAAGCAGATATGGTCGCTCGTGAATTAATCCATGAGCTACACATTCCCAAACTGCACAATCTGGCCTTTTTGCTGGAAATCAATAAATGCTTCGATGATCACCAAGCATTAAGACTTTGGCTACAGCGAATGCTGGATGAAGGGCAAGCTCATTACGATGACTTGGCCCAACAGGCCCGTCTCCGGTTAATGAGCTTAGCTCCATGATCAAATAAATATACAAGGTCATCCAATCGATGACCTTAGCCCCTTTATACCTATAAAAAGGTGAACACATGCATAAAGATATTTCAATTTGGATGCCACTCTATATTGGCGACCTACAAGCGAAATTTGCACGAATGACAACAGAACAAATTGGTGCGGCACTGCTGTTAATGATGGATTTCTGGAAAAATGGTGCCATTCCTCACGACCTAGCTACTGTATGTAGCATCACGAAATTACCGCAGCACACCAAGGCTAGAACTTTGTTAAATACGCTGATGGCCCTGGAATTGTTTGAAGTCGAGTCTGAGCAGATTCATTCAAATTTTTTAAGCAGTTTAAAAAGCCAAGCATTGCAAAATCAGCAAATTAAATCTGATAAAGCTAAAAATGCAGCTCAAGCCCGTTGGGGGAAATCCGCAAGTAATGCTCAAGCATCAACCAAGCAACGAAAAGTAAATGCTCAAGCAGCTCCTGAGAAGAGCCCGAGTATTACTCAAGTCATGCTTGAATCATGCCCTTCATCTTCATCTTCATCTTCATCTTCAAATTTTGAAGAAAAAAATGAGAGTTTTTTAGAAAATTCAAAGTGGATTTAGGAGATCAGTCATGAATACCATGCTTAAAACACTCCAGTTTCGCGCAGAGACAACGGAAACACTTTGCGCTACCCATCATATACCCCTGATAGAAATTGCTGGTCACAAGCTCTGTAAATTGTGTGCCAAAGAAACCGTCCATCATTCAAATGCAGCCTATGAGGATGAACTGCAACAGCGATTGCTACAACAGAAAATCAAAAACTCAGGGCTCAATAAACGCTATCTGGACCGTGGCTTCAAGAATTTTGTAGTTGCATGCCCTGCACAAGACAATACTATCAAGCTATGTCAGGCCTTTGCACAGCAGATTATTTCTGACCACAACCCGAACATGTTGATGATTGGTACACCAGGTACAGGTAAAACCCATCTGAGTGCATCAATTATTCGCAACATTCTGCATAACAGTACAAAATCTGCACGCTACTATACCAGTGCAGAAATTGCTCAAAAAATGATGGATATCTTGTCAGATACTTCACGCTCAGAGAAAGAAGTCATCGACCATTTCTCCAGTTTTGATTTATTGGTAATTGATGAATATGGCCTGCATGACCGGCATGAAAAACGCCTGGAAATGGTGCATAAGGTTTTGTATAGTCGTTATGACAATATGAAATCTACCCTACTGATTTCCAATTTCACAGTCCAAAATATGCAGCGAGATTTAGGTGTAAGATTATGGTCACGGTTACATGAAAACAATCTGATTGTAGTACCGTGTTATTGGGATGATCAGCGGATAACTGGATAAAAGAAGTCTTTACTAAAGCCAATTATCTTATTGAGATAATTGGCATTTTTTATAATTAATTTCAAAAATCTCGACTTTATTCACTAAAATATATATAGAAAAATTCTAGAAAAAGAGAGGAAATCCTATCATTTTATGTTGAAAATCATAAAGTTCATTAATGAATTACCTGTATCAAAATAATTACTACCGAATAACGTACTTATTAAAAATAAAACAAAAGCGATTCAACGACATAATTTGACGTATGACGTATATAGTTATTATTTTTTGAAAACTACTACTTCAAGATGTATCATCAAAATATAATCGTAAATTTAAGTTAAGTAGAACGTGGTTTATTTAGACTTTGCTGCTTCGACCCCTTTACTCCCTTCTGTTGAAACCGAATTATTTCGTTCTTTTCAAGAAGATTACTCAAATCCATCCTCAGCACATCAATATGGTCGCATCACAGCAGAAAAAATTGAATATGCGCGAGAAGTAGTTGCTAATTCAATAGGCGCTTACAAAAGTGAAATTATTTTTACAAGTGGAGCATCTGAATCAAACAATCTAGCGATTAAAGGATATGTTTTAGCTAATAAAAATAAAGGGAAACACATCATAACATCTTCTATTGAGCATAAATGTATCTTAGCTATCTGCAATTTTTTAGCTAAAGAACATGATTATGAAATCACCTATATTGCACCAGAAGCCAATGGGATTATCAAAGCTCAAAATGTTATAGATGCAATGAGGCAAGATACTGCTCTTGTCAGCATAATGCATGTAAATAATGAGTTAGGGTCTATTCAACCTATAAAAGAAATTGGCAATGCATGTTTAGAAAGAGATATTAGACTTCATGTTGATGCTGCCCAGTCCTATAAAAAGTTACCCATAGACGTAGATGAACTGAATATAGATTTTCTTTCACTCTCAGCACATAAGATTTATGGCCCTAAAGGGATAGGTGCTCTTTATATCAGAGATTTACGAGAAACAAGGATACAACCTGTAATTCATGGAGCTGGGCAAGAATTTGGATTGCGTGGAGGCACATTAGCGACTCCTCTAATTCTAGGTTTCAGTGCCGCAATAGAAGATAAGACTATTGAAAATAGTTTTAATCAAATTCAGAAAATAAATGAATTTATTAGGACTGAAACAAACAACATGAAAGGATTAATCAACTCCCCAGAAATAGATCATATCCCTCACATCATAAACATAAGATTTCCAGATTTTGATGCTAATCAATTCATCACAAATTCTCAAATATTATGTTCCCAAGGTTCTGCATGTTCATCTTTAAATATTGAACCTTCTTATGTTTTAACTTCTATAGGCTTAAATTATATAGAAAGCATGAATAGCTTAAGATTAAGTATCGGGTTTGATACCGATTTCGTAAAAGTAAAAGTATTTTTTAATGAGTTGAATAAATTTTTAAATCGATTGTAATCTAAAACAAACTTTCTAAGTATTAGGAATATACGCATTCTCGAATATGAACACATTAAAATCATTAAACCTACTTTCAGTCTATCGCACAGAGAAAAATAATCTCTATAGTGAATTCTATCGGCCTATTTTATCCTGTGCGGTGAAATATGATCGTGCCGTTGGTTTTTTTTCATCATCCATTCTAACTAGTAGCTTAAAAGGAATTAGCAGAATTGTACAAAGTAATGGATATATAAGGCTAATTATCGGCCATCCATTAGAGCGCGATGAATATGAGATTATAAAGAATTCATCTTCTCAAAAAAAACAAGACTTAATTTCAAAATATATAGATGATTTACTAGATATGATGAAATCTGAAGAATCAAATAATCAACGGCTATTAATTTTAGGTTATCTTATCAGTATAAATAAAATAGAAATTAAATATGCTCTTAGAAGAAAAGGAATGTATCATGAAAAAATTGGTATAGTTTATGATGAGGAAAATAATATTGTTGTTTTTCAAGGATCTGCAAATGAAACACCATCTGCTTTTTTTGAAGACATTAATTCCGAATGTATAAGTGTTTATAAAAGCTGGAATGAAGAAATTTTCAATGATTATGGTAACGAATATATTAATGCATTTGAGAACTTATGGAATAATCAAAACAAGAACACCCTAACTATTGATGTATTATCCAAACAATATGAAAAAATAAATGAATTCATAAAATCAAACATCATAAAAGACACCAATCCATTAGATTTAGAAAAAATATTTACTACTTTAGATAATGAGATTGAAGAAAAAAACTCAAATAATGATAATACACCTGAACTACCTAAACACATAGGTATACACTCTTTTAAAATCAGAGATCATCAAAAAGTAGCTTTGAGAAAATGGAAGGCTAATGAATTTAAAGGTATATTAAAACATGCAACGGGATCAGGAAAAACAATAACTGCATTATATGCTTTGACTAAAATATTTGAAGCGATGCAGAAGAGCAATCAACCACTCTGTGTCATAATATCAGTTCCTTACATTGATTTAGCCAATCAATGGGTTAAAGAAGCTAATACTTTTAATATTATACCAATTCGTTGTTACGAAAATAAAAATCAATGGTACGATAATCTAAAAGTTAAAACATCTCTGTTTCAACTCAATCAAATCCCTTTTATTTGTATTTTAGTTGTTAATAAAACTTTAGTTTCTTCAGACTTCAAAGATCTCATTTCAAAAATACCATCAAGGAATTTGATGTTAATTGGAGATGAATGCCATAGACATGGTGCGGAAGAGACTAATAAATCATTACCTGATGCTAGATTTAGACTTGGTTTATCCGCAACACCTTTTATAGATGATGAAGATGAAATTGATAGTCCATTTACGAATTATGCAAAAGAAAATTTACTCAATTATTATGAATGTATAGTTGATGAATATGATCTTGAAAATGCTATCAATGATAATATTTTAACATCATACGAATATCATATTATTCCCACTTATCTAACATTTGAAGAGCAAGAAGAATATGATTCTCTTTGCTATGAAATAGGCAAGATACTTTCTCAATCAGATGGGAAATTGAAAAAAAATGAAGCGACAAGGCTCGCGATTCTTTCCTCCCAAAGAAGTCGTTTACTCGGTTCAGCAGTAAACAAACTCACAACTCTAAATTCATTAATAAAAAGCATATCTCCAGATGAACGTAAATTATCTCTAGTTTATGTAGGTGAAGGTAGAAATAATGAGGACAATAAAATTATTGATGAGGTTTCACAAATCTTAAGATCAAATAATTGGAAAACTGCTCAATTCATCAGTAGTACACCAAGATCTGAACGCAAAAACTATTTAGAGATGTTCAAAAATGAACAAATTGATGCTTTAGTTGCGATGAAAGTTCTTGATGAAGGAATTGATGTACCCGCTTGTAAAACTGCCTTTATTTTAGCAAGTACCAAAAATCCACGACAATATATACAACGTAGAGGCCGAGTTCTAAGAAAATTTCCTGGAAAAGACATTGCTACGATATATGATTTTGTTACTTTGCCTTGTCCTGAGCATCAAAGCGCTTATGCAAAAACTCTAAAATTTTCAGAATTAGAAAGAATTAAAGATTTCACCTTACTTGCTATTAATAAAGTAGATATAGAATCTATGATTGATTCATTGGAGTTACGGAATGTCTGAACTAAAAGATACTAAAGAAATATTTGCTGAAGCGCTGAGAGTTGTTGAGTTTCAAAAAGAGACACCTCTTCGCCAATTAACACGTAAGATATTGAATGAAGAAAGACAATATCTATATTCAGAACAAGGTGTATATCAACGTAGAAAAAATATACGTACTTTTATTGATGAAGCTCGAAACTCAGGTGATTTTCAAATTGGGGAAAATAAATGAAAATTGAATCAATAACGTTAAACAATTTTAGACAATTTTATGGAAAACAAACTATTAAATTTTCTACCGATAAGGAAAAGAATGTTACTTTAATCCATGCCGAAAATGGTGTAGGAAAGACCGCTTTATTAAATGCAATTAGATGGTGTTTTTTTGGTGAAACCACTCAAAACTTCAAAGATAGTAAGGTACTACTGAATCATACAGCAAATGATGAAGGAGAAAAAAAAAATTTTGTTGAAATTGTTTTTATTGAAGATAATAAAAGATTTACTTGCCGTAGAGAAAATACAAATCAAAATAAAATTTATTTTTCTATTTATGAAAATAAAGAATCAAATGACACTAAGATTAATGAACCAGATCTATTCATTAATTCTATCATCCCTAAAGATATGGTCGACTACTTTTTCTTCCAGGGAGAAGGTATTGGAAGTCTTACTTTATCAAATACTGGTGCCAACAATAAAGTAAAGTCCGCAATTCATAAAGTTTTAGGTTTCACAGTAGCAAATCAAACATTAGATGATCTACATGTTATTAAAAAAGAATACCTAAGTAAAATTGCAGACCTAGATAAAGGGGGTGAACTTACTAAGCTCTCTACAGAAATCTCTAAATTAGAAGAGGAGATTCATACCTCTACTAATCGACTTGAGAAGTGCCATGAAAATATTGCAATGTATGAAAATAAAATTTCTGAGTTAGATAAAAGACTGCACGAAAGTGATCACAACGTGATCAAAGAAAATTTAAAACACCGAAAAATATTAGAAGCTGAAAAGAAAAAAATTGAAAATGAGCTTCAAACAAAACAACTATTAAGAAAAAAAATAATTGCAAAATATGGATTTGCTATTTTTGGCGCTCAATTAGCATCACAAGCTTTAGATTTCATTAATGAAGAGGAATTCAGAGGTACAATTCCTGCACCCTATAATGAAAATTTAGTAAATCAAATATTACAAGAAAAAAACTGTATTTGTGGTGCTGAGATTCATGAAGGTTCTCAAGCCTATCAAAATATTAAAAAACTTCTCGAAAATGCAGCTGATCCACTTCAAGGTAATCGAGTTATTCGTGCAAGAGAAGTTTTAAAGTCGATACGTGAAAAAAATAAAGATGCTCAAATACATTTATTGGCTAACATCGGAGATATTAGTAATTTAAAAGATAGATTTGAAAAAGTTAAGAATCAACTGGAAGAGATCTCACTTAAATTAGCTAATATACAACTCGACGAAATCAGTAGTATTGAAGAAACGAGAAAAGAGTATTTAGATACTCAAATGAAAGAAAGCCGTGCTATTGGAATTTTTACCACAAGAATTGATCAGAGTAAAAAAGAACTACTCACAAAGACAAATAGATTGAACCAAATCCAATCGCAATCAAAAGATCTTGTTATTTACAAGCAATCACATGATATCTTAAAACAAGTTGAAAACCTTATTAGATCTACATTAGAAGATGCTGAAAAGTCCATGGTAAGTGACTTGCCTGCGATGATTAATAATCTTTTAGAAAAATACGTTCGCCAAGATTATAGGGCAAGTGTAAATAAAGACACTTATGAAATTCGTTTAGTAGATAGACAGGGTCGTAAAGTCGCGGAAAGTGATGGTCAACAACTTTTGCTAAGCCTAACTTTCATTTCATGTTTAATTGAGCTTGCTGCAAAACGAAAAAATGCAAGTGGAGAAATTCTTACTCCAGGAGCAATAGCCCCCTTTATTATTGATGCACCATTTGGAGTATTAGATAATAAATACAAAGGTAATATGGCAAAATCTATTCCTGAATCAGTTGAGCAAGTTGTTTTCTTACTTTCTTCTAGTCATTGGCAAGGTTCTGTCGAAGAAAATATTAGGTCTCGGATTGGTGCTGAATATAACCTTGTAGCAGAAGTGAAAGCTGATCAAGGATCGAAAGACAAATATAGTATTTTTATTCAAGGTCAAGAATTCGATACTGTTAGGTATAACTGCCCAGTCGATCGCACAAGCATTGAAGAGGTAACCGCATGAATAACATAGAAAATACCAAAATTGATTGGCGCAACCGAAATGTTTATCGTGATCGGAAACATGAGCATTTAGTAAAACTCCTTGTTGAAGACAAAGAGACGGCAATTTTTGACTTTAATAAAGAACTCATGGTATTTGCAGCAATGGTGGGATATTGTTTTAATGTTAAGAAGCCTCTTTCTAGTGATAGAATTCAAATTACATTAGGCACATATGCAAGTTCTGAGGATGACGGTTTCATTTATTTGCTTGCGTTAATGGAGCAGCGTGATGCTACTTGCTTGAAAGAATCTCATATACAAGACTCTATCAAGATTTTTGAAGAATATTGTAATGGCGGATTAGATCTTATAAACGATTGGTTTAATACATCTAAAGGAAGAGCAGATCTTCTTAAATTAGATACTTTAGAAGAAAAACTGATGGAACAACTTGCTTCAAATAATTTAATAGAGAACAATGTTGAACTAGATGTTGATTTCTAAATATTTTAATTAATTTGAGCTAAATAAAATTTAGCTCAAATTAATTCTAAAAGTTAAAATAAAAATAGATAAATTATCATGCTAGGTGTTTTAGCAAACTCAAATCATATAGCAACTTTTATATTTCAATGCATTGCTTAAACCAGTCAATTAAACGATTTTTTCTTTGAATAAAAAACTGTGCTGTAGGAATACCATTTTCATCAGAATATTCACATAGAAGTTTTTGAGTTTCATCCATAATAAAATGCTTTTCTAATCCAACTTGTTTATAAAAGTCAAAACTATATATAAGTGGTAAATTTGATTTTTTTATATTTGTCGTTTTAGGCAATGGCATAATATTTCCTATACCATTTATATAGTGCTCTCTGAGTTCATCCTGAAAATAGTACTTTGAAAACTCTGGAGTTGGATTTTGAGCTTCCATATGGTCGAGTTCTAGTTCTTTAACTTGTTCGTCAGTAATACTAAAAGAAAAAAACTTATTTTTAAGCACATTATCTTCTAAGGATAGTTTTAATAATCTAGCAAATAGTATTCTTATCTTTAAATTTGCACCGAATTTCCACTCTTCAATCCATTTATTAAATTCATCCTGAGGATAAATAGAATTAGATCTAGCTATGAACACACAATCTCTCAACCCAGTAGTCTTTAAGTAATTTAATGAAATTAAATTAACAGCTAATTGTCTAGGTAAAATTGCATCCTTTGAAAGCATTGAAGTCTTCCAAATTATTTTTGCTTGATTTTCTATCCCATTATCTGCCGAGTTTTGATATCTTAATTCTTCAAATAATTTTTGTAATTTTTCAGGATTAAAATCAGGAATTTCATTTTTAACGTAACTTAGTAAATAATTTACAAAACCAGACAAAACCCCTTCTTGTTTTAATGCCATTAATAAATGAACAACCTTATAAGTAGTTGATGAGTTTTTATCATATTCAGCTTGTACGGCAGAAACATCTTGAGATCTAAACTTAATACCAAAAACTTTTACAAAAATTTTACATGCTTCAAATATATTAAAATCTCTTTTTATATTTTTTTCATCATACTCTGATAATTCAGAAAAATAATTATTTAACACCGTCCTATACTCTTTTGTAGCTTTATGAGTAATTTGGATAGAGCCACTAATAAAAACAATCGAAAAATATGTTACTAGTTTTTTTTCTGAATCCGAAATACCTGGAGGATATATTTTTTCAATCCATTGTTGATCTAAAAGCTGTAAAATTTTATCTTTCTTTAAATCATCAATTACGGTATTTTTTACTACAAAGTTTTTATAAAAAAGATTTTTAATTAAATCTAAATCATCTAAAGCTAGAGCTCTATCATTTAGAACCTCAAATAATGTATATGCATCTTCAGTATTACCTGTTTGTATAAGACATAACTTTACTTCTTTTAAAAAATCACTAATTTTGGACTTCAAAGCACTTCCGCGAACAAAAGAATTAATATTCTTTACTTTAAATCCCTCATCATCAACAATTTTTTGAAAGCTCTCATATACTTGAGTAATTGCATTTAAATATGTTCTTTCATTTTCATTAAAAAAATTATTATCATCTATATTCTTAATATAAAATTTAGGTATATTTATATCATCTAAACTATAAATTGTATTACTCAATACCTTGGCAACAGACTTATTAAATATTGATCTATCATAAGTTAAGAATAATTTAGTAGATTTTAGTTTTTCCTCTAATAACTCAATTTTTTCAAGATCATTAGTTGATTCATTTAACGACAGGAAAAAGCTCTGATTAAATAACTTAATGGCTCCTTCAAAATCTTCATCTTGTCTTAGCTCATATATACTTTCACCAAGTTCATGTAATTTTGTGATAAGGCTTTGATCATTAAAAAGATATTCGGTTGCAGAAACTAACTCACTATAAAGCGTTTTAAAATCAGGGAAATATTTTTGGTCCCTAAGACTTACAGACACTAATTCTCTTAATACTAGAAATTTTAAAAAATTTGCCAAAAAAAGTGTTGTAAAACGCTGCTGACCATCAATTAAGTCATGCTCTTTATTGTCTGATGCTACCGTAACAATTGATCCAGAAAAGTAATCAGTTTTCTTCTCATGATCGTTCCAATCTGAAATTAGTTTTTCAACATTTTCTTTTTCCCAACGGTAAGGTCTTTGATAATGCGGAACTTTAACACCATAATTTTTTCCAACTCTATCATTAATACATTGACTAATAGCATAAAAATTTCTAAGTTCCGCACCCTTTAAATCCATTATTAGACCTTAACCTTAATAAATTTATATTTATAAATATATTACATTTTATTGATTTTACAATCCATGCTGAAAATACATTTACTTATAACAAGTTACGCAAGCACCGGCACCCTCTACTTCATCATAGACCGCATCTAAATCAATCATCTCTATTAATTGCTCATCATAAAGAGCATTACGACGACGTTTTGTCTTAAACTTCTCAAGTTTTTTCTCATGATCAGCTTTAATTTGTGCAATACGTTCTGGATCCTCAAGTGTACTCAAAGGCGTATTTTTCCCCATCCAATAATAAGTTTCGCCATTTGTCGACTTTGCATCAGCTAACTGCTTCTCATAAGCTTTGGCTTCTTCAAATTTTTCTGGATGTCGCTCCTTCAAACGTACCCATTCAATTTTTCTTTGATAAAAACAAAAAGTACAGCCACTACGAGAACGCCATTCATAATATTTAGGCAAGCCTAATCCCGTACCTTCTAGAATATTAATAATATCCTCTTTAACTAATCCATCCTCAGCGAATGGCATTTTAGTCGTTAAAAATTTCTGAGTCGGGACATAACCTTCACGCCATGGCTCATCTGCACGAATGCCGACATAACTAATAATTTCATAACCCTCATCTAAAAAAGGCTTTACCCATTTTTCAAATGGGACCAATTTCATTTGGACAGTACACCAACGCTGATGTCCCGAGGGAAGAAAGTGATTGTATTCTTTCAGCCAATAATCAAAATCCTTATCGGCTCCCAAACGTAAAATTGGTTTACCCAAATAAGCTTCTAACTTATTCAGGTAGTCCATGACTTCAGGTAATTCTTTTCCTGTATCAGTAAAAAAATACTCTATATCTAACTCAGGATAGTTATCTCGCATATAGACAGCTAATGCTGCACTATCCTTTCCTCCTGATAGTCCTAAAACATGTTTGATGGGTTTATCATTTTTCATGTTTCTTTTCCTCACCTATCGGGTACAAATATTTTTTTAAAAGTTGATACAAGACTACTGCCTTAGCATCGTCACTTAGCTCTATAGCATTAACTTTTTCATCTAATGCTAATTCTAAATTATCGAGTTGACTTTGAATTTTGTGATCAACAATGACATCCCTATTGTATTCCTCAAAACCATTAGCAGTACTTACGATAATTGCTAATGATTTATGCTGTTGATTTGAAGTTAAGTCAGGATGTGCATTTTTAACAAAGAAGCTTAACTGTTTAAATCGCTGTATATAATTAGGTAAAGCTTCAAAAGCTTTTTTCAAACTATCATCACTCCAATCTCTTTCAGGAATTTGACCAAGTAAAGTGATCATATTACTCATCCATTGAGATGAATCAGATGAGCTTTTAGAGAGGTGCTCAGCAAATTTCTTCATTTGCCAGTCAGCAGCTGACTGACTGACTGATTTCGCTTGTTCAATAATCTCTGGAGTAATTTCACCTAACTCTTGATGTAAGCTTTTTTTGAATTTCGTAAATAAATCCGATTTTGCATTTTGAATAGTAATGAAAAAGTCTGAAATATCAGTAAGAATTTGCCCATCAGTCTTTTGGCCCACATCTAAGAGATCATACATATCTTCAAATAACAATTTGTACGGATCATCGGCCTTAACAATATAAGCTCTAAGTTGCTGTATTTTTTCTTCAAAAAAATCCACATCTTTGGAAAATTTAACCCAATTAGATTGTTTAACAACGTGGGAGACTAAGAAGCGAGCAACCAATAAAGGAGTGGCTTCTATATTCTTGGAAAATATATTGTTAATGCTTTCAGCCAATAACTGTATGAAGCGATTTTTTTCTTCCGGTTCCTTGATAAACTTTACAGCAACTTCGTTTGGACGCTTAACAAGTTTATTTAGGAACTCATCATCCATTGAGCTAATGAAACGAAACTCTTGAGTGATATCCTTATCATAAAATGCCAAAGCACTTTCCTTAGCCATCAACAATGCTAATCCAAAAATTGGCAACAAACCTTGAGGAACTCCAAATGGAGGCTTTGACCATTCAGTGTATAGTTCCGATAATGCCACTAATTTTTTATTTTCTTTAAATAGTTTATAGCCTGTTTCAAACATATCTGAAACAAGTTTTAAGTTATGCCTACGTTCTGAATTTCCCTCATTATTAAATTCAGGAATGACAAATGACCATTCTCCTTTATCTTCTTGATACTGATGCAAACCTAATTGTTTTAAGCAGGATAAGTAAATAGCCTTTTCCGGTGGAAACTTATCTATACCTAAATTTTCTTGGTCAGAACTTTCCAACATCTTTTCTAATAGCTTTCGGCGGCCAGCTGCTGCCGAACTAGAAACATCATGCCGGACAACTAGTTCATTCGATACTGATGGACAAGCAAAAAATATCTTATCAGCGATTTCAGAAGCAACCATCGATAATGATTTAGATAGGATTTTTTCTCCAGAAAAATACCAGTTAACATCTTCAAAAGATTGTTGAAATAAAGAATCTATTTGCTGATACGCATAATTTAACCGTTGCTCGTATTCCTTTTTCGCAACTGGATCTATCATTAATTTAGGTTGATCTTTATGAATTTCTTTTAAGGCAAAAATCTCTTTAGACCAGTTCAAAATCTCGTTTAATTTTTTTAGCTTAGAAATAACTAAACTAGGGTATTGAGAGGAAATTTCAGCAAGTTGCTTAGAGTTTAAAGTTTGGCCTGTAATTAAAACGAAATGTGCAAATGCTTTCGTATCTTGTAAATTACCACTATTAAATAAACGCTTTAACCCCGAAATATCAGAGATTAAATGTTGATCCATCCAACGCATTACACCTTTTTGTTGATAGTGTCTTTTCGCTAAGATAGAGGTGCCTTTATAATCAATATGCTCAAAATAATCCTGTTGATTACTTAAGGTTTGTAACTTTTCTTCCAACAAATGTTGGATATTGAGTTCAGATGTCTCGACAACTTCATAAGAATCTGTACGATTCCAATGAGTTATGACCCCCCAAGATTTCAGGTTGTTTAAACATTTATCAAGAGAGTCTAATGAATCTGCAGAAGTAGGTAATGCATTAGCTATTAGTTTTTTTGTTGGATAAACCCCTAATGATTTTCCAAACAAATTCATCATCGCAATAGCTTTGACTATATTAAAATACAGCTCATCTAAATGAGCGTTTGTACTCTCTTCTAACTTATTTAGCTGCTTACTTAATAAAGTAAGAGACTCTTCAACAACTCCCCAAGAGTGCCCTTCTTTAGAACCCAAAATTTGATGTTGTAAGTTATGACTTAAATAATTCCATAAGTCGACTATAGTATAGGTTTTATAATATTCAACATCAGCTTCTAAGAATTTTCTAAAACTTAAAGGCTCAACTGATAAAAGAAAACTAAAAATACTACGTTCATTTTGACTAAAACTACTTTTAGCAATAGCTCCTAACAAAATAGTAGTCAATGGATGCAATGGTAAAGCATTAATAAAATACTGCTTAATTTTAGGACTACTTTCAGTCAATCTTGAACTAATTGATAGCATTGCATGATCAATTAATCGTTCATTTAGAATCGCAACAGGATCAGGAATTTTGTTCTTTGTTCTTTTTATCGTTTTAGAGACTAAGGCAACAGACTCATCTAAAGAAATTCTATATGCAATATCGATATATCGCCCTTGAATCTTAGCCCATTCAACTGCTATTTGATGACTTAAGCCTTTCGCATAGTCAGAAAAAGCTTGGTGAAGTACTCCTAAGAATATAAAAGGGCATTCTTTTGAAGAAAGCCTATTAATTTTTTCAGACAATTCCTGAAAAAGATGTAAATCACCACTATTTCTAGCAATATGATCTAATAATTTACCCATCTCATCCAAAATGAAAATACTGCCAGATATTTTACCATCTAATGCACGAAATACCTGATCTATCCACTCTATTAGCTGTTGTTCATTCCTAATTTCTTCAGATAAGAAAAACAAATCATCCTGAAAAAGCTCTATCAGTTTTGTATCCTGTAAAGCTTTTAAAATAGATTTATAAAACAATTCTGTAGGTGAAGTTACCCCTCCTACAGCTTTAATTATTAGCCAAGGTTTTTCTTCAGAAAAATTAAAAGACTTATCAAATTTTTTAAGCAATCGTTTATCATTAACAAGATTTCGTGCTGCAGTACGTATAGCATCATTCTGATGTAACAGACCTGTTAATATGGCAGCTAAAGTAGATTTTCCTGTTCCATAACTTCCTGTCAAAGTGAAAGTTGACTGCCCAGAAGTTTCGAATGAATCAATAATCGTCTGTAAAGAATTATAAGCTGTTCCGTGAAAAACAACTTTATCAAAAAACTCTTTTGATATATCTGTATCTAATCGTGTAGATAAAAGATGATTAACATGAATTTGATAATAATGATTCAAATTTTCTACTTTAGTCATTTTTTGTTTTTCCACGATAAATATTTACTAAGAGTTCATCTAAATTAACTTCATTGATTTGATCGCAAGCTAAACTCCTCATACCTAAGGTATCTGTCCATTTAAACCGATCATCAATTAATGCGCACTGATTTAGAAAATAATCGACAGCTGCATTATTCAAACGAAATAGTTTCCCGGGACTTCCAGGATTTGTTGCAATACTATCGACACTAATAGTAGGTGATTGATTAAAATTTTCTTTCCAGAAATCGGCTAAGCAATATAAAAAAACTTGCACAGGTAAATTTTTTTGCTCTAGCAAGTCTGCTTTAAATTTATGAGATTCAATTTGATAGATTAAATTTAGTTCATTCAATGGGGAAACAAATGCATCTTCATTCAGCTGCTTTCTACTGAGCCTTTTTGCATAACATAAGACAAAGCAGTCAAAATCTTTTTGCAAGGTTGCTATTGAGGGAACTTTAAGTCCTGCTGACTCTAACCAACCAACTAAGTCACTAACTAATTCTGTTTTATCAAAGACTTGCTTATTTGAAAAATTAAAATACCACCTAGCAAAAGTTAAGTCATTAAATCGTTTTTGAATGAAATAATGTAACAGCCAAGTTGATTCATTTAACTCCAAAAAAGGATCGTAATTTTTAAAAATTTCACCTAATTTAGTTTCATAACCTATTTTATTATTCTCTTTATTTTGTAAAGGCATTAAACCAGAAATATCGGCCCAATATTTGATACTATTGACCATATTTTTTCCTACACCTAATTCAACAACTTGCTTCTCAATATCTTTTTCATTTAAATTCAATGTATTATAAGCTTTATTTAACCAACCATAACGCAGAGCAAAAGTTTCATGCCCTGAAAAATGTAACGTAAAATTAGTAGAGTTCATTAAAAATATTCACTGGAGACTTTCCTCCAGTAAGATTACTACTATTGACATATATATTCAATAAATTGATTTTTCTGACTAGACAACAAAATAAATATTTTTCAACAACTTAAATAAATTATTAGTAAATTTCAATGTAAACTATATTTTATTTTTGACATTTAATATTTGAGAAAAAGAATGGGCTTCAGATTTCGCAAGAGTATTAAAATATTACCTGGATTAAAAATCAATCTGACGCATAAAGGCATCAGCAGTGCAAGCATTGGCAAACCTGGTGCTTCTTTAAATATTGGCAAAAAAGGCACCCGAACCAGCGTTGGTATTCCAGGCACAGGCCTATCCTATTCCAAGCACCAACCCTATCAAAATAGAGCTAGCAACCCAGAGAATCCTGCTCAGAAACAACAACCGTTCTATACACCAGATACCGAGCAACCCAAATCGAAGATCTGGATTTGGGTAATTTTTGGATTATTTTGTTTTATTGTCGGGGCTATTATTTTTTAGAATTAGCCGTCCTTTGTACCCATAACATTCATTCCGCTAAGCAAAATTTAATTCACTCATTACTATGGACGGATGTTAAATACAATAAAGGCTGCCGCTGATGTCTGATAATGACAGTACTCTGGATTATGATGAAAATGATTTAATCGATTCTCCCTTGTCTCAAATTTTACAAGAGGATAATGAGCAAATTGAAGTTCTAATTTATCGATTACTCGATAGTGACTGGACACTGGAAGTGGTAAACCAAAATGGTACTTCTACGGCATGGGATGAAACATTCGCGTCAGATCAGGAAGCTCTATCTGTTGCTTTAGATGGAATTAAAGCCGCAGACGGTATTCAAGCATTTTCCGAACTCAGCGACCTCGAAGCAAAGAAAAATATTTTCCCTGAATCCCTTACTCGCCATTAAAAATGAAGCTGCTGGCTTGAATCTGAATCAGTATTTTCTGGATTCTTAGAACCTGTCGCGATGAATAGGTTCACTTCAACCCAAACCCATCTAGGGTTGAAGGGTCAAAAGTTTCATCAAACATAAACTCATCTGCTCGCTCTTTTTTTAATGTCGCCAAGGCATAAAAGAAACATTTTTCACATAACTGCAATTCATATCTTTCCCCGTCATGCTTAGAACCATAGCCCCAATGTGCGGATAAAGTTCCAAACTTCAGTTTCGTTGATTGGTTGCATACATCACATACAACATCTGTAACGACTTCTACCTGTTTCAGTTGTTTAATTTGCATATTAAGAACCTCTTAGTTTTAAAATAAATAGCATTGCTATAAGTTATGACCCAGTTCTTAAAAATATAAAAAAACCACAATATATTGTATATAGTTTGTAAATATACACAAAATATAGGGTAGATCGATCTTGCTTAATATTTCAGAAAATTATAAGAATATTCACTTGATTATTTTTTACCTTTATGAAGGACTATGGAAACGGCTTTTGATTTCAATGAAAAATTTGGCGCACCTAAAAAATTGTTGTGCAAAAATTTTAGTAAAATCCAAATCAGTATACACCCTGATTTTTATGGAATTTATCTTTGCTATCAAGAGGCTTTCAAATCCTTAAAAGCTGATCTATCAATATTTACTTCTTACCCTAAAATCCGCGTCTGGAAAGACCCTAATAGATCTGGCTATACCATCGCAAATGCCTGTCAGTGGCACTTATATTGGTCTAAGAACACACCTAAGAATATCAACTTACTCATTCATTTTTTTCCTCAAGATGAGGACAAAATTGAGCTATTAAAAAAAGAGGCAAGTTTAGAATTCATGAGATTTCTGGCCTCTTATCACCATGATCTGGATCGAATGAATCCTGCAAAAATGCAATCGCTGATCAATGCACATATTTCATATGAAGTTATCTTGGCTTTAAACAAAGAAAATTCTTTCAAACCTCACCGTACTATGAGTTTAGACCTGCTAGCAAAACTACTCTCATTCACACGAAATCAGCTGAATTATCGAAATAAAGTTATAAACCGGAAAAGACAGAAGGTTTTTGATCAACTGCAACAAACCAGTGGAATTGTGCAACAACTTTTAAACAATGTGGACTTCGTTCTCACGCCAGATCAGCTATGGAAAGCATAATGTCAGAATATAACCCAAGCCGTCAAAATGCTGCTGATCTTCCGCGGGTATCATTAAAACAGACACTGGAAAAACTCTTTGGTAATGAGCAGTTCAACCGTGCAGAACATATTCAATATATTGCTGATTTACTGACTTTACACCCCACTGATCAATATCTGAAGGAGCTGAATCTCGATCTATTAGATTTTGATCTACAAACTAATTCTGTTGTTGCTAGACCCGCTGCCTTGGTCTCCTCTCGAAAACATACTGTTAGTGCAACACCCGTTACTTGGTATGTGAACTCAATTGCACAATTAGTAAAGTCAGAAAAAAATGCCTTAACCTGGAATATTCTAGTTTTAAAAGCGGCAATTTATTTAATTGCTCTTCCTGAGCTTAAACCAGAGCTTTTTAAACAAGCACACACAGAACATTTCAATACCGTAAAGCGCTTATTCCAGCGCTTTAGGACTGCAAATAAAAATTTAGATACTGAAAAAAAATATCAAAATACAGAAGAGTATCAACGTCTCTGGAGTACCTATCTTCAAGATCCAACACAGAGCTTAGAACAATTTATTCAACATCTGATCACATTAGATACGGATGAATTGCCTGAGTTTGATCGTAATCTACTCAATGATATTCGGATTACTTTTAACTACATTTTAAAAAACAAAGCGAAGATTGCACGTGCAAGTATCGATACGCAGCTTCAACATCAGTTTTTTGATGAAGAACAATTCATTGAAGAAAGTATCGAAATCAAAAAAGGGGCTAAATCTAAAGCACTGAATATAGAAACCTTAATCGATGAGCCGATTAATCGGCAAATTGTTGTCAATCCAACTGACGTCACACCACTCGCAGCACATTCAGAAACGAGTCAAAGTTATGTTCTACCGCTTGTTGCAAAACATATTCAACGCAAAGAACATTTACTCACGTCGAGTAGTTTTTTTCCGAATCCATCTAGCGTGAACCATCTACTGAAAAGACTTCATGTGGACTACTCTGAACATCAAAATAAAAGTGCTTTGATCCTGATGCTCGCATTTTTAACAGGCAACAGTGTGAATGAGTGGCTATATATACAAAGCAAGCGAGCTAAAAACTTAAATAACCGCCAAAAATTGATCCATAAAAATGATCAGTTCTTCTTAAGCAGTAAATTTCATGTATTTAAAAACCGTGATTTTGAGTATTCAAAAAGCTTGCTTAATCAGACGATCTATTTAGACATTCCAATCCCGAATCTATTCATTGAGGATCTCCGCAAAATGGATTCGGTTAGTTTCGATGATATACAGCAATATTTACGCAAATTAAGACAAGAATTATTGATTCCAAAACTGTCTGTCGTAAAGGTAAGTTCTCTACTGCATCATACGGTTCTTGCAAAAACAGGGAATAAACAACTCGCAGATTTAATCACAGGGATTGATGCCAATCAGTCATCTTCTGTTTCTTATTGTCATCAGAATATTCCACGATTACATGCACAATATGTTGATATTCTAAAATCACTTTGTGCAGATGTAGCAAGCATATATGAAAGCTATACAGCGATTACACCACCTGATGAAAACCTTAATTTTGGAAGTCGCAAAGCACCCAAGCCACAGGTCATTACAGAGATTTTTTCTGTATTAAAATACAATATTTTTTCACAAGCAGAAGATGATTTAATTTCAATTTTTAATCATTACAATATCTGGATGTGGCATATCCTCCTTCTTTTTACAACAGCGCGACCCGTTGCTGAGTTCCCTGGATTTCTTAAAAACTTTAATTTAAAACGCCAAATTTTCATGGTTTCTGACAAAGAAGTAGGCGGCCGCAATGGATTCGGACGTCTAATCCCACTTTGTTCATTTTTAGTTGAAGAGATAAAAAAATTCCTTAAATTTTTAGAAGATTTTTCGACTCAAATCATGATAAGTCATCCAGCTTTAAGTGATGTTATACAACAAATAGAAGCAAGTAAGCTGCCCTTTTTGGGAATCATCCAAGATGATGAGTGGAAACCACTAAGTCCTTCTACAGTCAAAGATTTCCATCCTGAATTAGGACTTGATCATGCAAATTGGCATCGCCATACAGCTCGTGCATTTTTGACTCATAAAATTACCGAACCTGAGATTTTAGCTCTCTTTGGACATGAGCTCATGCAACAAGAAGCAGCTCATCCTTTTTCCAGTTTATCGCTCTCTCAATTCTTTAAAATTGCGAATATTTTAGAGCAAATGAAAGATCAATTTAAAATTAGCGGGATTGAAGTTCATGTCATCATTCAATAAAAAAATCCCAAAAAAACGCTATGCTGAAGATAGACGTCAACTTCAACGTGATGAATTATAAAAGAACCTACGAGCTGATGCAGAACAAGAGCTCCGACAGTACTTTGATGAGCAAAAATTCTCAAATGAAGACTTGATTCAAGCTTATCCTGCAATTTATGAGTTTATTAAACGTAAAGCACCGAATCTTGCCTGGAAAAAATATGCTCATGAATTCTTCCGAACATATATCAAAGACCTCAATAAAAGTAATAGCCTAGACCTCCCACTACCTTATCTCACCTTTGAGATGAAACGCGATGAACCAATTTTCACCCTAGATTGGATCCAAGCCGGTCATGAAATTGACATCATCCTTGAAAAACTGTGGGATTACTGGACTCTTGCTCAAGATAGTTCTGCTTTTTCTGATGATGAAATTATTGGGAATATTCTGCTTTGCTCAATGTTATACGGTGGATTAAATCAAACAGCTTCATTAAATGCTTTGCTCGAACATTTAAAAAACCCTGAAAAAATCCAAAAAATTTTCGATTTTAATATCATCTTTTTAGAGCCACTTTCTCCAAGCTATGGCGATCTATTTGTTGATGAAAAAACAATACGAAAATCGCGTAATTTTGTTCCAGATCAACTCACACGACTTTGGCTCATTCATTTTAATACAAGACAAATTCATGACATCAGTCTAAACGTGAATGCGTATCTACACCTTATTTTTCAAAAAATAAAACATCCATACACCAACAAGACTTTTAAGTTTTTACGTGACTACGCCAATTTTAATTGGCTACAACTGCAGAATGCAGATGTTGATCCTGCCCTCTCACAATGTTTGTTAGAAAACACACTCACGTGTGGTTTATCAGAACATGAGTTTGAAAACTTTGCATTCCCAAAATTTAAAACTCAATTAAGTGATGAAATCGAACGAAATGTCTCTTCTACAGCCAAAGTCCTACCAGATCTCAATACATCTGAAGCAGTAGAAAATGTGATATTTATTCATAAAAACTTGCTGAAAATGATTCGCACATCATCAACAGACCAACCCATTGCTAAACTCATTATTGATTTTTGCCTACTTCACCAAGAGCAGTTTAATGAGTTTTCTAAACGTATTATTTTGTGGCTCATTAGTCTCTATCAACCAAGTTCAGAGCAAATAAAAAAATTATCAGCAACCTTTGATTTTGATACAACTCAGTACATGAAGGCATTTCAAGACAATCAAAAACTCGCAGATAGTTCAATCTATACATATTACACCCGGATCGCAGAACCTTTTTTAACTCATGCCTTGCAATACTTCGATGCCGACGATGACATTAATGATCTGCTGAACAAAATCTATCAACAAATCATTAGCAATACACGACTTGCTGATGAAGCAGATCGACCTGAGTTTAAAAAATCTAAAGACTAAACAATCCGTATGTTGAAACGCTTTCACACCTTTCAACAAATTGTTTTTCAAGCAGAAGATTTCGAACTTGAATTTATTGCATCGCAAAGTCGACCACGGGCATGCATCATAGGTCACACAGCCTTCCAGGTCATATTAAAGAAGTTAAATCAGCTCTTACATGACCAATCCATCTCAGACCATCACTATAAATTATTAAAAATCATTTATATTTTGGCTTACCGTACTGGTATGCGTATTAACGAAATACTCGGGTTACGTGTAAAAGATATCGAGGGTTTAAATCAATTTTCTATCTGGGTTCAACCTTATGGTTCTAAAAAACAAGGGAATCAACATCTGCTCAAAACGGATAGTGCGGAACGGATTGTGCCTGCATACGCTTTACTAAAAGATGATGAGTACCAATTCTTTGGCGATTTTATTGTTGAAAAACGCTTAGAGAATAAGAAAAGTTTATATTTATTCAGCAACTTGAATGAAAATAAAAAACTCAATAAACACACTGTCACCGTACCTCTAAAACTGATATTAAATCAGGTCTTTAAAGGGCATCATTACTCCTTTCACTCTTTTCGTCACACTGCAGCGAATCATTTATCGCTTTTACTGAACTGTGAATATGCACCACTTGTGCAAAAGCTAACTGACTATAGCGAAAACGAATATCAAAAAATTCGAGCTGAGCTACTTCAAAATCAACATGGACAAAACCATTGGTTTGTTATTGCACATCTCTTAGGACATATAGAGCCAGTTGAAACATTCAAAAGCTATATTCATTTAAGTTATCTCATAGCTGGTCAAAAACTACTAAAACATCATCCAGATATGCCTAATGAATTGGCTAAAAAAATTATGGGCCACAATGCAACGTTTAAAAGTTTGCAAATAACAAATGATGAAAAAGACTTTAATTTTGAAAAAAACCAAGCCGTTCTAGCAACTATATTATTGAACGATCAAACAAAATGGATTCAAAGTAATGCTACTGACATTTTAGATGAACTATCGTTACAAATAGATCAATCCCATGATTTTTTTGCTTTCTTTGTTGGAACAGAAGATTCTAAAATTTCACTTCAACGCTTCTATGAAACGCTCAATATATTGGAGACTACTCACGATCCTAAAAGTGCAGCTCAACGTATGTGCTTACCAGAAGAACTCGTCAATTATTGGTATGAAAATGCCCTAAATTTAGCAAATATTAAATCAAAAAAAGGGAATCCCCGTTTATTTAGTATTGATAGCTCAACCCACTTAAAACCAGCAATGCTTGATAGCGCTGAAGAGCTTCATGCAGTGACTTATTTTTTTGAACATCTACAGAAAATAGCTCGTAAAAATCCAATACAAATTGCATACGTCCTGAATGTATTTTTAAATCGAGTGACCGCATCACATACCGGTATCCATTATCGCTGGAAGGATATCGATCAACTCGAACATTTTTACTCCCAAGTTAAGGCTTTATTTCCTGCCAAATTTTGGCACTTACTTGGACAAGATTTGCAAACAAAGTTAGATGCTAAACAACAGCCTCAACTTTTCAAATTAGCAAAAGCATCAACAGATAAACATCCATCGACTCTAGAGGAGTTTCCTCGTCTACAACTCTATTCAGTCAAAGATGGTCATGCTCTTGCTGCATTTAAGTTTTGCTTTCATCTAGCATGTATTGGTCGCCCACGATCTGTTCAGCTTAATGAGTTAGATGACATAGCGTCTGTTACCCTACATAAGCCTATGGCTGTATTACACCAAGAGGAACTTTTTAAAACTGATTAATTTACTGATCAATTTATGATTTCCATGGTGTGATGTATACCCCTCTATAATTCTATTTTAATAGTAAAATATAGTCAGCTTTCACTATTATATAACTATTAAAATAGTAAAATATCTCTTATTTTCAATGGTCAGACTATTATCTATTGTACTTTGACAAGGCTTTGTTGCACAAATCTATCTGTAAAGGCTTTTTCAGCGATATAATTTTCAAATGAAGAAGCCTACACACAAAATCTACCACACAACCAATTGGCCCGCATATAACCGAGCTCTCATGAGTCGCGGAAATATTGCCATTTGGTTTGATCCTGCTACGCAATGTTATGCTCCATCAAAAGGCAAACAAGGGCGAAGTCAAACCTACTCCGACGCAGCTATCCAATGCTGCTTAATGATTAAATCCTTATTCCATCTATCTTTACGTATGGTCACTGGCTTTGTGCAAAGTCTGATTAAACTTTGCGGATTAAATTGGATAGCTCCAGATTACACCACGCTTTGTAGAAGACAAAAGCATATTGATATTGTAATCAGCTACCAAAAAAGTAGCGATGGGCTGCATTTACTCATGCACTATACAGGCATGAAGTTTCTAGGTGAGGGCGAATGGAAACGCAAGAAACATCGACCTAAATATCGTCGCCAATGGCGTAAACTTCATATTGGTATAAATGCTAAAACCCTAAAAATACGAGCAGTTCAGCTTACAACCAATAATGTCAGTGATTCACAGGTGCTTGGTGATTTACTTAATCAGATTCCACAAGATGAGCAAATTGACTCTGTTTATACCGATGGAGCTTATGACACCAAGCAATGCCGTCAGGTCATTGCAGATCGGCAAGCGCATGCGGTGATTCCACCTAGAAAAAATGCGAAACCTTGGAAAGATACAAAGAGTAGCTCGCTAGAACGAAATGAATTACTTCGAACAGTTGTACGTTTAGGCAGGACACTATGGAAAAAATGGTAAAACTATCATCGCCGAAGTTTGGTAGAAACCAAGATGCACTGCATCAAATTATTGGTGATAGGCTTAGTGCAAGGAGTTTTGATAGCCAAGTGAATGAGATTCATGCACGTGTAGCAGTCCTCAACAGATTTACGGAGCTCGGCCGACCTCATACCGAAGTTGTCACTTAAATTTGAAAAACTTAGGAAAGCTCTATCTTTAAAATCTTTATGCAACAAAGCCCTTTGACAAGAATACAAAATGTTTCAAGCGTACAACTAATCTTAGCTGTAATTGCTGCCCAATTCGATGGATAATCTTTTTCGGATTCTATTAATTATTGAACTGCTCTTTCTCTGATTTCGGGGGTATATTTTACTTTTTTCATCGGGACACTACGCTTTGCTACGTCTTGTGAAGCAATCCTTCTTATCTCAAGAAAATAGGGCTCTGACAAACACGGTACGGTTCAAAATGGGATTACCAAGTCATATATGATGCATCACTCGATGGTTGGAGGTGCTCCAGAATTTTACTGGCTATTCGGATTTATTGTTCTTTACAAGACCTAAGTTATTCAAATTGTCGTCTATAAAATTCTTAAAACTTAGACCACCTCAAGTTAGTAGTCTTTTTTATGATTTATTACCCAGATAAGTTATCAGATATAATTATTCATAAGCCCCTGATAACCAGATAAAATATATGCGAATCTTAGTTCTTAGTACTACTGGCCATCCTGAAGCAAATTTAGAATCTGCCCGTTATTTCATCGAAAATAAGAGCATTATTAATAAAATTACAGTACTCAGCACCACATATATGGATCAACAAGGTAAGACTGATCTTTTAGTGCAAAGTTTAAAACTTATTAGCCAAGCAGCTATTGAGATATTAAATATTCCAAACGGCTATGAAGAATCCAATATGTTTGCCATCCAAGAAATGATTTTGAATTGGGCAAACCAACATCCAGCTAAAGATCGTTTTATCTTTAATACTGCAGGTGGCACAAAACTGATGAGTATTGCAATGGATCGTGCTTCTATGCTTTTAGGTTCAGCACGCGCCGAAAGTTTTTACCAAAGTCGTGGTCAGCACGTTGTTTGGTATCAACGGCAGACCAACCAAATTGTCTACCCAATCAACAGCAATCTAAATATGCAGCAACGTGTGCTGTCACGCGGCTACCAGATTACAAAGCAACAGCCAATCACCGATATTTCACTTGAACAATTGCGCTATGCACAAATCTTAATTGATGTAATGAAAAATGATTTCCAAAAAGGACGACGCTTTTGCTCATTTATTAATAAATTGGCTTCTATGTCGGATGATGAAAACAGTTTGAATGTTCATTTTGACAATATTCAAGCGGAACAAGCCGAAGGTTTAGAGGTCCTAGCACAAATTAGTCAAGAAGCTTTCTTTTCATTTGACAGCACCTCAAGTGTAATTCAATTTAAATCTGAAGAAACACGAGATTATATGAAAGGTGGCTGGTTGGAAGTCTACAGTGGCTATGAATGCTATAAAGCACTTATTGGTTTAAACCCACAGGCAGAACTTGCTATTAATGTTGAATTAAAAAAGAAAGATACTCCAAATGAAATGGATGTCATGTTTATTCATCATGCTCATTTATATTGTATAGAATGTAAAACAGCTAAAACGATGGCACATGAACAAGCTAAAGATGTTTTGTATAAATTATCTTCTTTGCAAGATTTTGGTGGAATCAACCAAAAACAAGCGGTTATTTCGCTGTATAGTTTAAAAGATTACAACTTAACTCGTGCCAATAATTCTGAAATTCGGATATTCCAAGAACGTGATTTACTCAATTTAAGTCAGCTTATTTCAGAATGGCTACAGCCCGAATCGACAAATATCAGTCAAGGCATAAGCTTATAGATCATACGTTTGTAGTTGATCTATGACATCCTTTTACATATTGAATGATGTGGAAAATGAGATGACAGTTTACTTTATTACTCGCCATGAAGGTGCATTAGAATGGGCTAAAGAGCAGCATGTACATTACGATGTGCATTTTACTCATTTAGCAAATTTTGATGAACTGCGTGCTGAAGATACGGTAATCGGGACTTTACCTATTCATTTAGTTGCAGACTTGTATGTGCGAGGTATTCGCTATGTTCATTTATCCATGCATGTGCCTGCACATTTCAGAGGTTTAGAATTAAGCGCACAACAATTACGCGATTGTCATATCCGATTGGAGGAATTTTATGTTGTACGCCCTAAGCCAATTTGATCAGCACGCCCGTGTATGGGATTACAATTCATCTATTGATATAGTATTCGAACGAAAATTATTACAGCATATTGTTTTTTATACTTATAAGAAAAACTGTGAAATATTTTGTCATACAGAAGCTTTACTGATACATAATTTGAAATATTTAGCCTCTATAAGTCTTTGCTTTACAGAAGAAAAAAATAGAGGTAGAGTCTGAACAGACTTCCCTGTAGATAAGGGATTAAGACCGATCGTCTACGATTCGAAGCGTCTGTTTGATCTGGTCTGAACAGACTTCCCTGTAGATAAGGGATTAAGACTAAGTTCTTTAAATAGAACAGGATCTAAACCTAACGTCTGAACAGACTTCCCTGTAGATAAGGGATTAAGACGTTACATATTCGGATACACGATCTGCTGTGACGTCTGAACAGACTTCCCTGTAGATAAGGGATTAAGACAGCTTGGTCATCTTTACTAGGTTTGAGTCCATCTGTCTGAACAGACTTCCCTGTAGATAAGGGATTAAGACAGCTCATGTTCTACTATGTTATCAAATTTTACTAGTCTGAACAGACTTCCCTGTAGATAAGGGATTAAGACGGGTCAATGTTTGCAGGTCGAACATCAAAAATACGTCTAAACAGACTTCCCTGTAGATAAGGGATTAAGACTTAGCATCGCGTCGCAATACGTTGGAATGCTGTAGTCTGAACAGACTTCCCTGTAGATAAGGGATTAAGACTCCTTTTTAGCATTAGCTTTAATGAAACCTTCAGTCTGAACAGACTTCCCTGTAGATAAGGGATTAAGACCCATTTGATTCATTTGCTTTTTTAAGGCGCATAGTCTGAACAGACTTCCCTGTAGATAAGGGATTAAGACAATGCATAGAACTCTTTTTGATAAAGTTCTGACGTCTGAACAGACTTCCCTGTAGATAAGGGATTAAGGCCGAGATAATCATTTCATCTAGGTTAGTTTCTTCTGTCTGAACAGACTTCCCTGTAGATAAGGGATTAAGACTCAACTGCACCAATGCCTTGCTCTGCTGCTTGGTCTGAACAGACTTCCCTGTAGATAAGGGATTAAGACCCATCTTCCAAGCTCACACGTGGGGCGATCTCAGTCTGAACAGACTTCCCTGTAGATAAGGGATTAAGACACCATTCACAGATACAGCACCCATTGCATCCATCTGTCTGAACAGACTTCCCTGTAGATAAGGGATTAAGACTTCCGCTAACCAGTCTTCAGCTACATTTAGACGGTCTGAACAGACTTCCCTGTAGATAAGGGATTAAGACAGTGATGACGCCTGATTTAATTAAATCAATAAGTCTGAACAAACTTCCCTGTAGATAAGGGATGAACGAGGAACAGCAAAGCACTGCTTTGCCCGAGTGCAAGACGAAAGCTTTGCTTGAGTTAGACGTGGCCCCTCAATAGTATCTTTTAGATTCTTTCCTAAATAATCAATTTTAAAAGCCATCAAGACACCATCTTGATGGCTTTTTATAAGCTTACGTTTAAAAAATAAATCAAAAATATCTCTTATTCTCTATACACCAAGCGAACTAGAGGGTAAGAAAATGACGTGTTATTTAAATTTCGAAGATATTGTATTAGGCTTAAGCGTACATGCCTATAAACGACGTACACAACGCGGTATACAGCAACAACATATTGCACATTTATTACGTTTTGGCCGTAAACAATTTCACCGCCATGCGATTTACTACAGCATTGGTCATAAAGAAATAAATAAGTATGCCGATCTTTGCCCGATGCTTAAAAATATGAATGGAATGCATTTGGTCACAGCCACCAATGGCAAAGTCCTGACCATGTTCCGCAACCGGGACTTCAGCCTGCTCAAAAAATAAAAACAGGAAAAAAACCATGGATTCTGTATTGTATCCATTGATTATTTACATCCTTTTCAGTTGCTCAGTAGCACCATTCATTTGACGTTTAAAAGCGTATGGAGAAATATTAATGAATCGTTTAGTTCCACAAACTGCGGGCTTAATGGCAGTACAAGAAGGCATTAAAGCCGTTAGTAATATGGTGAGTGAAATTGCACACTATAAACGTGCTGTTGCTGAATTAGAATTTCAACGCAAACAAATGCATGAGCAGTCAAAGATCATACGTGCAGAGATTGAGCTCAATCATAAGAAAGAAATCAAACGTATTGATGCATTATCTAGCGCATTCAAAACTTGCTTAAAACACAATAAGCAATTCATTGCCTTGCAAAAACAACAGCAAGATCACGCCCAAGAGCAATGCATAATGATCTTAAATTTGATTGCACAAGAACAAGATCCAACGAACAAAACGACATTGATGTCATTGTGGAAACAGATGCTTAAACAAATTGAGTTAAACCGTGATGAAACCTCACGTTTAAATCAAACACTCATGGATGCCTATCATCAATTTGGTATTGATCTATCTAGTCCACAATTAGATCTAAAAGACGTTCGTTGAACAAAGGAGAAATGAAATGCTACCCATATTCGCAGGTGTTGCCATCGGAGCAGCCGTTCTTTATTTACTGGATGCCGAAACCAAATCACAGCATGATCGCTGGGAACGTAAACGTAGCCAAGTACGTCGTGAAACTGCACAACAACGTGAAAAAATTCAAGCCGCGTTAAAAAGTACAGCAGAATATCAGGAATATAAAAAATATATTGAAATGCACTATGCTTCTAAACAAACTGCAGATCAAGCATTTGAATTATATGCAAGTACAAAAAAAGTGCTGAATGGTTTATATACCCAACTAAAATGCTCAGGAGAGACCATTGGCCAACTCAAACAACAGCGTCAAGAAGCTTTGGGCACTGAAAAAGAGCAAATTCAACAGATGCTTAAGCAGCAACGTGACATACATGCCCAAATAAAAACAGCAATCAACGGATATAAAGCTGAGAGTGAGAGCTTTTTAAAAGATCTACGTAACTTAAATGAAGCTACTGCTCAACTTAAACAGCATATACGTTTACATACCGGAAAACCTGGACGTGAATGGTTTGCTCGACTAGAACAGCGCCTTTTAGGCGCTTAACTGCTTTTCTTGAGTATGTTGCAAAACGTATTGCCCTAAACCAAAGACACTCCCTTTGCCTACATGCAACCATTGACCTAAATACAAAATATCTGCCAATTGATTAGAGACATGCTGCAGTATCACCTCTCCTAACAAACCATCCATTTGCATTTTTTGCTTTTGACGATTTGACCAACGAGACCAACGTATGTGATCGACCCGATATTCTCCTTGTACATGATTTACATCGTCAAATAATGATTTCACAAATGCGCTGGACAAACTCTGTTCTGAATATGCTTCCGTTAAGGTGAGATAGCGTCGAACAACAGATCTACAGAAAATAACAGGATCAAAATTTTCTACTGTTAAGATTTCACCATGATGCTGAATACGCGCATGACTTAAAAATTGCACTCTTAAATTTTCACTTGTTTGCCAATTCAGCTGTGGGCGATCACACAATTCGAAAGAGACAAGTTGTGACTGTGCTTGACCTGTATTGTGGTAACTACCAATTCCTACAGCTAATGCACGTTGCCATGCCATTTGAATCATCATTTGCTGGTTATGTGCAAAGTTACCTACTAGGGTCATATAAAAATAAGCTTCGTGACCTGCTAAAACTTTTGTTGAAAGTGAATGCGCTTCTATCACGAATGGAGGTGCAACATCCTGCAAACGATCTTGCAAAATTAACTTCTGCTTCGCTGGGTCAAATATACGGCGATATAAACAACTCTCAACAGGTTGGCATTTACAATGACCTTTGTTCAAGCCAGCAGTTAAACATGCAATATTTTTTAAAGCATGTCCAAAAGCACCGCGTAGCGAGGAACCTGCATATTCGGGCAACTGGATATTTTGATTGGCTTTAAATTTAATGCGGTAGCGGGATATAGTAAGATTACACATTCAGTTTATATCGATAAAAGACGTTGTTTGAGTTGTACAATTGAGTTCTGTCCTGCAACTACTTGAATGTTATGTTCAGCGGCACGTGTTTTTGCAGCATCAGGTAAATCATATAAAGATACAAAAACTGCTTTTGTATTCAATCCACCAATATCACGTAATGCGCTTAATTTATAAATTGCCTCTGATGCCTGTGTGGCATTTTTCCAATTTACTGTTTTGCACTCAATAATTAAAAGCTGTTGCTGCTGCATCGCCATTACATCGATTTCTTGGTGTGTTTTTGCATGAACCCGTTGAGTGCTTTTTGCAATTTCCACACTCAGTGATATGTCTCGAATATTCTCGGCAACCAGCAAACTTGCTGTAAGATATTCAAGCCAGCCTCCTGTAATAAAAGCACGATCCTGCTCGTTTTGCCATTTAATTGTCTTTGCATTCAACGCAAATAAATCAGTCTCATAGCCTAAATGAGTCAAAAATGATTCCTCATCATAATCTAACGTAAAATTCTTTAAGTCAGATAATTGGGGTTTTGCAGTATGAGCATTTAACTTACTAATGAGTTGACAGGTTTGTTGCCAACGCCCTGCTTTAGAAAGCTCTTGATATATAAGTTTGGTATATTTTTTATAAGACTGGTGGACTTCATTCAATTTTTGTTTTTTAACGACATCAAACTGATAGCTTTTTAAATACCGTTCTAGGCTAATCTTCGTTCCAATATCTGAAATAATACTTTCATCGTCGAGCCAAATTAACTGATTAGGGTTTAAGTTTTGATAAAAACATCGAAAACCATACCCACTAAAGATTTGATAAGCAGCGATACTCATCAGTTTAGTCCCACCAGTCAGATTTACGACAATTTCATCATCTTGGTGTTGTAATAACCATTGCTCATATTGCTGTGTTAAAGACTGCAAACTGTGTTCATTTTTTATCTTTAATACTTCGACTTTTTTACCAATAGCCTTTAACTCTGTAATTAAGTTATCACCCTGCTGACGCTTTTGTGTACTTACCGCTACATAGATTATATCTGGGTTAATTTGCACCGACTCTAAGGGCAAAAGATTAACTGGGTTATGATCCGTTGCCGAACAAAGTAATATTTTCATATTCAATCTCATAAAAAAGCAATAAAGCGAGAAATGCTTTACTGCTTTTTTAATTTTTAGGATTTGTACTTATTGATAAATTTTAATGCTTCATCGATTGTTTTTTTCTTAGAGTTGAGCCATTCATCACTCTCAATCCACTGGCTATGCTGTTCTAAGGAAATTTCAACCACTTTTCTACAATGTTCATCATTAGTCTTATCTAGTCCAAATTCAGCGAATGACTTTGTTCTTCCTGACTTAGCTAGAGCTTCATACAATTGTATTTCGTTATATGTACTAATTTTTTGCCGAGCAAGCCCAAATTCGTCATTCGGATCAATCGGCTGAATATTTACTTCATTAAAATGCAATTTTAACCTTTCAATTAATTTATCATCTTGAATAAAATAACCATAACCTGAAGCCCCTTTAGCCCCCATGCCAAACTGATTGAGCATATTTTCAAGAAGTTGCTTTGCAAAATCGAGCCACTGCTGATTTGCACCCTCAATTACAAAATAGAAGCTCCCTTGTACTGCTAGCTGCTGATTAGGGACAGGAGATTCCATATCAAGTGCTTCGTTTGACTGACCTGCATAATATTTTTGATGATGTACTGTGACAATTTCACCAACAAATGGTTTAGCTTCTTCAGCTGAACTATATTTTCCTTCTTTGGTTAAAGCTGGAATATACCAAGCATCATGCCAAACCAAATAACCAGCGTTTGCTTCAGCATCTTCATCTGCCCCGAATAAAGTATCTAAAATCGGCATCATCGCAACATCAATTTGCGTTTTACCTTTTTCATCTAGAATGACCTTACCATTAGCATCTTTTTGACTAAACAGATTTTCTGCATAAGCGCGTACCGCACCTTTTACAGAAGAACCTGCCAGCATTGGCATACCATAACTATGCTGGGTCGTAACACCTGTTTCAAGCGTTCCACCTAATGCTAAACCCGTCATTAAGCGACCATCAATTGTTGCAGGTAGAGCAGCGAAATTCTGTTTTTGTTGAGTTTGTAATAACCATCGATCAAACGCCAATTGGTATAAATCTGATGGTTTTAGATTGGTAATGACATCTATCAAATCTTTTTTATCTGCTTTGGCTTTCTCTGTAGAGTCCCATACACGTAGTCCTCTTTGGATCAGCAAACCCGGATTTGGATCATCATTCGCATGTGTTGCATTTAATAACGGAATGAGTTGTTTACGTACAAGTGCTGTCATGCCTCACCTTCTTTTTTCAGTAGGGCTTGTGTATAACGTTTTAACCATGCCGTTGCATCTAAGGTTTGACGAGTCAACAACTGATATTGCCCTATGTCAGAGGCTAAAATATCCGCATGTAAATTTGGGCGATCTAAAATAGTCTGAATGTGCTGTAAGATAATTTTATGCTCAGGCTTATCTTTACCCTTCGCCATTAGAAAGCCAATCGCTTGAGCCAAACCTGATTGCATAACCATGGTTGGAAAGTTAAGTGCCAAGGTACGATATTTAGCTTCAAAATTATCTTTTTGCATTGCTTTCACTAAAGGGAAAGCATCTTCTGCATATTTATGAGTACGAATCTGCATGATTAAATCCTCAGACTTGTGCTTGGTCTAATAAAAGACGACAGAAACCACGCCCTACGGTATGTTTACCGCCTAGCTGTATTGATAATTCTTGTGCTATTGGTAACAGTTCAGAAAGCTCTTCTGCTGTTTTTTTATTGTCTTTATTTCTGGATGCAGAAACACCAATAACACCCCATAGTACTGTTTCAGCAGGTAAATTTTCTTCAGTCCAAAGTGCACCGTTCATCACAACACGTGTTTCACGATCAATACGAATACGTGTTCGTATTTCAGTTGCGGTATCCGCTAAAAATGAAAAAATATCATCAGGTAAAATCACAAAACGTGCTTTGACCGTATCACGCCATTGTTGATACTGCGCAACAGATTCAGGATATAACTGTGCTGTAATTTGATCTGCCCACTGCGCAGCAAGTCCTGTTGAATATGCTTCAATATCCAAATCTTCTAATGCCATCTTTCCATTAGCGACATATAACGCACTGTCTTCTGTCACGCGTGCCTTATCTGCCTCTAGTTGAGGAATATCTAAATCACTTCCTACATCGCGTTGATATTGACGTAAGATATATGGACATGTTGCGTATGCTACTGTACCTGCAAAAGAACGAATTGGCAGTAATAATAATTGCGCATCACCAAATGCAACTGCACCAGCATGTGTTGCATCAGCGTCTACAGGACCAAATAGTGTTTTAATTTGCTCTTGATTTAAAGATAATTGCGTTTCAGCTTCATCACGTAGTACACCTTTGAGTGCTGAGCCTGCAACAATCGGTAAATTTGTCGCTTTTGCGCGTGCAATCGGTAAGTCAACGATACCCACACCTTGGCCTGTCCCAACATGTAATGCCGATAATGCTTGTAAATGAAAAATACGAGTTTGCATATTTATATTCCTAATGATTTTTTTAAGTAATTTATTTTGACCAAGCACTAACGATTGCGACACCAAAGCCATCATTTCGATCTTGTGAATGATCTGAAATTGGTTGTGCCCACAATTGTTGCAACGTTTCTTCATCCATCTGAGTCGTTAGGCTGAACCAATACACAGCCCCTGCCCCCACAGCTTTACGGGTTGCTTTAGGTTTCCATACTATAGAATCCCAACCCGATACAGGTAACCAGCGATCAATAGCGACCGACTCTAGTTTCACTTCAACATCAGATTGAGGCAGTTTTCCACATAAGGTATTCTGATCCAACCATGCAGGTAAATAGCCATTTTCAAAAACAGCAGGTGTAAGCAAACTTAGACTAAAACCTTTGTTTTGATTAATTTTTTCTAGCAAATCATCTGAGGGCTTGAGATATTGAGTGGATTTGACTGGTTTAAAGTATGATAAACGTCGCTCTCCACCTAAAGTCGCTAAGTCTTGAGTAAGTTGTTGCTCTGTAAATACAACAAAGCCATAACGTTCATCATCCCACTTTTTACCTGCAATCCGTTGTCCTTGTAATTGATGGTTTAAGTCCAAACTGGCTGTTTGGAAGAGTTTTCCATCTTCACTTGATGCACTAGTAGATTCGATTTTGACATGTGTTCGAATGTCAATAGCTAAGGTTTTTAAACCTGTGGCCTCAATACTTTCAAAGCTAAATTCTTGCCCTTGTTGCCAGGCCAAAAAATGTTCTAAAGTCCAATATGTCACCCCACTTTGAGGCTTACCTTTTAAATTTTTTTGCATCTGTACAGGTAACAAGCCTGTTGGCAAGTCACTACCACAACGTTCAGAATCAAATGCATTTGGTGCTAAACGTACTAAATGTGTTTTTTTATCTTCTCGACTTTCAAAATAAAGTGCATTCGCAGGTTTAGGAACCAAAATTGTATAATCATCTAAATGATCAGGATTAAAACGAACTAAAAAAGGCCCTTGAGATTGAATACTAAGAATCTTTTGGTAATCCTCATGATTTAAACGCCCTTGATAATCTTGATATTGCCCCGCATGTTGTTCAATCTGCATTGCTCGGATCATCCCCGCTGTTGCAGATGGCAAAGGGAATGTTGCATCTTGCGCAGATGCAACAGATCCAAAAGGTTTTCCTGAACGAAATACTAAAGGTGCAAGTGATTCAATTAAATATGCTTGCTTTATCATTGCCCATCTTTCCCTAAATCTTGTTGTGTTTTTGCGGCAAACCAACGTGCGACAATCAACTCATCAGATAAAGCCTGTAAATTAATTTCAGTCGCACGATTTGTAAGTTTATCGACATGAACCTTCTTAATCTCAGCGCCATTTGCAAGTCGGGCTTTTTTTAGCATTAACGCCAGTTCAGCAGTTTGAATATCTTTCTGGATATTTTTTCCAGGTGCAATATTTTTAGTTCTTAAGTCAATCGCACGTGTGTCATATGCAATACGAGATGGAATATCTTTATTCAGATATAAATTTACCCATTCAGCAAATGCTTGATGTGCATTGTGATCACTCCAACTAAAGCGAAGTTTCGTTTGGTTGCCAGAACGTACATCTAATAAAATACCCAATGCATTACGTCGCTGATTCGGCTCCGAAATATGATCACCTTTCGCAAACTTTTCAGCTTGGCTGGCATATTCACGTATGACACTAAGTGGTGTTGTATGATGTGCAATAGCAAGCCCCACTGATAATGTTGGTATTTGATCAGCATTTAGTGTTTGTGCAACAGTCTGTAGTTTTTCTTTAAAAGACTCACTTAAGGCTTTAGCACAATCATAAGCTCGGTGCAATGGTACAAAACTAAGTACATCATCTCCCCCAGCATAAACACAATGTCCATCATATTGACGCATTTTTTCAGCAACACCACCTGCAAATTCTGACAATGCAACTGTGATTTGTTGATGTGCTTTTTTGTCCTGAGCTTTATCTAAAAGCTCACCCATACGATCGCCATCTGCTAGTAATAGAACACCGTATGCTGATGGTTCACCATACGTTTTCCAAAAAGGTTTTAGCATTTTTAATAACGCATTTAATGCATCATTGAAAGAATCCGCATCTGGATAATTACGTAACTCAGCTTCTAAGCGGGAGCGATACAAAAACTGTGCATCATATGGAAAATCATCATAAACTCCCTGATTACCACGTACACGTGTTGCTAGATCATTTTTCACTAAGCGTTCATAGCACTCTTTTACATCTACGAATTTTGGATCTAATTTTATTTTCTCGATCCATGCATGTGCTGTAATTCGTGTGAAAGCAGTAAAACGATCCGCTTGTTTTTTTAAACCTAAACGTTTTACTATACCTAAACAATCAAGTTGTTCTGAGGCAGATAACCCTAATTTTGCACGTGTTTGATTACTTAAGGCATGCTTTTTATCTTCCTTTAGAACGGTTTCACGTGCACCATCTAATGAAGATTTTGGAATCATAAATTCATCAGCATAAGGATTTGCAATAATTTGCGTAAAGTCCCGTGTTGCCTTACGTGCAGCAAGCACCTTAGATGCTAGTGCAACAGCATCACTATAACTTTGCTGATCAGAAATAATCGCCCATGCTGCTTGCACTTCAACATAGTCATTACGCTGCGCATTCCAAATATCTACACGTATTTCAGATGATTTTAAATCTTGATATACCTCTTCGACTTCATCTAAAAAACGCTGTTTTGTTGCTTGTTTCGCTTGTTCGATAACTTCACGCAATTGCTGCTCATTTTCAGCATTGAGGCATACTTGAATTTTGTTACCTACAGAAAAATCTGAGTTTTTTTCCAAACTTGTAAGATCATTACTCGCAATAGCAGGAAAAATCAGTTCTGCTCCATTATTTTTAAGGGATAAAGCACATGCTTTGGCAAGTTCAGATAAAAGTGCTGAACCACTCCATAAATCACGACTTTTACGAGCAGCAGCAATCATGCTCTGCACTGGACCTATGGAAAGAATTACTACATATTCTGTCATTTTATAATCCATTATTTTGCAAAATATTTAAGGAAAGCATCTAATGGATCTGTTCCTTGTTGATCTTGAATTGGGCGAATATGTTGAGCGGTATCACTTTTCCAAACAGGATAGGTTTCATTTCGACCAAGTGATACATTCATATTTTTAATATGTTCATATGGTGTGACTAAGGCACAACTTGCCCATTCTTTCTCTCCTTTTCTATTTTTGCCTAAATAAAAAGGACGGATAAATAATGGGCTTGCTAAACGATCACCATCGATTGGTGCAAGTTGGCTATCCCTAGGCTCACCACGACCAACGAAGTGGAAAATAATGGGCAAGCCAAAAAAAGCACGTGGGAAAACATTACCTGCTTGATGTTCAGGTGCATGATTTTCATGGTGGGTTTTTTGAAGACGTCTTAAGGCATCGGGTTCAGGCCAACGGCTTCGACCTGCTGGCTTAGGTGCCTGCCCTTTATTACGCCCAACTTCAGCTTTTTGTCTAAAATCACTCAGCTTTTGAATACCACTACAAAGCTGTGCTAATGCATTAGCAGACTTTCCTTTCAAACTCATAGCACAGTTCGCTGCAGTAATTTCAGATTCAGTCAAAGGCTGACAAATCATTGGATAATCCCAAGATTCAGAAATGTGTATTGCACCTAACCCCTTACGTGTTCTTGCACCAACACCACCAAAATTCGCCCACCATCGCAATGTTTCTACAATTTGCTGGGTCATCTTCTCTTGATTTTTTAAAGTATTTGAAAGGGAAAAGCTGAGTTTAAATTTTGCTTTCTCAGCATTCAGCAATTTATGAGGATTATTAACTTTGTCCTCAGCATTTGATGCTGGAAATAACACATAAGAAAGCTTCTTGTTACTCGGATTTGCATCTAAATATTCTGTGTATTCGACTAAATCATGATGCGTTACTTTAGGTTGAGTGACTTTTAAGAATACCTGGCTTGCTCTTCCACCATCATCATCACCTTGGCCACCCCATAACGCAAACTCTGCATCACGGATATTTTTTAAATTACCATTAAAATCCCAAGTGTCATCTTTCTTATTCTTTGCAAGTAAACGCCACCAAAAACGAAGTTGCCCTTTAATGGCACTGACACGAATCGGCATTTTTAAATCTACAGTAGCAGCATCTACTCCACCACCGTACATAGGCGTAACCAATTCACACTCTAAAGTGTGCCACTTTAAAGCTTTTAATTCCTCTAATATAGGAAGCTGAATAGCCTCACTTGGGCTACGTAATCCCATGATATTTCCCTCTATTTTTTAATTTTTAAAGCGATCAATAATTTCAATATTTTCTGGTTTGACATTCAGATAAAAAGGTTGCCCTTTCTTGTTTTGCGTCAGACTAATTTTTTCAGCCAACTCCAAACCTAAATGGCCCAATAAAGCTGTATTTAAAAGTGACTTTACACTTTCAAAAAATTGCTTATCTACATCTAACTGAATGTCATCTGTATTTTTAAACTCTTCATAATATTGTTTAAATTGTTCAGAAAGTTGCGCAATATATTTTGCTTCCTGCGGTGGTATATCTTTACTGTTAATTTTTTTTGTCGGTGCAACAATACCATCGAAACCTTTCTGACGAAGATCGGCAAACCAATGCAACATTGCAAATTCACGTGGTGCTAAGTTTTTAATGACAAACTTATCATTGATCACAACGTCACGGCTATGCACTAAAATTTTTAATTTCACATCATTAAAAGATTCGTTAATTTTATGGACAACTGTACTAAAGCTATCTTCACCTTTTAATTGATGTTTATCTTTTACCGCCTCTTTTAAACGTACAAATGGAATCTGGGCCAACCACACGTTAGCATCTTTAGAAAGACCGATCGTTTTATTTTCTCGATCAATAATGAAATCGTTTTCATTTTTTGATGGATAGTAGAAATTAATTCCTTTTTCAAATTTTTCATCAACCAACACATGTGACATACGGTCTTGCGCACGTCCATATAGGGATAACGCATAACCTGCATAGAACCCCATGGTTTTACGACCACCTGCAATTGAAACATGCAAACTCACTTTTTCATCAGAACTAAAATGGCGAATTTTTTCACAAATTAAATTAGCTGCAAATTCATTTTCTTCGGGCGTTCTTAAGTCTTCAAGCTCATTGCCTTCTTGATCGGTAAAACAGTGCAGAAAGTTCTCCTCTAATCTCAGATTAGCAATTTGAGCATATTCGTTTTTCATTCGAGTGAGAATCTTATCCTTGCCCAAAAGTTTATTTTTTACTTCATTTAAACCATAACGTGTACTGATGATATGAACTTCATCTGGAACCCATTGTTCATTATGCTGTGGAGCACATGCTAACGCCCAAATCGTTTCTGTAATGATTTGAGGTGTTCCGCCCGTTACAAGTAATAAAATATTTTTTTTCATGATTATCAACCCCAAAGTAAAATAATATTATTGAAATAAATCACATTTTTCTAGTTTTTTTACAACTAAAGCATAAACATTTTCAAGCAAATCTTCTGGCTTTTGGTTTGCATCAACCCATTGATATTGTAAATCAGCCATACCCAGCTCATTTTTATAACTTAACATTGTTGTATAAGCTTTTTTTGCTCGCATCAACTGCTCTTCTTGTTCGTCGTACAAACCATAATTTCTTCCTCTTTGTGCAAGACGTGAAAGCGTTATATCTAGCGGTAAATCTAAATACAATACCAAATCAGGCAATGGCACTAGAAATTCTTTATGACGAATTTGATCCAGATATGCCAACAAACACTTCAGATCATCATGCGGCCAACGTGTTACATAACTCGTTAAAATACTGCGATCACCTAAAACCAGTGATCCATCAAAATCAATTTGAGATGCATGGTAATTTGCACGGGCAGTGTATAAAGAGTCAAGAAAAACATCATCCTGACAATAGTCGGAATATGCTTTTTCCCACCAAATCTCTTTCGGCATTGCTTTGGTCGGTGCGAACATTTGGAAATCAATTCCATCTTGTTGCAACTTTCTTTTTAAATTTTCAAGCAAAGTCGATTTTCCTGTTCCTTTTGTTCCTTCAATTGCTATATACATCTACTCGTTTCTCTAATTTAAATATCAGCAAGCAGGCGTGTTTTAAACAACGCCACAACCTCAATATCAAAATGACGCGAGCCTATTTGAACCTCTTCAGCAATATCAGCAACATGAAGATGCATGATTTTTTCTGCTAAGGGTGCGTTATATGCCAAATGCTTGAGTTTGATATTGGTTTCATCAAAACCACGAATTTCCCATAATTCTTCTGTTTCTGAGTCATCTGCTAAATCATAGCGACGTAATTTTACAATACTACCAACTTCAACTTGCTGGACATTACGCATACCATCATGAATATCAATAAATTTCATGACATCTAAACGGTCATTGAGGGTTTTAAGCGTACAGTTCAAATTCGCTTCGAGCTGTTGCATACGATTAAATTCTGGATTGTCATGCCAGCCATCACCTGACAGTTCAAAAGCGATTTGGCGATGATCACGAACTTGGTTATATTCCTTTTCTTTTTCAGCAATTTTCGCAAGTAAGTTTTCATATCCTATTTGAGTCATCAGAATCGTTTCTGCTAATGTCATCATTAGATTACCCTTGTGATTTTTTTAAATTTTGCCTAGTTTTATCGTTGTTATCAGAATTCATAAGCTTGCAGTAATGCTTGAAAAGTATTCACATAATGTTGCAGCTCCTGATCTACATCTGATTCGGGATTCAGCTTTAAACCTTTTTTCAACAAATGCCTTTGTCGAATAACTTCCTCAATATCCCAGTTAGGGAAATGTGACAAACATACCGCTTTCAATGTTTGATGTGGTTGATAATCCGTCAGGTCATATCCATGCTGTAACAGCCACAACGTGATATATCGAAACAGCTGATCATAACGATTTAGATAAGACGACTTTTGCTGACACAACCTAGATAAACTATTCATCTCCTGCTGATAACGTAGTTCCACCTGCCGTTGACTGACAAATCGAATACGCTTCATTCCAAGAAGATTGATAAAAAGAGAGTGGTTAGGCAGCATAATCAAACTCCTGTGCCTTTAAATGCTGAAGAAATTGTAAAAGTGCGCCTGCCAACTGATCTTTATTGGCTTTTGGCGGCTGAATATTTGGATCAATTCCTGCATGCATCGGAATTAAACGTGTTGTGCCTTGTTCGGTTGGGGCACTGCACATCATGGTTGCAACCAATTGATGTCCAGGATTGATAATTCGATGAAGCTTACCTTTTGGCATGACATAATGATCACCGACTGTGTTCAATTGAACATGATCTAACTGTAATGGCTGATATCCCATTTCGGTTTTAAAAGTAGACCGTTCAGCAGTCGCAGCATGATATTCATATTCTTGAAACACCTGACCTTCTGCATGATCTTTCCAAATCTCACTTTTTAATGAACCTGCCAAGATGAGAGACGAAAAACTCCAGCGATGGTCATGAATATTTTCTTCACAAGACTGGCCAGCAAACCAAATATGTAGACGCAATTTATAGCCACGGTCCAACAACACCACTTTAAGAAAGCCATTTCCATGCTGATATGAACGCTGACAAATCTGCTTCAAGCTAGATGTATCTTTTAAAATTGCTTCTAGCAATTCGATCATTTGTGTATTAGAAAAGTGTGAAGCAAGCCAATCAGATAAAGCTGTATTAGCATCCTGATGAACAGCAAAAAACTGATCTAGCTGTGTTGCATAGCTGTGTAATAAATCTTGTGCTTTAGTCTTCATCATGTGCTTCACCTTGTTCTTATCGTTGGTGAAGCTATTTAATAATTAATTTAGTTTTGGCTCAGATTTCACAAGCTTATAGTGTTATGTATAAATTATAGAGATTGCCCCTGCGGACCTAGCAATTGAATACCTGAAGGACTTATTCTGCCCAACACCACTGCTCGGTGCAGAGGCATACTTTTATAAAAACGCACATCATCTTCAACAGTAATCATCCTTTCTATCTTTCTGATCAGCTGTTTAAACTCAGTGATACTTAATGCTAAATAGAAGACTGAGTAACTAATTGAAATGCCTTGACTCGACAGGGTCTGATGCACTTTTCTCAAGCGCTTAGGGTGGCAAATATCATAGCTACAAATCCAATGCATTCGCTTTGCTGACATAAGACTTGACTCAATACAGAACACACTGATCAATCGTTTTTGCCCATTGGGATGCATTCATTCGAATATACTTCTTCCATACCTGAAAACGTCGTTCCCATAAAGGATAAAAAATTGCGCGTCCTTCTTTGTTTAAAACACAAGGGTATTGTTCAGATGAGGCAAAATGTACGGGCCTCAATTGCTCATTGAACAGTAATTGCATGACCCATTTTTCAATATCGCATCGTATACGCTCAGTAAGATCACATGCCAAAGAATAACGCCCATGTACTGGTTCATGGTAAAAGCCCAGCATCGGGTCGAGGGCATGCGCAGTTAAAGCGCGAGTACATTCGGCATAAATTAAGCTATAAGATAAAGACAGCAGTACATTAATCGGATCTTTGGGTGGTCTACGATTACGGCCTTGGAATTTAGCCCATGCGGGAGCAATGAGTGACATTACATAAAAAACAATCTTAGCGCTTGCCCCTTCGAGTCCACGCAACTGTTCAAGACTTTGGCAAGTATTGATCATTGTGATAATCGTTTTAATTCGTTCAATTATCTGTTGTTGTAATTTTGCTTCAATCTGATGTGTTTTGAACCAGTACTTTATTAGTTTAAACTGCTGTATGCTTTGAGCATAGACCAATTGCTTGGCATACCCTAGCCTACGTTCATCTTGATCCAACACCTCAAACTGTTTAATTTTACGATGCACAACTTTACTTGAGGGGGGAATATACTGTGCATGAGATTCACAAGTTCTAGGATCAAGAATAATCACTGGAATTCCTCGACTCGCACATGCGAGTAGAACATGACTATGTAATTGAGTTTTAGCGCTTATTACAATAGAAGAAAGATAAGCAAATGCAATAGATAAAGGTTTAGATAACGAAGGGCTGTGTACTAATATTCTTTCACGATCTATATCGAGTTTTGTATCACGGCGATCTATATATAAAGTTTGCATGATCAATTTATCCTATATGAAGTATAATAATTTAAGCAATATATAAGCAATGACTTGCAGGGTGCTGTTTAGCTGCACCTAACATGATGCTATATGGATGATTTGGATAAACTTGTATTAACACAATTCGTTGAAATGTATCATTTGGCAATACCGCTAGTTGCTGAATAAGTTGCAGCCTAAAATCTGAGTTCAATCTGCATTCAAATACTGACTTCTGCTGATGAATTCCATACGCACTCAGTATTCGAAATAAAGTGCTTCTACGGCGCGGACAACTTACATCATACATACCAAGATAACTACGCACATCAATCTCACTCTGAGAGGATTGACTGTCACCCTAAACTTAAAAAATGAGATAGTAGATAAAATGCAAGCTTACAAAATTCAGGTTGACAACCTTAAAGTCCGAAAACCAACCTATACCATTGATTTTTATATTAATAAGAATAACTGCGAAACATTTTGTCATACAGCAACTTTACTGATACATGCTTTGAAATATTTAGCCTCTATAAGCCATTGCTTTACAAAAGAAAAAAATAGAGGTAGAGTCTGAACAGACTTCCCTGTAGATAAGGGATTAAGACCCACCATAAGGGCGATGGAGAATAAAGAGACGAGTCTGAACAGACTTCCCTGTAGATAAGGGATTAAGACTTTAGCCAGTTCTTCAGTTGGAAATAAATACTGAGTCTGAACAGACTTCCCTGTAGATAAGGGATTAAGACTGTAGACTTGGCCTTCTTTGGTTGTTTGGTTTTAGTCTGAACAGACTTCCCTGTAGATAAGGGATTAAGACAGGGGTTAGGCGATCACGTATCTGAATAACATAGTCTGAACAGACTTCCCTGTAGATAAGGGATTAAGACATAACAAGGACACTCTGTATACTCGTCAGGAATATGTCTGAACAGACTTCCCTGTAGATAAGGGATTAAGACAAATTTCGTCCATTTTTTAAAGCCTCTATTACTGTCTGAACAGACTTCCCTGTAGATAAGGGATTAAGACGTTTTCCAGCGTTCAGGGTCGTTTTTGATATCGTCTGAACAGACTTCCCTGTAGATAAGGGATTAAGACAGATCTTCTGATTCATTCATCTCGAACATTTGTCTGAACAGACTTCCCTGTAGATAAGGGATTAAGACAGTAGTCTTCTTTACGTTTAAGTGTTATTGTACCGTCTGAACAGACTTCCCTGTAGATAAGGGATTAAGACAGTTCTCCTAATAAATAATCCCAGGATTTCAATAGTCTGAACAGACTTCCCTGTAGATAAGGGATTAAGACATTTATTCGTCCTCAAGTTCGTTAAGGGTTTTGTCTGAACAGACTTCCCTGTAGATAAGGGATTAAGATATTTGCAGAAACTACCTCACCTTCTACAACACGCAGTCTGAACAGACTTCCCTGTAGATAAGGGATTAAGACGGAAATGTGTCTTCCATAAACACAGAACGAAATCGTCTGAACAGACTTCCCTGTAGATAAGGGATTAAGACTTCTTGTGCAGCATCCACAAATATTGATGCTACGTCTGAACAGACTTCCCTGTAGATAAGGGATTAAGACGTTAAATTGCATTAATAGACTCCAATTCGAATTGGTCTGAACAGACTTCCCTGTAGATAAGGGATTAAGACTTCACCACCCCAACCACCAGCCATGTCTAACAGTCTGAACAGACTTCCCTGTAGATAAGGGATTAAGACGTTTATTTAATGTGTGAGGTACAGCAAGAGTAGCGTCTGAACAGACTTCCCTGTAGATAAGGGATTAAGACGAAGGCACCCAATGGGAAGAAGTATGGGATTCGCGTCTGAACAGACTTCCCTGTAGATAAGGGATTAAGACCGTAGTTTCAAAGTAGGTTTGCCTGCAAGCATATGTCTGAACAGACTTCCCTGTAGATAAGGGATTAAGACGTCTACCGGTAGAACGTGTTTAATAAATAACGCTGTCTGAACAGACTTCCCTGTAGATAAGGGATGAATGAGGAACAGTAAAGAACTGCTTTGCCCGAGTGCAAGACGAAAGCTTTGCTTGATTGAGATGCGCGTCCCCAATAGTATCTGCTTAGATTCTGCCCTGTGAAAATCAACTGTTAAACTTAGCAATTTAATTGTACTTTTTTACGGGGCTGCAGCTCAGCAGTACCGTAAGCTTATGAAATCTAAATTCATGACCAAAGCGCTCTATCTTGTATTCAAAGACATCATGACTTTGGATACTATAAATGAACGCTCTCCTCAAATTCCAAACACAACAAGAAGATCAATTTTTACAATCTATTCTTGCACACGATTTTGAACAACTCTGTGCAGAGCATGTTGATTTCTTTCAAAATAATCTACAAACACAATTTGACTACTATCAGTTCAGTAAAAAGACAGCTCGCGCAAAGAACCCTCTACATCATTCTGATGACTTAATCAGCTATATGGCACTTTATGGTTGGGGACATTATCTGCGCATGCAAGCTGTACTTGCTCATAGTTTTCAATACAGTACATTTGAAAAGCATATTCCTATTCAAGCCTGCATCGTTGATTATGGATGTGGGCAAGGTATTGCAACATTGGCTTGGATTGAATACGTGTTGGATCAAGGCTATAGCATCGATCGTTTGGATGTCATTCTTGTGGAACCTTCTGCTGCTGCATTAGCACGTGCATCACACTGGATTACGCAGAAAGCTCAACATCACGATATTAAGCTGAATATCATTCATCATGCCTGCACTCTAGATGAACTGGAACCTGATTTTATGGCTTCCAATATAAATCAATTGCCAAGTATTCATTTACTGAGCAATATATTAGACATGTATTTAAGTGTGCAATTCAGCATGAGTCACTTATGCCATGAAATGAAACAATATGCACGCCATAGCAAACACTATGTTTATGCTGTAAGCCCAGACTTTATTACAGGAAATAAGGGCTTCGATACATTTCATCAACTACTTTCTCCTCAACAACTCTACCTCAATCATCATGGTAAAGTCCGTATTACAGAATATAACTTAAATAGCCGATGCATACAGGAACGCCCAGCACCGATTCGTGCCTATGCTGCATGTATTTAATGAGAGCTAATGAATATGAATAATCTGTTTAATGAACCAGAAGTTTTGTTTAGTCAGCAGACATATCCAATGCAACCCAGTCCTTGTGGATGTGGGTATGATATCGAAGTGCCACATGGAACTTTACGCTACATTCCTCAATTTATTGAAAAAAAAATAGCTGATCGAACATTAGCTGTATTTTTTGAAAATAGCCAATATGATTGGAATCATACCAATTGGCATCAGGTACAAGATATTAATCAAATTGATTGGAAAAATATCCAATGGCATCAAGACACCATCAAAATGTATGGTAAATCTCATACCTTACCTCGTATATCTGCATGGTATGGAGATACAGGAAAAGCCTATAAATATTCAGGCATATTATTACACCCTAATCCTTGGAACTCAGCTTTACTGTGGATGAAACAACAGTTAGCAACTGTATGTGACACTCCATTTAATAGTGTGCTATTAAATTGGTATCGAAGTGGTCAAGACTATATTTCTTGGCATACTGATGCCGAAAAAGAATTGGGACTAAACCCAACTATTGCATCACTGAACTTTGGAGAATCTCGTCGTTTCTTATTGCGTCGTAATGATGATCATGAAGATAAAATTGAAATTCGTTTAGCTCATGGTGATTTATTGATTATGCATGGAGAGCTACAACACTTCTGGCAGCATAGTGTCCCTAAACAAGCCAAAATTAATGATGGTCGATTAAACATGACGTTTCGACATATCTTATAAGAGCATTTCACCTTAAAAGCTGTTGCTATTCAATCTAGACTTTCAAATAAGCGTTAGAAGAATCCGTTTAAATTGGTACTGAGTTCATTCCTCATTATCTTTATGATAAACACCACAATAAAAAATTTACCACATAGTAAAATACCCTTAAAAACAAAATCTATATGTTGGTTATTATTGTTGATTATCACGATAAATTAGTGACCAAAAAATCAAACTACCGCACCCTACCTTAAACTACACCACACAAAATAAAAACCTATACGACTGTTATATATATGGTTTATTAAGATACCAGTTATGTAATTTAATATATTTTATGTTGGTGACTCTTGCCAAGGTTGGGGTCGCGAGTTCGAGTCTCGTTTCCCGCTCCAGATTCTAAAAAGCCCTCATCGAAAGATGAGGGCTTTTTTTATGCCGTTTATAACGATATGTAGTACTATGATTGTAAAGCAGACTCAAATCTAGAAAACGTTTAAAATTAATTACTCGATGGTTGTTTTAAAATAAAGAAGGGCCTAACAATATGACTAAAGTTAGGACCCTGAAGAATCAAATGTGAGGGTATTACTTCACAACAACAGAAATACCACCTGTGTTCACTGCACCCACTGCTGAAGTACTAATACCATTGATCCGGTTCACTAAGCCCGCGGTATTGACCGATGCATCAATTGAACCTGAGTTGTAGGCAATATTTGCAGCGCTATAATTGCTGAGTGTTTCATCGAGTGAGTTTTCAAAGTTAGAGCCATAAGCAGAGTTAAACGCACTGCCGTAAGAACTGCTATTTGAATACCAGCCCCAACCTGAAGATCTTGTAGCGCCTCTAGCTGCAGCCATTGATGCTGATTCTGCACCTGAACTAGCAGCACTCAAACTGCCTTGTTCCAAATAAATATCGCCAGTGTTGGCTGCACCTAAAGCAGATGTTTCAACTGCAATGGTACTTCCCACATTTTTGAGTGAGTTGAAGGCTCCCAAAGTATTGACAGATGCATCTACATCACCTGTATTCACAGCAACATTAAATGCGGTACTGGTCGTACGATCTGCATATCGTGCTAATGCGTTAATAATACTTGTTGCACCTGAATTAACGCTGATCTGCATAGGGGATGCATTCGCCATAGCTGCGGTTGAAAGGAAGGCTGCGGCTAAGGCAATTTTTGTGATAGTCGTTTTCATAGTTGTATTCCTTTTTTTGTTTTGAAGTACTCCTCGCTGAGTACTTCTTTTTTATAATGGTAGCGAGCCCATTTACTGCAAATTCTTTAGTCGCGCTGAATGCTCGACCAGTAGTTGTCTTCAAACCCAGGTACCGCATCGGTCAGGAGTTTTTCTTGTTCAGCATCACTGTTTTCTGGAACCACTTTCGCTGGTGGCGTAACTGCTGGTTTCATGCTGATGTACTTGATCAGATCTTTCTTATTCAGTTCAGAATCGCCATCTGGATTACTAATCAAGTTCGATTCTTTTTCCTTCATGGGCTGTATATCTTTATTGGGTACATTGGCCGGTTTATTTTTTTCAGTCGACGGATTTGTTTTGGTCAGTGACGATTCTGTCACGCCACTGGTCACTGGTGTTTTTTGCTGCTGTGTCTCTTTATATTTGTAGAGTGCCACCGAACTCTGAGTGAGGCTTAAACGCCCAAATTCGGGTGGAATGGTGTTGCGACAGCCTTCAAATGTGGATGGCGGCACGACCTGACTGAGCAGCTCAAATGTGGCCAGATTGAGCATTTGACGCAGTGCAAAATTGGTTGCTTCACGTTCACCTTTACCAATTTGAATGTTTAAAAGTGTTCGTCCTGCAAAACGACCCGCGCTAATCCCGTAATCTTGCGCGACGATTTGTTTTTGCAAAGATACATTCCCCACCACTTTACTGGTGCGTGCATCGGTTAAGGACAAATCAAGACCAACGATAATCCGGGTCTGACTGTAATTTGGCCCTACTCCACCAATTTGCATATCAAAACCACCACCTGGGATAAAATCCAAACTATTAATACTGCCTGTCACATAGTAATTAGAAGCTTGAATCATACGCGGATCACGAATCCCCCATTTGGCTTCACTTTCAATAATGCGTGGGTCACGTCGGTTGAGTAAACTCACACCCGCGCGGAACAAGGCCGACTGCACCATATCTCCTGCACCTTGAGTGACCAATTTACCTGTGCCACCGTCAGTCACAACGTCCTTACCTGTCTGATCTAAAATGGCACCTACAGAAAAGTTGACGTCATTACGTATTTGACCTTTTAAGCACGACAATGCCATGTCAAAAGGAGTAAAAATGTCTGTAATTGCTGGCCCTTGAACGAGGCTTACAGGTTCTTTATTTGAAACCGCTAAGCCAGTACAACCGCTCAGGAAAGCGCTGAAAAATATCGTGGTACCCACCGAAGATATTTTGATTTTATTGGAAGTAAGATTCAGCATAGTGGTACGTCCGAGTGAGTGCTTAAATTAGGGCAATTCTGATTTTGTTGTTGTGTACTCGAATTGATTGACCCTTCATTAAAGGCAGAGGTTGAAAGTTTTATACCACTGTTATTTGAACCATTAATTGTGAGTGAGTTCGTCGAGGTATCGAGTGCTCCAATCGACGTTGAACTGGTATTGTTTTGCGTTTCAATATTATTGGTGGTATTTACATTGTTGGTGGTATTTAACGTTGTTTTTCCCAAGCCAGAATAATAATCAGAATCCATAAGCTCAATTAAATTGGCTTGATAAAGGTTTTCACTAGATCGTGTGCTTGATGCTTTCCAGCGGTAGCTCCAGTCATCGGTAGCATGTGTATTTCCTAGAAAACACAAACATATTAAAGCGACATTGATTGCTGATAGTTTCATAATCTTTACCGTCCTTTTTTATCTAGATCTTTTTCTAATTAGCTTCCTTCCACAGTTAATAATTCTAGAAAATAATTTTCTCAAATACAAAACAAATAAAATAAAGCAACCTAAAAACACAATTTACCTTCAATCTATTTAAAGCATATATTATTGTTTTAAATAATATTAATATATTTTAAAAACAGTGTAACAAATTATTTTTAAAATATATTATCATAAAATTAAAATATAATTATCCATAAAATAATTTGTAAAAATCATTAATCAAATTTAAAATTGATTAATTTTTTATTAAAAAATATAATTTTAGAATTAAGTCAATGTTTTATATCAAATTTTTAAAAATGAAACTTAATAAATAACATTATTAATATATTTATTATTATCTAATTGTTACTTTTTGATAATGAATCTTATTTCTAATATTGTATGAATCAAATAATTATTAAGAAACCATTAGAAATTTATTTAATATAAAAACTAAATAACTAAAAATGAAATTCTTATATGAAAAATACTTCAATTATACTTTAAAATAAAATCAAAATTTTAATCACTAATAATTCAACCTATAAATATGAAAAAAGATATGTTATACTATAACAATTTAAATACTGATTTTTATCTGAATTGCCATTTAGTTAATATTTTATTTAAAATACAATTAACTAGGAAATAAAATTTATCAAAAGATAAAAATATTTTTATAGAATTGAGCACATCATTAGCATCTTTAAAAAAAATTATTAGTTTGAATCGTAAAAATATTCTATATTTATTGTCTATATTTAAATGAAAGATACATTGATTTAAGTTTGAATCGTTTTAATTTATTGAAGTAACGCTCATCAATTTTTTAGAAATTAGAGCAATCTCGATCTGGTTAGCTGTAGTTTTTCATAAATGCTATTGATTATGATTACATTTTTAAACTTCATAAAATCAAATTTACCTGATTAGACATTGATCTGATAAAAGCTTAATTAAAGTTAAAGAGCTGAGTGCGTAGTTATTCGAATTAAATCGACCTGCATACAACTATAAGATCAAATTAATTTCTTTAACAATTTTGGATTCATATGAACAGAACTTAATCAAGCTATCCAAACTGATAAAACATATAAGCTTAACTTGTATTCTTATACCTTATATCTTTTCAATGCGATCATCAGTATAAAATTAAAATTAATCGATTAGCTTTGTATATCTTCTTGTTTAAGATTTTTTCTAAATTGTAAGGGTGTAATGTTCATCCAAGATTTGAAAGCACGTTGAAAAGCACTTTGTTCAGAATATCCAAGCAGATCTGCGACTTGATTAATCGTAAGTTTCTCATTTTCAAGATATGTGATCGCTAATTTTTTTCTGACTTTATTTACACATACGTTAAAGTTTAATTTTCTTTGAAAAAGTTTATTTTTAAGTGTATGCGTTGAAATATTTAAATAATTTGCCACATTATTTAAGGTGATTTCTTTGATACAATGCATAATACATATTTCAAGTCTTTGCTCAAAATCGTGATTTGAAGGCAAATCTAAAATATGCCGATTTGCTTCCTGTTTAAGTATCTTATATAAAATCGGATCCTTTGTGGGTAAGCGTATACTTTCTAAATGGGAAGCTGACATCACAACAGAAATAATTGGGCTGTTGAAATGAACAGGACATCCTAATATTTTTTCATAAAAATCAGAATTTTCCGGCTTATCGTAATAAAATGAAATCTTTTCTAATTTTAATTCTTGTGGATCAATAACTTGTCTAGCAATCTCAATATAAGTAAAAACAATGACCTCATCGACTAAGAGACCAGCTTTTTCATGAAAATCAGACCATACAAACTCAATCAGGTCATTTTTAACTTTTAAACTACCCGAATTGTAATCTACAATTAAACGCTCATAGTAGATAAAATCCATAGCAGCTTGATATAAATTTTCCCGTGCAAGAATGAGATAACCTGTTAGCCCAGCACAGGAAATATTTGCATGTTTTGTAATTTTAATACTTAAATCAGGAACAGGATATTGTTCATAAAGTTCATAAATAATTTTTTGCCATGTCGAAAAGGGTACACGATCATAAATATTATTTAGTGATAAATAACGAGAATCATGAAAATAAGATCTACAGCTTTCTGGAACTTTTAAATTGTAAGATTTACAAAAATCCACAATCATGAGTAATAAAAGTACAGTAACCGAAGTTTTTATCATTAAATTTCATTCTATTTGGGATTAAGTTCAATCAAAAAATGAGTAAGTTATACTTACATTAAGATTTATTTAAACTTATAGTAAAGATATTTAAATGAATATGCAAAGCCATCGTCTCCAATAAGGCTAAAATCGATCTGCTTCATTTGGTCAGGGATATGATCGATTGGGTAAACCTGTCGAGATTTTGGCGCAAGCATCTGTTCAAGGTTTGCCTGAACTGGTATTGAATGTTGGTCTGATCTTAATGTAATTTCGGCAAAAGAAATAAAGTATACACTCGGATTTTCACTGATCAAATACTGTTGACCATCTATTGTCTTAAAAGAAAATTTCAGCTGCGCTGCAACAGCTTGAAGATCCATTTTTGGAACTTTTTTAGGCCGATAAAAAAGTTTTAACTGCGTTTGCATGGTGAGATCAAGTTGGTTGTCGGTATTCGAACCGGTGAACACTGACGATTTTCCCGGTACCTCATATAAATTGAGCCAAAATTGTGATTCCTGATCTGTATCTTGTTTTTCACCTGTGTAGATAATCTTTAAAACCTGTACCGCTCCACTCTGCATTTTAAAGACAGGAGGATTGATCAAAAAAGGTGCCTGTTTTGTATTTGGATCTCCAGCACCATCATCCACCCATGCTTGTACCAATACTGGATAATGATTTTTATTGACCACAATAAATGATCGAGATGATTCATAACTATTGTAAATCACACGTGTATTTTCAGGAAGCAACCCGGCTATTGCGGCCTTAGAGGTATACATACAGCAACTTATTAATATAAAACAGAAGATTTTCATTGTATCTTGACCAGTACTGTAGCAGTGGCATATACCCTTCCTGCTGTAGCGGTACCTTTGGGTAGTTTCTTCAGAACTGCACGATAAGGAATCCGGTATAACGTATGGTTGGCTACAGGCGAACCGATCACTTGAGCATTTTGCGTCAGTGAGTACCAGCCAGCCGAATTTCCGCTTGGATAATTAATTGCACTGTAACAGTATCCACTACATCCTGTTCCAAAGGTGGCTGGAAATGTACCCGTTAAGCCTGGCTGGCCCACAAAATTCATTGTGGTGTTATTGGCTGGGTTGGTCAGATAAATTCCGACATTTTGAGCTAAGCTCGGATCTTGTCCGTATTGGTTTGAGATTAAGGCACTCACTCCTGTAGAGGAATTGACCAAACCTAAGGTTTGCGCGGCATCGTAACTTGAAGAGGAGACCTGTATACCGATGGCATTTTGACCCGTTGAGGTTCCTCGTTGAGCATTATTATGACATTGTACCTGTACCTCAAAATCTGCTGAAACCTCTCCTCCATCGTTCAAAGCCTGCGTATTGGTTTTCGGAAAATTCACCACAGGTGTGGTAAAAGTAGTTAAGCATGAATTCGATGGCGGGCTCATACTTACTGCATTATATAATGTGTAACCAATACCATTATCCGCTCCCCAGAAAGCGAAGTTGGTTGTATGACTTTCTCCAATTTCATCGTGACCAAACGTGACAGGTTGTGGACCAATACCATTGGTTTTATTACTCAACTGAATATACGCTGCTGGGCCCAAGTAACTATATATTCCACTAGATAGCCAAGGCTTAACCACGCCTGTGTTGGTTTCAGGATTGGTTTGTATGCGTATTAGCTCTGCTTGTAAGTTTGGAATATGTTTGAGTCGAATACAAATTTTACCCACCGCACAGCCATTTGCACCTGAGCCAGTTTCGTAATTCACGGGAATATCCTGATAATATTGAGTAACGACCTTCCCCGCCATCGTTAATCTAAGACCAAGAAGCTGTGCCGCGGTATAAAATACGCCAGATTGACCACCTGCATCCGTTGCCGCAACTTCGGTACGACCACCGTAAAAATCATCTCCATTGGTTGAGACAAGAAAGGTGATGTAGTTCTGGTCGCCCTCATCGCATGTCCATAGAATAGACTCTGAATTGGCATTTCTTGCACGAAACTCTGTTGGTGCAATCACTGTACTGGCAATCACGCTACCTAATGGCTGTATCGCCTGATTCATGAGTTGCACATTACCAAATCGAATTTTTGCCGCACTCCAGTCATCTGTTTCCAGATATTGAGGTGATCTATTCATTGTGCATTGTGCCCAGCCTTGACTAGACACTAGCAGTATCAATAGCGACACAAAACTTAAAACTATACCTTTAAAATGTGATTGAAGACCTGTATGAAGAAGGAACATTTATTTATTCTCCATATTGCACACAGCGCTCAATTTAATTAGTGGTTGGCTTAAATCGACATCGGAGATCGTATAGGGTAACGAACAACTTGAAGTTCCCTGCTGATCACTCCAACGCAAACGTAATATTCCTTTAGGCTGTGCAACACGCAGATACATTTGTCCGCCTTGACCGACCATACCAATAACCTCTTTTTCAGCATTGAATACATCTGTTCCCATTGGAATGACCTGTTGATTGTTCAAATGGCTTTGGATTAATACGTTGTATCCTGTCCGGGTCAGAAATTTGATTTTCACACTCGCGCCTGCATACGGTGCAACGCGCTGCTCTCCACCTATGAGCTCAATATTATTTGCAATACCTTGAGGATCTAAAATGATACTGTTATATCGATAGGGACTTAAACTTGGGATTAGTGCATAACCAAAGCGATCAATTTTGCTATAAGGTGAGCTAATGACTTTGGCTCCTTGAGCCCCTTTCGCCTCAACCAAGCCAAAGGTATCTGTTAAGTAAGGCCCTAAGGTCACTCCACCTGAATGTAATGCAACAGCGCCATTTGCACTGATTGAATTTTGCCAGTACTGATGACTATAGGCACTATTGACACCCACCTGAAGTGATGCAAAGCGTTTATAAAGGCCTGCAGAATAAGTGGTATCACTATGATCGGAAGCTCCGTTTACACCGATGGTATAGTTGAGGCTGTAATCGGGATCAAGCGCGCCATTCATAGCAAGCTGATAATTTTCATTGTTTTTGCTTTGATTATAATAGGCACTCAATGTTGGGCGTAACGGATTTCGGGCTTTACCTAGAGGAATATGAATACTAATGCCACCAAAATTATCTGAATATTCTTCTTTGACACGATCACCACGTACGGCATAGGTTTTTTGACGTGTATAGTTAAGATTGAAGCTCATAATACCGATACTTTTACTGAATCCAGCCTGAAACGATGTGTCACGTTTACGCTCATCACGATAGTTTTGAGTTGAACCTGCTAAATAAAAACTACCAAGTTGACCAAACTGCTGGCTTAAATTAATTTGAAAACGCGAGCGTTGTAGATATGTATTTGAAACCCAATCTCCCCCTTGCTTAGTCGCATATGCTAATCCGAGTATGTCTCCTAGCTCGCGATAACCTTCAGTTGAATATCGATATCCAGCTATTGCAATAGTCGTATTGGTCGGTTGAATGGTCTTACTGTAATTAATATTGGCCATCCAGCCATCTGTTGTATCTTTGCCTGAAGAGGTCGTGATATCAGCACGAGAATAGGTGATGTTAGTTCCGAGCGCGCCCAAAGTAGATCCCCATACGCCACCAAATAAAAGCGCTTGATAATCCTGACTTAAACGGAAACCTCCATTCATCGTGATACTGTTATTTAAACCATATTCATAATTAAAATCTGAGAAGTAAGCCTGTTGTGCGTGATCCAGATCAGTTTTTCCCACTGAAAAGTTATAGTTATAAAGACCTGCACGTAAAGAGTTAGGAACGGCAGCATATGGAATGTCATGCACATGGACACTGCCATCGGCCTCTGTAACGACCGCCTTTAAATTTCCTTCAAAATTGGTCGGATACAAATCTTTAATTTCAAAAGGCCCTGGGGCAACATTTATCTGATAAATCTCGCGCCCGTTTTGTTGTATCGATACTTTTGCATTGGTCTGTGCGGTGCCACGAATCACGGGTGCATAACCTCGCATTGAATCTGGGCGCATCCGTTCATCTGTTTGCAGACTTAATCCCAAATAAGGCAATGTCGAGAAAAATTGTCCCGAGCCATATTGCTGGCCTAATGTCAGTACAGACGTCAATGAATTAATGGGTCGCTGTAGATAGCTTCGAATGTGATTCCATTGAGTATGATGGTCATTATCAATTGAAAAATTACTTTGCTGACGGTACTGCCATTTTCCAATATTGGCACCCGCGTTTAAGCTTAAAAAACCTGACTCATAGTTTTGTTTGCTTTCAAATCTGTTTTCTGTGCGGTAGTAATTCGCAGAATAATTTAAAAATCCAATACTTTGTCCTGCATCAAGCTCTTCAGGATTCACATATCCTCTTGGAACACTTTTTAAATACTGCTGAGCAATATTTAAATCCAAGCGTAAATTGGCATAATCAAAATCGATTTGACTACCTGGTGCGATCTGGGCCAGTTTTAGACAATCTTCTTTGCTACTTGTATTTTGACCCCGAGTTCGGCTTTTCTGGAACTGAAGATCACCCACAATATTTGCCTGATCTAGTAAGGCATCAGTCCAGCAGGCATCTACTTTGCCAGGCTGATCTGGGTCATCTATAAATCTGATTTCACGTCGACCAATCAAATGTTGATTGACATATAGATCGACTGTGTATGATCCAGCCTGTAATACACTAGACTGATTGAAACGATCGATTAACTCTTGATTTAGGCCTGTTCCCTTAAGTAACTTGGCATCGAAAGTATATAACTCTTGAGATGAGCTCAGCTCTGAAACAGGGGTATTGGCATATAACTGATTTGAATGAAAGAGCAATGAATGAATTGCAACCGATAAAACGGTATGCGCTGCTATAGCCGAGGTATGCTTCATCATCAACTGGCCTTATCGATCATGCTGGGCTGCGATTCGCTGATTGACAGAGGCTCCGTAGTCATTCACTAAGCGTAAGCTCACCTCAAGATCAGCACCGTTATCTATCGATCGATCCAACTTCCAACGAGCGGTCGTTTTAGGCGGAATCATCGCTATATCAAGTGCTTTTGCAGTCTGCGCGTTTTTTTTGACAGTGGCATGAGTTGGCGTGATGTAATAACCACTTGGATTATTCACTTCAAGCCATGTGGTATCTTGATCTTTCACCAATAAATAGGTCAGGGTGTTAAAAGAATCCTCTGGTTGCCCTACAATTGTTTTTGGACGATAAAAAACTTTTAAGCGACTTTTAACCAATAAGACCAGCATATTTTGATCAAGTTTGTTTTTTTCAAATGCAGGTATTTGCTTAAAATTTAAGTAAAAAATAGATTCTCTATCGGCAGGCAAATGTGTGTCGCCTGTGTAGACCATCCGTACCATTTGTCCGCGAGATGGATCAATACGGAAAACCTGAGGATTGACCATGAAAGGAGCATCTGCAGTTTCAGGCGTCGATTGAGGGTTGTTTTGATCTAACCAGATTTGAACAAGATAACTCTGATCTTTCCTGTTACTAAATTGCAGCGTTTTTTCTTTTTGTTCAGCCGGGTAAATCACGCGAGTACCTGTCATCACCACATTGGCGTATACCAACGATGTATTGCACACGAAGCTTGCGATTAACATACTGAACCAAAGTTTAGAGGCTTTTTTCATGGTTTATCCTTTTCTTGTCTTTTTATCAAAAACGCCATGTCACCATAGTTATGGCACATGGCGGATCATTAAAAATCGATTAAGGATAGATCACTTCATAATCAGCAACTGCCGTGACCGAGCCGGCTGTCACCTTATCTTTTGCATAATATTGCGCGGTCATATTATAGGTAGTAGTACCTGATGATGTGGTTTGCTTCGCTGTAGTGGCAATTCCGTTATTAAAAACCAGTGGAGAACTGCCAGCACTTCCATTTAAAAGCTGAATTGAAATATTTGTTGCACTACCAGTTGCACTTGAAACGCCTAAATTAGCACCATCAGGATTATGCGCGGTAAAACGTACCGCAACGTCATCCGCAGTTTGGCTACACCCTTTAATATTGATACTAAAAGGCGTTGCACCTGCAGTTTTTCCAGCAGCAGTTAAACTTCCTGCACCAACAGTCGGTAGCGTAATCGTTGGCGAAGCAGAGCTTCCAACATCGACGGTACAGGTGTTTGAATCAACTGTGCCAGTAAAGGTAATGGTATCGGCAGCCACTGCTCCCTGCATAACACCAATTGTCATGAATGCGCCAATCAATAATTTCATTTTCATTTAAAGAGCCACCCTTTTTTAAAAAGTTAAATCGTTTTAAAAGTACATACCAAATTCACTTTCTAAACAAAAATGTGATGTGTTTGGTACGAGGGCTTAAGCTAACGAAAAAAAACAAAAAAATATTGACACTAAAAATTTAAAAATTGACATCAGTTATTTAAACAAATGAGATGCGAATACATCTTGATTCGCAGTAAGATCGACTTTCTTTTTGAAATATTTTCTGAGAAATCATGTTTTATTTTGCGTATTGAGCACGAGATTTAATACAATTTGAAGAGCATACGCCAGACGATGCTCTTCAATGGATCATTTCTTTTAATTTTGCATCAAACGTTTCACGCGAGGCTTATACATAAACTGATAAGTAAAGCCCAAAATAATCAACCAGAGCGGACTCACGTAAAGTGCTTTAAGGGTATCGGGCTCCAATGCCAGAATCACCAACGTAAACATCAAAAAGCCCAAAACCACATACGACATCAAAATACCGCCTGGCATCTTAAACGTCGATTGGGCATGCAACTCAGGGCGCAGCTTACGATAACGCAAGTAGCACACCATGATCATGCTCCATACACTAATAAACAAGATCACGCAAAGTGAACTGGCCAGCGTAAAGGCCTCCATGGTATTGGGCACAAAATATTGCAACGCGGCACCTGCCATAATAAACAGGCAGGAAAACAATAAGCCATTGGCCGGTACTGCACGGCGCGATAACTGTGCAAACGCCTTAGGAGCTTGACCGTCACGTGATAAACCAAACAACATACGGCTGGTCGAAAACACACCGCTGTTCATCGAGGACATCACCGAAGACAACACCACCAGATTCATGATGATGGCAGAAGTCGGAATACCTGCGTACAAAAACAGCTCTACAAATGGGCTTTTATTGGCACTGATCTGATTCCAAGGCGTCACCGACATCACCACAAACAATGCCAATACGTAAAATAAAATAATGCGGATTGGGATGGCATTGATGGCTTTGGGAAGATTTTTTTCAGGATCTTTGGTTTCTGCGGCAGTCGTACCGACCAGCTCGACCCCAACAAAAGCAAAAACTGCAATTTGAAAGCCAGCCAAGAAACCTTCAACGCCTTTAGGAAACATTCCCCCTGCGGACCAGACATTACTGATCGATGCCACAGCGCCGGCAGGAGAATGAAAATGGCTAAACACCATGTAGCCACCGACGCCGATCAATCCGACAATCGCCAGAATCTTAATCAAGGCAAACCAGAATTCGATTTCACCAAACAGGCGCACGGTTAACAGATTCAGCCCGAGCACCAAAAATACACATGCTGCGCTAATGAGTGCCTGCCCCATTGGCGTAAAGGTGGTCCCATCGGGTAACCAGAAACTTAAATAGTTGATAATGGCAGCCAGATCGGCGATTCCGACCAGTACCCAGCCTAACCAGTAGGTCCAGCCCAGATAATAGCCAGCGCCCGGACCGAGCAGATCATGCGCCATATCGACAAAAGACTTATAATGCAGATTCGCCAGTAACAACTCACCCATGGCACGCATTAAAAAAAAGAACATGACGCCAATGATCATGTAAATATATAAAATAGAAGGCCCTGCCAGCGAGATCGTTTTCCCTGATCCCATAAAGAGGCCTGTTCCAATGGCACCGCCAATCGCAATCAATTGTAAATGACGATTCGACAGTTTGCGCTGAAGCTCATGGGGTACATGCTCAGCGTCGCGATGACGTCCTGTAGTCATAAGGTCACATCCTTTTTGAATTTCCTCTTTTAAACCCAGCCATTTTTCCTTTTGTTTGGGATCGCCTCACAAAAATACTGAAAACAGCGGGATCTAACGCTCCTTGTGCCCGTCATTCACTTCAATATAAAAGGGAATACGGGTCTTAAATTGTCAACGCCAGCACACGAATGTACTGGCGGATATAAAATTAAGCTTGTGCCGCAATCACGGCAATTTCGATGAGCCAGTCTGGATTGACCAGATCGGCCTGAATGGTGGCCCGTGCGGGTGTGGCCAGTCCATCGAGCCACTCGGTCCAGATTGTATTCACCTGTTGAAAATCATCAAGATGCTTTAAAAACAGTTGCGCAGAAAGCAGGCGGGATTTGTCGGTATGGGCTGCGGCCAACAAAGCATCGATAGTTGCCAGAATTTCTCGGGTTTGCCCTTCAATCCCTTGATCGGTCTGCTTCGGAACCTGACCAGAGAGATACACTACGCCATTAAAAATGGTGACAGCACTCATTACCGCGGTGGTATTGATGCGCTGAATATCGCTGTTCGACATGCCTATATCCTTATGTTTGTGTAATAAATGGAACGCGTGCCGTAACAGCACACATGAGTTCATAACCTACGGTGCCCGAAGCCACTGCCACCTCATCGATGGATAAAGTTGCACCAGTTTTAGACCTGCCCCACAGCACCACCTCACTTCCCACAGCAGCCTGTGGTACAGGCGTCAAATCGACTGCCAGCATGTCCATACTGACGCGACCAACGGTACGGGTACGCACGCCATCTACCAGAATAGGCGTACCTGTCGGCGATATACGTTGATAACCGTCGGCATAACCACAAGCCACAATACCGATCTTGAGTGGGCGGTCTGCCATAAAGCTTGAGCCGTATCCCACAGTGTCATTGGGCTGTAAATCTTGAATGGCCAGCAACTCACTACGTAGGCTCATCGTGGGCTTGAGTGTCCAGTGGTCGATTGAATGTGCCGGATAATCTGGTGCGCTGCCATAGAGCATGATGCCGCTACGGACAACATCGGAGTGCAATGGATGGCGTAGAATCGCGGCACTGTTACTGATCGATCGTGGGCCCGCAAGCCCCTCAACCGTTTGTTCAAAAATACGTTGCTGATAGTTAATCCCAGACTCGCCAAAACGATTGCCATCTGCATCGGAAAAGTGCGTCATGTGCGTGATACTGGCCACCTGCGGTAATGCATGCAGGCGCTGCCACGCTTCGCGATACGCCGCAGGCTGAAAGCCCAAACGGTTCATGCCGCTGTTCATTTTTAAATAAACATGAAACTGCGCTGGCGCAGGATGACGCTCGATCCATTCAATCTGGCTCAGGTGATGCACGGTAAAGCTGAGCTGATCTTGCGTGCAATCGTATAAATCTTGCGGTGAAAACACACCTTCCAGTAACAATATTGGCCCGGTCCAGCCCAACGCCCGAATGCGTTTAGCTTCGGCAAGATCAAGTAGTGCAAAACCATCGGCGGCGCTTAAGGCCGGATATACGCGTTCGATACCATGACCATAAGCATTGGCCTTAACCACGGCAAAGACCTGACTGTCTGGCGTGGCGTTTCGGGCAACCTGAAGATTGTGTGTTAAGGCATCCTGATGCACAACGGCATGAATGGGACGTGGCATAGTGAATCTTCCCTGAGGTTTAAGACTTAGACTTAGGCTGCGCTAGAATAACGTTGCAGCGAGAGCCCTTCGGTACTGATATCGGTTTGATGGTTCAGCACAATGTCACTGATCAACTTGCCAGAGCCACAGGCCATGGTCCAACCCAAAGTGCCATGTCCGGTATTGAGAAATAAATTTTTAAAGCGGGTCGCACCAATAATTGGCGTGCTGTCTGGTGTCATTGGGCGTAAACCTGTCCAGAAAGACGCTTCTGCCATATTGCCGCCCGGGAATAAATCTTGTGTCACCATCTCAAGCGTGGCGCGTCGATCTTGATTTAAGCCAAGATTAAAGCCACTCAGCTCGGCCATCCCTCCCACACGAATACGCTGGTCGAAACGGGTAATGGCGATCTTGTAGGTTTCATCGAGCACGGTCGACTGCGGCGCGAACTCAGGCTGCACAATCGGGATTGTGAGTGAATACCCTTTGACTGGATACACCGGCAGATTAAGTTCAAGCGGTTTTAAAAAGTCACGCGAATAACTACCAAATGCCAATACATAACGATCTGCTGTTAGAGTTTGACCATTAACGCGCACGCCTTTGATGCTATCGCCTTCGACCACCAAGCCTTCGACCTGCTGATTAAACCGAAAATCGACGCCCAGTGCTTTGGCTTTGTTGGCCAGCGCATTGGTAAACAAATAACAGTCGCCAGTTTCATCATTTGGCAAGTGCAAACCACCGACCAGTTTATCCTGAGCATGTGCAAGTGCCGGCTCGACTTGGGCAAGCCCCTCGCGATCAAGTAGTGCATAACCAACGCCACATTCTTCTAGCACCTGAATGTCACGCTGCACTGCTTCTAATTGTGCTTCGCTACGAAAAACCTGCAAGGTTCCCTTAGCACGGTTCTCATATTCGATACCTGTGGTTTCACGCAATGCTTTGAGGCAGTCACGGCTGTATTCAGCCACACGCATCATGCGTTCTTTGTTGGTGGTATAGCTGGCTGGATTACAGTTTTTAAGCATTTGCGCCATCCACTGTAACTGCCACATGCTGCCATCGATATTGATTGCCAAGGGTGCATGATGTTGAAACATCCATTTTACCGCTTTAAACGGAATGCCTGGCGCTGCCCACGGGGTAGAGTAACCCGGTGAAATCTGGCCGGCATTGCCAAAACTGGTTTCTTCTGCTGGCCCCGCCTGACGGTCTAATACCGTAACCTGCGCGCCTTGTTGCGCAAGGTAATAAGCGCTAGCCACACCAATAACACCACTGCCCAAAACAATTACACGCATGTCCGTTCCTTAAATCCGTATTAGGTTATTTCACTAGTATATTTCTGGTTAGATAGTTAATTTCACTGATTTAAACGCTATAATTTAGGTAATTTTAAGAATTCGTCGTGCAAAAAAACGAAAAAAAGGAAATTTCTTATGCGTGCACTAGACCGGATTGATCGGCAGATTTTAGATATTCTGCAAAAGGAAGGGCGCATTGCCATCAGCGAACTGGCTTCACGGGTCAATTTATCGACCACGCCTTGCTCCGAGCGGGTTAAGCGGCTAGAGCGTGATGGCGTAATCACAGGCTACCATGCACGGCTGAATCCGGCGTATGTCGATCGGAATCTATTGGTCTTTCTGGAAATCAAGTTATCGGCAAAATCGGGGGATGTATTTGATCAGGTCGCACGTGACTTGGTGGCGATTCCTGAAGTGTTGGAGTGTCATCTGATTTCGGGGGAATTTGATTATCTGGTCAAAGCACGCCTGAAGGAAATGAGTGCCTATCGCCGCTTGCTCGGCGATCTGCTTAAAAAACTGCCCTCCTCGGCGTCTTCACACAGCTATATTGTGATGGAGGAAATTAAGGAAACCTTGTTTTTGGACGTCAATTAATACATATAATTTTTTGAGTGAATCAGTTTTTGATGAAGCAGTAGACTTTAAAGTGTGAAAGTACTTGGAAAAATGTAACTTAACGCTAAACAACCTGCTATTGAATAAAAAATCAATACATGAAAAGTAAACTATTGGTTTATTACTTAGAACCCATTAACAAAACCTATCATAAATGCAACTTTAATCATTCTTTTAGTTCTGATTATATGTATCTAGATCTCAAATGTTAGTCATTTTGGAGGACTACGTCATGTTTGATGTTCAAGATCGCTTTTCAGATGTGGCTTTATCTATTGTTTCCTTGATCCATGATCCAGAAACAAAATTCATTTATGCTGAAACTGCACATTTCATGAGCATGGTTGACCAAGATACAGCACTCACCGGTTATCAAAAAAAATTACACGTTTTATCTGCTATGAAAAAGACAATTGCAGAATCTCAATTAGACTGGGGCGTGTGGGAAACGAAACTTAGCCAATTTATCGATCATTTGAAAACAATTCATTATACGACATTGGCAATACTTGATTAATCTTACTCACTTACTCGAACAGCATTCATCCAGTAATGTTTACCATAGTAAGCACCATTGAGTTGCGTAGCATAAATAAGTGAGCGACAAAAACTATTATAAAATTGCTCATTTACGATATATCGCTGGGTCCAAAACTCGTCAAGATTTAATTGACTTGTTAATTGGGGCACATCATAAATTGCACGGCCCAATACCTTGACCGGAATATGATGATAAAGCGCTTGGATTCCCGTAGTACTATTGATTGTGATTAGCCCAATGCTATGCTTGAGTAATGTAGGTAAATGCACATCGCAAAGATAATGCACTCTTTGCTGGATACCAAGTTGTCGGGCACGACTTTGGATGTAACGTCCATAATGGCGATAACCACGATCCATCGGATGATGTTTGAACACTAAATAGTGCGTCGAATCTGCATGAATTGAAAATGAATGCATCACCTCATCAATTACATCTTCAATCTGGCGATACTCGCTGTGAATTCTGATTTGAAAATCGTTATGAACCTGCAACGCAAAAACAAAATAGTTATGATCATGCTGTTGAATCAATGTGTTCAGGCGCGCGGGTTCTAAAGCATAATTTTTAATCCGACGGTATCCAGAGATAATCCAGTAGCACATCTCTTGTATGGGTGAATAGCCTCGATGATGCTGATAAAATGGATAAAGCCAAAAAAATACTGCCCAAAAAATATAATACTGAATACTACTTAGCACCATGAGCCTAAACTTATTATGCGTTTTATGCGTCTCGATGGTATCTAAACTGTTAGATTGCTGATGAAGCTGATACTGAAAATTTGAAAAATGATTAACACCATTGGCTTCAAAAGTAATGTAATCTGGTCGAACATAACCCTCTTCAAATACAAAAAAAGGAATACCTAAGCGCTGTGCGAGCTGTTTTGCCTGCACGTGATAATAACGACAATCGCCAAAACAAACCAACGCATCAATTTGATGGTTGCACACCTGATGTTTGAGCCATGTTTGGAAATGCTTTGGTTTTTTTCTAAAATGCCAGATATTGGCACGCCCATAATAGAAGCGCCAATCACCTGCATTGAAATTAACTTTAAAACATTGAATATTTTGCGAAGTGAGCCAGTCTGAAAACTCAGCAAAAAAAGACCCTATAGGCCCTTGTAGCAATAAAACTTTTTTTGATTTTAAAAGTGCATCAATATGTTTTGACAATAACACCAATCCTTAAGATTTGATTTTAAACCTACGGAAAGCCGTAAAAATTCGAGATGCCCAATCGCGATAAAGTACTGATGACTTCGTTTCACGGTGATGAATCATAGCCTGAATCACATGTTCGGGACAAGCCAATGCCAATTGCATCGCATTTGTTTGTGGTAGATTATATAAAGGGTACTCGATCAAACTAATATAAATGAGCTCTAAAATATCTAGCTGTCGATGCCTTCTTTCACAGCGATACAAGTCTTGGGTTAATCCCCAACCTGCATAAAATGGTAATCCATAACAATGAACCGGAATATTTCTAAGCAATGCTTCAAATCCGGATAGTGAACTAATAGTATGGACTTCATCGATATGTTCAAAGAGTTGTAAAATATTGCTTTCGGTTTCAATTGCATTTGCATATTTAAAAACTAACGTTGAATCGAGCTTCCCTTTACGTAAATTAGCCTCTACATCGGGATGTGGTTTGTAAATAATTACAGCGTCGGAATGTGATTTTCTGACAGCACTCAACAAATCAAGATTAGTTTTAATGCCAACACCACCTAGTTGTACCGAGAGGTCATCTTCTACTTGCCCAACGACCAAAATTTTTCGTTGCTGGGTCTTGGTCATCCATTCACGTTTTAAAAGCTGCTGACTTCCCACATTGTACTTGGTCAACTGCTCTCGAACGAGCACCTGTTGCAGCTGCAACGCTCGCTCTCGCTGCCTATCTGTCAAATGTGCTGAATTGAGTAGCATTTCAAGCCGTGAGGGCTGTGTTGCATCGTAGTAAATTCCAATATCATCCACCACCAGAGAAAACGGCCGAATGAGTTTGGCGCCTAAACCAATTGAACGCACAAAACCATCTTCAACTGTCCAAACCTTTAAGTATCCCTGCTGCTTCAATAGTGTTGCTTTTCTGCCCCACGCCAAGATGAGCTGCTCTGGATTTGGTTTTTTCCATTGATAAAAACGTAACTGAAGATTAGGAAAATCCAGAAAGTCTTTCAAAAACTTACGTTTCCAACGACTAAAGCCATACAGTGCAACACTAGAGTGATGGAGACGACCTTGAAACTCAAGATTAGGGATAAGCAGCTCAAGAATATCCTCTAACTCACAACGCTGAGCTGATACAGGCGATACATAACGGGCATAATCGAAATAAGCACAGGCAAACAGGTGTTCGACTGAACGTGAAAGGTGTCTGCGCTGCTGCAAAATATGAATGGGTGCATGCTGATCATCAGTTAACCCCCAACCGGCGTACCATGGCACCCCAAAACACGTGACAACTTTACCCAGAAGTAAAGCCTCAAAGCCTAACTGAGAGCTCACCACATACACCTGTTGCATATAACGGCATAGCTCAAGCGGATTGTGATTAGATGTGAGTACACGAATATTGGGATGCTGTAGATCTTGCAGGTCAAAGTGACCCTTTGCCCGACCTGCATATACATCCGGATGTATTTTAACCCAAATACATGCATCGGGATGGTCTTGTATCGCCTGCTTAAGCATCACGCGAAAACTTTCGGCAGATGCACCTGCATAGTGAATCGATTGATCACCGAAAGTCTGATCGACGACTAAAATATTTTTAGATTCGCTGAATTGATCTGGCTGAATTGGATCATAACGAAGATTATATTTGGTAATTTGAAAGTCTAAGATGGTTTGAATTGCACGCTTTGCACGCAAAATCTGTGCTGGTAATTCTGGACGATGAATCAAATTTTCAAGATCAGATACAGCAGTTGCATCGAAGTAGATGCCTGTACGATCGACCACCACAGACAAAGGCGTATATCCCTGCTTACCTAAGCCCATTGAGCGGATAAAACCATCTTCAAGGCAAATACAGTTTTTATGATTACGCTGTGCGGCTTTAAGCGCATCAAAAAAACTTTTTTTGCGCCCCCACCCTAAATAAAGTTCAGAACAGTGGTACAGGTATTGTTCATTCTGACTTAAGAATTGCTGCAAATTTCTTATTTTTCTCATGCCCACAGACAGCTTATACATAGTTTAAGATTCATCAATACTAGTAAAAAAATGTTTTAGTGAATGTAACGATTGAGATGCATTCACAATTTCATTAGGTGCATCAAATGGTGGTGAGTAATCAACTAAAGATGGCATAACCAGTGGTGCATTTTTTCTTAATTGCTGAATATGCCAGTATCCCCAAGATTCCCAATATTTTAAACGAATGGGTGAAATTTTATTTTCTAAATTTCCAGTTTCAAAGGCTGTCATTAAAGAATTATCTCGATGTGCACCAATAACCAAAGGCTGCTTAATCGATATAATTTTTTCACGACCAAAAACTAATTTTAGTCTTGTAATAAATTCTGTATCGGCTGCTAAACGTGTTAAATCCCATAAGCCTGTTTTTTCTAAAACTTCTTTTTTTCTAAACAAAGGCGAACTCGGGTTAAATCGCGTAAGCGGAAAGACTTGCCTCGCATAAAACTGACCATGATCAGATAAACGAACCCATTGGCACGTGCTAGCCACCAATTTTTTATTTTTTAGTAATGGCATGATTTGATTAAAAATACGCTGTGGATGTGCCCAGTCATCTGCATCTTGGCAAGTAATAAATTCGCCTTTAGCATGGTGAGCGCCTATTGTTTTTGCAACAAACGGACCAACATTGATTGGCAGTTTAATCAGCTTAATTTGAGAATATTTTTGAGAAAGATTTTCTATTTTAATACACGTTTGGTCAGTACTTGCATCATCAACTACAATCAATTCAATATGAGGATAAGTTTGATGAATTAAACTTTCCAAGCATGCTTCAACTCTGTCCTCTATATTATAGGTAGGCACAATAATAGAAACACATGGATAGTCTTTGTGTTTATTCTGACTATTAATTTTACTTTTTAAATTATTAATATTAAATTGACCTTCATTAGACTTAATATTTATAGCTGATAAACTAAAAAAATTTAAATAATCGTTTAACATATTTAATTTTTCTTTAGATGTACATGCTTGTATATTTGCTTTTAATAAAAGAGCATCGGGTGAATTTTTAATTAAATTTGAAAAATCATTTTTCTTTAAAAAATTAATTGCCTCACTAGAGTCAAGATTATTCAGTAAAGCTAAATAAAGATTATTTTGCTTTAAATGATTTTTATGTAAAATCTTTAGCGCTGTATAAGGCGCATAAGTCGCCAATGGTGAAGCCAACAAATGAACTTTGTTTGAAAATTTATCAGATAGCTCATTTAAATGAAATTGAGACTCATTATGCAAACCAATATTTGCAGCAGAAACTACTTTTGCAAACAACGTTTGAAAGTCTGATGCAGAAACCTGTTGAAATGCAGTTTCATACATACCCAATCGATAATATAGCCAAGCTGGATTAACATATTGATTTTTATGATCTAATGCTAGGGCTTCTGCAAAACGAGACTGTCTAATGAAACGATATACTTTATAAGTCTCAAACCAATTCAATATTTAAACCTAAGCATCTCTTCCAAAAACGTCTCTAGTATACACTTTATGTGAGAATGCGGTTAATTCATCTGTTAAACGGTTTGCTAAAATAAGATCGCAGTCTTCTACAAAATGAGTAAAGCATTTTGAAACATTGTAACCTTCAAATTCATCGACCTCTAAAACAGGTTCATAAATAACGAGCTCTACACCTTGACGATTTAAATTAGTCATAATGTCTTGAATAGCTGCTGCCCTAAAATTATCGGAATCCGCTTTCATAATTAAACGGTAAACACCTACTTTTTTAGGATTTTTAGCCAAAATATCTTTTGATAAAAATAATTTCCGTGTTTCATTGGCATTCACAATGGCCTGAATCAAATTTTGAGGCACATTTTTATAGTTAGCTAAAAGCTGTTTTGTATCTTTAGGCAGACAATAACCTCCATAACCAAAGGAAGGATTATTATAATGTTCGCCAATACGCGGATCTAATGAAACGCCTGCAATAATCTGTTTTACATTTAGATCATGTGACATAGCATAGTTGTCTAACTCATTAAAGTAAGCAACGCGCATAGCCAGATAAGTATTTGAGAAAAGTTTTATTGCTTCGGCTTCGGTACTATCGGTAAGTAATACTGAAATATCTTGCTTAATTGCAGCCGATTTTAATAACTCTGCAAATTGAAGTGCTCGATCTGATTTTTCGCCTACAATAATTCTTGATGGATACAAGTTATCGTAAAGTGCTTTACCTTCACGTAAGAACTCTGGAGAAAACAAAATATTATTATGATTATATTTTTCACGCACAGATTTTACATAACCAACCGGAACTGTAGATTTAATCACAATTAATGCATCACGATTAATTTCTAAGACCGTTTCAATTACAGCTTCAACACTTGAAGTATTAAAATAATTAGACTCTGTATCATAATCTGTTGGTGTAGCAATAATAATGATATCTGCATCACTAAATGCTTTATTTTTATCTAAAGTAGCACTTAAATTTAATTGTTTATTTTTTAAAAAATCAGATATTTCAGCATCTACAATAGGTGAAACAGCGCTATTGATTAAACTTACTCGGTCTTCATTAATATCATACGCAATAACATGATTATGTTGAGCTAAAAGAACAGCATTAGACAGACCAACATAGCCAGTTCCAGCAATCGTAATGTTTTTCATTTAAAACCCATAAAGATTAGTGTAAATATAATTTACATATAATATACCACAAAAAATTAAAATTTAACCAATAAGATTTTTCATTAATTATTAATTAATGAGTTAAAAATATTATCATTGGTTCGAAATAATTCATATGATGTTGTCATAACGATTGCTGGAGAATTACCACCTTTCCAATTAGAAATACCTTTATAAAGACCCATTTTAAAATATGGACCAGAATTTTGGTCATTCCACCAAGTAACACCCTTATAATCCATAGCTAAATTATAATTACTTAATCCTCTTACTCTCACCCATATTTTAATATATCCATCTGAGTTGCCTGTCCATTTTCCATTTTGTATAAAATCCAACCAGTGACCTTTGTAGTTTTGATTGTAAGCTATTAAGGTAAACTTCTTACAAAATCCTCCACCATTACCTGTATCATTATTTGAAGCCTGCAAATTATATTCAATACTTTTATTGTCTCGATTTAGTGCTATAAAATGACCAATACCTTGGCATGGCAAATTTATCGTAGGATTCTTGGGATAAGCAGCCCATTGAGAAAATATATGAGCTCCAGAGGCTTGAAATGAATAATTATCAGGTATATATAATGACCACTTTTGCCAATAATTAATATTTTTTTTCATTTTTTTCATACTAATCTCAGCTCTGTTAGCACATCGCTCAACAATATGCTTATAATAAGAGTTAACACCTAAAATTGGTTCTATACCCGATTGAACAGTACCTTTACAAATTCCGTTTCTATTATGAACATCAATATCTACTTGAAACAGTTTGCCATCAGCATATTGAATCTGATCTGAATTTGCTAATAGATTCATATTGAAGCAAAAAAATATGATTAATATCAAACTAGCTTTAAATACAATTTTATCCATTTAAAATTTCCTCAATAATTAATCCAGTTCCTACAATTGAAGATACCTTTAATAAATCATTAGGATTACTATTTTCACTAAAATTTTTACTCAATTTTTTTATTTCATCTTTACTATAAAATAAATCCAACTCACTGACTTTATGTGAAAACTTTAACAATTTTTCAGAAGTAATCTCAAAAAAATTTTTATCTCTAAAATTTTCTTTGTTTTCATATAGATCATTATTGATATTGCTATCTATAAAACCGTAAACTTTTATTTTTTTATCAATTACTTGATGATCTTTTAGCAATAATAATGAATACTCAATGTCACTTTCACTAAATCTAGATTTTTCATTAGAAAATGAGTAATGAATTAATTTTTTATCAATTACTCTTATAACATCACACATTATCTTATTTTTTGAATATCCTAAAATTTCACCATATGAACATATATTATGGAATTCAGTACACATAATTGGAGAATGAACAATTGAACATAGATTTCTATACCATGAACGACCGTAATGAATTCTTGCTCTATAATTCAGATAATGCATTTCCATAGCATTAGTAGAAGAGAAATCATGATTAATTTGTAAAAATGAATTTTTAAACTCTGATTCAATAAGTTCAAAACTTTTAGGCTTGCATTGATCTCTCCAAAAATTTAATCTATCTTGGGGGTTTTTTTTCAAATACGCGGATGCTAAAAAATTTGCACCATCAAACTGAACTAATTTACGAGGAGATTTTGTTAATGGTAAATATAATGGTTTATATATGCCAACATTAGCATGTTTCCATAACTCAAACTCATCAAATCCATTTAATTTATTACCTTCAAATTTAATTGAACCCATATTTATATTGTAATCATTGATGATGATATTAGCTACATTAAAATCATCAATCATTTTTTTATTAGAACGAACTTTAACAGAAGTTGAAAGATTATGCGTTTTTGTACAAAGTCCGTAAACTAATCGACTGTCCTGACCTCCAGATAAATCAACAACAGCATTGTTATCAACCAAACTTGAAAACGCTAACATTCGATCATGTGCTTTTTGTATAAAAATTTCAATTAATTCCTGATAGTTATTATAGTTTACAATTTTCTTTTCTTTATTTTTTATAATTAAATTTCCATTTTTTATTATCAGGTATTTATCCAAAGGTAATATTTTTATATTGTCTAATATTGAGTTATGGGATTGTAGTTGAGCACTAAACAAACCATCAAATGGCATTAGATACAGGGCTGTAGAGGGTAGATATAAATTAATTTTCCAATTTTTACGCTTTACAAAATTCGCTAATTCATAAAATGAATTGGAAATAGCCCAATTACATTCATTTTCATCAAAATAATAATAAATTATTTCCTGACCAAAAAAATCAGACTTAATAATTATTTGATTATCTAAGAGTAATGTTAATGCAAATCTTCCATTTTCGCTATTAAATAAATTCTTACCCGAATTTATTTTAAGATACTCTTCAAGCCCATTATTCGAGAATATAAAATCATTTTCAGAAAAAATAAAGCCAATCAGATTATTTTCAATCTGATTAACTTTATCACTTGACCATAAAAAGGTATTCACTTTCAAAAAATCACCTAAAAGAAAAGCATGATAAAATATCATGCTTATTATAATCATTTTAAAACATTAGTTAATTTATTTTTTACAATAAATTTAGAACAATTTTCATTTACAAATCTTTTTCCTTTTTTAATTTGCTCAATATATAGATTTGGATTATTCCAGAAATTTAAACATACCTCTGCAACTTCACTGGAATCACAATAAACTGCTCCATCTAAGAAAATATCTTTAAATTCAGCTGGTAGTATTACTACTCTACCTAAAGCCATGGCTTCCATAACATTTCTGCCAAATTCTTCAATATAATCTTCATTAACAAAGTGCAAGAAGAAATCTAACTGAGTTATAAATTCATTTACATTTACAGAATCAAACTCAAAGATATTCCAATTTTCAGGCGTTTTATTCAACATTTTTTGGGGAGTTTGATGCCCTCCAAGAATATTTACTTCAAATAGAGGATTATCAACACAATAAGCATCCTTCAATGCTGATAAATTTTGCGGCCATTTTGTCCAATGATCTCTGGCATGTCGACCTATGATTATTTTTCTTTCTGAACCAAAGTTTTCAGGAAGCTGATAATTTTCCATATCTATGTCAAAAGAGTAAGGAGGATACCAAATTTCATTATGAATATTTGTATAGCCATTCAATCCTTCTAAGATTTTTTTAACACGACCAGAAATAGCAATCCACGTTGGCTTTATTTCAAATAATTTCTCGCAAAGATCATCTACTTTTGATGGGTTATAATAAAATGGATTTTGACTCCATCTTTGCATCGGTGATTGATTTACTAAAATCATAACTTTTTCAGTATTAATTTTTGGTATATTATCAATCTCATAATTCAATATAGGAGGATGATGAATTAAAACTAATTTGGTATTAATCTCATCTTCAGGTACAAGCAAGTCTACATTTTCATGATAACAGAGTTCATGATACTCATCTGCAATATTAGTTAATTTTAAATCAAATCTAGGCCAATTGAAAATCCCAACTCTTAAACCGTTATCTGCAGCATTTTTTATATATGCTTCATTGCATCGTCTTGTACCTCCTAGTAAACTTAGATCTGAAATAATAACAACATCGTATTCATAATTTCTTTTCCAATTTTTAGCAGCTAAGTTTTGAGGAATTGGAAAAGGTTTTTTCATACTTTGTCTTTGAATAGATAAGTTTTCAAAGCACGATATGTTTTTTCTCCAATATGCTGCTTGATCTGCATAGGTTTTCCTAATACCAAATGTTAAACTACTTAAACTTGTACCCTTTTGTTGTGTGAGTGAGTTTTCATGAACTAAAAAAAGAGATAATGGTACTTTTGGTAAAACATCCATTATAACCTCATTTCCCCATTTTAATTTTAATCGTTGTATAAATTCGTCATCTGCATTTGCTGCAATGCTATCCCATTCACCTAAAGATTCAATATCTTTTTTTCTTATTAATAAAGATGGATAGCTACGATGGATAAATTCTAAATTTTCTCGTTGAGGTCTTAAAATAAATGTTAGATCTGGGTTAACTCTTGCCATAAAACTACAAGTAGCTTTGATTTCTATATTATCTAGAAGTGGCTGAATTTGTTTAGCTAACATTTCTGGATGAGACCAATCATCACTATCATGAACAGTAATAAATTCACCTGAAGCTAAGGATAGAGCTTTATTTCTTGTAGGATAAGCGCCCATATTTTTTTCATTACGGAATAACTTAATTCTACTATCAATTTTTTCTAGTTCTTTTAATTTTTCCCAAGTTTTATCAGTACTCTGATCATCAATTACTATTAATTCAATATTTCGCCAAGTCTGATTAATAATAGATTTTATTGCTACATCAATAAAATCTTCAGAATTATATACTGGCATTAATATTGAGATTAATGGACCATCATTTATAAAGAAAGATTCAGAAACATTATAATCCCAACATCCAAAAAAATATTTTTCATCTTTAATTTTATTGATTTCTAATAAATTGTAATTTTTAAAAATTCTATTTAAGTCATTTAGTCTTAAATTATCTGATGAGTGTCCGAATTCTTTAAAATTAATATTAGTTAATGCACATATATAATCACTTTCAAATTCTTTATTCAATACAAATTCAACAATACTTTTTGCAGACTCATAATCTTCATTATTAAGTAAGCTTTGAATCAATAAAAGTTTTGTTCTTTTTCTTCTAAAAATACTTTCATCAAATTTTTTAATTAATTTAATATATTTTACAGACAAATCCCATTGTTCATTAACTGCATACCATCTACCAAGAATTAAAGCAGCATTAGCTTTTGATTTATTATCATATTTGCCACTAGATAAACTACTGACTAAAATCTGCAATACTTCTTGTGAAAAGCCTCCCCATAGTTTTGCTTTCATATCATCTATACTAAATCTCAGCTGATTTTTATTTTCAATTCCATATTTTTTTATATATTCAGCTGTTGAATCATATTTATTTCTTATATTATTTTTTAATGAAAATAAATCTTGATTAAAATTTAATTTTAGATAATTTAATGCATTTAATATATCTAAATCTTCATTTTCAAATAAATCAGACTTAATTTTATTCTCAAATATTTCTAATATGAAATTTAAATTTTCATTATCATTTGTTTCAAATAAAACTTGCAAAGCTCTCCAAACTTTTATCAACTCATTAGAGTTGGTATAAAAATTTTCTTTGTTTACTTTCTCTTTTGTCAAACTCAAGTTAAATTCATAAAATTCACGAATTTCTTTAGATTTAATCGTTGAGTGAGTCAACAGATAATCATACAAAATGAAAGCCTCATTAAATTTATCATCTAAAAAATGACTATTTGCTACTGAAAAAATTGTCTTACTCATCTAATTTACAACCTTCTTAATTTGCAGAAAAATTTTCGTCACGAATTTTCTTATTTTTTTCATTGAACTTAAAGATTAAAATTTCTTTAGGAACAGTAAAAAAAATCTTAATAATTCCTTTTGGTGATTGCATATTTTCCACAATCGTTTCACCAAGTTTATATGAAAGATGGTTTTTCACACTTTCAATTTTTTCTTTTGATTCAGCATCAAGATTACTTAAATCTAAGACCTTATTAGATTTTATATTGTTCTTTTCAAAAATAACTTTTGATGGAATTTGTATTATACCTTTTAAACTTTTTGAGTTATTTATTATCAGATTACCAATTCTATATGGTAATTGATTTTTAAATTCTAATATTAGATCTGACTCACCTGACAAATAATCATTTTTTTGTAATAGAAATTTTTTCTCTTGACATTCTTGAATATTTTTTAATCTTTCAAAGATTATCTTATTTTCTTTAGATAATTCATTTATTTTTTCTCTACGTTCCAAAGCTAAATTTGCTTGCTTAGCTCTAGCTTCTTTTTCATTTTTTAATTTTTCATTAGTCTTAATAATTTCATTGCCAATAGCTTTTAACTTTGACTCAATATTCCTGATATTTTCAACTAATACTTTTTTTTCATTTAAAAGATGAAGATTTTTCAATTGAAAATCTTTTATTTTACTTTCTTTTACTGAGTTTTCTTTTTCAATAGATTTTAATTTTTCACTTAAAATTAAATTATCTTCAATATTTTTTGAATTTTTTTCACTTTCCATTTTTCTACAATTTTCTATTTTATCGATAATTTCAATTTTATCAAAAACTGATTCTTGAAGTTTTAAAATTTCTTTTTTCAATATAAGTTTTTTTTCTAGAAAATATTTCTTTTCATTTTCCAAATAACTATTTTTTTCTAATAAGCTTAAATTATCTAAATTTAGATTATTTTTTTCTATTAATAAAGAGAAATATGAATCAATACCTTCTTTTATATTAATTTTTGAATTAATTCGACCACAAGAAAAACTTGTTTTCTTTTGTAATTCGTTATAAAAACTTTGAATCGACCTATCCTCACTAAATAATTTATAAGTTAAATATAAAACTAATTGATCAACACCACTGTCTAAAAAATTATCTAAATAAAAATTTTCATTTAAATTTACATCTAAATTTTTATTTAATATATTTAAATATTTTTTATAGTTATCGGATATATTTTCCAACCCTAATATTATAGTTTTTTCCTTGTTTAATTCATAAAAACACAGTAACTCTTTATAATAAATTTTCCATTGATAAAACAAATTTTCAATATCAATTTTTTCAGATATTTGGGTTTCTTTAATCAATCTTGAAACTGAAATACAAGGATGCTCATAAATAAAAATAAATTTTATATCATCTTGATTACGCCAATAGTCAAGCAATAAAATATTGTTTTTACAAGACCATGTCCAATTATTGTTAATATTTCCCAATACTAAATCATCTCCTAACATCCCCCAGCTCTTATTTATTTCTTTTCTTTTATAAACTTCACCAATACAATAATTTTCTATTCTTTTTATTTCATTTTCTTTAATCAAAATATTATTGATTTCTAAAATTGACAAATTGTTAAATTTAGATGAATTAGGTTTATTTAATCCAGCTAAATTAAGCAAAGAAATCATTTTATTATTTTCAGTTTCATTAAATCCTGAAATTAGAAAGCCTTTCATACACATTTTCCTATAAAAACACTTAAATATCCAATGCCACTTTTGCTGCAATCGCAATTTGATACAGTACTTGCGTTATCCCACGGGCCAATTCAACTGTTTTAGTTTCAATTTTAGGTAAAACTAAAACTTCATCGCCCTGTTTAATTTTATAACGACGGCTTACCAGCTCAGATTCGCCATTTTGATGAATCACAATCAGCTTTGATTTATTCGATTTTTGCGTAAAACCGCCTACTTGATTAATGTAAGACTGCGCCGACATATCAGGCTGCCACACTACACCTTTAGGAAAAGTCACTTCACCATGCACCATTACCACCGAGGTTTTTTCAGGTACGTTTAATACATCGCCATTTTCTAAAATTACATCATCGAAATCTTTCGGGTTTAATACCACCTGCCCTTTTGGCTCGATTAAACGCGCTTTGGCAATGAACTGTTTTACCAGTTCAGCATCTTTGGTTCTGAGGTTGGCTTCTTCTTGAGTGGTCGAGCGTACAGAAAAGGTGGCTTCTTCGAGTTTGTCTAGTGAAACATTCAGCATTTCTTTTTGTCGTTTCGCAACCGATGGTCGATACAGCTGCAAGGCTTGAACTTCAGAAAGTGTATTTGGCTGTATTTGCTTCATTACTTCTGAAAGCTTGGCGCCATATGGTAATACCACGGCGTGTGCGCCATTATGGGCACCCTCTACACGCACCTGAATTGTGCCTGCGTAGCGGTCTGCGGTTACCGTCAAAATATCGCCATCTTCTACAAAAGCATTTTGTGCTTGTGCCAATGTATAGTATTCGCTACGGTATTCGGTACCTTGGCGGCGCATAATGCTGACATTGGTTGCGCCTGGCTTTACTTTTGCCACTGTTAGGGCCTGTGCAACCGTAATTTCTGGGCGGTTAAACTCAAAGTCATATGCGTTAAATACTTCACCACTGATGGAAAAAGTATGGCTTCGTGGTGCAACCACAATCACATCACCATCTTTAAAATTAAAGGGCTGAAGCTTCCCTGCAATTAAAAAATCATACAGATTGACATATTGTTTAAGCTGACCATTTCGCATAACTCGAATATCAACATAGCTACCACGTACCGGATCTACGCCACCTGCACGGTCTAAATATGCCAGTACGCTGTCATTTGCGACGCCACCATAAGCACCGGGCTGATTTACAAAGCCTGTGACCATCACTTTTACTGGTTGAGCCTGCTCAAGTGCAGCATATACACCAACATTGGCCACATATACTCTGCGTACATAGCTAGTGATGAGTGCTTGCAATCCACCATTGGTGGTTCCTGCTACTTTTACAGGGCCTACATTGGGTACAAAAATATTTCCTTGCGGATCGACCGTAAGCGTTCCAGCAAATTGATACGCACCCCATAAGCGTAAATTAATATTATCGCCAGGGTTTAAAACATAACTGTCGTTAAACGTCGAACCTGCCGAGCTGGCAAATGCACCCTTGAATAGCTGCTCTCCAAACATCCGTGTTGTACTTGCATATTTAGCCGAACTACTCGGCGATAAACCCACAACAGATTGACTTGGCAATATGCTTGCATCTGGGGCAGCGACTTGCTGGGCTGCGATATTACTACCAGCTAGCTCTTGCGGCATGAGGCTCGATAAATCTGCCGCAAAAGTGGGCAAGCTATATACAGCGCTCAACATTCCCACAAAGAGTGTTTTATTATTCAGTTTCACTTTTTTACTCCTTATGTTCACGGATAATTGAACGAACAAGCACCACCACACCAAATAAAATATTCAGCACAATAAAATAGGTCGCGATTAAATAACCTGTACGTGGATACATCGCATCTTGCGCGCGCTCTGGTGTTTGTACCACCACCAGTTTTTTGAGCTTTCGAGAAGCTTCAAGTCGTGCTTTTTCTAGTGACGCGAGTGATAGTTTGTAAAGATCACTTGAAAACTCAACTTTTGCTTTTAAGGCTTCAAAATCGGCCACACTTCGGTTGAGCTTGGCTGTACTTGGTGAGGTCAATTTAGATTTTTCACTACTGATTTGTTGTTGCAAGGCACTGATTTGACTGCGTATTGCAACCACTTGAGGTGCTTCAGGGTTTAAGTAACTCAGCAATGTTCGCTCTTCTGTTCGTAACTGCGCCAAATTACTTTCTAGCCCTGCGACAAGCGTAGCGACCGCTTGTGCCTGTGCTTGCGGGTCAAAAATTTGATTGCGGTTTTGGTAGTCCAGCAAGGTATCACGTGCAATCTGAAGCTGTTTTTTTGAATCGTTTAGCTGGTTTTCTGCGAAGCTTAATTGTTCTTTCGCGACATCTTGCGACAGCATATTGATAAACTGCTCGCTATTTTTCAGAATTTCTTTATTGAGTAGTAGCGCGAAATCTGGCGTAAAACCCTGCGATGAAATATTCATCATCATGGTTTTTTCGTCTAGATCGATCTTAATACGTTTATTAAAGTACTCCACCAAATCTTCAATCGAGGCATTTGAGTTTAGACTAAACACCGGGTCGCCTTGTACCGCAAATGCTTTTCGCAAGTTGAGTTTTTTATCGAGCGATTCCACCATGTTTCTGGAGGTAATATAAGAAGATAAAATATGCGCATCTTCACTACTGGTATTACTCACACCAAATAATGCAGATAAACCATTCACCGAATCTGTTGCAGAAACATCACCCACTTGCTTAACCAAAATAGTCGATTGCGCTAAATAGCGTTCTTTTGCAAAGAAGCACAAGTAAGCCGCAATCAATAAGATTGGTACAATCACCAGACCCGTATAGGTTTTTATGAGACCTTTATTTGTTATGGATCGCATAGTCTTTATATACCCCAATTGCCTCGGCAACATCTTCAAAAAATTCAACTTGGCCATGTCGCATTAAAAAGGCCACATCACAGTTACGTGTCAGGTCATTCAAATCGTGAGAGACCATGATGATGTTTGATTTCTGTTTTAACTCATCTAAATACTTCTGACTTTTTTTACGAAAATTTGCATCGCCTACTGCTCCAGCTTCATCGAGCAAGTAATAATCGAAATTAAAGGCCATACTTAAACCAAAACCGACGCGTCCTCGCATCCCCGACGAGTAGCTTTTAACGGGCATATCAAAATATTTACCGATGTCGGCAAAAGACTCGACAAACTCAATCACTTGCTCTACTTCATGTTCAAGGCTTAAATACAACCGCGCCACAAAGCGAACGTTTTGTCTTGCCGTTAAACTGCCCTGAAACCCACCAGAAAGTGCCACAGGCCATGAAATAGTTTTCTGCGTGACCACTTTGCCGCTATCGGCAAAGTCAATTCCCCCAATCACTCTAAGTAAAGTACTTTTACCTGCCCCATTTTTACCCAAAATGGCAATGCTTTTATTTTCAGGCAAAATTGCATTTAAATTTTTAAATACATAGTGCCTACCTTTAGGAGTCACGTATGATTTTGTTAAATTCTTAATTTCAATCACTTCGACCTCACCATACGCTGCTCAAAGCGCTTATAAAGTAAGAGGCCAAATAACAGGCTAACAATGAACCAAGTAAAGATATAACTTAATGAAATACCATCGACTAAAGGATAGCTTGGCGAAACCGCATGGCGCATTAACTCCACCACATGTACGATTGGATTCCAAAGTAGATATATTTGATATTGAGCAGGTATTAAATGAATGGTGTAAATAATTCCAGACATCAAATATAAAAGAAAAAATAAAATGGTAATAAATTTATTAATTTCTGGAGAAATGTCGCCAAGCACCATGAACACCAAGCCCATAGAAAAACTGAGTAAATACAGTAATATCCATAAACCTATAAGCTGTGGAATGGCTTCAAAGCTCATGGTATATCCGCACCATAGCAATATTGCAGAGAAAAAAACGAATGCTGTGAAGTGAAGGAACAACTCAAGAAAACTGCGCGCCACTAAGGTATCAACAGGCTTTACTGGCTTATAGCTAAATAATCCTTTATTTGATGCTATCGCTCCTAATGCCTTAGATAGGGTGGTGCGAAACATAAAAAATGGCAAAATACCATTGACCAGAAAAACTTCATAATCAATTCCTGGCACCATTTTACTTCTGATTGTGCCAAAAATTAAAAGTAATAACCCGATATGTAAGGCCGGTTCTAGCAGGATCCAGAAATAGCCCAATCGATATTGACCAAACCGCGTTTGCAACTCACGTAAAAATAATGCACGAACGGACGCATACATTACGCTTAAACCGTTTCGTGGTTTAAGTTTCGGTAATGTTTTGATTTGCTCAATATCGTTCATGGTTGCCGTATTCTCCCTCTGCTTTTAGTTCAGTAAAACATCACAATGCTTGTTAACTAAAAGCAAACAAATACTAAACTATTTTAGATTGGGTTAATAGCTATTTTGCATAAATCATGTCTTGTTTTTATCGGAATTTTTAAAATATTGATTTCAATTTATTTAAAATAATTTCTTAAAACAATAGATATTGTCAGACAACAAACTTTTCATCTTTTTTTATACGGTTTCATCCATTTTAAAGGATTGTGTGAACTTTCACTCAGTTTTCATTTTTGATCTGAATTTTAGTTTTGCACTATATTAATGCAAAAAAAATATAATATTTTCTTGATTTTACCGTTTCGATAACTTATTTAGATCTATTTTGCTTAATATTTTTTAAGTATGACTAAAATCACATTCTGATTAAAATTAAATCAAATATAACACTAAACTTAAATTTCATTATTAAGTTAATCACATAAATAAAAATTAAAACCTGAAAAGGTTTTTTGTATTTTTAAAAATTCTTGCTCCTCTATTTTCTGAATATTTTGTCTTATCTTTTTATTTTTTCTAAAAAAACTGTGGACAGTGTCGTTACTAGAATTTACATAACATCTTAATTTTACATCTGCTAAATGTTGTGAGATGTACATCATCGATTGATAAGCATCAAAACAGGTATATGATTTAATTTTAATCAATCTTAATAATCAGATTATACTTTCTAAATAGTAAACAAAAACTAGACTATTTCTATTTTTCGGCATATTTTATTACCAACAACAACGTTAAGATCCTAACAACATTAAAGTTTATAAATTTTAACCAAACCTTTGATTAATATAACTTTAATCAATAAAAAACTGAAACAAGTACGATTCAAATACTTAAATGAACAATCTAAGAGGATGATGCATGTCTTTAAAATATCAAGCGCTTACAATCGCAATTTTGGGGTCGGCTCTTGCCGCATGTGGTGGTGGTAGCAGCGATGGTGGTTCAACAACTACGCCAGTTACACGTTCAGGTACGGCGGTCGATTTTTATGTATCTGGTGCAACCGTTACTTTTCTAGATTGCAACAATCAAACTACTACTACAAATGCTAAAGGTGCATTTACTTTCCCAACAGGCTGTACAGACAGTGCGATTACCATTAAAGGGGGTACGGATATTGGTACAGGCCTACCTTTTGAGGAAACATTGCAGGCACCAAAAGGAATGAGTAGTGCAAGCGGTATAGTTGTAACACCTTTATCGACGCTTTATGCGATTTCGGGCGAAACTAATCTAGCAAGCTTTGCTACAAAACTCGGTCTTTCTGGTAAAGATCTGGCAACTAAAGACCCAATGGCAGACAAAGAATTGCTTCAGGCTGCCATTACCACTCAGCAGTTAATTGTACAAACTAAAAAAGTATTACTCGAACTTTCTGGTAGTGTGGGCGGCTCACTTACAGCCGAACAAGCAGAAGCCAGTGTAAAAGCTGCACTAAAGGCTAATTTAGCAAATACCACCACGCTTGATCTCAAAACTGCGACTAGCCTCCCCGTCCAATCCATTATTCAAAATGCCATTTCACAGTCTAAAAGTAGCTTGCCTGTAGAGATTCAAAATAATCTGGACAATATCGCAGCCAATACAGCAGCACTCATGGCAGCTCATGTAACCGCAAGCGTAAATACTGCCAATCAGGCTATCGCCAATGCAACAGCAGAAGCTGATGGCTCGATTAAACTCGAAACACTGGCTGCTTCTGGTGGTACCGCAGCCATTTCTCAAGCATCAAGCTCACAATCTGCAAATCAAATTTTTGCGATTGTGGGAACAGATGCAATTAAAGCACCAGATGCAGCGTCTGCACTTTCAACATTAGGGGCTGCTATTGCAAGCCAAGATACAAACACCGTTTCAAATGCAATTGCTTTAGTAAACACTAAATTGCCAGATGACAAAAAGATTAGCAGCGATAAGGCTGATGATTTAGCAAGCGCCACTCAGTATTCAAACTATCTAGGTGTACTCAACGTTGGGTTTAATGGTGGTACAGCGTACGACATTTCAAAAGTTTTGGCTTCTGTAAATGCTGGTTCTGAACTAACTGCATCAGGAACAATTGATAAATTCAGCCTTAACCTTGCACAATTTGGAACTGCTTTTGCTTCTGCACCGGAAGCTAAACTCGGTTTGAACTATGTAATTAGCTCTTCCACTGCTCAAGCACCAAAAACCATTAGTGTTATTTTCGATAAAGTTAGCTTTAGCTTCGATGGTTCGGGCGCGATTACTGCATTTAAATTGCCTGCAAATGTGAAATACAGCTACAGCATTACTGGCGGTTCCACTGCTATTCCAACCAGCGACTACACCAACCAGAAGGAAAACAGTTATGCCGTCTCGAATGGTACGGTGACTTTATCACTGTCTGAATTACTCGATCGTCTGGTTGCGGTAAATCCATCGTTTAAGAAAGACGATTACTTACCACGTGCAGGCGATAAAGTGACCTTTACCATTGCATTGGCATCTTCTGCATCTACAAATGCTGTACGCGTAGGTACAGGTTCAGGCACAACTGCTAAAGCGGCTACAGGCTACACCATTAGCTCTGGATCAAATACCTTTGTCGGAACCGGTTTTAAAGCTGTTGTAAATGTTCAGTAAATTTTAAAAAGAGTCACATCTTTTTAAGCATCAACCTCAGTCCGACCCTGTGAACGGGCTGAGGTTTTTGTATAACGAAAATAATGGGCACATCATTGTATGAAGAAACAAGTTTTTGGTTACTTATTTACGCTTAGCTCTTGCACGGCATATGCTGCTCCCATGGATGCATTTAATACCATCCCCGACTTTCAGCCTGATCGTAATCTGATTGTAAACACCAGTTTTGACTACTTTAAAGCGAATTCTAAAGCGAAAAACGATAACCAACGGGATTACACTGGTTTTACCCTAGGATCACGATATATTTTAAATCCAAATTGGTATACCGATCTGAACTACTGGAATAGAACCATTCAGTATGGTGCAAGTGACAATGATTTTCAGAGCTGGAAACTTGGACTAAATTACGTACCGGACTTTACCCCTTCAACCAATGATACGCTTGCTTTTGGTGTATCTTTTTGGGGCAATTACGCAGATCAGTTCGATAAAAGCTCAAAAACAAAATATAAAAACTATACACTAAGTGAAGCATCCATTAAAAAACCGCAAGATTTACAACTTCAACTCGATGCTATTTATAGTAAAAAGTTTAATCAAAACAATACTTTTAACTTGTTTGCTAATGCAGCTTATAGCAAAGTCAAAACAGAGGCAATTTCTGGCATATTTAGTAATAAAAACTGTAATTTTGATATTCATATCGACAAAAACAACCAGCTTACTGGGCAACTTAAATCACCGTGTACCCTTAACAATACAACCGTGAATAATATGACCCTCTCTGCAGATGCGAGACAATACGGAGTCGATATTCAAAATCAATTAAACTATGATGCTGTTATTCTAGGGCTAGGCGCAAACTGGCAATGGCAGTATGAAAATTTTAAATCTTTAATTGGTTATAATTTTCAATATTTTATGCGCGATATTCCCAAAGAAAGTTTTATTGAGCAACGAGAGCGAACATCAAATCATACAATTGCTTTAGAGCTTAGCTATGCCCTTACTCCCGAATGGAATGTCTACTTGCAGAATCAGTTTTTCTTACATAGCTTTACTGGTGAAATTCCTTCGCTTTATAACCCAATTACCGCGGCTGCTATGGACAAAAGCTATAACTACGTTTCAATTGGTATTCGTTTTACTCCCTTTTAGCACCTCATATCTAAAAAATTATTAATCAGATATTTCATGAAAAACCACACCCAGTCGTGTGGTTTTTTTGATTGACTCCAGTTAATATGCGTCTTTTTGGTGCAAAAGTATAAATACAGCCATCATTATTACAAAATTCATAATTTAATTATGTATTGCATAATTAAATTCAGTTTAGTATGCTCATTCATATAACGCAGTATCAGTTGGACGATACGTCGTTAAAAAAATGAAGCAGGATGGCGATTTTGAGTTTCAATAATTTCCTTTGAGCGCAATCGTCTTTTAAACCTAGGGTGCTACCCCGATACAATTTTAAATTGGTTGGTTGTATTGGTGATGCCTATTCCTTAGCCCTTTATAGGCTCTGTAGCATTCTATGTTTAAAAATCTAAAGCGATCCAATGAGTGGATTCGGTAAAAATCGATAATGAGGACGGAATAAGATGGATATTTTAGACAACCCTTTGGAGCTATGCGGGTTTGCATTTATAGAGTTTGTTTCCAAAGAAAACGAACTTGATCTGATTTTTAAAACCATGGGGTTTACCCAAGTTGCACGTCATAAATCAAAGAAAGCATTCCTTTGGCGTCAGGGCAATATCAATATTATTTTGAATTATCAACCTGAATCTTACGCATCTTATTTCTTTAATGAACATGGTCCATCGGCTTGCGCAATGGGCTTTCGTACCCGTGATGCCGCCAAAGCATTTAATAAAGCACTCGAACTGGGTGCCGAGCCCATGTACAGCAAAATCGGCCCGATGGAATTAAATATTCCAGCCATTAAAGGCATTGGTGGTATGCCGATCTTTTTGGTCGATCGTGACATTTATGAAAATGATTTTGAATTTATCGATGGTATCGAGGCAAATCCTGTCGGCACGGGTTTAAAAGAAATCGATCATCTGACGCACAATGTCTATAAAGGCCGCATGGACTACTGGGCTTCTTTTTATGAAAAGATTTTCAACTTCCAAGAAATCCGTTATTTCGATATCAAAGGCGAATATACAGGCCTGACCTCTAAAGCCCTGACCGCGCCAGACGGTAAAATCCGCATTCCACTTAATGAAGATTCAGACAAAGGCAACGGTCAAATTGCAGAATTCTTGGCCGACTTTAACGGCGAAGGGATTCAGCATATTGCCTTTATTACAGATGATTTGCTGGCCACGTGGGATAAACTCAAGGCACTCGGGCTGAACTTTATGACTCCACCGCCTGCCACCTACTACGAAATGCTACCAGAGCGCTTGCCCGCCCATGGCGAACCGACTGAAGAGCTACAAAAACGCGGTATTCTACTCGATGGCAGCACGCAAAATGGCGAGAAAAAACTACTGCTTCAGATTTTTTCTGAAAATATGATTGGGCCGGTTTTCTTTGAATTTATTCAGCGTAAAGCAGATGACGGTTTTGGCGAGGGTAATTTTAAGGCGTTGTTTGAATCGATTGAGCGTGATCAGATTCGTCGTGGTGTACTTCAAGTATAAGCATTTAACACCCGAAATCACCTGATACTCCACTGCACTTTGAATGAAGCGCAGTGGATTTATTTTTTGTGTTTAGCGGTTTTGCAAAAAACGATTGATCGCCGCCACTGCGCTTTTCAGCTCAGCCAACTTTTCGCTTTGTGCATCTAGTGGCAAGAACATTTCAGTGTCGATGGCCACAATACAAAACTCCAACACACCCTGTGCATTAAAGACAGGCAGCCCCACAGCATTAATCCCCACCAGCAAATCGCCTTGTGCCAGTGCCATGTGTTGCTCAAGAATCGAGGTTTTGAGGGCTAAAAATTCATCCCAATTTTGTGGTTTAAGCGGATAGCTCGACTGTTCCGCGGCTTGCCATTCCAGTTCCATAAGTGGACGCACCACATGTTCGGGCATAAATGAGGCAAAGACTCGGCCCGATGCCGAATTAACCAATGGCATAATCGAGCCAACTTTAGTCACAATGGCAATGGGGTGATTCGACTCCATGGCTTGTACCACCAGCGGTCCACGTGGTGACCATTTACTAATTTGAATGCTACAGCCAATTTTGGCCTGCACATCATAAATCATCGACTGAACAAGTTGCAGCGCGTCGGTATGTTGAATACAATTCAGCCCCAATCGCCAAGCCTGATCGCCCAGTGCATACTGGCCATCATCAAGCTGCTTGGCATAATCCATACGAATCAGGCTCACCAGATAACGGTGCACTTTTGCAGGATGCATGTCTAATTTGTGCGATAAGTCTTTTAAAATAATGGGATGCTGATGGTCGACCAATGCATTCAACACACTCAAACCCACTTCAAGCGATTGAACCCCACCCGATAATCTTTCTTCAACCATTGATGCACTCTTTTAAGATGAAATTCTCAAGCATATGCAGCGTTCCGATATTTTTACAAGACTGCATAAACGTGCTGACATCATGCCTGACATTGGTCAAAACTGAAATGCTCTTTTTTCATTTATGCCACGACTTTGCCCCGATTTCAGCAGATTTTACGGCACAGTATGCCGCTATAGCACCTTTGAAAATCGGTTAGTTATCGACAGATTTTGATTTTTTTTGGTTTAAATTTATGATATACGTAATTTGTCTTAAAAAAATTACACGACATGGATGAGAATAAGCATATGTCACAGCAAGAGCAAGGTCGCCTCAAACCCGGTTTATCCAATCGCCATATTCAATTAATTGCGCTGGGCGGTGCGATTGGTACGGGACTATTCCTCGGTATTTCACAATCGATCAAACTGGCAGGGCCTTCGGTTATTTTGGGTTATGCCATCGCGGGCCTGATTGCCTTTTTTATGATGCGTCAGCTTGGTGAAATGGTAGTGCATGAGCCGGTCAGTGGCTCGTTTAGTTATTTTGCCAATAAATACTGGGGACGCTTTGCCGGGTTTATTTCGGGTTGGAATTATTGGGTGTTGAACGTGCTGGTCTGTATGGCCGAGCTGAGCGCGGTTGGCCTGTATGTACAGTATTGGTGGCCCGACATTCCAACATGGGTTTCAGCACTGGGCTTTTTCATCCTGATTAACGTGATTAACCTGCTCCACGTGAAACTGTTTGGTGAAATGGAATTTTGGTTTTCAATCATCAAAATTGCCGCCATTTTGGCCATGATTGCCTTTGGTTCTTACTTGCTGGCCACTGGAAGCGCAGGACCTCAGGCACAGATCAGCAATCTCTGGGCACTGGGTGGCTTCTTTCCACATGGCGTAACCGGCCTACTGATGGCCATGGCCGCGATTGTATTTGCCTTCGGTGGAATCGAACTGTTTGGTATTACCGCAGCCGAGGCACGTGACCCGAAAAAAACACTCCCTAAAGCCGTCAATCAGATTATTTACCGGATTCTCATTTTTTATATTGCTACGTTGTGCGTGTTACTGGCACTGTTCCCATGGAATCAAATGGCACAAGGTGGCAGTCCATTTGTAATGGTATTTGCCTCACTCAATAGTCAAGGTGTCGCGACAGCCCTCAACTTTATTATCTTGACTGCGGCCGTATCGGTTTATAACGGTACCAGCTACTGTAGTAGCCGCATGTTGCTGGGTTTGGCCGAACAAGGCAATGCCCCTCAATTTTTGAAAAAAATTAATTCTCGCGGCATTCCAGTTTATGCAGTCCTACTCTCTGCCTTTGTCACTGCACTCTGTGTATTGCTCAATTATCTGTTCCCAGAAAAAGCCTTTGCATTTTTGATGATGCTGGTCGTGGCGGCAATTGTGATTAACTGGGTGGTGATTTCCTTTACCCATTTAAAATTTCGTCAGCAGCTTAAACGTACCCATGTGACATCGCATTTTCCAAGTTTGTTCTACCCTGTGACCAATTATTTATGTATGGCTTTTATGCTTGGCATTTTGGTGATCATGAGCCTCACGCCCGACATGCGTCTTGCCGTCTGGCTGATTCCAGCATGGCTCATTTGCTTAAGTCTGGCGTATTGGATTCAGCAACGAAACGATGCCATGCGCAGTGCCGCATTGACATTTGAGTCTGAAAATTCATTTAAATAAACTCAATAGTGTATTTAGAAAAAGTCGAAAGGTTTTGTAAAAATAATTTTTAAGGCGGTCGTATTTCAGCATGGTGCTACTTGGCGCTTACTGATACATTAGTTCAGTTTAAGCGGAGATCCCGCTTAAGACTGTCACACTCCAATAACACACAGTTTGAGCTTAACTGTGGAATGAAAGGACTTTTTAATGTTTCAACATATCCCACCGTATGCAGGCGATCCAATTTTATCGCTTATGGAACAATTCAATGCCGACACGCGTGAAGGTAAAGTAAATTTAAGTATCGGGCTTTATTACAACGAAGATAGCATTGTGCCGCAACTTGATACCATCATGGAAGCACAAAAGCGTATCGAACCAAAGCAAAATAAAACCAAACTGTATTTGCCTATGGAAGGGTTCAAGCCTTACCGTGATGCAATTCAAGCCCTACTTTTTGGAAATAACAGCCCAGCGGTACAAAGCGGACGTGCCGTGACCATTCAAACGCTCGGTGGTTCAGGCGCATTGAAAGTGGGTGCAGATTTTCTTAAAAACTATTTCCCGAATTCTGAAGTATGGGTCAGCCAGCCAACTTGGGACAACCACGTGGCAATCTTTAATGGTGCCGGCCTTAAAACGCATTACTATCCATATTTTGATGCTGAAACACGTGGTGTTGACTTCGATGGCATGCTCTCTACCCTCAAACAGCTTCCGGCGCAAAGTATTGTGCTTTTACACCCATGCTGCCATAACCCAACCGGTGCAGATCTGACGCCAGCACAGTGGGACCAAGTGATTGAGGTGTTAAAATCAGGCAATCTGATTCCTTTCCTAGACATTGCCTACCAAGGTTTTGGCGAAGGTATGGAGCAAGATGCGTATGCCATTCGTGCGCTTGATCAATCGGGAATGAATTTTATCGTCAGCAATTCATTCTCTAAAATCTTCTCGTTGTATGGCGAGCGTGTTGGTGGTTTGACATTTGTATGTGACGATGCAGAAAGTGCGCAATGTACGTTTGGTCAGTTAAAAGCCACTGTACGCCGTATCTACTCAAACCCACCAACGACGGGTGCATGGTTGGTCGATCAGGTGCTAAATGATGCAGCGTTGAACCAACAATGGCAAAACGAAGTAAAAGATATGCGCGAGCGTATTCTTAAAATGCGTCAAATCTTGCGTGATGAGCTTACAAAAGCACTTCCTGAGCGTGACTTTAACTACCTGCTTGAGCAAAAAGGCATGTTTAGCTATACCGGTTTAACCGGTGAGCAGGTCGATCAATTACGTGAAGACTATGCGATTTACCTCGTGCGTAGTGGTCGTATCTGTGTTGCAGGCCTCAACATGAGCAACGTATACATCGTGGCCAAAGCAATGGCAGAAGTTCTGGCCAAAGAAACTGCACAAGCTTAATCTGAATCGCCGCTGTGTTGTGTATACAGCACAGCGGACGTCTATTTATACCGTCGTTGTTACAGCATTGAATTGTTTTTCATATAAAAATACTTATATAGTAAATTCATAACTCATTACTGTATGGACAATAATGCTTCAAGATCAACAAAAATTTATTCAGATTTTAGGTTGGGTGGCAACCTTTACGGCCATTTGTATGTACGTTTCGTATATTCCACAAATCATGAATAATCTGGCTGGACACAAAGGAAATCCGATTCAACCTTTTGTTGCAGCAATCAACTGTTTATTGTGGGTCATTTATGGACTCAAACGCAAAGACTATCCGCTTGCGGCAGCCAATGCACCTGGTATTTTGTTTGGTGCCGCAGCATGTTTCACTGCACTTTAATTTCACTATTATTTTGTATAAATGTTTGAGTAAAAAAACACCCCTCCATTTGGAGAGGTGCTCAATACGTTTTAATTTTAGAAACGGAACTGTTTTAGATCGAGCGGAATTTCGACCCCAATCGATGCACCCGCATCGTTGCCGTGTACATCTGAATCACTTACCCAGCCATTAATCTTCAATGGCAAATCTGGCTTAATGTAATGCGTCCACGTTAAGTCGAGTGCTTTGACTTCGTCTTTTTCAGGGAAAGCACGGTTAATTGCGAGATTAGATTGATTGACTTTTGCCAGTAAGACGCGCCCGCTAATTCGGTTCATGACATCTACACGAATATCGCCGCCCACCGAGTACATCTGACCATCACCACCGATGGCATGACCTAGCGGATAACCATGCTGATAAAAACCGTCAGTATAGACGTAATGGTTATAGGTATAACCTTGTACATCACCATTGGTACGGGTATCTGCCCATTCGGCATACAATTGGTACGGCATATTACGTAGGCTAGAGGAATACTCTGCACCCGCTAAATATAGTTTTCTTGAAGGTAAAAGACCAGCTTCGTCTTCACCGATAGCCTGACCGTATACACTCATTGGTACATTAACCAAAGGTTGTAAGTTCAAACGAAAATCTACACCCGCCAACTGGTTCGAACGATCTTCACTGGCATCATAGACGTTATCGTTACCTTTAATCGCATTCCATAGGGAGTCCCAACTCTCTGAGCGCCCTTTACCGCCCCATTGTAATGTTCGGGTTGCACCTAATTCTAAATAAGGTAACGGCTGCGCTGTCAGTCTAAGGCCTAAAAGCTTGGCATCAGGTACAGCGGTGTATTTGTCGAGCTGACCGCCAAACACTTGGTACTGCCACGGCCCAATCCATGACAGCCATTTGGTTTCAAATGCTTTTTGTTCGGCACGTTGCACTGTCACGCCATAAACCGGGCGGCTGGCATCGCCTCGAATCAAGCTGCCGTCATGTCCTGGTCCCCACCATGTTGGAATCTGGCCTGCAATCACCCACTGGTTCCAGAGTTTGCCGGCCAAATACGAGCCTTCGACATTGACCTTACGGCCGTTATCGATTTGCTGATCTTTTTCGCCATTTACGCGTAATTTACCATCCCAGTTTTCACCACCGGCATTTACTTCCAATGATGCAACATATTGTGCTTTTTGCTGATCACCAAAGGCTTGGGGTAAATTTTTCTGATCGGTTTCGGCAAATAATCCGAGTTTAACCGGTGTCTGATCGGCTTTTAGCGCATTCACGACCGAATTGAGTACGCGCTGTTGATTCTTGTTTTGCACCTTGGCATTTGCAAGGGCACGCTGGATTTCATCACCACTTAAAGGCCATGTCGATGTGCTGATTTGAATCACACCTTGCTGATTCAACCAGTTTAAATCCGTACGCAAATCTTCATTGTTCAGCACAATGCCTTGGGCAAAGCTAAGCGCTCCCCATCCCATTAACGCAGAAAATAAAATAGTTTTTCTAAACAACATGACCTGGTCTTTCTCTAGTTTATTATATCTCATTCACCTTAATTTTTTTCTTTTGCTTTTGCAACCTTAAAAAAAATGGAAATGTAAGGGCACAGTGTGTGATAGCTGCATAAGACAGACCCATTTAGATTTTTTTTGATTTTCCCCAATACTTTAGCTTGGAGGTATGACCAATACCCACATTAAAACTATTGGTCGGATCTAGATGCTCATAAAACTGTGCCAGCGCTGGCTTGGCGATATATAAATGACCCACGTTGTGCTCGGCAGGATACTCTGCCCGGCGCGCATCGAGTAAGGTCCACATTTCGTGCTCCATCGCTAAGGAATCTACGCCTTTTTTGACAATATAGTCCTGATGAAAAACATGACAGAAAAAATGACCGTAATAAAGTTTATGTAAGATTTTGGATTCAAGATGGGCCGGCAACTGCTCCACCCAATCCCGATCATTGCGTCTTAAGGCAATATCTAAGGCAACAATATCCTCGACTTCATTTAAATGTGTATCACGGTAGCGAATTGCTGCCCCTGCAATCGCAAAACGGTGCAAAAATGCTTTACGGCCTTCATCTTCATCACATAAGAAAAAAGCACCAGACGGATGTACAGTAAAATAATCGTGTAAAAATGTCTTTACAGCAGAAACCGATTGCTGCTCGATTCTTAAAATAAGGTGATGTTCATAACGATCTCGAAACTGATTCATGCGTTCAGGTAAATGATTGGGCAAACAATAGGTCACCGCCTGCAACAACTGATCAGTCCAACCTTTTAGCTTAAAACGCTCCAGAACCCCGTCTATTTTATCTTTTAAAGCAAAGGCCTTGGGTACATTGGCCGTTCCGAATTTTTCAATAAATAAGAAAGTGTCCTTGCCGTATTTTGCACCAATATCATAGGCATCACGATGAATATATTCACCTGCAATGGGAAGACTCGGTAGTGTGGTCAGCAACGCACGTCTGAGCGCGGTCAGATCATCGGCATCGTTGGTTCCGATATAAAACACCTGACTCTCGACTTTGGCGAAGGTATCTAGCCGTACCGCAAAGACGCAGATTTTTCCGGCAGAACCGGACGCTTCAAACAATCGCGATGGATCGGCATTAAAACGCGCCGGACTATCGGCATCGACTTGCGTTACATCGTGGCTATAATGCGGATCGGAGGCATGCCCCACATTGTCTTGAATATCTGAACCGCGATATTGCTGCGTTTCAAGCCGTGTCAGAATCTCTTCAGGTGTATCGCCAAGTGCAATTCCAAGATGATTCACTAACTGAAGCTCGCCATAAGCATCGACTTGTGCATATAACGCCAACTCGGTATAGGCCGGTCCGCGACGAACCAAAGCCCCTCCCGAATTGTTACATACACCGCCCAGCACCGAGGCTCCAATACACGATGAACCAATAACCGAGTGCGGCTCACGCTGAAAAGGTTTAAGGGTCTGTTCGAGTCGATCTAGTGTCGCACCCGGCAGACAGACCACCTGCTCACCATCACGAATGACCTGAATCCCTTGCAAACGTCGGGTACTTAAAAGCACCACAGGCCGATCGTAATCTTCACCATATGGTGTAGAACCTCCCGTCAGGCCAGTATTGGCGGCCTGCATGATCACAATACAATCTGCATCGAGCACCGCCTGTAAAACACGCCATTGTTCGAGTAAACTTCCTGGACACACCACGCCCAACACCTTGCCTTCACCAAATCGTCGTCCCTGTCGATACTGACGGGTCTGCTGATCACCAGTCAAAACATAAGACTTGCCCACAATCTGTTGTAAGTGCTGAATCAGTGATGTCGTGCTGTGTGGCATGTGGAATATCCTTTTAGAAGCTCAATGCTTTGTTCATTTCGACCAAGCAAGATGAATCAATGTCGGCAATGCGCTTGACACCGGTCAGGGTCATGGCCACTCGCATTTCTTTTTCAAGTAAATCGAGTAAATTAGACACACCCTGCCCCCCTTGCGCCGCCAGTGCATAAACAAATGCACGTCCGATCATGACGCTATCTGCGCCAAGGGCCAGCATGCGCACAATATCCAAACCATTGCGAATACCTGAATCGGCCAAAATGGTTAAATCGCCTTTGACTGCATCGGCAATCGCAGGTAGGGCGCGTGCCGAAGACAGTACGCCATCGAGCTGGCGTCCACCATGATTAGACACCACGATCCCATCTGCACCAAATCGAACCGCATCCTTGGCATCTTCCGGGTCTAAAATGCCCTTAATAACCATCGGGCCATCCCAAAAATCACGAATCCATTCCAAATCTTTCCATGAAATAGACGGATCAAAATTATTGCCCAACCAGCCAATATAATCTTCAAGCCCGGTCGGTTTTCCTAAATATTTTGAAATATTACCTAAATCATGCGGACGACCCAGCAATCCCACATCCCACGCCCAATGTGGATGCATGACCGACTGTAAATAACGGCGTATAGCTGCATTCGGGCCACTCATACCTGAATGGGCATCTCGGTAACGTGCACCCGGCACTGGCATATCGACGGTAAAGACCAAGGTCGAGCAGCCTGCCGCTTTGGCACGCTCCAAGGCATTTTTCATAAAGCCACGATCACGCAGCACATAAAGCTGAAACCACATCGGACGCTGAATGGCTGGCGTCACCTCTTCAATCGGACACACCGAAACCGTTGAAAGGGTAAAAGGAATGCCCTTTTTATCTGCCGCCACAGCTGCTTGTACCTCGCCACGACGGGCATACATGCCTGTTAGCCCGACTGGAGACAATGCCAGCGGCATCGAAAGCGTTTCGTTAAATAATCGGGTTTCGAGGCTCAATGCCGACATATCTTTTAATACACGCTGGCGCAGTGCCACGTGAGCTAAATCTTCAACATTTCGTTTCAGCGTCGATTCACTATATGCGCCGCCATCGATGTAATGAAATAAAAACGGCGGCAAACGGCGTTGCGCCGCTTCGCGATAATCGTTTGAAGATGAAATAATCATGCTGAATCAATCCTATTTAAACGAGTAGCACGTTTCTGGCGAGCGTCGTCTTCGTCCAGTGCACGTACCTGATGGATGACAAATTCGATATGACCACATACCGCATCACGCGCAGCTTGCGCATCTTGGCGGTCGATGGCATCCATAACCTGAAAGTGCTGATCACTGAGTAAATCGGCGCTTACAGGATGGTTATAAACTTTTTTTCGGCCCAAAAAGACGTTGTATTGCAGCAGGTCAAACAGGCTGCGCATCATTTGAATCAGCACCGCATTGTGCGATGCTTCTGCAATGGCCAGATGAAAATTGGCATCGGCCACCGCTGCCGCCGCAGAATCGCCACGCGCCTGATGCTGTGCAATTTCATCAAAATACTGATGAATTTTGGCACGATCTTGTTCGGTGGCTCGCTGTGCGGCGTACCATGCCGTACCGCCTTCCAAAATGAGCCGTGACTCCTGCACATCGAATCGATACTGCGGATCTTCTTCAAGCAGTAGACTAATGGGCTCGACAATGTGCTGTTGTGGCCATGTTTCGGGCAAATGTACGATATAGGTGCCATCTCCCCGACGGCTGGCCAGCACCCCCAAACTATTGAGCTGCTGGATGGCTTCGCGTAGCGAGGGTCGCGAAATTCCCAGACTGGTGGCCAGTACACGCTCGGCAGGCAAGCGGTCGCCTTGTTTCAGGTTACGTTGCTCAATGAGCGCCTGTAACTTTTGTACCACCTGGTCAGAGACTCGCATACTTTTTCCTTATATCGTGAGTTTAGGGAATCATCCACGGCACAATATACGCCTGTACCGTCACAATGATGCCCACAAAGATGGTAAATATGATGCTATGTTTTACCGTAAAACGGAACAAATCCGATTCTTTACCCACTAAACCCACCGCAGCACAGGCAATCGCAATTGACTGAGGTGAAATCATTTTGCCTGTCACGCCGCCACTGGTGTTGGCTGCTACCAACAGTACCTCAGGAATACCGATCTGCTGGGCGGTGGTGGCTTGTAATGCCGAAAACAAGGCATTCGATGAGGTATCCGAACCCGTTAAAAACACCCCTAACCAACCTAAAAATGGCGAGAAAAAGGTAAACGCATGGCCCGTATGCGATAAAGCAAGCGCCAAGGTGGCAGACAGTCCAGAATAGTTGGCAATAAATGCAAAAGCCAAGACCATCCCGATTGAATAGATCGGTACTTTTAGCTCATTTAAAGTTTCGCCAAAAGTCACCACAGCCTGCTTTGCATTCATTTTCAAGAAAATGATGGTGATCACTGCGGCAATAAAAATGGCTGTTCCGGTGGCAGAAAACCAGTCGAACTTATAAATTGCATCGTAGGGAGTATGCTCTGGCACAATCGGTGGAACTTTTTCGACCCATCGATGTAAGCCGGGTACTTCAATCTTAAAAATCCAGTGTTCCAATGCACCGCCTTTGGCAAATAATGCTTTAAATGGCTTGATGCTCCAGAGGGTGACCATGAGCGTCAGAATCATAAATGGTGACCACGCCTTGGCAATCTGACCTACGCGGTAATGTTGTACAGATTGGGGGGCAGTCTGAGTGTCTTCGGTCTGTTCGAATCTAAAAATATGCTTGGGTTGCCAGAATTTAAATAACACCGTCAAACTGACTAAGGATGCAATCGCAGCCGTAATGTCCGGTAGTTCAGGCCCCAAAAAGTTTGAGGTCAGATACTGCGCAATCGCAAATGCTCCACCGCCCACCAAAACCGCAGGCCATGTTTCTTTCACGCCACGCCATCCATCCATAATGGCCATAATCCAAAACAGTACAATGATCACCAGAAAAGGCAGCTGACGCCCCACCATCTGGCTGATTTCCATGGTATCGACCCCAGAAACCTGCCCTGCCACAATAATTGGAATTCCCATCGCGCCAAAAGCCACCGGTGCGGTATTCACAATCAAACACAGGCCTGCGGCATAGAGCGGTTTAAACCCTAAACCCATCAGTAATGCCGCGGTAATGGCAACAGGGGCACCAAAGCCTGCTGCACCTTCTAAAAAGGTACCAAAGGCAAATCCGACCAACAGCATCTGAAGGCGCTGATCTGCGGTAATTGATAAAATACTGGAACGAATGATGTCGAACTGTCCGGTTTTGACCGAAACTTTATATAAAAATACCGCTCCCAGAATAATCCACGAGATCGGCCATAATCCGTAAAAAAAGCCATAAATCACTGCACCAAAAGCCATTGCTGCTGGCATTTGGTAAAAAAACAATGCAATTAAAAGCGCCAGCACCACCGTAATGGTCCCCGCAACACTGCCTTTTAAACGTAATACGGCAAGTGCGATAAAAAAGAAAATAATCGGAATCAGCGCGACCAAGCTGGATAGCCAGATATTATTTAGGGGGTCATAGGCTTGTTGCCAAACATGCAGCATTTTCATCTCCTTGAAATGCCGAGAATCATTTTGTTTTCAGGAAAAATGCTCCTGCAAACCAGTCAATATATTTAAATTGGTCATACCAATTTAGCTTTAAGCAAAAATATGCTAGGGGATTTCTATTTTTTGCATACTAAACCAGCTAAAATAGAATCTCAATGCTTATTTTAAATTTAAATTGGTCATACCAATATGAAGTAAAGGACATCGCTTGTCTTCTTGGTCATCGCGAAACACTGATGTAGGCATGAGGCCAAGCATCCATCTACACGACAACTCCAGACGCAGATTGGTTGAAAATCCTAATCGATTGATTGGGTTCAATGTTATGATGAGCACATGAATACTTTGCAAAGAGCCGTCGGTTTTCCCTTCTTTTATTTTGAATGGTTAAGGACAACACAACATGTTTGATCTTGATAGCCGATTACTCAATATTTTTTATCATGTTTATAAATCTAAGAGTGTTTCGACGGCAGCCGATGCGATTGGTGTGAGTCAACCGACCATCAGCAATGGCTTGATCAAAATTCGCCAGCATTTCGGCGACCCGTTGTTTTTACGTGTGGGCAATGAAATGATTCCCACCGAATTGTCCAAGCAAATTTTTCCGCTGATTAGTGAAGTGATCAACAAAGTTGAAAGTATTAATAATTTCAGTGTGAATTTCGATCCTTCCAAGTCGGATTTGCTGTATACCTTGGCCATGACCGATGTGTCGCATCTGGTGTTGTTGCCACAAATTACTCAGTTTTTAAATAAAAATGCACCGTTTATCCGGCTCAATGTCCGTCCGATTAGCTCAGAAACCAGCTATCAAATGGCAAACGGTGAAATCGATCTGGCCATTGGCTTTCTGCCTCAGCTCGAAGATGGTTTTTATCAACAGAAATTGTTTTCACAGCGTTATGTGGTGATTTCCCGTAAAAATCATCCGCGCCTGCAGAGTGACCGCATCAGTATTGATGATTATATTCGTGAAATGCACATCGATATTGATGCTGGTGCTGGGCATTATCACATCGAAAATGAGCTTCAAAACAAAGGCTTAAGACGAAACGTACTCATTCGATTACCCAGTTATCTAGGCGTAGGGCTGGTGGTTCAGGAAACCGATGCGATTGCCACCGTACCGTATTATTTGAGTCAGGTCTTACTGGCACGCGGTAACCTGCAAATTTACGATGCACCGCTTGAGTTTCCCACCTATAGCATCAAGCAGCATTGGCATATGTGTTGTCATCACAAGACCAGCCATCAATGGTTTCGTCAATCGTGCTATGAAATTTTCAAAACCATTGCTTAAACATCAAATTGTGAATTCAAGCCGTTATATTTTGATGCAATTTACCGTATCAGGCTTTTACCGATCTGGCTTAAACGATCATATTCTTTTCATGTGGCTTGGGTATAATGGGCGCACATAATTTTTTTAATATCTAATTCAAGATGACAACACTCACCTGCTTTAAAGCCTACGATATTCGAGGCAAACTCGGTACAGAACTAAACGAAGAAATTGCTTACAAAATTGGCCGTGCCTATGGTCAGATTTATCAACCTAAAACTGTCGTGGTCGGATGCGATGTCCGTTTAAGCAGTGAAGACCTCAAACAAGCCACTATTCGCGGTTTAAACGATGCCGGTGTCAATGTACTTGATTTGGGGATGACCGGTACTGAAGAGGTCTACTTTGGCGCTTTTCATCTAGATGTTCAGGGTGGTATTGAAGTGACTGCAAGTCATAACCCGATGGACTACAACGGCATGAAGCTAGTGCGTGAAAATGCGCGCCCTATCAGTGCTGATACTGGTTTAAAAGAAATTCAGGCACTTGCTGAAAGCAATGAATTTCATGATGTTGCGGTCAAAGGCACCACACAAGCGTACAACATCTTGCCAGAATTTATTCAGCACTTACTGACTTATATTGATACCAGCAAAATCCGCCCACTTAAATTGGTGGTCAATGCTGGTAACGGTGCGGCAGGCCACGTGATCGATGCACTTGAGCAAGAATTTAAAAGCTTGAACGTGCCAGTTGAATTTATCAAGATTCATCATGAAGCTGATGGCAGCTTTCCAAATGGTATTCCGAACCCATTACTGGTTGAAAACCGTGACAGCACGCGCAATGCAGTGATTGAACATCAGGCAGACATGGGGATTGCATGGGATGGCGATTTTGACCGCTGTTTCTTATTCGATGAAAAAGGCCAGTTTATCGAAGGCTACTATATTGTTGGCTTGCTTGCACAAGCCTTCTTGTTGAAACAATCAGGGGAAAAAATTGTCCACGATCCACGTTTGGTCTGGAACACCCTTGATATTGTCGATGCTCATGACGGCGTCACGGTTCAATCTAAATCGGGGCATGCATTTATTAAACAAGTGATGCGTGAACACAATGCTGTTTATGGCGGTGAGATGAGCGCGCATCATTACTTCCGTGATTTTGCTTACTGCGACAGCGGTATGATTCCTTGGTTATTGGTATTAACCTTATTGTCTGAAACACAGCAATCGTTATCGACATTGGTTGAAAACATGATTGCCAAGTTTCCATGCAGTGGTGAAATCAACTTTAAAGTGGCCGATACCCAAGCCACCATTCAAAAACTATTTGATCACTACAATGATCAAAATCCCGAGATTGACCGTACCGACGGTGTGAGCCTAGACTTCGGAACATGGCGTCTGAATGTCCGTGCCTCGAATACTGAGCCGCTATTGCGCCTGAATATCGAAAGTCGTGGTCATGATCAGGCAGCGCAACCGATTCAGCAGTATGTCGATGAAGTTACTGCACTGATTCAGGCCTAAGCTATATCCACAAAAAAGGCGATTCCAAGAATCGCCTTTTTTTATTTCTCAAACATTACTTTGCTTGCTTGAGCGCCGATGCATTGGCCTGCTCTAAATCATAGAGTGTGTAGTCTTTTTTATGCAAACGACTTAAATAGCCGACCTGCTCTCTGGCCTTATCGACCTGTCCATTTGCCAGCAATAATTGCGCGTACTTTTGCATATTGTAAGGTGTGGCTTTGTTGTAGACCATTTTTTCAATTTGATTCAGCTGTTGCAAACTCAACTGAGCCACCGGACTTAATTTTAACCAGTCTAAACGCTGATCAAACTCGGTGAGAACCAAGATCTTGGCACTGCCCCAAATCTCAACATTGGGCGGCTGCTTTTTGATAATTCTGACACTATTGAGTTTATATAGGCTGTAATCGCGCCAGATCAGTGCCAGCAGAATAAAACCTGCAAGCCAAACCACACGGGTGATACCACGCGGTAACGCGTACCATTTCTGATCGGGTGTCTGCGCTTGAATTAATCCCATCAAGAAACCAACAGGCAATAAAAAATAAGCGTATTGCAGTGGATACTCCAACAAGGCATGAATCAACACGGCTGCCACCATTAAACTGGCCACAATCGACTCGATACGCTTGCTATGATAATTCAGCCAAATCATCCACAGTGTGAAATACACTAAAATGAGACTACCGAGTACTACACCATTCCAGACCAGAATATCCAGTACCACATTGTGCGAGCTATTAAACCAAACGTGAATTTTGTTGAATGGCATACTCGACAGTTCAGCCAGGCTGGTCTGATTCCATCCATACCCTGTCCACGGCTGCTGCTGAATGGCGTGCAGCATCTGTTCCCAGATGCCGATGCGTTCATGCCCAGCGCTGGCGCGCTGCATGATGCTTGAGGTCTTGACTACATCGGTCTGATTTAAACTCTGGATCCATCGGGTCAATCGCGGGAACGCCAGCCCCACAGCAAAAAATCCAACACCCCACAGCATGATCCAGCCACGGTTGATACGGGTTGGATAGCGCCAAGATTTATACGCCCAGTAAACCAGAAAAAATAGTCCGAATACCCAAGCAGTACGTGACTGACTTAAGGTAATGGCGAAAATGATTAAAGCTGCGACTGGCCAGAGATAACGCAATTTCATTGCCTGCGTTTCTGCCAAATACAAACATGCCAAAAGCCCCATAATCAGAAAAGTCGACATATTATTGGGCTGGGCAAAATTTGCATAAGGCCGATGGCTATAAAGCGTCATCACACCTGGCACATGTGCTTCTAAGTTCAGCCATTGCATACACGCAATCAGACTGGTGGTCAATGCAACGGCATAGAGTACATAACAGCATTGGCGTAAGGTCTGCTGCTGATCTGTATGGGTTAAGCTGAGGTTATACCCTAACAGCACTGCGTACCAAAAACCCAATAAATATGCGGTGGAGAGAAGTGCAGCGCTTAGATCGATGACTAAGCCAAAACCCCATTGTAATAAGGGAATAAAGACAATCGGCAAGCCCAGCAACTGAATGCGTGGCAAGCGGAGCGGTTGTTTTAAAAAGACAGTGAGTAAGGTGAGCAAGGCAGCGAAACTGAGCATTTCACTGGCAAAAGTCAACCATGGGTAGCTATGATCGGGCGAAAGCCAAGCAAGACTGATCAGAACGGCGGTCAGAAGAAACAGAACAAAGCGCATAATCGCCACTACAAATTCGGATTGAGGCTATTATACACACGCCATGAATGACCACCATCCTTCGCGGTCATTCAAAAAGCTGAATTAAAAACGAAGATTTAATAACCTTGAGGATTCTGTTTTTGCCAGTTCCAGCTGTCTTTAAGCATATCTTCAAGTGTATATTTGGGTGCCCAGCCCAGTTCATTCATCGCACGCTGGTTATCGGCGAACGATGTCGCCACATCACCTTCACGACGCGGTGCAAATTCAAATGCAATGGGCACGCCATTGACCTGTTCAAAGGTATTTTTCACCTCAAGCACTGAAGAGCCTTGCCCCGTTCCAATATTCCACGCGCGGCAACCTTGAGCATTCAAACGATTATTGAGTGCACATAAATGCGCATTGGCCAGATCGACCACATGAATATAATCACGTACGCCCGTACCATCGGCCGTGTCATAATCCTGTCCAAAAATCGACAGTTTTTCACGTCGACCAACCGCCACTTGCGTGACATAAGGCATTAAATTGTTTGGAATCCCCTGCGGATCTTCACCAATACGGCCACTTGAGTGTGCCCCCACCGGATTAAAATACCGCAACAGGGCAATCGACCAGCGAGCATCGGCCAATGCTAGCTTTTGTAGCATTTGCTCAACAATCAATTTGGTATAGCCATAATTATTCGATGGCATGCCTGTTGGCATATCTTCGTTTAACGGCGAGCTATTGGCTTCATCATATACCGTTGCAGACGAGCTAAAGACCAGTTTAAATACACCTGCACGCGCCATAGCATCGACCAGGTGAATACTTCCAGCAATATTGTTGTCAAAATAAGTCAGCGGAATTTGCTGGCTTTCACCGACGGCTTTGAGTCCAGCAAAATGAATCACGGCGTCGATTTGAAACTGTTTAAACACCTGATCCAGCATTTGACTGTCTCGGATATCTCCTTCAACAAACTCCAGTGATTTTCCTGCGAGTGCTTCTACACGAACCAACGCTTCGCGTGAGCTGTTAGACAGATTATCCAATACCACAACATCGTGATGCGCCTGAAGCAGCTCCACACAGGTATGCGAGCCAATATAGCCCGCACCACCCGTTACCAAAATTTTAGCCATCTGTTTTTTCCAATAAAAACTCGATCAACCCTTGTGTTGATGCATCCAAATGTGTGACTTCCGCTGTTTGCCCATTTAAAATCGGCAACAGTTCATTGGCAATTTCTTTGCCTTTTTCGACGCCCCATTGGTCAAATGGATTGATGTCCCAAATGACCGATTGTACAAATACTTTGTGTTCATACAACGCAATCAATTTACCCATGGTTCGAGGTGACAACTCTTTTAACAACATGGTGGTACTTGGCTGATTACCTTCATACTGTTTATAGGCAGGAAGCTGTTCGAGTTCTTCAGGATTAAGCACCTGATTACCAAATGCCAGTAAGCGTGATTGCGCCAGACAGTTCGATAGCGCCAGTAAGTGCTGATCAATCAGCGTATCGGCAGTTTTGGCATAGGTAAAGTGGTTGGCATTATAACGTTTGATCGGCGCAATAAAGTCACAGCTCACTGAATGCGTGCCCTGATGCAGTAACTGATAAAAGGCATGTTGCGCATTCGGTCCAACTTCACCCCATACAATTGGACAAGTGGTATGTTCTACTTTATGGCCATTACGCTGAGTGGATTTACCGTTCGATTCCATTTCCAGCTGTTGCAGGTACGAAGTAAAGTATTTCAGGCGACCATCATAGGGTAAAACAGCATGGGTATTTAGCTTGAGATAATTGGTATTCCATACCCCAATTAATCCCATCAAAACCGGAAGGTTTTGAGAAAATTCGGTGGTCTGAAAATGCTGATCAATATTGTGTGCACCGTCGAGGAACGCTTTAAAACCCTCAACGCCAATAGTCAGCGCAATCGGTAGACCAATACATGACCATAATGAATAACGCCCTCCAACCCAATCCCACAGTAAGAATTGTTTGTCTGGATGAATACCCCATTCGGTCATTTTTTCAGGTTTGGTCGATACCCCGATAAAGTGGCTATTGAGTACCGCTTTTTCACGCCCGAGTGCTTTTTCCAGCCATCTACGCGCCGTATGTGCATTGGAGAGTGTATCAATGGTTCCAAACGATTTGGATGAAACAATAAATAAGGTAGTTTCAGGACGTAGCTGGTGCAGCATATCGGAGAGCTGACTACCATCCATAGTGGAAACAAAACGAATATTGAGTGGTTTTGCAGTTTTGACTTTAAAGTCGGAAAGCGCATGACTGACCATTAAAGGGCCAAGATCTGAACCACCAACCCCAATATTCACGACATCCTGAATGACTTCACCCGTTGCACCGCGGTACTGTCCTGCATGGATTTTATTGACCAGATCATACATCCGGTCAAGCTGCGCACCCACTTGTGCAGCAAGCTCCGGGTAAGTTTTATCATTTTCAGGTAAACGTAATGCCCAATGCATCGCTTCACGCTGCTCGGTATAATTGATTTTATTTTTTGAAAATAAGGTATCAATCCATCGCTTGAGCTGCTTTTCTTCAGCAAGCTCGACCAATGCATCGAGAATCGACGCATTAATCCGTTGTTTACTAAAATCGAAGACCAGATCGTCACAGCCTACACAATACTTGGTAAAACGATCCTGTTCCATTTCAAACAATTCATTTAAATGAACTGCTTCGTGCTGATCCATCAGCTGGGCAAGTTTTTGTTGAGGTGTTAACACTGTTTTCCTCGGAAAGTGCTCGATATTTTTTTTCATAATCGACCTATACCCTCATAGGCAAACCCTTGTTGTTTTGTGTAGACCGGATCGTAGACATTACGTCCGTCTAAAATAAACGGGTGAGCCATCAATTGTTGAAGTTTTTTATAATCTAAACTGAGATATTGTTTCCAGACCGTCATTACACAAAGCGCATGTGCACCACGGACTGCTTCATATTGCTCATCACATAAAATTAAATCATCACGTTTTCCATACATGCTCTGAATTACTTCCAGTGCTTGAGGATCATGCAATTTTACAATTGCACCCTGCGACCACAAAGCCAATAACATGCTATGTATTGGTGAATTATGAATATTAGAGGTATTCTCTTTAAACGCGGCACCCCAAATGGTAATCACTTTATCTTTTAGATCACAGTGATAATAATTCCAGAGTTTACGAAACAATACTTCTTTTTGCTGCTCATTGATCTCCCAGACTTGCTCAAGCAAACGGCTTCGCGCACCCGTGTCTGATACTACATTGGACAAAGTCAAAATATCATGCGAAAAGTTTTCGCCACCAAAACCAACACCAGCAGATAAATAAGCCGATCCAATGCGGGTATCGGCTGCCATACCTTCTTTTACATTAGCAATATCAATGCCAAGTTTCTCTGCAACTAAAGCCATGTCATTCATATAGCTGATGCGAGTGGCCAACATGCCAGAAATACTCAGTTTGGTAAATTCGGCATCCAAAATCGGCATAAACAAATATTGGTGATTAAAGCGAAAAAAAGGTCGTAGCATTTCATGCATAATCGTTTTGCTGTAATCGGACTCTACTCCGACAATCACATGCTTCACGCTTAATACGCTATTGATCGCATTACCTTCCTGAATCATATCGGGAAAATACACCCAATGATCTTTAGGAAGGTTTTGCTTGAGTTTTTCGGTACCATGTAAACCAAAAGTTGAACCATTGACCATCAAACGCGGATGAATAATCGGACGCGTATTAAGGCGCTGGGTCACCTCAAGGCCTTTTTCAAGTTCTGTTGGACTAAAACAAAAAAGATAGGCCTCGATATCAAGCGGAATAGATGAAAATGAACAATCTTTTAAAAAACCGACTTGTCTTTGTTTTAGTAGCAGACGATTAACATCCTGCTCTTGGTAGGTCTGACAGACAATTTGTTCTTCATCGCCTGTAAAATCATGATCGGTACACCAAAGCACGTCATTTCCGCGCTCTGCAAGTAATGCAGCCATGACGCCAGCATGAAGTGTGGTCCCAAAAATTGCTATTTTCATTCTCATCTACGCCGAAATTTCAAAATGTTAAATATCGAGCTCTTGTATCAGTTTTTTAAAGTCTTGCCCGAGCTGTGGGTGTTTTATACCATAATTGAGTACTGCTTTCAGATACCCTAATTTACTCCCGCAATCGAAAGTCTGACCTTGCATACGGTATGCTTCAACAGTTTCAACCTTTTGTAACAAGGCAATTGCATCGGTCAACTGAATTTCATTGCCTGCACCTTTAGGCGTTTGTTCTAACAATTGCATAATCTTTGCCGGTAAAACGTAACGCCCCACTACAGACAAATTTGATGGTGCAACATCTGGCTTTGGTTTTTCAACAATTCCTTTCATTACTTCACTCTGGCCCTCTTGAGGTGCCTGAGCCACATCAACAATGCCATATTGATCTACCAAATGATCAGGAACTGCTTCAACCATAATTTGTGCTGCTTGAACTGCATCGTAACGTGCGATCATTTGCGCCAAATCATTTTGATTATTTTTTGCTTCTACCAAAACATCTGGCAGTAAAACTGCAAAATCGTCCTCGCCCACAATACTTTTGGCACATAATACGGCATGTCCAAGACCTAAAGGTTGAGGCTGACGAACGCTGACAATACTTACACCTTCAGGAACAATATGACTAATTTCTGCCAATAAGTCATACTTTTTTTTGGTCTCGAGTGTTGTTTCGAGTTCGAAGTTGCGATCGAAGTAATTTTCGATAGACGCTTTGGAGGAATGCGTCACTAAAATAATTTGCGTAATTCCAGCTTCAACTGCTTCACGGACTACGTATTCAATGGCAGGGCGATCTACCACGGTCACCATTTCTTTAGGAATTGACTTACTGGCAGGTAAAAATCGAGTGCCTAGACCTGCGACTGGAAGAATTGCTTTTTTGATCATTCTATTTTCACTAAAAGTTGGATATTAATTCGATATCAAATTATTCACATTCACACAAGCGAACGAAATTGACCTAGTCTATACTAAGTTCAGCTATAGAGTGAAATGAAGGTGTACAATATAGGAAACATTAGCAGAGAAATTATTTAATTTTGATGAATAATTTTATCAAAGGTATAAATTTAACAATCTTTTTCTTGCGTAATGTAAGTTAAGTTAACCTTAAAGAATTTTTTTTAGCAAAAAGTATCCGCGACTTGAGTTTAAAATCTTTTTAGATAAAATGAAAAAAACTTCAATTTATCTTCCATGAAACAAAAGCAAAAGAATCTCCTTATTAACTTAGTACTGGCAACCTCCGATCTCAGTTCATTCATTATCCCATTTTATATTGTAATTTTTATAATCAATCCTTATTTAGGTATTGAAAATATAGTTATTAATAAAGCTATAGCTCTTCATGGTTTGTTCGCATTTATCTTGGTCATGTGGTATGCATTTTCACTGAAGCATTACTCACACCGAAAAAGCTTTTGGTATGAGTTACGCGAGGTTTTGAAATACACCACCATTATTGTTCTACTTGAATCGATTTTTTTTATTTTTTTAGATAAAGAATCATTGATTATCTGCTTAGCTTTATCATGGTTCATGATTACACTTTTCACTGTAGTAGTTAGAGTTTTGTGTAAAGCTTTACTAGACAAACTTCATTTATGGAAAAGAGAAACAATAATTATTGGTTGTGGAAAAAATGCACTAGATACTTATAAAGCCATTTGTAAAGACAAGAACTTGGGCTATACAATTACCGAGTTTATCGCAATTCATGACGAAATCATTGAACCTGAGTTGAAAGAACTTCCTGTAAAGATTCGAGTTCTTGATTCAGCCACTTTATTTAAAACTTTAAATTCTGAAAAAAATTATATCGTGGCTTTAGAGTCTGAGCACTTTAAGCTTCGTGAAGCACTATTACGTGAGTTTATTGTCAATCATTTCCAATACGTTTCAATTGTACCCTCTTTACGAGGAGTTCCTCTTTATCGTACAGACATTTCATTTATTTTTAGCCATGAAATTCTCATGTTGCATATCCGTAGAAACATTTCCAGAATTTCTTCCATCGTACTCAAACGAATCTTTGATCTTGTGGTTTCGCTATCCATCTTAATTGTGCTTTCTCCAATTATGTTGTTTGTCTTTTTTAAAGTCAGAGCGGATGGTGGCCCTGCATTTTACGGACATGAACGCGTTGGAAAAGATGGCAAAACTTTCAAATGTTTAAAGTTTAGATCTATGGCGATCAACTCGAAAGAACTTTTGGAAAAGATTTTGGCAACAGACCCAGAAGCACGCAAAGAATGGGAAGAAACATTTAAATTAAAAGATGATCCTCGTGTCACCAAAATTGGTCAATTTCTTCGTAAATCTAGCCTAGACGAGTTACCTCAGCTTTTTAATATCTTAAAAGGTGAAATGAGTCTTGTTGGGCCTCGCCCCATTACAGCAGACGAACTTAAACGCTATGAAGATGATGTTGCTTATTACTTAATGACCAAACCCGGTTTAACTGGTTTATGGCAAGTGAGTGGACGAAGTGATGTCGACTATGCAACTCGAATATATTTCGATGCATGGTATATCAAAAACTGGTCGCTATGGAATGATTTAGTGATTGTACTCAAAACAGTCAAAGTCGTTGTCATGCGTGAGGGGGCTTATTAAGCTCTCTTAAATGATTATGCTCTTCTAAACTTATGTGAATGATAGAAGAGCATATTTTTCAGTTAACTCACCACAACTTTATCGCTGCGTTTGTAACCATCCACATAGCATTCCAGCTGATCCAAAATGCCATCCAAATCATTTCGATGCGTATAACTATGCTGAATCAGTTCCATTAGGCCCTTAATTTCATTTAATGCAAACTGCTTTTCAAATGACTTTACAATTCGCTCATGAGCAGTGGGCTGTACATTACTTCGCTCAATCAACAACTCTTCATAAAGCTTTTCGCCCGGGCGTAAACCGGTATAGTGAATTTCGATATCGCCTTCATCATCGGCATGCTCTTTGAGCTTAAGGCCACTTAAGGCAATCATTTGTGCAGCCAAATCTCGGATTTTGACTGAATCACCCATTTCAAGCAAAAATACATCTCCCCCCTCACCCATGGCACCCGCCTGAATCACCAGAAGTGCCGCTTCGGGAATGGTCATAAAGTAGCGGGTTACCTCAGGATGCGTCACGGTAATCGGGCCACCCGCTGCAATTTGCTTTTTAAAAAGTGGCACCACCGAACCCGAAGAGCCCAATACATTACCAAAACGCACAATACTGATGCGGGTTTTTGGCTGTGTGGCAGCAACTGCCTGACAATACAACTCAGCAAGACGCTTGGATGCGCCCATCACATTGGTCGGGCGAACCGCCTTATCGGTCGAGATTAGTACAAAGGTTTCTACCTGTGCAGCAACGGCTGCATTTAAACTTTTAGCAGTCCCGACACTATTATTGCGTAGACCTTCTATCGGATTGGCCTCAACCAAGGGCACATGCTTATAAGCCGCGGCATGATAGACCGTCTGTACCTGATACTGCTGCATAATTCGGGTCAGTTTTTTTTCGTTAAATACCGAGCCTAAAATTGGCAGCACATTGCTGGCAATCTGCTGTAATTCCTGATGAATGCTATACAGTGAAAATTCGGACTGCTCAAACAAAATCAATAATGCTGGTTGACGCTGTAAAATCTGCCGGCACAGTTCTGAGCCAATTGAGCCTCCTGCTCCTGTCACCAGCACGACTTTAGCGCGAATATTTTTATCGAGCAGTTCGACGTTGGGAGGAACAGGCTCTCGCCCCAGCAAGCTCTCGATATCCACTTCGCGAATATCCGAAATCCGCAGTTGTCCATCGATAATCTGCTCAACACTCGGAATTTCTCGCACCGGTAATGCCAGCGACTCCAGCTTTTGAATAATTTTCATTTTTTGCTGACGTCCAATCGAAGGAATCGCCAGCAAAATCTCGTGCAAATGAAAGCGCTGTTTGAGTTGTAGCAACTCATCTGGCGCATACACTTTCAGCCCTTGAACCATCTGGCCTTGTAAGCCCGGTTGGTCGTCTAAAAAGAGTACCGGAATATGGTTTGAAGAGCGCTCAAGCACCAGCGCCATTTGTTGGCCCGCATTGCCCGCACCATAAATGGCAACACGGGTTTTTTCAATATGACTGTATAAGGTATTGTTAATGACAATACGAATACAGGCCCGACTACACCAGACCCATGCAAACAATAGCGACCCAAAAATGATGGGAATACTCATCGGTACAAAGGCGAGTCGTAATTTGGCGACCACATAAAGCGCGATCATGTTCAGTAAGACTGCCAAGGCCAGACGTAAAATAAAGTTTTCGTTAAAACTGCGAATCACGGCGCGATAAACACCCGTCAGCCACAAACAACCTAACCCAAGCACAATGACCAAAAACGGCCACCAGCTCATTCCTGCCATGATTGGGGTTTTATAATTAAATAAACGAATGGCAAACGCAAACCACATCAGAAGTGGCAATACACAAGCATCAATTAGCAGCAACAGCGTTTTTTTCTGCAGACGACCGAGTCCAGATAAGTAGTTGAGGTAAATCTTGACCATGCCTGTTTTCATTTGAGTTGCCATTGCGTTGGTCACTGGGTCTGCGTACACGCAGCATCTAATTGCTCAAGTACCTGCTGAATGGCACTCAAGGTCTGCTGCATATTGTCTTGGGTTAAGGTTGGATGCACCAAGAACATCAGGCTGGTTTCCCCTAAAGCACGTGCATTAGGCAATCGCTGTGCAGGGCGCCATGGCGTATGGTCAAAAGCATGTTCGAGATAAACTTCAGAACATGAACCACTGAAACACGGCACGCCCAATGCGGTAATTTCTTGCATGATTCGATCACGTGACCAACCCGGTGGCAATTGTTCTGGCACCACCTGTACATAACATTTGTAATAGGCATGTACTGTATCGACGGCAGGTTTTGCCACCAAAAAATACGGCGAATTTTCAAAGGCTGCCAGAATTTGCATGGCATTTTGGGTACGCAGCAATGTCCATTCGGCCATTCGTTTAAGTTGAATGCGCCCAATGACCGCTTGCATTTCCATCATACGCCAGTTGGTTCCAAAGGAATCATGTAACCAGCGAAATCCGGGTGGATGTGGGGTGTGATACACGCTGTCATAGTTTTTACCATGATCTTTATAGGCCCACATTTTTTTCCAAAGATATTCATCTTGTGTGGTGACCATACCGCCTTCACCCCCGGTGGTCATAATCTTGTCCTGACAAAACGACCATGCACCAATATGCCCAATTGCACCCGCAGATTTGTCTTTATACGATGCACCATGTGCCTGCGCACAGTCTTCAATCACATAAATACCACGCTCTTGCGCCAGTTGCATAATCGGGTCCATATCACACATCCATCCCGCCAGATGGACACAGATAATGGCTTTGGTATTGGGTGTAATGACAGCCTCAATGGTGGCTCTAGAAATATTCTGAGAATCTAGCTCCACATCGGCAAAAACCGGATTGGCACCCGCAGTGACAATCGAGCTGGCCGAAGCCAAAAAGGTACGTGATGTGACCACCACATCGTCTCCTGCACCGATATCTAGCGCCTTTAGAGCCAAATCTAGTGCAGTGGTGCCATTGGAAACTGCGACCGCGTAGGCAGCGCCCGCCCACGCGGCAAATTCTTTTTCAAAATCACGACAATGTTGACCCGTCCAGTAATTGACCCGATTGGAGAGCAGCACATTCGAGACTGCATCCGCTTCTTCTTGGGTAAAACTGGGCCATGGGGCGAAGGCAGTATTTAACATGCTGAAGGTCCTGATCTTGATATCTTGATAATACGGGCTGGATTACCCACCACCGTTGCGCCATCGGGAACGTCGTCGATGACGACGGCCCCCATTCCTACCACAGCGCCACGACCAATCATTAATGGCCGAGTGGAGGTTCCCTGCCGCAGCATGGCGCCAGCACCAATATAGGCGTGATCGCCAATATGCACATTGCCGTTGCACTTGACCGACGGTGCAAACGTGACGTAATTGCCAATCACACAGTCGTGTGCCACATAACTAAAATAATTAGCATGAAAGAAATCGCCTACACGAATATTCGAGCTGAAATGCACATGATTGCACAGTACGGCGCCTTGCCCAATCTGCACATCATCCATCTGAATCTGGGTCGCAGCCCATACACTCCAGTGCTGAAGCGAGTGTTGTTCGAGCTTTTGTACCAGTCGTTCACGTATCTGGCTGTTGGCGATGGCAATACAGACATATTTCGCTGTCGCTTCAAGTGCCACAAATGCATCAAACGACAGCACACGGTGTCCATTGACCCATTCGGCTGATTCGGCATCATCGATAAATACCAGTTCGTAAGCACTCTCTAAATCAGCCGCCTGCAACTGGGCACGCGCCAGCGGCATGACACCGCGCCCAAAACCACTGGCGCCATAAATGGCATAAAGCGTTTTAAGGGGTTCGCTCGTCATCTTTTGGATTTCCGGTAAATCGCGTCATGGTCACGGCCTCAGACTGATTGATGCCTTCTTTAATGAGCACCTTTTTGACGGTCTGTAGCATGATTTTAAAATCAAGCCAGATCGACTGATGCTCGACATACCAAGTATCGAGTTTAAATTTTTCCTGCCAGCTAATCGAATTACGCCCATTGACCTGTGCATGGCCGGTCATGCCCGGGCGTACATTGTGCCGCTTGGCCTGCTCTTCGTTATACAGCGGCAAGTATTCCATTAACAATGGACGCGGTCCGACAATACTCATGTCGCCTTTAATCACATTCCATAGCTCGGGCATTTCATCTAGGCTGGTCGAGCGCAGCATCTTGCCAAAGGGTGTCAGGCGCTGATCATTCGGCAAAAGTTGCCCAGAGGCATCACGTGCATCGGTCATGGTGCGAAACTTAATCATATCAAAAGGTTTGCCATGCAAACCTGGACGTGTCTGACGAAACAGTACAGGTGAGCCCAAATTTTTACGGACTTTATACGCCACATACAGATAAAGCGGCGATAAAACCACCAGTGCAGTGGATGCAATCACAATATCAAGGCTTCGTTTTAGCATGACGGCTTCACACCCATTTCGGTCAGCATGTGTGCATTCACCCGATGCACATCATATTTGGTTAAAGCAATTTCCCGAGAACGTTGTCCCATATCTTCTACTCGCGCTGGCTGGTCGATACACTGCTGCATCGCATTCACCAACGCATCTACCGATTTTACTGCAACCAGATAGCCATTTTCACCTTCAATCACGGTTTCACGGCAGCCCGGTGCATCGGTGGTAATGACAGCACGGCCCATCGCCATGGCTTCTAGCACGGTACGTGGCGTACCTTCACGATATGAGGGCAATACATAGACCGATGTTGCGGCAATGGCCGGACGAACATCTGTGAGTTTACCCCAATACGTGACGCGTTGCTCTTGCACCCATTGATCCAGTTCTTTTTGGTCAATTGCAGACGGATTCTGGTCAATCCAGCCCACCAGATGAAATTCGATCTCGGGATGCGTGACTTTAATTTTGGCAGCAGCAGCGGCATATTCTCGCACACCTTTATCGCCGAGCAAGCGTGCGATCAATAGAAACGCCACTTTCGGCTGCCCGTTTGCCTGTCTTGGCAATTCAACCTGATCAAATTTAGCCAGATCAACCCCTGAGCCATTGACAACTACGGCAGGCTTATTGCGCTCAATCAAATTCATGTGTCGAAACAACGCCAGATCGTCTGGATTTTGAAAAAACACCTTATCGCTATAGGTCAGGGCTTTTTTATACAGGCCGTGCACAGCACGCTGAAACAAACTTTTGGCCTGCCCCTCACCACGCTGAAATGCATAGCCCAATCCGGTAATCAGGGCAAAGCGCTGTGGCACGCGAGCAAGCCATGCCGCCCATGTGCCATAGATCACGGGTTTAATGGTATAAGACAACACCATATCTGGCTGTACCCGACGAATCACGCGATATAACGCAAATAGCGTGTTCAGATCGGCCAGCGGATTGGTTCCTGTACGCTGCATGGGAACTTCAAGCACCGTATAGCCTAACTGTGTCAGTGCTGTCACTTGTTCGGGGAAATCGGCATGATTGGGCGCAATCACGACAACTTCATGCCCTTGTGTGGCAATGGCTTCTAAAAGTTTGCCTCGAAAGTTGAGTACCGACGGCAAATAACTGCTAATCATTAAAAATTTCATTGGCAAGAGGCCCAAAGTGCTGCGTATTGGTCCGCAACATGATCAAGACTAAACTGTGCAGCAACACGTGCACGCGCTTGGGTTTTTAAAATCTGTTGGTCTGTATCGGACAATTTAAAATAATGCGCTACTGCATCGGCCAATGCATCGACATCACGCGCAGGGACCACATAGCCAGTCTCTTGCACAATGAAGCCTGCATCGCCCACATCGGTGGTGACACAAGGCACACCCGAAGCCATCGCCTCGATCAGTACCGTTGGTAGGCCTTCGGTAATTGAGGTCATCACCAGCAGATCCAGCCCTTGGTAAAAACGTGGCATATCGTGGACTGGCCCGAAGCATATCACTTTATGCGGTGCAATCTGATAGCGCTGCATCAGTGCGGCAATCTCAGGCTGCTCTGCCTCTACGCCCTTACCCGCCAGATGAAAGACCACCGGAAGCGCTTGCAGCTTCGCGATCATGGCAAATAAATACTCGAAACCTTTGGCAGCATGGTAGCGTCCGGCAAATCCAATCACCATCGGCGTGTGGCGCTCGGCTTGAGTATGAAAGTCTTGCAGTGTAATTCCGTTGGGAATCACACAGCCGCGTGCCGAGTGAAACCCAAATTGTTGATGCTGCTGAGCCGCGGCATGCGCACAATATACAATGGCCTCGGGGCGAGCCGAAAGACGACGACTCAGCAGTAAAGCCAGTTTGGTGCTGCGTGACTCATCTTTGAGCGCAGCCAAGGAATGATGAATTCCCCATACAATGGGTGGATGCGACGATACGCCCAAACAGGCCAGCGAAACCAGCACATTGGCATGATACATCCAGCACTGGATCACCGCTGGCTGAAGCGCCTTGATCTGCCGGCGCAACTGTAGCAGACAAGACAAAGTATTGATGCCGTTCCAGTGCAATGCCTTCACCGATGCACAACGATCTAGCGCAGCCTGATAAGTATCATTGACCCGCATCAGCGCAATCACATGATGTTCGTGCTCGGGCTGTGCCTGAATCAGACGCGAGAGCATGCTCTCTGCGCCACCCAGCGCAGAAAAGTTTGTAATAACATGCAACACCTTCATGCGCTGCCGCTCCTAAATCAGGGCCAGATAGGCCTGTGTAATGGCATCCAAGCCATAGACCTGTTCTGGATGTTGAGCGCGATCTGTCTGAATATCGCCCTGTAAAACCTTAAATAGTGCATCGCTCAGTGCCGCCTGATCCTGATTGGGCACCAAAACACCATAGCGCCCCTGCTCCAGAATTTCACGTGGCCCACTCGGACAATCGGTCGACACAATATTGAGCTTTAAAGCCAATGCCTGAATCAGCGCACCGGGTAATCCTTCCCATTTTGAGCTCATCACATACACATCGGCCTTGGCCATGTATGCAAATGGATTGGCACGAAAGCCCGGCAGTGCCACATATTGTTGAAGCCCTAGAGTATGAATCAGGCTCTCTAACTCAGCGCGCTGCTCACCCTCGCCCAAAATGAAGAGATGTGCCGGCGTGCGCTGGATCAGCTGAGCAAACGCATGCAGCAACAGCGGATAATTTTTGGCTTCGGTTAATCGCCCAGCCGCCACAATCACAGGTATGCTACGCTCGGGCTGAAACCAGGGCTCTTCAACTGCTGCTTGGGCCAGTTGGTATAGCTCCGGCGTAATCACGGGATCATAAATCACGTGTGTTTTCGGCAAGGCAGTCCCCAAATACTGCTGCATATCGTCGGCTACGCCCTGCGATACCGGAACCAAAACATCACAGCGCTGATACACCCAGCGCATCGCGCTTTGTAGCAGCCACTTTTTTAGACCAGTACGATGTTTTAAATTCACACTGGCTGTACTGGTTTCGCGGCAAATCAGGCGGGTTTTGATACCCGATAACTGTTTTGCCCAATACACCATAATATTGGTGTGAGTCATGGTGCTAATCAGCGCATCGGGCTGTACCTGCTTGAGCCATGCCACCAATGGCCGCGTCATGTACTTCACCTGACCACAGGCCAAATCGACCAGATACACAGCAGGAGACAACTCGGCTTTGAGTTTGGATTTTTCGCCTGCAAGATTGACCGCAATGACATAAGTTTCCAGTCCGGCATTGACAAAACCATTGGCCAGCAATACTGCGGTACGTTCAGCACCGCCGCCGCCCAAAGTCGGAATGATCAAGGCTACTTTTTTCATTGCGGACGTTTCCTATACAGCACAATGTGCGTGAGTAAATACACAGCCGATACCAGATACACCAGCATCAGGGCCCAGCCTAGGCTTTCTATGCCCTTGCCTAAATACACAATCCAGTAGGCACCCGACAAAAAAAACAAGACCAGTGAAATGAGATTGCCGAGCACAAAAATACGCGAAATCCGTAACGATACCACAAGCCTCGACAGCAACACACACGGCACATAAAACGGAATATACAGCAGCAAATACTTTAAAATATAGGCCACCTGTACCGTGCTTTCGGCACTAAAACGACCACGCTCGAACACCAGCGCGACAATAGGCTCTACAAAAAAATACAGCGGCAACAGCAACAGCGCAAACACCACAAAGCTCAAAGCCGCCAGCTTCAATCCTTCGCGAATTCCGTGGGCAGAGTCTTTTACAATCTGCTCGGCAATATGCGGGAACAACACCGAATTAATGATAATCCCCACCAGCATCAGGCCCGTAGACACCAGTTTGGTGGCATAGTTCAAACTCGCCACCTGCCCATCGCCTAAATAACCCGCCAGATAATTTGAAATGACCGGTAATAAGCCCAAAATTGCCGATGAAAACACAATCCAGAAAAAATCTTGAATCAACGGCCGATGCTTATAAAAGAGCGCGCTACGCGGGCGCTGCCACTGAAACGCGATCTGCCGCCGTAAGGTCAGATACTGCCCCGCCAAACGTAGCCCAAAGCCCAAATACCAGCCGCAGGTGAGCAACAGTGCCGCAGGAATCTGCTGAATGCTGAGTAGCACAATGGTGCCCAAAGGAATAAATAGCGAAAATAGATTGTTGATCAGGCTTCGTTTTTCGGCATTTAGAATGCTGTCAAAATAAGAGGTCAGACCTTGTACCACAATCATAGGCGCAAGCAGCAGACCTATGGTGATGATTTGCTGATTTTTTTCGGGTGTGGCATGCAAAAAAAATGGCTGTAACAGCACACTATATGCCACGCACACCCCACTGAGCAGCACTAAAAACAGCAGGTTCAGCCCCATCATTTCGGAGAAAAACAGCGCTTGCGCCTGCTCAGCCTTGGCCTGCAAATAGGCAGGCATAATGGTGGCATTGATGGATGAACCGTATAAACTGACCAGATACAGCGGAACGCTTAAGGCCAGATAAAACACGTCAATCTGACTGGATACCCCAAAGTGATAGGCCACCAGCATTTCTTTGACAAAGCCTAATGCACTGACAGCCAGACCAATTAAGAGTACCAGTGCAGACGACGACAGAAGCTTTTTATACATTGAAATCAGGTTAAATCCTGCACATACCACTGCATGGCCTGTTCAATACCCTGTGCAAATTTATGTGTCGGTACATAACCCAGTAAGTGACTAATTTTGGAGATATCCGCTTGAGAGTGTCTTACATCTCCTGCACGGAACTCCCGATGTACCGCATCTTTTGCGTATTGCACCTGATTATTCGCAAGTGCATTACGAATTGTCTCAAACAACTGATTGAGCGTGGTACGGTCACCGACTGCCACGTTGTACACCTGATTCTTGGCCGCTTCTGATGAGGTGGTTGCAGCCAACAGATTGGCTTGTACCGTATTTTCAATAAAGCAGAAATCGCGACTGGTTTCGCCATCACCATTGATAAACACGTCTTGGCCCTGAATCATGGCTGCGGTCCATTTTGGAATAACCGCCGCATAGGCACCATTTGGATCTTGGCGCTGACCAAAGACATTAAAGTAACGCAGGCCGATACACTGAAAGCCATAACTGCGTGCAAAGACATCGGCATAGATTTCATTGACATACTTGGTAACCGCATAGGGTGAAAGCGGCTTGCCAATATTGTCTTCAACTTTAGGTAATGCGGGGTGATCACCATAGGTGGAGCTACTGGCAGCATAGGTAAAGCTTTTCACCTGCGCATCTCGAGCCGCGACCAACATATTTAAAAAGCCGCCAATATTGACACTATTGGTGGTAATCGGGTCGTCTAATGAACGTGGTACAGAACCGAGTGCAGCCTGATGCAACACATAATCGACGCCCGCACATGCCGCATGACAGGTGTGCAGATCGCAAATATCACCTTCAATAAAACGAAAATTGGCCCATTGTTCAGCGCTGACCAAGCCTTGAACTTCATCTAAATTGTGCTGATGCCCTGTGGCAAAATTATCTAGTCCTACCACACGCTGGTTTAATTTCAGCAAGGTTTCGAGCAGATTTGAACCAATAAAACCTGCAACCCCTGTCACCAACCATGTGCTGGGTGTCGCTTTGAGCGACGTACACAGATCTTGATAAGCCGTCATAATGATCTCTCCACTTAACCGCACTACAACTTACAAACGGATATCCGACTGCGCGTGATCCAGTACATATTTTAAATCGTAGACCACATGATTGGCGCGTCCTAATGCATGAATCGCTTCACTGCCCATGGCTTTAAACTGATCATGGGCGACCGCTAAAATAATGGCATCGTAACGACCTTGCTCAGGCTGGGCCACCAGATCAATCGCGTATTCATGATGCGTTTCTTCAGCATCTGCCCACGGGTCGTAAATATCGACCTGCATATTGAAGTCTTTTAGCTCTGTCACGATATCGACAATTTTGGTATTACGAATATCGGGACAGTTTTCTTTAAAGGTCAGGCCCAAAATCAGTACCTTGGCATCTTCAATCTGGATGCGCTTTTTGTTCATGGTTTTGATGAGCTGATTGGCCACATACATGCTCATGTTGTCGTTTAAACGACGGCCTGCCAGTATAATTTCAGGGTGATACCCAATGGCCTGTGCCTTGTGGGTCAGGTAATACGGATCGACCCCGATACAGTGACCCCCAACCAAGCCCGGACGAAACGGTAAAAAGTTCCATTTGGTGCCTGCGGCTTTGAGTACTGCTTCGGTGTCGATGCCCATTTTATTAAAAATAATCGCCAATTCATTAATCAGGGCAATATTGACATCACGCTGGGTGTTTTCAATAACCTTGGCTGCCTCGGCCACCTTAATGCTTGGTGCCTTATGGGTGCCAGCTTCAATAATCAACTGATACACCGCATCGACATAATCTGCAATTTCAGGGGTAGAACCCGCCGTGATTTTTAAAATATTGGTCACACGGTGCGCTTTATCGCCAGGATTGATACGCTCGGGGCTATAACCCGCAAAAAAATCCTGATTAAAGCTTAAACCCGACACTTGCTCTAAAATCGGCACGCAGACCTCTTCGGTTGCGCCCGGAAATACCGTCGACTCATACACCACCACATCGCCTTTCTTAAGTGCGCGACCAATGGTCTGTGACGCTTTGATGAGCGGTGTGAGATCTGGCTGTTTAAACTGGTCAATCGGGGTGGGTACAGTCACAATAAAGAAATTGCAATCTTGCAAATCTGAGACATCGCACGAATAGTGCAAATGCTTGGCCTGTTGCAGCTCGTCTGCACTGACCTCAAGCGTATGGTCTTGCCCCTGCTGTAGCTCGCTGATGCGTTTTTGATGGATATCAAACCCGACTACAGCAACATGCTTGCCAAACTCGACGGCCAGCGGTAAGCCCACATAGCCCAAACCAATGATAGCAATACGAAGATTTTGAAGATCTAGAGGCATGCAAGACGACATAAACGTTGATTATTCTGTGAATAGATGCAGTTATTCTACAACATTCTTTGCCTGATACATGTTGTATTTTTTGAATAACGACTTGAACAAGACAACATCGGTTTGAGCAAAGCACACCACAAAATAATATTTAATATTTTAAGATGATTTTTTGCTCTTAACCATTGAATTAAAGACAAAAAAGTTAAACTTTTTTTCTCAAAAACTGATTATAGAAACCTTTCAGTAATGAAGTAGGTAGTAAACGGAGTGAGGCTCTAAAAAGAAACAACAAGTTTGCCATGAGAGAGTTTTGAATTTTTAATTGCTTTTTTAGATCCAATAATTGCTTTTCACTTTTGATATACTCAAGACCTTTTCGACGAGCATGCATACCATTTCCCACACGAGCAAAAACTAAAACATCATTTAAATTAGCAACACTGTGACCAGCGGCTATCAATCTTAACCATAAATTATAGTCTTCCATAAATAAATGGTGTTGATAGGCGCCTTCTTTTACAACAATCTCCTTTCTAAATGCTACAGTCATATGATTGAAAGGACAGCGAAATCTTGAAAATTTTACAATTTCATGATGACCAACAGGCACCAATCTATTTGAAGAAGGTTTATCAACTGAAAATTCAAATTCAATAATTTGACCTCCTAATAGTACTACAGATGGATTTTTGATGATGAAGTCAATTTGTTTTTCAAACCTAGCTGGCAAAGCAATATCGTCAGTATCCATTCTAAAAACCCAATCATTAGTACAATACTTGAGCCCTTCGTTTAAGGCACGCCCTAAGCCAACATTTGTCTCTAATTGAATAATCTTGAGAACTTCACCAAGTTTGTATTGCCAATCATTAATAATTTTGGTCAAATCAGAACCGACTTGCCCATCAACAACTAAAATAATTTCATTGGGTTTTATAGTTTGCTGAGTCCATATACTTTGAAAACATGAATCAAGATTTTGACTTGATTCTTTGTAATATAGAGATAGTAATAAAGAAAATTTCATAATAATATCTCACTTTTTACAAACTTAAAAAAACTAGAGCATGTTTTATTGTATAGCTCATTTTTAACAAATCTATCAGTATAACCATATTTTAATGAATATTTAATCAAAGACAAACATACACAAAATTTAAAAAAATTGAATTTTTTATTCTTTAACACGAATTGATCTAAATCATCTATAAATTTTAATTTTTTTAATCCTACAGGGGAGTTCATCGCGCTTGAGTTGGAATTACTAGCAAGAATATAGTTAAAATAAGGTTCTGAATTAAGTGAGATATTATTTGAACTCAATAAGCATTGAAATATAAATTTTAAATCCTCACCATAAGTAGATTGATCATCAAAGTAAATTGAGTTTTCAATTAAGAAACTTCTTTTAAAGATAAAAGAGCCTAGATGAAATTTTATTTTCCGCTTTAAAAACTGTTCTAAAAAAATAGCAGACTTCATAGATTCTACATCTCTATATTTTTCATTAACCAAACCATCTATTTTATAATTAGAAAACTGAATTTCACAATTTTTTAAATTTTTCTTCAAAATACAAAAATCTATAATATCATCAATATCTAAAAAAACCACAAAATCATTTTTTGAATATTTTAAACCATAATTTCGACTTGAAGAGACACCACCATTATTTTTTTTTAAATAACTAATATTCAAAATACTACTAAACAGCTCATGTGTTGAATCAGTTGAACCATCATTTACAAGAATGATTTCAGAATCCTTACCATAATTCTCTAAAAAACTCTCCAAATTATTTAGAAAATTTTTATAATAATTTTCACCATTATATACAGGAATAATAACTGATATATTCATTTTAAATAAAACCTAACCATTAAGTGTAGTAAATGTTTTGGAATCTACTTTTCTAGCAAACCAATACCCTTCCGATTTTACTGATAATATTTGATCTTGATTTAAAAATATTGGACTATTACCTCTTTGATGCTTCTTGTCAAAAACAATAAATCTCTTATTATCATTTGTTACAGAGTCGAACAAATCAGATTTCAAAATGAGAGTTTGAAAAAAAAATTCATCAGGACATAACTTATTCCTAAAATTACTTAAAAATTCATTTGAAATATTATTCATTAAACAAGTTAGCTCTGACTTTCTAATGGAAAACCATTGACTGCCAAAATAATAAGTTTTATTAGTAAAAATAATTTTATCAATAACTCTATTAAAAATAGTTAAAAACTTACCAATTAAATTTCTTTGGTATTTTTTATCCGCATGTATAGCTGATAATCTATTTCGATATCTTAGTTGTATAGTAGGTTTCATTTCAATAAAAATTGAAGAATTGAACCATTGTAAATTAGTATCAAATATAAAGTCTTCACCACTTATTAAATGAAAAAACTCATTATTAGGATCGTGTTGAAGTGAAAATTCTATTAGATTTAATGTAGCTTGAACCATGCTAAACCCTCCCCAGTTAACATCAACGCGATTTTCAAGAATATGAAAATTGTTAGGTAACGGAAGTTTATTATAAATTTTTGTCTTTTTATCAAAATGTACATAAAAATTGTATTCCAAATGCTGTCTAGCATAAGCAATCAAATGATCAATATTTTTATGAGCTAAAATTAAAAAGCATACTTTCATAAAACAACTCCAATCATACTATTTACCCCAAATCGAATTTTTATGAACAAAATCATCAGAATAGCCATTATTATGAATGTCAATTAACCATGGTGAAAAATAGAAAAAAGGTTTAACTAACATGCTATTTTTTTGATATGTATCTATCATTACATCGTTATAATTACCAAAGAAAATAGGAAAATAAATTAAAAAATAGACAGCACAAGATCTAATAAAAATTAAAAAAGTTATAATTGCTTTTACTTTAAAATTAAAACAATATTTTAAAAGATAAATATATAAAAAATTAAAAGCTAAATTAATTCTTTCAAAAAAAGTTACAAAGCTCAAGAAAAACAATTCAATACAACCTAGTAGAATTAAGAATTGCAACATCCTATCATTTGGATTTTTCTTAATTAAATTTATAGCAAAAAAAGAAACAACAAAAACAAAAAAACAATTTAATATTTTTTTCAATAAAGTACCAGTATTGAACTCCTGAACACCAAAATCATCACCATAAATATAATAGTTAATTGCCGTACCAAAAACAGGAATGCTATTTAAAACCTGCTGAAACTTATTAATAAAACTTGGTAGCAGCAGACCAGCCATTAACGAAAAAATAATTAAAATATAATTAAACCTAAAACCAATTGTTTTGAATGATAGTAAATATACTAAAATAATAATTAAAGATGAATTGTGTATCCAAACAGCTAAAAGTGAAAAAAATAAAAATTTTAGTGTGGATTTTTTCTCAATAAGAAAAAAATAATAAAAAATAAAACTATAGGCAAAGATATTTCTATTAATATCCATCAAATCTCTATAATTAAATGTGAACAATAATACTATTAAAATTATTAAAATATTTGATAAATTTCTAGGATTTTCTATAAAAGAATTATGAACAATTTTAGCCCAAGTATAAAGTACAAAAAATATATTAAAAAAAATAAAGTAATAATAATCTATATGAAATTTGTTCATCAAAAAGGCTGGCAATGCTACATATGGTCTAGACCAATCATGAAAACCACCTGTATATTGAGCAGCATTATAAGATAAATAAAAATTTGATGAAGTATCATACATTATGGGAAAGTATATACATATTAATGCGACTGAAAAAGCAAAAAAAACAGAAGCATCTCGACCCTTAAGTAAACTAAGTAAAGCCGAAAAAAAACCTAAAACTGGATTAATCATTGCTAACGAAAAATTTAGTAGATTATATCTTTTCATCCAAAACTCTATCAGTCGATGCACATGAATTGTGATATTATACTATATGAATTTATTCTTTAGTATCACAATAAGAGCAAGAATTGTACCTAAATAATAAAAAGCTAAATGCTTAGTATCTTTAACATAGACTGTTATAATATCTTTGCGTTTTTGAAGTGCTATTTGATTTTTTAATTTTCTCCACTCTAAAAAAGAATTGTAAAACCCTTTACTTTGCATGTACATTTGAATATACATTCTTGATAACGATAGTAAAGAATTTATTAAAAATGGATATCTTTCTATATAATGAGAAAGCTTCAAAATAGCATCTTTAAAATCTGATAAATTTTTATCGGTAATACTACTCGTTATACTATTGGGGTTAAACCTATAGTGAAGTAATATTTCATCTATGAAGTAAATATTCTTACTTTTCAAATAAATATATGGAATTGTATATGCATCTTCAAAATTTTTTCCAACTGGAAACTTAATTTCTTTAAAAAGTTCTTTTTTATAAATTCTTTTCCACGCATACCAAGCAGATTGAGTTGCAACTTTGTTTAGTATATTTTCATTCATTTGATAAAATCCAGAGGATATTACTGAATTCCATATTTCATAAAATCTTCCAGAATCATCAAACCTATTAGCATTAAACTCTATAATATCAGGATGGTGTAGATTAATTTTTTCAAGTAATATTTTAAAATAGTTTTCAGAAACAATATCATCAGAATCTAAAAATGCGATGTATTCTCCTCTAGCCAGTTCTATACCAGAATTTCTAGCTGCACTTAGACCTTGGTTTCTTTGATTATGTATAATAAACTTATTTTTTACTCTGATAGGTTTGTCCTTCAAAAACTCTTCAATTAGAAATATTGAATTATCAGGTGTTCCATCATCGATCAAAATTATCTCTATATCACAATCAGCTACTTGATTAACCAAAACATTCAGACAATCTATAATGTATTTCTCAACATTATAGATTGGGATAATTAATGATAATATCATTTCTATACCTTTAAAATAATTCTAACAATGTGCCTAATTTTTGCATACATTACAGGAAAATTAAATTTAATTTTTTCACTAAGTTTTATTTTATTAATTTTTTTTGCTTTTTTATAATAAGAATTAAGTTCTAAAATTTTATTTCTTATTTGATCAATATTTATCTTAGATACCAATCCAATATAAAGATTAAGATAACTTAAAAAAACATATGACATATTTTTATCATTATATTCCCCATACTTTAATACACCTTCTTTGGCACTTAGGATTAGTTTATCTAGGTTCTTTTCATTATTTAATGAACTTTTAGAATGTACACGATAACCTATTAAGTATTTATTGACATTCATAATAGTAGCTATTTTATTATTATATAATTCTGAAAACAAATACTTATCTTCAAGTAAGATACCACTTCTAAAATTTAAGTTGATTATATGCTTCTTACTGAAAAATCTAAACCAAGGTTGCCATAAATCTTGTTTAATAAGCTCAAATATATAAAAAGTGTCATTTTCGATCAAACCTTCAGTATCAACTAAAACGAGCTCTCTCTGTTTAATGGATTTTTCATCAATTTCAAGGGCATTTATATGAAAAACATCAACATCTGGATGTAGTTTCATTTGTTTAGTCAACGTATCGATGTATGAGGGATAAACGATATCATCTGGGTCTAGAAATCCAACAAAATCACCTTTTGCCTGAGTTAAACCATAATTTCGAGCAGCACTCTGTCCTTGATTTTCTTGCTTTAAAAATATAAAGCAATCTTGAATATTTTGTGGATACTTTGAAATTACGTTTTTCATAATTTCAATAGAACTATCAAGGCATCCATCATCCACAACAATTAGCTCAACTTCTTGATTAACTTGATCAATTAAGCTAGACACAAATTCCTGAATATATTTTTCAACTCCATAAACAGGAATAATAAGTGATAAAATTTTATGCATTATTTTTCTCCAGCAACTCACCTATAATACTATGCTTAGTATATAACTTATATTTAATTATAAAGTTCAAATATGACCGATCATAATTTGTTAGTTTTATTACTGGAGGTAAAATCTTTGGCTTTTTTACTTGGGTTAATAAATTAGTTATTTTATCTGTCGACCAGTTAAATCGCTCTTGATAGTAAAAAGCATCATTTTCACATTTTTTCAGATAAAAACTATATTTTTGATCTGTCTGTCTTAATACAATTTGCTGTGCTAAATAGGCTAACAGATAAGAAGGTGTTGTTATTTTCTGCTTTAAAATATCATAATCACTTCTCTTTGAAATTTCTTGGAAATATTTATCAGGACCTAAATCTTTCAATGGTAATAAGGCTTCCAACCATTTTTTTATAAATTCATTCTTCACTGGTGCACATAAAAACCAATTTTCAATAATTGGAAAATTTCTATCAACTGTCGAAACGTCCCTAAAGTAACCAATACAATCATAATTTGTATTATTATGATTGTCTAGCAACTCATTTAGCCATGATAAATCTTTATAAAAAATTGTACTTGTATCTATCCAGATACCACCATAATCATAAAGAAGTTTTAGTCTAATGATATCTGCCTTATGAGCTAATGAAATATTGTCATAAAAATCTAAATCTTTTAAATATTCAGAAACTGTTAATTTATTGAGTAAAATCAATTCATAATCAGGATTCATTAACTTAGTTTTCTGAATTATTTTTTGAATATACAAAGGTATATCAAGTGAATCCCAATACATCCAGATTTTTTTTGGTACAAATTTATTCTTTACTATTTTTTTTTCAAGATTAATGTAATCCTCACTACTAATGTACTCAGGTATATCTCTGGTTCGATACAGAATAAAAAACCTTAAAATCTTTAAAAAATTTTTAATTTTTTTATTCATTTCCTAACTTCCTTTTCAAACCAAAAACTACCAATTGAGCTTTTAATATTTCAAACTTTTTAAATAAATAGTTGAATAAAGTCAAAGAAAATAGCTCAACAATCAAAACAGCTATTGCAGCACCATACATTTGATATCTATCGATCAACACGTAGGCAATAAACACACCAAACACAACGAGTATAAATGTCTTATACATCAAATAATTAAAACCATTGTATAAAAACATGTATCTTGCATAAACTTGGCCTAAATTTGACAGAAATGTACTCACAACTAAAATAAGAGCAATATTAAATGCTTCAATATATTCATTCCCATAGAGCTTCTGAATTAAATACTCACCTATAAAGTAAAAAGCTACTAAATAAATAATAAAAAATATTGTCATAATTCTTGAGATATTCGCCGCAACCAATGATGCCTCTACATTATTTTTAGACTGATACAACTTTGGCGTAAAGGATGTTAAAAAAGCATTATTTACAAAACTCCATGCACTCCCTAAAGTCACACCGACAGTAAAAATCCCCAAACTTTTCTTTGAGATCATAACACCCAATAAAAATTGAGACACATTTACATATACTGTTATAGCTAGAGCTGATAGCACCAAGCTCGAACCACTTCTCAAGACATATTTAGAATATTTTATTCGGCTTTTAATTTTATTAAAACTCAAAATATTTTTATTATTTTTATTAAAGATATACCTACGAATAAAAAATGGAATTAAGGCAATCAATATAATTGGGAATACAAGATAGATAACATCTAATTCAAAATATGCAATTATAAATCTCAATATTAAACTAACTATAAGTCCAATTATATTTGCAAAAACATTATATATTGCTTTTAAGGTGACATCATTATATAAAATATAAATATCTTGTACTGAAATATAAGCAGACACGCCTACGGCAAGAGCAAAAATAAAACTTAAGTAATCTGTCTCAATCCACATATATATTAATAGTGGAATAGATGTAACAAAAAAAACAATTGCTCTTAATAAGGAGATTGATTTTAATAGTCTTAATCCAGAGTCATGATTTTGTGCAATTCGTTTGGAACAAATTACATCTGTACCCCAAATGGCCAATGTCTGAACAACTGCAAATATTGTTGTAGCAAAACTTAACTTCCCAAAACTTTCAGGACCAATATATTTGGCGACAAATGATGTAACAAAGATCAGACCAAATAAAGCTATTAATTTTTCTAGGATTATCCAGATTGAATTTAAGAAAATTTTATTTTTAAATTTGGATATTAAATTCATTTTGCAGATATCTTAAAAAAGAAAGGTAAACTATAAGTTGCCAACGATTTGGTATTGTAATGAACAGTACGCGTAGCGGCCTATTCTAGACGAGTTCAGTTCATTGAATCCAGCTTAACTTTACCTAGACTTAACATTAAAAAAACCATTTTAAGCTGATAATTTAATCAAGAAAGCGATATAGGCAAAAACAAGTCTTTGATAATTTTAAACTTTGATAAAAAAAATTCTTTTTTATCAAATATAAAAGAGATACAACTATTCACTTTTTTGCCGCCTCAATTATACAATTTTCATCGTAAAAACCTACCTCTTATTTTGAGAATAGTCTACAATCCCGACAAAGTAGTTTCACATTTATAAACGAATTACAAACAAAGGGTTTTGCGGTGAACTTGAAAAGTGCCTCGTTCGTGGTTTCATCTATTTTAGTATTAAATTTAACAGGTTGTGCAATAACCTCTGGATTACAAACTTTTGATATGCCTGAACAAGGGAGCTATACAACTGATCAAGGTGCTCAAGTTTCTGTTGTTCAACTCAATCAGCAAAACTTACCCGGCCTTACACCCGCTATTGATACACGCAATAGTCGTGAAATAGCAGCCTTATTCAATAAAACCCATAAAATGTATAGGCTGAACTCTGGTGATGTGTTATCCATTCAGCTTTGGGCATATCCTGAAATTACACCGCCACTTCAAGATGGTAACAATACAAAGGGTATTGGCTATCCTATCGATAGTAATGGAAATATTTATTTACCCCTTGTTGGTAAAGTACAAGCACAAGGAAAAACTGTATCTGAACTTACTCAAACATTAAGGTCTCGCTTCGCCCAGTATTTGAAAGCACCCGATGTCGTAGTTCGGGTATTGTCATACGAAGGCAATCGATACTTTGTAAATGGTCAGGTCCTTAGAAGCGGGCAATATACGTTGAATGATCAACCAATCAGTGTATACACCGCATTGAGTATGGCAGGAGGCGTAAACACTGAAACTGGTGATAATACCTCTGTACAGCTCATTCGAAATGGTAAAACTTTTGATTTAAACATTATAAGCTTAGAAAAACAGGGATATTCGTTACACAACCTACTCATACAGCCTAACGATACCATTTTTGTAAATACCAAACAAAATCAGAAACTTTATGTCATGGGTGAATCCAACAAAAGCCAAGCGATTGCGTTACGTGATCAAGGTATGACTTTAAGTGACGTTTTGGGTGAGAGTGAAGGGATTAATCCTTATTCGGCAAGTGCCGCTCGAATTTACGTTATGAGAACCAATTTACAAGATAGAACCTCTACGATTTATCATCTTGATTTATCCAGCCTAGGAAATCTAGCATTGGCTAATCAATTCGAGATGCAAAAAAATGACATTGTCTATATCGATGCCACTGGCCTGACTCGCTGGCAGCGTGTAATGAACCAAATTATTCCGTTCTCAAGTACACTGTATACCTTCGATCAGTTGGGTAAATAATTTATGCAAATTAAAAACATCTTGGTTATTTGCGTTGGAAATATTTGTCGAAGCCCAATGGCAGAGTATTTATTAAAACAGAAATATCCAGAACTTAATATTGAATCTGCTGGTATTTCTGGTTTGACTGGTCACGCGGCAGATGATAAAGCTATTCAATGTATGGATGCTCTAAATATTGATATGCGTTGCCACATTGCACGTAAATTAAACGCTGATATGTTAAAAAAAGCAGATCTTGTTTTAGTGATGAGCTCAAATCAGCAAAAGCATATTGAAACTACATGGCCATTTGCCAAAGGTAAAACCTTTCGATTGGGTCATTGGCAGGGACAAAATGTGCCAGACCCTTACCAACATGATCAGGCCTTTTTTGACCAAACTTGTATCAACATTCAGTCGTATGTTGCTGACTGGGCATCACATATTTAAATTTTGAAGTAACCAAAAAACATTATGAGCCAAAATTCTAAAACCCATGACGACACGATCGACTTAAAAGAGCTGTTTTTTTCGCTACTTGCGCAATGGAAATTAATTGCGGTTTGTGTCTTATTGAGCCTAATAGTTGCAATTATTTATTTACGCGTGACTTCAAGTATTTATGCAACCGATGCACTGATCCAAGTTGAAGATAGTAAAAGTGCAGCATCTAAAGCGCTATTGGGTGAACTCGGTGATATCGCAGCAGGTGGGCAGCAATCACCAGCTGATGCTGAAATTGAAATTTTAAAATCACGTTTGGTGCTTGGAAACGTCATTCAAAATCTAAATCTCAATATTTTGGTTAAAGATACTGAGGATACTGTGATTAATCGTTTATTCTCAATGAATAAACCTATTTTAGAATATTCACATAAAGGACTAGAATATAAAGATAAAAATCATTCTTTTTTTATTCAAACTTTAGATGTTCCCCCTAACTATCTAGATAAGGGATTAACCTTAAAATTTATATCAAATTCTGCGAAATATACTTTGAGCTACAAAGACAAAGTTGTATTTGAAGGATTACTAAATAAAGAAAATATTTTAAATAGTGCAAAAGGCACTTGGAAAGTACAAATTAATAGCAGCGCACCTTTCGAGCAAGAGTTTGTCGTTAATCGCCTTGCTTTACCTACTGCTGTTAAATTTATTACACAGAATTTGAGCGTTGCTGAAAAAGGTAAACTAACCGGTGTAATTGGCTTGACATATCAGGGAGAAGATCCAGAACACATTACACAAGTTTTAAATAATATTTTAACCGTTTATCATGCCCAAAATATTGAACGTAAGTCGCTAGAGGCGCAGCAAACATTAAGTTTCTTAGACAAACAGTTACCAGAGCTCAAAAAGCAGCTTGAAGAATCAGAACGTAAGTTCAATAAATTCCGTGAACAATACAATACAGTCGATGTTACGCAAGAGTCTGAGCTTTTACTCAAACAAAATGTAGCTCTTGACACGACTAAAATTGAGTTAAAACAGAAACAAGCTGAACTCGCTGCCAAATATACTAACGACCATCCACTCATGGCCGAAATCAATGCTCAGCTTGATGCTGTCAATAGAAAAACTGAAGAGTTAAACGCAACGTTGAAGAAGCTTCCAGAGCTTCAACGCTTGTATTTGCAACTTTATCGTGATGTAAAAGTTAATACTGAACTCTATACCAATCTACTTAATAACTATCAGCAACTTAAAGTTGCAAATGCAGGCGAAATTGGTAATGTACGTATTGTCGATACTGCAATCGAACCTGTGAAACCAATTAAACCAAGAAAGCTTATTACATTACTTCTATCCATGATAGTTGGTGGTTTTATTGGCGTTCTTATTGCTTTAACTCGCAAAATGCTTCGTACAGGTATTAAAGACTCTGCACAAATTGAAAATGAACTCGACTTACCTGTATATGCAACGGTACCACGCTCGCCTATTCAGGAAAGTCGAATCAAATTACTTAAAAAGAAAAAGACTATTCCAATTTTGTCGATCAAAAACAGCGACGATATTGCAATTGAAAGTTTGCGTAGTATGCGTACTGCCATTCACTTTGCTTTGGCAAATGCAAAAAACAATCTGATTATGATTGCAGGCCCTGCACCTGCAGTCGGTAAGTCATTTATTTCGGTAAACTTGGCCACGATTTTGGCACAGAGTAATAAACGAGTGCTATTGATTGATGCCGATTTACGCCGTGGATACCTAAATAAATACTTTAATGTCGAGATTAAACCCGGCTTATCGGAATATTTAAGTGATCAGGCCAGCTTTGAGTCGATCATTCATCATTCTGAAGTGGCTGGCTTAGACATGATTACGCGAGGTAAAAGCCCTGCGAATCCGTCTGAAATGCTCGGCTCTGCTAAATTTAAAACCTTTCTTGATGAAATCATGCCGCTTTATGATCATATCTTGATTGATACGCCGCCAGTACTTGCTGTAACCGATGGTATTATCATTTCACAATATGCAGGCGTAAACCTGATCATTGCGCGTCATAATAAGACGCAAATGAAAGAGCTTGAATTAACCGTAAGTCGCTTCGAACAGGCAGGCGTGAAAGTGAATGGCTTTATTTTAAATGATATCGAGAAGTCGAGTGGCGGCTATGGATACAACTACGCCTATAGCTATACCGCGGCAAAAGATGATTGATCATCTAATCTAAACTTAAAAAAGCCGAATCACATGATTCGGCTTTTTCGTTTAAACAACGCAAACAGTATAAAAATCCACTCGTTTTTTTTTACAAACATTATATGCTAAACAGATGCATGCTAAGATCACATGTATTTTTAACATGATCAAATAAACATCTTTTTTGGAACATTGTATGAGTAAAGCCTTACCCGTTGCTGTCGCTATCATTTTAGGCGGTGCTGCACTTATTCCTGTTTATTACGCGACTCAGCATCCTGCAACAAATGTAGGCAGCAAGGCTGACCAAAATGCGTCTCCGGTGCAAAAAATCAGCTATGCGCTCGGTTATGAAGTTGCCAACCAAACACCTGCAGAGCTTGATGTTAATGCATTTGTACAAGGTATTCGTGATGGTCATGCTCATACACCTGCAGCCTACACACAAGAGCAGCTTCAAGCCGCCTATACTGCTTATCAGCAAGAAGCGCAGCAAAAAGAGCTTGAGCATGCCAAAAAGTCTGAATCGAGTAGCAATGACTTCTTAGCCGAAAATGCCAAAAAAGAAGGCGTTAAAACCACAGCATCAGGCTTGCAATACAAAATTATTACCGAGGGTACAGGTAAACGCCCAACTGCCACGTCTGTGGTCAAAGTTCACTACAAAGGTCAGTTGACCGATGGTAAGGTCTTCGATAGCTCGTATGATCGCGGCGAGCCGGTTGAATTCCCGCTCAATAAAGTGATTCCGGGCTGGACTGAGGGCTTGCAACTGCTCAAAGAAGGCGGCAAAGCGACTTTTTATATTCCGGCAAAACTCGGTTATGGCGAACAAGGTGTTTCAGGCATGATTCCGGCCAACAGCACCCTGATTTTTGATGTTGAGCTTCTCGAAGTAAAATAATCGCTCAAAGGAGAGTCATGTACTCTCCTTGTTTTTTTATATGACACATAATTTGGATAAAAATGATGAAAAAAACTGTGCTCGGTTTGGTTTTAACCAGTCTGTCTGTTTCAGGCTTTGCAGCAATTACCAAGAATAGCCCCCAAAAAGATCAATTAGGCTATAGCTATGGATATGTAATGGGTCGTACCAATGCCGATACCCTAAAAGATCTCAATATTGAAGCTTTTGTACAGGGCCTCAAAGAAGGTGCACAAGGCAAAGATGCCGCTTTGACGGATGAAGATATGGCCAAGGTGCTTAGTCAGTATAAAAAGCAAATGGAAGCCAAACAACTGTATGCATATCAGCAACTGGCTCAGCAAAATCTGAAAAGTGGCGATGCATTCTTGGCAGAAAATGCGAAGAAATCAGGTGTGATCACCACTAAATCAGGTCTTCAATATCAAGTTTTGAGTGCAGGTAAAGGTAAATCACCTAAAGCCACATCACGAGTAAAAGTGAATTATGAAGGCCGCTTACTCGATGGCACCGTATTCGATAGTTCGATTGCGCGTAATCATCCGGTCGAGTTTCAACTCAGCCAAGTGATTCCGGGCTGGACCGAAGGCTTACAGCTGATGAAAGAAGGTGAAAAAGCACGTTTGTTTGTGCCTGCTAAACTGGCCTACGGCGAAGTCGGCAGTGGTGATGCGATTGGGCCAAACAGTACGCTGATTTTTGATATTGAATTACTCGAAGTATTACCAGCCAAATAATGAAAAAAACTGCTGTCATCACAGCAGTTTTTTAACGCTTCGGTTGTCTTGCGACAAAAAATAAAGCGCAATTCATGTATTGCCACGCGCTGCTTTATTTTATGTCTCATGCTTTAGGTGGCGAGGTCTAAAACCCGTTGCAAACAGTGCGATTGCATAGGCAGCCACACCCACTACACAAAAAACAATCACTTCGATGATGCGCATCAGCTGAGAAGACTGCCCATCGTACCAATGCAGTGCGCCCCATAGCGCCCCAATCATGGCTAAATTGGCGACAGCATACTGGAGTGCGAGTTTTTTCCAGTGTCCGCCAAAACGGAAAATATTACGCTTGTGCAGATAAAAATACAGCATTCCGGCATTCACCAAAGCCGAACCCGATGAGGCCAGCGCCAGTGCCATATGTTCGGCTTTCCAGTCGATCAGCTTAAATAGCCCAATAAATATCACGTTTAAAAGCGCATTTGTGGCAACAGCAATCAAGCCTACACGTACGGGAGTTTTGGTATCTTGCTGGGCATAAAAACCCGGTGCAAATACCTTAATTAACATAAAGGCAATCACGCCACCACTCATGCATTGCAGGGCCAGTGCTGTCATTTTGGTGTCTTCCCAAGTAAATTCACCGCGCTGAAACAGCGCCTGAATAATCGGTGTCGACAGCATAAACAGTGCAATACTGGCAGGTAAACCCACCAATACAATCACGCGTGCAGCCCAGTCCAGCATCCCGCGAAACTTCTCCTGATTTTGCTCGGCATGACGGGCAGATAAAGAAGGCAGAATCACTGTACCAATCGCAACACCGATGAGTCCGAGCGGTAGCTCGGTCATACGCTCGGCACTATAGAGCCACGAAACTGAACCATCCTGCATAAACGATGCCCAAATGGTGTTGAGCAACAGGTTAATCTGAGTAACCGAAACACCAAACAAGGCCGGTAACATCAGTTTCATGATGCGCTCGACCCCTTCATGCTTGAAGTCAATTTTTGGTGGAATCAGGAGTTTTTTACGCCAAAGCTCTGGAATCTGGATCGCAAGCTGTAAAATCCCTGCCCCAAGTACGGCCCAGCCCAACGACATAATCGGCTGCTGCATATACGGCGTGAGCCACCACGCCCCTGCAATCATGGCCACGTTAAGCAAAACGGGAGAAAAAGCTGGTGAAGCAAACGAGCCATAACTGTTGAGAATACTGCTGGCAAATGCGGTCAGCGACATAAACATCAAGTAAGGAATGGTCAGACGAAACATTCCGACAGCCAGATCAAACTTTTCTGGATCGTTGTGAAAACCGGGGGCATAGGCATAAATAATCACCGGTGCAATGATCATGGCCACTAAGGTAAGTAAGCTCATCACCATCAGCAGGCAACCAAACACCCGACTAATCAGAATTTGTACTTCAGCATGAGCACGACCCGTTTTATATTCGGTCAAAATAGGAATAAAGGCTTGTGAAAATGCACCCTCGGCAAACAAGCGCCTAAAAAAGTTTGGAATCCGAAACGCCACCACAAAGGTATCAAAATCTTTTCCTGCCCCAAACACATTGAGCAGGACCATATCGCGGACCAAACCCAATATGCGAGATAACATCGTCATTGCACTGACAATAAACGTCGATCGCCACAATGCCATCGCCTCTACCCACGCCTAAACACAAAGTCGTTATTGTAATGAAACTTGGATATTATTTCGTTGCGAAATCATGTCTAGCAGCAGTTTTTTTTGCATGAAGTTTTGCGCGAAAATGAGGCCAGTTAAAAAAAGGCCCCGGATCGGTTTTTCTGACGGGTGCGATATCGGAGTGCCCCGCAATATGTGTCTGGATTTTAGGATACGCACGCTGCAAACAACATGTGACATCGGCCAGTGTTTCGTACTGTTCTGGCTCAAAGGGCTGATCGTCACTACCCTCCAGTTCAATGCCAATCGAATAATCGTTACACTCGACCTGACCAAGATACTGTGAGCGACCGGCATGCCATGCACGATCGTTAAAGTTTACAAACTGAATCACCTCACCGCTACGCAAAATCAGCAAATGTGCCGAAACGCACATGCCTTCAATTTCTTTAAAATAAGGATGCAACGACCAGTCTAATTGGTTTTGAAAAAACTGCTGAATGTAACCGCCACCAAATTGTGAAGGCGGTAAACTGATATTGTGAATCACCAGCAAACACATCTCGGTCTGTGGCGGACGCTGATTAAAATTTGGCGAAGGCAACTGCTTTGCCCCGATTAACTGACCATCTTTGACTTCAAAACGCGGCATCATCTGAAACAACTCTCTTTTTTCGCCATAGCATTCGCGACATCATCCATCACGTATCGACAGATTGAAACTGCCGAGCGGTATCTGCATTTTAGGAATATTGTGCCAAGAATACTTATTTTTTAAAACGACAATGCTAATATATCGCTCAATTTTCTGGGTTACATCTTGGACGTACTTATGAGCATTCCACAATCATTGCTTGAACAATCGATTCAACTCAATATCCAACAGGCGTTGAACGAAGATATTGGTGATGGCGATATTACGGCATTGCTCACCCCAGAACACGAACAAGCAACTGCGACCATTATTACACGTGAAAATATGATTTTAGCCGGTCGTCCGTGGGTTGATGCGCTTATTGAACACTATGATCATCGAGTAAAAGTGGAGTGGCTCAAAGCCGAAGGTGAACACGTTCAGGCGGGTGAAGCTTTTTTAAAATTGGCAGGTTCGGCACGTAGCCTTCTAACGGTCGAGCGCCCTGCATTGAATTTTATTCAAACTTTATCGGCAGTGGCGACCAAAGCTGCATTTTATGTGAAACAACTCGATGGCTTGCACACCAAACTACTTGATACACGTAAAACCCTACCTGGTTTACGTATCGCACAAAAATATGCAGTAGCCATTGGTGGCGGACAAAATCATCGCCTCGGTTTATTCGATGCCTTTTTAATTAAAGAAAATCATATTATGGCAGCCGGTGGAATTGCACAGGCTATCGCGCAGGCGCGTCAGATTGCACCGAACAAGCCTGTTGAAGTAGAAGTAGAAACTTGGAATGAGCTGGAACAGGCCTTAGAGGCGGGTGCCGATATTGTAATGCTCGATAATTTTTCTCAACAGCAAATGATTGATGCTGTACAGCATGTAGCAGGTCGCTGCAAACTTGAAGCCTCAGGTAATATTACGCTAGACAACTTGCGCGAAGTGGCAACAACGGGTGTCGACTATATTTCGATGGGTGTTTTAACCAAAGACGTCACTGCCATCGATTTATCGATGCGTTTTAATGCTTAAGCATCTTCATGCGCTGAGTTATTCGGCTGCTCAATAATTTTTTGAGTGGCCTGTGATGGTTTCGACTGATCTGGTTTTTGCCATGCAGAAGCCGATTGCTGATCTTGGCTCGGGCGCGGATCGGCTGCCATCACGGTAAACGTAATCACCGCACAAATCACAATAAATATTTGTAACATAGTTGGCTCCTCTATTTCTCAATTTCAATGCTGAACAACTTTAATGATCAAGCATGATCAGGATGGGCAGAGAATGTAGGTGCTTCAATACAAAAGGTTACTCTTTGTGAAACAATTTGAAATCTTGTAACGAAGTTTCTGTTTTCACTATTTTTTTTAGACCAGAAAGTGACGCCAAATCTGCATCATATTGGAAATAGACATAAAAAAACGCATCCTAAGATGCGTTTTTTTATTGAAACTATTTTACCAGCCTAGTGCATCTTGCTGCTTTTTAATGAGCTGCTGAATTCCTTTTTCAGCCATTTCCAACATGGCATCGGCTTGCGGACGGGTAAACGGCTTGTCTTCTGCTGTACCCTGAATTTCAATAAATTCGCCCGACTGAGTCATGACGACGTTTAGGTCAGTCTGACAGTTTGAATCTTCTTCATAGCACAAATCGAGCAAGACTTCGTCTTGATACATGCCTACAGAAATTGCAGCCACCAAGCCTTTGAGTGGATCATGCTTGATTTTTTTCTTTTCCAGTAACACATTCATCGCATCGACCAACGCCACAGCTGCACCTGTAATGGCAGCAGTACGCGTTCCTCCGTCAGCTTGGATCACATCGCAGTCGATGGTGATGGTATTTTCACCCAGCTTTTTCAAATCGACCATGGCACGCAGGCTTCGACCAATCAGACGTTGAATTTCCTGTGTACGTCCACTTTGCTTGCCACGCGCCGCTTCACGGTCACTACGTGTATGCGTTGAGCGCGGTAACATACCATATTCGGCGGTTACCCAGCCCTGGCCTTGGCCTTTTAGAAAACGCGGCACGGAATGATCAATACTGGCAGTACATAAGACCTTGGTATGACCAAATTCAACCAATACGGAACCTTCTGCATAACGCGTATAATTGCGCGTAATTTTTACATCACGTAATTGATCGAGAGCACGTTGGTCAATACGCATAACTTATCCTTAATAGCCACTATTCAAATTGCTGCATAGTATAGCAAACCTGACTTTGAAGATTGGACAAATTTTCAGCGCCTCTTGCAACTGTACAAAACAGCAACTGACTCAGGTGTACCCACCCAACAAGCGCTGTTTGATTTTCTGCCAGCGTCCAGTCAGTTTGGCAGACATCTCATTGGGTAACGAACATTTAGCGAGGCGAACCCATACACTCCAAAACTGTTGGGTAAAATTGGCCTCGTTGTAATGCACGCCATACGCTTGGCATAAGGCTTTTACTTTTGGTGCAACCTCGGCATAACGATTGGCCGGCATATCTGGAAACAGGTGATGCTCAATCTGGTGACTCAAGTTACCGCTTAAAATGTGTAACCATTGGGCACCACTAAAGTTACTCGATCCACGAATTTGACGTAAGTACCATTGCGCGCGTGTTTCGGTAGCCGTATGGTCTTCTTCAAAGGTTTCAGCATCTTCGGTAAAGTGACCATTAAAAATCACCGCAGAAGACCATAAATTACGAATCACATTTGCGACAGCATTGCCCATAAAGACAGGAATCGCATTTGGGCCGGCAATGAGTGGAAAAAATATATAGTCTTTGCCCACCTGACGCACCACTTTTTTGCGCAGTTTGGCAGAGTCCAGCCAGACCTGTTTCCAGCTTCTAGTTTTATACACCAAGGCATCTTCTAGGTGCAGATTTTGCACACCAACATACCATTCAAAAAACAGCATCAGCTGCGCTGCCATCGGGATATTCAAAAGAAAGCGCGGTTCCCATTTTTGCTGCTCACTCACGCGTAGTAAGCCATAACCGACATCGTGATCTTTACCGACGATATTGGTGTAAGTGTGATGCACATAATTATGCGTGTATTTCCAGTCGTCGCCTGTAGCAATGGTGTCCCAGTCGTAATTGGCGCCGTTCAAACTCGGATCATTGAGCCAGTCAAACTGACCGTGCATGACGTTGTGTCCGAGTTCCATGTTTTCTACAATTTTAGAGACACCCAATAGCCCTGTTCCAAGAAGCCATACAGGTGGAATCCAGCCGCCAAACATCAGCATGCCACGTGAAGCAATTTCGCTGTAGCGAACAAAGTTGCGAATTTTGTAGATATACAGTGCATCGGCTTCGCCTAAGTGATCCATCACCTCACGGCGAATCGTTTCAATCTCTTGGCCAAAGGCCTCGATTTGTTCAGGGCTTAAATAGCTCGATTTACTGTGTTCAGGAAATTTAACCGACATATTCATTGTTTTTCTCCGAATCCTGATCTTGTAACGTTTTATAGGTTAATCACGACAGGACTGACCGCCTGACTAACGCAAAGTTTGATCTGGGTATTGCTGCCATGATCAATTTCACCGGTCAGTATATTTTTGGTGCTTCCGCTGACTTTGGTGCATGTGCAGGTATTGCAAATTCCCATACGACAGCCATGCGCAGGGCGTAGTCCAGCCTGCTCGGCACTTTCAAGCAAGTTACTTCGGGCCTCAAATTGCTGCTGTGCACGCATAAAAGTCACTGGCTGTGCCTCAAGCGATTCATCCACTTGGCTCTGGAAATACTCCATATGTAATCTGTCGCGGCACCCTAACTGGGTAAAAATGTCATCTGCTGCACGCATCATCGCCGAGGCACCACAGGCATAAACCTGACACTGTGCAAGATCGGATATGCGTTGATTTAAAAAATCCAAACTCAGATGCTGTGGCTGCTGTGCAGTATTGATGTGATGATAGCGGACTGTTTCGTGCTGATCGGCCACCTGCTGCAACATGGCATGAAAGGCATCGTCGCGGGTGAAGTAAACCACATCGATTTGCTCAGATTGCTGACGAAGTGCTTGCTCTAACAAGGCATAAATGGCCGTAATGCCGCTGCCAGAGGCAATGAGTAATACACGATTCGCTGCCGGCGCCAAAATAAAGTCACCTTGTGGCTGCGAAATCTCAATCACCTGCCCCACATTAAGCTGGCTCATTGCGCGAGACACCTTGCCTTGTACCTTAACGCCTAAATCAATCTGACCATTGGGGTGGCTACGCATAATCGAATAACTGCGCTGCTGATGAACACCCTCAAGCACCAGCGTGACCAAGAGGTTTTGCCCGGCACGGATCTGCTGTGTATTAAAATGAGTATTCGGTAATAAACACACTTGATAAAAATCAGACGCTACGGCTTCAACCGCAACCACCTGTGCTTTGGCTTTCTTCCACGACCACATTGGGTTGACCTGTTCGAGTACAAAATCGACAAAGTCTTCACGAATCCATTGCGGCTGGTAGCGGGCTAACATGTTCATACGTTCCTCGTTTGTATCTGGCTATTTATATGAGTGAACAAATGTGCTTTTAGTGAACACTTGTACACAATAGGCTCTTTTTTTATTTCAGTCAACAGGTGTTCACTGGTTTTTTGATTGCTTATTTTTACTTTTTTGAAATACCGATGCTTTTTGATAGACTCGTGGCAGGTTTTTATTAGGTCATGGGCATGTCGATCCGGGATGAACGTAAACAGCAAAGTCGTCAGGCATTACTCGATGCCGCGTTACAACTGAGTACAGGGGGTCGTTCATTTAGCAGTATCAGTCTGCGCGAAGTGGCCCGCGAGGTCGGTTTGGTTCCCACCGCGTTTTACCGGCATTTTCAAGATATGGATGCATTAGGACAAGAACTGGTCGATCAAGTTGCGCTTCATATTAAAAGTCTGATTCATCAGCTCGGTCAAAGTTATCTGCAACAAGCCAATTCACATCCGCAAACCAGTATTGAGCTGTTTTTTCAAGCCATCAACCGCAGCCCTCTAGAATGGCAATTTATGATTGCTGAGCGTTGGGGCGGCTCTGCGGCAGTACGTCAGGCCATTGCACGCGAAATCGACGATTTGATTGAAGATCTGGCCAGCGACCTGCGTAAACTGCCGATGTTTGAACATATTCAGCATTCTCAAGATTTAAAAGTGCTTTCCGATATTTTGATTAATATGTCTTTTACCTGGGCCATGACATGGCTAAGCCTGCCACGTCAATTACAAGAGCCTATGTTGTCTGATCAGCAACATAACTTTGTTGAAAATGCCACAACCCAAGTGCGCTTATTGTTCAGAGGCGTTGCAAACTGGGAATAGCGTGGCTTTTTTTGTTGATGACAGGTGATGCAACATGCTATAGATGGGAAGTATCACCAAAGACAACAGATAATTTCGCCCAAAGCAAATGGATGCTGGCGTGTGATCAAAACAGTGACAGGAATACTCATGAATCCAGATCGCCATCAACAATTTTTAATCCGTAAAGAACGCATCTTAAGTGTCGCCGAAAAGCTGTTATTGGAAAACAATCAGGAAATTACCCTAGACGAGCTGGTGGCAGAGCTTGATATCGCCAAAGGCACCCTCTATAAACATTTTAAAAGTAAAAACGAGCTACTTTTAGAGCTGGTGATTCAAAATGAAAAGCGTTTGCTGGAGATTTCCCAACAGCACAATCGTGATTTCAAGGAATATGCACCAACCTACATGTTGCACCATTTGACGGCGCCTGCACGTACCATCTTACTGCATCAGCTTGAAGAAAACCTGACCATGACCGAATCGAAGCTGAATCATTTATTCGAAGCGCTCTACGAGATTCGTCAGGCACGTATTCTGGCCATTAAGGACATCACCGAGGCCTATTTGAAATCGGTCAATTACGACATGTCGATTCGTGATTACCTGTCATACATTTGGTCACTGACATATGGTGCAGCGCTGTTGCTCAATTCGAGCTATTATCAGCGTTCGATTGGCTCACGACAAAAACTGATCAACTTGTATATCAATCAGGCGCTTTCTTTACCTGCGCAGTCGATCAATCTGGATGCATTCGAGATTGAACTCAAAGATGCCTAACCCTTGCTAAAACAGCATGTACAAAAAAGGTTTCTGATGTTCAGAAACCTTTTTATGAGGGCTAATCGCGATTTTGTGGGTTATTTTTTCGCAGCGCGCTCTTTTTGCACCAGATAGTTCACCACCTGAACCACTTTACCATCTTCACCCTGTACCACGTATTTGCCGTTGACCACCACAGCCGGCACGCCCGTTAATTGATACTGCTGCGCCAGTTTGTTCGATTCAGCAATTTTGGCCGTAATCGGGAAAGAGTTAAACATGCTGTTGAACTTTTGCTCTGGCACGCCATAGTTCACATAAAACTTGGCCAAAGATGCCTGATCAAAAATTTGCTGGTTTTGGGCATGGATCGCATGGAACAACGGGAGATGCGTTTTTTGACGTACACCCAGCGCTTCAGACACATAATAGGCACGAGCACCCTGCTCCCAGACTTTATTCATGGCAGCCGGCGTGCGCAAGAAATTCACATCTTTTGGCAGTTGCTTTAACCATGTTTGCATGTATGGCTCAAGCTTATAACAGTGCGGACAGCCGTACCAGAAAAACTCACGTACTTCAATTTTGCCCGGTACCGCGACTTTACCCGGGTTTGCAATCACGGTGTAGTCCTTGCCTGCCACAAAGTCGGCTGCCATCGTGGTGCCCGAAAAGGCCATTATTGCAGCAGAAAGTCCGCCCAAAACAAATTTTTTCATTGTCCGTATTATCCTCTGAATCGTTATGCTGAGTGTATGCGCTAAATATAAAACAAATATTCAATTTTCGTTTCGTTGTGTGAAGATTTTTTCTGAATTTATCGCTTTTTCTAGAATTATCGCTACACTAAACAATATATCAAAATCATGACAATCCATTTTAATCTGAGGTCACCCGCATGTCACAGTTGAATGTTGATCCACAAGAAATTGCAAAATTTGAAGCACTTGCGGCCCAATGGTGGGATCAGGATTCTGAATTTCGACCATTGCATCAGATCAATCCATTGCGTCTGAACTGGATTGACGAGCATGCAGGCGGTTTGGCGGGTAAAAAGGTGCTCGATGTCGGTTGTGGGGGCGGTATTTTAGCCGAAAGCATGGCACGCCGTGGTGCAGATGTACTCGGGATCGATATGGGTGAAGCGCCGCTGAATGTGGGTCGTTTGCATGCCCAGCAAGAAAACGTCAGCAATATCGAATACCGTCAGGTACTGGTGGAAGACTTGGCCAAAGAACAAGCCGGTCAGTACGATGTCGTGACCTGTATGGAAATGATGGAACATGTACCAGATCCTGCATCGATTATTCGTGCTTGTCAGGCTTTGGTTAAACCGGGTGGACATGTCTTTTTCTCCACCATTAACCGTAATCCAAAGTCTTATGTATTTGCCATTTTAGGTGCCGAATACATCTTGCGTTTGCTGCCAAAGGGCACGCATGACTATCACAAATTTATCCGACCGTCCGAAATGGCGCAAGACATTCGCCATGCGGGGCTCACGCTCAAAAATATGATCGGTCTGCATTATAATCCGCTGACCAAGCGTTACTGGCTCGCGCCAAATGTCGATGTTAACTACATGGTTCATACGGTAAAACAAGGATAATCATGAGCGCTGTTCTTTTTGATCTTGATGGTACCCTGATTGACACAGCGGCTGACTTTATTCGCATCATTCAGGCCATGTGCTGTGAAGAACAGCGTGATGTAGTCGATGCCGACTTGATTCGCACTCAAGTGTCTGAAGGCGCTCGTGCCATGGTGAAGTTGGTCTATCCAGAACTGGCCGTCGATGATGCGACCTTTCTCGCGCATCGTCAGCGCTTTCTCGATTTGTATGAGCAAGATATTGTCGTCGACACCGACCTGTTTAGCGGGATGACATCTTTACTCGAACAGTTAGAGGCGCAGCAGATTCCGTGGGGTATTGTCACCAATAAACCACGTTATCTGACCGAATTGCTGTTAAAGCGACTTGATCTGACCGAGCGTTGTGCGGTGTTGGTATGCCCAGAAGATGTCAAACATGCCAAACCTGATCCAGAACCGATGTTTCTGGCGGCCGAGCAGCTTCAGGTTCCAGCCGAGCAGATTATTTATGTGGGTGATCATCCGCGTGATATCGATGCAGGACGCGCAGCCAACATGTATACGATTCTGGCCGCTTATGGTTACCTACCGCTGGCCTACAAAGACGATCTGGCGGCATGGCAAGCCGATGCGATTGTGCACACAGTTACAGAACTGGAAACAAAAATTTTGCAGCAGCTGGGTTTAAAATCAAATCCAGCTGAACAGATGCAACAGCATGCTTGATAACAACACTCAATTTTAAGGAGGTTCCACAATGAAATATTCAGAATATCAACCTCGTACCGATTTACTCAAAGACCGCATTATTTTAATCACGGGTGCTGGCGATGGCATTGGGCGTGCAGCAGCACTAAGTTATGCCTTACATGGCGCTACCGTAGTATTGCATGGCCGTACCCTAAACAAACTTGAAGTCATTTATGACGAAATTGAGAGTCTGGGTGCACCGCAACCGGCCATTTTGCCGTTACAGCTTTCAAGTGCTTCAGATCGTGATTACGAATTGCTGTTTAATACTCTTGAAGACCAGTTTGGTCGCCTAGACGGTATTTTGCACAATGCGGGCATCTTGGGTGAACGTGTTCCGCTGGCGCATTATCCTGCCGACGTATGGGATGATGTCATGGCAGTAAATCTGCGCGCACCGTTTGTATTAACGCAGGCACTATTGCCCTTGCTTGAAAAATCGCAAAATGCATCGGTAGTGTTTGCCAGCTCCGGTGTGGGCCGTGAAGCGCGCGCATTATGGGGGGCTTATTCGGTTTCAAAAGTTGCCATTGAAGCTGTCAGCAAAATTTTTGCCAGCGAACATACTTATCCGAATATTCGCTTTAACTGCATTAACCCGGGGGCAACACGTACCGCCATGCGTGCCAAAGCCTATCCTGAAGAAGATCCACTGTCTTTACCAACATCCGAATCGATCATGCCCGCCTATCTGTACTTGATGGGTGATGATAGTCTCGATTTAAACGGCGTCAGTATCGATGCACAGGATTAACGGATAAAGCGAATCTTGAACAGCATGTGTTCGGTCACTTACACATTGGTCTAGGTCTGGTTGCGTATGCAATCAGATCCATTTAAAGTTAAGATCATGATCAAATAAAAATATTGCATCTTATGATATACAAGCCGGATCTAAGCCGAAAAAATTCAGCACCTTAGCCTGATAAACAAAAAAGATATCTCCATATTTTTAATAGAATTATTGAATGATCTTCACAGTTTCTCTGCATTTTTTTTGTACATTAAAGGCTCGTACAAATACCCATTCACAGAGAATACTTGTGTCGTCGAGGATGCATCATGAAAAAGATTTTGACAAGCTTAGTCGTATCACTTGCTACGCTCACAAGCACTGTCACGATCGCAGCACCTAATTTTGATCGTGGATCAGATATGGGGGGACCTCCCCGTGATCGCGGTCAAGGTTTTGATCGCTCAAATCGTTTTGATCGCGATCAGGATGACTCGATTCGTTCGGAGCGCCGCTTTCGTCAAGAACAAGGCGTGCAGCGTTTAAAACAGCATCGCTGGCAGACAGGTTACATCATGCCGCAGCATTATCGCGGCGATGCCTATAAAGCCGACTATCGCGAGTTTAATCTGCCCCGTCCGAGCCGTGGCCAGCAGTGGTATAAAATTAACAATGATTTTATTCTGGTCAATTCAGACAGCAACGATATTGTTCGCATCATGAATTTTTAATCGATCTCCTCAAAAAGTCAGATTTCGCCTGAACCCACGTTCAGGCTTTTTTTATTTAAGAAATTTTTTGGATCCAATTTTTATCCATGAAGTTCGCATTTTCACAACGTGTCTTCATTATTCATCTTAAATCATTCATTACATTAGATTTATCAAATCGACAAAGATAAATGAGGAACATCATGCGTAAATTAACTACTGCCATTATTTTAGCAACAGCAGGTATTGTGACCACTTCGGCTATGGCTGCACCACACGATCACAACGACATGCGTCATGAGCATCATGCTGCGTATCAGGATAAAAAAGCCGACTGGCGTCCGGGTCAGTTCGCACCAAAACAGTACGTATCTGATCGTTATAAAGTCGATCATCGCGGATATAAAAAGCTTCATAAGCCAGGGCGCGGCCAACACTGGATTAAAGCCAACGGCCATTATCTTTTAATCAACGATCACAACCACAAAATTATTCAAGTCGTTCGCTAATTGAATCCCTCAAAAATGCCCAAGCCATGACGGTTTGGGCATTTTTTTATTGAAGGATTAGCGATTTTGTTTAGAATCCTAACTATGCTTTCTTTATGCTGAGCCTGCTATGTCGCTTCCAGAAAATCATTCTGAACACACTCAAACCCAACAGTATGTCCACTGGTTTCGAAACTCAGCTCCGTATATCAACGCGCATCGAAATAAAACGTTCGTTTTAATGTTTGGTGGTGAAGCCGTTCAACATCATAATTTCCAGCATATTATTCATGATATTGCCCTGCTGCACTCTCTGGGCATCCGTCTGATACTGGTACATGGTGCTCGCCCACAAATTAACCAGAATCTTCAAGAAAAATCATTATATACGCCTATTCACCAGCATCGGCGTGTCACCACACGTGAATCGTTAGCGAGTGTCATGAATGCGGTGGGTTCAATTCGTTTGCAAATTGAAGCGCTGCTGTCGATGGGGCTCGCCAACTCGCCGATGCACGGCGCACGCATTGATGCGGTGTCTGGCAATTTTGTTACCGCCAAGCCTTATGGAATCCGGGATGGTATCGATTTTCAACTGACTGGTGAAGTACGAAGTATTGATACCGATGCGATCAGAGGCCACCTCGATAACCATAATATTGTGGTATTGGGCCCAACGGGATATTCCACCACAGGTGAGGTATTCAACTTAATGGCCGAAGAAGTGGCCACCCGTACGGCCATTGCGCTCAAAGCAGATAAACTAATTTTTCTGACCGATCAGCAAGGCTTGGTCAACGATGAAGGTAAACTGCTGCGCGAACTGACACCGCATCAGCTTGATCGCTACATTCAGCAAAAGGCACAAAGGCTTGAGCATGTCATTCCGCTACAAGGTGCCCAAACGGCTTCGCTTTCAGGCGTGCATCGTGTGCATTTAATTCCTTATTTTCATGATGGTGCCTTAATTGAGGAGCTGTTTACCCGTGACGGGATTGGTACGCTTATTACCGATGCACATTATGAAGAGGTGCGTATCGCCAACATTCAAGATGTCGGTGGTTTGATTCATTTGCTGCGCCCACTCGAGCAAGAAGGAATTTTGGTGTACCGCTCACGCGAACGACTGGAGAGCGAGATTGCTCAGTTTGCTGTGATTGAACGTGATGGCATGATTCTGGCGTGTGCAGCGCTGTATCCAATACCAACCGCAAAAGGCGAAATTCGTTCGGCCGAAATTGCCTGTGTAGCGGTCGATCCGGCCTATCGCAAATCCAACCGAGGTAGCCAGATTTTGCACTTTTTAGAAGAAAAAGCGCGCCAAGACGGAATTTTACAGTTATTTGTACTGACCACACGTACAGCGCACTGGTTCTTAGAGCATGGCTTTTCGCATGCCAGCGTGGACGAATTACCCGACGCGCGCCAAGCACTTTACAATTTTCAGCGTAACTCGTTGGTCTTTAAAAAAATCCTGATGTAAACCCATCTGTTGGGCAGTCGCTTGCAAGTCAGAGCCAGACTGCCCTTTGCCTTTCGCTACATGTCAGATTGTGTGAGTCATTTGGCTTTAGCAGAACTTGCTATATCTTTATTCATGCAATCTTTAGTCAAATCAGCGCTATTGCCTGCCTTCACCGCTTTATTCAGTTTTAAGATGACATTATTAATGTATTGAAAATACATAAAATTCAAACACTTAATTTAATAAAATTCATTGCCGTCATAATTTTAAAAATGACAAATACAGATAAGCTTTGCAGTTTTTTATTTATCTATTTTTTACATAAGTAATGTTAAAAATCTTATTTTTTATGCAAAGCAATTGGTTCTAAGGTGTGCCCTCTAGTTCGATCTTTTCACTTTTTCGAGGCAGCACGCATCATGGCCAGTATCGCATCTTCTTCATGGTTTAAGTTTTCAGTGATTGCAGCAGGAATCACCAGCATGATGATGCTTAGCGGCTGTGCCAAAGAACAAAAACAAGCACTCACCACTTTAAATATTGGTTTTCAAAAATACGGTTTATTGCCCATCGTGAAACAACGTGGCGATCTGGATCAGGCCCTGAAAGCACAGGGTATTCAGGTGAAATGGGTCGAGTTTCCAGCGGGTCCGCAACTGCTTGAAGGCTTAAATGTCGGAAGTGTGGTATTTGGTGAGTCGGGCGAGGCACCTCCTATTTTTGCACAAGCTGCCAGCCCTAATCTGGTGTACGTGGCCAATCAGCCTGCTGCACCAAACGCCGAGGCACTGATTGTTCAAAAAAACTCGCCTATTCAAAGTATTCAAGATTTAAAAGGCAAACGCGTGGCGCTGAACAAAGGCTCAAACGTGCATTATCTGCTGCTTAAATTACTCGAGAAAAACCAGCTCACGCTGCAGGATATTCAAGTGGTGTATTTGCCACCTGCCGATGCCCGTGCAGCTTTTGAAAAAGGTGCAGTGGATGCATGGGTGATTTGGGATCCATTCTTTGCAGCAGCAGAACAGCAAATTGGCGCACGTGTACTGGCCACTGGGCAAAATCTGGTTAGTAACCATCAGTTTTATTTAGCTGATCGCAAATTTGCCGAGCAGCATCCAGAAGTACTTAAGACCGTAGTGCAACAGCTCAATCAAACCACCGAGTGGGTCAAAACCCATCAGGACGATGCAGCTCGTTTATTAGAAAAACCGACCGCGCTGGATTTTAATATTTTAAAAACGTCCATTTCACGTATGGGCTTTGGGGTTACACCACTTTCATCTGAAGTGATTCAGCAGCAGCAATACGTTGCAGATGCCTTTTATCAACAAAAACTGATTCCACAACCACTCAAAATTCAAGATGCCATTTTAACTGGCCAAATAAAATAATTGGGGCAACATTCATCATGACCATATTGAAAACATTCGGCGTAATCGGTGCATTGGGGCTTAGCGTAGTAATGACCGCATGCCAAAAGCATGACGCAGGCACAGAAAATAAAGCCCAAACCACGCCTGCAGCCGAAAGCGCAGTGAAAACCCTGACCATTGGCTTTCAAAAATCATCGCTGAATCTCTTGATTGCCAAACAACAAAAAATTTATGAACAAGAGTTTCCGGGCGCCAAAATTGAATGGCATGAATTTCCTGCAGGGCCACAAATGCTTGAAGCCTTGGCCGTAGGTGCAGTCGATTTTGGCGCTGTGGGCAATACACCGCCTATTTTTGCTCAGGCAGCCGATAAACCGCTGAGCTATGTCGGATATGAAGTAGTTCCTGCCGATTCGCAAGCCATCTTGATTCCAACAAACAGTCGCATTCAGTCCATTGCCGATTTAAAAGGCAAGCGCATTGCCGTTCAAAAAGGATCGAGTGCGCATGAACTACTGGCCAAAGTATTGCAAAAAGCGGGGCTGAACTGGAGCGATATTCAGCCCATTTGGCTCCCACCTGCCGATGCGCGCGCGGCTTTTGACAAAGGTGCCATTGATGCATGGTCGATCTGGGAACCGTATTTAAGCACTACCGAGCTTAAAGGCCATGCAAAATCACTGATCGATGGCCGTGCGTTTCCAACCACCTATTCATTTTATATCGGCAATCCTCGCTTTATTCAGCAACACCCCGATGCAGCACAGAAAGTTTTAGATGGTTTGAATAAAGCCGATCAATGGTTTGTTCAGCATCAAGATCAAGGTTTAAGTATTTATGCGCAGAGTACGGGTCTAGACACGCAAGTCGCGAAGGCGGTGTTGGATAAGCGTGCCAAACCGTCTCCAATTCAACCCATCAATGCCGAAGTAACGCAAGCGCAGCAGCAGATTGCAGATCTGTTTCAGCAGGTGCAGCTTATTCCCAAAACCATCAACGTGAGCCAGACCATCTGGACTGCGAATCCCTAGATTTAGCAACTTGTAAGGAATGTTAGTATGAATATTTTCTGGTTTATTCCCACTCACGGTGACAGTCGCTACCTCGGAACCAGCAAAGGCGCACGTCAGGTCGACCATGGCTATATGAAGCAAATTGCTGTTGCGGTCGATCAACTGGGTTATACCGGTGTACTGATTCCGACAGGTCGTTCTTGTGAAGACCCATGGATTACGGCCGCCAGCCTCATCGATGCCACAACGCAGCTCAAGTTTTTGGTGGCGCTGCGCCCGGGCATTACCACACCAGCGCTAGCGGCGCGGATGGCAGCCACCTTCGACCGACTTTCGAACGGACGTATTTTGCTGAACTTGGTCACCGGTGGCGACGAACAGGAACTCAAAGGCGATGGCTTATATGAAGACCATGACACGCGCTATCAGACGGCCACCGAATACGTCAAAATCTGGCGCGAAATTTTAACCCGCTCGCATACAGGCGAGTCATTGACCTTTCACGGCGAACGGTTAAGTGTCGATGATGCCAAGCTGCTTTATCCGCCTATTCAGCAGCCGTATCCACCGCTCTGGTTTGGTGGCTCATCTGAGGCGGCTGCCGAACTGGCTGCCGAACAAGTCGATACTTATCTGACTTGGGGTGAACCTCCAGCGGCAGTGAAAGAGAAAGTTGACGCCATGAAAGTGCGTGCACAAGCCAAAGGCCGCACACTCAATTATGGAATTCGCTTGCATGTGATTGTGCGTGAAACCAACGAGCAAGCATGGGCTTCAGCCAATGAACTGATCCAATATTTAGACGATGACACCATTGTCGCTGCACAAAAGAAATTTGCCCAGATGGATTCGGTGGGACAACAGCGTATGGCAGCCTTGCATGGCGGACGCCGCGATAAGCTTGAAGTGTCACCCAACTTGTGGGCAGGGATTGGTTTAGTTCGCGGCGGTGCGGGAACTGCACTGGTCGGTGATCCTGAAACCGTTGCCGCGCGTATTCAAGAATATGCCGACCTTGGTATCGATAACTTTATTTTCTCTGGTTATCCGCATCTAGAAGAGTCGATTCGTTTTGCCGAACTGGTGTTTCCACTGCTGCCGCTTAAAACCCGTGAAAAACTGACCCAACCGAATCTGACTGGACCATTTGGCGAGATTATTGCCAATAACTATGTTCCGAACCAGCAAAAGGACGAACCCAAAAATCAGGTCGTCAAGGAGCCCGCATGAGTCGATCGAATACATCGAATGTTTCACGTGGAACCAAAGCACTCGGGCAGCAATTGCTGCCTTGGGTATTCCCGGTGGTGCTGATTGCAGTCTGGCAATTTGCATCGAGCGTGGGCCTGTTGCAAAGCCGTGTTTTACCCGCACCGAGTGCCGTGGTGAGTGCATTTTGGCAGCTTCTGATCAGTGGTGAGCTTTGGCACCATGTCAAGGTGAGTGCTGGTCGTGCACTGATTGGCTTACTAATAGGGGGTGGACTGGGGTTATTTTTGGGGCTGCTCAATGGCTCGTCCAAAATTGCCTCTACCCTACTCGACACCACCTTACAAATGATTCGTAACATTCCTGCACTGGCGCTGATTCCACTGGTAATTTTGTGGTTTGGTATCGATGAGTCTGCCAAACTGTTTTTGGTGGCCGTCGGGGTATTTTTTCCAATGTATATCAATACCTATCACGGTATTCGCTCTGTCGATCCTCAGCTGATCGAGATGGGTAAAAGTTATGGTTTGAGTCGCTGGCAGTTATATAAAGAAATTATTTTACCGGGTGCAATGCCATCGATTTTAGTGGGCTTACGTTTTTCTTTAGGTCTGGTTTGGGTATTGCTGATTGTGGCTGAAACCATCTCTGCACAAGCAGGTATTGGCTATATGACCATGAACGCACGTGAATTTTTGCAGACCGATGTCGTGCTGGTAGGCATTTTACTTTACGCCTTGCTGGGCAAACTGGCAGATGTGCTGGCACAAAGCCTAGAACGTTATTTGCTGCGCTGGCATGCAGGCTATCAACAATAAAAGGTCATGATCATGAGCAATTTAAATGTCCCGCTGTATCTAGATCAGTCAAACACAGCAGCCACTCCAGATGATACAAAAGCGCCTATCGGTGCAGAAATTTTAATTGAACAACTGCATAAGTTTTATGGTCAAGTTAAAGTACTCGAAGATCTGGATTTACACATTCAACCCGGCGAGTTTATTGCGATTGTTGGGCGTAGCGGCTGTGGTAAAAGCACCCTGCTACGCCTCATTGCGGGGCTTGAAAACACCAGTTACGGTGAAATCAAATTTAAATCGGCACGCAATTTCCGTGAAGGCATTACATCAGACGACATTCGGGTCATGTTCCAAGATCCACGCCTGCTGCCATGGAAAAGTATCGTGCATAATGTGCAGTTGGGTTTAAAGAAAGAACAGCAGCATCATGCCGTCGCCTTGCTTGAAAAAGTCGGCTTAAAAGACAAAGCAGAACAATGGCCGTCGCAGCTTTCGGGTGGTCAGCGCCAGCGTACAGCCTTGGCACGTGCGCTTTCACATTTCCCACGCATCTTATTGCTAGATGAGCCACTGGGTGCGCTCGATGCCCTGACGCGCCTTGAAATGCAAAGCCTGATTGAACGTTTATGGACTGAGCAAGGCTTTACGGCCATTTTGGTTACACATGATGTCAGTGAGGCGGTGCAATTGGCAGACCGCATCATCCTGCTCGATAAAGGCCATATTGCACAAAGTTTTGAGGTGAAATTGCCGCGTCCGCGCCAGAAAAGTCTAGAGTTTGCCCAGCTTGAGCAACAGGTGCTTGAAGCCGTTTTAGCCACCTAAATACTACTGCCCAAATAAAAAAAACAGCGTGTCATCTGGCACGCTGTTTTTTTTATTTTTCTTTTTAGGAGGAATGCGGTGTTGCAGGATGAATCGTTTTTTCGGTCGATGCATTCACTGTTGCGACAGGCTGCTGCTGAGTTCGGTTTAAGAGCAAATTCAATACAATCGCCGCCAGCGTAGCAGTGCCAATACCGCCCAAATCAAATGCACCAATATGCAAACTAAAGTTACCGGCCCCCATAATCAAACTGACCGCCGCGATAATCAGCGTGCTGTTTTGACTAAAATCAACTCGATGATCAATCCAGATTTTGGCTCCGGCCACTGTAATCAAGCCAAATACCACAATCGATGCGCCACCCAGCAGTGCCACCGGAATGGTATGAATAATCGCGCCAAATTTTGGAGATAAACCCAGTAAAATCGCAAAGACACCTGCAAATAAAAAGATAGTGGTGGAATAAACCTTGGTCACCGCCATCACACCAATATTTTCTGCATAAGTGGTCATGCCGGTGCCGCCTACAGAAGCCGATAAGGTGGTACAGACTCCATCGGCAAAAAATCCACGCCCCATATACGGCGAAAGGTTACGACCAGTCATGGCCGAGACTGCTTTAAAATGTCCCAGATTTTCAGCCACCAAAATTAAGGCGACAGGTGCAATTAATAAAATGGCATTTGCCTGAAATACAGGCTGATGAAATGTGGGCAAACCTATCCACGCGGCTTGAGCAATTGGCGCAAAATCGATGGCTTTACCCAACCCCATCAAGTTGGCCAAAACAAAGTAAGCCAGATATGCCAAACATAGCCCGACCAGTAGTAATAAGCGCCGCAACATGCCTCGCGTAAAGACGGCAACGGCACTGATACACAAAATGGTTAGGACCGCCATCCATGTATCAAAGCCATTAGCAGAGACACTTTTAATGGTGACAGGTGCCAGATTTAATCCGATAATCATCACAATCGCACCCGTGACAATCGGTGGCATCAGTTTTTCAATCCATGCTGTTCCTGTTCGCATCACGATCAGACCAATCGCAGCATAAATCAGACCACATACCACTGTACCACCCAGTGCCAATGCAATATTGGGATTGGCACCCACCCCATTGTATCCTGTGGCAGCAGCAACCGCCGCAATAAAGGCAAAGCTTGAACCTAAATAGCTGGGCATCCGCCCGCCAGTGAGCAGAAAAAATAAGATGGTGCCAAATCCGGTAATCAAGATGGTCAGATTGGGATCAAAACCCATCAACATGGGTGCCAGCACCGTGGCACCAAACATGGCAAAGGCATGCTGCATACCTAAAACCACACTTTTTCCTGCGGGAAGATATTCATCGATTTGAACCGGCTGATGATTCAGGTCGCCTCGATAAGGTTTAAATTTGGTAAACCACGGTTCATGTTGCGACATGACGATTACTCCTGCTCTTTAGCTGCTTTAAGCCACAGCATGTGGTTCACAATAGTGACGATTAAAATACATCAAGGGATTTTTACCCTGACATTGCTGTATGGCACGTACCTCACAGATCAGTACATCATGACTGCCCACTGAAACACTGTTCACGACTTCACAATCAAACGACACCAGCGCATCTTGCAATACGGGTGATTGTGTAAGCAAACAATCCCAATCCCCCTGCGCAAAGCGATCGCTCATTGAGGTTTTACCACCAAATAAATTTGACAGATGTGCCTGATGAGCTGCCAGTGTATTTACGCAGAGCACCTTATTTTGCTCAAAGGTTTTAAACACCGATGCCCCCCGATTCAGACATACCAGTAAGGTCGGTGGAGAATCGGTGACGCTACATACGGCCGAAGCTGTAAAGCCGGATTTTCCTGCAATGCCATCGGTAGTAATCACGTGGACGGCGGCACCCAAATTAGACATTCCCTGTCGAAAAACCTGTGAGTCGACGTGTAAAGTGGTCGAACGTTCAAGTGGTGAACTGTGACGAATCAACGTTTCAATATGTTTTGCAGTGTCTTCTAATACGGTCATAACCTGTCTCCTGCCTCACTGGGCTAAGCGCGGTATCTCATACGCCGTTCGCTTTAAGGTTTTTAATACTTTAAGGGGCCACATGAGCCACCGATGCAATTTCGATTAAGGCTTCGGGCTTAACCAAACCCACCTGTACGCAGTAGCGTGCTGGACGCTCATCTGGAAAGAATTCGGCATATACGGCGTTAATCGCCGCATAGTCAGACCAGTCACGTAAAAAAATATGGTTAAAGGTGATGTCTTTGAGCGTTCCTCCAGCATGACTGACAATGCCTTGAATAGTTTCAAGCACGTGCCGGGTTTGGGCTGCGGCATCGCCGACATGTACCACGTTGTTGTCTGCATCGAGCGGTAAAATACCGGAAACATAGACAATATGATCTGCCTTGGTGGCAGGTACATAAGGTGCCAGTGGCGCTGGTGTTCCGGCGGGTAAGATAATTTCTTTTGGCATACGGCGACTCGCTAGGCAGTTTTGGCTAAATGAGATTGATCGAAAGTTTCGACAAAGGTCTGGGTATCCGACACCCAACCAAAAAAGGTTTTAATGTTGTACATGCTGGCCTGTTGCATCTCGACTGGCCCGGCTTGATAGCAAGCATCTTCCAGTGCAACACCAAAATATTCTAAAAAGAAGCCGTCTCGCAGGGTCGATTCCACACAGACATTGGTAGCAATACCCACAAAAACCAGATTGCGTATGCCGCGTGCACGTAGCATGCTGTCTAGCGCGGTATTGAAAAAGCCACTATAGCGAGGCTTTTCAATCACGATGTCTTGTGCCAGCGGTGTCAGTTCATCAATCAGCTCAAAATCCCAGCCACCTTTTGCCAGTAATTTACCTTGAAGTTCGGGTTGTTTGCGCATGGTTTTTAAGGCATTGGATTTATGAAAGTTCGGAGATCCTGAACCTCCTGCCTCAACATAGGCCTTGTCCCAACCGTTTTTAAAATAAATGACTTGTATACCCGCAGCATGCGCAGCCGCGACGGCTTTTTGAATATTCTTGACCACAGGTTTGGTTTTCGAGACATCAAATCCGGCCAAATCCAGATAACCGCCAATCGAGGTGTAAGCGTTTTGCATATCAATCACAATCAGCGCGGTATGCTCAGGTGCCAATTGGATGGCTTCTGGCTCGGCTTTAAGTACACATCCCGTTCCGGCACGTTCGGTAAAATCAGCAACAACGGTATTCATGCGCTTTTCTCCAATGCGGTGAGTGGACGATATTCAGCAACTGCATCTTGGCGCGACATCATCAGCGGTTGGATGCGCTCGCCAAAATCTTCAACACCTTGGACAAAATCATCAAAGGTGAGCAAGATGCCTTCAGTCCCCTGAATCTGGGCAATTTCATCGAGCATGGCAGCCACACTGGCATACGAGCCCACCAATGTGCCCATATTGATATTGACTGGTGAAACACTCGAAGCCATCTGACGTACATTGGTATCTGCGCCTGAGCGTGTATCTTTACTGCCTTGATTCATCAGCCAGTTAATAGCCTCAACGTCTGCACCGGCATTGTAATGTTGCCACTTGGCCATGGCCTCAGCATCAGTTTCTGCCGCAATCACCATAAACAGCACATAAGTTTGTACATCACGCCCGGTTTGATCGGTGAACTCCTTTAAACGGTCATTAATTGCGGCATAGGCAGTCGGGGTGTTGAGGCCTTTGCCAAACACAAAATTGTAGTCGGCATGTTGTGCCGAAAATGCCAGCCCCGAATCGGATTGACCCGCACAAATAATTTTCATATCGGCTTGCGGCGTAGGGCTCACGCGGCAATCGTCCATCTGGAAGTGTTCCCCTTTAAAATCGGATTGTCCTGTCGCCCAGAGTTCACGCAGGATCTGTACATACTCAGATAAATAGTCATAGCGTTTGGCAAAATACTCATCGCCTGGCCACATTCCCATCTGGCTATATTCAGGTGCTTGCCAGCCCGTCACGACATTAAGTCCAAAACGACCATTCGAAATTGAATCAATGGTTGATGCCATTCGCGCCACAATGGCTGGTGGCATCACCAGTGTTGCAGCAGTGGCATAAATTTTGATTTTACTGGTGACCGCAGCCAACCCTGCCATGAGGGTAAAGCTCTCCATGTTATGATCCCAAAATTCAGTTTTTCCGCCAAAACCACGAAGCTTGATCATAGAGAGCGCAAAATCGAAGCCGTAATGTTCAGCGCGTTGTACAATTTTTTTATTCAGTTCAAATGTCGGCATATATTGAGGCGCATTTTCCGAAAGCAGCCAGCCGTTATTTCCGATAGGACAAAAAACACCAATTTTCATACTACCCATCCTTCTTATGACGGCAATAGGTCACGCTGTGCGTGATCGCCTAGATTAATAATCGTGGTACGCAGAATGGCCAATTCTTAATTTTTTATATTGCATACAACGTGCCAACTTTAAATAAATATTATTTTTCATATACTTAATAAAAATATATGGTCAAACAGTTTTTACCATTTAGTAAAATAATGTGGCATTCAGATGCACTGTTTTTGTGTACAGCGATTCAATAGTGTGCAAAAATCGCGCAGCAGAACATCTGGCTGCGAAATAGCCGACTACAACCCGTTGTATGCAGCATGTGTTTACTTCCTAATCAAACTAGATAATCTCTAAACAGATGAGCGACTTAAGCGGACATAAAGCGAAAGAAAATCGCCAAGAACTGTGCACAAATCATTCGATTTCCCTTACAATGAGCTGACTTTCCCCAGTTTGTTAAATCAATGGAACAAAAAAAGAGTACGCAAAAACGTAATCAGCTTCTCAATGCCGCTCTGGATGTCTTTTCTACGTATGGCTTTAGTGGGGCGAGTCTGGACGAAATTGCGCAATTGGCACAAATGCATAAGTCCAACATCTTTTATTATTATGAAAATAAAGAAGCACTCTACGTTGAGGTGCTGACTACTGTTTTACAAAAATGGCTGGCGCCTTTACAGACGCTTGAAGTTGAGCTGGAGCCAACCGAGGCTTTGGCCCATTATCTGATTCAAAAAATTGAAGTCTCACGTACCCAGCCAAAAGCATCCAAACTGTTTGCGCTTGAGATTATTCAGGGGGCGCCGCATATTCTGGAAATTCTAAAAGGGCCGCTGAAAAAACTGTTTAAGCGTAAAGCCAAAGTTATACAGACTTGGCAGGAACAAGGCAAAATCTCGGCAGAGATCGACCCAGAATTACTGATCTTGAATATTTGGGCCGTTACCCAAAACTATGCCGATTTCAGCACGCAAATGGACATGGTCACCGGCAAAACCCTGAAAAATAAAAGTATGCATCAGCGCGCGATCGAACATACCGTGCACATGATGCTCTATGGTGTACTGCCGCGTACCTGATTCAAGCTGATTTGAGCTGAGCATTATCTGTTTGATTCAAAAACTCAATCAGACAAGTATTGACCTGTCCAGCTTGCGTGACCGTGCAGGCATGGCCGCCTTGCGGCAAAATCACCAGCTTTGCATGACACAGCGCCCGGTACAATTGCAAAGATTGTGTATAGGGCACCAGCATATCGTCCTGATTGCACAACAGTAAAATCGGAAGTGAGTCTAGAGCGGTACAGCGCGATTTATCCAAAACATAGTGCATCAAGGCATTTAGGCGCGCCAGAACGTTGCCATGTGGTGGAAAATCTTGCTGCAACTTGGCTTCTTGTTCAATCAGCATCGCGCTATGACTGGAAATCCAAGTGGGTGGATATAAAAATAGGGCCTGGGCATGTAAGTAAGCCTCAGCCCCGGCCTGCTCAAGTAAGGTGCGCCGAGTGGTAAAACATCTCCGCGTATGCGCATCGAGAGATTGCCAGGCATTAATCAGACTCAGACTGAGCATCTGGGCGCTGGTTTGCGCAAATCGATATGCCCATTCCACTCCAATAAAACCACCCAAGGCATGACCAATAAAATGAAAGCGTTTGATCTGCAAATGACAAAGTAACTGCTCGAGCTGCTCGGCAAGATTAAAAAAAGAATAGTCTTTAGGCAAAGCCGCACTGTCGGCATGACAGCCTTCCTGATCGTAGACCACCACATGAAAGTATGCTTGCAAGGCCTGTATTTGCGGTTGCCAGAAACTGGCGTGACCACCTAAACCCGAGGCCAGCACCACATAATCGGCCTCTTTGGTCATATTTGGATAAACCTGATAGTACATTTTCAACCATTTGGTAAAATCATGATTGAAATGATCAGCAAAATTTATGCCGTTTTACAGCATATGAAAATCTTTTATGAGCAAGTCTAATCGAAATATCAAAAATCGTGCACTACACTGTTTGATGAAGCATCACCTATCCATCAGATCATAGAAATACGTATTTATCCTTTTCCATCACAAGCAGTATTGGATTATGTATATGCCGATGAGATCGATTCAGATTGATCCGATGCAGTGCGTATATTTATTATCAAAAACAGGAAAACTGATTAATAAATCATAAAAACATTAGAAATACTGATCTATAACAATAAAAAGAGAAAGTTTTCCTTTGCATAAAAACACAACAACAAGACGAATGCGTTAGATTATGGCAATATAAAGCCTCTGCAAAATTCTCAGTATTTAACGCTCATGAAGTTGCTTCGTCTTAACGCATTATCGCCAGATTTTCAGTTAGCTCCAACTGCGGTCACGATCGGCAATTTTGATGGTGTTCACTTGGGACACCAAGCGATGATTTCACAGCTTAAAGCATTGGCTCAGGCTGAGGGATTAAAAACGCTGGTCATGATTTTTGAGCCTCAACCGCTTGAATATTTTAAAGGCTACGATGCTCCGCCACGTATCAGTTCTCTTCGCGAAAAAGTCGAATATTTGACTGAACTGGGTGTCGATTATATTGCGGTTGCTAAATTCGATCAGTTCTTTCGCAGCCTAAATGCCACCGAATTTGCAGATTTGCTCAAATTTAAACTCAATGCCCAGCATCTGGTCTTGGGGGACGATTTTCATTTTGGTAAAAACCGTCAAGGCAATAGCGAGTTTTTACGCGATTACGGCTTTAATGTGACCAACTTAAACACCATCAACTTTGAAGGTGACCGCGTCAGTTCTACCCGTATCCGTCAGGTTCTGGCCGAAGGGGATCTGGCACTGGCTGCGCAGCTTTTGGGGCGTCCGTATAGTATTATTGGTCGAGTTCAATATGGTGACCAGATTGGTCGTACCTTAAACTTTCCGACCATCAATGTTCGTCTTGGGCGCCATAAGCCTTGTTTAAGTGGCATTTATGCCGTAGACGTGGTCTGTGAAACCGCCGCCTTAAATGAAAAAGTTCGTGCGCAAAATCCGGAGCAACCCGGCGTAGCTGGTTATCGAAGTGACAGCCTGTTTGGCGCAGGCCATGTGGGTACCCGTCCTGCCATTGCGCAAACTCATCCCGAATGGCGATTGGAAGTACACTTTCCACAAGTTTCTGCTAATCTGTATGGCTTATTGATGCGGGTGACGTTTTTGCACTATTTACATGGTGAACGACCTTACCCTTCGCTTGAAGCACTCAAGGCCGGCATTGACCAAGATGTTGAAGATTTGCTCGAATATCGTGAGCAACATTCACAACACCCTTTTTAATTTCGAATTTTTTGATAGTAAAACACGTCAGCGTTCGAGCTGATTGAACTGGAAGACGACTTGCATGAGCGATAAGCAAACTCCTGAAAATGCAGTGGATTACAAAGCCACGTTAAACCTGCCGGGCACCGAATTTGCAATGAAAGCAAACTTGGCCGTACGCGAAGTAAAATGGTTAAAAGAGTGGTACGCCGACAACATTTATCAGAAGATTCGTGAATCGCGTATTGGCAAGAAAAAATATGTATTACACGATGGCCCTCCGTATGCCAACGGTCAGATTCATTTGGGTCATGCAGTCAACAAGGTACTCAAAGACATCATTATTAAAAGCCGCGTGATGGACGGCTTTGATGCGCCGTATGTACCCGGCTGGGACTGCCACGGCTTGCCAATCGAACTTAAAGTTGAAGAAAAAGTCGGTAAAGTCGGCGTTAAAATCGATGCATCGAGCTTCCGTAAAGCCTGCCGTGACTACGCCATGAGTCAGGTCGACTTACAGCGTAAAGACTTTATCCGGATGGGCGTTTTTGGTGACTGGAATGATCCGTACCTGACCATGAACTTCAAACAAGAAGCTGATATTGTGCGTGCCTTGGGTGAAATTCAAAAAGCGGGTCATATCGAACCTGGTCTAAAACCTGTGAACTGGTGTATCGACTGTGGTTCTGCATTGGCAGAAGCTGAAGTGGAATACGAAGATAAAAAATCCGACGCCATTGACGTTGGTTTTGGTGTGGTCGATCTTCAGGATCTGGCAGAACGTGTCAATGCAGATGTCACCGCACCAACCGATATTGTGATCTGGACGACTACTCCATGGACATTACCTGCCAATCAGGCGGTTGCACTGAACGCCGAGATTGATTACCAACTGGTACAAGTTCAAGGCGAACGTGGTCTGCAAAACTTTATTCTGGCCAAAGATCTGGTCGAATCGGCGATTGAGCGTTACAAGCTTGAAAATCCAGTCGTACTGGCAGACTTTAAAGGTGCAGCACTTGAGCATCTCAAGCTGCAACATCCATTACTGGTGGATCGTCAGGTTCCTGTGATCTTGGGCGAACACGTGATTGCCACGAGCGGTACGGGTGCAGTACATACCGCGCCGGGCCATGGTGCAGACGACTACAAAGTTGGCTTGCAATACAACTTAAAAGTAGATAACCCAGTGGGTGGAAATGGGGTTTATTTACCAAGCGCACCTATTTTTGCCGGTGAGCACATCTACAAAGCCAATCCGCAAATCATTGAGGCATTGGGCAGTGTTGGACGCTTGTGGGCACATCAACCGATCAAACACAGCTATCCACATTGCTGGCGCCACAAAACACCAATCATTTTCCGTGCAACACCGCAATGGTTCATCAGTATGGACCAAAAAGGCTTACGTGACGGTGCAATGAATGCCATCCAAAATGAGATCAGTTTTGTACCTGATTGGGGTAAAAACCGTATTCAATCTATGATTGAAGGTCGTCCAGACTGGTGTATCTCACGTCAGCGTACATGGGGCGTTCCAATTCCATTCTTTGTACATAAAGATACCAATGAATTGCATCCGCGCACCGCTGAACTCATCGAAGAAGTTGCCAAACTGATCGAACAAGAAGGCATCGATGCATGGTACAACCGTGATGCCAAAGACTTCATTGGTGAAGATGCAGCGCACTACAATGCAGTCCGAGACACACTAGACGTCTGGTTTGACTCAGGTACAACACACTATGCGGTTTTGCGCCAGCGTGAAGAATTAACCGATCCGGCAGATTTGTACCTTGAAGGGTCTGACCAGCATCGTGGCTGGTTCCAGTCATCTCTGCTCACTTCTGTCGCGATTAATCAGCGTGCACCTTACAAAGGCTTACTGACGCACGGTTTCGTAGTCGATGAAAAAGGCCGTAAGATGTCGAAGTCTTTAGGCAATATCATTACCCCTCAAGACATCATCAAAGACATGGGTGCAGATGGCTTACGTTTCTGGATTGCGTCAAGCGATTACCGTTATGAGATGACCGCAGGTAAAGAAATTTTCAGCCGTGCCTCAGATGGTTATCGTCGTATTCGTAATACCTTGCGTTTCTTGCTGGCCAACCTCAATGGCTTCAAACCGTCTACAGATGCATTGCCTGTCGATCAATTGATTGCACTGGATCAATACATCTTACAACGTGCTGCTGAGGTTCAAAAAACCATTCAGCAAGCTTACGAAGATATGAACTTCCATATCGTGTGCAGTGCATTGACTAACTTCTGTATCAATGACTTGGGTGGTTTCTATCTTGATATCATCAAAGATCGTCAGTACACCACCAAAGCAGACTCACAAGCGCGTCATTCTGCACAAACCGCTTTGTATCATTTGGTTCAGGCATTTGTACGCTGGATGGCACCAATCTTAAGCTTCACTGCACAAGAAGCATGGCCGTTAATTCCAGAGCAAAGCGAGCAATATGTCTTTACTACCGAGTGGTACGATATTCCTGTCGCAAGCAGTGCAAACTTGGTGTCTGAGGCCGACTGGCAAACATTAATTAACGTAAAATCAGCAATCAATAAGCAGATTGAAGCGGCACGTAACGCTAAGATCGTGGGAAGTAATCTTTCTGCCAAAGTTGAAATTTGGGCCAAAGATGACATTCAAAGCGTTTTAAACCAGTTGGGTGATGAACTCCGTTTTGTACTGATTACATCGCAAGTGCATGTTTATGCCTATGCAGAGCACGGTGAAGCGACAGAGCTTGATGGCCTACGTGTCAAAGTGACTGCGGCTGAAGGTGAAAAATGTGTGCGCTGCTGGCACGTACTTCCAGATGTCAATACACATGTAGATCACCCAGGTTTATGTGGTCGTTGTATTATTAACGTCACGGGCAGTGGCGAAGTGAGAAAATATGCCTAAGCTTCAAGCAAAAAAGGGCTTATTCCAGTTTTATCCTCATAACCTGATTTGGCTCGCACTTTCTGTGCTGGCCATTGTGGTGGATCAGTGGACCAAGTGGATTGCCAGCACCCATCTAAATTATGCAGATCCGGTGCCCGTTTTGCCCTTTTTAAACTGGACCTTACTGCATAATTATGGCGCAGCATTTAGCTTTCTGTCCGATGCAGGAGGCTGGCAGCACTATCTATTTACAGGTTTAGCAGGCATTGTATCCATCATTTTTGTGTTTTGGCTGATGCGCATGCCTAAACAGACCGTTGTGCTGCCTGCTGCGATTGCATTGATTTTGGGTGGTGCATTGGGCAATCTGATTGACCGTGTGACCTTAGGTTATGTGGTCGATTTTATCCATGTATTTTATCAAGATCACCACTTCCCCGCGTTTAATATTGCCGACAGTGCGATCACTCTGGGTACCATTTTATTGTTAATCGATACGTTCTTTCTAGAAAAGCAACGTATCCAACGTGCAGAAGCCAAACATGACTGAGATTATCCAGCCTAACGAAGAAATTCGTATTGAAGAAGGTGCAAAAGTCGATTTGCACTTTTCAGTGGCCATTGAAAATGGCGTTGAAATTGATAATACCCGCAGTCGTGAAGCGCCTGTAAGCCTTACCATTGGCGATGGCAACTTACTGCCAGGCTTCGAAAAAGCACTGTTTGGATTACGTGCTGGTGACCGCCGTACGGTACATTTACCACCAGAAGACGCTTTTGGTGAATGGAATCCAGAAAACATACAAAAGTTTGATACAGTCAAATTCGAGCAACGACCTATTGTTGGCCATATGATCGAGTTTGAAGATAAAGCGAAAGCCACCTTATTTGGTGTGGTGAAATCGGTCGACGACAGTATTACCGAAATCGACTTTAATCATCCACTTGCAGGAAAAAATATTACCTTTGAAGTTGAAATCTTTAAGGTAACACCTGCTGGCCAGCAAGGCATTAAACTGATGTAAATCAAAAGCACTCTTCGGAGTGCTTTTTTTATCACGTTGTCAGCAAAAGCCTACACGGATCATGGTGAATCACCCATGTTGTGATTAAGAATTTTTAACTAAGATACAAGACATAGAGAGACAGGAAGTCTCATTGAAAATAAAAATACACAGGACGTGGTCGTGAATAGGACATTAACGACACAATAATCGGAATACAAAGAACCCCTGTCAGGACGATAGGGGTTCTTTTTTGGCTGTTATTTTTATATATGGTTATAAATCTTTTAGGTACTGCACAATCTGTGTATTTTGTGCCATTTCTGCCAGTTCCAGTGCCGTATATTGGCCTTTAAAACTGATATCGGCACCTTTACTGACCAAAAGCTTTACAACATCCAGATGATCATTTTCAGCAGCAGCCTGAAGGGCGCTGTAACCTTCTTCATCGCTCTGATTCGGATCGATACCGTCTGCGAGTAATTGCCTTACCCGCGCTGTATTACCAAGTGATGCCCAGTACACGAGTTCAGGGAGATTGATTTCGTCATCTTCTTTAGGGATCGGGGAGAAAGAGTTTGGTTTCATAGAGAATTACTCATTTAGATTGATGAAAATTGGGAAACCCGTCCAACAATATGCGATTGTTCACACTAGAATGGCAAATCTCTATCAAAACTTGGTAATGGTAAAGGAGCTTTTGGCTCTAAAAAATCTTCGTTCTGTAATAAAATATCTATTCCCATTTCTGTAATAAAATATACGTAAAAGTCGCAGCTATTATACTCGTCAGTTTCTACTGTTTTACTCAGATACCCCATTCTCTCTAATTTTATTAATGAGATTTGTAACGCAGCTTCATTTACACCACGAAAATTATTTGAAATTCTATGAAACGGTAAACCAAAAGGGTCTGCTGTATGACTTTGCAGACAAGCTGCTAGAAATTTGTAATCTTGCTCTTTGAGTTCATAATTTACCGGATTAGCAATAATTTTTTTAGATTCAGAAAGTCTTTCGTGATTAATTAATCCCAGTCTTTCAACTTCAGATTTAATCAATGAGCATGCACGATTAGTGGCTGATACTAAATCTCCGTCAGACCTATTTGCATCGTAATCAGCTGGAGTTACACCCAGCAAATCGGTTGGGAGGTGCATTTCTACATCGCGAGGCTTTAATATGAATGAACGAGATTTACCAATTGCACCGACAAACAATCCCATCTCAAAGATTACATTATCACGAACTACATGCTCATTTCTGCTTCGAATCATAGATAAGTCATTTGGAGCAAAAATAAAAAGTGCAAAATCTACGAAAGATGATTTCTCCACAAGATCATCAATTGTAGATGATGAAAGTTTAAAAGTACCATTTTTCCATAGAGTGACTTCGAATGCATGATCTAAATTTACATTCACAGCTTCGGCAATAGCTAAGCTCTCTACAGATGAAGCTATAAACAATCTTGGCTTTCTCAATTCGTTATCTCCAAACTTGGTTGAGTGCTAACTAATAAGTAGTCTTTGACAAACTAAGAACAATTTATCAGTTCATACTCCTCCAGAAATCTAGATATTTTTATCTTTGCTTCTGATAATTTTTCACTGTTCATAACAGTCATCATATTCTGACGACAGTTTTGAAATTATCTTAACAAGAAACGACAGATACTTGCTTTCGTTACTGATTCCATTTCTAGAGTAATCTGTCAACTAAAACTAATCGATTAATTCTTTATAAGACTTTCTTCATTTTTATTATAAATTATATAAGAAATAATTGAGTTATTTAAACTATGAATATTTTTAAACAAAAAATCAATAATAGACAATTCAACAGTCTACGTTATTTTTTACCTTAAGTTCCACTTATTTTTAAGCATAAAAAAGCCCCCTTAACGTATGTTAAGGGGGCTTTCGTATTTAAAAGCTGGCGATGACTTACTCTCACATGGCTAACGCCACACTACCATCAGCGCGAAGAGGTTTCACTTCTGAGTTCGGGAAGGGATCAGGTGGTTCACTCTTGCTATTGTCGCCAGCAAACTGTTTATGGACATTTTCGGGTCTTACTTAGACTGTGGATTGTATCTCACAGCGTGTGCCGTACTTTGTACCAAATGAGTTTAACGGATTGGAATATTGAGTCGGTATTTTATGTTCTAGCTTTCACTAAATCAAGTATTCGTATCGAATTTATCTTGATACAACAACTGTTTGGGTGTTGTATAGTCAAGCCTCACGAGCAATTAGTATTGGTCAGCTTCACATATCACTATGCTTCCACATCCAACCTATCAACGTCCTAGTCTTGAACGGCTCTTTAGAGGAATAAATTCCTAGGAAATCTTATCTTGAGGTAGGCTTCCCGCTTAGATGCTTTCAGCGGTTATCCCTTCCGAACATAGCTACCCGGCGATGCGACTGGCGTCACAACCGGTACACCAGAGGTTCGTCCACTCTGGTCCTCTCGTACTAGGAGCAGATCCTCTCAAATTTCCAGCGCCCACGGTAGATAGGGACCGAACTGTCTCACGACGTTCTAAACCCAGCTCGCGTACCTCTTTAAATGGCGAACAGCCATACCCTTGGGACCTGCTTCAGCCCCAGGATGAGATGAGCCGACATCGAGGTGCCAAACACCGCCGTCGATATGAACTCTTGGGCGGTATCAGCCTGTTATCCCCAGAGTACCTTTTATCCGTTGAGCGATGGCCCTTCCATACAGAACCACCGGATCACTAAGACCTACTTTCGTACCTGCTCGACTTGTGGGTCTCGCAGTTAAGCGCGCTTTTGCCTTTATACTCTACGCGTGATTTCCGACCACGCTGAGCGCACCTTCGTACTCCTCCGTTACTCTTTAGGAGGAGACCGCCCCAGTCAAACTACCCACCAGACATGGTCCTCGCCCCGGATTACGGGGCAGAGTTAGAACCTCAACATTACCAGGGTGGTATTTCAAGGATGGCTCCAATGGAACTGGCGTCCCATCTTCAAAGCCTCCCACCTATCCTACACAAGTAAGGTCAAAGTTCAATGTCAAGCTGCAGTAAAGGTTCACGGGGTCTTTCCGTCTAGCCGCGGGTACACTGCATCTTCACAGCGATTTCGATTTCACTGAGCCTCTGCTGGAGACAGCGCCGCCATCATTATGCCATTCGTGCAGGTCGGAACTTACCCGACAAGGAATTTCGCTACCTTAGGACCGTTATAGTTACGGCCGCCGTTTACTGGGGCTTCGATCAAGAGCTTCGCTTACGCTAACCCCATCAATTAACCTTCCAGCACCGGGCAGGCATCACACCCTATACGTCCACTTTCGTGTTTGCAGAGTGCTATGTTTTTAATAAACAGTTGCAGCGGCCTGGTTTCTGCGGCTGTCAATCGCTCAGGGAGCAAGTCCCATCACCATCAACAGCGTACCTTCTCCCGAAGTTACGGTACCATTTTGCCTAGTTCCTTCAGCAGAGTTCTCTCAAGCGCCTTGGTCTACTCGACCTGACCACCTGTGTCGGTTTCGGGTACGATTCCTGTGTAACTGAAGCTTAGAGACTTTTCTTGGAAGTATGGTATCAGCCACTTCGCTAGTAAACTAGCTTGCTATCGACTCTCAGCATAGAGCACCCCGGATTTGCCTAAGATGCATGCCTACTGTCTTCCACCTGGACAACCAACGCCAGGCTGACCTAACCTTCTCCGTCCTCTCATCGCATTACACAGAAGTATTGGAATATTAACCAATTTCCCATCGACTACGCCTTTCGGCCTCGCCTTAGGGGTCGACTCACCCAGCCCCGATTAACGTTGGACTGGAACCCTTGGTCTTTCGGCGAACGGGTTTTTCACCCGTTTTGTCGTTACTCACGTCAGCATTCGCACTTCTGATACCTCCAGCAGACTTCTCAATCCACCTTCATCGGCTTACAGAACGCTCCCTACCACGTAACTTAAAGTTACATCCGCAGCTTCGGCACATAGTTTTAGCCCCGTTACATCTTCCGCGCAGGCCGACTCGACTAGTGAGCTATTACGCTTTCTTTAAAGGGTGGCTGCTTCTAAGCCAACCTCCTAGCTGTCTATGCCTTCCCACATCGTTTCCCACTTAACTATGATTTTGGGGCCTTAGCTGGCGGTCTGGATTGTTTTCCTCTTGACTACGGACGTTAGCACCCGCAGTCTGTCTCCCGGATAGTACTCATAGGTATTCGGAGTTTGCATCGGTTTGGTAAGTCGGGATGACCCCCTAGCCGAAACAGTGCTCTACCCCCTATGGTATTCGTCCGAGGCGCTACCTAAATAGCTTTCGGGAGAACCAGCTATCACCAGGCTTGATTAGCCTTTCACCCCTATCCACAAGTCATCCCTGGCTTTTCAACGACAGTGGGTTCGGTCCTCCAGTTAGTGTTACCCAACCTTCAACCTGCTCATGGATAGATCGCCTGGTTTCGGGTCTATACCCAGCAACTATACGCCCTATTAAGACTCGGTTTCCCTACGGCTCCCTATGCGGTTAACCTTGCTACTGAATATAAGTCGCTGACCCATTATACAAAGGTACGCAGTCACCGAACATGTCGGCTCCCACTGCTTGTATGCATGCGGTTTCAGGATCTATTTCACTCCCCTCACAGGGGTTCTTTTCGCCTTTCCCTCACGGTACTGGTTCACTATCGGTCAGTCAGGAGTATTTAGCCTTGGAGGATGGTCCCCCCATATTCAGACAAGGTTTCACGTGCCTCGCCCTACTCGTCATCATTGCGTGTGCCCTTTCGTGTACGGGAATATCACCCTCTACGTTCGCACTTCCCAGAGCGTTCCACTAGAACACACACAACTTAATGGGCTGTTCCCCTTTCGCTCGCCGCTACTAAGGGAATCTCAATTGATTTCTTTTCCTAAGGGTACTGAGATGTTTCACTTCCCCTCGTTCGCCTTGCATGACTATGTATTCATCATGCAATACCTATCTTATGATAAGTGGGTTTCCCCATTCAGACATCTCCGGATCAAAGGATATTTGCCGCCTCCCCGGAGCTTTTCGCAGGCTATCACGTCTTTCATCGCCTCTGACTGCCAAGGCATCCACCACATGCACTTAATTACTTGACTATACAACCCCAAACAGTCGCTAATGCCTACAAGTAGCATTATCAACATTACAGTTTGAAGTACTGTGAATTGAATCACCGTACAGCTTCAATCTAAATTCATATACCAAAACGCTTGATTCAGTTAATTTGCTAGTTCTCGGATTAAATAGTCACCTAACAATTGCTTGTTAGCTTCTTATTTAATCGAGTTTGAACAATTTATTTCAGACTCAATATTTTCCAATCTGTTAATGAATTAATGTGTCTTCGTCAGATCACACTAAACTGTGATAAATCACAGAACTTAATAAAATAAGATCTCAAGACCTTCTTTTACTAAGTTCTATAATCTACACCTTAGCCGTACTCTTTAAAGTACGTGGTGGAGACTAGGAGAGTCGAACTCCTGACCTCCTGCGTGCAAAGCAGGCGCTCTACCAACTAAGCTAAGTCCCCAGCTTATATCATTAATGTATCTTTCTGCCGTAGACTTGGTGGGTCTGACAAGACTTGAACTTGTGACCCCACGCTTATCAAGCGTGTGCTCTAACCAACTGAGCTACAGACCCTCAGATACATCTTAGAAGAACAACTTGTTGTGGATTCTTACCGGCCAATCAATCTTTCGTTAAGGAGGTGATCCAGCCGCAGGTTCCCCTACGGCTACCTTGTTACGACTTCACCCCAGTCATCGGCCACACCGTGGTAACCGCCCTCTTTGCAGTTAGGCTAGCTACTTCTGGTGCAACAAACTCCCATGGTGTGACGGGCGGTGTGTACAAGGCCCGGAACGTATTCACCGCGGCATTCTGATCCGCGATTACTAGCGATTCCGACTTCATGGAGTCGAGTTGCAGACTCCAATCCGGACTACGATCGGCTTTTTGAGATTAGCATCCTATCGCTAGGTAGCAACCCTTTGTACCGACCATTGTAGCACGTGTGTAGCCCTGGCCGTAAGGGCCATGATGACTTGACGTCGTCCCCGCCTTCCTCCAGTTTGTCACTGGCAGTATCCTTAAAGTTCCCATCCGAAATGCTGGCAAGTAAGGAAAAGGGTTGCGCTCGTTGCGGGACTTAACCCAACATCTCACGACACGAGCTGACGACAGCCATGCAGCACCTGTATGTAGATTCCCGAAGGCACCAATCCATCTCTGGAAAGTTTCTACTATGTCAAGGCCAGGTAAGGTTCTTCGCGTTGCATCGAATTAAACCACATGCTCCACCGCTTGTGCGGGCCCCCGTCAATTCATTTGAGTTTTAGTCTTGCGACCGTACTCCCCAGGCGGTCTACTTATCGCGTTAGCTGCGCCACTAAAGCCTCAAAGGCCCCAACGGCTAGTAGACATCGTTTACGGCATGGACTACCAGGGTATCTAATCCTGTTTGCTCCCCATGCTTTCGCACCTCAGCGTCAGTGTTAGGCCAGATGGCTGCCTTCGCCATCGGTATTCCTCCAGATCTCTACGCATTTCACCGCTACACCTGGAATTCTACCATCCTCTCCCACACTCTAGCCAACCAGTATCGAATGCAATTCCCAAGTTAAGCTCGGGGATTTCACATTTGACTTAATTGGCCGCCTACGCGCGCTTTACGCCCAGTAAATCCGATTAACGCTTGCACCCTCTGTATTACCGCGGCTGCTGGCACAGAGTTAGCCGGTGCTTATTCTGCGAGTAACGTCCACTCATCTTGGGTATTAACCAAAAGAGCCTCCTCCTCGCTTAAAGTGCTTTACAACCATAAGGCCTTCTTCACACACGCGGCATGGCTGGATCAGGGTTCCCCCCATTGTCCAATATTCCCCACTGCTGCCTCCCGTAGGAGTCTGGGCCGTGTCTCAGTCCCAGTGTGGCGGATCATCCTCTCAGACCCGCTACAGATCGTCGCCTTGGTAGGCCTTTACCCCACCAACTAGCTAATCCGACTTAGGCTCATCTATTAGCGCAAGGTCACAAGTGATCCCCTGCTTTCTCCCGTAGGACGTATGCGGTATTAGCATCCCTTTCGAGATGTTGTCCCCCACTAATAGGCAGATTCCTAAGCATTACTCACCCGTCCGCCGCTAAGTGATAGTGCAAGCACCATCACTCCGCTCGACTTGCATGTGTTAAGCCTGCCGCCAGCGTTCAATCTGAGCCATGATCAAACTCTTCAGTTAAAATCATTTTGCACCTTATTTATAGACAAGGTGCCAATTCTGGCTCATCAATTTCCTGACTTAAATTTCGCTCAAATAAACTTCGAGTAATTTAAACCAATCAATCAATGATAATATATATCGATTAATCAACCAGTAAAAATCCACACAAGTTGTTCTTCTATTCTCTTAATGATCTTCTCGATGATTCGTCATCATCAAGCTAGGTCGGCTATGTTACTCTAAATCTCTTCAAAGTCAACAGGTAATTTCGATATTTTTAAAACTTTATCTTTAAACCCACAACCTAACCACTCAAGCCAAGTTACTGTTTTTCAACAAGTTTCTATCTGCATCACCGCCGATGGATGTGCATTCTACACCATCCCCATTCCTTTACAACCCCTTTTTTAAATTATTTGCCATGATCGTTTGTTTTTAAAACAAAATCGGCTTTTTTGAACAAACAGCAGGCGATTTTAATCATCTGCTGCTGTTTATGTGTGCATGAAGATATACTGAATATGTGGATCGAAGCGATAAATATTGGATTTAAAGCGGACGATCAATGAATTGCTGCGTACTGTATTGCGCTGTCGCCAATTTATTTAGGGTTGGGCGTACATCATGGTTGCGTTTTAAATACTGTAAAAATGCATCGGCATATTCAAGCCCCACATCAATTCGATGTTCGCCTTTAATCGTAGCCAGTGTGTGGTAATAATCTGAACCATTGGCGAGAAAGTCTAAAGTAACTACACGATAGCGCTGCTCCATGTGTAATGGCGTATAGTGCCCTGACGGCGTTTGTAACTCTAGATTACCAATACGTTCGCCCTTATTCTGATTCATATCGACTGTCCAGCGTAGGCCAGCACTATATGGATAGCTTCCTGTGTTGTTAAGGCGAATAACTGCATCTAGTGCATCTTCTAGTGCCGCCTTGATTTCACTTCCGCGCATATTGAGCTGTACTAAAGTGCTGTTATAGGGCAGAACCTGATAGACCCTTGCCACGCTTATTTCGCCTCGATCAAGATCGGTTCGTACTCCGCCACCATTTAATAAAGACAGGTCTGCAGCAAAATAGCTTTTACCTTGCTGTAAAAATGCTTCTGCAACCAGTTGTTGAATATCCCCCCCATATTGGTTCACGTGCGCATCTTGGTTACAGACATCGCCAAGTCCTGAGCGGTTGATATCACGCTGTGTTCCCGGCACACGGCGCAGGCAAAAAATCTCATCGGCATAAGCCACCAAGCTTTGGCTAAATTGAGTTTTCCTTTCGCGATAGGGCTTTAAAATAGACAGCGCCATCGCATCGGGCTGTATCACACGAAAGGCTGGAGCACGCTGCATTAACGTCTCACCGAGTTGCATTTGTTGCTGTGTCGTCAGTGGAGCAAGACCACGCTGTTTGGGCTGAAAATCATTGCCAATCAGTATATGCGGCGTACCTTGGCAGGATTTAACCCGCCCCTGCGCATCAAAGTTGACGTTCAGTTCCCCAACCACATAGCTATATTGCCACGCCTGTACGATACAAACCGGATCACCATCACCATTGCGAAGCTGCGTTGGATAGGAGGCCTCTGGTGTAATGCCATAGCGACTCAGTTCACTTGGCCCCAATAGGGTATGCGAATCTCCTCCTACGATCACATCGACGCCGCGTAACTGTGTCGCCAGCACTTTATCCATTTCAAAGCCAACATGGCTTTGTAAAACAATCTTATTAATACCGGCTTGCCGTAAATGGTCTATTTCCTGCTGTGCGCTGCTGAGCTCATCTAGAAATAACGTGTCGGCATTGGGCTGCGATGCATTCTTGGTTTTTTGTGCAATGGTGAGTCCAACAAGGCCAATTTTTTGCCCCTGTGTTTCAATTACAGTCGATTTCTGTACACGACTGCTTTGGTACAACACCGAAGAAGGACCAAACTGAACATTTGCAGACAAAACGGCTGTTGGCTTAGCACATTGACCCCGATCCAATTCATCGATAAATGTTTTCAGGCCTTCATCTTTACCATCAAACTCATGATTGCCAATGGTGAAAGCATCAAAACAAACGGTATTCATCAAGTCCGCATCGGCTTGACCCTTACTCAGGGTGTAATATAGATCCCCTGTGGTGGCATCACCTGCGTGCAGTTTCAGTTGTGGTTCAGTTTTTGTTTCGAGCTGTTTGATCAATGCCGCGACACGTGCAAACCCGCCACGACTCACGGTATAGGTTGTACTTTGTCCTTGATCGTTGTCGATGCTGAGTTCCATCTGTTCTTCATCTAAATGTGAATGATGGTCATTGATATGCAAAATTTTAAGTGTGCTAGGCGCTGTGGGTGTGGTTGATGTTGTCGCATCAGATGAATGCTGATCACGGCAGCCGACCACTCCTAAACACATGGTGAAGGCAAGCGAAATAGAAAGCGAAGATTTTGCAGTATAGGAAATCGACTGCACATATGAAGATAAGTTGGGCATAGTTTTAACTTTTATCGATAATCAATGTGTTATGAAGACATGATCCTGTAATGAATCAGGATTCTGTTTTTATTATGCAATTCTGACACCATTTTTTAACAATGTTTTTAATTTAACTTCACAATAATAATGATTATCTGAATTTAATAATTTACTTAAAGCTATATTGTTGAAAAGGCCCAGATCATTCTGATCTGAGCCACTATTTAATGGGTGATCTGGATATAGGGTTAGAATGGACAGCGCACGTCAACTACTTCTCGAATCATCTGCTGTTTACCCTTGTAACTCTCTTCTAAGAAAAACAGTTTCGCACGCTGTGGTAAGCGTGCAAGTACCATACTAAATAATTGATAATTTTCTGCTATATCGAGCTTATCTAAATAATAATGCGCGAGATGATAGTCTTGCTGTTCGATTGAGTCTGGAGAGGTATTGAATAGGAATGTGATAAGCCAGTTGAGATGTTGTTGATCAAAGCCCATGCTGGTCGCTCCTCTTGGTTTTTAATTATCAAAGTCATGTCAAAGTTAAAATGAAGATGTATAGATTAAAATGTCGATGGCTCAATCGATGCGATATATTTATTTGCGGTGTTTGGCCTCCTGTGAGCTAATCAATCTAAATCAAAAGCGTGTAATTTTAAAAAATATCGAATAAACGTCGTGGGGTGAATTGCTAAAATGGATTGGTACGTGATTTTATCTTGTGGGTGTTATTCACTTATTAACTTAATTTTGCCGATCTGTGTAGCTTTAATCACCATTCAACTACAACCGTTTTAAAATAATTACAATCGCTCAAACACGGTCAGTTTTACAGGCTTAGTTTTAATATGCCTTTGCGTCACTGTTTCCACTTTTATAGCATAAATTGATCTGTTTAGAAGTGCCTTGAAGGGTTATTTTTAGCTTTTAAATCCATAGCGTGGCACCGTAAAATCAACAAAAAAAAGCAGATCCTAAGATCTGCTTTTGTATATGCTTAAATTAAATTAGTCGATAAAGGTGACTTGAGCGATGGCCTTTTTACCTGCCTGAATCAGATAGGTTTTATTTTCTTTGACCGAGAAATTTGCATCAACCACTTGCCAATCGACTTTAACGGCTCCACGTGAAACAGCGTCTTTTGCCTGTGCAGCATTTTTGGTGAGCCCAGCTAAACGCACAATCGAAGCGATAAAGATTTCTCCACCGAATTCGCCACGTGAAATCGTGACTTCAGGCGTACCTTCAGGAATTTCACCTTCTGTGATGATATTGCCTGCACCTTTGTGGGCATTGGCAGCAGCATCTGCATCATGGAAGCGCTCCACCAGCTCGAGTGCCAAGATTTTTTTCAAATCTTGCGGGTTACGGCCATTGGCCATTTCATCGAGTAAACCCTGAATCTCTTCAAGTGATTTAAAGCTGAGTAGTTCAAAATAGCGCTCGATTAAGGTATCTGGCATAGAAAGGACTTTTTGATACATCGCACCCGGTGCATCAAATACCCCAATATAGTTACCCAGAGATTTAGACATTTTGTTGACACCGTCCAAACCTTCTAGAATCGGCACCGTAATACACACTTGCGATTCTTGACCGTAGCGTCCTTGCAGAGTACGCCCCATCAGTAAGTTAAAGGTTTGATCGGTACCCCCCAACTCGACATCGGCTTCAAGCGCAATAGAGTCATAACCTTGTACCAAAGGATACAAAAATTCATGAATGGCAATCGGTTGATGATTGTTGTAACGCTTGGTGAAATCGTCACGTTCAAGCATGCGTGAAACAGTTTGCTGGCTGGCCAGTTGAATCAGATCTGCCGCAGTACGCTGGTTAAACCACTCCGAGTTAAAGCGAACCTTGGTTTTGTTTGGATCAAGAATTTTAAAGACCTGTTCTTGATAAGTTTTGGCATTGGCCTCGACCTGCTCACGAGTAAGTGGCGGACGCGTCGCACTTTTTCCGGTTGGATCGCCAATCATGGCAGTATAATCGCCAATCAGGAACGTGACCTCGTGGCCCAGATCTTGAAATGCTTTTAATTTGTTGATTAGAACCGTGTGACCCAAATGCAAATCTGGTGCAGTTGGATCGAACCCTGCTTTGATTCGCAGTGGGCGATTTTCTTTGAGTTTCTTGAGCAGATCCTCTTCAGAAATAATTTCATGAGTGCCTCGTTGAATGAGGGCAAGCTGTTCTTCAGCAGGCAAGAAATTTGACATCACAAAACCTAAACACATCAGTTATTCAATTTGTGCGATATACTAACACTTTTTCAGCATATTGCAGGCGAAGTTGCTCATGACAGCGATCTATATTGGGGTAATGACCGGCACCAGCATGGACGGTGTCGATTTTGTTGCTGCTTCATTTGATCCCCTTTATCTACATGCGACCCTGACACTGCCTTTTGATCCAGAGTTACGTGATGAACTGATGGCACTCACACTGCCCGACGACAACGAAATAGATCGTATGGGCAAAGCCGATGTAGCACTGGCGACCATGATTGGACATGGTATCAATACGCTGATTGAAAAAAATCATTTAGATCGGAGTCAAATCAAGGCGATTGGCTCACACGGGCAAACCATTCGGCATCGGCCTGAACATGGCTTTACCCTACAGATTGGTGATCCGAATATTATTACTGAGATCACCCAGATTCCCGTGATTTCAGATTTTCGCCGGCGTGATATGGCAGCCGGAGGCCAAGGGGCGCCTTTAGTTCCAGCTTTTCATCAGGCAGTGTTTCAGCATCCTACAATTCATCGGGTGATTTTAAATTTAGGTGGCATTGCCAACGTCAGCTTATTGCCAGCAGGAAATCCGAATGGGGTGTATGGTTTCGATACTGGCCCAGCCAATATTTTGATGGATGCTTGGTGCGAGCGCTATACAGGACATCCATTTGACGAAAATGGCAATTGGGCCGCTTATGGTCAACCTATTCGCGGTCTGCTCGAACGTTTACAAGCCCATGCCTTTTTCTCAAAAGAGCCACCCAAAAGTACGGGCCGGGAAGATTTCAATCTGGATTGGCTTGACGATCAACTGGCCGATTGGCGTAATGACGAACTTGAATATCAGGAGCTTGAAGACACACCAGAAAATGTTCAGGCTACCTTACTTAAGCTCACCACCCGAGCCATCAAAAAAGCCATTTATCGTTCAGATTTAGATACGGGTGAAGTGTATGTCTGTGGTGGTGGAGCCTACAACTCGCATCTTTTAGAACAGTTGCGCTGGCGTTTGCGCAAGCACCACTGGTCGGTACAAAGCACCAGTGTACTTGGACTCTCGCCAACGTGGGTCGAGGCCACTGCATTTGCATGGCTGGCCATGCGCTTTATGCATCAGCAAGCGGGGAACTTACCCTCAGTGACGGGTGCAGAGGGCTTTCGTGTACTGGGAAGCATCACCCAGCGTTAAACCCGATCGCATAAAAAAATCCCCGTATTGGGGATTTTTTTATGCTGAATCTGGATGGGTTTAAATTGAAAACGATGATCCGCAACCACATGTAGTAGTCGCATTCGGATTTTGTACAATAAAGCGTGACCCTTCTAGTCCTTCAATATAGTCGACCACCGAGCCAACCAAGTACTGATAACTTAGCGAGTCGACCAGCATTTTGACATCGCCATTTACAAATTCGGCATCGTCTTCATTTGGGCTGTCGGCAAAATTAAAGCCATACGAGAAGCCCGAACATCCTCCACCGGTAACGTAAACGCGCAACATGAGATCCTGATTGCCTTCGCTGTCGCGGAGTTGGCGCACTTTATTTGCAGCATTATCAGTGATAACAAGAGCTTGAGCATTCATGACAGGTGTTCCTCAGACTAGATTCAGACATCATCTTTTAAGCATGTGACAGTATAACATATTCAATATGGGGACTGTCTTTGAAGTTTAAACTATATTCTTGCTACGATGCTATCCTGATCATGCGGGCTTAAGAGCTATAGTTTTCGTCTTGCAAACCACATTCAAAGTTGGCGCGATCTTCTTTACAGCGAAATTGCCATAACAGCTTCATCATGCGTTTATCGTAAATGCCGCGTTTGGTAAGATTTATACGCGCCTCTCGCATCATTTTTTGATAACCCGGTTTGTCGGCAGCAGGCACGTCCATCCAGTATTTTTGTGGAATATCGGCTTTCATCTTGCCCAAAATACCAAATGCACGCGGTAACTGCCCTTTTACCCATTCTCGAGATTTTTGGCCAAAGCCATCAGGAAACTTATCTTTACGAATAATAATGTTTCCGGTTACTTGCAAGATCGGGTAATTCACAATTGCGCCCGTGCTTCCAAGCCCCTTGTGTAGCTCAAGTGGTTTAAAGGCCGCCGCCGGGGCACCAATAATATCCACTTGATGGTTATTGAATTTGGCACCAAAGTTGGTGACATCTGCACTCACCGCCTGCGCACCAATTTGCTGCACCATAATTTTTTGAGCTTCGTCATAATCGAGTACTGCAATTTTTTTGCCTGCAGCTTTGGCAACAGTATTGATACTACGGTCGTTGACCAGCAAGTACGCATCACCAACAGGAATCACCCCTGCGACTTCATATTGACCATTCACCATGTATTTGGCGAAGGTCGGGCTGGCGAGTCCCTGCATGATTTTAACTGCCAACTTCAGATCTGTAATTGCCCCAATGGCATCGAGCGAGCCGGTAAACCCGTTAAATTGGCGCCCACGCATGCCGGTAATACTGACCGCATCACACTTGCCCGCCTTAAAATCATCTGCAATCACGGCTTCATTCTGCGCAACTCGAAGTTCAATATCGGCACCCCAGCTTTTAGCTGCCAGTTGGTAATCTTTCATTAGGTTGTATACATCGCCATTTTTTCCGACCAAGTCGAACACACAGACGGTTTGTTTGGCATTTGCTGCACTGGCACCAGTCATAACGAGGGCTGCACAGAAGGTTTTGGAGATCCAGTTCATCATCATGTCCTTTGATGGTGTTATTGATTGCTCAAGACGATTCGGTTTTATAGTCATGTCTTAAGTGGTTGTTGTTATCTGCTCGACACGGTGCAGGCAGGTATAGCACAAATTCAAATATGCGCACGGCACTGGGTCATGATTAAGCTTAGCGTTTCTGTTGTGTGAAACAATGGCTGAAATGACAGCAAAAAATACATAAAAAAAAGCCCGGAAGTTTCCGGACTTTCTTTTTTAAATCAAGCTTATTCGCCAGGCATTGCACATTCGAAATTGGCTTTATCAACCGAACAACGTGCTTTTTTCAATACCGACATCATTTCGGCATCGTAAATACCACGTTTGGTGAGATCCATACGGCCATCACGTAAAAGTTTCTGATATTTCAGCTTGTCATCGGCGTTTAGATTCATTTTGTACTTGGCTGGAATTTCAGCTTCTAAACGATTGATCATGGCAAAGCTCTTCGGCAAGCGTTTAACAAACCAGTCACGTGATTTTTGTCCAAAGCCTTGCGGGAATTGATCTGGGCGAATCACCAAATCGGCAGTCACCTGAAGAACCGGGAAGTTCCACATCACCCCGTTTGCACCCAAACCTTTTTGTAGCTCTAATGGCTTATACGCATAGGCTGGGGCACCAATAATATCGACCTGACCATTGTTAAATTTAGCCGCGAAGTTTGAAATATCGGAAATTACCGCCTGTGCTCCCACACGCTGCACCATAATTTTTTGTGCATCGTCATAACCGAGTACCGCGAATTTTTTACCCGCTGCTTTTTCAATCGAGTTGATATTTTTATCACGAACAAAAATGAAAGCCGAACCTAATGGTGAAATACCAGCCACTTCATATTTTTTACCACCCAGATTGGTGGTCATTTTGGCGGCATTACGACCATCGAGTACATAGCTGATCGCACGCTGGGCGATCTGGTTATTCGGAACACCGCCTAGTGAATCGATTGAACCAGCAAACTTATTGTACGGACGCGCACGCATGGCGGTCATGGCCACGGCATCACATTTGCCGGCTTTGAAATCGTTGTCCGCAACGGCTTCATCCTGACGTGGCACCAAATTGATATCGGCGCCCCAGCCTTTGGCAGCCAAAGCCCATTCTTCCATCATTTTGTATGATTCACCCGATTTACCCAGTAAATCGAAGACACAGACATCGACCTTTGCAGCTTGTGCTGTTGCAGATAGGCCACAAATTGACGCAGCGGTGAGCGCGAGTGCAATTTTCTTCATCTTATGATTCCTTTAATTGACTTTTTTTAGTTCAGGGTATCCTTTCACCCCAAATATTAATGTTGTTGTCTGAAAAAAAATAGAGCTTTTACTCCATTTTTTTGTGGCAAAATGAATAGTTTTACGAATTAATCGTGTTTTATCGCACATTTTTTATTCATATTGTTTCATTGTCATATTATTCATTTTCTTTAATTATTTGTTTTTTAATGGATAAATAAATTATTTGATCATTTCGATTCTTTTTTCCTATGGACTGCCGAGTCACCTTTTGACTTTAAACGATCTCGCGTATTGTTGTCGAGATGAAATTTTTGTCTTCATCTGCGGATGTCTTTAGAATAGCGCTACTGTTTTCTGCATAGCGTCACTTTCTCCATGATTCAACTTGATCAATTTTCAGTTCGCCGTGGCGGACGCGTCTTATTTCAAAAAGCTTCAATGCAATTGCATCCGGGCTGGAAAATTGGTCTCACGGGGGTCAACGGGGCTGGAAAATCCACCCTGTTTGCTGCGTTGTTAGGCGGCATAGAATCGGACAGCGGCAGTTTAACCCGCCCGAATGTCTGGACTGTGGCGCACATGGCACAGGAAATTCAAGCACTGAACATGAAAGCGATCGATTTCGTGTTGTCGGGTGATGAAGAATACTGGACCATTCAGCACCAACTCGAGCATCCAGATCAACTGAGTAACGACGAGCTGGCACACCTATACAGTCGTTTTGATGAAATTAACGGTTATGCAGCCGCGGCCAAGGCATCCCAACTTATGGCCGGTTTAGGATTTTTCGACTATCAGTCACAATATGATGTCGCAAGCTTTTCAGGCGGTTGGCGAATGCGCTTGAATCTGGCACGTACACTGATGAGTCGCTCAGATTTACTCCTGCTCGACGAACCAACCAACCACTTAGACTTAGACGCGATTTTGTGGCTGGAAGACTGGCTCAAGGCATATGAAGGCACCTTGGTGTTGATTTCGCATGACCGTGATTTCCTCGATGCAATTACCGATCATATTCTGCATATCGAAAATCAACAGCTCACGCTATACACCGGTAATTACTCCACCTTTGAAACCACACGTGCAGAACGTCTCGCCCAACAACAACAGGCTTTTGAAAAGCAGCAAGAAACTCGCGCACATCTACAAAAATATATCGATCGTTTTAAAGCACAGGCCACCAAAGCTCGTCAGGCACAAAGCCGTATTAAGCAGTTAGAGCGAATGCAAGAACTGGCACCTGCCCATGTAGATACGCCGTTTACCTTTAGCTTTCGAGAGCCATCGAAAATGAGCTCACCACTGCTGGCACTTGAACACGCCGATATTGGTTATGGCGATAAATTGATTGTGACCAATGTCAATTTACAAATTACCCCGACCAGCCGGATTGGTCTACTGGGTATGAATGGTGCCGGAAAATCGACGCTGATCAAATCGCTGGTGGGTGATTTGGCGCTATTGCGGGGCACACGTTATGCCTCAGAGCTGCTCAATATCGGTTATTTTGCCCAGCATCAAATGGATGCCCTAGACGGTGCAGCCAGCCCAATGTTGCAATTGTCTCGTATTGCGGATAAAAAAATCAGTGAAGCCACACTGCGCGCATTTCTAGGCAGTTTTGGGTTTAGTGGTGAACGTATGGATACGCCGAGTGAGAGTTTTTCAGGCGGCGAGCGTGCGCGTCTGGCATTGGCATTGATTGTATGGCAGCGCCCTAATGTGTTGATTTTGGACGAACCTACCAACCATTTGGATCTGGATATGCGTCATGCACTGACCATGGCATTACAGGACTTTGAAGGTGCCGTGGTGCTGGTGTCGCACGAGCGTCAATTGATTGCCAGTGTATGTGATGAATTGATTTTGGTTCATGCAGGCAATAGTCGTGATTTTGATGGGGATTTACATGATTATGCCGACTGGCTTCGTCAGGCCCGTAATGATCTGATGAAGCAAGGTCAACAGCCGGCAGCGCCAGTTCAATCCAAAGTTGAGGCACAACCGGTCATTTCAAAACTGGACAAAGAAGCACAGCGTAAAGAAGCTGCAAAACGTCGTGAACAGACGCGTCCGATTCGAAAAAATATTGAGAAGCTTGAAAGCCAGATCGGTCGCTTGCAGCCGCGTTTGGCTGAAATTGAAATCGCACTGGGCGATAGCTCAATTTACGATGCAGCACGTAAAGATGAGTTACTTAAGCTCATGAACGAGCAAACCGAGCTTAAACAACAGCTTGAACAGGCGGAAGAACAAATGCTCGGGCTCATGATGGAGCTGGAAGAACTGGAAAGTTCCTTTGATTAAGCCAAGCACACTGAAATAAAAAAAGGCGCCTTGAGGCGCCTTTTTTTATTGAGCATTAAGCATCGATATCGGCATTTAATGCATTTTCTTCGATAAACGCACGACGCGGTTCTACGTCATCACCCATCAAACAGCTAAACATACGATCTGCTTCAATGGCATCATCGATGGTCACTTGCAGCATATGACGGTTTTCTGGATCCATAGTGGTTTCCCATAACTGCTCGGCATTCATCTCGCCCAATCCTTTGTAGCGCTGAATCATCATGCCACGACGCGAGTCTTGCAAAATTTGCTGCCACACCTGATGGAAATTACTCACAGGAATGCGTCGCTCACCTTTTTGCAAATAAGCACCCTCTTCGATCAACTTGAACCAGCTTTTCGAATTTTTTAGCAAACGTGCATATTCGGCTGAATTGAGCAGACCGGCATCGAGCAGGTAATGATGCGGTAAATTGTGGACATAGACCGTGATACGTGGCCAGCAATGAATCGATTTTTCGCCTGTTGGAGATTCACGTTCAAAGCTTTCCAGACTCACTTCAGGACGCAAGCTTGGCTGTAATTTTGCAATCACTTGACCGAGCTGCTCAGCCCATTGCTCGACATACGGACGATCATGGCTTTGATCGGCTTTAAATGGCTCTACTTCAAGTAAACCATCGAGTAAGGTCGCAGGATAACGCTGGGTTAAACGTTGCAAGCTCTTTTGCGATACCTTGTAATCGTCAATCACGCTCGCCAAAGCTTGACCCGTAATGGCTGGTGCATCGGCGCTGATGTGTAAGGCCAAGTCATCGATGGCATTTGAAATCAAGAAGGTTTCGAGTGCATCGTTGTCTTTGAGATACTGTTCTTGCTTGCCTTTTTTGAGCTTATATAAAGGTGGCTGCGCAATATAGATATGACCACGCTCGACCAACTCCGGCATTTGACGGAAGAAGAATGTAAGCAGCAAGGTACGAATATGCGAGCCATCGACGTCGGCATCGGTCATGATGATGACTTTGTGATAACGCAACTTATCTGGGTTATATTCTTCGCGGCCAATACCACAGCCCAAGGCCGTAATTAAAGTGCCCACTTCCTGACTTGAAATCATCTTGTCGAAGCGCGCACGTTCCACGTTCAAAATTTTACCTTTGAGCGGCAAAATGGCCTGCATCTTGCGGTTACGACCCTGTTTGGCGCTACCACCTGCCGAGTCACCCTCGACCAGATACAGCTCAGACAATGCAGGATCTTTTTCTTGGCAGTCGGCTAATTTACCCGGCAAACCCGCAATATCTAACGCACTTTTACGACGCGTCATCTCACGCGCTTTACGCGCCGCATCACGCGCACGCGCCGCATCGATAATTTTTCCTGCAATTGATTTCGCCGCTTGCGGATTTTCCAGCAAATAGGCCGAGAATTCCTTGTTCATGGCTTGCTCAACCGCAGGCTTCACTTCACTTGAAACCAATTTTTCTTTGGTTTGTGATGAAAACTTAGGATCCGGCACTTTAACCGAAATGATGGCAGTCAAACCTTCACGTGCATCGTCACCAGTCACACTGACTTTTTCTTTCTTGAGAATATTCTCACTCTCAAGATAGCTGTTTAATCCACGTGTCAGTGCGGCACGGAAACCCGCCAAATGTGTTCCGCCATCTTTTTGCGGAATATTATTGGTAAAACAGCGAACATTTTCCTGATAGCTGTCGTTCCACTGAAGCGCAACTTCAACCCCAATACCGTTATCGGCATCGGCAGTAAAATGAAAGATATCGTTGAGATGAGTTTTGCCTTCGTTGATGTATTTTACAAACTCTGACAAACCGCCTTCATAAGCATAAATATGCTCAAAGTTCACACGCTCATCACGCAAGACAATTTTTACACCGGCATTTAAGAATGACAACTCTCTTAAACGACGCGCTAAAATGTCGACACTAAAAATAGTTTGGCTGAACGTTTCAGCACTTGGCCAAAAACGCACTGTTGTTCCTGTGGTGGTGGTTTCACCGACCACTTTAAGCGGATATTTTGGATCGCCGTGCTGATATTCCTGCTCATGAATCTGACCGGCGCGATGAATCGTTAGTTGCAATTTGCTAGATAACGCATTCACCACCGACACGCCTACACCGTGTAAGCCACCAGACACTTTATAACTGTTGTCGTCAAACTTACCGCCGGCATGCAAAATGGTCAGGATGACTTCTGCGGCAGAAACCCCTTCTTCTGGGTGAATATCGGTTGGAATTCCACGGCCGTTATCCGAGACACTGACCGATTCATCTTCATGAATGGTGACAATAATTTCGTCACAATGTCCAGCCAACGCTTCATCAATCGCATTATCGACGACTTCAAACACCATGTGGTGCAAGCCAGTCCCATCGTCAGTATCACCAATATACATGCCCGGACGTTTACGAACAGCATCCAGCCCACGTAATACCTTGATACTAGAGGAATCATACGCCTTTTCAATTGTTTGTTCTGTTGGAGAGGCAGATTGCGATTCTGAACTCATGGTTTCTCCCTAGCAAAAATTAGGTCTATCCAAAGATGGGTAAAAAATCAACGTGAAACAGCATGAACTTGACCATGGTCAACATTGTATAATTGATAAGAAATAGACAGATCATCTAAATGTTGAGTCACAGCCTGATGATCTAAAGTGGTAATAAAAACTTGACTACCCAATTGGCTCAATCGTTCAATTAAACGTCGTTGCGCGTTACTATCTAATTCTGCTGTCAGATCATCTAATAATACCACAGTTTCCTTATTACTCGCATGTAACATTGCAATCTGTGACAGTTTTAATGCCATCATGAGCAATTTCTTTTGCCCACGTGACAAGACATCATCCGCTGCACCGAGTGGCGTTTTTAAGCGTAAATCGGCACGGTGCGGACCGTATTCGGTGTAGCGTCGTTCAAGGTCTTTTTCATGATAATTGAGCAGATCTTGCCACAGCCCGACCTCAGTATGAAATCCAGGACTGTATTCCAGCTCGATCTCAAGCTGAGGAAGCAAATGCGCAAGATCTTGCTGAAAAAACCCTTTCCAGCGCTCGACTGTGACCAGACGCTGCGAATGCAGCATTTCGCCGTAATCACTGAGCATTTTGTTCCACGGTTCAAGTTCAGCCAGCGTGAGCTGCCGCTTGGTTTTGAGCAGCATATTACGCTGCTTGAGCGCGCGTGAATAATATTGCCAAGCAAAATAAAACTCGGGTTCCACGTGGAACATCAACCAATCGAGTAGTTGTCGACGCGGCTTGGCGCCGTAATCGATAATGTCAGTACTTTGTGGGTCTAGATGTTGTAAAGGCAATAGTTTGGCCAATTGACCTTGAGTGGCGACGGTGTCGCCATTGACCTTGATCAATTGCTCACCCGATGCCAGCTTTTGCATACCAATTTTTTCAGATATCGATTGGGCAAAAACAATCGCATCCTGCGCATCGTGCTGAATATAATGTTTCGGCATATGCGTTCGAAAAGAACGCCCGGTCGCCAAGAGATGTATCGCCTCTAAAATCGAGGTTTTTCCAGAGCCGTTTGCGCCGTAAAAAATATTAAACGGTTGCAATCCACAAAGAGCAACCGTTTTTAAATTGCGCACACGTTCGATGTTTAAACGCGTAATTTGCATCAGCGGATCGGCAGGTTATACGCGCATTGGCATGACCACATAGGTCTGATCAGGATGCGCAGCGTCTTGTACCAAAACCGACTGATTGGCTTCAGTCATACTCATACTCACATCGTCGCCATCTAAAACATTCAGTACTTCGAGTAAATACTGCGCATTAAATGACATTTCGAGTGGTGTATTTTGATACTGAATTGCTAAATCTTCAATCGCTTCATCTTGCTCTGGGTTATTCGCACGCAGTTGCAAAACGTCTGGATTAAAATTCAAAAACACGCCACGCAACTTTTCATTACTCAAGATTGCCACACGCTGCAACGACTGCTTAAAGACATCGTGAGCGATTTGCACATGCTTGTCGCCACCACGTGGAATAACGCGGCGATAATCTGGAAATTTGCCATCAATCAGCTTGGTGGTAAAGCGTACCGTAATCGGATGCTGCTCTTTGTCACGGTTGGCAATATGAATGGTCACATTTAACAGTTCACGTCCAATCAACAGGCTCAGTTGATCATCTTCAATACTCAATAGACGCTGTAACTCACCCACTGCCTTTCGTGGCACAATCGCCTGTACCGCTTGAGTCGCTGTTGAGGACGCCTGAACTTCACATAAAGCCAAACGGTGACCGTCGGTGGTCACTGCACGTAACTGATTTTGATCAATTTCAAGCAAAGTGCCTGTTAAATAAAAACGTACATCTTGCACCGCCATGGCAAAAGATGTTTTTTCAAATAATCGCTTTAATTCACGCTGAGTCACCTGAACCTGTGTGCCCTGACTGCTTTCTGTGGTCAGCAGTGGATAATCTTCAGCAGGTAAAGTCCCCAGCACAAAGCGGCTATTGCCCGACTTTAAAATACAACGCTGATCTTCAGTAATTTGCAGATCAATCAGTGCCGCAGAAGGAAGAGATTTACAAATATCGACCAGTTTACGTGCTGGAACTGTAGTTTCACCGACTTCAAGGCAAGCCCCCTCTGCCAGTGTGGTGCTGGCCACCAATTCCACTTCCAGATCAGATCCAGTGATGGTCAAAGCCTGCGCATTAGCCTGAATTTTCACATTGGAAAGAATATTCAATGTATGGCGACGCTCCACGGCACCGACCACATGAGAGAGAACATTGAGTAAACTTTCTTTGGCTATTTTTAGTCGCACGTTTTAACCCTTAAACTCAAAAAAACTAAAAAGTATTCTAACCTAAATTGTCTGAAAAGATAGGATGAAAATTGCGATCCGATGTTGACGGTTAACACGATTACGAAATGGCCTGAATCACTTGATCAGGCCATGCAGCGATAAAAAGTGTATGAAGAACATCTAGCTTTGCAACAAACGCAGCAAATTCTTGTAATCTTCATTAAAAATAGGATCGTCCTGCCTTAAGCTCTGCACTTTTTCGCAGGCATGCATGACCGTACTATGATCACGCCCACCAAAAGCCATGCCAATTTCAGGGAAACTGTCGCCGGTGAGTTCACGTGCCAAGCCCATTGCCAACTGACGTGGACGGGCATAAATACGGGTACGTTTAGGTCCAATTAATTCTTTTAAAGGTATACGGAAATATTCACTGACCACACGCTGAATATTTTCCACACTGATGGTTCGCGCACGAATCGCCAGCACGTCTTTGAGTGATTCTCGGACCACATCCAGATCGATCTGCGAGCCTTTAAAGCGTGCAATCGCGACCACTTTATTTAATGCACCTTCAAGTTCACGCACATTGGCCACCACTTGCTGTGCAATAAACAATGCACAGTTACGCGGTAAATCCACGCCGCTGTTCTCTGCTTTTTTAAGTAAAATTTCGATACGTGTTTCAATATCGGGTGGCTCGACGCCCACCGATAATCCCCAAGAAAAACGTGAAACCAAACGCGGATCGAGTTCGGTTAATTCTTTTGGATAACGATCTGAGGTCAGAATAATCTGTTTTGACTCATCAAGCAGCGCATTAAAGGTATAGAAAAACTCAACCAAACTGGCTTCTTTACCGGCCAGCAAATGGATATCGTCGACTAAAAGTAAATCCAGTGAACGACAATTTTTCTTAAATTCTTCTACTTTGCCTTTTTGCAATGAACTGACAAAGTCCTGTACGAAACTCTCTGCCGTCATATACATCACGCGTGCATTTGGCTTGGCTTGTAACAGTGCATTGCCCACCGCTTGCATCAAGTGAGTCTTACCCAATCCGGTCGGGCCATACAAAAATAACGGATTATGCTGAGAGGCACCTAACTGTGTGAGCACTTTACGACAAGTTTCGGCAGCCATCTGGTTGGAGCGACCTTCAACAAATAGCGAAAAGGTAAACAGTGGATTGAGTAAACGCTTTTTTGAATTTAAAACTTTCGCATTCGATACAGGTGCGGTATCGGTGCTGTCTTTTTTGACTTTATTGATTACGGGTGCTGTGGATAACGCTGCCGTCGTGGTTGCGGGTTGTTCAGCTGGGGATAAAATTGCGCCCGGACGTGAGTCGACCAAAATCTCGACCTGACGGATTCGGCCTTCAGACAACTGTTCGGCCAAAATAGAAATTAATTCAAGGTGATGTTCTTGTATATAACGCGTCCAGTAAGGATTTGGCGCGTATAGACGTAGACGATCCTCCGTCTCTTCGGCTACCAAAGGACGAATCCACATCGCAAAGACATTATCAGAGAGCTCTTGTCGCAAGCGAGTTAAGCAGTCCGTCCAAAGCATGTGAATCCCCTTAATTTAAATTCAAAAACCACAATATCCACCCACCCTTCTTGAAAAGGGGTGGCCATTCTAACCAAGTTATCCACATCTGTCATGAAGGATTATCTTGATTTTGTCTAAAAAGAAAACGCTTACGCTATAAATTTAAATTCAATTGACTTGTGGATAAGGTTTTCCACATCCTGTGGATAGTTTTTAGCGATAAGTTATCCACAATCTGTAAATGTGATTGAAACAAGCTTATCCACAACCCATCTTATTGGTTTTTAAATTTAAAATAGGCTATTCCACAGAAAAAGTTATCCCTAATAAGAATAAATTTAAATTTTAAAATTTGAATTTATTTAATAAGCGTTCATGTCTTGTGGATAATTTAGCGAGATATGAATTTAAATTCAAATCAAGAGGATGACGCTATCGATCAAGTTAAAGCTGTTGATAAGGTTGAGAATAAGTGTCAAATATACAAAAAAATGCCATAAATCTAAAGTATTAGTTTGTGTATAACTTTTGTGTGATCTTTCAAGTACTGGTTTTGCCAGATATGATCTGAGCTCTCGACAGACATTTAAATGTAAAGATTCCTGTTTTTCATTGACAGTGTAAAGATTGCACAATACAATCGCGAACCTTTACAGAAAGATCAATATGGGAGTTTCGACATGAAACGTACTTTCCAACCTTCGGAATTAAAACGTAAACGCGTTCATGGTTTCCGTGCTCGCATGGCTACAAAAGCTGGTCGTCAAGTATTGGCTCGCCGTCGTGCAAAAGGTCGTCACAGCTTAACTGTTTAATCACAGTTAGCTGATACGATCGGGTGATGACACTTTATAGCTTCAGCACAGAGGTAAGATTACGCTGTGCTGCAGATTACCAAGGTGTGTTTAATGGTGCGCTTTTTAAAGTGCATCAGCCCCACTTCTTGTTTCTTGCGAAACCGTCCGAGCACGCAAAAAGTCGCTTGGGGGTGATTGTCGCCAAGAAAAAAGTGCGCCGTGCGCACGAACGAAATAGAATAAAACGACTTGCTCGTGAAAGCTTTCGCTTGCATCAGCAACACGTCGGTTTACTTGATATTGTGGTCATGCCTAAGATAGGTATTGAAGCGGTATCTAATGCTGATTTGCATCAGCAGCTTGAGTTTGCTTGGCAAAAACTTTTTCGTCAGGCTAAAAAATATCAAAAAGTAGCTGTTTCTCCTTCTTTGCATTAGAGATGCGCCAATGGTTCGTATCCTTCATTGGTTGATTCGTTTTTATCAAATCGCAATTAGTCCGATGCTTGGTCCTCGTTGCCGGTATATTCCGACCTGTTCTCAGTATTCCCTCGAAGCAATTCATACGCATGGTGCAGTCAAAGGCACTGGACTGGCTATTCGCCGGATCTGCCGCTGTCATCCTTGGGGTAGATCGGGTTATGACCCCGTGCCGTCAAAAGCAATTCATTTTATTTCGTTTCAGCAAATAGATTCTCAAACGCATCACGTTGCTGTACCCTTTCGTGATCGTTTAATGAACCTAAATCACTCTAACCACTTGGGGTAATAGATATGCAACAATGGGCCAGGTTTGCAATTCTCGGGGCCATGTTTGTCACGGCATATTTGCTCATTTTGGCTTGGCAAAAAGATTATGGTCATGCAAATACACCCGTACAGCCACAAACGGCTGCTGCAGTGTCGCATGATGTGTCTGCTGATTTGCCAAATAGCCAAGCAGCTGCTACGTCTTCTGACGTACCGCAAGCAAATATTGCTGCCCAGCAAACACCGACAGCTGCTCCAGCATCTGTAAGTCAACAGCTTATTTCAATACAGACTGACCTTTATCACCTTTGGATCAATCCAAAAGGTGGTGATATTGTGCGTATTGAATTACTTAATCATGATCAAAGCAAAAACAGTGATCAACCGTTTGTAATGCTTGAAAGTGATGCCAAACGTACCTATGTCGCACAGTCGGGTTTGATTGGCTTAAATGGTCCTGACAGCAGCCGTGCAGGTCGTCCGGTGTATGATGTAGAAAAATCTGCATACACCTTAGCCGATGCTAAAGAAGTGAAAGACAAAGACGGCAAGCTGGTTAAAACGCTTACTGTTCCAATGGTCTACAAAACAGCAGATGGTGTGGAAATCATCAAGCGTTTTACTTTCAAGCAAGGCGATTATCCAGTTGTAGTGAGCTATCAGGTGGTCAACCGCAGTCAGCAAAACTGGCAGGGTCAAATGTTTGGTCAAATCAAACGAGACAACTCTGAAGATCCAGGCAAGTCTGATCAAGGTATCTTTACACTTGGCACTTTCTTAGGCGGTGCATGGGGTTCTCCTGACGAGCACTACAACAAGCTGAAGTTTGCCAACTTCTCAGACGAGAAGTTAAACGTAGAAGCCAAAGGTGGTTGGGTGGCGATGGTTCAGCACTATTTTGTAAGTGCATGGATTCCAGGTCATTTTGGTGAGCAGGCGTATACCGCCAAGCTTGAGTCGCGCAAATCTGCCGATAACATGAACATTATTGGTTTTACTTCTCCAACCATTAATGTGCCTGCGGGCAAAACCATGACCGTGGATGCGACGTTCTATTCGGGTCCAAAAATCCAATCTGAACTCAAAGATCTGGCTGTCGGACTCAATCAGACTGTCGATTATGGTTGGTTATGGCCAATCGCAAAACTACTGTTTATTGGTTTGCAATTCTTCCATAACATCGTGGGCAACTGGGGCTGGTCAATCATTTTATTGACCGTTTTAGTGAAACTCATCTTGTGGCCGCTGTCGTCGAAGAGCTATCGCTCGATGGCCAAAATGCGTGTGATTGCACCTGAAATGCAGCGTATGAAAGAAGAGTTTGGCGAAGACCGCATGCGTTTCTCCCAAGAAATGATGGCGCTTTACAAGCGTGAGCAAGTCAACCCGTTGTCTGGATGCTTACCGCTGTTGTTACAAATGCCAATTTTCTTGGCCTTGTACTGGGTGCTCATGGAAAGTGTCGAGCTTCGTCATGCACCATGGATGCTCTGGATTCAAGATTTGTCTGCAATGGACCCATGGTTTATCTTGCCGCTTTTGATGGGCGCGACCATGTTCATTCAGCAAATGCTGAACCCGCAACCGGCAGATCCAATGCAGGCTAAAGTGTTCCGCATTATGCCGATCATTTTCACGGTATTCATGTTGTTCTTCCCTGCTGGCTTGGTGTTGTACTGGATTGTCAACAACAGTATTACCATCACGCAGCAATGGTTTATCAACAAAAGCGTTGCTAAATCACGTGAAAATAAAGTTGAAACGACCTCGTAATTGAGCGAGACGCAACAGCTGAATAAATCCGCTTAAGATGTTACGCTTAAGCGGATTTTTTATTGAACCGCCTTCTTTTTGTTTTTAGGTTTTTGTATGCACTATCAAAGCACAATCGCCGCAATTGCCACTGCGCCCGGGCGTGGCGGTGTGGGCATGATCCGCTTGTCAGGCCCTAAAGCCTACGCAATTGCCGAGCAGTTGACCGCTAAGGCCTTGCCCAAAGCCCGAATGGCCGGCTTTCGACAGTTTTACGATGCACAGGCACAGGTGATGGATGAGGGATTGCTACTGTGCTTTCCAAATCCTCACTCTTTTACTGGCGAAGATGTCGTGGAGATTCAGGGACACGGCGGGCCGGTGATTTTAAATGCCATCTTGGGCCGGCTACTCGAACTTGGAGCACAAGCTGCCAAAGCGGGTGAATTTTCCATGCGCGCCTTTGAAAATGGCAAACTGGATCTGGTGCAGGCCGAGTCAATTGCCGATTTGATTGATGCCACTTCACAGGCCGCTGCACGTTCAGCAGTACGCTCATTACAAGGCGCATTTTCAGTTAAGATCAATGCAGTACTGGAAAAGTTGATCCATTTACGCCTGCATGTAGAAGCTGCGATTGATTTTCCTGAAGAGGAAATTGATTTTCTGGCCGATGGTAAGATTTTGGGATTACTCGAAGATGTCTGTGATTCGGTGTCTCAGGTTCAGCGTTCTGCACGTCAGGGACAATTACTACGTGAAGGTTTACAAGTGGTGATTGCAGGTAAACCCAATGCCGGTAAATCGAGTCTGCTCAATGCTCTGGCCGGAAATGAACGTGCCATTGTGACGGATATTGCGGGTACCACACGTGATGTGCTGCATGAAAAAATCAGTCTGAATGGATTGCCCATCACCCTCACCGATACGGCGGGACTGCGTGAGACAGGTGATGTGGTCGAAAAAGAAGGGATTCGCCGCGCCATCAAGGAAATCGAGCAAGCCGATCTGCTGTTATTGGTGTATGACTTGAGTCAAGGTGAGCATCCACTGGATTTGGCGCGGGAATATTTTGCTGAGCATTTAGATCCGCGTCGGCTGGTGCTTATTGGTAACAAATGTGATTTGATCGATACCCCTTCGCATGCCGAGCAGTTTGAAGGCTTTCGACATGTATGGGTTTCGGCCAAACAAGAAACCGGTGTTCAGGCGCTCATAGAAGCGATTACAGCGCATGCGGGCTTTCAACCTGAAGAAGATACCTTTATTGCCCGTACTCGTCATATCGATGCAATGAAGCGCACTCAGCTACATTTGCATGAGGCACGTGAGCAACTGGTGGTGTATCACGCAGGTGAGTTGGTGGCCGAATCGTTGCGTCTGGCTCAAAACGCTTTATCGGAAATTACTGGTGAATTTAGTGCCGATGACTTGTTAGGCAAAATTTTTGGCTCATTTTGTATTGGCAAATAATAGTCATTCTCATGTATAATTCAAAGCATTTCCCTTTTTTTAGGGAAATGCTTTTTTATTTTTTTTATCATTGATTTTCAATCATTTTTTAATTCTTCTTTTTAATTTTTTTGCTTAACTTGAGCAAATTGCACCCAAAATACTGAAAAATTCGGTAAATCAGTTAATTTTTCATGTAATTGACACGATTCACAATACACACTATTGTTTGTGACCCAGGAGTTTAATGATTATTAATTTGACAATTTACGCACTTCATTTGGGTTAAAGTGTCAAATAGATAATAAAATTTAGATGAAAAATCACTTAATAATAATGTGTAGTTAGCGGGAAAGCATACGATTAGGGCAGACGCCTGTAGGGGAATCGTGCGACCTGTTTTTTCATCCTATTCAAGCTCCTCACCTATGATGCATTGATGCATGTTGCTGTGTAAAAAATAAGCATTTAAATTAAAGTGTTATAAGGTCAGACACAATGGATGAGCTTCCTGTTCCGCATAATCAGCCAGAACCTGATTATGCTCGTCGGAAAAAAATCGCTTGGGGGATTTTCACCCTTTTATTTTTAGGCATTCTGCTGGGGGTGTTGTATTACTGGTTTGTGTATCGTTTCTATGAGTCGACCGAAAATGCCTATGTTAAATCAGATTTAACTTGGATTATGCCCAAGGTTTCTGGTGAAGTGCTGGCACTTTATGTCCATGAAAATCAAACGATTGAAAAGGGTAAGCCATTGGTTGCACTGGATAATCGCGATTTACAAGCCCGTGCAGATCAAGCCAAAGCGATGGTGAATCTGAAACAAGCTGGTCTTTCGGTACAAACTGAAAATGAGAAATCCGCACAGGCCAGCATTCAAGAAGCCCAAAGTGCACGTGATGCGGCAGCGGCAGATGTAAGCCGCTTGAGCGCAGATTTTCGTCGTTATCAGCAATTACTGAAAGAGGGCGTGATTACACGTCAGCGTTTTGAAGCCACTCAGGCTGAATATTTGACTGCACAGGCACAGTTAAATAAGGCACAGGCAGCGATTCAAGCTGCACAGGCTCAGTTTTCCAGTGTTCAGGCGGGACGCACACAATTGTATGCCGATCTAGACAACGCCAAAGCCACCGTCAAACTTTACGATATCGATTTAAATGCTTCTGAAATTGTCGCGCCAGTATCTGGAAAAGTCGGCAGTCTCGCTGTTCAGATTGGTTCCAGAGTTAATCCACAAACTCGCCTGATGGCGATTATTCCCAGAAATAGCCTGTATGTAGAGGCCAATTTTAAAGAAACCCAGATCGAAAAAATGCGCGCAGGACAACGCGTGAGCTTGGTACTCGATGCCTATCCGAGTCTGACCTTTAATGGTCAGGTACAAAGTTTCTCTCCTGCTTCTGGTGCAACCTTTTCTATGATGCCGCCAGATAATGCCACGGGAAACTTTAACAAGGTGGTGCAACGCATTCCAGTGCGTATTTCGATTCTTCCACATCCGCAGATTGATCTGATCAAACCGGGGATGTCGGTGGTGGCCAAAGTGGATTTGAGAAGTTAACGAGGCTCAAACCATGATGCATGAGGATCGAACCACATGACCGTTTCAGCTCAGACTAACCAGTGGAATTTTGAACCTCGCGTGGCGTGGGTGATTTTTGTTGCCATGATTTTTGGCAACTTTATGGCCATTTTAGATATTCAGATTGTGGCCAGTTCACTCAATGAAATTCAGGCAGGCATGAGCGCCAGTCGCTATGAAGTCACTTGGGTGCAAACGGTCTATCTGATTGCTGAAATTATCGCGATTCCGATGTCGAGTGTTTTGTCGCGAATCCTTTCAACCCGTGTTTACTATACCTTGTGCGCGGTCGGATTTACCTTCAGTTCACTATTATGTGCACTGGCATGGAATCTAGAAAGCTTATTGGTGTTTCGCGCCTTACAAGGCTTTATGGGCGGCGGGATGATCCCGACATCTATGACCGCGCTATTTTTACTGTTTCCCGAAGCCAAACGTGCAGTGCCATTGGTGCTGTTTGGAATGATCAGTACCTTGGGGCCCGCGATTGGGCCCACGATTGGTGGCTGGCTAACCACCAATTTTTCGTGGCACTGGATGTTCCTGATCAATATTATTCCGGGGATTATTATTTCGGTGGTGGTGTATGCCAATCCCGCGATTGACCGTGCCAATTATAAATTGGTTCGAGAACTGGACTGGTTTAGCTTGGTCGGCATGGCCATGTTTTTGGGAGGACTGGAGTATTTCCTCGACGAAGGTGGTCGCTATGACTGGTTTGCCGATGTCGGTGTACGGGTCGCTTTTTTGGTGAGTCTTCTGGGCGCGATGATTTTCTTTTATCGCAGTTTTGTGACCCCCAAACCTTTGCTGGACCTCAGTGTATTTAAAAATAAAAACTTCACCTTAAGCTGCATGATTACCTTTGTGATTGGCATGGCCTTGTATGGTTTGGGCTACATGATTCCAGTCTTTCTAGGGCAAGTACGCGAGATGAATAGCAGCCAGATTGGCCACATCATGATGGTCACCGGCATTGTGATGTTCTTCTTCGCGCCAGTGCTGGCATGGTTAATTCCAAACTTTGATGCGCGTAAAACAGTTTTTGTGGGCATGTTGATGGCGGCATTTGGTGTCTGGCTGAATGCGCATTTAACTACTCAAAGCGATTACGATTTTATGTTTTGGCCGCAAGTGTATCGGGGAATTGGCCTGATGATTTGCCTGATTGTGATTTCACAGTTGGCCATGAGTACCCTGCCCGAACACAAGATTGCCGATGCCAGCGGAATTTATAACCTGATGCGAAACATTGGCGGAGCCGTAGGGCTGGCGCTGATCAATTCACGTATCGACTGGCTGACGGCATGGCACAGCAATGAACTCAATAGTGGCCTCACTCCAGACAACTGGATTTTTGTCGAAAAGATGGCGCAATTGAAGGCGCAGTATGCTGAATTGGGCGATCTTTCAGAGCAGTTGGCCACGCAAGTCATTTACCGGCAAGTCCATTATCAAGCTCTTGCATCAAGCTTTAACGATTTATTGAAACTACTGGCCATCATCATGCTGGTGATGGCTTTTCTTACCTTTTTTATGGATCGGGGGAAAAAAGTCTCACTCTAAATGTTCAGGTTAGTGACCTATGGGGAAAAATATTGTTGCAGTAAAAAATAAGGCAATCCGGCCACTCGCTCTCAATGCTGGATGCCAGTTTAAACAAGAAATGTTTATTCATTATCAAAAATAATAGGGGTCAGTTTGATGTCATCTATCGAATTAACACAAGCCACCGAGGTGGTGAGCACAAAATCTAAAGCAAAACCACGCGGGCGTTACATGAAGCGTGAAGATATCTCTTCAGAATATCTAGACCAGATGTATGAAATTTATTCAGAGTATTATGCCAATACGCGTAAGTCGATCTTTTTGGAGGATTTTAAAAAGAAACACGGCGCTATTCTAATTTTGCACCCGAAGCGCAATGAAGTTGTGGGTTTTTCAACAGTAGCGCTCCATCAATTTACCCTCAACAATAAAAACTATACCTTCTTGTTTAGCGGCGATACCGTGATTCAAAAAGAATTCTGGGGCTGCCGCACCCTGCAAACCACCATGATGAAGCTGTTGATCAAACTGCGCTTTCGCTTTCCGTTTGATGAGCTGTATTGGCTCCTGATTTCGAAGGGCTACAAAACCTATCTACTTTTGGCCAATAACTATTTTGTTTACTACCCGCACCATGAGGGTAAGTACGCGCACCTGAAACCGATTGTCGAGCATTACTGCAAAACCTATTTTAATGAGTATTTTGATCACGACAGTGGTTTACTCAACTTTGGTAGTGACTATCAGCCCCTTAAAGCCGATGTTGCGCCAATTACGCAGCAGATGCGTCAGGATAATCCTAAAATCTCGTTTTTCGAGCGTGAAAATCCGACTTGGGTTCAGGGTACAGAATTACCATGTATTGGCCGTCTGGCATGGCAGGATGTACTTCGCTTTCCACTACGTATGCTGACCAAACCGGCCAGCAAGGGCAAACAAAGCAGCAAATCACGCCCATCCTACAATACCCCAGAAGGGGCATCTTCATGATGAAGTCCATGGCAATCACGCCGCTCTCGCATCAAGTGCTCAAGCTGTTCTGTCGTCAGACCGATCAGCGTTTTCAAAAGCAAAAAAATGCGCTTGAACAGGTGCAGCGTGAAAAACTTGAAAAGATTTTACAGATGTCTACACTCGCCCAGCAGGCGGGTGTGACCGATTATGAAAGCTTTAAAACACGTTTTCCGGTCACGCGCTATGCGCAGTGGCGTGACCAGATCACGGCCTGTCGAAGCAGTAAAACCACGCTGTCGAGTAGCAAGTTGGTGCGCTATCAGCCGACCAGCGGATCGAGTGAGCAGATTAAGTTTATCCCTTACACACAGGCATTTTTAGATGAACTCGATGCCGCAATTGCACCGTGGCTGTCGAGCATGTACCGTAAATGCAATCAACTCGATCGCGGCACGCATTACTGGTCGGTATCATGGTTACCCGAAAGCCAGCGTGAAGTACTCACAGATGAAAATCTCAACGACGACAGTGCATTGCTTGGTTTGGGAAAACGCATTTTATCGAAATTTACCCAAGCCGTACCGAGTGATGTCTCCTTTGCTGCCCAAGCCGATGATGCACTGTTTGCGACTTTATGCTATTTGGTGGCAGATGCAGATCTGGCCATGATGTCGGTGTGGAGTCCCACCTTTGCGTTGCAATTACTTGAAAAATTAAACGAGCAAGCCGAAGAGATTGTTCAGGTTTTACAAAGCGGAACGTGGCAGCAGCGTGCAGCTTCACTGCGTCAAGTCAAAGCACCACACCAGCCGCAGCGAGCGCTGTTGCTGGCTCGCCTGATGCAACAGTCACCACTGGATTATCAGCAGTTGTGGCCAAAACTGAGTCTGGTGTCGAGTTGGGATACCGCAGGCTCAAAACAATGGGCAGCCAGCTTACATGCAGCACTGCCGTTTGCGCAGTTTGAAGGGAAAGGATTATGGGCTACTGAAGGCGTAGTGACGATTCCCTACGACGATTGCTATCCTTTGGCCTATCACAGTCATTTTTATGAGTTTGAATACTTAAGTGGGCCGCGTCAGGGTGAAATCGTTGCTTCATGGGAACTGCAATTAAATGATCATGTCAGTCCAGTCCTCACGTCGGGTAATGGTTTATTACGTTACTGTCTCGACGACAGCCTGCGTGTGACCGGTTTTTTTGGTCAAGTGCCTTGTTTTGAGTTTCAGGGACGCCGTTTTGGTGTCGATCTGGTGGGGGAAAAGCTTTCTCCAGATGTCGCCCATAGCTTGATTGCGCAGCTTAAACAGCAACAGATACAGGCCGTTTCTCTGTTTGCGGTGGATACCCAGCAACAGGCCAAACCGTTTTATTGTGTTTTGGTAGAGGGTGAGACGAGCCAGCAGGTGTGTGTCCAGCAGATCGATCAGGCGCTTCGTCAGCACTTTCACTATGAGCTGGCACGTGACTTGGGGCAGCTCGATCAGCCACGCGTCTGTTATGTCGACAATGGCTGGGAAGCTTATAAGCACGTGGTCATGCGAGAAGGAATGATCGAGGGCAACATCAAGCCCGAACCGTTAAAAAAAGTCACTTTATCGAGCCTTGAACACATGCTATGTGCCGAGCCTGTCTAGCGGGATGTTGTGGAATCTGTCATGAAACAATTACATTGGTTGGGTTTGCTGGGAGTATTGATTGCGCCGAATGTCTGGTGTATGACCCTGCAAGATGCAGTGCAAAGTGCGCTGAGCTATGAGCCACAATTGAAAATTAGTGATTTAAGAGTGGGACGTGCCGAAGCCGAATTACAACAGGCCGAGCGTCGTTATGGGCTTAATGTCAGTGTAGAAGGACGTTTAGGCGTAGGACAAGTCGATAATCCACCCAATTACAGCCCGTTATTTTCAATTGATGAAAGTTTTCGGCGCACCCGTAGCCTGATGCTGAAATTTGATTATCCCCTCTACACGGCGGGACGTGAACGCCTCGGAATCGAGCTGGCCAAAACGCAAATAGCTGCGCAGTCACAGGCCTTGAGTGCACAGCAATCGACTACGGTTTTACAAACCGTGCAGGCCTACAGCGAGGTACTCAAGCAAGAGGCGATCCGTACCCTCAAGCTGAATGTGCAAAGTACGCTGCAACGTTCGTTCAGTGATGCACAAAAGCGCTTGAATGCGGGGGTGATCACGCGTGCCGATCTGGCCAAGATCGAGGCGCAGTTGGCACAGGCACAGGCCGATACCATGCGTAGCGAGGCGCAGCTCAAGATCAGTCAAACCCGGTTTTATCAACTGACAGGTCAAGCTGCAGATCACTTAGAAACACCCATTGAATTACCGCCAATTCCTGGCTCAATTGACGATATTGCCTATTCGATAGAACAGCACCCGGCATTGCAACAAGCTCGCTTAGATGCGCAATCTGCGCAAAAACAATATCGTTTAAGCAAATTGGAACTTAAACCGTCGATTGGCCTGACGGGGCGAGCGGGAATGCAATATGAAGAAAAAGATGGTGAAAGTAAGGGCTATCTGGTGGGATTGCAGTTTAATGTTCCGCTTTATGACAGTGGCTTAAACAAGGCCAATCGACAAAAAGCTACCGTGGATGTCGCGCTGGCCAGCCAAAAAATGAATGCGCTGCAACAGTCGCTTCAGCAGCAGGCACAAACCACATATTTACAATTACAGGCCGTACGACAAAACAAGCGTGCACTCGATCAGGCCATTCAGTCGGCCACGATTGCGTTACAGTTCACCAAACGGGAGCTGGAATTTGGCACCAAAACCAGTAGCGATGTACTCAATGCCGAACAAAGTCTACTCGATGTCAAAACGCAAAAAATCCTCAATCAGCAAGATGAGCTTGTTTTAACGTATCAATTATTGGATCAGATGGGACGCCTCTCCAGCGTGTTTACAGTCGCATCGAATGATGCTCCCCCGATGCCATAAGGACTAAAAATTCATGAACAGTGCCGAGCAAATCGTAATCAAAAAGCCGCAAGGAATTGAAGTCCGTCATGTGGCGACAAGTGATGATCAAGAACTACGAAAACTGGTCAGTCTGCCGATGACCACGCGAGGGCTGACACTCAGTTTTCAGCGCGAACCAAGTTATTTTAAAGCCAGCCAAGTGATTTATACCCAAATTGACAGTACCGTAGCGCAGGATCACAGTACTGGTTGCTTGGTCGGGTGTTACAACATTGGTCTGCGGCCCTGTTATGTTAACGGCACCGTAATGCCGTTTCGCTACGGGGGCGATTTGCGTCTTTCACCGCAAGTGCGTGGTAAAGCCGTGTTGAAGCAGATGACACCGCATTTTAAAACCAGTTTAAAAAATCCCGATTTTTGTCAGATGATTATTTTTGATGACAACATTGCCGCGCGCCGTGCCATACAAAGTGGTCGGCTAGGCTTTCAGTATTTTGATGAAGGACTCATTGAAACCCTAACCCTGACGGGCTTTAAACACGCACAGTTTCCTAAAACGCTGCTGCATGCCAAGCAATCGATCGATTTGTCAAAGCTCAAGCGCTGCGTCGCTACAGCGGCCCATATCGAGCAAATGAATGCATTTATCCAGCAGATGGCAGCGCACTATAACTTTATTCCAGCCTATGACTTTGCGCAGCTATTGCACAACGATCCGTATTTTCAGGGCTTAACTTTAGATGATTTTCAGCTTTACTTTGAGCAGGATCGTTTGGTAGGAATGTTTGGTTTATGGAACCAAAGTGGATTTAAACAAAGTAAGGTGCTCGATTATAGTAAAAAAATTCAGACCTTTCGTCCGCTTTACAATGTGTGGGCCAAACTCAATGGCCGTATTCAACTGCCAAAAAAAGGACAATCGTTTAAGTATCATATTTTGCATTCACTGCTGTGTGAACCTGAACAACTCGCGCTACACGACGCCATGTTGCGTGATGCCTTCAAGTTATCTAAACAACGGGGAATCGACGCGATTACCTTTACTTTATCGCATAAAGACCCAAGACAGCGGCTCAACGCCTATTATAAAGGCGATGTGTTGGTTGGCATGCATGGCTTTTTAACCTTCGGGCAAGATCCTCGGGCGCAGTTTGATGTAGCTCGAATTCCTTTTTTGGAGGCAGGACGCATTTAACGACGACAGCAGTCTTTCGGGGCTGCTTTTTCCAATATAACGAGGCTTAAATCTCATTTCGATGATGATTCACGTGTTCCACGTGGAACCACATCTGCTTCACTATAAATTACAACATACTTTTTTAGCGATTCGACTACACTGCACTTTTTTAAGCAATGAAGGGCGTGGCGATGAAAGTTCGTGTAATGATGGCATTGTTGGCAGCGATGACGGGTGTGGCACATGCCAATCTGCAAAACGTACAACAGCATCTGCAAACTCAATACCCCAAGCTCAAAATTGAAAATCTAGAAAAAACGGCGATGAATAGCCTCTATAGCGGAACCTTGGACAATCAGGTGGTGTATATCGGCGAAGACGCAGAACATATATTTGTGGGTTCAATGATTCGCCTGAAAGACCAGCGCAATCTGACCAAGGATCTGGTGATGCAAAATAATCGCATTCGCTGGAGTGATCTGCCCTTGCAGGATGCGATTAAAACCGTAAAAGGTAATGGTAAACGCCAGATCGCGGTATTTTCAGATCCAAATTGCCCTTATTGCAAACAGCTTGAGCAAAACTTGAGTCAGCTCAACAATGTGACCATTTATACTTTTCTTTATCCGCTCAAAACGCAATCTGTTACACCATCAAAACAGGTTTGGTGCTCAGCAAATCGCAGTTATGCATGGAAGAATTTAATTTCGAACAATGTCGCACCACAGGCCAACGCAAGCTGTACTACGCCTGTAGAACGTAATCTGGCGCTGGGCGAACGCTTGAAGATTCAGGGCACGCCGACCTTGTTTTTTGCCAACGGACTAAAAGTGACTGGCGCACAAAGTGCAGCGCAGATTGAACAGGTGCTCAGCGAGATCAAGTGAGGCAAGATGTTGCCTCACCTTGAATCTAACCGTTTAGGCGTTACTTCGTTTGGTAATCAGGTTGTAAATAAACAAGATCACGATTGCCCCAATCACAGAGGCAATAAAGCCTGCACTGGAGTTATTGCTATATAGCCCGAGTAGTCGGCCGCCATAAGTTGCCAGTAAAGAGCCAGCAATACCGAGTAATGTTGTCACGATGAATCCGGCTTTATCGTCACCGGGATGAATCGCGCGTGCAATCAGGCCTGCGATGAAACCCACGACAATTGCCACAATTAATGACCACATGGATGTTCTCCTTGTTTCTCATTTTTTTGGTTTTACATGATGTTGTTTGATTATGATGAAACGAAACCGATCAAAGTGACAGAGAAACTCAGATACATCCTGTAGGTGTTTTGTGCAGAGTGTAAACAAAAAAAATGGTGCGATTGCACCATTTTTCTTAAAGACCGATTTCGCCAATAAACGGCAAATGACGGTATTTTTGATCGTAATCGAGTCCGTAGCCCACAATAAAACGATCTTCAACTTCAAAGCCTAAGAATTTGACTTCAAGCTCGATTTCACGGCGTGAAGGTTTGCTCACCAGCGTACACAGCTCAATAGAATTCGGTTCACGCGTTTGCAAGATTTCCAAAACCTTGCTCAAGGTATTGCCAGAGTCAATAATATCCTCAACCACCAGAACATCTTTACCACGAATTTCGCCGTCTAAATCTTTTAAGATTCTGACATCTCGGCTCGATACCGTGCTGGCACCATAGCTTGAAACCGTCATGAAATCGAGTTCATGTGGTTTTGCAATCGCACGACATAAGTCGGCCATAAAAATAAATGAACCACGCAACAGGCCAATCAGGACCAGATCTTTGTTGCTGTTGGCATAGTGAGCATTAATTTGTTCACCGAGCTGCTTTACTTTGGCTTGAATCTCTTCGGCAGAGATCATTACGCTCATTTCGACGGTCATGTGCAGAAACCTAAAACATCAGAAAGTTTTCAAATAAAAAAGGTGTTGACCAGCAACACCTCAAAATCATAAATCGATGACTAAAGTTTAAAGCAAAAAAGCCTGCGATGCATCATTTGTTGTGTATACATCATGCGTCAGGCTGAACTGACTGGTCCGATCTGAGTAAACATGCACAGCCCAGTAACAGCACAGTCCAACGGACGAGATTAGTTCGACGCCGCTTTTTGATAGACTTTTTGTCCGTACACGTAGGTCGATTCGACATTACGATCGTCTCCCATGGTAAAGAGTGCAAATAAGGCATCTTCAAGCGATTTGGCTCTCGACTGACGCAGCGCCTGCAAAGCGGTGGCTTTCAAATCGAGCACCACAAAATCGGCTTCTTTGCCCAGTGCAAAATTGCCCAGTTTATCGTCTAGATCAAGCGCTTTGGCACCACCGAGTGTGGCATGATAAAACGACTCATAGGCAGAGAGTTTATCGCCTTGAAGCTGTTGGACTTTGTAGGCTTCGTTGACGGTTTGTAACAGACTAAACGATGTACCTGCACCGATGTCTGTGCCTAAACCGACTTTGACCTGTTTATCCCATGTTTTTTTCAGGGGAAACAGCCCACTACCTAAAAACAGATTCGACGTCGGACAAAACGCAATTGCTGAGTCGGTCTGGTGCATGCAGTCCCATTCGTGCTCTTCAAGATGAACACAATGTGCAAATACCGAACGTTTTCCGGTGAGGCCATAATGCTGATAGACATCTAAATAGCCCGTCTGCTCGGGAAATAAATCTTTCACCCACGCAATTTCGTCTTTATTTTCGCTCAAGTGCGTATGCACATAGACATCAGGAAATTCTTGTTTAAGCTGTCCTGCCCGTGCCAGTTGTTCTGGCGTAGACGTCGGAGCAAAACGCGGCGTAATCGCATAGAGCGCACGCCCCTTCCCGTGCCATTTTTCAATCAGCGCCTTAGATTCATTGTAGGCACGCTCTGCAGTATCGCAGAGCCCGTCTGGGGCATGACGATCCATTAATACCTTACCAGCCACCACCCGCATCTGGCGTGATTGTGCCGCTTCAAATAATGCGTCTACCGATTCAGGATGTACGGTACAAAAGACCAAGGCCGTTGTGGTGCCGTTTTTAAGTAATTCGTCGAGGAAAAACTCGGCAATTTCTTTGGCATAGGCCGCATCTTTAAATTGTAGTTCGGTTGGAAAGGTGTAGGTATTGAGCCAGCTCAGGAGCTGTTCGCCATAGGCACCGACCATTTCGGTTTGCGGGTAATGAATGTGAGTATCAATCATGCCCGGAATAATTAATTGCTCGTGGTAATGGGTGATCTCTACATGGGCAGGCAAGTGGTCTTTTAAATTTGCCCAGTGATCAAAGGCCACAATCTTACCTTGCTCGATCAGCATCACGCCATCTTCAAGATAGCGTACCTGCTCTGCAATTTGATCGGCTTGATTAACGAGAGACTGGATATCCAAAAAGCGACCACGAATGATGGCTTGCGGAGCAGAAAATGACATACTGAACCCTACAACGTTTAATTTTTTCGGTTGATTGTAACGTATTTCATCTACCTTGGCGGCACTATATGTTGATGCGCAACATGATTATTCAAAAATACAGATAAAAAGAAAGGGCCTGAGCAAGCCCTAAAAAATGCAAGGTTTTTTATTTTTTACAGTTGCAAATTTCTTGCCAAGAAAGGCACTTGGTAATGTGCACAGATAAATGATTGATCCTTTACAGGTTTGCGGACTGTGGATGTAGAATATGTGAGCGTATTTATTCCTTGAAGGACGCTCAGAGATGAATCCACGTGCACAATGATCCAATTTGTAAAACCATTAATCGCCTACTTGCCTTTTTTTGGTGCTATCAGGGGATGGTACCGAAATTGATATGGCAGCATCCCGACGAGCTCAAAATCTGGCAGGTTTTAGGTGTTTCTGAGGTATGGGCACTACGTGCTGTCTATGCTTCAGGTGTGGCTGAGGTAATCTTTGGCTTGTTGTTTTTGTTCTATGCCAGCAAGATCCTGCATTACTTTAATTTACTGGGTTTGCTGTTTCTGTTGCTGCTCGTAATGTTGTTACTGCCCTCCACTTTGGTTCAGGCCTTTAATCCAGTGATTATGAATCTGGCCATGATGGGGCTTTCATGGGTGTATGTGCGCTATGTGGCATCTTTAAGCCGCTCATAAAAGTGTTAATGCTATAAAAAATGCCTTTGAACAAGTCAAAGGCATTTTTATGTGGTGCTTTAGATTAAGAGTCAGACAACTCTTGTTTCTTGTTGTGACGCATCGAAAGCCACGCCGTGATTCCCAATACAATCACAATAAAACTGAGCGAGATCCAGATTGGCATGTGGAACACATCCAGCATGAGCATTTTGAAACCGATGAACAGCAAGATGATGCCTAGACCATACGGTAAATAGTGCATTTTAGATGCCGCACCTGCCAGCAAGAAGAACATGGCACGCAAGCCTAAAATCGCCATCAAGTTTGCGGTTAAAACAATAAACGGATCGGTGGTCACGGCAAAGATTGCAGGAATAGAATCGACTGCAAAAATCACATCCGAAAATTCAACCAGAATCAGCACAATAAATAACGGTGTTGCCCAGAGCACACCTTGCTCACGGATAAAGAAACGATCGCCATGGAAGTTCTGGGTAATTCGCATATGCTTGCGTAACCATTTCAGTACCTTCATATCTTCGATGTTTTGTTCTTCTTCGCCCTGACCTTTAAGAAACTTAAAGCCGGTATACACCAAGAAAGCACCAAAGATGTACAGCACCCAAGAAAACTCTTGAACGAACCAAGCACCAATAAAAATAAAGATACTACGTAAAATAATGGCGCCCAGTACACCGTAAAGCAGAATTTTACGCTGTAGTCCTGCTGGCACAGCAAAGGCCGCAAAAATCATTAGCCAGACAAAGACATTATCAATTGCTAAGGATTTTTCAAGCAGATAACCTGCCAGATATTCCATGGTCTTCTGATTGGCGATCGCCAGTGTTGCCGTTTGTTGTAGATAGAGCCAGAGTCCGCCTGCAAACAAGAGTGCAACCGTGACCCATGCAATACTCCAAGTCAGTGCTTGCTTGAGCGGTACTTCGTCTGCTTTTTTTTGTTTGAAGCCTAAAAAGTCAATCAATAACATCACAAACACGATGCCAAAGAAGACCAGATACAGCCATGGATTGCCGATAGAGTCCATTTTTTTCTCCCTATCCGGCAAGCAGTCATAAAAAAACCTCGACCAGCTGCCAGATAACATAATAATCTGAAACAACATGATCAAGGTCTTGCCTACACAGAATAAGTATTCTGTGCTCAGATACCGACTTTTTTCAAAGTGTATTGACGATATCTGACGCGTTTGAGTCATGCTCGAAACGCTTGGAGGAGGCTACTCCCCTTGTCAAACTAAATTTTGCTTTGGATGAAAAGCATCCAATTGTTTGCAAAGCATGCCACAGTCGCGATCAAAGATCAAGCACCGAGTCACAGCTTTATTTCAACCAGCCACGACGCAGTAGCGGATGAAATAACCATGAATACACGGCAACTGCCATGTGCATAATGTGCGTTTGACACAGCGGCCATATATATACGCCAAGGCCATTAATTGCCAACGCCACACCAAAGGCACCAAGCATATCCAGCGGGAAATGTACCCCAATATAAATACGTGACCAAGCCACTGCAAACGCCATGAGCAACAAAATGCCGCCAGCCACTCGGCGCCCAACACTCAAGTACGACAATGCGATGGTACTAAAAATCAGCATGTGATTACTTGGAAAGGAAGCGGTAGCGCTGTGCTCAATCAGGGTATGACCAACACCCAGTACAAAGGGACGCGAATGTGGATAATACAGTGAAATCAAATAACCAACACCGAGTGCAATCGAGGTCAATAAGACTGCTCTTAAGGCACGTTCCTTGTTGGCAAGATCGCCAAAGCACCACAAAAAAACCAGCAGACCGAACACCAGATACAGTAAATCATTGGCAATAAAAATAGCCAGATGAATGATCCACGGCTTCGCTTCGGCCGATGCATTGATCAGGCTAAACAGCTCGAGATTGAGCGTTTCAATAGGCATGTGCCCTCCACTCTCAAATGAAGAAAGCACGCATCATAAAGAAATCAGCACAATCTGAAATTGTAAATCCGCACAGTTTTGTAAGAATTGACTGTTTAAGCAGCAATTGAAGACATGACTCCAGTGAAGGCACAGATGAAGCCCCTTCACTCAAGCAGCGCTGCTGATGAATTAATCTTGTAAAGCAGAAATTAATTTTTGATGCAGCCCACCGAAACCACCATTCGACATGATGACGACCGCATCACCTTCAGCGGCTTCTGAGCGAATTCGCTGAATAATCTCATCCAGCGAGTGACTGACTTGTGCAGAATTAACAGCAGCCTCAATCACGGGCTGCAAATCCCAGTCCAGACCTTCTGGTTGATACCAGATGACTTCATCGGCCAGACGTGCAGCATCTGCCAATCCCTCTTTATGACTGCCCATGCGCATGGTATTCGAGCGCGGTTCAATCACTGCCCATAATCGGCGGTTACCCAAACGTTGACGTGCACCATCGAGCGTAGTTTCAATTGCAGTGGGGTGATGGGCAAAGTCGTCATACACTTCAATCCCCCGAATGGTTCCCAACAGTTCCATACGACGCTTCACACCGCCAAAAGCAGATAACGCCTCACAGGCCTGTGCAATACTCACTCCGACATGCTGAGCCGCCGCAATAGTTGCAAGTGCATTGGCGACGCTATGCTGACCGGTCATATTCCAGCGAACTTCACCTTGAACCACGCCGTGTTCAAGGACTTTAAAATGACTACCGTCGGCGCTGAGTTGCTCGGCACTGATTTGTACATCGTTGGCATTTAAGCTGGTACGAACCACAGGCGTCCAGCAGCCCATAGCCAAGACTTCATCAATATTGGTTTCGGTGGTTGGACTAATAATACAGCCTTCACTTGGAATGGTACGTACCAGATGATGAAACTGTTTTTGAATGGCAGCCAGATCATCAAAGATGTCGGCATGGTCAAATTCGAGGTTATTTAAAATCGCTGTTTTAGGGTGATAATGAACAAACTTGGAGCGTTTATCAAAAAAAGCAGAATCGTACTCATCCGCTTCAACACAGAAATATTTTCCGCCGCCCAAACGCGCACTTTCGCTAAAACCCAGCGGAACACCGCCAATCAAAAAGCCGGGATTTAAACCCGCCTGATCGAGCACCCAGGCCAGCATAGTTGTAGTGGTGGTTTTGCCATGTGTCCCTGCAACGCCCAACACATGTTTGCCTTGCAATACATGATCGGCCAGAAATTGTGGGCCAGAGATATAAGGTAGGCCCTGATTCAGCATGTACTCGATCGCATCGATACCACGTTTCATGGCATTGCCCACAATGACCAGATCTGGATGTGGTTGTAAGTGGCTTCGGTCGTAACCTTGCATCAATTCGATGCCTGCACGTTCGAGTTGAGTCGACATGGGTGGATAGACGTTGGCATCGGAACCTGTCACTTTATGACCCAGATCGCGGGCCAAAAGCGCCAAAGAACCCATAAATGTGCCACAAATACCCAAAATATGCAGATGCATTACTTGCCTACTCCACTGTCATTGACACATCACTTCATTTGCTCGGTGCTGTTGTCTAAATCGTTAAAATTTGAGTGCAACGATATCAAGGCTGTTTCTGAAAAGATAGTTTTTCTTGTTATCGGCTGAGGTCGTCGCATTCTGGCTAAAAATACGGCATAGTAATGCTTAGCGCGTAAATTTGTAGCAAGCTGAGCAGTGAGTAAAGCATCCATTATACAGACGCAACCCACCCGAATTTTTAGCTTTGAGCGGGTGTATCCTTATTCAGCATTTCAGGTGCTATGGATGTGTGTGCCTGTTTTGCTGGTTTTTGTACTGATCTATGTCTATGTAGTGGGTGCAGGCTTTCATTTAGGGCCTGTCAGTCTCTTATTTCTACTGTATTTCGGGACGGTTGCAGGGTTGGTGCGCATGTTTTCAAAGCAGGTTCAGATCTGGTTTGATGCCAGTTGCATGTATGTGCAGTTGGGTCAGGCGCTGCCACAGTGCTATGCCAAAGCTAATATTGTAGGTTTTTATAGTTATGACTATGCCACTCAAGCACCTGCCTTAAAAAGTTCTAAAATTTGCATCCATTTTTATTTGCGAAACGGACAGAAGATTATGTTGAACGATTCGGATTATCGGCGTTCAGTCGATGAATCCTGCCAGATAATCCTCAAGAAATTTCTGCAAACTGCGCAGCGCGAACTTAATTTTTTGCCTGTACGACAGCGCTATAAGCATTACGCCGATGGCGTGTATTGGTATAGTGATGCCAGTCGTGATATTGACTGATTTTACTTTTAAGCATTGCCGTGTACGCTAAGCAGGCATCAATCACTTTTGAGCACATTATGGCCCTCTCCTTTCCTTTATTGCTGCTGATTATTTCCAACTGTTTCATGACCTTGGCATGGTACGGACACTTAAAGTTTTTGCACCACGCTCCACTCTGGCAAGCGATTTTATTTGGCTGGGCCATTGCCCTACTCGAATACAGTTTTATGATTCCGGCCACGCGTTATCTAGATCAGCATGGCTGGAGTCTGGGACAAATGAAAATTACCCAAGAAGTGGTGACTTTGCTGGTCTTTACGCCGTTTATGCTATTTATGTTTAAACAGCCGTTTAAGATTGACTATTTATGGGCCATGCTGTGTTTGATGGGCTGTGTGTATTTCGTATTTCGTAGTCAGTAAAGAAAAAATCGAGATCATCAAAAAAGCCCGACATCCTGTCGGGCTTTCTCGTATCTTGGTTCCTAGGTATAACGCCTGTCGTACCTCACATCCTGATGCATGAACGTATCATTGTTGTTTTATGTTCTGGAACGTCCTGTTCCTGATGAATTTAGAATAGGCGATCTGACAGCATCAAAACAGTCGAAAATTTCCTGAATTGCTGTCAGCAAAAGCGTACAAAAGCACCGCAGAATCGATGAAGATTTTTGGAGACGTCGAAAAAAGACGCTATAATGGCGCGCATGATCTTTTTTGTCTTGATGCAAGTCAGGATATCCCGTTTTTCTTATTACTCTCTGGAAGTGCCAATGAACGCGGTCGCAGCGAAAGATGCTCAACCCTTAGTCGGAATTATTATGGGGTCTCAATCGGATTGGGCAACACTGGAACATACTGCCAATATGCTCAAACAGCTTGGCGTACCATTTGAGGCTGAGGTGGTATCAGCACATCGGACACCAGATCGTTTGTTTGAATATGCCGAGACAGCGCGTGATCGCGGGATTCAAGTAATTATTGCCGGTGCAGGCGGCGCGGCGCACCTCCCGGGTATGTGTGCAGCAAAAACCGATTTGCCTGTATTGGGTGTTCCAGTCAAATCATCGATCTTAAACGGTGTCGATTCTTTGCTTTCGATTGTACAAATGCCTGCGGGTATTGCAGTGGGTACTTTGGCGATTGGCCCGGCAGGCGCAACCAATGCAGCGATTATGGCGGCACAGATTTTAGGGCTGACGCGTCCAGAGATTGCGCAAAACGTGGCGGATTTTCGTGCTGCACAAACCGATAAGGTAGCCAGCAATAACATTCCAGGTCAGGCATAACGAGGCGATCATGAATAAAACCATCGGAATTTTTGGTGGTGGACAGCTTGGCCGTATGATGGCACAAGCGGCCCTGCCCCTTAATCTTGAATGTACGTTTTTCGAGTCGAATGCGGATTGTCCAGCAGCAATCCTGGGTCAGGTTTACTCTACCGAGCAAGATCCAAATGCATTGCAGGCATTTATTGAAAGTGCAGATGTATTTAGTCTTGAGTTTGAAAATACGCCATTGGCCGATGTAGACCGTCTGAGTCAAGACAAAGCCATTTATCCGCCACGTCAGGCCTTGGCAACTGCGCAGAATCGTTTGCTTGAAAAAGAGCTGTTTCAGCGTCTGGAGATTCCAGTCGCGCCGTTTCGAGCCGTCGATAGCCTTGAATCGCTTCAAACTGCTGTAGCGCAGCTAGGTTTACCGATTGTGTTGAAAACAGCCACTGGCGGTTACGATGGCAAAGGTCAGTTTGTACTGCGTGAAGCGGAGCAAATTGATCAAGCATGGCAAGAGCTTGGCCCTGCCAAATCATTGATTGCAGAAAGTTTTGTTCAGTTTTCTCGTGAAGTTTCGATTATTGCAGTGCGTGGTCAAGATGGTGAAGTGAAAACTTGGCCGTTGGCAGAAAATCACCATCATCACGGCATTTTGTCGCATTCGATTGTGCCTGCACCTCGCAGTGAAGCCTTACAGCCTGTTGCACAGGATTACATTACGCGTCTGCTGAATCATCTGAATTATGTGGGTGTTCTAACGCTTGAACTGTTTGTCACCGAACAGGGCTTATTTGCCAACGAAATGGCACCACGTGTTCATAATTCGGGCCACTGGTCGATTGAAGGTGCGGTGTGCTCACAATTTGAAAATCATGTTCGTGCCGTCGCTGGCTTGCCTTTGGGTTCGACCGAGGTGGTTCGCCCGACAGTGATGGTGAATATTATTGGTCAGCATCCAAAATCTGAAGATGTTTTGGCACTAAACGGCGCGCATTTGCACTTGTATAACAAGAGCGAACGTGAAGGCCGTAAATTGGGACACATCACTTTAATGCCGTTGAATCAAAGTGAATTGACGCATTTATGTCGTCAATTGGCGGAAATTTTGCCAGAACCGTTGGCATTAACTCAAGACATAACCATTTAGTTCATTTCAGGTGTATAAATCAAGCGATCAGCAAGCTGGTCGCTTTTTTTTAACTTTTTTTTGGGTAAGATAGCCGCCCTGATTTTGGAACAGTAGATATTCAGCCACTGCAATGAATTTAAAATCGTGTTCAAAAACACAATTAGCCGTGATGAATTCCTGCAAATGATCTGTTTTAAATTCAAATTCTGCGCACAATAAAACTTTAAATTTAAAACAATATGAAAACTTTGAATTCAAAGTTTTTCTGTAGATGTGATTTGAATTCAAAACCAAGTTAAAGTGACTTATCCACAGCTTGAATGCAATAAAAGCGTGAAAAATTTTTGAATTTAAAATGTCTGGATTTGAATTTAAACTTTTCGAACTGTTTTTGAATTTAAAATGAGTGGTGTGGATAACTTTTTCTATACTTTTGAATTTAAAGTGCAGAATATGAATTCAAATTTACGAATTCACGCTTTGATTTCGTTGCCATAGTGCTAAGGTAAGCTAAGGATTTGCTTTTTTAAATTTAAAACAGGTGATGATAATAATGCGACGTTTGTCTTTTTTTCTTGGTACGTATTCATTGCTGATGGCGCCCGCGCATGCCGAATTAATTTTGAATGAAAAAGTGGTGAATGGCTCAACCACAAATAAACCTGTCATGACCACAGCCGTTACACCACAAAATGATAATTTTCAGCGTTGTCTTGCAAATCTACGCTCACAGGCGATTGCATCGGGTGTTTCTGAATCGACCTACGACCAATACACACAAAATTTGACTCCAGATTACTCAGTCATAGATAAACTTAATTACCAGCCCGAATTTTCAACACCGATCTGGGATTATCTGTCTGGTTTGGTCGATAACGAACGTGTAGACGCTGGAAAGCAAAAACTGGCACAGTATCGAGATGTGTTGAACCGCGCCTCGCAGGTGTATGGTGTACCTGTTGAAACCATTGTGGCGGTGTGGGGTGTCGAAAGTAATTATGGTGATATTTCCGGTAAATATCCGTTGTTACAGGCACTGGGGACACTCAGCTGTGAAGGGCGTCGACAAAGTTATTTCCGTGGTGAATTTTTTACCACATTACGTATTTTGCAGCGCGGCGATCTGCGTTTAGATCAGTTGAAAGGCTCGTGGGCAGGGGCGTTTGGCCATACGCAGTTTATGCCATCGACTTATGATCGATTGGCAGTCGATTTTGATGGAGACGGGCGTCGTGATTTGGTCTCAAGTGTGCCAGACGCCTTGGCATCGACAGCCAATTTCTTAAAACAGGCAGGCTGGCAAACGGGGATGCCATGGGGTTTTGAAGTGCAGTTACCTGCCGGGATGTCTGTCTCGGGCGAAGGACGTCGTAATAAACGTCCACTGAGCTACTGGTTGGCACAAGGCCTAACACGCGCAGATGGAACGGCTTTAATTCAGGGAAATCTCTCGTCGAATACGCCAGCGGGCTTAATGCTACCTGCAGGTGCGACCGGACCAGCATTTTTGGTCTTTAAAAACTTCGATGCCATTTATAGCTATAACGCCGCAGAAAGTTATGGTCTGGCAATTGCACATTTGTCAGATCGTCTCCAAGGTGCCGGACCTTTTCTAACCGCATGGCCCACAGATGATCCGGGAACCTCACGTGCCGAGCGCCGTGAAATCCAGCAGTTTTTACTTCAGCGTGGCTATGATATCGGGGCGGTAGATGGTTTGATTGGAGATAAAAGTCGTCAGGCGATTCAGCAAGAGCAAACCCGATTGGGCCTAAATCCGACGGGTCGGGCGGGGCAACAAATTTTACGTGCCTTCCGACAAGAGCAAGCAAGACGCATGATGCAATAAAATAAAAAAGGGCGATCAGACCGGTATCGCCCTTTTTTTATGCTGACTGTTTAATAGTTAAAGTTCGATTGGAGGCTGATCCAATTTTACCGCTTCTAAAATATCCATAATGACGGTGGTGACATCTTGGCTGAGTTCACGATCATTAAAAATTTCGTAAGCCGTGATGGTGACATCGGTGTCGCTTGGTAGCAGTTTTTGTTCTTCTTCAATCAAGTCTTTAATTGGTAGCAGCGTTTGTTTAACTTCAAGATGTAAAATATCCTGATAATCAAGATTTTCATCTTCTAATTCAATAATTTGTTCGTTGAAATACGGCAGTAAAATCGAATGTAAAAAGGGTTTGATCTCAATAATATCAAAAATCTCGATATCACGTGTTTGCTCAATTGTGCTGATGTGATCGTTCACTTCAATCAAAATATGATAATAACTCACTGATATCTCCCGACTAACATTCATCTTCAATATTGTTTATACCGTAGCACGGCAAAATTTTAGATACAATCACCGCCTTTTGTGGGATTTTGAATTTTCTCAGGCCAGTAAGGAATAAACTGAAAGTTTTTAAACCAGATCAACAGGCTTAATGGCAATCAGTTAATCCATTAACTTGAGTAAACCCAGTGCTGATTGTTAGTTTATATTATTTAAAGAACTTAATATCTGTCGGTGTAGATATCTTGGCGGCATCACCAGCAGGCTTTAGTGTGCCGTGCTTCGGGTCAAAGTGAAATAAGCTGATGTTATTGCTAAATACGTTGGCTACATACAGATATCGACCTGTGGTATCGAATGAAAAAGCACGCGGTTCAATGCCATTGGCTTTATAAGACACGGGTTGAGCAAGTAAACCATTCGGTTGAACTTTAAACACCAAAAGAGCGTTATGTGAGCCGCGGTTGGCAGTGATGATGTATTTGCCATCTGGACTGAGAATAATGCCGCTGGCACTCTTAAATTTAGGTGTTGCATGCGCTGCAACCAGTTTATTCTGGGCGACTTTTTTCAGATAACCATCTTGCACCTTGAAGGTCACTATTTCACTCGACATTTCTGCGGTCACGTATGCATGTTGACCATTTGCGGAAAAGACCATATGACGTGGGCCAGAACCGGGAGCAAACGTCACATCTCGGCGAGGATCTGCCTTGAGCGGCTGGGTTTGATTGGGGTGATATTGAAAGGCGTATACTTTGTCATTGCCCAGATCGGCCGCATACAAATACTGACCATCTGGACTAAACGTCGTCGAGTGGGCATGGCCACTGTCCTGACGACCTTTTACTACGTTTGATCCTTCCGAAAAAACAATATTTTGAATTTTTTCACCCAAATGGCCGTTTGGCAAAATTGGAAAAACAGTCACGCCACCACGATCTTTATCGATTGCTGAATAGTTTGAAACCACCAGAAATTTATTATCGAGACTGATGGACGCATGCGTCGGGTGTCCACCATGGCTGTCTACTGTATTGAGCACTTTAACTTGATTGGACTGAACTGAAATGGCAGTCACTTCACCTTTATTTTCTTCGTTGGTGGTGTAAGCAAAACGACCATCTTTAGATTTTACAATCCAAGAAGGACTTTTCATTTTAAAAATATGCGTTGGCGTTAAGGTGCCATCCTCATTCATTTGAAGTTGATACAACCCATCGCTGGCCTGAGCTGGCTTTTGCACCAGCGGCGCATCCGGAATAGATGTCCATGTACCCACCAGCGCAATTTGCTGAGCTGCTACATTGGCGCTCGCACACCATGCAAAGGGCACAACCAAGAGTGACAAGATTGTCGCAGACGGTTTAATCCATTGAATGCGCTGTGTGTTTGAATGGCGAGTTTGAATAAAGAGGCTGTTTTTCATTACTGTTCCTTCAGCAAAGTGTTGTTTCTTGGATAATATCAATATACATAAAAAAAGCGCCCGATAAATCGGACGCTTTTTCAAAAAACGATCAATTATTTTTTGTCGTCTTTCACTTCAGTGAATTCAGCATCGACAACGCCATCATCTGCTTTTTGTTGCTGACCAGCTTCGCCACCTTGGAATGCATTTGGATCAAAACCTTGTGCACCACCTTCAGCGCCTTGAGCTTGCTCATAAGCACGTTGCGTGATTGGCATCAAAATGTTTTGTAGCGCTTCAGTTTTCGCTTTGATCGCGTCTACATCATTTTCTTTAGTAGCTGCTTCAAGTTCAGTCACCGCAGTTGCAACAGCAGTTTTTTCATCTTCAGTCACTTTGTCGCCAAGATCTTTCACTGCTTTGTTTGAGCTTGAAATTAATGCATCAGCTTCGTTACGCGCTTTTGCAAGTTCTTCAAACTTACGGTCTTCTTCTGCGTTTGCTTCTGCATCTTTGATCATTGCTTCGATTTCAGCATCAGACAAACCTGAGTTTGCTTTAATCTGGATCGATTGCTCTTTACCTGTGCTCTTGTCTTTTGCAGATACTTTCAAGATACCGTCGGCGTTGATGTCAAAAGACACTTCAATTTGTGGCACACCACGTGGCGCAGGTGGAATGTCACCTAATTGGAAGTTACCCAACAATTTGTTTTGTTGAGCCATCTTACGTTCACCTTGGTAAACCGAGATATCTACAGCAGGTTGGTTGTCAGCAGCAGTCGAGAACACTTGTGATTTCTTCGCAGGAATCGTGGTATTTTTCTCGATAATTGCTGTGAGTACGCCGCCCATAGTTTCGATACCCAAAGTCAATGGGGTAACGTCAAGAAGCAATACGTCATTTTTGTCGCCAGACAATACTGCACCTTGAATTGCAGCACCGATTGCCACAGCTTCGTCCGGGTTCACGTCTTTACGTGGCTCTTTACCGAAGAACTCTTGTACTTTTTGTTGTACAAGTGGCATACGAGACTGACCACCGACCAAGATCACGTCAGAGATATCAGAAGTCGAAAGACCTGCATCTTTAAGCGCAATACGGCAAGGTTCAATGGTGCGCGCAACCAAGTCTGCAACCAAACCTTCAAGTTTTGCACGAGTAACGTTGATCACCAAGTGTTTCGGACCAGTTGCGTCAGCCGTGATGTACGGCAAGTTGATTTCAGTCGCATTCGATGAAGAAAGCTCAATTTTTGCTTTTTCAGCAGCTTCTTTCAAACGTTGTAACGCAAGCGGATCATTTTTCAGATTCACACTTTGTTCTTTCTTGAATTCTTCAACCAAGTATTCAATCAATGCGTTATCAAAGTCTTCACCACCTAGGAAAGTATCACCGTTGGTCGATAACACTTCGATTTGCTGGTCGCCATCAAGGTCAGCAATTTCAATGATCGATACGTCAAATGTACCACCACCCAAGTCGTAAACAGCAACTTTACGGTCGCCTTCTTTCTTGTCCATACCAAACGCAAGTGCCGCAGCAGTTGGTTCGTTGATGATACGTTTCACATCAAGACCTGCAATACGACCAGCATCTTTAGTGGCTTGACGCTGTGCATCGTTAAAGTATGCAGGAACAGTAATCACCGCTTCTGTTACTGTTTCGCCAAGATAGTCTTCAGCCGTTTTCTTCATCTTTTTCAAGATTTCAGCAGAAACCTGTTGTGGCGCTAATTTTTTATCGTTTACTTCAACCCACGCATCACCATTGTCTGCTTTAATGATTTTGTAAGGGACTAAGCCGATGTCTTTTTGTACGGCTTGATCTTCGTAACGACGACCGATTAAACGCTTAATGGCGAACAATGTGTTTTTAGGGTTCGTTACCGCCTGACGCTTTGCAGACTGACCTACCAAGATCTCGCCATCTTTATACGCAATGATCGATGGTGTAGTACGCGCGCCTTCCGCGTTTTCAATTACTTTAACTTTATCGCCCTCAAGTACAGCGACACATGAGTTGGTTGTACCTAAGTCAATACCGATAATTTTTGCCATGAGTTCAATTCCTCAAAATTTTTTTGCAATGTTTTTGCTTGTTATCCGATATGAGAGTGAATTGATTTTTTTCAAGCATTTTCATCAAAAAAAATCAAAACACGTTCCGATTTATTCAATTATTGACCGACAGTCACCATGGCTGGGCGCAACAAACGACCTGAAAGGGTGTAGCCTTTTTGTAAGACATTACCAATCTCACCGGCCTTCGCTGTTGGATCAATCCCGACGGCCTGATGCAGGTCGGCGTTGAAGCCGTTCGAGGTATCTACCGCAGCCACTTCAAATTTTTCAAGCGTAGTGGTCAATGATTTCAAGGTCAGCTCAATACCTTCAACTAAAGGTGTTTTTTCGTCGCCCGCAGCCTGAATGGCGCGCTCAAGGTTGTCGACTGAATCGAGCAAGCCTTTTGCAAACTTTTCAAGCGCAAATTTTTTGGCACTTTCTGCTTCACGTTCAGCGCGTTCTTTTACTTTTTCAGCTTCGTAAATGGCATTGGCTGCGCGTGCTTTTTCAAGCTTGAGGCTTTCTTCAAGCTTGCTGATCTGAGCTTGCAAATCTTCAACGCTAATCTCAGCGACCTGCTCGGTTTCTTCAGTTTGAGTGTGCTCAGTGTTAAGTGCTGCTTGCTCTGAAGATAAGTCTTGAGCCTGCTCGTTTTGCTCATTAGCCATTGATGATCTCCGTTTAAAAGGGTTCTTAAACATGTACAGTCCTTTGGGCATCAGTGTTTGTAACTGCAAATTCCTGAACTGCCACGAATTTTGTTCATTTGTGAATAATCATAGAGGTATGGGCATTGCTTAAAAATTCAAGTCATAGAAAACAGATAAAAAAATTATTCTTCACAATTCAGGTAATTGCCCAGATGTTCCATTAAAAATGCAATCAAAATCTGGGTCATGTGTGGCAAATGCTGTCGAGAGGCATACACCAGCGAGAGCGATAAATCGGTTGCGGTATACTCTGGTAAGACGCGAACCAGTCGACCCATTGCCAAATCTTGCTGTACCAATAAACTGGGCAACATGGCAATGCCTTGACCATTTATACACATATCATATAAAGCATTCACATCATTACTTTTAAAGCTGCTCTGGATTGGATAATTTTGCGGATGCTGCTCGGCATCAATGAGCGTCCAGTACTGACTATAATGTTGATGACTGATACAGGCGTGTTGCAATAACTGGCTCGGATGGTTCAATTCAGGTGCTTGAGCCAAATAGTCTGGATGGGCACAAAAGGTCGAAGCAATGGTGTAAATGGGGCGTGCAATCAAGCCATCGGCAATTTTCTGCGTAATGCGCAGCGCCAAATCGATATTGCCGTCGATTAAATCCAATGCATTTTCTGTGAGCGTTAAATCAAACTGAATTTGAGGATAAGCTGCCTGAAAGGCACGTAAACAACGATTCAGTCCCAACTGGTACAAAAACAAACCGCAGGTAAGACGAATGCTGCCGCTTTGTTGTTCATGCGCGGCTAAATCATGCAGTAACAACTGCTGCTGTAAAATATTTTCACAGTAACGCAGTGCTTTTTCACCCGATGGCGTTAGTGAGATTTTACGGGTATTACGTTGAAACAAGCGAATCGAGAAGGTGTGCTCTAAATGATGGAGATAACGTGACACCATGGCGCGCGAATAATCCAGCTGATCGGCAGCTCTGGCTAAACTGCCATGATGAGCAATTGCGACAAAAACCCGCATGGCTTTTAAGGTATCCATCATTAACCACATTATTGTTGCAAGATATGCAACAGTTTATCTTGAAAATGCCGATTTATTAAACACAAGTTGCAGCTTAAAGTGTATTCTATTTTTAGGAGACACACATGAATTTTATTAAAAATACCACACTTGCTGCCGCCATAATGACCAGCCTTGCAGTCAGCACGGCTTTTGCTCAAACCGTGACGATTAAAAGCTTTGTGGCACAGCCAGAGCATTTTGGTGTGACCTCGACGCTCATTGAAAATGATAAAGAAGTGATGCTAGTCAATGCTCAGTTTTCTAAATCTGAGGCACTGCGTCTTGCGGCCGAAATACTCGACAGTGGTAAAACACTCAATACCATTTTTATCAGCTATGGCGATCCAGATTATTACTTTGGTTTGGATGTCTTAAAACAATACTTTCCGGCAGCCAAAATTTTAGCTACACCAGAAACAGTGCAGCATATTCAGCAAACTCAGGCCCTCAAAGTGAACTACTGGTCACCTCTTATGGGCGCAAATGCCCCTTCAAAGATCATCGTGCCAGAAATTTACCGAGCTAAAACTTTGAAACTTGGAAATCAAAAGATCGAAATCAAAGGCAAAAATGAACTGACGTATTTATATATTCCAGATGCTCAAGCTGTGGTGGGCGGAATTGCTGTGTCGTCAGGCATTCATTTGTGGATGGCGGATACACCACGCACTCAAGACCGTCAAGCCGTACTAGAGACCTTAAGCAGTATTCAGGCGTTACATCCGAAAGTCGTGATTCCAGCACATATGGCAGCGCATGCACCACAAGATTTGGCTGCGGTTAATTTTTCGATTAATTACATCAAAGATTATGAAAAAGCCGTTCAGGCCAGTAAAACATCGGCCGACGTGATTCAAATCATGCAACAGCAGTATCCCACTTTAACCGAAAACAGCAATCTGGAACTGAGTGCAAAAGTGGTTAAAGGTGAGATGAAATGGCCCTAATCAAGATCTGCAGATGCAGAACTTTTTTTAAAAAAAGCCTGCATGAAATACAACTCACATAGCGAAGGGTATCTGAGCCGCGAAAATCATTGTTTCGCGGCGTAATCTTCTTTGTATGGTTTTTATAAATATATAAGACAACAGGTTTATGCGCTAAAAAGCATAAAATTTCAAAAAACATCAAAAAGATTAAAAAATTACGAGCTTTTAAAGCAAAATATGAAGATTTTTATGCAAAAAAATTGATTAATAAAAAATTTCACAATCGCTACTGGCAAGCCTAAAAACTCCAACGAATTGTGCGAGCACCACTAAAAAAAATTGGGAATGATAGGCAGCGCAAAGTTGGACTTTGCATATTTTTAATTTGTCATAGTGAAAGGAAAGATCCCATGAAAAAATTAGCGCTTATGTCGTTGGTGTGTGCCGGTGTTGCGTTAACTGCTGTAGGCTGTGCCTCTGAAGCCGGTTTGAATGCATCTGGTTCTGCTCAAACAACATCTAGTCCGCAAGCCGGAGTACAAGGTGGTGTTGCAGCTGAAGCGGGTGCTTCAACTCAAACTCAACAGCCTGTACAAGCAGCGCCTGAAATGGCACAGCCGTCTACTGACGCTTCAACAATTCAGTAATATCAGCGTATGGGTCACTTAATTAGATCGTTTATTTGCCTTCAGGATGCCACCTAGGCGAAAAACTTAACCTGATCAAAGCTGCTACTGAGATCAAGTGTCTACATAAGATGACAGTCGCCGAAGAAATAACCTACAGCTTGCGCAGGAATCTCCTCTGGGTAAGCATGAGGTATTCGACTAAGATGTTTGAAAGCGAAAAGGATGTTCACTCTGGTTTGTTTATCAATATGTCACAACGGATTGTGCAGTAACAAACCCATCAATAAACCCCTAAGTCACCCGATGATTTAGGGGTTTATTTTTTGTCGATTGAACGACCACCTTAATTTGATTTGATGTTTATGGGCAAATCATGAAAAATCCGTGTTTCTGCGGTCAATGACATTTAACAAAAACCGTCTACGTTTAATAAAAGCAACACAGAACAGGCTTGATTGCCACTTTTAAACAAGAATATAGTCATACATGACCCACATATGCCAAAAATATAAACATCGAAGGGAGACAGCGGTGGTTGCCATTACTCAAAATATTCAGGAACTACTTGAAAAAGGTCAGGGGCCTGCGGCTCGTGTTCTCGATAAGCTTCCTTCATTTGTGCAGGAATCGCTTGTCCGCGTATTGGGCTATCCCTATCAATATCCGCAGTTAGACAGTTTTACCAAATGCCTTATGGCTGTCCAGCTTAAACAAGGTTTGGTCGGCTTTATTGGTTCCGATGTAGAGCAATCTCGTCAAGCGTTTGAGCTGCAAATGCAAACCATTCGACGTAAACCCACCGCTGTTGCATCTGTCGAGGATATCCGTTTACCTTTGCAAAGCGGAACGATTTTTGCGCGGCATTATCATCCTGCACCCAGCAAAAAATTGCCGATGATTGTGTTTTATCATGGGGGCGGATTTGTCGTTGGTAGTGTAGATACCCATGATGAAGCGTGTCGCTTAATTGCAAAATACAGTCAAGCTCAGGTGCTCAGTATTGAATATCCGCTCGCTCCCGAAGTTTCGCCGCAACGTTTAATTCAGTCCTGTGAAGATGCACTGGCATGGGTATATCAAAACAAACGACACTTCAAAATCTTAAAAAATCGAATTGCGGTGGCTGGAGATAGCGCGGGCGGAAATATCAGTACGGTGATCGCGCAGCGTGCAGTGGGTAAAGTTTATGCGCCTGATGCGCAATTCCTCATCTATCCAGCTGTAGATTTTAAAAGTCGCCATCCATCCTTTTATGCCTATAAAGACGGATTGGTGCTAACCGGTACAGATATCGACTACGCGACGGACTATTATGCGACCCGGCATGACGTTCGTCTGGATGATCCAATCATATCGCCAACTTATGGCAATTTTAAAAAAATGGCACCTGCCTATATTGTTACGGCCGGGCATGATGTTTTGCATGATGAAGGTGAGATTTACAGCCACAAGCTACGTCAAAATGGCGTTAAAGTACATTTTGAAGAGTATCTCGATCAAACACATGGCTTTATTAATCTAACGCCAGTATCGCATCAAGCCAAAGCTAACCTGATTCAGATGAGTCGCGGTTTTCGTAAGTTTTGGAACAAATATGCTTAAATACTGAATCCGCTTTATGCCTTAGGTCAACAGGTCTGGTCTTCACTGATCATCAGATGAGTTGATTAGATGAGTGCCTAAGGCTTATTTATTGAATGATGTATCAGGAATTAAAATGCTCAAACAATCGTTATGTTTATCCGCTGCTTTGCTCATGAGTGCGCATGCGCTTGCTAATACTCAGGTCGAAATGAAAACCACACTGGGCAATATTGAAATTGAGCTATATGATCAAAAGGCACCTGTTTCAGCAAAAAACTTTGAAAACTATATTAAGAGTAACTTTTATAGCGGCACGATTTTTCATCGTGTGATTCCAGGTTTCATGATTCAAGGCGGTGGGCTAGAGTCCAACATGAAAGAAAAACCAACGGCTGCTCCCATTAAAAATGAAGCATCAAATGGTTTGAGTAATACACGCGGTACACTGGCAATGGCGCGAACCAGTAATCCAAATTCGGCCACCAGTCAGTTTTTTATTAATGTGGCAGACAATACCTTCTTAAATGCATCATCGCGTGATGCTGGTTATGCAGTGTTTGGTAAAGTGACCAAGGGTATGGATGTGGTCGATAAAATCGCAAATGTACCTACTGCCAATGTGGGAATGCACCAAAACGTACCTAAACAAGCGGTAAAAATCTTGAGCGTTCAAATAAAAACCACACACAAATAAAAGCAAATAAAATAAAAGAGAAATATTTATTTCATATTTCTCTTTTATAATTAGAGTTTTAGGTTGTTATTTTTCAATTTTTGCATCAAGTTGGTGCACAAAAATAGAACACTCGACAAAACAAAGGTTTAAAAACACTTGCGTGCCAAAAAAAAACTCCTATAATGCACTCATCCCGACGCGATACACGAAAGCAACTTAGCTTACAGGGTTAAGTTGAAAGAAAGTGTTTTGCGTTGAATTTGTCTCTGACGAAGAGCAAATCGATCATTAAGAGAATAGAAGAACAACTTGTGTGGATTTTTACTGGTTGATTAATCGATATATATTATCATTGATTGATTGGTTTAAATTACTCGAAGTTTATTTGAGCGAAATTTAAGTCAGGAAATTGATGAGCCAGAATTGGCACCTTGTCTATAAATAAGGTGCAAAATGATTTTAACTGAAGAGTTTGATCATGGCTCAGATTGAACGCTGGCGGCAGGCTTAACACATGCAAGTCGAGCGGAGTGATGGTGCTTGCACTATCACTTAGCGGCGGACGGGTGAGTAATGCTTAGGAATCTGCCTATTAGTGGGGGACAACATCTCGAAAGGGATGCTAATACCGCATACGTCCTACGGGAGAAAGCAGGGGATCACTTGTGACCTTGCGCTAATAGATGAGCCTAAGTCGGATTAGCTAGTTGGTGGGGTAAAGGCCTACCAAGGCGACGATCTGTAGCGGGTCTGAGAGGATGATCCGCCACACTGGGACTGAGACACGGCCCAGACTCCTACGGGAGGCAGCAGTGGGGAATATTGGACAATGGGGGGAACCCTGATCCAGCCATGCCGCGTGTGTGAAGAAGGCCTTATGGTTGTAAAGCACTTTAAGCGAGGAGGAGGCTCTTTTGGTTAATACCCAAGATGAGTGGACGTTACTCGCAGAATAAGCACCGGCTAACTCTGTGCCAGCAGCCGCGGTAATACAGAGGGTGCAAGCGTTAATCGGATTTACTGGGCGTAAAGCGCGCGTAGGCGGCCAATTAAGTCAAATGTGAAATCCCCGAGCTTAACTTGGGAATTGCATTCGATACTGGTTGGCTAGAGTGTGGGAGAGGATGGTAGAATTCCAGGTGTAGCGGTGAAATGCGTAGAGATCTGGAGGAATACCGATGGCGAAGGCAGCCATCTGGCCTAACACTGACGCTGAGGTGCGAAAGCATGGGGAGCAAACAGGATTAGATACCCTGGTAGTCCATGCCGTAAACGATGTCTACTAGCCGTTGGGGCCTTTGAGGCTTTAGTGGCGCAGCTAACGCGATAAGTAGACCGCCTGGGGAGTACGGTCGCAAGACTAAAACTCAAATGAATTGACGGGGGCCCGCACAAGCGGTGGAGCATGTGGTTTAATTCGATGCAACGCGAAGAACCTTACCTGGCCTTGACATAGTAGAAACTTTCCAGAGATGGATTGGTGCCTTCGGGAATCTACATACAGGTGCTGCATGGCTGTCGTCAGCTCGTGTCGTGAGATGTTGGGTTAAGTCCCGCAACGAGCGCAACCCTTTTCCTTACTTGCCAGCATTTCGGATGGGAACTTTAAGGATACTGCCAGTGACAAACTGGAGGAAGGCGGGGACGACGTCAAGTCATCATGGCCCTTACGGCCAGGGCTACACACGTGCTACAATGGTCGGTACAAAGGGTTGCTACCTAGCGATAGGATGCTAATCTCAAAAAGCCGATCGTAGTCCGGATTGGAGTCTGCAACTCGACTCCATGAAGTCGGAATCGCTAGTAATCGCGGATCAGAATGCCGCGGTGAATACGTTCCGGGCCTTGTACACACCGCCCGTCACACCATGGGAGTTTGTTGCACCAGAAGTAGCTAGCCTAACTGCAAAGAGGGCGGTTACCACGGTGTGGCCGATGACTGGGGTGAAGTCGTAACAAGGTAGCCGTAGGGGAACCTGCGGCTGGATCACCTCCTTAACGAAAGATTGATTGGCCGGTAAGAATCCACAACAAGTTGTTCTTCTAAGATGTATCTGAGGGTCTGTAGCTCAGTTGGTTAGAGCACACGCTTGATAAGCGTGGGGTCACAAGTTCAAGTCTTGTCAGACCCACCAAGTCTACGGCAGAAAGATACATTAATGATATAAGCTGGGGACTTAGCTTAGTTGGTAGAGCGCCTGCTTTGCACGCAGGAGGTCAGGAGTTCGACTCTCCTAGTCTCCACCACGTACTTTAAAGAGTACGGCTAAGGTGTAGATTATAGAACTTAGTAAAAAGAAGGTCTTGAGATCTTATTTTATTAAGTTCTGTGATTTATCACAGTTTAGTGTGATCTGACGAAGACACATTAATTCATTAACAGATTGGAAAATATTGAGTCTGAAATAAATTGTTCAAACTCGATTAAATAAGAAGCTAACAAGCAATTGTTAGGTGACTATTTAATCCGAGAACTAGCAAATTAACTGAATCAAGCGTTTTGGTATATGAATTTAGATTGAAGCTGTACGGTGATTCAATTCACAGTACTTCAAACTGTAATGTTGATAATGCTACTTGTAGGCATTAGCGACTGTTTGGGGTTGTATAGTCAAGTAATTAAGTGCATGTGGTGGATGCCTTGGCAGTCAGAGGCGATGAAAGACGTGATAGCCTGCGAAAAGCTCCGGGGAGGCGGCAAATATCCTTTGATCCGGAGATGTCTGAATGGGGAAACCCACTTATCATAAGATAGGTATTGCATGATGAATACATAGTCATGCAAGGCGAACGAGGGAAGTGAAACATCTCAGTACCCTTAGGAAAAGAAATCAATTGAGATTCCCTTAGTAGCGGCGAGCGAAAGGGGAACAGCCCATTAAGTTGTGTGTGTTCTAGTGGAACGCTCTGGGAAGTGCGAACGTAGAGGGTGATATTCCCGTACACGAAAGGGCACACGCAATGATGACGAGTAGGGCGAGGCACGTGAAACCTTGTCTGAATATGGGGGGACCATCCTCCAAGGCTAAATACTCCTGACTGACCGATAGTGAACCAGTACCGTGAGGGAAAGGCGAAAAGAACCCCTGTGAGGGGAGTGAAATAGATCCTGAAACCGCATGCATACAAGCAGTGGGAGCCGACATGTTCGGTGACTGCGTACCTTTTGTATAATGGGTCAGCGACTTATATTCAGTAGCAAGGTTAACCGCATAGGGGAGCCGTAGGGAAACCGAGTCTTAATAGGGCGTATAGTTGCTGGGTATAGACCCGAAACCAGGCGATCTATCCATGAGCAGGTTGAAGGTTGGGTAACACTAACTGGAGGACCGAACCCACTGTCGTTGAAAAGCCAGGGGATGACTTGTGGATAGGGGTGAAAGGCTAATCAAGCCTGGTGATAGCTGGTTCTCCCCGAAAGCTATTTAGGTAGCGCCTCGGACGAATACCATAGGGGGTAGAGCACTGTTTCGGCTAGGGGGTCATCCCGACTTACCAAACCGATGCAAACTCCGAATACCTATGAGTACTATCCGGGAGACAGACTGCGGGTGCTAACGTCCGTAGTCAAGAGGAAAACAATCCAGACCGCCAGCTAAGGCCCCAAAATCATAGTTAAGTGGGAAACGATGTGGGAAGGCATAGACAGCTAGGAGGTTGGCTTAGAAGCAGCCACCCTTTAAAGAAAGCGTAATAGCTCACTAGTCGAGTCGGCCTGCGCGGAAGATGTAACGGGGCTAAAACTATGTGCCGAAGCTGCGGATGTAACTTTAAGTTACGTGGTAGGGGAGCGTTCTGTAAGCCGATGAAGGTGGATTGAGAAGTCTGCTGGAGGTATCAGAAGTGCGAATGCTGACGTGAGTAACGACAAAACGGGTGAAAAACCCGTTCGCCGAAAGACCAAGGGTTCCAGTCCAACGTTAATCGGGGCTGGGTGAGTCGACCCCTAAGGCGAGGCCGAAAGGCGTAGTCGATGGGAAATTGGTTAATATTCCAATACTTCTGTGTAATGCGATGAGAGGACGGAGAAGGTTAGGTCAGCCTGGCGTTGGTTGTCCAGGTGGAAGACAGTAGGCATGCATCTTAGGCAAATCCGGGGTGCTCTATGCTGAGAGTCGATAGCAAGCTAGTTTACTAGCGAAGTGGCTGATACCATACTTCCAAGAAAAGTCTCTAAGCTTCAGTTACACAGGAATCGTACCCGAAACCGACACAGGTGGTCAGGTCGAGTAGACCAAGGCGCTTGAGAGAACTCTGCTGAAGGAACTAGGCAAAATGGTACCGTAACTTCGGGAGAAGGTACGCTGTTGATGGTGATGGGACTTGCTCCCTGAGCGATTGACAGCCGCAGAAACCAGGCCGCTGCAACTGTTTATTAAAAACATAGCACTCTGCAAACACGAAAGTGGACGTATAGGGTGTGATGCCTGCCCGGTGCTGGAAGGTTAATTGATGGGGTTAGCGTAAGCGAAGCTCTTGATCGAAGCCCCAGTAAACGGCGGCCGTAACTATAACGGTCCTAAGGTAGCGAAATTCCTTGTCGGGTAAGTTCCGACCTGCACGAATGGCATAATGATGGCGGCGCTGTCTCCAGCAGAGGCTCAGTGAAATCGAAATCGCTGTGAAGATGCAGTGTACCCGCGGCTAGACGGAAAGACCCCGTGAACCTTTACTGCAGCTTGACATTGAACTTTGACCTTACTTGTGTAGGATAGGTGGGAGGCTTTGAAGATGGGACGCCAGTTCCATTGGAGCCATCCTTGAAATACCACCCTGGTAATGTTGAGGTTCTAACTCTGCCCCGTAATCCGGGGCGAGGACCATGTCTGGTGGGTAGTTTGACTGGGGCGGTCTCCTCCTAAAGAGTAACGGAGGAGTACGAAGGTGCGCTCAGCGTGGTCGGAAATCACGCGTAGAGTATAAAGGCAAAAGCGCGCTTAACTGCGAGACCCACAAGTCGAGCAGGTACGAAAGTAGGTCTTAGTGATCCGGTGGTTCTGTATGGAAGGGCCATCGCTCAACGGATAAAAGGTACTCTGGGGATAACAGGCTGATACCGCCCAAGAGTTCATATCGACGGCGGTGTTTGGCACCTCGATGTCGGCTCATCTCATCCTGGGGCTGAAGCAGGTCCCAAGGGTATGGCTGTTCGCCATTTAAAGAGGTACGCGAGCTGGGTTTAGAACGTCGTGAGACAGTTCGGTCCCTATCTACCGTGGGCGCTGGAAATTTGAGAGGATCTGCTCCTAGTACGAGAGGACCAGAGTGGACGAACCTCTGGTGTACCGGTTGTGACGCCAGTCGCATCGCCGGGTAGCTATGTTCGGAAGGGATAACCGCTGAAAGCATCTAAGCGGGAAGCCTACCTCAAGATAAGATTTCCCTAGGAATTTATTCCTCTAAAGAGCCGTTCAAGACTAGGACGTTGATAGGTTGGATGTGGAAGCATAGTGATATGTGAAGCTGACCAATACTAATTGCTCGTGAGGCTTGACTATACAACACCCAAACAGTTGTTGTATCAAGATAAATTCGATACGAATACTTGATTTAGTGAAAGCTAGAACATAAAATACCGACTCAATATTCCAATCCGTTAAACTCATTTGGTACAAAGTACGGCACACGCTGTGAGATACAATCCACAGTCTAAGTAAGACCCGAAAATGTCCATAAACAGTTTGCTGGCGACAATAGCAAGAGTGAACCACCTGATCCCTTCCCGAACTCAGAAGTGAAACCTCTTCGCGCTGATGGTAGTGTGGCGTTAGCCATGTGAGAGTAAGTCATCGCCAGCTTTTAAATACGAAAGCCCCCTTAACATACGTTAAGGGGGCTTTTTTATGACTAAAAATAAGTGGAAAACCACTTAACTTAATTCTTTTAAAATTGCAGCGTTAAATTCAGGAATATCATCTGGATTACGTGATGTAATCAGTACCCATCCGCCTGTATTGCAGCGATGAACGGCTTCATCTACCCAGTTTGCTCCTGCATTTTCAAGATCTAGTCGGATACTTTTATACGACGTCAGGTTTTTATCTTTAATGCGTTCTGCATTGATAAATACCCACGGCGCATGACAAATCGCGGCGATGGGCTTTCCTTGGTCGGTAAAGTGTTGAATAATATTGAGCGCGTCTGAATTTAAACGCAATAAATCGGCATTGACGGTACCACCTGCAATGACGAGTAAGTCGTAGGCTGAGGGATCAACATCAGCTAAAGCTAAATCTGGCGAATATTTTTCACCTAATTCTTGATCTCCAACAACAGTTTGAACCGCTTTGTGATGCTCAGCAGCATGCTGTGTAGCAAAACCTTTTGATTTTAAAAATTCGAGTGGTTTGATTAGCTCGTCATGTTCGATACCTGCATTTGAGGTAATAAAAAGCACATGTTTGGTCATTGTTGGTCTCGTTGTTGTCATGAGTGCTTCAAGACTAACCAATACCTTTACCCAACCGTGTTGCAGTTTTATACGTGAACTGTGTCGTTAGATCAAATTTGTAAGGATTCAATACCTTTTCGATTGAATCGCAGTCATGGAGGATGATGTTTATCTTTATATTAACTCTGAAGGATTACGAGTTTCAGGTTTGAGCGCGACTTTCATCAGGGTTCGATGAATAAATCGTAATTTATCGAGTACCCCGTTAGATAGAGTAAACGGATAAGCATCGCCCAATCCCATACTTCGGTTTAGTGCATTGAGTGAGTAACTTAAAGCAAACCAGTTATTAATGGTATGCTCAAAGTCGACAGATCCAATCGGTGATTCTTTGAAGTGCATATCCGGATCGTTTTTACGATTGGCTTCGATACACAGACCTGAATGATAAGCCGTGTCTAGGGTATCCATCATATGTAAATAATGCGCCCATGTTTCAGCCCAGTCTTCCCATGGATGTGCACAGGCATAGCGACTGATATAAAACTCTTGCCAGTTCATGATTGGCCCGTTTTCATAATATTCTTGTAGCGCCTGACCATAGTCTAGTCGTTCATCGCCAAAGAAATAACGAAACTCTTCAAGCCAATCTGGATATAAATAGGTCATGACATCAAAGTAATAATGCCCACTTTCATGACGGAAATGTCCCAAAACGGTTCGATAGTTTTCGCCCATATCGAGTCGAGTTTTTTCACGATGAACCACATCGGCCTCACTGGCATTGAGGGTGATGGTGCCCATATGATGACCGGTCATCACGGGTTGGTTTGGCAAAGGCACTAAAAAATTAAATCTTAGACCATAACGATCCTGATCGTTTTTTTTGGGACGTGGAAAGATATTGAGTTGTTGAGTCAGATATAAAAAACGGCGTTTGGCTTGTTCAAGTCGATGCCAATACATCGTGCTGTTGTTAATGGATAAGTCGGGAATCGTATGCGTAAGCCGACACGATTCACAGTAAATATTTGGGTCATCTGCTGAAACCATCCAGTTACAGGCATGATGATGATGGTAGTTGTAGCAGGGTTTATATAACTCTCCTGCATCGTCTGGATTCAGGCTTTTCCACTTTAGTTCTTCAATTCGATCAAAAGTTCCAATCGTCTTGCGATTCACTTGATAGCCCAGCAACGCATTGCAGTTTTGACAAAAGGTATTGTTAAAAAATACCTGATGATGGCAATTGTGACAGTAGAAAACTTTCATAGGAATGATCTTTTATGACGGTGGAGAGCTGCTGGGCCTGATAAAGACAACAGTAGAAGACTTGATCAAGCTGATCAACCAATGCACATTACAGTTTCAATTATACGTGAAATTGTTGCCGATGAAATCATCTGAGCAAAGAATATGCTGGGCCATTTAATACTCGATTGAATAACATAATGATCGTAAAAGCCAGACGAGTGGCTTTGCCAAAGGTCTTTTTTTGTTACCGAAACACAGTGTATTTCCATACTCAAAGCGATAATGATAAGCATATAAGCCAGAAAGAATCTATAAATTCGATAGATGACAATAAGGAACCAGAATGACAACAAACTCCAAAAAACCAATCGAATATCCACTTTATGTGGCTGGAAAAGCCAGTAAAACTGGGCAATGGCTGGATGTTCATCATAAATATACCGGTGAGGTATATGCGCGTGTTGCAGTCGCTGATGCCAAGACCCTAGAAAAAGCGACTGTTGCAGCGGTACAAGCCGAAGCTGATATGGCAGCGCTTAACCCGTATCAAAAGCAGCAGATTTTACTGCATTGTGTGCGACGTTTTACGCAAGAAAAAGCGCTGCTGACTGATATTTTAATAGCAGAGGGAGGCAAACCACGCGCTGCAGCCGCTGCTGAGGTTGAGCGGTTGATCAATACCTTTCAACTGGCGGCCGATGCGACCACGCAAATGGATGCTGGCCGGGTGATGCCACTGGCTGTGACGCCTGTTGCGGCAGCTTATGAAGGCATGGTGAAGCATGTTCCTATTGGGGCTTTGTCGCTGATTAGTCCGTTTAACTTCCCACTGAACCTGACCGCACACAAGATTGCACCCGCCATTGTGGCAGGTTGTCCTTTTGTACTCAAACCAGCCAGTTTGACGCCTATTAGTGCCCTCAAGATTGCTGAAATCTTGGCTGAAACTGATCTGCCTCAAGGAGCGTGGTCGATACTGCCTTGTGAGCGCAGTGCGGCAGATATTTTGGTAACTGATGACCGTTTTAAAATGCTAAGTTTTACTGGTTCAGATCAGGTGGGATGGGATATGAAAGCCCGAGCTGGCCGTAAAAAGGTTACGCTTGAGCTTGGTGGCAATGCTGCGGTCATGATTGAGCCTGATACAGCGCTAACAGACGCTTTGATTGATCGTTTAATTGCGGGAGCATACGGTCAGTCAGGGCAGGTGTGTATTAGCGTACAGCGTATTTTGGTTCATAGTGATCTTTATGCCGAGCTGAAAAAGAAACTGCTGGCCAAAGTGAAAAAACTCAAAGCGGGTGATCCGGCACAGGAGTCGACAGTAGTTGGGCCAATGATCAAGGAAAAAGAAGCGGTTCGCTTAAAAAAATGGATAGACAAAGCAGAGAAAAAAGGCGCCAAAATTTTGGCAGGTGGCGAACTTAATGGTGTTTTATTTGAGGCGACGTTGTTAGAACAGGTGGATGAAAACCTCGAGATTTATAAAGATGAAGCTTTCGGGCCTGTTGCCATTTTAGAAAAATACAAAAATTTTGAGCAGGGAATTGCCAAAATAAATCGCAGTCGTTTTGGCTTACAAGCAGGTGTATACACTCAAAATCTAAATAAAATGCTGTATGCATGGGAGCATTTACAGGTGGGTGGGGTGATCATTAATGATATTCCCACTTTCAGGGTAGATAACATGCCTTATGGAGGCGTCAAAGATTCCGGTTTAGGGCGTGAAGGAATTCATTCCGCTGTTCGGGATATGCAAGAAGAGCGGCTATTAGTCATCAAAAACGGCTAAGCTTGAGTGTCCAACGCTGTACAAAAACTGTTCCACGTGGAACAGTTTTTTCTTTGAAATGGTGATATCTGTTAAGCCAGCCTGATCAACAGATCGACTCAAAACATATTTTTGCTTTAAAAATAGGCAAATCTGATTGAAATGATTATCCAGTTCATGAATCAATGCATCAAAAAAGAGAAAATCTTGATAAAAACAGGTATTGTTCAAGCATAAGAAAGACAAAAACCACATGAACCATCTTTAAGGAAGAAGGAACAGTTTTTTGTCTGTTTGGGGCATGTCGTGAAGCTTACCCAGCGAGGCTGCCATCAATACGTTCAAGATTTTACAGGTGGTATTTTTCTTGCAGTAATCAATAAAAATTTAAGCAAGAAAAACCAGGGAATTTATATTATGACTGATACTCGTGAAAACTGGTCCTCGCGATCAGGTTTTATTATTGCTGCGGTGGGGTCTGCCGTAGGCTTGGGCAACATCTGGCGTTTTCCTTATGTGGCCTACGAAAATGGCGGTGGTGCATTTTTAATTCCATATTTACTGGCACTGATTACCGCAGGTTTACCGCTGTTATTTCTCGATTATGCGGTGGGGCATCGCAGTAACAGTTCACCACCCAAAGCTTATCGTAAATTATTTAAAGGCGGCGAAACGCTGGGATGGTGGCAGGTCTGTGTCTGTATCGTAATTGGGCTGTACTACGCCAGTGTACTCACGTGGGCCGGTAGTTATATTTACTTCTCCGTCGGTCAAATGTGGGGCAGTAATCCAGAAGATTTTTTCTTCAATACTTATTTGCAAACCAGCAAAGCATCGGGGCTTGATCTGACTTTTGTGAGTCATTTGTTCTGGCCAATTCTGGGTATCTGGGCACTGACCTTGATTATTTTGTATGGTGGCGTGAAAAAGGGCGTAGAACTCTCCAATAAGATCTTTATGCCATTGCTCTTTGTTTTGTTTACCATTTTGGTGATTCAGTCCTTACGATTGCCGGGTGCTGTCGAAGGCTTGAATGCATTTTTTACCCCGAACTGGGCTGCCATGATGGACTATAAGGTCTGGCTCGCAGCTTATGGTCATACCTTTTTCTCACTTTCGGTGGGCTTTGGTATTATGGTGACGTATGCATCGTATTTAAAACCCAAAACCAACCTCACTGGATCGGGCCTGATTGTAGGTTTTGCCAATGCATCAACTGAAATTTTGGCTGGAATCGGGATTTTTGCGGCACTGGGCTTTATGGCGCATGCGGCAGGCAGTGAAGTCAAAGAGGTGGTCAGTGGCGGTATTGGACTAGCCTTTATTGCGTTTCCTAAAATTATTTCGAGCTTGGGTGCTGGCGCCGATCTTTTTGGTTTGCTGTTCTTCTCGTCTTTGTTTGTCGCCGGTATTTCCTCGATGGTCAGTATTTTGGAAGTTCCCATTGCAGCAATGCAAGACAAGCTAAAGTGGGGACGTAAAAAAGCCGTGACCATTATTGGTGGTGGCAGTGCGGTCGTGTCGATCTTTCTATTTTCAAGCGTTAATGCCATCAAGCTGGTCGATATTATTGATCATTTCATTAACAATATTGGCATTATCGGCGGTGCATTATTGTCGATTATTAGTGTTGCATGGTTTAAGCGTACTGCTCTCAAAGCGCTTCGTGATCACGTTAATCGCATCTCGACCATTCAATTAGGTAAAGGCTGGGATTTCACCTTAACTGTAATTACGTCGCTGATTTTGTTAACCACGCTCAGCATGACCGTATATAATTTAATCAAAAATGGCTATGATACTTATAGCGCAAGTTTGCTGGGCATCTTTGGTTGGGGCAGTGTGTTGTTCTGTGCTGTGATTGCTGTGGTACTTAGTAAAATGAAAGATCGCTAGGAGAGAACCAGTATGAATAAGTTTGCAATCATTATGATGATTATCTCCATGGTCTTTGTTTGGGGCGGGCTGATTTTGTCGATTCTTCATTTGATGAAGCATCCAGAAGAGCTCGATGATGTGCTTGAGGATGTCAATGATCAGCACACACTCTAAATAAAAGCGCCATAAAACAAATTGTAAATGAAAGTCATTATCAATTAAGATGATGGCTTTCTTGTTTTAGGATCAATAGCATATGACGGCACTATTGAGCTCCGAGGTTTTGATTGCATTTAGTGTGACCTTACTTGCAGGGCTCGCCACCCTCATAGGGGGAGCAATTGTGCTGTTCTTCAAGCAGCCCAGCTTTCGTCTGCTTTCTTTTGGTCTGGCCTTTTCTGCTGGTGCGATGATTTATATCTCACTCACAGAAATCCTGAATAAATCAATCCATGCGTTTAGCCAAGTTTTTGATGACAAGATCGGCTTTGCTTGGGGAACGGCTGCATTTTTGGCGGGTGTGGTTGGAGTATTGCTACTGGATCGATGGGTTCCTAACCCACATGATTTGGTCGAAAAAAATACGGCACAGCAGCTTGATCGGCGTCAATTGCAGCGGACCGGATTATTGACCATGCTGGCCATCACGGCACATAATTTTCCAGAGGGGCTGGCCACTTTTTTTGCAACCTTAGACAGTCCAATGCTTGGTGCACCTTTGGCAGTCGCCATCGCAATTCATAATATTCCTGAAGGGATTGCGATTGCCGTACCGGTATACATGGCCACCAACAAAAAGTCCTATGCGATCTTGGCCAGTCTACTCTCTGGTCTTGCCGAGCCAGTTGGTGCCGCACTCGGCTATTTCCTGTTAGCGCCCTACATGGGGGATTTGGTGTTTGGTATCGTTTTTGGACTGATTGCAGGCGTGATGGTGTATCTTGCACTGGATGAGCTTTTACCCACTGCCCAGCGCTATGGTCGAGGTCACGAAACAGTATATGGACTGGTTACAGGCATGGCGGTGCTGGCAGTGAGTCTGGTGTTGTTTAAATGGATCTGAGACACATCACACCGCCAGCTAATAAATCGCGTTATGCGATTTTTTTGATGAGGCAGTAATAAAATCCGTCACCTTGTCCAGAGGTCGGTAGCAGTTGGCGTCCGTAAGCTTGCTCAATCCCCCAGTCGGCCTCGATTTTAAGCTCCGATGCGTTGGCATGTTCTGCAAAGAAGGCCTGCATTTGTTGCTCATTTTCAGGTTTGAGGATGGAGCAGGTGATATAGAGTAACGTTCCGCCGACCTTCAGTTGAGGCCATAGATTTTTCAAAATCTGCTGCTGCAACGCTACGGTTTGTGCAATATCGGTCGATTGTCTGAGTAAGCGAATGTCGGGATGGCGACGTAATACACCAATCGCCGAACAAGGGGCGTCCAGTACAATACAATCTAATGTGTCAGGCGCCTGCCATGTGGTGGCATCTGCGGCAAGAATCTCAAGTCTTGAGGCATCTAACTGTAAGCGCGAAATATTTTCACTGACACGCAGTAAACGTTTGGCATCATGATCCAGCGCAATCAGCTGCTCAGGTTTAAATGCCTCAAGCAGATGCGCCGTTTTACCGCCCGGTGCCGCGCAAGCATCCAGCACGATTTTCTGGTCTAGATCGTGCAACAAACTGGCGCATAGCTGTGCATGTTCATCTTGTACCGAAAACCAACCTTGTTGATAGCCCGGCAGCTCGGTGATTTGAACTGACTGCTCGATCACAATACCTACATCCGACCATGCACAGGCTCTGGCTTGTATCGACTGTGCTTGCAGTTTGAGCAGATAAGCATGGCGTCCGATCTGGCGCTGGTTAATGCGTAAGGTCAGCGGTGCGGTGTGTTTAAGCTGTTGGCAGAGATCATCGAGTTGTGCTGGCCAGTCTCTTTTTAATCGTTTGTACAACCAGCTTGGTAAGCCATGTGCCTGTTGTAGCTGGCTTTGAAATGCATCTGTTTCACGAGTAGCACGTCGTAAGATGGCATTCACAATCCCGCTTAAGGCATGAAAGCCCAGTTGCTTGGTGGCTGTGACGGTTTCAGAAATAGCAGCATGTGCCGGAATACGGGTACACAGCACTTGGTATAGCCCCAGATACAAACAGCTTTCGACCGTTTCGTTATTAAGGGGTTTGGTCAATAGGGGCAGGGTAATGGCTTTTAAGGCAAACCACTGACGCAACGTACCCAAGACCAGTTCGTGAAACAAGGCGCGATCACGATCCGGAATGTCATTGAGCTGCTGATGCAAAATCCCCGAGAGTGACTGACCTTGCTGCACTTTGAGTAGGGTGCTGACCACTTGGGCACGTAAATTGAGGTCTGTACTTGGACGCGGAAACTGTTTCATGCAAGTACCTGCCCAACATTAAGTTTTTGTGTCTGTGCAATCTGTACAGGATTTAATGCTTTGCCCCCTGGCCATTGTAATGCTTTAAGACAAACCACGCCTGTACCACAGCACACATGCACGCCCTGTTTGTCGATGGCAATAATTTGCCCTGCTTGGGTGTCTGCTGCACTCAGGGTTGAAACAGCCGATTGCCACACCCGAAGATTATTTTGATCATCGAGTGGAATAAACGCGACAGGCCATGGGTTAAATGCCCTGATATTTCGATCGATCTGAATGGCATCTTGTGTCCAGTCAATTCGAGCTTCGGTTTTGGTCAGCTTGTGGGCATAAACGGTTTGCTCTTCGTTTTGTACTTCACGCTCGGCCAGTAGTTTTTGTAATTGCTGCTCAGATTCAAGCACCGTGCAAATGGCCTCTGCGCCTTGTTCGGCCAGCTTTTCATATAAGTGGGCAGAGGTGTCGGTGTCTAGAATAGGGCAGTGTGTTTTTAGCAACATATCGCCAGTATCTAGTCCTGCCGCCATTTTCATGATGGTCACGCCTGTCTCAGGGTCACCTGCGGCAATGGCACGCTGAATCGGAGCTGCTCCACGCCAGCGTGGCAACAATGAGCCGTGAATATTGAGACAACCGTATTTTGGCGTATCTAACACCACTTGGGGTAAAATCAAACCATAGGCAGCAACCACCATTACATCGGCATTTAAAGCGGCCAGTTCGGCTTGGGCGCTTTTGCCCTCGTCAGTCGAAGACTTGAAATGCAAGGGCTGATACACCGGCAAATGATGCGTTAAGGCCAGTTGTTTGACCGGTGAGGGCGTTAATTTTTGCCCGCGACCTGCTTTACGGTCAGGCTGGGTATAGACAGCAACAATTTCGTGCGATGTTTGCAGCAAAGCGTCTAATGCAGATGCAGCAAAGTCAGGGGTGCCAGCAAAAATAATCTTCACACAGACATTCCAAAATAAACATGTGCACCAGTATAAGCCAAAACCCCGCTAAGCGCGAAAAAGCGCATTATTCTCGATACGATCCGTACTCAAAACTTATCAGCCATACAAAAATTTATAAAATAAAATCAAAGTCATAAAAATAGATTATGAATTACCAAAAAATTATTCATTTCACTTTGCCGTGTGTAACAAGATTTAATAGCGTTTTTTCGTTATTGTATTCAGTGACGGGCGAAAAAAACAGCACAACACCAATGAGGTGATACCCGCGTAGCGACAGGACCTTGCCTCAGCCACGGAGAAAAACGCATGAGTAATGACAAAATACGCCAGCATTCGGCACCGGTTTATGACGGGATCGAAAATGCACCTGCACGCTCGATGATGCGTGCAGTCGGATTTAAGGATGACGACTTTACCCGTCCCTTTATTGGCATCGCATCGACTTGGGCCAATGTCACGCCGTGCAACATGCATATCGATGGCTTGGCACGTGAAGTTGAGCAAGGGATAAACCAAGCCAACGGCAAAGGTATTATTTTTAATACCATTACCATTTCCGACGGTATTTCAAACGGAACCGAAGGCATGAAATATTCCTTGGTATCGCGTGAGATCATTGCCGACTCGATTGAGGCTGTGATTGGTTGTCAGGGCTATGACGGGGTGATTGCCATTGGTGGCTGCGACAAAAACATGCCGGGCTGTATCATGGGACTGGCGCGCTTAAACCGTCCCGGCCTGTTTATTTATGGTGGCACCATTCAACCGGGTCAGGGGCATACCGACATGATTTCGGTGTTTGAAGCGGTGGGACAGTATGCCAAAGGTGAAATCAATGCCATTCAGGTCAAGCACATCGAAGAAGTGGCGCTGCCTGGTCCTGGCTCGTGTGGCGGTATGTACACTGCCAACACGATGGCCTCTGCCATTGAAGCTTTGGGTATGAGTTTACCGGGTTCTTCAGCACAAGATGCTATTTCAGAAGATAAACGTCAGGACTGTCATCGTGCTGGCGAGGCGGTGATGAATCTGCTACGCCTCAATATTCGTCCGCGCGACATCATGACCAAAGCTGCCTTTGAAAACTCGATTAAGGTGGTGATTGCACTGGGCGGATCGACCAACGCAGTATTGCATTTGATTGCGATGGCACATAGCGCAGGTGTGCATTTAGATTTAGACGATTTTGTTCGTATTGGTAAAGAAACGCCGGTGGTGGCCGATTTACGTCCGTCAGGCAAATACCTGATGTCTGAGCTGATCAAAATTGGTGGCATCCAGCCGTTGATGAAACGCATGCTACAACAGGGTATGTTAGATGGCAGCTGCTTAACCGTAACGGGTAAAACACTGGCCGAAAACTTGGCCGAAGTAGAAGATTATCCAGCGGGTCAGGACATTATTTTGCCTTTTGATCAGCCTATCAAAAAAGATTCACACTTGGTGGTGCTCAAAGGTAACTTGTCACCAACCGGTGCTGTCGCCAAAATTACTGGTAAAGAAGGTTTGTATTTTGAAGGTCCGGCCCGCGTGTTTGAGGGTGAAGAAGGCGCGATGCGTGGTATTTTAGAAGGCGAGGTTCAAGAAGGCGAAGTGGTGGTAATTCGTGGCGAAGGCCCTAAAGGCGGCCCGGGTATGCGCGAAATGCTCAAACCTACCTCTGCCATCATTGGCAAAGGCCTAGGGCAGTCGGTGGCACTGTTAACCGATGGTCGTTTTTCTGGTGGAAGTCATGGCTTTGTCATTGGTCATGTCACGCCTGAAGCCTATGACGGCGGACCTATTGGTTTGGTTAAAAATGGTGATAAAATTTCCATCAATGCAGAAACACGTGAGATCACCTTACATATCTCTAACGATGAGATGGACTCACGTCGTGCACAATGGCAAAAGCCACGACCGAAATATACCAGCGGGGCTTTGGCGAAATTTGCAAAACTTGCAGTGGGTGCGGACAAAGGTGCAGTTACCGATCTAAATCTTGATCTATAATTGATCATATTGTCCCTAAATTGTTATGAACCCTTGTATGATTACAGGGGTTTATTGTTCGAGGCGCTATACATGTCACTGTTAAGACGTTGGTTTGATCCGATTCGGTCGAGTTGGTTTTATCAAAAACCTTCGCGTCAGGCGGTTTTACCAACCGATCAAGGATTGCAGATTTATCTGCGTCTAGACGATGTCTACAGTTATCTTGCCGTACAACAGCTGAATCATCTTGATGATATTTTAAGCGACGAACTTAAGCCGCTCAAAGTCATTATTTCGCGCGAAGCCGCCGCGCCGCCAAATAGTATGTCGCATGCCGACTGGCAAAATTATTGTTTGAACGACGCCAAAATTTTGGCTCGGCAGCATCGTTTTAGCTTTGATGAAACACCAGAACTTCCCACACCTGAATCTTTGCAACAAGCCGAAGTAATTTTGCGCAATACCCCGCTGACTGGTAAAGATTTTTTGTACTTGCTTGAAGATGTATTTCATATGCTGTGGCAGCAGCAATATGGCAAGCTACGAACCTTATATACCATGGCCAGTCAGCAGCATAGCCCGCAAAACTTTCCAGAACGAATTTTTAAAGATGTACCAGTGGCAGCAAGTTTCTTTGAATTTGGTGGCCGTAACTACCACGCAGTAGATGATTTACTCCGACTGGCCCGTCGTTTGCGTCAGCAAAAACTTTTGACCGGTGCACCGCTTTTTCTGATCAATCATATTGAATGGCGTGAGCATCTGATCAATGATGCTGAAGAATTGGCTCAGATTCAGGCACTCAAACCCGAGCTAGATCTGTTTATTGCGCTTGAAGATCCGATCAGCTGGTTATTACTGGCTTATATTCGTGAAGAATTGGCCAATTACTACGACATCAAGCTCAATGTGTATCCACTGCCGTATCAGGGGCGTGACTGGTTTGACTGGAGTCTGGCCACTCGTTTATCTAAACGGACTGAAGTGGCATTCACGCCGTTTTGCCGTCCGACAGAGGCTGCAACGCACAATATGGCCCAGCTGTATTATAGTGTGCCCGAAGAGCAGCAGATCGAGACCATTCATTGTATTTTAGAAGCAGTCTGGACCAAAGGACGCGACCTGTCTTTTAAGGCACACTTTGAAGCCTTGCGTCAGCAGTTGCGTATTGACAGCTTATTGCCAGAAGATGAAGTATTGCAGCGCTTAAACTACAATGATCAGGCCTGTATTGCACATCATCAACCCGATTTTCCGGTACTGGCCTTACGTATTGATGGACAGCAATATGTGTTTAACAGCTTGTATCGTGTCTGGCTGATTGAAAGTATTTTTAGTCATGTACTGGAGCAGCAGTATAGACACGACGCGGTTGTATCATTCGCCCAATCATCTGGCGCATCAAAAAATGAATTGTGATGCGCTTTTTAAGCATGTCGCATTGAATGAGACCAGCACAAACAGATTGATTACCTAAAACTACACAGCCGCTGTAAAAGTTTATTTTTTATTCAAATTATTCATGTTTATAATAGCTTGCAATTTTCTTATGCATGGCTGCTGATGGGTCGTCATGCATAAGAAAATTGGAGGATGTTATGTCGACTCAAAACAAGTATGCCGAAAAACAACATCGAATCGTCATTGTTGGCGGCGGTGCAGGAGGATTGGAGCTGGCCACGCGTTTGGGTAACCAGCTGGGAAAAAGGAATAAAGCCGAGATTATTTTGGTTGATGCTGCCCTCACGCATATCTGGAAACCCTTGCTGCATGAAGTTGCGGCCGGCACACTCAATTCTTACGAAGACGAGTTAAATTATTTTGCCCATGCCAGCCAGCATCACTTTGAGTTTTTTCTGGGGCGCATGATTGATATTGACCGTAAAGACAAAACGATTTTATTGGCAGCGCTTCAAGATGAAGACGGTAAAGAAGTTGCGCCAGAACGCAGTATTGCCTACGACACCCTTGTGGTTGCCATTGGTTCGACCTCCAATGATTTTGGCACTGTAGGTGCCAAAGAGCACTGTATTTTTCTCGATTCCCGACCTCAGGCCGATCGTTTTCAGCGCGAATTTTTAAGTTTGTATTTAGAGGCGCAGGCTAAAAATCTGGTACAACATCATCACAAGCAACTCAATATTGCAATTATTGGGGCGGGTGCAACTGGCGTAGAGCTGGCAGCAGAATTACACCATGCAGCCAATCAGTTTTCCAAATATGGCCTAAACAGTATCGACCCTAAAGATGTCAAAATCAGCCTAATCGAAGCGGCACCTCGCGTTTTGCCTGCCTTACCCAAACGGGTATCACACGATGCCGAAGCCACACTGCGTGAGATTGGTGTGCAGGTGATCAAAAATTGTCGAGTGGTCGAGATTGATGCACATACGGTCTACTGCGAAGATGAAATCGAGATTCCTGCCACCTTAAAAGTCTGGTCTGCCGGCATCAAAGCGCCCGATTTTTTGCAAGGAATTGGTGGTTTGGAAACCAACCGAATTAATCAACTGGTGGTCAATGCCAGCTTGCAAAGCTCACTCGATGAAGACATTTTTGCCATGGGAGATTGTGCCTGTTACATTCCCGCAGGTGCAGAGCGCCCAGTTCCGCCGCGTGCACAGGTGGCCAATCAGCAAGCTATCTTTTTAGCCAAAGCCATGGCGCTGCGTTTAGAAGGTAAATCACTGGGTAGCTTTGAGTTTAAAGACAAAGGCTCCTTGGTGTCGTTGAGCGATCAGAGTACCGTGGGCAATATCTTGGGTAATATTAATGTCGATGGTCTGTTTGCCCGCATGATGTATATCTCGCTGTATCGTTTTCATCAGGTGGCTTTGCATGGGGTATTCAAGACCAGTTTAATGATCATCAAAGACTTGCTCTCAAAAGGTTCTTCACCACAGCTTAAATTGCACTAACTCCATCTGCTGCTCACCTCTGTTTTAGAGCCTCAATCTTTGCTTGAGGCTCACTTCTAAAATCAAGCATCGTGATGCCACCTGTATTGAATTAGCATGATTCATATATTAGGGAGGAAATGAAACGATGGACATGCTGTTACTGGTGATTGCGGTTTTTATCTTTGCGGGGCTGGTCAAGGGCACGTTGGGGCTTGGCTTGCCGACCGTCGCCATGGGCCTAATGAGCATGGTGATTTCGCCGTTTCAGGCCGCGGCACTCTTAATCGTTCCCTCCATGATCACCAACATATGGCAACTCTTTGCCGAAGGTAAAGTCTGGGCACTGATTCAGCGTTTTTGGTCGTTATTGTTGGGTATTGTACTCGGGACGTGCTGGAGCTTTTTACCTACTTTAAGTGCATCCTCTGGAAAAACCAGTGAAATGCTGTTGGGTGGTATGTTAATTGCCTATGGTGGATTTGGACTCTTTGTCAAACAACTTCCCGATCTTTCGCGCCATGCGGGTTGGTTGTCACCGATTGTGGGATATATCGGCGGTGCGCTGATTGTCTCTACCGGGGTGATTATTATTCCGGCTGTACCATACTTGCAATCGCTTCGGTTAAAGCGTGATGAACTGGTGCAGTCGCTTGGATTGGTATTTACCTTTTCTACCATTTGTCTGGCGATTTATTTATACCTTTACACAGGTGCCTCCAGTGTCGTGGATTATCGACTGGCATGGCTTGCGGTATTGCCTGCATTGCTGGGTATGTGGTGGGGACAAAAAATCCGCTACAAAATTGCCGAAGAAAAATTCCGTCGCCTGTTTTTTGTGGGGCTGATGCTGCTGGGGCTGTATATGCTGGGTTCGCCTTTAACATAATTGCAGCTTGGGAGCTGCGGGCCGATGCGTCAATAAAAAATCGGTAAAGTCACGATACATCGTTGAGAGCTGCGTAAAGTCGCGTGCCACAATGAGTAATTTCCGATTGGCCCATGCACCGCTCAGTGGCAACAGGGCCAAGGCGTGGCTCTCTTTTAAACGGCTTGCTGCACGCGCTGGCATAATCGCCACACCCGCACCTGCGGCCACCACTTCGGCAATGGCAGTAAAATTTGGTAGGCGTAAACGGTAATCGATGTGAATACCAAGCGCACGTGCCTGAATATCGATTGAACGCTGTAAGGAGTGATGCGTACTTAATCCGATCATACTCTCGCTAAACACCGCCGGTAAATTGAGCGGATGCTGGCGAGTAAACTGATGCGTAGCTGGGCATATCAACACCAAAGGATCATGGACAAAATCTTGAGTTTGTAAATATTCAGTCTGGGAGAAGCTTGAGACCAGCCCCAATTGTGCGCGTCCCTGTTCGAGTGCCTGAATAATCTCAGAGCTTTCTGCCTCGTGCAATTCAATACTGATCGTAGGGTGCTTGAGCAAAAACATTGGCAGTAATGTCGGCAGATATTCACTTTGTGCCGATGAGTTACACCATAAGTGAAGTCGCTGCTGGGGTTCAGCGCGAAAGCGGTTCATGTCTTGTTCTAACAATTGAGCTTGCTGCAACAGCACACGGGCATGATCTAAAACGCGTTGCCCCGCAGGAGTCAGTTCGACACCAGTTCGATGCCGCGTAAATAGGGCACTACCGAAATAGTGTTCTAATTTACGAATACGTTCGCTGGCAGCTTGCAAGGAGAGCGCTGCCCGCTCAGCACCGTGAGTCAGGCTGCCTGTATCGACGACATGTAAAAACAAGCGAAGGTCAACAAAATCGTAGCGCATGGCAACGTTCAATCCTTGAGTGAGCCAGCTTATCATACTGAAAATGATGCATGCTCGCAGCGTAAAGGCATAAAAAAAGCAGCCCTAAGGCTGCTGATCGTATCTAGATGCTTTAACTTTTGTCTTTCAGGCTAAAAAATAAATTCAGCAAGATGGCGGCAAATGTCGCCGTACCAATACCGCCCAGATTAAAACTGCCAAAGGTCAGTTCAAAATTACCGGCACCTAAAATAATGGTCACCGCGGCCACAATCAAATTTTTGTTGTTGCCAAAATTGACCTTGTTTTCAATCCAGATTTTGGCACCGGCAATGGTAATTAAGCCAAATACCACAATCGATGCACCGGTCAGAACGGCGGTCGGAATTGTACTGATCACGGCACCAAATTTGGGTGACAGCCCTAAAAACATGGCAAATACACCCGCAATCACAAAGACGATGGTCGAGTACACGCGTGTAACCGCCATGACACCGATATTTTCGCCATAGGTGGTCATGCCGGGTGCGCCCACACTGCCAGAAAGACTGGTCGCAATTCCGTCTGCCACAAAAGCCTTGCCTAAATGTGGCGTCAGGTTTTCACCAGTCATGGCACCGACAGCTTTAATATGTCCCAGATTTTCGGCCACCAAAATCAGTGCCACTGGCGCAATAATCAGCATGGCATTGGTTTGAAAGGTGGGAGCACTAAAACTCGGTAGACCAAACCATGCCGCCGTAGCGATTTGACCAAAATCAATGGCCTTACCCAAGCCCAGTCCGTTGGTCACGATGGCATAGATCAGGTAAGACATCAGTAGTCCAATCAAGAGCAGTAAACGCTGTAATAGCCCCCGAGTAAACACAGCAATGGTTCCCATACACAGTACGGTAATCAGTGCCATCCACATATCAAAGGGATGCCCGGCAACTGCTTTAACGGTAACAGGTGCTAAATTCAGGCCGATAATCATCACCACGGCACCAGTCACCACAGGTGGCATGAGTTTTTCAATCCAGCGCGTACCAGTCAGCATGACCAAAAAGCCAATTGCAGCATAGACCACACCACAGGCGACAATACCACCCAGTGCAACCGATAAATTGGCATTGGCACCTGAACCTGTCACATGACCCGTAGCCGCCGCCACGACTCCAATAAAGGCAAAGCTTGAACCGAGATAGCTCGGCACCCGGCCGCCGGTCATCAGAAAAAATAAAATGGTACAAATACCAGACATTAAAATGGCCAGATTTGGATCGAATCCCATCAAAAGGGGAGCTAGCACCGTCGCACCAAACATGGCGAATGCATGCTGGATGCCCAGTACCGCGCTTTGAACAGGAGGGAGATATTCGTTGGTTGCGACTGGTCGATGATCGATCTGACCGCTGTACGCCTTCCATTTTGGAAACCAGCTGGACATAAAATAGGCTCAAATAATCCAATTGGAGCACATCATACCCTGTCTGGCGATGAGTTATAATTACTCGTTGATGACCTTATGTGTTCAAAATCATAGATTTATTTTTATTATTTACCAAACGGTAAAGATAATTTAGTATGAAATCAAGGTATTGATTTACTTAAACTATACATTATAAAAAGTTGAACCATTGTTAAAAAAACGTTTTTTTCATATGAATGAATCGGCGGCAAGCCTGTACTCACCGCCGATAATGAATAGATTTCAGCGATTAGCCTGTATTACGCAGACCCGCTGCAATTCCGGCGATACTCACCATCAGTGCGTGATCGACAGGTGTATGATCGGCGTTGGTTTTTGCCGTGTATTCACGACGCCGTTTCATCAGTTCTGCCTGAAGTAAATGCAATGGCAACAGGTAGGGTTTACGTACCTGCATGGCTTGATCCAGTACATCATTTTTACTGAGCAGCTTCGATTCACCTTTCATGGTCAATAAGGTCTGAACGGCATCGTTCAAACGTGCGCGCAGCATTTCGCCCAGTACCTTAAGCTCATCATCATGAGTAAGATGCGATTCGTAATACAACGCGACATTGGCATCGGCTTTGGAGAGAACCATCTCCAGCATATCGATCAGGGTTTGGAAGTACGGCCATTCTACCAGCATTTCGTCGAGCAGCGGCTTTTTGTTTTCATCAATCACTTGATTAATGGCTGCACCGGTGCCGAGCCAAGCTGGCAACATGAGTCGAATTTGCGTCCATGCAAATACCCAAGGAATGGCACGTAACGATTCGATTCCGCCGCTTACTTTACGTTTGGCCGGTCGTGAACCCAATGGCAACATTTGCAGTTCAAGCTCAGGCGTCACGGTTCTCAAGTACTGTACAAAATGAGGATTTTCACGCACGGTTTCGCGATATACGCGAACTGAAATGTCCGTCATCTGATGCATCAGCTCACGCCACTCTGCCTTCGGTACGGGTGGTGGCAGTAAGGTCGCTTCAAGGGTTGCTGCGGTATACACTTCAAGGTTTTGTAACGCAACGCCTTCTAGACCAAATTTGAAGCGGATCATCTCACCCTGTTCAGTCACACGAATGGCTCCAGAAATAGAGCCGGGTGGTTGTGAAAACAGGGCCTGCTGTGTTGGCGCCCCGCCACGGCTAATCGAGCCGCCACGACCATGAAATAAGGTGAGCTGTACATTGTGCGCCTTGGCCACAGCCGTCAGTTCTTCCTGCGCACGATACTGTGCCCAGTTGGCCGACATAAAGCCTGCGTCCTTGGCAGAGTCGGAGTAACCGATCATGACTTCATGTTTGCCCTGAATGTGCTGCTTGTACCAGTCCATATTAAACAGCGTTTCCATGGTCTTGGCTGCGCCGTCTAGATCTTTTAAGGTTTCAAACAGTGGTACCACACGAAGCGGATGCAAAATACCGGCTTCTTTTTGCAGAAGCAAAACGGCTAGGACATCGCTTGGATATTCGGCCATGGAAATAATATATGCACCCAAACTTTCTGGCGGCTGCTCGGCCAGTGTACGCATGGTGGCAAACACTTCTTTGACATCTGGATGTTCAATCAGGCTGCCTTCTGGTTCTTTAAGATATTTAGGCAGAAGTGGGCGTTTGCTTTGCAATTCCTGAATCAGAAAGTTTTGACGGGCTTGCTCAGTCCAAGATTCGAAATTACCCAAGCCTAAATATTCGGTAATGGCGGAAATCGCCTGACGATGACGCCCCGATTCCTGACGAATATCCAGTTTAAGCAGTTCGATACCAAAGCAGTTTACGCGGTAAATAAAATCGAGCAGCTTGCCATTGGCCAGTTCCGGTAAGTTACAGGCGATCAGTGAACGATGACACAACAGCAACGGTTCAAGTAATTCCTGTTTGTGGCGGATAATCTGACTGTCATCGCCATCTAGACCTTGCAAGCGTAGCGACAACCAGTGACGTGTAGCTTTCAGGCGTTCACGCGTGGTACGTAAGTATTCACGGTATGGCTCGGGATGACTACGACCCAGCGCAAGGCTTAATTCTTCAGAACAGGCCTGAATCGAGAGTTCCCAGCGTAAACTTTCGATATCACGCAGATACAGATCGGCCGCTTGCCAACGCGACAGCCACAACACTTCTTGCGTGACCGTGTGTGTGACATTCGGATTGCCGTCACGGTCGCCACCCATCCATGAGGCAAAACGAATTGGAGAAATATCAAGTGGTAAAGTCGCGTTGCAGTGCTGATGCACCAGTGTATTTAGTTCTCGAACAAATTTAGGTACCGCGTTCCACAAGGTTTGTTCAATGGTGGTAAAACCCCATTTGGCTTCATCGAGTGGGGTTGGCTTGTTTTGACGAATTTCATCGGTCTGCCATGCCGAACAGATCAAATGCTTCAGGTTGGTGAGCACTTGCTCACGCTCTTGCGGGGTCAGCTTTTGCTGATCGAGTTTTGACAGGGCATCATTGATATCGTCATATTTTTGAATCAGGGTGCGTCGGCTGACTTCGGTCGGATGCGCAGTCAGTACCAATTCAATATTCAGCTCACATACCTGATCAAACAGTTGTTGCGGGGTGATGTGGTTGTGCTGAAATTTCTCAAACAGGCGAATTAGTGGATTAGGTGAAGGGGCATGTGCATCAAACTCGCTTTGACGACGGCTACGAACCACATGGTATTGTTCTGCAATATTGGCAAAATTCAAAAAATAGGAAAACGCGCGGGTCAGCGGTAAGATTTCCTCGTCCTTTAAATTTAAAAATAACTTTTCTAATTGCTTTTCAACTTTCGCTTGACCGTCACGTGCACCTTTGGCGAGTGCACGAATTTGTTCAATCTGATTAAACAAATCTTGTCCTGCGTGTTGTTTGAGTGTTTCGCCCAGTAAATTTCCCAGTAAGCGTACATCCTCACGCAGTGGAGCATCAATTTGTTGAATCATTCTAGTTCTCCTGTTCTTCTACTATATTCACTTTCAACCACCTGAATATACGCCGATTAGCAAACATTCCAAGTCGTTATATGAAAAAAAATGCATTTTTTACCGTGTATTAAGCAAAAAAGGTGCGTTGCTATACAAATGTTTCGTGATGTAGAAAAACAAAATCAATTGACCAGATCGCCAGCATTTAAGGGCTGTATTTGAGCATGAAAATCTCGATAGCATATTGAATGCTGAGCTCAAGCTCATCAGGCGTAGGAGGCATTTCTATGCCAAGCAAGACATTTTGGTGACGTAAACCCAGTAATAACGACAAGATCAATTCGGTCTGGCGCAGTGGATCATCGGCTTGAATCAACCCGAGTTTGCTGGCTTGCTCAAAAAAGTGAGTCAGCATGTTGCAGAGTCTTTGATGTGATGCTGCAAAAAACTGTTTTACCAATGGGCTTTTTTCTGCTGCAAGTTCATACAGCACATGATCAAGCTTGAGTGCTTCGGGTAAATAAATGGTGTGGAGCGCACACCGGCTAATACTCGCCAGTTGTTGCTTGAAATCGGATTGGGGCTGTAACTGAAATGTGTCGGCAGAAATGTAGGTTTCACAGCTTTCTTCAATGGCGCAGACAAACAGATTGGCTTTATCTTGAAAATGATTATAGACCGTCAATTTAGTCACACCTGCCATCTGTGCAATCTGATTCATACCGGCATGATGATAACCCTGTTTTAAAAAGATATTTTTTGCTGCTTCCAGAATACGTTGTCGTTTCTCAAGATCTTTTGGTCTTCCAGAATTTTGCACATTAAACCTCAATAAAATTTTTGAAAAACAAAGCAATAACGTTTATTTTTTAATTAATGTACTTATGGGTATATTAATTAAAAAATAAACAATTTAAGATAATCGCATATTGTGCCTTAAAAATAAATTTGAAAAGAGTACTGGGATCATGAACAGAGCACACATTGGCCTTTCGGGCTTGATCATTTTATGCAGTGTCACGTTGTTGGGGTGTCAGAAAGAAAAAACAGTCAATCAAGACATTCCCTTGGTGATGGTGACTAAACCGAGCAGCAGCGCACAAGCACAACACAGTTATGCGGGGCAAGTTGAAGCCCGCCAGCAAACGGCGTTGTCGTTTCGGGTTGCGGGTCAGATTACCGAACGTGATGTGGATGTGGGGGATCGCGTTCGTGCTGGCCAGATACTGGCCAAACTCGATGTCAAGGATGCGCAGTTACAGCTCAATGCAGCACAGGCACAATTTGATAATGCCAGTGCGGCAGCACAGGTTGCCAGCGACGAACTAAAGCGCTATCAACAGTTACTGCCGATTAATGCGGTGAGTCGTTCCCAGTTTGATGCAATTAAAAATCAATATACCGCGGCACAAGCAAGTTTAAAGCAGGCCCGTTCGAATCTGGATGTTGCAGCCAATCAAACCCGTTATAACCAGCTACGGGCGACTCAGGCAGGCGTTATTACTGCGCGAGAAATCGAAGTTGGGCAGGTGGTAAGCGCAGGGCAGACAGTTTATCAGCTTGCGATCGATGGTGATCGTGAAGTGGTGATTGGCGTACCCGAGCAACTGATCAGTACGCTAAAAATTGGTCAGTCTGCCAGTGTGCGCTTGTGGTCAAGCTCGGAAAATGTTTATCCGGCATATGTTCGGGAAATTTCGCCCGCAGCTGACGCAACACGAACTTTTCGTGTCAAGGTGGCATTTTCACAGGCACAACCGAGTATTCAACTGGGGCAAAGTGCGCGGGTGTTTTTGAGTGAGCCGACTCAGACCTCATTGAGTGTTCCGCTCAGTAGTGTCTCGGCGACGCACCAGCAGCCCTATGTATGGGTTGTACAAGCCAATCATACGCTCAAGAAAGTTCCGGTTCGCTTAGGGGATTACGGCCGTGAACAGGTCAGCATACTGTCAGGGCTTCAGCCATCCGATTGGGTGGTGGTGGGCGGTGTGCATTTATTGCGTGAGCAGCAAAAAATTCGTCCGATCGACCGAAATAACCGTGCTGTCAACCTTCAAGCGAGGGCTGCAACATGAATTTTAACCTGTCTGAATGGTCACTGAAAAATAAAGCCTTGGTGCTGTATTTTATGCTGCTTTTGATGGTGGTGGGGGTGTATTCGTATACCCAACTTTCGCAAAGCGAAGATCCACCTTTTACTTTTAAAGTGATGGTGGTGCAGACCTACTGGCCGGGGGCTACGGCCAAAGAGGTGGCAGAGCAAGTCACCGACCGGATTGAAAAAGAACTCATGACCACAGGTCAATATGACCGGATTTCATCATATTCGCGTCCGGGTGAGTCGATGGTCACTTTCTTTGCCAAAGACACGTACACCTCTGCCGATATCCCGGATATTTGGTATAACGTACGCAAAAAAGTGAGCGATATTCAGCATGAGCTTCCCGTTGGTGTGCAGGGGCCTTTTTTTAACGATGAATTTGGCGATACCTTTGGCAATATTTATGTTTTGACCGGGAAAGATTTTGATTATGCGCTTCTTAAAGCCTATGCCGACCGTTTGCAGCTTGAACTACAGCGCGTACCCGATGTTGCCAAAGTAGAACTGATTGGCCTGCAAGACCAAAAAATCTGGATTGAACTGTCCAATACCAAAATGGCGCAGCTCGGTGTACCCGTCAGTGCCATTCAGCAGGCCTTACAGCAGCAAAACAATATGGTCAGTGCCGGGTTTTTTGAAACCCCCTCCGACCGGATGCAGGTGCGTCTGACCGGGAAGCTGAGTTCGGTTGAAGATCTAAAGCAATTGCCGATTTTAGTCGGTGATAAAACCATTCGACTCAGTGATGTCGCCGAGGTGTATCGTGGCTTTAGTGAACCGGCACAGCCGCGGATGCGCTTTATGGGAGACAATGGCATTGGTATTGCGGTATCGATGCGTAAAGGCGGCGACATCATTGCTTTGGGGAAGAAACTGCAACAGACTTTTTCTCATTTGCAAAAAACTTTACCTTTGGGCATGACCTTAAGCAAGGTCTCAGATCAGCCAGTGGCGGTTCAGCACAGTATTCGAGAGTTTATTCAGGTACTGGCAGAAGCGGTTATTATTGTGCTGTTGGTCAGTTTCTTCTCTTTAGGATTCCGAACCGGACTGGTGGTGGCGTTTTCCATTCCACTGGTCTTGGCCATGACCTTTGCAGGCATGCATCTGTTTGATGTGGGCCTGCACAAAATTTCACTAGGCGCGCTCATCTTGGCGCTGGGCCTACTGGTCGATGATGCCATCATTGCGGTGGAGATGATGGCGATTAAAATGGAACAGGGCTACAGCCGGCTCAAGGCCGCGGGCTTCGCATGGAAAACCACCGCATTTCCAATGCTTACAGGTACCCTGATTACTGCCGCGGGCTTTTTACCCATTGCTACAGCCAGTTCAAGTACTGGCGAATATACCCGATCCATTTTTCAGGTGGTGACCATTGCCCTGGTGGTGTCATGGATTGCAGCGGTGGTCTTTGTGCCGTACTTAGGTGAAAAGCTGCTGCCCGATTTTAGCCATACGCCACAGCGCGCGCCGTGGTATCAGCGTCTTTGGGCGAAACTGCGCAAACAGCCCGAACCTCAGCCTGTGCCTTATGATCATGGGCATGATCCCTATCAAACGCGTTTTTATCAGGCTTTTCGTCATGCCGTCGATACCTGCGTGAGCTACCGGAAAACCGTGATCGTGGTGACGGTTGGACTGTTTGTCGGGGCTGTTTTGCTATTTAAATTAGTGCCACAGCAGTTTTTTCCGCCCTCTAATCGCGCCGAAATTTTGGTCGATATCAAACTAGAAGAAGGCGCGTCTTTAACCGCCACCGAGCAGGCGGCAAAAAAAGTCGAGCAGTTTTTGGCGAAACAATCCGGCATCGATAATTATGTGGCCTATGTCGGTACAGGGTCACCACGCTTTTATCTACCACTCGATCAACAGCTTCCACAGGCCAGTTTTGCCCAGTTTGTGGTGCTGGCTTCGTCACTTGAAAACCGCAATCAGATTCGCCATTCACTTGAGCGAGAGATTAAATTGTTACTGCCATACGCCAGAACGCGAGTGTCGTTACTTGAAAATGGCCCACCCGTGGGCTATCCCATCCAGTATCGTGTTTCGGGAGAAGATCAGGATCTGGTACGTGACTGGGCACAAAAAGTAGCACAGACGGTAAGTCAAAATCCGAATGCCAGTAACGTACATCTGGATTGGGGTGAACCGAGTAAACGCATTCAACTTGAAATTGATCAGGAACGCGCGCGTCAATTGGGAATTAGCAATACTGATTTGGCCAACTTCTTAAATAGCTCGCTGACAGGCAGCGTGATTGATCAATATCGCGAAAAAACCGAACTGATCGAAATCCGTTTACGCGGTGATCAGAACGAACGTGCTGATGTGGCCTCACTGGGCAGTCTGGCGGTGCCGACCAGTAGCGGTCAGAGTGTACCGCTTGGGCAAATTGCCAAAATCAATGCCACATTTGAAGATGGGATTATCTGGCACCGAGATCGATTGCCCACCATTACGGTTCGTGCCGATGTTCGCACCGATTTACAGCCTGCTACGGTGGTGTCTGAGTTGCAAAGCTCGATTGATCAGTTGCGCAGTCAGTTGCCGAGCGGTTATTTAATCGATGTCGGCGGTGCGGTCGAGGAGTCTTCTAAAGGCCAGGCATCGGTCAATGCTGGCATGCCGCTATTTTTAGGCGTAGTGCTGACGTTGCTGATGCTACAGCTTCGAAGTATCTCGCGAACCCTGATGGTGTTTTTGACTGCACCGCTGGGCTTGATTGGTGTGAGCTTGTTTTTATTGCTGTTCAATAAACCTTTTGGTTTTGTGGCGATGCTGGGCACCATTGCGCTTTCAGGCATGATCATGCGTAATTCACTGATCTTGATTGATCAGATCGAGCAGGATATTGCAGCCGGGCATGATCCATGGACGGCCATTATCGATGCGACCGTACGCCGATTCCGACCGATTTTACTGACGGCGCTGGCTGCGGTCTTGGCCATGATTCCGTTATCGCGCAGTATTTTCTTTGGTCCTATGGCGGTTGCCATTATGGGGGGATTGATCGTGGCGACCTTTTTGACTTTATTTTTCTTGCCAGCACTGTATGCAGCATGGTTTAAGGTTAAAAAAACGCCAACTTTGTCATAATTTTTTGCGAATAAAAGGTGCGAAATAGTGAAAAGTCAAATATAGTAGCACCTTATTGTTAACACAAAAAAACAGAGCATACATTCATTGCAATGAAACCTAAAAATGCAATGGATTCGAGGTTGGATACGAATGGGGCAAGATCAATTAAAACAGCATCGTCGTTATATTACGATTTCTTATGTCTGTATGTTTCTTGCATTGGCAAGTGTGGTTTTAGCAGTGGTTGCCTATTTTCTGGCTCGAAAAGTTGCTCTGGTTGAAAATGCAGAAGTCTGGATTCAGGCGCACGGCGTCTGGATCATGCACAGTACCGTGCTATTTCTGCTCATGACCTTATTTGCCTCGCTTTGGTTTATTCCCCTGATTTTCTTTGCATGGAACAGCGCACTCTGGGTTACCGCGTTGACCATTGCCGGTGTGATTTTTGCTGCGATTGCCTGGTTGTATTTGCTCAATGCATTGATTAAAGGCATGTCTAAGTATTTAAAAAAGAAAGCGGTTTTTTAAAACCGTTATTTTTTTTCGCAATCTCCCTTGTAATCATGACGCACGCCCCCAATTTAATCGCAATCAGGTATTAAATAAATTCCGTGAGGAGCATCGCCAGTCATGGCTAAACGAGATTATTATGAGGTTTTAGGCGTTTCGAAAACCGCAGGTGATGATGAGATCAAAAAAGCCTACCGTAAGTTGGCGATGAAGTATCACCCGGACCGTAACCCCGATAACCACGAAGCAGAAGAAAAGTTTAAAGAAGCTGCTGAAGCATACGAAGTACTGTCCGATGCTGAAAAGCGCAGCATGTACGACCGTATGGGTCATAATGCATTTGAAGGCGGTTTTGGCGGCGGCGGTGGTGGCTTCGGCGGATTTAGCGCAGAAGACATTTTTAGTCAGTTTGGCGATATTTTTGGTGGTGCCTTCGGTGGCGGCGGTGGTCGTCAGCAACAGCGTCAACGCCGTGGCTCAGACCTGCGCTACGTAATGGAACTTACGCTTGAAGAAGCGGTTCGTGGCGTGAAGAAAACCATTACCTTTACTGCACCGGCACCGTGTGAGGTGTGTGACGGTAAAGGCTCGAAAAATCCGAATGACGTTGAAACCTGCCGAACCTGTCATGGCTCGGGTCAGGTACGTATGCAGCAAGGCTTTTTCTCGGTTCAGCAAACCTGTGGCACCTGTCGTGGCCAAGGTAAAATTATTAAAAATCCATGTAATGCATGTCATGGTTCAGGCGTTGCCGACCGTCAGCAAACTTTGGAAGTGACCATTCCTGCTGGCGTAGACAACGGCGACCGTGTACGTTTAAGCGGTAAAGGCGAAGCGGTACGTGATGGCCAGTCTGGCGATCTTTACGTCGAAGTAGTGGTGCGCGAGCATGAAATCTTCCAGCGTGATGGTGCAGACCTATATATGGATGTGCCGGTCAGCATTGCAGATGCTGCATTGGGTAAAGAGATTGAAATTCCAACGCTTGAAGGCCGCGTGAGTTTAAAGATTCCAGAAGGCACGCAAACTGGCAAACTGTTCCGCTTGCGCGGTAAAGGCGTACGTCCAGTGCGTAGCAGCATGGTCGGTGATTTGCTTTGCCGTATTGTGGTTGAAACACCAGTAAACTTGACCAGCCGTCAGCGTGAACTGTTAAAAGAATTGCAAGCCAGCTTGGATGGAGACGATCACGGTTCTTCACCTAAGAAAAAATCCTTTCTCGACCGTTTGTTCGATTAAGTGATACTGAAAAAAACCTGCTTCGGCAGGTTTTTTTATGGCGATTTTTTTAGCGCACTGCCTGAGTTTTGATATAGTAGGCTGCAACGTTTGATTATCTATTTTCAGGATTAAAATTATGTCAGCATCTCCACGCATTGGTGTTTTGGGTGCGGGTGGCCGTATGGGTCGCATTCTTATTCAGGCTGTGCAACAGGCCGGCTATCAGTTGGCGGCGGCGGTTGAGCGCCCAGAAAGCAGCTTGGTCGGTACAGATGCAGGTGAGCTGGCAGGAATCGGATCGATTGGGGTCAAGGTGGCGGGTAGCCTGTCTGAAGTATTAAAAGACTGCGATGTGGTGATTGATTTTACTGCACCTGTTGCGACCGAGCAGCATCTACAACTGTGTGCTGAGGCTGGTGTGGCCATGGTGATTGGCACGACAGGTTTTTCAGAACAACAGAAGCAACTTTTGAACGAGACCGCAACGCGTACTCCAGTGGTGTATGCTGCAAACTATTCGGTAGGGGTAAACGTTTCAATTAAATTGCTTGAGCTTGCGTCTAAAGTATTTGGCGACAGTGTGGATATCGAGATTATTGAAGCACATCATCGTCATAAAGTAGATGCGCCGTCTGGCACTGCACTGATGATGGGTGAGGCGATTGCAGAAACCCTAGGCCGTGACTTGAAAACCGATGCAGTGTATTGTCGTGAAGGGCATACTGGTGCGCGTGAGCGTCAAAGTATTGGCTTTCAAACCATCCGTGGCGGCGATATCGTCGGTGAACATACCGCGATGTTTATTGGTGAAGGTGAACGTGTTGAGATCACTCACAAAGCCACCAACCGCATGAATTTTGCATCGGGTGCTGTGCGTGCTGCGGCATGGGTGGTCGGACGAGATGCCCGCAAATACGACATGAAAGATGTATTGGGTTTTAACGAGATCGACGTATAAAGCTTCATTCTTATTCTTCTTAATAAATCAAATCGTCTCACATTGAGGCGATTTGGCCTTAAAATAAAAAATGACCGAATACCCATAAGGCGCTGCCACCTATAAAGTCTGTCGTTGAGCCGCGTCAAGCAATTGGCTTTGGTGCAACCCAATGATACTGCTCGAATTTGCTCGGTATGGCATAAATAATGAGAACAATATGAAAAAAAAATCATGGCTTTTGGCCTTGCTGCTTACATTGACCACATCTGCCCAAAGTGCGCCTGCCAACGAAAAACTGAGCCTTGTTCGCAACAATATCAAGGTCTGGACCTATCGTTCAGAGGCCAATCCGGTGATCCAATATAAGGCAGAAACCACCTATGATGTGCCGCTTGAGCGGGCGGTCAGTTTGGTGCTTGATGTCGCTCGTGCGCCAGAGTGGGTGCCTTATATGGGGGATACCAAGATTTTGTCGAGAGACGACAAGAAGGGCGAGTTTGTACTGTATATGGTGCTCGATTTTCCTTTTCCGCTAAAAGATCGTGATGTGGTGGTGAAAAGTAGTTTGAGTAAGGATGCGACAGGCCGTATCGTGATTCGAAATATGGCCTTGTCTGGTGGATATCCCGAACAGCCGGGCCGAATTCGCATACATCACTATGTCGGAGACTGGACGTTTCAAAAGTTAGGTGCGCAGAAAGTAAAGGTCACCACATCGGGTTATGCCGACCCTGCAGGAAGTATTCCGCTGAGTTTCGTGAATATGTTTGTCGAGCAGCAGCCCTATCAAATGCTGATGAAAATGAAAACAGAGCTGGCACAGTCCACAGTATCGAATGTCTATTTACCCGATGTGTTAAAATAAAGCAATAAAAGTAAAGCAATAAAAAAGCGTCCCTGAGGACGCTTAAATTTAATCGGTGCACGGTTTGGCATGAGAATGCGCGGTCTGTGCCACTCGCATTTGCAGCAGTACCAGCAGTAACCCTAATCCAGCTAAACCAGCGCCGGTGTAGGAGACGGCTGCATAACTGAGCTGCTGACTCAAGACCCAGCCACCTGCCGCGGCACCCAGCGCATTGCCTAAATTAAATGCACCCACATTAATCGATGATGCAAGCCCGGGCGCCTCGTGTGCAATTTTCATGACGCGCATTTGGACCGGAGGAACCAGACCAAAAGTGGCAATGCCCCAGAGAATCACGGCAATCGCTGCGCCCAGTTGTGTTTGTGCCAACCATGGAAAGAGCAACATCATCACGATTACCATCGATAAGAAACCAATCAGCGTTGCATTTAAAGCGCGATCCGCCAATCTGCCTCCCAAGTGATTGCCAATCGAAAATCCAATCCCGATCAGAACCAGCATCAGCGTTACAAAGCTCGGTGTTGCATCGTTAAAGCGATGCAAACTCGGTGCAATATAGGTGTAGAGGCTAAACATCGCACCAGAGCCCAATACCGTGGTCAGCAGTGCCATTAAGACGGGAAACCGGGTCAGCACCTTTAGTTCTGCTCGAATATTCGGACGTTGACCCGACTGCCCCTGTGGCAAGGCTTGATACAACGAGATCATGGTCAGTAGCCCCAGTCCCGAAATACTTAAAAATGCCATTCGCCAGCCAATTGTCTGACCAAGCCATGTGGCCAGAGGAACTCCCCCGATATTGGCAATGGTCAGGCCCATAAACATGGCCGCCACGGCACTGGCCTGTTTATGCACGGGAACCACACTGGCCGCCACCACCGAACCAATGCCGAAAAATGCGCCATGATTGAGACTGGTGATGAGGCGTGCGGCCATCAGGCTCCAGTAATTCGGTGCCAGTGCCGCTAAAATATTGCCCACGGTAAACAGTGTCATCAGTAAGATTAACGCCTTGCGCCGTGGCACATGCCCCAGCCAAAGCGTCATGATCGGTGCACCGAGCATAACGCCCAAGGCGTATCCTGTAATCAACATTCCCGCTGTCGGAATACTGATCTGTAAATCACTGGCGATATTGGGCAATAAGCCCATTGGTGAAAATTCGGTGGTTCCAATGGCAAACGCGCCAATCGCCAAGGCGAGCAGAGGAAAGTTCAGTTTCATGGCCTAATCTCAGTCCCACTCAGGAGCAAGTTCAGCCGGATTGACCTCTCGACCGTTACGCTCAAGCGCTGCTATCTGTTGCATGTCATCTGCACTGAGCTGAATCTGCTGTGCTTTCAGATTTTGAATCAGATGTTCACGCTGGGTCGATGACGGAATGACGGCAAAACCGCGTTGTAACGCCCATGCCAGTGCAATTTGAGCGGTACTGGCCTGATGCTGGGCCGCAATGGCCTTGAGTACAGGATCTTGCAAGACTTTGCCGTAGGCCAGTGTCATGTAGGAGGTAACGTCAATCTCATGCTGTTTGAGCATATCAACCAGTTTGGCATTTTGCAGATACGGACTCAGTTCGATCTGGTTGGTGGCAATGTGCTCTGCACCGACTGTATCGATTGCCAGTTGCGTTTGTGCGATATTAAAATTTGAAATCCCGATATGCTGGGTCAAGCCTTGCTGTTTGGCCTGCATCAATAGCTGCATGACAGCCACCAGATCAATGTTTTTTTGTGGCGCAGGCCAATGCACCAAGGTTAAATTCACAGCGTCGGTTTTGAGTTTCACCAAGCTGTCTTTTAAGCTGGGGATTAAATCTTGTTCGTTCAGATTGCTGACCCAGATTTTAGTGGTTAAAAATAACTGGTCACGTGCCACACCGCTGGCTTGAATGGCTTGACCTACTTCGGCTTCGTTGTCATAAATCTGGGCTGTATCGATGGCGCGATAACCGACCTCTAAGGCGGTTTTCACCGCATCCACCACCACCTGATCTTTTAAACGAAACGTACCTAAACCAAATGCAGGAAGAATCATATGCGTACCTATTTTTTACGCCCGCGGACTGCGAGCAAGAATTTAAAACAATGATGATTATTCTGCGGTGATAATTGTTGCGAAAAAATACTGCAATACGCAAAATATCGTTGAGTATTTGTCAAGAATCATGATCTAGATATGAAATCGACCATAGAAGAGCTAGTTGCGTTTATTCGTATTGTCGATGCCGGATCGATTGTATCGGCTGCAGAGCAACTCAATCAAACGCCATCGGGTATTAGCCGTGCACTTAACCGGCTTGAAAAAAAACTCAATGTGACCTTACTAGAACGAACCACGCGTAAAATTAAACTCACTCAAGAGGGCAGTTTATTTTTGGTACGGGCACGGACGATTTTGGCCGATCTGTCAGATGCCGAAGAGGCACTGTTAAAATCGGACAGTGATACCTCGGGACAGCTTCGCGTCGATTCGGCCACACCGTTTGTGCTGCACGTGATTGCACCCTTAATGAAAAAATTCATGCAGCGCTATCCCAATATCGAGATCGAACTCAATAACAACGATCAGGTGATTGATCTACTTGAACACAAAACAGATGTTGCGATTCGTTTTGGCGCATTGCATGACTCCAGTTTGCATGCACGCCTGATCTGCAAAAGCCGGCTTTATATTGTGGCCAGTCCTGAATATCTGGCCGAACATGGGCATCCACGACATTCACATGAACTGAATACGCATCAGACCATTGGCTTTAGCCGTCCGGTATATTTAAACACATGGCCCCTCAAAATGGGTGAGGAGTATTACAGGATTGAACCTAAAATTACCGCCTCCAGTGGTGAAACTGTCCGTCAGCTGGCATTGAGTGGCCACGGCATTGCACGTTTATCTGAGTTCGAGATCTGGCAAGACCTACAAGCAGGCCGACTGGTGGCATTGTTTGAAGATCAAATTGAGCGCCAGCTTCAGCATATTCATGCGGTGTACTATCAGCAAAAGCACTTGCCAAACCGCATCCGCTTATTCATCGACTTTTTGGCCGATGAGCTAAAAGATCAATTTTCAACGCCAGATGAATGATTGTGTGGCACTTGGAAGCTGAACCTGTAATAAGGATGAATGTTCGTTGGGGCGTTGTATACGAAACAGATTTTGATTCTGGCTGCATTCAAACACCAATTGCTCGGTTTTTAATGTGCCGATCAGCATGCCATGCTCACTGGCTGGACGATACTGATAGCGGATCTGGTTGGGAGTATGCGACTCGCGCTGCCAGAGTCGAAAATCATACAGTTGCTGCATTTTAAGATAGCCCTGAATCATACTCTGACAAATATAATCTTGCTGCTGCTGTTTCGCATCGAGCGGATGACAGGCGCTCAACAGGAATATAAATATAAATCCTAATTTTTTCATGGTGTTATCTCATATATGTTGCTTTTTAGAGGTTAATCGGTTTGTATGGATCAATACAGATACAGATTTTTATAAAAAAGCGGTACAGATATGGCCTTTCACTATCAGCGCTTGGCACAGCAGATTGCACATAAAATTTATCAGCAACAGTTATTGCCGCAGCAGAAGTTAAGTTCTTTGCGTGATTTTGCAGCCCAGCATCATGTGAGTGTCAGCACTGCAAAAAGTTGTTATGAATGGCTTGAGGCGCAGGGGTTGATCTATGTCCGTCCAAAATCGGGCTATTTTGTCAAACCCAGAAGTGGGTTGAGTCGTTTACCCGTCAGCCCTGAATTTGAATCGATGCCACGTGAGGTTTCCAATCTGATGTTACAAAATCAGATTCAGGAAGCCTCTATTCAAAATCATTTGATTCCCTTTGGTGCCATTCAGCTTAGCCCTGAGCTGGTGCCAATCGATGGCTTGCGTCGCTCGATACAACGCGCCTTGAAATATTGCAAACCTGAAGATTTTTTGTATTGTGAAAAGCAGGGCCATTTGCGCTTACGTCAGGCACTGAGTGAGCACTGGCGTGAAGACGGCATTTATGTGGCACCCAGTGATATCTTTATCACCAATGGGTGTATGCCGGCATTGTCGTTATTGATTCAGCAGTTAAGTCGTGAAGGCGATAGTGTCCTGATTCCAACGCCGACTTTTAACGGACAGCTGCAAATGCTGGCGGGTTTAAATCGACATATTATCGAGATTCCAGCAGACCATAGCGGCATTGATCTATTACGCCTTGAACAGGCCATGCAGCAGCATCGGCCGAAATTGTGTTTGCTCACGGCCAATTACCAAAATCCCTTGGGCTATTGTTTGGCCGATCAGGATAAGCAGACCATTGCGCAGTTAGCGGCACGTTATGAATGTATTATTTTAGAAGATGATATCTACGCCGAATGCAGTCACAACGGGCAGCGCCCGCGACCAATCAAACACTGGGACGAGGCAGGGTATGTGGTCTGGGTCAGTTCGGTGTCAAAATCATTATCGAGCGCGTATAGAATCGGCTGGTTTTGTATTGGGGCACAGCTCGAATCCATGCGTCCACAGTTTCTTTCACACAACATGATTGTGAATACACCATTGCAACTGGCTCTGGCCGATTTTATTTTTAGTCGTGCCTATCGTGCACATCTGAATCAGTTATATCCACGTTTGCTTCAACAGGTCGAAGCCTATCGAGACGCGATTTTAAATGCATTTGCGCCTTTAAGCATTGGTTTGAGTCAGCCTCAAGGGGGCTATGCCTTATGGCTTGAGCTACCCGAAACGATCAATAGTATGACGTTATACGAGGTTGCCCAGCAACACGGCATCAATATTGTTCCGGGTACGGTATTTGGTGAAGATCAGCGTTATGGACATTTTATCCGGCTGAGTGTGGGGCATGCTTTGCGGCGTGATTATCATGCAGCGATTATCTTTTTGGCAGATTGGGTGAAACAGCATGGTTAAAATCTGGCGATCACGAGCGATCACCAGATTTATGCGAGCAGATTAAAAATCGGCTTGGAGCACAATTCGATAACGTGCCTTGCCCGAGTGTAGACGCTCAAGCGCATCATTGAGCTTCGACATAGGATACATCTCGATTTGCGGCGCGATATTTTTACGGGCAGCAAATTCGAGCAGCTTGCGTAAGGCAGCAGGCGAGCCAGTAGGCGATGCGGTTAGTGATTTAGCACCTCCAAGTAGCGCACCGACAGGTACAGGAATCGGCTCCATCACCACGCCCAAAAAGTGGAAGGTACCATTAGGTGCCAATGTGTTTAGATACGCATTCCAGTTTAAAGGCACATTGACCGTACTCAGCAGTAAATCAAATTTACCTTGTTGCGATTTAATTTCGGCATCATCACGGCTATTGACCACGTGATCGGCACCCATGGCTTTGAGTTCGTCGGTTTTACTTGGATTTGAACTAAACGCAGTAATTTCGCAGCCCCATGCTTTTAATAGCTTGATGGCCATATGCCCCAGTCCGCCAATCCCAATCACGGCAACGTGATGAATCGCTTGAATCTGATGTTTTAATATGGGGTCAAACACGGTAATTCCACCGCACAACAGTGGCCCGGCACTGGTTGGATCAAGTTCGTCTGGTAAGGGAATGACCCATTGCCAGCCGGCACGGACTTTATTGGCAAAGCCACCCGCATGGCCAACAATGGTTGCGGTATTTTCACCAGTACACAAGACCTGCTGACCACTGATACACTGATCACAGGCCTGGCAGCTTTCTGCCGTCCAGCCAATCCCGACACGTTGACCCAGTTTGAGCCCTTTGGCTTCGCTGCCAAGCTGCGTAATGGTACCAATGACTTCGTGACCTGCCACCACCGGATAAACCGAAGAATGCCACTCATTGTTGATGACCGAAACATCGGAATGGCACAGCCCACAATATTCGACTTTGACTTCTACCTGATGGGGCAATAGTTCACCGGCATCAAATGTATACGGCACGAGTGCTTCGCCAGCTTTCATTGCGGCGTAAGCTTGAATTTCATTACTGCTCATGATTGACATCCTTAATGCTTGACTCATTTAAACGAACAATCATCTTCATGATCATTCACCATGCCTACAGCCTGCATAAATGCATAACAGGTCGTGGGTCCTACAAATTTGAATCCAAGTTTTTTAAGTTGTTTAGACAACTGGACACTGAGCTCTGTTTGAGCCGGGGCTTGCCGATAATCTTGAACATCATTAAGTATTGGTTGATGTTGCACCTTTTCCCATAACCATGTTGAAACATCCTGTGTCTGATGTTTAAGTGATTGCCAAGCAATCGCATTATCACGAATGGCTTTGAGCTTGCCGATGTGTCGGATCAAGCCTTTATCCTCTAATTTGAGTTCCAGTTGGTCATTTGTGAACTTGGCAATTTCTTCAATGGAATGCTGAAAAAAATGTTGTCTATAAGCTTCTCGCTTTTTTAACACCGTGATCCACGAAAGCCCAGCTTGTTGACCTTCGAGGCATAACATTTCAAAGAGTTTGGCTTCATCATGTTGGGGTTTACCCCACTCATGATCGTGATAAGCCATATACACAGGATCTGTAGAACACCAGCCACAGCGCCGAACACTCATCTTATGCTCCTTGAAATTGAATCTTAATCTATTGTTATAATGTAAAACGCGTCCATTGATCGGACGATGTGTCCCAATAATATAATTCTGCGCGTTCTAAGTTTTCAAACTTGATCCAGAAATCCTGACCTGATTTATCGGTATAGCCAGTACTGATCAAGAGGGCATCCTCTGTAATTTCCATGATCCAGCCTTGATAGCTTTGACCATCTATACAGATTTTTTGTTGATTCCCCGATTCGGCAAATTCGACCAGTCGATTAACCAAAGCTTCAGACATCATTTAAGTTCCTAACGTAAATATGGATAAGGGTTTACTGCACCACGGCCTTTTCCGTCCAGATAAAGCCCATAATGCAAATGGGGAAGAGTATGGCGTGCATTTCCGGTATTGCCTACATACCCGATCAGCTCGCCTTTTTTGACAGCATCACCCACGCTTAAACCACGTTTGTGTCCGTCCAGATGGGCATAATAATGCCATGAAGCGGCCGGACCAATAATCCAGATGACTTTACCACCTAAGTTGTTGTCTCGTAAGTCTGCAACAATCCCATCGGTGGTGCTGTATATTTTTGTTCCACGTGGAGCAAGTATATCGATGCCTTCATGCCGACGACCATGACTGCGCGCAGCTCCCCATGTATCACTGAGTGCATCGCGTTGAATGCCTTTCACCGGAATGGGCAGGCGATGGCTGAGCGGGGTGGCCTTTAATCGTGCCAGATCTGCGCTGGGCAGAGGCGTTGTTTTTTTTGGTGTTGTGGTACAGGCAGACAACACAACCGTTACAAAGATGATCCCAATATAGACAAAAAAAGGGCGCACAGCTCCTCCTTGGATGTGTCTTTTGGGCATCACTATGTCATGAATCCAGCGCAGAGATCAATTTTTTCATCGCGGTGGGAATACCCCGAGATGTGGCTTCTTCGGGGCTGAGCCACTCGCCGGCAGCCGCACTCATCAGATGCTCCTTTTGATCATGTTCCACGTGAAACATCTGTACATTCAACACCCAAGTAAAGTGGGTGAAGCTGTGGCTGATCTGTACGTTTTGTGCCAGCGGACTGAGACCATACTCCCTAACCCATTGCTGTATCTCGCCTGAATGCTCGATAATCGGGAGACACCACAAGCCACCCCAAAGTCCGCTTGCATCGCGTTGCTGCCAAAACCACTGTTGTTCCGACTGGATTAACAGTACTTCGGCGTGGCGTATCGGCACTGGTTTTTTGGGTTTCTTAAAAGGTAATTCACTTTCAATGCCTTGCTGATGTGCCTTGCAGTGCTGCTGCATCGGACAATACAAACACAACGGTTTTTTAGGCGTACAAATGGTTGCACCTAAATCCATAATCGCTTGGGTATAGTCGTGATTACGCTGCCGAGGGCAGAGCTGCGTTGCAATCTGCCACAGCATGCGCTCGTTGACAGGTTTGCTAAAGTCATCTTCAAGTGCCAAAAAACGTGATAAGACACGTTTGACGTTGCCGTCCATAATCACGCCATATTGGCGTAATCCGAGCGACATCAATGCGCCAGCTGTGGAGCGTCCAATTCCGGGTAAGGCCATCCAGCCGTCTAGATCGTGAGGAAAATGACCTTGCCGATGCACAATGCCTGCTGCCTTATGCAGATTGCGTGCCCGCGCATAATAGCCCAGACCGGCCCAGTAGGGCGCGACATCATCCCATGTAGCACTGCCTAACGCATCGACAGTGGGAAAGCGCGTCATAAAGCGTTCAAAATATTGCAATACGGTTTTGACTTGTGTCTGCTGCAACATGATTTCAGAGACCCAAACCTTATAAGGGTCATCGGCCACCTGCCAAGGCAAGTCGTGTCGGCCATGTTGATCAAACCAAGTCAGCAATGCATCGGAAAAACAAAAATCAGACATGAAATCATACAGCGGCAGGGAAGGGGTCAGTATACCCAAATTGAATTATCACAGCTATCCGTTGCAAGTAAAGCCATGCAAAAGGGACGATCATTGATCGTCCCTGAGCTGATACTATGCGTGTGCCGGTTTAGTCTTGCACAATCCCCCAGCGCTTATCGAGCTTGAGCTGCTGCCCTTTATAGCGTGGAATGATGTGAATATGCAGATGCTCAGACGCTTCGCCAAAGACATCGCCGTCATTAAAAGCCACATGGAAACCATCGGGTTGGTGACGAAGTTTGAGTTCATTACGTGCAAGTTCGAGTAAAGAAAGCAGGCTTTTACGCTCTTTATCTGTCACTTCAAAAAAAGAACTGACATGACGAATCGGGATGATGATGGAGTGTCCTTTGGACAGAGGATTTGCCTCGGGTAAAATTACACCAAAATCATTTTTATCAATGACGTCGTAGTCGTCAAATTCACAATAAGGGCATTTTTTCTCTGTCATTTTCATATCCTCGATTGATGTTGTTCTTTAAACCCTTGTGTCCCAGCACCGTTTATACATCACTTTGCACACAGATGACGTTCAAGTAAGGCATACATAGCAGCCAAACTGTCTTGCTCTGCTTGTGCACTATAGCCTAAATCTACCCCATTTGCTTTGGCCCGTTCATCGGCAAGCGGGTTACTAAAGCCATGTTTGGCACCTTCCAATACCACGACGCTGTAGTCCACCTCTGCATTGTTCATTTCTTCTTTGAATTTAGCAACATCTTCAAGTGTGACCATGCTGTCTTTTTCACCATGTAACACTAAAATTTCACCCTGAATTTGTCCTTTTTGTGCAGGTGCTTTCGGGGCGAGTGTGCCGTGAAACGAAACGACTGCTTTTAAGGGCGCGCCTTCGCGTGCCAGATCGAGCACAACTTTACCGCCATAACAAAATCCAATCGCGGCCACATGACTTGCATCCACTTCAGGTTGTGCTTGGAGTGTTTCAAGACCCGCTGTTGCACGTGTGACGATGGTATCTGGATCTTGAAAGGTTTGCGTCATCCACGCATTGGCCTGGGCTGCCTCTGTGGTCACTTTTTTCTCGCCATACATATCGATCGCCAGTGCCGCATAACCATGCTCGGCCAATTCACGAGCACGCTGTAGCGTATAGTCGGTGCGACCCCACCATTCAGGTGCCACAATCACACCTGCAACCGGGCTTTTATTAGCGGGGGCTGCAAAAAAACCAATCAGATGGGTACCGTCCTTTGCGGTGTACTCAATTTCACGGGTAATAATCGATGCTGTCATGGGTTAAATCCTTATAAAGAATAAAAGTCAGCTTTTGCAGATCAGGCACTATGTGACTCAAAGAGCCTGCTACATGGTCTTAGGATGTTCAAAAAAATAGTGGGTTGATGTAAGATTTTCAAGATAAAAAAGAAGGACCGTACGGTACGATCCTTCTTTTTTATGGTTGAAACGTATAGACACGAATGAATCGTTATACCCTACCACGCGAGATAAATCCGATAATTGCCAAAATAACAGCAACTACGAGTAAGATCACTGCGAAATCTTTGGACAAGCCAGCAACGCCACCAAACCCTAACAGACTCGCAATAAGTGCAATCACTGCAAATATAATCGCCCAACGGAACATTTTTTTGATCTCCTTATATTTATCGTTCTTTCAATATAGAGCGAAATTTCAGATGGCTATGTGTTGTTTATGTGGCGAAAATGTATAAAACACAGCATCTTGAGGAAACATTTGTTACAAGGTCGCTCAACCACGAAGGGTCAGCAAAGAGTGTTATACTTTAGGCTCTGGTACCGAGATATTCACTATGACCACCGCACTGCGTCCCCAATTTTGGAAACACTATCCGCTTGATGCACTCAATACAGCAGAGTGGGAAGCCCTGTGCGACGGTTGCGGCCTGTGCTGTCTGATTAAACTTGAAGATGAAGACACGCATGAGATTGCCTATACGCAGGTGGCCTGCAAACTGCTCGACTGCAACACTGCGCGTTGCTCTGATTATGAAAATCGTCAAGCCAGCGTGCCCGACTGTATTCAACTGACACCTGAGCGTTTGCAAAGCATTCGTTGGTTACCGTCGAGCTGTGCCTATCGGCGTTTAAATGAAGGGAAAAACTTACCTTCATGGCATTATTTAAATACGGGCTCAAGGCAAAGTATGCTAAAAGCACGCAAATCAGCAGCAGGGCGATGTATTTCAGAAACCGAGGTACATGAAGACGATATCGAGGAATACATCGTACGCTGGATTCGTTAATCTGCCCTACGACTTTGTATGACTTGGCTGTCCCGACGCTCTTGAAGTGATTGCTGAGTAACGCTCCATGCGGCAGTCAAACCCAAAAAGGCCATGATTGAGGCCACCACCAGATCGGGCCAGATGCTTTGGGTACCAAACACACCGAGTGCAGCCAGCATAATGGCGCAATTTCCAATCGCATCGTTACGGCTACACAGCCACACCGATTTCATATTGGCATCGCCATCGCGAAAGGCAAACAGTACAATCGCGCTGATCAGATTGGCCATTAAGCCCATAAAGCCAATTGCACCCATAGTCATTGCTTCAGGTGCCATGCCGTAGAATATCGACCAGAGTACTTTAAGCAATACAATCAGGGCAAAGATCCCCATGGTCAGGCCTTTAAGCAGTGCAACGGTGGCCCGCCAGTACAGACTCATGCCCAACGCAAAAATCGAGATGACGTAATTGACGGAATCACCCAAGAAATCCAGTGCATCGGCCCATAGCGAAGTCGAGCCAATATGTGCACCGCCGAAAACTTCAATCAAAAACATGCCAAGATTTAGTAAAAGTGCAATCCATAATGCCGTCTTAAATTTAGCACTCTGATATTTTTCGGGTGGGTGATGTTGACAGCAGTGAGCCATATGCAAGTTCCTCAGTATGGGATAAGCTGAGTAAAAAGGCTGGAGCCGCTCCAAGGTCAAGCACATGATGAAATATTTAATTGGTGAACTGGCAAAAAAATCGCAGGTTTCTGTCGACAGCATCCGTTTCTATGAAAAACGTGGTGTGCTCAAAGCACCCAAACGCGCAGACAATAACTATCGTTACTATGATGATCAGGCACTGGATCAACTGATTTTTATACGACATTGTCGAGAGCTTGGGATGTCTTTAAAAGAGATTGAGACATTGCAGCAATTGCTCGAGCATCCTGAACAGCAATGTACGCTGGTCGATCAGGCGATCGAAATACATTTGGGTCACATCAATGAAAAAATCAAACAGTTTGAACGCTTTAAAACCGAGCTGCAACAACTCAGGCAACGTTGTCAGTCAAGTACGACCATCGACGACTGTAAAATTGTACAAACGCTCAAAGAGCATGATCCCTCAATCTAGTCGTCTTGATTGACTGTGCTAGTCTCTCGACATATCTGGTAAAACAAAACTACATATTCACAGCATTGTGCCGAGTCTGAATTTTTTATGCTACAAGATCAAAGACTCAGGAGTATAACGAGATGACGAAGCAATTTGCCACGTCGATACTGTGTAGTAGCTTTATTTTGTTGGGGGCGTGCGGTGCAAACAACACCAACTCCAAAGCACCCCAATCCAATTCGCAAAGCAGCTCAAGCGTGCAACAGGCAACCCGCGTAGAGCAAACATTTAACCAGGAAGCGGTTGCCAAATTTAATGAGCCTTGGGCGCTGACCACATTACCCGATGACCGATTACTGATCACCGAGCGTCAAGGCAAGCTTAAACTCTTTGATCCAGCCACTCGAAAAAGTCTTGAGGTTGCGGGTGTGCCGAAAGTCAGTTATGGCGGGCAGGGCGGATTGGGCGATGTGATTGTGCATCCCGATTACGCGCGAAATTCTTGGATTTATCTGAGCTATGCTGAGGCAGGCACCGGTGGATACGGTGCAGTGGTAATCCGTGCCAAACTCGATCAGACCCGTGCAGCACAGCCACGTTTGACCGATATTCAAAAAATCTGGACGCAAGTGCCCAAAATGTCAGGACAGGGCCACTATGCACACCGTTTAGCTTTTGATCAGGAAGGTAAACTCTGGATCAGTTCAGGTGAACGACAAAAGTTTGATCCAGCGCAGGATATGACGTCGAATTTGGGCAAAATTGTGCGCTTAAATGACGATGGCACGCCAGCAACCGGGAATCCATTCGCCAATCAAGGTGGCGTTGCTGCGCAAATCTGGTCACTGGGTCATCGTAACCCGTTGGGCATGGCCTTCGATGCCAAAGGTCAGTTGTGGGTCGTTGAAATGGGCCCCAAAGGCGGTGACGAGCTGAATCGGATTGTGAAAGGTGCCAACTATGGCTATCCGATTGTTTCCAATGGTGATCATTATTCAGGAAAACCAATTCCCGATCACGATACTCGCCCAGAATTTCAAGCGCCTGAGGTGAGCTGGACACCGGTTATTTCTCCGTCCAGTATGATTATTTACCAGCATACCGCCTTTCCAGCATGGAAAGATAAAGCCATTATCGGCGGGTTATCTTCTGAATCCATTGTGGTGGTTGATCTTCAATCGCAACCCGTACAGGAAGTACAGCGCATTGATATGCAACATCGGATTCGAGGCGTGCATGCCGCCAAAGATGGAAGTCTTTGGGTGATTCAAGATGGTGCCAATGCCAGCCTACTCAAATTAACGCCCAAATCATCAACCGACAGACTTTAAATGAAATCCACTTATTTACATCGTATCGCATCGTTCACTTTTACCGGCTGCATGGCAGGATTCATCTCCTGTACTGCAGTCGCTCAGCCACTGAGCGCGCAGCAGGTTCAGCATCAAATCGATCAGCATTTTCAGCCATTGATCGATCAGTATCAGATTCCGGGTATGTCCGTTGCAGTCACCATGCACGGACGGCATTACTACCGTCATTATGGTGTGGCATCCGTACAAACCCAGCAGGCGGTTTCTGAGCAAACACTATTTGAACTTGGTTCTGTGAGTAAACTGTTTACAGCGACCCTAACAGGTTATGCGCAAGCACAGGGCAATCTGAAACTCAGCGATCATCCCGCACAGTATTTTCCAGAGTTAAAACAAAGTGCCGTGAATCAGGCTACGCTACTGAATTTGGGTACCTATACCGCAGGGGGCTTTCCGCTACAGTTTCCCGAGCAGGTCACCACTCAATCCGACATGGTCAAGTATTTTCAGCAGTGGCAGCCCAAAGCAGCCCCAGACCGTATTCGTGAATATTCTAATCCGAGCATTGGTTTGATGGGAGAACTGACGGCGAGAGCCATGAAAGCCCCGTACACCACCTTAATGGAGCGCAATTTGCTGGTGGCGCTGGGCATGCGCCATACATATATTCAGGTTCCAACTGCTCAGATGCCACATTACGCATGGGGCTATAAGGCTAAACAAGCGATTCGGGTTTCACCGGGGATGTTTGATGCACAGGCGTATGGGCTCAAAAGTACCTCAGCCGATATGCTCAAGTTTTTAGATGCTGAGCTGAATCCGCAGCGGCTCAAACCTGCCATGCAACAAGCAGTGGAAAGCACACAAATCGCTTATTTTAAGGTTGGGCCTATGCAGCAAGGTTTGGGGTGGGAGCAGTATGCCTATCCTGTTGCTTTAGACACTTTGCTGGCCGGTAATTCAACTCAAATGGCGCTAAATGCACAGCCGGCTCAGCCGATTGCTCATCCGGTCAAAGCGCCAGCACAAACTTGGCTAAACAAAACTGGTGCAACGAATGGCTTTGCGGCCTATGTGGTATTTATTCCAAGTGAGCAGATTGGACTGGTCATGCTGGCAAACCGTAATTTTCCTAATGAAGCCCGCATTCGTGCCGCCTATGCCACGCTTACGCAGCTTATTCAGTCTAATCACAACAAATGATCAGTTGCAGTGTAGATTCAAATTGTAGATTTGCACCAGACGCAATAGACTACAGGAAAACCCCATAAAGTCTTTGATGATGTCAGATACTCATATTCCACTTCCCGAACGTTTACGTCCACGCGATTTATCAGAAATTATTGGACAAGATCATTTGCTGGGTGAACATGCGCCACTGCGTCAAATGATTGATCAGGGCCATTTGCCCTCGATTATTTTCTGGGGGCCACCCGGAGTGGGTAAAACCACCATTGCATTGCTGTTGGCACAGGCGGTAGACCGGCCTTTTATCAGTCTGTCTGCACTCAATACCGGGGTTAAAGAGCTGCGTGAGGTGATTGCCGAAAGTGGCGACCTGTTGACTCCCGTGGTATTTATTGACGAGATTCATCGGTTTAATAAATCGCAGCAAGATGCGCTGCTGAACGCGGTTGAAAAAGGCAAGATTACCCTGATTGGTGCCACCACCGAAAACCCGTCGTTTGAGGTGAATGGTGCGCTATTGTCGCGTTGTCAGGTATATACCTTGAATGTGCTCGATGCAAATGCCATTCAACGCTTAATTGATCGAGCGCTCGATTCGGATGCCTTTTTAAAAGCGCGCCATATTCATATTGAAGAATACGATGCGCTGCTTCAGTTCGCCGCTGGTGATGCCCGTAAGGCACTCAACCTGATCGACTTAATTGCCAGTACTTTTGAGCCTGATCAGGAAAATCTGGTCACCAATGCCGTAACGGTCAAGGTGGCGCAACAAAATATTGCCCGCTACGACAAATCGGGTGAACAGCATTACGATATCATTTCGGCCTTTATCAAATCGATTCGCGGGAGTGATCCGGATGCAGCGCTATACTGGATGGCACGAATGCTGAAAGGCGGGGAAGATCCCGTATTTATTGCACGGCGCATGCTGATTGCCGCTTCTGAAGATATTGGTAACTCCAATCCGAATGCATTGCTGTTGGCCGGAGAATGTTTTCGCTCAGTGCAGGCTGTGGGCATGCCCGAAGCGCGAATTATTTTGGGCCAGTGTGCCGTATATCTGGCTACGAGTCCGAAAAGTAACAGCACTTATCTGGCCATCGATCGAGCCTTGGCTTTGGCAGAAAAAACCGCCAATTTGCCTGTACCATTGCATTTACGCAACGCACCGACCAAACTGATGAAGCAGCAGGGCTATGGTGTGGATTATCTGTATCCACATCATTATCCGGAGCATTTTGTAGAGCAAGAGTATTTGCCGCCTGAACTCAAAGGCACCAAGCTGTACGAATACGCCAGAAACAAGCGTGAAGTCGAAGGTGAGCGTTTACAGCAACGTCGCTGGCAACACGAGCAGCAGCAACAATAATCAAAGGAACTCCCATCAAGAAAGATGAGAGTTCTATCAATAGAATTATGAGAAAAATAGGTAAAAAGAATGGATGTTGGAGCAGTTTTAATTCGATTAAAAGCGGACCGTCAAGATCAGGTCCAAGATTGGCAAAGCATTATCGAGCAGAGGAAATCAGAAGCCATTGAAACCTTAAAAGCAGAAGGTGTTCTGATTGAATCATGGTTTCATTTGGAGCTCGAGCATCATCATTATTTAATTGCATACATGCGCGCGCGAGATATTCAACATGCGCAACAGGTTGCGAAAACCAGTACCTTTGAAATCGATGCGATCCATAAAAAATTTAAAGAAAACTGGGATCGTGTCTATCCTGCAAAGTTATTGGTGGATTTAGAAAATGATACAACAGATAAAATGTCATAATGCTTAAGTAGATTATAACGGATCAAATACCATCGATCCGTTAATCATGAATATATCTTCAAGTTAATCTATTAAAAATGAACAATTTAAAAAATTATAATTTATAGTAAAAGTATGTTTCTAATATTTAAATAGATTTTTTATGCCAAATAAAACGGATGACAAATGATGTTATACTTATAGACAGATTTGTCTATAGAATAAATAGTGCTGATATAAAAGTGAAAAATAGTTTAAATCTGGATCATACAGTTAATAGCATCACTCATTTAAATAAAAATATGACGGTGTGTGGTGGAAATGCAGCGTTCTTTGAACGCATTAACATGGATGTCGCGGTATGTCAGCAACGCGATTTGCAAGATCTACTTCCAGATGACTGGTGGCAGCATATTTATCCCTTATTGCAACCCGCATTTGAGGGACACTCGGGACAGGCCTGCTGGCAGATTCAATGTCACAAGCAGGGCACTCTCTCTAAAATGGCCTTTGTATCGCCTTATTTTTCAGGCGATCAGCAGGTCGCGGGCATCACCCTCAGTGTGGTTGAACAAGCTGATCAGCTTAGCATGCAGCAGCAGCTTGCGAAAATTCTGAAAGATTTTGAAAACTACAAATTGGCGATCGATGCGCATTCGATTGTGGCCATCACCGATCATCGTGGCATCATCACCCATGTGAACGAGAAATTTTGTGATATCTCGCAGTATGAATATCACGAACTGGTGGGCAGCACGCATAAAATTATCAACTCGGGCTATCATCCACGGACATTTTTTAAAACCATGTGGAAAACCATTGCTCAAGGACAGATTTGGAAAGGTGAGATCTGTAATCGTACCAAACATGGCAATTTGTACTGGGTCGATACCACCATTGTGCCGCTTAAAGACAACAATGGTTTATTAAAGAATTATATTTCTATCCGAACCGATATCACGCAGTTGAAATCTTCCGAAGATCATGCCAAGTACATGGCGCTGTATGACGAATTAACCGGACTGCCCAATCGACGCTATGTCAAAGAGCGGCTAACGCAGGTGATTCAGGCCAGTAAAGACGAGCAACATCATAGTGCAATCATGATGATGGATCTGGACAACTTTAAAACGGTCAATGATACCTTGGGGCACGACTACGGCGATCATTTACTCAAAATGGTGGCGAAACGGGTCAGCAAATGTGTGCGGGAAACAGAAACCACGGCACGTCTGGGTGGTGATGAGCTGCTGATTATTCTGTCTCACTTAAGTGAAGATGAGGCCACAGCGCATCAGCAGGCACATTCGATTGCAGAGCGTATTTCTCAAGTGATTTATCAGCCTTTTGTACTTGAAAATCAGGTCATTCAAACCAGTGCCAGTATCGGAATTTTTGTATTTAAAGATGATTCCATTCCACAAAATGCACTGCTCAAATATGCGGATATGGCGCTTTATCAAGCCAAGGCCAACGGAAAAAACTGCATTTGTACCTTCGATCCTTTGATGGAATCGCAGGTGGTGTCACGCGCCTCGCTCATTTCAGATTTACGGCAGGCACTGATTCGAGATGAGTTCGAGTTGTATTATCAGGCTATTGTGGATCAGCATAAAACCATTATTGGCTATGAAGCATTATTGCGCTGGATTCATCCGGTACGGGGGCTGATTTTACCCGGCGAATTTATTGAACAGGCCGAGAAATCGGATCTGATCCATCATATTGGCAATCGCGTGTTACGGATGGCTTGTCAGCAGTTGTACCAATGGAGCCAGCATGAACATTCGGCGCACTGGACGGTATCGGTCAATATTAGTGTACAGCAATTTCGCCAATCCGATTTTGAAGACAACGTCATGCAGATCATTCGCGAAACAGAGGCCAATCCTCATCGCCTGCGTTTAGAACTGACCGAAAGTATGTTTTATCGCGATATGCACAGTTCAATTCAAAAAATGAAAAAACTGATTGAAATTGGCGTTCGCTTTTCGATGGACGATTTTGGCACGGGCTATTCATCGCTGAATTATTTGAAGCTATTGCCTTTAGATCAGCTCAAGATCGATCGATCCTTTGTAAAAAATATTGTGGATAATCCGCGCGATCTGGCGATTGTGAATACGATTATCCGTCTAGCGCATCTGCTTGATTTGAATATTGTCGCCGAAGGCGTCGAAACTCAAGAGCAGCTCGACTGCCTAAAAGAAAACCAATGCTTTAGTTTTCAGGGCTTTTTGTTTGGGCGACCACTACCGATCAAGACGCTGCACGATTAGTCCAGTTCTTCATTCACCTGTCCGTAAATCAGTAAGGTAAACACGCCTGTTCCTCCCAAAATATTGCCCAAGGTGGTCGGAAGTAAAAACTGAAGCACATAGTCATAAAGCGATGCCTGCCCCTGATATACCCAGTAGGCCATTTCTGCCGAGCCGACGATCACATGTGTAAATCCGCCCAAACCCATCAGATAGGTAATAAAGAAAATCAGTAAAAACTTGTTGGTGGCCGAAGGGAGCATCCAGACCAAGGATGCAATCAGGATACCCGCAGGGATTCCCTTAATAATATTGTCTGTGGCACTCAACGCAGCTACATGATGGGCCAGCTCGTGTAAAGCCTGATCAACTTCTGGTGGAAAAAGCTGGGCGTTGAGTAAAAATAAGGCCGCCAGCGCCGTTCCGATTAAATTGCAGACAAATACAATCCCCCACAGCCGAAATACGCCTTTGAGCTTATCAAAGGTAAACGGATTAAAGAGTGGAACCACCGTAGTAATGGTGTTTTCGGTAAAAAGTTGCATGTGTCCAATAATGACCAGTACAAATCCGACCGTGTAGCCCATGTTGGTGACCAGATCTACCCAAAGTGCATCTGCGGGCAAGTAGGCGGTTAGAATGGCTTTAAAAACAAAGGAGAAGCTGATAATCACGCCTGCGGTAATACCCGAGAAAATCAGCGCCTTGGTCGGACGGTTCAGCTCCTCAATGCCATCGCGGCGGATAATTTCATAAACCAAGCGGGGCGAAAGCTTTTCGTGTTCTTCCACTGCCATTCGCTCTTGCCAGCTTAGATTGTTGTCGTTTTTTTCTTTTTCAACCTCGGCTTTTTCTTTTTCAGTCTCGCTCATTGCAATTTCCTTTATTGTGATCATGTGATTTTGAAATGCATATAAGCCAGCATCTGGCATTGATTTATGCGTGTTATTCTCTTTATTTTTATAAGATTTTTACAAAGAGTCCAGTATTCAACGAGGTGATTTATGTAATCTTAGATCACTGAGGACGGTAGAAAAAAGTAGGCAATACATCCTGCAGATGAATTGCCCTGAACAGGTTTTAGGCGTGAGTTAAATGAATAAACGAACGTAATTCATCGGTTTGCGGTGCTGCAAATAATTCTTTAGCACGGCCGTATTCATGTACGCGACCTTCATGCATAAACAGCAAGTAGTCGCCCACGTCACGGGCAAAGCGCATTTCATGCGTGACCATGATCAAGGTCATGCCATCTTGGGCCAAGTCTCGTACGACTGCCAAAACTTCATTGACCAATTCTGGATCGAGTGCCGAGGTAATCTCGTCACAGAGCAAGATTTTAGGCGACATGGCCAATGCACGTGCAATCGCAACACGCTGCTGCTGTCCGCCAGAAAGCTGACTCGGCATGGCATCGGCTTTGTGTTTTAAACCAACTTTATCCAGCATCAGCATGGCCAGATCACGAGTCGCCGCCTTATCGACTTTTTTGACAATCTGGACCGCCAGCATCACATTTTGAATCACGCTCAAATGTGGAAATAAATTAAACTGCTGAAAAATCATCCCGACTTTCAGGCGCAGTGCCGTTAAATCGGTTTGCCCGACTTCAAGTAAGGTTCCATCGACCTCGATGTATCCTTCGTCGATGGTTTCGAGGCCATTGATTGATCGCAACAAAGTACTTTTGCCCGAACCACTGCGGCCAATAATCGACACCACTGAACCAGCTTCCACTTCTAGTCCAATACCTTTGAGTACATGGTGATCGCCAAAGCGTTTATGCAAATTATGAATGTGAAGCAGAGCCATGAAGTTTCTTCTCAAGATAAGCTGCCAAGGCAGATAGTGGATAACACAAGATGAAATAACCGATCGCAACCAATCCAAAAACCAAGAATGGTTCAAAGGTGGCGTTGGCCAGTACAGAACCAGTTTTGGTCAGTTCGGTAAAACCAATGATCGAGGTAACGGCAGTGGCTTTTACAATCTGTACGGAAAACCCGACTGTTGGTGCAATGGCGATACGAGTTGCCTGAGGCAAAATCACATAACGAAACTGCTGTAAACGCGTCATCGCAAGGCTTGCAGCCGCCTCCCATTGACCGCTTGGAATCGCTTGTACACAGCCGCGCCAGATTTCGGCAAAATAGGCAGCAGCATAGGCTGTGAGTGAAAAGGCAGCAGCAGCCCATGGTGAAATATCAATACCCAACAGTGACAGGCCAAAAAAGGTCATAAATAATTGAATCAGCAGCGGCGTACCCTGAAAAAATTCGATATACACCACAGCAACTTTTTGTAATATCGGATCTGGGTTAATCCGAAGCATCAGAACCAGTAAGCCACACAAGCCACCGAGCACAAACACCATCAGCGATAACAGCAATGACCAGCCCAAGCCATTCAGCAGATTTTGAATAATGTTCCAGAGCGTAAATTCTTGCATCATCATCATGATTAAACGCTCCCTTTAAAGCAGACACGTCCAATTCGCATCAAGATTGCGCGAACGCATACCGCCAACACCAGATACAGCACCGCCACCACAATATAGATTTCAAAGCCACGGAAATTACGCGACTGAATAAAGTTGGCGACAAAGGTGAGTTCTTCCATCGAAATTTGCGAACACACCGAAGAACCCAGCATCACAATAATAATTTGGCTACACAGCGCTGGCCAGACCCGACCCAGTGACGGTGGCAAAACCACATGTCGCAAAATTTGAAAGCGGGTCATGGCCAGTGAAGCTGCTGCCTCGATTTGACCTTTGGGCGTGGCCTGAATACCAGCACGAACGATTTCGGTACTATAAGCCCCCAAATTGATAATCATGGCCAAAATGGATGCAGTCCATGCATTCATGGTCACGCCAATGGCGGGTAAGCCAAAGAAAATAAAAAACAACTGCACCAGAAACGGGGTATTACGGATCACTTCGACATAAATCCGAAACAGGGCACTGACCGGTTGAATACGCCAAGCACGGCATGCTCCCCCAATCACCCCCAGTGCCAAGCCAAACACCGTACCAATCAGTGTTAGAACCACTGTACGGCCCAGCCCTTCGGCAATCATGCCGGTGTAGGGCAGAACACTGGAAAACTCAAACTCGTAGGCCATCTCGATCTCTCATTCAAACGGACGTGGGTGACATTAGAGTTGTTTTGGAAGAGGAGCACCCAACCATTGCACCGAAATTCGATTGAGCTGACCGTTACTTTTTGCGGTTTTAATAATGGCATTGAGCTTGCTTTGTAAAGCTGCTTCGCCTTTATTTAGACCGATATAACATGGCGAGTTTTTAATAATGAATTTGGTATCAAGCGGCTTTTTGCTAAAGTGTTTACTTAAGCTTCCCGCGACCACGTTGCCAGTTGCAATCAAATTCACCTGACCTGAGTAAAAAGCCGATACGGTCGAGTTATTGTCTTCAAAACGCTTAATGGTGGTTGAGCTTGGTGCGACTTTGCTCAGCTCTAAATCTTCGATTGAACCACGTGTGACGGCAATCGTTTTACCCGCTAAATCCGCAGCAGATTTTACCGCGATATTCTTTTGTCCAAACACGCCATTATAAAAAGGCGCATAGGGTCCAGCAAAATCAATGACTTTTTCTCGCTCAGGATTTTTACCTAAACTTGAAATCACCAAATCCACTTTTTTGGTGGTCAGATAGGGAATACGGTTGGCACTGGTGACTGGCACCAATTGCAATTTTACTCCTAAATCTTGTGCAATCAGTTTGGCCACATCAATATCGTAGCCCTGTGCTTTTAAATCGGTCCCCACAGTGCCAAATGGCGGAAAATCTTGCGGAATTGCAATTTTAATTACACCGGCTTTTTTAATATCGGCTAGGGCATCGGCATGAGCAAAGTTTGAAACTAAAACAGCAGAAAGCGTGGTTAAAGCAAAAACAAAGGATGTACGGTTTGACATGGTCACTCCAGCAAGCATAGGGGAGAACAGATTGTGTATCTAGATTTAGCAACAACCATGCCATGATGAAAAAAAGAAAATTAATTAATATAAGTATATGATTTTAAATTGCTTTAAGGTTTTCATAATTGAATCAATAAAAAGTTGGACTATTTAAAATGCTTAATAATGAGTATAAAAAAACGGAAATAGCCCCTTCTGGTAAGACCAGGTCAGACCAGAAGATAAACATCGATATCGAGGCTGAATCGAATACTAAAAAATATTTTTTAAAAAACTAATATTTTTCAGTATCTTAATATGGTTTATAGAGTGAAGTAAGTAGTGGATGAATGTTCTAGATGTATTAAAATGTACTTTTTTGGATCATTTTTGATCGATGCTTAATTTTTGCACCAGAATTGCCTTCGACGATAGACTAAGAAAATAAAGATGGAGCAAACATAAAAAAACAGCGCCAAGCGCTGTTTTTTTTTAAACACAAGACAATTAGATATCTGTTAAATCGATACCCAAGCGTGCTGCCACTTCTTCGTAGGCTTCAACCACGCCGCCTAAACCTTGGCGGAAACGGTCTTTATCAAGTTTCTTCTTGGTGTCTTTGTCCCACAAACGGCAACCGTCTGGAGAGAACTCATCACCAAGGACGATACGGTCGTGGAACACACCAAATTCAAGTTTGAAATCGACCAGAATCATGTTACCCGCATCAAACAATGCTTTTAACACATCATTGACTTGATAGGTAAGTTCTTTCATTTTAGCCAACTGATCCGCTGTCGCCCAGCCTAAAGCAATGGCTTGAGATTCGTTTACCATTGGATCGCCAAGGCCATCGTCTTTAAAGAACAATTCAAATGTTGGCGGAGTCAGTTCTTTGCCTTCTTCTACACCTAAGCGACGGCACAATGAACCTGCCGCATAGTTACGAATCACGCACTCGACTGGAATCATGTCGAGCTTTTTCACCAACACTTCGTTTGGTGTAAGCAGCTGTTCAAAATGCGTTTCGATACCTGCTTCGGCCAGTTTTTCCATAATAAAGGCATTAAAACGGTTGTTGACCTTGCCCTTACGATCTAGTTGTTCGATTTTTTCGCCATTGAACGCGGAGGCATCATCACGAAAGACTAAAATCAAATGGTCTGCGCTGTCTGTCTCGTATACAGATTTTGCTTTGCCAGTATAGAGCAAGGTTTGTTTTAACATGGGGGAACCTTTTTCAAAAAAAAATCGCCTAGAAAGTCTAGGCTGGCCAGTTTTGGTTAATCTGGTTTAACACTTGGTTGGCAGTCGCAGTATCGGCAAAGCTGTTACTTGGCGTAAACAGTGCCAGATTGTTACTTGTACCAACGGCAGTTAATCTGAGGACAAAAACTTGCTCACCCACTTTAATGGTGGCTTGATACGCATTTTTGTCTTGTGCAATCACGGTGTAGTTCATGCTGCTGAGCGTCGCCATGGTGTATTGCCATACCGCTTCTGATGGACCATCAATTTGCAATAACGGATTTTTGTTTCCATCGGTCACCAAACGCGGACGACTCATGCTCATGCTGGTATTAGATGCAGTTGCAGGTTGCGCTTGTACCTGTTCCGGACGAGGCGCTGCATAGCGGTTACCGCGTTTATTTTCAAAATTTGGTGCATGCTGAATTGCCAGATCATCAACAATCGGCGCCGGATACAGCGGTGTAAACGGGCGCATGGTTGCATTGGCAGGCAATTCAAGCGGAGCAACATTAGATGCCTTTTTATAGTCCAAAGAATGATTATTTAAACTCAAGCTGTTACAACCGGCCAAAGCGATACTGGCGATTGCGAAGGTAAACCCAAGACGTAACTGCATCATAATTTGCTCTTATTGAATAATTCCCGCAGCTTTTAGCTGATGACGGAGAGGTTCGCGATATTGTTCGGCGAGAGGAGTCAAAGGAAGACGAATTCCGGTTTCGATTAAGCCCATCTCATGTAGCGCCCATTTCACAGGAATTGGGTTCGATTCGCAAAACAGAATATTGTGTACATTTGCAACTTGCTCATTGAGCGATTTTGCCTGCTCCGACTCACCTTGCAAAGCAGTTGCACATAACTCACTCATTGCTTTAGGAATAATATTGGCAGTGACCGAAATATTGCCTTTGGCGCCAAGCGTAATCAATTCCCATGCGGTTTCGTCATCACCCGAATACACCGCCATATTGCCCTTTAAACCGTCGATCAATGCTTTGCCACGTGGCACGTCACCAGTTGCATCCTTAATGCCGATAATATTTGGAATCTCGGACAGACGGATTGCCGTCTCGTTCGACATATCCACGCCAGTACGGCCCGGAACGTTGTATAGAATTTGTGGAATATTTACGGCTTCTGCAATGGCTTTATAATGCTGATAAAGGCCTTCTTGTGTTGGTTTATTATAATATGGCGTCACCAAAAGTGCGGCATCTGCGCCAAGCTCTTTTGCGGCTTTTGTCAATTCAATGGCTTCATGAGTGGAATTTGCACCAGTACCTGCAATAATTGGAATACGTTTGTTCGCCACACGAATAATTTCTTTAATAACGGTTGTGTGTTCTTCCATGCTAAGTGTTGACGCTTCGCCAGTGGTGCCGACGGCGACAATACTGTTTGTACCTTGTTGGATATGCCACTCAACGAGCTTCTCAAGACCCTTCCAATCTACACTGCCATCTTTATACATAGGGGTGACGATTGCGACGATTGAACCTTGAATGGTCGGTGCTTGCTGAGTCATTTTAAAAAAATATCCTATTGTTCCATCCGGATGAAATAGTAAATACGAAAAGTGGACGGTCTGCAGTATTTTGAGTGTAAGTCACGGCCTAAACAAGTAGGCTGGATGACTATTATGCAAATTATGACTGATCAGAGAGATAAGAACAATATCCTTTGATCAAAGCATGTAAAAACTTTGACACAATACAAAGTCTCAAAAGGATGGTGTGGCCGATCTGTCACATAATCAGTGCGACGCATTGAATCATTGAATTTTTTAACATGACTTGTCAGCGGCGTATGAGTTGCTATGCTGTGAAATATTTAAAATATGATCGATTCCTCATATAAGAAAGACTGCTGAAGCGCTCTGCGACGGTGGGCATGAATTTCCATGGAGAGAAAAATGAAACAACCCAATCACGTTGCTTTAATTGTGGTCGATGTACAAAATGGATTTACGCCCGGTGGGCACCTCGCGGTTGCAGATGCCGATCAGATTATTCCGTGTATTAATCAGTTGGGTGCTTGTTTTGATACGATTGTCATCACGCAGGATTGGCATCCCGAAGATCATATTTCCTTTGCCCAAAATCATGCAGGTAAACAGCCATACCAGCACATTCAACTGCCTTATGGCGATCAGATTCTGTGGCCGAGCCATTGCGTTCAAGGGACGCATGATGCCGAGTTGCATCCCGCACTTGATTTGCCTTCGGCACAGTTAATTTTACGAAAAGGCGTTCACCGCGATATCGACAGTTACTCCGCTTTTATGGAAGCAGATCGTAAGACCACAACTGGTCTGGCGGCATATTTAAATGCGCGTGGTATCGATACTGTCTATATTGTGGGTATTGCGACCGATTTTTGTGTGGCATGGACTGCCATAGATGCCTGCGCGGCTGGGTTTGATAGCTACGTGGTGGTTGATGCCTGTAAAGCCATCGACATGAATGGCTCTTTACAGCATGCGTGGCAAGATATGTTAAAAGCAGGGGTGAAACGCATTTCATCGCGTGAGTTATTGAACTAGGTTCAGCAAGCATGCTTTTCATTTTTGGTTTTTAAAGGTTTTATCTCTTGATGACAGCTTTACTTCGTTTTACGGCATTTGTGCAAAAAACCTTTGCCCTTTGGGTGGTGGTCTTTGCTGCGCTGGCACTCTGGACGCCAGATTTATTTGTGTGGCTTAAAGCTTATATTCCATGGTTGCTGGGGATCATTATGCTGGGCATGGGCATGACCATGTCGCTAGACGATTTTCAAGGCATGCTGCGCCATCCTAAAGCCGTATTGATTGGCGTGGTGGCGCAGTTCGTGGTGATGCCGGGACTGGCCTTTTTACTGTGTCAATTATTTCAGTTTCCTTCAGCGATCGCGATTGGCGTGATTTTGGTGGGATGTTGTCCGGGTGGAACGGCATCGAATGTAATTACCTATATGGCGCGAGGCAACGTTGCGCTCTCGGTGGCATGTACCAGTGTTTCGACCTTGCTGGCCCCGCTGTTAACACCCGCTATTTTTTATCTGTTGGCCAGTCAATGGATTCAGATTGATGCCATATCGATGTTTGTATCGATTTTACAGGTAATTCTGGTGCCCATCGTGATTGGACTCTTGCTACGACGTTTTTTTACAGTGCAAGTGAATCGATATATCGATGTGATGCCGCTGATTTCAGTCGTGGCGATTGTTGCGATTGTGGCGGCAATTATTGGGGCCAGTAAAGCCGCGATTTTACAGTCGGGCGCGTTGATTTTATCTGTGGTGATACTGCATAACGGACTTGGGTTTTTAATTGGCTACTGGGCCAGTCGAGCATTTAAGCTCTCGCATCGCGATGGCAAGGCGATTGCGGTTGAAGTGGGGATGCAAAATTCAGGTTTAGGTGTGGCATTAGCAGCAGTTCATTTCGCGGCGTCACCATTGACCGCCGTACCGAGTGCCTTGTTTAGCTTATGGCATAACATCTCAGGCGCGTTGCTGGCGACTTATTGGGCGCGTCAAAGTCGTCACGAACCAGATACAACATCTGTTGATTAGTGTTGTCGTTGATACCAATCTTCAAGTTCATGTTCGGACAAAACATCAAATCCGTACTGTTTGAGCAGTGCGGCAGTTACGCCTAAACCTGCCTGTTTCTGGCCATTAAAATGCCCGTTATAAATAAAGTGTGAACCGCATGAGGGGCTATTCTCTTTAAGTACAATTGCGCTGGCATTATGCAGCTTTACAATGCGTAGTGCCTGATAGGCACCTTCGATGAAGGCGGCTGTAACATCTTCACCCGTCGCATCTATCACCCGTGCGCGACCAGCCAAAACATCCTCACCCGAACCGCCCTGAATTTCGGCAGCAGGGCGAGGGGTAGGTAATCCGCCCAAGCATTCGGGACAAATACTTTTGGCCAGACCTTGTGCCAGCAGACGTTGAACCAGTGCAACAGGACAACTTTTTGCATCGTAACGTACTGGTTCACCAGCCAAACAGGCACTGACCAAAATCATATTTATGCGTCTCGCAACACATCTTGCAATTCAGGGCGTTTATCAAATACCGATTTTGCATATGGGCAAAGTGGAATGACCTTGATTTGATCTTGTCGAGCAAAGTTGATCAATGCATCGAGTAACTCACGGCCAATGCCTCTTCCTCGATACGCACTTTCGACTTCGGTGTGGTCAATACTCAGGCTATGATCGCCTACCCAAGTAAAGTGCATTTCACCCGCGACTTTGTCGTCATCTAGGGCCTGAAACATGCCCTGTTTGCCATCTTCTATTTTTTGTATGTCCAAAGCATTCTCCTGCTTATACGATATTATGGGGCTGCTTATTGCGGCACGCCTCGAACATAGCATGAAAAATCAAAAAAATAGCGCCAGTATACATAACTCCTCAAAATTAGATTTCGCTCAATTCTTCAGCATGTAAAAACTGTGTATGATGTGGGGCGCGTTTGGTGCGTGTCCACTCGTCTAGCATCTCTTGTTTGATCTGATCGGTAATTTTTGCAATCTTTTCAGGCGAGCGCGGATCATCATAAGTGAGTTCGATACGGTGTCCATTCGGATCGAAAAAGTAAATCGAGTGGAAAATTCCGTGATTGGTCACGCCTAGAACGTCCACACCATTGTTTTCCAGATGTGCTTTGGCCTCAAGTAAGGTGGCTTCGTCTTTTACACGCAGTGCCAGATGCTGTACCCATTTCGGGGTATTTTCGTCTCGGCCCATATCCGGTTGATGTGGCAACTCAAAAAATGCCAGTACGTTGCCATTGCCCGCATCTAAAAACAGATGCATATATGGGTCGAAGGCTTTGGTTGAAGGCACATGATCTTCGGCAAAGGCCAAAATAAAATCCATATGCAGATTCTTTTTGTACCATTCGACGGTTTCTTTGGCATCTTTGCAGCGATAAGCCACATGGTGGATTTGTTCGATTTTAAATGTCATTCTCATGTCCTTATTTTATGCAGCATCGGGTTGTTGTTCTGGCGCCGCTTCAATAAACGCCGGGAGGGTCATACACTGTGCATAGACCGCTTCAATGAGTGGATAGGCGCTTAAATCAATTTGAAAGCGTTTGGCGTTATAAACTTGTGGAATCAGACAGCAATCTGCCATGGTCAGCTGATCACCAAAACAAAATTTACCTGCCGTCGCCTGTAATTGGGCTTCCAGGCTATTTAGGCCAGTCACGATCCAGTGCTGATACCATTGATTTTTTTCGATATCAGAGAGCTTAAGGGTGCCTGTTAAATATTGCAGTACCCGCAGGTTATTTAGCGGATGAATATCACAGGCAATATTGAGACAAAAGGCACGAACTTGGGCACGTAAATGGGCCGCTTGGGGCAAAAGTCTTGGATCTGGATATTGCTCTTCAAGATATTCAAGAATACTCAGCGACTGGGTCAGAACATGCTCTTGATCTTTTAAGGTCGGCACCAGCTCGCTCGGATTAAGCTGTGCATACGCAGGTGAGTGTTGCTGACCGCCATCTTGAAGTAAATGAACGGGTACAATTTCGGCAGTCAGTCCCTTAATGGCAAGTGCAATGCGGACTCGAAACGCCGCCGAGCTTCTAAAATAGCTATACAGTTGCATAGTCGGTGCGTTCCTGTGCTTCGGTTTCTTGAAAAGCGAATTGACGTGCCGGCAAGATCGTGCCTGTCACTTCGCCAAAGCCAATTCGTAAGCCATTTTTTTCACAATAGCCTTTCATGATTAGCGTATCGCCATCTTGTAAAAAGCCGCGCTGCTCACCGTTTGAAAGTTGTAATGGGCGCGTATTGTTCCATGTGAGTTCAAGCAGCGAGCCATAAGAATCTGGAGTCGGGCCAGAAATAGTACCTGACCCCATTAAGTCACCCACTTGTACATTACAGCCTGCCACCGTGTGATGGGTTAGTTGTTGTGCCATCGACCAGTACATATATTTAAAATTGGTGCTGCAAATCACATCTGCATGTTGTTGCTTGGCAGATTTGAGTTCTACCGATAAATGAATGTCGTAACTATTGGCCGAAAGATCTTCTTGTAAATAAGCCAGTGGCAGTGGATCTTGTTGTGGCGAATGCGTTCGAAACGGTTCAAGTGCCTCTAGCGTGACAATCCATGGCGAGATGGAAGAGGCAAAAGTTTTGGCATTGAACGGCCCGAGTGGTACATATTCCCACTGTTGCAAATCGCGCGCCGACCAGTCGTTAAACAGCACCACACCAAAAATATGATCCCATGCGTTTTCAATTGAAATCGGTTCACCTAGGTGAGTTGCCTTGCCCACAATAAAGCCTGTTTCCAGTTCAAAATCCAGCTTGCGACAGGCTGAAAAGACAGGACGCTCCTGATCGGGCAATTTGATTTGACCCGATGGACGCACAATATTGGTACCGCTTACCACCACCGAGCTGGCGCGTCCGTTATAGCCCACAGGTAGCTCAGACCAGTTCGGCAATAACGCATTTTTGGGGTCGCGAAACATGCAGCCCACATTGGTGGCGTGTTCTTTAGACGAATAAAAATCGGTATAGCCCGGAATATGTACAGGTAAATGCATCACCACATCGCTTTGCTGATAAAAAGCGTGCTGACGAAGTGCGGTGTTATCGCGAAGCGTCGATTCATTTTTAGACAATAAGCGCTGCAAGGTTTGTCGCGTGCTGTGCCAATAAGCTTTACCACTTTCAATAAATTTATTTAAGGTGGGTTGGTCGAAAAACTGTTCACCCTCTTGGAGAGTTAAAAGCCCTGCACGCTCAAGTGTCGCCAGATCGATCACCCAATCGCCGAGTGCCACGCCTACACGGCGTTTACCTGTTGTGGTTTCGCTAAAAATTCCGTAAGGCAAATTCTGAATAGGAAAATCCGAAGTCGGGGAAACCTCGATAAATGAAGATAAATGCGCGCTCATGTCAGCATTCCTTGGCATATCAGTAATCTCTTTATCTTTTATCATACGGATTTTTTATAATTACGCAATACGAAATTTATTTATGAATAATGTAATTATATTGATAGATAAAAATTTAAATAGATAAAAAAACCTGCAATAGATGCAGGTTGAATTGTTGATGCCAAATAGAATCTAAATTTAGCGGCTTATTTCACAAACATAAAAAAATCCACACAGCGATGCTTTTCTAGAGCATCGCTTGTGTGGATTTTTTAAGTAATTCAGTATGAGACTCTATTAAGTAGTATTTACAAAGTACTCTCATACAAAATTAGTTTTCAAAATCAGTTTCTTATTCTACAGTAACTGATTTTGCAAGGTTACGTGGCTGATCGACATCTGTACCACGCAATACCGCCACATGATACGACAGTAACTGTACCGGAATACTGTACACAATCGGTGCCAGCCAAGCATTCACATCTGGAATTAAAACCACATGCTGACGGTCTTTGTCGCGAATACCGCTGTTTTCATCGGCAAACACAAACAGTTCACCGCCACGTGCCTGAACTTCTTCCATATTCGATTTTAGTTTATCGAGCATATCGTCTTGCGGCGCCAAAATGACCACAGGCATCTCGTTATCGACCAAGGCCAACGGACCATGTTTTAATTCACCCGCGGCATAGCCTTCGGCATGAATATACGAAATTTCTTTCAGTTTTAATGCACCTTCAAGGGCAATCGGATAATGTGTACCACGGCCCAAGAACAAGCAGTGCTGCTTCTCAACAAACAGTTCAGATAAACGTAAAATTTCCGTATTGTGTTGCAAAGTATCGAGCATGACTTTTGGACAATGCCACAATTGCGATGCAATCTCTGAAATTTGTTCAGTGGCAATTTGCTGCTTCACCTGACCAATTTTCAAAATGAGCAGCATCAATGCTGCAAGCTGAGTGGTAAAGGCTTTGGTCGATGCCACGCCAATTTCTGGGCCTGCGAGGGTTAGCAAATGATGATCTGTTTCGCGTACCATCGATGACGTGGCCACGTTACAAATGGTCAGAGTCGAGATCTGAATATCTTTGGCTTTGGCACGCTTTTGTGTGTCACGTAGTGCTGCCAAGGTGTCGGCAGTTTCACCAGACTGAGAAATACAGATATACAAAGTATTCGCCACAATCACTGGTGAGCGATAACGAAACTCGCTAGCAATCTCCACCTGACACGGCACATTAATCAATTGCTCAAACCAGTACTTGGCAATCATACCAGCGTGGTAACTGGTACCGCAGGCAATAATCTGTACGTTTTGGATCTGTTTAAAATCCACTTCGGCCAAGTTCAAGAAATCATCACGCAATGCATTGCCATTTAAGGCTTGTGAAATGGTTTGTTGAATGGCTTCAGGCTGCTCATAAATCTCTTTGAGCATGTAGTGCTTGTATTCGCCTTTCGATGCATTACTGACCGCAGCATCAAGCTCCTTAACCGGACGCTCGATTTTTTCGCCATGTGCATAAATTTCAATGCTGTCACGAGTTAGACGGGCAATATCACCTTCTTCCAAATACACAAAGCGATTGGTCACAGGTAAAAGCGCCAACTGATCTGAACTGATAAAGTTTTCACCAATCCCCACACCAATCACCAAAGGCGAACCTTCGCGTACGGTGATCAACTCATCTGGATGATCCTTATGCACAATACCGAGCGCATAAGCGCCTTTAAGCTCTGGCACTACGCTACGAACCGCATCGAGCAAACTGGTCTGCTCTTTAAGCGCGTGATGTACCAGATGCGCCACGACTTCGGTGTCGGTTTGTGAGGTAAAGACATAGCCTAGCGCCTCTAGGTCGTCTTTAAGCTCTTGATAGTTTTCAATAATACCGTTGTGCACCACAGCCACATCACCCGAAATATGCGGATGTGCATTGTGTTCGGTCGGTTTACCATGCGTGGCCCAGCGTGTATGTGCAATACCTAAAGAGCCGCTTAATTTGCTCTGTGCAACGGCCTCGGCCAAATTGGCCACTTTTCCTACACGGCGCTCGCGCAGAATATGCGATGGACTCACCAATGCAACGCCCGCAGAGTCGTATCCGCGGTATTCAAGGCGTTTGAGACCTTCAATTAAAATCTCACTAATGTTGCGTTCTGCAACGCCTCCGACGATACCACACATGCCTAATACCTCTTATTTTTTCAACTTTTGCGGACGTTGATAATTTGCTTTTTCAATTTGTTGCGCGCGTTCAAATGCCAGTGCATTGTCGCTCACATCACGGGTAATCACCGAACCTGCACCCACGGTCGCACCATTACCAATATGCACAGGTGCAACCAGTGAACTGTTGGAGCCAATAAATGCAGCATCGCCAATCACGGTTTTAAATTTATTCGCACCATCATAATTGCAGGTAATGGTCCCTGCACCAATATTCGAACCGGCACCAACTTCGGCATCGCCCAGATAGGTAAAATGGTTGGCTTTTGAGCCGACGCCGATACGGGTATTTTTCACTTCAACGAAGTTGCCGATGTGTACGTCGTTGGCCAGCTCTGCACCTGGACGCAAGCGCGCAAATGGTCCGATCAGGGTATTTTCACCCACAACCGCATTTTCAAACACGCTGTAAGGTTGCACTTTTGTGCCAGCAGCAATACGGGTATTTTTTAATACGCAACCTGCGCCAATTTCGACAAAATCGCCCAGTTCACAGTCACCTTCAATAATCACATTGATATCGATTTTGACATCTTGTCCGATTTTGAGCGTACCACGTACATCAAAACGAGCCGGATCACTCAAGGTGAGACCCTGCTGCATCAGGCTTTTGGCTTGTTGCAATTGAAATTCGCGCTCGAGCGCTGCCAGTTGTAGACGGTCATTGACGCCTTCTACTTCATAGGCCAGTTCGGGCTGAATTGATGCAATTTCCAAACCGTCGGCAACGGCCATGGCCACAATATCGGTGAGATAGTATTCACCTTGGGCGTTGTTATTCGATAGCTTTGGTAACCATGCGTGCAGTTTCTGATTACTGACGCAATAGATGCCGGTATTGATTTCCTGAATCTGACGCTGTTGCTCAGTGGCATCTTTATGTTCCACAATCGCCTGAATCTTGTCGTTGTCACGAATGATGCGTCCATATCCGGTCGGATTGTCCACATTGAGCGTGATCATGCCAATGCCTGTCGCACTTGATACGGCAAGGAGCTGATCGAGAGTTTCTTGGCGCACCAACGGCACATCGCCATACAAAATCAGTGACATGCCTTCTTGTGGTAACACGGGTAACGTCATCTGAACCGCATGACCTGTGCCCAGTTGTTCGGCTTGCTCAACCCACTGAATATTTTCTTGCTGAAATTGTTGCTGAACGTGTTCACCACCGTGTCCATAGATGGTAATAATATTTTGTGCATGCAGTTGTTTTGCCGTTTGAATGACGTGTCCGAGCAAAGGACGGCCCGCCAAAGGCTGTAATACTTTAGGAAGGCTAGAGCGCATACGCGTTCCTTTGCCCGCAGCAAGAATAATAACGGTCGTTGTCATGAATAACCTACTTAACGGTTTAGACCAGTGATAAATATATCAAAATACACAGTGCAGCCCAGAGCCCTGCAATCAGATCATCAAGCATAATGCCAAATCCGCCATGCACCTGTCGATCAATCACTCGAATGGGCCACGGCTTCCACACATCGAACAGCCGGAATAGGGCAAAACTGATGAGGGCCCATTTTACATCCATTACATTAAAATAGATTAAAGGCAATACGGTAATCGATTGTCCTGCAAATTCGTCCCAGACAATCCGGCCATCATCGTGTACACCCATCAGTTCTGCGGTTTTCCCACAGAAAAAAATCCCGATTACACTCATCAGTGCAATCAGAGCCACACTTGGATAAAAACCGATCCAGACCCAAAACGGAATGAACAGTAAGGCAAAGGCCGAGCCAAAAGTGCCGGGTGCTTTGGGCGCCAAGCCTGAACCAAAGCCAACACCACAAAATACGATGCAGCGATTGAACCAAGACATGCGTTTGAAGTCGATTGAAGGTTTAGGCAAAGTGTTGGTATCCATGCAGTTGAAGCGGGTAGTCCTGTCCTTGATAATGATAGGTCAATTGTTGTTGTGCGGTAATCTGACCAATTTTTGTGATTTTGGTATCGAGAGAATACTGTTGAAGTTGTTCAAAATGTTCAGGTGAAATGGTAAAACACAGCTCATAGTCGTCGCCCCCTGCAAGTGCAAACTGCCACTTGGCTGTATTTTCAAGCGCTTCGAGTGCAGGGTCGAGCGGTAGCTGCTCAAGATCGAGCTGCGCCCCAACATGAGATGCTTTTAAAATATGCCCCAGATCTTGGGCCAAACCGTCGGACACATCAATCATGCTTGATGCAAGCCCTTTCAGGCGTTGTCCGAGTTCGCAGCGTGGTGTTGGATAATCCAGTCGCTGCTGCAAGGCAGAGCCTAAATGTGCCAGACCATAGGCAGCGTCACCCACTTGACCACTGACCACCACATAGTCACCCACCTGTGCGCCAGATCGGCATACGGCTTGCTGCAGATCGACATAACCAAGCGCCGTCACCGTAATGGTGAGGTGCGGGCTCTGTGTGGTATCACCACCAATCAGGTGTACCCCAAATTGATCACAGCATTGATATAGGCCACGACTAAACTCACTTAACCAGTCATGATCGACTTTAGGAAGGCTAAGTGCCAGCAAAATACTGTGTGGTTTAGCTCCCATTGCAGCAATATCAGACAAATTAACTGCAACACTTTTCCAGCCAATGGCATGGGCAGAGGTGCTAAGTGGAAAATGCCGACCCGCAATCAGGGTATCTGTACAAATGACCAGTTGCTGGCCATGTGGCGGCGTAAGCAGGGCTGAGTCGTCACCAACACCGAGTTCATCGCCATGTAAGGCCGAACGGGAAAAATATTGGTCAATTACAGAAAACTCAGCCATGCACGCAACACGCCTTAGTTGGCTTGTTGTTTTTCAGCTTCACGAAGTCGAGAAGCCAAACGATCAAGAACACCATTGATGTATTTGTGGCTATCGGCACCACCAAAATGTTTGGCCAGCTCAATCGCTTCGTCCAGAACAACACGATACGGGATCTCGAGATGGTCTCGAAGTTCATATGCACCTAAACGTAAGGTTGCCAATTCGACGCCATCCAGGGCACTGAGTTCACGGTCTAGTACCGGAACAAGTAACGTATCCAATGTTTCATGTTGTGCAACCACTTGCGTGAGCAATTCATGATAGTAGCTGAGATCGACCTTGTGCATCGCATTTTCGACACGGGTACGTGCTTCAATTTCATGCACAGGGTTGTGGCTCATTTGCCATTCATAAATGCCTTGTACAGCAAAACGACGTGCTTTACGTTTCGCTGCATAAGCGGCTTGGAGTGTTTGCGACATGCTTTAGATTGCCTTTAACAGATTAACCATTTCAATTGCAGTTAAGGCTGCTTCAGAACCTTTATTACCTGCTTTTGTACCCGAACGTTCAATTGCCTGTTCGATACTGTCAGTTGTCAATACACCATTGATAACCGGAAGACTACTTTCAAGTGCAACCACACCAAGGCCTTTGGCACATTCGCCTGCAACGAAGTCGAAATGTGGAGTACTTCCACGAATGACTGCGCCCAAAGCAATAATGGCATCAAATTTGTTAGAATCAGCCATTTTTTTAGCAACGATTGGCAATTCCCAAGCACCTGGTGCGTAAGCAACAGTGATATTATCCTCGCTAACGCCATGACGTTTCAAGGTGTCAATTGCACCTTCGAGTAAATGCTCAACGACAAAACTGTTAAAACGACCCACTAAAATCGCGTAACGGCCTTCGCTCGCGAGATGTAATAAACCTTCAATACGGCGAATTGCCATAACAACCTCGATTAGTTTTCTAGAGTTTGATCTGCGGTGATGTATTTCACCACTTCCAAGTTAAAGCCAGACAGTGCGTTAAAACGTAAAGGTGAACTGAGCAGATTCATTTTTTCCACGCCCAAATCACGTAAAATTTGTGCACCGACCCCAATCGTTTGATATTGCTGTGACAGCGCAGCATTTGATTTTAACGGTTTCGGTTTGGTCAAGCTTTCAAGGGCAGGGCCCAAATCTTGTAAATGATCCTGTCCAATCCAGACCAATACGCCACGCTCTGCGGCAGCAATGGTGCTTAAAGCACGATCCAGATTCCACGCCGGCTCACCGCCTTGCTTATTGAGTTTGAGCAAGTCGCGGGTCGGGTTAAAGCCATGAACACGCACGGTGGTAACGCCTTCACGCGGTTCACCTTTGACCAGTGCCAGATGGATATCCGGATTTCCAACTTCACGGTAGCGGAAGAGCTCAAAGTGACCGTATTCAGTTTCGATAGTTTGCTGGCTCAAGCGCTCGACCGTCTGTTCATTGGTCATACGGTAATGAATGAGATCGGCAATGGTTCCAATCTTTAAACCATGCTTTTCTGCAAAGACTTCTAAATCGGGGCGACGTGCCATGGTGCCGTCTTCGTTGATGATTTCGCAAATCACCGATGCAGGTTCAAGCCCGGCTAGACGAGCCAGATCACAGCCTGCTTCAGTATGACCGGCACGGTGAAGAACACCGCCTGGTTGTGCCATTAAAGGAAAGATATGACCCGGTTGTACAATATCGCTTGGTTTGGCATGCGCAGCCACGGCAGTGCGAATGGTGTGGGCACGTTCTGCTGCCGAAATACCGGTGGTGATGCCTTCTGCGGCTTCGATCGACAAGGTAAAGTTCGTGCTGTGCTGTGCGCCGTTCTGGTCGACCATGAGCGGCAGGTTTAACTGCTGGCAGCGTTCGCGGCTTAGGGTCAGGCAGACCAGTCCACGCGCGTGCGTGATCATAAAGTTGATGTCTTGCGGACGTACATGCGTCGCAGCAATGACAAGATCACCTTCATTTTCACGGTCTTCATCATCAATTAGAATGACCATTTTGCCTGCACGGATATCTTCGACAAGCGCTTCCACATCACTTAGTGGCATAAGCCTTTCCCTTCTCACTGTGTCCGAAGACGATTATCTTTCACAATTTGCAGCATAGTTTAGCGTGTTTTCACCGAATTTGCCTATGCTGCATGCATTTACTTTCTGGCATCTCTTTATACACAGAACCGAAGTCACTTGAAAAGCCTAAATGGATCGAAATTAAAGCATTCTGTCCACGAAATAATCAACGTTTTAGTCATAAAAAGAATGAACTTTTCGCATTTTCTGATAATTCAACCCATAAAAAACAAAAAAACCCGCCAGCGCGGGTTTTGGTGATGTGAAAGCGGACTTAGATTTTTGAGGTATGGTCTAAAGAGGCATCAATCGATGCGCGCGCCTTTTTTCCCATCAGAATCTCGGTGCGAATACGCTGTGCAGTCTCGGCGCAGTCATTGTTCATACCGTTCATCATAAAGGCATGACGGGTCATCACATTACTTGGATTCGGCATGGCAACCAACTGGAAGGCCTCACCCACTACTTTAAGCTGATGGTGATTGAGGTGCAATGCAGATTCTTTGGCATGCAAATAGCCAGTCAGGCGCTGCGCTGCCTCGAGTGGATTAAGTTGCATGGCCTCAACGGCAGTCGAGACGGCAAAACGGGTTTGCAGGGCAAAACGTTTGTCTTCACGATAACGCTTGTACAGTACGTCAGAAAGCAACTGGAACACGGCACCTGTCATGAGTAAACACAGTGTACCTTGTGTAGTTGGCTTACTCATGATCAAGTTGGCGCCCTGCTGCTGAAATTCATTGACCACCTGAATCTCGTTTGGATTCACATGGTAATGCTTGCAGCTCAGCTCAATGCTTTTTTGTAAAAAGATCTGGCAGAGCTTGAAGTAGGGCACCGAAACAGACTGGTTGACGCTATTGAGTAATTGTTTCGGATCGTAAAACTGAATATTCAGTGCCACCGCCTGATCGCCTTGCGTGTGCTCAGGCAATACCACGTCTGGAATCTGAATGGCTTTTTGCTGCGCCTGCTGTTTGGCCTGTGCCACCAAGGTGATGGTATTTTGCTTTTCTGTTTCAAGCGCCTGAATCAATTGCTGGATTTCATGCTTTAAGCGAGTTTCACTGTTGATGCGTGCCAAATATTCACTGCGGCTTGGTCGAGCAATGGCGCGATATGCCAGCCAGAGGAGCAAGTGAATCACAAACATGGCCAAAATGGTCAACCACTGGGTTCTTAAGATTTCACCAATGCTGGGTTTAATCAGCGTGATTTCAATGGTGCCGACTTTCTTTTCGTTTTGCAGTGCATCCCGTACAAACACTTCGCCTTGGCGAGTTTTTTCCATACCACTGGTGGCCAGTACCTGCTTGTTGGCATCCAGAATACGGATTGAGGCCACGCTTGGGTTGGTGGCATAACGGTTGGCAATCAATGCCAAAGATACCGTATTGGCCGGTTCCAGCTCGGTCAGACTGTCGGTGACCAGTTGACTGGTCATCAGTTGCCCCTGACTCGCACGGTTCTCATTGAGTTGATGGGTGGTTGCAATCACCATTAAAAAGGTATGCAAAGCAAAACTTACGATTAATAGGCTAGCAAATAGCCCTTGTCGAGGTGCATTCAACGTAAACTTCCAAGGCAAATAGATTCAATTTCGATTATGATTCTTACAATAGTTGTAGCTCAAACCCGAGTCAATTCATGCGAGAAATCATTCTTATCTCTTTTTTGGGACCCGACCAACCTAATCAGTTCACCCGATTAATGCAGGTATTGTCCGTTCATTCCTTACATATTCTAGATGTCGGCCAGGCCGTTATTCATAATCAGCTCACCTTGGGCATCGTGGTTGCATCCGATGACGAAACCGCTACAGCACTAGCGATGAAGGAAATTTTGATTCTAGCACATGATATTGGACTGACTGTGCGCTTTAAACCCATCTCAAGTGCAGAATACGATCAGTGGGTCAGCGAAGGTGGCCGTACACGCTATATCGTGACTGCATTGGCGCCAGAATTGACCGCTTCACATTTACAAGCTGTTACCAAAATTGTCTCCGATCAGGGCTTCAATATTGAAACAGTGACCCGTTTGTCGGGCCGCCCAGCACTGGGTTCGCAGCAAGATGCACCGCAACGTGCCTGTGTACAGTTTGGTTTAAGTGGGCAAATGCTCGATGCTCAGGCCATGCGTGCGGCATGTTTAAGTCTTTCTGGTGAACTCAATATCGATGTGGCAGTTCAAGAAGACAACGCCTATCGCCGTAATCGTCGTTTGGTCTGTTTCGATATGGATTCGACCCTGATTGAGCAAGAAGTGATTGACGAACTGGCATGTGAAGCAGGTGTTGGCGAGCAGGTGGCTGAAATTACCGAGCGTGCCATGCAGGGCGAGCTGGATTTCCAGCAAAGCTTCCGTGCACGTGTGGCCTTGCTTAAAGGTTTGGATGCCTCGGTACTGCCGCGTATTGCTGAACGCCTGACCATTACCGAAGGGGCAGAGCGTCTGATTTCGACTTTAAAAGCATTGGGCTACCGCACCGCGATTTTATCGGGTGGTTTTCAATATTTTGCCGAATATCTACAAGATAAACTCGGTATAGACGAAGTACATGCCAATATTTTAGATGTTGAGGCAGGTGTGGTGACTGGTGAGGTCAAAGGTGCCATTGTTGATGGCGCCCGTAAAGCCGAACTGTTGCGTGATCTGGCACAGCGAATGGGCATTTCACTTGAACAGGCCATTGCAGTTGGTGATGGCGCGAACGATCTGCCAATGCTGTCGATTGCCGGATTGGGTGTGGCATTTCGTGCCAAGCCATTGGTGCGTCAAAATGCCAATCAGGCCATTTCGAGTGTAGGTTTGGACGGTGTACTGTATTTACTTGGGGTACATGACAAGGATCTGACACGTGCCTAAAAGGCTCGATTTTCAGGCTTTGAACGCTGCTCGATGAGCGGCGTTTTTTATATGAAATTCCCATCCAATCCAGCCCTTTAGCCCAATACGTCGATTGATAAATTTTGAAACGTATCGCGCAAAAAAAAATTAAAAAACACAGCTTTTTGAGGATATGGCGTTGTAATGACACGCCAACAACGATCAGCTCTAGAACGGCGCTTTTTTTGATGGTTGAAAATGTGTAATGACAAAATAATGTTGCGACAGGGTGTGTCGTCACAAGCCATTTTGACTCTTTTTTTCTAAAAAAAACCCTCCATAATGCAGCTACAGACAAAAACAGATGCGTTGTTGAATGCACGATGTTGAATGCGTGAAGGGACTTAACTTGATGTTCTGCTCGGGATGCAGAAACTTAATCTTAGACGGAGGTTTAGTATGGTAACAGCCAGCTTCGCCACACTGCTTGGTGTCGGGATGATCGTGCTTGCACTAGCTGTTGTATTCTTTTCGCCGTACCGTCATTGGCTCGGTTTCATGTTTGCAGGTATGTTTTTTTGGGGCTTGATCGAGGTTGTACGTTTTGGGGTACAGACCGTATTTGAACTGCCGGTCACCTACAGTTATCTTGCGGCATTAAGCCTGTCGATGGTCACGGTCACCATCATTCTACTGCGAGAAGACAAGCGCGCACAAAAAGCCTTGGCAAATCGTCAGTATATCGAACACACCCCTGTCTATGAGGACGATCAGCAGCAATATTCGAGCCGCTAAACGGTGTGATCCAGTCATAAATCAGGTGCAGTCCGGCTGTGCCTTTTTTACTTTTTTTATCATCTTTTATGAACGAAACACAGTATAGCTGCCGATACATTTGTGCTAGGATGACCCAGTTCATTTTTTGATAAGAATACAAATAGGCTTAAATGTCATGAAACTTTCTTCTCTACCTGTCGTGAAGTTACCTCTGGTCGACTTAAGTACCGATCCGCTTGACTTACTGGTCATGGGTTTGGCTTTACGTATGAAGCAGTTGGCACGTACCTGCCCGAAATTTATTGAACTCACACATGACCGTGCCTTTCGTATTCAGATTGGCACCGATTTGGGTTTTGCGCGCCAAATCATCGTCAATCACGGTCAAATCGAGACAGCCGCGGGCAGTGCAGAAAAAGCAGATTTTATTTTGCAATTTGCCGACAGTGAGCAGGGCGTTAAAACCTTGATCAAAGGTGATCCAACCGCGTTTATGACGGGGATGCAAAATGGCACGATCAAAATGGAAGGCGATTTTAGTCTGTTGGTCTGGTTTAATCAGGCAGCAAAACTGATTCCACCAAAGCTACCAAAGCCAGTGAAGCTCAAGATCAAGCAAGCTCGCCAGTTTTTAAAAGAAAAAACCGGCAAATCGTTCTAAGTCAGAAGAGATGTGTACAGCAGGCGCACGGTATCGGGCGCCTGTTTTTTTAAGGTCAGTTTTAAATCTCGAGCTGAAACGTCACTGGGCCATCGTTGATCAGATGCACTTTCATATCGGCTGCAAATATTCCGGTTTCAACGTGAGCAAATTGCGATTTGGCATACTCCACCAATTGTTCATAGAGTACTTTGGCATCTTGCGGTGGCATCGCTGGCCCGAAATCGGGACGCAAGCCTTTTTGGGTCTGAGCCATTAAGGTAAACTGTGACACCAGCAGTAAGCCACCCTGTGCCTGATCGATATTCCAGCCCATTTTGCCGTTTTCATCATCGAAAATCCGGTACTTTAAAATCTTATCGATCAGTTTTTTACCTTTGTCGAGGTCATCGTCTTTACCTAGACCTAAAAAAACCAGAAGTCCATGCTGGATCGCTCCTGTGGTATGTCCATCGACCACCACGTGGGCTTCAAGGACGCGTTGTAGTAGTGCGCGCATGACAGATCTCAAAAACGAAATGTGCAAAATACTATCAGAAATACAGCAAAAGTCAGCACATTGCCACAGTGCTGACAGGACAAAGGTCTTATACAAATCAAGGTGATTCTTGCCAAAAAAATGTGGTTTAATGCATAAAGCTAACCTGCATGTTTGTTGTCTATGTCTCCAATCATTCATTCATTACTCGATACCGATCTTTATAAATTTACCATGTTGCAGGTGGTGCTACATCAATTCCCCCAGACGCACAGTGTGTACCAGTTTCGCTGCCGTAATCTGGATCAAACGGTTTATCCACTGACGGATATTCTGGATGATCTGAATGAACAACTCGATCACTTATGTGCGCTCAAGTTCAAAGATGATGAACTGCAATATTTGCGTTCCTTTCGATTTATTAAAAGCGACTTTGTCGATTATTTAGAGCTGTTTCAGCTCAAACGCCGTTTTATTCGTGCCAGTATCGATGCCAAAGGCCGTTTGGACATTAGTGTTGAAGGCCCGATGATTCAGGCCATGATGTTTGAGATTTTTGTACTGGCGATTGTCAATGAACTGTATTTCCGGCGTATTCGCACTGAGGCTGTGCTTGAAGAGGGCGAACGACGCCTGCAAGCCAAACTTGAATTACTCAAGCAGTATGAAGCGCAGCACGCAAACGACGAACCGCCATTTCTGGTGTCCGATTTTGGTACCCGTCGTCGCTACAGTCTAGAATGGCAAAGGCACGTGGTCGAGTCGTTTCATCGTAGCTCACCACATGTGTTTCGGGGTACCAGCAATGTATTGCTGGCCAAAGAATTAAATATTACGCCAATTGGTACCATGGCACATGAATTTTTGCAGGCCTTTCAGGCACTTGACGTAAGATTACGCAATTTTCAAAAAGCGGCCCTAGAGGCATGGGTACAAGAATATCGTGGCGATTTGGGTATTGCTCTGACCGATGTGGTGGGGATGGATGCGTTCTTGCGCGATTTCGATCTGTACTTTGCCAAGCTGTTTGATGGGTTGCGTCACGATAGTGGCGACCCGTATGAATGGGGCGACAAGGCCTATGCACATTATCGACAATTAAAAATTGATACCAAAACCAAAATGCTAACTTTCAGCGATGGCCTGACCTTACAAAAGGCATGGGAATTGCATCAGTATTTTAAAGACCGCTTTAAAGTCAGTTTTGGGATTGGCACCAACCTCACCAATGATATGGGGCAAACGCCACTTAATATTGTATTAAAGCTGGTCGAGTGCAATGGACAGTCTGTGGCGAAAATTTCAGACAGTCCGGGCAAAACCATGACCGATAACGACACGTTCTTGGCCTATTTACGTCAGGTATTTGACATTGAAGATGTGGTACTGGTGTAAAAGTGATTGCACCTTTTCTGCTAAAGATGCATGAAAAACAGAAAGACCTGAAAAAAGCCTATGCTAAGATGAGGCATGGCAAACCTAGAGAATGTGATTAAAACGAAATGGCCGTACCTGAAATCAATTTGGGTTTATTGATAGAGCCCGACGAACTGCTGGCGTATCTGGATCATCCGCAGTTGCGTATTGTCGATTTAAGCCGAAGCTCGGTGTATGAACAATTGCATTTGGCACATGCTTACGCGCTTCGTCCGGCACAACTGGTTCGTCAGGAAGAACTCGCTACGGGACTCTTACCCGATCAGGCTCAACTTGAAGCCCTGATTCGCCATTTGAATCTTTCACCCTCACATCATGTAGTGGTCTACGACGACGAAGGTGGTGCATGGGCAGGACGACTGATCTGGACCTTACACTGCCTCGGATTTACCCAAACCAGTTTGCTTAATGGCGGGATTCATGCGTGGCTTGGCGCCGGATTACCCACCACGTCCGAGGTGGATACGGTTGAACCCGTCAGTCATTTATACCCAGTCGATACTTCACATGCTGCCCAATATCAAATCCAGTATGATGAGCTGCGCACCTTGATTGACAGTCAATCGGTACAGCTTTGGGATTGCCGCACACATGACGAATATACCGGATTAAGACTGGCTGCCCGACGCGGTGGACATATGCCCGGCGCACTTCATTTTGAATGGAGTACTGCCCTAAACCGCGAAAATCATCTAAAATTGCATCCATTTGAACGCACTCAGCACCGATTGCAACAGCTCGGCTTTCGTCTTGACCAGCCTGTTATTGTGTATTGTCAGTCCCACCATCGTTCGGGATTGGCGTATATTTTGGCACGTTTGCTTGATTGGCCGGTGCGTGCTTACGACGGGGCATGGAGTGAATGGGGCAATCGCCTCGATAGTCCTGTGATTACTGGAGAACAGCCATTTTGAGCTTAACGACACGATTAAAAAAAGATTTATTTATAAAAGCACAATCGCTTGTGCCACAGCATCAGTTAAGTCGCGTGGTGGGTAAGCTTGCCGAGAGCGAAAATCTGCTGGTCAAAACCGCGGTCATTCAGGCGTTCAAAAGTAAATACGGCATTGATTTATCGATTGCACAACAGGCCGATGCCCTAAAGTACAAATCTTTTAACGAATTTTTTACCCGTGCCTTAAAAGATGGCGTCCGTGTGATCGACAATGCCCAAGACAGTATTGTGTCGCCTGCCGATGGTGCTATTTCACAAATCGGTAGTATCGATGATGGTGAGGTGTTTCAGGCCAAAGGACAGTCTTTTTCGGTTGAAAAACTGATTGGCGATCCGCAACTGGCGCAGCCATTTAAACACGGGCAATTTGCAACGGTGTATCTATCGCCACGCGATTATCATCGTGTGCATATGCCGCTAACAGGCCGTTTAACTGAAACCTTGTATATTCCGGGTGAGCTGTTTTCGGTGAATCAGGTGACAGCCGAAAATATTCCGGGTCTGTTTGCACGTAACGAGCGTATGGTGTGCCTGTTTGATACCGAGCTGGGCCGTATGGCCGTTGTGCTGGTGGGCGCGATGATTGTGGCTGGAATTGAAACCGTGGTCACAGGCAAGGTGAAACCGACTGGACGCCTTGAGCTGAACCATCATGATGTGGTGCTTGAAAAAGGCGATGAGCTGGGTCGTTTTTACTTGGGTTCTACCGCGATTGTTTTGTTTGAAAAAGACAAAATGGCTTGGGAAAGCCAGTTTAAAGCCAACTCGGTGGTGGTTATGGGTGAGAAACTCGGCCACACGCTTTAATCAATATGTGTGTCGTGTACAGCCTGAGTAGACAGGCTGTACATGGTCAAAAATTATGAATGGGTCAAAGCATATTTCAGTAAAATTGAAAGCCCAGAGAAAAAAATCACCACATGAATAATTTTTAAAAATTGTACTTTAGAGAGTTTAAGCGTGATGTGTTTTCCCACGTAGCTGCCAATCAGCATTGATGGTATAAAAAGCAGCATCAGTGCGAAGATGTGCCACGAAAAATACACCCCAGCAAGTGCAAATAGGATGACGCGTAGCAGCGTACTACAGCCAATGAGTGTGGTTTGTGTGATACGGATTTTTTGTGGGTCTTGTAAGCGACCATTTAAATAAATCGAATACATAAATCCGCCACTGCCAAACATGGCACCCAATAACCCACCGCCGAATCCAAAAGGAACAACATGTTTGGAGTCAAAGCGACGCTCAGGTTGAATTCCACTTAATGCATAAAGCGCATAAAGTAAAATAAATACCGCAAAAGCCAATAAAGACGTTTCAGGTTTAATTTTAAGCAGCAATAAAAATCCGATTAGACTACCCACACACATCAGCGGAATCAGCCGTTTAAGCTCGATCATATCGGCTTTTTTACCATCTCTGATGAGATTCGATAGGGCAGCACATAAATCTAGAAGTGCCAGTAAGGGAATAATCTCGGCCAATGGTAAAAACTGGAGGAGAACTGGGCTGGCAATCAGCGCCGTTCCAAAGCCAATCATGCCAAAAATAATATACGAACACAGAACAGCCATGAGCATGACACTGATCTGAACGATGGAAAAATCGATAAAAGCCACGCTAAACTCCGTTTTTATTGTGTGAATCATCGACTGCGCGAGATCGAGATGTGGCAAGCAAGACCTCTACGCAGCAGCTTATGGTTTTAATGAATCTCTTTATGCGTGACGGCTATACGTGCCTCGTGATAGTCACGACTTTGCATTTCTTGTAAGCGCGAAAAGGTGCGCTGAAATTCGAATTTGAGCTTTTCACCTGTGTAGAGCTGTTCAATCGGCTGCTCAGCAGTCAAATACAGCACTACTTTTTGCTCATACAACTCATCAATCAGATAAATAAAGCGTCGCACTGCATCGTAAATGGCGTCCGTTAACTCGGTGATATTGCTAATCAGCACATGGTCATAGCGACGACACAGCTCGATAAAATCTGCCGGACTACGTGCATCGCGGCATAGCCGATCAAAGCTGAACCACGCCACGCGCTCATGTACGCCAAGTGCCTCTAAATCGCGATGATTGATTTGAATCAGCGTGGGATGTGCATTGTGCTGGGTCAGATGCCGATAAATACTGCTTAACCATGCATCGGCCGTTGCATCGAGGGGCGAATAGAAAAACTGATCCAGAACATGGTGGCCTTTTACCACGCGATAATCGAGGGCATTGCCAATCTTGAGAATGTGGCAATGCGTATGAATATGGCGGATGGTCGGTAAGAAACGCTCTCGATGTAAGCCATGCTTGTACAAATTATCTGGATCGATATTTGACGTTGCCACTAAAATCACGCGCTTGGCAAACAGTAAGTTAAACAGATTGGACAAGATCATCGCATCAGTGACATTACTGACAAAAAACTCATCGAAGCAAATCAGTTTATATTTTTTAATCAGGTCATTGGCAATGTGCTGAAGTGGATCACGCGTGCCGCGGTAATGCACCAGCTGCTGATGAATGTTTTTTAGAAAATGATGAAAATGGATGCGGACTTTCTTTTTATAGCTTAAGGACTGGTAAAAAATATCCATCAGCCATGTTTTACCGCTGCCAACGCTGCCCCACATATAAAGCCCACGAATAGGGCGCTGTATAAAAAATGCTTTGGGGCGTTCCAGTTTCTCCCAGATCTCATTTAATTGTTCAATTGCCGCCTGCTGCGAAGGATCAGCCAAAATGGCTTGCTGCTGAATCAGAGCCTGATAGTACTGTTTTGGGCTCTGGCCGGTGTACTGTGTCATGTCGATTGCTCGTATAGCCCATCTTGAAGGGGGCTTGATCAAGATTTGTTATGATTATAAAAACAATAACCGCCACTATACGCAGATTATGGCGGTTTTAACAGATGGAATCAGCATGTTGTGCTGCCCAGCAATACAGAGCAGAGGGTGTGTTTACATCATCTGGTACAAACGTTCTTTGGGGAAAATGGCCTTAAACGTCGAACCTTCATTTTCTTTAGATACGACATCGAGATAAGCGCCGTGCTGCATCAGCACATGTTTAACGATGGCCAGCCCAAGACCCGTTCCGCCTGTGGCACGGCTGCGGGCGCTGTCGACACGGTAAAAACGTTCGGTCAAACGCGGCAAGTGTTTGGGATCTATACCAATGCCGTTGTCTTGTACGGTAAAGTAGCCGTGTTCGCCATCGTCGTGCCAACCAATGGTAATAATTCCGCCCTTGGGCGTGTACTTGATGGCATTGGTGATCAGATTACTAAAGGCGCTGGCAATTTCCATATCGGAGCCAATCAGATCACAGTGGCTGTCGATATCCAGATTTAGGGTATGTCCGTAGTCAACATTGTAGGCTTGGGCGTCGTCAAAAAGCTGATTCATCAGACTTGGCATTTCAATGATCTGATTTTTGGCAATGGTTTTATTATTTTCCAGATTCGAAAGTAACAGCAGATCATTCACCAGTGCATTCATGCGTTTGGTTTGTGATTGCATTTGATCGAAAGCGCGTTTCCAGCGTGGATTTAAATCTTCCTGATCGGTGAACGTTTCGATATAGCCGCTCAAAACGGTCAGAGGCGTACGTAATTCATGCGAAATATTGTCGACAAAATCTTTACGCATCTGCTCAAGATTGTGAATTCGGGTGACATCGTAGGCCACCAGCAAACGACTTTGCTCGCCAAAACGGGTCAATTTGATCTGTACATACTGATCGTCAAACAACGACGATTTGATTTTGATGCCGTCGGGCGCCTGATCAATATGATTAAAATATTCAATAAATTTGGGCTGGCGTAAAATACTTAAAATATTGTGACCGCGATCGAGAATCTTGATGCCCAGTAAACCTTCTGCCGCTGGGTTACACCATTCAATCTGGTGCAGGTCATCAATTAGCACCACGGCTTCATTGAGTGCAATCAATGACGATTGCGCACGGTCAATCAGTCCGACCATTTCGGCCTGTACAATCCGCTCTTGACGCTGTGCCCGATATACATTGAATAACAATGCGCCCCAGATACCGTTTAAATTGGGCGGGGTATCGTAGGGACGATTCGAGATCCATTCATTAACAATGTACAACGACCGAAGCTGCAAGCCAAAAAAAATCAGAAAGGCAATAAAAATACCGGCCCAAAAGTAGCCCAAACCCAGACCAATACAGGCGGCAATCACCAGAAGAAAGGCCAGTAGGCGTAAATCCTGTTTGGCAAATGCCCATAAGCTACTGTAACGAAAGCGTTTATGCTCACGCGCCAGTTCGGGGACAGGATACGGTTCGTACATAGTCAAGTCTTAGCCTGCTGCCAAATCTGCGCGGGTCGAGAAGCGATATCCCGTGCCACGCACGGTCTGTACAAAACGATCGACACCAAAAGGTTCGAGTACCTTACGCAGGCGTCGGATATGTACATCAATAGTTCGGTCTTCAATATAAACATTGCCACCCCAGACCTGATCGAGCAACTGTGCGCGGGTATAGGCGCGTTCAGGATGGGTCATAAAAAAGGCCAAAAGACGATACTCGGTTGGCCCCATGTCTAAGATATTGCTGCCAAAACTGACACGCTGACTGACTGGATCTAAAATCAAGCCGTTGGCATCAATTACTTTTTCACCGCTGAGTGCATTGGCACGACGCAACACGGCTTTAATGCGAGAGACCAATTCACGTGTGGAAAACGGTTTGGTCATGTAGTCGTCTGCACCTGCATCTAGGCCTTGTACCTTATGGTCTTCTTCGCCACGTGCAGTGAGCATAATCACTGGAATTTCAGCCAGATTTTCGTCACGTTTGAGACGGCGACACAGATCGACCCCACTGATCCCGCCGGGTAACATCCAGTCGAGTAATACCAGAACTGGGCGCTGATCGACAATCATCTGATGTGCCTGTTTCGCATCTTCTGCCTGCAAACATTGAAAGCCTGCCATATCCAAAGAGGTATGGATCATTTCGCGGATGGGTAATTCATCATCGACGATTAAAATATAGTCATCTTTCACAGCGCAATATCCTATAAGGGTTCAAACGGTAAACCGCTTTTATTTATGACAGGCTTATTACAAAGATTAATTATGACAGTATCATTGCAAAAATTGCACTGAAGTGGATTTTTGCAATGAATTGTGACAAATAAAACCACAATCCGATCGTTTAATACGGGCGTCGTCATTGAGATTTCATCGATCTAGGCTGTGGTCAAGCTTTAGATTGAGCCGGATCGTGTGACAGCTTTTCCAGCAGCGACACAAACACAATCCGGCAGGCAAACAGCACATCATCTAGAGATTGTTTGAAGCCACCCATCACCCAGCGAATCGCCACCTGTGTGACATAACCGTTCAGACCTGAAGAAACCAGTGAAAGCTCTTGCTCGCTATAACGTAGATTGGGCATGCTCAGCATCACCAGTGCCTGAATCATGCGATCAAAACGCATCATGGTTTCTTGAATGGTGGCCTGATTATGTAATTCCTGTACCAGCATGGCATCGATATAAATAATACGCGCCAAGCGTGGATCGTCTTTAAGGGTGCGTAAGAGAGCAGTTAAGCCCGCATCGATCATGTTTTCCGGCGTGGCGTTGTGTTTCATGACGGCTTGCATCACATTATTTTGCAGCGTTTCGATCTGTTTTAAAAAGATCGTCTGAAACAGGTCTTCGCTCTTTTTAAAAGATTCGTAAAAGTAACGCTCTGTGAGCTTGGCTTGATTACAAATGTCTTTGACGGTTACAGAAAAAAAGCCTGAAGTGCCATAGGCTTCAATTCCAGCTTCGATAAGTTTTTCTCGTCTTGCCGTTTTCCGCTCAGTCAGGGACAGCCCCTTAAACTGGCGCTCCTGCGATTTTTTTTTGGAAGACGACGCACTGTGTCGATCAAGTTTGGCTGCGGTCATCGCTGCAAGGGTTCTCCGAAAGTCTGTTGTTAGTGTAGCAAGTTTTTTTACAAATGACCGAATCAGTCATCGGCTGGTGTTGGTATTTGCTGGTACTTGGACTATATTGACAATGTGGATTGTCAAAAATATAGTGATGTTGAGTGCGACGTGGCAAAATGGGTCAATCGCTCAAACTTGAAGGAAGCGAACATGAAAAATTTTAAAAATAAAGTGGCAGCGATTACCGGTGCAGGTTCAGGGATTGGTCAGCAATTGGCGCTATTGCTTGCAAAAGAAGGCTGTCACTTGTCGTTGAGTGATGTAAACGAAGCAGGCTTAGAGGCCACAGTTGCGCTACTTAAACCCTATCAAATTCGCGTGACCACCAAAAAAGTCGATGTGGCCGACCGCCACGCTGTTAAGCAGTGGGCACAAGAAACCGTGCAAAACCACGGCTCGGTCAATATGATCTTCAACAATGCCGGTGTCGCGCTTGGCTCAACAGTTGAAGGCGAAAGCTATGAAGATCTGGAATGGATAATGAACATTAACTTTTGGGGCGTGATTTATGGCACCAAAGAGTTTTTGCCGCTGATTAAACAAAGCAAAGAGGGGCATATTATCAATATTTCCAGTCTTTTTGGTTTGACGGCGCAGCCCACCCAATCGGCTTATAATGCATCAAAATTTGCAGTACGTGGCTTTACCGAATCGTTGCGTCAAGAACTGGATATTGAAAATTGTGGCGTAAGCGCATTATGTGTTCATCCGGGAGGAATTCGAACCAATATTGCCAACGCTGCCAAAATGAATGACAGCTTGAAAACACTGGGAATGCATCCGGAAAAATCGATCAAATCGTTTAATAAGCTGTTGCGTTGCCCACCTGAAGAGGCGGCTCGCCAAATCTTAGATGCGGTGCGTAAAGACAAGCGCCGTGTACTGATTGGTAACGATGCCAAGACACTGGATCTAATGCAGCGTCTGTTCCCAACGGGATACCAGAAAGTGACTGCACTGGCGACGTCAATGAGTAAAAAATTCTAAGTATTTCATGCCATGCGCTGAAAAAAAGGACCGATACAGTATCGGTCCTTTTTTTATCGCCCTAATTAAATCAGTGCGCGAACGGCCTTTTTCTTCCAGACAAACTGATAATAAGCCGCCTGTAAAAAACTCAAGCATACAAAAGCCAGCGCATAAGCAATCCAGATACCTTTTAAGCCCCACATTGAACTGAACCAATAAGCACAAGGGACTTCAATCAATAAGATGGCCACAATATTAATGATCATCGGCACATTCACTGTCCCGCTGGCACGCATGATCGAGGCAAAAATTGAACCGGCGCCAAAAAATAAAATCGACCAGAGTACAATAAACAGCAATTCTTGACCCAACTCGACCACACTTGGATCAGTGATAAACAGTGCCATTAAATACTTTGAAAATAAATACGCTAAAACCACCAGACTACCAGTAATGGCGATGTTCATTCCTAAAGCCGTACGCGTGACTCGGGACAATAGATCCGATTTCCCCATACCAATTGCTTGTGCCCCAAAAATAGAAGCCGCAATCGAGATAGAGAGTGCCGGAAACTGAATATAATTTAACACTTGATTCACTGCACCATAGGCCGCAGTTGCATTGGCACCGAAGCGATTGACCAGCCCGACAATGACCAGTCCAGCCACCGAGGTGGTGATCATCTGAATACCGGTTGGAATACCCAAACGTAAAATCAGTGGACTGACTTCGCGGTTATGCCGAATATGACGCAGCAGTGCCCAGTCGGGCTTCAGCGGATGATTCTTTTTATTCAGGTAAATCGCCAGAAACCCTAAAACCAATACATAACCGAAAATAGTTGCAATGGCGGGTGAGACAATGCCCATTTTGGGAAAACCAAAATAACCGCCGATTAACACAGGTGTGATCACCAGCCCAATCAAGCTGGTCATGCCGAGCGCAATCAATGGCGTGATGCTGTCGCCTACACCACGCAAGATCGAGGTATAAATAATATAGACAAACAACAGTGGACTACCCGCCAGCATCCATTGCACATAGGGCAACGACAAATGCATCACTTTGGCATCGGTGCCCAGAAGGGTCAGAATTTCACGGCTAAAGAACACGCCGAGTCCTGCAATCACACAACCTATGATGAGGGTCATAAACAACGTAGAGCCGACTACGGTTCGGACTTTTTCAATATTTTGTGCGCCCCAAGCCTGACCAATTAAGACTGTAGAGCCTGCCGATAGCCCAATAATAAACGCCATCATACAAAACAGAATTGGAAAAAAGACGGCCACTGCCGCAACGGCATTGACACCCATCATTTGTCCGACAAAGACGGTATTAATGGTTCCCGATAGACTTTGTAAGGTATTGGTTGCAATTAAAGGAAGCAAAAAAATTAAAAATGTTTTCCATAACTTCTGCTCTGTAATCAACGAGCGTTTTGGGGACATTGGCTCTCCTTGGCACGTGCGATTTTATTGATCTTTGATTTCAAAATAGCACGTGCGGGGTAGGGTATAGTGAATATATTTTCTATTTTATGATAGCCAAGGCGAGCACTCTGCAAGACGCTGTGTCGCTTGTGTGAGTGTCTGTTCTGTTTTTGCAAAGCAGAAGCGGATTAAACGCATCTTCGGATCGGGTGATTGATAAAAAACACTTAAGGGAATAGCCACCACACCATACTGTTCAGCCAAGAAATAGCACATCTCGACATCGGTTAAATCGGGTCGAATGGCGCTGTAATCGACGCATTGGAAATATGTTCCCGGTGTGGGCGTAAACTGAAAATGGCTTGCGCTGAGCCCTTGATTAAACAGATCGCGTTTGGCCTGATAAAAATCAGGAAGCGCTGGAATATGGGTGGGGTGCTGGCGCATGTACTCAGCCAATGCAACTTGTGCTGGGGTATTGCCACAAAAATTGGCATATTGATAAATTTGCCGAAAGCCCTGCATGAGCACTGGACTGGCCACGCAGTAGCCGGTTTTCCAGCCAGTCACATGAAAGGTTTTACCAAATGAACCCACCACAAAACTACGTGCCCTGAGCGCTGGAAAATGCAACGCGCTATAATGACGCTGCTGATCGAAGACCAGATGCTCATAGACTTCATCGGACAACACCAGTAAGTCATGCTGTTCGACCAGCTCAATCAGCTGCTGCCAGTCGTCTAATGACCATAGTGTTCCGGTGGGATTATGCGGGGTATTGACAATAATCATGCGGGTATGTGGGCGGATTGCGGCCTTCACCTCGCTCCAGTCCACCGCAAAATTGGGTGCCTTAAGCGCAATATGGACCGGAATTCCACCCGCGGCCCGCACTGCCGGTGCGTAACTGTCATAGCTGGGATCAAATACAATCACTTCATCGCCAGCCTGCACCACCGCTTGAATCGCTGCAAAAATCCCAATGGTGGCTCCCGGCGTGATGGTTACTTCATGCACAGGATCAATCAGGAGCTGATCGCGGCTCAGAAACAATGCTGCAACCTGTTCCCTTAGGGGCAGCCAGCCATCGCCCGGTGCATATTGATTATAACCACTGCGTGTCGCATCACACAGGGCTTCAATTAGTGCATCGGGTGCGGCAAAGTCAGGAAATCCCTGAGACAGATTAATGGCTTTAAGGCGCTGTGCCAGAGCAGTCATGGTGCTAAAAATGGTCACACCCTGATTGGCCAGCTTAAACTGAAGGGGCTGCATTGGTTGAATGTCCACGCAATAATGATCAATCGGTTATAGCATATAATCGAACAATGCACGGATAATCCCGAGCGTCAGTCCAATAAAGGCACCCACGACCACGCCATTGACCCGGATCATGTGTAAATCGCCACCCACTTCATTTTCAATCTTTCCGATCATTTCGCTGGAATCCCATTCGTGAATGCGTTCACTAATGTAGCGAATAATTTTATCGCTGTACTGATCACTAAACACGATGGCCAAGCCAGTCATTTTCTCATTAAGTACCTGACGCACGGCCGCGTTTTGAACCAGATTATGCCCCACCTGCTGAATGGCCTCCTGCAAGTTGTGTGCAATGCCAGAGTCGGCTTTAAGTAAATCGTGCTTCACGGCATCGCATAAAATCACCACGGCACCGCTGATAAAGTTTAAGACCTGTGGACTGTCCAGCAAGGCATCTTTGCCTGCATTGAGGCGCTGGCTGGCATCACTTTGACCATCCGAAAGTTGCAGCATCAGGGTTTGGGTATATTCTTCAATGCCTTGGCGCCACGGATGTTCAGGATCGGCCAGCATCGATTCCACTTTTTCGATCAGTGAATCGATGGTACGTTGTTGTACATCAATTCCAATCCAGCTGGCTCCTTTGGCCAGTTTCCATACCCCCAGCTCTTTAAACAAGGTACGGGTCAGTTCACGGGCTTGTTCTGGGTGCGTCACAATCCATTCATGTGCAAGATCTAGACCACGCTGTAAAACATCTTGATGAAAGTCATTTTCAAGCACCGCACGCAGCATTTCGCTGGCCAGTGCATTGATTTTAGTACTTTTTACCCACTCTACGCTGTTACTCTGAATAAACTGCGCGATTTGCTGCTGCCCTACAAATTCAAATAATTTCGGCACGGTCTGCTGGATCAACTGCACCACTTGGGTATTATTTTTAGGATTTTCAAGCCATTGACCGACTGCCAGGCTCAGGTCGGTCTTGTTCAGGCTTTGCTCGACCACCTGCGGCGACAGAAAGTTTTCCTGTACAAAGCGTCCCATCGACTCGGCAATTCGGGCTTTATTGCGCGGAATAATTTCGGTGTGATCAAGTAAAAACTTGGGAATTGGAATTTTTCCAAAAGGATTACGAAACAGAACTGTGATGGCATACCAGTCTGCGAGCCCACCCACCACGCCCGCTTCGGCACCCAGCATAAAAATATGGATTACCCATGCATATTCAGGGAAGAATTTTGCTGCAATCATCAGCAAAATCCACATCACGACCGCACTGATCAGCGCGATCGTCGCCAGACGTTTGCTACGATGGAGGTTGGGAGAGTGGGTTGTAGACGCTGGCTGCATAGGCTTTGCTTAGTCCTTGGGGTCAGTTTTTGGGCATATTCGGCGCAGCAGCAGGCTGAGGCATAAGCACTTCGCCATTTGGGCCCAAACCATACTTGGCACCCAGTGAGCGAAGAATCAAAGTGGCATCAAAAGCATCTGACGGCGCTGTTTTCTGATCTTTAAAACATGCAATAGTATAAGACACTTCAACAGGATCGAGATTGACCACTTGTGGGGTATCAAAGAACGGATCCGGCCAAAAGGCAGGATGGCGTCGGTAATAACCGTAAGGGTAATACATACTTGGCGATGAATACACCACAGCCTGACGCGGTGGTTTCTGGGCCATATTGCTTGGATCATTCAGCACCTTAAAAAAACGGAAGCCATTTTTGAGTGTTGTTTGCGCAGCCTTGACCAAGGTGATTTCTTCTGCGGCGCCATAACTTACGGAGGAATCCGCTTTAAAGCCAATGCGAAAACTTTGGCTATTTAGCGGATAACTGGAAAATTGCCCCAGTTGATCGAAGGTTCTGGGTTTATGCGGTAAGCTGGCACAGCCGGTAAAAGCCAGACTCGTGGCAAGCAATATCGAAACAGGAAGATATTTCATAACAACCTCCAATAAGGACGAGGCAAAATTAGCCCAGACGCATCAGAAATGACTGCCGGGCTGGGTAAGAAATTCAAGCTCCTCCGCACTGGAGGTGCGCCCCAAAATGGCGTTGCGGTGCGGATAGCGGCCAAATCGATCAATAATCTGCTTATGCTTTTTTTCAAAGCTTAGGTTGGTTTCATTGCCCAAGCGCTGAAACAGTTTGAGCGCAAACTCATGAATGACTTTGGATTCACTGTGCATAAACGGCATATATAAAAATGAGCGCTGCTCTGGGCTTAACTGTGCATCGAGTTTGAGCGCGATCGCCTCTTGTGCAAGGCCCAGCGCGAGTGGATCTTGAGAAAATGCACTGGCGTTGTCACGATAAAGATTGCGTGAAAACTGATCCAGCACAATGATTTCGGCCAGACGGCCTTCTGGTGTGTGTCGCCATGACCAAAGCTCGACGGCACAGGCCTGCCGATGTATTGCCTCAAAACGTGTTCGAATCAGCTGATCAAATGCCAGGTCTTTGGCATACCAAAAATCGGTGTGTTCGGGGGCAAACCAGAAATCCAATACGTCTTGATAATTCATCGAAATTACAGCTCGTTAGCAGATATTCTTCAATAAAATCACAAATCTTGCATGTCTTAAATACTAAGTTTGTGATAAAAAAGTGCCGAAATGAAAATATTCAATTTTTTCGAAATTAGTTTTGCCGCTGCTATGCCCAACATAATTCACGTTATACTAATAACATTATGATTTTGTGTAGTAGTTCTATCATTAGCGAGCATTGTCCATGAGTCAACCCAATTCGACCTCTCAATCTGTAGTGCAAACTTGGGTGGATTCGTCATTATTAAACGGCATGTTGCGGGGCATCGAGCGCGAGAGCTTGCGCATGCAAGGCAACGGCTTTTTATCACAGCAACCCCATCCGCACGGTCTGGGCTCGGCACTGACGCATTCACGCATCACCACCGATTACTCTGAAGCCTTGATGGAGTTTATTACACCGCCCAAAGCCAGTATTGAAGAAGTTTTAAGCGAACTTAAAGACATTCATGCGGTGGTGCATGGGCACCTCGATGAAGGTGAGAAGTTATGGCCACTTTCAATGCCATGTATGCTCGATGATGAAGAAGAACAAATTCCGCTGGCCAATTATGGCACATCCAATATTGGTCGCTTTAAAACGCTGTATCGACGCGGGCTAGGTGTACGCTACGGCCGTCGTATGCAAACCATTTCGGGTGTGCATTACAATCTGTCATTTCCAGACACGTTGTTTGAAGCCTTGCAGGCACATGAAACCGACCACACGCTTCAGCAGATGAACTTGCAAGATTATCGAAGCCATCGCTATTTTGCCCTGATTCGTAATTTTATCCGCCTGACGCCACTGGTAATTTTTTTGGTTGGGGCCAGCCCGTCCGTATGCCGCTGTTTTCTGACTGGACGCGAGCATCATTTACTGCCACTGGTTCGCGGAACATTATATTTACCCGATGCAACCGCATTGAGAATGGGCCGTCTGGGTTATCAAAACTCGGCCCAGAAGAAACTCGGCATTCATTACAACAATCTAAATGGATATTTGGAAGGTTTGCAAAATGCGGTAAAAACGCCGTATGAGGCCTTTAGCGCGCTGGGCTTAAATGATGATCAAGGTAAGCCGATCCAGATTAATGATCATGTGCTGCAAATCGAAAACGAATATTACAGTCTGGTGCGCCCAAAGCAGGTGCCGCAAGGCGGTGAAACGCCATCGGATGCGTTACGCAACCGTGGGGTTGGCTATGTAGAGTTGCGTGCTGTTGATGTCAATCCGTATAGTCCGATCGGAATTGATGAAAACACAGCAGGCTTTTTAGAGGTACTCGCTTTGTATTGCTTGCTTCTGGACAGCCCGCCACTTGAGAGTGATGAGCAAGATATGATTGAGCGTAACCAAACTGAAGTGGTCAATCGGGGTCGCGCGAAAACGGCTCAAATTGAGACCTCTGACGGAGTTTACGCTGTACGTGACTGGGCGCGTCAGCATGTGAATGAAATGCAAGCCTGTGCCGAGTTACTCGATGAAAGCTACCAGACATCGTTGTACAGTGATGCTTTGCGCGTTATGCAGCAGCGCATTGATGACGTGAATCAGTCTTTGTCGGCACACGTGATAAAAGACACCTTGACCCACGGTGGAACATGGAGCTTTGGCAGTGTTTTGGCCGAGCAACATGCAAATATCTATGATCAATATTCGTTAAGTGCTGAAAAACAAGCCTATTTCGAGCAGCTTGCTCAACAGTCACGTCAACAACAGTATCAACTCGAACAAGAATCCTCGCTCAGCTTTGAGGATTATCTTGCTCAATTTCGATAACAATTTTGAGGAATGCGCATGCAGTGGAGTTATCGCTTCGTAAGTGGTGTATTGGTTCTGGCCAGTATTGTCGGCATGTCTTTTGCGCTCTACTTGGAGCATGTAAAAGGACTTGAGCCTTGCCCGCTGTGTATTTTTCAGCGTGTCGGACTGATGGCGATGGGCATCATTGCACTGATCGCATTTTTGCATAATCCAGTTTCGAATGCAGTGAAACGCTTTTATGCCTTCTTGGCATCAGTGGGGATTTTGTGGTCGGTGGGTGTGGCATCGCGTCATGTCTGGTTACAGACGTTGCCACCCGATCAGGTGCCTAGCTGTGGGCCGGGCCTGAACTATTTGCTCGATGCATTGCCACTTAAAACCGTCATGCAGCAAGTGTTACAAGGCTCTGGTGAGTGTGCTGCAATTGACTGGACCTTTCTGGGTCAGTCCTTACCGGTATGGTCTTTGGCGTATTTTGTGCTCATCTTGGCGATCTGCGTGTGGCAGCTTTTACGCCATTACCCGATCTACGCCAAGAAAAAATAAAAATGCAATACACAATCCCGAATGATGTTGCATCATTCGGGATTTTTTTCGAGTTGATTTTAGGTTTCCGCAATGCCATGAAGTGATGGCGTTGAATGCTGAGGAACATTGATCATATGCGTTTGGACACCTGTGGTGACATAATCTTGATGCTCAGGATAAAACCAGCGTGTGATCTGCTCTGCAACACTCGAATGGTACTGAATTTCAAAATGGTTCAGTCCATTAAAAACCGCTTTGTGGGCATCGGGAACTTTTAAATGAAAGCGTGGATTGGGATGTTCGCCCAAAGCACTTTTTACACTGACCAGATAATCTCCAATAATCGACAGGGCCTTGTTTTTAACGTTTTTAAACTCGACTGTGCCCGCAATTAAAAAGGTATTGATATGAGACGGCAGTGGAGCCGGTTTACGATTGTCATCCATGAGCCCAATTCGGGCTTCTAAATGTTCCCAGTCATCATCTCGGACACTGCCATGACGCAAGTCTAAAATCCCGTTGCTGCGAATATTGACCAGATGGCCAATTAACTTCACAAAGGGAAAGCGCCCGAGTCGATCTTGCAATGAAAAACCAAAACGCTCAAGTACCGCGCCGTGGTGAGGCGAGCCAATACAGACCAGATTATCGACCATCTGTATCCAGCGATACATATTTTGCTTGCCATAAAACAGCGCACTGCGCGACACCAGTCCACCCATACTATGACCGATTAAATCAATACTGGTAATGCCCGGATTTCGGTTAATCAGATCTTCAAGTGTATTTGACAGGCTACGGCCATTGGCAGAAATACGCCGACCCGTATTGTAATTGAGATACAACATAAAATTGTTGTCGCGCTGGGCCAGCAGCCGCTCTCCAATGCCGCCAAAATTACGGTTTGACCAATCGGTATGATTCATGCACAGGCCATGCACAAAAATTACCACACGGCCAGCCAGATCACCTTGTTGTAAGGCGCCGTAATGATCATAAAGCACCATCGGAAGTGCCAACGGATTTTGATATTTGAGTAAATAATCGCCGAGCACACCGTTTAATGCACCCACCAAAAAATGCAGCATCGGGGTCAGCGGTTTGTCATGCAAAATTGGAAACTTTTCGATAATACGACGCAAGCTGGGTGCAATAAACATACGGCCATAACGCTGCAGCATGCTGTATGAAAAGGTGTAGATATTCTGAACTTGCGGAATACGCAAAAACCGGCTGGATTGTTGTTCGCTCATCCCCAGCGTATTTTTTAAAATTTCATGATGAATGATTTGCACAATATCATGCACCCCCCACAAGCTGGTGCTCACCAGTTGCGCAAGGCCTTCAAGCACATCCGCTTGACTGGGCGGTGTACGGTCCCATTTGCAATATGTCTCATGAAGTGGAGTTAGACTGGTCATGATTATTTTCCCCGACTCACAAGGCCCGATACTTTATTTTTCATATGCTTCAGGCTATAAAACAGTTTATATGTCATCTTAAGCGCTATACAGTGCAATGTTTCAACATACTGATGAATGGCGCGTAGAGAGATGTTTTTTGTCTGACAATCGCGTATTGCAACAAAAAACCTATATAGCCTTACCGTTTTTACTCATTATACGTGGTTCGCCGTGATGAATCTGATCTACTTACATGGCTTTAGAAGCAGCCCGCAGTCCATCAAGGGGCAGCAGCTCAAGCAATTTGCCGAGAACGATCCAGAGGTATCTGTACATTTACCCGATCTAAATCTGCCGCCGCTTCAGGTCATGCAAAAACTTGATCAATTGGTTGAATCACTTCCTGATGTCGCGCTGGTCGGCAGTAGTCTGGGCGGCTTTTATGCGACTCAACTTGTCGCAAAATATCATCTGCCTGCTGTGCTCATTAATCCGGCCATGCGACCATGGCAACTGTTTCGCGAGCTGTTTGCAGATGAAGCCTTGCCGTATACCGTGGCAGCTGGCTGGACGCTTGATCATCAGCAACTGATTGAACTTGAACAGATCGCGGTCGCTCAACTCGAGGTTGCCGACAAAATACTCGTGCTGTTACAACAGGGCGACGAAGTTTTGGATTATCGCGAAGCACAGCGCTATTATACTCAGTCATCGCCTGTATCCTTGATTTTCACGGATGCACATGGTAACCATGCCATGGAAGATTTTGAAAAAAAACTGCCATTTATTCTGGCATTTTTGTCCTATTCGCTAAAATAAAGGAAGTCCCCCAACGTGTCACAATATACGGCTCAGTCACTTGAAGTTTTGTCAGGTTTAGATCCGGTTCGTCGTCGTCCCGGTATGTATACCGATACAACACGACCAAACCATCTGGCGCAGGAAGTGATTGACAATGCTGTCGATGAAGCATTGGCCGGGCACGCCAACAAAATCCGCGTCACCGTGTATCAAGATGGCTCGTTATCGGTCGAAGATAACGGCCGAGGTATGCCGGTGGATATCCATCCGGAATATGGCCAAAGCGGTATCGAGATTATTTTGACCAAGCTGCACGCTGGGGGGAAATTTAGCACGGATAATTATCAGTTTTCTGGTGGATTACACGGTGTGGGCATTTCTGTGGTCAATGCCTTGTCGAGCCGGGTAGAGGTCGATGTTCAGCGTCAGGGCAACCTGTATAAAATGGTATTTGAACACGGTGAACCGACTGGCCCTTTAGCGGTACAGACGGGTAAAGCACCGAAACGTGCCTCCGGAACCACGGTTCGATTCTGGCCAGAAGCCAAATATTTTGATTCACCTAAATTTGCACTGAAAGCACTCAAGCACAATTTAAAGGCCAAAGCTGTTTTGGCAGCCGGCTTACAAATTATTTATGAGGATCAAATCAATAACGAAACCATCGAATGGCAATTCGAAAATGGTTTGGTCGATTATCTCATGGACGAACTCGAAGATCGTGAGATTTTACCCGCACCAGCTTTTTTAAGTAGCGGACAGGCAGAGCGTGCCAGCTGTGAATTTGCCATTTGCTGGAATGTTGATGGTGGCGAGCAGATTCAGGAAAGTTATGTCAACCTCATTCCAACGGCGCAAGGCGGTACGCATGTCAATGGTTTACGCTCTGGCGTGACAGAAGCCTTGCGTGAGTTTTGTGAGCTACGTAACTTGTTGCCACGTAATCTTAAACTCTCGGCCGAAGATGTTTGGGATGGCGTGAATTTTATTTTGTCGCTTAAGTTTCAAGAGCCGCAATTTTCTGGCCAAACCAAAGAGCGTTTATCGAGCCGTGAAGCCTCGGGAATTGTACTCAATATTGCCAAAGATGCCTTTGCGCTGTGGCTGAATCAGCATGCCGAAATTGCCATGCAACTGGCGGAAATGGCCATTTCCAAAGCAGGGCGCCGTTTAAAAGCCGCAAAAAAAGTTGAGCGTAAAAAAATAGTCTCAGGGCCGGCATTGCCCGGCAAACTGGCCGACTGTGTGGGCCAAACCCGAGAAGAATCTGAGCTGTTTATTGTCGAAGGTGACTCAGCTGGGGGCAGTGCCAAGCAGGCGCGAGATAAAAACTTTCAGGCCATCATGCCGATTCGCGGCAAAATTTTAAATACGTGGGAAGTGTCGTCAGATGAGGTACTGGCCTCACAGGAAGTGCACGATATTGCGATTGCCATTGGTGTCGATCCGGGCAGTGATGATTTATCAGAACTGCGCTACGGTAAGGTTTGTATTCTGGCCGATGCAGACTCGGATGGTTTGCATATTGCCACTTTGCTGTGTGCTTTGTTTGTGAAGCATTTTCCAGCTTTGGTCGAAGAAGGGCATTTGTATGTGGCCATGCCGCCTTTGTTTCGAATCGATGCCGGAAAGGATGTATTTTATGCCTTGGACGATGAAGAACTTGATTCAATCCTGAGCAAGTTAAAAACCAAAAATCCGCAAATTACCCGATTTAAGGGCTTGGGTGAAATGAACGCCGCTCAGCTGCGTGAAACCACCATGGACCCAGATACGCGCAGACTGGTTCAGCTGGATCTGGATGATGCACATATGACCGCGGGTTTACTCGACAAGTTACTGGCCAAGAAGCGCTCAGCCGACCGTAAGCACTGGTTAGAACAAAAAGGCAACTTGGCTGATATTGCTGTTTAATAGAAAAAACCCTGTTTGAAAACAGGGTTTTTTTATAGAACAATTTAAGTCTACAAATACTGAGTGACGAAGTACAGCGCGAGCGGAACAGTCACGACGGAAAGTACGGTGCTGAGCATCACCGAAGTGGCAGCTTTTTCTGGATGTAAACCTAAATTATTTGAAATCACCACCACATTGGCGGCCATAGGTGTTGCCACCATTAAGGCAATCACTTGTAGCACTAAAATATCAGTCGGAAAAATGAGATAGAAAATGACAAAACCCACCACCGGATACACGATATGTTTCCAGAAAATTGATAAAATTGAATAGAGCCAGTCAAATTCGATCTTGGTGAATTTCGCGATGGTGATTCCAATCGTCATCATTCCTAAAACACTATAAGCGCCTTTAAAATTACTTAAAAATGATGACACGATCGGATTAAGATTCAGATCGAGATATTTAAATAATATACCCAATATCGCCGCATAAATAATTGGCATTTTGATGACTTTGATCAAACTTTCTCGATACGTACTGTTGCCTTTTGCCGTAATAAAATAGCCAACTGTAAATTCATATAAATTGATGCCAATAATAATAAATATGGCAATCGCGATTTGTGTTGGATCAAAAATTGCCAAAACCAGAGGCAAGGCAAAATAACCCGTATTTCCTGTTCCTGCGGCAAAACCAAATAAATGGACACGACTGTCTTTCCAGAAGAGTCGCGCGAATATCAGCCCCAGCATGGCCATAAAAGAAGCCAATAAGAAAGCACCAGCAGAATATTTTAAATAGCGCCAGTTGGCTGGTGACTCAGTAATGGCGTAAAAAATAACAAATGGCGAAATTACATAGACTAAGAGTGCCGCAATATCTTTAGAATCTAACTTAAACCTTTTACCAACGCCCCAACCAATTCCGGAAATAAAAAGCAGTAAAAATGCACGTAAAAAAACTTCAATGACCATAACTTAAACTCGACAGACCCTAATTTTTATTAAGGATTTTTTTAATCGTAATAAAATTTTAAAAATTATAGGGTTAAGTAAATATTTATACAAGTCTGTCTATTTTCGCATTAACGCATCATTGTGTATGGGTATTTCCGTATTTTGAAGTTATGGCGAGCCTTTGCTGGTTTTTTGATTTAAGTCCGACTCAACTTTTTGATAGATGCCATCGGCAAATACGTTGTGACCAAAGCCACATGCGGAGTCACTTTCACTTTGTTTGATGGTAATAAACTGACCAATTTTGGTATCTGCATTAAATGCTAAATCGATTTTACAGTCTTGATAACGGTACTGTGCCTGTTTTTGACTCAGCGGCATTTGAATCGTGAAGTTACCCATATTGGGGCCATAAATCAGACCGCGTAAACCAAAATAATAACCTTGGAAATCGATTTGATAGCTTTTGGCTTTTTTGCTGACAAAAACGTAATTCCATTGCCCGAAACCATTTGGTCGTACATAGGTGCCGTCAAGGCTGCTAGAAATCGCAGGTGGAGGCAACTGTTTTAAATTAAAACGACTGGTATCTGTCGTGCCATCGCGCAAGAACCATGCACGCGCCCAGAGCGGCTGTCCATTTTTGGCATAACTGAGCCCCACATTATTGTTGGCCAGATCCATATCGCGTGCAGTCAATTTAGAGCCACTTTCTTCCTGATTTAAAATACAAAAATGTGTCCATGACGCCTGTAATTCAAACTGATCGATCGCTTTGGCATAGTCACGCTGATCGTAATATTTTTTCCCTAGCTGTGCATAGGGTTTAATCTTGGCGCAGCCTTGCTTAAGTTCTTGTTCATATGAAATTTCGGCAGCACTAATTTGTGCGATTGCAGTGCCTAAAAGTAATACACTCAATTTAAAAAATGTCGTCATTGGTCTTGTTCTGTTTTCATGTCATACACGCTATGTTAGCGAAGTTTAGCGCAATATAAAATCAAAAGCCCCGACGAATCGGGGCCAATGCGTAGCGAAACTTTATATCATTTCTTGGATGCAAACAGGTTGCTCAAATCGATACACATCACAATTGTGGCCTGTACCAATCCGATCAATCACGGCAAAGTCGCTGGGTGCTTCAAGTGTCAGTAATGGATGATGCCATGTGCCAGCACGATAATTCACCCCCTGACTGCCATCAGACACAAACGCATGAATCTGATCAAGATCTGGTTGATCGGGATGCGTCTTTGAGGCCAAGGCGACCACAATCAGAAACTTCTGACCCTGCATCGGAATAAATGCTTGCGAACCCGCAGGATGTCGCTCAAGCATCTCGATCTGAAATGGCACAGCAGTGGCTTTAATATTTCGAAAAATACTAATACCAGCTTTGGCATCACCCTGAATTTCCGTTTCAACAATGGCATGATAGCGCTCGGTATGCGCATCGTTAATGTGAAAAAAGGCATGCCCTGTACAGCTGATCACCTCGCCAAAGGCCTGAAAGTTTTCAACAGTGAGTGGCTGAATCTGAATGTTTCGTTGCGGCATAATGAATTCTCGGTTTAGACCAGTTTGCCCCATAGACGAATACGGCTAATGCCACCATCTGGAATCATATTCACGCGAATATGAGAAATTTTTTCGTGTGCCAAAATTTCATTGATATACGCATGGATATGATCCATCTGCATATCTTGCGCTTCTAGAAGGAATGGCCAGAACATGCTTTGCGGAATTAACTGTGGGTCGGTTGCATTTTCAATATAAATGGCTTGGATTGATACTTGCGCAGGGTAATTCCCTTTAAAGTGTGCCGTATCGATCTCAATTTTGTCGATTTTTCCTGCTTTGCCCAGTGCCAGTACGCACCAGTCAAATCCTGGTGCACGGCGACGTTTGGTTTCCCAGCCATCACCCATGTTTACACCACGGCCCGGATTAATCAAATTACGCGGATGACCAAAATGTGCGTCGCTATAGGCAATGACGCGGCCACCATTTTGTAACGCCAGTAAATCTAAGGTTTGGTCTGTATCTGTGGTCTGAATCTGGACCTCACCATAGACACGTAAACGTGCTACACCACCATCTGGGAAAATATTTAGTCGAATATGCGTGAAAATACCGTCTTGATTCACATCAAAAACATGATGCTGGCTTGGCCCTAAAATCGAATTGCCCAAAAGTGGTTGCCACTTTGCGTGTGCAGTGTCTCCATTTGGTGCATAGCAGCCCTCTAATGAGGCAGATGCCGGGTAATTGCCAGTAAAAAAAGTGGTGTCAATATCGACAGCCTGAATCGTGCCTGCAACACCAAGTTTCACAATGCACCAATCATAACCAGCATGACGTTTACGACGGGTTTCCCATCCATCCATCCATTTTCCGTTGTCGTCAAACTTGTCTTCGACAAAGATTGGTGCTTCAAATTGCAGCATCCGCTTTGCCTCAGCAAAAAAATCATCTGAACATTCAACAATTTGAGCGCCAATTCTGGTATCTGCCAGATTGGTTAGCGAATGTAGTGCTGATGGGAGTTCAAATGCTGGTGCAAGAAGCGTGGCCATTGTATATTTCCGTTATAAGTAATTAATCAAGATCAACTTGACGTAAGTTGATGTGTCTTTTTAACTCAGAATGACACAAAAATGCATCATCATCGTGCTTTGTTATGCAGGGTATATGCCAATTCTAATAATCTGGTGCATTTCCCTACACGTGGCATGGATTTGGCTTAAGACAATATAAGATAAAAGTGTCGTAAAAATAAGGAGTAACACATGAATGTGGTCATTATTGGTGCAGGTATGGGCGGCTTAACGACAGGTATTGCCTTAAAAAAGTTTGGTCACCAAGTCCGCATTTATGAGCAAGCGGAGCAAATTCTTCCGGTTGGTGCTGCCATTTCCCTCTGGTCCAATGGCGTCAAATGCCTGAATTATCTCGGTTTGGCCGATAAAATTGCGCGACTCGGCGGGCAGATGGATCATCTGGCTTATGTGGATGGCCTGAGCGGCGAAGTGATGACCGAATTCAGTTTGCAGCCTTTAATTGAAGAGGTGGGTCAGCGCCCTTATCCGGTTTCTCGTGCCGAACTGCAAGCCATGCTGATGGATGAATTTGGACACGATGATATTCATTTGGGTAAGCGCATGATGTCCTTGAAAGAAGTTGAACAAGGGGTCGAAATCCACTTTGCCGATGGTAGCAGCACGCATGCCGATATACTGGTGGGCGCTGATGGAACGCATTCAATTACCCGTGCTTACGTTTTGGGTGAGCAGGTCGAGCGCCGTTATGCCGGTTATGTCAACTGGAACGGTCTGGTCGAGATTTCTGAAGATTTGGCTGGCCCACATCATTGGACCACCTATGTGGGCGAAGGTAAACGTGCTTCACTCATGCCTGTGGCCAATGGTCGCTTTTATTTCTTTTTAGATGTGCCATTAGCTGCGGGTCTGGAAAATGACAGATCTACTTATAAAGAGCAATTAAAAGGATATTTCTCAGGCTGGTGTCCGCAAGTGCAAACCCTGATTGAGCGCTTAGATCCGCAAAAAACCAATCGGGTCGAAATTTGTGATATCGAGCCGTTTGCACAGTTCTACAAAGGTCGCGTGGTTTTAGTAGGCGATGCTGCGCACAGCACCACGCCGGATATCGGGCAAGGTGGCTGTCAGGCGATGGAAGATGCGATTTATCTGGCACGTTCACTGCAAATCAATACTTTAAGTATAGAAGACGCGCTGAAACGTTATCAGGAGAAGCGCAACCAACGCGCCAATGAAATGGTACTTCGGGCCCGTAAACGCTGTGATGTGACGCATATGAAAGATGAAGCTGTGACCCATGCATGGTATGCAGAATTGCGTCAGGAAAAAGGGTTGCACATTATGAATGGCATTATTGGCAATATTGTCGGAAATCCGCTGGATTAAAGCCTTTAGAGGTCTAGATGAGTTGGCATCGGGATACATGGCGTATCCCGATGTTAATATTTTAAAAGTGGTATTTGACCAAGGCACTGACGTTATGCTCGTCGAAACCTTTTAAGCCAAATTTGTTATTCCAGATGGAATGCTCAATACCTAAATACAAACGTGTGTCTGGTGAAATATGTTTGCCCACGTTCCATTTGTACTGCGTGGTCCAGTTTAATTCGCTGGCATGATCGCCTTCAGCGGTTGACCAGTCCATGAATCCGTCTACCAAGAACTCTTCCTGCGCAACTTTAAATGGCAGCGCATAGACCGCTGTCATCTGGTAGTCATCGTCGGTTTTTTCGTTGTTGGCACGGTAAAAGTTCAGTGCAAAATACTGAAAATACGGTACGTTTAGGTCGACCGCGAAGCCGTAAAGGAAGTTGTCAAAGTTATTGCCATTGGCACTGTTGCTTTCCCATGTGGTCGACACCAACACATCTTTGATTGGCCCATAGGCAAAGGAATGCCCAGTAATTTCACCTAAGCTAAAACGAGGTGATAGCTCGAAGTAGGTACTTTTATAATCGTCGCTGCCACGCATGCGATCCATAAAAAAGAACACATCGGCATATTTCACTTTGGCTGCATATTCAAGCGTAATGGTGGTTTCCTTTTTATCCACCACTTCGTAATTTTCCCCGTAAAGTCCTGTCACACTAAAATCTTGCCAGATCGGTTTCGCATATAGTGCGGCGCTGCCAGTCATCATCAATGCGGCACAGGCCAGTTGCGTCAGCTTCATAATTTTTATCCCCATAAAAGCGCGTCAATAATAGCGCGCCGGGGCTAAAATAAAAGCAGAATTTAAACTTTCACTAAAACTCGGCAGTTTATACAAAGCCAGTCCCTTGGCTTTGCAATGATCTGGTTTTAAAGGTGTTCCTCGCGATGATGGCACTGATAAACGAGCGTATCGCAAAAAGGCGTTGTATTAGCTGCCACGATAGGTCGAGTAAGCAAAAGGACTAATTAAAAGTGGCACATGATAATGCTCTTCCGGGTTTTCAATATTGAACTGAATCAATACATTGGGGAAAAAAGTCTTGAGCTGTTTCTGTGCAAAATAAGGGGCTACATCATATTCGAGTAAATAGGCGCCAGCGCTTATTTGCGTTAAACCAAATGCTTTTAAACGGCCATCTTGGTCGGTGCGACCTTGGCCCAGCAGCGTGCGTGTGGTGGCGTCGTAGAGACGGACATCTACATTTTGCGCGGGTTTACCCAGATGCGTATCTAAAATATGCGTGCTGATCATGGCTCAATTCCTTGAGAAAGTCTTAAAAGGGCAATCGCTGCAAGCTGTTCATGCACGATTTGTTTTTCGGTGTCGATATCATGCGACAAACGCTGGTTCAACGCACTGAGCATTTGGTCACTGCTCAAACCTGCGGCCTTGATCAAGAAAATAAAACCAAACTTTTCTTCATAGGCCATATTGCCTTCAAAAAGTGCGCGTTGCGTGGTTTCATCTTGCTTTACCCCCGATTGCTCTGCATCGGAAAATGCAGCTTCGCGCTCAGTCAACGCTTGCTTGGCTTTCTTTTCACCGATACGCGGATGCGTCGCCAGCGCTGCTTCAATATCTTGCCAAGTCCAGCGTTCGGCTTGATTTGCCGCGGTGCTCAGTAGCTCATCACGAGATGAATAGGGACGCTGTTGGCTTAGTGTCTGAGTCCATGATGGAATATGTACACATGCATGCAACACGGTCTTTGCATCGTCGATCGGCGCAGCATTAAATTCAGAAAAACGCACTGTTTTCATCCATATGCAAAAAGGTACTTCCTGATTATGGAGCAATTACAATGCCACTGGGAATAGATATCTCCAAAGCGGAATAATGGAGATATCTATTTAATGATGATGTCTATTTAGATATGTTTTCAGGCGCTTTAAGGTGCCTGATAAGGATGCTGCGTATACCAGTGTTTGGCGATATCGTTACGGCGACAGATCCACACTCGATCATGTGACTGCACATAATCTAAAAAGCGTTGTAGTGCCTTGAAGCGTCCAGGGCGACCTAAAATGCGGCAATGCATGCCGATAGAGAGCATTTTTGGTGCAGTTTCACCTTCAGCATAGAGCACATCAAAGGCATCTTTGAGATATTGAAAAAACTGCTCGCCACTGTTAAAGCCACCCGGTGAGCAGAATTTCATGTCGTTCGATTCAAGCGTGTAAGGGATAATTAAGTGCGGTCGGGTGCTGCCATCGGGTTGGGTCAGCGTGGTCCAAAACGGCAGATCATCGCCATAATAGTCACAATCGTATTGAATCTGTGGGAACTCCGCCAAGAGCTGACGCGTATTGGGGCTATCGCGTCCGGTATACCAACCGATGGGTGTTTCGCCAAAGAGCGCTTCTAATACAGAGAGTGCCTGATCCATATACATGCGCTCAGTCTCAAGATCCATATCTTGATAATGAATCCAGCGCTGCCCATGAGAAACCACATCGTAAGGACTGTTTTTAATCGCGTCTACAATATGCGGATGACGCGCCAAAGCCATACCCACACCAAAAATGGTCATGGGTAGGCCACGTTTTTGAAATTCCTGATGAATCCGCCAAAAGCCTGCACGTGCACCATATTCGTACATCGAATCCATCGACATATGTTTGGACGGGAAGCTTGCTGCACCAATAATGTCCGATAAAAACTGCTCTGAACCGGCATCGCCATGCTCAATATGGTTTTCACCACCTTCTTCGTAGTTAAGTACGAACTGTACGGCAATTTTGGCTTGATTGGGCCAGTTGGCATGCGGTGGCTGGCCATGATAACCGATTAAGTCGCGAGAGTAGGGGGTAGTGTTCAGTTGCTCGATGAGGTCTTGGCCTCTTAAATACGACGCGGTCACAATCATGCATCCTTTTTGATCAAAATGACGAAAAAAATAAAAAAATCAGCTTGCATATTTTTGAGTATAGACGGATATTGAAGTTAGAGAAGATCTTCAAAGACCCAAAAACAACATCTCACAGATGGATAAAAGGAGATAACAAGCCATTACACAATGTTGATATACAACAGCACCAAATTAAAGCATGCTCAAAACGTGCCAATTAAGTTTTGCATAGATTGTTATATAGAATTACAGATATAAAGAGGATGGGATTATGAATATTGAAATCCGCACAGATAAACACATCCAAAGTAGTGAACGTTTAATTGATTATGTTCGTGCAGAACTTTCTAAAGAATTTCAACGTCATTCAGAACGCATTACCCATTTTTCGGTTCATCTGAGCGATGAAAACGGTGAAAAACGTGGTGATGAAGACATTCGCTGTTTAATCGAAGCGCGTCCGGCAGGTTTAAAGCCAATTGCGGTGAGCCATAAAGCAAGAAATGTCGATCTATCAATTCATGGTGCGATTGATAAACTGAAACGTAATCTTGAACATACCTTTGAAAAACTAGAGCCGACACGTGGTGGTCGAGTTGAATTTGCTGACGAAGAATAAGTCAGTCATCAAAAAAAGCCCGAAAGGGCTTTTTTTATGTCATCACAATTTACAGGTATGATTGGACGACTACACGATTCAACAGTAGTATTTTTCTGAGTATGCTTTAATTCGTATCTAATAAATGAAAAAATAACAGCAAACCTTTTTTTATACTCTTTAGCTTTGTGAGATGCTCATGTTAACAGACCAACAAAAAGCCTTTGTTCAGGCCATCGAAGAATTAGACCTTGAACAGGTTAAACGCCTGTTAGCATCAGGTCTCGATCCGAATTTCATCGATCTTGAAAAAGGCCCGCCAATTTCGATTCTGTGTGACGGCTTGTTTCAGTGGTGGGAAAATGTATGCGAAGCCTATGAATCGGGTGAACCACTCACTGAAGAGCAAAAGAAGCAACAGCTTCAAGTGCATCTTGATATTTTAGAAGAACTGATTCAGGCCAAAGCCAATCTGCATTTGTGGGATGCAGAGGAGCTCTATGGTCCGCTATGGGATGCGGCAAGCTCAGCGTGTGTCCCAGTGGTACAGCGTCTGCTTGAAGAGAAGGTTGATCCGAATACGCGTGATGAAGAAGGTCTGACGATCTTGTCATCGATCAGTGATTTATTTTTTGATTGTGACTACGACGAAATTGACTGGTCTGAAGCATTAACAGAAGAAAAACAGACATTGGAGTTACTGCGTCAACATGGCGCCAAAATGTCAAAAGAATTGACTTAAAACACAGGGTAAAACGATGAAACAATTACAAACATTGGTTTTTATATTGGGTACAACGGCCAACATTAGTAGTTTTGCGGCTGAATTTTCATTTGATCGTCCCGGAACCGGCTTTGGGACGGGTATAACGCCAGTGGGGAAATTGGCATGGGAGCAGGGACTTCCATCGGTCTCTTACACCGAAGCCAATGTCGATGGGGCTAAAGAACGCGTGACCACCGTCAATGGGGACGTGCTTTTACGAACCGGTTTGACGCAAGATTTAGAATTGCAATTGGGCTGGCAGGGGCCATTTTGGTCGCAGTACAAACGTGCAGGCGTTAAAAATGAAACCCATGGTTTGGGCGATATCAGTGTGGGTTTGAAAAAAGCCATTGATCTGAACGATGACCGACTCACGATGGCAGTATTGGCTCAGGCCGTGATTGCTACAGGCAATGACGAGTTTTCTGCACATGATGATATTTATAGCCTAGGCTCGACCGTTGCCTACGACTACAGCGACTTACTTGAAACTTCGATCAGCATGTTTTACGAAGTTCAAAACAGCAACTGGGCGGTCACTGCAGTACCGACACTGGGCTATAAGTTTGGGGGCAAATGGTCAGGGTTTTCCGAGTTTGTGTATCGTAAAGCCGAAAGTCAAGATTATGAATATGGTCTAGGTACCGGTGTGATTTATGCACTCAATGATCGTACCCAGTTTGATGCCAGCGTTGGTGTGCAACTCAATGGTAATGATCGCGGTTACACCGGTGGTTTTGGTGTGTCTTACCTGTTTTAAATCTAAGGTGTAAAAATATTTATGCAGATGTCGATTCGACTACAAAATAGTATTGCCGCGAGCTTGGGTGCATGGATTGTCTTGATCTTCATGCTTGTGCAACATGCGCAGGCTGCTGAAGGATTACTGTCTCCTGAGCAGGCATTTTCGTTTAATGTTGAATCGACCTCTCAAGATCAGGCTGAATTGTCATGGAATATTCAGCCAAATTATTATTTATATCAACATAAATTTGAGGTACGCCAAGGTAATCAACCGCTCAGCCTGAAACTACCGAAGGCGATTGATCAGTTCGATGATAACTTTGGCCACACCAAAGTTTATTATGATCAGGTGCATTTTTCGATTCGCACTCAACCTTCACAGCACTATCAAGTAACGTGGCAGGGCTGTGCCAAAGATCGGATTTGCTACCCTCCACAGACCTTCGATTTTGAAACCGATGCTGATGGTCTGATCAATGCGCAAAGTACAACTGCGAATGCACCCAAACGCCTGACCGATCTTGCAGGACTTTCATCTGCAAAAAATGAAACCACCGCCACAGCAGCAGATACCGCCACAGCAACCAAACCCACAAGCACAGCGCCAGTGGCACAAGATCAGGCATGGACATCGCAACTTGAACAGCATTCACTCGGCTATACCGTTTTGTTGTTTATAGGCTTGGGTGCCTTACTTGCATTTACACCATGTTCACTACCGATGTTGCCAATTTTGACCTCCTTGATTGTGCGCGAAAGTAAGGGTCTCAAAGCATGGGCTGTGGCATTGACCTTTGTGGTAAGTATGGCGGCTGTGTATGCAGTACTGGGATTGATTGCATCTTCTGCGGGTCTGAATTTTCAGCGCTGGTTACAGCAACCGGCCACCATTATTGGTTTTAGCCTGTTGTTTGTGGTGTTTGCCTTAAATTTATTTGGCTTGTTTGAGCTGAAATTACCACAAGCATTGACCAACAAGTTAGATCGGATTCAATCGGTACAACAAGGCGGTACCCTTGTGGGGGCAGCCGTGATGGGCATTATTTCTGCCCTGTTGGTGGGGCCTTGCATGACGGCACCGTTGGCCGGTACCTTACTCTTTATTGCCCAAACTCAAGACCAGCTTCGCGGCGCGTTGTTGCTGTTCTGTCTAGGCTTTGGTATGGGCATTCCGCTGTTAATTGCCACCTTTTTGGGCAACAAAATTTTGCCAAAAGCCGGCGACTGGATGAACCAGATCAAGGTGATCTTTGCCTTTATTATGCTGGCGCTGGCGATCTACTTTATTCGTCCCTTGTTGCCAGATTTCATCATTCAGCTGTTGAGTTTAGTGTTAGGCCTCGGATTTATCATCTACGCGGTGTATCGACTCGTAAAATATCGCGACCAGTTAAAGTGGCTATATATGGTGCTGTTGCTGCTGGTGATTCCGTTTGTCGCCTATGATCAGTATCAACATACGCAGCGTTGGCTCACCGATACACAGGCCTCAAGCAATACATGGCATGTGGCAAATACGGCTGAAGACTTTCAGAAGCTTTTGCAAAATGCGCCTGCCAATCAAGCCGTGATTATTGATGTGTATGCCGACTGGTGTGTGGCGTGTCAGCCGATCGAGCATCGTATTTTAAAAGATGCCGAGGTACAGACCGCTCTCCAGCCGTATTATCTGATCAAGCTGGATTTAAGCCGTTATGATGCCTCTCATCAGCAATTACTGAATCAATGGGAAATTTTAGGGCCACCCACTTATGTGTTTTTAGATCGTCAGCATAAAGAAATTCGCGGCCTTAGATTGACTGGTGCCTTTAGTAAAAATGAACTTTTGCAACAGGTTCATGCTTTTGAAGCGCAGCGTTAAGACACATCAATGATGTGCAAATTGCTGGATATCACCCGTGTAGCTTTTGACTTGATTTCGACCACAGGCTTTGGCCAAATACAGCGCCTGATCGGCTTGAGTTAAAATTTGCGAGCTATCCTCAGCCTCGTTGCAACTTGCGACACCAAAGCTGGCACTGACCTGAATATGCAGATGTTTAGAGGGCGAAATGATCAGCGTTTCTAGTGCGAGTCTATAACGCTCTGCAACCTGTCGTGCTGCGCGAAGCGAGGTTTGCGGCAACAGTACAATAAATTCCTCGCCACCAAAGCGTCCAATTTTGTCTTGCTGGCGTGAGTGTTGGCGCAGGCATTCAGCGATTGCAATGAGCACTTGATCACCAGTGTGATGTCCATACTGATCATTAATATGCTTAAAATGATCGACATCCAGCAAAATAATGGCATAGCTTTGGGGAGTGTGATCATGCTGTAATGTATTGAGCGCCTCGTTAATGCTACGACGATTTAAAAGATTGGTCAGAAAATCTAGTTGACTGAGACGCTTGATTTCATATTCACGCTCGCGCCATTGAGAAAGTAAAATTTCAAATAAACCAAAAAAGCCAATCAGGATAGGCACTGAAAAAAACACCATACTACCCACCCAAAAGTTATGCTGTGCAGGTGATGGTTTTAGGGCAGCGATATTAAAAACTGGTGCATAGGGAATGTATTGCTTCAGGCTTAGATAGCCAGTTACGAGCAGTAATAAGGTCGCTGGAATCAAGGTAATATAAATAAGCCAGCGGTCAAATAAAATTAAACCAATGACCACTGTACTGATATACCCTACTGCGGTGGCGGGGCTTAAAGAACCCGTCATATAGCTCCCATGGTATAGGATCAGCGCAAACAGATAAATAGTGACAATAGGAATAACTTTCTGGATCCAGATTCTATGTGCATGATAATGACACAGATACATCAAGAAAATTAAAAGAGTCAATGTGAGGCTGCAGACCCACATGTCAATTTTGATTAATCTAATATTTACATATTTCCATAGCTCTGGGTGTAGCAGTACGAAAAGCTTCCAGATAATCCAGCTCAAAATCATGCCAGATGACAGCAGGATGATGAGTTTGCATTTTTCAAGAACCGTCCAATTAATAATAGGATTCTTCATATACATGCTAAAAATGAAAGACCAAAGTCTAGAATTTGTTTTTGTCATGCCAAATTATCCATGACTTCTATTAGATTTCAGAGTTTAAGATAGCATTTATTATGATGTATCAGATATTCCTTCTTATTATTTTTGAAATGCCGCTGGCAAAATGCCAGCTTGCATTTAATCACGATCAAGTTGATGAGCAAATACGGCAAGATCTGAAATAGCCTGTTTGGCATCATCAAACCATGCATTAAACATATGGAAGTTATGCCACATGCCGGTATAGAGTTTGAAATCAACTTTTACATGCGCAGCTTTTGCATAATCGCGAAAGCGCTTGGCATCATCAAGCAAGATTTCTTTTGACCCCACCTGAACCAAGGTTGGTGGCAAACCTGACAGATCTGCAAAAAGCGGCGAAACGCGCGGATCATCACGTGCTATACGTGAGCCGATGTAGTATTCAATGCCGGTTTCAAGTGCTTCAATTGAGAGTAAGGCATCGTGCTTTTTATTTAGGCGCAGTGATTCACTACTCAATGTCAGATCTAAAAATGGTGACATTAAAATCAGGCCACTTGGTAAAGGATCCTGATTATCTTTTAAACGCAGCGCCAGAGCGAGCGCCAGATTTGCACCACAAGAATCGCCAGACAAGATGATATCTTTGGCCAAAACACCTTGATCGAGCAAGATATGATAAATATCGTATAAGGCATCTAATGCTTCTGGAAAACGCGCCTCTGGAGAAAGTGGATAATCGACATGCAGAATTTGCATCTGGGTGCGCGCTGCCAGATCGGTCATAAAGGCACGGTGGGTATTTAAGCTTCCCAGAAAAAAGGCACCGCCGTGAATATGAAAAATAAGCTGTGTCGAAGACGATTGCGGTTTGATTTCCTCGGCACGAACGCCCGCCAAGCGCACTGAACGCACGGTCACGGTTTTATTCACGGGAAAAATCCGGCACATTTGCTCAAGTGCAATTCGCAACGTTGTGGGTGGCAAGCTAAAACGGCTTGGTGTTCGTATCGTGGTTTTTAAAATTGTTTCGGTAAAATATTGTTTCCACATAATTTACAACCTATAGTGGTGTTGCAGATTTTTACAGTTTATTCGCAATATATATGTTTTTTCCCCTGCGATTAACAAGGCTACACTAAATAGTCACATACAAAAATTGCATTATTGTTGTGAGTTTTTAATACTATAACTGTCGGTTAAGACTACAAGGATATTGGACAAAAATGAAAAAAATAGCATTGGCATTAGGATTGCTAGGCGCAACGGTTTTGGCAAATGCGGCCGATCCGCTCAATGGTACGGTATGGAAAACCATTGATGATAAAACCAACCAACCCAAAGCGATTGTCAAATTTACCGAGCAAAAAAATGGCACCTTATCGGGTACCATCCAGAATGTGCTTACACCAGGCCAAGAAAATGGCTGTACTGAGTGTGAAGGCCCATACAAAAATAAACCGCTTAAAGGCGTGACCATTGTTCACAACCTGAAGAATACTGGCGGCACCAGTTATGACGGTGGGAATATCATGGACCCAAAAACTGGTAAAACTTACCGACTCAAAGGTGAGATTGCCGAAGGCGGGAAAAAGCTGAACTTACGTGGCTACATCGGTATTTCTGCACTTGGGCGTAACCAGACATGGGTTCGTGTAAGCTAATTACATTGAGTCATAAATTTGTATTAACAGCCGAATGAGTCATTCGGCTGTTTGCTTTGAACGGTTTAGCCCTTTAATGCCGCATATGTATCGGCATCGAAGCCAACGACAAAACCAGAGTCTGTTTTGAGAACCGGACGTTTAATGATACTTGGCTGCTCAATCAGGGTTTGAATCAGTGTGGCAGTATCAGAAAGTGCTGCTTGTTGTTGTTCAGGGCTGAGTTTGCGCCATGTGGTGCCTTTTTTATTCACTAGAAGCTCTGGGCCGATGTTTTCTAGCCACACACCGAGGGTTTCGGCATCAATACCTTGCTTTTTATAATCGTGAAATGTGTAACGCAAGCCGTTGGCATCGAGTGCATCAAACGCTTTTTTCATTGAACTACAATTTTTGATTCCGTAAATTTCCAGCATGATCATCAACTTTTCTCATCACAAGCGCTTAAGCCTATCTAAAAATCTTAAAAAGCACCAGTGCAACGCCAATCTGTAATCACGTGGAATAACCTTTGCAGAAATACAGACAAGCAAGATGCAGATAAAAGTTTGAAAATGTCATAAGATTGACACATGACAGTGTTTAAATAGATTTAAAAGAAGTATGAAGATATAAAAATAAAATTGGATATTTAAATAGAGAAAACCCGCATTTAATCATCCTGATCATGCGGGTCTCATTTCAACGTCCAATGTCACATCCTTGAAATAACCATCCGGTTATCGTATTCGTCCTACGGCGTCCTATCCCTTTGTCATCCTGACATGTCCCTGTGCCGTGTGTGTATAATGCGCTTAAACCTATGAAATAAAAATACTAAATTTCCACAACAAATGTAGGTTTTTGACGTTTATTCAGTGTACATATGTACACTGAATTAGCTAATTTGATAATCCACAATGACCGGTGCATGGTCGCTAAACCATTCATCTTTATATACCCAGGCATTGACGGTACGGGATTTCCAGTCTGGGGAACACGCATGATAGTCAATTCGCCATCCTACATTTTTAGCACGCGCCTGACCACGGTTTGACCACCACGAGTACAGCTCTGCTTCAGGGCGAACCTCACGAAAAGTATCGACATAACCGAGTTCGTCATAAATATGATCGAGCCATGCACGTTCGTGCGGTAAACAGCCCGACGACTTTTGATTGCCCGCCCAGTTTTTAATATCGATACGCTTGTGCACGATGTTGTAATCACCACACACGATGATCGATTTATTTTCATCGCGCCATTGCTTTAAGATCTGGGCGTATTGCTCTAAAAACACATCTTTACGCGCCTGTGCTTCATCGCCAGAAGATCCAGACGGAAGATACAAGGAGCATACATAGGCTGGCTGTTCGAGGCCCAAATCAAACTCGGCAGCAATAAAGCGACCTTGAGAATCAGCCAGTTCAAAGCCCAAACCGTCCTGAACAGCGCGAAAGGGAATACGGCTATAAATCGCGGTACCTGCATAGCCTGCACGTTCGGCAGGAAACAGGTGCGTATACCAGCCTTCGGGTTTAAATTTGTCGGTCCATTGGGCATGCGTGATGCGGCTTTCTTGCATACATACCACGTCTGCCTCGGACTTTTCTAACCATTCGAGTAGGCCTTTGGTGACCGATGCACGTAAGCCATTTACGTTGATTGAAACGACTCGTAGAATTTTTACATCACTTGGATACTGATCCTTTGGTATCATGCGCAAGTTTGACCTCAATTGATGAATCTGGAGCACCTATGACAACGCCATCGTCTTTTAACCCGCAAGCCTTTATCGAACTCGCGTTATCACGCGGTGTGCTTAAATTTGGTGAGTTTACCTTAAAATCAGGACGTGTCAGTCCGTATTTTTTTAACGCAGGTTTGTTAAACGATGGTGAAGCATTGTCGCTACTGGCGCAAGGCTATGCCGATCAATTGATGCAATGTCAGCATGTCGATGTCATTTTTGGCCCTGCCTATAAAGGTATTCCGTTTGTTGCCGCAACAGCGGTGGCATTATCGCAAGTGCATGGTAAAAGTGTGCCGTGGGGCTTTAACCGTAAAGAAGCCAAAGATCATGGTGAAGGTGGTGTGCTGGTCGGCGCTGCGGTTGAAGGTAAAAAGGTCTGGATTATCGATGATGTAATTACCGCAGGCACGGCCATTCGTGAAGTGGTCACCATTTTAAAAAATGCAGGGGCAACCATTGCAGGCGTGCTGGTGGCACTCGATCGTCAAGAGCGTGGTCAGGGCCAATTATCTGCCATTCAGGAAGTTCAAAAAGAGCTTGAGATCCCGGTTCATGCCTTGATCACCATGAAAGATTTAATGAATTATCTTGAAGCCAAAGGTGAAACTCAAGCGTTAGCCAAAATGGAAGATTACCGTTTGAAATATGGCATTTAATATTGAGTAATCAAAAAGGAAGCATCGGCTTCCTTTTTTTATTTGCGATTACATCGCGTGCGCTGAAATGTCATTAATATCAAGATTGCAGAATAAATCACCATTAAAAACGTCCATTGAACCCTTAGATTCATTTTAGCCAATCGCTGAATGCCCTTATTTATGGGGCTATTGGGCTAAACATGAATTTTACTCAGTTTGCTGTGAAACTAAATCATTTTTATTCATCTAAGGCTTCGGGTATAACTGTCTGCATAGAGAATAGGGGCAGATCACCATGAGTAAAGCGTTTGAATTTTCGATTAAGAGTATTCGTTTTGACGAAAATTATCGTCCAGCCGACAATACGCGCATTACCACCAATTTTGCGAATTTAGCCAGAGGCGAAGCTCGTGAAGAGAATCTGCGTAATACATTGACGATGATCAATAATCGTTTCAATGATCTTGCCCAGTGGGATAATCCAAATGGTAATCGTTACGCCTTAGAACTCGATATTATTTCGGTCGGGATTGATGTTGAAGGCAACGGTGAAACGTTTCCAACGATTGAAATTTTAAAAACCACAATCATCGATTATCAAACCAATCAGCGTATAGATGGTATTGTGGGCAATAACTTTTCTTCTTATGTTCGGGATTACGATTTTAGCGTTTTGCTCTTGGAACATAATAAAAATCAGGCAAAGTTTAGCATTCCAGAAAATTATGGCGATTTACACGGTAAAATCTTTAAGTCGTTCGTCAACTCAGCAGCCTACAAGCAGAACTTTGCCAAGCAGCCTGTAATTTGCTTAAGCGTATCGAACACCAAGACTTATCACCGCACAACCAATGAGCATCCTGTACTCGGTGTGGAATATCAACAAGAAGCTTATTCATTGACCGATGAATATTTTGCCAAAATGGGTCTAAAAGTCCGTTATTTCATGCCAAAAAATAGCGTGGCACCACTGGCATTTTATTTCCAAGGTGACTTGCTGCGTGATTATACCGATCTTGAGCTGATAGCGACCATCAGCACCATGGAAAGTTTCCAGAAGATTTATCGTCCAGAAATTTACAATGCCAACTCAGCCGCTGGAAAAATTTATCAGCCAAGCTTAAAGCACCAAGATTTCTCATTGACACGCATTGTGTATGACCGCGAAGAGCGTAGTCAGTTGGCAATCAAACAAGGCAAGTGGACAGAAGAACACTTCATCAAACCGTACCAAGATATTTTGACGCAATGGGCTGCAACTTACACAGAAACAGGTCATTCGGATAAAAAGACTTACGCTGAAAAAAATTGTGCTGCTGTTTAACTTAAGATAGAAGATTATTGATTATGAAACGTGTATTACCGACATCAACTGCTGGCAGCTTACCAAAACCGTCTTGGATTGCAGAACCTGAAAAACTTTGGTCACCGTGGAAACTCGAAGGCGATGATCTAGTACAAGGCAAACGTGACGCATTGCTTGTGTCTTTGCAAGAGCAGCTACATGCTGGTATTGATATCGTCAGTGATGGTGAACAAACGCGTCAGCATTTCGTGACCACCTTTATTGAGCATCTTGATGGCGTAGATTTTGAAAAGCGTGAAACGGTTCGAATTCGTAACCGTTACGATGCCAGCGTACCAACGGTTGTCGGCGCAGTTTCACGCCAGAAGCCGGTATTTGTAGAAGATGCCAAGTTTCTGCGTCAGCAAACCACACAACCAATTAAATGGGCACTGCCTGGCCCAATGACCATGATCGATACCCTATTTGATGCGCACTATAAGAGCCGTGAAAAGTTGGCGTGGGAATTTGCTAAAATTCTGAACCAAGAAGCGTTAGAATTAGAAGCAGCGGGTGTAGACATCATCCAGTTCGATGAGCCAGCATTTAACGTATTCTTTGATGAAGTCAATGACTGGGGCGTTGCCACACTTGAGCGTGCGCTTGAAGGCCTTAAATGCGAAACAGCAGTACATATCTGCTATGGTTATGGCATTAAAGCCAATACAGACTGGAAGAAAACGCTTGGTTCAGAATGGCGTCAGTATGAAGAAGCCTTTCCTAAGCTACAGCAGTCAAAGATCGACATTATCTCACTTGAATGTCACAATTCACGTGTACCTATGGATCTGATTGAACTGATCCGTGGTAAAAAAGTCATGGTGGGTGCAATTGATGTTGCAACCAATACGGTTGAAACACCAGAAGAAGTGGCAGATACCTTGCGTAAAGCCTTACAGTTTGTTGATGCAGATAAATTGTATCCATCGACCAACTGCGGTATGACTCCACTCGCACGTCACGTTGCACGCGGTAAATTACAGGCCCTGAGTGCAGGTGCCGAAATTATTCGCCGTGAACTTTCAGCCTAAGCGTTTTAATCATCCTGGGGATATAAATGCCTTGGGGTGAATCAGTAAATTCAGTCGGTGACCTGTGCCTGTTGGGCACAGGATTCAATTGAGGAAGATGGGAATGGTTGCAGCAACAGACTTTCGAAACGCAATGTCGTTATTATCCAGTGCGGTCAGCGTTGTGACCACAGCGGGCATGTCAGGGCGCTACGGATTTACTGCATCTGCGGTGTGTAGCGTGACCGATACACCACCTACTTTATTGGTTTGCATGAATCAGTCTGCTAGCTCTCATGCGCATTTTCTCAAAAATAAAATCCTGAGTGTGAATGTACTCGGTGCTCAGCATGAGCAGCTCTCGACAGTGTTTGCATCGAAGCTTAGTCCTGAAGAACGCTTTCAATATGGCGAATGGATTGAGCTGGAAACAGGTTCGCCGGTTTTAAATGATGCATTGGTCAGCTTTGATTGTGAAATCGAGCAAATTCAGCAAGTGGGCACACACACCATTTTTATTTGTCCGATTGTGGCAATTCGTCAGCAGCATCATGAGCAAGGTTTGGTTTATTTCAACCGTGCCTATCATCATGTAGGCGAAACAACGCTGGCATAAATGACCGTTTAAAAACAGATTTAAATATAAAAAATGCCTGTCTCGTGACAGGCATTTTTAATTTAGGCATGTTGTTTGAGCGTTTCAAGCATATCTGCTTCTGGTTCGTAAGCGGCATCCACCTCTTTGGTAATGGCTTGCCCTACAATGACCTGAGTGCCGTTAAATGTCATGGTCGGTGCACCGTATAATGTCCAGCCCTGATTCAAGGCTTTGCTGACTCTTGCACAAAACTGGGCATCGTCTGGACCGGTTAAATAGCGATAAAGTTGCATGTTATATGTGCTCTATTCGATTAACTGTTTCAAGATACAGTGTCGTGTCACTAAAGCAAGCGAGATGATTCCAGCATCTGAGTGCAGTATCTCGATCCATACTTAAGCGGTTATCGTTTTATTTCAGAGATATGCATCATTTGATTTAAGGCAATACTTCAAAAGCTAAAAACTGGGTATTTTTTTGATTTTGGAAGTTATTGTCTGAAACTAAAATGAGTGTACGATGCCCATTGGCCAATGTAGGCCCCCAACTGATGCCTTCAATATTTTCAATTTTGATAGAGTTGTATTGAATCGGAAGTTCAAGAAGTGTTTGCTTAGATATAGATTGGTATTGAGCATTGACTAAACTTGAAATTTGACGCACGTCAGTTGTGTTTGGCTGAATCGTTGCCTTCACAATTCGAATCGTATTGCCTACCAAATCGGCATATGCACGTTCAATCACCAAAAATTCATTTTCACTTAATGCCAGCATTTCTGAAACACAATTGTCTGGTCGAAAGGTCTCTGGTGGGCTGTCTACCGGAATTTTGGGGATATCATAAGCGTATTGCGCTGTGTTTTGTCCTGTGTTGACATCGAATTTTAAAAACCGAATAACGCTACCATTGTTAATGCTGGTCATTGGTCCATCTTGAATTAAGGCATCTTCTGTCGCAGCAAATAATTGTCCTTTGGGTGTTAAGGTCAGTGCTTCAAATAATTTATTACTGCGTCCACCTTGCGTCAGATTATCTTGATAATAAAAAGCTTTTGGAATATCAAATTGTCTAATAATTGAGCCATTTAAGCTATATTCACGGATAAAAGGTTGGTACAGATCGGTGCTGTTGCTGGAATAATTTCCTTCACTTGAGATATAAACATGACCATTTTGAGCCATTCGTATCGATTCTGGATCGATAGTTTTACGGCCTATCGGATGCAATTGATTATTTTCATCATGTAGATAAATCATTTTATTGATGGTAATGGATGATATTTGGTTGGCATCTAGTGCAATATCTAAAACATAGGCACGAGGATTCGCGACTTCACCACGATCGTCCGAGATCGCCCAATAATGACCTTCACTGTCTCGATCAATTCCAGAAATTCCTCCAAATTCAACCCCATTAAACTGAGTTTGGGCAGCAATGTTATAGTCGCCAATCAAGCGTAGCCCACTGATCGAATTGGCTGTAGAGGGAGAGATTGAGGTGCTACTTTGAGAGTTGCTATTTTTACAACTGATGAATAGAAAACTTAAGCTACAGATTAGGCACAAGCGACTCAATTGACGAGAATATGCGTGCATGAATAAAGCCCCCAGTAATGAGTTATAGGTGCTTTAAGCTAAATCCACTCAGTGTCAATTTAATGAATGTGAATCACTTTTAAAAGGATGTGTTTCTTGAAAAACCTGGTGATTCCTTTTCATGCTAAATAATGTTTTTTAATGTCAGCCAAGATAAGCACTTATAGATCGTCGTGCGGTTGAGGAAAGAATTAAGAAATAAGTCTACGCTTAGGGGCAGATTCACTCATTCAAAGCAAATCTGCCCATGCGTATTTTTTACTTCAACAAAATTGCCAGATCAATCAATGGCGCTGTGCTTGACGTACCAATAGTCGATGCTGCCACATTTGGCGTACCATCAACGCTGACTGCTGCGCGTGCGCGGGTATCGCTGCTGGTTGTGGTATTGATATCAACTCGATAAAGCACAGAAGGCCCAGTACTTCCTGCCACTGTTGCCAGTGCCAGACCGTTATCACCACCTGCAATATCAAAGCCGTTGTTGGTGCCCAAGCTGATTCCTAGCCCACCAATTCGGTTAATCGTACCGTTGTTTGGTGGATCTTGTTTGACCAGCGTTTGATTGGTTTGATCAAGATCAAACAGTTCGGTTGCTACACCACTGATTGCAGTTTTGAAGCTGTTGGTATACGCCGCTGCCGTGACAATTGCACCCGCAATGCCATTAATGTCACCATCTTTAATGGTTTCGCCCGTATCGACATTAATACGCAGGCTTTGTCCAGTGTTACTGATCACACGTAAGCGATCCGCCGCAGGGTTAAAGTCCACTGCAAAAGAGGTTCCTTGTAAGCCGGCGTAACTACTACCCGTAGCAGGCTTAAGAGGGGTTACCAAAGTGGCGACGCCTGTATCGGTATTGATGGTATAGAGATTGGCTTTGTTGGTCAGACCGTACAATACGCCAGACTTATCGGTGGTGGTGCGTAGTCGGTAATCGATACCAATAAATTTCTCATCGACCTGTACGCCACTAATTGAACGCTCTTGGACGCTATTTGGTGTGCTCAACGAGAACACCACCAGCTTATTGTTGGCATTTAAGCCAATACCTGTTGCGGTGGTATCTTTGGCACGTTTAAGTGCCAATCCGCGAATGCCTGAAGTATTGAAACTGCTGGCCAGCGCCGCACTATTAAATACGGCAGGGTTACTGGTGCCTACATTCCCAACATTGATTTGATACAGTTTATAGCTTCCTGCCGCTTTTAAGGCCGCATAGCCAACGTTACTCACTGGATCGATATCAAAACCGCTGCCACCTTGGAAATCCAGTCCTTCTGCAAGTCGTGCAGAATTTCCTAGCGTACCTGCATTGGCGTTTTGTAAATAAATACTGTCGGTGGTCTGGTCGATACTAAATAGGCGTGTGGTCGCGGTGCCTGCAAATGCATTGGTATAGGCAGCGGCAACAATGACTGGACTGCTGGTGGTCGGGTTGATATCGAGGTCTGTAATCGTCGCACCAGTGTCAACGTTGATGCGCAGATTTTGCCCTGTATTGGTGATGACACGTAAACGATCGGCTACGGGGTTAAAATTGACCGTAATCAGTTCTGCATCGCCATTAATTTTAGTAAAAGGCGCATTACCGTCAGTAGTATCTGTCGGATCAGCTGTTAACTTTCTTAAGAAAGTCGCTGCACCAGTACTCGGATCGACGGTATACAAATTACCTTGTAAGCCAACGGCATAAAGCTTTTCGTCTTTCGGACGATAATCGATCCCCACAAGCTGATCATTGGCTTGAAGCATGGAGATTTTTTTCGATGATACAATCTGATCTGGCGTGTCGCGGTTTACAGAGGCAATGGAGCCATCTGCAGTTAATATGATGGTATCTCCTGTAGCACTTGATGATACGTTATCATCGCTATCGGAGTCTGAGTTGCATCCTGTAATCAAAAGGCAGCTTGCCGATGCAAGTGCCAATGCCAATATACTTTTTTTCATGAGTTTTATTTCCAGCACTGTTTTGAGTGGTTAAACAAGGTACAAGGAATGAGTGATCAACTTCCCCAGTCGCATTTGTTATTCCGCTGTGTTCTAATTGTGTCCTGTATAAATCGTGAACGATTTACTATTCTTAAGTTAGAGTTGTGATCAAATTTTGTAAATAAAAGAATTATTTTTGATCGATGTAAATTGGTCATTTAAATGTAAGTCTTCACGTCAAATTCACATGGTTTATGGGTAAAAAGTAAACAGTGTAAGATTTTCTACACGCTGATACCGATCTGACTAAACAAATCACTATCATCGAACGCTTGGATGCGTTCACAAAAAATTCACTGTACTGTCGTTACCCTAAAATCGAAAATGATGATGTACCAGTGGCTGTAGCACTTTTTTATTGCATATATTGCGGCAAAAACTCACTAACCTTTTGAATCCAGTGGGCCTTCTTCTTATTAAATTCGGATCTAGATTTGTCGCTTCATAGAAGCTATTCAAAGCGCCTGATCTTGTCATTCATGATGATGTATCCGGGTTTGATCTCATTGGTTTTTTACAAGCGGATAAACTCATGGCTATAGAATTCGTTGCAAAATCAAAATTACCGACCGCTTATGGTGATTTCGACATTCATGTGTTTCAAGATCCCAAAACGGGCGAAGAGCATGTGGCGCTGAGTAAAGGCGGCGCGGATCTCTCTGGACAACCCGTGTTGGTGCGCATTCACTCAGAGTGTTTAACGGGGGATGCTTTCGGCTCACTCAAGTGTGATTGTGGTCCTCAATTGCATGCCACGATGAAGATGATTCATGATGCAGGGCAAGGTGTGATTCTGTATTTGCGTCAGGAAGGGCGTGGCATTGGCTTAACCAATAAAATTCGCGCCTATGCATTGCAAGATCAGGGGCATGATACAGTCGATGCGAATTTATTGCTCAACCTTCCTGCAGATGCGCGTCGCTATGATATGTGCTCGATTATGCTGGGTCATCTCAAGGTAGAAGAAGTGAAATTAATTACCAATAATCCTTTAAAAATAAAAGCACTACAAGATTTAGGAATCAATGTGGTTGATCGTGTGCGATTAACAGTCGGATTGAATATTTTCAATCAAGATTATTTGAATACCAAACAAAAACGCATGTCTCACATGTATGAAGAAAGCGATTTTTAATCGGCCTTTCATCAACATTGAAAGTCACAGTTTTCCTGCGCTGTAGTTGAAAAGGCAAAGATTTCGGATCTTTGCCTTTTTTTGTGGTCTGTGTTGTTTTATGCTGCTGTTCGGCGTGAGATAAAAAAATTCGCTATACTTTTGCCACAACTCAACAGATGAGCGTCAGATTATGCGTGTACTTGTCGTAATGGATCCGATTGAAACGGTGAATCTTAAAAAAGATTCGACTATGGCCATGCTGTGGGCAGCGAGCCGACGAGGTCATCAATTGGGATATGCATTACAGCACGACTTATATATCGATCAAGGTAAGGCCTGTGGTCTGATTGCACCTCTCACCGTATTTGAAGATTACCAGCACTATTACGAACTGGGCGAGAAGCAAAAACAGTCGCTAGCCGACTACGATGTGATCTTGATGCGTAAAGATCCGCCGTTTGACATGAACTTTGTCTATACCACCTACATTTTGGAGCAGGCGGAGCGTGAAGGGGTGTGGATCATCAATAAACCGCAGTCCCTGCGTGACTGTAACGAAAAACTCTTTGCCACGCAGTTTCCAGAGCTACAAGTGCCGACACTGGTAACATCGCAGCAGAGCTTAATCCGTGAGTTCATTCAAGCGCATAGTGATGTGATTGTTAAACCGCTCGACGGGATGGGCGGGATGGGAATTTTCCGCCTGCATCAAGGCGGGCAGAATATTGGCTCAACTTTGGAAATGCTCACAGAAATGGGAACGCGTCCGATCATGGCGCAACGCTATATCCCTGAAATTGTAGATGGCGATAAACGAATATTGATGATCAATGGTGAGCCAGTGCCGTACTGTTTAGCGCGCATTCCGCAAAATGGAGAAGTGCGAGGGAATTTGGCTGCTGGTGGTTTAGGTGAAGCACGTCCACTCACGGAAAATGACAAAAAAATTGCAGCCAAAGTGGGGCCATTTTTACGTGAAAAAGGCTTGGTCTTTGTCGGGCTCGATGTTATTGGAAATTACGTCACGGAAATTAACGTGACCAGTCCAACCTGTATCCGCGAGATCGATGCGCAGTTTGGCACTTCAATTGCCGATATGTTGTTTGATGTGCTCGAAGCAGGTCGTCCACAGTAAAAAATAAATCACGCTATGTCCTTGTTGGCCAGTGTCTGCAAGGACATTAGATAATTCTAAAAATGATTATTTTGATTTTTATTCAGTTAATATATTTTTTGCTGTAGAACAACCAAAAAACACCATGCTTTATGTTGCAAACACGTGAAATAAGCTTTTCGTTGCGTGTGCTTTAGGATTAGAATAATCCGCTAAATAAATAACTGTTATTTCCCTTGTTTTTGAGCTAAAGAAGTATACCGTGACTGATGCATCACAACGTAAATCCAAACATGTCATGATGATGGCTGCCGGTACAGGCGGTCATGTCTTTCCCGCATTGGCGGTTGCAAAACAATTGCAGCAACAAGGGTGCCAAGTGGCATGGCTGGCAACACCTGCAGGAATGGAAAATCGACTGCTCAAAGACCAGAATATCCCGATTTATCAGATTGATATTCAAGGTGTGCGTGGCAATGGTGCGGTGCGTAAACTCATGGCACCATTTAAAATCATGAAGGCCACGTACAGTGCCATGCGTTATATGAAGCAGCTCAAAATCGATGCAGTCGCGGGCTTCGGTGGTTATGTGGCAGGGCCTGGTGGGCTTGCCGCGCGTATTTTAGGGATACCGGTGCTGATTCATGAGCAAAATGCGGTTGCAGGCTTTACCAATACGCAGCTCGCACGTGTTGCTGCAAAAGTCTGTGAAGCTTTCCCCAATACGTTTCCTGCACATAGCAAAGTCGTAACCACAGGTAATCCGGTGCGTCAGGAAATTTCAGCCATTCTTAGTCCGAAGTGGCGCTATGACAGCCGTGAAGCAGCTGGCCAACCACTAAATATTTTAATTGTAGGCGGATCGTTGGGAGCACAGGCACTCAATGAACGTCTGCCAGAGGCGCTGTTAAAGCTCGGATTACCGCTCAATATTTTTCATCAATGTGGGCAAAAACAGCTTGATGACACCCGTGCACGCTATGCCAATGCATCCTCTCATGTACATGTACAAGTGATGCCGTTTATCGAAGATATGGCACAGGCTTATAGCGATGCCGATCTGATTATTTGCCGTGCTGGTGCGTTAACCGTCACTGAAGTGGCAACAGCCGGTGTGGCGGCAGTTTTTATACCATTACCCATCGCAGTGGATGATCACCAAACTGCCAATGCCAAGTTTTTAGCTGATGTCGGTGCTGCCAAAATTTGCCAACAATCTAGCATGACGCCAGAAACGCTCGATGCATTGTTGCGCCCGCTCATGAATCGTCAGTTACTCTCTGAAATGGCCGTGAAAGCCCGCCAACATGCGCAACCCAATGCTACCCAACACGTGGTAGACCTTATTGAAACTTTATAAGTTAGAGTGCCCTATGTCACCAACAACCCCAGCCGATCAAGCCAAAAAACTCATTAAAGTTCCTGAGATGCGCCGTATTAAACACATTTATTTTGTGGGAATCGGTGGTGCTGGGATGTGCGGCATTGCAGAAGTTTTAAAAAACCAAGGGTATAAAATATCTGGCTCGGATATCAAAGCCTCTAAAACCACGGCACAGCTTGAAGAAAAAGGCGTAAAAGTTTATATCGGACACAGTGCAGAAAACCTGAAAGCTGTAGATGTACTGGTGGTATCGACAGCCATCGATCAGGAAAACCCTGAAATTAAAGCAGCGATGGAGCAGCGTATTCCTGTGGTGCGCCGTGCAGAAATGCTGGGTGAGCTGATGCGCTACCGCCATGGGATTGCAGTTGCAGGCACGCATGGTAAAACCACAACCACCAGCTTGCTGACCACCATGTTGGCCGAAGAAAATCTGGATCCAACTTATGTGATTGGCGGTTTGCTCAATCGTACCGGAGTGAATGCTGCGCTCGGTGCAAGTCGCTTTATTGTGGCCGAAGCTGATGAATCCGACGCCTCATTTTTATATTTGCAACCAATGGCCGCCATTATTACCAATGTCGATGCGGACCATATGGATACCTACGGTGGAAGCTTCGACAAATTAAAAGATACCTTTGTCGAGTTTATTCATCGTTTACCGTTTTACGGTTTGGCTGTGGTGTGTGGCGATGATCAGAATGTGCGTGAAATCATGCCACGTTTTGGCCGCCCAACCTTGACCTATGGCTTTAATGAAGACAACGATATTCGTGCTGTAGACGTGGTGCAAGAAGGCATGCAGTCGCATTTTACCGTATTGCGAAAAGATCGCGAACCATTGCGTCTGACGGTTAATCAGCCAGGGCTGCACAACATTTTAAATGCACTTGCAGCGATTGGTGTGGCCACCGATGAAGGGGTTTCCGATGCAGCGATTGGTCGTGCGCTAGAAGGTTTTAGTGGTGTTGGACGCCGTTTTCAGGTGCAAGGTGAATATGCACTTGGTGATGGAGATGTCAAACTGGTCGATGATTATGGCCACCATCCAAAAGAAGTCGAAGCCACCATTAAAGCGGCCCGTCAAAGCCATCCAGATCGTCGTTTGGTCATGATGTTTCAACCGCATCGTTACAGCCGTACCCGTGACTGTTTCGATGATTTTGTAGAAGTGCTGTCACAGGTGGACCAACTGCTGTTGCTCGAAGTTTACCCTGCGGGTGAAAAGCCGATTGTTGGTGCTGACAGCCGCGCCTTGGCACGAAGTATCCGCCTACGTGGTGATGTAGAGCCTATTTTGGTCGATCCGGTTGAAGGCAATTTGCCCAACATCATACAAAAAGTGTTACAAGCAAATGACTTGTTATTGACGCAAGGTGCGGGTAACGTGGGAGCAATTTCAGTCGATCTTGCCCAGCAGCATTTGTATTTAAAATCAGTGTAATGGTTTTGGTCAGATTCAGTGTGCGAAAAATTTAAGGATAAAAACGTGTCAAATGCGTCAAAGTTCGGCAAAGTTGCCGTGTTGTTTGGTGGGAAATCAGCTGAGCGAGAAGTTTCTTTAGATAGTGGTCAGGCCGTACTCGATGCATTGTTACGTTCGGGTGTTCAAGCAGAAGCATTTGATCCTAAAGAACGTAGCGTCACCGAACTGGTGGGTTACGATCGCGCGTTTATCGTATTGCATGGTCGGGGCGGGGAAGACGGCCAGATTCAAGGTGTACTGGAATGGTTAGATATTCCTTATACCGGAACAGGTGTACAAGGCTCCGCCATTGGCATGGATAAAATTAAGACCAAGCAAATTTGGCAGGGCAGTGACTTACCGACTGCACCTTACCGGATTATCAATAAAGATTCAGATTTGAACGAAATTGTGGCGTCTCTTAACCTGCCTGTGATCATCAAGCCAGTACATGAAGGCTCAAGTATTGGCATGAGTAAAGTCGAAAAAATGGCAGACTTTGCAACCGCCATTGAAAAAGCAACCGCCCATGATGCCGTGGTAATGGCTGAACAATGGATCACTGGGCGCGAGTACACGATTGTGGTGCTCAATGGTCAAGCTTTGCCCGTCATTCGTTTGCAGCCACCTCAAGACGTGGCGTTTTACGATTACGATGCCAAGTATCAGCGTAACGATGTGCAATACGGTATTCCGTCGGGATTGTCCGATGCCGATGAAAAGAAACTACAAGCACTCACTTTGCGTGCCTTTCATGCCGTTGGAGCCAGTGGTTGGGGGCGTGTCGATGCGATGCAGGATGAGCATGGAAACTTCTGGTTGCTCGAAATCAATACTGTACCGGGAATGACCAGCCATTCGCTTGTACCAAAGGCTGCGCAGGCCGTTGGAATCGATTTTGATGCACTGTGCGTTGAAATTTTAGCGCAAACTCTTACAGGTTCGACACACTAAATATGGCTCAGCTTCCAGCATCCATGCGTCGTAAACGAGCGGCGATTACATCCATTCATGAAAAGCCACCCACGCGCAAGCAAAAGCTTGCCAATATTGGTGGCTGGATCTTGCTGTGTATTGCATTTGTGGTGCTGGCTGCTGGCGTGTTTGGTTTGTACAAAGTGATTACCGATGCAAAAATTGCCGATTTAGACATTGTCGGCACACGCTCTGGTATCGAGCAATCACAGCTTGAGCAGCATATACGACCCATCATCAAAGAAAATTACTTTACCTCGGATCTAGAGCAGATCCGCGACAAAGCACTAGAGATTTCTTGGGTAGATCGCGTAGTGGTATCACGTGCTTGGCCCAATAGTATTCGTGTGCGGATTATGCCGCGACATCCAATTGCACGCTGGGGCACGGGCCGATTGCTCAGTGACAGCGGCGATGTGTATGCAGAAGCCGAACTCAAAAATCATCCAGATTTACCGATGCTACATGGGCCAATCACCCAGTCGAAGGCCATGATGCGTCGCTATAACGAAATTAATCAATTATTCCAGCCCGTCAATTTACGTTTAACCGAGCTTTATCTCACCGAGCGTATGACGTGGTTTATGCAATTTGATTCTGGTCTGCGTATTATTGTGGATCAAGATCAAACCATGAGTAAACTGCAACGTTTAAGCCATCTGGCTCAAACTGACCTGAAACCAGTGTGGTCCAAAATCTCAGCCATTGATTTACGCTATAGAAATGGATTATCACTACAATGGAAAACAGGCGCACCGCCTAAGATACTAAATGGTCAGTTTGTTGTAACGAGTGATGACACAAATGTTGCATCTGGAATAACAGCAAAGCCATAATGTTTGGCTTTAAAAATAACAGGCATTTTGCCATATTATACAACGAACGAATGGTAGTGAGTAATGAGTGAAGCTGTTCCCTCGATTGTTGCGATTGACATTGGGACGCATAAAGTTTCAGTTTTAATTGGTAAAGTTCACGCACCGGATAACATTCAAGTCATCGGGATGGCGACTGCACGCAACCGTGGCATGAATAAAGGAAAAATCGTCAGTCTCGATAAGGTCATTTCGGCAATTAAAAATGCAGTGGCTGAAGCAGAGAATATGGCGGAATGTCGTGTGCACACGGCATGGGTGTCAATTCCAACAACAGAATTACAAAGTTTTTATGCCTCTGGCCGAACGCCGATTGCCAAAGCCGACCACACCATCACCACCAATGAAGTGGTACGTGCCTTAGAGCTGGCCAAAGCCAGTCATGTCACGCCAGATTATTATTTGGCCAGTGCGGTGCCGTTAGGTTTTGAGCTCGACGACGAATCAGAGTGGGTACAAAATCCGATCAATATGTCGGCGCATAGCATGACCGGTCATTATCAGCTGATGATGATGCCGATCAGTATCATGCAGAATCTGGATCGGGCGATGAAAGGCGCCAACATTGGTGTTGAAAAGATGGTGGTGTCGTGTTTGGCGACTGCCGAAGCCAGCCTGCTCAAAGACGAAAAAGAATATGGTGTGTGTTTGCTCGATATGGGTGCAGGTATTTCTAATCTTGCGGTATATTTAGACGGACGTTTAGCACTGGCACGTACTTTGCAGCGCGGTGGGGAAAATGTAACTCGTGACATTGCAGCAGTACTGCAAACCACCACGGAAGAAGCAGAACGTATTAAAATTCTGCATGGTTGCGTGGATTTAAGTGCGATTAAACCCGATCAGATGATTCAGGTACAGGCGATTGATGGGCCACAAACCATTAGTCGTATTGAGCTAGCAGAAATCATCATTGCACGCTATGAAGAGATTTTAGGTCAGGTTCGTGATGAACTTGAGCGCAGTGGTGCCATTCATGGTCTGTATCATGGTGTGGTTTTAACAGGTGATGCTTGTCAGATTGAAGGTATGGTGAGTCTGGCACGCCGTATACTGGGTGTTTCGGCACATTTAGGTAATCCGCCATTACAGGTGTATGCTGATGAACAGCATCAGGCGGCCATGCGTCGCTCGATGTATGCCACAGCTGCGGGCTTACTGATGTTTAGCCAAAGTGAACTGCAAGATACCGTTGAAGATTCTGAAGAGGTCGCCCAGCGTTCATTGTGGAATCGGGTTGCAAATGGTTGGAATACCTTAAATACCAAGTTAAAAGCCATCTTTTAAGGTGTATGTATTTTTGGACAATATTGTTGGGAAGTTGTAATAGAAAATTGTCGTACTTGACAAGGTCACTCTTGAGCAGCATCCTAAAAATGAAGTTTTATTAAAGATCAAGGCAGTATACGGGCTGAAGTGACTGCCAATATGAATTAGGGAACTCTACAGGTCATGGCCTCATTTGAATTTATAGAAGATGAACTAAGCGATAGCAACGGTCAAGCCCGTTTCACTGTGTTTGGTGTAGGTGGTGGTGGCGGAAATGCCGTACAGCACATGGTGCAATCCGACATCAAAGGTGTGAAATTTGTTTGCGCCAATACAGACAAGCAAGCTTTAGATAGCATGAATGCACCTTTTAAGATGCAGCTTGGTGAGCAAAGCACACGTGGTTTGGGTGCAGGTGCAAACCCGGAAGTGGGTCAGATTGCAGCAGAAGAAAGCCGCGAAATTATCCGCCAGCATTTAGAAGGCACCGATATGGTGTTTGTGACTGCCGGTATGGGCGGTGGAACCGGAACTGGTGCTGCGCCAGTTGTGGCTGAAATCGCACAAGAGATGGGCATCTTAACCGTTGGTGTAGTAACAACGCCATTTAACTTTGAAGGCCGCCGTCGTTTGCGTGCTGCCGAAAAAGGTATAGAAGCACTTGAGGCACATGTTGATTCATTGATTATTATTCCAAATCAGCGTTTGCTCAGTGTCTATGGCGACATCTCAATGCGTGATGCGTACAAAAAAGCAGATGATGTCTTGCTTAATGCGGTACGTAGTATCTTTGATTTAGTAGTCAACCGTGGTCACATTAACCTTGACTTCGCCGATTTGAAAACTGCCATGAGTACCCGTGGCTACGCCATGATGGGTGCTGGTTTAGGCCGTGGTGAAGATCGTGCGCGTCAGGCAGCTGAGCAAGCCATTCGCAGTCCGCTGCTCGATAATGTCAATATCATTAATGCCAAGGGTGTATTGATCAACATTACCGGTGGTGATGATATTACCTTGCGTGAAACCGAGATTATTACCGACGTGGTTAACCAGATTGTCGATCTTGATGAAGGCGAGATTTTCTACGGTACGGTATTTGACCCTGAAGCACGCGATGAATTACGTGTGACTGTGATTGCAACAGGGTTAACGCGTAATGCCTCTGAAGCAGAACCGCGTAAACGTCATGTTCAACATCATGTGAATGTACCAAGTGCACATACAACTGATGACGATGACGTACCAGCGATTAACAAGCGTCAGGGTGTTGAAGCGGCAGCTGCACCAAGCTCTTCACCACGCTCTTCACCGATGAGTATTCAGGATTATCTTAAAAATCAACAACGTAAATAATAACGTTATTGAGTTAACTAAAAGGTAGTGAGATTCACTACCTTTTTTATTTTTTATCAATAGCTAAATATGCTAACTTATATCGGTTTTTAGAGATAAAGTAAGCGTAGCATGTTGAAACAACGTACCCTCAAACGCGTGGTTAAGGCGAGTGGCATTGGTCTTCATAGTGGTCAGAAGGTCATGATCAATTTTTTGCCTCATGCAATTGACGGTGGCATTGTATTTCGCCGGATTGATTTAGATCCACCAGTCGACATTCACGCCGATGCTTTGCTCATTCAAGAAGCATTCATGTGTTCCAATCTGGTCATTGATAATGTCAAAGTGGGCACCATTGAGCATGTCATGAGTGCAATTGCAGGATTGGGAATAGATAACCTGATTATTGAAGTGTCTGCCTCGGAAGTTCCGATTATGGATGGTAGTGCAGGGCCGTTTATCTATTTATTGATGCAAGGTGAACTGTGTGAACAGGATGCCCCAAAAAAGTTTATAAAAATCTTAAAACCTGTTGAAGCACTGATCAACGATAAAAAAGCCATTTTTACTCCGCACGATGGCTTTCAACTTAATTTTACCATTGATTTTGATCATCCAGCCTTTGCCAAAGAATACCAGTCAGCCACGATTGATTTTTCGACCGAAACGTTTGTATACGAGGTGAGTGAAGCACGTACATTTGGCTTCATGAAAGATTTGGATTACTTAAAAGCCAATAATCTTGCACTGGGCGCCAGTCTTGAAAATGCCATTGGTGTAGATGATACCGGTGTTGTGAATGAAGAAGGCTTGCGTTTTTCGGATGAGTTTGTACGCCATAAGATATTAGACGCCGTAGGGGACTTGTATTTGATGGGTCATCAGATTATTGCCAAGTTCGATGGCTACAAATCTGGTCATGCTTTAAATAACCAGTTACTTCGCAACGTACAAAGCGATCTAGCCAATTATAAAATTGTAACATTTGATGACGCACAGGATTGCCCAATTTCTTACGTAAACATTGGCTAAGTCATTGTCTCGCAGTTGTTATGTTATAGTGTAATTCTTTAAAGAGATAACTGCATCACAGATTTGACGCACCGCGAGCCAGACCTAACGCTCGAGATTATTTTTTATTGCTTGCCAAACGTAGTAAAGCTTGGCTAAGCTTAGGGTCGCTCACCAAACCAGCAGCACCTTGTAACATATCTTGGGTTTCTGGTGGGAGAGAGGTAACTGACGGTGATGATGTTGGGGGAAGTTGCGATTTTGGTCGTAAACGCACTTGGAGTCGTTGCAGTTCGTGTAAGCCTTCTAGTTGAGCTAATTTCGTAATGTATTGTGTTTGAAGATAACCGAGCTGACTAATCATGGCCTGATTTTCGCCGGTAAGGGTCAAGACACCATATTGATAACAGACTACTTGCCATTTTTCAGGTTGCGGCAATAAGGGTTGAATTAATTTCGTAAGTTTTTGCCACTGTGCAACTTGCGTTGTAAGAAACGTTAAGTTTCCTGTTTTTATGTGTTTTCTTGTTTGTTGAAACACGTTTTTAGGTTCAGACATAGTCGTGACTCACTGCAGGCAATGTCTCATCTTATACGCGTCATTCAATGGATATCAAGGAAGAGATCACGCAAGGAACTTTTAGTAAGAACAGTTTCACGAGGTTTTTTATGCATACGCGTCGAATTTTACTTGCTTTTTCTCTGGCAGCTTCTGCCGCATCAGTTGCTTTCGCTGATTACCAAACGATTGATCAGACAGATACATCATCCGACCGACTCGAACAGCTTTCCCGTACACTCAGTCAAGGTTCTTACACGCATCCAGACGATTTGGATATTCCCGGTAAGACACAGGTTTCAGTCACCTTACGAGAAAAAACAACTGAACTGAACAATCAAAGCATCGAAAAAAAGTACGGTAAATCCTCTTCTTCGCGTTATAGCCCCGCCTCAAATAACAGCCCTTACTCATGGTTAGTAACGCATCCATTGCCAGACATGGTGCGTGTCTCTTCGGAATTTGGTACACGAACTTTACTCGGCACCACACGCGCACATGAAGGAATTGATCTCTCTGCGCCAAGTGGTACACCGATCTATGCTTCTGGCCCGGGTATTGTGACCAAGGCGGGTTGGGGTACAGGTTATGGTCAATATGTCGAGATTAATCACGGCAACGGTTACCTCACACGCTATGCACATGCTTCACGCGTAATGGTACAGGTCGGTGACCGTGTAGGTGCGGGTGAGCACATTGCCAATGTTGGCTGTACAGGGCGCTGCACGGGACCACATTTACACTTTGAAGTGGTGAAAGACGGTCAGCGCAAGAATCCAGGTTCTTATCTTGCCATGTTGCCATAAGTTCTTTATATCCATCTGACTCCTGTTTTATTGAATCTTGCTTTACATAAATTCTTAACAATGCACAAACCGCGCAAAAGTCGCGGTTTGTTTATTTTTGAGCCAAATTTGACTCTAACATCAAATTTCAAATACTCGTGTATAAAAAAACAGCTTTAATTGGCGTTTTTTTGTTATTTTGGGTTATAAAAAGTCAATCAGTATTTATTATCTAAATAATAGTGCCTATCTGTATTCACCTGCGGGGATAACTTGCATGGCGGTAAATATGATAAAAATACACCCTAGACAAAAGACTAAGGAAAAGGTGAACTATGGCGTTTTATGGTGATTCCGACGCACAAGAAACCCAAGAATGGCAAGATGCATTTGATTCGGTTTTACAGCACATGGGAACTGAACGTGCAGCTTTTTTATTGGAAAAGCTTTATCAACGCGCGATTGCGAAGCATGTTCCCATTCAACGCTTGAATACACCTTATCTCAATACAATTTCTGTGGATGAACAGCCTGCAATGCCGGGCGATCAAGACATGGAACGCCGTATTCGTGCATTGATCCGTTGGAACGCGTTGGCCATGGTACTACGTGCCAACAAAACAGGCGACGACTTAGGTGGTCACTTGGCCAGCTTTGCATCTTCAGCAACGCTTTACGACGTTGGATTTAACCACTTCTTCCGTGCCAACAGCGACAGCTTTGGCGGCGACATGATCTACTATCAAGGTCACTGTGCACCTGGGATCTATGCGCGTTCTTTTCTTGAAGGCCGTTTGACAGAAGACCAACTCAATAATTTCCGCCGTGAAGTAAATGGCAATGGTCTATCAAGCTATCCGCATCCGTACTTAATGCCAGATTACTGGCAGTTCCCAACCGTATCGATGGGCTTGGGTCCAATCATGTCGATTTATCAAGCACATATTCAAAAGTACTTGATGAACCGTCGTCTGATCAAAGAAGAAGACCGTAAAGTCTGGGCATATCTCGGCGATGGCGAGATGGATGAGCCAGAAAGTACTGGTGCAATTTCACTGGCAGGTCGTGAGAAACTCGACAACCTGATCTGGGTAGTCAACTGTAACTTGCAGCGTCTTGATGGTCCTGTACGTGGTAACGGTAAAATTATCCAAGAGCTTGAATCATTGTTCCGCGGTGCCGGATGGCGCGTGATCAAAGTGGTTTGGGGCCGTCATTGGGATCCACTTTTGGCCAAAGACACCTCAGGTGCGCTTAAAGCAATTATGGATGAAGCAGTCGACGGCGACTACCAACGCTACCAAGTAAAAGGCGGTGCTTACACACGTGCGCACTTCTTTGGTAAATATCCAGAAGCTGAAGAGCTGGTGAAAAACTTAAGCGATGAAGATATCGACAATCTGAATCGTGGTGGTCACGATCCGTACAAAGTATACGCAGCTTATGCTGAGGCAATGAAGAGCACTGGTCAGCCAACCGTTATTCTGGCAAAAACTGTGAAAGGTTACGGTTTGTCTGACGAAATTGAAGCGGTCAACAAAACGCACCAAATCAAGAAAATGCATGTTGACTCACTCAAATATGTACGTAATCGTTTCAACTTGCCATTTAACGATGAGCAATTAGAAGATCTGCCGTTCTATCGTCCTGCGGAAAACTCGCCAGAACTTAAATACATGAAAGCGCGTCGTGAGGCTTTAGGTGGTTATCTGCCTGCACGTCGTAAAGAAAGCGAATCTTTGGCGATTCCTGAAATTTCAGTATTTGACAGTGTATTGAGCGGTAGCAACGGTAAAGAACAATCGACCACCATGGTGATGGTGCGTTTGATCGCGTCGTTGTTAAAAGAAAAAGCGATTAAAGATCGCGTAGTGCCAATCGTGCCAGATGAAGCACGTACCTTCGGTCTTGAAGGGATGTTCCGCCAGTTGGGTATTTATGCTGCTCATGGTCAGAAATATACCCCAGAAGACAATGAACAGCTCATGAATTACCGTGAAGCAAAAGACGGTCACATGTTGCAAGAAGGCATCAACGAGGCGGGTGCGATGAGTGCATGGGCCGCGTTGGCAACCAGTTATTCAACCAATAACTTGCCAATGATTCCGATGTACATGTATTACTCAATGTTTGGTTTCCAGCGTATCGGTGATATTGCATGGGCAGCAGGCGATGCACAGGCACAAGGTTTCTTGTTGGGCGCGACCGCTGGCCGTACGACGCTAAACGGTGAAGGCTTACAGCACCAAGATGGTCACTCGCATATCCTTGCAGGAACGATTCCAAACTGTATTTCTTATGATCCATGTTTCGGTTATGAGCTTGCAGTGGTCGTACATGATGGCTTGAAGCGTATGTATGTCAATCAAGAGCGTGTATTCTATTACCTAACGCTCATGAACGAAAACTACGAGCATCCAGAAATGCCAAAAGGCGCTGAAGAAGGCATCAAACGTGGTATGTATCTGTTTGAAAAAGATGAAAAAGCCACTGTTCAGTTACTTGGTTCTGGCGTGATCTTACGTGAAGTCATCAAAGCGGCGAAAATCTTGCGTGAAGAATATCAAATTCACTCAAATATCTGGAGTGTTACCAGCTTCAACGAGTTGGCGCGCGACGGTATGGCCTGTGATGAATACAACCGCTTGCATCCGCTAACCGAAGAAACCAAAGAATCTTGGGTATCTCAGCAGCTTCGTGGTACAGACGGTATCGTGGTATCGGCAACGGATCATATGCGTGCTTATAGCGAACAGATTCGTGCCTACCTCCCAGACAACCGTCCATACGTGACTTTGGGTACCGATGGTTATGGCCGTTCAGATACGCGTGCCAACCTACGTAGCTACTTCGGTGTCGATGCAGCTCACATTGTGGTGGCAACACTGAAAAAACTGGCTGATGAAGGTGAAGTAGAAAACCGTCTGGTGAAAGATGCGATTTCAAGCTTCGAACTTGAAACAGACCGTCCAGTTGCATGGGCGCCACAGACGCATCCAGAGGTTCATCCTGTGGCAGCGTATGAAGAACACTCAGGTGAGGGGAACTAAGACATGCAAGTGAAAACACCTGATATTGGCGTAGATAAAGCAACGGTTGCTGAAATCTTGGTAAAGGTTGGTGACACGATTTCTGAAAACGACAGCCTGATCTTGCTCGAATCGGACAAAGCATCGGTTGAAGTACCAAGTACAGCAGCTGGTGTGGTCAAACGTATTTTGGTTAGCCTTGGTGATGAAGTCACTGAAGGTACAGACTTGGTTGAGCTTGAAAGTGAGGGTGCAACGGCAGAACCTGCCGCTGCGCCAGCACCAGAAGAAAAACCAGTTGCACAAGAAGCAGCACCTGCACAAGAAGCACCAGCTGCACAGCCTGCTGCTGGCGGTGCAACTCAGGAAATTGAGGTTCAGGTTCCTGATATTGGTGTAGAAAAAGCAACAGTTGCCGAGATTTTGGTGAAAGTTGGCGACGAGATTGCCGAAAATGACAGTCTAGTTTTGCTTGAATCGGACAAAGCGTCGGTTGAAGTGCCAAGTACAGCAACAGGTACTGTGGTGTCTATTGCGATCAAAGAAGGCGACACGGTTCAAGAAGGTGTTGTGCTGCTTAAGCTTAAAACAGCGGGCGGCGCATCTGCTGCGCCTGAACAAGCACCTGCTGCATCAAGCGCTGCTGCACCTGCCAAAGAATCTGCGGCAGAAACGGCACAACCTGCTACTGAATCAAACGCACCTGCGGGTGATGTTGAGGTCAATGTTCCAGATTTAGGTGTGGACAAGGCTGCAGTGGCTGAGATTTTGGTCAAAGTGGGCGACAAAATCACCAAAGACGAAAGTATCGTGGTGGTTGAATCTGACAAGGCAACAGTTGAAGTTCCAAGTTCGGTTTCAGGCGTGGTTAAAGCCGTGCATGTTCAAGCCGGACAAGATGTTCAAGAAGGCGTACTGCTGATTACAGTTGAAGCCGAAGGCGCAGCGCCAAGTGCACCGAAAGCAGCACCAGCAAAAGCTGAAGCAGCACCTGCACCAGCGGCACCAAAAGCAGCGCCTGCGCCTGCTGCCAAAGCCGATCATGCAGCGCCACAGGCAAGCCAAGACAGTAAATTGACCAAAGAGCAAGAAGCTGAAAATGCCAAAGTCTATGCTGGTCCAGCTGTACGTAAACTCGCCCGTGAATTGGGTGTGGTGTTGGCACAGGTCAAAAATTCTGGTGAGCATGGTCGTCTGATTAAAGAAGACATTTATGCATACGTGAAGCAGCGCTTAACTGCACCAGTTGCAGCGCCAAAAGCAGCAGCGGCAGCAGTGGCATCAGGCTTGCCGTCATTGCCAGATTTCAGCGCATTTGGTGGCGTTGAAGAAAAAGCACTGACGCGTTTACAGCAAGTTTCGATTCCGCAATTGTCGCTCAACAACTTTATTCCGCAAGTGACTCAGTTTGATCATGCGGATATTACTGAGCTTGAAGCATGGCGCAATGACTTGAAGGGTAACTTCAAGAAAGAAGGCATCAGCCTGACCATCATGGCGTTTATCATCAAGGCTGTGGCACATCTGCTGAAAGAAGAGCGTGAGTTTGCTGGTCATTTGTCTGACGATGGTAAATCAGTACTGCTTCGCAACGAAATCCATATGGGGATTGCTGTTGCAACGCCAGACGGTTTGACTGTACCGGTACTACGCAACCCAGATCAGAAATCGATTAAGCAGATCGCGGTTGAGCTAGGTGTAATTGGTCAAAAGGCACGTGATAAGAAATTATCACCAAAAGACTTGCAAGGTGCCAATTTCACCATTTCAAGCTTGGGCGCGATTGGCGGAACAGCCTTTACACCGTTAGTGAACTGGCCACAAGTGGCGATTTTAGGTATTTCACCTGCTGCGATGCAGCCAGTATGGAATGGCAAAGATTTTGAGCCTCGCTTGATGTTACCGTTGTCATTGTCGTATGACCACCGTGTGATTAATGGTGCCGATGCAGCGCGTTTTACCAACAAGCTGACCAAATTGTTGCAAGATATCCGCAGCTTACTAATCTAAATCATCGTTTATTTAAAAACCCTGCTTCGGCAGGGTTTTTTGATTTAAAGTGGTTGAATATGTGTTTCAGATCAAAGCAAATTGAAACTAGGCGATCAAACAGGTATAATCAATTCACTTCATTGGGGAGTAGCCTCTATTTACGCAATGTAAATAGGTGATGATCAACATAATTGTTCCACAGAACATGGTCATCATAGCTTAAACGCATACGTGTGTTTCCGAGTTGGCAAGACCTTTGATTTATCGTTCTGCACATTTGGCTAGCAGGGGCGGTAAGTCATCGGTACGTTATGCTAGCCAGAGAACAGATATGCAAGAATTCCTGATTTCGACTTCTGTTGTTGCCCTTGCTGAAATGGGCGACAAAACCCAGCTCCTTGCGCTTTTACTCGCAGCCCGGTTCCGCAAACCTGTTCCTATCTTAATCGCGATTTTATTGGCGACCACCATCAACCATGGTTTATCTGCGGTATTAGGACAATGGCTGACGACCGTCTTAAATCCTACCGTTATGGTGTGGGTATTGGCCATTGGCTTTATTGCAATGGCGCTGTGGATGCTGGTGCCAGACAAGCTCGATGACGAAACCGATAGCATCAATAAATGGCAACGCTTTGGGGTATTTGGCGCCACCTTTATTTTATTTTTCTTGGCAGAAATTGGCGATAAAACCCAAATCGCGACCGTTGCACTGGCAGCACGTTTTGACAGTGTGTTTTGGGTAATGCTCGGGACCACTGTCGGCATGATGATTGCCAATGCACCAGCGGTATTTATTGGCAACAAAATGGCCGATCGTTTACCTATTTCGCTCATTCACAAGATTGGCGCGGCAATTTTCTTGGTGGTGGGTGTCTCAACACTGGTACAGCACTACTTCTTTTAAATTGCTGTAAAAAATCAAGTCGACCTAAAAACGCGCAATCTCATGCGCGTTTTTTTCAAAAAGTCGCATCAGAAAAAATCGGATCATGTTTATTTTGCGCTAAAATAAATCATGAGTGAGCAGCGAAACTTACTCAAGCCTCATATAAAAAAATTCTTCAAGCATCAGAAATCTGTAGTGAACGCAGGAAAAAGGATTCATGTATGCCATTACTAAATGAGCGTCAGTGTGTAATTGCCAGTTATCTGATCATGACCATCAGTTTACTCATGATTTTACCGCTACATCTGTTACCCGGGCTTTTGTCGGGTTTACTGGTTTACGCGTTGGTCACCAGTTTGAGCCCCTATGTCGAGCGCTTTTCCAATCGAAAGTATGGCCGTGTAACGGTGGTGGCATTATTTAGTGTGGTGATTATCAGTCTGTTGGTACTGCTCATGGTGAGTTTAAGTGCCTATGTGGTGCATGATTTACGCGGCGGTGGGCTGGCTGAGGTCAATGCCAATCTGGATGCCTTGCTCAAAAAATTTCAAAGTGAAGTGGGCGGGTATTTTCCTGGATTTGTACCTGAAAGTATCGATGAGATGAAAGATACTTTGCTGCGCTTATCCAAAGAGCACCTGATCACGTTGCAACATGCCGGAACCGATGTATTGCATGGTTTTGTCACCATGATTGTCGGCATGATCTTAGGTGCCTTGATTTCACTACATCCGAATCAAGACGAAAAAGACATGCCAATGTTTCGGCGCGTTTTTCTGCAGCGCTTAGATACGTTATACCGTGCCTTCAAGAATATCGTCTTTGCGCAGGTCAAAATTTCCCTGATCAATACGATTTTATCGGGACTGTTTATTTTCATTGCCTTACCGCTGATGGGAATGCATTTGCCCTTTGGAAAAACCTTGGTGATTTTAACCTTTGTATTTGGCCTGTTGCCCGTGATTGGTAACTTGATGTCCAATACCTTGATTGTTTTATCCGCCATGAGCGTGTCTTTTACCACGGCGGCCATTGCCCTTTTATATTTGGTTCTGATTCATAAACTGGAATACTTCTTAAATGCCGATATTATTGGTCAGCGAATTAATGCCAAGGCGTGGGAGCTATTAATTGCGATGCTGGTATTTCAGGCCGTTTTTGGGCTGATTGGCTTGGTGGCTGCGCCGATTTACTATGCATACTTCAAAAGTGAAATGAAAAAAGCGGAATTAATTTAATTATTTCAGCGCCTTCTGGGCGCTGATTGATGTAACAAGTGTTAGAATTTAAAAATTAGCGCAAGAAAAAATGAAATTTAAGCGCAAATTTGTTTATAATAGCTCACGGAAATTACCAGTGAGATTGTTATGCTGACCATCGTTCAAGAAGCGTTAACCTTCGATGATGTCTTATTACTCCCTGCCTATTCTACAGTTCTCCCAAAAGATGTCTCCTTAAAGACACGTTTGACTCGCGGCATTCAACTAAATATTCCACTCGTTTCGGCTGCAATGGATACCGTGACTGAATCACGTATGGCCATTGCAATGGCGCAAAACGGTGGTATCGGTATTTTGCACAAAAACATGGACATTGCAGCTCAAGCAGCTGAAGTTCGTCGTGTCAAAAAATTCGAAGCCGGTATGGTCAAAGACCCGATTACTGTAACCCCTCAAACCACCGTACGTGAATTGATTGCCATTACGCAAGCCAATAATATTAGTGGTGTGCCTGTGGTACAGGACGGCAAGGTTGTGGGTATTGTGACCGGTCGAGATACACGTTTTGAAACCAATCTTGAGCAACCTGTTAGCAATATTATGACCCCTCAAGACCGTTTAGTGACGGTGAAAGAAGGTGCGTCAAAAGAAAGTATTCAAGCGTTACTTCAAAAGCATCGTATCGAAAAAGTCTTGGTTGTTGATGATCATCATGCCTTAAAAGGTCTGATCACCGTAACCGATTTTCGTAAAGCCGAGCTTTATCCAAACAGCTGTAAAGATGATTTAGGTCGTCTACGTGTTGGCGCAGCAGTCGGCACAGGTGCTGAAACCCCTGCACGTGTTGAAGCACTGGTCGATGCTGGTGCAGATGTGATTGTGGTCGATACCGCACACGGTCACTCAGCCGGTGTGATTGAGCGTGTACGTTGGGTGAAGCAGAACTACCCGCAAGTACAAGTGATTGGCGGCAACATCGCAACTGCAGATGCAGCCTTGGCATTGCTTGATGCGGGTGCAGATGCGGTCAAAGTTGGTATTGGTCCAGGTTCGATCTGTACCACGCGTATTGTTGCAGGTATTGGTGTACCTCAAATTTCTGCGATTGACAACGTGGCACGTGCTCTCAAAGGTGAGATTCCATTGATCGCAGATGGCGGTATTCGCTTCTCTGGTGATATGGCGAAAGCGATTGCGGCTGGTGCAAGCACCATTATGGTCGGATCTTTGATGGCAGGTACCGAAGAGGCGCCAGGTGAAGTTGAATTGTTCCAAGGTCGCTATTACAAAGCGTATCGTGGTATGGGTTCATTGGGTGCGATGTCGGGTGTGAGTGGTTCATCAGACCGTTATTTCCAAGACGCGAAAGCGGGTGTGGAAAAGTTGGTACCGGAAGGGATTGAAGGTCGTGTGCCTTACAAGGGGCCAATGAGTGCGATTGTACATCAGATGATGGGTGGCCTACGTTCATCTATGGGTTATACAGGCTCTGCCGACATCGAAGCGATGCACCAAAATACCCAGTTTGTGAAAATCACAGCAGCAGGTATGCAAGAGTCACACGTTCACGATGTGACGATTACGAAGGAAGCACCGAACTACCGTATTGGTTAATTACCACTTACGGACCTCAGTGAAAAACGCCGTCAGTCCACTGACGGCGTTTTTGATTTGGTGTAAAGTAAACACATGGATGGTGGCGTCACCATAAAATGAAAAGTGAGTCAAAAATGAGTTATTTTGGAACCGATGGCATTCGTGGAAAATTCGGTGTAACGCCGATCACACCTGAATTTGCATTAAAGTTAGGGTTTGCCGCTGGAAAAGTATTAAAACGAACAAGTCCAATTCATAAACCCATTGTTGTTTTAGGTAAAGATACCCGTTTATCTGGCTATATTTTAGAATCTGCTTTACAGGCCGGTTTAAACGCCGCAGGTGTTTATGTCCACCTACTCGGGCCGTTACCGACGCCTGCTATTGCACATCTCACACGTGCCTTACATGCCGATGCCGGTATTGTAATTTCCGCATCGCACAATCCTTATTTTGATAACGGTATTAAATTCTTTTCAGGTGAAGGCAAAAAACTGCCTGATGACTTACAAGATGCGATCAATCAGGAGCTTGAGCATGAGCTTTTGATTGAAGATACCGCCAATTTAGGTAAAAGTGTCCGTGTTAAGGATGCTAATGGTCGCTATATCGAGTTTTGTAAATCTACCTTTCCCTATCATTTCGACTTACGCAGTTTGACCATTGTGGTGGATTGTGCCAATGGTGCTGCCTACAATGTCGGGCCATCGGTGTTTCGTGAACTCGGTGCAAAAGTGATTGCGCTGTATAACGATCCGACGGGCATGAACATCAATGAACATTGTGGTTCGACCCATCCAGAAAACTTACAAAAGGCCGTGGTGCATTATAAAGCAGATTTAGGTATTGCCTTTGATGGCGATGCTGATCGCGTGATTTTAGTGGATAAATTCGGACAATTGGTCGATGGCGATCATATTCTGTATATTCTGGCGACCCAAGCCAGAAAGAAACCGGCAGGTATTGTCGGGACAGTTATGAGCAATATGGCGCTCGAGTTAGCACTGGCCAAAGCCGAAGTGCCGTTTGTACGTGCCAAAGTTGGTGACCGCTATGTGCTTCAGGCGCTTGAAGAAAATGAATGGGTGATTGGCGGTGAGCCATCTGGTCATATCTTGACACTCGACAAGAGTACCACGGGTGATGCCATTATTGCTGCCTTGCAAGTGTTGACCGTTATGGTTGAAAAAGGCAAAGCCTTGCATGAACTTGTGGCTGGTTTTGAGCTGTTCCCACAGGTATTGGTCAATGTACGTCTGGATCAAATGATCGATCCGTATGCTATTCCTGAACTGGCGCAGGAGTTTAATCAGGCCGAAGCACAACTTAAGGGACGTGGACGTTTACTGATTCGAAAATCAGGAACCGAACCTGTGATTCGTGTGATGGTGGAAGGCGATAACGAAGAAGAAGTGACGACCCTAGCGCATCGTTTAGCGGACTGCGTCCGTGAACATGCTGCTGCATAAGAGAGATTCACATGACAGATACCATTAAAGATCTGAGTGAGCTGCGTTTGAGCTACGAAAAAGGGCAGTTAGATGAGGGTCAAGTGGATCCAAATCCACATGGCCAGTTTTTACAGTGGTTTAACCATGCCTTGCAAGAGAATTTCCTCGAACCCTATGCCATGTCACTGGCGACGTGTAACCGTGCTGGTCGGCCGCACGTTCGAACGGTTTTACTCCGTGGTGCGACTGAACAGGGGTATGACTTTTATACCAACTACGATAGCCAAAAAGGGCTCGATTTGGCCGAATCAGCCTTTGCTGAATTACTGTTTTACTGGCCGAGTCTTGAGCGCCAGATCCGTGTCAGTGGCAGTGTGGTCAAGATTCCAGAGGCTGAGTCGACGGCGTATTATCATAAACGCCCACGTGATAGCCAGATTGCAGCACATTTAAGTACGCCGCAAAGCGGGGTGATTGCAAGCCGTGAATTGCTTGAACAGCGCTTTAAGGCATTTCATGAGCAGGTGCAAGATCAGGCCGAGATTGAAAAGCCAGCCTTCTGGGGCGGTTATCGGGTACAGCCAGATCACTATGAGTTCTGGCAGGGTCGACGTAATCGGATGCACGATCGAATCAGCTATGACAAGCATGATGATCAATGGATCATGCAACGATTAATGCCTTAATGAACTTCGTTCAGATCAAGCAGCGCCCTTTACTCACGCCGCCAGAATCTTTTCAGGCGGTGCCTGAATTTCTTGCACAGATTTTGGCGCGACGCGGTGTGCAGTCCGAACAGGAACTGGATTTAAAGTTACGGCATTTGCTCAAGCCAGAACTCAAAGATTTGGCCACTGCAACAGCGTTAATCGATGCAGCGATTGATCGGCATGAGCATATTGTGATTGTGGGCGATTACGATGCAGACGGTGCGACCAGCACGGCATTGATGTGTTTGGTGCTCAAAGCGTTGGGTGCCCATGTCGATTATATCGTACCGGATCGTTTTAAATACGGTTATGGGCTGACGCCTGCAATTGCAGATCTGGCCGAAACCACTTTTGCACCAGATTTACTGATTACTGTAGACAACGGAATATCCAGTCATGCTGGAGTAGCGCGCGCGCAGGCATTAGGCATGCAGGTGATTATCACCGATCATCACCTCACCACCAAACAGCCACCCGATGCTGAAGCGGTGGTCAACCCCAATCAGCTTGAGTGTACCTTTCCAAGTAAAGCCTTGGCCGGTGTGGGCGTGGCGTTTTATTTACTTGCACATTTGTGTACTTTACGTCAGCAGCAACAAAAATCGAGCTGCAAAATCAGTCAATATCTGGATTTGGTGGCGCTGGGTACGTATGCCGATGTTGCGACGCTAGATTACAACAACCGGATTTTGGTCGATGCAGGACTCAAGCGCATTCAGCAACAGCAGTGTCGGCCGGGTATTTTAGCCTTGCTCGAGATTGCCAAGCGTGACGCTGCAACGCTTAAAGCACAGGATTTAGGTTTTGTGCTTGGGCCTCGTATCAATGCTGCTGGTCGGATGGACAGTATGAATATTGGAATTGAATGCCTGATGGCGCCAGATTTCAAAACGGCTTATCCAATTGCAGAGCAACTTAATCTGCTAAATCTAGAGCGCCGTCAAGTCGAAACTGAAATGAAGCAGCAGGCACTGGGCTATCTGGAAACACTTCAACTCAATGAAACACAAATTCCACCAGCGCTGGTGTTGTTCGAAGAGAGTTGGCATCAAGGCGTGATTGGTATTGTTGCAGGGCGTTTAAAAGAGCAGTTTCATCGACCAACCATTGTGTTTGCACCCGATACCGATGGCGAGCACATCAAGGGCTCTGCACGTTCCATCGATGGTATTCACATTCGCGATACCATTGAGCAGGTGGCTGAGCAATATCCGCATTTGGTCAGTCATTTTGGTGGACATGCGGCGGCGGCGGGTTTAACGCTGAAAAAACAGTATTTCGATGAGTTTAAACGCATTTTTACCCAGTATGTTGCTCAGATGGATGAATCTTTACTGGACGCGGTCCTCTGGACAGATGGCGTTTTACCGATGTCTGCACACCAGCTCGATACTTTAAACTGGATTGAGCGTTTAGGTCCATGGGGACAAAAATTTCCTTACCCACAGTTTGAAGGCCGCTTTCAGGTGCTCGATTATCGCTGGCTCAAAGAACTTCATTTAAAGCTAAAGCTCTCGCTGGATCAGTACGGAACCGTAGATGCGATTGCCTTTAATGCGGCACATCAATTCGAATTTGATCCGAGTATACCGTTTGTCAATTTGGTCTATGAGTTAGATCGAAATGAATTTAACGGCAGTGTGAATTTGCAACTTCGTATCCTACATTTAGATCAGACATAAAAAAACTGCTCCGAGGAGCAGTTTTTTTATACGTCTAAACCGATTGCTTAGAAGCGATATGATGCACCTACTGAATAAGTATTGTAGTCATCGCCGAAACCTAATCGACCATCAACACTTACTTGCTGGCTTAAGAATTTTTTAGCTGTGATGCCCCATTGGTCAAGATTAAGGGCCTTATCACGCTGATAGTCTGCACCAACACTTAATGTTTTGTCGATATAGTAGTCGCCTGCAACGTAGTATTGCTTATTGTCATTGTTACCAAACACACCACGGGCTTCAAGGTTTACGTCATGTTGGCCAACTTGAGTAACGTATTTGGCACGTAAGGTTGGATCAACATCATCTCCACCATTTTTTGTGTCATAACCTTGTAGACCAAGTGCAACCAATAATCCTGGTGCTGGAAGATAACCTACCTCGGCATTATAACGGGTGGTTTTTGTGTCGTTTAAATTCTTAATTTTATTTTCTTCACGAGCAACGCCTGCACCTAAATAGAAGTCGCTGTTTGGTACATAGTATTCACCAGCAATACCAATATTTGTATTTTTAGTGCCGCTATTATCGCCGTATACACCGCCAACACTCACGTTACTTGCACGATCAAGAAATGCTGCTTCGGCTAATGGCGCGTTACGAGTTTGAACAGGATTAAAGTAGTAAGTGCCACTTGCACCAAATGTACTTACACCGCTACCGTTATCTGGATCTAGGTAATTGTAGTTACCATTAACTTCAGTTTGGTAAGCGTGAGCAGTAGTTCCTACAAAAGCGAGTGAAGACAAAAGTGCTGTGACTAGAGTTAACTTTTTCATGGAAAATCTCCCCTCCAAAAAATAATAATTAATGTTTTGTTACAACTTTCAGTCTAGTGAAAAATTTGAGTGCGTCAATTAGGCCAACGTAACCGAACGGTAATAATGTGGAATTCGTGTAATTAAGTATTTTTAAGTTTTTGATATTCAATAATAAATATGAAATGTTTTGTTTTATTAAAAGCTAGAGGGTTTTGTGAAGTTATCACGAATATGCACAATTAATCATCAATATTGTGACCAATTGTATTTAAAATGCACCAGTTTAGACCTCCATAATGAAGATTAGATTAATGTTGTAAAAACAAATTCATAACGCTTTATAGGGGTTAGATTTCAAACAAATTGGGGTTTTTTTATAGGACTAAAACGCAGTTTTTCTCTCTCGAAGCGGGCTGTGTTAAACTAGACAGCGAAATAAATGAATGTAATGTGGGAATTGTGGCGTGGAAATTAATCCGTATTTGAACCAATTAAAAGATTTAACCGAACGTAGTCAAACACTACGGGGGTATCTTTGACTACGATCTAAAAAAAGAACGTCTAGAAGAAGTTTTACGCGAGCTTGAAGATCCGGCGATCTGGAACGACCAAAGCCGTGCTCAAGCCATGGCCAAAGAAAAAGGTGAGCTTGAAAACGTTCTGAACGTTTTAGATGGTCTTGCCAATCAGCTCGACGATGCTAAAGCAATGCTGGATCTTGCCGTTGAAGCCGATGACGAAAGTCTGCTCGAAGATGTTGATGCAGAGCTTGTGGCGGCAGAAGAGGCGCTGGCCAAGCTCGAATTCCGCCGGATGTTTAGCAATCCGATGGACCCGAACCCATGTTATGTCGAGATTCAGGCAGGTTCGGGTGGTACCGAGGCACAAGACTGGGCTTCCATGTTACTGCGTATGTACATGCGCTGGATCGAGCGTCATGGCTTTAAAGCTGAATTGATGGAAGAATCAGATGGTGATGTAGCGGGCATTAAGTCGGCCACTATCCGAGTCGAAGGCGAGTACGCATATGGCTGGTTACGTACCGAGTCTGGTGTACATCGTCTGGTGCGTAAGTCGCCATTTGACAGTGGCAACCGTCGTCATACCTCGTTTAGTGCTGTATTCGTTTCACCTGAAATTGATGACAATATTGAAATTGAAATCAATCCGGCCGATGTACGTACCGATACATACCGTGCATCGGGTGCCGGTGGACAGCACATTAACAAAACCGATTCTGCCGTGCGTTTGACTCACGCGCCGACAGGGATTGTGGTGGCTTGTCAGAACCAGCGTTCTCAGCATGCGAACCGTGACCATGCATGGAAACAGTTACGTGCAAAATTGTACGAACTTGAAATGCAAAAGCGTAATGAAGCTGCGCAAGCCCTTGAAGACTCGAAGTCTGATATCGGCTGGGGTAGCCAGATTCGCTCCTATGTACTGGATGACTCACGTATTAAAGACTTGCGTACTGGTGTCGAAAATTCAAATACAGGTGCTGTACTCGACGGCGATCTGGATAAATTTATCGAAGCCAGTTTGAAACAAGGCTTGTAATTGTAAACATCCGCAAAGCGTGTTTACCTGTGCTTACAATATATCTATGAAAATCGATATTAATATTTATAAAAATAGATATTAATATCGTAATTATGCGATACAATTTAAAGTATGGTGTTGAACAACGCTTTGCGCCCTAATCTTTGAGCTTTGCTTATGGATACCGATGTAATTTTTAAAGCCCTCGCCAATCCGACTCGTCGTCAGATTTTGGAATGGCTCAAGCATCCAACAAAATACTGGGCCGCAGAAGAATGCGGCAATTTTGAGCGGGGTGTTTGTGCCGGGCAAATTGAGCGATTAGGCAATGTGTCACAATCGACCATGTCTAATCATTTGTCTGTTTTACAACAGGCAGGTCTCATTACGGTAGAGAAATATGGCCAGTGGTCTTATTTTTCGCGCAACGAAGCGTTGATTCAGCAATATCTCGATCATTTAAAAGAAACGCTTTAATCGAGCGTAAGCTGAGGTTGTGATGGCTGAACTAAGTTCTCCGTTAAAAGTTGGTGATTTTGAATTAAAAAACCGTTTGGTGATGGCGCCGCTGACTCGCTCGCGCAGTGGGGAAAGCCGAGTGCCAAATGCGCTGATGAAAGAGTATTATCAGCAGCGTGCCAATGCAGGTCTGATCTTGACGGAAGCCACGGTGATTTCTCCTAAAGCCGTCGGTTATGAAGATACACCAGGACTTTGGACAGAAGAACAAGCACATGCTTGGCAACCCATTATTCAGGCGGTTCATGCACAAGGCGCCAAAATCGTGGCGCAGCTTTGGCATGTGGGCCGGATCTCAGATCCTCAGTTGCTTGATGGTGATCTCCCGGTTGCACCGAGCGCGATTCAGCCAGAAGGACATGTCAGCCTATTGCGTCCGAAACGTCCTTATGTGACACCGCGCGCATTATCGCTCGAAGAAATTGACGAGATTGTTCAACAGTACCGACATGCGGCTGAAATGGCCAAACTGGCTGGTTTTGACGGCGTAGAATTACATGCTGCCAATGGTTATTTAGTCGATCAATTCTTGCAATCGCAAACCAATCAGCGTGATGATCAATACGGTGGTTCACTCGAAAATCGTGCACGTTTATTGTTGCAGATTGTCGATGAATTCATTGCAGTTTGGGGTGCTGGACGTGTTGGTGTACATATTGCCCCTCGCGGTGATTCGCACGATATGGGCGATGTCAACCCACTTGAAACCTTCGGTTATGTTATGCGTCAGCTCAGTGAGCGAGAAATTGCCTTTGTATTCTCGCGTGAATATGAAGCCGCAGACAGTATCGGGCCTGAATTGCGTAAACAATTTAGTGGTGTATGGATTGCCAATGAAAGCCTAACGCCAGATTCTGCGCGTCGTATATTGGCCAATGGCGATGCCGATGCCGTATCTTTTGGTAAAGCGTATATCGCGAATCCTGATTTGTACACGCGACTAATCAACCATGCACCGCTGAATGATGTCAATCCAGAAACTTTGTATGCCAAAGGTGCAGAAGGTTATACCGACTATCCTACGCTACGTGAATCGACGCTTGACGCCTAAATTTGCGTGAGTTAATCAGAGCGCCATACATTAACAAATGTATGGCGCTCTGCTATATTCTGCCCATCGAATATGTATTGAGACAGATGTATTGGCGACTCCATTGTGGTACAACGCGGCCTTGGTTTTACTCAAACCTTTGTATCGTTGGCGAATCCGTAAACGTGCCCAGAGTGACGCAGCATACCAGCAAGAATGTTGTGAACGTTTTGGTCCATTTCAGCCTCCTCAACATCGTCATGCCATCTGGTTTCATGCAGTCTCAGTCGGTGAGACCAATGCAGCACAGCCACTCATCGAACATTATCTTCAAGCGGGTCATCCGGTGTTGGTCACCAATACCACCAAAACGGGTCAAGCACGTGCCAAGACGCTTTTTTTAAAACCGCCCTATCAGGATCGTTTTCAAGCAGTTTATCTACCAGTCGATCAGGTGCATCTACTGCGAGAATTTTTTGCGCGTTATCAGCCTAAAATACTGATCTTGGTCGAAACTGAACTGTGGCCCAATTTGATTGATCAGGCCGCACAACATGGAATCGCCCGAGTCTTAATCAATGCGCGCCTGTCGGAAAAATCCGCACGGGGTTATGCCCGTGTGGCGGGTCTTACCCGAGGGATGTTGAACAATCTGAGCGCATTACTGGCTCAAGATCAGAATACCCAGCAGCGTTATATTGCGCTGGGCCTAGCCGCAGATAAATCCCAAGTGGTGGGAAACATCAAATTTGATATTCATGCACCCGAAGCGGTGGTGTCGCAAGCAGCATCTCTAGTACAGCAGTGGCAACTCGGCGCACGTAAAATAATGGTGCTTGCCAGTACTCATGCACCTGAAGAACAGCAGCTTTTGACTGCCCTTAAAACGCATCTAAATCATGATCCTGCGCTACTTTGTATTGTAGTGCCACGCCATCCCGAACGTTTTGATGAGGTTTTTCGTGTGAGTCAGGATCTGGGCTTAAATACCTCACGGCGCAGTCTTGCCGAACCCATCATGCCCGAGACGCAGGTTTATCTGGCCGATAGTATGGGAGAATTGTGGTTGTGGTATGCACTCGCACAGGTTGCTTTTGTTGGGGGATCACTCAATACGCCCGGCGGTGGTCATAATATTTTAGAACCTATGGCACTGGATTGTCCGGTGGTGATTGGGCCACGTTATTTCAATTTTCAAACCATTGTAGATGAGTTTGTCGAGGCAGCTGCGATTGATGTTGCTCCAGATGCGCTTCAGGCAGTCGAGTATTTACTCAGCTATGCCAACGCATCTGCGCAAGCCGCGGCACGTGCTCAACATTCGCAAACCATTTTAGCCCGTAATCAGGGAGCACTGGATCGCCATATTGCGCTGCTCGATGGATATATCACATGAATCTGGTCTTGATTCCACCACAAGAAAATCTCTCTGGGCCATGGCAAATTCATGAACCGCGTCAGGTCATGCATTTGCGCGAGCAACTGAACTTGCAAGTGGGAGATACGCTCAAAGTCGGGATACTGGGGCAGGCACGCTACCTCACCCGAGTGATGACAATTACAGCGCAATCTATTGAGGTAATGCCGCTACAGCAAGAAGCGTGTCCTAAAAAACTTCCAGTCACGCTTATTGTGGCACTGCCACGCCCCAAAGTGCTGCGCCGTTTAATCATGGACAGTGTGACACTTGGTGTTGAGCGAATTTGCCTGATTCACAGCTATCGGGTGGATAAGAGTTACTGGCAAACGCCATTTTTACAGCAGCTTGATGATTATGTACAACTGGGGCTAGAACAGGCCGGCGATACAATTGCTCCAGAAATCCAGCTCTACAAACGCTTCAAACCTTTTGTAGAAGATATTTTACCGGGCATGATTCAACCAGAACGTCCAGCCTACGTGGCGCATCCGTGTAGCGCACAAACCATGCCTATCAATATTTCACACGGCTGTTCACTCATTATTGGCCCCGAGGGTGGCTTCATTCCATATGAAGTCGAACTGATGCAAAAAAACGGCTGCCAGACGTATCAGTTAGGCAGCCGTATTTTGCGAACCGAAACTGCAGTATCTTACGTGTTAGGTCGACTGTTTAGCTGAGTCGGTAGGCGCTGAGGCAGTATGTGGCAATGCTGCGGTCGACTCTTTATGTACTTTTACTTCTTGTACCGGGTAAGGAATATTAATACCTTCCTGATTAAAAGCACGTTTCACCTCAGTCTGAATCTCACTCACTGAAGCCGAAATATTGGTTTCAGTGGTATCAATCCACCAACGCACCGTGAGGTTGACCGAAAAATCGGCCAGTGCTGTCACATTCACACTGAATGCAGGCTGGCTGAGGACATTACGATTATTGTCCAAAATATTCAAAATAATACTTTTGGCTTGTTGTTCATCGTCGTCATAACCGATGCCGACCACAAACTCACAGCGACGGCGCTGATAGGCGGTATTCACGGTAATGGCACTGGTATACACCGTGGCATTTGGAATCACAATGCGGCGCCCATCGTAGGAACGAATAAAGGTTGCGCGAATCTGGATATCTTCAACTGTACCTTCCATTCCGTTGACAACAATGTCATCGCCAATACGAAACGGTTCACCCAGTAAAATCAGTACGCCAGATAACAGGTTTTGGAAAATATCTTTAAATGCAAAACCAATTGCCACCGAACCGATACCAAGTGCGCTCATGAGCTGGCCTGGTGTGAATCCCGGAATCGCAATCACCAGTGCAATCAGAAAACCGATAAACAAGATGAGGACAGATCCAACACGATTCAGAACCAAGACCAAATTTTGACGGGTATAACTACGATTGGTCAGGGTTTTATCAACGAATAGTTTAAAGACTTTGGTCAACAACCAGAAAACTAAAAATACGACAAGCGCGATACATAAATAAGGAATACGCTCCCAAAAACTATCTACAATTTTATCAATTGCAGTATAAGTTTCATGGTATTTCTCGGTATGCTGTAGAACGGATTGAGTGGTTTTTTGCCCCGCTTGTTGCAATAGCATCGCTGTATCTGATGCGACCTGATCTAGTTTATTTTCTTCAGACACTCGAATTCCTGATGTGATAAAAGTTAAGAGAAAAGTAATGCGAAAGTGTAGTATGAACTGTATATTCGCTCAACCTTTCACATATTTTGTTTAGAAATAACCAGTGTGTGACTGAAGCATTAAATGCTGTAAATCGATATTGCCAGTACTCATCATAAAGTGCATGGCTTGTCCAAAAACCAAAATGCTCATCACAAACATCAACACGACCAACCATCCCATCAGCTTTTCTAAAAAATGAGAAGGTCGGGGTGGACCATAATCATTTACCCCAGATGAACCCGGCGCGATCAGTAAATACAGCAATAGAATCCATTGAATCACGGGCAGTAAAAACAGCAGGCTCCACCAGCCAGAATGATTGGTGTCGTGTAAGCGTCGAATGATAAGGAGCAGATGAAGATAGATAAATAATAACGTGCCAGCGAGTAGCAACCACCCCGAGCCATCGAGCCATAATGCAAACCCATGATCGTACAGTGTTCCTAAATCAAGACGAATTACACCCAAGCCGAAGTGAAGCAATAACAGCAATGCAATGGGTAACAAATTAAAGAAACCATACCAGCCCAAGTAGCTTAAACGATTAAAGCGCCCTCGAGTCGAGAAGGGGTGATCGTTACGGCGCGCAGGGTGCGATGACCAGTCGGAATGATCGGTTGAGGTAGAATACATATCATCCTCCTGTTGAAGTGCTGCCTGAAACGTCAAGATAGATGCGGATACAGGCAATCGTATGAATGTCTTCAAGAAATACTACAACCAACATACAAAAAATGTTGAATCTTTGGGTGTTTAAATTGTTTCGAATCTGATAGGTTGAAAAATATACGACCAAATGCGTATTGTCAGGCCCAACCACGTGTGTGGATACTGCTTCAGCAACAACAAAAAAAGATCAAACACAGTGTCGGTTAAAAAAGCCTCGTGATGGGGCCTAAAAATCAAGGAAGTGATACTATGAATGAAATCTATCCAGTACCAGAAGAGTTTAAAAAAACAGCCCGAACCATTGAAGCCGATTATTTGGCGCGCTATCAGCAATCAATCGATGACCCTGATGGATTCTGGGCAGAAGAAGCCCGCAATGTCGATTGGATTAAGCCATTTACACAAGTTAAAAATACCAATTACGCGGCCGATGATTTTAAAATCGAATGGTTTGCCGACGGGCAATTAAATGTATGTGCCAACTGTCTGGATCGACATCTTAAAACACATCCGCACAAGCCTGCCATCATTTGGGAAGGCGATCATCCATCACGGCATAAAATTATTTCCTTCAAAGAGCTGTATGAAGAGGTGTGCCGTTTTGCCAACGTGCTAAAAAAATATGGCATCGAAAAGGGCGACCGTGTGGTGTTGTATATGCCAATGGTGTCTGAAGCGGCGATCGCCATGTTGGCCTGTGCACGGATTGGTGCGGTGCATTGTGTGGTATTTGGTGGTTTTTCACCCGATTCGCTCGCCAGCAGGATAGAAGATTGTCAGGCTAAACTGGTGATCACTGCCGATGCCGGTATGCGTGGCGGTAAGTTACTGCCATTAAAAGAAAGTGTCGATGAAGCCCTAAAAGTTAAGGGAACCGAGTCGGTTGAGCATGTGATCGTGGTTCATCGCACAGGTAATCCGGTTCGCTTTCAAGAGGGGCTTGATCTTTGGTATCACGTGGTGATTACCGAAGTGAATGATGTGTGTCCACCCGAACCCATGAATGCAGAAGATCCATTATTTATTTTGTATACCTCCGGCTCGACGGGTAAACCCAAAGGTGTACTGCATACCACAGGTGGCTACTTGGTGTACGCCACCACCACATTTAGAGAAGTTTTTGATATCAAGCAAGATGATGTGTATTGGTGTACTGCCGATGTGGGCTGGATCACGGGGCACAGTTACCTGATTTACGGACCACTGTCGAATGGTACCAGTACACTGATGTTTGAAGGTGTACCGCAATATCCGACGTGGGCCAGAATTGGACATATTATCGATAAGCACAAGGTCACCATTTTATATACTGCCCCAACGGCAATACGCTCCATGATGCGTGAAGGCGATGCCTATGTACGTGAAAGTGATCGGAGCAGTTTACGACTGCTGGGCACGGTGGGTGAGCCGATTAATCCGGAAGCATGGTCGTGGTATTACAACGTGGTGGGAGAGGGACGCTGTCCAGTGGTCGATACTTGGTGGCAAACCGAAACTGGCGGAATTTTGATTGCACCACTTCCGGGTGCAACCGACCTAAAACCGGGCTCGGCTACACGTCCATTTTTTGGTGTGCAACCTGCACTGGTAGATGGTGACGGGCATGAAATTGAAGGGGCTGCCGAAGGCAATCTTGTGATTAAAGATGCTTGGCCGGGACAGATGCGAACCATCTGGGGCGATCCGAAACGGTTCATTGAAGCTTATTTCTCGACCTTTCCCGGGCGTTACTTTACCGGCGATGGTGCACGTCGTGATGAAGACGGTTACTACTGGATTACCGGACGAGTCGATGATGTGTTGAATATTTCGGGGCACCGCTTGGGTACAGCCGAGATCGAAAGTGCACTGGTTGCGCATCCGCATGTGGCTGAGGCTGCGGTGGTAGGTATGCCGCATGACATTAAAGGGCAAGGCATTTGTACCTTTGTGACGCTACAGGCAGGTGTGGAAGAGTCTGAAGAATTACGTAAAGAGCTGGTACAGTGGGTGCGAAAAATACTGGGACCGATTGCCACCCCAGACGCGCTGCACTGGGCACCTGCTTTGCCCAAAACTCGCTCTGGAAAAATCATGCGGCGCATTTTAAGAAAAATTGCGGCAAATGAGCTAGATAGCTTGGGCGATACCTCCACCTTGGCAGATCCAGCCGTGGTTGAGCATCTGATTCATACGGTATACCCAGCGTCGAAAGCAGCCACTTAAGTACTGACAGCATCTCCTGCTTAAGTGAGCAGGAGGTGTTTTTATTTTATTGTTTTGAGCAAAGCTATGCCTAAATTTGCATAAAGCAGCGGGCAGAGATTTGCTAGGCTTAGACCTTGTTTTGCTCCTTCGGATTTGCGCATGAATCAACCTTATTTTGCACAGACATTTGATCCCTTGGCACAAGCTCAAAGCTTGGCGGCAGCGTTTGAGAAAACCGCAGCCGTACGGGACAAGCAAGGGGGCACGGCCAAAATTGAGCGTGATTTGATTCGGGCTAGCGGACTACTCTCGCTCTCAATTCCCAAAGCATATGGTGGGCAGGGAGCCGACTGGGAAACAATTTTTAAGACCATTCAATTGATTGCACAGGTCGATAGTTCTCTGGCGCATGTCTATGGTTTTCACCACTTACTGATTGCCACGGTTCAGCTTTTTGCCCAGCCCGAGCAGTATGAGAGCTGGTTTCGACAGACCGCTCAGCAACAGCTCTTTTGGGGCAATGCACTGAATCCGCTAGATCGGCGTACGCAGGTGCAACAGCTCAACGACGATACTTTTATTTTTCAGGGTGAAAAAAGCTTTTGTTCGGGTTCAATCGATTCAGACATGCTGCTTTGTTCGGGTTATACCCAAGAGGATAAGCTGCTGATCGCGGTGGTGCCCACGCAACGTGACGGTATTCGTTTTTTAGGCGACTGGAATAACATGGGACAGCGCCAGACCGACAGCGGCACCACTCATTTTGAACAGGTCAAGATTTTAAAGCATGAATTACTGCTCAATCCCGGGCCACTGAGTACACCGTATTCGAGCCTAAGGCCTTTAATTGCGCAGCTGATTTTTGTGCATTTGTTTTTGGGCGTCGCAGAGGGCGCTTTTAAAGTCGCGCATCAGGCGGTGCAACATCAAAAAGCATGGGCCACGTCAAGCGCAACGCAAAGTGTAGATGACCCCTATATTCAAAAGCATTTTGCCGAATTTTACGTGCAACTTGAAAGTGTCCGCTTACTGACCAACAAAGCCCGTACGCTCTTACAAAACGCGTGGAACGAAGGGCCAGACTTGAGTGCTCAGCAACGGGGTGAGGTATCGGTGGCGGTGGCCACAGCGAAAATTGCAGCGACTCGCACGGGGCTGATGCTCACACAAGATATGTTTCAGGTGATGGGTGCCAGAGCGACTACAGTAGCGCTGAATCTGGATCGCTTCTGGCGAAATGTAAGAACCCAAACCTTGCATGATCCAATCGATTACAAATATCAAGAGGTCGGGGAGTGGGTATTAACTGGCAAAGTTCCGCATCCTAGTTTTTATTCCTAACCATGACCTTTGGTGTTGAATCTCAGGTTGCAGCGTGCGCTTGTAAAAAAGCCGCGGTGCTTTGAACATCGGCAAAGGTGGTGAGTGCACTCAAAAACGCATGTTGTACGGCATCGGCGGGTGTGGTGTGATTTTCAAAGATTAAATCGCGTGTTGCTGTTGCATCGGCAATTAAAATCGGCTGATAGCCACGCTCTGCTGCGGCACGGGTACTGGAGTCGATACACATGTGCGTCATCATGCCGGTAATGACCAACTGTTTAATCTCCAAGGTTTTTAAGGTGTCTTCTAGTGAGGTATTTAAAAAACTGTTCGGTTTGTTTTTTGGAATGACAATGGCATGAGCTTGGCGCTTGAGCCCGGCATGTAACTCGACTCCAGATGTATTGGGACGAAAAAAAGTGGCTTCTGGCGGGTTGATATGCTGAATATAGATAACCGGTAAATTCTGCTCGACAAAATACGTTTCAAGACGATTAATCTGGCTGAGCACTTGGTCTGGGCCCGCCAGTGTCATTGCACCACCTTCAAAATAGTCATTTTGTACATCAATGATCAGCAACGCTTGTTTCATGGTTTATTCTCGTTTTGATGATGCGATGTTTTTAGCTTAAATGGGAATATCCCTCGATACCATGTCAGATTGAGGTAAAATTGTTGGGCTTCGTTATCTCATGAGTTATTGTGATTTGACGAATGATTGCGTTACAGCATTTTTAAAATAAAAAAATACCCCAAGCCGAGTCTCAGGGTAAAGATGTATGTACCACCACGTTATTATTATAATTTCTCCTTAAGCAGATTTGGCGGTAATTTCCTGCTGCTGTTCCAGTTCGCGTACCAGTGGCAACACATGCTGTCCGAAATACTCGACTTCTTCGATAAAATGTAAAAACCCAGATAAAATCAGATCAACCCCCACATGTTTCAAGGCAACAATGCGTTCTGCGATTTGCTGCGGTGTTCCAATCAGATTGGTTTTAAAGCCATCGTTATACTGCACTAAATCTTCGAAGGTCGATTTGGCCCAGTTTCCTTCACCTTCGGGGCTGGCAGCTCCCGCCTGACGTGTGGCATCGCCAAAGGCATGTACCGCTTCGGTATTGGCCTGATCAATAATTGACTGTAATACGGCTTGCGCTTCTTGTTCTGTATCTCGGGCAATAATAAAGGCATTTACTCCAATTTTAACCTGATGCTGGTTGGCCTTGGCTTTGCTGCGAATATCGTGTACTTGTTTTTCAATTTCCTCGACGCTATTGCCGTTGGTAAAATACCAGTCCGATACCCGGGAGGCCATGTCGCGTGCTGCCCGTGAGCTGCCTCCTTGAAAGACTTCGATATGCGGTTGCTGTAGCGGTTTTGGCTTTAAGGTATAGTTTTGAAACTGATAGTACTTGCCGTCAAAACTAAAATTGTCTTGTGTCCAAATGCCCTTTAGGCTGCGGATAAATTCCTCAGAGCGTGCATAGCGCTGATCGTGCTCTGGCCATGGTTCGCCAATCGCATCAAACTCACCTTTAAACCAGCCACTCACCACATTGATGGCAATACGCCCCTGCGTGAGATAGTCAATGGTCGCCAGTTGTTTGGCTGCCAGTACGGGTTTCCATGGGCCGGGTAATATGGCCGCAATTACTTTAAGTTTTTCGGTTTTGGCCAATAAGGCATGACTAAAGCTCACCGATTCATGCTGATACTCTGCGCCGTAGCCCGCAGTAAAGCGAATCTGGGTCAGGGCATATTCAAAGCCATTTGCTTCTGCGGCCTGAGCCAGTTTAATGTTGTATTCGTAGCTCCAGTCAGTTCGTTGTTCGATATTGCTGACCACGAGTCCACCACTGACATTGGGGACCCAGTACGCAAATTTGATGGGTGCAGTTGATTGACTCATGGCAAAACTCCTTCTCATAAACGGTACGGCTTAGGCCACGTTGCTTTTTAAATTTTTAGGATGCAAGCGAGATTCGGCAGCGTCCAGATTGGGAACCGCAGCCGATGGCAAAACTTCGTCCTGCTCGATTTGTTTGTTGATGCCCAGATTTTGGTTGGCCTGTGCCGTTTTGTCTTTGACCACCTCGGCGCGCTGGCCTTTGGCAGGTGCCCATTCCAAAATAGGCAATGCACGTGCCACAGCCAACGTGATACGGTCACGAAGTAAATCGCTTTGAATGCTATAGTCTTTCGCAAAGTCGCGATCGGTGGCGTAGACGCCAATTGGCAGTGTTTGGGCTTGGAAAAAGCTAAACAATGGGCGTAGCTGATGTTCAAGTACGAGGGCATGGCGGTCACTACCACCTGAGGCTGCCAGCAAAACAGGGACATCGACCAGCGCGGTTTGTTCAACGAAATCAAAAAAATGCTTAAACAGGCCAGTAAAAGATGCACGGTATACCGGTGTACCTACAATCAAGGCATCGGCTGCTTCAACCTTGGCGAGATCGTCTTGCACGCGCTGCGGAAGCTGGTTACGGTAAATCGCACCGCCAAGCAAATGACCGATTTCGCTAAACTTAATAAAATGCACCTGAATCGGGGTTGCATCGGCCAGCTCATTTAGAATTTCTTGAACCAGTGCTTCAGTTTTAGATGGATGATTTAAACCGCCAGAAACGGCAACAATATTGAGTGGTTTTTGAGTATTTGAATGTTGTGGCATGATCAACCTAAATAGCAAATAAAACAATTGATCCTATTAATCGGTATTTCCAGCCTCAGGTAAAATAATCAAATTGTGAAACCTTATCGTTTTTTCTTCTATATTGGCACATACGATCATCGGTGTATAAAGGCTATTTTAACCCTATGAATTTATTTTATTTTCTTCTTTAAGATAAGGTCTTCAGTATTTTTAATAAAATTATAACAATAATCACTAAGCTTTAAGCGATTTTGAAAAAACGAAAAAAATACTGAAATCTAACGGCTTAACCGACATTTTATATAAAAATTGGGTAATATGGTTCTATCCTTAAAGCCAGCAGTATGAGTAAAATCAAGATACTGCGCCAGAGATCTCTCGTTTCGCTTATGAATATTTTAATCGTCGATGATCATCCTCTGTTTCGCCATGCCCTAATTCAGGCGGTGCGATACAGTCTGCCTCAAGCTCAAATTTATGAAACTGCAGCAGTCAATGAATTTTACGAGCGCTTAGAAAGTGGAGCAGAGCCAGATCTGGTATTGCTGGATTTAAACTTACCGGGTGCATCGGGCTTTTCTGCGCTGGTGCATGTGCGTGCGCAATATCCGTCGCTACCGATTATTGTGGTGTCTGCACATGAAGAGACCTCGATTATCCAGCGTGCGATTGCTCATGGTGCCATGGGCTATATTCCAAAATCTGCGCATCCAAGTCATATTGGTGAAGCCATCCGCCATGTGCTGGAAGGTGAAATCTGGTTGCCACCCAACTTACCTAATAATTTAAGTTTCGATCCGCGTGCTGCAGATGAAACCGAGCTGGCCGAACGTATTCAGTCGCTGACGCCGCAGCAGTTTCGCGTTTTAATGATGGTGGCTGAAGGTTTGCTCAATAAGCAAATTGCCTATGAATTAGATGTTTCAGAAGCGACCATTAAGGCGCATGTGACCGCTATTTTCCGTAAATTGGGCGTACAAAATCGTACCCAAGCGGTATTGGCGATTAATGCCCTAAATATTGAAGACAAAAGACTTTAACTATTTAAGTGTATATGTAAAAAACAGGGGAAAATCCCCTGTTTTTTATGGCCAAAATTTAAGCCAGACAGTCTTGCTTGGTGGTAATGTTGTCACAGTACAGCGGATTGAGCGCACAGTGCAGTTCATCGATTTGATCTTGAGTCACATAACCTTTTTGTTTGAGGTACTCGGCCACGCGATCATCGCGCAGGCTCAAAAAGGTGGCGTCATACACCCCTAAATCGACAAACAAGGCCGCCGTTTCGAGGCTGTTGAATCGATCCAGAAAGATATCGTCGCCATACATTAAAAAGATATGATCATCTTCGGCACGCATGTCGACATTCAAGCGCTGGGCCAGCTTTTTAGGTGCTGTCTTGATAAAAAGTAGATCCGATAGTTCATCAAACTGCGACATATCCAGTGCTTCATGACCGTGTTTGACTCGTCCAAGCCATGCTTTAAACACCAACACCGCACCGCCACGAAGTAACATGCTCCACATTTGATGGCGGATTTTTTCATCTAGCATGTTGCCTTCCGATTCAAGCTGTTGCAGCAGATCTTCTTCTTTTTGGGCAAGTTTTTCAAATAATCCGAGCCCTTGTGGGCGATACATGGCCGGTTCAAACACGTCGAGCTCTAACTCGTCAAACACTTGCAAGGCCAGTGGCACAACACTGCAGTATATGGTATCGAGGGCCTGTTTGTGTTCTGCTTTGAGTTTACTGTGTGGAAACAAAACGTCCCAATCGATATCGGGTAACAGGGCATTGGCACTGTATTCACGATAAAATTGCTGTGAACTGTGTAGATCGAATGAAGCTGCATCATCTGAGGTAATCATGACGAATGTCCTTTCTTATATCTGCAAGAGATCAACCGATCGGGTTGATGTGGGCTGCTTTTCACTGTTATGAGTTTTTTGGAATGCAATAGATATTAGACTAAAGTTTTATAATGGCTATTTTTATGATAAAAGTTTTATTTTTCAAATCATTATTGAATTGTAACTAACTATGGCAGTGTTCATTTACAAAAAGGTCAGACTTTGCCATAGTCACTCGTACTTTGCTGGATTTGATCAATCAATCGCCAAAAAAAAGCGCGCTATCTGAACACTTTTGCCAACCATTCGTCTATGTGGCATGGCTTCAGGCCATTTCTTACAAAAAATGGCCTGAAGCGGGTAGGTAGAGCCAAGCGTTTTAGCGAGTTGGAGATGAAATTTTCAAGCCAGATAACCATGCCCGTAATCCGGCCGGTTTAAGTGGCTTTTTGAGTAACATCACATTGAGCTCTTTGAGTCGCTGCGGCAGCTCTGGATCGGAGTCTGCGGTAATCAGTGCAACCGGAACCTGATCTTGTCGATGCTGCAAAATAAAGTCGAGGCCGAGTTGCTGGTTGTTCAGATGCTGGTCGATCAACCAGACCTGAATATTATGCTGTTGAATCAAGGTGTAGGCCTGTTCGGGTTCTGTGGCTTTAAAGACTTCATACCCCCATTTCGACAACAGCGTACTCATCCCCTCCAAAATGGTTTCGTCATTGTCTAAACATAAAATCCGGTAAGCTTTGGTTTTTAGGGGAATCGCCTGTGCTTGCGGTGCCATCACTTTAGGCGCATCTACGGTAGGTACCTCAATGATAAAGCATGAGCCTTGACCAATTTGGGAGTACACCTCGACCGGATGATCGAGCAAACTGGTCATACGCTGTACAATCGCCAGACCCAATCCTAGACCTTGTTCACCCCAAGGCGAAGTATGGCCGCAGCGTTCAAACTCTTGAAACAGTTTGATGCGCTGTTCCTCTGCAATCCCTGGGCCTGTATCCCATACCCCTATACGGATATGCTGTGGTCGGGTGCTATGGCGTAACACGCCCACCACCACACGGCCCTTGGCGGTGTAGCGTAAGGCATTACTGACAAAGTTTTGAATAATCCGACGAATCCACTGTGGATCGGTGTCGATCCAGAATTTGGCATCGTGGACATTCAAACGAATATTACGCTGCGCTGCAATCGACTTAAATTGCAGTTCGAGATCGCTCAATAAATCATGCAGTGGGTAAGACTGTCGTTTGGGCTGTAATGAGCCGCCTTCAAGACGTGCAATATCGAGCAATGCCGACAACATGCTTTCGGCACCATGTAGCGCTCGATCAAGCTGTTGGAGCGTTTTACGATCGTCCTCACGAGACACACTTTGCTCTAATGCCGTACTAAACAAACGCGCCGCATGCATGGGCTGAAGCAGATCGTGACTGGCAGCAGCAATAAAGCGGCTTTTCGACATATTGGCCTTGTCGGCCTGTTCACGTGCGAGCTGTTGCTCGGCCAAAGCGGTTTCAAGCTGTTGGGTACGATCACTGACCCGTGCTTCCAAAATCGCTTCATTTTCACGAAACGCCGTAATGTCGGCAAAGGTTGTAACAAAGCCACCGCCTTCGATAGGATTACCGCGCATTTGAATGACACGTCCATCTTTACGAATCCGTTCAAATTCATGTGCGCTGCCCACTTTCATCCAGTGAATTCGCTTACGTACATGTTCTTCAATTGAGCCAGGTCCGCATTCACCGCGTTCGGCGTTATAACGAATCAGATCGGCAATTGGACAGCCGACGTACACCAGATCTTTCGGGTAATCAAACAGCTTTAAATATTGATTGTTCCATGCCACCAGACACATGTTTTCATCGACCACACTCACGCCTTGGGTCATATGATCGATCATGGTCATGAGCAAATTCTGGTTAAAGCGCTGCCACTGCGAGGCTTGGTCCAAAATATTGGCCACCTGACCCAAGGCCAGTCCATTATTGACCATGGCGGTGGTGAGTAATGTCCGTGCAGATGCCGCTCCAATCGTGCCCGCCAAATACTGCTCGGTGAAGCGCCACCACATGCCGTTGGCGACGCTGTTGGGATTAAGCAGCACATCATTTTGCTCACAAAACTGTTTGAAGGCCTGTTGTGTCGGCCCTTCACCGGTAATGCGTTTGGCCAGCGTAATTAAATCACCCACTTTAAGCCGAGCCGCATCGTGATGCAGATAGCTCATATCTGTTGAGGTGTGATGCGATGGTAAAGGCTTGGTTTCGTAGTAAAAGAAACTTTCCGCCTGAATCTGCTCTGCCACACTGGGGCGATAAATCTTGGAAATCCAGACATACAAAATGGTGTTGAGGCCCAATGACCAGATTACGCCGTGAGTCAGTGGCGCAAAAGATTCGAAGCCAAGCAAAGCCTCAGGGCGCAAGAGGTTTAAGTGAAAGGGACCAAATACCAGCACCTGATGCGCGAAGGCTTGATAGGCGTCAGGAAGGCTTCTTAAAATTGTCGGGAACAGCAGGGTATAGGTCCACATGAAAAAACCGACAATGAGTCCGGCATATACACCTTGACGGCTTCCACCGCGCCAGTACAAACCTCCAATAAGTGAGGGCGCAAATTGTGCCACTGCACTAAAGGCCAGTAAGCCAAAGACTGAAAGCTGATCGATATCATTAAAAAAGTGGAAAAATAAAAACCCGAGTAGCATCACAGCCAAAATACAAATACGTCGGGTGAGCTTTAAAAATTGTGGTAAGCGTTTATCGTGTCTGGATAATAAATTTAGGCGCCAGAGTGCTGGCATGATCAGATCGTTACTGAGCATGATCGACAAAGCCACTGACGATACCAGAAGCATGCCGGTCGATGCCGAAAAACCTCCCAAAAATGCCAGTAAGCTGAGCCAATCCTGATTAAAACTTAATGGCAGTGACAGTACTGCCACATCTGGAATAGTTAAAAAATTAGGTGATGCATGCAGTGCCCAACTGGCAATCGGAATAATTGCCACGGTGGTTAAAATTAAATACACCGCAAACCAGCGGCGCGCACCGCGAATATGTTTTTCGTCACGTAACTCGACCACCGCCACATGAAACTGCCGCGGTAAACAAATAATGGCCAGTCCGGCAAGTAGCGTTTGAATCCAGAAGGTTTCTGGTACACCAAACATCTGTACATTGTGAAAGGTTTTGGCGACATCTTCACTCACTTGTCGCATATTTGCGGGCGATTCAATCAGAAAAAAAACCGCCACGCACAGCAGGGCAAACAGCTTGACAAATGACTCAAAGGCGACTGCCAGCATGAGACCGCCATGTTGTTCGGTATTGGCAATTTGCCGTGTACCAAACATCATGGCCAGCAAAGCCAATATGCCGGTCAGGAGCAATACGCTATTGGTGGCCGTAGTCAAATGATCGGTGGCCTGATCTAAAATCACCGCAGTACTCAATGCCACGGCACGCAATTGCAACGCCAAGTACGGAATAATCGCAATCACCGCCAAAATGGTCACCAGTGAAGCCAAGGTCCCGCTTTTACCGTAACGTGCGGCAATAAAGTCGGCAATCGATGAGACAGCATGGTGCTGGCGAACACGGCCTAGGCGTCGCCAAATATCGTAGCCAAACCAGATAAAAATCAGGGGGCCCAGATAAATGGGCAGGAAAATAATACCGTCTCGCACAGCGGCACCAGTGGCGCCGTAAAAGGTCCAAGAGGAACAATATACACCCAGTGTCAGGCTAAACAGCAGCATTCGTCCGCGAGGCCCTAAACGGCTGGCATGCCGCTCACCAAAAAAAGCGCAGAGAAATAAGACTAAAATATAGAGGGCGAGTCCGCCGATAATAAGCCAGCTGTTCATGCGATCGAATCTATGAAAACACAGGCCTATCATACCTTAAGCCACTTTAAAGCCCTGCATGTTGATTAAAATTTAGCGACCAAAGTCTAAGTTACGAACCTCATACAACATTGCTAACGTTATAGCGTGAAGAAAAAGGATTACAAAAAGCGTCCGACGATGGCCGCGGTAAAAGGAGCAGATTATGGATGACGTTCAGGTAGAAAGAATTCTACAGAATCCAAAATTTAAAAAAATGGTCAGCAAAAAAGCCACACTCAGTTGGACTCTTACCATCATTATGCTGGTGGTCTATGTGGGCTTTATGCTGTTGGTTGGATACAACAAAGAGTTTCTAATGAGCTCTTTTAGTGGCGGTGTCACCACCTGGGGTATCCCGCTTGGTCTTGGCATTATTGTTCTGTCATTTGTTTTGTGCGGTGTGTATTCGTATATCGCCAACAACAGCCTTGACCATCTCAATGAAGCTGCATTGAGAGAAGTTGAGAACATCACTCATGAGAAAGGACTGCACTAAGATGAAATGGACTTCATTTAAAGCGCCAGCACTGATGGCAATCAGCTTGCTGATGTCAACCCTCGCAGTTGCGGGGCCAGATTTGGGCGAAGCGCAGCAACAGGCCACCAACTGGCACGCAATTATCATGTTTGTGATATTTGTCGGTGCAACTTTGTTCATTACCAAATGGGCAGCCAAACAAACCACCAATACCAAGGATTTCTATACGGCAGGTGGCGGAATCTCAGGTTTTCAAAACGGTTTGGCGATTGCCGGTGACTACATGTCTGCGGCATCGTTCTTGGGAATTTCCGCTTTAGTCTTTAGCTCAGGCTTCGATGGCTTGCTTTATTCACTGGGTTTCATGGTGGGTTGGCCAATCGTATTGTTCTTGATCGCAGAGCGTTTGCGTAATCTGGGTAAATACAATTTATCTGATGTGGTGTCATTTCGTTTGGAAGAAAAACCAGTACGTACCTTGGCAGCTTTTAGCTCGCTTGTGGTGGTAGCGTTTTATCTGATTGCGCAAATGGTGGGTGCAGGACAGCTCATTAAACTACTTTTCGGTTTGAACTATAACATTGCGGTTGTAATTGTGGGTTTACTCATGATGGCCTACGTGATGTTTGGCGGCATGTTGGCGACCACATGGGTACAAATCATCAAAGCGGTACTGTTGCTGTCTGGTGCAACCTTCATGGCGTTTATGGTGATGAAAGCGGTTGGATTTAGCTTCAGTAACATGTTTACCCAAGCCATCGATGTTTATGCCAATGTGCGTAATATCAGCATGGAAGAGGCAGCAAAAATTATGGGACCAGGGAAACTGGCCGCCAACCCAATTGATGCGATTTCTCTTGGCTTAGCGCTCATGTTTGGTACAGCGGGTCTGCCACATATTTTGATGCGATTCTTTACGGTAAAAGATGCTAAAGAAGCGCGTAAATCTGTAGTGGTGGCGACTGGCTTTATTGGCTACTTCTACTTGCTGACGTTTATTATTGGTTTCGGTGCGATTCTGTTTGTTTCGAACAATCCGCAATTCCTTGATGTTGCCAAAGCAGCAGTAACAGGTAAGCTTGAATTGGTCGGCGGAAACAACATGGCAGCGGTTCACTTGAGTGATGCACTCGGTGGCGATCTGTTCATGGGCTTTATCTCTGCTGTTGCCTTTGCAACCATTTTGGCTGTAGTGGCAGGTTTGACCTTGTCGGGTGCATCTGCAATTTCACATGACTTGTATGCCAACGTATTCAAAAAAGGTCAAACCACACCAGAATCTGAATTGCGTATGTCAAAAATCGCAACATTGGGCTTGGCAATCTTCGCCATGATTCTGGGTATCTTGTTTGAAAAACAAAACGTTGCTTTCATGGTTGGCTTGGCCTTCTCTGTGGCGTGCTGTGCGAACTTCCCGGTGCTTGTATTGTCAATGTTCTGGAAAGGTTTAACCACACGTGGCGCCGTGATTGGTGGCGTGGTTGGCCTGACGACGGCGGTGGTCCTGATTATTCTGTCTAAAGCCGTGTGGGTAGACACACTTAAAATCTCAGATACACCGATCAATCCGTTTAATGGCCCAGCAATTTTTGCAATGCCGTTGTCGTTCATTTGCTGCTGGTTGTTCTCGGTGACTGATAATTCGGCCCGTGCCAAAGCAGAACGTAAAGCATTTGATGCGCAGTATGTGCGTTCAATGACCGGTATTGGAATTTCGGGTGCTTCAGATCACTAAGGTGCGTCTGTCAGACACATAAAAAAAGCGCCGTTGGCGCTTTTTTTATTGCTTGGTATATACATCGCCGTTGAGCTGCATGTGCCATTTTTGATTCATCTGATACGGCGCGCGATCAATTTTGAACACCTGACTAAATTCGCCTTGACCGATCTGAAACTGCTGTGCATTAAAGTCGCTGATACTGGCTTTTAAGTCTGACTTGGCAGCATATTTCAAATCGTGATCTGGCGTTTTTTGTTCCTGAGTCACGTTCTGCCGATAATCCACTTGCCCAGTTTTTTCAATCACCAAACTACTGTGACTGCTTTTCCACTGACCAATATATTCTGGATGCTGCTCCAGCATCGGATTGGTTTTGCTGCATCCGACAAACAGCAGCGAGGCCATGCAGCAGCCCATGAGTGTTGTTTTGATATGCATATAAAGCCCTCTTCGCTTCATTGATACTTTTGAGTATGCACCGATTATTTCGAGTCAAATAGTGCAGTTTGATAATGTTATGTCATAAAACGTGACCTATTTCCGCTTTCATCTATAAAATCACTTGACGACTTGCTTAAGCACACGACAAGATTCAGACATTCGCTCAAATGAAAACAACAAGAACGGGACGCCTCTTTTTATGTCGATTGCTCAAGATTTTAAACAGCACTTCCGCTTATTGCCTTCGGCTTGGCTACTGGTGGTGCAACTGTTCATTTTGATTTTGTCTTTTTTTACCTATGATCATGGTGCCTATCGTGTACTCACTTGGATTTTGGGGGTACTGGCACTTTTATTGATTGGTCGAGTCATTCGTGAAACCAGTGTATTTACTCTCACGGGCTTATTTTTTGTGTTGGGCGCACTCTTTTTTTCAGTCTTGATTTTACTGGGATTTAATCAGGTTTCAATTCAGATTCTGACGCATGGGTTCGAGGCATGTGCTTATTTCTATGCCGCCTATGGCTTATTGCGCTATATGTTTGCAGACCGATATCTAACCAAAGATGAGCTATTTGCAGCAGGGGCGGTGTTTACACTGATTGCATGGGGGTTTGCCTTTTTATACAACATTTGCCAGTTGTTGGTGCCGATGAGTTTTAGTAAACCCGATCATCAGGGCTTACAAAGCTGGTTAGACCTATTATTTTTGAGTTTTAGTTTACAATCGGCTACCGGACTTTCCGATATTTTTCCGATCAGCCCTGCGGCACGGGTAATTTCAATTCTTCAAATGTTTATGGGCGTGATGTTTTTGGCCGTGGTGGTGTCACGTCTGGTGGCATTGCAATATATTTCGCATTTGCCAGAAAAAAATCATCACGACGATACATAGCCTGTTACAGCTCTGTAACTTCTTTATTTTTCAGCAGGCTATACAATAATAACGCGCTTAATGCGCCTTTTTGCTTTTCACGACAGTGAATTTTTCTGACACATCGTTGTCGTTGGTTTTTATCAAAAAAATATGGGGGATGTATGCCTTCCAAAACCTCATCTAGGTTTGCAAATATTAATCCAAATGTATTTGTCAGTACGATCATCATTATTGCGATCTTTCTGGCGATTGTCTTATTAATGCCAGATTCATTTGAGTTTCTGACCCAGCAGCTCAAAAACTGGATCACAGAATCCTTTAGTTGGTTCTATGTGTTGTCCGTGGCTTTGTTTCTGATCATCTTGGCGTTTATTGCCTGCTCATCGAGCGGTAAGATCAAACTCGGGCCCGATCATAGCCAACCCGACTACAGTAATCGGTCATGGTTTGCCATGCTGTTTACAGCGGGGATGGGGATTGGCCTGATGTTTTTCGGTATTGCCGAGCCGATCATGCATTATGTGAGCCCGCCTTCGGGACAGCCTGAAACGGTACTGGCAGCACAGCAGGCCATGCGGGTGACCTTTTTCCACTGGGGGCTACATGCATGGGGTATTTATGCCATCGTCGCTCTTTCGCTGGCTTACTTTGCCTATCGGCATGATTTACCCTTAAAAATACGCTCGTCTTTATATCCGCTGATTGGTAAAAAAATTCATGGCCCCATTGGTGATGCCGTAGATACCTTTGCCACAATCGGAACGATTTTTGGTGTGGCGACCACATTGGGCTTTGGTGTCACTCAAATTGGTTCAGGTTTAAATTATTTATTTGGCTTTGAATCAACAGCGTGGTCCAAAGTTATTTTGATTATTGTGGTCAGTGCCATGGCGGGTCTTTCTGTCGGATTTGGTCTCGATAAGGGCATCAAGCGTCTGGCCGAGCTGAATCTGATACTGGCTCTGGTTTTACTGGCATTTGTATTCTTTGCCAGCCAAAGTATTTATCTATTACAAACCACGGTTCAAAACACCGGACAATACATCTCTAATTTATTTGAAATGACCTTCAATTTGTATGCCTATCAACCCAATGGCTGGATTGGTGGGTGGACCATCATGTACTGGGCATGGTGGATTTCATGGTCACCATTTGTCGGCATGTTTATTGCGCGGGTGTCTCGTGGACGAACCATTCGCGAATTTATTGTCGGCGTCATGCTGATTCCAACAGGTTTTACCCTGATTTGGATGGGCTTTATGGGCAACGCAGGACTCTACAGTATTTTGCATGAAGGCAATCAGATGCTGTTGGCGGCGGTGCAACGTGATTCATCCGTGGCTTTATTTGAGTTTCTAAATTCATTGCCATTTGCTGGACCGATGAGCTTATTGGCCACAGTGTTGATCATTTTATTTTTTGTGACCTCTGCCGATTCTGGGGCTTTGGTGGTGGATTATCTTACCGCCAAGACGGATGATTCACCGATGTGGCAACGTCTTTTCTGGATTGTGGTAATGGCGGGGCTGTCGATTGTGCTGCTACTTGCTGGCGGACTCAATGCCTTACAGTCTGCGATTATCATGAGCGCCTTACCATTTACGGTCATCATGCTGTTTATTTGCTGGGGACTGATCAAGGCATTACGGATTGACTCCACCAAAATGCAGGCGATTCAGGAAGCAAGAACCACACCGCGGGCCATTCAGAATCCACGAAGCTGGCAGCAACGTCTTGGGCTGATCATGCATTATCCACACGCTAAAGCAGACGTGGATGCATTTATTCAAGGCCGCGTAAAAGATGCTTTTCATAACTTACAGCGCGAATTTAAGCGCCGTCAGTTAATGGTACAGATTCATGAAACCGACGAAGGCTTGATGCTCAAAGTGGATCATCACAATGAAATTAATTTTATCTATCATGTGGTTTCACGTGAAACAGTTCCACCAAGTTTCATGCTGCAATCCGAGCAGGAAACTACCGATAAATATTTTCAGGCTGAAGTGTTTTTACGTGAGGGCGGGCAAAACTATGATGTGATGGACTGGACTGAAGAAGATTTGATTCAGGATATTATCGATCAGTATGAACGCCACCTGTATTTCTTAAATGTGATGCGAAGCCAAACCATCAACTAATTGAAGCAATAAAAAAAAGGACTCAAATGAGTCCTTTTTTTATGCGTAGTTCAGTTTCGATTAGAAACGAGCTTTTGCATTTAAACCGATTGTTTGCGTATCGAATGCAGAACCTTTAGCATCTGCTTTGATGTACGATGCACCAACAGAGATTGCTGGAGTAACGAAGTAGTTTACGTTACCACCCCATGCTTGACGGAATTCACCAAGGTCTTGACCTTTGATGTTTGCTTCGCCATCGTTACCGATGAAGGTTGCACCAACGCTCAACTTAGGTGTGAGGTAAAGGTCAGTTTTTAAACCGTATTGGTTTTCTTGACCAAATGCACCAGCAGCTTCAAAGCCGATTGCCATGTTGGTACCATCGATTGGACCAACATATTTCGCACGAGCTGTTACTGCGTCTTGATCGTTTTGGATCGCAGCAGTTTGGTTCACAGCAGAATAAATACCGTTGTTTACGATACCAAAGTTATCTAATGCAAACTGGTTTGCAACGCTGGTGTAACCTACGCTCATCAAGAAGTTAGGAAGCAACATTGCACCCACTTCTAATGCATAACGGTCACCGTTGTCATCACGAGAAATCGCATTTTTACCATCAACGTCAGTATGGTTATAAGTTGCGCTTGCGTATACTGGTAGGTATGGCGTAGGGATGTATGTTTCGCCCTTCACGCCGTAAGTACCTACATGGTAATTAAGACCGTTGTTTTGGTCATATTGCTGGTAGCTATAACCAAGCGATACGCTAGATGCTTGGTTCAAGAACGCGGCTTCGGCTAAAGGCCCTTTAGACGCATCAACATCTTTCAAATAGAAAGTACCAGCAACGTCACCAGTGAAGTTTTTGTCGTTTGCAGTCGTATCTACATATTCAGATTGACCTTGAACTTCAACTTGATACGCTTGAGCGCCGGTCATGGCGAGTAATAAAGCAGTGGCTAAACCGAGTTTTTTCATAAGAGTTTCCAGCATTAACAAGAGATTAAGCTGTGGTCATTCTATTGTAACAATTTATTTAGTCAATGTGTCTTCAGCCCAGCATCTGTTGCTCAAAAAAACACTTAAAAATATTGCACAAAAAAAATACAGTTAAATTGAGTCGTGTCAACCTGAAAAATAGTCTGTATAACAATCGACTAGATGGAAAATGAAGCATTAAATATTACATTTTGGTTAAATATACATCGTTTTTTCGATTGTAAAAATAGATGGTTATTATTTAAATTATCGGTAAAAACTTATTTTAAAACTGATTTTAATGTTACTTATGTCACATATTTTTACTAAAGTGAAGCTTATTTAAAGTTAAATCTTAATTTTACCTATTTTTACATTGTTACATATTGGTAACTGAATATAAATATCTGACTGAAATTAAATGGGTTTTAATGTGATTTAAATCTCAATATATTTTAAATATGTTGATTGTTTATCATTATGGTGGTAGCTTGATTGGGTAGTACTTGTTTTGCTGATAATACACGTCGAATGCAATGGATGATCCCTCTATCGTTCTGTAACGCTGTCGATTGTATTATTCAACTCACCCGGTTTTCCCTAAAACTGGGTATTTTTTTGCTTTTGAATGTGTCAATTGTGTGGAACGTGACAATTATTCGGACAAAAAAAAGCCTAGTGCTCAAGAGGGGTCACTAGGCGAAAAGGATGTTATTTGATTGGGAGAACATCCTTAGAGGAAGCTAAAAACATCATGATTTAATCCTTAAGTGTATGATGCGGAATTTTTCATCATTTGCAAAATTGTTTATTTTTATAATTATGATTGAGAAACACGATGATTTCAAAGCTTCAGTGCTCGTATCGTTTCAGTATGACAAGTTCTTGACAAATTTTAAGCAACTTCAGTTAAACTATGGTGACATAATCAGCAAAAAATAAATGTAGTGAAGTCAAAAAAAGTAGATCCTCAGCGTCAAATTGTTTTTACTTCCACTAAAGCCAATTCATCAATACGTCATCGTTTATTCTTTTTTGTTTTCATTTTAATACTTTGTTTTTTAGTAATTGCAATTCCACTTATTTTGAGCAGCTACAAGCAATACCAGCAAAGTAATGATGCTTTAATTGAAATTAAATTATTAAAAGCACTTTCTGAGGGTGCCAATCATATTTCTAAAGAACGTGCGTTTGCCAATAAACTGATGTCTAGTCCGCCAGAGCAAATCGATCAGCGACGTGCACAATTACTTGATTATCGTGCTCAGGTTAATCAATCTTTGAACACGACAATTCAATTGCTGCGCTCAAACGATAATAAAGAAATTGCAGATTATTTAATCACGAAAGCACAACCAAATTTAAATTTAGCTCGTCTGTCCGTCGATCGTTATGCAAAGACCCAGCCCGAACAAAAAAGTTTTCAACAATATGATCGTGCTGTAAAACAAATGTTTAATGCGTGGGATTATTATCGTGAAGCCCTGAAAATGAAGATCATCAATTCCAATCAACAAGATGACGAATTGTTTCGAAATATGATTTTAATTTTACTGGTTTCAGATCTTCGTGATCAGTCTGGGCGAGTGGCCTCAAATATCATTGCCTCGATTAGTTACCAACAACAAATTCCTGAAGAAAACCGTGCAAGATCATTGCAAACCCAGTATCAGGCGCTATATCTATGGAAAATGATCGATACATTGCAGACACAATATCCGCGTACTGCGGAATATAATTATTTATACCATCAAGTGAAAATCCAATTTCTCGATCAAGGAATCGGATTGGTATCTGGCCTGATTCAAGAAAGTGACCGCAAACAACCGTATTCACTCACGGCAACGCAACTGACCGAACATCTTGTGAAAAAATTTAGTGCGATTATTGAATTACAAAGCTATTTGGTTAAAGAAACACTCGATGAGGCGATTAGACAGCAGGCAGAAGCAAAACAAAAATTTATTACCACTGTGATATTGTCTTTGTTGTCTCTACTGGTGTCTGTGCTAACGCTACACTATATTGAGCGTTATATTTTATCGCCATTAATTCAAGCCCGCGAAGAAGTTTTACACTTGTTCGATCCACAGACGCCGCTGCGCCAAAAACCAAAAAGTAAACGCGTACATGGTGAATTTGTCGAGCTCTTTGACGCAATTGCGAGGCTGAGAGACGTTTTAGTGGAAAAAGATAAACTCGAGCTCAAGCTTCGCAAAATTGCCCATACCGATACCTTAAGTGGTGTAGCAAACCGTAAGGCCCTTAATGCCTATTTGGGAGCTAGAACGGCACCGTGGTCAGATTTATGCTTGATAATACTGGACATCGATTTTTTTAAAGAAATCAATGATCAACACGGACACATTGCAGGCGATCATGTGATTCAAGCGGTGGCTCGGCAACTCATGGCTCACGAATCAGAATTTGATCTGGTGGTGCGATATGGTGGAGATGAATTCTTACTTTTGATTGAGCGAATCGCACGAAATGATGCGCTTGATGTCGCAGAAATGATCCGTGCCCAAATTGAGGTTATTTCGATTGAATTACAGATTGATGTATCGGTGAGTATGGGAGTAGCGGTAGGAGCAGAAAACTGGCTGACGTTATTTCAAAAAGCCGATACCGCCTTACTCCAGTCGAAAGCCAAAGGAAAGAATCGGGTGGAAGCAGCGCTTTCATAATGATTATTTAACTATAAAAAAAGGATGAATAAGTCGACCTTATTCACCCTTTATAGAAACGAAATGGTGGCTTAACTTAACTCAACATCGGCTTTAAGAAACGCCCCGTATGCGAAATCTCCACTTCGGCCACTTGTTCTGGTGTACCTTCGGCAATAATCTGACCGCCACCCGCACCACCTTCTGGCCCAAGATCAATCACCCAGTCTGCGGTTTTAATCACATCCAGATTATGCTCAATCACCACAATGGTATTTCCTTTGTTGCGAAGCTCATGCAAGATGTCGAGCAGCTTGGCAATATCATGAAAATGCAGGCCAGTCGTCGGTTCATCTAGCACATACAAGGTTTTACCTGTATCGCGTTTGGCCAGCTCACGTGCCAGTTTCACACGCTGCGCTTCACCACCAGAGAGTGTGGTGGCTGCTTGGCCTAAACGGATATAGCCCAGCCCCACTTGGGTGAGGGTTTCCAAACGACGATGAATCACCGGAATGGCACTAAAGAATTCGGCACCATCTTCTACCGTCATCTCCAGTACGTCAGAAATGTTTTTACCTTTGTAGGTCACTTCCAGTGTTTCACGGTTATAACGTTTGCCATGACAGGCATCGCACGGTACATACATATCGGGTAAAAAGTGCATTGCCACTTTGATCATGCCGTCACCTTCACAAACCTCACAGCGACCGCCTTTAACATTAAATGAAAAGCGACCAGCCGCGTAGCCACGTGCCTTGGCTTCTGGCGTCTGTGCAAATAACTCACGAATAGGGGTGAACAATCCGGTGTAGGTGGCCGGGTTTGAACGTGGGGTACGGCCAATCGGACTCTGGTCGATATCCACCACTTTGTCCAAATGCTGCAAGCCATTAATCGAATCGAATTTTTCTGCGGTAAGCGTGGTGGCCCCATTTAACTGAGTGGCAGCCAATGGCAGCAAGGTCCGGTTAATGAGGGTCGACTTGCCCGAACCCGATACACCCGTCACACAGGTCATGATGCCTAGTGGAATTGTTAAATCCACATTTTTAAGGTTATGTCCGGCTGCACCGCACAGTTTAATGGTCTGATCTGGTGTAGGCGAACTCAAACGCTGCGCTGGCACGGCGATTTTAAGCGCGCCTGAGAGGTATTGCCCGGTGAGAGAGTCCTGATGCTTTTTCAGTTCATCGGCTGTCCCTTCGGCAATAATTTCACCGCCATGCACCCCAGCACCCGGCCCGATATCAATAATATGATCGGCCGCACGGATTGCGTCTTCGTCGTGCTCGACCACCAGCACGGTATTGCCCAAATCACGTAAACGAATCAGGGTTTGTAGCAGACGGTCATTGTCACGCTGATGCAAACCAATTGAAGGTTCATCCAGCACATACATGACACCCATCAGGCCAGCACCAATTTGTGAGGCCAGTCGAATACGCTGTGCTTCACCGCCCGACAAGGTTTCGGCTGAACGAGCCAAACTCAAATAGTTCAAACCGACACTCACCAGAAAGTGCAGACGTTCACGAATTTCTTTAAAAATTTTATCGGCAATTTCGCCTTTAGCACCCTCAAGATTCAAATCTTGATAATACTGTTCGGCATCACCAATCGACATCTGGGTAATATGTGCAATGGTTTTGTCTTTCACTTTCACATTTCTGGAAATTTCATTCAGACGAGATCCACCACAAGCATCACATGCAGCATTTGACAAATACTGTGCCAGATCGTCACGCACATAATTACTTTCGGTTTCACGGTAACGGCGTTCGAGATGCGTTAAAATGCCTTCAAATGGCATGACGCGGTTATGTCGACGGCCACGTTCATCGATATAACTTAAATCGATTTTTTCTTTACCGGTACCGTATAAGAATTTCTTTTGTACCTCTTTTTCAAGCGTATTCCACGGTGTATCGAGCGAGTACTCAAAATGCTCCGCCACTTTTTGCAGCATCGAATAATAATACGGGCGCTGACGATCCCAACCGCGTACCGCACCTTGACTCAGTGACAAGCTCGGATCTGGAATCAGCTTTTCTGCACTAAAATGGCTGCGCGTGCCCAAGCCATCGCAGACCGGACAAGCACCAAACGGATTATTAAAAGAAAACATCCGTGGTTCTAGCTCTGCCACAGCACGATCACATTCCGGACAGGAGTGTTTGGCCGAAAATACACGATCGGGCTGTTCGGCGTTCATCCACGATAAAATAGCCAAGTCGCCACCGAGGCGCAGTGCAGTTTCAAACGATTCTGCAATCCGGTTGCCCAAGTCATCGCGTACTTTAAAACGATCCACGACCACTTCAATGGTGTGTTTCTTCTTTTTGTCTAATTCAGGTGCCGCATCGATATCGACAATTTCACCATCGACACGAGCCCGCACAAAGCCTTGACCTTGTAGTTGTTCAAAGAGCTGTGAATATTCACCTTTACGCTCACGTACCACAGGTGCCAGCAGCATCAGTGCTGTACCTTCTTCTAAGGCTTTGACTGCATCGACCATTTCGGAAACGGTTTGTGCCACCATCGGCAAATCGTGTTCTGGACAATAGGGCGTTCCGACGCGTGCATAGAGCAAACGTAAATAGTCATAAATTTCGGTAATGGTTCCCACAGTCGAACGCGGGTTATGGCTTGTCGATTTTTGCTCAATGGCAATTGCAGGACTGAGGCCTTCAATTGCATCGACATCAGGTTTTTCCATTTGCGATAAAAACTGACGCGCATAAGCCGATAACGATTCCACATAACGGCGTTGGCCTTCGGCATAAAGCGTATCAAATGCAAGAGATGACTTGCCAGAGCCTGAGAGTCCCGTAATCACCACAAATTTATCACGTGGGATATCGAGAGACACATTTTTTAGGTTATGGGTACGTGCACCTCGAATACGGATATGGCTTTGGCTCATAAATCGATCCTAAAATGAATTTTTAAAAGAGGTATATGATAGCGCATGAAAAATGTTCAAGCCCAAACTTTTCATTTTTGTGCGACATTTTGTGTCGGAGTGTCTGATTGGCAGGAGAAACCATCATACTGAGATCCGTCATGGCACGGCGCACCGTACCATGAGGCAAACTTAGATTATTTAATTAGCGGCGATATGCAGTTGCACCGAAACGACCTGCAAAAATCGTAACCAGCATTCCAATAAACAATCCAATGAACGACCACAACGCAGTTTTGGCAGCCGCTTTGGCAGCAGCAGCGGCCTGCTCACGGACTTGCTCTTTCAACTGTTCGTATTTTTTCTCTGAATTATTGATGTTGACGGTCAAATCGTTAAAGAAGGTTTGAACTTTAACCGTCGCTTGAGTACGTGCCTGCATAAAGTTTTCTGCGGCTTGATCAGCTTCAGCAGCGGTAAATGATGGATTGTTGGCCATAATGGCTTTTTTCACATCGTCTTTACTGATGGCAGCATTGATGGTTTGTACACGCTGCTCGATAGTGGTTAACAGATTTTTAGTGATTTCTTTGTATTGACTTGGATTCAGCGCCACTTGTTTCACGGCTTCTTGTGTCTGTTTTTTCGCCCAGTCAACTTGTGAACTTAAGTAATTCGGTTGAAGCTCTGGCACTTTACTTTTTTCAAGCGCTTGAGCAATTTTAGAATCAGTGCCATCCGTCAGGTCAGAGATAGAGGGAATGACGTTGTCTAAAATATTGTTTTCTTTAATCAGTTCGACCGAGCCTTTGCCAATACCAGAGGCGAGTGTTCCGGTCACACTGGCAATTGAGCCGACTGTATTGGCTGTTGTTTTAACTGCACTGTTTAAAGTCATGATACTTAAGATCAGACCAATGAGCAGTGATAATGCCCAGACCAAAAATCCATGCATGCCACCATCTAAACCTGCGAACTTACCTGCCAGATAAGCACCAATGCCAAGGCTGACCAGTAACGAGATGAGCGTCCAAATGGTCACCACAGTACCAGAGCCATTGGAAATGTCATCGTGCGACATCGGGTCGAGTAAAGAAAATCCAAGCGCAGCGCCGAGTAATGAAAGCAAAAAGGAGATTGCAAGTACAGCGAGTACACCTGCAAAGATACTGGCCCAAGAAATTGTTTTAACAAATGTGCGATTGATAGTGTTATCCATTATTGTGTCCTTATTGAGTAAATAGTTGTTGGATTTCTCACGTGTTTTTGGAGCAAACACGTCAATAAGCTGTATTTATATTAATCACTCAAATCGTGTTTGACTGTTTAAAAAAAGAATTTTTTGTGATTTTTTACACAATTTGTAACGTATTCATGTAACTTTTTTGTGTCAGCGTCATCTGGTATTTATTTTCAGTCAGCTAGAGCTTTCATAAATATCAAAACGATCAGGTTCACAATTTATTCTGTTCAGCAATCATCTAATATGGCTATAGTGAGCGTTATCACATTGAATACAATAAACAAGAAGGGACACCATGCTTGCACTGATTTTGATTGCGCTGATTGCACTGCTGCATGTTTATATTCTAGTGGTCGAAATGTTTTTGTGGGATCGGCCTTATGGCTTAAAAGCCTTTGGAAATACGCCTGAAAAAGCCCGAATCACCAAAGTGATGGCACAAAATCAGGGCCTATATAATGGTTTTTTAGCAGCCGGTCTTTTTTGGGCATTGTGCGCGCCCGAAGCGTTATTTGTTCCACTGGCGAGCTTTTTTCTGGGTTGCGTATTGGTGGCTGGCCTCTATGGCGGCATGACCGCCAATAAAAAAATCTTTTTTATTCAGGCATTACCTGCATTTTTAGCACTGTTAAGTGTTTATTTACTATAGCGTGTAGCGATAGGCTTTATTTTGGCGTTTAATCTGCATATGTTGTTTCAACTCAGCAAATAAAGTGACGTATTGGCATGCTTGGTTTGTTTTTTAAATGCACCCTAGGTGCAGCAGTTGTGCTGCTCATTTCTATTTTATCTAAAAGCAAAACCTTTTATATTGCGGGCTTGGTACCGCTTTTTCCGACCTTTGCTTTGATTGCGCATATTATTGTATTTGGTCAGCAAGGTGCTGAGGCACTGCGTAAAACGGCGCTATTTGGTTTATGGTCATTGATTCCCTATGCAATCTATCTAGGGATGGTGTATTTTCTGGCTGAACGGGTCTCGATTGGGTGGTGCTTAAGTGTGGCGACACTGGCGTGGGTACTGGCTGCAGGTCTTCTGTTATTGGGCTGGAATAGCGTTTTCAGTTAAGCGTGGCATGAGGTGACTGAACTGTACCCAACTCAAAATGATTTGAATATTGCATATTTAAAAAATAAAAGGCCAGCACCTCACTGACCTTTTATTCATGCTTTTATTGGCTTAGACCCAACCACTGACGCTGATGGTAGGCGCTATCCCAAAACAGCCATTCTAGCTTGGCACCCATGGTATAAGCCGCATGCATTTTTTCTAGCGTATCGGTGTCGCAGCGCGCTGCAACCTTATCGACGGTTGCAATCACATTACGCACGGCAGTATGAAATTCTTCGCCCGCATAGGTATCAATCCATGCCTGATACGGATTATTCGGTACAGACTGACTGACAATGGCACGGCCGACTTCGGCATAAATCCAGAAACAGGGCAGGAGCGCTGCCAATACCACAGGATAACTTGCAGACCACGCCGTCGCAGTCAAAAATGACGTGTAATGATGACAAGCCAAAGTTAGTGGTGTCGACTCAAAGGTTTCTTTACTCACATTAAATGCCGTCATAAAGTCATTGTGCAGACTACGCTCAACCACAATCGCGATTTTAGCAGCTTCAGAAAACTGCATCACGTCGTCTGCATCGTAAGCTTTGGCGGCTGCCACTGCCAAGGCACGACCATAGGCCAACAAATAATGCGCATCCTGAATCACATAATGACAAAATGCCTCAGGCGCCAATGTGCCAGCAGCCAGCTCCTGATTAAACGGTAAATTGAGGATCTGCTCATATAACGCGGTATTTTTTTGCCAAAGTAATTGAGTAAAGCTCATAAGTCGTCTGCTCTAAATCCGATTTTTTGCGTGCCAAGAACTATAACAAAAATCGATCGACGTGAGCGTTGTAAACCACTTTATTAATTTAGACTTAATATTTTGCGTAAAATTGATAAATGTCATCTGCTTTCAGCTAAAAAACGCGCATAATACATCCCGGAATTCTAATACTTGATCTTATTTTGATTTAGGGCATTCATGAAGCATTTTCGTTTTTCCATTTTCTTTACCGTCATCTGTCTGGCGTTATCGGCGTATTGGGGCTATACCCATGGTCCGGAAGCAGGCATTTCGACCATGTTTAAAGCACTCACCATTACCGCTATTCTGGCGGTGATGGAAGTGTCGCTGTCGTTTGATAATGCAGTCGTCAATGCGTCTGTTTTGCGTGGTTGGGATCATTTTTGGAAAATGCTTTTTCTCACTGTCGGCATCTTAATTGCCGTATTTGGCATGCGTTTGATTTTTCCAGTGGCCATCGTGGCGGTCACTGCCGACATGGGCATGATTGAAGTGGCCCAAATGGCACTGAATGATCCAAAAACCTATTCTGCACGCCTGATGGAACATCATGCTGAAATTGCAGCATTTGGTGGAACGTTCCTGCTCATGGTGTTTTTAAACTTCTTTTTCGACGACGGCAAAGACACTCACTGGTTTAAATGGATTGAAGCCAAGCTGGCCAATCTGGCGAATGTACCGGCAATGTCGGTCTTTATTGCCTTGGTTGCGCTGCTGATCATGGCAACCTATGTGGCCGACGATAAACGCCTTGTGGTGACCATGGCGGGTATCTGGGGGCTGGTGGTCTATATCGGTGTTCAGGTGTTGAGTCACTTACTCGGCGGCGAGCCTGAAATTGATGAAAATGGCAATGCAGTATCGCATGATGCTTCTGGTGCATCTAAGGGTGTGATTAAAGCGGGTTTTGGTGGTTTCTTATATCTTGAAGTGCTCGATGCATCGTTCAGTTTCGACGGTGTGATTGGTGCTTTTGCCATTACCAGCGATGTGGTGATTATTATGCTCGGTCTGGCCATTGGTGCCATTTTTGTGCGCTCGATGACCGTTTATCTGGTCGAAAAAGGCACTCTCGATGCATACATTTACCTCGAGCACGGTGCGCATTATGCCATTGGTGCCTTGGCCTTTATCATGCTGGCAAGTGGGACTGGTGTACACGTACCTGAAGTGGTTACAGGGTTGATTGGGGTTGCGTTTATTGTGTGGGCTGTCTTGGCTTCGATTCGATACAGCAAGCATCACGCGCAAACCGATTAAGCTGGCTTTCAGTTAGCTTGCGTAGTCTAAAAAGGGTGCTTCGGCACCCTTTTTTATCAGGTATCAGAATTTCGTCAATTTAGGCGAAGTTTAATCTTGAATCCTCTATAATTTGATTAAGTTTAGATAAGCGTGTCGATATGATGAATGCGTTGGAGCGTCGCTCAACCTTTGCATTAAGCAGTATTTTTGCCTTGCGTATGTTGGGTCTGTTCATGATTATTCCTGTATTTTCAATTGCAGGGCAGTCCTATCAATACGCAACGCCCGCCTTAATTGGTCTTGCAGTCGGTATTTATGGTTTGAGTCAGGCCATTTTGCAAATTCCGTTTAGTCTGATAGCCGACCGCTTTAGCCGTAAACCGCTCGTGGTGCTGGGTTTGTTACTGTTTGCTTTAGGCGGCGCGGTCGCGGCCATGTCGGACACCATTTATGGCGTGATCATCGGGCGTGCCATTGCAGGCGCCGGGGCTGTATCGGCGGTCGTTATGGCCTTGCTGGCCGATGTAACACGTGAAGAGCAGCGTACCAAAGCCATGGCCGCAATGGGCATGAGTATTGGTTTATCTTTTGTGGTGGCGTTTAGCCTAGGGCCTTGGCTCACCAGTCTGATGGGCATTTCCGGACTATTCTGGGTCACCACCCTGATGGGGCTGGTGGCAATTTCGATGCTGTTATTGGTGCCTAAAGTCACGCGTCATCATAAAAGTTATCAGCAGGGTTATCTGGCTCAGCTTAAACAAGTTATTAAGATGGGCGATTTAAACCGCTTGCATGTGTCGGTATTTTCACTGCATTTGTTGCTTACCGCGATGTTTATTTATGTGCCTTCTCAACTGATTGAGTTTGCCGATATTCCACTTTCCAAACATGGCTTAGTGTATTTACCGCTGCTTGTAGTAAGTTTGTTTTTTGCTTTTCCAAGTATCATTGTGGCAGAAAAATATCGCAAAATGCGCGGCATCTTCCTGACCGCCATTGCCGGTATTATTGCAGGTTTGCTCATTCTGATTTTTGGTTATGAGTCGAAGTATGTACTCTTAACAGGCTTGGGTATTTTCTTTATTGCATTTAACGTGATGGAAGCGCTGTTACCATCTTGGTTATCGAAATCTGCCCCGATTCAATCTAAAGCCACTGCTATGGGCATCAATGCCAGTAGCCAGTTTTTGGGTGCCTTTTTTGGTGGTACGCTGGGTGGACAATTGCTGATGCTGCACAACACTTCACTGGGTTGGAGTATCTTGGCCGCGATTGCTATACTGTGGTTGCTGGTGAGCTTCGGGTTAGCGCAGCCGCGCTATTTGTCGTCGATTGTATTGCCTTTACCTGAGGTAACTCACACAGCCGAGTGGACGTCTAAACTGCTGGCGATCCGCGGAATTGAAGAAGTCGTGGTAATGACCGAACAACGTGTAGCGTACATAAAAGTGGATAAACGCGTCATCGATGATGCTGCGCGACAACATTTAACGCAGTTGTTGGGGTCAGAGGTAGCCATTTAATCATAACTCTTATAAAGTAAAAGACAGAAATAGATAGGAAGATTAAAGCTCATGCGTGGTGTGAATAAAGTAATTTTAGTTGGGACCTTGGGCCGTGACCCGGAAACCAAAACGTTTCCAAATGGCGGGTCATTGACTCAATTTTCGATTGCAACCAGCGAATCGTGGACAGATAAAAGTACGGGTGAGCGTAAAGAGCAAACCGAATGGCATCGTATTGTGTTGAATAACCGTTTAGGTGAAATTGCACAGCAATACCTGCGTAAAGGTTCAAAAGTGTACATTGAGGGTTCATTGCGTACCCGCCAGTGGACAGACCAAAACGGTCAAGAACGCTATACCACCGAAATTCGTGGTGACCAGATGCAAATGCTTGATACACGTAGCCAAGGCGAGCAGCCTATGGGTGGTGGTCAGGACTACAATCAGCCACGCTTTAACAACAATGCACCGCAAAACACTGGCTATAACAACCAAGGCGGTGGTTATAACAACAAAAATAACGCTGGTGCCAACCAAGGTGGCGGTTATGGCAACAATGCTGCGGGCAATCAAGGTGGTTATGCACCTAAAGCGCCACAGCAACCTGCTCCAGCAGATCTAGACGACGACTTACCGTTTTAAAATACATGACTTAAAAAACCTCACCTTGCGTGAGGTTTTTTTATCTCTAAATTTTTATATTTTTTGAAAATATGATGATCTGAGCTATATCGTACACACTATTTTTTACTTAAATTAAAGAAAATATCGAAGCGCGATAAGTAAAAATAATAAATCAAAACATTCAATTAACCCGAGCGCATTTAGGAGCGCACTGATCCGAATCGTTTTTTAGCACTATTTTGGTGCAAAAAAACAAGATTGGCCCCCAATTACCATAGACAAATGGCTCTCGTTTATTGGCCACCAAAAAGACACATTAGATTCATTAGAAGTATGCATACGGAAACGTTCGATTGGGCCTTATACCGGCAGTTGAAGCCGGCACGGCCCAGTCAACAACAAGTTAAAAGGAGAGGCGCACTGCAAAGGCGATGTTGCAGGCCTCTGCTTTTGAGGTATTAAGGAAAATAGTTATGGCAGCGCTCAAAACAGCGACTGAATCAGGCCAAGCCGAAGGGCTTAAAAGTGGCTTGAAGTCGCGTCACCTCACCATGATTTCAATTGCCGGCGTGATTGGCGGCGCTTTATTTGTGGGCTCGGGCAGTGTGATTTATTCTGCGGGCCCCGCAGCGATTTTAGCTTATGCCATTGGGGGATTGCTGGTTTTACTGATTATGCGAATGCTCGGTGAAATGGCAGTCATGAATCCAGACAGCGGATCATTTTCTACTTATGCCGATCGTGCGATTGGTCGTTGGGCTGGTTTTACCATTGGCTGGCTGTATTGGTGTTTCTGGACTTTACTCATGGGTTGGGAAGCCTATGTGGCCGGTAAGATTCTCAACAGCTGGTTCCCGTTTATCCCCATTTGGGGCTATATGCTGATGGTGATTATTGGCTTGGTCTGGGTCAATCTGCAAGACGTGAAAAACTACGGTGAATTTGAATTCTGGTTTGCCTTGATCAAAGTTATTGCAATTGTATTGTTCTTGGTCGTGGGAAGCTTGGCTATTATGCATTTATGGCCGTGGGGTGAACCTGCTGTAGCAGGCATTACCAACTTAACCGCACAAGGCTTTATGCCCGGGGGCTTTTCATCGGTAGTCACGGCATTGCTTGGGGTCATGTTTGCCTATATGGGCGCCGAGATTGTGACCGTTGCAGCCGCAGAATCAAAAAATCCGGCACGTGAAATCCGTAAAGCCTCAAATTCGATTGTGTGGCGGATTATTCTGTTTTATGTCGGCTCGATGTTTATCACTGTGTGCTTGATTCCACACAACAATCCATTGTTAAAAGATCCGACATGGGGAACCTATAGCGTCACGCTGTCTGCGCTTGGTATTCCAGAAGCGCGTCATATTGTTAACTTTGTGGTGCTGACTTCGGTGTGCAGCTGCTTTAACTCGGCACTTTATACCTGCTCACGCATGATGTTTTCATTGTCTAAGCGTGGCGATGCACCAAAAGCGTTTTCAAAAACCAACCGTAACAGCAGTCCATGGGTTGGGGTCATTTTCTCAAGTATTTTCTCTATCGTGGCGGTGTACCTCACAGCCAGTGAAAGCATGAATGTATACGATGTTCTTATGCTGGCAACGGGCACGGTGGCATTGTATGTGTATCTTGCCGTGGCATTTTCTCAGCTACGCATGCGTAAGAAAATCGAAGCCGAGGGTAAAGCCATCGACTTTAAAATGTGGTTATTTCCATGGTTAACCTATCTGGTCATTTTCATCATCATTGGTGCGATTGTGACCATGTTGATTGAAGGAACATATTTTAAAGAGGTGATTTACACCACAGGACTGGCGCTGGTGATTGTGGCGCTGGGCGTACTGACCCACAAATTTAACTGGGGAAAGGAAGCTCGCCAACACATGCTGCAAGAAAATAAAAACTCAGTCAGCTAAATCATCTGGCTTAAAAAAAGAACCTCTTCAAGAGGTTCTTTTTTTTTATCTGTCAATTCTGCTGGCTTGCCGTTATGAGCGGGTTGGAATATTGGCTTCGCGCAAACACTGTAGCAACACCCCAAAGGCCATGACCATGTCTTTTTCACTCACACAGGCAAAGCCCATCAGTAGGCCACGTTCGGCATGGGCATGCGCGTGCATATAATATTGCGACAATGCCCGAACCTTAATGCCCCGCTCGAGTGCAGCCGAGGCAACCGCAACGTCATCGCAATTGTCGGGCAATTTAAGCACCAAATGCAAACCAGAATCGTCGTTGTATTCATGCAAAAATTCTGGGCCTAAATAACGCTTGATCAGATCGACCAGATAAGCACGCCGTTTGCCGTACAACAGCCGCATACGGCGAATGTGTGCTTCGTAGTGGCCTTCCCGAATAAACTCGGCCAATGCCTTTTGCTCAAGCAAATGCCCGCCGCGATAAAGCTCGGCAGCCAATATCCGTAAAGATGAAAACAGTGGCTTTGGCACCACCAAATAGCCAATCCGTAAGGCAGGGTAAATGGTTTTACTAAAGGTGCCCATATAAATTACGGGCGCATCGCTTTCGAGGCCCTGTAAAGACGGGTAAGGCTGCCCAGAAAAACGAAATTCACTGTCGTAATCGTCTTCTACAATCCAGCTACCGTAGCGCTTGGCCAAATTGAGCAAAGATTTGCGGCGCTCAAGACTCAGATGCGACCCCAGCGGATACTGATGCGACGGCGTCACAAAAATCAGTTTGGGGGGCTGTTCGGGATACTGCTTGGGAACAATACCATCGGCATCGACCGGCATGGGTTGAATATTCAATCCATTGATGCGCAATGTATTGCGCATGCCCCAATAGGCTGGATCTTCAATCCAGACCGGATCGCCAATGTCGCTCAGCGCACGTGACACCAGATCAATCGCCTGATGAATACCTTCGGTAATAATGATCTGATCGGGATCACACTGTACCGAGCGCGCCACGCGCAGATAATCGGCCAAGGCGCTACGCAGTTCGGTGCAACCGCCTGCATTACTGTAAATCAGGTGATGAATATCTGGCTCGCGACTTAACCGCGCCTGAATACGGCTAAAAATATGATGTGGAAATTCGGTCACATCTGGTGCACCCGGCACAAATGCACCCCATTGGTAAGGCGAGGCACCAGCATAACCAATCAGTTGGCTACCGCGCTGCGACAATTGATACGAGCGCGGCGGATTCCGCAGCCCCACGCGCTGCTTGCCGTTGGGCGTATTTAAAAAGGCTTCGGGTAACTGCTCGGCCACCCATGTGCCATGTCCGGTTTTTGCCTCCAAATAGCCTTCAGCCTGAAGCTGTTCATAGGCCGATAACACTGTATTTCGTGAAACATGAATTTCTTTGGCGAGGTCACGTGAAGCCGGCAAACGCGTTTTTGGGGGTATAACACCTTCAACAATCGCGCCTTGCAAACAGCGAAATAAACGTTGATGAAGTTTTCCGTCTACATCTTGTTGTAAACGTTGTAATAAATGATCGCCCAGCAAACTACGCAATTGGCTCTCTCCCTGAGTTGATAAATGGCTCTCGTCAGTCGACGCAAGACGCGCGAAATTACAGTGGTAGACAGCTATTGTAAAGCATCCTGTAAAAGATGGCGGGAATGTGTGACCAAAGCTGTAATGAATAACACTAGAGGATAGATAGATGGACACTAAACATTCTGCACTTAATCAGCGTAAACAGCAAGCAACTCCACGTGGTGTGGGTGTGATGTGCCAGTGGTATGCAGACAAGGCTGAAAACGCCACAATCTGGGATGCACAAGGCAATGCCTTTACCGATTTTGCAGGCGGTATTGCGGTGTTAAATACGGGTCATCGTCATCCGAAAGTGATTGCTGCCGTTCAAGCACAGCTTGAAAAATTCACACATACTGCTTATCAGGTTACACCATACGAAAGCTATGTATCACTTGCAGAGCGTATCAATGCACTTGCACCGATTGCAGGCCCTGCCAAAACCGCATTTTTCACTACAGGTGCAGAAGCGGTTGAAAATGCAGTTAAAATCGCACGCTCATACACGGGTCGCCAAGGCATCATTACCTTTGGTAATGCGTTTCACGGCCGTTCATTCATGACCATGGCCATGACCGGTAAAACAGCACCTTACAAACGCGATTTCGGTTTAATGCCGGGCGGTGTGTTCCATGCGCGCTATCCAGTTGCATCACGTGGTATCAGTGTCGATGCCGCAATGGAAAGTATCGACAACATTTTCAGTGAAGACGTTGCACCGCACGACGTTGCAGCGATTGTACTTGAGCCAGTACAGGGCGAAGGCGGCTTTAATATTGTACCGGCCGATTTCTTAAAACGCGTGCGCGCACTTTGCGACAAACACGGTATTTTACTGATTGCCGATGAAGTACAAAGTGGTTTTGCCCGTACAGGTAAAGTTTATGCGATGGATCATTACGAAACCAAGGCAGATCTCATCACCATGGCCAAGAGCTTGGGCGGTGGTTTCCCGATTTCAGGCGTCGTTGGCCGTGCAGAAGTGATGGATGCACCAAACCCGGGTGGTTTGGGCGGAACCTATGCAGGTAACCCAATTGCGGTTGCAGCAGCACACGCGGTGATTGATGCCATCGAAGAAGAGCAACTGTGCGAACGTGCCAATGTACTCGGTGCAGAGCTGGTGAGCGTACTTGAGCAGCTTCAGCAAGCAACCGATCAGGCGATTATCGATATTCGTGCTTTAGGCTCAATGGTTGCCGCAGAATTTGAAACAGCGGAACAGGCCAAAGCCGTACAAACCTATGCCATGGAGCATGGCTTGTTATTACTTACCTGTGGTAAGTATGCCAACGTCATCCGTTTCTTGTATCCATTGACGATTCCGACTGAACAGTTCCGTTCTGGTCTTGAAATCTTGAAACAAGGTGTTTTAGCGTTGAATGCAGAAACCCACAGCACAGCAGTTGGACAAACAGCATGATTCAAGAAAGTTTACAGTATTTACTCGCACATCCGGATATCTCATTTACTGCACCTGCAACTGGTACAGCAATTGAAGTCAAAGATGCCGCGACAGGTGCATCACTGGCTTGGGTAAAAACCAGTGACCGCGCCGCTGTAGAAGCCGCAATTCAACGTTCGGAAAAAGCGCAAGCGGCGTGGAAAACCCAAACCGCTTTGCAGCGCGCCGATATCTTGTGGGCGTGGCACCACCTTATGCTTGAGCATAAGGAAGATCTGGCACAGATTTTAACTGCCGAGCAAGGCAAGCCACTGGCAGAAGCGCGTGGTGAAATTGGTTATGCTGCTTCGTTTATTCGCTGGTTTGCAGAGCAGGCGCGCCGCATTGATGGCGAAATTTTACCGCCAACCGTTGCGCATCAGCGTTTACTGGTGATCAAGCAGGGCATTGGTGTTACGGCGGCCATCACACCGTGGAACTTCCCGGCGGCCATGATCACCCGTAAAGCAGCGCCGGCCATTGCTGCCGGATGCTCAATGCTGGTGAAGCCGGCAGATCTGACACCACTGACAGCCTATGCGCTCGAAGTACTGGCTTTAAAAGCAGGCTTGCCACAAGATGTATTGCTCAACATTAGCGGTGATGCAGTGGAAGTGGGCAAAACTTTGTGTGAAAGCGATGTGGTCAGAAAGCTCAGCTTTACAGGCTCTACGCCAGTGGGCCGTATCTTGATGCAGCAGTGCGCACCAAGCATCAAGAAACTCTCGCTTGAGCTGGGCGGTAATGCGCCGGTGATCATTTTTGACGATGCCAACCTAGAGCAGGCGGTTGCAGGCATTATGGCCAGCAAATTCCGTAACAGCGGTCAAACCTGTGTCTGTGCCAACCGTATTTACGTTCAAGCGGGTATTTATGACCAGTTGACCGAACGTCTGACTCAAGTTGTGGCAGGCTTACGTGTGGGCGATGGCCGTGAAGATGGCGTGACGCAAGGGCCACTGATCGACGAGCGCGCCGTAGCCAAAGTGCAGTCGCATATCGATGATGCCACCCAAAAGGGCGCTAAGGTCGAAATCGGTGGCAAACTCGCGCCGCAGGGCGGCACTTTCTTTGAACCGACGGTACTCAGTGGTGTTACCCAAGACATGCGTGTTGCTAAAGAAGAAACCTTTGGCCCGCTGGCTGCGTTATTCCGCTTTGAAACCGAAGCGCAAGCCATTGAAATGGCCAACGATACCGAATTTGGTCTGGCTGCGTATGTGTTTACCCAAAATGCAGCGCGTCAGTGGCGCGTGGGCGAAGCACTTGAGTATGGAATGGTTGGGGTCAATACCGGCGCTATTTCCAATGAAGTGGCACCATTTGGTGGGGTGAAACAGTCCGGTTTAGGTCGTGAAGGTTCCCAGCACGGAATTGAAGAATATTTGGAAATGAAATACCTGTGTATCGATGTTTCTGAGTAGGTTTCATAGCTGATCCTTTAAAACCCGTTATGCCCATTCATAACGGGTTTTTTATTGTTCGACAAAACCCAAAGGCAGGGGCAGCCTGATCAGTTTGGTCAACGCCAAATGCTCGTCATACACCGTGCTGTATTCAGGACGTTGAAGCAGAGCCAAAGAAAAAGCCCTTTATCAATTTTGATAAAGAGCCGTACGCTGTTGTTTCATTATTTTCATGCACTGATTGTTTGGAACCCTCATTTAATTAATGTGATGTGGTTCTCATTTTTGAAGCATAATAGCTCAAAATTTAAGATGATGAAAGTGCTGTTACAAAAAAATTGGTTAATTTATCTTACTTTTTTTTATCAGCTTTTTAAATAAAGCAAAGTTTTGAGTGCCATTTTTATATCTGTAATACTTTATTAATGAATTGTTTCAATATGTATATGAAAAACCTCAAAAGATTGCAGGAGGCGCGCCGCACAAAACCCTTAAATCTGGTAGTTTTTAATACCGCATTTTAAGATTTTGTGGGTCATAATCAAAAGAAATATTCTCACGAATGGAACATCATTTTGGATATCGCAATTATAGGTAGCGGCATGGCAGGCCTTGCGACCGCAAGAATTTTAAAAGATGCAGGACATGCAATCACGATATTTGAAGCCCTTCCTGGTCGAGGAATGGATAGCCATAGTATTGAATTTGAGGGTGGAAACATCGATGCACCACTGCGTGTGATGAATCCGTATTTATGGAAAAATACCTTAAGTTTGGCCACGCACCTGGGTATGACCATGTTTCCGGTACGTACCTACATGGCGTGTAGCTGGTTGTTTGAAGACAAAACCGAAACATGGCTGACCACAACGCGTAGCCGCATTGGAAATTTTCCAATCATTAACAACCGTAAGGGCATCAAGCAGTATGGCTGGCGACTGGTCAAAGGCATGTTGCAGCTAAAAACCGCGATTAACCAGTTTTTTAAATCTAAAAATCAAGATATTACCCTTGCCGAGTTTATTAACCAAAACGATATCGAAGAAGTGTTTTGGCACGGCGCCGTGATGCCGGTGCTGTATACCATCTGTACCTGTAACCCAAAAACCATTGGCGACTGGCCTGCAAAACCACTTTTGACCTTTTTACGTCAGTTGACCGATGGTGATGCCTTGCTGCGTATGCAAGGTGGCACGCCGGCATTTGTCGACCGTTTGATTCAAGGTATCGACATCCGTAGTGGCTCTGCGATTGTGAAAGTTGAACAGCAAGGCGAAAAAGTACTGGTCGAAAATGATCAGGGCGAACAGCAGTTTTTTGATCGTGTGGTGGTGGCCACACCAACCGATAAAATTGATGTGTTTTTAAATACTACACAGTTTGCAGACGATTTGGCGCTGTTAAAGCAATTCCGTTTTGAGCAGGGCGATCTGGTGATTCATACCGATAGCACCGTAATGCCGCCAAAGCGTAAGGACTGGTCAGTACTGAGTTACATGATGGACCGCAAGTTTACCCGTCAACAGTTTACTGTATGGATGAACGCCGTCGAGCCAAGTTTGGTGGGTAAATCTCCCGTATTTCAAACGTGGCGCCCGGTTACTCCAATCGATCCGAAAAAAGTGATTTCGTCGGTGAAGCTGACGCGTGCCGTGGTCGATTCGCAAACTGTAGCGCTTAACCAAGAGCTGCAACAGCGCCATAAAGATCCAGAGCGTAAAGTGTTTTACTGTGGTTCGTGGTCGTGTGATGGCTTACCGATTTTAGAATCGGCAGTGACCTCTGCCATGAATATTGCAGAAATTTTTGGTGCACCGCTGCCATTTGTCGGGGTTAAACCTAAAGTAGAAGTGGCACCGCAACTGGGCTATTAAGTCTGATTATTAGGTGAGTAAACCATGAAGCTACCGCACGCCCTGACACGCCGCCTACCGCATAAATATGCCATCAATGCGGCGGCGCTGGGCGATGCGCGCGCACTGGCATGGAGTAATCTAGGGTACTGGAAAGAGACCGCCGATTACCCAACGGCCTGTGCACAACTGGCCGATCAACTGGCCGCTGCGGTCAGCTTAAAGCCGCATGACCGCCTGCTCGATCTGGGCTGTGGTCAGGGTGCCAGCTTACAGCACTGGCTGAGCGTGCATCATGTTCAGCATGTCACGGGCGTGGAACTACAGCCGGCACAGGTAAAGCGGATGCAAAGCCAACTGGCCGCAGTCGATCAGGTATTACAAGGGTCTTTTCTGGCGCTCGATCCGGCTGTTTTTTCGCAGCCCTTCGATGTGGCTTTATGTATCGATGCGGCCTATCACAGCCCTTTGGTGGCATTTTTAACGTCGACCAAACGCATACTTGCCACACACGGACGGCTGGGCTTTCATACCCTGATGCTTTCAGCGCAGTGGTATAAATTATCGATGTGGCAAAAACAGAAATATTATTATTTACTTCGGGCGGCCGATGTCGATTTAAGACAATTACACGACCAGCAGCGCCTTGAGCAAAGCATTGAGCAGCAAGGCTTTAAATTGTTATCACTGCGTGATATCAGTACACCGGTTTTAAACGGATTTGCAGATTACATTACACAGCGGCAGGGTACACCAGATCACACACTCGACCTGCTTAAAATACAGATGACCGCGAAGCTATGTCGATATTTATATGACGATGGCGTGATTCGTTACGTCGAAATTGCCGCAGAAAAGCAATAAGCGAAGAAAATAAAATAGAGAAAGAGAAGAACAACAGAAGGGAAGATGGTGCCGGCACACGGATTCGAACTGTGGACCTACTGATTACAAGTCAGTTGCTCTACCAACTGAGCTATGCCGGCATCTTTGAATAGGCTGAATTTTACAGGAAGCTTAGCAAAGGTCAAGTATTGCGCGGTGTTATCTGCATAAACTGTGTGCAATTGCAGCACATACTGGCCTACATAGAAAAAAATTGTGCTTTTGAATTCATGCATTTCGCCCTATAGTCAAACCAAGAAACATAAAAAAGAGAAAAACAACATGAGCGAGGAAGCGCATTCGATTGGTCTGTTGGCGCCTGTGGTGTTACTGGCGGCGGCCGTTATTGCGGTGCCGATATTTAAACGGCTTGGTCTTGGCTCGGTACTGGGGTATCTGATTGCGGGGTTGGTGATCGGGCCATTTGGGCTGGCGTTTTTTCAAGATCCGGCTTCTATTTTACACATTGCCGAGCTGGGTATTGTGATGTACCTGTTTATTATCGGGCTTGAAATGCAACCTTCGCATTTGTGGGGGCTGCGCCGTCAAATTTTTGGTTTGGGCACTTTACAAATTGTGGTCTGTGCGCTGGCGCTGACCGGCACCGCCATGCTGTTTGGCCTGAAATGGCAAATTGCCTTTATTGCGGCGGCAGGCTTTGTACTGACCTCTACAGCCATTGTGATGCAGCTTCTGGGCGACCGTGGCGATCTGAACCAGCCCAAAGGGCAAAAAATTGTCTCGATTTTGCTGTTTGAAGATTTACTGATTGTACCGCTCCTGGCTTTGGTGGCCTTTATGGCGCCTACGCACGTGATCGAAACCACCAGCTCGCGCCTTGAAAGTATCGGCATTGGGTTACTTGCCATTGCCGGCCTGATTGCCGCAGGCTATTGGCTGCTCAATCCGCTGTTTCGTTTGCTGGCTGCCTCTAAAGCCCGCGAAGTGATGACCGCGGCCGCGCTGCTGGTGGTGCTGGGTGCAGCATTACTGATGCAGGTGAGTGGGCTTTCTATGGCAATGGGGGCATTTTTGGCGGGTGTGTTGCTGTCGGAGTCGACATTTCGACACCAGATTGAAGCCGATATCGAACCCTTTCGGGGAATTTTACTGGGGCTATTTTTTCTGGGTGTGGGCATGTCGCTCGACCTGACCGTTGTAAGGCAGAACTGGCCATTTATTTTGACGGCAGTACTGGCTTTTATGGCGGTAAAAACCCTCATGATTTATATCGTGGCACGCATGACTCGCAGCTCACACCATGAGGCGCTTGATCGTGGGGTATTAATGGCGCAAGGTGGTGAGTTTGCCTTTGTGCTGTTTGCCGCGGCGGCCAGTGCAGAGGTGATTGATGCCAGCACTAAAGCCAATCTGACTGCCATTGTGGTGCTCTCGATGGTATTTACACCGGTACTCGGCATTTTGCTTAAGCGCTTTACCCAAGAGAAAAGCCAGCATTCACTGGATGAGGTTGAGGTGGCTAAAGACCTTTGCGGCAGTGTGCTCTTGATTGGTTTCGGGCGCTTTGGGCAGGTCACCAGTCAGCTTTTACTGGCACGCGGGGTGGATGTAACCATTATCGATACCGATATCGACATGATCAAAAATGCCGAGAGATTTGGTTTTAAAATTTACTATGGCGACGGATCGCGGCTGGATATTTTACAGGCCTCCGGAGCGGCACATGCCGAAGCGATCTTGGTGTGTGTGAATCAGAAAGAGATGACCAATCAAATTGTCGATCTGGTGCAGCATGAGTTTCCGCTGGCCAAGTTGCTGGTTCGATCTTACGACCGTGAGCATTCGCTGTATTTGGTTAAGCAAAATGTCGATTATATTTTACGCGAGACTTTTGAGTCTGCCATTGTGTTTGGCGGGGCCGTGCTGAAAGAGTTGGGCATCGATGAGCGCGAGATTCGGCAGATTACCCGTGAAATTCGTGAGCGCGATGAAGAGCGCTATGAAACCGAAATTGCAGCCGACGATATGTATGCCAGTGTGGGCATGCAGTACACCAATACCCACCCACGGCCTACGGCGCCCTTAATTGCACCCAAGCATTCGGCACAGTTTTTAAATGATACAGAAACCCAAGACGAACCCGACCAAAATGCGCCAAAATAAGCGCAGTGAAGGGAAGTGACGCAACCCGCTCACTTCCTGAATCCCTTGCACCAAACATATTTTACTTTGAGGCTGGGCCATAGCGATTGCTGTGCGTATCGCCTTCTTCAAGGGTAAAGAAAAAGATCACCATCACAATACCCACGATGGGCACCAAATTGATAAGTAATAGCCACCCCGTGCGGTTAATGTCATGCAGGCGGCGCACACTCACCGCAAGTGCAGGTATGAGCATAGTGAGCATAACGCCCCAAAACAGGCTATTTGCCAAGTTAAATACATGGCAACACACCAGCAGGCTTAAGCCGAGCAGGGTATAGCACCCCATAAATGACCAGTACTCGCGGCGGCGGGCACGGCCTTTAAAATCGAAGCTGTGCTTTATGCATTTTAACACCCAGTCTAAGGTGCGGTAGCGGGCTTGTTTTTCTAAATTTTTTTGATGCTGCGCAGCGCGTGTATTGTAGACGTTGGCCTTGGCCAGAGCTGTAGGTGAATGGTCTGTTGGCGCAATAGGTGGCTCGTCGGTGGGTACATCGATAAATACCTCACTTACCTCGCCTTGCGCATTTAATTCAAAAGACACATGCATGCCCGGCATGGGGACAATCCACTCACGCCACACAGCGCCTAAAAATGAATAATGCTTTTGGTCTTCGGTACGAATAATGACGGTATTGGTTTGAACGGAATAATCGAGTATTTTGCCTTTCATCTATTGTTATCCTTATTTTTTATGATGGAATGATTTTTTTGGCGCTAGAGTTTTTTTGGGCAAGCGAACCTATGGAAAAGCATTCCAAATATTAAAAATTAAACGTAAATATGCCGTGATCTAAATTTAAAAAAAGATCATGAGGGTATGGGTGATCTGCGTTTGGATAAGCACAAAGGCAAAACGAGCGGGTGCGATAAACAATGAAATAAACGGACGATGTGAGTCATGTTGACTACTCCTAGATGTAATTAGAAGCTCTACCAACTTACTGCTAAATAATGGTGGTAGAACGAAAAGGGGTTAGCAGACTGGACATCTAGAACCAGCACGCGCGGACGCGTCCCCCTCCCGTTCTACCGCAAAGGGGGACGAGAAGGTTTTTACACATAAGGGTAATGCTCAGAAAAGCAAACTCCGATGCGCTAGATGAACGGTCTGCTAAAACCGACTGGCAATGTAGGCCAGTAGGGGAATGATAATCTGTGGGGAAAAGGGAGTCAATTTGTAGTTGTTTTGTGGGTAAGATGGATGGTTTTAGAAAGTTTAAATCATTGGGAAAGTCAAAACGAATTAACTATTCATTATCTTACTTTCTAATAAGATTTAAAAAATAGTTACAGCAACAACTTACGAAAAAGGTCAGAAAATGAATAAGATCTTCATTTATCTTTTATTTATGCCTACTCTGATTGCATGCAATAAGCAATCAGAAGAATTAAGTACTGAGATCAAAGATACAAACTTATGTATCTATACAAATGAATCGAAAAATGACAATAATGTCAGCTTTTTAGTTGAATTGGCTAAAATTAACTTTAATCAAGATTATAAAGCTGTTTATGAAAAATCTTTTGATAATGTCGATTTGCCAATTGCAGAAAAAAGTTGTGTCTTAGTTCCATTAAGCAAGTTTGAAAAAAATCAGCCGTATGTCATTACTCTTGGTACTATCAATCATACATATAGAGCAAGAATTTGTGTAATAGAAAACGATAATCAGAAAATAATAAAACCTGTGGAAGATGGAAAAGATAGTTGTTGAAGTCTACAAAATTAAATCTTGAAATTAATGAATTTATAAAGGGATATTTTTATTATAAAAATCAAAGATAATCTTCGTGACTTCGATATTTATAAAGATTTAGCTAAAGTATATTGTGAAATAATAATTGTCCTCATAAAATTCTAAAAAAACATCTAGCTAATCAAAAATAAATATATTGATGAGTTTATTAAAAGCGGAATAAATAATTTTTATAAAAATTAAATTGTTAGCTATCAATTTAAAAAATTAATTAACCCGAAACAAAAAGATAAAATATACAAAATTGAGATAGACAGGTGGTTCTGGTAATCTGAATTGATCAATAATAAGGCAAACACAATAATGTTAAATAGTATTTTTGGCATTCTTGATAAGTTGGGTTTCAATCAGCAAAAACGTGCAATCAGTATTCAGTTTTCAAATCAAGAATTAAACCATCACATCATGTTACAGCGTATCGATGGCTATCACGCCATTAACGATGGGCTGTCTGTCGAGCTTATTTGTATTTCAACAAATCCATATCTTTCTTTAAAACAATTTATCGGATGTCAGGCTGCAATCGATCAAGTTACAGATACCGGAAAATTTTTTAGAACAACGGGCATTATTACCGAAGCAAGCCAAGGGCAAAGTGATGGTGCATTAACACTGTATCGGCTACGGCTACAAGATGCGACGAGCTTATGGCATAAACGGCGTAACAGCCGTGTATTTATGAACAAGAGTGTAGTCGAGATTATTGAAATTGTTTTTAAAGAGTGGCAAAGCAAAAGCCCACTCTTTGCCGCAACCCTTAAATTAGACACCAGCCATCTTACCAATAAACAGTACGATATTCGACCTTTTTCGATGCAGTCAAATGAAAGTGACTATACGTATTTAACACGTTTAATGCGTGAAGAAGCAATTAATTGGCTCATCGATGAATCTAATTATCTGGTAATGAGTCAAACTCAAGCGATCGAACCGCAGTACCTTCGCCTAGTCGATCAGAATACTGAATATAGTTGCTTAGAGCCTAGTTCTATTCGTTATCACCGTAGTCATGCCACAGAACAACAAGACAGTATTACCAGCCTCATTGCACAACGCCAATTACAATCAACTGCTATTTACGTACAGCGCTGGCAAGCAGATGCTTTATCTCAAGAAGATGCCAGCGGTTCAGTCTTAAGTAATCATCAACACAGCCAGCAACATGGCAATGAGAGCCTTAGTCTTGAACAGGCATGGAACATTTCCCCAGCATGGATGACCGATTTAAACGGTGAAGATCAAGCCACTGCGTCGGGTAGTCGCCAGCTTGAAAAACTCAATAAACAGCTTCATCTGTATCAGGCATTACAGGCAAAGTCATTTACTGCTTATAGTAGCGTCCGTGATGCTCAGGTTGGATATTGGTTCAGGTTAGTGGATCATCCCGAGTTAGATAAAAATCATGATGAAAGTGATAAAGAGTTTTTGATTGTGAGTAAACATTTTTACAATCAGAATAATTTACCTAAGGATATACAAGATCAAATACAACAACTGCTGAGCTTAAATCATTGGTCAATTTATCAAGATAGTTTTCAAGAAAGACAAGCCAATAAGCTTACGCTGATTCGACGTAATATCGACATTGTGCCTGAGTATGATCCTTTACAACATCGGGCAATCGCTCATGTCCAGCGTGCCAGAGTAGTCGGCAGTGAAGCTGAAGAAATTCATGTCGACGAGTGGGGGCGTATCAAAGTCCGTTTTTTATTTACACGTACTGAAGATCACGAACATGATGGTGGTGCGGGTTCAAATGAAAGTGACACAGATTCGGCATGGGTGGATGTACTTACTCCATGGGCTGGCGAAGGTTACGGGGCTCGCTTCTTACCGCGTGTAGGTGAAATAGTCGTAATCGACTTTTTTGATGGAAATATTGATCGGCCATTCGTAACGGGGCGAATTCATGAAGCTCATCGTTCACCAACTAAGTTTGATATTAAAGGGCAACTTCCAGAGACTAAAAAATTAAGTGGTATTCGCTCAAAAGAAGTCGCTGGGGAAGGTTACAACCAACTTCGCTTCGACGACACAACAGGACAAATCAGTGCGCAGTTACATAGTAGCCATGGGAGTACACAGCTCAATTTAGGTCATTTAAGCCACCCTAAAGACAAGGCTGAGAGTGAAGGGCGTGGAGAAGGGTTCGAGTTAAGAACAGATGATTGGGGCGCTATCCGTGCTTCCAAAGGAATACTTCTCACATCGGAAGCATCTGAGCAGGCACAAGGTGAGCAGCTCACAAGATCCAGTATCGAAGAAAATCTTCATTTTCACACTCAAAGTAACCAATACTTTAAAGAACTTACTCAAGCTCACGAAGTTGATGAGCCTGATTTAGAAGCGCAAAAGTCATTAAAAGAAAAATTTGAATCATGGGCAGACAATAACGATGCACTTGTTGCATTACATAGTGAATCTGCACTGATTTTAGATAGTAAAGAGAGTCTGCAACTGACATCAAAAGATAATATCGAGTTGAGTACACCAAAAAATCTGCAATTTTTTACGGGTAAAAGCTGGATTGCAAAGGCACTCGATAAAATTAGTTTATTTGCCAAACATGCCGGAATCAAAATTAAATCGGGTGAGGGAGATATAGAGGTCGCCGCTCAAAAGGGAAAAATGACTTTATCTTCTAAACAACTAATGCATGTTTACTCACTTAATGATTTTGTTCGAATCGAAAGTGGCAAAGGAATCTTGATTACCGCTGGTGGTGGCTATATCAAAATTCAAAATGGCAATATAGAAATTGCTTGCCCAGGCTTGATGGAACTCAAAGCGGGCCAAATTCAAGCCAAAAGTGGGGCTTCTCTTTCTAGCGAACTACCCGCAATGCCAGAATTAAAATCGCAATACGACGAGCATTTTATTTTGCATTATCCAGATGGCGAGCCTGCAAAGAACCTGAAATATCGGATTACGGCAGAAGATGGTCAAGTTTTTGAAGGGGTATCTGGTGAAGATGGAAAAACTACAGTTTTTACCAAAGATGCAATGACTGCATTAAACATAGAAGTTTTTTCTCCAGAATAAATACGAAGGAAAGTCACGAATGAATGTATTGAAGTGCTTAACACTTTGTTTATTAACAGTAGTTTCTTTTAGTGCGTGTTCAAATGTTGAAAAAGAACAAGAAGGAATTAAAGTGATCGATTATCGTAATCCTAAAAAAGTGTGTTTCGGCCGAATTGAATTAACGGTTCCGAAAGAAACAGAAGTTGAATACAGTAACTTCAACTACAACGGCAGTAATATAGAAGTAGATGAAAGTGTAAAAACATACGAAGCATATCAAAAACTGATTAATGACAAGATCCAGTATTTAAAGCATGAGCCGCATGAAAAAGAAGGCGTTTTACTAAAACAAGAAATACTAGGTCCAGTAAATCAGCTTAATCGTTCTGTTAGTCATATTATTGTCTATAGACCAACAGAGTATACAGTTGAAGGATATGAAATTTATGGGTACCTTTATTTGGGTCCGAGAAGATTAGTTGTACTAAAAAGTGGATCAGATAATAATTTATTAGATGAAGCCATTGAAGATATGAAACAAATATTAAGAAACATAAAAATAAAATCAGCCAAAGGCGAAGATCAAGCGGGGTTATGTTGGAAGGATTTTATTATTGTAGACGATATGAGCAAAAACATTGCATTTGGGGGAGGATATTTACATTTCAAATTCCCTAGTTATTCAAGAGTTAGAGTAGATATCGAACATCGAGTAAGACTTGAATCAGATCGTCCATTAATTGAGATGGTAAAGGAAAATGAGGCGAATGCACCGCTCATTTTTAAAGCAATGATGAGTACAACAAATTTAAGAGAGCAAAAGAAAGAAATTCACGGTTTAGCTGGTGAAGAGATATTCGGCCATGCTCATCGTAGAGGTTTTGTTGAGCGAGGTTTTGAATCGGCGGCTTGGCAGTATATGGGTTCTTTAGAAAATAATAATGATCCTTTTATTCATTATAGCTTGGAAAGTGCTGAACTAGTTCATGATGATGAACCACTAGAGTCTACGATTAGTCAAAAGAAAGTCTTTCAGTTACACGATTTTATTTTAAACAGCATCCAAATTGCGCCCAATAATAAAAAGGAACAATAAGATGGCAAATAAGTCTATTGCTCAATCAGGTTCAGCCACTAGTCCCACTACCAATAAAACTGGAACTTATGTAGAGGTGCCTTTACAGGATACGATTCCGATTATCTTTGTACCTGGAATTATGGGATCAAATATTTTTAATACAGCTTTAAATAAGCCTGTATGGAAGTTGGGTAATGGCGGTGGCATAGTAGGAACTATTTATTCGCAAATGCAAAAAAGTCCCGCTGTGCTGCAAGCTGAGTTAGATCCATTAAACACGAAAGTGGATACGAGTGGACATATAGCAGTTGATCGACGACTAAAGCTGACTGAAAAAACACTGCGGGAACGTTATTGGGGAACTGTACATTGGGACAGTTATGGTGGAATTCTAACTTATTTGCAATTGGTATTAAATAACGTCGATTTAAATGAAAAGCCGATTTATACAACTGGCTTGGGAGGAGGATATGCTGCTGTTCAACAAATGAAACAGCAAGAGTTAGTTTATGAGTGGAAAAGTCTAATGAATAAAACAGAATCCTCAAAATGGTCCCCTCAAGAATCACTTGTACCGATTAATCAACAAGAGATAGAACATCTTAAGAAATTCCATTTTCCTGTGTATGCCATGGGTTATAACTGGTTACAGTCGAGTGAAAATGGTGCAGCGCTTGTTGCTCAAAAATTAGATAAAATAAAGCAAGAGTATGGTACTAGGTTTCATAAATTCATTATCGTAACTCACTCGATGGGAGGGCTTTTGACGCGTAGAGTAGTTCAATTATGTGGTGAAGATGTTGCTGGTGTGGTTCATGGCGTTATGCCCGCAGAAGGAGCGGCAGCAGCCTATCGTCGACTCGTTGCTGGTTCTTCCGAAGGTGGTCTGGTAAGTGCAGTTGCTGCTAATGTGATTGGTAAAAATACAGAGCATGTGACAGCAGTACTTGCAAATGCACCAGGTGGTCTAGAACTATTACCAACCAAAGCTTATAACAGTGGAAAGCCATGGTTATTCTTAAATGGTTCAGGATTAATGAATGGCAAAAACCTGCACACCAATGTTGTTCCTCTTCCGAAAAGTGACCCTTATGAAGAGATTTATAAGGCCGATGGCGTCTGGTGGGAAATGGTTAAAGAAGAGTTGATTGATCCTGCAAAAAAGTTAAATCCAAAAATTTCAGCGAAAACGACCTATAGTATAAAAATTGATTTTGTTAAAAAATTTCATTCTAAGATTACCAATAAATATCATCCTTGCACTTATGTAAATTATGGACATGACTCTAAACATTTAAGTTTTGGAACACTTACATGGACATTAGATCAACCATTACGGGGATTAACTGCTGAACAAATGAAAAGGTTACCAAGAGCGACAGCAAAACAAATAGGTACATATCGTCAAAAAATTGTTCAAGAACAAATGGTCAAAATTAAAGAGGGCAAAGGTACAGATGTGAACAATCGTGACTTAGCACTTGAGAATAATGGTATCCGCTATATCTCGTTAGTAAGTGGTAATCTGGGTATTTTTTCAATCTCCAATCAAGACGCAGCTGGGGATGGTACCGTACCGCATCAGTCTGGTTCTGCTCCACTAAAACAGTCTGGCGTTAAACAGGTATTCAAAATGGCAGGCTTTGATCATCAAGGAAGTTATAACAATGCTCAAGTTAAACGTTCAGTCTTATATTCAATAGTAAAGATTATCAAAGAAAATAATATTCAGCCAAAATTTAGATCGTAATTCGAAAATCTTGTTTTTATATCGTTATAAAAAAAGCCCAATCTCTTCAAGATCAAGCTTTTTCATTACGGTGGCTACTTCGTATATTTTGGCGAGAGAGGAAGCCACAACTATTAATTAATTTATTGTTTTTAATAAATATAAAAATTTAAATATTAAAAAGTACCAACAAAAATACCAACAAGTGAAAAAAGTTAATTGTAAATTACACGTATCGAGTATTTGATTCCTTTTTTCTCAATACGTGTATATGTAACTCGATTACTGGCCTATTAGAATCAATCCATCTTGTTCATGTAGAAATTTAAGTTCAATAAGTTTGTCTATGTCTCTGTAGAAAGTTCGTTCTACTTTTCCATTGTATAGTGCTTGAACTTGAGGGATACGGTATAAATCGGCTTTTGATGAGTTTTGGATATCCTCGCCTGTCATTCTCATTAAATTATGAATGAGATTAAATTGACGATCTGAAATTCGTTTATGAAATTTGGCATCATTCAGAGCGGTTTGGTAAAGCAAGAAATGAATTAAGCTGTTGCTTTGGTCATGTAAGTATTCAATTGTTTCAAACATGCCTTGAAGGGAAAAATTGATAAAACTTTGATTTGGATAGGTCTCTTTTTTATCGGCTTTTTTTCTGCACTCATTGAATAGGGCGAAGTACTCGTGGATATTGGTTTGATAATATTTCCATACAGCAGATGAACTGAATCTATAGCCTGATTGTTCCAGAATGAACATTTCAATCAATCGCCCGGTACGCCCGTTACCATCCCAAAATGGATGAATCAGCTCAAAATAATAATGTGCTAAACATGCTCTAATAATCACTGGCTGATTAATAATATAGGGGCTATTGAGCCATTCAACCCATGCTTGAATGAGATATTCAATATCTTCAATACATTTAGGAGGACGGTAAGTTCCGCCGTGTGTATCATTCCCTACAACTGTTTTCTGAGTAGGTTTATTGTTTCTTAGTTGTCCTGCGGGATTGTGCTGATCAGCTAGATGCTGAGAAACAAGTGTATGTAATTGAAACATGGTTGATAGGTTAAATTCTTGACCATGTGATGGAGAAAGATGTTTTGAGCTAAATTGTTTTACCCATTCGATCGCCTCTTTTAAATTAGTTAAGCGTTTTTCTTCTGTTTTCTGAATAGTTTTAGGGTCTAGCTTTAAAATTTCGGCAGTTTCTTGTTCTGTAAATTGTCCGCCCTCAATGGTGTTTGTACTATAAATACTACTTGCTAATACTTTGTCTTGTACCTGGTCAATAATTAGGGGAAGACTAGGGGTTTTGTTAAAGCGATTCTGTGAGTCATTGACACGGTCGAGCATGGCTTGGATCTGATTAAAATCAAAGCCTAGCTGGAAAGTGAATGAACCTGATTTATAGGTCATTACCCTTAGTGTAGTGTCATCGAGCCACGTTTTGCTTTGTTCTGGCATATTTTAATGAAAAAATGTCAAAGAAAATGTCAAAACATTAATATTATATTTCATGTGTTTAGTCAATTTTTAATGAAAAAAATGTCAAAGAAAATGTCAGGATTTTTTTGATTCTATGTCTTAGGTGAAGTATTAGTTTTAGTTATTATGAACTTAAGAATGTGTAGTTTTTATGTTGAAAAATCGACATGACTACCATGACAGAGGTAAGCATTCTGATGATAAAATTAGGTATAAATAATGAAAGAGTTGTATAGAGAATGGTATCCGTTAGATAAGCATTTGCCTTTTTTAATATATACAGGAATGACGAGTACTCATGCAGGATCCTTAAAGCTATTTTTTAAAGCTCCTCATCAGAGTAGAAATACTCTTCATGAGAAAGCTATGGAAGTTACAGTTGAATTTGAAATTCAACCTGCTTCTTATAGAGTGGGGGATGAAAGTTATAGACAAAGAACATTAGCAATGTTACCTACTCTTGGTGTAACCTCATTCTGGATATCAAATCATTCATATTTCTTGAATGATTTCTATGCTGATGCGGGTGAGTTATATCAAGATATGGAGTTTGAACATTTACTAATTGTGACTGATGATTCGATTTTCGATGTTATTTTAGATGAACGTCCTAAAGTATATATTTCAAACTAAACTGTCTGATTCTACGATTACAGTAAAATAGTAGTGAAACCTTTTAAAGATTAATCAATATCATACTAGCCAATTATTCATCTGCGAGTATTTGGTTTTTTATTCATGGTAATGTTCTGATAGTATGGGCTGCCACCATCAGAATATTTTTATCTTGCTCTGGATCGGCAGTTAGGTTTTTAACCGTTTTCACATCTAGTTTATTTAATTCTCTAGCCATAGTAATGACCTTAATTGTTAGTATGCTACCGTTTTGTGCTGCAGTGTATCAAAGACAAAAAAAGCCCAACCTCTTCAAGATTAAGCTTTTTCATTACGGTGGCTACTTCGTATATTTTGGCGGTGAGAGAGGGATTCGAACCCTCGATACGCGTAAACGTATACACACTTTCCAGGCGTGCTCCTTCAGCCACTCGGACACCTCACCAAGGCGAGCGATAATAGCGAATATTTTGTATTCTGCCAAGTATGAAACAATTGATTTAGAGAAAAACTTAGAACTTAGTGATAATATTGCGAAAAAATACTGTTCCAAATCGAAGATATTATATGCAAAGTTCTGCAAAAAAAGTCGCGCTTCCAGCGATGACTTTAGCCGCCTTAGGGGTAGTGTTTGGGGATATCGGGACCAGTCCCTTGTATGCCTTTGCTCAGACGTTCACCAGTGCGCATGTGAATATCTCTGAAGCGACGGTCTTTGGCATCCTATCTTTAATCTTTTGGTGCATTACGCTCTCCATCAGTTTCAAATACGTCAGCATCGTCATGCGTGCCGACAACAACGGCGAAGGCGGCATTATGTCGCTACTGGCGTTGTTGCTGCGTATCAAACAGCTCGATCCCAACAAAAAAATCTACCTGATTGCGCTGGGCTTTATTGGTGCCTCGCTATTTTTTGGCGATGGTATTATTACGCCTGCCATTTCGGTGCTCTCGGCCATCGAGGGTTTAAGTATTGCCACGCCTGCGTTTGATCAATGGCTTATGCCAATTGGGCTGGGTATTCTTACGGCACTGTTTGTAATTCAGCGCCATGGTACGGCCACCATGGGCAAGTTTTTTGGCCCGATCACCATGCTCTGGTTTATTTCCATTGGCGCACTTGGGCTATGGAGTATTATTCAAACTCCACATATTTTATGGTTTATCAATCCAATCTGGGCGTTTGAGTTTGCCATACATCAGCCGTTTGTGGCTTTTGTGGCCATGGGTTCTGTGGTACTCACCATGACAGGCGGCGAAGCCTTATATGCCGATATGGGCCATTTCGGGCGTATGCCAATTCGTCTGGCGTGGTTTATTGTGGTGTGTCCAAGCCTGATGCTGAACTATGCCGGTCAGGGCGCGCTGTTATTGCGCGATCCGCAAGCGGTATCGAATCCATTTTATTTACTGGTACCCGAGTGGGCGCTTTTTCCCATGATCGGGCTGGCCACTGCGGCCGCCGTCATTGCCTCGCAAGCGGTGATTACCGGTGTATTTTCTATGGTTAATCAGGCCATTCAGCTGCGCTATTTACCGCGTTTAACCGTGATTCATACCTCCGATGTCGAGCAAGGCCAGATCTATGTGCCGTTTATCAACTGGGTGCTGTATATCTCGGTATTTATCCTGATTATCCTGTTTGAAAAAAGCAGTAATTTGGCCAGTGCATACGGGGTAGCAGTCACCATGACCATGCTCTGTGTCACCATTTTGATTGCGGTACTTGCACATGGTGCCTGGGGGTGGCCGTGGTGGAAAGTGGCGCTGTTTGCAATTCCGTTTTTTACCCTCGATGCAATTTTTGTGGCGTCGACCTCGCTTAAGATTCTATCGGGTGGATGGGTGCCGTTTGTGATTGGGGTGGTGGTGTTTACCATCTTGATGACATGGAAACGTGGCCGTGAAATTGTGCATCATCGTTTGGAAACCGATGCCTTACCGATTGGGCTATTTATTAAAAGTATCGGTTTAAGCTCGGAAACTCATTTTGTACCGGGCGATGCAATTTTTCTGACGGGGAATCAGAATATTGTGCCGCATGCCATGTTGCACAACATCAAGCACAACAAGGTATTGCACAACCGCAATATCATGGTGACAGTGTTTACCAAGGATATTCCGTATGTAAGCGATGCCGATCGGATCGAGATTGAAAAAATGGACGATCATTTTTATCGTATTTCGATGAATTACGGCTTTAAAGATCAGCCCAACATTCCGCAAGCGTTACAGCAGGCTTATGAGGCATTGGGTCTCGAATTTGACATGATGCAAATCAGCTTCTTTATTTCTCGTGATCGTCTTATTCATACCGTAGGAGACGGCATGTCGCCTTGGCGTGAAAAGTTGTTTATTTCGATGCAACGTAATACCAGTCCGGTGAGTGATTTTTATCAGATCCCGCCTAACCGTGTGGTCGAAATGGGCAGTCAGATCGAAATCTGAACATAAAAAAACCAAGGCAACTGCCTTGGTTTTTTTATGCCGGTTGGCTTATTCAGCTTGCATTGGCGCAGGCTGCTCAGGCATGGCATTGGCATGTGGAGCCTGTGGCGCTGCTGCACCAGATGGTTGTGCAGTTGCTTCAGGTGCCGGCATCGCTGCGGCTTCGGGTGCTGGCATCGCTGCGTTTGCTGGCGCCTGCATAGGCGCTTCGGCACCACCCGCCATTTCAGGAGCGGGCGCTGGTTGCATCGCTGGTGCGCTAGGCTGAGCACCTGCAATCACTTGCACTTTACCGCTGTTGACCAAATCTGCAATTGAGCCTGGCTGACCATTCACTGTGGTCGATACTTTCACTTGCGATAAGCTTTCAAGCGTTTCGCCTGCTTGTACAGGCGCTTCGGCAAATGCGGTCATGCTAAGCGTACCTGTAATCAACGCGACTGAACACAATAACTGGGCTTTCATATGTAATACCTATTTTTCATCTTATCGTTTACAGGGGTCTACCTTGTCATAATCGTGACGGCTGTTTCAATCAAAGATACGAAACACAAGCACTTTGAAAGCGAACAATAAAATTAAAACGACAAATTGTTACGCGTATAGATGATTTATTGACCAATTTGTGTTGATGCTTTGATCGATTGGGGTATACCTTGATGTACAGGCAAATCCGGGCTTGTTAAGCTTTTGTTTTGGTTTTAGATATCGAATCGCGCGTGGCACGAAAAAAGAATCAGTACATGGGAAAACTCCTGTTGGGCGTAGTGGCCGTGGGCAGTTTTGCGGTCGCTTTTGGCGAAGGCAAAATCAGCCAGTGGATATCACCGCTCAAACATAACACGGGCTGTTTAAATCAGTTTTACCGTGACGTTCCACCTGTGCTGATGAAGCAGAGCCTGCAAAACAATAGTTATGCGCTGTGCTTTAACGGCTTTAATGTGATGTATTCCGGGGTTTCCAAAACACCATTGTGGTCGGCCGAATATCTCAATCCAGCGCGCCTGAGTGTGAAGCTCAAGCGTGAAGACAGTTTTCATGAAGAAACCCGTGTAGGCAATGCAGCACATCGCGCATTATTGAGCGATTATCGTGGCTCGGGCTACGACCGCGGGCATATGGCACCCAACGGTGACATGGGCGATTTAAAAGCCCAGCATGACAGTTTCTCACTGGCAAACATGGTGCCACAGGCACCCAAAAACAATCAGCATATCTGGCGTGAGCTTGAAGAGGCTACTCGTGCGATTGTGGTCAAGCAAAAGCAAGATGTCTACGTGGTCACCGGGCCATTATTTGAAGGGCAGCGCCTAAAAACCATTGGCCGTGGCGTGATTGTCCCGACTGCGGTGTATAAGGCGGTGTATATCCCGAAAACAGGTGCCATTGGCGCGTACTATGCACCCAACAACAACTCGTTGCAGGTCAATGTGGTCAGTGTGTGTTATTTAGAGGAAAAACTCGGAATCAACCTATTTCCGCAGCTGACCGAAGAGCAAAAACGCAATGTCTATCAGCTACCTAAAACCGCTGCGCAGGTTAAGCCAAACCAGCCACTGGCCTATGCACACTGGGATGGCGAGAGCCAATGTGCCGAAGAGGCATCTTCTGACACCATTGCAGCCACAAGCAAGCAGTTTACCCAGCAAAGCAGCGGATCGACGCCACCGTCGTCTTCGGGCGGAATCGACGACGACACCAAGCAGGCTTTAATCAAGCAACTGGTCGATGCCTTACTGCACTATTTCTTGCAGATTTTACGCTAACAGCATACAGCGATTTGCCCGTTGCAATCACGCGCAAATCGCTGCAAGCTAAAACACTCATACAATCATAAGAAAAGGCCGAGCATGTTTACACCTTATGTCAATGGCACCGAGTCCATGGCAATTGACGATCTTACCATCGAAAACCAGACCGACTGCGTGAACGTTTATGGCAATCTACAACTGACCAAAGATCAGCAAGGCCTAGCATTTGCCAAAGCCTTACAAAGTGTCATCAATGCTGTGGTGACCGAGCTTGAGGCATCACCTTTGCCCGAGCGTTTAGAGCGCCCCGATCCCGACGAAATCGATAATCCATTTGCCTAACGGCGCGATTGCTGTCGCCACTGCTGCGGTGTTTGCCCCGACCAGTGTTTAAAGGCCCGTTGAAAAGCACTTTGTTCTGAATAACACAGTAACAGGGCGATGTCTTGCAGGCTGAGGTGCGGGTCGCTCAGGTATTCGGTGGCCAGCATGTAGCGCACTTGCTGTACCCGCTGCTGATAGCTACTGTGTTGCTGCTGCAAATGGCGCTGTAACTGGCGTACCGAAATACCCAACTGCTGTGCAATGACTTCAATCTGGTACTGGTTTTGCTGTAAGCCTTTTAAAATCATTTGCTGCAAGCGCTGGTCGAGTTGGGTCGAGTGTGGCAAGCGATCGAGCAGGGCGTGTGCTTGCTGCATCAGCAATTGCTGTAAGGTGTGATCGGCATTGCCCACGACCTTGCTGGCTTCACTGAGCGGGATCAAAAGCTGGGTTTTCGGCTGTGAAAACCGTACCGGACACTGAAAATAACGGTTATAGACTGGCGCATCTTTCGGAAGTGGATTGATAAAATGCACTTCATGCAGCTCGATACGGGTTTTGCACATAAATTGCTGTAAAAATTGCAGCATCAGTGCCATGGCAATTTCATCGGTAAGCTGGGTCGGGTGGGGTTCGGGCTCTTCCCAGCGAATAGAAAAATAAGCGCCGTGCTGCTCGACCTTCAGCGGGCTACCATCGTAAACCAGTCGATAAAAATCTTGATAGCGCTTAAGTGCATCGCCCAAACTTTCACACGACAGCGCAATATAAGCCAAAATGCCCAAATGTTTAGGTTGTACGTGGCTCGCAATTTTTAAGCCCAGCCCCGCTATAGGGCGCAACTGATACAACTCATCTAATAGCTCACGCCACAGTACATAGTCAAAGCGCTCAAGCCGTTGAATCGCCTGTAAACGGTCGGGTACTGGCAGCTGTTCGGCCTCGCAATAGCACATCAGGAGTTGCCCAAGTCCGCCATAAACCGAGCCTGCATAATTTTTCACTGTGAGCATAGCGACTTTCCATGTTGTCGTGTTTTGTCAATATTGCGTGGTTTTTCGTCAATACATAGCACAGAAAAATTCATATATTCAAGTCAGGATTGAGGAGAACACTATGATTAAAGGATTTATTGCCGGGTTAATTGTGGCCAACGGCTTTGAATGGGTGGCGCATAAATATATTCTGCATGGCGTACACCGTACAGGACAGCCGCGCTATAGCCCGGTTCCTCGAAGTATGGCGTCACACTGGGCACATCATCGTGAAGTAAAAACACAGTATTTTCATGATGACTGTTATGTCGAGGGGCTAGCCAGCTGGCGTACACGTAATGAACTGCTGTCACTTGGCGTGGTCGCAGCGACCTCTATGGCCATATTTGCACCGCTTTCCAAAGGCATGGCCATTGCGGCGGCCTACAGTGCAATCAATTATTTTTATGTGCATCGAAAAGCGCATTTACAGCCCGATTGGGCCAAGCGCCGTATTCCATGGCATGTCGATCATCATATGAATGCCAATCAGGATGCCAACTGGTGCGTAACCAAACCGTGGTTTGACTATCTGCTTGGAACACGTGTAGTGTCTTCACCCGATTTAAAAGAGGCCAATCCGCTGGGTATTTGGTTGCCTCGGGCTGTTTCACAGCGATTCACCCATGCGGTTGAACGCTTACGCCCTGTAAAGTGGACACCCACTGCGCCGACTGCTACCGATTGCGCCCATCAACAAAACAGGCCACGCAAGGTGGCCTGATGATGTGCTGCCAATTAAAGACGCATTTCAATGCCTTGTGCTGCCAAAAACTGTTTGGCTTCTGGAATGGTGTGCTGACCAAAATGGAAAATACTGGCTGCAAGCACGGCATCGGCACCGCCTTGTAAAATACCATCGGCCAAATGCTGCAAATTCCCTACACCACCAGAGGCAATGGTCGGAATTGAAACGCGGTTGTTAATTTCGCGCATCAGGGCGATGTCATAACCGGCTTTGGTGCCATCGGCATCCATACTGGTCACCAGCAATTCGCCGGCACCGTATTCGGCCATTTTGACTGACCATTCCAGCGCATCGATACCGGTGGGTTTGCGTCCGCCGTGAGTAAAGATTTCCCATTTGTTTTCGCCGGTTTTTTTGGCATCGATGGCCACCACAATGCACTGCGCGCCAAAGCGTTGTGAGGCTTCTTGTACAAACTCCGGATTAAACACCGCAGCCGAGTTAATGCTGACCTTGTCTGCACCGGCATTGAGCAATAAACGGATGTCTTCAACTTTACGTACGCCACCGCCTACGGTGAGCGGAACAAAAACGCTTTCTGCCATGCGTTCGACTGTACGATAGGTGGTGTCACGTCCATGATGCGTTGCTGTAATATCCAGAAAAGTGATTTCGTCTGCACCTTGTTCGTTGTAGCGGCGTGCGACTTCCACAGGGTCACCTGCATCACGGATATCTAAAAATTGTACGCCCTTTACGACACGGCCATTGTCGACATCAAGGCAGGGAATAATACGTTTTGCAAGCATTGTGACATCCAACAGTATGAGTCTAAATAAATAAATTTTCCGAGATCATCAAGAATCTTGGTAAACTGTGTGGCTATTCTATCAAACTTATATTTGTTTCACGCAGGTTTTCTATGTCGGTTTATACCCCGTTGAGTTTACAGGACGTTCAAGCATTCGCATCGCCTTACGGATTAGAGGTGATTGACTTGATTCCAATTCAGGGAGGTATTGAAAACACCAATTACTTTATAGTCGACAGCGCGCACAAACAGTATGTGCTGACTGTGTTTGAACAACTTGACGAACAAGGTGCCAGCGAATTGCCCCCTGTGCTTGAACATTTGGGCCAGCATCACGTACCTGTGGCGGTGCCTTTAAGCTATGCGGGCAAATATATTCATAGCATTGCCAACAAACCGGCACAGATTGCGCCGCGTATTGCAGGCGAGCACCCGATTCCGGCTACACAAGCCCAGATTGAAGCCATCGCCAAAGCGCAGGCCGAGTTGCATCTGGCGTTGCAACACAAAACCTTCGAGCGCGGTGTGCGCCGTAATCATGCCTACTGGACTGCTGTGGGCCAGCAACTCAAGCCAAAAATGTCATCGGAAGATGCTGAATTGCTGGATTATGTTTACGCGCTATTTAACCAGACCCGTACCCAGCATCCCGATTTACCTCGCGGCTGGATTCATTCGGATATGTTTAGAGACAACACCTTGTTTGTGGGTGATGTGCTGGAAGGTATCTTAGATTTTTCCGAACTCAATCAAGATGATTTCTTGTTTGATATCGCCATTACCATCAATGATTTTTGTACACGCTATCCATTGCCAGAGCTTGATCAGGCCCATGCCGATGCGTTTGTTGAAGCTTATCAGCGCGTACGTGTTTTAACTGAAGATGAACAGGCCTGTCTGGGTGTTTATCTGGCTATGGCAGCCTGTCGTTTTTGGTTAATGCGTTTGCAAGTGGCTCAGCGTAATCTTGAAGAAGGGCGTACGGGAGACGACATCATGCAAAAAAATCCGCTTGAAATGCGTCAGATGTTAATCAATCGTTTACAGGTTGTTGCTGCCTAAGGAAGACATTGCCATGCGTGATCAGGGACGGTTAGTCGAATGGTTTGATGAAAAAGGCTATGGCTTTATTCAACCCGACGATATGAACAAAGAACGTGTGTTTTTACATATCAGCGACTTTGCCCGCAAAGGGCCGCGTCCTTTGGTGGGCTGTGCACTGGATTATGTGGTGATTTTAGATGAGCAGGGGCGTTTTCGGGCCAAGCAGGTGGTTTACGTCAAAGCCAGAAATAGCCGCGCGCCAAGTCGTTCAAAGGCGCCTTCGGTGGTGCCTGCGGCGCGTCCTGCGCTAGTGCCTATGCAACTGGCTACTGTGCTGTATATTGTGGTGGTGGCCGTTTTGAGTTTTAGCAAGCTGCTGCCACCCTTTAGCTTTATTTTTATTACGCTCATGAATGTGTTGAGCTACTGGTTATATGCACAAGACAAAGAAGCCGCGCAAAACGGTACTCGGCGAATTGCGGAAAGTACCTTGCATGTGGTGGCTTTTTTGGGTGGCTGGCCGGCTGCGTGGCTGGCACAACAAAAATTGCGACATAAAACACAAAAACAACCTTTTCGTAAGATTTATTTTTGTACCATAGGGTTAAATATAATTTTATTACTGTGGTTGGTCTCTCCGCTGAATATTTTGATCCATTAGAGAGGCCTTAAATAGAAAAACGAAAAGGTGACGTATGAATCTTCCTGCTGAACAACTTCAATCTAATAAAACCCTCACACTGGTTCTTTATATTTTATATATTGCTGCAATTTTTAGTGCCGGCTTATTGGCCATTATCGCGCTCATTATCAATTACGTGAAGCGCCAGGATGTAGAAGGCACTTGGCTTGCCTCGCACTTTACATGGCAGATCCGTACCTTTTGGTGGTATCTGTTCTGGAATATTATTGCCTTTGTGCCATTTTTCTTTTTATTTTTCACAGGCAATAACGACAATTTATTTGCTGGCGTGGCGTTGTCTGCGAGTACCTTCTGTGTGGCGGTGATTGGTCTTTCGTGGATCTGGATTGTCTACCGTGCAATTCGTGGTTTGATTGCGTTAAATGACAATAAGGCGATGTATCTTTAATTGTTCATCGCACTCGCAGAGAAAAGAGTGTATTCAGACTCTTTTTTCTGCATTCATTCAGTTTGCTTATATCTGGATGTATCTAATAAACAATATTCAGATCGTGACTGAAGGTCTACTCAATAACGATTAAATTAAAATAATAGCATGATGAAATTTCTTCGTAATTTCGAACCGATTGCAAATTATATTTTTGCCTGCAAAATCAGTGTACAGCAGCACCCGCGCTTAAAGTGGGATTTTATCGGCATGTTCGTATTGGTCTTGCTGGTGGCTTTCTTTGAAACGCTATTTCCTTATTTAATGAAATTACTGATTGATCAGGTTGAGCAAAATCGAAGCTTGCAGATTCGTTCTCTATTTGAAATTAAACTGCTGTATTTGTTGATCATTGCTTATGCCATGGCATGGCTTATGTCTCAATTACTCAGTTGGGGTAAAAATCTGTACAGCATGGTGATGTCGGTGAATTTTGAAACCTCCTTAATGGCCAAGGGAGTTGAAAATTTTTTAACATTACCAAAATCTCAGCAAGATGAGATTGAAGTGGCATCTTTCATCACGGATTTACAGCGTGGTGGCAGTGCGATCAGTGAAATGACCTTTTCGATTTTTATCTTGCTCGGGCCAATTGTATTGCAGCTCTCTTTTATTTTTGTGGTGCTGTTTAAAACCATTAATGCTACCTTTAGCTTATTTTTTGTACTGGCTGTTTTGGTCGCGTTTGTCACCTCTTTTGGGTTAAGTCGCAAAAGCAGTCATATTTTTGACCGCATGTATGCACAGCGAAACAAGATTAATCAGGCGATACTGGAAAAAGTCTCGCAAAGCTATGAAATTAAAATTAAACATGCACAGGCTTTCGAGCAAAAACGTCTTGCACATACTTTAGCGCAGTACCGTAAGGTAATTAAAGGAACCAATCTGCATATTGGCATTTTAATGATGCTACAGGTGTTTTTTGTATTTGTGTTCCTATTCGGATTTATGCTCTATACCGCCTATATTTCTCAAACTCAACAAATCACTTCGGGGGATTTTGTTTTAGTCAGTACTTATATTATTCAGCTAACCATGCCCTTTTTGATGATTTCTCAAAGCCTGATGCGTGTGAATGGCAATGTCGTGGCATTAAAAATTTATCGACAGTATTTTGATCTACCACATGAAAATTATCAGCACCAGCGCATTGGAAATCATGCTGCTCCGGTGCTGTATCGTTTTTACAATGCCACGTTGATGCTGGGCAAACAGAAAATATCAGATTTTAATCTGGAGATTCATACGCACAAACATTATGTCATTATCGGACAAACAGGGCGCGGTAAAACCTCGCTGCTGCATTATTTAATTGGCCTCTCCAAGCTTGAGTCGGGTCGGTTGTATTATAAAGATTTAGATATTTCTCAAGATTTTGCTTTAGACATATTTAATGAGGTGGCTTTTGTTGGGCAAAATGCAGTTATTTTTTCAGGAAGTTTGCGAGATAATTTAATTTATGATTGTCATTATGTTTATTCTGATCATGAATTATTACAATGGTTAAAAGACTTCAAACTCGACAAGATTTTAGAAAAAAATAATATCGACTTAGATACTCCTTTAGAGGATATAACTAAAAATCTTTCAGGTGGAGAAAAACAGCGCATCAGTTTGTTGCGGGCATTGTTGGCAAAACCTCAAGTATTGTTGCTCGATGAACCGACATCCGCCCTAGATGCTGAAACAGCAGCACACGTTATATTTTTTATTCTAAAACAGGTACCTAGTATTGTTATGGTGACGCATGCTCAAGATTGCATAGCACTGGCCGATCAGGTGATCAATCTAGATCAATTGTTAGCCGATGCAAAAAAAAGCAACCACTGAACACTACACGTTTGACACGCGTAAATAATTACACAGATTTTGTAAAGCGTTCTCCATGATTATTTTTGATCTTTTTGAAATTGAATAAAATACATTTACTTATTCATGATCGAATATGAAAGCTTAAAATCAGATTAAAAAAACAGGTGATTTTTTTAATTCTGAATTAAGCAATCCTGCCTAGTATAAAACCTGAACAATCTGCCTAAAGAATAAATAAAACTCTTGGGTAATTGTTTGTGGTGATGCGCTGATATTAACCGCAGCAGATCGACCACGGGGTTTATCCTCAATTTTGTTCCGCAAAATGAACGATAAATACAATCGATGGCGAACATTTGGATATCCTATGAACGCAATAATTCATATTCCTTCAGTCATTCGTGGCGAACAGCGACCCGACTTTATCCAGGCTGAGGTTCTCTCAGATATTTTAGACACCACGGCAGCACAGTACCCGACGCATATTGCCTTAATCGATCAAGATCGTCAGATCAGCTACGCAGAGCTTGCCGCACAAGCCGATCAGATTGCGCAGCAACTGATCGCACGCGGTATTCGGGCTGGTGATATTGTGGGGTTGTGGCTACCGCGCGGTGCCGATCTGTTAATCGCACAAGCCGGGATTTGTAAGGCAGGCGCGGCATGGCTACCCTTCGATATGGATGTGCCTGTCGAGCGCATTCAGGTCTGTCTAGACGATGCACAAGCCAAGGGAATTGTGACCAGCACAGACTGGGCAGCGCAATTGACCCAACTGGCTCAGACCGTGTGGCCTGTGGCCGAGCTGAACCAGCCAACGAATTTGCCGCCTGTGATGCAGCGTGCGGCGCGCTCCGATCCGGCCTATATTATTTATACTTCGGGTTCGACCGGAAAACCCAAAGGGATTGTGATTGAACAATCCAATATTTGTCATTTCTTACGTTCTGAAAACTCAGTGCTGGGAGTTCGGCATGACGATAAAGTCTATCAAGGCTTTTCAGTTGCCTTTGATATGTCTTTTGAAGAGGTCTGGATTTCATATCTGGTGGGGGCCAGCATCTGGATTGCACCCAAAGATCTGGTAACCGACCCAGAGCGTTTATGTAAAGCGCTACAGCAGCACAACATCACGGTGCTGCATGCAGTTCCAACCTTACTGGCTTTATTTCCAGAAGATGTACCCAACCTTCGGATTATCAATTTAGGCGGTGAAATGTGCCCCGAAGCACTGGTTGCACGTTGGGATTTACCGCATCACCAGATTTTTAATACCTACGGACCAACAGAAACCACGGTTACTTCAAGTCTGGCACGGGTCTATGCCAACGAACCGGTGACCATTGGGGTGCCATTACCGAACTACGGGATGTTGGTACTCAATGACCAGCTTGAGCTGGTGCCACAGGGCGAAGTGGGCGAATTGTGTGTTTTTGGGCCAAGTGTCGGACGTGAATATCTCGGGCGACCGGAACTTACGGCAGAAAAATTTATTCAAAACACGTGGGCCAACAACGAGCACGAACTTAAACTTTACCGTACCGGTGATTTGGCGCGTTTGGATGAAAACGGACAGATTCAATGCCTTGGCCGTGCCGATGATCAGGTCAAAATTCGTGGCTTTCGTGTCGAACTGGGTGAAATTGAAGCCAGCCTGTGTGATTTAAACGGCATTGGGACCGCGGCCGTGGTGTTGCGCCGTGACGACGATATGGACCAGTTGGTGGCTTTTATTGTTCTCGATCAGGAACAAAAAGACCGCATTCAGGTGAAGGACATTCGTGCTTATTTAAAAGCACGCTTACCGGCCTACATGGTGCCGAACCGCTTTGAACTGGTCGATCAGGTACCACGCCTACTTTCTGGTAAAATTGATCGTAACGCGCTGCGCAAACTGGAGTTAAGTCAGCACATCGATAGCGCGGTATCTGACGAGCCACAAAACGAAGCCGAACAGATTTTATTTGATTGTCTGGCGAAAATTTTTCCGAATCAGGCCATTCAGCTTTCGGCAGATTTTTTTGATGATTTAGGTGGGCACTCACTACTGGCTGCCGTTTTAACCTCGCATTTGCGTGAATATCCGCAATATGCGCAAATGACCATTCAAAATATTTACCAGCTTCGTAAAGTCGGGGCGATCAGTCAGTTTATGCTGCAACAGGCCAAGCAGCAGCAAATGCGTGAAGTCAAAGCCTATCATATCGATAATGCCAAACGTATCCGCTGTGGTGTGGCACAAATGATGGTGATTCCAGTCTTGATTGGCTTGACCATTTTGCAATGGCTGGCGCCATTTTTTAGCTACCATTACTTTACGGGAAGTCCGGGTGACAGCGTGCTTCGCGCCATGGGAATTTCGCTCGGTGTATATGTGCTTAGCCTGATCCTCAGTTTTGCCATTTCAATTGTGGGCAATCGTTTACTGTTAAAAGGCATTCGTCCGGGCCAGTATCCACTCTGGGGCAAAACGTATTTCCGCTGGTGGTTGGCAGATCGTTTAAAAGGCATTGCGCCGCATTATTTGCTGGCAGGTTCAACACTCAATAATCTGTATCTGAAAGCTTTGGGTGCCAAGATTGGACAAAACGTTCATATCGGATCGGTGCATATCCGTATGCCTAATCTGTTAACCATTGAAGATGGGGTCAGTGTGGGTTCGCAGGTCAATCTGGAAAATGCCAAAATTGAGCAAGGGCAGTTGGTACTCGGCAAGATCCGCCTGCAAAAAGAAAGCTATGTCGGTTCGTACAGTGTGCTTGAAGAAAATACCGAACTGCAAGAGTACGCCCATTTAAATGCGCTCTCTGCCTTAAGTAACGGTAAAACCGTGCCCGCTTTTGAAGTGTGGGATGGTGCACCAGCACGCTATAGCAAGCAGTTAGATGTTGCGCATTTGCCTTCACGTGCCCAAGCATCGGCAGGGCGTAAAGTAGTAGAGCTGGGTTATTACGCCTTGAGCGTGGTGTTTATTAGCTGCTTGTTCTTCATTCCGATTTTCCCAAGTTTTATTTTGGTCGATTGGTTTGATGTGAACTACTTTCACGGTATTTTGCAGGCATCCAACAGTGTGTCTACCGCGTTCCGTTACTTCCTGTTTGCCATTCCGGCCAGTGCGGTCATGGTGGTGTTTACCGCACTCTTTGCTGCACTGCTACGAAAAGTGATCTTGCCGAATTTAAAAGCAGGTACCTATTCGTTACACAGTGGTACTTATTATCGTAAATGGTTTGCTACCCAGATTTTTGAAACCAGTTTGCAAACCCTTCACGGCCTCTTTGCCACGATTTATGCGCCTGCTTGGTTTCGCCTTATGGGTGCCAAGGTCGGACGTGACAGCGAAGTCTCGACTGCAACCGGTGTGGTGCCCGAACTATTGTCATTGGGTGACGAGAGCTTTATTGCCGATGCAGTCATGCTTGGTGATGAAGAAATTAGCCGCGGCTGGATGGTATTGCAGCCGACCGTGATTGGTTGCCGTAGTTTTGTGGGCAACAGCGCTTACATTGCCGACGGCACAAGCTTGCCAGATGGTGTACTGATTGGCGTGCAGTCGAAAATTCCAGAGCACGATGTTTTAAAAAGTGGTGAAACCTGGTTTGGTTCGCCTGCACTACGCTTGCCTGCGCGCGAATCGGTTGGTGAATTTCCAGAGCATCTTACTTTCCGTCCAAGCCTTGGTCGTCGCTTCATGCGCGGTATAATTGAAGGGCTACGCATTGTATTGCCGCTGGCCTTCTCCATTGGCATGGGTTACATGATTGTATTGTCTGTGATTGATCACGTAATACATCAGGGCTGGGCAATCGGGTTACTGACTCTAGCGGTGTCTGGTGTGGTGTACGGCATTGCCAGCTTCTTGGTGATTGTATTGCTGAAATGGGCATTGATTGGTCGTTATACGCCGCGTTCAGCCCCGATGTGGACCATGTTTGTATGGGTAAGTGAGGGCATTACCAGCCTGTACGAATCGATCGCGATACCAAACTGCCTCAACTATGTGCGCGGTACGCCGTTACTGCCAGCCTTGATGCGCTTATTGGGCGTTAAAGTGGGTAAGCAGGTGTATATGGACACCGCAGATATCACCGAATTTGACTGTGTCTCGATTGGAGATTACAGCGAACTCAATAGCTTTAGTGGGCCGCAAACACATTTGTTTGAAGATCGCATCATGAAAATCGGTCGTGTGGAAATTGGGCAACATGTGACCGTACATTGTCGCAGTATCGTGCTGTACAATGCTGAGGTGGGCGATCAAAGCTTACTTGGGCCACTGACCTTGGTCATGAAAGGCGAAAAAATTCCGGCACAATCGGCATGGATCGGCTCACCGGCGCAGCCGTGGACCAATGGATAAGTACACAGTAAAAGCAAAAAAAAAGATGCCTCAAGGGGCATCTTTTTTTGTACTAATATTTTTAGTTCAGTACGTTTTGATCCAGCAATAGCTGTGCTTCACGCAGACTTAAACTGCCTTCATAAATGGCACGACCAGTAATGGCACCTAAAATTCCCGGCTGGCCTTTGAGCAAACGCACGTCGTCCAGATTGGTCACACCGCCTGAGGCAATCACAGGTAGGCCAGAATACTGCGCCAAATGAACGGTCTGTTCTACGTTAACGCCTTGCATCATGCCGTCACGCGCAATATCGGTATAGACAATGCTTGATACGCCTGCATCTGCAAAGCGTTTGGCTAAATCGGTGGCCTTCACGTTGGTCACATTGGCCCAGCCATCGGTTGCCACCATGCCATCTTTGGCATCGATGCCCACAATGATATGACCGGCAAACTGTTTGCAAGCCTGCTCAACAAACTCAGGCTCTTGCACAGCTTTGGTTCCAATAATCACAAAGGAAACGCCAGCATCGAGATAATGCTCAATGGTTTCAAGTGAACGAATACCACCACCAATTTGAATTGGCAGTTCAGGCTGAGCTTTGGCAATCGCTTCAACGACAGGCTTATGAATTGGCGTACCTGCGAAAGCGCCGTTTAAATCGACCAAATGTAAGCGACGTGCGCCTTCATTGACCCAGTGCTGTGCCGTTGCCACCGGATCGTCAGAGAAAACGGTATCATCTTCCATACGGCCTTGTTTTAAGCGAACACATTTACCATCTTTCAGGTCAATTGCAGGGATGATCAGCATGTTTTCGTTCCTTGCATCATCATGTAACTAAAATTTGATCCATCTTAACAAACTAATTGCAAATCGCTAAGCCCATAAGTATCGGTTTTTCGCGAAATCAGCTGCTTAAACGTGTCGAATGTGTTGAATGCTGGATTGGCAATGTATCTGGCTGAAACACCGTCGCGCGCTCGGTATATTCTTGATACGAGCTAAACATGCTGGTACTAAAGCCAACAACAAACAGAATCGGCAACAGCACCAGATACATCCAGCCCAATACTTTTTCCCAACCCGGTGTGCCACGTGGCAGACCAAATCGGTTGGCGCCTGCATCGCCTTTGGCAAACAGTAAATACAGCACCAAAATTGCATTAATCAGCGGCACAATAAACAACAGAGACAACCAGCCACTGTGGTTACGGTCGTGCAGTCGGCGGATCATAAAAATAAAGCTATAAAATAAAAACACCACATAGCAGGCAATCAGCAATAACGTGCTGATCAATTGCACGGCCGTTGATTCAGAAGGAAAACTTGTAAAAATCAGACTAATAACCAGAACGGCAACCACTACCAAAATGGTAGAGAGCAGGCTCCATGCTGCAAAGGACAAACGGCCCATACGGCCTCGGGAGTTTAAAGGGCGATCAATGCTGCCAGGTAGGGCAGGCGGAGTATTATCAGGTATCGTCATTTTTATAGGCCTTTTCATCAATGCTATTGTTATGGAAATGATTTAATCAGTAAAAATATAGTCAAACATACCATTCAAAAATGTTATTGCTGCCACTTCGCCCGATCTTAGGCGAAGTGACTAAAAAAGGTTTAGATGTTCCATTCCACAAAGTTTTTGAGCAGTTGCAAGCCTGCGGTATGACTTTTTTCTGGGTGGAACTGCGTGGCAAACAGGTTGTCTTTGTGTATTGCCGTACAAAATTGCAGACCATAGTCACAGGTTGCTGCAATCACGTCGTGCTGCTTTGGCTCAACGTAGTAACTATGCACAAAATAAAAACGGGCATCTTGCTCAATGTTGTTCCACATTGGATGGCTCGGATCGCCCTGATGGACCTGATTCCAGCCCATATGCGGTACTTTAAGGCCATCGATATCGGGGAAGTGCTTCACTACACCTTCAAAGATACCCAGCGCATCCGCTCCGCCATTTTCTTCCGAACGCTCAAGCAAAGCTTGCATGCCCACACAAATCGCCAGTACCGGTTTATTAAATGCAGCATGACGCACGACTTCGTCAATACCGGCATCACGCATACCTTGCATACAATCACGCATTGCACCAACACCCGGAAAGACAATTTTATCGGCTTTGGCAATCAGTTTCGGGTCATTGGTCACATCGACCGTAGCCCCCACATGCTCAAGCGCTTTTGCCGCAGAGTGTAAATTTCCCATACCATAATCGAGAAGGGCTACACGGGTCATTACAGGCTCCCTTTAGTCGATGCAATGGTACCTGCCGCACGCGGATCGATTTCACAGGCCATACGCAGGGCACGGGCAAAGGCCTTAAATACGCTTTCGATTTGGTGGTGGCTGTTTTTACCTTTGAGATTGTCGATATGAAGTGTCATCAGGGCATGATTGACAAAGCCTTGGAAAAATTCGGAAAACAGATCCACATCAAAGCTGCCAATGCGAGCGCGCGTAAACGGAATATCCATGAACAGACCCGGACGGCCAGACAGATCGACCACCACACGCGATAAGGCTTCATCGAGCGGTGCATAAAAATGACCGTAGCGACGTAAACCTTTTTTATCTCCCAAAGCCTGTGCAAAGGCTTGGCCTAAGGTGATACCACAGTCTTCGACAGTATGATGGTCATCGATCTCCAGATCGCCATCACAGTGAATATCAATATCAAATAGTCCATGTCGCTTGATTTGATCAATCATATGGTCTAAAAATGGAACTCCAGTGTTCAGTGTACCCTGACCCGATCCGTCGAGGTTCAAACGAACTCGAATCTTGGTCTCATTGGTATTTCTTACCACTTCACTGATACGTTCTGTCATGGACACGTTCCTCAAAAAACGTCAAAAATGATGAATATAAAGATCAATTCGCTGTGACAAAAAAAGTGACAGCACCATCGCTTGCTCAGGAGGGTTAATCAATGCCTATAACCGTACATGCTTATACTTCACTCGAAAACGAAGAAATGCGCACCCAGCTTGAGCGACTGTACGATACAAGTCCTGAATTTGGTGACGGGCAAGATGCAGTTGAACAATTAGAGCAAAATCTGGCTCAGTATACCACGGTTTATACAGCCGAATTTAACAGCAAGATTATAGGTGCAATCTGGTGTACAGGACAAGGAGAAAGCAAGATTCTTGAATATGTGGTCGTGCATCCAGCCAATCGTGGCCGAGGTGTCGCCGAGCGCTTGGTCAGCGAGGCATGCCGCCTTGAAGAAGAAAAAGGTGTAAACAGTTTTGAGCCGGGCTGTGGGGCCATTCACCGCTGTTTGGCGCATATTGGCAAACTATCGACTTGATCGGAGCTATTTATTGAGTGGTTTGGTTTAAAAATAGCCGCTTAAATAAAAAAACGCGTAACTGACTTGACCTTTGATGACGAAACCTGTTTAATACGCCCCATCGGCGCGATAGCTCAGTCGGTAGAGCAACGGATTGAAAATCCGTGTGTCGGCAGTTCGATCCTGCCTCACGCCACCATATATTTGAAAGTTTCTAATCCCTGATCCCATCAGGGATTTTTTTTGGGCGAAATTTTACGCAGTTAGTTAAAAAATCACGATTTTTTGTTGACTAATGCCGACAGATACGGCTTAATACATCCCATCGGCGCGATAGCTCAGTCGGTAGAGCAACGGATTGAAAATCCGTGTGTCGGCAGTTCGATCCTGCCTCACGCCACCATATTCAAAAAAGCCTCTGATTCAATCAGGGGCTTTTTTTTGTCTGACAATTTTAGCTTGCCTGTAAAAATTTTCACTTATAGTAGCGCTATACAGGAAGAATAAAATATAAGGACAATCAGGCGTGAAGGATTTATTTTCACTGGACAGTCGGCGTTACCAGCAAGCTCGACCGATATATCCGCAAGCCATGCTCCAGCATCTCTTGAGTTACGTGCATACGCGTGATCTGGCATGGGACTGTGGTGCAGGTTCGGGCCAGCTCACGCATATGCTGGCACCTTATTTTGAGCAGGTGGTCGGCACAGACATCAGTCAAAGCCAGCTCGATCATGCCGAATATTACGACAACATCAGTTATCAGGTTCAACCTGCCGAAAAAACCACCTTTCCCGACCATTGCTTTGATTTGATTACTGTGGCGCAAGCCGTACACTGGTTTGACTTTGAGGCCTTTTATGCCGAGGTAAAGCGTACCCTGAAACCCCGTGGCATTTTTGCCATTATTGGATATGGACTGATTGAGGTGGATGATCCCTTGTTTCATATGCAGATTCAGCAGTTGTATCATCACACCTTGAGAGGGCATTGGGACCCAGAGCGGCGTTATATCGATCAGCATTACCGTACCATTCCATTTCCATTTCAGGAAATCCAGATGCCGAACTTTGACATTCGCCTGCGTTGGAGTTTTAAGCAATTAATACAGTATTTAGGCACATGGTCTGCTGTTCAGCATTATATTTTGCAAAAAGGTACAGATCCATTACAGGAGCTAAATGCAGCTTGCGCCGATCTGAATCAGATCGTTGAGGTGCGCTTTCCAGTGCTGCTACGTGTGGGTGTACAGGTACGCTAATAACCCACCAAGAGCATGTTAGTTCGATACTCTAATCCGAGATCAGTCGTTTACCTAAACAAATGGCATCGACTTCTTCGTAGCCCAATTCATCGTAAAAGCCTTGTACATCCAGATTGTCCTTGCGTAACAGCAACTGGACCTTGGGGCAGCCACGCGCGATCAGACGCTTTTCTAGTTGCTGAACCAGTGCAGTGGCAACGCCCTGACGCTGATACTGCGGATGGACGGCCAGATAGCTGATCCAGCCGCGGTGTCCATCGTAACCGCCCATGACGGTCGCTACCAGTTGCTCGTCGCGAAGAGCCACTAAAAATAGCCCATCGTTTTGTTCAGTTTTACGGAAAATATCAATTTCAGCATTGTTCCACGGACGGCTCAGCCCGCAAAGTTCCCATAAACTGACAATATCTTCGATATCGGTATGGCTAAACTGGCGAATCATAAACATGGGTTGTTCTTCTTGTGGTGATGTTTAAGCCTTAAGATAAAAGAAAAGAAATCACTTGATAAGCCTTTTTTTTGTATAAAAAAAGCACCCTGTGATCAGAGTGCTTTGGGTGAAAAAAGGAAGGCTTAAGCAGATTTGGCTTCAGGCTCGATGGCCAGCATGTGTCCATTTTCTTCAAAATTTACATGCCAAGACAATGCTTCGCGTAGCAGGTGTGGCGTATGTCCGCCTTTGGCACATGCACGGTTGAAGTAGTCATTAAGCGCATCTTGATACAGTGGGTGAACACAGTTTTTAATAATCGCCACAGCGCGCTCGCGCGGTGCCAGACCACGTAAATCGGCCAGACCTTGCTCGGTCACCAAGATATCAACATCATGCTCAGAATGATCGACATGCGACACCATTGGGACGATCGACGAGATGTCACCACCTTTTGCAATCGACTTGGTGACAAAGATAGCCAAGTGTGCATTTCGTGCAAAATCGCCCGAACCGCCAATGCCGTTCATCATTTTGGTTCCACACACGTGCGTTGAATTGACGTTACCGTAAATGTCGAACTCAAGTGCAGTATTGATGCCGATAATCCCTAAACGACGTACCAACTCAGGGTGGTTTGAGATTTCTTGCGGACGAAGTACCAACTTGTCTTTGTAGGCTTCAATGTTGCCAAACACTTTTTCACCGCATTTCGCCGACAGGGTAATCGAGCTGCCCGATGCAAACTTCATTTTTCCAGCATCGATCAATTCAAAGGTACAGTCTTGAAGTACTTCAGAATACATGACCAAATCTTCAAAGTTTGAGTCTTTCAGGCCAGTCAGTACGGCGTTGGCAATTGAACCAATCCCTGCTTGAAGAGGGCCGAGATTTTGCGGTAAACGACCTTCAGCCACTTCTTTTTCAAAGAAAGCGATCAGGTGGTTGGCAATGCCTTGGGTTTCATCATCTGGAAGTGTCACAGTCGATGGCGAATCCGCAGTGTCGTTAAATACAATCCCGACAATTTTTGCAGGATCGATCTGAATGGCGCTGGTACCAATTCGCTCGTCTACTTTGGTCAGTGAAATTGGCTGACGTGTTGGACGGTATGACGGAATATAAATATCGTGTAAGCCTTCGAACGCTTCGCTTAAAGAGGTATTGATTTCAACAATCACTTTTTCAGCAAAGATGGCAAAGCTTGCAGAGTTTCCAACAGAAGTGGTAGGAATAATGCCGCCATCTTCAGTAATCGCAATGGCTTCAATTACAGCTACGTCTGGGCGTTTGAGCTGTAAATTACGCATTTGTTCAACTGTTTCAGACAAGTGCTGATCAATAAACATTACTTCGCCATTATTAATGGCACGACGTAAGGTATTGTCGACTTGGAAGGGTAGGCGACGCGCCAATACACCCGCTTCGGTTAACTGTTTATCGAGGTCATTCCCTAAACTCGCGCCCGTAATTAATGTAATTTTTAACGGGTTTTGTTTTGCACGTTCAACTAAAGCTTGTGGGACCGCTTTCGCTTCTCCCGCACGAGTAAATCCGCTCATACCCACAGTCATGCCGTCTTGGATATATGCTGCAGCATCATCTGCGCTAATCACTTTGTTGTGTAATGAGGCCAATCGGATACGATCTAAAGACATGGGTTTACTCTCAATCTGTTTTAGTTCACATGCCAGATTGTACCGTTGTTCGTTTACTTTTGACGCCGTGTTAGGCTAAGGTCTAATTTTTGAAAAAAATACAATAATCACGTTTTGTGATGTACGCCTAACTCATTTATTTACTTAAAAAATAGCACTGAGAAATAAGTAGCGACTCAAACAGGCCTGCTGAAAATATGTTCGGCTTAAAATCGATCTGAGAAACTTTGCTTAATTTTTTCAATCGGATTGGCCGGTAATGGCTCAGGGGTTAAATGCTTTGGAAGAGGCAATAAAATACGTGCTTCGAGCCCACCTTCAGGACGATTATGAATCAGTAGCTCACCTTGGTGGATATCGACAATCCGTTTGACAATTGCCAGCCCCAAGCCGCTGCCCTGAATTGTTCGCGCTGAATTACCGCGGACAAAGGGTTGCATCAGTTCTTCGATCTGATCTTCTGGAATGCCTTCGCCGTGGTCGGCGACAATAATCAGAATATGATCGCCTTCGACCTGTGCGGTCAGCTCGATTGGCTCTGCACCATAGCGTTTGGCATTGTTAATCAGATTGGCAATCAGGCGTTTTAGCGACAAGCTACGTGCAGGAATAATCGGAACATCTTGTGCTTCGAAGTGAATTTCGAGTGGTTTAAATTGAACCACTAATTCTTGCAGCAAAATATTAATATTGGTGTCGCGTAGTTCTTCGTCGGAGCCATCGCGCATATACGAAATAAACTGATTTAAAATGGCGTCCATATCATCGACGTCATAGACCAGCCCTTCTCGTAAAAACTCATCGGGTAGCATTTCGGCAGTTAAACGAATTCGAGTGAGCGGCGTACGTAAATCGTGGGAAATACCCGCCAGCATGATTTGCCGATCACGTTCGGTTTGCTCAAGTGTATAGATCATATGATTAAACGCTTGATTCACCTGACGAATTTCTAATGGGCCGTGGTTGGTGCCCAAATAAGGCGCCTTACCGGTTTTACTATAGGCATTGGCTGCATTTTGTAAGCGGCGCAGTGGGCGGTTAAGCTGACGCACCAAAGTCAAAATAATAATGGCAGACAGAAGCGGAACGCCAAGTAGCCAGCCAAACACCAGCTCAGGGCTATAGTTGGCATAGGTTTTTAAGGGTTCACGAACCCAATTGCCGTGCATTTCTGGCGTTTGAATCCAGATACGTGGGCTTGGCTTAAACTGGAAATACACAATGACATTATCGACTTTTAGCTCATTGGCCAGTTTATCTTCAACATGATTGGTAAAGAAATCCGCAATCACTTTGTCGCGGACATTGGGATATTCTTTGGGGTCTGTAACGTACTCGATTCCGACTCTATTTTTGAGCCATGTATCGACATCAACCTCAACATCACGATGAAAAATACGAATGTCGGGGTTATTGACCAGTTCCAGCTCGACAGCCAGATAGCGCGCATGTTGCTGGATTTCAGGCAAATATAAGGTGCGCCAAAAAAACCACAGCGACATCATCAGACTAAACACCACCACGAACAGCACCAGCACCGTGGTGCGCATTGCAGCTGAACGCGGTTTAATTTTGTCGAGAAAGCGTTCCCATCGGGTTCGTTTACGTTCGGAATACGCAACGTAATCGGTATACGCTTGCGGGTCGATGGGGTCGAGCTTCACTCAATCATCCTAAGTCTAAATTATGCCTTATTCTGCACCATCTGGAACAAATACATAGCCCACGCCCCACACGGTTTGGATATAACGTGCGCGTGCTGGGTTATCTTCGATGAGGCGGCGCAAACGCGAAACCTGTACATCGATTGAACGTTCCATTGCACCCCATTCACGACCACGCGCCAAATTCATCAGTTTGTCACGGGTCAAAGGTTCACGTGGGTGTTGCACCAAGGCTTTCAAGACTGCAAATTCGCCTGTGGTGAGTGTCACCACTTGGCCTTCACGAGTCAGGGTGCGTGTAGAAAGATCGAGTGACCATGGGCCAAAGCTCACCACTTCAACTTGCTGACTTGGAGCGCCCGGCACTTCACGAACCTGACGACGCAGTACCGCACGGATACGTGCCAGTAGCTCGTTTGGATTAAACGGTTTTGGCAAATAGTCATCGGCACCGGCTTCTAACCCTGCAATTCGGTCAGAGTCGCTGCCGCGTGCAGTCAGCATGATGATCGGGGTGTCGATATTAGACTGACGTAAACGACGACAGATACTCAAACCGTCTTCCATTGGAAGCATAAAATCTAAAACAATTAAAGAAAATAATTCGCGCTGAAGCAAACGATCCATTTGAGTTGCATCGTGGGCCGTTTTAACAACAAAACCTTTGTCTTCCAAGAAGCGTTGCAAAAGGGTGCGCAAACGTACATCGTCATCGACGACAAGAATCCGTTCGACGCGATCGGTGTCGTTATGTACAGTTTCAGTATGTTCAGCAGGTACAACTAAACTCATGATGTACTCCCTTTATTTAAGTCATAATTTATAGATTATTGGATCAATGCAGTATAATGCCGATATTCTTGTTTAGACTATGTATCAAATTGCTCAAAATTACAATTTTCGGCGAAATTTGAAACCAAAAAACAACATCTTAAAAGCATTTGATGCACTGTATATCTTTCATGAATATTCCAGATTAATCCCTGTTCACCATTCTTTGTATTTATGCCTCTAAGTGACTGTTTTTACAAGTGACAAGTTGATGAAATTTGTACGTTCGATGCCAAATTCCTTAAAATAAAACAGCAGCCCATAAATGACGTATTAAATGTGCAAAATATCACATCTGTTTGAGTGACCGATCAGACCTATTAAATAGAATAAATGTACTGTAATTGATTCGATTTTTTGTCAAAACCCAGCGCATGATTCAAAAAAACGTTTTGAATAAGTAAAACAAGTGTGGATTTTATAGTCTCGGTCTTTATAATCAGTGCTTTTAAACTTAATCCTTGTGGAATCGAACACGATGACTGACTTAGTTCAGCAGTTGGCAAGCGAGCTTGCCGTACGTCCAAACCAAGTAGAAGCTGCCATCCGTTTAATTGATGAAGGTGCCAGTGTTCCTTTTATTGCCCGTTACCGTAAAGAGGTCACGCAAGGCTTAGACGATACGCAACTACGCCAACTCGACACACGCTTGTCTTATCTGCGTGATTTATATGAACGTCGTGAAAAAGTCATTGAGTCGCTAAAAGAACAGAACAAACTTTCCGATGATTTATTGGCACGTGTTAACGCTGCCGAAACCAAAAATGCACTTGAAGAAATTTACGCGCCATATCGTCCAAAGCGCACCAGTAAATCATTCAAGGCACGTGAAGCCGGTCTTGGGCCAGTAGCAGAGCGCATTGTTGCCGAGCAAATTGAACCGACAGAGGCGCTGGCTGGATTTGAGCATGCCGATTATCCAGATGCCGAGAGCCAGCTAGATGCCGTGCAACATATTATTATTGATGACTGGGCGCAAAACATTGCCTTGACCACAGAGCTTAAAAGCCTGTTCGCCAAGACGGCCAGCCTCAAAAGTACGGTGGCTTCTGATGAGAAAAAAGAAGTTGGTAAAAAATTCCGTGATTACTTTGAGTTTTCTGAAAACTTAAACAAACTTCCTTCACACCGTTTACTTGCCATGCTACGCGGCCGTCAAGAAAATGTGTTGGGCCTTAAAGTAGACGGACAAGATGATGCACCTTTGGCACGCATTGAAACCGAATACAATCTGGATCAAGTACAGCCACAAGCCCGTCAAGATTTTTTAAAGCAAACGGCAAAACTGTTCTGGTTAGGTAAAATTCGTCCGCAAATCGAGCATTCTTTGCTGACCGAAAAACGCCTTGCAGCCGAAGCTGAAGCCATGCAGGTATTTGCAGAAAACTTGCGTCACTTGTTATTGTCTGCACCAGCGGGCAGTCGCACCACTTTAGGTGTCGACCCTGGTATTCGTACTGGTGTGAAGCTGGCTGTGGTCAGCGAAGCGGGCGATGTATTGGCGCACAGTACCATTTACCCATTTGCACCTAAAGAAGACAAAGAAGGCTCGATTGCCGAGCTTGCACGCCTGTGCCGTGAATACAATGTGGATCTGATTGCAATTGGCAACGGTACAGCAAGCCGTGAAACTGAAGCCGTTGTTGCTGAAATGATGGCTGCCAATACCGATCTTAAACTGACACGTGTAACAGTCAGTGAAGCAGGGGCATCGGTTTACTCGGCAAGCGAGCTGGCAGCAGCAGAATTGCCTGAACTGGATGTATCGATTCGTGGTGCCGTATCTATTGCCCGTCGTTTACAAGATCCATTGGCGGAGCTGGTAAAAATCGATCCGAAATCGATTGGTGTGGGTCAGTATCAGCATGATGTCAATCAGACGGGTCTGGCAAAAACGCTCGATGCGGTGGTTGAAGACTGCGTAAACGCCGTGGGTGTCGATGTGAATACCGCATCGTCTGCCATTTTGGGTTACATCGCCGGTTTAAACAAAGCGATTGCTCAGCAAATTGTGGAATATCGTAAAGAGCATGGCCGTTTTGACAATCGCCAGTCGTTGAAAAATGTACCACGTTTGGGTGAGCGCACCTTTGAACAGGCAGCAGGTTTCTTGCGTGTCTTGAATGGTTCTGAACCACTTGATGCTTCTGCTGTCCATCCGGAAAGCTACGGTTTGGTGGAAAAAATGGTACAAGCCAAAGCCACGACTGTAAAAGACCTGATCGGTAATTCGGAAATTATTCGCCAGATCAAAGCAGATGAGTTTGTCGATGACACCTTTGGTTTACCAACCGTTCAGGATGTATTAACAGAGCTTGAAAAACCGGGCCGCGATCCACGTCCAGAATTCCGCACAGCCAAATTCCGTGATGACGTGACCGAAGTGGCACAGCTCACTGAAGGCATGCAGCTTGAAGGCGTAGTGACCAATGTCACCAACTTCGGTGCATTTGTAGATGTCGGCGTCCATCAGGATGGTCTGGTGCATATTTCTGAACTGGCGAATGAGTTTGTCTCGGATCCGCACAAAGTGGTGAAGCCGGGTCAGATCGTACAAGTTCGAGTGATTCAGGTCGATGTTGAGCGTAAGCGTGTCAATTTAAGTATGCGTCCTGAAGGTTCAGAAGCACCGGCGAAAGCTGCGCGTGCACCACGTCGCGAAAATAATGAGCCACGTCCTGAGCGTAAGCCACAGCATAAGCGTCCACAGCAGGCTGCACGTCAAGGCGATTCGAGCAAAAAGCCACAGCGTGCTAAGCAAGAAAAGCCTCAAGAACAAAAAATTGGCGGCCTAGGTGCTTTGTTGCTCCAAGCCGGCATCAAAGGTTCTAAGTAAAAAGTTTGTAAGTAAAACTGAAATAAAAAAACCTCCTGAATGGGAGGTTTTTTTACGCCTATTGTTTTTGCTTTAGGTATTGTCATTTCAATAATAAAACCAGAGCGCAACATGAGGTGAATCTGAAGATCAACAAAAAAGTAGCGAAATATGCCTCAACAATAACAACCCAACAGCAGAACTCAACTTTAAGTCACTAAGATTGTCAGACAATATCAAGGCGCTCATGAGGAAAATGAGTCGATGTTTCATCTAGAGAAACTCGAAGTTGCGCTTAAATTATTTTAAAAAATGGTTATTTTTATGACGCTATTTGAAGTCAAAAACAGGTTACATATTAAAGATGCGCTTTCGGGACTGGTGGTCTTTCTGGTGGCATTGCCCTTGTGTCTGGGCATTGCACTGGCCTCTGGTGCCCCGATTTTATCCGGAATTCTGGCAGGCATTGTTGGTGGCATTGTGGTGGGTTTCTTAAGCGGTTCGCACCTTAGTGTGGCCGGACCTGCCGCGGGCCTGACGGCAGTGATTTTGGTACAGTTAGAACAGTTAGGCGGCAATTATGCCGCCTTTTTATTGTGTATTATCTTTGCGGGTGGCTTACAGATTTTGTTCGGTCTGTTTAAGCTGGGTTTCTTTGCAAATTATATTCCCAACAATGTGATTTTAGGGCTTTTGGCCGCGATCGGTGTGATCTTGATTGCAACGCAGATTCCGTATCTGCTTGGGCTTGGAAATTTCTCTTGGCGCGAACTCTGGAGCGATCAGGGTATCAATCCCAATATTCAGCTAGATGCCGGTGCCATGGCCATTGGGTTGCTTAGTGTTGTGGTCATTTTAGTCTGGGATAAAACCTCTTTAAAAAAACTGGTTTTACCTTCGGCATTGATTGCAGTTTTGGTTGCAGCAGTGCTGAACTACGTCTTGACCTACTTACAGTCACCATGGGCCATTCAGACTGAAAATCTGATTCAGTTGCCTAATCTGCTCAATGCGACAGAAAGTGCTTTTATTTTTCCCGACTGGAGTGCACTCACCAACCCACTAATTTATACCGGTGCGATCACTTTGGCAGTGGTGGCCTCGCTTGAAACGTTGTTAAATTTGGAAGCCGCCGATAAACTTGATCCACATAAGCGTGCCTCACCACCGAACCGTGAGCTCTGGGCGCAGGGCACAGGCAATATTATTTCGGGTTTGATTGGTGGAATGCCAATTACCTCAGTGATTGTGCGTAGCTCAGTTAACGCCAATACTGGCGCACGCAGTAAATGCTCCACCATTATTCATGGAATATTATTGTTACTCGCGGTGCTATTTTTTGTGCCCCTCATGAACATGATTCCATTGTCTGCGCTGGCCGCAATCTTGATTTTAACGGGCTTTAAACTCACCCATCCAAGTCTGTTTAAAAAGCTTTATCAGCAAGGCTGGACGCAGTTTATTCCATTTATGATTACCTTGGTGGCGATTTTACTGACCGATTTGCTTGTCGGGATTTTAATTGGTTTGGCCAGCAGTATTGTGTTTATCTTGTATGGGAATCTGCATAAAGGCGTGCGTGTATATCGTGAAAAGCATTTGCACGGTGTGATTACCCGAATCGAACTGCCTTCTCAGGTGACTTTTTTAAATCGGGCATCGCTTATTTCTGCGCTTGAACGGGTACATAAGCATGAAAAACTGGTGATTGATGCCACACAGTCGGACAGTATCGATCCTGATATTTATCAAGTGATTCAGGAATACCAAAACGAAACAGCAATAAAACGCCAGATTGATTTAAAGCTGATCGGTTTTAAACAACATTATCAAGAACTCGATGATGCTGTACTGGATATCGACATCAGCACGCGTGATTTGCAGTCCAAACTTAAGCCATCGGATGTGCTGAAATTACTCAAAGAGGGCAATCAGCGCTTTGTTAAAAATGATCGTTTGCAGCGTGATATCTATCGCCAGATTCGCGTTACGGCAGATGAAGGCCAGCATCCGATTGCAGCAGTACTGGGGTGTATGGATTCGCGTGCACCGACAGAAATGCTGTTTGATGTCGGCATCGGTGATTTGTTCAGTTTACGCATTGCAGGAAATGTGGCCGGTCAGAAGGTGCTCGGCTCACTTGAATTTGCCTGTCAGGCCAAAGGTGCAAAAGTGATTGTGGTGTTGGGTCATACCGACTGTGGGGCAGTGACCAGTGCCTGCCAGCTGAGCTTGCAGAAACAAAGTGTGGCAGATATTAAGGAAATGCCGCATATTCAATATGTACTGGGGCCACTGATGCACTCGGTGGATAATGTCTATGACATCATGCAGCCTCGTAGTCTCACGCCCGCATTTATTGATCAGGTGACTGCCATGAACGTGCATTACAATATTCAGTACATTATCAAGCACAGTGCCGTACTTCGAGAGATGCTTGAGCATCAACAGATTGATATTGTAGGCGCCATTTATGATGTGAAAACAGGCAAAGTCAACTTTCTCTAATCCCGACTTGATATTTCAAATATAAAAAAAGCCTCTCACATAGAGAGGCTTTTTTTATACAAACTTACCAGTGTTCACCCGGGAATAAACGGGCGTAGGCACGCTGGAGCAAATTCAATTTTTCCTGTTCACCAATAGCGGCTGTCGAGCTTGGGAACAGATTAAAACCAATCGACATCAGAATATTATTGATATCCGGTGCAATCGCATAGGTAATTGAGGCCAAACGTCCAAGATGGGTCGCAATACGTTTTGGTCGTTTCACAATCGCGTAGACAATCAGATCGGCCGCTTCGTCTGGTGAAAGTGTCGGAACGTACTTATAAATTTTGGTCGGCGCGATCATTGGCGTACGAACCAAAGGCATGTAAATAGAGGTGATTGAAATTTTATGCTTGAGGACTTCGGCAGACAGGCAACGACTAAATGCATCTAGGGCAGCTTTAGACGCCACATAGGCAGAAAAACGTGTGGCATTGGCCAAAACACCAATCGAACTGATATTAATGATCTGACCATTTTTACGTTTGATCATATGAGGCAAGAGATTCAAGACCAAGCGCACTGCACCAAAGTAGTTGAGCTGCATGGTTCGTTCAAAATCGTGAAAACGGTCATACGATTCATGAACAGCACGGCGGATTGAACGCCCCGCATTGTTAATCAGGTAATCGACGTGATCGACATGTGCCATAACCTGTTTAGAAAGTTCATCAATGGCATTCATGTCGGTCAGGTCACACGGAAAAATAGAGGCATGCCCACCTTTTTGCTCAATTTCAGCTTTTACTTCTTCAAGCGTTTCTTGAGTTCTGGCCACCAGTAAAACATGTGCTCCCGCAGCAGCAATCCGTTTGGCAATTGTCAGACCAATACCGCTAGAGGCACCTGTAATTAAGGCAACTTTACCTTTTACGTTCTGTTGAAAAAGAGCTTCAAGTTTTTTATTCACGCGTTTTTCCCTGATTTATGTCACAAAGCAATGGCTATAGTTATTTTAGTCGATTAGGTTCTTCAATAGGGTGAAATGAGACTCGTCGATGAAATTAATCTAAATTGATTTAAAGAAAAAATCTAGTAATAAGTCCATGAAATTACAAAAGTTTTTAGAGTAATTGCTCTAATTGAATCTAGCGGATAAGTTTACTTTTAGCACAAAATATTGAAGCAGTACAACAAAAAAAAGCCTCTATTGAGAGGCGCTTTTTATAAAAGATCATTTACACCCGAGCCAATGCCTGTTCCAGATCGGCAAGTAAATCGTCAATATGCTCAATTCCAACCGAGAGTCGAACCATATCTTCTGAAACACCTGCAGCCTTGAGCTCATCTGAATTTAACTGACGGTGTGTGGTGGTAGCAGGATGACACGCCAGACTTTTTGCATCTCCGATATTGACGAGGCGGGTAAAGAGTTGCAGTGCATCGATAAAGCGCGTTCCGCCTTCACGACCATGCTCAACACCAAAGGATAATATGCCTGAAGGCGTACCCTTCACATATTTCTGAGCCAGCGCATGCTGCGAATGTTGCTCTAAACCCGCGTAATTCACCCATTTGACTTTCGGATGCTGTGTTAAATATTTCGCAACTTGAAGCGCATTTTCGGTATGTTTTTGCATGCGTAAAGAGAGTGTTTCAAGGCCCTGTAAAATCAGAAAAACACTCAAAGGGCTAATCGCTGCGCCTGTATTACGAAGTGGCACCACGCGCGCACGGGCAATATATGCGGCTTCTCCCAAAGCCTCAACATAATTAACGCCGTGATAGCTCGGATCTGGCGAATTTAACACCTTAAAGCGCTCAGGATATTTCGCCCAAGGAAATTTGCCGCTGTCGATAATCACGCCGCCAATGCTATTGCCGTGACCGCCAATATATTTGGTCAATGAATGCACGATAATATCGGCACCAAATTCAAACGATTTTTGCAGCACGGGAGTGGCCACGGTATTGTCGACCACCACGGGTACGCCGTATTCGTGGGCAATCAGGGCAATTGCTTCTAAGTCGATAATATTACCCAAAGGATTGCCTATCGATTCTACAAAAACCAGTTTGGTTTTCTCGTCAATTAAACTGCGCAACTGCTCTGGTTGCTGGTAATCAAAAAAGCGTACCTCAATACCCTGCTTGGGGAGGGTGTGCGCAAATAAATTATAAGTGCCACCATACAGTGTAGACACAGACGCAATATTGTCGCCGGCTTCGGTGATGGTTTGAATGGCATAGCTAATGGCGGCCATACCTGATGCCAGTGCCAAGGCACCAATTCCCCCTTCGAGTGCGGTAAGGCGTTGCTCCAGCACGGCTGTAGTAGGGTTCATAATTCGCGTGTAAATATTGCCTTGTACTTTTAAATCGAAGAGGTCTGCACCGTGCTGGGTATTGTCGAAGGCATAAGACGTGGTTTGATAAATCGGAACGGCCACGGCTTTGGTGGTGGGGTCGGGCTGGTAACCGGCATGAATAGCCAGTGTTTCGTCTTGGTAGCGATGTGTCATTGTTTTTATTGAAGTGATCAAAGAATGATCCATTTTTTTAGCATATTCTTTATGCGTGATTTAGACGTTTTTATGGAAAGTTCAGCAGGTTTAAGCATAATAATTTTGAGCTGGATGTTTGCCCAGCATCTTTATGACTTTACACGATGTTGAGAGAACGCCACAAAAACTTACTGGCAGTCTGAGCGTGGCAAGAACACTATAAAAATACAAGTTATTCAATTCATGATAAAAAAGCTGGAGAAGTGAAATAATGAGTACTCAAAAAGTATCTGATATTATCATTGAGGTGCTGGAGCAAGCAGGTGTTCAACGTTGCTACGGTATCGTGGGAGATACCTTAAACCATGTCACTGACTCTATGTCGAAGAGTAAAATTGAATGGATTCATGTGCGCCATGAAGAAGTAGGTGGCTTTGCAGCAGGTACAGATGCATTACTCAGTGGTCACTTAACGGCATGTGCTGGTTCTTGCGGGCCGGGCAGTCTGCACTTTATTAATGGCTTGTATGAGTCGCACCGAAATCGTGCGCCCGTTATTTTGATTGCCAGTCAGATTTCGACCGAAATGGCAGGATTTATCGACTTCCCGCAATATGTCGATTTTAAATCGGTTTATGCGAAAAATTCGGTTTTTTGTGAAGAAATCACGCAGCCTTCTCAGGCCAGACATATCATGAGTATGGCATGTCAGGCTGCCCTGACCAAGCGTGGTGTCGCCGTGGTCATTGTGCCAGCCAACATCAGTGAAGCATCGGCTGAAGCAGGTTTACCTTTCGTGCCACGCCAAACACATCCAGACATATTGCCAAGTCAATCCGAGCTTAAGCAGATCGTTGATCTGATTTCACAGCATCAAAAAATTGGTATTTATGCTGGTGCAGGATGTGAAGATGCACATGATCAGCTCGTGGCTTTTGCAGAGAAGTTAAAAGCACCTGTTGCCCATACTTCACGTGCCAAGGATTTTGTTGAATATGACAATCCGTACAACATGGGCATGACGGGTATTTTTGGCAATAAAGCGGGCTATCACACCCTCATGGATTGCGATTTACTGATTTTGCTGGGGGCCGATTTTGCATGGGCACAGTATTATCCAAGTCATGCCAAAATCTTGCAGATCGATATTGATCCGACACATTTAGGGCGACGCCATCCCATTACACTCGGTGCGGTAGGTAAAATTTCCTCGACGCTCAATGCCTTATTGCCACTGCTTGAAACACGTCAAGAACGCGCATTTTTGGATCATTGTCTTGAACTGAAACATCAGAGTGATGAAACACGCCATAAAGAGGAACGCGTTGGAAAAGACGGGCTGATTCATCCGCAGTATTTGGTGTCTTTGCTGAACCGTTACGCCGATCAGGATGCAATTTTCTTTGGCGATGGTGGCTCACCGATGGTGTGGGTGCTTAGACATATTGATGTAAACGGTAAACGCCGAACCTTTACCAGTTTATTGCACGGCACGATGGCCAATGCCATGCCACAGGCACTTGGCGCACAAAAAGCCTTTCCGAAGCGTCAGATTATTGCACTTTGTGGAGATGGGGGCTTGGCCATGTTGCTCGGTGATTTACTCACCACCATTCAGGAAAAACTACCGATCAAGATTGTGGTGTTTAACAACAGTTCACTGAATTTTGTGGAGCTTGAACAAAAAGTGGAAGGAATGCTTGACCACTATACGGACTTGGTTAATCCTGATTTTGGCAAGCTGGCCAATGTGATTGGGCTGCATGGGCAGACCGTAACGCACGGTGCTGGCTTGGAGCAAGCAGTCGAACAATTTTTAAAGCATGATGGCCCAGCATTACTCGATGTGCATACCAATCCGATGGAACTGGTAATGCCGCCAGATCCGAATCTGAATCAGGTGTCGTCTACTTCACTTTATGCAATCAAGGCCTTGATGTCGGGCCGAGTAGATGACGTTAAAAATTTGTTGGTGAATAATTTTATTAAATAAATTTATTTAAAAGTATGCATCTTTGAGTCGGGATATCAGCAAAAAATGCATGATCTAGCGTCATGCATTTTTTATATCAGGAAACAATTTTGACGACATTTATCAGTCATAAAAACCGATTAAACTCAATCACGCCTTATTTTTTTGCCGCGTTCAGCATATAATAGCTGCTATTTTTCGCTCATTGCGATCTGTTGGTTTTTCAATTGAGGAGTCCTAAGTGGCCCAATATATTTACACGATGAACCGAGTGTCCAAGATGGTTCCGCCAAAGCGCGAAATCCTCAAGGATATCTCTTTATCATTTTTTCCGGGTGCCAAAATCGGTGTGCTCGGCTTAAACGGGGCAGGTAAATCGACCTTGCTTCGTATTATGGCGGGCGTAGACAAAGATTTCTCAGGTGAAGCACGTGCACAGCCGGGCATCAAAATTGGTTACCTCGAGCAGGAACCACCGCTAGATCCAAATAAAGACGTGCGTGGCAACGTTGAAGATGGCGTGCGTGAAGCCCTCGATGCGCTTGAGCGCCTTGATCAGGTTTTTGCTGAATATGCAGATCCAGATGCCGACTTTGACAAATTGGCCAAAGAGCAAGAAAAGCTTGAAGCAATTATTCAAACGTGGGATGCACATAACCTCGACAACCAGTTGGAAATTGCGGCAAATGCCTTGAATCTTCCAGCATGGGATGCCGATGTCTCTTTGCTTTCTGGTGGTGAGCGCCGCCGTGTTGCACTGTGCCGTTTACTGTTGTCGAAGCCAGACATGTTGCTTCTTGACGAACCAACGAACCATTTGGATGCCGAATCGGTGTCTTGGTTAGAGCGTTTCTTGAAAGATTTCCCGGGCACCATCGTGGCGATTACGCACGACCGTTATTTCCTCGATAACGTCGCCGAGTGGATTTTGGAGCTTGACCGTGGGCATGGTATTCCATACCAAGGTAACTATACCTCTTGGTTAGAACAAAAGAATGCGCGTTTAGAGCAGGAACAAAAGCAAGAAGAATCATTTGCCAAAGCCTTGAAGAAAGAGCTTGAATGGGTTCGTTCGAATGCTAAAGGTCAGCAAAAGAAAAACAAAGCGCGTATGGAGCGTTTTGAAGAGCTGAACTCGAAAGAATTCCAACAACGAAATGAAACCTCTGAAATCTATATTCCACCTGGCCCGCGTTTGGGTAACAAAGTGGTTGAGGTTGAAGGCATCAGCAAATCATTTGATGGCCGTTTGCTTTATGAAAACCTGACCTTTACCGTTCCGCCAACGGCAATCGTTGGTATCGTGGGTCCAAACGGTGCAGGTAAAACCACCTTATTCCGTATGATGACTGGCGAGCAGCAGCCTGATACCGGTACGGTCACACTGGGCGAATCAGTGAAAGTGGCGTATGTAGGTCAGATTCGTGACACCTTAGATAACAACAAAACCGTATGGGAAGAAGTTTCTGGCGGTTTGGATATCTTAAAAATTGGTGATTACGAAATTGCATCGCGTGCTTATATTGGTCGCTTTAACTTTAAAGGCCAAGATCAGCAAAAACGTGTAGGTGAATTGTCTGGTGGTGAGCGTAACCGTTTACAACTGGCAAAAATCTTGCAAATGGGTGCCAACGTTATTTTGCTGGATGAACCATCAAACGACTTGGATATTGAAACCTTACGTGCGCTTGAAGATGCCATTCTGGTGTTCCCGGGCACTGTAATGGTGGTCTCGCATGACCGTTGGTTCCTCGACCGTATTGCAACGCACATCTTGTCATTTGAGAATGAACAGCCAGAATTCTACACAGGTAACTATGCAGAATACGAAGCGTACCGTCAGTCTCGCTTAGGTGATGATGCAGTGCAAAAGCGCAGCAAATACAAAAAAATTACAGGTTAATTCCTGCATGAAAAACCAGCCTACGGGCTGGTTTTTTTATATCGGCATGTGTGGGTAAAAGTAATTTTATTACATGCCACAGCGTTGCTATACTTGGCACGATTTTAAATGATGGCTTTGTATGAAGCGCTCGACTGTTTGGATAACCGTCTTGATGAGTTTGTTCATGTTCCAAACTTTTTGGAATGTGGCGGCCGCGTTTTGTGCACACGAATCGACCACTGCAACGGTGGCGTATCATTTTGGTCATCATGCGCCATTGGCAGAGTCACACGCTGCACATTCATCCAGCGTATCTACAGCGTCAAATCCTGCGGTGTTTCAGGATCATCACGATCATTTACCCACCTGTTTACACGTATTGTCTATTGCTGAGCAGCAATCTGCCACAGAGCCATTACGTTTGGGTCAGCTGATTCAGCAGCATTATAGCTGGGCAAACGCGTATCAGTCGCCGCATTTATTTCACCCGAACCCGCCGCCTATTTTAACCCCGCTATTGGTGGGGTAGCCAAAACAACCCACCAGAAATATTAACTATTTCATAGGGTTATTTTATGTCTATTTTTCTTTCTTCACCGTGCGTATTGCGCGTGGATACGCATGGTGCTTCATTGATGCTTGGCGGGATATTGCTTGGCGCATTATGGGTTTCACCCCCAGTATATGCAGCGCAATATACATCGCCAGATCAATCTAGAGCTGTTCAAACCACATCATCTGCTCTTCATTACGCCGAGATTTTAGCAAAAGTTCAACGCTATCAGACGCATATTCCCATTTGGGAGGCCCAGCAAAAAATAGCCCATGCTGCCGTTCGGCAAAGCCAGCTCTGGTCTAATCCAAATGTGACTGTGCAACAGACCGGTTTTCAATCTGGCGATGATCAAGAGCTTGAGTTTGGGATTAGTCAAAAACTGGATCTATTTGGTGAACGCCGCGCCGCAACGCGATTGGCACAGATACAGGTGCAACAGGTCAATCATCGACAAATGTTATTCGATGCGCAGCTGAAACTGATTGTTAAAGCTGCCTATGCCGAGGTGGTGGTGGCTGATCAGCAGCATGCCATTTTGCTCAAGCAACTCAGCAGTAGCCAAAAAATTCTGGATGCTGCGCGTTTACGCTATAAAGCGGGCAGTATCGCACAGGTCGATTTTGATCGGAGTCTGATGAATCATGTTGAAAATCAACGTGCCTTTCAAGAAAGTGAACTTGGCTTAAATCTGGCCAAACAAAAAATGGCGGCACTTTGGGGAGAGTCAATCACGAACTATCAGGTGGCAGATGACACCGCAGCGATCTGGCCGGCTACAAGTACTTCTTTCGATGCGAAACCCAACCTATATACACGAGCCATGCAGTTGCAGGCCGAGCAGCAGCGTTTAGAAATAGATTATTTAAAAGCACAGCGTCGGCCCAATCCGACCGTCACGCTTGGAGTGGTACAGAGCAAGCAGGCAGGCATGAGCGGACGTGATAATCAAATCCGTGCCGCTGTTGAAATTCCACTGAATCTGATTGACCGGCAGCAGTATGCCTTGCAGGGCTATGCCGCCAAGCAGCAACTGTTAGATCAGCAGCAGCGTTTTTATGCGCAGCAAAACCTCAATCAGCTCAAGCGACTTCAAACCGAGTTAACAGGGTTAAATACGCAATATCAGTTGATGCAAAAACAGCAGATCCCGCTCTCAGTCGAGGTACTCGACAAAATGCTACTTGGTTTTCAAGCGGGAAAATTCAGCATAACCGATGTGCAGCAAGCCGCTTTGCAATTGCATGAGCAACAGATTAAAAAAAATCAACTTTTGAAACAGGCATGGCAAAGCACGCTGCAACTTGAAGCACGCACACTCGGGATTTCACCCGATACGATTATGTCGGCCGATGCCTTGGAACAACTCCAGTACACCCTCTGGCAAGACACGCAAAGCCTCAATACTGGTAATGGAGCAAACTAATGTTAACAAAAAAATCGCAGTGGTTTTGGGTGGTGCTGGTATTGATCATCAGTCTGGTCGTGGCAGGCATATTGTTATTTTCCGGCAAAAAATCGAGTGCTATGAATGGGGGTGAAGCTGAGCATGCACATGCAGAGGCGCAAGAGGCTAAGACTGAAGAATCCGGTCATGAAGCACATCAAGAAAAAGCCACAGAGGCGCATCAAGAAGAGCAGCCAGAACTGATCTTTACAGCCCAGCAGCTTCAGCAATTTGGCATTGTGACCGATCGTGTGCGTTTGGGCGAAATTCAGCAACAAACTCGCCATCCGGCCAAACTGGTGATCAATACCGATGCGCAGGCGCATGTGGGAGCATCTTTTATGGCGCAAGTCGAGCAAGTGAATGTCAGTCTTGGACAGTCGGTTAAAAAAGGGCAAGTCTTGGCGACACTGTTTGTTCCCGAGTTGATTGATCAACAGGCCAATTTAAGTCTTGCACGTGAAGCACTCAATCTTGCAGCGCAAGACTATCAACGTGAGAAGCAACTGATGAATCAAGGCGTGTCTGCACGTCAGGACTATCAGCGTGCATACAATGCCTATCGTCAGGCACAAATTCAGGTTCAGGCGGCGACACAGCGGCTTTCGGCCTACGGGGCCAGCGCAGGAAGTCAAGGCCGATACGCTGTGCGTGCGCCGCTGAGTGGCACCATCAGCAGCAAAGATATTGTGGTGGGCGAGCAAGTCGCGACAGGTAAACCTTTATTTGTCATTGATCAGCTCGATCAATTATGGCTGGAGTTTATTTTGCCCAATAGCAGCACAGTCGCCATGCAACCAGGTCAAAAAATAAAATTTATTTCCTTGCAAACCCAACATGAGTTTGAGGCACAAATTCAGAGCTTAACCGCACAGGCCGATCAAGACACTGGCCGTCTGCAAGTACGTGGCAAGGTGCTGACTGCGGCCAAAGAACTGCGTCCGAATTTGATGGTTAATGTGCTGCTCGAAACACCTCATGCTGCACCTGTTTTACGTGTAGACAAGCGTGCGGTTCAGCAACGAGAAGGCCAGTCGGTGGTGTTTGTGGTCTCTCAAGACAAAAAAGGGCTGCGCTTTGAGCCAAAGCCTGTACAAACTGGTCGCTACTCGAGCGATGGTGCATGGGTTGAAATTGTTTCTGGGCTGACCCAACAGCAGCAGTATGTGCGTGAGGGGAGCTTCGTTTTGAAATCTGAACTGGAAAAAGGCGAGGCTGAGCATGGACACTAAGCACACAGATAGCTTGCCGCCTGCACAAGGGCTTTTCGATCGTTTGATCCAGTTCGCCATCCAGAATGCCATCTGGGTGTTGCTGTTTATGGTCGCATGGATCGGTATCGGCATTTACAGCTACAAAAATCTGGCGATTGACGCTGTTCCCGATATCACCAATGTACAAGTTCAAATCAATTCACAAGCCAATGGTTTTACTGCAACCGAAGTGGAGCAGCGGATTACCTATCCCATTGAAAATGCCATGGCCGGATTGCCCAGCATGGAGCAAACCCGTTCGATTTCCCGCTATGGTTTGTCGCAAGTCACGATTATTTTTAAAGATGGAACCGATATTTATTGGGCACGTCAGCTGATTAATCAGCGTTTACAGGAAGCAAAAAGTGCACTTCCAGCGAGCGTCGATCCGCAAATGTCGCCAATTTCGACAGGGTTGGGGGAAATTTACCAGTGGGTGATCAAGGCTGAACCTCAGGCCAAAAAGCCCGATGGCTCATCCTATACAGCAATGGATCTTAGGGAAATTCAAGACTGGATTGTACGTCCGCAATTGCAGCGTGTGCCGGGAGTCGCCGAAATTAATAGCATTGGTGGATACAATAAAACCTATATTGTATCGCCAGATTTAAATCGGTTGCAGCAGCTTAATCTTTCCCTTACGACACTGCAACAAGCCCTGACCGACAATAACGAGAACCGTGGTGCAGGATTTATCGAGGACAATGGTCAGCAACTCACCGTCCGTGTGCCGGGTATGTTAAGCAGTATTCAAGACATCGAAAATGTTACGCTAGAGACCAAAAGTGGCTTGCCAATACGTGTCTCGGATGTTGCAAAGGTCTCGATCGGACATGATCTGCGTACGGGTGGCGCCACCTACAATGGCGAAGAAACCGTGCTCGGCATCGCCATGATGATGATGGGCGAAAACAGCAAAACCGTGGCGCAGGCACTCGATGCCAAAGTGGCACAAATCCAGACCTCTCTACCCGCGGGTGTGGTACTGGAAACCGTCTATAACCGCAGTACCTTGGTGGATCGGGCCATTCAGACCGTAGCCAAAAACCTGATTGAAGGCGCCATTTTGGTGATTGTGGTGCTGTTTATTTTTCTGGGTAATTTTCGGGCGGCATTGATTACCGCGTGTGTGATCCCGCTGTCGATGCTATTTACGCTAACGGGTATGGCACAGCAGCACATCAGTGCCAACCTGATGAGTCTGGGCGCACTTGATTTCGGCATCATTGTCGATGGTGCAGTGGTCATTGTGGAAAACTGTATCCGTCGACTGGCCGAAGCACAGCAGCTTCAAGGCCGTTTACTCACCCGTCAGGAGCGTTTTAAAGAAGTCTTTTTGGCAGCAAAACAGGCTCGTCGGCCGCTGCTTTTTGGTCAATTCATTATTATGGTGGTGTACTTGCCCATTTTTGCATTGTCTGGTGTTGAGGCAAAAATGTTTCATCCTATGGCGATTGCGGTGGTCTTGGCACTTTTAGGCGCCATGATTTTATCGATTACCTTTGTACCCGCGGCTGTTGCCCTTTGGGTGACTGGAGAAGTGAAGGAAACCGAAAGCCGTTGGATGCTGGCACTGAAAAGAGCTTATGCAGCGTTGCTAGATTGGGCGTATGCATGGCGCCGTGTGGTGCTTACCGGTGTGGTTGGCATCTTACTCATTACAGCCGCGATATCGACCCGAGTGGGGAGTGAATTTGCACCACAGCTCAGTGAAGGGGATTTTGCCTTGCAACTGATGCGTGCACCCAGCACGGGAATTGAGGAATCACTAAAAATTCAGTCGCAGGTTGAACAACAGCTTTTAAAGCAATTTCCAGAAATCAAAGCGATTTTTGCACGAACAGGCACGGCAGAGGTCGCCACCGATGTGATGCCACCAAATATTTCAGATGCCGTTATTTTGCTTAAACCACGTAAAGAATGGCCAGACTCAACCGAAACCATAGATGAACTGCGTGCTCGTATGTTGGATGCCGTGGCACAGCTACCGGGCAATAATAGCGAGTTTTCCCAGCCCATCGAATTACGTTTTAACGAACTGATCTCGGGCGTACGTAGTGATATCGGAGTCAAGGTGTTTGGCGATGATCTGCAAGTTCTGAATCGTGAAGCAGAAAAAATCGCTCAGCAGCTTAAAACCATTTCAGGCGCCAGTGAGGTCAAAGTCGAGCAAACGGATGGCTTGCCGTTGCTCAATGTGAAGATTGATCATGCCTTGGCCGCGCAATATGGACTCTCGATCAAAGCCATTCAGGATCTGGTGGCAACCAGTATCGGGGGCGCGAGTGTGGGACAAATTTTACAAGGAGACCGACGCTTCGACTTTGTCATTCGACTAGATGATCAATTGCGTACCCCGCAGCAACTGGCGATGCTGCCGTTGCAATTGCCCAATGGTGGCCTGATTCAATTACAAGATGTGGCCATAGTAGAAACGATTTTGGGCTTTTCACAGGTGAGCCGTGAAAATGGCAAACGCCGTGTCATTGTGACCGCCAACGTACGTGATCGAGATCTCGGCTCTTTTGTGGCCGAGATGCAGCAAAGCTTAGCCCAGCAAAAATTGCCGAGTGGTTACTGGCTGGGTTATGGCGGGCAATTTGAAAATCTGGCTTCAGCCGCCGCACGCATGCAAATCGTGATTCCGCTGGCTTTGCTGATGATTTTTATTCTGCTCATGGCGGTATTTCACGACCTGCGCGAAAGCTTGCTGGTTTTTAGTGGCGTACCATTTGCGTTGTCGGGCGGTATTGTGGCGCTTTGGCTTCGTGATCTTCCCTTGTCGATGTCGGCAGGTGTCGGATTTATTGCACTTTCGGGGGTGGCCGTGCTCAATGGGCTGGTGATGCTGACCTTTATTAAGGAGTTGCGCTCGACTCTGGATGTGCATAGCGCCACATGGCGCGGGGCGATTCTCCGCTTGCGCCCAGTGTTGATGACAGCATGTGTGGCATCGTTTGGTTTTATTCCTATGGCACTGGCCACAGGTACAGGAGCAGAAGTGCAGCGACCTTTGGCAACCGTGGTCATTGGCGGGATTTTATCCTCGACGCTGCTCACCTTGCTGATTTTACCCGTGGTATATCGCTGGATGAATGAGCGACGCGAACAAAAACACGCAATTGCTACCGATCATTAAACCACTGTAACGGGTCTTCATGTTACATCATGATGTCATGAAGACTCGATTGACTATTTTGAAACGTACATAGAGGCGTCTATTTACAACACATCGATTCAAAAATAAGGAGTTCAGTATGGGGACACATCACGGGCATGACCATAGTCATGCTGTTGTGACACAAGACAATGCCAAAAAGTTAACCTTTGCCTTGGTATTGACCTGTATTTTTTTAGTCGTCGAAGTGGTGGCTGGCTTCATTACACAAAGTTTAGCGTTGTTGTCCGATGCGGCGCACATGTTTACCGATGCTGCTGCCCTCGCAATTGCACTGGTGGCCATCAAAATTGCCAAACGCCCGGCAGATGACAAACGAACCTTCGGTTATCAGCGCTTTGAAATCTTGGCGGCCTTATTTAACGCCTTAATGTTGTTTGTGGTGGCGATCTATATTTTGTACGAGGCCTATCAGCGCTTTAGCCAACCTCCCGAAATCCAGAGTATGGGCATGTTGATTGTGGCCAGTCTCGGCTTGATCATTAATTTAATCTCGATGAAAATTTTGATGTCGAGTGCCACTGAAAATCTGAATATGAAAGGCGCTTATCTTGAGGTGCTCAGCGATGCTTTGGGATCGGTTGGCGTGATCATCGGGGCAATCGTGATTTACTTCACCCAGTGGTATTGGGTCGATACCATTATTGCGGTCGCGATTGGCTTTTGGGTCTTGCCTCGTACATGGATTTTGCTGCGTCAGAGCATCAACATTTTGCTAGAAGGAGTGCCTGAAGAAATTGATGTGGAACAGCTTCGAGAGGATTTACTAAATTTAGAGGGAGTTGAAAGTATTCATCAGCTTAAGGTTTGGGCCATTACCTCTAAAAACATTCATTTGACGGTTCATTTGTTTGCACCTACTGCGGATCGTAATGCTTTGTACCATGCGGCCTATGAAATGCTGTCGCACAAACATGGCATTGCTGAAATTACCTTACAGATAGAAGAAGATGAATGTGTGGCACATGCACATACTCATGCACACCCAGAAAAAAACCATCTGCATTAACAGATGGTTTTTTTAAATATATCACATCAGATGACTTAGATTTGCCATTCGTGATGACATTCACGGCATTTCCAGTGTTTTTGCGATTGCATAAAAGATTGCATCGACAATTTAAAATCTGGTAAATCTCGCCAAAACATCAAACCAGAACCAGCAGCCACCACAAAAACCACCACGGTTGCAATTTGCAGGTTGGTGCCAGTGCCATCTCCAAAAATCCACATACTTAAACTGATCAGAACCAGTAACAGCAGAATAAAAATAGAAGGCAGCAAAATCACCAGACTTTTAGGAACCACGGGGCGTGCGCTGGTGGTGCCTTGACTGACCGGCATGATTTTTACACTTTGACATTTGGGGCAACGGTATTGCATGGGATCTCCATCTGGCTTTTTTCTCATTTTAGCGAAGAGTCAGCAAAATCAGAAATAAAAAAAGCCGCTGTAAGTCAGCGGCTTTTCTTGAATTTGGCGTCCCTACGGGGATTCGAACCCCGGTTACCGCCGTGAAAGGGCGATGTCCTAGGCCTCTAGACGATAGGGACTTGTGAGGCTACACAATCTGAGATTTGGTGGAGCCAAGCGGGATCGAACCGCTGACCTCTACAATGCCATTGTAGCGCTCTACCAACTGAGCTATGACCCCAGTCTGTGTGAGCGCAATATTAGGGGGATTGCGCTCATCCGTCAACTATAAAATCAATTAAGATTGATCAACTGCTTCATTTTTCGGCAATTTCAAGCTTTCATTGAGTTTTTCCCACACTTTTAGCTCTTTTTTGCTCGGTGCACCTACAATTTCAAGCGCACGACGTAAGCGCGCGAAGGTTAAATCCGGGCCTAAGGTCACCATCGATTGCATCACTGGAGTAGAGCTGGTCGATCCGGCAATTGCAATAAAGAACGCAGGCATGAAATCACGCAGCTTGATGTCCATTTGATTGGCAAGATCCATCAGAATCTGACTCACGGTCTCGTTGTTCCAAGTAAACTGACTTTCTAAGCGCCAGATTGCAAATTGCAAGCTTTGGCGAACCTGTTCACTGCTTAGTTTTTTGCTTTCAAACATCTCTGCCGTAATGGTAGGCATATGATTAAAGTAAAAACCAGCCCAATTCACTGCCTCAGACAGCAAGTTGATACGTGGCTGAATCGCAGCAGCAATATCTTCAAGCGTCGCACGATCATTTTTCCAGTTGAGCAGGCGGTCAAGCAATTGCCCCGGTGTAAGCGATTTGATCCATTGCCCATTGAGCCAGTTTAATTTGTCGACATCAAAAATTGGACCGCCTAAAGATACACGCTGAATATCAAAATGCTCAATCATGTCTTGAAGCGTGAAGACTTCACGCTCGTCTGGCATAGACCAGCCCATGCGGCCCAAGTAGTTCAGCAATGCTTCTGGCAATACCCCAATATCGCGATAATAATTGATCGATGTCGGGTTTTTACGCTTGGAAAGTTTGGATTTGTCTGGGTTGCGTAGCAACGGCATATGGCACAGCGTTGGCATTTCCCAACCAAAATATTGATACAACAACTGATGCTTCGGCGCAGACGGTAACCACTCTTCACCACGCAAAACGTGTGTAATTTCCATGAGGTGGTCATCCACCACGTTGGCCAAATGGTAGGTAGGTAAACCGTCTGTCTTGAGCAAGACTTGCATATCGACCTGTGCCCAAGGGATTTCGACTTCACCACGTAGTAAATCGTTAAATTTACAAATTCCCTCTTCAGGTACTTTCATACGGATCACATGGGGTTCACCCGCAGCCAGACGGCGCTGTACTTCTTCTTCAGAAAGCTTGAGTCCGCGACCATCGTATTTTGGGGTTTCGCCACGCGCCTGCTGTTCGGCACGCATTTGGTCGAGTTCTTCTGCGGTTGCAAAGCAATAAAACGCGTGACCTTTTTCAACCAAATCCAGTGCGTATTGCTTATAAATTCCCATACGTTCAGATTGACGATACGGCGCATGTGGGCCACCCACATCTGGCCCTTCAGACCAGTTTAATCCTAACCAGCGCAAAGAATCCAAAATCATTTGCTCAGATTCTGGCGTCGAACGAAGCTGATCGGTATCTTCAATACGTAAAATGAATTCACCGCCATGTTGTTTGGCAAAGCACAGATTAAACAAAGCAATGTAAGCTGTACCTACATGGGGAAAACCGGTTGGAGAGGGTGCAATACGCGTACGAACTTTCATAGGGCCTAAAAAAACAAGATGAAATTTGAGAGACAGTATAACGGAAAAGCCTGATATCTAGACCATTAATTTTAGTCAGAGATCAGGCTTTTGATGAATCACGTAGTGGGGGCTACGTTTAGAAAATTACGAGCTATGTGGTTGAAAGAGCGACTGGACAAAACGTGAAAAGCGCTGATGCTGCGTCGCAAAAAAGTTTTGAGATGCGGTCACGCGCAGACTATTGAGCATGATCAGGTCGTTGTCGTTGCCTAAGGCCGAGACATTGCGTTTTTGCTGATTGAGCGCCTTTTCAATTAAAGGCGACGGAGCAGTGGTGATTCCAGATGTTTTGACTGCACTATTGTCGAGTGATGCAGCAAATCCCATAGGCGCTAGAATACTTAAGCTCAAGCTGAGCCCCAAAATTTTAACAAACTGCATGTTCATTTCCCCAAAATTACAACGATGAATTGTTTTTAGCGTCCATCTTACGTAGCACTAATTGTACAAATTCACCATGTTTTATCAATATAAAATTTGAACTACGTCACATTTTTTACAAAAAGACAAAGAACTTGGTGAGCTTTTAGTGCGCTAGAGAGACTCCGCTGCTCCAAATCTATTATTTAGAAAAACTATGGACAAACAATGAAGATTGTAAGAATGATTCCTATTTGTTAAGCCAGGCTACACTTAATCTGATGATAAACATGAGTTTAGCCGAAAATTTATGCATAGCAGAAATAGCGATGAAGACTGATTTTTTCGTATAACTATTCGTTTGTAACTTTGTTTATGCTTTAAAGAGGTTTTTCTTATCAAAAAATAGTAAAGGTGAACAACAATGAAAAATATTTTAAAGTTGTCTTTTGTGGCATTGCTGGGGTGGGGTGCAGTACAAACGCATGCAGCAAAAGACTTTTTAAATGTGTCTTATGATCCTACACGTGAATTTTATCAGGAATATAACCAAGCCTTTTCATACTTCTGGAAATCGCGAACAGGGCAGGCGATTAATTTTAAACAGTCACATGGTGGCTCTGGAAAGCAGGCACGAGCGGTCATAGATGGTTTACAGGCCGATGTGGTGACCTTGGCCTTGGCCAATGATATCGACGAAATTGTCAATGCCGGTCTGATCAAGAAAAACTGGCAGCAGCAATTTCCAAACAATGCAGCGCCGTATACGTCGACCATTGTATTTTTGGTTCGTAAAGGTAACCCTAAAGCCATTAAAGACTGGAATGATCTGACCAAACCGGGCGTGGAAATTATTACGCCAAATCCAAAAACTGGAGGAGCACCACGCTGGATTTACCTCTCGGCATGGGGATATGCGCTGAAACAACCGGGAGGTAATGACAGCAAAGCCCGTGTTTTGGTTAAGGCCTTGTATCAAAATGTCAAAGTACTCGACTCGGGAGCGCGTGGCTCGCTGACTACTTTTGCCGAACGAGGCATTGGTGATGTTCTATTATCTTGGGAGAATGAAGCACTGCTGGCGACACAGGGCCTTGGCAAAGATAAGTTTGAAATTGTTTATCCTTCAATTTCGATTTTGGCTGAGCCATCGGTGGCGATTGTCGATAAAACGGTCGATAAGGATGGAAACCGTAATCTGGCCAAAGCGTATTTGAACTATCTGTATTCACCTGCGGGGCAAACACTGGCAGCCAAATACAACTTTAGACCGCGTAATCCACAGGTTGCAGCAAAATATGCAGCGAAATTTCCCAAGATTAAATTATTTACCATCGATGCCGTCTTTGGTGGCTGGGCCAAAGCGCAAAAGACCCATTTTGTGAATGGCGCCATCTTTGATCAGATTTATACAGAAAAGCCGTAATGTCGCATGATCTGAAGGGAGGTTGTATCTGCTGAATGTTTGAGCAGTTGAAGTGAGGGTAAAAGGCCAAAAATTCATCTGCTTGCTTTCAGTTTGAGTCAGACTATGCTAAGTAATTGATTTAAAGCTAAACAAAAAAGAAAAATTAAATGAATTTATCGATAAAAAGTAATATTTCCCTACAAAAAGACATTTGGAGCTTTGCTCAAACAAGGTGATAATGTGCAGTTAAATTTTTAACATTTTTCTGACGCCTTACCTATGTCGCATATTTCTGTCTTACTTCATGAAACTGTAGATGCCTTACTGGCCAATCGCGACACAGGAATTTATATTGACGGCACCTTTGGCCGTGGCGGTCATACCCGTTTATTGCTCTCCAAATTGGGCCCAGATGCGCAAGTTTACGGATTTGACAAAGACCCGCAAGCGTTGGCGGTGGCACACCAGCTTGAGCAAGAAGATTCACGCTTTCACATTATTCATGCCAGTTTTGCCGATATTCAAACCGAGTTGAACCAGCGGGGCATTGAGCATGTCGATGGCATTATGGCAGATCTTGGTGTGTCTTCTCCGCAGCTCGATCAGGCCGAACGTGGTTTTAGTTTTATGCAAGACGGTCCACTCGATATGCGTATGGACAACTCTCAGGGTCAGACCGCCGCAGAATGGTTGCTGCATATTGAAGAAGAAGCGTTAGCCAATATTATTTATCAGTATGGCGAAGAACGATACAGCCGCCGTATTGCCAGAGCCATTAAGCAAGCGGGTTTACTTGAAACTACAGCACAACTGGCGGAGTTGGTAAAAGCTGCACATCCGAAGTGGGAAAAACATAAACACCCAGCCACTCGCACCTTTCAGGCGATTCGAATTGCCATTAATAAAGAGCTTGAAGATATCGAGCAGTTTTTGCCACAGGCGGTCGATTTACTCAAACCTGAGGCCCGTCTGGCAGTGATTAGTTTCCATTCGCTTGAAGATCGATTGATTAAGCAGTTTATTCAAAAGGAATCGACCATTGCAGAAGATTCTGGCTGGGGCATGCCGCAACAGCAAATCGATACGCGTCGTTTAAAGAAAATTTCCCGGATACGGGCCAGTGAAGAAGAAGTAAAAGCCAATCCGCGTTCGCGTAGTGCATGGCTTCGGGTTGCTGAACGTTTATTATAAAGGCAGAGCATGGATAAAAAAGACAACGTGGACAAAGCAGGATCATTGCCGATAAAAAAAATGATGGTATATGCCACAATGGTGATTCTGGTTTTTGTTAGTGCGCTGATGGTGGTATTTCAGGTGTTTGAGTATCGGCACGATTATCGAGAACTGAGCGGCTTCATGCGTGAAAAAGACGATCTGAATGCCGAGTGGGGACGCTTGCTGATTGAGCAACAAACTTTTGGTGCAACCGCGCAAATTGGTTCACGTGCCGTGACCCAATTACGCATGTACTCTCCACCTGCTGCGCAAACGGCAGTCATTTCATTGCCTATGACCTCTGAGCAAAAACACTAAGGCCTGCTGTATGATCGACAAGCGAACCAAGCAAACAAGAAAAAAACAGCAATCTATTACAGAGAAACCCACGCTGGCGTTTGATCTGTGGCGGTTCTACTTACTGTGGGCGGTGGTATTGCTCTGCTTTGCCATTTTGATTGCACGTGCCTTTTATGTACAGGTGATCAATAAGGATTTTCTGCAAAATAAGGCCAATGCCAATATTTTAAGAACAGAAAAACTCAAAGCGATGCGCGGCGTGATTAGTGATCGTCATGGCGTGCCACTGGCGATCAGTACGCCAATTATGCGGGTCGTGGTTGATCCACGTGACTATTTCGATACCAAAAAAGAATACGATGAAATTTCTGCCGAGCTGAAAAAAGATCCGAACAATCGCAAGCTCAAGCGACAGTTACCAGACAAAAACCTTAATCTGGATGAACTGGCCGATGCAGTCGGGATGGATCGTGCTGAACTCAAAAAGCAGATGTATGCCCGACCGCGTTCGCGCTATCTGGTTTTGCAAAAAGAGATTCCGCCGCAGCAAGCAGATCTGATCATGAAGCGTAATTTTCAAGGTGTTTATACCGAGAAAAACTATAAGCGTTTCTATCCACAGCCGCAGGCCAATGCTCAGATCATTGGTTTAACCAATAGCGAAGGCATTGGGGTTGAAGGCTTGGAAATGCAGCTGAACAAGCAACTGGCCGGAATTGATGGTGAGCAAAAAGTCATTCGTGATAAGCGCGGTAATCGTTTAAAAATCTCCGAAGTTATTCGAGAGGGTGAGCCGGGCGAAAATATTACCTTGAGTATCGATTCACGTCTGCAATACATCATGTATCGTGAGTTAACTGCTGCGGGTGTGGCCAACAATGCGCGTTCGGCCTCTGCCATTGCAGTAGATGTAAAAACCGGTGAAATTCTGGCGATGGCGAGTTGGCCATCGTATAACCCGAATGACAAAAATGGTCTGTCAAATAAGGATGCCATGCGTAACCGCGGCGCGATTGATATGTTCGAGCCAGGCTCGACCATGAAGCCCTTTACGGTGGCAGCAGCGCTCGAAAGTGGTCAATATACGCCAAATACCATTGTCAATACCTCACCGGGCTCGATGCGTTTAGGCTGGCATACCATTCGTGATACGCATAACTATGGCGCGCTTACCCTAACAGGGGTAATTGTAAAGTCGTCCAACGTCGGTTCTGCCAAAATTGCCCTTTCGCTACCGAAAGATTCGATTCCGACCTTTTTCCGCCGTGTCGGTTTTGGTCAGCGCTCAGCCGTACATTTTCCCGGCGAGAGTGGTGGTCTGATTTTACCTGCAAGCAAGCTAACCCCGTCGCAAATTGGAACCATGGCTTATGGTTATGGCCTCAATGCCACCATTTTACAGTTGGCGCAAGGCTATGCCATGCTGGCCAATCATGGGGTAAAAATGCCATTGAGCCTGCGTAAACTGGATGAGAAGCCTAAAGGTGAGCAGGTCCTCAACCCAAAAATTGCCGATCAGGTGCTGATGATGCTTGAGCAGGTGACGATGCCTGGGGGAACTGCAACACAGGCCAATATTCCGGGATATCGTGTTGGGGGTAAAACAGGAACCGCGCATAAATTACGTGCCGATGGTAAAGGCTATGCACAAAATGAATACCGCGCCCTGTTTGCGGGCGTAGCGCCAGTGAGCGATCCGCGCTTGGCCATGATTGTGGTGGTGGAAAACCCGCAAGGACGTTACTACGGCGGTTTGGTGGCAGCGCCTGTATTTACCAGAATGATGCAAGAATCACTTCGCTTAATGAATGTTCCACTCGATAAACCATTGGATACGCCAAGTAATCCAATTTTAAAACGCCAATAAGAGGTGGAGAATGCGCGTTTCATTTCAAATGATCGCTGCAGTAGATGCGGCAGTTTGCTGGCGAGATCAACCGTTTCAGGGATTTTGTCTCGACAGCCGTTTTATTAAAAAAGATCAGCTTTTTATTGCACTGACCAGTTACTCACAGCCAGAAAAAACCCGTGCTTTTGCCGAAGCGGCACTGGCACATGGTGCTCTAGGTGTGATTTGCGAACAGCCTTTGGGGCTGGAAAAAGAATGGGTGTGTCCAGATGTGCGCCACCGCATGGGTATCTGGCAACGTGCTTATTTGCAGCATACTGCACCTGTTGAGCCTGCACGGATTGTCGCCGTCACGGGGACCAATGGTAAAACCACCATTTCACGCCTGATTGCAGAGCTATTGACCCTACAACATCAGACCTGTGCCGTGATGGGCACCACTGGTAACGGAATATTACCGCATTTAAATCCATCGACGCACACCACACTCGACGCACTACAGCTTCAGTCTGCCTTACATGACTATGCACAGCAAGGCGCCAAATTTGCTGCGCTAGAAGCCAGCTCGCATGGACTAGAGCAAGGCCGACTGCAAGGCTGTGCCATTGAAATCGCGGTATTTAGTAATTTAAGTCGTGATCATCTGGATTATCACGGCACGCTGGAAGCGTATGCAGAAGCCAAGTCGCGTTTGTTTGCCTTTGAATCATTAAAAGTTGCAATTATTCATCTAGACGATGCCTTTGCACCGCTCATGCTGCAAGTGGCTCGCGCGAATCCCGCTCAGCCTAAAGTGCTTACCTATTCGCTTCAACAGGCCGCAGACTATAGCGTTAAAGATTTAAGCTTTAGCTTGGAAGGTGCGCGCTTTACTTTGGTTACGCCGCAGGGCGAGTATCCGGTACACAGCCCATTGCTTGGGCATTTTAATGTCGAAAACTTGGTTGCTAGCTTAATTGCAGCAGAGCAAGCCGGTTTTGATCTGGCAGTGCTTTGTGCAAGCACCCTACAGCTCAAAGGCGCGCCAGGGCGTATGCAAGTGATCCGCGATCAAGAGCGCGTTTTTGTAGTGGATTATGCCCATACACCAGATGCGCTTGAACAAGTGCTGAAAACTTTGCAGCGTCATGTCGGACAGCGTTTATGGGCGGTGTTTGGTTGTGGTGGCGATCGAGATCGGGGTAAGCGCCCGCTGATGACCCAAGCAGCCTTAAATGGCGCAAATCCAGTCATTTTGACATCGGATAATCCACGGACAGAAAATTCAGAGCAGATTTTTACAGATATGAAAGCCGGCATCGATTTTTCTGGTCATGAGGTGTATGAACTACATGATCGACGCGATGCAATCCGTTATGTGGTCGATCATGCACAAGCGGGCGATATTGTGGTGATCGCTGGAAAAGGCCACGAAAATTATCAGGATATTCAGGGTGTACGCCATTGGTTTGATGATGTCGTCGAGGTACAAAATGCCCTAGACGCTCAGCATCAATCGATTTCTTCGGCCTCTTCTGCGCAGTAGGTTTTTTTATGCATACGTCGACAACCAGTACGGTGCCACTTGAGCCGTGGACCGCAGCACAATTACAGCACGCGACCCAAGGCCATTGGCACAACGGGCGTGCGCCAAGTACGCAAATTAAAAGAATTTTAACAGATTCACGCCACGCCGAAGCCGGCGATGTGTTTCTTGCCCTCAAAGGTGAGCGCTTTGATGCCCATGACTTTGTAGCACAGGTGGCTGCCAACGGCTGTCAGATCGCGATTGTAGAGCATCCACTAGATTTAGACATTTGCCAATTGGTGGTTTTGGACACCCGCTTGGCGCTTGGACACTTAGGTGCTTATCGTCGTCAGCAATATCCAGACTTACAGGTCATGGCGCTAACTGGAAGTAGTGGTAAAACCACCACGAAAGAAATGTTGGGTAGCATCTTGTCGCGACTGGCGCCGACGCTGGTCACGCGCGGTAACTTAAATAACGATTTGGGTGTACCGATGATGCTGCTTGAGCTAAAACCCGAGCACCGTTATGCGGTCATGGAGCTGGGTGCCAATCATCAGGGCGAAATTGACTATACATCGCAACTGGTTCAACCTCATGTGGCGGGTATTTTAAATATCGGTACGGCACATTTGGGTGAGTTTGGTGGGCGCGATGGTATCTGCCGTGCAAAATCCGAGATCTATCATCATATCGACGCTGCAGGCACTTCAATTGTGCCGGCCAATGACGACTTTACCCAGCAGATTCGCCAAGCCGTCCGTACCCAAAAACATTTAAGTTTTGGTGACGGGGGCGAGATATATGCCAAGGATGTGGTGCTGCATGCACAATCGAGTGAATTTCATCTGCATACCCCACGCGGTCAGGCACATGTGATTTTGCCCTTTGCCGGTGAACATAATGTCGATAATGCATTGGCCGCAACTGCCTTTGCGTTGGCAATGGGTATTGAGCTGAATGATATCGTGACAGGGCTTGAGCATGCGCAAGGCGCTAAAGGACGACTCAACTTTATTCGTCACCAGCAGCATCTGTTTATCGATGATACCTACAATGCTAATCCGGGATCCATGCGGGCTGCCGCAGGCGTACTGGCGCAGCAGACCGGTGTAAAAGTGATGGTGACGGGTGATATTGGTGAGCTCGGTGACGCCAGCACGCAGGAACATTTCGATTTAGGGCATGATCTTGTGCTCGAAGCGATTGATTATGTCGTGGCGGTAGGCGAGTATGCAGCCGCCATGCAACAGGGTGCCCAGCGTAGTAAGCATCCAGAAAAATTAACTGCGTTTGCAACACAGGCAGACGCGCTGCCATTTTTAATTGAATTAACACACCAACATCAACCCCAGTCCATGAGTTTCTTGTTTAAAGGTTCTCGTTATACCCATATGGAAACGTTGATGGCTGATTTGATGGAGAAACTTTAAATGCTGTTATGGTTGTTTGAACATCTATCGGGCTATAACAGCTCGTTCCAAGTGATTCGTTATTTAACATTACGTTCGTTGCTCAGTGTCCTTACGGCACTGGCAATTGGCTTGATGCTTGGTCCGATGATGATTCGTAAACTACAAGCATTGAAATACGGTCAGGCCGTTAGTTCTTTTGCACCTGAAAATCATGCCAAAAAAATGGGAACACCCACGATGGGCGGTGTCCTCATTTTGCTCTCGATTGGAATCAGCACCTTACTCTGGGCAGATTTATCCAATCCATACGTTTGGATTGTGCTGGGCGTGATGGTGGTTTTTGGCGCTGTGGGCTGGGCCGATGACTGGATCAAAATTCGTTATAAAGACAATGCCGGACTGCCTGCACGTAAAAAGTTTTTCTGGACGTCGCTGGCCTCTATTGGTGCGGGAATCAGTTTGTATGTAATTGCACAACATCAAGACAATCCGATTCACACTGCCAACATGCTGGATTTATTGATTCCATTCTTTAAAAATCTCACCATTCCGTTGTCGGCCATTCCTTTGGGTCTGGCGTTTATTGTATTTACTTATCTGGTGATCAATGGCGCTTCCAATGCGGTCAATCTGACCGACGGTTTGGATGGTTTGGCCATTATGCCGATTGTAATGGTGGCAGCAGGTTTAGGGGTATTTGCGTATTTGGCTGGTGACATCCGTTTTGCCAATTACCTGCACATTCCATATGTGAAATATACCTCTGAGCTGGTGGTGATTTGCTCGGCGATGGTGGGTGCAGGCCTTGCATTTTTATGGTACAACGCACACCCTGCGCAAATCTTTATGGGTGATGTCGGTGCACTCGCACTGGGTGCAATGCTGGGCACGATTGCAGTTATGGTGCGTCAGGAAATCGTATTTGCCATTATGGGCGGTGTCTTTGTGATGGAAGCCGTTTCGGTATTTTTACAGATCGGATCGCTGCGAATGCGCAATAAGCGGGTGTTCTTGATGGCGCCGCTGCATCACCATTATGAAAAACAAGGTTGGAAAGAGACGCAGGTCGTGACGCGTTTCTGGATTATTACAATTATGCTGGTGGTTTTGGGGCTAATGACTTTAAAATTGCGTTAAGCTACCCATCAGACAAAAAGAGCCGGCACCGCCGGCTTTTTTTATGAGGAAACCGAATATGAATGTGTTGATGTGCCCGGTGTGCGGCGACAAACTCGCGCTTAATCAGATGACTTGGCGCTGTACGCAAGGACATAGCTACGATGTGGCCAAACAAGGCTATGTAAATTTGCATGTGGTGCAGCACAAGCACAGTAAAAGTCCGGGCGATACCCCTGAGTCGGTTCAGGCTCGACGTGCTTTTTTAAGCGAGGGATTTTATCAGCCTTTACGCGATGCGTTAGAAGTTGAACTCGCCAGCTTAAATCCAAAGTACTTGCTCGATATTGGCTGCGGCGAAGGATATTACACCGATGCCATGCAACAGCATGTAAAGCACTGTATTGGGCTGGATATCGCCAAGACGGCGGTTCAACGTGCAGCAAAACTGAATCGACAGGTGACGTGGGTGGTTGGAACTGGCGCAGTGCTACCGGTACTGGATCAGTCCATAGATGTCTGCACCAGTCTATTTAGTCCGATTCCCCAAAAGGAAATTTTACGTGTCCTTCAACCGGAAGGTTACTTGATAGTGGCCACGCCAGCACCCCAGCATTTACTTGGTATGCGCGCGGCCTTGTTTGATGAAGTGAATCCGCATACTCCTGAAAAGTTTGTCGAGCAGCTTCAGCACGATTTCGAACTGGTTAAATCTGTGAGTGTGGAAAGTACGTTTGATTTAAATCAAATCCAACTCAAGCATTTAATCGCCATGACGCCATATGCGTATAAAGCCAAAGCTGAAAAACGAGAAGCACTTGAAGCGCAAGAGGGCATGCACCTCACCGCAAGTTTCCAGCTTTATCTATTTAAAGTCCTAAAAAAACAGCCATCAATTTGATGGCTGTTTTTTTCGATTAAGTGACCTGATTAATCAGGCCTTCTAGCGCATCGCCGCGTTTGGGCGCATCGCTTTTCTTGGGTGTCGATGGCGCGGTATTCGATGGTGGAACCTGAATCTCTTCACCCGGTAAATCGGCAAAATCATTGTCAGGTGTTGCAACAGGTGCCACAGGCGCAGGCACATATAGCGGACGTGCCAGCGGTGGTGAGGCTTTATCGTCATTGCGATTATTAATTTCAATGGTTGGTTTTTCGCGTGAAATTGGCGCTTTGGCATTTTTGTCCAGACGTACCCACGCAGATGGTGTATTTTTTAGCGACTGATCCATGAAGTTGGTCCAGATCGGTAGTGCTGCAATACCGCCATATTCACGTCGGCCCAGCGTTGTAGGCTGGTCGAAACCGACCCATGCCACTGCAACGAGTTTGCCATTAAATCCTGCAAACCAAGCGTCTTTGGCATCGTTAGTGGTACCGGTTTTACCGCCTAAATCGTCACGACCAATTTTAAGCGCCGCGCGCCCTGTACCATGCAAAATAACATCCCGAAGAATATTGGCCATGTCATAAGCTGAACTGGATTTTAAAATCCGCTGTGCTTGACGATAGTTGGCAGTGTCTTCAGATGCTGTTACAGCAGGAGCGGGTGGTTGCTGCAAGGTCTGGTTGTTAACTTCAATGACTTCATCATCTGGGGTTTGAGGTGCTGTATCTGTAGCAGCAGGCTGTTCATTGATACAAGGAATACAGGCATACTCAGGTTTTGCTTCAAAAATAACTTTGCCGTAAGCATCTTCAATACGACGGATAAAGTGCGGTTGAATACGATAACCGCCGTTGGCAAAAGTGGCATAGCCAGTTGCCATCTGGATCGGTAAGACTTGCGGGGTACCCAAGGCAATGGTGAAGTTGCGTGGAATCTGATTGTCTTGCAAACCAAAATCCATCAGCAACTGTCGGGCCCGTTCAACGCCCACAGTTTGTAATAAGCGCACCGAAACGGTGTTACGTGATAAATACAGCGCTCGACGTAGTGGAATCATGCCTAGATAGCGGCCATCGGAGTTTTTCGGCGACCAGCGTCCGATGGTAATCGGGCTATCGTTGACCATGGAGTACGGTGTCATACCACGCTCAATGGCCAAGGCATAAATAAAAGGCTTGATGGTTGAACCCGGTTGACGCCAGCCTTGTAATGCGCGGTTAAATTTTGATTGGTAAAAGTTATATCCACCCACCACGGCTTCAATCGAACCGTCATTTGGATTCAATGCAATTAATTGACCTTGAACCCGTGGAATTTGCACCAATGACCAAGCAGATTTATCGTCATTCGGACGTAAGCGCACAATATCTTTGACTTTCACAATCTGTGACGCGCGTGACGGCAATTCGCCTACGCTATTGGCATTGCGATAGCGGCGTGCCCACGACATTCCCGACCAAGGCACCGTGACGGTCTGTCCATCCTGCATGCGTGCTTCAAATGTATTGCTTCCGACTTTAATGACTTCTGCAGGAAAGGTATTGGCATAAGGAATAAATTGATTCAGCGGTTTGTCATGTGCCTCTGCACCCCGCCAGCCGTGTCTGCGATCATAGGCTTCAAGTCCATCTTGTACCGATTGCTCGGCATAGGCTTGACGCTGGCTATTGATGGTGGTGTAAACCTTATAACCAGAATCGACTGCCTGTTCACCAAACTTTTCGACCAGCTCTGCACGTACCATTTCACCAATATACGGGAAGCGGTTACTTACACCACGGTCTGGCATATCGAGATTGATAGGTTCGGCCACTGCTTGTTGATACTCGGTCTGATTGATATAGCCAAGTTGCAACATGCGTCCTAAAATCCAGTTTCGGCGCTCAAGTGCGCGCTCTGGATTAACCACTGGATTGTACTTAGAGGGTGCTTTAGGCAAGCCCGAAATCATGGCCATCTCAGCAATACTGAGCTGATCAAGGGTTTTGTTATAATAGATCTTGGCGGCAGCCGCGATACCATAAGCATTTTTTCCCAAGAAAATTTTATTGACATATAGCGTCAAGATTTCTTGTTTACTCAGGTTTTGCTCAATTTTTCGCGCCAAGAAAATTTCAGTCAGTTTACGTTTTAAAGTACGCTCTGGCGATAAATAATAGTTTTTCGCCACCTGCATGGTAATGGTCGAGCCACCCGTTTGTACATTTGAACCGGTTACGGTTTCACTTAATGCACGCCCCAAACCCTTAAAACTAATCCCGCTGTGCTCAAAAAAAGATGAGTCTTCAGCTGCCAAAAAAGCATGAATAAAATGTGGTGGAATTTGATTATATTCAACCGGAACTGAAAGTTTACCGCCATATTCTGCGATTAATTGATTGTCTGCGGTATAAACCTGTAATGGTTTAAGCAACGGCGCCTTTTTCAAGGAGCTCATTTCAGGCAAAGACGGGGCAATATAGAGATACATGCCATAAAAACCCATCGGAACTGAGACAAGTACCATGATAATGAACAAAAAAAATGGGTGAACGCGGCCTGAACTGGATAGCTTTTTCATAACAAGTGGGTTTTAATAAGAGCTTAACGCAAACTAATTGTGGGTCAGTATATCCTTTAGAATAGCGGATTGTTAGATGAGATATTGTATCCGCATAAAATTAATGACCTAGATATAATTAGCCCTTGCTTCTTTGGGGACAGAAAAATAATAGGACACCATTTACGTGCTCAGATTATACCGTAAAACCAATAAGGGGTTGGTTGGGGTTGATATCAGTTCGACTTCGGTCAAAGTACTCGAGCTCTCTGCCAAAAATGATCGTTACTGTGTAGAAAGTTATGGCTTGATTCCGCTGCAAGAAAGCAGTGTGGTTGAGAAAAATATTCTTAATCCTGAAGCGGTGGCCGACGCATTGACGCGCGCCATCAATCTGGCCAATCCACAAGCGACCCAAGCGGCCATTGCAGTGCCCACCTCAATGGTCGTACACAAACTGATCGAAATGGATGCCGACATGACCGATGATGAGCGAGAAGTTCAGATTCGAATGGATGCCGAGCGTTTTATTCCATTTCCTTTAGATGAAGTCAGTCTTGATTTTGAAGTCACGCCAGAACGCCCAGCCAATCCTAATCGGGTCAATGTCCTGATTGCAGCGACACGTACCGAAAATGTCGATACGCGTGTTGAAGTGCTGGAGCTGGCAGGTTTAACGCCTAAGGTGGCAGATGTTGAAAGCTATGCCATGGAGCGTGCATTTCAGGTTTTTGCCGATACCTTGCCGATGGGCGTAAGTACGGTGGGAATTTTAGATATTGGCCATACCATGACCACGCTGTCGGTGATGCAAAAGGGCAAGATTATCTATACCCGCGAGCAGGTTTTTGGCGGTAAACAACTCACTCAAGACGTTCAAAAACGCTATGGAATGTCTTATGAAGAAGCAGGACGTGCCAAAAAAGACGGCTCGTTGCCCGAGGATTTTACCGCAGAAGTGTTTGAGCCCTATCTAGAAGCGCTGGTTCAGCAGGCGGCGCGTTCATTACAGTTTTTCTTTTCATCTTCGCAGTACAACGAAATTGACCATATTTTGCTCGCAGGCGGAAATGCCAATATTCCGGGGCTAGCCCGATTGTTACAGCAAAAACTGGGCTATCGGGTGACGGTGGCCAATCCGTTTTTACAAATGGATTTTTCACCACAGGTGGATGTTCGCAAGATCGAAAATGATGCTGCATCGCTCATGGTGGCATGTGGGCTGGCCTTGAGGAGTTTCGATGATGACACGCATTAACCTCCTTCCATGGCGCGATAAACTGCGAGAAAAGCGTAAAAAAGAATTTATTTTACTCAGTGGTTTGGTGGCAATACTCGGATGCGCTGCCGTTGCATTGGGCTGGACGTATTTTAATTTCAAGCTTAATGATCAAGAGCAGGCCAATCAGTTACTTATTACTACCAATCAAGGCTTGGACCATCAACTCAAAGCACTCGATGGTTTACAGCAGCAGCGAGATGCGATTGTAGAACGAATGAAACTGATTCAGGGCTTGCAATCGCAGCGTCCTGTGGCAGTTCGCCTCATTGATGAAATTGTTCGGGTTACACCAAACAATATGTATCTGACCAAATTTACCCGGACTGGCGATAAATTCACGCTAGAAGGCCGAGCCGAAAGCCCGAATACCGTAGCCGAATTATTACGCAACCTTGAGGCATCGCCTTGGTATCGTAATGCCTTTATGAATTCGTTTCTGGCGGTCGACGATACCAAAGAGAAGGCGCCAACGTCTGTTGTGCCAAGACCTGAAGAAGCATACGGCAGTTTTGTGGTCAGTGTCGATTTGGGTGAAATTGGTGTGGCCTATGCGCCACCAACCACCACTGCAACAGCAACCAATGCGGGGGCCAAGCCATGAAACGAGATCCAGTCGATCACACGGCACCTGAGCAGGCACCTGTGCAGAAAAAACGCATGACGGTGGATAAGTTTTTTCAGCAGTTTAATACGCTCGACATGAGCAATTACGGGAGTTGGCCCAAATCGGTCAAAATCACCTGCTGGATATTTATTTTTTTCTTAGTGGTGGCGCTTGGTTATTTTGTCATGATTCGTCCGCAGTTAGACACCATACAGACCGCGCGTGCGCAAGAACAAAACCTTCTGAATGAGTTTAAAGAAAAAGAATCCAAACTACGCAATCTACAGCAGTATCAGCGTCAATTGGTCGAAATGCAGGCCAGCTTTAATCAGCAGCTGACGCAACTTCCAAAGGAAAGTGAGATTCCGGGCTTGGTAGAAGACATCAACATGACGGGTGTAAACTCGGGTTTGAAATTTAAAAATATTCGGCTTGAAAATGAGGTCAAACAAGAAATTTTTGTAGAGCAGCCAATTTCGATTGAAGCCACGGGTGACTATCATGCTTTTGGTGCCTTCGTCAGTGGTATTTCGGCCTTGCCGCGTATCGTGACCATGCATGATTTTGTCATTGAAGCAAAACCTGCCAAAGAAACCTCGGATATTCCGCAGGTCGATTACAGCGTCAAGGCGAAAACATATCGTTATATCGGTGTAGACGAGCAAAACGCTGCCTCGTCGGTTCAGCCATCTGCCGCACCCGCAGCAGCACAAGGGGGGACACCTTAATGATACGTCAACTTCTGTGCTTGAGTGTGGTGGTGCTGGGGCTTGCGGGTTGTGATTCACGCATTGACAGTGTGCAGCAGCAAATGGCCGCTATTCGAAGTCAGCCACCGTTACCGATTGAGCCTGCGCCTGTATTTATGCCTGTTCCGCCCTACCTTTATTCTGCCAATCAGTTACGCAATCCATTCTTGCCGAACTCGATTGCCGCAGAACTCAAGGTGATGTCTGGAAAACGCGTTTACCCAAATCTATCCAGACCCAAACAGCCACTTGAAAGTTATGCGCTTGAATCATTAAACATGAAAGGCAGTATGCGCCGCATCAATGGCCAAATTCTGGCATTAATTCAAACGCCTGATGGTGAAATTGAGCGTGTACAAATTGGCAATTATATGGGGCTGAATGAAGGGCGGATTGTAGCCATCTCACCCACACAAATTGATTTAATGGAAATTGTGCCAGATGGACGTGATGGATTTATTGAACGGCCACGATCTTTGGTTTTAATTGGACCGAAGCCCTAGTGCACAGGGGAATAATAATGAGAAAAAGCTTGAACGTTTTTATGCTTGGGGGAGTCTCGATGAAACAGGTAATTCGTCAATTTACGATGGCAAGTGTGACCTATGCCGTGATGCAAGTTGCAAGTGCGCAGGTCGCCATTACCAATGTCGTCCCGATGACGATTCCGGGACAAGGGACCGAAGTGCGGATTATGTTTAATGGACTGCCGCCACAACCTCAGTCGTATCAACTTGAGCAGCCATCTCGTCTGATTCTGGATTTCGATCAAGCCACGCAAAAACTGGCCAAACGCAATATTGCGCTCACCAGCAATGAAGCCTCGGGAATTGAAGTCAGTGCAGATGAAAAACGCGCCCGTGTCACGGTGAATCTTAAAAATTCAGGTGCGTTTACCACACGTGTAGAAGGCAATGTCTTCATTCTTAAAATTAATAATCTGGCCTCTGCCGCGACTCCACTTGCCGCTCCAGCCCCAAAAAACCAGCTTTCTATTGGAAATATTGGATTTCAAAAGGGAGCACAAGGTGAAGGGCAGGTGGTGATTGATCTGCAAGGCAGTACCACGCCTGTCGATGTGCAGCAAGAAGGCAGCAAGGTGGTGGTGCGTTTTCCTGGCATCAAAATTCCGACGCATCTGGCGCGCCGCCTGAATACCACCGAGTTTGCAACGCCTGTGGCATCGATTGATGCATTCAATAATGGCAGCAACGGTGTGGTCTCGATTCAGTCGACGGGGAGTTATGAATACATGGCGTATCAGGCCGAAAATAAACTCACCATCAGTTTAAAGCGTCCACAAGATAATGTCAGACTAAACTCAAAAAACAACCAAAACTATACGGGTAAGAAGATCTCACTGGATTTTCAAGACATTGAAGTACGCCGCGTATTACAGTTACTGGCCGATTTTACCAATATCAATATGGTGACCGCAGATTCTGTACAAGGCAATATTACCTTGCGCCTTAAAGACGTGCCGTGGGATCAGGCGCTGGATATTATTTTAAAAACCAAAAATCTGGACAAGCGCCGTAATGGGAATGTGATCTGGATAGCGCCTGTCACCGAAATGATCAAGTCTGAAGAAGATGAAGCCAAAGCGATTGCACAAAGTACCAAGCTCTCGCCGTTACAAACCGAGTTTATTCAGCTTAAATATGCCAAAGCGGTAGATATTGAAAAATTGATTACTCAAGGTCGAAACAGCGGTACTACCAGTACTGCTACGACTGGTGGTGCGACGGTGGAGCCTTTGGGCGATAGCGTTGGCACTTTGTTAAGCCCGCGTGGCACGATTTCTTTTGATCCGCGTACCAACACTCTTATTTTAAATGACACTGCGCAAAAGATTGACCAGATCCGACGCATGATTGATTTGCTGGATATTCCGGTGAAACAAGTCATGATTGAAGCACGGATTGTGCGTGCATCGACCTCGTTTAGTAAAGAAATGGGAGTGAAATGGGGCGTCTTGTCGACAGGCAATGATTTACAGGTCACAGGTAAAAATTCAACCTTATGGAACTTGCGTAATGGCGACACCATTAACAATAACTTAAGTGTTGACTTAGGGGTATCGACAGCAGGCGCCAGCAGTATTTCATTTGGTTTAATCAGTTTGTCTGATTTTATGCTGGACTTGGAGCTGTCTGCCTTGCAGGCTGACGGATACGGCGAAGTGATTTCAACACCGAAAGTGATGTCCGCCGATAAGCAAAAAGCCAAAGTAGCAACCGGTGTGGAGGTGCCGTATCAGTCCACCACCAACTCGGCAGCAGGATCAACTGCCACAACCTCATTTAAAGAAGCATTGCTCAGTCTGGAAGTCACACCCAACATTACCCCAGACGGTAAAATTTTGATGGAACTGAATATTGCCAATGACTCGATCAATAGTTATGCCCAAAACGGTGAGGCCATTTTAAATAAAAATGCGATCAATACCAATGTCTTGGTGAATAACGGTGAAACAGTTGTCTTGGGTGGTGTATTCGAACAAACCACGTCTAATGCGGTGACTAAAGTGCCATTTTTAGGTGATTTGCCTTATGTGGGGCATTTATTTAAAAAGACCGCAAAAAGTGAAGCGAAAAATGAACTGCTAATTTTTGTGACACCTCGAATAGTTAATGACACTATTGTTGGAAATCATTAATATAGTTTTAATTCAAGTAATTCAATAGGTGACTCCTTGCCAAGCAAAGAGTTTGACAGCCTACCCAATATTTATTTGGTAGGTCCCATGGGAGCAGGAAAGACCACCGTTGGGCGGCATTTGGCAGAATTGTTGGGGCGTGAATTTCTCGACAGCGATCATGAAATTGAACGCAGAACAGGTGCTACAATTCCATGGATTTTTGAAAAAGAAGGTGAATTGGGCTTTCGTGGCCGAGAAACCAATGTGCTCGATGATCTTACCTCTCGTCACCATTTGGTATTGGCTACAGGTGGTGGCGCTGTCACCCAAGCAGCAAACCGAAACTATCTAAAAACACGCGGCGTCGTGATTTATCTGTTTACGCCTGTCGAGTTACAATTACAACGCACCTATCGTGATAAAAATCGTCCTTTATTGCAGGTCGAGAATCCGGAGCAACGCCTTCGAGATTTACTCAATACCCGAGATCCGTTGTACCGTGAAGTGGCCCATCATATTATTGAAACAAATCAAGGCGCAGCACGTGATCTTGCTCAGCAAATTTTACGCGTGATCTTAACGCCCCAATTGCACTAGTTTTCTCACCGGTTTAAATGTTTATGCAAACACTTCACGTAGAGTTAGGCGATCGCCGTTATCCAATCTTTATTGGTAGTCAATTACAGTCACATAACCTGCTTGCACCGTATATCAAAGGTCGTCAGGTGATGATCGTGACCAATACCACGCTGGAGCAGCTCTATCTGCAACACTATGTAGATGCGCTGAGTGCCCTAGACAAGCAAGTGGCTGTATGTGTGCTGCCAGATGGCGAAAAATACAAAAATATCGAACACTTGAATCTTATTTTTGATGCGCTGCTCCAAGCCGGGTTTAATCGGGATTGTACCGTGCTGGCACTTGGTGGTGGCGTGATTGGCGATATGGCTGGCTTTGCCGCAGCGAGTTTCCAGCGTGGCGTATACTTTATTCAGGTGCCAACCACATTGTTGTCTCAAGTCGATTCAAGTGTCGGTGGAAAAACAGGCATTAATCATCCATTAGGCAAAAATATGATCGGGGCCTTTAAGCAGCCTGAAGTGGTCATGGCCGATATGTCACAGTTAAAGTCTTTACCACCGCGTGAGCTGTCTGCAGGCCTAGCCGAAGTGATTAAATATGCCTTGCTCGGGGATCTTGAATTTTTGGCATGGCTCGAAACACACATGGACGAGTTGGTCGCTGGAAATGAAACTTTGCTTGCAGAAGCGGTGTATCGCTCATGCGCTCATAAGGCGCGAATTGTAGCAAACGACGAAAAAGAGCAAGGTGAACGCGCTTTACTTAATTTGGGTCACACCTTTGGTCATGCCATTGAATCATATTTGGGTTATGGTGAATGGCTGCATGGCGAGGCAGTGGCAACCGGTATGGTTATGGCGGCTGATTTGTCGCAACGCATGGGCTGGATTTCTGAAGCAGATCTGGCGCGTACAAAAAAGATTATTCAGCGTGCGTGTTTGCCGATATCATGTCCGCAAATTCCGTTGGACGCATTTTTGTCTTATATGTCGCATGACAAGAAAGTGCTCAATGGACAGCTAAGACTGGTATTATTGCAGCATCTAGGTCAGGCAGTCATTACCAAGACTTTTGATGTGGATCAAATGAAAGCCGCAATTCTTGCAAATCAAACTGTAAATCAATAAGGTGAATGCATGACAGCACATCGCACACTATGGCAAAAAATTCAGCATTACAGCTGGCTGGTGTGTGCGCTTGTCTGTCTGTTTTTTGCATTGGTGTTTTGGGCAATTAACGACACCGACAAGCTGGTCGAAATGGATCGTACTGATATTGCGCAAACTCAAGTGCAAATTCAACCCGAGAAAGTGGCGGCCACCAGTCATCTTGGGATGCTATCTCAAGAAGTGAAACCTCTGGATTTAACCACCCGCGTGGTCACGGCCAGTTTGCATGAGTCCGAGTTTCGGGGCACCAAGTTCGTCAGTGAAAACAAGAAAAGCTGGACGATAGAGCTTTTTCGTGCTTCAGATGAAGACATCATTAAGAACTATTTAAAAACTCGTGCTGACCGAAATCAGTTTTACTACTTCCGTCTAACTGGGCCCGATCAGCAAGAGCAATATATGCTGGTTTACGGCACCTTTGGAAGTGAGTCTGCTGCCAATTCGCAGTTAAAACAGCTTGAATTAAAACTACCGGCATCGGTTCGCCCGCATGCAGTATCTTTTGCCAGTCTGGCGCCTCTGGTGAATGATCTGGGGTCTGACGAGTTGGGGCTGGTGGCACAATTGCATGAAATCAATTTAAAACCAGCCGCATTGCCGCGCGTGGAACCTCAAACTTTTAATCCATTGGCAAACGCGCCGAGCTCATCTACGACTAGCACCACGGTTACGCGCCGTGATGCGCAAGGCAATGTGGTGGATGTTCGCCAGTCACGCTCCAATGCCGAATTACCAGCGTCTTCAACCAAAGCATCAGCCATCGATCAAAAGGCACCAAAACAGACCGAGCGCGAAATCAGCGACCCATTTAATTGACGATAAAAGAACCAAAATAGAGCATTATTTTTGATCAATATTAAAATTGTGCAATATTTTGGTGCATTTTAAAAGTGTGCTTTTAATTTTACAGAATAATAAAAAATATTATTGCTATACAAATAAATAAGTTAACCGTTTATAAATAAATGTGGCATCTTTTTTGCATGTTTGATGCGCTAATTGATCAATTTGTCCTATTTTGGCGCTAAGCCGTCATAAAATTCAATTAGCATGCGAAATCGTCGTTTCGCCTGCTTTAAAAAAGTGCGAAATAACTCAACACGTTTTTGTCATGAAGTTGCTGCCATATAGAGCTAAAAAAGCGTATATTCAGGAAGTAACGCAAAAATGGGTTGTGGAACATTTAGCTTTACGTGAGTAATGAGACAACGTCGCGAAGAAATAATTGATCGTTATACGCTCGAAAGAGCCATGTTGAAGAAGGGTACGCTATGCATTTGCCATCGCCTCACACTGTAGCTCCCGCTCAAGGTTTATACCAACCGGATGAGTTTAAAGATAACTGTGGTTTTGGTCTGATTGCCCATATGAAAGGGGATTCCAGCCACCATCTTGTACAAACCGCAATTCACAGTTTAAGTTGCATGACGCACCGTGGTGGTATTGCCGCAGATGGTAAAACCGGGGACGGATGCGGTCTACTATTGGCTATGCCAAAGCAATTTTTCCGTGAAGAAGCAAAAAAGCTCAGTGACATTACACTCAGCGAAATTTTTGCAGTCGGTACGGTGTTTTTAAATATTGATCCTGCCTTGGCGCAACATGCAAAAACGATTTTAACCAAAGAAATTGAAGCGGATGGCCTGCGTGTCATCGGATGGCGCGTTGTTCCAACCAATAACGACGCGTTAGGCGAAATTGCTTTGCAATCGTTACCGGGCTTCGAACAAGTATTTGTGAACTGTCCAATGGGCGTGACTGAGGTTGAATTCAACCGTAAGCTCTTTTTGGCGCGCCGTCGTGCAGAGCAGCAACTCAGTAACGATCCGCTGTTTTACGTGACCACGTTATGCTCGACCGTAATTAGCTATAAAGGCCTCATGATGCCAGCAGCGATTGCGGACTTTTATACCGATTTAGCAGATGAGCGTCTTGCATCGCATATTGTGGTGTTCCATCAGCGCTTCTCGACCAACACCTTACCGCGTTGGCCGTTGGCACAGCCGTTCCGTTATCTTGCCCACAATGGTGAAATCAACACGATTACTGCCAACCGTAACTGGGCGATGGCGCGTACACCAAAATTTGAAAATCCACTCCTTCCTGGTTTGACCAAGCTCACACCGATTGTAAACCGTACCGGATCAGACTCATCTAGTCTCGACAACATGCTTGAGATTCTGATTGGTGGGGGAATGGACCTATTCCGTGCCTTGCGCATGCTAGTACCGCCTGCATGGCAAAACGTTGAAACCCTAGATGCAGATTTACGTGCATTTTATGAGTTTAACTCAAAGCACATGGAAGCATGGGATGGCCCTGCGGGTCTTGTGATTCAAGATGGCCGTCATGCCATTTGTATGCTAGATCGTAATGGTTTGCGTCCAGCGCGTTGGGTGATTACCAAAAATGATTACATCACTTTGGCCTCTGAAATCGGGGTATGGGATTATCAACCAGAAGATGTGATTTCGAAAGGCCGTGTTGGTCCGGGTCAAATTCTGGTGGTCGATACCTTTACAGGTAAAGTGCTGGATACACAAGATGTCAGCAACCATCTCAAACGTATGCGCCCGTACCGTCAGTGGTTACGCGAAAACTCGCTGCGTCTACAAGGTAGCCCAGAGCTTGAAGAGCATTTAATTGATAAAGGCTTGGCAGGCGACAACCTGAAAGCTGCACAAAAAATGTTCTTGGTCACTTTTGAAGAACGTGACCAGCTGTTACGTCCTATTGCTGAAAGTGGTCAAGAAGCGGTTGGTTCAATGGGTGATGATACGCCAATGGCGGTATTGTCTCGTCAGGTGCGTCCTGTATCGGATTACTTCCGTCAGCAGTTTGCACAGGTCACCAACCCGCCAATCGATCCATTACGTGAATCGATTGTGATGTCGCTTGAAACCTGTATGGGGCGCGAGCAAAACGTATTTGAGCAAGGGCCAGAGCATGCCGATCGCTTGATTATTTCAAGTCCGGTATTGTCAAACTCCAAAATGCATCAGATTCGTACCCTCGGACGTAAAGGCTACGAAATTGCCGATATCGATCTGAACTATCCAGAAGAAGAAGGCTTACAGGCGGCGATTCAGCGTATTTGCGAGGCATCTGCACAGGCGATTCGCGATGGTAAAACCTTGCTGGTGATTTCGGATAAGAAAATCCGCGAAGGTTACCTGCCAGCCAATGCAGTATTGGCCACTGGTGCCATCCATCACTATTTGATCAATACCGGCTTACGTACCGATGCCAACATTATTGTTGAAACCGGTGTGGCGCGTGACCCGCATCAGTTTGCGGTGATCTTGGGCTTTGGTGCGACTGCGATTTATCCATACCTAGCTTATGACGTGATCAATGACTTGGTTGCCAAGGGTGAACTCCTCGGCGATCCGGTACACGCTCAGGCCAATTTCCGTAAAGGTATCGAAAAAGGCCTGTTGAAAGTCCTTTCAAAAATGGGGATTTCAACCGTTGCATCATATCGTGGCGGTCAGTTATTCGAAGCGGTGGGACTATCGAAGGAAGTCGTCAATACCTGCTTTATTGGTGTACCAAGCCGTATCGAAGGCGCAACTTTTGCCGATCTTGAAAATGACCAGAAAAAACTGGCCGCAACTGCATGGAAAAATCGTCAGCCGATTGACCAGGGCGGTATGCTCAAGTTTGTATTTGGCAAGGAATATCACGCCTTTAACCCGGACGTTATCAATGCATTACACAGAGCTGTGCGTTCTGGCAATTACCAAGACTTTAAAGAATACGCCGAACTGGTCAACAACCGTCCGGTAGCAACTATTCGTGACTTGTTCAAGCTTAAAATCAGCAATTCAATTGCGCTTGAACAGGTGGAGCCGGTTGAGCAAATCTTACCGCGCTTTGACTCAGCAGGGATGTCGATTGGTGCCTTGTCGCCAGAAGCGCATGAAGCCATTGCGATTGCCATGAACACCATGGGTGGACGCTCAAACTCGGGTGAGGGCGGTGAAGATCCAGCACGTTACGGTACCATTCGTAACTCGAAAATCAAGCAGATCGCATCGGGCCGTTTTGGTGTGACACCGGCTTACCTTACTTCTGCAGAAGTGTTGCAGATTAAAGTGGCACAAGGTGCAAAACCGGGTGAAGGCGGTCAGTTACCGGGCGGTAAAGTCAACAGCTTGATCGCGCGTTTGCGTTATGCGGTGCCGGGTGTGACCTTGATTTCACCTCCTCCACATCACGACATTTACTCGATTGAAGATTTGTCGCAGTTGATTTTTGACTTAAAACAAGTCAACCCGCAGGCAATGGTATCGGTCAAACTGGTGTCTGAGCCGGGTGTAGGAACAATTGCGGCGGGTGTAGCAAAAGCCTATGCCGACTTCATTACTATTTCAGGCTATGACGGCGGAACTGCGGCATCTCCATTGTCTTCGATCCACCATGCTGGTTCGCCTTGGGAATTGGGTTTGTCTGAAGCGCATCAGGCACTTCGTGTTAATGACCTGCGTGGCAAAGTACGCGTACAGACAGATGGTGGCCTCAAAACCGGTTTAGACGTAATTAAAGCCGCGATTTTGGGTGCGGAAAGTTTCGGTTTTGGCTCGACTCCAATGATTGCATTGGGTTGTAAATACCTACGTATTTGCCACCTTAACAACTGTGCAACCGGTGTAGCAACTCAGCAAGATCACTTGCGTAAAGAGCATTATATTGGTGAGCCAGAAATGCTGATCAATTTCTTCCACTTTATTGCGGAAGAAACACGTGAGTGGTTGGCAGCATTGGGTGTCGCATCGCTTAAAGATTTGATTGGCCGTGTCGACTTACTCGAAATCTTGCCGGGTGAAACCGACAAGCATGCCCATCTAGACTTAACGCCTTTAATCCAGTCGCATCCATCGGCTGAAGGCAAGGCACAATATTGTCAAGTTCAGGGCAACCAGCCGTTCGACAAAGGCATTCTTGCTGAAAAAATGGTGAGTGCAATGCTCCCTGCAATTGAAGCAGGTACTGGCGGCGAGTTCAATTTCGAGATTGGTAACTGTGACCGTTCAATTGGCGCACGTTTATCGGGCGAAATTGCACGCCGTTATGGCAACCTCGATATGGAGGCGCATCCTGTCGTACTTAACCTTAACGGTACAGCAGGTCAGTCTCTGGGAGTATGGAATGCCGGTGGTTTGCACATTAAGCTTGAAGGTGATGCCAACGATTACGTAGGGAAAGGAATGGCAGGTGGTCGTATTTCGATCTTCCCACCAAAAGGTTCGCCGTTCCAGACTCAAAATACTGCCATCATTGGAAACACCTGTTTGTACGGTGCGACTGGCGGTAAGTTATTTGCTGCCGGAACTGCGGGTGAGCGTTTTGCAGTACGTAACTCTGGTGCATTTGCTGTTATTGAAGGTGCGGGCGATCACTGCTGTGAATATATGACCGGCGGTATCGTGACTGTATTGGGTAAAGTGGGGCATAACTTTGGTGCCGGTATGACCGGTGGTTTTGCATACGTTCTGGATCTTGAAAATAACTTCGTCGATTACTACAACCATGAGTTGATTGATTTAACTCGTATTTCAACTGAATCGATGGAAGATCATCAAGAAAACTTACTGCGTATTCTGGATGAACACATCAAAGAAACAGGCAGTGCATGGGCGTATAAGATCCGCAACGAGTTTGATTTCTACAGTCGCAAGTTCTGGTTAGTCAAGCCAAAAGCTGCTAACTTACTGACGCTGTTGAAAGCAACCAAAGCCGATCCTCAATAATTCCACTACTCATATTTTGACAGGCAAGTGTGGATAACTTTCGAGTTTTCCACACTGACCCACGGAGCAAGACATGGCAGAGCGCCTAAATAATGACTTTCAGTTTCTGGATGTAGCACGCCAAGATCCAGAGAAAAAAGATATTGATGTCCGCAAATCTGAGTTTGTGGAAATTTATAAACCGTTCACGGCTGAGGTGGCTGCCAATCAGACCCATCGTTGTTTGGGCTGTGGTAACCCGTACTGTGAATGGAAATGTCCGGTACATAACTATATTCCAAACTGGTTAAAACTGATTGCAGAAGGCCGTATTTTTCAGGCCGCAGAATTGTGCCATCAAACCAATACGTTACCGGAAGTGTGTGGTCGTGTGTGCCCACAAGACCGTTTGTGTGAAGGTGCATGTACCCTCAATGACGGTTTTGGTGCGGTAACAATTGGTAATGCAGAAAAATATATCAACGATACAGCCTTTGCACTGGGCTGGCGTCCAGATATGTCGTCAGTGAAATGGACCGACAAAAAAGTGGCCATTATTGGCGCAGGCCCGGCAGGACTTGGCTGTGCAGATATTCTGGTGCGTAATGGTGTAAAACCGGTGGTCTTCGATAAGCGCCCTGAAATTGGTGGTTTGCTGACTTTCGGTATTCCTGAGTTTAAAATGGAAAAAGACGTGATGAAGCGTCGCCGTGAAATCTTCACGGGCATGGGCGTTGAATTCCGTTTAAATGTTGAAATCGGAACGGACATCACCATCGACCAGTTACTGCAAGATTACGATGCAGTATTTATGGGAATGGGCACCTACACTTACATGAAGGGTGGTTTCCCAGGCGAAGAGCTTGAGGGTGTCTATGATGCACTGGATTTCCTGATTGCCAACGTCAACCGTACGCAAGGCTGGGAGCAAAACCCAAGCGAATACATCAGTGTTGAAGGCAAGAAAGTGATCGTGCTGGGTGGTGGCGATACGGCAATGGACTGTAACCGTACTTCGATCCGTCAGGGTGCGGAGCAGGTCACCTGTGCATATCGTCGTGATGAAGCCAACATGCCGGGTTCACGTCGTGAAGTAAAAAATGCGCGCGAAGAAGGCGTTAATTTCTTGTTTAACCGTCAGCCAATCGAAATTGTGGGCGAAAACGGCCAAGTGACTGGCGTGAAAGTGGTGACCACACAGTTAGGTGCGCCAGACAGTCGTGGCCGTCGTAGCCCAGAACCGATTCCGGGTTCTGAAGAAGTTCTAGCAGCCGATGCAGTATTATTGGCATTTGGTTTCCGTCCAAGTCCGGCAGACTGGTTTGCACCTGCCAATATTGGTTTGGATGGCTCGGGTCGTGTACTTGCTGCTGAACAGCAACAATATAAATTCCAGACATCTAACCCGAAAATCTTTGCGGGTGGCGATATGGTGCGTGGCTCTGACTTGGTTGTGACTGCAATCTGGGAAGGTCGTCAGGCAGCAGAAGGTATTTTGGATTACCTCGACGTGTAACGTTAAAACATCCAAAGACCCATTTCCAAAAGCCTGCACGGATGCAGGCTTTTGTCATTTTTGTGCATTAATCGGGTTGAGCAGTTCGGTCAATTGTACAAGCAGTTTTGCCATAGGGTTTTATCGATTCACTCGCCATACTCGAAAAAAACAGCAGGATTCGGCTATGGCAACAGTGATTCAGCAGGCATCGAAAGCATATCAGCAGCGTCCTAAAGCGTTGGGCATTACCGTGCGGCGCTTACAATTCTATCCTGAAAAAATCAAGCGGCATTACTTTGCCAATTCACCTGTCATGTCGCATTTGCTCACTGCACTTTCATCGACCTTTCCAGTAGGAGAGCAGTTTTTTGTGCATAGCGTGCGTAATGTGCGTGATCGAATTGCAGATCCACAGCTTCAGGCTCAAATTGCAGCTTTTATTGGTCAAGAGGCGATGCATTCCAAGGCGCATACTGAGTTTAATGATGCATGGCGCAAAGACGATTATAATCTGGATCGCTTTCAAGCATGGCTTATGCGAAAAGATCGTCATGTACGTAATTTACATCCGAAAGTGCAGCTTGCCATTACCTGTGCATTTGAGCATTTTACTGCTTTGTTGGGAGGCTATATTTTAAGGCATCCTGAGGTACTCAGTACATTAGATGAAGATGCCATGAAGCTCTGGGTATGGCATGCGATTGAAGAAATCGAACATCGTGCTGTGGCCTTCGATGTGTACCAAGAGATTTATGGCGATCATAAGCTGCGTACTCTGATAATGCGAAGTGTCACCACAGGCTTTGCCAGCCTCACCTTTTACTCGGCCAGCAAACTGTTCATGCAGGATCGACGTAAAAGCTTACCTAAAGTGGGAGCTAATCTTTTCGGGGTTTATTTGGTGGCCAAAATGTTTGTGCAATTATTGCCAGAATATCTGGCCTATTACAAACCAGATTTTCACCCTGCCGATCACGATTACAGCGAACTGATTGCATACTGGAAAGAAAAAATGGCGGCAGATTATGATATGCCAGCATTCCAAGAGACTTCTGCCCAGCTTCGTTACAGCTGAACCTGAATCAACCAAAAAGCGGGCGTCTGGCCCGTTTTTTATGATAAAGAAAATAAACAAAACAGCACCAAAATCCTCGTTACAATGCCTTTAAAACACAAATTTTAAAAATAATGAGGTGATTAACATGAATTTATTTAAAAAATTAGCACTTTCCAGTGTATTGGCCAGTACGCTTATCTTTTCGGGCTGTGGCTACAACACCTTGCAGGCCAAAGATGAATCGGTGACGGCAGCATGGTCTGAGGTACAAAACCAGTATCAGCGCCGTGCCGATCTGGTTCCGAATCTGGTCAATGTGGTGAAAGGCTATGCCAAACACGAACAGCAGGTGCTGACCGACGTCACGCAGGCGCGTTCAAACGTGGCTGGCTTGAAAGTTGATAAAGCCGTCCTTGAAGACCCGCAGCTTTTTGAAAAGTATCAACAGGCACAAAGTCAGCTGACTGGCGCATTGTCTCGTTTGATTGCCGTCTCAGAAAACTATCCCGATTTAAAAGCCAATGAGCAGTTCCGCGATTTACAGGTTCAACTCGAAGGTACAGAAAACCGTATTGCGGTGGCACGTAATCGTTATATCAGTACGGTACAGGATTACAACACCTATGTTCGACAGTTCCCGCAGGCCATGACAGCCAAAGTGATTGGGATGCATACCAAACAAAACTTTAGTGCAGAAGCAGGCGCAGAGAAAGCACCAACAGTCTCATTTAATTAATTTTGCCTGAACTGGAGAATGCCATGACGCTCCCTCTGGCTAGATTACGATGGCGCCTATATCAAGGATCTTGGGCAGTTATACTCGGCTGTTTGACGCTGATGTGGTGCAGTCTCGCATTTAGCGCACAAGGTAGCGACCAAACCCAAGACAATACCGAACTGCTGGCAGCACAACAGATCATTCAACAGCAGCAAGGCAATCAGAAAGCACCCTCATCGAGTGTGGCTGCTGCACAGCAACCCCAAATTGCCAATGATCTGGCCGAAGGGCAATCGATACGATCATTACCCAGTTTAAATGCCCCCGTGATCGATCAGGCCAATTTACTGACCGAGACACAAAGACAGCAGATTGAGCAACAAATCCGTCGGCTGTACGAAGCAAAAAAAGCCCAGATTGCAGTGGTGATTGTGCCGACTACAGGCCAAGAGGATATTTTTGATTATGCCATGCGTGTGGCACAACAGTGGCAATTGGGTAGTGCCAAGCGTGATAACGGTATTTTAATGACCATTGCGGTCAATGACCGTCGGATTCAGATTCTGACTGGCTACGGTGTAGAAGGCGTTCTTCCAGATATTGTGGTTGGGCGGATTATACGTAATCAAATCACGCCGTATTTTAAGCAAGCCCAGTATGCGCAAGGGATACAGGCAGGTTTAAATGAAATTGAAAAAATTCTGAATATGGATCCCGAGGTCGCGCAGCAGGCAGCACAGGAGTTAAAAGAGAGCCAAGAACAGGCACTTCATGAGCAACAGGCCCGTTCACAGATGCTCACTTATTCGATGATTATTATTGTGGTCGGGATTTTTGCATCCTTTATTGTGGGGAATCGACTCAGCGCGGCAACAGCAGGCGTTGCGGGGATTGCAGCCGGTATCATTAGTGGTGTGGGAATTATCACCAGCTTACTGGCAGGTCTGGGTATTTTTCTATTGCTGGTCACGTCTTTGGCACAATTAATTTTTCAGCTGTTTGCATCGGGCGGTGGTCGTGGTGGTGGGGGCGGTTTTGGCGGTGGCGGCGGCTTTGGTGGCGGTGGTGGCTATAGCGGCGGTGGCGGCGGCTTTGGTGGTGGGGGAGCATCAGGATCATGGTAACAACAACCGATACAACACAAATTATTACCCAGCCTAAAATTAGGGCGCAAAATCAACCCAGTTTAAAACGCTGGCTGAAACATTTTTTCTTTTTGCCTGCGGCGAAGCGTTACTTTTCTAAAACCGACATGACCGCAATTGCGCAGGCGGTGACACAGGCCGAACATGGCCACGTGGGTGAAATACAGGTGGTGATTGAAGGTCATATCCCATGCTTGCAAGCCTATCAACAAACTCCGAGGCGCCGAGCCGAGCAACTCTTTGCCGAACTTGGTGTCTGGGATACTGCCCATAATAGTGGCATTTTGCTGTATTTGAATTTATGTGAACAGCAGGTCGAACTGGTGGTAGATCGAGGAATTTGTACCGAAACGCATACGCTGGCGTGGGAAGCTATTTGTCGCACTATGGTGCAACAACTGAAGCACGGTGATTATCGTGCTGCGGTTGTGGATGCGGTTTTGGCGATTGGTGAGGTGCTGGATCAGTTTTATATGCAGCACGATGATCAAGACCAGAATGAGCTGGGCAATGAGCCCATTATTCTGGGTTAGTTTATGGCGCTGAATACAAGATTGGATCGGCTTGTGCCGCCAAAATAATGGTGCGCTGCTCTTCGGTAAACTGCTCAAATGACTGTGGCCACAGCTGTTGTGGCCAATACAGTTCCACACGCTGGGACACCGGACGATAAATCGCGGTGTACAGTGTCCCGTAGCCCCGAAGCCATGCATCTTGGTAAAGCGGTTTGGTGAGCAAACCTTGCACCACCTGTGACGAATGGGTGGAGTGTGTGAGGACCTGTTCTAAAAAGTTCAGACGTTCGTAAGAAAGTGTGGCAGTAGCATGCTGTGGCCATTCAATCTGATGCTGATAATTGGTCACCGCATGGCGTTTAACCACTTCAGTTTCCCGGTCTGGACTCACAAAAACGGTGCGCCAGTCTCCGTTACGATCGAGTAGCGTGACGTTATAGGTCATGTGCACAGGCACGCGCTTTAAAATAGCCACGGCTTCTTCGGTGTTTTGCGCCATTTCCAGTACATAACGCAGTACCAGCGGAATACCAAATCCTGTGCCAGTGATGGTTCGCCCCCCAAACGAAAGCGAAGCCGAAACACCTGCTTCATTTACGCCATCGAGTGCGCCCCACAGGCAATCACTCATGGCCATCACGCGTTGATTCACCCAGCGTGTATTGAGCAGATTGCCTTCGAGTAATACAGGTGCAAAATCATAATTACGAAGCAGGATCGGTTCTTCTTGGGCATGAGGATCGAACCATATGCCTTGAGAGCACCCAGCGATGTACGCTGGTGGACACCAGAGTGATAAAAAGCGTGCTTCTACGTCACCGCCTCCGGTCAGTGCAATGAGTTTTTCCCAAATTGGGATTAACTCTGGCATGTAGGTGCGTAATGCCTGTCGACACTCCAGATAGGTTGGACGTCCTGCAACACCACTACGCAAGAACCATGCACGATACCCTGGCCAGAATTGCTGGAAGATCGCTTTCCATTTTTCATCGGGCGTATCTTCTAAAATAGCTTGGAACTGAAGTTCGACAGACATAAGTTTTCCTTAGAGTATTTTGAAAGATCCCGGCGCAGGGGCCAAATCGTGATGTGTTGTGGCAATCGGTTTACCAGCATAATAACTCTTGATTCCACGAATCCAGTCGCGTGCGCGAATGTTAAGACGGAAGTTATCATCCATAGAGCGGCCACGTGTAATCAAAATACCTAAGTCGGCACCTTCATAACGAAAATCGCCAGGGCCTGTGATTCTCAAGAAAAAGGCTTCACGTTCGGTATCAATGGCGCGGCGTGCATAATCGAAGCGCTGATAAGAGATGCTGCCATCTTCAGCCATACGATAAATCCCGGTTGGCGGTGCATGGGTAACTTGATCGACTTTATCTTCGGTGTATTTAATTACCACCTGTGACCACGAATCGATAAAATGCGGCTGCGCCCAACGCTCGTTAATTTCTTTTACATTGAGATCAAAAGGTACGCCTGAAAATTCTAGTAAATGAAATAAGAATAAAGGCGCATCGGCATAGGCAAAAGCAGCATGATTGGTCATCGGACTGGCGCCACAAATGCGAGGATTCAACTCACCCAAGTAGACTTCATCGGTATCGATATCGATTAAAAAATCCAGATCGAAATAGCCACGATAACCTTCGTTGAGTAATTGATTACCAAATTTCTCCGCCATTTCGCGTGCCTTAATTCTTGCCCGCTCTGAAAAAGCGCCCGGAAAAATTTCATTGCCACACCAGCCGCCTTGATAAGGCGTCAGTTCACGCGCACCGACCACTTCGGTCAGTAATGGCCCCACCAGTGTTCCAGATTGCGTGGCACAGGCTTCAAGCGTTGCGCCGCGGCAGTTGATGCGTTTCATGATCTTGACTTCAGGATCATGAATAATCTCATCTTTATGTTTGTTAAAATCATTTTCGCTGGCAATAAAAAAGGTGGTATGGCCCGAATCACCAAATGCAGTTTGAATTACTAGATCATGGCCTAAACCATGACGGTCGGCAATTTGCAACAAATGCTCATAGCTGCTCACTTTGGCCAGTGCATTGGGTACCGAATATACGCCGGCTTTATTGCCAATCCGTACAGTTTCCATTTTATTGTCGCAGCGCTGACGTAATGCCGCAGGTGGGAACCAGATGTCCAGACCAATTTCTTTGGCCAGTTCCTCGGTTTTTTCATCAAACATCAAAAAGGTGGCCACCGGATTTCCACCACGCCGCTCAATCAGATCGACCACATCTTTATGTTGCAGCAGATAATTATTGATGTCTTCAATCGAATTAAAATCGTCGTGCAAAGATTCGGGTGGAACAAAAACATTTGGATGACGACCATCAAAACAGTCGATGTAATTGATATAGCGAAAGCGGTTAACCCAACGATCGATGCCCAATAAGTTAAAATTTGTCGCGCTGATGAAGTAAATCGGACGTTCGTTACGATGAAACATCAGCAACATATCAGAAATGCTCGTCACTTTATTACTATAATTCATGTTCACTTCCTTAAGCTCAGCGGTTTTCTGAGGCGTACTACTTGGCCAGTATTTTCTGAGGAACGCATAAATAGAGGGCAGAGACTGAAGACTCATATTTTGTGTTCCGTACGGTATTTGAGTGCTGTGCGCAGGAATTAGCCTGCGCGTAAATGATGAATATGTTGGTATTGCTGCAAAGACTCATAGGTCTCTTTGGCTTGCTGTACCCGGTTTAGCGTGTCTTGCGTAAATACTCGAAAACCAAGCTCGGGTCGGAAGCCATGAATTTCTTTGACATCGAGTGCAGCCATAAATTGTAAAATTTCTGCGCTGATCACTTGGCCTGGCACCAAAATCGGGAATCCGGGTGGATACGGAATAACAAACAATGCTGAAACCAGTTCTCGTCCGGCTGCAATCGCCGCTGCAGCATCAGCAATATCGATATATTCACAGCTGGTATCTTCATACGACAGGAAAAAGGCCTGACGGATATTGCCATCTCGGGTTTGTACAGCCGGATCAAGGCGCTGCCCCTGAAATGCAGCATGGAATGCCGAAAAGTCAGGCAGTGGTGGCTGTTCTTGCGTGAGAGAATTCACCCGCTTTTGATGAATACGCCGTTCTGCCGAGCTCATATCTGCTACGCGTCGATCGACATCGCGGGCAATCTTGATCAGTACTTCAATCAAATATGCAATTGCGGAGCGCGTTGTACCAATATTGATAATAAACAGTACGGTGTTTCGGGAGGTTTTATTGATTTGAATACCGTATTTGTTCATTAGTTCGGTATTTTTAAAGGTATCGCCGTCCATACCAACCATGCCGATCATGAGTGTTGCGCGGGTTGGGTCCATGACAAACTCATCCATGCTCCACGCTTTTTCCAGATTGGCCCAGCCTTTGCCTTCATCAAAATAACTATTTACGCCCGATTCGCGGTAAGCCTCCGGAATAATATTGCCCACGCGTAAAAAGTGAAAATGACGCTTGAGCAAAGGGTGATGCATCACTTGCTCGCGCAAGCTCATGGCCAGCTCTAACTGACGCTGCACCAATTGATAACCTTCCATTTCGACTTGGCGACGTCCGACATCTAGCGATGCCAAAATTTGATAATTGGCCGATGTAGATGTATGGGTCATGTAGGCTTCGATAAAGGCCTCTTCACTTTTTTCTTTAAAGTCTTGATCCCAGATATGAATCATCGAGCCTTGACGCAGTGCGGTAAGGGTTTTATGGGTCGAGTGGGTAGAATAAACTCTGACACGTGCCTTTGCTGGATCTGGCATCAGAGGGGTGTCGAGCAACTGTTCATCGTTGTCCCAATCAATCGTCTGCTGCCACTGTTCATACTGTGCTGCATACGTGTCGCTTTTAAAGCGCTCGGCCAGTTTGGCAGCATTGGCCATGGCAGTTCGCTGACGATAAATCGGATGACAACTTGCAAATGCAAACCATGCTTCATCCCATAAAAAAATGAGATCGGGTTTTATCGCCAAGCATTCCATCATGACACGTTCGACATCGTATACCACGCCATCGAAAGTACAGTTGGTCAGTAAAAGTAATTTGACCTGATCGAGTTTGCCTGCACGCTTAAAGTCGAGCAACATTTGCTTGATATGGCGAATCGGCACCGCACCATACATGGAATATTCGTTCAGTGGGTACGAGTCCAGATAGGCCGCATTGGCGCCTGTGAGCACTAAGCCATAATGGTGTGATTTATGGCAGTTACGGTCGACCAGTACGATATCGCCTTCGCGTACCAGCGACTGCACCACAATTTTATTGCAGGTCGAGGTGCCATTGGTGGCAAAGAAGGTCCGTTTGGCACCAAAAGCGCGTGCTGCATATTCCTGTGCATGTTTAAGCGGGCCAACAGGTTCAAGTAAGGAATCGAGGCCGCCTGAGGTTGCAGAGGTTTCAGCCATAAATAAATTCATGCCATAAAACTGTGCCAGATCACTAATCCAGTGGCTGTTTAAAATGGCTTTACCGCGCGCTAGGGGCAAGGCGTGAAACATACCGGTAGGTTGTTTGGAATAATCACGTAACGCATTAAAAAATGGCGTGCGATAACGCTCGCCCACACCTTTCATGATGGCATTATAAAGCTCGATATGATCTTCTTCACCGAAAAAAATTCGTTTGAATACTTCACCGCCAGCCTGTGAGGCAATGATTTCGACGCCCGCATCATTCACCAGATACAAATCCAGCTCTGGGCGTAGTTGTGCAATCCGGCTACCGAGCAAGGTGCCACGCTCGATTTCCGGCAAGCTTTCGATATCTCGATCCAGATCGATCATCAGACGATCCAGAATATCGAGATGATTGACCGAGCGATATGGAAAGCCATGACGAATCACGACGGCTTGTAAGTTAAAATTGATGAGCGTGGCAATGAGGGCGTCTTCAAAACTCGGGACCACCACAATATCGAAAATAAACGGATCATCGGCATTGCGCTTGCTGATGACTCGGCGTCGTAACGCATCTTCTTCTGCTGCACTCATTTCATCGACAATCAGAACCTCAAAGTACGGCTGAGATAACCGTGCTTGCTGATCACTTGTGGTTTCAATCTGACACGACAATTCACGTTCGCTTTGTAAAACAGTATGATCGTGGCGATAGCTTCCCGCCGAGAGCGCACGATGAATCCGGCGCGCTAAAACGCGTGCTGTAGAAAACTCTTCTCGCTCGATATTCTGGAAGAGTTCATTAAAAACGCGTTTACTTGGAAAGGCCCAGTAACTTTCAATGGGAACCAGAAAATCAAGCGTTAATTTGACCCGTGTAAGTGCCTTGGCACGCTCCACATGATCGACTGCTAAATCCGTTAGATACCCAATATCTTCAACTAAATTAATCCAGCTATCCGAGCGTATCTCCCATACGCTACGGTGCTGGCTTAATGAATATGTATTTTTCATAAGCATATGTCTTTTTTTATAGAAATTTTCTTTATCTTGTAAAGCTTAGGTGAGGCGTGAGTTAGTCTTCAGGTTTGACCAAAGGCCCCAAGCTATCCAGATAAGGAAATTCGGTGTTGTCTTTTTGGTACACAGTAAAATGGCAATCGCGGTCACGAAAGCTTTTGAGTGGCTGGCCCAGACTACGAAGTCCGCGTCGACGTTCGCGACGTACTTTTTCTAAATCGATTTCAATTGGAATAATTTCTGCACCTGCTTCCGACTGATGCAAAACATAACCCGACGGATCGACCACAATCGATCTGCCATTACCGCCATCACCCACACCATTGATGTCGATAAAATATACCTGATTTTGAGCAGCAGAGGCCCGCGCAATCGCCAGTTCCACATCACGATCAATCGTGTCGGTCATGGTCGGGTGTAAAATCACTTCGGCACCCATTGCAGCAAGCGTTCGTGTAGTTTCCGGGAACCACATGTCATAACAGATCGAGACGCCAAAGCGACCAACATCGGGTACATCAAATACGCAGAATTGATCACCACCCGCCACATCTTTTTCATACGGGCGAAACGGAAACATTTTGCGATAACGAGCAACAATTTGCCCTTCTGGATTAATCACCGATAAAGTGTTGTAGATAATCTCGCCGTCTGGCCCTTCAGTACGTTCGAACAGCGAGCCTGGTATCACCCATAAACCTGTTTCACGTGCCAATTCTGCCAGTTGTGCTTCGGTTTGACTTGGCAGTGCTTCTGCCATGTGATGCTTGGGACCGAGTGGCGCCAGTTCTGAAAAAAGCACCATTTTGACCCATGGGAAACGCATGCGAATATGACGCATGTAATTGCCCATTTGCTCGACGTTACTGGTAAATGCAGATACCTGCATTTGAATCCCTGCTATACCAAAGGTGCTTGACATCATTTTCCCCTCACTTACATGTCCTACGATATTTGAATGTCATTGTTTTAACGTATGGTTAAAGTTGATGATTCTAGATCGAAGGAGTAGATCTGCCTTTGTTTAAAAAATCTTTTTTAGGCACATCTTTACGCCGCTAATAATCAGTTTTGGCAATAAAAAATTAAAATTAATTGCATAAAAAATATGTTCTTTTTTAAAAAACTTGCATCACTCCATGATGTTTTTTTTCACACCTACAAGATTAATTTCTGCTTTCGAGATCGTTCGTACAAGGGCCAATTTGATCAAAATACTAGGTGCCAATTTTGGCTATTGTAAAGTATTGTTTAACAAATAACTTTTAAAAATAAAAGCTCGGGTTTTAAATTTGATTGTTTAAAAAAGAAACAATTAGGTGTGTCAGGTGTTCAAAGAAAACCAAATCCTTTTAGGTGATGTGTTGTTTAAATCAGCAAATGGATAAGTTTGAAGAAAAACTAAAAAATTTGTTTAAATAGTCAGATAGTGGATATATCACATGATGTTTTATCATTTTTATGTCTGAAACATTAAAGTTTTTAGCTGAAAACTGAATTATGCTGAGCTTAATACTCTAAGTTTATTTTTACACTAAATAATCTGACAATTTTTACACCCTTAGACTGACAAAATTTGTCAGTTTCTTACATTTTATGTGACTTAATTTAAAAAAATATTCTCATAATATGAATAAGTATTTGTTTTTAATAATTATTAAATTAACTGCATAAGTTGGCATATTATGTGCAATCACCTACATAGCGATACACGCGATATAAAAAACACAATATTTTTGGAGAAGTTTTATGAATGCACAAAAAGGTTTTACCTTAATTGAATTGATGATCGTGGTGGCGATTATTGGTATTTTGGCGGCGATTGCGATTCCTGCTTATCAGGATTATACCATTAGAGCGCGAGTGTCAGAAGCATTGACTACATTAGGTCCTTTGAAAAGTTCAGTGAGTGAAAATATTATTTCAAATAATATTACAAACTTAGAAGCGACTGGTGATCCTGCATGCGCAGGAGTTTCCACAGTCACAGCAACCTCAAATGTTGCATCTGGTGGTTGTGAAAAAGGGGCTGTTAAAGTGACAACTACAGCAAAAGCTGGCGCAGTAACTTTGACCTTAACACCAACGGTTACAGTCACTAACAATGCTGTTGCAAATGTAAAATGGGCTTGTACATCAGATAATGATAAGTATGCACCAGCTTCATGTCGTGCAGGCGCTAATTAACTAAATGTTTAGTATTTGAAAGTAATTTTCAATATTAAATATTTCCTAGGGTCTATATAGTATTTTTTTAAACTAATTCGATCCTAGGTTAGTTAAACTTTATAATATTTATTTTGATAAAGATTTATTAAAATTAATATTTTTAAATTATGCAAAATAAACTGGAACATATTCGGGAATATGGTAGCTCAGAGCATCTAACCCAAAACCATCTCAATCAATAAGAAAGACAAAAATTTGTCTTTCTTATTGAAATCACGCATTACACCTGACTTTGAATATAATTCTCAATGCCGATAGTTTCAATCAGATCCAGTTGTGTCGTGGTCCAATCCCAATACTCTTCTTCTTTTTCTAAAATTTCTTGGACTAAATCACGAGACACATAATCCTGCTGGATTTCGCTAATTTCAACCGCTTTTTTGAGCGTCTCAATATTTTCTTTCACTTTACGCACGTCACAGTTCAGCACTTCTTCGGTATGCTGACCAATATAAAGCTTACCCAGATGCTGTAAATTTGGCAGACCTTCTAAAAACAAAATACGCTCAATTATTTTGTCTGCGTGTTTCATCTGGCGGATCGATTCTTTGTATTCGGCAGAGCCGAGTTTTTCAATGCCCCAGTCATTAAACATGCGTGAATGTAAAAAATATTGGTTGATTGCGGTCAGGTGATGATACAGCACTTGATTAAGTTGATTAATAACGTCCCGATTGCCTTTCATGATATGACTCCAACAACAAATGATGCGCCTTATACAGTTAAGGCAATATGCTTTAAAGTTTAATCAACTCTTTAGGTGCTGGCGAGTAGTTTATTGAACAGCAAATGAAAATCGCAATCAAAAACAGTCGAATATCGTGCTTTTAAAAAAATAAACCCGCTGACTGTGATGAGCGGGGAGGAGTATGAAAACTGAATATCAATTAAAAGTTATAAAATAAATTAAGTGCTCACTCACACAGCATATGGTTTATGCAGCGACAGAAATGCGTGCGGCAATTTCAGCCAGTTCTTCATTGATGATACTTTTGGCTTCAGGCGCACAGCGGCCACAGCACGTACCTAAATCGAGCAATTCACGAATCTCGCGATAGCTTTCAGCACCATTGGCAACGGCATCTTTAATATCTTGATCTGTAATACCACGACACAAACATACATACATCGGAGTGATTCACAATCTTAAATGGGATAATAGGTATTATTGATAATATTTATCGTTTGTCAATGAAATTCATTTGGAATTGCTATTTTCATCATTGAGTTTTTGAATAAAAAAACACCACCTTATAGGTGGTGTTTATGAATAAATATAACTTATTGATTTATAACGACGATACCATCCATCTCGACCAGAGCACCTTTAGGTAAGCTCGCTACACCCAAAGCAGCACGCGCCGGGTAGGGCTGGGCAAAATATTCACCCATAATCTGGTTGACCAGCTGAAAATGAGATAGATCGGTAAGGAAAATGTTGAGTTTGGCAATATCGGCTAATGAACCACCCGCAGCTTCACAGACGGCTTTTAAGTTATCAAACACACGGCGAATCTGAGCTTCAATGCCTTCAACCAATTCCATACTGTAAGGATCTAAACCGATTTGGCCTGATAAATACAAGGTGTTGTCAATCAGGATCGCTTGTGAATATGTTCCAATAGCGGCAGGTGCATTTTCAGTATGAATAACTTGGCGTGACATCGATGACTCCTCTTCTCAATACAGAACATCATAATCGATGAGTCCAAAGGACAACAGTATCATCGATATAATTGATTAACTTGCTTTAATTTTATTTGCTTCGGTTACCGCAGAAGGAAGATATAACCGAGAAACGCGTGGGAATCCAAAAAGCATGCGCAGATCGCGAATAATTTGTGCCACCACTTTACGGTTACTGACCACAATATTGGCATAGGTATGATCGCCATGCGGCTGAACCATTTCAACGCCCGTATGCGATTTACGGCATAAATAAATCAGCTCTGAAATCTGTTCGCCATCGAGCGGCATATCAATGCACAAATATGCGGTAAAGCTGACATCATCCAGATCGTCTGAAGTCCATTGCAGCGGCATGATATTTTCCGGGTGCATATGTTGTTCATGTAGCAAATTACGACAACGCGCACGATGCACAATGAGGCCACGACGAGACAAATGCCCCTGAATTGGATCGCCTAAAATCGGATTACAGCAATGCGCATATTTGACATCGACGCCTTCTGTTCCCTGAATCAATCGGTCCGACACTTCGTCGGTTTTTTGCGGCGTATCTTGAGAAAATAAGTGGTTGGCCACCAGTTGTGGCAATAAATCACCCACAGCAATCTGTTCAAAAAGCGCTTCTTTGGTTTCTACATGGCGCCATTGCAAGACACTTAACCAGTCTTTTTCCGACAAATCATGAATCGAGCGATTAAATAGCTTGAGAGCACGGTTGAGTGCTTGTTGACCCACCAAGAGTTGCTCATCGAAATCTTGATCGCGCAGCATATTCTGGATTGCGCGACGTGCCTTTTGTGTATTGATAAAGCTGAGCCAGTCTGGATTCGGCGTCGCTAGTACATCGGTGATGATATCGATCACCTGTCCACTCACCAATGGGGTCGAGAGCGGGCGAATTTCACCGTCAATTTTGGCTCCGACTGCATGGTTGCCAAGAAATAAACTGGCCGAATAGGCAAAATCAATCACTGTGGCACCTTGCGGTAATTCGTGCAAATGCCCATGCGGGGTATAAACCCAAATTTTTTCCTGATGCAGATAATCAAGCAGATCGTTAAATGTGGTTTTGGCACATTCACCGTCAATTAAGGTCGTAAGATTCTGCATAGAGGCTTGAATTGCAGAGCGGCAGGCTTGCGGTGCATTCTCGCCAAGTACCACGCCAAAGCGCGCTGCCTTACGCATCAGTTCAGTCTGAACGGTCAGAGAAAGCGTGGTTTGTTCACCTTTTAACTTCATCATCAGAGACTGATTTCCGCCGGGTAACGGGCGTCGGATATGATCTTCAAAATCGACAATCTGGAAGTTTTCTTTGAGTGCTTCGACTAAACGGTCACAGTCTGCAATGCTTTGCAAGATAATTTCAAAGGCATGGCTGTGTGTGAGTTCGTGAAGGTTAATTTCATTTTTAACAAAGTGACGCAGTAATTCGATATTGTTATTTTTCTTTTTAATTCGGCCTTGAATTTGGTAGGTGTTTAATAAGTCGCTTAAATGTCGTTCCCAGTTGCTTTGATATTCACATCGTTTAGATTTGGTTTCGAGCAATGCTTCTTGCACATTGTTATACATATCTAAATCGAGATTTTGATAGCATAGCAGCTCAAGGTTATCGGCCATTTCATTCATGCCCACGATACGTGCCATGGGAACAAAAATATCGAAGGTCTCTTGGGCGATACGGGCACGTTTATCTGGACGCAGTGCATCAAGCGTGGTCATGTTGTGATAACGATCGGCAAGCTTGATGATAATCACGCGTGGATCTTGTAAGGTGGCTTGCAAAATTTTTCGAAACGATGCAGCCTTGTTGTACTGTTTATCGCTTGAATGAGTCAGCTTGGTCACACCATCGACCAGATCTGCCACTACTTTTCCAAAGCGTTCACTAATTTCTTCTTTGGTATAGTCGGTATCTTCAATCACATCGTGCAACAACGCGGCCATGAGTGTATCGGCATCGAGACGCATATGTGCCAAAATACAACTGACGGCAATCGGGTGCACAATATAGGGCTCACCGCTTTTACGGGTAATGCCTGAATGCGCTAGATCGGCAAAATCGCAAGCAGCAAGCACATTATCGACGTCACTTGCATCCAAGTACGCTTCGATAATTAATTTAAGCTGTTGCTTGGCTTGACTGACCTCTTCACCTGGCATAAAACACCTTTTGATCGCTTGGGAGATGGATAACGATATATCTCTTAATGAAAAGCATATTGCGAAACTTGTCAATTTGTTCACAAAAAAAATCGCAAATATTTTTCTATCGTTAAGATTGGGAGAAACGATGTAAACCTACATTTGTATCAAATCTTTGCTTGAAGCGCACTAATTTAATGAGACTTATTCCTCAATTTGCGCGTTTTTTTCTCTTTTTTTGTTGATATTTTGATCGGTTATAGTGCCGCATCGAATTATTTGCTGATTGATTGGTTCGACTTAGCTTCAAAAGCACCGGATTATTTTCATTTTTGGGCTTTCATTTTTATATCAACTGACATAAAAAAAGCGCCAAATAATGGCGCCTTTTTGCTCTTGTCTTAAACTTATTGGAAAGAAAAACCTTCCAAGTTTAAGCTGTTTGCAGACAACGCAAGATCAAGAGAAGAAGTCTGATAGTCTTGCTCGCGCTGTTTTAAAATATCTTTAGTCACATGACCTTCTGCAATTTCACGAAGTGCAACAACGGTTGGTTTATCGTTGTCCCATTCTACAGTTGGCTCGATGCCTTGACGAGCAAGTTGACGCGCGCGCTTGCTTGCCACTAGTACAAGCTCAAAGCGGTTGTCTACATGGTCTAAACAATCTTCAACGGTTACGCGTGCCATATATGTTCTCGGTTAAGTAAATCTGACTAGACTGCGAAGTATAAAATGCTTTCAATTTATACTCAAGTTTATTCGTTGTTCGGTGTGATAAGTTGTTGAATGAGTTGTTGATGACGGTGTACCTGCTGATTCAGGGTCAGACGGTTGGCACTAATCACCGACTCTAGCTCATGCAAAGCCTTGTTAAAGTCATCATTAATAATGATATAGTCAAAGTTGACGTATTGCTGCATGTCTTCTACCGCGCAGCTTAAGCGATGCTCAATCACTTCTACGCTATCGGTTCCACGGTTAGATAAACGCTGACGTAGATCGAACTGACTTGGTGGCAAAATAAAAATTTGTTTGGATTCAGGAAAAAGTTTGCGAACCTGCTCTGCACCTTGCCAGTCAATTTCAAGTAAAACATCATGACCTTTGGCGAGCTGTTGTTTCACTGTGGTTTGTGAGGTACCGTAATAGTTACCAAAAACTTCTGCATATTCAATAAAGCCGTTTTGCTCAACTTGAGACAGAAAGTTTTCTTTGCTGGTAAAGTGGTAGTGAACGCCATCAAGTTCACCAGGTCTTTGGCCTCGTGTGGTGTGCGATACAGAAACGTGTAAATTGGTCACACGCTCTAAAAGCGCTTTGACGAGAGAAGTTTTGCCTGTTCCTGATGCAGCAGAAACGACAAACAATAGACCCGACATGATATTTTTCCTGATTATGATAAAATATCTTGGCTATTGTAGTGTACTACGGACCTAAACAAAATATAGTCCACTATAAAAGTTTATACCGACGCCAAATTTGAACGAAACATCTAGCGAATAATTGAGGATTCTATGGAAATTGTGTTGGCAAATCCACGTGGTTTTTGCGCAGGTGTTGACCGCGCCATAGCAATCGTAAATCGTGCACTTGAATGTTTTAATCCGCCTATTTATGTTCGCCACGAGGTGGTACATAACAAATTTGTGGTCGATGATCTGCGTCAGCGTGGTGCTATTTTTGTCGATGAACTCGATCAGGTACCTGACGACTCAATCGTCATTTTCAGTGCGCACGGTGTGTCAAAGGCCGTACAGCAAGAGGCTGAGCGTCGTGGTTTAAAAGTGTTTGATGCCACTTGTCCATTGGTCACCAAAGTGCATATTGAAGTAACCAAATATGCGCGTGAAGGTACTGAGGCCATTTTAATTGGACACGAAGGCCATCCTGAAGTCGAAGGAACTATGGGTCAGTACGATAAAACCAAAGGCGGTCATATCTATCTGGTTGAAGATGAAGCGGATGTTGAAGCACTGGCGGTTCGCCATCCAGACAAGCTGGCTTTTGTTACCCAAACGACTTTGTCAATTGATGATACTGCCAAAGTGATTGATGCACTGCGCAGCAAATTTCCCCAGATTCAGGGGCCGCGTAAAGATGATATCTGTTATGCCACTCAAAACCGTCAAGATGCGGTTCGTGATCTGGCCAATCGCTGCGATGTGGTCTTGGTGGTCGGATCGCCTAATTCATCTAACTCCAATCGTCTGCGTGAATTAGCAGAGCGCATGGGCAAGGCGGCGTACTTGGTCGATAACGCGGATCAGCTTGAGCAACAATGGTTTGAGGGTGTCGATAAAATTGGTGTGACTGCTGGTGCATCCGCACCTGAAATTTTAATCAAGCAAGTGATTCAGCGCTTGCAAGATTGGGGGGCAGATGCACCTAAGGAATTAGAAGGGCGCGAAGAAAATATTACCTTTAGCTTGCCTAAAGAATTACGTATTCATGTTACCCAAGCTTAAACCTGAATTGTTTTAAAAAAGCGGATGAGTGTCACTCATCCGCTTTTTTATGCCCTTAATCTTGATTGTATGGGTTGTGTAAAAAAATAAGTTAAGCTAGGCACTAGGGGGAGTGACGATATGCAAAAAATGAAAGGATTTACCCTCATCGAACTCATTATAACCATAACTGTTTTGGCAATATTGGCCACAATCGCAGTGCCATCATTTAACAGCTTGCTCAATAGGCAAAAGCTGAATGCCTCGGCGCGTGAATTAATGTCGAAATTGGTCGAGGCACGCACTCAAGCTCTGACTATTCGCCAGACCACGGGCGTATGCGTCAGCACCGTGACTAATTGTGAAAAGAATCCTCCGATTTCAAATATAGATAAGAATCGCATTTTTGTTGCGCAGCTCGATAAGGAAGTCACTCTTGCATCTGGTTCAGCCACACAACTGATTTTTCGTGTAGAAGGAATTCCAGTTGCGAGTAGCAAATTTTCATTACAGCGCCAAGGCGTTGCACGTTGTATCGAAGTCGGTGTAACAGGAGACACCACTTACAAAGAAGGAGCGTGCACATGAAGCTTGCAGGGCCTCAACGTGGTGTCGGTATAGTGGAAGTGATGGTGGCGTTGTTGCTACTGGCCATCGGTGTGCTTGGATTTACAGCGCTTCAGTTGCGTGCGGTGAGTGCCAGTATGGAAGCAGGCAATCAAGTGGCTGCGCTCAATATTGCACGAGACCTAACCGAGCGTATGCGTGCCAACCCTCAAGCCACACAATGTAAGCTGTATCACACAGAAGGTTCTATTAACAGCTCAACAAAGGCCTATACCAAAGCCTCTAACTGCGCCACAACTGTGAGTAGTCAGGCCAGTGCCCAAGCCACCAGTGATTTACAATATATTTATAACCAAACCACAAATTCAGGTATGAGCGTTATTGTGAATACCTGCCCCAATGCCAGCAATGCAGGAACAAATTTGGGGCGTCAATGCATTTATGTGGCATGGGATAAAACCGCACAAAGTTTTAGCAGTTCAGAGACATGCTACAAAAATGGTGCCACCAGTTATGAGCGCAATGCGACGTGTATTTTTCTGGAGGCCTATTAAATGACCCGATTACATCAGGCCGGATTTACACTAATTGAACTGATGGTAGCCATTACGCTGGGGCTTTTGATTACAGCGGCAGCCATTCAGCTGTACCTCACCAGTATCACCAGTTTTAATGTGCAAAAAGCCATGTCGAATATTCAAGACAGTGCCAGTTTTGGGGTGAACTATATTTTAGATGATGTTCGAAAGGCAAACTTGAGCGCATCATCTGCATATATCAACGATCAACAAGCAAATGCGGGATTGCTTCTGACTGCAAGTAACGTCAGTGATCAAGTGAGTGGAAAATACTTATTAACGCTTGCCGAGACGGCACTGACCAAAAGCGCAGTTGGAGACAGTAATGTCGATCAAAAAAGTGATCAGCTTACGATTCGTTATCAGGCAACGCAAAGCGACTATGACTGTACCGGCAAAACCCTTGCCGCAGGTACCTATGTGGCTCAGCGATATTTTGTTGGTAGTGACAAAGCGTTGCGCTGTGTGGCCGATCAATATATGCGAAATGGAAACACGATAACCGCAGTAGATGGCAAGCCAAAAACCACACTGGATTTGTCTGGCGCGGGGCAAATTATTATTCCCTCGGTCGATTATATGCGCATTAAAGTGGGTTATGTGAAAGGCGCTTTGAATAATCCAACAGCGCTCAATTACGTGTCTGTGGCAGATTATCTCGACACCGCAAAAACACCCGCAATGACCAAAAATATTGATGGTATCTCACAGCAAATCAAGCCATACATCAATGTGATTCAAATTGGCTTACTGGTGCAGTCAAATGAAACAGCAGGCAATGATGTAAACGTTAGAAATCGTAATAAAAAGACTTTTGATGTGTTGGGGCAGTCGGTTGCATTAAACAGTACAAATCAAGATACACGATTGCGTCAGGTAGTGACTCAGACCATTTCATTAAGAAATGCCATGGGTTGGGTGGAAGAGGGGTATGTCACACAATGAAAACCAATCAACAAGGTGCAACCCTGATCGTGGTGCTGATGATTTTACTCTTGATCATGGTGGTGGGAACTTTGGCCATCCGACAAAGTGTCAGCTCGCTCAAAATGGTTGCAAATAATCAGATTCAGGCTTTATTGCTACAAAATTCGGATGCTGCCCTGATGTATTTCCAAAATCCTGTGAATACTAGCACCTTGGCTTCTGCAAATGGTGTCGTTAATTATTTTCGTAATGTCGGTAATCTTAATCAGGAAATGGTGAGCTGCTTTAATAAGACAGCGCCGTTTGTGATGAGCAATATGGGTGTGGTCAATAGTTCAGGCACGGTCGATAACCAAGCCTCATGTAAAAGTACCGATGCTGCGGGTGGGCGCACGCAGGTGGTCACACAGGTGTATATCAAAAAGGCAGCATCATCGGACAATCAGCCATTTGCTGACTATGCGCGTGGTACCGATATTACCACTGCAAAAACGGAAAGCAGTTTACGCCTACAACTGACTTCAGTTTCTGTCATGACCGGATTTTCATCTGCCGAAGATATCAATACCTGTTTGAATAAATCGGCCAGCAGTGCCATCAGTTGTTTGAGTCAGAAGCAGGCCTTGTTTAATTCACAAGTGGCCGAGTATCGCTTCTTATCTGACTTTGAGCCACCTAAGTAGGTCAAGGGAGAACAATCATGAAAAACAAGAAATCTAAAAGATTTAATCCCTTACTAGGTACCGCTACACCTCAGCATCATCGGATGCTGTGTACAGCTATGATGAGCGTTTCACTGATAATTGCATGCAACGCTCAGGCCAGTGATGTCGAGGTTTATCATCAAGGAGCACAATTTGATAAGCGTTTAATGCTGATGGTCGATCAGTCCCGCACCATGGGGGGAGCAGGAGCACTCGATTTATTAAAAGAATATCCTATTTGTGTGGGGAAAGGTGTCTCTAATATTTTAGGTTCAGGGGGTGGGCTGGGGCTGCTAGGCGATAAAGATGCGCTTGAGTTGGTCACCAATACCGTAGGTGCAGTCGATCAGGTGGCTTTACAGGGCTTACTGGGCGGGAGTCTGGATCCGCTGTTAAAGATCACCACAGAGTCACCGAGCAGTAAATACAACTATGCACGTAATTACTGTACCGTAGTCACCACAGATTTGGTGGTAAAAACACTCGATGGCTTATTAAAACCGCTGCTGGGTGCAACCGGGCTAGACGCCAAAAGTTATATCGAAAATACCTGTGATTTTCAGGCCAATGTTAAACTGCTGAACAGTGTTTCTGCGGTGGGTGTATATCGATGCTATGACAAACTTTCGCGGGTCAAAAATGCCTTAACGGACGTATTGCTTGGAAATAGTAGTACAGGGCTCAAACCTCTGCCAGACAATGTCAGTGTCGGGATATCGGTCATGCCGGTTGATGTTATGACCAATGATCGTGCGGGACGTATTTTGGCGCCTGCTTGTAAGCTGTCGACCACTCGAGCCAGTGATACCAATTTCCGTTGTTTTGAAAAGACCTACTCAGGGAGTGCCACCACGTATCGTAACTATCTAGTCGAAAAAATTGCAGGAAATATTCAGTCCAAAGGCGATTTTAATCTACAAAATGTATTGGTTATTGTGCCGAAACTGATTGCAGCGTTGGTGGGTGATATCTTTAGTAAACTCTGGAGCATTCTTTCAAATCCAGTAAAAGGTTTGTCTGAGTTATTAGAATTTAAGGGTACAGCCAGCACCGTCAATGATTTACTCAAAACTCTTGGACTCGCAGGGAATGTTCCAACCGCCAGTACCTATGCAGAGACGGGTGCCTATTTAATGGGAACCACTACCAAGGGTACTGGTGCTAGACAAATAGCAATGAGAATTATTCCAGTAAAAATTCTATTTCTTCCACTATTAGGCTGGTACGATTATAAATGTGATAAATACGGAACAGATAGCTGGCAATCTGATGGTGTAACGTGTAAGGATGATGCTTGGCAGTATAAGTCTGGTGGAATATCAACAACTAATCTTATACAGGTAAATGATGATCTGGTCAGCTCCCTTATCAGTGATGGAGTGGTAGGGGGGCTTTTAAATGGTGTGGTTGGTAACATCTTGGGAATCAAGGTCTCAGAGAAACATCTCTACTATGGCTATGATTCACAAGCTGATATTGAATATAGCGGCTTTAGTAACTCGGTCGATTCCAGCAAACGTTCTACTACATTTTATCGCGCACCGACAGACACACCGCAATGTAATGCTAACGGTATTATGGTGATTACTGGTGGCGTACCAAATATCACCCCAACGGTTACCGATGCACTGCTTAAGCAAGGCGCGGAAGGGCTGGGCACACAAAATGCGATTGAGCGTTTGATGGGTCGTTCACTCAATACTTCGGCCACAGACTTGTCGAAGCTCGACCTCAGTAACGTTTTTCAGTGTGATGCATCGGCAGGATTAAAATCGACCACTTTAAGTAGCCGTGATTATGCCACGTGGAGCTGCATTGGTAATTACACCAAAAAGCTACTCGATAAAAATATCACCACGGGTGTGATTGGCGTTGGGCGTGAATTTACCACGATTCCAAGCACTACAGATTCAGCCCAGCTTGAAGCATCTATGACGGGTGTAAATAATTCGCTATTGGGTCAGATTGTTCCGAATTTATTAAAGGACACCTTAAACGTATTGCTTGGTGGTACGTTGGTGAATGGTTTAACCAGTTTGCTTGGCAATGTATTTCCAACCGATGCCGAGGATGTCAAAAATCTGGCACGGTGGGGCGTACTGGGTAAAGGGGGCTGGTATAACTCAGCCAGCTCAGAAAATATTGCCAACAGTATTTATAACTTTTATGCCAATTTGGGCATTAGTAATCGGGAAACCTTTTTAGGCGTACCTGTGGTGCCAACAGATCCACTTACCCCATACAATCTTGATAACTATGTTTTTCAAAACATGTTTGTTCCCGACGACAAACAAACTTGGTTTGGGAATGTAAAAAAATATTTGGCCGATACAGGTGAAACCATACAGACCAAAACCATCACCGATGTCTGGAGTAATAGCAACATACAATCCACCAAAACCAGTATTTTAACGGGTGGGTTTGCAGACAAATTACCTACAGCGACCAGTAGCAGTGCATCTAGCCGGCAGTTATACGTGAATCGCGCGTGTATCACGAAAGATAAAAAATATGATGTTTCCGCTTCAATTGGGCTGATTGGAAACGACTACTATACCAAGCTCTGCGAAAGTCAAAGTAAAGACCCGCGTCGTAGCGATTTGATGAACCTGCTGGGCTATCAAATTCAAACCACCAATAATCAAGAAAGTCTGATTGCCAAACCTGAATATAAAAAAGTCGGGATGGTGCTTCATTCATCGCCAATCAAAATTACCCAGTCGGCTACCATCAAAAATGATGGTTCATTGACACGTGATGATTATTTGGTATTTGGTACCGTGCAAGGGCTTTTACATGTGGTCAATGCCAGTACAGGTGTAGAAAAATTTGCATTTTTACCCAATGAGCTACTTGAAAATGCCAAGCAGCGTAAAGCCTTTACAGGTACAAATCTTGAGGGACACGACAACTTTAACAATATGCAATACGGCATTGATGCGCCGTGGACCGCCTACAGTGAATACGTGTGGAACACTAAAGATGGCAAACTCACTGTTGGTAAGTCGGCCACAGATGCAACCTGTATAAAAGATGGCGTCTCGACGGGCGCTTGCGGTAAGCAATACCTTTATGGTGGATTACGTATGGGTGGACGCAGTTATTATGCCTTGGATTTGAGCCTATGGGATGATCAAACCAAACCAAGCTTAAAGTTCTATATTGATCCTGCTTCTGGCAAAGTTTATTCATCGACCACTCCAGAAGGAAAAAGCTTCGATGCCATCAAGTACATGGGGCAAAGCTGGTCGAAACCAACCGTGGCATGGGTGAACTGGCAGGGCAAACGCAAATTGGTCATGTTTGTGGGTGGTGGCTACGATGCAGGTGGAACCGATGGTAATGCCAATAATGGCGGATACGAACAGGTCAGTTACGCTCAGAGCAATAAGATTGGTTCGGGTGTGTACATGTTTGATGCCGAAAATGGCGATCTGCTCTGGTGGGCCAGCAATTTGGCCACCACAGCCAATACCGGTGCCACCATGGCCCTGAAAACCAACATGCAATATAGCGTCGTCAGCCGGATCAATGCAGTAGATCGAAATGGTGATGGTCTGGTCGATCATTTGTACTTTGGTGATTTGGGCGGACAACTCTGGCGTGTCGATATTAATAACGGCAGTAATCCTCAACAGTTTGCACAGGCAGCACAGTTACTCGATCTGCAAAACAATAAACCAAGTGATTTAACCGATGCCAATTTACGTTTTTATGAAGCACCTATTTTTAGTGTGTATGGATATGGCGCCAATTCACTTGCTGTGTTGAGTATTGCAACCACTAACCGCAGTTTACCGATTAGTGATCAAAGTGCCGGGGTGGTATTTAATCTTTTCGACAACGATGTCACACAGGTGAGTTTTAGCACCCGTGATATGGCAGCAAACAATAAAAATTTAGTCGCTTATGCACAATTGCCAAAATATGGGGAGCTGACCATGGTCAATCGTCCGCAATATGGTTGGTATGCCAAATTAAGCAACCAGCAAAAGGTGATGGATGAACCTGTGGTCATCAATAAAAACCTGTATGTGAGTATTTTTGATCCGATTGCACAAGAAGGACGTGTGGCAGATTGCTCAATTGGTGTGCAAGGTTTGAGTAGTGTCCGTCGCTTTTGTCTGCCATATGGTGTGTGCGAAAAGTCGGCTGACCTGACAACAACACTTAAACTTGGAAAAGGCATTTTACCCGTGACGATTGGCGCTGGTACCACCAGCAATGGCGTAACGACCCGACAAATCTTGGGGGGAAGTTCAACCGATCGTGACTCGACCAAAGATGTGCTCTCAAGTACCCAAACCACGCGGCGTCAAATTGTGCCATTAAAATGGTATGAACAGTACACCCCTTAAATGCAGATTGCCTCACATCTCTTTATGGGGATGTGAGCTGTCATCATCCAATCAGGAGCGCATCTATGTCGCGTAGCACGCAAGGGTTTACCTTAATTGAGCTGATGGTGGTCGTGGTCATGATTGCCATTGTTGCCACCATTGCGATTCCGAATTATCAGGAATACGTCCGTCGCTCTAATCTGGCAGCGGCACAGCAAGAAATGCAGAAAATTGCAGCCTTGCTAGAACGACATCGTTCACGTAACTTTAGTTATTCAGGCTTTGCCTTAAAAGGAACAGCCGACAGTAAAGGGCCTTATTACGATGTCGCGAATGCGAGCGATACCGCTTTACTATTGCCATTAAACAGTAGCAGTGGGTCGCAAAAATACACATTAGATCTGAGTTTAAATACACAGGATTGGGCAATTAAAGCCAGTAGTGCCGATTCAAATAATTACTCGCTGCTTCTGACCAGTACTGGGTTTCGCTGCAAAAATAAAACAACAAACAATATCGATTTTACGACCTGCGGTACAGGTTCGGAGACATGGTGATGCAAGCAAAGAAAGGATTTACCTTAATTGAGCTGATGATTGTGGTGGCAGTCATTGGGATTCTGGCGGCAATTGCCTATCCGAGTTATCAGAATTATAAAATACGAGTGAATCGCGGTGAGGTTCAGGCCGAGTTGATTCGTGTGGCGCAGCAATTACAAAGTTATAAAGTGGTGAATCGGAGTTATGCCAATGCTTCACTCAGCGGTTTGGGTATTACATCGAATTTTCCGGCTACAGGAACAGCATTTTATACATTAGGATTAACGCTCGATACTGATAATCAGGGCTATGTGCTGACGGCAACACCCAATGCATCAACGATGCAGGCCGGAAATGGTATTGTATGTTTGAATCAGGATGGACAAAAGTACTGGGCCAAAGGCAGCAGCAGTTGCAGCTTGAGTAGCGCCTCGGACTGGGATGGAAAATAAATTCAAAACTATGGATAAGTCAAAATTTAATCTTTCATTCGTTTGCGATTTGACGTAGAATACTGCCCTCTATGAAAGGGGTTTGAAGTGTTGCCGATGGTCGGCGCAGGGATAATCCGTAAGAATTATAAGGCTTTTATCATGGTAGTTATTCGTCTTGCACGCGGTGGCGCAAAAAAACGTCCATTCTATCAAATCGTTGTTACGGATAGCCGTAATGCACGTGATGGTCGTTTCATCGAACGTATTGGTTTCTTCAACCCGACTGCTCAAGGTCAAGCTGAGAAACTACGTTTAGATGCTGATCGTTTTGCTCACTGGGTATCTCAAGGTGCTCAACCATCTGAGCGTGTTGCTTCTTTGGCTGCTCAAGCTAAAAAAGCTACAACTGCTGCATAATTTGTAGTAGGTAGCCCATGACACCAACACAGAATGTACCTGAAGATCGTCTTCAGATTGGACAGTTACGTTCCGCTTATGGATTAAATGGGTGGCTCTGGGTGTATTCCAATACAGAACCTATGAGCAACATGTTTGACTACCTGCCTTGGTACATTCAGACCAAAGCAGGTTGGCAAACTGTCGATGTAAAACGTTGGAAGCCACATGGCAAAGGGCTGGTTGTTTCGCTGAAAAATGTCAGTGACCGTACAGCAGCAGATAACCTTGTGGGTGCCACCATCTGGATTTCAAAATCACAACTTCCGAAAGCAGATGTAGACGAGTACTACTGGTCAGATTTAAAAGGCCTGACAGTACTGGGTCTGGATGAAGAAGAGCATGAAGTGAATTTAGGTCAAATCCATGAGTTATTTGAAACCGGTGCCAATGATGTCATGGTCGTACGTGCGACTGCGGACAGTGTGGATGCTGAAGAACGAATGATTCCATGGCATAAAGATGTGGTACAACGTGTCGATCTGCAAGCAGGTCGAATTTACGTCAATTGGGGCGTAGATTACTAAAATCGTGGGCTTAGCCACAAACGCAGTTGGAAAATATAGGAGTCTGCGATGTTTTTTGCAGTCATAACACTTTTTCCAGAAATGTTTGATGCAATTACGGCTTACGGAATTAGTGGACGCGCAACCAAGCGTCAGATTGCAAAAGTCACTTGCATCAACCCACGTGATTTTGCACAGGGTAATTACAAACGAGTGGATGAACGTCCATTTGGTGGAGGCCCTGGCATGGTAATGATGGCCGAGCCACTGGCAAAAGCAATTACCCATGCAAAAGCGCTTGCCATGCAAGCAGGCTGTCAACATGCACCTGTAGTGTACATGTCGCCACAAGGCAAAACCTTAAATGAAACCGCCGTGCAGCAGTTCGTTCATTATGATGGATTGATTGTGCTTTGCGGACGTTATGAAGGGGTCGATGAGCGACTGATTCAACACTATGTCGATCAGGAATGGTCGATTGGTGACTATGTCCTGTCAGGCGGTGAGTTGCCAGCAATGGTACTCCTCGATAGCATCATTCGGCGTTTGCCCGATGCAATGTCTGACGAACAGTCACATGTACAAGATTCTTTTGTGGATGGTTTACTCGATTGCCCACAATATACCAAGCCTGATCATTTTGAAGGGCTAGATGTACCCGAGGTACTTAAATCGGGGCATCATGCCAATATTGAAAAATGGCGGTTTTTGCAGCGTTACCAACGTACACTTGAGCGCCGACCAGAGCTGGTTGAGCACGTCGAGTTGAGTGCGCAGCAAAAAAAATGGCTAAAAGATAAGTAAGGACAGCCAAGTCAAGTGTGAGTTTGTCCTTGCACCCCACGAGAAGCCATGCTTCGAGTTACTGCTTAAACATTGTTTAAGCTGAATAATAGGCTCTTTAAGGTAATGTTGCTTTAAAGGGAAAGTTAAACAGGGTGATATGCGCTTTAGCCTCTATCCCCAGCGGCGTCAGAGACCTCTTCTCGCCCGCACATATTGGAGATTCCACAATGAGTGGTAAACATCCTTTAGTTCAAGCTGTTGAAAATGCACAGTTGAAATCTGATATCCCTGCTTTTGCTCCTGGTGACACTGTTGTTGTCCAAGTTAAAGTAAAAGAGGGTGACCGTGAGCGTCTTCAGGCATTTGAAGGTGTTGTAATCGCGAAGAAAAACCGTGGTTTAAACTCTGCATTCACAGTACGTAAAATTTCTAGCGGTGTTGGTGTTGAGCGTGTTTTCCAAACTCACTCACCAGTTGTTGCTAAAATTGAAGTGAAACGTCGTGGTGACGTACGTCGTGCTAAACTTTACTACCTACGCGAGTTGTCTGGTAAAGCTGCACGTATTCGTGAAAAATTGCCAGCACGCAAACAAGGTTAATCTTAACGTTGTATGCTTGCAAAAAAATGCGCCCATTGGGCGCATTTTTTATGTTTGAAATTTAATTTATAAGCCTTGCAGTTTGAGACGATTGGCATGTTGACGGAAAATCGATACTGGATCTTGAGCAAAGACCGAGCGAAGCCCAAGTACCTGATTTACTTCATCCAGATGATTCAACACGTAATTGTCGCGTATGACTGTACCAATATGGCTACTACAGGCCGGTACCAGGCCATCATTATTCTGGCCACTAAACACACTGGTAAGGCCAAGTAGGTAATCGGTTGGATCAACAGGGTTGGTTAAAACACTGGCGCCACTCCATGAATAATATTGAATACCATTGACCTTGGCTGCGCCCTGTCCGCAAGCTGTTGTGGGTACACCAGCAGAAAAAGTGGCATTAAACTTATTGGCGCCTTCGGTCGAGAGGCTATAGGCTGCACCAAGTGAATCCATCGGATACTGGCGTGGATCGTCGAGTTGACCAATGGTAATGAAGTTGGTGGCTGCATTGACCAGTGTTGCAATCGGTGCTTCAAGTACCGTTCCAGCTAAGGATTTATAAATTAAATCGGCCAGAGGTGCTCCTTTTGCAGGCCCGCCCACAGTAGACACCGAAGCGACTCGATCCGGCAGTACCCCTGCCACATAGCGAACCGATTGTGAACCATGGCTATGGCCAATCAGATTAACCTTTTGCGCACCGGTAATGGCTAAAATATCTTGTACTTCGGCCAGTAACTGTTCACCACGAACTTCGGAGGTATTAGCAGCTGATTGGCGCGTGGTCCAGACATTTGCCCCGTTTTTAGCTAAATCCTGCGGAATCTGATACCAATAATCCAGACCAAAGGCTTCTGTACCCAGTTTATTAAAACCAAATAAGCCATGTGCCAGTACAATTGGATACTTGGTCTGGGCATAGCTTGAAATGACAAAGGATGTCTTGGCATTTTGAATAGCTGCAGAACTGGCCAGAACCGGCTGAGCCAATACCATTAAAATACCACTGAGTAATAATTTAACTTTCATTGAAATGTTCCCTGCATTTATTTTTTCTGGATTTGAATCTGCTAATGATGTTCAAATCGGATGTTATGTCCTTGTTAACAAAAATTATTTTTAGTGTGGCTCAACTCCTTTTGCTTAGATGATCAAATTGTGAATTATTCTGTAAGTGGCAAGCGCTGACCACGATCTTTCGCGGCTTCAAAGGTTTGAATACGCACTTGATCTTGCTGGCGACTAAAAGTGGAATTGCGAAGTGATTCGATGGCTTTTTGCTTGGCGCTGTCGCTCATAGAGCTGTCTAAAATGCTTTGACGCGCATCAAGATATTGGGTCACGGTGGCTTTCCACGCTGTACGCTGTGTATCGAGATTTTCTAAACGAGTAGTGGCTTCGGGGCCAACCAGTTGGGTTCGCATATCGTGTAATTCTTGTGCTGAGCCACCTTTACGTTTTATGGAGGCAGTTAGCTGACGTAAATCATCGAGTGTTGAAAGCTGTTCCAGATTGGCTTTCCAGTCTGTAGGTAACTGATCAAACAGTGCCCGCAGTTGCTTGGCCTTTTCTACATCGCTCAGTGCATTGTTATTTAAAATGCGCATACGATTAAGCGTGTACTGATTATAAAGATCTTCTGAGCCAAATAAGCCTTCAATCTCGGGGGCAGAAAAGAAACGCTGCCGAAGTGCCATGCGCGATGCAAAAACACTTTGGAAGTAAGCCAGCTCATTTTTAGGGCCAGCAGGTTCAGGTAGGGTGCCCAGAGCCTCCCGATATTTTAAGTAGCGTTGCCACAAGTCCGTGGTCTGGCTTAAAGCAGGATCGGTTAAACTCGCGGCGAGGTAGGCTTTAAAATCCTGATCAATTTGGGCTATGGATTTTTCACCATATTGTGTTAGGAAATATTCAAAGCAATTGCGCGTTTGCTCATTGACCACCAACCGATTCGATCCATCACGTTTGAGCTGACAATTGATCTCGGTATCGCGTTGGCTGGTGCTGCTAAAGGGCATTGGAGTGTTGGCAGCATTTTGTGCAGAAGGATGCACAGCACTTGCTGCCGACAATTGCGTTGCAGTCACATCACTGCGCTGTGCCGATGAAGCCGCAGGCCTTAACCACATCACCAGTAAGGTCACCAAGACCACCAAACCGAGGACACCTGTCCAGATATAAATTTTTTTCGATCCTTGCATACAACATTCCAAACCGCACTTATTTTTATTCGATGATGATGTTAATCAATCTCACTAAAAAAATAGCATATCTCTGGCGAAATAATTAAAAAACGGATGAACGGATTTGATACCATGGCGGCTGATTTTATTGACACACAGTACGATTATGACCGCAGATTCTCGTAAGCCATCCAAACGTCCAATTAGTGGAGTATTTTTACTGAACAAACCGCTAGGTCTGAGTTCAAATGGTGTCTTACAGAAAGTTCGCTGGCTATTTCGTGCACAAAAAGCCGGGCATACGGGCGCGCTTGATCCGCTTGCTACCGGACTTTTACCGATTTGTTTAGGTGAAGCGACCAAGTTTTCGCATTATTTACTCGATTCAACCAAGCGCTATCAAACCGTGGTCAAGTTGGGTCAAACCACCACGACAGGTGATGTTGAGGGTGACATTGTCCAGACTCGCCCTGTACCTGTATTGACACGTGACCTCATCGAAACGGTATTGGCGCAGTTTCGCGGTGAGATCCAGCAGATTCCCCCAATGTATTCGGCGCTCAAGCGTGACGGTCGTCCCTTGTATGAGCTAGCGCGTAAAGGGGTCGAAATTGAACGTGAAGCACGACCGATCACGATTTATGATTTAAGCTTGATCGATTTTAATGCCGATAGTCTCACGCTGGATGTGACTTGTTCCAAAGGTACTTATATTCGTGTATTGGGTGAAGACATTGGTGAAGCACTCGGTTGTGGTGGGCATTTAAAAGCATTACACCGAACTCAGACTGGCCATTTTGATTTAATTCCAGAATACACGCTTGAATATTTAGAACAGCTCAATGAATCTGAGCGTGATGTGCTATTATTGCCGCCCTATGCACCAGTTGAATATTTACCAAAGGTTCAAATTCCGGACGGTCGCCTGAAATTTTTCTGCAACGGGCAAGAAAGCAATATCGATCATGATGCAGCGTCAGAAGTATTGGTGTTTGATGGCGAAAGATGTCTAGGACTCGCTGAAATTACAGATAAAAAAAGATTGGTGCCGAAACGTATTTTAAATTTATAAGGCATAACCTCAGATGGAAATTGAAGTTCTACTCAGCTTAATCTTTTTTGCGTTTTGTGCAGGTGCAATCGATGCGGCTGTTGGGGGAGGTGGGTTGATTCAGATTCCCGCCATCATGAGCACATTTCCGCAAATGTCGCCAGCAACGGTGATTGGTACCAATAAATTATCATCGATTTTTGGTACAGCATCAGCAGCCTATACCTTTGTTCGCAAGGTCAAACTTCAATGGAAATTACTGGCAGTGATTGCTGTATGTGCATTGATCAGCTCGTTTCTGGGCGCTGCTTGTCTGTCCTTGATTCCACAATCGTTTCTACGACCATTTGTGTTTGTGATGCTGATCGTGATTGCAGTATATACCTTGCTCAAGAAAAATTTTGGGCAGGTGCATTCTGAAATCTCGATTACCCCCAAACTCCTGATGCTTGCAGCAATTGGCAGTTTACTGATTGGCTTTTATGACGGTATTTTTGGCCCAGGAACGGGCAGTTTCTTCATCTTCTTTTTTATTCGTTTTCTAAATGTTGATTTTTTACATGCCTCTGCCTTGTCTAAAATTGGTAATTTTATGACCAATCTGGCAGCACTGAGCTTTTTGGCACCCACAGGTCATGTCATTTTTCAAATTGGTCTGATGATGGCCGTTGCCAACGTGATTGGTTCGGTGGTCGGTGTTCGTGTGGCCTTGAAATATGGCAGTGGCTTTGTCCGGATTATCTTTTTAATTCTGGTATCTGTCTTGATTTGCCGTATTGGTTATCAAATGTTTGTGACAGGATAAATTCGGCTACAACGTTTTTGATACACAGCACTGACACGAAGTATTCAATTTAGTTTCAAAATTCGACATACACTCTAAGAGCAACTTGATGCGCAGGTTGCTCTTTTTTTTTCTTGTTTAGCCAAAATTATAAATAGCCAGAATAGGAAATATGACATGAATATTTTTGAAGCCTTACGTGAAAGCCACGACCAACAGCGTCACTTGTCTGAACAACTGGTTCAAACCAGTGGGGATAGCGATGAGCGCCAACAACTGTTTGATGCACTGAAAAATGAACTGTATGCACACTCGGTGGCAGAAGACCGCTATTTGTATATTCCACTGATGTTTAACGATACCGGTCTGGATATTACACGCCATGCTCTGGCCGAGCACCACGAAATGGATGAAATGGTCGAAGAGTTAGAACAAACCGATATGAGCAGTCCAAGCTGGATTGCAACGGCGAAAAAACTGGCCGACAAAGTACATCATCATTTAAAAGAAGAAGAACACAAGTTTTTTCAGCAGGCCGGTAAAATTCTCGACGATGCTGAAAAAGAGAAACTGGGCAAGCAATATTTGAACGAGTATGCCAAGTACAAAAAAACAGCGTCTGTGTAACCTGTCTACTTGGTCTGTAACTGTGCGATCTTGCACTATTTAGGTAGCAAGATCGACTTTCTTTTTAAAGGTTACGCCAATCGAGGCCAAAATGACACAGCCCAATGCCAGCCACTGCAATGCGGTAATTTGCTCATGTAACAAGATCAGTCCAGCCAGTGCTGCCAGTGCCGGTGACAGGCTCGATAAAGTGCCATAGCTGAGCTTGGTTAAGCGCTGGAGGGCAAACAGATCTAAAGCATAGGGAATAACAGTTGCCAGTACTGCAATTAACAGTGCTTTAGGCCAAAATGCTGGCTGAAGCAGATGTTGTGGCTGATGTATGAGCCCCACGGGAAGTAGCACTACGGCAGAGAGGGTAATGGCAATGGTTAAGGCGTGCATGCCAATATTTTGCCGAACCACTTTATGACCAAAATAAATATAAAATGCCCAGCACAGCCCCGCACTCAAAGCAAACACTGCACCTAACAATGAAAAATTGGCCTGTGCTGCATCTTGCCAAGGTACCATCAGGGCAATCCCTAAAATTGCAAACAAAACCCAGATCGAATCACTACGCTGCTGGATCGACAGCAAGGCCAAACCCAGTGGCCCAATAAACTCAAGCCCCACCGCAATACCTTGCGGCAATTTGCCCAGCGACATATAAAACAGGACGTTCATTAAGGCCAGTGCTGCGCTATAACACAGTAAATCGCGCCAAGCGAGTACTGGCAGCTTACGCAAGATTTTCCATGAGCGAAACATGATAAACACCAGAATCGATGCGAAACATAAACGCAAAATGGTCACACTCAAAGGATCAAGTACGGCAATCAGCTGTTTGGCAAATGAGGCACTGATTTGATAACAGGTCATGGACAGCAGCATTGCAATCACGGCGATCAGCGTTGAATTGGGCATAAAGAGATCCAGTTTAAATGATTTAATCCTGCATTTTTCGGGCACGTTGAGTGGTGAGGGTGCAACCGACCGATGCTGTGATAATGGTCGCCAAGGCCAACCACTGATTCCAAAGCAGTATTTCACCCAGAAAAATAAATCCCGAAAATGCGGCAACTGCAGGTTCGAGGCTCATTAGAGTTCCAAAGCTTAATGGCGTTAAACGCTTCAAGGCCAGCATTTCCAGTGAAAAGGGTAAAGCGCTGGCCAAGATGGCCAGAATAATAAATAGAAAAAGATTTGGAAACTCAAACACCTGACCAATATTTCCGCTGAGCAAGGCAAAGGGCAATAAAATCAGTGCGCCAACCGTCATTCCCAAAAATACAGTATGATTTCCCGAAACACCTGAAGGTTTTTGGCCCGCAATAATATATAACGCCCAGCAGGCGCCAGCCGCGAGTGCCAGTACAATGCCCAAGCTGTCTAAGCCATGCTGTGCTTGACCAAAAGGAAACAGCAAAATCAGGCCCAGAATGGCACACCCCACCCAGAGCAGATCGTATCTTTGCCGTGCGTAAAACAGGGCCACGCTTAATGGCCCAATAAACTCAAAAGCCACGGCAATACCTAGTGGTAGGCGCTGGAGTGACAAATAAAACAGCGCATTCATTCCGGCCAGTGCTATGCCATAACTGATAATTGCCCGCCAGCGAATTTGCCCCCAGTTGATGGTCCATGCTTTAAAAATAACCGATAAAATAAGCGCCCCGAAGCATAAACGCATTGCAGAAACGGTCAGTGCTGGATACTGTGCAAACAGCATTTTGGCCAACGAGCCACTACTTTGCACACTAATCATCGCAATCAAGAGGACCAAGAGTGCGTGTAGATGAGATTTGGAATCAGATAAAGACATTTTTAATGTTTGGTATATTTTTGCCGATCATAATCGATCTACACGTAAAAAAGCCACAGGCTGTGCTGTGGCTTTTCAAAACATACAGGCTTAGAACAAGACGCGAACGCGAATTGTGCCTTCAACCTGATTGAGCATGTCTAGGGCTTCTTGAGACGCCGATGCATCGACATCCATAATGAGATAGCCAATGTCACCCTTGGTCATCAGGCTTTGGCCTGAAATATTGACATTTTGCTCTGCAAACAGGTTGTTGATTTTAGACAACACACCCGGCACGTTTTTATGGATATGTAATAAACGATGTTTGCCTTCAGTCAGTGGCAATGCGATTTCTGGGAAGTTCACCGCAGAAAGCGTCATACCTTTGTCTGAATACGCAACAAACTTTTCAGATACTTCAAGTCCGATGTTCGCTTGCGCTTCCATGGTTGAACCACCCACGTGCGGTGTTAAGATGACGTTATCTAGACCACGCAAGGCAGATACGAATTCTTCACCGTTTGCTTTTGGCTCTTTCGGGAATACGTCAACAGCCGCACCCGCAAGGTGACCAGATTTTAGCGCATCGGCCAAATCTTCGATGATCACACACGTACCACGTGCCGCATTTAAGAAGATTGCGCCTTCTTTCATTTTGGCAAACTGTTCTTTCTTGAAGAAGTTACGTGTAGACGGTACATCAGGAACATGTAAGGTCACTACATCCGCAGTGGCCAGAAGTTCGTCGAGTGAACCGACTTGACGCGCGTTCCCCATTGGAAGTTTGGTTACTGCATCGTAATAAATCACGTGCATACCCAGACTTTCAGCCAATACTGAAAGCTGAGAACCGATGGAGCCATAACCAACAATACCTAATGTTTTGCCGCGTGTTTCATACGAACCCACTGCAGATTTGTCCCAACCACCGCGGTGACAGACTGCCGACTTTTCAGGGACACGACGCAAAAGAAGGATTAATTCCGCAAGCACCAGTTCAGCCACTGAACGGGTATTGGAATAAGGCGCGTTAAATACAGGAATACCACGTGCCATTGCTGCTTTTAAATCTACCTGATTGGTTCCGATACAGAAACAACCCACTGCGATGAGCTTGTTCGCAGCTGCAAAGACATCTTCGGTTAATTGAGTACGGGAACGAATACCAATAAAGTGAGCATCTTTAATGGCGTCTTTTAACGCATCGCCATCCAGTGCTGTTTTACGATAATCGATATTGGTATAACCCGCTGCATGAAGCGTGTCGACGGCGTTTTGATGAACGCCTTCTAACAACAAGAAACGAATTTTGTCTTTAGGTAGTGATAGATGTTGGCTCATTACGGCTCCGCTACAAAGGCCAAATTTAGTCGCGGTATCATATCACAGAGTCATGCAAGTTGTTCATTTCTTATATACCGACTTGTCATCGGAAAGCGTGTATTTGCAGGGGAAATGTCGCGCCATCATGCCCCGAAGCGGTGCGTTTTATAGATTTATTCGTGTTTTCTTACAAGTTTTAAAAGCGAATATGCATTATGCGTGCGTATACGCTTTATCCGCTCGGCGCTTACATGTAAAATAAATAGACTGCTTGGCTCTCAGACTTGAGATGCTTAAGAGGCCTTGCCCGTATTGCGCTTGTGCCGTGATGCGATGGTCTCTTCCCACCTGTTACTTCTTGCTAGGTCTGCAAACGATGAACGCTCCAGTCGCTTTAACACCTGAGTTACTCACCCAATTAACGGCAATTGTCGGTGAAAACCGCATTAAAACAGATGCCGATAGCCTTGAAAATTGGGGGCGGGACTATACAAAGCATTTTGATCCGAATCCATCCATCATCGTATTTCCGTCGACTACGGAAGAAGTTCAAGCTGTGGTTCAGCTTGCCAACCGCTTTAATGTTGCGATTACGCCATCTGGCGGACGTACCGGACTTTCAGCAGGTGCTGTTGCAGCCAACGGTGAAATTGTCATCAGCATGGACAAAATGAACCAGATCCTTGAGTTTTATCCTGCAGACCGTATGGTGCGTGTGCAGGCAGGTGTGGTGACCGAACAGTTGCAAAACTATGCCGAAGAACAAGGCATGTATTATCCGGTCGATTTTGCCTCTGCGGGTTCAAGTCAGATTGGCGGTAATATTGGCACCAATGCCGGCGGTATTAAAGTAATTAAATACGGCATGACCCGTAACTGGGTGCTCGGTTTAACCGTGGTCACCGGTAAGGGTGATGTTTTACGTCTGAATAAAGGCATGATCAAAAATGCGACGGGCTATGCCTTACAGCATTTGTTTATTGGTGGCGAAGGTACCTTAGGCCTGATCACAGAAGCGGAAATCAAACTTGAGCGTCAACCGCACAACTTACAGGTGATGGTACTGGGCGTACCAGATTTTGATGCGGTCATGCCAGTTTTACATGCGTTTCAAAAAGAAATTGACCTGACTGCATTTGAGTTCTTTGGCGAATTGGCCATGCAAAAAGTGCTCGATCACGGACATGTTCAGCGCCCGTTTGAAACCCAATGCCCATTTTATGTGTTGCTTGAATTTGAAGCGCCGTATGAGCCTATTATGGACAAGGCGATGGAAATTTTTGAACACTGCATGGAACAAGGCTGGGTATACGATGGTGTAATGAGCCAGACACTGGATCAGGCAGCCAACCTATGGCGTTTGCGTGAGGATATTTCAGAATCGATTGCGCCGTTTATTCCGTATAAAAACGATATCTCGGTGTTGATTACTCATGTACCGGCGTTTATCCGTGAAATTGATGCCATTGTACAAGAAAACTATCCGGACTTTGAGATCTGCTGGTTTGGTCACATCGGTGACGGCAACCTGCATTTGAATATTTTAAAACCTGAAAACTTAAGCAAAGACGAATTTTTTGCAAAGTGTCAGGTGGTCAATAAGTACGTATTTGATACGGTTAAAAAATACGATGGCTCGATTTCTGCCGAGCATGGTGTGGGCATGACCAAAAAGCCGTATCTGGAGTACTCACGTTCTGCTGAAGAAATCGAATACATGAAAGCACTGAAAAAAGTATTTGATCCAAAAGGCATTATGAATCCGGGTAAACTCTTTGATTTATAAGCAGAATCATGATGTGTGACTACATAGTTACCACATTGTAATCCTTTAGGGCGTAGCATCTTGATGCTACGCTTTTTTATTTTCAAGATGTATTGGATGACGATGTTACGATTAGCTGCGATTTCAGGTTTATGTGTGGGACTCATGACCGGCTGTGCCACCACCAGTAAATTGATGCCGTTTAAGGACAAAGCAGGCCAAACGCCAATGCAACAGGTGCTCCATGCGCAACCTGAAATTGCCAAAGATTATCAAAATACCTCGATAGAGCAGGTATTTAACCGCGCCGAGTCGCCGACTGTGTCACGTATTACCGTGATTCAAACCAGCTTGCTAGACGATTCAGTCCGTGCGATGCGTACCGAATATATGTTTAAGCGCCTCGACAATGCATGGCAATTGCAAAATAAACAACAGAGTTACCAGTGCGCACGCGCTAAATCACATCGTGGTTTTCAAACGGCAAAGTGTAATTAATTCTATTGTATGTGGGTCTAGATTCATCTGTGCCCGATGGATGGCGCTATACCCGCATGTATTTATTCGACCGATCACGCACTAAAATAAGTCCAATCTAAAGATATTAAGCCGCGTTAAATTTTTTTATACTATGTGTTCTCTTTAAAACCATATCTTTAATTAAACAATGAAAAATGTATTGATTCTCAGTGCGCTGGCAGCATCTGCTCTTATTAGCGCATGTTCAACAACAGAAACATCTAAAACAATTCAGAGCCCGCAGGTTACTGCTGCAACAGCTCAAGTAAGATACGCAGGGGTAAAAACACCAGTTTCGATTGGTAAATTTGATAATCGCTCAAGCTACATGCGCGGGATTTTTTCAGACAACGTCGATCGTTTAGGCGGACAAGCCAAAACCATTTTGGAAACCCATTTGCAGCAATCGGGCTATTTCTCGGTTTTAAATCGCGATAATTTGTCTGAACTCAAACAAGAAGCAGGCTTTAGTAACGGCACACAAGCCATCAAGGGTGCGCGTTATGTTATTACTGGTGATGTCTCTGAATTTGGGCGCAAGGAAGTCGGCGATCAGCAGTTATTTGGTATTTTGGGCCGTGGTAAAGAGCAGATTGCCTATGCCAAAGTCAATTTAAATGTGGTGGATGTACGCACCTCTGAAGTAGTGCATTCGGTGCAAGGCGCTGGTGAATATGCGCTGAGTGCCCGTGAGGTGTTGGGCTTTGGCTCTACCGCTTCATATGACTCAACCTTAAATGGCAAGGTTCTGGATTTGGCTGTACGCGAAGCTGTTAATCATTTGGTGACCGATATCCAGTCGAATCGTTGGTCGATGCAGTAATAGCCGAGCCACCGCAAATGAAAAAACTAATTCTATTGAGCAGCTTAAGTGTGCTGTTTACAGGTTGTGTTTCTGCACCCAAATCGTTGTATAGCTGGGGAAGTTATCCTGAGCAGTCGTACTTGATGTACAGTGCGCCGCAGAAAGCCACGCCGGCCGCGCAAATTATCAAGCTTGAAGCCGATATTGAAAAAGCGAAGGGCAAAGGTCTGGCTGTTCCGCCAGGACTATACGCACATCTTGGGCTAATGTACCTCCAGCAAGGCAACAGCCAAAAAGCAGGCGAGTATTTTCAGCTTGAGAAGCAGGTGTATCCTGAATCGAGCATTTTGATGGATCGTCTTTCGAAAAAACTCACGGCAAGTACGGGTCAGGTACGCTCATGAAATCACTTTTAATGTCGTTTGGCCTTGCTGCAACCGCACTGATGACAGGGTGTGCCAGTTCGACTGCATTGCAAAAAGACACCACGGCCTATCAGCAGCATATGCCTAAATCTATTCTGGTTTTGCCACCGGTCAATGATTCACCCGATGTCAAAGCGACCTACAGCTATTGGTCGAGTGTAACCGTACCGGTTGCAGAAGCGGGTTATTATGTATTCCCGCTGGCTGTTGTCGATAGCATGTTTAAAGAAAACGGGGTCACCAATGGCAGCGATGCACAATCGATTGCACCGCAGAAGTTGCAGGAGATTTTTGGGGCCGATGCCGGGTTGTATATCCGTGTGAAGGAATACGGATCGAGCTATCAGGTGCTACAGAGTGTGACCACAGTGGCCGCCGATGCCAAATTGATCGATCTGAAAACCGGAGATGTGCTCTGGAGTGGCAGCAAGCGAATTGCGCAGTCGAGCAATAACGGCAATGGCGGTTTGATTAGTGCTCTGGTCGGTGCATTGGTCGAACAGGTTGCCAGTAGCTTAAATGACCGTGCTTACCCAATTGCCAGCGCAGTCAATTATCAAATGCTTACACCAACGCCTGCAAATCCGGGAATAGGGCTACTTTATGGCCCACGCTCACCGCAGTTTCAGCAGCAGGCGAGCGTGAAATAACCGCTTGTTGATTACCAAGTATGATTTCATTCAGATCGCAGCGGACCAATGTGCCGCATGCGATCTTTTTTGATCTAAACACGTTACACTAATCAAGTCTGTCAATCTGTTTGCTGGAGAATGCGGTTGCTAGAGCAAATACAAAAAGTAAGCAATGAACTGATTATTGGTTTAGTTGGGGCGGTGGGAAGTAGTCTGAATATCCTGACCACTACACTCACCGATCTGCTAGAAACCGAATTTGCTTACGACGTCGAGATTATTACGGTATCCAAAGATATTCTGGCGCAGCATGTCGACGAGCCAGCACATCCACTGAATGCATTTGAACGGATTTATCGTTATATGGATGTCGGCAATCAGCTGCGCCATGACCACGATACCGACTTTTTGGCCCTTCAGATTGCACGTCTGATTGCCAAGCACCGTCAAGCATGGCAGGCACAACATCCAGACCAAGATGCAAGCCAGCGCCGTGTAGCCTATATCATCGATTCGTTAAAGCATGAAGCCGAAATTCAGGCGCTCAGACAAATTTATACCAATGGTTTTTTTCAGCTGTCGTTGTATGAATCAAAAACGGCGCGTCACAGTTCATTGATTCAACATTATGGCATTAGCCCGGAAAGTGCCCGCATCTTGATTGAGCGCGACGAAGGCGAAGCCAATGCTTATGGTCAGCACACCAGTGAAGCGTTTCACTTGGCCGATTATTTTTTAAAGCTCGATAAGTATAATCCTGAACAATCACGTCAACCTGAGCTGGAGCTACGGGCATCGTGTTTACGCTTTTTAAGAATTCTGTTTGCAGACCCGTACATCACGCCAACCTTTAACGAGTTTGCGACCTATATGTCGTTTACTGCCAGTGTACGTTCAGCCGATCTGTCGCGACAGGTTGGGGCAGTCATTGCGCGTAACAATACGATTTTAGCAGTGGGATCGAATGATGTACCGAAATTTCAAGGCGGTACTTACTGGCCGTATCTAGATGATGAGACAGGCGAGGTACGCGATCTCGAATCGGGCCGTGATTTTATGCGTGGTTTCGATGCCAATACCATTGAAAAAAATAAAATTATCGATGACCTGTTTCAGCAACTGGCTGAGGTGATTGATCAATCGGTGGAGCAAGAACGAACAGCGCCATTAAAACTTCAAATTCAGCAAATCTTAAAAGAAAGTAAAATCAAAAAAATTACCGAATATGGGCGGGTGGTCCATGCTGAAATGGATGCCTTGCTCAGCTGTAGTCGAAGCAACATTTCAACACAAGGGGCGACATTGTTTGTAACGACTTTTCCGTGTCATAACTGCGCCAAACATATTATTTCTGCCGGTATTGAAAAGGTCGTTTTTGTTGAGCCATACCCTAAAAGTAAAGCCCTGATGATGCATGAAGACTCCATCATGCAAAAATGGGAGGGTCGAGAAGCGGCCGATCAGCCAAAGTTAATCTTTGAGCCATTTGTGGGCGTTGGTGCGCGTAGCTTTGTCAATCTGTTTTCGGTGTCGCTGGGGATTGGACGTAAACTCAAACGTAAATCCAAAGATGGGTATGTGTTGCAGTGGGATGGCAAAACGGCGCAGCCACGCTTGCCGATGTATGGTCAATCATACCACGAGCTAGAACAACAGATTGAGCAGTTGCTCAAAGACCAAAATTAAAACAAGGCCCAACGCTGGGCCTGTTATATCGCCCTAATCCCTTAGCACGCATGATCCAGAATACGAATATCAACCTCGATCACGTGTGCTTTTACACGCGTCTGATAAGCTTGCATATGTGCAGTCTGTAAATGTGCCTCTAAATGTGCAACGCTTTCCCAATGTTCAAGCATGACGATTGACTGTGCATCGTGACGTTGAAAACTGACCTCAGACGCATGATCAATCATCGGCTGGTAACCATGGCAGCCATCTTCTGCAAGCACTTCAGTGCGAATACTGTGTAGGGCAGCCAGCACGGCTTCACGATGCTCGTCACCTGCGTGGGTTTTAATTTCGGCAATCACGGTAATCATGCATGCTGCTCCTGATCGTGCTGCTCAGAAGATGAAGATAGAGCAGTCGATGCAAATACGGTTTCAAGGTGTCGACGATACGCCGTTTTATAGGCCTCGACTTCTGGCTGCTTAATCACGTCGTTGGCAATAAAGGTTGGTAGTGCCGTCATACCTAAAAACTGGTTGGCTTTATGAAAAGGGAGATACACACCATCGACCCCTACACCATGAAAGAACTGATCTGGATCTTCAAATGCATCGAGTGGGGCATTCCACGTTAAGGACAGCATATACTGTTTGCCTTGAATCAGGCCACCTGATCCGTAAGTTTTCGTACGATCTGAGCGGCTACGGCCATCGCTTGCATACAAACTGCCATGGCCTGCGGTAAAGACATCATCGATATACTTTTTAACTGTCCACGGTGCGCCCATCCACCAGCCGGGCATTTGATAAATCACCACATCCGCCCAGAGATATTTTTCAACCTCTGTATCTGCATTGTATTTACTGTCTGCACGCGTAACCTGTACCTGATGCCCCAGTTCATTCAATACGTCTGTGGCGAATTCGGCCAGGGTGTCATTCAGTTCACCTTTGGAATGTGCAAAGGTTTTTGCACCATTAATCAGTAAAATTTTGCTCATAGGATTGGGTAGAAATTGTAAAAATTGAAGGCAGTATAAAGCACATAATGTTGCTGAAAAATGCTGGAATGAGAAAAATATTATTGATTAAAAATCATGAAAATATCTATTTACACAGTCGAACTGAAATTTTTACACTTCAATTTCAATCGGATTAAAATAACATTTAGCCTGTGATTGTGTGATTTCAAGCTAAAACAAATCAGCTGTTTTAAGTGGTCTTAGCAGACCGTCAACAATTCTCGCATCGACGATTTAAGTCAAAAATGCTAAAATCATTCCATTGAAATACAGATCAGGCATTATGCAAATCGTGCTTCAAAACGCACACGCAGCATAATGATCTTGGCTTTATTCTCACCTTGTATGCAGGGTGAATTTTATTGAGCAGTTCAGCTCGTGATTCATATCAATTTTTTAATACTTGGTGCTCGTCATCAGGGGCTTTATTTTTTCAAAAATACCGATGCTCGATAATGAGCATGTGAGATACGTTGAGCATCATGCAAAAGAAACACACTACTTCCCTAAATCGTGCAACGTTGATGTTTCCGCTGGCCTTGGTGCTGTTTGAGTTTGCGGTCTATATCGGCAACGATCTGATTCAGCCAGCGATGTTGGCCATTACGCAAGACTTTGGTGTTAGTGCCACATGGGCGCCGTCGTCGATGTCGTTTTATGTTCTTGGCGGTGCCTGCGTGGCTTGGCTGCTGGGGCCATTGTCGGATCGTTTGGGGCGTAAGCGTGTTTTGCTGGCTGGCGTCTTGTTCTTTGCAGTGTGTTGTCTGCTGATTTTACTCACACACAATATGGCCCAGTTTTTGGCATTACGTTTTTTACAAGGCATTGGTTTAACAGTAATTTCTGCTGTGGGTTATGCGGCTGTTCAGGAAAATTTCGAAGAGCGGGATGCCATTAAGGTGATGGCACTGATGGCCAATATTTCGTTATTAGCACCATTGCTTGGCCCGGTACTGGGCGCTTTTTTAATTGATTATGTTTCTTGGCACTGGGGATTTGTCGCCATTGCTGCCTTGGCTTTTTTAAGCTGGTTTGGGCTGAAAGCCAAAATGCCGAGCCAGCAGCAAAGCGTAACCCGTCAGCCATTTATATATTTATTCGATGATTTTAAACGCATTTACAGCGATAGCACCTTTTTAGGCCTCACGCTGGCACTCCCACTGGTGGCGATGCCATTGATGCTCTGGATTGCGTTATCCCCGGTGATGCTGGTGGATGAGCTAAAACTGAGCAGTGTGCAGTATGGTTTGGCTCAGTTTCCGATTTTTCTGGGGCTGATTGCGGGCAATATTGTTTTAATTAAAATCATCGATAGGTTGACTTTAGGTCGCACCATTTTAATCGGACTGCCGATCATGCTATTGGGTACTTTGGTGCTCATGGTTGGAGCGATCTGGCAGCAATATCTCATACCATGTTTATTACTCGGAATGACTTTGATCAGTTTTGGTGAAGGTCTCAGCTTTTCGGTGATTTACCGCTTTGCATTGATGTCTTCACCTGTGGCCAAAGGCACAGTGGCCGCAGCGGTATCCATGTTATTGATGTTTAGTTTTTTCCTGATTATTGAACTGGTACGCGCGCTTTATGTCGAGTTTCATATCATGGCATTTAGTTTATCTTCGGTGTTTTTAATTGCATTATGGTTTGGCTTTCCGCGTAAGGTACTGCTGCAACAAATGCGTATCCGCCAAGCCAATGATCAATTCTAACTTAAGCTTTAACGAATCTCTTGCTGCAACAGTTGCGTACGTAAGTTGATCAGCTCGGGAAGGGTCTCCAAAATCAAACTGATCTGTTTGAGTACCAGCATCAGGTTATCGGCGCCTGAGTTGCTTTGTGCCAAACGCTCAATTTCACACAATTGTTGTTCGATTTGACCCTGAGGCAATGGCTGGTGCTGCTGTAAAACGGCATGCAGCATCTGCTGACATTTTTGCATGAGTGTCAAAATCTCTGGATCCTCCATCTTTTCCCGATGACTCCCCAAAGCCGAAATGTAACTTAACTGACTGTGGCTATAAACCAAGTAGCGAAAAGCCGAATGAATTAATTCGGGGTTCGGGTGTGGCTCTGCACTAAGACTCGAAATCATGGTCGAGAGTTCAATTTGGCTGTTGTGTGCCAAGCGCCGAGCAATCCGGTACGCCATGCTATTATTGCGGCCCGTTTGATATTGCTCAATCACAGAAGAAAAATACGCCACACAAGCTTGGCTACTGTTACGAATATTGTTGGAAATATTGCGAAAATTCCAGTCAGGCCAGATGAAACTGACCGCAAACCAAGCCACGGCACAACCGAGTAAGGTATCGATCACACGCGGTAAAATAATCGCGTAGCCTGCACCTTTTAAATTAAAAATTAGCAAAACCATAAGCGTGGCCATACTGGTGGCCAGCGCGTACTTTTTTTGTCTGAGATAAAAGAAAAACACCCCACAGATCACGGTGATCATGAGTTGCCCATCAACGCTGGGAACAAAATACAGGATGGGCAAACCAAATATAACGCCGAGCAGGGTGCCAAGCGTACGCAATCGTAAGCGACTTTTGGTCGCAAAATAAGTCACCTGACAGACAAACAGTCCGGTCAGTAAAATCCAGTAGCCATTTTGCGCAAAAGGCAGCAGCGAGATGAGCGAACCGGCGGCAAACACAAAGGCGATACGCGTGGCATGACGAAATAAGGCTGATTGAGGCGTCAGATGCTGACGAAACTTAAGCCATAAATCCCGTATGCCATGAATATCGTCATCCAGTAAGTTCAGGTTATCGATATGATGTTGCATCCGCTGTGGATAGGTGGCTTGAAGATCATCGAGGTTACTCAGTTGATCATCCAGATTATGTAAATTCTTTAAAATTAATTTGAGATTTTTTACCTCGATGTTGTGCGGGTTTTCGGCAATCCAGTCTTGCATCGACAGCTCTAGTTGCAGCAATGACTGCTTGATTTCAGGTCTAGGCTGATAGGGTTGGCGACTCAGAATGCATTGGCTTAATTGTTCGCAGGCCTGTGCTTGCAGGCGAATATTTTTTTGAATCCGAAAAATCAGATCGCTGCGGCTAAAATTGCGCTGAATTTGCTCATAATGCAAATAGTTGGCGCTGACCTGTTCATGGATGTCTTGTGCGACAAAGTATAAATGTAACCATTGCATACTGTTTTTATTGACCCGCGATGCCTTTAAACGGCTGAGTAATGAACTTTTGGCACTGTTTAGACTTTGCACGGTTTTGCTGTTTTCGAGTGAAAGTTCAAACAGCAACTGCTCAACATTGTCGAGATTATCGGGATCAAATAAGCGTGACTTTAAGGTGAGTACTTGCGATAGATTTTGAAAAATCTGAGCCAGATTGTCTTGCACGGCAAGTGTAGGCTTGATCATAAAAAACAGCACAGAGGTCAGGCCGTACCAAAGCACACCATAAACAAAATATAGGGGTTGCTGATACCAGTGTGTGTATTCTCCTAATCCAAAAAGGGTATAAACAGACAGCAGCACAGTACCAAATGAAATGGTCGCATAACGTTGACCAAGTGAACCCAGCAAAATTAAAAAGCCACTCGATAACGACAGGTACACAATAAAAAAAGCGGGATAGGGCGCCAGTAACTCAAGTATGGTACTGACCACAAAAAATAGTACCGACACATACATTAAATTGCGTAAACGAATAGTCAAGCGGTCATCAAAATCGGTGAGGGCGGTTGCAATTGCACCCAGCGTCACTGGAATGATCAGTTCATCTAGACCTAAGCTTCGAAGCCCCAAGGTGGTCCCGAGCAAAACAATAAAAATCTGGACGCAATACACCAGCGTTGCATTAATTTGATAAGACGACAAAAATTCAAAGCGACTGCGCATAAATGTTATAGTTGTTAAGTTTTTTATGTGTGTAGATTGGGCTTTTTTACACAGGCTGTCAATCCGTTTACCGTATCATCGCTACTAGCACGCTCATGTAAAAAAGGAGCCATTAAAAGGCTCCTCTTTCAAACTGCGAACAAGAATGCAGTCATTAACATCGACTGAAAATCAGAAACTGAAATTAATAACCTACGGTAAAGCGTTCCTGAACATGGTTGCGCTGTTCAAGTTCATCGGCCAATGCAACGGCAAAGTCCTCGGTTGAAATTTTACTGACATCATCGGCAACCAGCAGTTCATCTTTACCCAAACGAAACTCGCCGGTACGTTTACCCGGGCCGAATTCGGCAGATGGCGAAATATAGGTCCAGTCCAGATCGTCAATCTGTTTTAATTTATCCAGAAAATGTCCTGCTGCCTCAGCTTCGGGACGATACGCTTCTGGGAATTCTTCTGTATCGATTAATCGAACATTCTGATGCGGAACATGTAAGCTACCTGCGCCGCCCACCACGATATAACGTTTCACTTTCGATTCGTAAATGGCTTTGAGCAATGCATTAGCATCGAGGCCATGAAAACGCACTGAACTGATCACTGCATCTTGGCCTTTCAACGCATCGACCAAAGCATCGTGATCATTTAAATCTAATGCAACCGCCATAACGCGTTCTGTTTCTGCAACTTTATGAATATCTCGAGCAATTGCCTTAACATAGTGACCGCGTGACACCAACTCTTCTAAAATTCGAGAACCCGCCATACCTGTTGCACCAATTAATGCAATTTTCATATTTTATTCCTCTGACGTTTATAAAATGCACAAAAATAAAAGTGACTGATTCAAAACTATGACAGTTCGTTTTGTAAATCGCGTTCAGTTTATGTCCGTCAGATGTAAATCAAGGTAGTGCTTTGATGACCAAATAGACGCTTGTGTAGCAGTTTTTTCACAGATATGCGGGAGTTTAATGAGCAATGTAAATGGTTTTTGTACCCATCATGTGGATAACTTGATTGTTATCCACACGAACATAAGGAGGCGTTAGAGTTTTGGGTCGTCCAGATTGTCGTAAATCATTGTGGTTTTAGGCATTGGTTCCGGTTCGATATTTTCATGCAGCCATTCGCGCCAGATCGCCAAAAGAACTGCCAAAATAACCGGGCCAATAAAGAGTCCGACCAGTCCAAAGCTGGCAATTCCACCCAATACACCAAACATGATCAGCAAAAATGGAATTTGCGTCGCGCCAGAAATGACCAACGGACGAATTACATTGTCGGAGGTGCTGACAATACAAACTCCCCAAAGCATGACCCCAATCGCACCGACCATCTGGCCTTGAGAAAATAACCATAAGGCCACCGCGCTATAAGCCAGCGGTGTACCAAATGGAATTAACGCCAGCAAGAAAGTGACTAGGGTCAGTACCATCGGGTTAGGGACGCCTGCGACAAAGTAGCTCAGCCCGGCCAAAATAGCCTGTGCCACAGCAGTCAAACCCACCCCATATACCACCGCACGTGTGGTTTCAGAAATCGTATCTAAATAATGATGAATTCGAGGGCCAATCACCATTTCGAGGGCTTTACTCACTTGCGATAAAATCGTTTGACCATCACGGTAGAAGAAGTACAACGACAGCAAAGCAAAGCACAGTTTGACCAGATTTTTACTGATTTCACTTAATACAAAGCGCCCATAGCCCATATGGCTTTGCAGCCAAAGGGTCACGTTTTGGGTAATATTGCTCGGATTGGTATTGATTTCATTGAAAATACGTACAATTTCCTTACCTACAATCGGTAGGTCACGGACAAAATTTGGTGCGTCCAGATGCCCAGAAAAGATTTGCTGCTGTAACTCAATAAACAGATTGCGCCCTTCATGCTGTAAAATAAACACCGCAAAGGTAAGCGGAACTCCAATCACTAAAATGATAATGCTGATCATGATGGTGGCGGTCAGATTCGGGCGATGTTCACCAAAAAAACGCTGAATCCGTTTGTATAGCGGCCACGTCATATACGCAATAATCGCTGCCCATACCACAGGAACAATAAAATATTTCAGAATGTGAAAACCCAAAAGCAGCAGGATAATCAACAAACCGAATAATAAAGCACGTTGCAGGGTTGGCGCGTATTGTTGCACAGAACTCTCTAAATCATGATGGGCGAGGCCAAATCATATTAACTGAAAATAACTGACTGGCAAATAAACAGTTGGTTTTATTACGTAGCCAAAAATAACGCTATTTTATCTGTTAAGAACATTGTTTTAGAACCATTTACTCTTATCTTCAATCAGTGCATCTAGAAGCGGTTGCCACTGTTTTTGCAACTCAATAAAATTCTTCTGAGTTTTATCAAAAATACTTAGACCCTGCATGGCGAGCTGACCGTAGGCACTGCGTTCATTGATCGATGCAATTGGTGCTTGCTCAATCTTGTCAAAAAACTGTTGAATATCTTTGCTGCTTGAACTGTTGGCTTTCATGCGATTGGCCAGCAATAAAATTTCGACCTTGCCCTTACGAATCCGCTTGATATCGTGGATATCTTTTAAAAAGCGCTTGGTGCTATCAATATCAAAAAAAGAGGGTTGTAGCGGAGTGACGATGGCATGTGATTCACTGATCAGATGCTGTGCCTGATCATCTGAAAGCGCGCCCGGTGCATCAATAATTAAATACTCGATTCCTTTGGGCACTTCACCAATCGATTTTTCATGACGCCAGTCCAGACTTTGAATGCCTGCAACATGACTTGGCCGTTGTTTTAACCATTGCCGTGCCGATTTCTGATTGTCGGCATCGGCCAGTGCAACGCGATAACCTTTTTGTGCCAGTGCAGAGGCAAGTGTGATTGCTGTTATGGTTTTGCCACAGCCGCCTTTTTGATTTGCTATAAGTATCGTTTTCATGCCAGATATAAATGCTTAAATTTCTGATTTAGATTAGCATCTTTTTTCGGGAATATGCGCAGACATGACAAAAGTGTTGCGCTTATTTAAAGTGTGGCTCACATTTCAAAACAGGAATTCTTATGTCCATCTGGATGGCAATGCTGATCGGGGTGTGTATCGGGGTGGTAGTGACCACCTTGATTCTTTCAAACAGTCGAAACGGGCGGATTAAAGCCGAGTACGAGCAGTATATTGCCGAGCTTGAACTTGAGCATCAGCAAGCGCTGATTGCAGCACAAAAGCGCAGTGTCAATACCAGCCGAGCGGTCCTGAAAGGCAAAATGGCCGAGCAGTTTGCGCCGATTTTGCCAGAATTCCGTTATTTACCGAGCGATGCGAAATTTATTGGCGATCCTGTCGATTATCTTATTTTTGATGGCTATACCGATTTTAGAGATGGCGAAGGACATGCCGATGATATCGAGGTGATTTTAGTCGATATCAAAAGCGGAGGCGCACGCCTGACCAAAGGACAGCAGGCGATTGCAGAAGCGATTCGTCAAGGACGGGTGCGTTTTGAAACGATACGGATTGATTTTGATGAGGTTTAAATACGACTACGTATTTTACATAGACGGTTACTAAATGATGCTAATTTTTTCATGGGTTTGAGCATAGTATAATCAATATATCCACATGATTTCATTGCATTCCCGTCGAGGTTCTCTATGCGCAAACGCTTACTGATCAGCTTGTGTGCTGCGTTGTGGCTTGGGCAGGCCAGCGCATCAAATTCTATCGAATACAATATTGCCCGTGGCCTTCAGCCCGAAGCAAAAGGGCAGGCCATTTCTGTACTAAAACCGTTTTACGGTGATTTTCGGATTTTAGGTTCAAAGCAGTATTTTCATGATGAACAGGCCAAGTTTTCACCCATAGACTATGCTGTGAGCTGGGGCTTGTTTGCACATCCGAATATTGCATCGCAAATCAAGATCAATCAGTATGACCGCTATTTAAACTGGAGTATGCGCACCGTACCCGTGCCGCCCGAGCAGGCCTTAAAAATGGTGTCGAACATGCACATCATTCCTGCCAATCCAACAATTGCCAAACAAATTACGCAGGTTAAACGTGGTGATTTAGTTCGACTCAAAGGCGACTTGGTTGAGGTAAAAGACAACAATCTGGTCTGGACATCATCGTTAGCGCCAGGCGGGGTGGGTGATGGTGCCTGTGAAGTCTTTCGCGTGAGTTCAATCCAATGGATCGAACGTCAAAATATTTAGCTTGAGATTAAAGCATTTGAATTGAACATATCGAGATACTTTATTCTGATAAAAAAACGGCCTATAAGGCCGTTTTTTTTAAGGATTAAGATTTTGTTTTGAGCATCTCTTTCCAGTGTCGAAGTTGCTCTTGTGCCTGCAAATAATGCCCTAAACCTTGGGTCATGGGGGCGCTATGTGCGGTACTGCTGGCAGCGGAGGTCTCGGCAGTACTATAGGCTTTGGCTTGAATATCCCAATACTGGTAAAACAGTCCCTGAATATAGCGGCCTTGTTCGGTCTTTAAATCCAGTGCTTTGAGCATTTGCAGCGCAGAATTTACGGTATCGGCTTTTCGGTTGCGTTCAAACTCAGGCGTTAAATCTCCGCTTTTTTGCAACTTGATCAGTTCTGCTTCCATGTCGCTGTTCATTGCATTAAAGCGTTGTTCAAAATCATCTAGCGCGGCAATATCCTGCGCATCTTGCGGGGTATTCTCAAAGCTTTTAGGTGGTGGTGTTTGAAGCTGCTTCATCACATCCTGCTGCTGTGCGCTAGCTGCGGGTTTCTCGGTGCTGTCGGGCGTTTTATTGCAGGCAGTGAGTAATAGCGAGCCACTTGCGGCAACAATCAGTGCATACACATACGTACGGGTTTTCATTTTCATCACCACTTTTTTAAATTTTTTTAAAGTCATAAACATAGGTTACATAAGGAAAGGTAATTTGGTCGGAAGGTCGTTTTCCTGTGAAGCTAAATATCACGGCTTCAAATTCAGCTTTCAACGCCAGTTGCTCAGCCCCGGGCATGGCCGCAATAAAACTGGTTGAGAGTAAGCGCTGGCTCACCACCTGCTCGACGCTTCCACAGTGCGAATGTGGAAACACATGTGCGCGTTCAAGCTGAAATAATTGCTGATACTCAAATACTTTTTTCCATTCGCCACTGTGATAGCGCGGTGTATCGCCTTCTAAGGGTGCCAGAATATCTGCAATGGCTTTTACCCAAGGTACATGCTCATCGCGCTGATTCCATATCAAGCCCAAATGTCCTTCAGGACGAAGCAGCTGATGCATTTCATTGAGGCTTTCGATATTGGCAAACCAATGAAAAGATTGTGCGCACACAATCGCATCAATGCTTTCAGATGCAAGTGGAATGGCTGTGCTGTGTGCCTGAATCGCGATGACATCAGGATGTGCAGCCTGAAGCTGTTGTAACATCTCGCGTATTGGCTCTACAGCATAAATTGCTGAGGTGACTTGTTTGAGGTAGGGAAGAAATTTTCCTGTACCCGCACCCAGATCAATCACGCTGGACTGCGCATCAAGCGCCAAGTCTTGCTTGAGCCAGTTCACCACTGCTTCTGGATAGTTCGGGCGCGCATGCTGATACAGTTGTGCAGCGTGACTGAATCCTTGTTGTGCCGTCTGGTGAATCTGATTCATGGTGGCGTACTCGTGCGAAGTGAGAGGGCTAACTGCCTTCATTCATTATAGAAAGATCTGCTGAAGTGGTGATTGAAATAGCATTTTTAATACAATTTAATCCGTTCTGAACCGGTTTTCGTTTTAGCATGGCTCTGTGGTATCCATAAACATAAAGCGTGACATGATCCTGATGGATCGAACACCTTGAACCTAATGAGTAGAACATGACCCAGAATATTCCTTTGATTCAGCTGCACGACAGCAATACCTTGCCCGTACTCGGATTTGGTACCTATACCCTAAAGGGGAGCGCAGGCGTCGATACCATGCTGCGCGCCTTGACGCACGGTTATCGTTTTCTCGATTCGGCATTTAACTATGAAAATGAGGGTGCTGTAGGTCAAGCGCTACGGCAGTCGGGTCTGCCACGTCATGAGGTGCAAATCAGCTCTAAACTACCAGGGCGTCATCATGCTTATCCTAAAGCATTGGAAACCATTCAGGAGTCGTTGTATCGCATGCAACTGGATTATCTGGATCTGTATATGATTCATTGGCCTAATCCAGCGCAGGGTTTATATATCGAAGCATGGCAAGCCCTGATTGAGGCGCAGCAACGTGGATATGTGCGCTCGATCGGCGTGAGTAATTTTCTTCCCAAGCATCTGGAAATTTTGCGTCGAGAAACCGGTGTGGTGCCAGTGATTAATCAGGTCGAGATGCATCCTTATTTTAATCAGGCCGAACAGCGTGCCTACGATCAGTCGCACAATATTGTGACCATGGCGTGGAGTCCGCTCGGACGAGCAAATACAATTCTTGAGCATGTCCAATTAAAGCAGATTGCACAGCAGCTCAATCGCTCAGTAGTACAGGTGGTGTTGCGCTGGCATCTTCAACACGGCGTGATTCCGATTCCTAAAGCCGCGAGTGATACAAACCAGTGTGCCAATTTAGCCATTTTTGATTTTGAATTAAGTTCCGAACAGATGCAGCAAATTGATGCCTTGACCCGTACAGATGGTCGATTACGCGACCAAGACCCGGCAAGTTATGAAGAATTTTAATGGGTTGTATCTTCCGCTTCATTTCTAAAATGGCGGCGTAACAGGGCAGGCTCAGAGCAGATGGCTTGCCAAGAAATCTGCATTGTGTCATCTTTTGCCCTGTTTTATCTGGCATGCCCTTATAAAATAAGCAATTCACGCTGTAGTGCAGTGGCTTGCCTTAACGCAAAAATGAACATTGGTCATAATTTTCGGTGTATCCATGGACAAACAAATAATTTTTGAAGATGAACATATCCGTGTCATTTTTCTCAAAGGAACCTCAAGTGAACTGGTCATCTCTTTTGGTGATCTGATTACACGGGCCAAAGGTTTGTCAATTAATGCCGAAAAATCCCTAGTCAAATACGACTATAACGTGCTCGGTATCATGCCGAAAGTGAAATCATGGTTTCCCGAAGCATCGATGCAACAGATGATGGAGCAGGTCAATCCGATTTTAGACACCTTTGAAACGGTGGTCGGATATGGCGGCTCAATGGGGGGATATGCGGCCATCAAGTTCTCTGCTTTACTGCGGATGCAGCGCGTAATTGCCTTCGTGCCACAGTATTCGATCGATCCGCAAGTGGTCGAAGACCGCCGATATGCCGAATTTTTTGATGTCAATGTGCATCGCGATATGGAAATTCGTCACGAAGATGTTTGCAGCGATGCCGAATATATCGTGGTGTACGATCCCTACTACCGTGAAGACCGTGAACATTACCTCAAAATCAAGCAGGTGGTACCGCAGCTTTTGACACTGCATTTGCCATTTACCGGGCATGAAGCTTTATCTGTGCTGGCCAGTTCGAGCTTGCTCAACGATTTTATTCGCCATCCGCTCGATCAGCGTTATTTTTATCAGCAGATGCGTAGCGTTAAGAAAAACAGTAAATTTTACTACCGTACCGTCATCCATAACCTGATGTCGCGACACAGCGCGGCACTGGGCCGGATTTTACGCAGTAATGATTTGCATCTGGACGATCAATATCTCGATGCGAATTTGAAGCAACTGATCACGCGAGTTATGCTCAACCGTCGTCAGGTGACCGAGCAAGATTTACAAAAGCTCGGTATCAAAGTGAACTTGTCGCAGGCCACCAGCAACCAGTTACAAGATCATTTTGGCAATCTGGTGGTGTTTAATCTGATTAGCCACAAGATTGAGTGTTATCCTGAAGAAGCAGTAACTCGTAATAATAAATACTTGATTGCGGTCGAAGCCAAAATGAGCGGCTTGCTCAAAATAGAAATTAATGGCGAGCAATATCTGGTGGTCATGAATGATCGGCGGGTGACCAAATTATTTAAAGAGCATGAAACGCTCACTCCAGATATGAATCCGATTGTGATTAAAAAATATCCTGATTATTATGTGCTTAGTTATAAAAACTTAAACTTAAGCAGCGATGAGCATGGACTATGTCATTTTGCTGAAGGCTCAGTGGGTGAGCTAGAGAAATTCAGTGCCGTCCAGTAAGTGCATACTATATAAAAAAGGGACGAGATATCGTCCCTTTTTCAATTCATATTCAATATGGCTAAACGCTTAGCGACCCACACCTACTTGTGTTTGTACGCCAAGATTACGTGGGGATACATTGGCATCGACACCTGCATTTGCATTGATCGATCCGACACGAACACCTACTTGTGTATTGGCTTTTACGCCAGCGTTTGAGCGCTCTTTTTTCTGATTCGACCAGCGTGAATCTGCACGTGCTTTTTGTTCTGCACGGTACTGACGCGCTTGTTCACGTTGACGCTGCTCTTCATAACGTGCTTGTTCAACGCTACGTTCACCACGGTCGGTCACACGGTCTGCAACACCAAATGCACGATCAGTCGCATTCACTGCGATATCGCGCGATGCATGAACAGCTTGACCCGCAACACCGAGTGAAGCACCAGTGGCCGTGGTGGCAATATCACGCGTGGTATGTAAAGTAGTACCCACGATGTTGCCTACGCCACTACCTACACGGCCCAGTAAACCACCATTCGATTCAACTTGTGCATTTGCACCTACATTGAGCGCAGCACTCCCCGCGAAAACACCAGCAGAAGCAAGTACGCTCACAGCCAAAACAGCAGATTTGATCATTTTCATTTTTCTGTCCTTTAAAATCACACTCGGCGCAAAGTCGAGCGGTTGACATGTGTATCATATTCAACAAATCGTGATTTGTGTGCGTTCCATCAAAAAAATTACACGCCAAGAACAGCAGAAACGTAGATGCGAAGAAATCGTGAAGAGCAGCAAATAGATCGATTTTATCGTTTGTTCAAGGGTAACTAGACAGTATTTATAATCGGCAAGTCTTGATATTGTTCAGACTGAACCCGTATAAAGAAAGAGCGAATTCGGGTGCTGAGCATCTGTTCAGCAATCCCTTTTTTTATAATATTTACAAAAGAGCAGCATATGAGTCTCAACGCGACATTTTTAGATTACGGTTCACTCGATATGAATGATCTGGATTTTCAGGCATTACGCGACTGTTTTCAACGTTTTGAACTTTATACAGCCACGATACCAGATCAGGTACTTTCACGCTTACGCAATATCGATGTAGCGATCACCAATAAAGTGATTCTCGATGCGCAAACAATTGAACAATTACCACACTTGAAACTGATTTTAATCTCGGCAACTGGAACCAATAATGTGGATCTAGCGGCAGCCAAAGCACGCGGTATTGTGGTGTGTAACTGTCAGGGCTACGGCACAGCTTCGGTTGCCCAGCACACTTTAACGCTCATGCTGGCGCTGGCAACATCTCTCATTCGTTATGATCGCGCCGTTGCGGCAGGTCGCTGGCAGCAGGCATCACAATTTTGCTTTTTAGATTATCCAATTATAGAACTCTCTGGCAAAACTTTGGGAATTGTTGGCTATGGGGAGTTAGGTCAGGAAGTTGCACGTTTGGCACAAGCCTTTGGTATGCAGGTGCTGGTGGCCAATATTCCCGGACGGCCGGCACATGCAGATCGACTTGCGCTTGAAGAACTCTTACCTCAAGTTGATTTTTTAAGTTTGCACTGTCCGTTAAGTGAACACACCCGACATTTAATTGATGCACAGGCATTGGCGCGTATGAAGCCTACGGCTTTCTTGATCAACTGTGCCCGCGGCGGAATTGTACATGAAGCCGATCTGTTAGCGGCTTTAAATCAAGGCACTCTTGCTGGTGCTGCAACAGACGTACTGAGCGTCGAACCGCCTACATCCGGGAATCCGCTGCTCGATCACACGCCCGATAATTTGATTATCACGCCACATTCGGCGTGGGGCAGTGTGCAAGCCAGACAGCGGATTGTCGACCAACTGACCGAAAATACATTGGGATTTTTACAGGGTCAGATCAAGCGTCGAGTCAATCTCTGATTAAGGTGTAGCACTTTCACCAAGAGGCGTGGTCACAGCACCCGATGGCGCAGCAGAAGACGGTGCTGGAGATGCTGTCGTTGACGGCTGGCTCAGGCTACGCTGTTCAATGGGAACGGTAGCACTTGGGTCACCTGCAACTGCGGCTTTGGTTTGTTGCCATTTTTGTTCGGTGTAGCTTTTGGCATTGCTGGCTTTTTGCTGTGCAACCTGAGACTGCTCTTGTCCAAAGTTTTTGGTGTCTTCCCATTTTTCATTGATTTTGGCAGAGGATTTATCAGCACCGCGTTGGATCGAATTGCCAAGACGGTTCAGGTTTTCTCCTGCCTTGTAAGTTAACACTCGAAAAATATTGGGATTATCGCCATACGGTGGCGTTTTGGCATCTGAGGGATTGGATGCTGTGCTGTTTGCTGCAAAGGTCACGCTGGTGATGGTCAGCGCTGGTACGCTCAATGCAAGACTCAGCAGTAAAGGCTTTAACATAAACACGATCCTGTGAAGTTCATCTATCAAGTCAGCTTTATATTAACCAGATCGGCGCCAATAAACAGCTTTTTAGAAAAAAACCATACAGCTTGCTACACGAGGCATACAGGTGTGAGGAATAAATAACAGCAGGACTCTGCCCTTAAACACGTTAAGGGCAGAAGAATTGGTTTATTGGCACAGGGCCACGTTTTCTTTCTTAAAGTTGTCACGCAGTGATAGGAAGTTGGCTTGTACGTTTTTATCGTATAAATCGAAAGTCTTAGCGGCACTTGTACCATCTTTGGCAATCACGATAGAGGTTGCCGAAATGAGGGTATTGCCACTAAAGGTCCAGTTCTCGCGTGCCTTACCGGCTTCCATCATTCCGGTAAATTCGATGGTGCATTGATTTCCTAGTTTGATCAGTTTGGCCTTGTTGTGTTTGGTGTCCGGAAAGGCCTTGATATCTTTAACTTCTTCAATCACCCCAACTGTGGTTTCAGGAAGAGGTGGATTACTTGAACATGCAGTGATAGCCAAACAAGTAAATCCCACAAGTGAAAGCGTTTTTAAGTTCATATTTTCAGTCTATGTTGTTGTTCATTTTCTTGAGTATAGCGAACTTTAAACCAGAAGATAAAATCAAAAGCCCGGTTTTTAGCAATTTTTTGTAGAAAATTCCTGCTGTAGCAAAGCTAAAAAAGCATCGCGAGCTTTATGATTTAAGACATTTTGATGCCAGAAAAACTGATTTTGAATCGCGGTCAGATGATCAAACTGATAAGCGCAAAGCTGAGGCAGATTTTTGTATTGCTCATACATGCTTTTGGGAATCAACGACACGCCTGAGCCTGCACTCACGCAGCCAATAATGGTGGCATAGCTGGTAATACTGGTCATCGGGAGTGAAATATTTTTAAGTTTGAGCCAGTCTTCAAGTGCTGCACGATAAGGACAGCCTTCAGTCCACATAAAAATTTCTTTGCCAATCAAATCTTCTTGCGTCGAAATTTCGCCAAGCGATTCGGCCGCAATCAACACCATGTTTTCTTGATAAATCTCAAATTTTTTGAGCAATGGAAATTCAATCGAACCTGCCACAATCGCGCCGTCGATTTTATGCTGGCTCACATCGAGCAGAAGTTGTTTCCATGTCCCTGTGGTGATTTGAATGTTAACCTCGGGATAGCGCTGATGAAATTTGGCGAGTAACTGCGGCAGGCGCGTGGTGGCCGAAGATTCGATTGCACCGATGCGTAATGGCCCTGAAGGCGCAGCATCGGGATGAACACTACGTTTGGCTTCATCGCACAGTGCCAAGATTTTCTGGCAATAGTCCAGAAAGATTTCTCCCGACGGGGTGAGCTGTAAGCGCTTCTCATCACGATAAAACAGCGCCGTATTTAATTCTTCTTCAAGCTGTTTGATGCGTGTGGTGATATTGGAGGGCACACAATGTAGCCGAAGAGCGGCTTGCGCCATACTTCCTGCCTCAACAATTGTATGAAACATACGAAGTTGACTAATTTCCATGACCATACTTCATTAAAAATGAATGATGCAATCAATATAAGTTAATTTTTCTTAATACAACAGTCCGTTACGCTAAAGCCATCGCTACTTGAGATCACAGCCGAGTCCACCATGGCCATATCACTTTACTCACCACTACGGGTACAGAAATATCCAGTGAAGCTCTATGCTTGTATTGCCTTGACCGTATTGTGCTGGGGCTACTCACCGATAGGTGTACACAGTGCACTGATGGCCTATCGTCCCGAGCAGATTGCACTATTACGATTTATATTGGCGTCGCTATTTTTACTGGTGCTGGTGGCCAAAAAAGGAATTCAACCGCTAAAGATTAAAGATCTTCCTGCGCTGGGTATTCTGGGTATTTTTTCAGTCACCTTGCATCATTTACTAATCAATGCCGGACAGCAATATGTGAGTGCAGTGGCTTCAAGTATTTTAAGCCAATCGATTCCGTTGTTTACCTTACTGATTTCAGCATTTGTGCTTAAACAGCGCATTCAACTGAAGCAATGGGGCTGTATTTTACTCGGGCTTGTGGGCGCTTTACTGGTCATCACAGCGGATCGTGGTGTGGAGCCTCCTAGCTTATACAGCCTATTCATTGTATTGGCAGCGGTGGCATGGGCAATTTATTTTAATCTATATAAAAAGTTCACCCTCAATTACGACGTACTCAGCATGATGTGTTATGTCATCTGGTTGGGGACACTGCCTTTATTGCTGTTTAGTCCACATCTGCCGCAAGCGGTGATGGCTGCTTCGTGGCAAGCCAATCTATCCATTGTCCTGTTGGGGATTTTTCCGAGTGCATTGGCGCATGTGTTGTGGGGCAGTGTACTGAAAACACTTCCGTTAACCCAAGCATCAAGCTTTTTATATTGTACGCCACTCGTGGCGATTGCACTGGGCCTAATCATGACAGGAGAGAGGCCGTCATTAGGGGTACTCATAGGTGGTGCAATTATTATTATGAGTCTCATCATAATGAACTATATTAAGAAATAGTGCTTAAAAACTGAATAAAATTAATCTAATTATCGTAAATTGACATTTTGTCTAAAAAATAACAACACGGCGTCATTGTGCCTGGCTTCCGTTTTGTTAGGCTGATTTCTTCAAAATAAAAAAATAATATGAAGGATTCATATGACGAAGGATGAAACAAAACGATTAGACCGCGGATTTTTAGGACATCCCAAACCGCTGCAAGGGTTGTTTTTGACCGAGCTTTGGGAACGCTTTTCCTACTATGGGATCCGACCACTGCTGATTTTGTATATGTCGGCTATGGTGACTCAAGGTGGACTTGGGCTTCAACGTACCGATGCAGCGGCGATTGTCGGCTTATTTGCTGGATGTATCTATCTGTTTACCTTGGTCGGTGGCTGGCTGTCCGACCATTGGTTGGGTCAAGAGCGTGCCGTATGGTACGGTTCAGTGATCATTGCACTGGGGCATTTATCAATTGCACTCACCGCATGGTTTTCAACCGTGTTTTTTTATTTAGGGCTGGTGCTGCTGGTGATTGGTTCGGGTTTATTTAAAACCTGTATTTCGGTGATTGTGGGCACACTTTATCAGGCACAAGATCAGCGTCGTGATGCGGGATTTTCCATTTTCTATATGGGAATTAATCTCGGCGCATTTCTGGCACCTCTCGTCACTGGATTGCTCTTACAACGGTACGGTTGGCATGTCGGCTTTGGTATTGGTGGTCTCGGTATGTTGATTTCTCTGCTGATTTTTCGCTGTTTGGCTATGCCACAGGTACGCCAATTGAACCAGAATATGCCTGTGCAAAGCTCGGTACTGCGTGATCCTGCCAAAATTCGTAAGATTAAGCAGGGTCTTAGCCTAGTCGCTGTGTTACTTATAGCTGGATTTTTTTCCCTCTATCGAGGTTGGATCGTGATTCAGCCCGTGGCGATCGTGGAGTATTTCGCCTTAAGTATATTGGCGATTGTGACGGTCTATTTTGCCTATTTATTTTTGTTTCATCGTTTAAATCGTATTGAAAAAACCAAGCTACTAATCTGTTTTATTTTGTTTTTGGCCGCCACATTATTTTGGGCTGTCTTTGAGCAACAGCCCACTTCATTAAATCTTTTTGCATTGGACTATACCGAGCGTCATATCGGTGGCTTTGAAATTCCGGTGGTTTGGTTTCAATCAATTAATGCCATCTTTATTATTATTTTCGCACCACTGGCGGCATGGTTATGGATCACGCTGGCACGACGCCAACAAGAGCCAGGCTATTTAGCCAAGTTTAGTCTGGCCTTAGTTTTTGCAGCATTTGGCTTTCTGGTGATGATTCTGGCTGCCCAGCAAGTACTGCATCATGGCGGTTTAGTATCGCCGTTCTGGCTTATCGGATGTTTGCTGTTCATGACATGGGGCGAGCTATGTTTAAGCCCTGTCGGCTTGTCGGCCATGACCCGTCTGGCGCCGAAAGGTTTGTCTGGGCAAATGATGGGCATTTGGTTTACTGCTACAGCGATGGGCAATCTGGTGGCAGGCTGGATTGGTGGTCATGTTTCTGGTCAACAACTGCACCAGTTACCGCCGTTATTTTCAAAATGTGTGGTAATTTTATTGATTGGCGCAGCCGTGATTGCGCTGTTACGAAAACCGATTCAACGTTTGATGCAGCATCAACACGAATATCAGCAAGGGTAAGGTCATGCAGATTCAACAACTCAGTGCACAGTACCGTTTGGCACAATTACGGGAGCAGATGCAACAGCATGCTATAGATGCCTACCTGATTCCCAGTGCCGATCCGCATATGTCGGAATATTTACCAGAACACTGGCAAAGCCGCAGCTGGCTTTCTGGTTTTACCGGTTCGGTGGGAACGCTGGTGGTAACAGCCACTGAAGCGGGTTTGTGGGTGGACGGCCGTTACTGGGTACAAGCCGCGCAGCAGCTTGTAGGCAGTGGTATTGTATTGCAAAAACAAACGCCAGATCCGCGTACCTCATATGTGACTTGGCTGAGCCAACACTTGCCTGAGAGTGCACATATTGCGATGGATGGTGAAGTCACCTCACTCCAATTATTCGAGCAACTCCATACAACGCTCGGAGCAAACTACCGTCTGAGTACCGATCTGGATTTAATTGATCGTATCTGGATGGATCGGCCTGTGTTGCCCTGCGCTGCGCTATATGCATTGCCTGAGCAGGTCATTACACAGTCACGACAGGAAAAAATCGCTGCAATTCGTGAGCAGATGACACAAAAACAGTGTCAGTATCATTTCATATCTGCTCTGGATGATATTGCTTGGATATTGAATTTACGTGGTGCCGACGTCGAGTTTAACCCGGTTTTTTTGGCACACTTATATCTCGATGATGATCAAACCGTCATTTTGTTTATCGATGATGCCAAGCTGTCGAGCCAGATCAAAGCCAGCTTGATCCGCGATGGCCTGCAAATTATGCCTTATACCGCCACCCAAGAGGTATTGAGCCAGCTCAAGGCAGGCACATTGCTGATCGATGCAGCGAAAATATCGGTTGCCCACGCGCAGGCCTGTCCGGCACAGATCAAGCGCAAGATCGACCTGAATCCGAGTAGTTTGTTTAAAGCCCAGAAAACACCTATCGAAATTGAGCAGATGCGCCAGACCATGGTCAAAGATGGTGTTGCATTGGCGCATTTTTTTGCTTGGCTAGAGCAGGCGTTGGCTGAGCAGCAGCCAATTACAGAGCTCACGATTGATGAACGTCTTAGCCAGTTTCGTCAGCAGCAATCTGGATTTTTAGGGCTGAGTTTTGCCACCATTGCCGGGTTTAATCAAAATGGTGCCTTGCCACACTATCGTGCCACAAACAGTTCATTTGCCCAGATTCAAGGTCAGGGCTTATTGCTGATCGATTCAGGTGGCCAATACCAGACAGGTACCACGGATATTACCCGTGTGGTGCCGATTGGGTCACCCACACCCGCGCAATGCCGCGACTATACTTTGGTGTTAAAGGCACATATTGCACTTGCGCAGACCGTATTTCCTGAAGGGATTGCAGCGCCTTTACTCGACAGTATTTGTCGAAAAGAATTATGGCAGGCGCAACTGGATTATCGTCATGGGACGGGTCACGGCGTTGGCTTTGCGTTAAATGTGCATGAAGGCCCGCAAGTACTGTCTTACTATGCGCCAATCACGCCCTATTCGGGTATGAAAGCAGGCATGATCACCTCCAATGAGCCGGGACTTTACCGCGAGGGACAATGGGGGATTCGACTTGAAAACTTAGTGGTGAATCAGCCTATGGCCGATGCCCAGTCGGACTATGGTAACTTTCTTTATTTTGAGACACTGACGCTATGTCCGTTTGACTATCGCTGTATTGATATGGCATTGCTTAATGAATCCGAGCGCCGCTGGCTCAATGATTATCATGCCTTGGTGTGGGAAAAACTTTCACCTTATCTGACTGGCTCAGCGAAAGACTGGTTACAGCGGATGACACAGCAGTAATAAAAAAAGCCATGTTTTTATCAGATAAAAACATGGCTTTAATTACAAAATAGGAATTAACCCTGCAATACACTCACATCCGCAACCGCAGTAAATAAGTGACGCAACTGTGCCAACAAACGTAAACGGTTGGCTTTTAACTCTGCATCATCAGCCATCACCATCACGCCATCAAAGAAGGCATCAATCGGTGCGCGAAGTGCGGCAAGTTTAGACAGTGCAGCAGTGTAGTCTTTTGCTGCAAGTAATGGCTCAACCACAGGCGTGACGGCTTGAAGCTCAGCAAATAATGCTTTTTCTGCATCTTCTACTAAATTGGCTTCAACGACTGCACCTTCTGGTGCCGCTTCTTTGGCAAGAATATTCGCCACGCGTTTATTTGCAGCAGCCAGTGCTGCCGCTTCTGGCAAGGCACGGAAGTAGTTGACCGCATTCACGCGCTTATCAAAATCGAGTGGTGATTTTGGTGCCAGTGCTTGAACCGCTTGAAGTACATCTACCGCAACGCCTTGGTCTTCATACTTGGCACGGTAACGACCTTCCAAGAAAGCCACCGCATCAGTACGGGTTTTATCGTGATCTTTGACGATATCGCCGTAGCCTTGAAGTGCAAGATTGACCAATTCTTCAATGGTCACGTTCAATTCATTTTCAATGATTAAACGCAAGATCCCAATGGCAGAGCGACGAAGTGCAAATGGGTCTTTCGAGCCTGTAGGCGCTTGCCCAATACCAAAAATACCCACCAGCGTATCCAAACGGTCTGCAAGGGCAACCGTGGTACCGGTTTTGGTTTTAGGTAAAACATCACCGGCAAATTTTGGTAAATATTGCTCACCTAACGCTTCTGAAACCTCAGTGTTTTCACCTTCAATACGCGCATAGTAAGTACCCGCAATCCCTTGAAGTTCTGGGAACTCGCCCACAAGTTCAGAGGTTAAGTCGCATTTTGCAAGTAATGCTGCTTTTTCAGCATCGGCTGGGTTTGCACCCGTAATTGAAGATAATGCAACAGCAAGTTTGGCAATACGTGTTGATTTGTCCCAAAGCGTACCAAGCTGAGCTTGGAATACCATGTTTGCTAATTTTTCTTTACGAGATGCAAGCGGTTGCTTTTGATCTTGTAAGAAGAAGAACTCAGCATCAGACAAACGAGGACGAACAACTTTTTCGTTACCTTCAATAATTTGAGTCGGATCTTTAGACTCAATATTTGAAACAGTAATAAAGTAAGGCTGTAATTTACCTTCCGCATTGATCAAACAGAAATACTTCTGGTTGTCTTGCATTGTTGTAATAAGAGCTTCTTGAGGAACAGCTAAGTAGCGTTCTTCAAAAGTTGCACGTAAAGCGACAGGCCATTCAACGAGGCTTGTTACTTCATCAAGTAAGTCGGCTGGAACAATCGCAGTTGCGTTCACTTCATCAGCTAACTTTTTCACTTGCTCTTGAATGGTTGCCTGACGCTTTTCAAAGTTCGCAACGACGTAAGCTTTTTCTAAAGCAGCTAAATAGTCATTTGCATGCGCTAAAGTAACAGCTTCAGGTGCATGGAAACGGTGACCATAAGTCACATTACCCGCTTGGTGATCCTGAATAGTGGCGTCAACGACTTGATCATCTTTAAGCAATACCACCCATTTCACTGGACGTACAAACTCGGTACGGCTTGCCGCAGAGCGCATACGCTTGGCAATCGGTAAATTATCTAAGGCAGTTTGTAAAATCTGTGGCAGTAACGCGTCTAGGCTTTGACCTTTGACGTCTTTTAGGTAGCAGACCTTCTCGACTTTACCTGCTTGAAAAGTACTGACTTGATCGGCAGTAATGCCCTGACCACGCATAAAGCCTTCAAGTGCTTTAGTTGGTTTGCCTTCTGCATCGTAAGCCGCCTGAACAGCTGGGCCATCAAAACGTTTTTGTGTGTCTGCTTGTGCGGCATCGACATCAATAATTTTCAGCGCTAAACGACGTGGTGCTGCATACGCTTCAATGGCAGCGAAGTTTAAACCAGCATCTTTTAAGCCTTTTTCTGTTTCTGCTTTTAAGGCATCACGTAAAGTTTTTAAGCTTTTTGGCGGTAATTCTTCGCAGCCAAGTTCGAATAAAACAGTATGTTTGCTCATTATTTACTCTCCTTGGCTTTTTCAGCTTGAGCTGCTTCACTTTCCGCTTGTGCTTTTAACTGTGCCAATACTTCATCACGTAAATGTGGTTCAGCCATTGGGAAGCCAAGTTCTGCGCGCGCTTGTACATAGCTTTGTGCAATCGCACGAGCCAGTGTACGTACACGTAAAATATAACGCTGACGTTCAGTAACTGAAATCGCGCCGCGTGCATCGAGCAGGTTAAAGGTATGCGATGCTTTAACGACTTGTTCATAAGCAGGCAAGGAGAGTTTTGCGTCAATTAAGCGATTCGCTTCAGACTCGTAAAAATCGAACAATTCAAATAGTTTGTCTACAGGCGCATATTCGAAGTTATAAGTTGATTGCTCAACTTCATTTTGATGGAACACATCGCCGTAAGTGACTGTACCAAATTGGCCTTTGGTCCAGACCAGATCATAGACTGAATCGACACCTTGCAGATACATAGCAAGACGCTCAAGGCCATAGGTGATTTCACCCGTGACAGGGTAACATTCAATACCACCGACTTGCTGGAAGTAGGTAAATTGTGTCACTTCCATACCGTTGAGCCACACTTCCCAGCCTAAACCCCAAGCGCCAAGCGTTGGCGATTCCCAGTTATCTTCGACAAAACGGATATCGTGGGTCAGCGTATCAATGCCAATCGCTTTGAGCGAGTCGAGATAAAGCTGTTGAATATTGTCTGGATTTGGCTTAAGCACCACCTGAAACTGATAGTAGTGCTGCAAACGGTTTGGGTTTTCGCCATAACGGCCGTCTTTTGGACGACGAGAAGGTTGAACATACGCCGCATTCCATGTCTCAGGTCCGAGCGCACGTAAGAAAGTTGCAGTATGAAATGTGCCTGCGCCCATTTCCATATCGTAAGGCTGAAGAACCACACAGCCTTGTTCGGCCCAGTAATTTTGTAGGGCAAGAATCAAGCCCTGAAAGGTATCAATATGAGAGATGGCGCGACTCATGTGCATCCACTAATTTATGCGAAAAAATTGTTCATAAGTATAAGGATTTTGCAGGGGAGTGGCAAAGGTTCTGTGTAGCTCGCAGCAAGAAAAAACAACCAAAAGCCACATTGATTGTCGGGAATGAGCGCGATATTGTGGAATCAAAATCTGTCGCCGAGCACCCGATATGTTTGAAAATAAAGTTAAAACTCGATCTTCGCAGCGTCGTATTCTGCTGGCAATCTTGGCCACACTCGGCTTGAGTACAGCAACGCAAGCAGGCTGGGTGACGGATAAAATTGTGACGCATATTCAGCAGAGTATCCGCTATCATCAGTTGCCGATTGTGCACAAGCGGCTCAATGTCGATCAGCGGGTGCGTAGTTTCGAACTGTTCAATCCCAATCCAAATGCCCAGTCACAGCCGCTGGTGATTGCCTTACATGGTGGTGGCGGTAACTCCTCACAAATGATCAAGCGTTTTCAAGCACAGGCAGAAGCGCACGGATTTTTATTGGTGGCACCTCAAGGGATTGGGCCTTCAGAAAAAAAAGGCGTCTGGAACAGCGGTGGCTGTTGTGGCGATGCCGTGCAACAGCAAGTGGATGACGTGCGCTTTATTCAACAATTAATTGCGTACCTAAAGCGGCATTATGCAATAGATAGCACTCGTATTTATATTGCCGGATTTTCTAATGGCGGTATGTTGACGTATCGGTTGGCTGAGCAAATGGGCACTCAGTTGGCCGCAGTGGCGGTGGTGTCAGGTGCGATGTTTGAACAGCCGCCAGTTGCCAAGGCACCTGTGCCAATCTTGATGATTCATGGTACGCGTGATCATGTGGTTCCGGTGGCAGGTGGTGTCAGCTCAATCGGTTTTGTTGCCAAGGCACAGACCAAAGCCTTCGAGCCTGTTCAATTTCCACTTCAATACTGGAAAGCCGCCAATCAGTGCCAGACATTAAGCGAGGAAGTAATGAGTAAACAGGTCACACGTCTAAAAGGAGAGGGCTGTGCGGCTGATCTGATGTTTTATCAGCTCGCCAAAGGCCACCATGTTTGGCCTGCTAGCACCAATCCGCATGATCGTGTCGATGCATCGACCCTGATCTGGAGTTTTTTTGAGCGGCATCATCGTTAATCAATTTTACTGCTGTGTATAAGATATAATTTAAATGCATTTTTAAGGTTGGTCTGTTTATACTTTTGTCCCTCAGGCAGTTCAATACCGAGGCGTACGACAGGTGAATCCAACAAAGCAAACTTGGCTAAATGATCTAAAACCCGATTTTCGCGTGCTGGCGCTCAAAGAGCGGATGTACTGTGCAGTGGGTGCCTTGCTTGGATTGGCCATTTCGTCTTGGGTAAGCTGGTGGGTACTCCATGGCATGAATGCTTGGTACATTGCGCCGATGGGGGCTTCATCTGTATTGCTGTTTGCTTTGCCATCTAGTCCTTTGGCTCAGCCGTGGAATATTGTGGTGGGCAATACCTTGGCCGCTCTAGTAGGCGTGAGCTGTGCGCTCTGGATTCCAGATCAAACACTGGCATTGAGCATTGCGGTCGGTATTGCAATTTTTCTGATGATGTCGACCGATGCCTTACATCCGCCGAGTGGTGCTGTGGCCATTACCGCAGTATTGGGTGGTTCGACGGTACATGAACTGGGCTATGCCTTTGTGATATATCCCGTCCTGCTCAATTCTGTTTTATTAATGGCTTTTGCAATCGGATTTAACCGTTTGATTGGTCGTCAGTTTCCGTATCCTCGGCATGTCAATACGCGTTCGAGTGATCCGACACCCACACAAAAAGTCACCATTCAGCCACAAGATATCCAGCGTGCTATGCAGGCACAGACCGAGCTGCTCGATATCAGTCAGTACGATTTAGAAAAAATTATTTTAGATGCGCAAGCGCAGGCGCAGCAGCGCCAGATCAGCCATTTTGTCTGTGCCGATATTATGAGTAAAGACGTCATGACGCTTGATCAGCACGAAGAAATTCAAGATGCACTAGAAAAATTTAAACAGATTAACTTGATGAGCTTGCCCGTGATTGACCAGCATAAACAGGTGGTCGGCACGCTAGCGCTTTATGATGTGGTGGAATGGTTTAAACGCGCAGCAGATCCACGGGCATCGTGGGAATTTACAGTGAATCAAATTATGAATCGGACGGTGATCACGGCACAGCCGCTACAGCCGATTGGCGATTTAATTCCTTACTTTGTCGAAAAATCGTTTAATTATATTCCTGTGGTCGATCAGACTCAGTTAGTGGGGATCATCAGCCGCGCCGACATGATTGCAGCACTCCAGCAACAACTTATTTTACATACGCAAAGTTAAACAAAAAAAAGCTACGGTTGATGTTAGGGGAAACAACCGTAGCGACCAACATGGTCAAAGGGTGGGTTAACGTGAGTGTCGATCTTCATGTACGGTGCGAACCGGATGGCTATACCCCTCATTGACTGTACTATAGGCCAAACGTTTCGGTTGCTTTGGCATCACCAGCCATAAAATCAGGTACACCAAAATACCCGGAAAGGCGGCACTCATCAGTGAAATCACAATAAAAATCAAACGAAGTAAGTTCGCGTTCCAACCAAAACGTTCAGCAATACCGCCCATTACACCGGCGATCATATGTTGTCGGTTGGAACGGTATAAACCCGTAGTGGCCATTAACGTTTCTCCTTAAAAAATAATATCGGCAAACATCTTGAAACTTGATGCTTGTATTTTTATTTGTGGGGCAGGTCGCCCTGTTTTAAAGTGACAAACGCAACTAAAAGGTTAAATTATGTAAAGCAATCCCACCTCAAGGCGTGATCCATTTTACAATTGCATTCATTTTAAACAGCGGATGTTTAAACTTTAGCTGGTGAGTATCAGGCTGCAGTCTTGCTACGACCATGCTCTTTTTTTCACGCTCTTCAACAATTAAGTCTTATCACGCACTTATTTGTTTTGTCTTGTTTACGGTATTTTGTGATATGAATATGATGCCTTTTTCATCGTCACAGCAGATCAAGCTACCTCACCTGATGTGTATGGGGGTAATCGGTATGAGTCTGACCGCTTGTGATGCGAGCAATCCTTCGCACGAGCATGTGTCGAGTCAACATGTACGCCCTTCAGAAATGAATGTACAGATCGATTCGGGCAAAAAATTATCCGATGTTGCTGGGCAAGCGACGTTGCCAGTTTCACAGCATGCATTTAAAAATGCCGAAATTTCTGAAGATGCTTTGCGTTATGTCGGGCGTTATCACACGCGTATTGCCTGTGTAGATACGGCATTTAATTGTCCGCAGGGCAGTGCCGAATATATTTTGACGTTATTAGAAGATGGTACAGCACATCAGACCTTGGTGAATCCGGGACGACTGGGCGCAGAAGGCAACATCAAGGAAAAAAGTGCCTACCGTCAAGATAACTGGACCTTAGATAAAACCCACAACCAGATCGTGATAGAGCTAAACGAAGGCGTCGACATTTACTACAAAATTGAACCCGATCAAGATTTAAAGCTTAATCTGGCGCGTACGATCGATCACGAAAAATTAAATCCACGCCGTGAACTAGAATTTGGACTCATCGCACCTAAGCAAGAATATATTCTAGAAAAAAGAGACGATTAAAAAAAAGGGCATCATCGGATGCCCTTTTTTGAATTTGAATTAATAATCAAAACTAAAATGTTCTGAAGGCAGTGCCATCAAGGAGCGAGATGGATTCACCATCGATTCTGCATGCCCTTGAGTGCGTGGCAACAAGCGTTCAAAATAGAAGTCTGCAACTTTAATTTTAGCTTTGTAAAATTCCGCAGTTTCTTTGCCGTCACCTGCTTCTAATTTCTCAGAAGCAATCACTGCCTGCTGTGCCCAGAAATAAGCCATCATCACGTAGCCTGAGAACATCAAATAATCCATTGAGGCAGACGATACAATGTCACGGTCTTTACGTGCGGCAAGCATAATACGTACAGTCAGTGTATTCCACTGTGCGCATAGTTTGGTTAAATCCCAAGCAAAACGGCGCAGATATTTGTTACGTGCATGACGGCCACAGAATTTCAAAATTTCGGCAGTATAGTCACGAACTACTTTACCTTTTGAAGACAATAATACTTTACGACCAATCAAATCGAGCGCCTGTACGCCTGTTGTTCCTTCATACAAAGTGGCAATGCGTGCATCACGTACGATTTGTTCCATACCCCATTCTTTGATGTACCCATGCCCACCAAACACCTGCACGCCATTATTGGCAGCTTCTAGGCCCAGCTCGGTCAAAAAGCCTTTCAAAATTGGCGTATAAAAGCCTAATTTATCGTCGTATTCTTCATACTTTGCCTGATCGCCCACCAGAAGTGCATCGGTCATTTTATCGGCCAATTGTGCAGCATGATAAATCATGGCACGACCACCTTCGGCAATCGCCTTTTGAGTCAACAGCATACGACGTACATCGGCATGATGGATAATCGCATCGGCCACTTTATCTGGATCTTTTTTCCCAGAGAGTGCACGCATGGACATACGCTCTTTGGCATATGGCAATGATCCCTGATAAGACAGCTCGGCATGTGCGATTCCTTGTACCGCTGTCCCGATACGTGCGGTATTCATAAAGGTAAACATGGCATGCAAACCTTTGTTGATTTCACCAATCAGATAAGCGGTTGCACCATCAAAGTTAAGCACTGCAGTGGCTGAGGCTTTGATCCCCATTTTATGCTCAATCGAACCACAGTTCACCGTGTTGCGCTCACCTACACCGCCGTCTGCGGTTGGCAAAAATTTTGGCACAATAAATAGTGAAATACCGCGTGTTCCCGGAGGGGCATCTGGTAAACGTGCCAACACAATATGCACGATATTTTCTGTCAGATCATGTTCACCCGCCGAAATAAAAATTTTGGTTCCAGTGAGCTTGTAGGTACCATCTGCTTGAGGTTCGGCTTTGGTTTTGACTTGTCCCAAATCTGTACCACATTGTGGCTCGGTCAAACACATGGTGCCCGACCATGTTCCTGCCACCAAGTGTGGCATATAAGTATTTTTTTGTTCTTCACTACCAAACTGCAAGATGGTATTCATACAGCCCATACTTAGGCCCGGATACATGGTGAAAGCCCAGTTTGCAGTACCCATCATTTCAGATTTGATGAGATTGAGTGACATAGGCAAGCCCTGACCACCAAATTCTTCCGGATACGAAAGACCCTGCCAGCCGCCTTGTACGAACTGGTCGTAGGCTTCCTTATAACCTTTTGGAGTGCGCACCTCACCGTTTTCAAAATGACAACCTTCATCATCACCACTTTGATACAAAGGTGACAATACATTTTCACAGTAATCGGCCGCACCTTCTAAAATCATGTCGATAGTATCTGGATCTGCATTTTCTCCGTTTGACAGAGTTTTAAAGTGCGCAGGATAATCAAACACTTCATTCATCAAGAAACGTACATCACGGAGTGGGGCTTTATACGCTGGCATCGTCTTAACTCCTAAATGGATTGGAATAGAGTGGCTCTATTGATGATTTATTATTGACACAGCTGGCTAAAAAAACATTGATAACGTGACTTGAAAAAAATGTCAGAAAAGCGAATTGAAGATCGATGTGGTTCGTTTTGATTCTGATTTTCTGATACAGTCAAAAACCTGTGTTTTTTTCAAAAAAACAAGTTGAAGCTTTGAAACTATAACTATATTAACGGTGTAATCGGTAATGATACGTCTAAAATACTTAACTTTTTGTTTATTGGGTTTGAGTCTGAGTGGTTGTACCCAACATGTCATAAAAACCAATAATGAAAAGCAAGCGCTTGATCAGCAAGCTGTTCGTGGTTTAAATGCCATGTATCAATATCCAAGTTATGACTATAGCGGTCATTTTTCAGTAAACGTGGATGCATCGACAGCTCAAAGTCGCAAAAATCACCCAGCGCCTGCTTTGCTCGATCCAGCTTTGCAGCTGAAAATCGATCAATTTTTAGCAGATCAACAGATTAAGCTGAGTTCTGCGGAGAAACAGGCCTTTTACGCGGCCATTGCGCAGCAAAAAAAATCGGGTGCGCTTGATCCATCGCGTTTTGAAAAAATAGCCGAGACCTTACTCAATATTTTAAATGACGTTCAATTTAAATTTGACGGCTCCATTCACTATCGCGAACGGATCGGCAGCTTTAATTTAACGGCACGTTATGAAAAGCCTACCTTGTTGGTGCAGGCCAAAGTTCCGATGATTCTGGACTTAAAGGCCTATCGTTTTTATACCAATTATTTTGCGATTATGCCGTATCTGGTGAATCAGGAGAGCCAAGACTCATTGGCCTATCTCGATTTTTCTAAATATTCAGAGGAATTGAAACAGGTCAATATGCAAAAGCTGGTCGAGTATCTGAAGGCCTCGACTGCTGTGATGTATGATCTGGCCGAACCCGGACAATTACAGCGTCTATCGGTAAATCGTAATGATCAAGCCAAAGGTGTGGTTGAAAAAATCCGTCTCAAGACCACGCTTGAGGATGTACTACTACAATCGGGAATGTTTGAACAGGTCAATCAAAAATACTTTAACCAGTCTGTTTTAGGGCTTAAAGATCAATCGCTTGAGCAGTGGGCGGAAGGTGAGGCCACAGCTCAGCAAGCCGAAAAAATCGTGACTGGTAAAGAGACACCTGAGCAACAAGCCGATGCTGCTGCACTGTCGCTGTATCAGTTACTCAATCAAAAATTTAATTTAACGGCCAGCGAAGAACTCGAGGCAACTGAGCTTGAGTCCGAATCTGACTCTGAGGCATCGGATCAGGAGACGTCTGTCGCGGTTGTAGACGGTTTAGATGCCGAAGCATGCCAAGCCTTGAATCAGTCAAATCAGCCGATTGCGGCAGGCGATGCGACCTATTGTATGCAACAGTACGACATCGATGTTCTGCAATCGGTACAGACACCAAAAATGTTGGGTCTCACTGAAGCACGTGCTGAACTGGCCAAAACTTTTGCGGCTTACGATCAAAACCAGTTTATCGATCAAGATGCGTTTAAAGCTTTATGGAATAAACATCAAGCTGAGATTCAGCGTGTAAAGGCGAAGGTACAAAGCTCCAATCCGTTTGTCCTCGATGTCGGTCTTGATGCTCAAGGTCGAGCGGCTACCATCGACTATAATCTCGGCTTTACTTTGCCGGGCAGTGACAAAAAGCTTAATCTTCGTGCCGATACCCTAATACAAAACTATGGCCATGCGACACCTATCGATACCAAGCAGTTAAAACAAGCCAAATCATTTAAGGAGGCCAGTAAGGGCTCCATGGTTGAAGGGCTTGTGGGAAATCTAAGTAAAACCTTAGGGCAGGACACCACATCAAAGACCTCTTCAGGTGCTGAATTGTCTTGGGACGATCAGTTAAATCAACTGGCTGAACGCACTTACGATCAAACCCGATCTTATGAAAAGACCTTTAATGCCGTATTCATTGCCAAGCTCACGGCAGATTCACCTGAGTTTGTTCGACATTATTCACGTCAGGATTTAAACGAAATTGCGCAGGTTTATGCTTATTGGTATTCAGATGAAAAAACCAATCCGATTAATGCAAAGCGTTTGGCCGTGATAAAACAGTTGCAACAAAAGCATAAGTTGGTGCAGGACGATCAATTTGATGCTGAACTCGGCTATGACGTTGACCGTATCGTGACACAAGCCATGCAAACCAAAACCGAGCGTCAGCAGTGGAAGACGTTGCAGCAACAATTTAAACATCAGCCACAACGCTTGTTTGCCCAGCAGTATATACTGAGCTTTGAAAAAGAAAATGAACTGGATGCGACTCAGCGTAAACAGTTGCTCGAGGTGGCCAATATCTTAGGGCGTGTTTATGTCGATACCCATCAAAATAAACTTAGCCCAGCAACTGTACAAGGCGTACAGGAAGCACATCTTGAATATATCGACTACGATTTATTTAAACAGGTCTATGTGCAGTTAATGACACATTAATTATTCATACTGAAAATAAAAAAACTGGATTCTTGATCCAGTTTTTTTATGCGGGTGGTTTGTTTAACCACCCGCTCTAGCTTAAGCGTATGACGATATATTTGGAGATGAGAAGCGATTATCGCTTCGCAAGAACGATCCAAATATTTACATATTTGGATAGTTTGGACCACCACCACCTTCTGGTGTCACCCAAGTGATATTTTGCGAAGGATCTTTAATATCGCAGGTTTTGCAGTGTACACAGTTTGCAGCGTTGATCTGGAAGCGCGGCGCAGCACCATCTTCAGCCACAACTTCATATACACCCGCAGGACAGTAACGCTGTGCCGGTTCATCCCATTTAGGCAGATTCACTGCAACAGGAATGCTGGCATCGGTCAATTTCAAATGCGATGGCTGATTTTCTTCATGCAAGGTATTTGAAACAAACACAGAAGACAAACGATCAAAAGTAATCTTGCCATCAGGTTTTGGATACGTCGGCTTAACACTGACTTTGTCTTGTGTTTTTAAAGCACTATAATCCGGTTGCAGGTCATGCAAGGTAAATGGCACTTGAAAGATATTTTGGTCAACAAAGTTAAATGCACCACCCATCCAGAGGCCAAACTTGTGCATGGCTGGACCAAAATTACGGGTGCGGTGTAATTCTTCTTTGAGCCAGCTGTTGTCAAATTTGTGCGTGTAGGCAGTTAGTTCTTTGTCGAACAGATCATCACCTTCCACGACACGGGCAACAGCCAAGTCACCGCCTTTTTCGACACCACGTGCAATCGCTTCAAATACCGCTTCGCCACACAGCATGCCAGATTTCATGGCAGTGTGAGAGCCTTTGATCTTGGCAAAGTTTAAGAAACCTGCGTCATCACCAATTAAGCAACCGCCTGGGAAGGTCAGTTTCGGCAATGAGTTCAAACCACCTTTCACCACAGCGCGTGCGCCATACGAAATACGTTTGCCACCTTCAAGATATTGCTTGATGAGGGGATGGGTTTTCCAGCGCTGCATTTCCATAAACGGGAACATGTGCGGATTCTCATAAGATAAATCCACGATCATGCCCAAGGTCACTTGGTTATTTTCAGCGTGATAAAGCCACCAGCCGCCCGATGAGCCTGTTTCACTCAATGGCCAGCCAGAACCGTGCATCACCAAGCCCGGTTTGTGTTTCGCTGGATCGATTTCCCAAAGCTCTTTAATCCCGATACCGTAATGCTGTGGATCGGCATCTTTGTCGAGATTAAATTTGTTGATCAGGCGTTTACCTAAATGACCGCGGCATCCTTCGGCAAACAAGGTATATTTGGCATGCAGTTCATAACCTGGCGCAAAGTTATGCGTTGGTTCACCATCTTTACCAATGCCCATGTCGCCAGTCTGAATACCTTTAACGGTGCCATCAGCATGATAAAGCACTTCTGCTGCAGCAAAACCTGGGAAAATAGACACTTCCAGTTCTTCTGCCTTTTGACCCAACCAGCGCACCACATTGCCGAGTGAAATGACATAATTGCCATCGTTATGCATGGTTTTAGGCACCATCCAGTGTGGTGCTTCCTGAGACTTTTCATCCGACATCAAGAAATAGGTTTTATCTTCGGTAACCGGTACATTTAGCGGCGCACCTTCTTCTTTCCAGTTCGGAAAAAGCTCATTCATTGCGCGTGGCTCAAGTACCGCCCCAGACAGGATGTGAGCGCCTACTTCGGAACCTTTCTCGACGACGCAGACGGATAGATCGGATAAATTATTTTCAATCGCGAGTTGGCGAATTTTAATCGCAGCAGACAGACCTGCAGGTCCTGCACCAACGATCACTACGTCAAACTCCATCGCTTCTCGTTCGATGTGTTCCATGTAGGACTCCTCATATTGCTAAGGGTGGCAACCGTAATTTGATATTCGGTGCTGCCATGAGTGTTCTGAATCTCTAGACACAAGCCACGGATCGTGTCTTTAATAGTCTGGGCTAGTATAGATTTAAACCGTCATCTAGCCAATTGGCTGAGTCGTTATATTTTCTCGTCAGCAAGGCATAAACTATGGTAAATCAAAATAATTCATCTCAGGAGAGTGAAAAATCACCCTCAGATGATGATAAAAACTTAATCAACATTGCACAATACGTAAAAGATGTACAGCAAAGTCACAAAAGGTCAATACCGCCTCTCGACCAGTGGCACCCAAAGCATTGCGGTAAAATGGATTTGATCATTAAAGCCAATGGAGAATGGTGGCACGAAGGTCAATTGATGAAACGACAAAGCATGCTGGATCTGTTCTCAAGTGTACTGTGGCAAGAGGCGGGCAAATTTTATCTGAAAACCCCGGTCGAGCAAATCGAAATCGAGGTTGAAGATGCGCCTTTATTGGTCAATCGGGTCGAGCAGGTTCAGATTGACGGGCAGGCGTATTTGCAATTGACCACGACCAATCAGGATGTGGTGCTGGTCGATGATGCACATCCGATTTTTATGCAGGAATACGCTGGCGAACGGCGCCCCTATGTACATGTACGTTTTGGACTCAATGCCTTAATTCAACGACAGGTATTTTATCATCTGGTAGAACTGGGCCAGCTCGATGAAACACCGGATGGAAAAGTGGTTTTAACACTAAAAAGTGGTGATTTGCTCTTGCATTTAGACAGTTGAGGTTTAAGCTTGATGCTCAGTTCCATCTTGTCTTTGAAGTGCTGAAATGACTGCCATCTTTCCTGTTTCTCTTGAACTTGACCCGATGCCTGCGGCGTCTGCCGATGCACCCATCGGGGTGTTTGATTCGGGTGTAGGTGGCTTGTCGATTGCGCAGGAAATTGCCCGTCATTTGCCCAATGAGCAGATCGTATATTTGGCCGATACAGCGCATGTACCTTACGGCCCACGGCCCGATCACGATATTCGTCAGTTGACGGCCCGTGGTATTGAATGGTTATACCGTCAGGGCTGTAAAATGGCTGTGGTGGCCTGCAATACCGCATCCGCTTTTAGCCTAGACAGTTTGCGTGCCCATTATGGCGAATCGTTTCCGATTGTGGGGCTGGTACCTGCGTTAAAACCTGCGGTGCTCCAAAGTAAATCGAAGGTGGTTGCGGTCTTGGCAACGCCGGCCACCTTTCGTGGACAGCTCATCAAGGATGTAATTGATCACTTTGCACAGCCTGCGGGGGTGCGCGTGATACCAGTGACGTGTCTGGAGCTGGTGCCGCTGATTGAAGCGGGGCAGGAAATGAGCCACGCCTGTTTGACGTTATTGCGTCAGATATTGCAACCCGTGATTGATCAGGGGGCAGATCATCTGGTGTTGGGATGTACCCATTATCCATTTTTAAAAGATGCGATTGAGCAGTTATTTGGCAGCCAGCTCATTCTGATTGATTCAGGTGTTGCGGTGGCACGACAAACGGCCCAAATTCTGATTAAACATCAACTGATTGCTGAACATGAACATGCCTCGGGATTGCGGATCGCGTGCTTTGTCACAGGTCAGCAACTTCAACAGACCCGTCAGGTGGTTGAGCACTTGATTCCATCGCATCTTACGTGGCAGCTAAACTCGATTCAGGTTTATACTGCGCAAAAGACCAAATAAAAAGATTCGATTCATGATAAATATAAGATTGATCTTTATTTCCTTGCAATCCATCAGTAGCTGAAAGAGGACTGCCGCATGCTCGATCGGCGCTATCAAGTGTTTGTCGCAACCTCAGGTGCAGAAATGTCGCCTGAGCGCCGTGTGATTGCACAAACCTTGATTGGAATGGGTTTTTCATCGTGGTGTGTCGAACAGCGCTCACCCGTAAGCACCGCAATTGCCCGTCGGCAAATTGATGATTGTGATTATGTGATTTTGCTTTTGGGTAGCCAATACGGCGACTGCTCGGTTTCGGGCATTAGTTATATGCATCTGGAGTATATCTACGCCATCACCAAGCAAAAGCCTATGGTGGTGTTCATGCATGCCGATCCCGATGCGCGTGCAGAAGAATTACATGATGCATCGGCACCTGCTCGTGCAAAATTTATCGAATTTCGTAAGCAGCTACAGCAAGAAGTCGATCAGGTATTTTATTATCAAAACTTACGTGAATTGGAGCATACCTTGCGCAGCAACATGCTGCATATGCTGGAGTGTTTTCCGGTACTGGGCTGGATTCGTCCGCAAAATATGCAAACTCTGCAAGATGAAATTGATCATCTGCGCAGCAAGCTTCTGCAATTACAGCGTACACTGCGTCAGTGCGAAGAGGATATGGTGGCCATTTGTGATGTGTCCATCGACGACGTGTATCGGTTTGAATACCGTATTCAGGCCTATGAAGATGGCCATATTCACGAGTTAACCTTGCAACGCACCGAGCCATGGGGGCGCCTGCTGTATGAGCTCTCCAAGGTGTTTCAAAGCCCAATCCCCGAAGAATATTTTGCCAAGTGCCTCAATGATTACCTCAATGATACCGCCTTAAGCGACATACAAAAAACGCTGCCTCAGGTCTATGCGGTCGGACGGGCACAAATTCTGGTGCATGGCTTGTATCACATCAAACTGCAAATGCGACAAAACGAATGGATTGTTCCGGTTCAACGTGATGAACAGCAACGAATGCAGTGGCGACTGACCGCAGCAGGGCAGCATATGGTTGATCGCTACTTTCAACATCAAAATCGAAATTTTCAATCAAAAACTGATTCATATTCCAATTTATAAATAACCTGAAAACCTGATACATTAAGCTCAGTCATAGGGTATTGATACAGGACAAAGTATGCCAAGCATACCTAAACCAAAAGTTACAGTGATTTTGGCCAATCTGGGCACACCCGATGCTGCGACAGCACCGGCTGTGCGTGAATTTTTGCGACAGTTCCTATCGGATCAGCGGGTAATCGAAATTCCAAAAGTGATTTGGCAGATTATTCTGAATTGTTTTGTATTGCCGTTTCGTCCCAAGCGCGTTGCAGAGGCGTATGCCAGTATCTGGAATCAGGATTCACCCATGCGGGAAATTCTGTATGCACAGGTTGCGGGCATTAAGCAGCAGCTCGATACGCAGTATCCTCATTTAGACCTGAATATTATTCCGGCCATGTCATATGGCAATCCGGGCATTCAAGCGGTGCTCAAAAACTTGTCGCAAATGCCACAAGAGCATGTGATTGTATTGCCGTTATTTCCACAATATTCGGCCACTTCAACTGCACCGCTATATGATGCCTTTGCGCGCTGGATTCCCAAGCAGCGCCATTTGCCGGGCCTGACAATTCTGAAAGATTACTATCGTCATCCTTTATATATCGAAGCACTGGCCAACAGTATTTCACGTTTTCAGGCAACTCATGGCAAGGCACAAAAACTCTTGATGTCGTTTCATGGTATTCCACAGCCTTATGCCGACAAAGGTGATCCGTATCCAGAGCGTTGCCGTGAAACGGCTCGACTGGTTGCTGCACATTTGGGATTACACGAAGATGAATGGGCCATCAGCTTCCAGTCTCGTTTTGGAAAGCAGGAATGGGTCAAACCGTATACCGACGCCTTGCTTGAAGAGTGGGGCAAAAGTGGCGTAGAAAGTGTTCAAATTTTAAGCCCGGCGTTTTCTGCGGACTGTTTGGAAACTTTAGAGGAACTTGAAGTAGAAAATGCTGAACTATTTTTGGAATCTGGTGGTCAGCGTTACGAGTATATTCCAGCATTAAACACCAATGCTGAACATCTTGAGTTGTTAACACAACTCCTTAAAGTGAATCTGGATGCCCTAGATTACACGCTTGCATATCGTGAGCATTGAGTGAAGAGAACACTATGTTACAAGTGAAAATCGTGCCGGTTACGGCCTTTGCGCAGAACTGCTCAATTTTGTGGGACAGTGAAAGTAAAGAGGCTGTGCTGATTGATGCGGGCGGTGAAGCTCAAAAGTTAAAACAGACCGTTGAAGAATTGGGTTTAACAGTAAAAGCCTTGTGGCTTACGCATGGGCATCTGGATCATGCAGGTGCGGTTGGAGAGCTTGCCCAGCTGTGGCAAGTGCCTGTGATTGGCCCGCACAAAGAAGATGCCTTTTGGCTCGATATGATTCAAGAAGTCTCTGCGCGTTATGGCTTTCCCATTCCACAGCCAGTTCGAGTGGATCAATGGCTTGAGGGCGGAGAAGTACTGACCCTCGGTGAAACTGAGTTTGAAGTGCGCTATGCACCTGGGCATACGCCAGGTCATGTCATGTTTTATAGTGCAGACTATAATTTGCTCTGGACAGGTGATGTGTTGTTTAAAGGCTCAATTGGGCGCACAGATTTCCCGCGCGGTGATCATGCCCAATTACTCGCGTCTATCCAGCGTGAATGTTTTAGCTTGCCAGATCAAACCCAGTTTATTTCAGGCCACGGCCCGATCAGCACCATTGGTCATGAAAAACAGTTTAATCCGTTTGTCGCGGGCAAAGCGGGTTAAGTCACAATGCGTTGATTGAAGAGCTTAAGGATTACAAATCGACTCAAGCTCTTCGATCACATGGGTCATCATCATCAAAAATAGTCCGACACTGGCAAAGACGTTAATTGGAATCGAGATACCATCGGAATAGACGTTATCAAATCCGAGCGTAATAACAGACGAAACAATCAAGATTGCAACGGTCATCCAAAATAACAATGCGCGATTATTTTCAAAGAGATGGGACATGGAGATAGCCTTTTCATAAGAATTGAATAAGTAAAACAAACCTTGATGAAATAAGCATGACATGCAGGATCGATTTACACTGTAAGCATCTTTCTTGGTTTGCAACCCCTAAGTGCCTGCATCAGGGATTTCCATGTTAGAGCATAAACGATAATTCAAAATAGACAAGAGACTGTCTCGATAAGAAACAGTCTCATTTGCAAGGAGATATTACAGCAGACCTAACCAATCTTGTGGTTTGAGGTAGTAATCGGTGAGCTTTTTCTCGGCAGAATCTTGATCCCATTCAGGACGATAGGTCCATGCAGCGAGGTTAGGTAAACTCACTAAAATCGATTCAATTCGGCCCCCAGTTTGTAAGCCGAATAAGGTGCCGCGGTCATAGACTAAATTGTATTCGACATAGCGCCCGCGACGATAAAGCTGAAAATCACGTTGCGCTGGTGTGTAGGGCTTATCACGATTGCGCTCAAAAATTGGCAAGATCGCATCCAGATAACCGTTACCTACGGCCTGCATATAAGCAAAACATGTATCGAAATCCCAAGCATTCAAATCATCAAAAAATAAACCACCCACACCACGCTGTTCATCACGATGCTTTAAATAAAAATAGTCATCGCACCATTGCTTATGCTCGGCATATACACCATCGCCAAAAGGTTGGCACAAATCAAATGCTGTTTGATGCCAGTGTTGGACATCCTGATCATTTGGATAAAATGGGGTTAGATCGAATCCGCCACCAAACCACCAGATCGGATCATGTCCTTCAGGCTGAGCCACAAACAAGCGTACATTGGCATGTGAAGTCGGAATATTCGGATTTTTAGGATGGATGACCAGTGATACGCCAAGCGCCTGCGCTTTGGCACCGGCAATTTGAGGATGGCGTGCCGTAGCAGAGGCGGGCAGTTGAGAGATGTTGATGTGTGAAAACATCACACCACCTTTTTCAATCACGTCACCATTTTGCAACACCCGGGATCGGCCACCGCCACCTTCTGGACGCTCCCAATCATCAATCACAAACGTCGCACTTCCTCCCCCAAGCTGTTCTTGCTGTTCAAGGCGGCTACAAATACGTGCTTGAAGATCGAGAAGAAACTCACGGACCCGTTGAATATCGTCTGAAGTTGGATATTGCATGCTGTGCCTCAAATAAAAACTTAAACGCGTCTGATCATCAAAACATAAAACCTTAAAAAAAGTAAGGGATTTTGAGCCAAAAATGACTCAAGCGTCAATTTCAATGATCTATCGCTTAGAAGTCATCTTTTTGATAGAGATGAGACATACGCTCTTTTTTGGTTTTAAGGTATTGCTCGTTAAACGGATTTTTGCCCACCGTGAGAGCAACACGTTCGGTAACATCAATGCCAAGATCGGTTAGCGCATTCAGTTTGAGTGGGTTATTGGTAATCAGCTTGACCTGCTTGATCTGTAAATGATCCAGCATGATGGTACACATGTCGTAGCGGCGTGCATCGGCGGGTAGGTTCAACAGTAAATTGGCATCTACGGTATCGTGTCCCTGATCTTGCAGTGCATAGGCACGGATTTTATTGGTCAATCCAATGCCACGGCCTTCCTGACGTAAATACAAAATCACACCCTGACCTGCTTGATTGATCAGTTTCTGTGTAGCTTGCAGCTGTGGACCACAATCACATTTGAGCGATGCAAATGCATCGCCAGTGAGGCATTCTGAGTGAATACGCACCAGCACTGGCGCCGTCGGTGGTGACTCTAAGCCTTTAGACAATGCAACGTGCTCTTCGCCCGTTACAGGATCTTGAAAGACTGAAATATTGAAGTCACCAAATTGGGTCGGTAGTTTAGAGGTCGCGACAAACTCAATAGCCACAAATTACTCATCTTTAGGTCAATGAAATCGGCTAAAGTATAGCGTAATGCTTAGAGATTGGTAGAATTGTCATGTCGAAATTATTCAGAACCTTTTCTTTTTTTTAGAAAGCGGACAATAATGGTTGATAAATTGTGAGATTATTCAGGATAATCTACGCCACCCTAAGCACATGTTAGTTGTGCTCAATACTGCATCGTTAGAAATGTGGCTGATTGAAGGTGATTTAATTCGATATGCGTATCGAATTCCCATTTACCCAGCTTAGGATTTGCCAGGCTTAAAAAGGCTTTGCCACATATGTTGTATACCGAAATTCCAACTCACCGTCCTGTTACGCCATTGTTAGATGAAATTAATCATCCGCAACAATTACGTCAGCTCGAACCTAGCCAACTGACACAGGTGGCTGATGAGTTGCGTCAGTTTATCTTGTATGCGGCAGGTCAAAGTGGCGGCCACTTTGGTGCCAATTTGGGCGTGATCGAATTAACGGTTGCTCTACACTATTGTTTTAATACACCAAATGACCGTCTCATTTGGGATGTGGGACATCAGGCCTATCCGCACAAAGCACTTACAGGTCGTCGTGAACAACTGACGACTATTCGTGCTCAAAATGGTCTTGCGGCTTTTCCTGCACGCGAAGAATCGGTATTTGATACCTTTGGTGTCGGGCATTCGTCTACTGCAATTTCCGCAGGTTTGGGCATGTCACTGGCACGCCGCTACCAAAAAAATCCGTGTGAGGTGGTCAGTATTGTAGGCGATGGTGCCATGACTGCAGGTATGGCATTTGAAGCCATGAATGATGCCGTCGCTCACAACGCAGATCTGATTGTCGTCCTCAACGATAACGACATGTCGATTTCATGTAGTACCGGTGGTTTTGCCAAACACTTGGCTGCCATTTGGGAAAAAGGTCATTTGGTCAATATCGATGCAGAGGGGCAGGCTTATGTCCAGCCGCATCCGCAGTGGACCTATAATTCACGCCTGCATCAGTCGGCTACCGATGCAGCTGATAACTTATTTAAAGCGATTGGGTTTGATTATTTTGGTCCCTTTGATGGCCATGATGTCAATCAGCTTGTTGATGTGTTCCATGCCCTCAAAAAACGCAAAGGGCCACGTTTAATTCACGTATATACCAAAAAAGGCAAAGGTTTTATCCCGGCCGAAGCCGATCCGATTACTTATCATGCGATTAGTAAAGTCGCGCCTGTGACCACCGCGCCAGCCAAGAAATCACCGCCTAAATATTCCGATGTATTCGGACAGTGGTTATGTGATGAAGCGGCGCAAGACTCACGCTTAATGGCAATTACGCCAGCGATGTGTGAAGGTTCGGGTATGGTCAAATTTGCTCAGCAGTATCCAGAGCGTTTTTTTGATGTGGCGATTGCCGAGCAGCATGCGGTCACGTTGGCTGCTGGCATGGCCTGTGAAGGGCTTAAACCTGTTGTGGCAATTTATTCGACTTTCTTACAGCGTGGTTATGATCAGTTGGTTCATGATGTGGCGTTACAAAATCTGGATGTGACGTTTGGTATTGATCGTGCGGGACTTGTCGGTGAAGATGGTCCGACGCATGCAGGTGCATACGATTATGCTTACATGCGTACAGTGCCAAATCTGATCATCATGGCGCCTAAAGATGAAAACGAGTGCCGTCAGATGCTGCATACCGCTTATGAGTATCCAGGCCCGGCTGCGGTACGCTATCCGCGTGGTGCAGGCTTAGGCGTTGAGATTCAGTCAAATCTGAGCAAACTGGAAATCGGTAAGGCTGAGGTGGTCTTTGAGTCGAGTACGACTCACGATGAGCAAATCACGATTTTAGCATTTGGAAGCCGCGTTGCTGTTGTAGTCGAGGCAGCACAACAATTGACGCAAAAATATGATGTAGGCGTATCTGTGGTCAATATGCGTTTTGTCAAACCGCTTGATGAGCAAATCATTCGCGATCTGGCTGAACGCACGCATTTATTTGTGACGGTTGAAGAGCATGCGGTCATGGCTGGTGCAGGCAGTGCAGTCAATGAGTACTTGGCTCAGGCGCAAATCTTGAAGCCTGTTTTGAATTTGGGATTACCAGATACTTTCATTCATCAAGCTACACATGCCCAGATGCTAAAAAATTGTGGATTGGATGCTGAGGGGATCCAAAACGCAATTGAAAAGGCTTGGTTAAGGATTGTACAAGCGGTTTAAACAGATTCCGCTAAAAAAACTCGAATTTATTTACCAAAAGGCGCGGCAATTTGATAGAATTGCCGCGCTTTTATGCATTATTCTTTGTCAAAATCTTCAAATTTGTAGTGGGTGTTCAATGGAACCTATGGTGGTTATGGCTGCGCGAGCGGCTCAATTAGTTGGTCAAGAGCTTTTAAAAGCACATCAGAATCGTCACAAGCTCGACCTACAAGTTGAAGAGAAAGGCATTGAAGGTCCGGTAACGCGCGTTGACCGATATCTCGAGCAACTCACGATCGATACCCTTCGTAAAAGTTACAAAAACCATAGCTTCTTGGGCGAAGAGTTTGGTCTGCAAGAAGGCAAAGGCCACGATGCAGACTGGTGCTGGGTGATCGACCCGCTGGATGGCACACAAAACTTTATCAATGGTTTCCCTCATTTTTGTATTTCAATTGCAGTTCAGCACAAAGGTGTGACCCAGCACGGTGTGATCTACGATCCTGTACGCGACGAAATGTTCTCTGCAAGTCGTGGTCGTGGTGCGGTCATGAACCAGCGCCGTATCCGCGTAAATGTTCGTGAAAATTTAGAAAATACGTTCTTGGCTGTAGGCCACCCATACCGTGCTAAACGTAATGGTGAAATCGTTTCTTATGCCGAGCAACATTTTGCATCATTGCTTGCAGTCACTAAAGCTGGTGCTCACATCCGCCGTGCAGGTTCTGCTGCACTCGATTTGGCCTATGTGGCTGCGGGCCGTTTTGATGGTTTCTTTGAAGTAGGCCTAAAACCGTGGGATATCGCTGCAGGTGAGCTGATTGTAAAAGAAGCTGGCGGCGTTATGGTGGATGCACGCGGTGGACATGATTCGTTTGAAAATGGTCAAGTGCTTGCGACCTCAATGAAAATGCTTAAACCACTGATGCAAACCGTGGTGCCTGCATGGGGTGAAATGGCGAAATAATCGCCATGTGGTTGAGTTTACTTAAAAAAACACCCTCATCAAGAGGGTGTTTTTTTACCAGATGGACCATTTAAAGGCCTCAAAAAAGAACATATTATGAAAAAACTGAGAAATAAGGTGACTTTTAAAAAGTTTCTGCTATAATATCGCAACGCACTTAAATTTCCGTTCATTACCTGAACATTCTGTTCTATTCATTGTATGCGCACGCTGTCCATAGAGAGGACCATTCATTGCGCCCAAATCGCTCAGCGATTCTTCAGGTTCCGGCCGTAATCATGCGTGCGTATAGTCTACATCGTCGTTATTCGGATTGCTGCTGAATTTCATATTATTCAGCCTAAGATGCCGTGCCGCCTTTTGTCGATGTCCATATTTGTATTTATTAAAATGGAGCACCCATTAGGGTGAAACTCTCTATGAGCAAAACTTTTGCCGATTTCTCTCTACACGAATCTCTACAAAATGCACTACAGGATCTTGGTTTTACTAGCCCGACTCCTGTTCAAGAACAAGCAATTCCTGCTGCTTTAGAAGGTAAAGATCTTTTAGTTTCTAGCCAAACTGGTTCTGGTAAAACTGCAGCATTTTTGTTGCCAACACTTCATGCACTTGCGGGTCAAGATACGTTCCTTCCATTTAAAGAACGTATGCGCGCCGTAACTCAACCGAATATTCTTGTCATTTCACCAACGCGTGAACTTGCACAGCAAGTCAGTCAAGATGCGATTGCATTCGTTCGCCACATGAAAGGCGTACGTATTGCTGCAATCATGGGCGGTATGCCTTTTGCTAAGCAAATTCAGCAACTTAAAGGCGCTCAAGTAGTTGTTGCAACGCCAGGTCGTTTGCTTGACTTGGTTAACCGTCGTCAACTTAAACTTGATAAAGTTGATGCGTTAATTGTTGATGAAGCTGACCGTATGCTTGATCTTGGTTTCTCTGAAGACCTAGAAGCGATTAGCGAATTGGCTGCTAACCGTAAGCAGACTTTAATGTTCTCTGCAACATTTGCAGATCGTATCATTCGTCTTGCTGAATGCATGATGCAAGATCCACAGCGTATTGCCATTGAAACGGGTCATTCAACCAACACTGATATTACCCAAACACTTCACTGGACAGATGGTTTTGAGCACAAGAAAAAATTGCTTACCCATTGGTTAAGTGATGAAAAAATGGATCAGGCTGTTGTGTTTGCAAGCACGCAAGAAGACACTGACATGTTAGCTGAAGAACTTGCTGAAGCGGGTCATTCAGTTGTTGCTTTGCACGGTGCAATGCCACAAACCGTACGTAACCGTCGTTTGCGCAGCATCCGTGAAGGTAAAGCAAAAATCTTGGTTGCAACTGACGTAGCAGCACGTGGTCTAGATGTACCAACTATTTCACACGTGATCAACTTCGGCTTACCAATGAAGCATGAAGATTACGTTCACCGTATTGGCCGTACTGGCCGTGCAGGTCGTACTGGTCAAGCTATTACACTTGCAACTTACCGCGAGCGTGGCAAGATTCGTGCGCTTGAAGACTACCTAGATGCGCGTTTAAGCGTTTCTGAAATTGAAGGTCTTGAGCCATCTCCACCGCCTGCACGTTCAGGCCGTGATGGTGGTGGTCGTGGTCGCGGCGGTAATGGCCGTGGTGGTCGTGATGGCGGTGGTCGTAGCTTTGGCGGCGGCGGTCGTCGTTTTGAAGGTGAAGGTAACTTCAAACGTCGCGAAGGTGGTCGTGATGATCGCCCACGTCGTAGCTTCGATGATAGCCCACGTGGTGAGCGTCCGTTTGGTGGTGAAGACCGTCCGCGTCGCGAATTTAACTCAGATCGTCCACGCCGTGAAGGCGGTTTTGATGACCGTCCAAAGCGTAGCTTCGGTGGTGAAGATCGTCAACGTCGCGAATTTAACTCAGATCGTCCACGCCGTGAAGGTGGTTTTGATGACCGTCCAAAGCGTAGCTTCGGTGGTGAAGATCGTCCGCGTCGCGAATTTAACTCAGATCGTCCACGCCGTGAAGGTGGCTTCAACGATAAACCGCGTTTCGATTCAAACGATGACAACCGTGGCAATCGCGTAGATTACAAGCCACGTCGTGAAGGCGGTTTTGGTGATCGTCCTAAGCGTGACTTTGGCGATCGTCCTGCACGTCGTGAAGGTGGTTTTGGTGATCGTCCACAGCGCTCTTTTGGTGATGACCGTCCAAAGCGTAGCTTCGGTGGTGAAGATCGTCCAAAACGTAGCTTTGGTGGCGAAGACCGTCCAAATCGTGGTACGAAAGAAGAATTTTTCAATCGTGAATCAGGTGATCGTCGTCGCAAAAACGACCGTTAATTCACAAAAGTAAATAAAAAGCTGGCTTCGGCCAGCTTTTTTATTGTGATAAAACTGTGTAAAATGATCAATATTGAGAATCATATCAAGAAATTTTATATAAATGCGTAATCAAAAACATCACCATGGCTCAGGCTTCATTAAGGCGCTTATGACACGCGCTTGGTGGTTGCCGTGCTTAAGTTTTGTCTTGATGTTATGTAATATTTTCTATTTCTCTTATTATTTTTACCAAGATTAATACGCGTTTTGTCTGTGCTTTTTCAGCAACATCACCTGGATGAATGAAACGCTGCATTGTCAAAATAATAACAATCCTGAGCAGTTTCAGTGCTATATTATGCAAGCATTAAAAAAATGCAGGAATCTACTCTGCTATGAATAATTTAACGTCATCCTTTTCTGACGCTTTAATTGACGTCCAAAATCTAAGTTTCAATCGCGGCGATCGTATCATTTATGACAACATTAGTTTGTCTATTCGTCGTGGTCAGATTACAGCGATTATGGGGCCGTCAGGAACAGGTAAGACGACTTTGTTGCGTCTGATTGGTGGGCAGTTGAGTCCAGATCAAGGACAAGTTTTACTAGACGGTAAAAATATTGCCAGCATGACGCGTCACGAACTCTTTGCGGCGCGCGCCCGAATGGGAATGTTGTTCCAAAGCGGTGCTTTATTTACCGATATGTCCGTCTATGAAAATGTTGCGTTCCCTATCCGAGCGCATACCAAACTGCCTGAGCATCTGATTGCCGAACTCGTGGGGTTAAAGCTGGAGTCGGTTGGCCTGCGTGGTGCAGAGCACTTGATGCCAACCGAACTTTCTGGCGGGATGAATCGACGCGTTGCGCTGGCACGTGCAATTGCGCTCGATCCAGATCTGATTATGTACGATGAGCCTTTTGCAGGCCAAGATCCGATTGTCAAAGGTGTGTTAACCCGTTTAATCCGATCTTTGCGTGAAGCACTTGATCTGACCACTATTATTGTTTCGCATGATGTACCTGAAACTTTATCGATTGCAGACTATATTTACGTGGTTGCAGAAGGCAAGATTCAGGGTGAAGGCACACCCGAAGCATTGCAATCGAATGCTTCGGCCTATGTGAAACAGTTCCTGACAGGATCAGCTGAAGGGCCTGTCGAATATCAATTTAGTCAGCGCGCTTATTTAGATAAAGAGGTATCGCCATGAATGCGATCGCTTGGCTGGGCCGGCTTGTGATAGAGCGCGTTCGAGGGATTGGTGTTGCGGCCCTGATGCTATTGCAGATTTTATTTTCCATGCCATCTTCTGGCGGTTTTTCTCGGTTTATTTACCAGATGTACCGTGTTGGGGTCATGTCACTGTTGATCATAACCGTCTCGGGCTTGTTTATTGGCTTGGTTATCGGCTTACAAGGCTACTCAATTTTAGTAAATGTAGGCAGTGAAGCAATGCTGGGCACCATGGTGTCTTTGACCTTGCTGCGTGAACTGGCACCTGTTGTTGCTGCATTACTTTTTGCCGGTCGAGCAGGTTCTGCACTGACCGCGGAAATTGGCTCGATGAAACAGAGCGAGCAATTGGCCAGTATGGAAATGATCGGTGTCGATCCACTTAAGCAAATTGTCTCGCCACGTCTTTGGGCTGGAATTGTGAGCTTGCCGATGCTTACCGTGATTTTTGCTGCCATCGGAATTTTAGGCGGCAAAATGGTGGGGGTCGATTTTCTGGGCGTCGACGAAGGTTCTTTCTGGAGTGGTATGCAAAGCAATGTCCAGTTTGGTCACGATGTCGTCAATGGCATTATTAAAAGTATCGTATTTGCTCTGGTATGTACTTGGATTGCAGTGTATCAAGGCTATGCATGCGATCCAACGCCTGAGGGGATTGCTACCTCAATGACGCGAACGGTGGTGTATTCGTCATTGTGTGTACTGGGTTCAGATTTTGTTTTGACTGCGGTCATGTTCGGAGGTATTTAATGAAATCACGTACAAGTGAGCTGGCCGTTGGAATATTTGTGATTATTTTCGGTGTGGCATTGTTCTTTTTAGCCATGAAAGTGAGTGGCCTTGCTGGGACCAATCTTAGCGATCCGTATAAAATGACCGCGCAGTTTGACAATGTCAACGGTTTAAAGCCGCGTGCCAAAGTCACCATGAGCGGCGTGACCATTGGGCGGGTTGAGTCTATTACGCTTGACCCAGTGACCCGCTTAGCTACTGTTTCGTTTGATTTAGATGGCAAACTTACCACATTTAATGCACAGCAACTTAAAACGGTTGAGAAAAATGCACTTGAGGAACTGCGTTACAGCGCAGACTATCAAGCTGCTGCTCCAGCACAACAAAAAACGATGGAACAGCAACTAATTAATAACATGAAATCCATCACCAGTATCGATGAAGATGCTTACATTATGGTATCGACAAATGGGTTATTGGGTGAGAAGTATCTCAAGATCGTGCCGGGTGGTGGTCTGAACTACCTCAAGCGTGGTGAAGCAATTTCAAATACCCAAGGTACGATGGATCTTGAAGATCTAATTAGCAAATTTATTACGGGTGGTGCCGGTAAATCATCAACAAACTCTACGGGCAATACGGCCGAGCCAGCTTCTTCTGAAGCACAGCCGTCATTTACCGAGTAATTATTAGGAAGCATGCACATGAATACATTATTTAAGCAAACGCTCACCGCAAGTGTTTTATCTTCAATGTTGATGGGAACAGCTTTTGCTGCACCCGCTGAAGCACCGCCAGCGTTTATTAAACGTGTTGCAGATGGCCTGATTACACGTTTGAAAACCGATCATGCCAAATTGCAAAACAATCCAGCGGCGGTCAAAGCGATCGTTCGTCAAAACCTTGATCCGTATATTGATTCACAAGCCTTTACCCGTATTGTTATGGGCACTTATGCAACCAATCAATACAGTAATGCGGCTCAGCGTGCGCAGTTTGAAAATAACTTCCGTGAAACACTGATTGAAAATTACGGTACGGCTTTTGCGAAGTACAGCAACCAGTCTTATACCATGCGTCCATACAAAGAAACCGGAAGTAAAAATCCTGTTGTGACGCTAGACTTCAATAACAACGGTGAAAAAATTCCAGTGTCGTTCCAGTTGGCAGACAAAGGGTCACAATGGAAAATTCGTAACATCAATGTATCTGGTATCGATTTAGGCTTGCAGTTCCGTAACCAGTTTGCGGCAACCGTGAAGCGTAACGGTGGTGATCTTGATAAAGCCATTGCGAATTTCCAGCCAGATGCGGATGCCGCAGTCAAAAAGAAATAATGCAGGTTTAACGTGATTCAGTTTCTAGATCAGCAGTTGGTCGTTTCTGGGCAAATCGACTTTGACAATGCACAGGCCATGTGTGAGCAAGGGCATCAACTGATTGCCCAGCACTCGACTTTTCCTTTGGTGGTGAATCTGAGTCAGTTGAAAAATGGCAATACCTTGGCCTTGGCGGTGCTAATTCAGTGGCTTCGCTCGACACCTCAGGCACAGGGGCTGCATTTTCAAGATGTACCTGCAAAAATGCTCAAGATCATTCAAGCCTCGCATCTGCAAGATGATTTGGTACTGATTTGAGCCAGTTTCAAAAACAAAAAAAGCACTGCCATGGCAGTGCTTTTTTTAAATCCATTTTTTCCAGCGGAAATAAATCATTGGCCCAACAAATGACACCATAATGATCATGGCAACCACTAAAAAGCTCATGGCGCCATGTGCAAAGGGCAGTTCTTGTGTATTCATGCCGTAGATACTCGCCACCAGCATCGGTGGCGCTAGCATACTTGGCAAGATCGAGAAGCGACGAATTGTATCGTTCTGTTCGGTGTTAATGAAACCAGACGTGGTGTCGAGTAAGAAACGCACCTTTTGAAACAAGAAGGCATCATGTTCGACCAGCGAGCGAACATCTTCGCTGAGCTCGCGAATATCGGCATCATAAATATGACTGCCCAGCGCGCGCGGACGTGCCAAAAAGGTTAATACACGGCGTAAATCAATCAGACACAGCTGGGCTTTTCCCAACACGTCTTCTTGTTGAGCCAGACGGGTAATCATGTCGTCGAGATCCAGCATCTGTTCGCGATGATGATTATTCAGAACTTCTGTGGAGTATTTTTCAAGATCCTTGTGGATATCTTCCAAGATATCCGCAAGCTCGTCTAGTTTGGCTTCGAGCAAACCCAGTAATATCCATGTCGGATCTTTATAATCCATGTCATAGTCATTACGCCGCGCACGGGCACGAAAGGCCCGAAACGCCACCAGTTTTTCACCACGCAAAGTAAACAGACGGTCTTTATGCAAAATAAATGCGACAGTTTGTACCATCGCCAAAATATTGCTGCTGTCTTCTGTATCACCGTCAACTTGATAGTTTTTATTTTTCGTTAAAAAATAAGTACTGATATGCAAAATTCCATCGTCATCGCGGTAGAATCGAGCAGATGAAGAAATGTCTTCGAGAGATTTCAGTGTAGGTAAATTACGATCATATGCATCGAGTACCCATTGTTGTTCTTCTTGAGAGGGTGCAATGAGGTCAATCCAGACCAATTCTGGATGCAGATCGAATCCACCATTGATGGTGGCATCTTCCAGACTACCGCGCTCTGTGGCATAAAAGGCTTCAAGCATAATGTCTTTTCTCCCTTGCGCAGTACGGGGGTAAATGAATGCGTGTATTTTAGACAAGGATTAGGTCAAAAACACTCGTTGTTGCGTTAATTTTGAAAAAAATCTTTCTAAAGCTTACTTTGTAAGCATGACAACTTCACAACATGGTAAAAAATCTATGAATTCAGTTTGTATTTTTTGTGGTTCTGCTGTTGGTACTGATCCTGTGTTTATTCAAGCGGCGCAAGCGACTGGGCAACTAATTGCCCAGCAAGGCAAAACGCTGGTGTATGGTGGTGGTCGTTCGGGACTTATGGGTGTTGTTGCAGACTCGGCGTTGCAGGCTGGCGGGCGCGTAATTGGCGTGATTCCAACTGCATTGGTCGACCGTGAGTTGGCACATCCGCATTTAACCGAACTACATGTGGTAAAAAATATGCATGAGCGTAAAACCAAAATGGCCGAGCTTTCGGATGGTTTTATCGCTTTACCGGGTGGCGCAGGTACACTCGAAGAAATTTTTGAGCAATGGACATGGGCACAGCTGGGTATTCATCAAAAACCATGTGCCTTTTTAAATGTACGTGGCTTTTACGATGCACTTTTAAACATGATTCAGGGCACCGTCGATAACGGATTCACTCAATCACGTTTTGTCGAGAAGCTGATTGCATCAGATGATATTCAGAGTATTTTAGAACAGTTTGAACACTATCAACCCGCCATGCCAAAATGGGGCGAACATGCCAAGGTTCATCCGTGAGCGATAATCTGACTACGAAAACCATTCGGGTGGCTGCTGCGATTATTTTCAATGATGATCAGCAGCTTTTACTAGTACGAAAACGCAATACCAGGTTTTTTATGCAAGTGGGTGGCAAGCTTGAAGCCAACGAATCCAGTGAAGCGGCGATTATACGTGAAACCTTTGAAGAAACCGGATGTCATAGCCACATTGTGCAGAGCTTGGGTCGTTTTGAAACTCAGGCAGCCAATGAGCCAGATCACGGCTTGATTGCAGATGTATACTTATTGCAGCTAGAAGGACAGCCACAGATTCAAGCCGAAATTGCTCAGATGAAGTGGATAAGTGTAGATGACCAGCACACGCCTCTTGCACCGCTCACCCGTGAAATAGTTTTACCGTGGTGTGTGAATTATCTGGCTTCACGTGAAACAGAGGCCGCAGCGACACAGATCGGATAAATGCGTTGGCATCCTAATGTGGTGAGTGCTTGAGACAAGGCGTAAATTGAGCTGCCTGTCGTGACTACATCATCGATAATCATGACCCGCCGAAAGCGAGTGCGCACACGCAAATCGGGTACGAATTGCTGCTCAATACCCGCGATGCGCTCTAATCGGCTTAAGCCCTTTTGTGTGTGTTCAGCCCGACGCAGCACGGGTTGCCATATGGGAAGGTTAAGCTGTTTGGCGACACCTTCAGCAATCAGCATCGCTTGATTATAACCACGTTCACAAAGCCGCGCTGTCGAAATCGGCATTGGCACAATGGCCTGAACCCGCGGTAAGGGAAGTTGCAAAATCAGTTGCGTGAGTAAGCGCTGATGATGCAGTTTTTCATGGTATTTAAATTGCTGCACAATCTGATTGATCGGGTCGGCATATTCACATGCTGCCTGAATGTTCAATTCATGGCGCAGCACCGAATCATTGAGCCACGGCAGATCTTGCCAGCAATCTGTGCAAATGACGTATGGACTGTGTGCGGCAGAATGACCGCACAGCGGACAATGTCGCGTGTGCTGCCAGAGCGTGTGTAATGAATGATACACTGCCTTAAACATAGGCATATCGCGGCGCTTCTGGCAACCAGCGTCTTAGTAGCGCATCGGCCTGTTCCGGATAATCACTGAGCATTTGCCCCGCGACATAATGCGCCTGCGTAAGAAGATGATCATCTCGCTCCAGTTTGGCCACACGAAAATTCATGTCACCGGTTTGTTTGGTGCCGAGAAGTTCTCCCGGACCACGCAGTTCAAGGTCTTTTTCGGCAATCACAAAGCCATCATTGCTTTCACGTAAGATAGACAAACGCTCTTGACCATTTTGAGACAGTGGATGCTTGTAAAGCAACACACAAAAACTCGCTTGAGCGCCACGTCCTACTCGGCCACGTAACTGATGCAGCTGCGATAAGCCTAGCCGCTCTGCATTTTCAATCACCATAATCGAGGCATTCGGCACATCGACGCCCACTTCAATTACAGTGGTGGCGATCAGTAATTGCAATTCGTTGGCTTTAAATGCAGCCATGACTGCCTGCTTTTCGTCTGCTTTCATTTTGCCATGTACCAATCCCACTTTGAGCTCGGGAAAGCGTGACAAAATTTCCTCATAGGTGGCTTGCGCTGCTTGCGCATCTAGTGTTTCAGATTGCTCTACCAGTGTGCACACCCAATAGGCCTGTTTGCCGTCTTTACAGTTATTGGCAATTCGATTGAGTACTTCTTCGCGTCGATCGAGTGGAATGGTCACGGTCTGAATCGGTGTTCGTCCCGGGGGAAGTTCATCAATCACCGAGGTATCCAGATCTCCATAAGCGCTCATGGCGAGAGTACGTGGAATCGGTGTGGCGGTCATCACTAACTGATGCGGGGTCAGATGATCAACACCTTTATTGCGCAGTGCCAAACGCTGATCAACTCCAAAGCGATGTTGTTCATCGATAATCACCAAGCCAAGTTTGGCAAATTCGACATTGTCTTGAAATAGCGCATGTGTTCCGACCACCAACTGCGCTTGACCAGTTTGAATCAATTGTTCTGCATGTGCTCGGGCTTTGCCCTTTTGTTTGCCAGATAACCATGCCACTTGAATATTTAAAGGTTCAAACCAGCGTTTAAAATTTAGATAATGCTGTTCGGCCAGAATTTCAGTGGGTGCCATCAGCGCAACTTGCCACTCTGCTTCCAGCGCATGGCAAGCAGCCACAGCAGCCACCAAGGTTTTACCTGCACCGACATCACCTTGTACCAGCCGCAGCATCGGCTCGGGGCGCTGCAAATCTTTGGCAATTTCATGAGATACCCGCTTTTGAGCTTGCGTCATATGAAAGGGTAGCTGTGCCAGTAAGGCTTTAGCCAAAACCTGACTGTAGGAAAAGGGTGGGGCGGCAATCTGGCGAATATAGGCACGGCGGGTCAGCAAACTAATTTGATGTGCCACCAGCTCTTCAAAGATCAAACGCTGCTGTGCAGGATGAGATCCTTGCGCCAGCTGTTGCATATTGGCATTGAGTGGTGGTTCATGAATGTAGTGCAATGCTTCTTTTAAAGCATAGCCATTGGTAAATTTCTCTGGCAAAAGCTCAGGCAGCTGGTCGCTAAACTGCGCCAAGGCCTGTTTAATATAGTCTCTTAACTTGGTCTGAGTTAGCCCTTCGGTGCTCGGATAAATGGCAGTCAGTTGAGTTTTCGGGAGCGGGGTATGCTCTCGAATAACTTGTATTTCAGGATGATACAGTTCTAACCCACGTGCACCAACGCGTACTTCACCAAATATTCGTAAGCGATTTCCCGGGGTGAGTTTATCGGTCAAACCTTTATATAGATAATAAAATCGTAAAGTCACTTTACCAAAATCATCCTGGACCAGTGCAGCCACGGATTTTCGTTTTCCTGGTGGAAAATCAACTGATTTTACCCATCCCTCTAGCAGGTAGGTACGACCGACCACGAGTTGGTTCATCGCAATAACCGTGCTACGATCTTCGTAATCACGAGGCAAATGAAACAACAAATCGTCTGTATTAAACAGATGAAGTTTCTCAAGTAAACTGGCGGCTGCCGCTCCAACGCCTTGCAAATGATGGACTGAAGTCATGTCCCTCCAACTCAGGATGTCCGATGCATATTTTATTTATTGGCTATGGTAAAACATCTCAGCGCGTTGCTAAACAATTATTTATGCGCGGTCATCAAATTAGCGCCGTGAGTCGCCACCCCAAACCAGCGGATTTTGCAGATCATATAACGCAAGATATTCATACACTCGATTTATCGGGCTGTCGCCCTATAGATTGGGTATATGTTTTACTTTCTCCTGAAAGTAGCGATCCAGCAAATTACCGTCGTACTTATCTGGAGAGTGTCCAGCCAATTGCAGATGTACTCAAACATCATCCAGTTCAGCGTGTGGTCGTGGTTTCCTCAACGCGGGTTTATGGTGCCCAGCAATCGGGCGAATGGGTCGACGATCACACCATTCCCGAGCCTGCCGATGAACAGGCCAAGTATTTACTTGCCATGGAGCAGGCGTGGCATCAAGCCTATCCGCAGCGTAGTATTGTAGTTCGACCAAGTGGAATTTACGGCAATTCAGTTACACGGATGCGCAAGCTGGCTCAAAGTACCCAGACTTATCCTGCAGTTCATTATAGCAACCGGATTCATATTGATGATCTGGCTGGCTTTTTGGCTTATCTGACAACACTGGATTCGTTTAAACCCGTGTATCTGGTCAGTGATGGGCGGCCTTATCCATTGCATGAAATTATTCAGTGGTTTCAGTTACAACTTCACTTACCACAGCTCCGGCTTGAGCGTACGTGTCTGACTGGAAAACGAATTATGGCACGTGATTTTATTGCATCGGGCTATGAGTTGCAGTTACCCGACTGCTTTAGCGTGTATCGTGCTCAGCTCGATTCTACAGCACCGACTGCTCAAGATTAATCTGGCTTGACTGTGCTGACTTTTCATCATGTCACTTGGGGCATGGTGCTCAGTGCGCAAACACCGTAAGGTGAATGCTGAAACATATCAATGATTAAAATAAAAAAAGACGATGACATGATGCAATTAAAAGTTTTATTGGGAATTGGGCTTTACTTACTTGCTGTGCAAAGCTGGGCGCTTGAGACTGCATGGTGTGTCTATGATCCGGTCGGTCCGCAAGGCGAGATTAGCCGCCGTGCTCAAGATATTGCGCAATACGCGCAGTCTCAGCAAGTGAAAATTACGCTGAAAAGTTATAAAAATGAGCAAGATGCACTAAAGCAATTTGATCAGGGCTATTGCTCAGGTGTGATGGCAACGAATTTTCATACCCGTCAGTACAACCAGTTTATGGGCGGTACGGCAGGTGTTGGCTTTGTTTCCAGTCATCAGGTTGCCAAAAGTTTTATGCAGATGCTGAGCAATCCGAGCCTTAAGCCGCACATGGTGCAAGGAGAGTTTGAAGCGCTGGGTATGATTCCGCTGGGTATGGCCTACATGGTGCTTAAGCGTACCGACATTAACAGTGTCAGTGATTTAAAAAATAAGAAAATTGCAGTGTTAGCAGCAGATTTACCACAAATTGCGCTGGTACAGTCAGTTCGTGCCCAGCCAGTACCCGTGCAGCTTGAATCTGCTGTGGATGCTTTTAAACACAATCAGGTTGATATCTTGCCAGCGCCTATTTTTGCGCTACGACCTTACAATCTTGAACGAGAATTCGGTTCGTCCATTCGTGTGGTGAACTTTCCGTTGTCTTATGTGGCGATAAATGTGGTGATCCGGCACGCACAGTATCCAAAAGGCTTTGGTCAAAGTATGCGAAGTTGGTTTGCCTTGCATAGCGCCAGTTTGATTGCACAGACGATTCGCTGGGAAAATGGTATATCGTCGTATTATTGGATGGATGTATCTTATAGAGAGAAGCAGGCGTATGAATTGATTCTAGCCAGAGTGCGTCAACAGTTTATTCGCTCGAAATATTACGATCCGGCCTTTGTGGCTTTAATTTTACGCTTGCGCTGTATGGATGATCCACGTTATTTCGAATGTCAATTTCGTTAAAGGTACAGCCTAGCGAACTAGACTGTACCATCAAAACGATTATTTCTTTTTACGTTTTAAACGACGCTTGGCTTGTTGAGATGCCATCGCTTCGAGCGCACTCTTTAGCTCTTCATCGCTAAACGTTGTAATGTGCTGCAGCATCTGCAAAGTGGCTTCATCGAGGACCAGTTTGGCGCCTTCAGCCATATTGCTAAAGTTGCGGTCAAACTCAATCGCACCTTCAGAATTGGTTTTGATATAACCTTGCTGGGTCAGTACTTTCAGGAAGCTTTGAAACAGTGCCTTATCAAAAAATTCTGGCGAGTTGAACTCATACAGCACCGATAAACGCTGTCCGAGCAAATGACTTAAGTCTTCCACTTGCTTGGCCGAAATATTGCCAGAGCCACGCTGAGCAATTAAAGCCAAAGTCATGTAATAGCGCTCTAGACTTTGCTTCACGGGTGCAGCCAGAATCACCAGCTGATTATGTTCTTCCGAGTTTGGTGCCAAGCTGACCAGATCACCGTCTTGATCGATTTCAATCACACCCGATGCAATAAGCGCATCGACATAACGATCAATTTCTGTGATCAACGCGTCGCGGGACCATTTCAAAAATAGCTCGGCTTGTAAGAACGGATACAAGGTGCGAATGACATTGTGCAAATCTTTACGGCTGACTTTACCATTGTGTTCAACCAGTGAAGCCACCAGTGACGGCAACACAAACGCATGCAGAATATTATTACGGAAGTAGGTCAGTAATACCGCCTGATTGTCTTCAATCGCAATAATATCGCCCAATGCATGCTGAACACGCTTGATCAACTTTAACTTCAAACCGTAGGCAATGATTTCTTTGCCCGACAACGAAGTTACTTGACTACGTTCATCGTAAGGCTGCTGAGCCATCAAGTTGCGATAGGCATCGAGCTGCTTAATACACAATTCTTCATCGAGCGTGTGCTTTGGTGTAGCCAGTAAAATTAGTGACAACAGCGACACCGGATTAATCACAACTGCACGGTTAATATTTTCTAAAATGGCATGTGCTGAACTGTTAATGGCCTGCGAAACTTCATTTGGCAGCGGATCATCATTTTTCTCAATTTTGATCTGATCGGCATTGTGCGCTTTGAGCATATCATCGAGAAAAACTGGCTCACCAAAGTTGACATGAACCTTACCAAAAATTCGCTCGATTTTACGCAGGGTTTTTAAAATGCCTAGTACCGATTCCGCTTCTTTTGGATTTCCTTGCATTTCGCCTACATAGGTTGAGCCTTCCATCAGGCGCTCATAACCAATGTAGGTCGGTAAAAACACAATCGGCTTGGCACGGCCACGTAAATGGCCGTGAATGGTCATGGCCAGCATGCCGGTTTTAGGAGGCAATAAACGACCTGTACGTGAACGACCGCCTTCAATGAAGTATTCCAGTGGCGTGTTGCGAGACAAAATGCTGTACAGATATTCTTTAAATACCGATGTATACAGGCCATTGCCACGGAAAGAGCGACGAATAAAGAATGCACCGCCACCACGCAGTAACTGCCCGACAAAAGGTAAGTTCAGGTTATCGCCTGCGGCAATGTACGGCACCATCAGACCACGTTTATAAATCACATACGACAGCAGCAGATAGTCGATATGACTACGATGACAAGGGGTATAAATAATCTCGTAGTCTTTGGCAAGTTCGCGCACGGTGCTGAAGTTATGCACCTCAACGCCATCGTAAAGCTGTGTCCAAAGACGGGTGAGAGCCATATCGGCAAAACGCACGGCAGAATGCGAATAATCCGATACGATTTCATTGAGATAACCAATGGCACGACTCTCGGCTTCTAGCATGCTGATTTTAGAGCGAATACTTTCACGGCGAATTGCATCTTGCACATCGCGTGCCTTAATCAGTGATTCCATCACATTGCGTCGATCAGATAAATCCGGGCCAAGCACCACTTCACGCTGACGATCTAGAAAATCATTTAAGGTGCTGATGATATAGGTGGCCGGAGACAAATTCGGATAATGTGTCTTGGCATATTCCACCAACTGACGAAGCGATTGAGATTCATGAAACTCAAGATAAGACTGGCGTCCGTGTAAACCAATATTCACCAGTTGCTTGATTTTGCTTGGGGTTGCCCACGTGTCGGTAAACAACAGCTTCACCCATGAATCTTCTTTATCCGGTGCACGTCCCCACAAGACTGTAACAGGCACCAGTTCGATATCGGCATCTGGATATTTTTCCAATACCTCAATCAAACGCAATAATCGTGGCGGAAATGCATGTGGCGGTGGATTTAGCAGATTACGCTCATCATGATGCTGTAAAAACAGTACCGAAGCCTTTTCCTGATGCTCAGCCACATGTAAAGGATCGAGCGCAGGTTTTAAGTGCAGGCGTCGCGTTTCACTGTCGACCACCAAGGCATTACTACGTGAGTAGTTTTGCAGTACATAGCACACAATCTTAGGCGAAAGAGATGCTTCTGATGCTGCGGATGGAGTTGGTTCAGCAGGGACCTCCCCAAGAACATGTGGAGTGACCACAAGGTCTAGCAACTTACTGGAAAGCCGTCGATACATCTGACCGAAGCCATGCTTGGACATAAAATCTCCTACTCAAACAACCAAACCCCAGCCACGCAGACCGGGTACAATGTGATGAATTGATTTGCAAAAACAATGCGCTATTTTCTGCTAATTTGTATGCAGAGTGCTAGCGTTTATCGTTAAAAATCGTATTTATACTGACAATTGGTAATGTGAAGTGTGATCTGTGACGCATTTAATGCCAAAGCTGAAACGCTGGATTTATGGCAAAATAGTTCAAAGATCATTACGCATTCACTCTCGCGCTATTTTTAATTTTGACATAGAAAAGGCATTCCATGAATACATTGACCCAAGAACTGGTTGAACTTTTATCACTGGAAAAGCTCGAAGAAAATCTGTATCGCGGCATGAGTCGCAACTTGGTTGGCAAACGCGTGTTTGGCGGTCAGGTACTCGGCCAGGCACTTCGTGCTGCATCGTATACCACGGATCGTCCGGCTCATTCCTTGCATGCCTATTTTTTATATGGTGGCGATATCCACGCGCCGATCGTATACGAAGTGAATCCGCTACGCGATGGTAAAAGTTTTGTTAGCCGTGAAGTGCGTGCCATTCAGCATGGTCGTACCATTTTTTCTGCCATGGTGTCTTTTGTTGCACCCGAAGAAGGCCTCAACTATCAAAATGATGCGCCAGTTTATCCTGCACCTGAAGACGTAAAATCGGAAGCCGAACTCAAACAAGGCATGATTGATTTTATTCCCGAAAACGTCCGTGCCAGCTTCATGCGCGAGCGTCATGTCGAGATTCGTCCAATTGATCCCGTAAATCCATTTCAGCCACAGCCCCAAGCGCCCACTAATGCACATTACATTCGCACGCATGATCAAATTCGTGGTGAGATGGATCAAGTGGCCCTACATCAGGCAATCGTGGCATTTTATTCAGATTTTACCCTCATGACCACTGCACTCAAGCCGCATGGACTTAGCTATATTTCGCCAAGCCTACAGTGTGCCAGTATCGATCATACGATTTATTTCCATCGTCCAGTCCGTGCAGACGAATGGATGCTGTACGACATGGATGCCACTGTCAGCAGCAGCTCAAGAGGGTTGAACTTTGGACGCATGTGGCAAAACGGCATGTTGGTGTGTAGTACGGTTCAAGAAGGTTTAATCCGCTTGCGTGAAATTGAAACTCAATAATTTCAGATGTTAAAAAGCACTCGATTCTTCGAGTAGAGCGTGTCATATTGCGGCTAACGAATTAAAAAAATGATGCATTATGAGCTTAAACATGCAGATTTTTATTGCTGCGGTGATTGGGGTTGTATTCGGACTCGTACTGAGCCTAAACCCTGAAACCGCATTCTTTTCCAGCAGTTTATATATCTTAAGTCTGATCAGTAGTATCTTTATTGGCCTACTTAAAATGCTGCTGATTCCGCTGATTTTTACCTCAATTGTGGTGGGGGTGTCTAACCTGCAAGCCAGTGGGCAGTTCAATCGAGTGTGGAAAATTACCGCGTTATGCTGTTTTACCACCACCACTTTTGCGCTGATTTTGGGAATTGGCTGTGCACATTTGTTCTCTGTTGGGCAGGGCATGGATATTGGTATATTTGCAGACGCCATGCAAAATCATCAAACGCCAGATACCCTGACGCCTTCGAGTTTTCTCACCAACTTTATTCAAAATACTCTGATCAATCCTTTTAAAGCCTTTGCTGAAGGGAATGTGCTGGCAGTGGTGGTCTTTGCTTTACTATTGGGTGCCGCACTGATCAAAGGTGGTGATCGCTTTCAGTCGGTCCGTGTGCTCAGTGTACAACTCTTCGATATCATGATGATGCTGGTCGGCTGGGTGATGAAACTGGCACCCCTTGGAATCTTGGCATTGCTGGCCAAACTCATCGCCACTGAAGATTTAAAAGTGCTGGGGAGTCTGGCTGAATTTGCTTTAGTGGTGACAGGAACCACGATTTTTCATGGTGCAGTGGTCTTGCCACTGTTATTGTGGATCTTTGGAAAAATGAATCCAATCACCTTTTTCAAAGGCACGCGACTGGCTCTGATTACTGCATTTGCAACCAGTTCGAGCTCGGCTACCATGCCCTTAAGTATGAAATGTGCGCAGGAAAATCTGAAAGTTCGACCACAAACAGCCGGATTTGTGATTCCACTGGGAACCCAGTTAAATATGGATGGCACAGCACTCTATGAAGCGGCGGCGGCCTTATTTATTGCCAATCTAATCGGGATGGATTTGAGCCTGACCCAGCAATTGATTGTGTGTCTAACGGCCATGATTGCCTCGTTGGGTGCCCCAGGCATTCCAAGTGCAGGAATGGTCACCATGATCATGGTATTGCAATCGGTCGGATTACCTGCTGAAGCGATTGCGATACTGCTACCGATTGATCGGATTCTGGATACCGTGCGGACAGTAGTGAATGTACAAGGCGATATGATGATCAGTGTTGTGGTCGATCGCTATGCCAAACAAGCCGAACCCCAATCCACTGAACTTTCCTAATGAAAAAAGCAGATCTTAAGATCTGCTTTTTTAAGCATCTGGTTTTTATGCGGCAGCTTGTAAGGCGCGTTTGGCAGCCGGAGAGCGGTTCAAATACGCGACCGCATCGTCTGTACTGCCTTCCTTCACAGGGTCATACCATGGCATTAAGTAGTCGATCTGCTGTGCAATCAACCAAATTGGACTAGGCAATAACTGATGGTCATGACGCGCTTGTTTATACCATTCTAACCAGATCCATGGACGGAACAGGCTCGGTTTATACTCGGCAAAGCGTGGGTCTTGTTTCATAATGTGCGCGGCACCATCTACCCAAAGTCCAAGCACACCAATAATCACGGCAACACTTAAATAATAGCGTGCAATATAGCCACCGCCTAAGTGTCGATACAAATCAAAAGCCACGGTACGGTGCTCGATTTCTTCTGCACCATGCCATTTCACTAAATCGAGCATTTCAGGATCGGCGCCCAACTGCTGCCATTTCTGGTTATAAAGCGCATATTTGCCCAATACGCAGGTCATGTGCTCGACGGTTGCGATTACACCTAAGCGAAACAAGTCCCAGTGCTTTTCAAGTGCAGCCGGAACGGTCAAGTTAAAAGGCTTGTCTGCCAGTGCTTTGGTGAATACAACATTCATGATATCCAGATTGCGCTGAATATCAATGTGGCGTGCGGAGAGATATTCTTTATTGGCCGACTGGTGTGCATTGGCATGCATGGCTTCTTGGCGTATAAACGCCTGTACGTCGAGTTTGAGCTTTTCGTCGGTAATTTGCGGTAAAACTTTGTTATAAAGACGACAAAACCAGAATTCACCAGCGGGCAAAATATTATTGATTTCATTAATAAAGTAGCTTGCAAACGGTTGGTTTGGAATCCAGTCAACGGGTGTGTTTTGCCAAACAAATTTTACTTTTCGCGGTTGAATACGATAATCAATAGACGATCCGGGAAGTTTCTTTTTTAAAAATGACAACATACTCATAATCATGTCCTAATCTGTTCTAAACAGAACAATGCATGCATTTGAGTATAAAAAAATGCCCCGATACATTGCTTTGCAATACGGGACATTCCATTGTCATTTGGTGATGATGTTAATCATTTTTTTGCGATTGTTCAGCATCATCTTCCGAATCTGTCTCGATATCCAAATCTGCATCGGAGACTTCAGGAATTGCGCTTAAATCAAAATGTTGTTCTTCGCTCAAGGTGAAGTTTAAACGACCAGCCATGACGCTGGCGAGCTCTTCAAGTCCTTGCTTGTTCAGTGATGAAAATAGCTGAATCGAGAAGTTAAGCTTCATTTTTTTCAAAGATTGCTTTACGTCCAAGAGCGCGGTATTGGCGGGGCCACGATTTAATTTATCGGCTTTGGTCAGTAAAATATGTACAAATAATTTACGTGCATGCGCCCATTCCAGCATCATGGTATCAAAGTGTTGCAGGGGATGGCGAATATCCATCAACAACACCAAGCCTTGTAAACTTTTACGATGGATCAAATAGTTTTCCAGCTCTTTTTGCCAGACACGTTTCATGTCTTCTGGAACTGCTGCATAGCCGTAACCAGGTAAGTCGACGAGACGTTGATCTGGATTACCCAAGCTGAAAAAGTTGATCATCTGCGTGCGTCCAGGTCTTTTAGAGGCACGTGCGAGCTGTTTTTGATTGGTGAGTGTGTTAATCGCGCTCGATTTACCTGCATTTGATCGGCCTGCAAATGCAATTTCGTAACCAGTATCTTCTACACACAGCGAAAGTTTCGGTGCACTCATCAGAAATTCAGCTTTACGCAACCAATTCAGGGATTTAACTGAATACTCTGTAATCGCAGGATCGGCTTTACGCTCATAACTAATTTTTTCTTTAGGTGCGAGTTTGGCCTTGGTATCTTTGGATTTCGCATAGCGATGCATAGAGCTTAACTTTTTCAATGATAAATACACGAGCCATTATAAAGGAAGTCTCGACATCTAGCGAATCGAATACGCCGTGTTTTGCGCTATAGTGCCACAAAGGCGATTGGCGAGTAGGTTGGTGGTGCGTTTAAAACGTCACGCAGCGTGTGCTGATCGAGTGACACATAAAACTGCTCAAGCGCTTGATCTAGAATACCTTTTAGACCGCAATGCGCACGCATGACGCAAGGTGGTTCATGGCATTCCACAATCTGGTGATCACCTTGAAGAATCCGCACAATATGCCCTAGTCGAATCTCTAGCGCTTTGGGATTTAAACGTAATCCTCCACCTTTGCCCCGTGTTGTAATGATCCACTCTTGTTTTCCCATAAAGTGAACCACTTTAACCAGATGATTTTGTGAGACATGCAAATCCTTTGCAATATCGGCAATGGTGTACGGGAATTCACTGGGGCGTGAAACATACATCAGAATCCTCAGTGCATAATCGGTAAATTTATTGAGTTGCATGATCCGCAAAGACAACAGAAGAAAAAGCCCATCTTAGCCTGAAAGTCCTCAGAAAGAAACGTGGAGACGAAGACAGTACGGATTTCATCTGTGAATTTTAGACCCTTAAATAGGAGCACTCAGATGCAGTTCATCTCCAACCTGATAGGCATTTAAAAGACGATCTGCGACGTGATGATTTGCAGCGTCTTCTGGTGTTTTGACTTTAAATGCCCATATATGGCTTGCTGCTTGAATGCGATGCAATGGAAATTGTTCGGGTTGTTTTAAACCTAACTCTGGAACATTTACCCGAACAGTAACCAATGAAGGGATCTGAATGTCAGGAAGTGGATGGGTGTCGACTGCCGCGATACTAAAAATCTTGCCTTCATCGTCGGTGTGAATATCCACGATTTTGAACTCACGCCATCCGGCCCAGCCACCCGGTTGTGCGGCTAGCTGATGATATTTTTCTTGCTCAACACAAATCAAAAGATCTGCTAATTGTTGATAAGCCTGTTGCCACGCCAAGATCAGTTCAGATTCAAAGGGAACGTTCAATACCTCAGAAATCGAATGTAAAAGATGCTCACCTACAATTGCATAATGCTCAGGTTGAATGTCTAGACGAACATGGGTGCTGGTAATGCGCTCGACAGCTTTGGCTAATTTTTCCGGATGCTCAATGTGTTCGGCATAGGCCAGTACCGCAGCGGCCAAAGCACGGGGCTGACGTCCAGTTTGCTGATGATCTTGATTAAAAATATGCTTAAGTTCCGGATGTTGTTTTAACATGCGTGCGTAGAAATAACGGGTTAATGCAACACCGTGCTCACGTAAGACCGGGACTGTGGATTGAATGAGTTGAATGTGCTCAGGTGTCATGATACGACCACTTGTAGTTTATAAGATGTATTTAAAATACATCTTATAAAGTGCATTTTCAATATACCTTTTAAAAATAGATAAAAATAAAGATCTATCGCTTTCCAAACAGTGAGCCGAGCAAGCCACGAACCAGTTTCTGGCCGGTTGGTCCGCCCAGAGTGCGTGCTGCACTTTTAGCAAATGTACCCAGCACATCTTGAGTCAGTTTGTCACGGTCACGCTGAGCTTTTTCATCGGCTTTTTGCTGTTCACGCGCTAAGCGCTCTTGTTCTTTGGCCTGCTGTTTTGCTAAAGCTTCCTGCTGTTTGGCTTGCTGCGCAGCTTCAGCTTGCGCCTGCTCTTGCTCAAGCCGATCACTGACTTTTTGTTGCAGCATTTCATATGCACTATCACGATCGACCATCTTTTCATACACACCCGCCACCAAACTCTGCGCCATCAGCGCCTGACGTTCTTCATCACTGAGCGGGCTAAACGATGAGTAGGGTGGCATAACCCAGCCACGTTGTACAATTTGAGGTGTGCCTTGTTGGTCGAGACAACTGATCAGGGCCTCTCCAACTGCCAGTTCTGTAATGGCCTGATCGACTTTAAAATCTGGATTGGCCCGAAAGGTATCGGCGGCTGTTTTTACCGCTTTTTGATCTTTAGGAGTAAAGGCGCGTAAGGCGTGCTGGACACGATTACCCAGCTGGCCAAGTACGCTTTCTGGTAAATCCAGTGGATTTTGGGTAATAAAGTATATCCCAACCCCTTTAGAGCGAATCAGACGGACCACCTGCTCAATTTTCTGTTGTAGGGCAGGGCTGGCGTTGTCAAACAGCAAGTGGGCTTCATCAAAAAAGAACACCAGTTTAGGCTTGTCCGCATCGCCGACTTCAGGCAGTTGTTCAAACAGTTCGGACAACATCCACAGTAAAAAGGTGGCATAAAGTTTTGGTGAGTTCATGAGCTGATCTGCGGCAAGCAGATTGATGTAGCCATGGCCTTGAGCATCGGTTTGAATAAAATCCAAAATATTTAAGCTGGGTTCACCAAAAAATTGCTCGGCACCCTGATCGCCCAAGGCCAATAAATTGCGCTGAATTGCCCCAATACTGGCAGGCGATAAATTACCGTATTCGGCTTTTAAATCGGCAGCATTGTCACTGACATAACTGAGCATGGCTTTTAAATCTTTAAAATCGATGAGCAGCAATCCTTGATCATCAGCAATTCTAAATACTGCCGATAACACGCCCTCTTGGGTGTCGTTCAGATTGAGCATTTGTGCTAAAAGCAGCGGCCCAATTTCGGAAATGGTGGTTCGAATAGGGTGCCCGTGCTGACCGAACACATCCCAAAATACAGTGGGAGAGGCAGCAAATGGAATTTGATCAAGGCCTAAGAGTTGTAAGCGCTGTTCAAATTTGGGGTTACTGCGACCAGCTTTGGCGATACTTGATACATCACCTTTGGCATCGGCCAAAAAAACCGGGACACCAATCCGTGAAAAATTTTCTGCCAATACTTTTAAAGTAACTGTTTTTCCTGTTCCGGTTGCGCCGGCAATCAAACCATGCCGATTGGCAAACTCGGAATGTAAAACAATCTCTTGTGAAGGATCACGGCTGTTTTTTGCAATAATGATTGGTGTTCCCATAGGTTGTCCTCTGGTGATTGTTATTCAAGTTGTTGTAGTGCGTTTTGGATATCTTGAATTAAATCTTGCGGATGTTCCAGTCCTATGCAAAAACGAACCAGTAAACCCTGTTGTAAATGTGTAGTATCTAACTGACGCATCTGTTTCAGATCATAAAGCATGACCAGACTCATTGGGCCTCCCCAGCTAAACCCCAGTTTAAAAAGCGTTAATGCATCACAAAAACGTCGAATCGCAGCCAAATCATATTTGGAGTCAAAAATTACACTGACCAGACCCGCACTTTGCCCTGTAGTACATACCTCTTTCCAGTAGACATGTCCCGGACTGCTGGCAAGGCTAGGATGGAGCACTTGTGTAAATTGCGTTTGCTGTTGCAGCCACGTTGTTAAAGTGCGTGCGTGATCGGCCTGCTGTTGATAACGCAGCGCCATATGCGGCAAACTGCGTATAATCTGTGCTGTATCATCACCCGACACACAAATGCCCTGATTGGCATGAATTTTAAAAAGTCGATCATGCAAGGCTTTACTGCGGGTGATTACGCTGCCCATTAAGATGTCGCCTCCACCACTGGGGTATTTGGTCAGGGCATGTACTGTTACATCGACCGAGAGATGTTCATCGCCAATATCAAAAGCGTTAAACGCCAAACCAGCTCCCCATGTATTGTCCAAAGCAGTGATAACCTGAGCAGCTTGGGCCTTTTTTAATAATGCTTTTAAATCTGGAAACTCAAGGGTAATCGAGCCTGCTGCTTCAAGCCAAAGGAGCTTGGTTGCTGCGCTGGGTACGAAGCTGTCTGCGTCAATCGGATTATAGATTCGCACATGAATACCGTAACGCTGTTGCAAATTTTTTAGGTGCTCTATGTTTGGTCCATAAACGTTATCTGGCACCCAGACCTCTTCACCTTGGCTTAAAAATGTCGAATTGACTAAATTAATCGCCGAGAGACCACTCGGTGCCAGTAAGCAAAACTGTCCACCTTCAAGCTGTGCCAGTTGATCACCGAGCGTAAATGTAGTGGGTGTGCCATGAGTTCCATAACTATAGTCATAGGGATCGCTCCAATGGCGATCAAAAAGGTGCGCCGTACTTGGGAAAATAATGGTTGATGCACGAAACAGGGGAGGTTGGATGCTATGAATATACTGCGGTGCATTGCGTGGCGCATGAATCAGTGCAGTTTGCGTTTTTTTATTGTCAGACATGGTGCAAAATCGTAATGGAATTTGAACTAGAGTAAAAAAAATTAAGCAATTACGCCAGTTTTTGCGTGTTTTGTTGGTTTTTATTTGAAAGTGTCAATTTTCATTTAAGTTGGCTTCAATTTTGCACAACCCTCTTTGATACTAACAACAATATAGGTTTGAATTGCGCATGAAGCCGTTTTTAAAAGTGCATTATTTTCAGCATATTGCTGGTGAAGGGTTCGGAAGTTGCTATGAATTTCTTAAGTCGAACCACGCCAAAATTACTGCAACCGAATTTTTTGCCTTGCCAGCCGATTCGGCGCTTGAAATTGAAGCGTTGCCACAAATAGAAGATGTCGACCTGCTCATTATTATGGGGGGGAATATTAGTGTGAATGACGAAGCCAATTATCCATGGCTCAAGCTTGAAAAACGTTGGATCAGGCGCTATCTTGCGGCAGGAAAACCAGCTATTGGCTTGTGTTTGGGTGGGCAACTGATTGCCAGTGCTTTAGGCGCTGCGGTAAGTCATAGCGCCTATCATGAAGTCGGCTGGACCACAGTACAGCGCGTGCATAATATTCCAGCAACGTGTTTTCAATTACCCGAGCGCGTCAATGTATTGCAGTGGCACAACGAATGCTTTGAAATTCCCAAAGGTGCAGTGCATTTGGCAGAAAATCAAATTTGTCGTAACCAAATGTACCAGATTGGCAAAAATGTTTTGGGCTTTCAGTTTCACCCCGAAATTACCCCACAGACACTTGAGTTGTTCCTAGAAGATGATGAGCATGTTGGTCACTTAACAGGCGATATTATCAGCAATCTGGCAGAGCTTAAGAATTCTCGGCGCGGGTATTTTCAAGAAGGTAATCAATTACTCAACCAAGCGATTGAATATGTATTAGAGGCATCTTGATTGCATCGGTAGGGGCATCAATAAAAACAAAAAAAGCCCAAATTTTATGAAAAAAACCAGAAATAGAATTGCATAAGACTTAAACAATCGTTATAATGAGCCACCCCAAATTATGGGGCATTTGCTGCGGAAAACGTAGTAAATGCATGACAGTCGCGGCATCGATCGTGACCTTAGTGATTTTCACTGCCTTTGACACTTACCATTAGGTGAGGTGCGTCAAGGGTGATTCTTTATATATTTTTGGCTTGGAGTTTACTGGTATGTCTAACCAGAGAATCCGTATCCGTCTTAAGTCTTTTGATCATCGTTTAATTGATCAATCTTCTCAAGAGATCGTAGAAACCGCTAAGCGTACTGGCGCACAAGTGTGTGGTCCAATCCCGATGCCTACTCGCATCGAACGCTTCAACGTTCTTACTTCACCGCACGTAAACAAAGACGCGCGTGATCAGTACGAAATCCGCACCTACAAACGTTTGATCGATATCGTTCAACCAACAGACAAAACTGTTGATGCATTGATGAAATTGGATCTTGCAGCTGGTGTTGATGTTCAGATCGCATTGGGTTAAGGCTTTCGGGTTAATTAGTGCCTGGCATTAATTAAGCTGCTTTTTTAGAGGTTACACACATGGCTATTGGTTTAGTCGGCCGCAAGTGCGGTATGACCCGTATCTTTACAGATGCCGGCGTCTCTGTGCCTGTTACAGTGATTGAGGTTGATCCTAACCGTATCACTCAAATTAAAACGCTTGAAACTGATGGTTATCAAGCGGTTCAAGTTACTACTGGCGAACGTCGTGAATCTCGCGTAACTAATGCTCAGAAAGGTCACTTCGCGAAAGCGGGTGTTGCTGCTGGTCGTTTGGTTAAAGAGTTTCGCGTAACTGAAGCTGAGCTTGAAGGTCGTGAAGTTGGCGGTACAATTGGTGTTGATTTGTTCGCAGTTGGTCAAGTTGTTGACGTAACTGGTCAATCAAAAGGTAAAGGTTTCCAAGGTGGTGTTAAGCGTTGGAACTTCCGTACCCAAGACGCGACTCACGGTAACTCAGTTTCTCACCGTGTTTTAGGTTCTACAGGTCAAAACCAAACTCCTGGACGCGTGTTCAAAGGCAAAAAAATGGCCGGTCACCTAGGTGACGAACGCGTAACAGTACAAGGTCTTGAAATTGTATCTATCGATGCAGAGCGTTCAGTTCTCGTTGTTAAAGGTGCGATTCCTGGTGCTACTGGTGGCGACGTTATCGTTCGTCCTACGATCAAGGCCTGAGGGGAAATAACGTGAATTTAAAAACTGTTTCCGGCTCTGCTGTTGAGTTGTCTGAAGTTGCTTTTGGACGTGAATTTAACGAAGCTCTTGTACACCAAGTTGTTACAGCTTACTTAGCTGGTGGTCGTCAAGGTACTCGTGCTCAAAAATCTCGTGCAGAAGTATCTGGTGGTGGTAAGAAGCCATTCCGTCAAAAAGGTACAGGCCGCGCACGTGCTGGTTCTATTCGTAGCCCAATCTGGGTTGGCGGCGGTAAAACATTTGCTGCTCGTCCACAAGACTGGTCTCAAAAAGTAAACCGTAAAATGTACCGCGGTGCAATGCAATGTATCTTAGCTGAACTTGTTCGCCAAGATCGTCTTGTATTGGTTGAAGAGTTTGCTGTTGCAGCTCCTAAAACTAAAGAATTGCTTGCTAAACTGAACGACTTGAATGCTGCTCGTGCATTAATCGTTACTGATGCTGTAGATGAGAATCTATATCTTGCAGCACGTAACCTTCCACATGTAGATGTGGTTGATGCAACTGCAATCGATCCTGTTAGCTTGATCGCGTTCGATAAAGTTGTGATGTCTGTAGCTGCTGCTAAGAAAATTGAGGTAGAACTCGGATGAACAACGAACGTATCTATCAAGTCCTAAAAGGACCAGTCTTCTCAGAAAAGGCACAAGTTTTAGGCGAAACTGCTGGTGTTCAAGTGTTCAAAGTTGATATCAATGCAACTAAACTTGAAATCAAAAAAGCAGTTGAAAAACTTTTTGGTGTAGACGTGCTTAAAGTAAACACGACGATCACTAAAGGTAAATCGAAGCGCTTTGGTAAAACATTAGGACGTCGTTCTGATGTTAAAAAAGCATACGTCACCCTGAAAGCTGGCCAAGATGTAGAAATGGCTGACTTGGGCGATACCGCTGAAAGCGCAGCGGAATAAGGACGAAAATTATGCCGATTCAAAAATGCAAACCAACGTCTCCAGGGCGTCGCTTTGTTGAAAAAGTGGTTCATAGCCACCTTCACAAAGGTAAGCCTTTTGCAGCGTTGGTTGAAGCTAAAAAACGTACTGGTGGTCGTAATAACAACGGTCACATTACCACTCGTCACGTTGGTGGTGGTCACAAGCAGCATTACCGTCTTGTAGACTTCAAACGTAACAAAGATGGTATTCCTGCAGTTGTAGAGCGTATTGAATACGATCCTAACCGTACCGCACACATCGCATTGTTGAAGTATGCTGACGGTGAGCGTCGTTATATCATCGCACCTAAAGGCTTGCGCGCTGGTGATAAAGTACAATCTGGTAACGATGCTCCAATTCGTCCAGGTAACTGCTTGCCACTTCGTAACATGCCAATCGGTTCTACACTTCACAACGTTGAACTTAAAATCGGTAAAGGTGCTCAATTAGCACGTTCTGCTGGTACTTCAGTTCAGTTGTTGGGTCGTGATGGTTCTTACGCAATCGTTCGTCTACGTTCAGGCGAAATGCGTAAAATCCATGTTGAATGCCGCGCTGTAATTGGTGAAGTTTCTAACCAAGAAAACAACCTTCGTTCATTGGGTAAAGCTGGTGCGTCGCGCTGGCGTGGTGTTCGTCCTACCGTTCGTGGTATGGCGATGAACCCAGTAGATCACCCGCACGGTGGTGGTGAAGGGCGTAACAAAGGTATTCAACCTGTAAGCCCGTGGGGTCAAAAAGCGAAAGGGTACAAGACACGTACCAATAAGCGTACGACTAAGATGATTATCCGCGATCGTCGCGTCAAGTAAAGGAATCTGACTAATGCCTCGTTCATTAAAAAAAGGTCCGTTCGTCGACGCGCATTTGTTCGCTAAAGTTGAAGCTGCTATTGCTGCAAACAACCGTAAGCCGATCAAAACGTGGTCTCGTCGTTCGATGATCCTTCCAGACTTTGTTGGTCTAACAATTTCTGTTCACAATGGCCGTAACCATGTTCCAGTAATCGTATCTGAACATATGGTTGGTCATAAACTCGGTGAATTCGCGCCAACTCGTACCTATCGTGGTCACGGCGTTGACAAGAAATCTAAACGTTAATAGGTGTCATGATGGAAGTAACTGCTAAATTACGCGGTGCCGCTATCTCGGCACAAAAGGCACGTTTGGTTGCAGACCTAATCCGTGGCAAATCTGTTGCTCACGCGCTTAACATTTTGAACTTCAGCAACAAAAAAGCTGCTGTTCTAGTGAAAAAAGCTTTGGAATCTGCAATTGCAAATGCTGAACACAATAACAGTTTAGATGTTGATGACCTTAAGGTGTCTACGATTTACGTTGATGAAGGCATGAGCCTTAAACGTATTATGCCACGTGCTAAAGGCCGTGCAGATCGTATCACTAAGCGTACTTGTCACATCACCGTTAAGGTAGGGGTTTGATATGGGTCAGAAGGTTCATCCAATCGGTATCCGCCTAGGTGTTGTGAAACGTCATAACGCTAACTGGTATGCGAATCCGAAACAATACGCTGAATACTTGCTTAAAGATCTTCAAGTTCGTGAGTTTTTGACTAAAAAACTTAAGAGCGCGATGATCAGCAATATTCTTATCGAACGTCCAACAGGCGCTGCTAAAGTAACGATTAGCACTGCTCGTCCTGGTATCGTCATCGGTAAAAAAGGCGAAGACATCGAGAAATTACAGCGCGAACTTACCACTATCATGGGTGTTCCTGCGCAAGTAAGCATCAATGAAATCGATCGTCCAGATTTAGACGCACGTCTTGTTGCTGAAGCAATCGCTTCTCAACTAGAAAAGCGTGTAATGTTCCGTCGCGCAATGAAGCGTGCGGTACAAAACAGCATGCGTGCTGGTGCGAAAGGTATCAAAGTTGAAGTTTCTGGCCGTCTAGGTGGTGCAGAGATCGCTCGTACAGAATGGTATCGTGAAGGTCGTGTACCTCTACATACGCTTCGTGCGGACATCGACTATGCAACTATGCGTGCTGAAACAACTTACGGTACGATTGGTGTTAAAGTCTGGATTTTCCGTGGTGAAATCTTGGGTGGCATGAAACAAGTCATGAACCCTGCACCACAAGAAGAGCGTCCAGCTAAACGCGGTCGTGGTCGTGGTGAAGGTCAAGAGCGTCGTGGTCGTCGTTCAGACCGTGCTGCTGACAAGGGAGAATAATCCATGTTGCAACCTAAACGTACCAAATTCCGTAAAGTGCAAAAAGGCCGTAACACTGGTCTTGCACATCGTGGTAGTACAGTATCATTTGGTTCGATTGCGATTAAAGCGACTGAACGTGGTCGTATGACTGCGCGTCAGATCGAAGCTGCGCGTCGTACTATTAGCCGTCGTATTAAACGTGGTGGTAAAATCTTCATCCGCGTATTCCCAGACAAGCCAATCACCGAAAAGCCATTAGAAGTTCGTATGGGTAACGGTAAAGGTAATGTGGAGTACTGGGTTTGTGAGATCAAACCAGGTAAGATCCTGTACGAAATTGAAGGTGTGAACGACGAGTTGGCAACTGAAGCATTCAAGCTTGCTGCTGCTAAACTTCCGTTTAAAACCACTATCGTGACTCGGACGGTAATGTAATGAAAACTAAAGATCTACGTGAAAAGTCGGTAGAAGAGTTGAAAGCTTTGCTTGATGAGCAACAGCTTAACCAATTCCGTCTTCGTATGGCAAAAGCGACTGGTCAATTGGGTAAATCGCACGAAGTGCAAGTTGCTCGTAAAACCGTTGCTCGTATCAAGACACTCCTTACCGAAAAACAGGGGAACGGACAATGAGTGAAAAAACAGTCCGCACGTTAACCGGCAAAGTAGTAAGCGACAAAATGGACAAGTCAATTGTTGTCCTTATCGAACGCCGCGTTCAACACCCGTTGTATGGCAAATCAATCCGCCGTTCAACAAAATTACACGCTCATGATGAGAACAACGTTGCTAAACTTGGCGACCTAGTGACCATCAAAGAAAGCCGCCCAATTTCTAAAACTAAAGCTTGGACTTTGGTTGAAGTTGTTGAAGCAGCTGCTGAGTAATTAGGTTCTTGTTGCATCATCGGTCAATTTCGAGTACTCTTTGAGCCTTTCGAAATTGTGACCGGTGTTGCTCGGTTTTGGAGTAGGGCAATGATTCAAACCGAAAGTATGCTCGACGTAGCAGACAATAGTGGTGCACGCCGCGTACAATGTATTAAAGTACTAGGTGGTTCACATCGTCGTTATGCTTCTGTTGGCGACATTATTAAAGTTACTGTAAAAGAAGCAATTCCACGTGGCCGTGTTAAAAAAGGTGACGTGATGAATGCTGTTGTAGTACGTACAAAGTTCGGTATTCGTCGTCCAGACGGTTCTGTAATCCGTTTTGATGACAATGCAGCTGTATTGTTAAACAACAACAAAGCTCCGATTGCCACCCGTATTTTCGGACCAGTGACTCGTGAACTTCGTACTGAACAGTTCATGAAAATTATTTCATTGGCTCCTGAAGTTCTATAAGAGGCAATCATGGCTAAGATTAAAAAAGGCGATCAGGTTATCGTGATCGCAGGTAAAGAAAAAGGCAAACAGGGTACTGTTTTGTCTGTTTCTGAAGACCGCGTTAAGGTTGAAGGCCTTAACTTAGTGAAGAAGCATCAAAAGCCGAACCGTGTAACTGGCGCTGAAGGCGGCATCGTTACTCAGGAAGCTTCGCTTCATATCTCAAACGTGGCAGTTTTTAATGCTACAACCCAAAAGGCTGACCGTGTTGGTTACCAAGTTGATGAAAATGGCGCGAAAACTCGTGTTTATAAATCAAATGGTGAATCAGTGGCGGTAGCGAAGTAATAGGTTGAAAAACGGCAATGGCCAGACTTAAAACACGTTACAACGAAGAACTTAAAGCTAAGTTATTAGAAGAACTTGGCGTTAAGAATGTGATGGAAATTCCTCGCATTACAAAAATCACTCTAAACATGGGTGTTGGTGCAGCTGCAACTGATAAGAAATTATTAGACGGCGCTGTAGCAGATATGCAGTCTATTGCTGGTCAAAAACCAGTAGTTACACTTGCACGTAAATCAATCGCTGGTTTCAAAATCCGTGATGGTTGGCCAATCGGTTGTAAAGTTACTTTACGTGGCGAACAAATGTACGAATTCTTGGACCGTTTGATCTCGATCGCAATCCCTCGTATCCGTGACTTCCGTGGTTTCTCAGCGAAATCATTCGACGGTCGTGGTAACTACTCGATGGGTTTGAAAGAGCAAATCGTTTTCCCTGAAATCGATTTTGACAAGATTGATCGTATTCGTGGTATGGATATTACTATTACTACCACTGCTCGCACCGATGACGAAGGCCGTGCGCTTATGCGTGCATTCGGCTTCCCGTTCAAATAAGAGGTCGATATGGCTAAGAAAGGTATGATTAATCGCGAATTAAAACGCGAACAAACTGTTGCTAAATACGCTGCAAAACGTGCTGAATTAAAAGCAACGATTGCAAACGTAAATGCAAGCGACGAAGAGCGTTTTGAAGCGATGTTAAAGTTACAGGCATTGCCACGTAATGCATCTCCTGTTCGTCTTCGTAACCGTTGTGGTTTAACTGGTCGTCCTCATGGTTACTTCCGTAAGTTCGGTTTAAGCCGTAACAAACTACGTGACACAGTAATGCAGGGTGATGTACCAGGCGTTGTTAAGGCAAGCTGGTAAGGGGCGACTATAGATGAGTATGCAAGATACCGTTGCCGACATGCTAACACGTGTTCGTAACGCACAAATGGCGAAGAAACAATCTGTTTCTATGCCAAGTTCTAAGTTAAAAGTTGCAATTGCAAACGTACTTCAACAAGAAGGTTATATTTCTAACGTTGAAGTTGCGCAAGAAGAAGCTAAAGCGACTTTAACTTTGACTTTAAAATATTTTGAAGGCAAACCAGTTATCGAAACTGTGAAGCGCGTAAGCCGTCCAGGCCTTCGCCAATATCGCGGTAAAGATAAACTACCGAGCGTTAAGCAAGGTTTGGGTATTGCAATTGTTTCTACAAGCAAAGGCATCATGACTGATCGCGCTGCACGTGCTGCAGGTATCGGTGGTGAAGTTATTGCTTTTGTTTCTTAATAGGTGATTCCTCATGTCTCGTGTGGCTAAAGCCCCAGTAACTGTACCTAACGGTGTTACAGTTACTCAGAACGGCCGGCAGGTCGAAGTGAAAGGCACTAAAGGTACATTGTCTTTCAACCTGCATGCGCTGGTCGAGCTAAAACAGGAAGAAGGTAAACTTCAACTTGCTCCAGTTAAAGAGTCTAAAGACGCTTGGATGCAAGCTGGTACTGCTCGCGCTGTGTTAAACAACCTTGTAAAAGGTGTTAACGAAGGCTTCGAACGTAAGTTACAACTGATTGGTGTTGGTTACAAAGCTGCGGTTAAAGGTGCAAGTATTAACCTTAACCTCGGTTTTTCTCACCCAATCGAGTATAGCCTTCCTGAAGGTGTAACTGCTGAAACTCCAACTGCGACTGAAATTATTTTGAAGTCTGCAGACAAGCAGTTACTAGGTCAAGTTGCTTCAGAAATCCGTGGTTACCGTCCACCAGAGCCGTATAAAGGTAAAGGTGTTCGTTATTCGGATGAAGTTGTTCTTCGTAAAGAAGCTAAGAAGAAATAAGGCGCGAGGTTCTTATGAACGAAAAGAAACAATCCCGTTTGCGTCGTGCGAAAAGCACACGCTTGCACATCCGTGCGTTGGGTGCGACTCGTTTGTGTGTAAACCGCACGCCGCGTCACATCTACGCACAAGTTATTTCAGCAGATGGTGGCAAAGTTTTAGCGCAAGCTTCTACTTTGGATACATCATTGCGTAGTGGTACTACTGGTAACGTTGAAGCGGCTACTAAAGTAGGTGCTTTAATTGCTGAACGTGCTAAAGCAGCTGGTGTTACTAAAGTTGCGTTTGACCGTTCTGGTTTTAAATATCATGGTCGTATCAAAGCCTTGGCTGATGCTGCTCGTGAAGGCGGCTTGGAGTTCTAATCATGGCGAAAGTTGAACAAAACGAAGGTCTCGTTGAGAAGCTGGTTGCCGTTGATCGTGTAGCCAAGGTTGTTAAAGGTGGTCGTATTTTCTCTTTCACAGCATTGACTGTTGTGGGCGACGGAAATGGCCGTGTAGGTTTTGGTCGTGGTAAAGCACGTGAAGTTCCAGCTGCTATTTCTAAAGCACTTGAAGCTGCTCGTCGTAACATGATTACAGTTGACCTTGCGGGTACTACTCTACAACACCCTGTGAATGCTCGTCATGGCGCAAGCCGTGTGTACATGCAACCTGCTTCTGAAGGTACTGGCGTAATTGCTGGTGGTGCTATGCGTGCCGTTTTAGAAGCTGCTGGTGTACATAACGTACTTGCTAAATGTTATGGTTCTACGAATGCTGCGAATGTAGTAAACGCGACTTTTAAAGGTTTGCGTGATATGACATCTCCTGAGAAAGTTGCTGCAAAACGTGGTCTTTCAGTAGAACAAATTCAAGGGTAATCAATCATGAAAACGATTAAAGTTACCCAGATCAAATCTGCTTCGCATCGTTTGAAAAATCACAAACTTTGCCTACAAGGTTTAGGTCTGCGTCGTATTGGTCATACGGTAGAAGTACAAGATACTCCTTCAAACCGCGGTATGATCAACAAAGTCTACTATATGGTTAGTGTAGAGGAGTAAACCATGACTCTGCGTTTAAATGAACTTGCACCTGCAGAAGGTGCAAAACGTGACAACCGTCGTTTAGGTCGTGGTATCGGCTCTGGCGTTGGTAAGACTGGTGGCCGTGGTGTCAAAGGTCAAAAATCACGTAAGAGCGGTGGTGTACGCCCAGGCTTTGAAGGCGGTCAAACAGCGATTTATCGTCGTTTGCCTAAATTCGGTTTCACTAGCCAAATCGCTTTGAAAACTGCTGAAGTGCGTTTATCTGAACTCAACAAAGTGGAAGGCGAAGTTGTTAGCCTTGAAACTTTGAAAGCTGCGAACGTTGTTCGTCGTGACCAAGTTCGTGCACGTGTTGTTCTTTCTGGTGAAGTAACTCGCGCGTTTACTGTGCAAGGTGTTGCTTTGACTAAAGGCGCTAAAGCTGCAATTGAAGCTGCTGGCGGTAAAGTCGAGGAGTAATGCCGAGTGTCTATGTCTCCTAGTTCTTCAGGTCATGTCAACATGATGAAAGGACAGCCGTTTCACGTGAAATACCGTGAAATTATTCGCCGATTAATGTTCTTGATTGGTGCATTGCTGGTCTTTCGACTAGGAGCGCATATTCCGTTGCCGGGTATTGATAATGTAGCGCTAGCACGTTTTTTTAAAGCCAATGAAGGAACCTTCTTGGGTTTATTTAATATGTTCTCTGGCGGTGCATTAGAACGTATGTCAATTCTCGCACTAGGGATCATGCCGTATATTTCAGCATCGATTATCGTGCAGTTAATGTCTACGGTCGTTCCTTCGCTAGAAGCTTTAAAGAAAGAAGGCGAGCAAGGCAAGCGCAAAATTAATCAATACACGCGTTATGGCACCTTATTTCTTGCACTCGTGCAAGGTGTAGGGATGTGTGCTGGTCTGATTAGTCAGGGAATTACGCTGACTTCCGGACTAGCATTTTATGTTCCTGCGGTAACCTCTTTGGTTGCTGGAACGATGTTCCTAATGTGGTTGGGAGAACAAATTACCGAACGTGGTATTGGTAATGGTATCTCGATGATCATTTTTGCAGGAATTGTTGCAGGGTTACCCAATCAGGTAATTCAGGCCTTTACTTCTGTCCAAAATGGGCAGGGCAGTTTAATTGGAATTGCCGTATTTGCCTTGTTATCTCTTGCTGTCCTTGCAGCAATTGTGTTTATCGAAAAAGCACAACGACGCATTCCTGTTAACTATGCACAAAAGCAACAAGGTCGCCGGATATTCACTGCACAGCAAACGCATTTGCCATTGAAAATTAATATGGCCGGTGTAATTCCAGCTATTTTTGCCAGCTCATTGTTATTATTTCCAGCGAGCTTGGGTCAATGGTTAGGTAGTGCAGATCCGAATGCGGGTATTGTAAAGCGTAGCTTGCAAGATTTGGCACTCGTGTTATCGCCTGGACAGCCGTTGTATTTAATGCTGTTCGGTACGTTAATTATTTTCTTCTGTTATTTCTACACGGCACTGGTTTTCAGTCCGAAAGAAGTGTCAGAAAACTTAAAACGTAGCGGCGCATATGTACCTGGTATACGCCCAGGTGAGCAAACGGCTCGTTATTTAGATCATATTCTTAATCGTTTGACGTTTATTGGTGCAATTTATATTACTGTGGTGTGTTTGATGCCAATGATCCTACAGAATTCATTCGGTATTCCGTTCCATTTGGGCGGTACATCGTTGCTGATCGTAGTGGTCGTGGTGATGGACTTTATGGCTCAATTGCAAGCACATCTCACGTCTCATCAATATGACAATCAAACGTTAATGAGAAAAACGACTGCTCATCCTAAGGGATAAGCGCACTTAGAGGTTTCATCATGAAAGTACAAGCTTCTGTAAAGAAAATTTGTGGTAGCTGTAAAGTTATCCGTCGTAATGGGGTAATTCGCGTAATTTGTAGCGCAGAACCTCGTCATAAGCAGCGTCAAGGTTAATCTGATCAAGACCTGTTGATTTCAGTAGGCTAATTAGGTTAATATCCGCCCCTCAAAGATTTTTTGTGGGGCGGTTGATTATCTACTGCCTTTTTGGAGAAAGTGAATGGCTCGTATTGCCGGTGTAAACATTCCGGATAACAAGCATGCTGTTATCTCCCTCACGTATATTTTTGGTATTGGTCGCCACACTGCTAAGAACATCTTAGCTGCTGCTGGTATTGGTCAAACCACTAAAATCCGTGAGTTGGATGATGCTCAGCTTGATGCGATTCGTGCAGAAGTTGCTAAGGTTCCAACCGAAGGTGACTTACGTCGCGAAATTTCCATGAACATTAAACGTTTAATGGATTTAGGTTGCTACCGTGGCCTTCGTCATCGTCGCAGCTTGCCTGTCCGCGGACAACGCACCAAAACTAACGCACGTACCCGTAAAGGTCCGCGCAAACCGATTAAAAAGTAAGATTTCTGGAAGCTAAAAGATGGCTAAAGATACTCGCACACGCAAGAAGGTCACCCGTACCGTCTCTGAAGGTGTTGCACACATTCACGCGTCTTTTAATAACACCATTGTTACGATTACCGATCGTCAAGGTAATGCATTGGCTTGGGCCACCTCAGGTGGACAAGGCTTCCGTGGTTCACGTAAATCAACTCCGTTTGCTGCTCAGGTAGCTGCTGAAGTTGCTGGTAAAGCAGCTTTGGATTACGGTTTGAAAAACCTAGACGTCCTTGTAAAAGGTCCTGGTCCAGGTCGTGAGTCTGCGGTTCGTGCATTAGGCGCAGTGGGTTATAAGATCAACAGCATTACCGATGTGACTCCAATCCCTCACAACGGTTGCCGTCCACCTAAAAAACGTCGCGTGTAAGGAGAAACATTCATGGCTCGTTATATTGGTCCAAAATGCAAACTCTCTCGTCGCGAAGGGACAGACCTGCAGCTTAAATCTGGCGTTAAACCATTTGACGTCAAAACTAAAAAACATGCGAAAGCGCCTGGTCAACATGGCCAAGCTCGCGGTAAGCAATCAGAGTATTCACTACAATTACGTGAAAAACAAAAAGTACGTCGTATGTACGGTGTGTTAGAGCGTCAATTTAGTAATTACTATAAAGAAGCAGCTCGTGTTAAAGGCGCAACAGGTGAAAACTTGTTGAAATTGCTTGAAAGCCGCCTCGATAACGTTGTTTATCGCATGGGTTTTGGTTCTACACGTGCAGAAGCTCGTCAGTTGGTAAGTCACCGTTCAATCACTTTAAATGGCCGTCGTGTAAACATCGCGTCTATTCAAGTGAAAGCGGGTGACGTGATTGCAGTGCATGAAGGTGCTAAACAACAATTACGTATCAAAAACGCAATTGAATTAGCTGCTCAACGTGGTATTCCTGCTTGGATGGAAGTTGACCATTCTAAGCTTGAAGGTACGTTCAAAGCTGCGCCAGATCGTTCTGATTTGCCTGCTGAAATCAACGAAAGCTTGATTGTAGAATTGTATTCTAAATAATCCTTGAGGTAGCAATAAATGACGCGTACTGCAAACGAGTTTCTAACTCCGCAAGCGATCAAGGTCGAAGCGGTGAGCGGGACCTCGGCAAAAGTGATTCTGGAACCTTTAGAGCGTGGCTTTGGTCACACTCTAGGTAATGCTTTACGTCGCATTCTATTGTCTTCTTTGCCTGGCGCTGCTGTGGTTGAAGTTGAAATAGAAGGCGTCGAGCACGAGTACAGTACTTTAGAAGGCTTGCAGCAGGACATCGTCGAGCTCTTGCTGAACCTTAAAGGATTGTCTATTAAGCTGTTCGATCAAAATGAAGCATATTTGACATTAGAGAAACAAGGACCAGGCGACATTACTGCCGCTGATCTACGTTTACCTCATAATGTTGAAGTGGTCAATCCAGAACATCTTATTGGTACTTTGAGTGCTTCAGGCTCAATCAAAATGCGCTTGAAAGTATCTCAAGGTCGTGGTTATGAAACTTCTGACTCGCGTTTCCCGGAAGGCGAAACTCGCCCGGTAGGTCGCCTACAGTTAGATGCGTCGTACAGCCCGATCAAACGTGTTTCTTACACCGTTGAAAATGCGCGTGTAGAACAACGTACCGATCTAGATAAACTGGTTATCGATCTTGAAACCAACGGAACTGTAGATCCTGAAGAAGCAATCCGCAAAGCGGCAACAATCTTGCAACAACAAATTGCAATTTTTGTTGATCTTCAGAAAGATCAAGCACCTGTTGCTCAAGAACCTCGTGAAGAAGTTGACCCAATCTTGCTTCGTCCAGTAGATGATCTAGAGCTTACTGTTCGTTCTGCTAACTGTTTGAAAGCAGAAAATATTTACTACATTGGTGATCTTGTTCAACGTACTGAAGTTGAGTTGTTAAAAACTCCTAACCTAGGTAAAAAATCGTTGACTGAGATTAAAGATGTTTTAGCTTCGAAAGGCTTGCAACTCGGCATGCGTTTAGAAAACTGGCCACCTGCTAGTTTACGCATGGACGATCGCTTTGCCTATCGCAGCCGTTAATTAAGTAGGACTATCACCATGCGTCATCGTAATAGTGGTGTGAAATTAGGCCGTACAAGCAGCCATCGTAAAGCGATGTTTCAAAACATGGCAAATTCATTGTTTGAGCACGAGTTAATCAAAACAACTGTGCCTAAAGCGAAAGAATTGCGTCGTGTTGCTGAGCCTTTAATCACTCTAGCGAAAAACGATACTGTAGCAAACCGTCGCTTAGCGTTTGCTCGTACTCGTAATGCTGCAACTGTAGGTAAATTATTTACCGTACTCGGCCCTCGTTACAAAGAACGTAACGGCGGTTATCTACGTGTTCTTAAAGCGGGCTTCCGTGCTGGTGATGCAGCGCCGATGGCTTACGTAGAGCTAGTAGATCGCGAAGTAAACACTTCAGCAGAATAAGTTTCTTATTCAAAAAAAGATCGGTTTTTACCGGTCTTTTTTTATGTCTGTATATTTTGTCCTGTATTGACATGAAAACCCGATAAATGGTTTAAACTTGACATTGTGTATTGTCAAATTTGTGCTTTAATAAAGTTGAACTGTTTTCAAGGTTATAAAAACAACATGGAAAAGCACATTGATATCTTGATTGTGGGTGCAGGTATTTCTGGCATTGGAATTGCCGCACACCTTTCAAAAAGTTCTCCTCAACGTCAGTTTGAGATCATTGAGCGTCGTGAGAGTATTGGCGGTACATGGGATTTATTCCGTTATCCAGGTATTCGATCAGATTCTGACATGTCAACTTTTGGTTTTAACTTCAAGCCATGGCAAAGTGCCAATGTGCTGGCGTCTGGTCCTGCCATTAAAAACTATCTGGCAGAAGTGGTCGATGAATATAAACTGGCTGAAAAAATTCATTTCAAACACCGCGTATTGTCTGCAAATTACGATTCTTTACAAAAAAAATGGTTTGTTGAAATAGAAGATGCGACACAAAAAAAACAGACGTGGATTGCGAATTTTATTGTGGGTTGCACGGGCTATTACAACTACGATCAAGGTTTTGCACCTGATTTCCCAAATAAAGAAGCCTTCAAAGGTCAGTTGATTCATCCACAACACTGGCCAGAAAATCTAGATTATGCTGGAAAGAAAGTGGTGATTATTGGAAGTGGTGCGACTGCGATTACACTGGTGCCAGCCATGGTGAAGGGTGGGGCTGGACATGTCACGATGTTGCAACGCTCACCGACTTATATCGCTTCAGTTCCAGCCATCGATATGATTTATGATCGCATGCGCAAGATTTTGCCCGAAGATGTCGCCTATAAACTGACCCGTGCACGTAATATTGGCGTACAGCGCGGCATTTATGCCTTGTCGCAAAAGCAGCCTAAGCTGGTGCGTCGACTATTACTGAAGTCGATCGAAATGCAGTTGAAGGGCAAAGTGGACATGAAACACTTTACACCTTCATATAACCCTTGGGATCAACGTTTATGTGTCGTTCCTGATGGCGACTTATTTAAGATTCTGCGCTCTGGTCAAGCCAGTGTTGAAACCGATCAAATTCAACAGCTGACTGAAACTGGTATTTTGTTAAAATCTGGGCAACATCTAGACGCCGATATTATTGTGTCTGCCACTGGGCTTGAGATTCAGATTTTGGGGGGTATTAAAGGCTCAATCGATGGTCAGCCATTGAATACCTCTAAATGCATGTTGTATCAAGGCGTGATGGTGAGTGATGTGCCAAATATGGCCATGATTATTGGTTACATCAATGCATCTTGGACTTTAAAAGTCGACATTGCTGCCGATTATATTTGTCGCTTGCTCAATTATATGGATCAGCATCATTACGATGAAGTTATACCAAAGGGTGATCAGGCAGAGCTGCTTGATGATACTGTGATGGGAAGCCTAACTTCGGGGTATATTGCCCGTGCGGCCAATGTGATGCCAAAGCAAGGTAAACATGCGCCTTGGAAAGTCACCAATAATTATTTGGCCGATCGTAAAGCTTTAAAACAGGCGCGTTTTGATGATGGTGTCTTGCAATTTCATACGGCTACACCTGTGGCAGAGCGTAAGCCAAAACTGGTCTCGTAATAGAAGATGATCAAATTAAAAAAGGGGAGCACGTGTTTGCTCCCTTTTTTTATTAACTTAAATCAATAAACTTAAAGCGTTCGGGCAATTAGTTCTTTCATAATTTCATTTGTTCCCGCATAAATACGATTGGCCCGGTTATCGATGTAAGCGCGTGCAATTGGATACTCCATCATGTAGCCATAGCCACCATGCAATTGTAAGCAATCATCGACCACTTTGGAGAACAGATCTGAAATTTTGTATTTGGCTGCCGCAGCTGCATCAATGCCAAGTTGATCGTCAAGCTGTAATTGCATGCAACGATCGAGATAGGCACGTCCAAAATCAATTTCTGTGCGCAATTCGGCCAGTTTGAAGCGTGTATTTTGAAAGCTTGCAATGGCTTTACCAAAGGCTTTACGATCTTTGGTATATTGAACCGTGTGGGCAAATGCAGCCTCAGCACCGGCTTGGCAGATAATCGCCACTAGCATGCGCTCCCATGCCAGTTCTTTCATTAGCATGATAAAGCCCATACCTTCCATACCCAGCAGGTTTTCTTTGGGAACGCGGACGTTATCAAAAAATAGCTCACAGGTATCCTGACCTTTCATGCCAATCTTGTTTAACGGTTTGCCTTTACTAAATCCTGCACGGTTGGCTTCCACCATGATCAGCGATAAATTGGCAGAGCCTTTTTCGTTATGACCGGTTTTACACACCACAATGGCCATGTCACAAAGATAGCCGTTGGTAATAAAAATTTTAGAGCCATTGATTACATATTCATCGCCATCGAGTACTGCACTGGTGCGCACGGCTTGTAAGTCCGAGCCCGTACCCGGCTCAGTCATGGCAATGGCCGTCACAACTTCACCGCTCGCCATGCGTGGCAACCACTGTTGCTTTTGTGCTTCATTACCAAAATTATTGATGTAATTGGCCACAATGTCGGAGTGTAAAGAAAAGCCGGTACTTGAATCCATGGCGTAGGCTTGTTCTTCAATCAAGATCATGCTGTAGAGTCGATCCACTCCAGATCCACCATACTCTTCAGGCATAGTGGTACATAACAGGCCTAAAGCACCCGCTTTATTCCATAAATCCCGATCAACATGTTGCTGTGCTTCATATTTTTCGATATTGGGAACCACTTCTTTTTCATAAAACTTGCGCACGGTTTCGCGAAATGCATTGTGTTCTTCATTAAACAATGCGCGTGGTAGCATGGAGGGAATTGGACGAATGGCACCAGATTGCATGAGAAATCCTTTTTAAACTGTGTTAATTCTTTGTGCAGTAAATGCCAAATCGCTAGGTGGAGACAATGTGAAGAATGCTCAATCATGATCTGGAAATGATGAAATTGGTCAATCCATAAAAATCATTCCTCTATTGATAGATGCTTCGGGTAAACTATGAGGGCTTAATCAGAAAGGGGAAATATATGTCTGAAGATCTAACACTTGAAGAACGTAAAGTTATTTACCGTGCACGACGTGGCTTAAAAGAAATTGATGTGTACTTTGATCCGTATGTCAAACATCACTATCTGACAGCTGATCCGACAGAAAAAGCATTATTTGCCGAGCTGGTCGCCCAAGAAGATCCAGATTTACTCGACTGGTTTATGGAAGTGAGTGAACCACCTCAAGTTGAACTCAAGCATTTAATTGTAAAATTGAAACATTACGTGCATGGCTAAGCAGCCATATTTTGCGCTGAAACGAAGTAAGCTTGCCCTTTTGTTTCAGCTCATGATTTTCGGTTCAATCAGTGGATTGCTCTGGCAGATTTGTCCATTGTGGTTATGGTTGCTACTCAATATCCTTATGCTAATCAGCTTTACGATGTTTTTACGTCGACCCAGAGTAATGGCGGTAGGGCAACTTGATCAGCAGTTATGGTCTTGCCACGCTTCAGATTCAGCACAGCCTTATTCAATTGTGCTAGAGCGCGTGATTGATCATGAGTTGTATATGATCTTACGCACAGTTCCCTCTCGCGCCTCCATGGTGATCTGGCGAGATCAGGTGATACAGCAAGACTGGAAGCGTCTGAAACGTCTGGCAAAGTTAGGTTAATTGTTTAACAATCTTACGTAGCGACTTATAATTTTTTTGATATAAATCATATAAATAAGATAATTTAAAATAAAATTGTTCGGTCATCTTACATAAAAAACTTAAAAAGTGTGAATTGTTAGACAATATTCTTCAATCTTCTTAAACCGATTCGCTAAAGTAGCCTTACCAACGCTCAATGTGAAGGAGGTCGAAATGATCGATATTCCAGCATGGTTGTTTCCAGTCATTGCCTTTGTTCTGGCGGTGATCGTAGGACGCGTGGGAACCGTAATCAAGGATTATTTACAACACCGATAGTCTCATTCTGGATTTGTCCAGTTTATAAGTAGCATGTGCTGAACCGTCGCAATGCTACTTTTTTTTGCCCAAAATTTATATATTTTTTGTCAAAATGCCAATTCATTCTACTTTAGATATGTCAAAGTATAGAAATGCAGCATCGCCTTTGACGCTTTGAAACGGATCATCCATCTGCTAATGTACGGCAAAAGCAAAACAATAAAATTACCTCGAGGAATGAGATATGTCGAATCTGCTTAAACTGGGTCGAGGACTGACCGCAGTGGTTGTTGCAACATCTGTACTCTCTGGATGTTCATATTTTATCAAATCGGGTGCGAACGTCGCCTTGAAGTTCGGTGAAAAACATATCGTACCACCCATATTAAAGATGGATGATGTCGATATGGTTTGTAATGCTGGCAATAGCTTAACGCCCGTAGTGATGTCGACCAAAGACATGGGGGCAGATCCAACTCGCATGGCAGTGCTCCTTTATGCCGCTTCAGGCATGTGTGCAGAGCGTCAGGCATTAGAGCAAGAACTTCGCTATTTACGTGCATCCAAAGCAGGTCAGGTCTCTGAGGCTCAAGATGCCCGGATCGAACAAAAACGCTGGGCTGCCGTGGCAGCAGAAAGACAATATTCAGGATATCAACTGTTTGCAAAGCGCTGGGAGAGCAAGTACCACTATCATCTTGGCGAATCATGCCCAACCATGCGTAACGATCTAGATCAGACCATCTACTTATTAGGTTTGGTGAGTGGCTTGCAAGCCATTACCAATGACATCAACTCGGGTGGATCGGTAAATGTACCCAAAGATATCGCAGGTATTGTAGAGCGCAGCATGACTTGTTTGGACAATACCAAGTTTTGGGGCGCACCAAATGCAACCCGAGCCGTAATCTGGACGTTATTGCCAGGGGCGGGAGATGGCAAACCAGATCCTTATACCACACTCAAACAATCTGCACAGATCGGTGAGCAAAAAGGAGTGCGTTTATCGCATGCCCTGTATGCGGTTGCAGCACAGGCCAGCGGTGATGACAGCAAGATTCGAGATGCTTTAAAAACTTATGATGCCTCGCGTGCCGAAGATAAACCGGTGAATCCAGATTTCAAACTGATCGATGCGATGGCAGGTGTTATGGTCCAAAATATTTCGGATCGTTACTGGACCGAACATACAGGTATTCGTACCGATGACGGTGGTATGAGTACGTTCTGGGATGAGCAAAGTAAAGGATCATCTGACTTGGAAGATCTTTTTAATGCCGATGGTGCAGCTGCTGCCAGTCAACCTGCGGCAACGCCGAAAGCAGTGTCGTCGAAATAAGCCAATGCCTCTAATGATCTGTCGGCGATTTGACTGACGGCAGATCTCACAAGTATGCATGAGGGCGGTAAAGGAGGTCACATGAACAAACATCAATTTTGGATGTCCAGATTCATTTTTGTTGCGGTGTGTGCCTCGTTGTCTGCAAGCTTGCAGGTTTTTTCCGATGTCTTTATTTATTGGCGTGATAGTTTACCCAACGACTTCTGGCGATTCTGGACTGCGCATTGGGTACATGTCGGTTGGATTCATTTCATTTTAAATCTGCTGGCATTTGTGTGTTTACCCTTTATTTTTCCACATGTTAAGAATCGACAGTTGCTCATCTTGATTGTGACGATTTCACCCTGTATTAGCCTCGGATTTTATTATCTTATGCCCTATATCGAGGCCTATGCCGGTTTTTCGGGTGTACTGCATGGGCTCTATGTGGCCGTGGCATTGGTGTCGTTACGTTATCGCAAGGAGCGAAAATTTGCCGCATTGGTGTTGGCGCTGATTGTGCTCAAGGTGATCTGGGAAAATACATTTGGACAAACGGGTACGGCCCAATTGATTGGCAGTCCTGTTTTGATTGAATCACATTTGCTTGGAGCAATTGCTGGCGCTGCCGCAGGCGGACTTTATTTACTCTATACTCAATTTAAATTAGCAAAGAGTTGACACAAAACGCCTTTAAAAAAATCATTTGAGTCATTCTTATCTTGAACGGAATGTTGCAAATTTAAACAAATATAACGTACGGCGGATGGGCGGATACCTACTGCCAAGGAACGCATGTTTATCGGTAGATAAACCTGACAATCAAAATAAAGTGGAATAGATATGCAAGAAAATCAACAACAAAGGTCTGGCCTAGGTCTGCTGGGTTATATCTGGAATGAATGGATTTCGACATTTGCCATCCTTATTTTGCTGTTACTGACCTTGATTGTCGGGACAGGAGAAATGATTCATGGGCAGCTATTGCGTATGGGTGAGCGGCTCTATGGCGATCCGGCTACTGGAATGCAATATTCATTTTTACGTGCTGAACCACAAAAGCCGAGTTGCGATCGACATCCCAATATTGATGCGCAAGTTCAGGCGCAGATGAAAGCCAATAAAAATGATGAGTTTGCCGACTTCTTTGGTGCAGCATCTGAACAGGACGTTCGCGCATCACTTCTGGCGGCACAGCAGTTGTGTGAAGAAAAATATCAGTTTTATGACAAGGCAATCGCGCATTTGGACAAGCACCCAAGCTTACGGACTTATCGCGCACTTGAAACAGGATTTTTTGGGATATTTAAATTTGGCGTGGATAATCGTACGATTTTCCTTTTGATCATGGTGTTTTTTGCCGCGATTACAGCCAGTTTAAAAATTCATCATATTGGTTTGCGTAGCCCAAAATCAAAAATTGATTTTGTGGTGTACTCGATTGCAATGGTCATCGGGAATGCTTTGCTGACGCTATCGACTATCAGTCAGTATCATTCTTTAATCCAGTCCGGTGTGGCCATTACCCATGAAGCATTGGTGGTGTCGTGGCTATGGATTGGCTTATTTGGTATTTTGACATTGATCAGCGTATTTCAATTGTTTCGTATTCCTAAACAGGCGCAACCTGGAGGGAATATCGGCCTTGCCTTGCTCAGTGTACCGCTGTATGCCTATATGTCGATTTTGACGGGTCTGGCCTTTACCTTCTTTATGGATTACCCGATGGGGCAAGGGATTTACTTGGGAATTCTGGTCGAGTTTTCCGGGATTTTCCTCAATCTGGCGCTGTTTATCTGGGCGGGGATGCTACTGACCCAAACCCGAGTGATGGATCTGTTTCTGGATATTTTACGCCCGTGGAATCTGGCACCTGAAACCCTAACATGGCTAATTTTGCTGGCTGCTGCGATTCCAACCGCCTATACCGGAGCTTCTGGTATTTTCGTAATTGCAGCAGGGGCAATTATTTACAAAGAAGTCTGGAATTCGGGTGCACGCCGTCAATATGCGCTAGCTGTATCGGCAATGTCTGGCTCACTCGGGGTGGTGGTTCGACCATGTTTGCTGGTGGTTTTAATTGCCATGCTGGATAGCCGTCATGTCACCTCAGATGAATTATTCGATCATGGCTTTTATGTTTTCTGGTTGACTGCATTTATCTTTTTAGGCGTATCATTATTACTGGCCGATACAAAATTCCGCGTGAATTCGCCACGTGTAGCATTGCCGAATATGCTGCGTGCTTGTATTCCGGTTATTCCATATATTGTGATTACGATTGTGGTACTGGCATTTTATAAATATGCACTCGATACCGGCATGAACGAATTTACCGCACCAGTGATTCTACCATTGATCCTGATCGCGATTATTTTGTTTGATAAAACCCGTAAAGAGCCAAAATCTGTGCCTGTATTGGCTGAGCATGAATCTTTAATTAAGGAGCATGAAAAGAACTCGCCTTTTCTGCGTGAACATGGTGCGCAAAGCAGTCAGTATCGCCGTGGATTTGCCAGATCAATGCATTTCGCAACTGCTGAAACAGTAGGACACATTGGCGCCTTAATTATTCTGATGGCACTGTCTGCAAGTGTTGGTGGATTGATTGAACGTACCGAGATTGTCGAGTATTTACCGACTCACTTGGGCAGTATTACCATTTCATTGTTCTTTATTGCCATGTTGCTTGCGCTGATTGGTATGTGTACCGATCCATTTGGTGCAGTGATTTTGGTGGCAGCGACCATTGCACCTGTGGCCTACGAAAATGGGATTCATCCTATTCATTTCTGGATGATCGTTTTGGTGGCTTTCGAGCTGGGCTATGTGACGCCTCCAGTGGCACTGAATCACTTACTGACGCGGCTGTCGGTGGGAGATGAAGAAGTCTCGGCAGCCGATAAGGAAGCCAAAGAAAAATACACCAGTTTTTATTATCGTTATGAACGCTGGTTGCTTCCGATTATGGTGTTGTTCCCCGCCTTAATGATTGTAACCTTTGCGCCGTATCTATTTAAAATGTTTGGCTGGTATTCATAAGTCCAATAAAAAAGCACCTTCGGGTGCTTTTTTATTGATTTAAGACTTAGTTCGTGGCTTGAACTGAATCACGCCCACTTCATCTGGCGCAGCCGGTTGTTCCGGCTCCTCCACATGAGTAGGACGATTTTCGGTGTAATCGCATTCGATACACTCGATCCATTCATGCTCATCTGTGGTTAACATGACCACGCGGTCCATTGCGCCACATTTGGGGCATTTTGCACCTGCAATGAATCGACGTTTCATGATTTACTCACCTTGCTTGATCTGGATGGATAAGTTTAAGCCGTTTGAGGGTCGTTCGTCCAACCTTGGTGACGCAATAGCGCATCAATTTTGGGTTCACGGCCACGGAAATTTACGAATGCATCCAGTGCGGTGTCCTTGCCACCAACGGCCAATATGGCCTTACGGAACTCTGCACCAGTTTGTGTATTGAAAATTCCTTCTTGCTCAAAGCGGTCAAATGCGTCGCTGGCCAGCACTTCTGCCCATTTATAGGAATAATAACCCGCTGCATAACCGCCAGCAAAAATATGGCTAAAACTGTGCTGGAAACGATTGTAAGCAGCAGTTGGCAGAACGGCAAATTCACGGCGAATCTGATCCAGCTCGGCTTGAATCTGACTGCTGGTTAATGCAGGTGTCTTGCGGTGAATCGTTAAGTCAAAGAGCGCAAATTCGATTTGACGTAAGGTTTGCATGCCAGACTGGAAAAAGCGTGCGCTGAGCAAGGCATTGAGTAACGCTTCTGGTAACTGGGCTTTGGTTTCGATATGTTCACTGAGCAGATTAAGGCTTTGCTGATCCCATGTCCAAAACTCCATAAACTGGCTTGGCAGCTCGACGGCATCCCATGCCACCCCATGCGTGCCTGCAACTGAAATATTGTCGACTTCGGTCAGCATGTGGTGTAGGCCGTGACCAAACTCATGAAACAGCGTATTGACTTCATCATGTGTGAGCAGGGCAGGCTGTTTGCCAACTGGCGGCGTAAAATTACACACCATATAGCAGATTGGCTTTTGTAAGCCTTGTGCGCTTTGCATACGTGAGCGGAAACCACTCATCCATGCGCCACCACGTTTGCCGCTGCGCGCGTAGAGGTCGAAATAAAAACCTGCCAGCACTTGACCTTGGTCTTCAAGTTCGTAATAACGCACATCCGGATGCCAGACCGGCGCTTCACGTTCTACAATATCGACACCGTATAAACGCTGCACAATCTGAAACAGACCTTGAATGATTTTAGGTGCAGGGAAGTAAGGTTTGAGTGCTTCTTGCGACAAATTAAACTGCTGCTGTTTCAGTTTTTCCGAGTAATAGCCGCTGTCCCACGGTTGTAGCTGATCGAGTCCGTCTTGACGTGCAATTGCAGTCAGTTCCTCAACTTCTTTTAGCGCAGGTGTGCGTGCATGCGCCGCTAGATCAACCAGAAAATCATGTACAGTGTCTACATCAGGTGCCATTTTACTGGCCAATGAGTAAGCGGCAAAATTTTCAAAGCCCAAGAGCTGAGCCATTTCTTGGCGCAGTGCCAAAATCTCTTCCATTACCGCAGTATTATCGTACTCTGGATGATCGGCCTGATCCGAGGCGCGTGTCGTGTAAGCTTTATAGAGCGTTTCACGTAACTCACGATTTTCGGCATAGGTCATGATGGCCAGATAGGCCGGAAAATCTAGCGTCGCCACGGGCTGATTTAGTTCACGCTGTTGACCGTATTGTTTGAGCAATTCGATACTACTTTGCGGTAAACCTATAAGTTCCTCTTCAGACAGCGGTTTGAAATACGCTTGTGTGGCATCCAAAACATGATTGGAAAAGTCTGAAGACAATTGCGACAGGCGCGCCGAAATTTCTGCATAACGTGCTTTGTTGGCACCTTCTAATGCGACACCTGAAAGTTTAAAGTCTCGTAAGGCCAACCGAATCGCGCTTTGTTCGGCAGCACTTAAACTTGAAAATTGACTGCTGTCATGAAGCTGTTGATAGCTTTGATACAGCGCTGTGTGTTGACCCAACTGCGTATAATATTCACTCAAGCTCGGTAAAAGCGCCTGATAGACTTCACGCGTCTGAGCATTGTTCATCACGGCATTTAAGTGTGATAACACGCCCCAAGATTCGCTCATGGCATTTTCGAGCTGATCAAGCTGTTGTACCAGCGCATGTTGTGCGGCAAAGTCTGAAGGTGGCGTATCTAATTGATCGAGAAAGCGTTGACCTGCCTGAATATTTTTTTCGATATCTTGTTTGAGGGTGTCCAGTTGAATCTGGTCAAATTGAGGAACAGGTAAATGTGCTTTTTCTAATTGCATTGTCTTCGCCGTATCGAGTGAACTTACTTATAGATGTAAGGCTTCGAGCGCTGGAAATCAAGGATGCTTTATTTCTTTTTTGCTGGATTAAAATAATCTTTACCTTATTTTGACGGCCTAGCATGTCAATGAATGCTAGGCCATCGTTGCCATAGACCTAAAATTAATCTGCAATTAGATTAATCACTTTTAGGTTTGGCATTGGACTTTTTCTTTTTGACTTTAGACTTTTTCTTGTCCTTTTCCGCTTTCACTGCGGTTTTGGACGAGGTTTTTTTCTTGCCCGTCTTTTTGGTATAAGAGCTTGGCTTGCTTTTGTCTTTTTTCTCGGAGCGTTGCTGTTCACGTGGCTGTGTATCCGACGCACCATGAAACACCTGTTCAGTGGCTTGAGCTTTTGTAGTGCGCGGGGCACGGCTACGAATGATACGGCCGGCATGCGTGATTTGCTGCGTCAGTTCGAAATCGATTTTACGTTCATCAAGATTCACGCCTGCGACCTTGATTTTGACTTCGTCGCCCAAACCAAAGATTTGCCCACGATTTTGCCCCACAAGGCTCTGACTGGCTTGATCATAGATAAAGAAGTCATCGCCTAATTGGCTCACATGAATCATACCATCGACATATAAATCTTTTAAGGTAACAAACAGCCCAAACTCGGTAACCGCGCTAATATTACCAATAAACTCTTCACCCAAATGTTGCTGCATATAATGACATTTGAGCCATGTGGTTACACTACGTGATGCTTCATCTGCACGACGCTCGGTACGTGAGAAATGCTCACCAGCTTCATCGAGCGCGGCACCCGAAAGTGGAGATGGTTTATGCTGTAAATGTGCTTTGAGTGCACGATGTAACAATAAATCCGGATAACGACGAATCGGTGAGGTGAAATGCGTATAGGCCTCATAAGCCAAACCAAAGTGTCCCGCATTTTTTGCACCGTAGTACGCCTGCATCATAGAGCGCAGCAACACAGAATGAATACTTGGCGCATCAATTCGGTCTTTAGTGGCTTCAATCACGCGCTGGTAATCGGCCTGTGTTGGCTGGTCTGGAAACGGAAGGCCGAGTAATTTAACAAAATCTTTAACCTTTTGAATGCGAGAGAACTCAGGTGGCTCATGTACACGATAAAGCATCGGAATATCATTGGCCAAGGCGTATTCAGCGGCTGCGACGTTGGCAAGCAACATGCATTCTTCAATCAGTTTATGTGCATCGTTACGGGTACGTGGCAAAATTTCGTTAATACCACCTAGAGCATCAAAGGTCATGTAGGTTTCAACCGTTTCAAACTCCATCGCATGGCGTTTGGCACGCAAGTCTTTTAAAGTTTGATAGAGCTGAAACAGTGTATTTAGTGATTTTTGCACACTTTTGTCATTTGGAATCGCATCGGTTTGTCCCTCAAAATACCGCGCCACTTGGGTATAGGTGAGACGCGCTTTTGAATGCATGACGGATGGATAAAACTCATAGCTCATGACGCGTCCTGCACGCGATAGCTTGAGATCACAAACCATACACAGACGATCGACATGCGGATTGAGCGAACATAAACCGTTCGAGAGTGCCTCTGGCAGCATCGGCAATACAAAATGCGGAAAATAGACCGATGTACCGCGTTCTTGTGCCTCATCATCAAGCGGTTTTCCAACACGCACATAATGGCTTACATCGGCAATTGCAACCACGACACGGTAGCCGCCACCTGCGCGTTTTTCGGCATAAACGGCATCATCAAAGTCGCGTGCGTCTTCGCCGTCAATGGTAACCAGCGGCAGATCGCGTAAATCGATTCGACCTTCAATATCTTTTTTCGAGGGTTCTTTAAAACTCTCAGCTTCCTGAATCACTTCATCTGGAAACTCATACGGCAGACCAAATTCTAAAATCGTTTGCGGAATGATAATTTCAGTATCGGCTTTATCCGACATCGACTGCACAATATGCCCAGTTGCAAACTCTTCACGTGTTGGATAATCATCAATTGCAATACGTAGATGATCGCCAACATTGACCTTGGCGTGCTCGACCAATTCTTTTTCAAGCGGAATAGGCTGATGGGCATTTGGAGCACTTGGCTGTAAAAAATACTCGCCATCATGGACATTTAATTTACCAATCACCTGTTTCACACGGCGCTGCAATACTTCTGTGATAAAGCCCCATGCTTTGCCTTTACGATCGACAGAGCTTTGACGCACACTCACGCGATCACCATTGAAAACCAAACGGAGTTCACGTTCAGGCAAGAGTAAATCGGTTTGTCCGTCGATATGCGCCGAACCTAAACCTTTGGCATTGATATATACGGTGGCATCAAACGTAGGTTGCTCACCAATGAGCTGGAATCTGAAACCATCTTTTGCCAGCTGACCATCACGCACCATGGCAATCAGACGATGGCTCAAGGCATCAATACTTTTTTGATCAAAAATATCAAAATGCTCGACCAGCTCGGCATGAGACTGCGGCGTATTCAATTGTTCTAATGTGCTAAGAATAAGGGTTCGGCTAGGAATAGGATTATCGTAACGTTCAGCTTCCGCTTTTGCTTCAGGATCGATCCAGTTTTTCATAATTTCGTTTGACTTCATAACAGAAGATAAGTTTAGCATACGTCATCGCATTACATACTGCACGTAATGGATTGCAAGATTGTGTGATGCCTGTTTGGGCCGAATACATTCGTGCTTATCGCTATAGTAGCAAGCCCAGTGCATGAAAATACTCAAATTAATGTGGTTTTTGTTTAAAAAATAGATGATTGGATAAAAAACTAAGAAAAATTAGAGGTGATGACTTGCAGTCATGGGCTTTAGTTTGTATTATGGCGGCTCGTTACGGTGAGATGGGTGAGTGGCTTAAACCACATCCCTGCTAAGGATGCGTACGGGTAACTGTACCGAGGGTTCGAATCCCTCTCTCACCGCCACTTTACTTAATGCGCTCATAGCTCAGCTGGATAGAGCACTTGGCTACGAACTAAGGGGTCGGGAGTTCGAATCTCTCTGAGCGCACCAAGTAAAATATTGCAAAAGTAACGAACGCCGAAAGGCATACAAGTAATGCGCTCATAGCTCAGCTGGATAGAGCACTTGGCTACGAACTAAGGGGTCGGGAGTTCGAATCTCTCTGAGCGCACCAACTTGAAGAATTAACCGCTTAATTGCGGTTTTTTTGTGCCTGAAATTTGGCTATATGACGTGTTACTTATACGCCATAAAAAAACCGCCTACATCAAGCAGGCGGCTGGGTTGTTCAAGGTTTAAATGGGTTTAAACCACGCTTAAGTTTTGATCAAAGAGCTGATCGAGCAAATTGGTTACGCTGCCCAAGCCTTGACTTGTACTGGTGACTGAACCAAGCGATGAGGTCACACCGCCTAATAGATCTGTTAGGCCACCAAGGGAAGCACTTGAACCTGTCGCAGAAGTTGAAATGCTTTCGAGACTGTTTAAGAGTGTCTCGACCACATCGAGAGTACTGTCTGCGGCGACATCGACAATATCAACAAGTGCATGTGCAGTATCCGCTGTTACTTCGGCAGTACTGACTACCAAGGTTTCACCCACATCAATTAATCCATGGACAGCATCACTTACACTGCCCAGCACATCGGTTAATGTATCAAATGAGCCGACACTACCTGCACCCGCAAGACCGCCCAATAAATCCGTCACGGCTTCAAGTGGATTACCTGATGTACCGCCAGTGAGTCCACCTAAGAGATCGGTCACAGACTCAAGCGGATTGCTGTCGATTCCACCTGCGAGGCCAGATAAAATCCCTGTTGCACTCGTGCCACTATTGACCAGTGTCGCCGCAACCCCTGTTAATGCATCACTGACTGCTGTTGGATTCAGGTCGAGTGCACCAGAAACAGCATCCAAAACACCATTGACGGTCGCTTCAGAAGTTTCAAAAGTTAAAGTACCCAAATCCGCCAATGCTGAAATTTGGTCAGCAGCTTGAGGCAAAATATGAATACCAGAACTTTCTAAAGTATCGATCGTGGAGGTAATGATATCGGTTTTGAGTGATTCTAGCCCTTGAAGTGCATCGATTCCAGTTTGCAATGGTGCGGTTACACTACTTAATGCACCTGTTAAGGTACTTAATGGATCGCTGGATGTTCCACCCGTAATACCGCCCAATAAATCCGTGACAGCTTCTAGTGGATTACCTGATGCACCGCCAGTGAGTCCGCCCAATAAATCCGTGACAGCTTCTAGCGGGTTGCCTGATGCACCGCCAGTGAGTCCACCCAATAAATCCGTGACAGCTTCTAGTGGATTACCTGATGTACCGCCAGTGAGTCCGCCCAATAAATCGGTCACAGACTCAAGTGGATTACTATCGAGTCCACCTGCGAGGCCGGATAAAATCTCCGTGGCACTTGTGCCACTGTCGACCAATGTCGCCGCAACCCCTGTTAACGCATCACTGACTGCAGTTGGGTTGAGGTCGAGCACACCCGAAACGGCATCCAAAACACCATTGACTGTGCTTTCAGAGGTTTCAAAAGTCAGTTTACCCAAGCCAGCCAATGCTGAGATCTGCTCGGCAGCCTGAGGCAAAATATTGATACCAGAGCTGGCTAGGGTGTCAATCGTGGAGGTAATAATATCGGTTTTCAATGACTCCACGCCTTGAAGTGCATCGATTCCGGTTTGCAATGGTGCGGTCACGCTACTCAATGCACCTGTAAGAGTACCGAGAGGATTCCCTGAACTTCCACCTGCAAGGCCGCCTAATAAATTGGTGACAGTTTCGAATGGATTTCCTGATGTGCCACCAGTAACTGTACCCAATAAATCGCTGACCACGCTGGTTGGTGCTGTAGTTAAACTTGTTACCACGGAGCTAATGGTGGTTGGTAGTGTGGAAATACTGCTCGCAACCGCAGTTACTGTGGTCGATAAAGACAAAGAAAGATTCAGCGAACCTTCCGATGACGCACTTGATTGACTGGTAACAGCATTACCCAGGTCGTGAGTAATTTTTGAAATAGATGAAACGAGAGCTTTAAGAAACATGAGTGTGCATTCCTATTTGTGCAATTCTTATACATTTTTTGGTTAACTGTAAATTTAATCTTGTTTTGTGTCTTTATTGCGAATGATGTATCGGTCTATTTGTTAACCATGACTCAGTATTGGCTATGTATAAAAAACAGTCAACAAAATCTTAAAATTAAGAAAAAGCGGCACCTGAGCCAATTTTAAAAAAGAGTCTGAGAAAAATTTAACCGATGGATTAAAGTTCTTTTGAATAAAAATTGATAAATTTAAGTGATTTAATCCTATTTCTATAATGTAATTTTTCTTTTACGGCGGTGAAATATTTATTGTATTTTTGGCAGTAAGGTCAATTTTATTATCTTGAATGCTTTTACTTGATTAATTTTTTAGTACTAAGCTTATTCAAGTTCTCACTTTATTTTGTTAATGCATTGAAAATGAATATATTCTGCTTTTGTAAGAATTTATGACAAAGTTTATACAGCAGAGATTGAGTCAAGGGTATCAGCGTTTGAGCGATAACGGTACATAGGCTGAAAATGCTAAAGTTGCTATAAAAAAGCATTAATAAGTATCAAGATGAGCTTATTCGTTTAAGAACTGAACGGTTGACTCTATTTTGTGAAAAAACTACTTATCAAAAACTAAAAAACACGTATAATGCGCTCCATCAAGTACGCGCTCATAGCTCAGCTGGATAGAGCACTTGGCTACGAACTAAGGGGTCGGGAGTTCGAATCTCTCTGAGCGCACCACTTGAAGAATTAACCGCTTAATTGCGGTTTTTTTGTGCCTGAAATTTATGGGCAGACCTATTCGTTGAATTTCCTTTCCTGGTACATCCAGTTCTATCGTCTATAAGCTCGATACAAATATAAATTTACATGACAGCTAACCAATAATCGAATGTAAATCTTCAATCAAATACAGGTAATGTTAAAGAAAATGCGTGAACTGGTGTAGTATTTTGAACGTAATTCATCGCGTATGTTGAACCCACTATGTCAGAACTTAAACCTACCGTTTCTTTACGTTATCACTTGAATTTAGAAGAGTCGCAAGATGGTTTTACCCTTGCAACTTTCGGTAAAAAGCTTTTTACACGTTTTATTACCCCAGTGATTAGTATCGCAATTATTGCATGGGGGATTTATTTAGGCTTGGATGGCGTAGGGCGCTACTACGTTGGCTTGGGTGTATTTTTCCTGATTTTGCAAATCATTATGCGCTACTGGTTTTTGCCGATGATGTTTAAACGTCAATTTGTAAAATATCAATTTGGTAAAAGCGAACAGGGAATTGATTTATATCAAGACCGGATCGAGCTGTATGCCACAGGGCGTAAGCAGCAGTTTGCGTATAGTGATGTGGCCCATTTTGCAACTGGAAAACTGACCTATATGATTGAGCTGAAAAATCGAACTGTGGTGATTGTGCCAAAACGCGTTCTAGCAAATACCGCAGAAAAAAACACGTTTGAACATGCATTTAAACGATAAAACCTAAAGATTTTACCTGCCTAGAAGGAAGACAAAAATGACAGCACGGCCATCTAAAATTATTTGTGTTGGACGAAGCTACGCCGAACATGCAAAAGAATTGGGAAATGCGATTCCAGATCGTCCAGTTTTGTTTATTAAGCCACCGAGCAGTTTGATTGGTCTGTCGCAAGGTATTCAATGGAATACGGCAGAGGGCGAATGTCATTATGAATGTGAGCTAACTTTAAGGTTGGACCGTACTTTACGTCAGGAAACAGACCCAGCCAAAGCACTTGAGGCAATTGGTGCGGTAACCATCGGGCTCGACCTGACCCTACGTGAGTTGCAAACCGAGTTAAAAAACAAGGGACAGCCGTGGGAGCGCGCAAAAGCTTTTGATGGTGCTTGTGTACTTGCGGATTGGGTAGATGTCAGCGAGGTTCAAGATTGGGCACATGTCACGTACAGTTTCCATATCAACGATCAGCTTCGTCAATCGGGTGATACTGCGCTGTTGTTACGTAGTATTGGGGAATATCTATGTGATATGAGCCAGGCATTCACGCTTGAGGCAGGTGATGTGGTCATGACAGGAACCCCCGCAGGTGTAGGTGCATTAACACCAGGCGACCGTTTAAAAATGACCTTAAACGGCAAAACCCAAGCTTTTGTTTGGGAAACCTTTGTACACGCCAACTTTTAAAATCATGTGCTGCCTTGTTGTGTTCACAATACAGCAAGGCATTGCTTTAAATACGTTTAGATGTAATCGGTTGTGATGCTGTGAGTACAATCACAATTGCGATAAAAGCCAGCGCCAGCGTTAGATACACCACTGCATGCCAGCCGCCATATTGCCAAAACCAGCCGCCAGCAGAACCCACAATACTCGATCCTAAGTAGTAAAAAAGCAAATACAATGCGGTCGCATGGCCTTTGGCTGTCTTGGCTTCTAATCCTACATTACTGCTCGCAATGGAGTGTGCAATAAAATAACCTGTTGTGATTGCGGCAATCCCCAAAATAATCACAAATAATCCATGGGCAAGCGTCATCAGTGTACCGATTACAATGGCAGAAAAACCGACCAAAAGTGCAATTTTACGACCAAGTCGATCGACCATGGCGCCCGCCCACGACGACGATACCATGCCCAGACTATACGATAAAAAGATCAAGCTAATTTGAGTCTGACTTAAAAGGTACGGGGCCGCCGCAAGACGAAAAGACACATAGTTAAACAAGGTCACAAAAATACTGGTGATGAGAAAACCAATCCAGTAAATGCGAAGTAAGCGTGGATTTTGAAGATGATTTTTCCATGCTGAAAGATGAAAACGCAATTGCATGCCTTTACGTGCAATAAAGTTTTGTGAAGTGGGCAATAGCCATAAAAAACCGATTGCGCAACATAAACAGATCACCCCAAGTACGCCCAGAGCAGAGCGCCATGAAAATATTTCGGTCAGCAAACCCATTCCAACACGACCCATCATGCCGCCAAAGGCAGTACCCGCAATGTACAATCCCATGGTTTTACCCAAATCGGCCGGATGGATTTCTTCTGCAATACATGCCATCGCCACCGCAGGCACACCGCCGATCACAAAACCCTGCACGGCTCTGGCGACTAACAGCAAGTGCCAGTCGGGAACCCAGCCCGCAATCACATTCAGTATTGCGGCCAGAGCCATCGAGATAAACATCAAACCTTTACGACCCAAGGCTTGAGAAAATGCGCTGGAAAGCACAATGGAAAAGGCCAAAAACCCGGTGGTCAGAGATAAAGCCAGTGCACTGGTACCGGGGCTGATGTGAAAGGTATGCGTAAATTCAGGCAATAGGGGCTGAACGCAATAAATCATTGAAAAACTGGCAAAGCCTAACAAAAACAATGCAAAACCCGCTTTACGATAAGCAGTCGTACCACGCCTGATAAAATTTGAAGCAGATTCTTGATGAGATTGATCTGTAGAGGTCTGATTTGAGGCAATAGCCGTCCCGGACTCGTTAACAGTGGAACGAATCGACATAACATAACCTGAAATTGATTTTTTAAAAGAGAGGGGGTTTGTTGGCAGTGCTTGCCTAGCTGCCAACACAACAAAGATTAGCAATCTACTGTATATTTGTCTAATATATAAAAATAGGGAACGTCATAGCTTTTATATATGGAACTTCGACATATTCGCTACTTCATCGTGGTCGCAGAAGAAAAAAGTTTTACCAAAGCAGCGCTTCGACTCGGAATTAGTCAACCGCCGCTCAGTATGCAAATTAAAAATCTAGAAGATGAAATTGGAACCGAGTTATTTTATCGCTCTGCTCAAGGCGTAGAACTCACCCCTGCGGGCGAGGCATTTTTGCTGAGCGTGCAGCCGATTCAGCAGCGAGTGAATGATGCGATGCAGTTGGCACAGCAGGTGGCCAATGGTGAGTCAGGACAATTGCGGCTGGGTTTTACAGGCACGTCTATGCTCAATCTGCTTTTGCCCAAAAGTATTCGCTTGTTTCAACAACATTACCCCAAAATCAGGCTTAAACTGGAAGAAGCCAATTCACTGGTACTGATGGATCGCCTGCTCGAAGACCAATTAGATATTGCCTTGGTGCGCCCTCCAGAACATGTTCCCGCTGGGCTCAGTTTACAATTGCTGATGCATGAACCGATGCTGGCTGTATTACCCAGCGGACATCCGCTCGCTCATCAAACCTCGATTGAACTCAACGCACTCAAGCAAGATAATTTTATATTATCACCGCCGTCAATCAGTGCAGGCCTTTTCGATGCCATCACCAATGCCTGTCGTAGCCATGGTTTTGAACCCAAAATTGGTCAGAATGCACCGCAGATTGTCTCGATTGTGTCATTGGTTGCGGCCAATCTAGGCGTATCGTTGGTGCCCGATTCGACCAAACAATTGGGTATTACCGGCGTTAAGTATCTCGATATACAACCGCCAAAGCCAATGGTTAGTCTGGCATTGGCGTATCGTAAAAATACACATTCGCAGCCTGCCATCAACTTTGCCAGTTTAATTCAGTCTTTAAAAATGCAGCACAACCATAATCATCACGACCTCTAAAGACCGAATCACTTGCTTTCAAATAGAGTCGACAAGGGCATCGAAAGTTTTGCCGCCAGATAATCATCGGCATCAATCAGCGCAGGGCCAATTTTTTGCATCCATTCATCATCGGGATGAATGTTGCCGACATCCTGACGCAAGGGCAAAGCAAAAGGCAGTGCGGTAAAGAAGGTCCAGAAGTCGACTTGCGACAAATTACGCACCAATACGTATTCATCCTTATCGGTGCGTTTAATCAGATTTTGCTGTTCAAGCAAATGCACATAACTTGGCCAGCGACCAATTTCGCCGCGCCCTAAAATATCCAATGCTTCAAGATCAGTCACACTTTCGCCCTTTTTCTGTTTCTTATAAAACAGCTCAAGTACATCGAGCAGCATTAACACAGGATGGCGTGTTTGAATTTTTTCAGAATGAAATGCGGTCAGCGCATAGCTGACTTCTACTCCGAGCAACACAATATTCCAAGACAAGAAAATCCAGAGCAGAAAAATAGGAATGGCAGCAAAAGCACCGTAGACCAACTCGTAGCTGGTAAAATTGGACATCAGAAAGCTGAAGATATGTTTGAGTAACTCAAAAATAGTGGCACTAAAACATGCGGCAATAATAGCTGAATACATCGGTACCGTTCGATTTGGAATCGTCCAATACAGAATAAAAAAGCCCAAGATGGTCAAGCCGAAAGAAATGAGCCACAAGATAAAGGCACCATTGAGTTCATAGCCAGCAAAATTACTGCTCAGAATATTCATCGATGCAACGGTCGATGAAATCACGAAGGCGCTACCCAATATAATGGGTCCAAGTGAAATAATGGTCCAATAGCGCATAAAGCCAATCAAGCCCGTGCGGGTTTCCTGAACACGCCAGATCCGGTTAAACGCCGTTTCAATGGTACTGAGCATCATCACTGTGGTAATAAACAGAAATAACACCCCAATGACAGTCAAATTACTGGATTTTTCAGTGAATGAATTGAGTAATCGGTCAAATGCAATGGTACTTTTCGGCAAAAAATTACTGTAAATCAGCTGTTGCAGTTGCTGACGGGCAGGTTCGAGTGCCTTGATGGAAGAGATGATCACCAAAAAAACGGTCAGCATCGGAACCACCGCAAATAAGGTGGTATAGGTGAGAGAGCCCGCTTGTTCGCGACAACGGTCGGCTTCAAAACGTTTCAACACAAATAAAATGAATTGGAACCATTTTTTCTCATAAAAAGGTAGTTTTTTAAATAGATCTAGCATAAAAATGATGCCCCAATTTTATAATCATGATGTTTCTTCAGTTTCAGTGTTAAAGCTTAGCCAAAAAAGCGCACAAATATCGTATAGTTTTCTTTTTAACAAAGTTTTTAAAAATTATGCAACCTTATGTACTTGTCTTGTATTACAGCAAATATGGCTCGACACAACAAATGGCGCATTTGATTGCCAATGGTATTGAAGCACAGGGCATTGCCACTAAAATTAGAACCGTCCCGAATCTGACCACGACTGTGAGTGAGCTTGAACCTGCGGTGCCAGATACAGGAGATGTCTATTGCACACTCGATGATTTGGCCGGCTGTTCAGGACTGGCAGTGGGTTCACCTACACGCTTTGGGAATATGGCCAGTGAAATGAAATATTTTTGGGACCAGACCACCAGTTTGTGGCTCAATGGTGCCTTGCACGATAAACCTGCATGTGTATTTACTGCATCTGGTTCGATGCATGGCGGTCAGGAAAGTACCTTGCTGAGTATGCTCAATCCACTGTTCCACCATGGCATGATGATTTTAGGGCTTCCCAATTCACTTCCGGCGCTGTCTAACACCAAAACTGGCGGAACGCCATATGGTGCCAGCCATGTCAGTGGGCCACGTCACGATCAAGCGCTCAGCCAAGATGAAAAAACATTGTGTGAAGCGATGGGGAAACGTTTGGCAACGACGGTCAAAAAACTCACACAGCATTAACAGCCTTTACAACTTGATATTCTAAAAAAACTGCAGGCCCTGTGCTTAGGGCATTGCAGCATGGTGTATTTCGATGAATTATTTTATTTTGGCACTGTATATCTTTAGTATTCTGGTCATGATTGCCACGCCTGGTCCCGTCATGTTACTGGTAGCCAGTACAGGCCTGAAGCAAGGATATCTGGCAGCGTTAAAAACAATATTAGGCACCAATCTGGCCTCACTCATTTTAATCGGTGTTTCTATTTTGATGCTTAAGGGTCTATTTACCGTCAACGCAATTTTGTTTGAAGGTATTAAATTATTAGGATGTCTTTATATTGCCTACTTGGGTATTGAGATTTTAAAGTCTTACCGGCTTGAACCAGCACAAAACCTCACCACCTCGAACGTTCAGGGTGGATTCCAGCGCGGTTTTTTAACGGGAATATCCAACCCTAAGGATATTATTTTCTTTTCCTCATTTTTCCCGCAGTTTATTGGTTTACACCCTGATCTGAATATTAGCCTGAGTATATTGGTGGTGATCTGGATTGCGCTGGATTTTCTGACGTTATCGCTGGTGTATTTGGGCTTTAAGCGTCTATCAGATTCGATATGGAGTACTAAGATACTGGCGATTTGCGGTATGGTTCTATTATTGATTGCAGCGTATGGTCTATATAATTCCCTAACTTGGCTGATTTCATACCAAGCAGGGAACGGATATACGTTATAAAATGCGGTTAAAGCGCGTGCCGCACTTTTCGCAGCGATAATCTTGAAAAATATTTTTATCAATCACAACGCCGGCTTTTTTACCAAAACGATTGCCCAAAAAGCCGCCAGTAATTCCGACACTAATAGCACCAACAAACGTACCAATCGTACCGCCTACAATGACACCGAGTGGTCCTGCCACAGTACCGATTGCGGCGCCCACTGAAGCACCAGAGGCTGCACCGCCGACTGTACCTGCGGCTGCACCAGCCGAAGTTAATAATACGCCGCTGGCTTTTTGTATCATTTGCTGCTCATGATTGCGTTGCTCAATTTCGGTCGAGCCACATTTGGGGCAGACCACTGGGCTATCTTGTTCGTTTGAAGAAGTCTCGGTCATCTATTTTTAGATCCTGTTGGCCGTGCGTAAAAGCTAGGGCGGTAATTGCATTCTAACGAATTAAAATAATAAAAGTTTAGTAGGCTTGTAAATGGTCAAATCGAATGTTTCAGACATTAAAAAAGCGCCGAAGCGCTTTTTTTGACATTAAAACTCAGTTGTAAATGTCTTATTCTTTCACAAATGTCACAGTGCCGTTTTCGAGCGAGGCAACACGTGCCAAAGACTCAACACGATACCCTTTCTCAAGCAAAAGATCACGACCTGGCTGGAAGGATTTTTCAATCACAATACCCACACCAATAATTTCAGCACTGGCTTGATGGATCAAATCGATAAGACCCAAAGCAGCTTGACCATTGGCCAAAAAGTCATCAATCACCAGAACTTTATCAGTTGAACTGATGTGCTTGTTTGAAATGGCAATGGTGCTTTCAACTTGTTTGGTAAACGAAAATACCTTCGAGCGATAAAGATCATCTTTGAGTGTCAACGATTGATATTTACGCGCAAAAATGACAGGCACTGACAGTTCAAGACCCGCCATCACGGCTGGGGCAATCCCTGATGCTTCAATCGTAACAATCTTGGTGATCCCTGTATCTTTAAATCGCGCAGCAAACTCTTTACCAATCTGTTGCATAAGGACAGGATCGATTTGGTGATTTAAGAACGCATCAACTTTCAACACCTGATCAGATAGAACGATGCCTTCAGTTAAGATTTTCTGTTCTAGTGCGTACACAGGAGAATCCTCTAGGACGGATGCTTTTTCAAGCAAAAGCGTATTTTAAAAAGCATCTGAAAAAATGCAAGCCAAAATCGACAAAAAAGTTGATCACTTAGTCAAAAATGGCTTGTCTTTATAAAGAGAATATTCAACTGAACGACTAGTTGGTTTTACCGGTATAGCTCGTCAATAATAGCCCATAAGAGGTTTTACCATCGATATGGCTCACTTTTACAGGTAAGTAATCGAGCTTCGGTGCCAACCAGAAAATGGTACTTTTTTCCGCTTTATCATGCTGAATGACCACTTTAATGGTGTTATAGGTACCATAAGGTGTTTTGATCGATTCGGTACCCTGTTTGACAAAACGACGCGTATCAATGCCTTTAGCATCTGCAATCGGATAGGTCGATTTTAAGCCTGAGCCTTGCAAGTCTTCACGAATTTGCAATTCGGCATTGAGTTCATCGAGTACACCTTGTTGCCATGCAAATGAACGCTTTTTATCGTCTTTTTGCGTGTTGATCATTTTACTTGATGGATTAAAGTTAATGTTCATGGTGTTGCTATGCACCAGAATTTTACTGGTACGATTAAATTGCTGCGAGGTAATTTTACCGTTTGACCAGTTAAATTTACTGGTTTCGCTTGCAGATGCAATGGCGCCTGCTTTTGCAGAGAAATTGTAGGTCCAGTTGTTACCACTTTGCTGAGTCAAGCTTCGTGTTGCAGAACCGAGGTTTTTACCGTTGTAGGTAAATTGATAGTTGGCCTGAAATGGACTCATGGCGAGGGTATGTGTAGAGAACCCCGCAAACAACAGGGCACTAGAAAGTCCTGCTGCAAAAGTTAAGGTTTTCGTTACATGATTTGCCATACAGAGATCCTTATCGTTTTTAAAATAAACAAGATTGTACCTGAGAACAATCAATTAAAACCAATCATGATGATGCCACGAGATCATGAAGAAAATGCCAATATTCGATCACGTTCTGTAAAAGAAGCGGATGAAACGGTGTGCTAAGTTGGCGATTTAATCTTCTTTTTGTTTGATGGGCGTGATTTCAGTTTCGGCGATATCGAGTTCTTCATCAATTTCGTCATATTCATCTTCAGATTTGCTAAAGAGAGCCATCAAATTCACATTGCCCATGATGACCAGTTCTGCATCGCGTAATACTGCATGATTCACGTGTACTTTGGCTAATGTTTCAATAATTTTACGATTTTTACCTAACCAGCGGTTTAAATCCAGATACAGCAAATCATCACGTACTTTAACCACATCAAATTTTTCTAAAATTACACCCAGTGGGTCTTTTTTAAGGACTTTTTGATAGAAAAAGAGCGCTGATTTCACTGCAAATTTCTGAAAGATATTCTTGTAGGTGGCTGTGACGATTTGCGTGTCACTAATTTGTTCAAAAACAATCAATTGCAGCTCTTTGTTCAGCTCCATCTGAATGAGTTTTAAGTCGACTGAAAGTGTAGTATGTAAGCCCTTCACATTTAATGTGGCATACAGGCGTAACCAGTCGTTATATAAATCGGCATGCAGATCTTCAAGAATTTCAACATTGTCTGTCACATAGCGTTTAAACGTTGCATTGAGAAAAACCTGAGAGAGTGGAAATTCACGTTCTTCTTCAATGAAGTCTTCAGCTTTACGATAGACTCGCTGAAGCTGTTTAGCAATCGATGACAGAATTGTTGGCATAAAAGCGTTCCAAAATAAAGTTGAACACATTGAAATGATCAGAAATTACAAATCAGAAAATTCGCAAATCACACATTTCAGTTTCAGGAGAAGTCTAATTTTTTTAAATTGAGCGGGTGCGCAATTCCCTTTAAAGTTGATTACATTTGTGCACAAATTACAAGTGTTATGATAACGACTTTTTTCGTCTTACGATGCAATATTTTGTGATCGAGTTAACAATTCAGATATATTTGCTTTATATAAGATTATTTGATCATTCAATGTTTCAATAGGATTTTGCACATAAAAAAGAGATGTTGTTTCTCGATCTAGCCATCGAGTGAATCTTTAGGAGTATGCACAATCATTATCAACATTTTTTGGCCAATGGAATAAAAATTAATATAAGCGGATACGCAATCAGCCAAGACAGCATCAAAAAGACCGCATTTGCGGTCATTAAAATGGGGAACAGATCAGCGAACAGTTAATCTTGTTCGAGATACGGATTGGCCAAGCCGAGTTTAGCCAAAATTTCAATTTCAAGTGCCTCCATTTCCTCGGCATCTTCTTCACTTATTTCATGATCATAGCCGAGTAAATGCAAGGTGCCATGTACCAGCATATGCATAAAATGATCATAGGCCGCTTTTTTTTGATCAATGGCTTCTTGCAAAACCACTGGAATACAGATCACCAGATCACCCAGTGGACGCGCATCGAGTAACGGTAAAATGTCCTCTGGAAAGTCACTTGGAAAAGACAGCACATTAGTGGATTTATCTTTACCGCGATACTCGAGGTTGAGGCGATGACTTTCCTCATGATCGACACAGGCAATCCCAATTTCACAATCCGACTGCACATCGACATGACGCAATGTCATTTCGATGGCTTTTTTAAGCGGAGCTCGTTTCAAAATTAAATCGGGCGATTGCACATCGTCTTGCAAACTAAGATTGAGTTTCAAAATATTACCTTCATAAAAATAGGGGAAAGCATGGCAATCCCCTGATTTAAGTGTGTTGTTAAAATCGTTACAAGAGCTATAACTTAAGCTTCCTGATGCTGGGCATCCGCAGCGGCATCATGTTCACTCATTAAGGCTTCCTGTCGCGCTTTACGTTCAGCGCGTGCTTCAGAACTTAAGCGATTTTGTTCAGAATCCCAGCCTTCATAGGCCTCAACAATCTTCTGAACCAATTGATGACGGACCACGTCACGCGAGTGAAAACGCGTAATGTGAATTTCTTTAACCGGCTCCAGCACGCGTAAAGCGTGTGCCAGACCCGACTGCTGACCGCGAGGCAAATCCACCTGAGTGATGTCGCCAGTGATGACCGCGCGTGAACCAAACCCTAAGCGGGTCAGGAACATTTTCATCTGTTCTGGTGTGGTATTCTGGGCTTCGTCCAGAATAACAAAGGAATGATTCAGTGTACGACCGCGCATATACGCCAGTGGTGCCACCTCAATGACTTGACGTTCGATCAGCTTGGCCACTTTTTCAAAACCGAGCATTTCGTAAAGCGCATCATACAAGGGACGTAAGTACGGATCGATTTTCTGTGCCAGATCACCCGGCAAGAAACCCAGTTTTTCACCTGCTTCAACTGCAGGTCGAACCAGTAGAATGCGCTGAATTTCATTGCGTTCTAGCATATCGACGGCCGCAGCTACCGCAAGATAGGTTTTACCTGTTCCCGCAGGTCCGATCCCAAACGAAATATCGCTTTGTAAAATACGCTGCACATAACGTTTTTGATTGGTTCCGCGTGGATTGATACGACCTTTTGGGGTCTGTAACCAGACATTATCAAGACCTGTATGTTCCTGATTTGCATCATCCATCAGTTCTCGATCTGTCTGGCTGCCTTGAATCATAAGGTGCAAAATATCGGCACTGATCTGATCGGAAATTTCAGATTCGTCGTAAAGACGCTGGAGCAGGGACTCAGCTCGCTCGACTGCATCAATGTCACCATCGATGTAGAACGCGTCACCACGATGAGTAATTTGTACATCTAAACGCTGTTCAATCTGCTTCAAATGACCGTTGTATGCACCAAGCATGCTTTTTAAACGGGTCATTGAAACGCCGGGAAAATTAACGGTACGTCGAATCGCTGCAGTCAAAGAATTATCCTTTTTGTAGCCTTTGTTCTAGTACCCTTACATTACGCCACGTCAGGCTCAAGATTCAAGAGCTCACCGTAAACTAAATTTAAAGTTTTAATTTCGGTAATCTCGATTTCTGCAAAACGCCCCACCCATGCTGCATCACCAATAAAAGTGACCATACGGGTATTGTCCGCTGTGCCGAGTAAAAGATTCGGATCTTTATCAGATACTTTCTCAATTAAAACCCGCTGTATCGTGCCTTTCATAGCATCGGTCTTACGGATACTCGATTGTTTGATCCAGTGTTGCACCTTGGCCAATCGCTCTTTTTTCACATCTTCAGAGGTCGTATCTTCAAGCTCGGCAGCCGGTGTTCCCGGGCGTTTTGAGTAAACAAAACTATACGAATGATCAAAATCCAAGTCTTTGATAAACTGATAAGTTTCTTCGAAGTGCTCATCGGTTTCACCCGGAAAGCCAATGATAAAATCACTAGAGAGATGCATATCGGGGCGAACAGCACGTAGCTTGGCAATTTTCTCGATATACACATCAATGGTGTGGTTGCGTTTCATGGCTTGTAAAACTGCATTTGAACCACTTTGAACAGGTAAATGCAGGTGCGAGACCATTTGCGGTAAATCACGGTAGCACTGGATAAGATCTTCTGAAAACTCAAGTGGATGCGATGTGGTATAGCGCAAGCGACCTATGCCCGGGATTTCTGAAACGAGTCGTAACAATTCAGGGAAGGTGCAGATCCCGCCGTCGAATGTTTCGCCGCGATAACCGTTTACATTTTGACCAAGGAGCGAGATTTCACGCACGCCTTTTTCGGCCAGACCCGCAATTTCAGCCAGAACGTCGTCGAGTGGGCGCGACACTTCTTCGCCACGCGTATACGGCACTACACAAAACGAACAGTATTTTGAGCAGCCTTCCATAATCGAAACAAATGCTTTAAAGCCCTCAACTCGCGGTTCAGGCAAAAAGTCGAATTTCTCGATATCTGGAAAGGAAATATCCACCAGCTTGATTTTGTCTTTTTTAGGTTTTTCAATCTGATCTTGATACTGATCTAACATCTGTGGCAAACGATGCAAGGTTTGTGGACCAAAGACCATATCGACATATGGCGCGCGTTTTTGAATATTGTCGCCTTCTTGAGAGGCTACGCAGCCACCCACGCCAATAATCAGCTCTGGATTTTTATCTTTTAGCTTGCGCCAGCGCCCCAATTCACTAAATACTTTTTCCTGCGCTTTTTCACGAATCGAACAGGTGTTCATTAGCAAAATGTCGGCTTCTTTGGGATCTTGCGTCAACACATAACCGTGAGAGTCGCCGAGAAGATCTGCCATACGGTGACTGTCATACTCATTCATCTGACACCCTTGAGTTTCAATATACAGTTTTTTAATTGAAACATCAGGGGTGTGCGTTGGCTGGGTAACAGTGTTTTCTGAGGCAGCTTTGGCACCATTTGGAATGAAGGTTTGAACCGTCATGTAGGCTCCTAAAACAAACGGGATAACGCACGTATTTTAACTACGCACTTTGAAAGGCCGCAATTGTAGCAGTAATTGCACAAAAGATAGCAAATTAAATCGGGCACAATACGTATTGATTTTCCAGTTAAAATATAATCATGATTAATTTTGGTGAATCAGAAGGTTACATAACACAACAGTAGGATGCATGAAGAATAATTACACTAGCACTGCATACCGAATGTTGGGGTTTGAAAAAAAGCATCTATGGCATGGAATAAAAACAGCAAATCATTACTTGCAACGCTTCTAAATCGCCGGCTGATTCGCTTGAGTATGCTCGGAAGTTTGGCTACGTTGTCAGGCTCTACCGTTTTTGCTGCCGAAGAACAGTTTAACGATGCGCTCCGTGCCGCCAGTGCTGGCGACACCGTACTGTTAGAGCAGTATCAGCTGTCCATGCAAAATGATGTTTTGGGTTACTACCCCGAGTACTGGAAACTCAATACCAATCTGGTGTTACAACCACCCGCGAATATTGTTGCTTTTGCCCAGCGCTATCCACAGTCTGCCATGGCAGAAAAGCTTTCTGCAGATTATGTCGAAGAAAAAGTCAAACTTGGCGACTATGTTAGTCCGCAAAGTGTGGTGCCGTATGTGACCAATCCCGATCGTGCAGAAAGCTGTGCGCTGGCACAAGTACGTGCCAAAGCGGGCGATGATCTGGTTTTTGCCGAATACAAAGATGTTTGGCTCACGACAAATACCCAGCCAGATTTATGTAACGGTTTGGGGCGTATGATGCTTTCAAGTCCACTGATGACCACTCAGGATAAAAAACAGCGTTTGTGGGGGCAGTTGCGTGCGGGTCAGTCCGGGTTGGCGCTCAGTACTGCACAGACCATTGGCGTGAATTTATCTTTAGCGCAGCTCAATCAGATTCAGGCGGCACCACAGAACTATTTATGGTCGGCACCTAAAAACAACGATGCCGATTATGCTTATCTCATTTATGCAACAGGCCGTTTGGCAGATACTGACCTAAACGGTGCGCTGGCTTCGGTTCGACGCAACGCCGAAGGCACGCCAGCAGACGTTCAGAAATATCTTTATCGCACTGTCGCCTATATTGGCGGCACCACGGTGATGAAAAATAACTTTAACCGCGATGTATTGACCTTGTTTGACATGAGTTACGGTTACCCGTTTAGCCCAGAAGAAGCCGAAATTTACGCACGACAGGCAATTCGTTTTGGGGCATGGGAAAGTGTGATTCGCGCGATTGATAGTATGTCGGTGGCGCAAAAGCAAGAAGATCGCTGGCAATACTGGCTTGCACGCGCCTCTGAGCAGCGCAATGATTCAAATGCCAAGGCAACAGCCCAGCAAATCTATCGTAAGCTGGCGCAATCTGGCGATGACTATCACAATTTGCTTGCCAAAGACCGTTTGGGTGAGCGCTACAGTAATATTCCGCCGTATGCGCAAGCCACCGCCAGCGACCTCGATCGTTTACGCCGAGATATTCATTTTAATCGTGCATTTACACTGCGCCGTATCAATGCACCAGACAATTATGTCAATCGTGAGTGGAACTGGGCTGTTCGTCAGGCTTATTTGCGTAACGACGATGGTTTATTGCTTGCAGCTGCACAGCGTGCCCAAGAAATGGGCTGGTATGATCGTGCGATTTATGCCGCAGACCGTACAGTAAGCAAGCACAATTATGGTTATCGTTATATTATGCCGCATCAGGTGACGGTGGTGAACCATAGCCAAAATGCAGGTATTGATCCGGCGTGGGCATACGGTTTAATGCGTCAGGAAAGCCGCTTTGTGACTTCTGCGCGTTCTCATGTTGGTGCAGGAGGCTTGATGCAGATCATGCCTGATACCGCCAAACTGGTTGCGCGTCAGATGGGAGAAACCTACAATCCGGCGGCCTTAACCGATATGAATACCAATATTCGATATGGTACCTTTTACTTGTCCATGATTCAGAATCAGCTGAGTGGCAATGCCGTTTTAGCGACGGCAGGCTATAATGCAGGCCCGAATCGGGCACGACGTTGGCAACCGGATACCCAAACGATTGCAGCAGATCAATACACAGAAAGTATTCCGTTAACCGAAACACGTGACTATGTAAAACATGTGATGACCAATGCATCGCACTATGGTGTTCTGTTGGGGCAAGGTGCGCAATCTTTGCAACAGCGAATGCGTGCTATTCCAGTACGAAGTACACCTTAATCGGGTTTTCCTTGAAATAACGTTAAGTTTTGATTCGATGAAAAAAACAAGTTTTGTATCCAAATATTTGGCAGGGTTGATAGGCGCATGTTTATGGGTCTATGTACTTATCGTCACACCACAGGTCCACGCCGATTCTGGTCGATTACAAGGCTATGTCATGCAAATTGAAATGACACCCGCAGTCTGCTCAATAGATGCATCCAAACGCAAACAGCGCAAGTGTCTCGAAGGTTATTCTCTTACAGTGATGGGCCTGATTCCAGAAACAGGCAATATTACCGAATGTAAAACCAATTCATCGGCCATGCTCTCTCCGATACAAACCAGTGTAGTGGCCCGTTTGATGCCAGACGAGAGTGCTCGTACGCAACTCTGGCGAGGAGTTGGCGGATGTGTGCCTATGAATGCCAGCCAATATTTCCGAACGATTGTTAACTTTGCAGATCGTTTGAAAATCCCATCTGAGCTGACAGGCCCCACCACTAAAGATGTGCAGAAAAATACCATTCGACAGCAGTTTTTAAGACTTAATCCATCGCTCCCCGCCAGTGGCATCAAATTTACCTGCCAAAGCTCGCGCTCTAAACCCATTCTGACCGAGGTTCAGGTGTGTTATCAGGTCAGCGGTGCTTACACGCAGTGTGCCAGTCATGTGGTGTCGAGTTGCCCAGAAGAATTTACCATTAAAGGTAGTTATTAGACCTTGGTCCAAAGCCTTGTTATTTTATTCATATTTCCTATCATACTTTTGTTGAAATCCATTCTCTTTTACATGCAACTGTTGTGGGTTTGGAGTACAATCTTTGCCGTTTATGATTATTAGATTAAATGGACGAACTGTTTAATCATCTTAACGATCCTCAATTGGAGATAATTACATGAAGCAACCCGTTCGCGTTGCCGTTACTGGCGCTGCAGGTCAAATTGGTTACAGCTTATTATTCCGCATCGCAAGCGGCGAAATGTTAGGGAAAGACCAACCAGTTATTTTGCAATTGCTTGAAATTCCAGTTGAGAAAGCTCAACAAGCGCTAAAAGGCGTAATGATGGAACTTGACGACTGTGCATTCCCATTATTGGCGGGTATGATCGGTACAGATGATCCAAAAGTTGCATTTAAAGATGCAGACTATGCATTGTTAGTGGGTTCACGTCCACGTGGTCCAGGTATGGAGCGTGCTGACCTTCTTAAAGTGAATGGTGAGATTTTCATCGGTCAAGGTCAAGCGCTGAATGAAGTTGCTAGCCGTGACGTAAAGGTATTGGTTGTAGGTAACCCTGCGAACACCAATGCGTACATCGCAATGAAATCTGCTCCAGATCTTCCAGCGAAAAACTTCACTGCCATGCTACGTCTTGACCACAACCGTGCCTTGACCCAGCTTGCGCAAAAAGCGGGCGTTGCTGTATCTGACATCGAAAACATGACAGTATGGGGCAACCACTCACCAACCATGTATGCAGACTATCGTTTTGCAACTGCAAATGGTGAAAGCCTAAAAGACAAGATCAACGATGCGGCTTGGAACAAAGACGTGTTCCTTCCAACAGTAGGTAAACGTGGTGCTGCGATCATCGAAGCACGTGGTTTATCATCTGCTGCATCTGCTGCAAACGCAGCGATCGATCACATGCGTGATTGGGCGTTGGGTACAAACGGCAAATGGGTGACGATGGGTATTCCATCTGACGGTTCATACGGTATTCCAGAAGGCGTAATGTTTGGTTTCCCTGTGACGTGTGAAAATGGCGAATACAAAATTGTTCAAGGTCTTGAAATCGACGAGTTCAGCCGTGAACGCATCAACTTCACGTTGAATGAACTTGAAGAAGAGCGTGCTGCAATTGCAGACATGGTGAAATAATTCACCCTCGCATAAAAAAAGCACTTCTTATGAAGTGCTTTTTTTATGCTCATACAAACACTCACAAGAACACACATCGCTCAAACGGAAAACTCAAATCGTATTGTTTATATTGAATATATAACAATATGATTTAAAAGAGGATGTCAGCATGTTTGAGTCACAACCTACATTAGAACTACTGTTTGAACAATTGGGCTTGGAAGCAACCCCGGAGGCTATCGAGCAATTTATTCAAACTCACCAGATTGCTGCTGAAACTAAACTTCATGAGGCCGAATTCTGGTCGGCTGGACAACGCCAGTTTCTAGAGAGTCACTGGGAAAAAGATGATGAATGGGCCATTGTGGTCGATGAGCTCAATCAACAATTGCATGTTGAGGCGCATTCATCTTAAGTTATAGTCTTAGCTCGAAGCTGGAAATTGATTAGTGGGTTTTTGAATGTATCAAAGCTTTGAACCAATCAAGCGAACGTACTGAATTAAATGCGCTGTGCTGTTGCAGCAATTCAAGATCCAGCTGTTCACTCTTTATGTATTTGTCGAGCCAGTGGCGTGTGAAGGCCAGCTCGTTTTTGACTATAGACGCATAAGCCAAAAAGAAATACACGTCACCATGATTTAAATGTGCGAGCGGCTTTAAAATTTGCTGGGTAATGAGCGCAAATTTGTTGTCTTGGCTTAATTCAAAATAAACCATATAGGCTTTTGCCAGTTGCAATGACAGGTCGATATACATCGACATCGGCATTTCCTCAAACTCCACGCGTGACTGCTCTAAAATGGCAATCGCTTCGTGTAAAAAATGCAGTCGCTCTTGGCGATTATGACTTAAAGTGACCAGTTGTAGTCGCAGATCACCTCGCTCCAATGCAAGCTCAGGAGAGTTGCCGTCAAGATAACGCTGATCCGTTTCTCCAATTCGTTCTACAATCATTTTGCTTGTATCAGACATATATTGATCCTCGAGATTCTTATGACATTAATGAGGGTAGATTTATCGTTTAAAAGACCCAAGGTAATATTGGTGATCGATATGACTTCAGTTTGACCAAGCGCTACTTGCACTTCGCAGCCAAGCGGTAATGGATAGTCGCTGCTGATGAGACATTAACACCTCATGCAACAAGTCACTTTGAAAGATTACTAAGCGATTAGGTCGTGGCTGAATGATATGCCACTCGCCATTTTTATCTTCAAGACGAAGTTGTCCACCCCAACTGTCTTGCCATGTTTGATGTAAATAATAGACGCTTGAAATCACGCGATGATTTTTTTGCTGCGGGTTATCTCGGTGCAGCGCATAAAATTCACCAGCATTGTAGCGTGCGTAGTGCGCTTCAATATTTTGTATCCCAGTATAAAAAGCGCGATTAATCTCTTGTCCTAAAGCGTGTAATACATCGATGTGTTTTTGTGCGATAGGAAGTTGGTCATCAATCCATAAAATATGATCACTACGAATCTGGCTCACCACGCCATTTTGAATCTGTGCTTCACGAAACGCATTCAAATGCTGGGTGCATTCGTTGGTTAGTTCTTGCATCAAGCTCGATGGATGCAACTGATCGATCAGGCTAAAGCCTTTAAAATTAAGATCATCGAGCACACGATTCAGGTCAAATTCACAATTTGAATACTCGGGTTGCATACATTCTCAAAACTAAAAATCAATACTCTGAAGTATTCTAAAACATCCGATCGACACGTAAGTAAGTTTTTTCATGCTAATATAGCCGCTGATTTGAGGAATTATTTGAAAGATGAATTATCGTCACCATTTTCATGCGGGCAACTTTGCGGATGTAATGAAGCATGTGCTCCTGCTACAACTTTTGACAAAATTAAATGCCAAAGATAAGCCATATCGATACATCGATACGCATGGTGGGGCGGGAAAATACGACTTGTCACTTGCACCTGCGCAGAAGTCGGGTGAGTTTCTAACCGGTATTCATCGTCTGGTTCAATTGGGCGATATGGAAAAGCGTCAAGCACCTGAAGGCGTTCAGCAGTATCTAAAACTCGTTGAAGCACTTCGCGCTGAAGAAGGGCGGGGAACATATCCGGGTTCGCCTTGGTTTGCACTTCAAGGTATGCGCGAGACTGATAAAGCCACTGTATTTGAAATGCAGCGTGATGTTTTTCAGCAGTTACGCGACAACATTCGTGACAAGCGTGCTGGCTTACATGAGCGCGACGCTTACGAAGGCTTGCTTGCCGTGATTCCACCCAAAGAAAAACGTGGCTTGGTGATGATCGATCCACCTTACGAGCTAGAGCGTAAAGACTTTCCGCAATTGGTCGAGCTGTTGTGTGAAGCCTACAAAAAATGGCCGACAGGCGTTTTTGCGGTATGGTATCCAATCAAAGACCGCGCCATGATTGATCGTTTTGAAAAGAAAATGATGAAAACCGGCATTCGTCGTCAATTGATTTGCGAAATTTGCGTATGGCCTGACGATACACCAGTCGGTTTAAATGGATGTGGATTATTGGTGATCAACCCACCTTGGCAGTTCTCAGAGCAAGCGGATCAAGCATTACAGTGGTTATTTCCACATTTGCGTATGCAAGAGACAGGTGGACACGCGGCAGTGCGCTGGTTGGTTGGCGAATAATACGCGGCATCTAAGCGAGAGGATTCTTGGGAATACATAACAATGACAAATACACCAAAACTTGAAAATGACTCCAAGTCAGACGAGCATGGATTTGACGGCATCACTTTTGAAGTGGTCGAAGAAGAGCACACCAATGAAGGTCAGAAAGTTAAACGCCGTGGCATTTATCTCTGGCCCAATTTGATTACCACGGCAGCATTGCTGTCGGGGTTTTATTCGATCATTGCAAGTTTTAATGGCGATTTCGTTCACGCAGTGTATGCCATTTTTCTGGCAGCATTGCTCGATGGTCTAGACGGACGAGTGGCGCGTGCGATTGGTGCGCAAAGTGCTTTTGGTGAACAATACGATTCTTTATCCGACTTACTGGCTTTTGGTGTTGCACCAGCAATGCTGATGTACAGTTGGAGTCTGCATGATTTGGGTCGAATCGGGCTGGCCTGTTGTTTTATTTATACAGCATGTGCCGCATTTCGTCTGGCACGCTTCAACGTTCAAATTGGTGTAGTCGATAAACGTTATTTTATTGGTATTGCCAGTCCTCTAGCGGCCATTCTTGTGATTTCATTGGTTTGGGTCAGTCGTGATTATCCGTTTATCTTTGATGTGCGAGATATCGCCGTTCAAATCGGATATGCGGTTTATATGGTGGTTGTAGCCTTGCTCATGATCTCGAATATTAAATATTATTCGTTTAAAGAGATGGATCGTAAACGCGTTCCATTTGCCGTGATGTTGCCAGTGGTGCTAATTTTTGCAGCAATCACGTATAATATTCCTATGGGTATTTTAGTGGTATCACTGGTTTATGCATTATCTGGTTTTGTGACCACTTTATTTGCTCGAAAACAGGCTTCAGTCACCAAGACATAAATTCGAAGTGAGGTTGAGTATGCAGATGTTGATGACACCATTTAATCCATCGATGCAACTGAGTCCTCACTCCCGACAACGGACCTTGGCATATCATCCGCCCAAAGGGCGTTTTAAGTTGATTTATCAGGGTCTGATTTTGCCGGGCTTACCCGCACCGCTACACTACATCAATTTCATGAGCCTGATCGGTCAGGCGAAAATTCCGATTTTATACAATAAAAATATTCTCAAACACAAAGCGCTAGATACCGCATCGGTTTTTGTCAGTTCGAGTCCGCATCTGGCAGGTCAACTCAAATCCTATTCCATTTCAGAACAATGTCATTTTAGATCTGACGCATTTAATTTTGATCAGCAAGACGTTATTCAAGGCTATTTCCCAGATTTTCACTTTAAACGAACCGACTCTGCTTTAAGTGTAGATTTGAAAGTACATACTGTTAATGTACTGTCACACTACACTCCTTTAAAGTGGGGCGTGTTTGAACACTGGTCGCTTTTGTGCTGGTGCCAAGGGCGCGTGATGTTTGAAAATCACTGCTATGAGGTGCAGGGCATGGGGAGTTTTGAATATGCACGCTCTGCGCATTTGCCTTATATGCCCGTTTGTTTCTTTACTCATCATGTTTTGAATTTGACTGATCAGTTACAGGTACTTTTGACTCAAGTACGCAATCAATGGAACCAGATTATTTATTCACGCGCCGATTTACGGAATTTGGATGGCCGTGTAGAAAGCTATAAAGACAATGTGTTTTTTCAGATACAGCGTGTCTATCCAAAAGTAACGACCCCCAATTTTAAAGAAATGTATTTGCCGCGTGAGTTCTTATGGCAGGTATATGTGAAAGACTGTTTGTTATTAGAGGTCAAAGGAAAGAGTCGAGGCGATTTTAAATTCGGTTTGGCAGCAGGTTATGCCGGAAGCTTTCAATTCAATGCGATTTATAACAATCAACATTACAAGGGCGAAGCTGGGTATATCGAATACATCGATATGCGGCCGTTACACTGGCAAGAAAAAGATCAAAGTGCATTATTAGAGCTTAAAAACACTGAAATTCAGCCTTGTATACTAAAAAAAGATTAAAAATAAACCGAAAATCATAATTTCGAACAAAAACTGTTCGCTTGAAAAAAAAGAAAGGCGAAAGGGGTTGTAAAGGAATGGGGATGGTGTAGAATGCACATCCATCGGCGGTGATGCAGATAGAAACTTGTTGAAAAACAGTAACTTGGCTTGAGTGGTTAGGTTGTGGGTTTAAAGATAAAGTTTTAAAAATATCGAAATTACCTGTTGACTTTGAAGAGATTTAGAGTAACATAGCCGACCTAGCTTGATGATGACGAATCATCGAGAAGATCATTAAGAGAATAGAAGAACAACTTGTGTGGATTTTTACTGGTTGATTAATCGATATATATTATCATTGATTGATTGGTTTAAATTACTCGAAGTTTATTTGAGCGAAATTTAAGTCAGGAAATTGATGAGCCAGAATTGGCACCTTGTCTATAAATAAGGTGCAAAATGATTTTAACTGAAGAGTTTGATCATGGCTCAGATTGAACGCTGGCGGCAGGCTTAACACATGCAAGTCGAGCGGAGTGATGGTGCTTGCACTATCACTTAGCGGCGGACGGGTGAGTAATGCTTAGGAATCTGCCTATTAGTGGGGGACAACATCTCGAAAGGGATGCTAATACCGCATACGTCCTACGGGAGAAAGCAGGGGATCACTTGTGACCTTGCGCTAATAGATGAGCCTAAGTCGGATTAGCTAGTTGGTGGGGTAAAGGCCTACCAAGGCGACGATCTGTAGCGGGTCTGAGAGGATGATCCGCCACACTGGGACTGAGACACGGCCCAGACTCCTACGGGAGGCAGCAGTGGGGAATATTGGACAATGGGGGGAACCCTGATCCAGCCATGCCGCGTGTGTGAAGAAGGCCTTATGGTTGTAAAGCACTTTAAGCGAGGAGGAGGCTCTTTTGGTTAATACCCAAGATGAGTGGACGTTACTCGCAGAATAAGCACCGGCTAACTCTGTGCCAGCAGCCGCGGTAATACAGAGGGTGCAAGCGTTAATCGGATTTACTGGGCGTAAAGCGCGCGTAGGCGGCCAATTAAGTCAAATGTGAAATCCCCGAGCTTAACTTGGGAATTGCATTCGATACTGGTTGGCTAGAGTGTGGGAGAGGATGGTAGAATTCCAGGTGTAGCGGTGAAATGCGTAGAGATCTGGAGGAATACCGATGGCGAAGGCAGCCATCTGGCCTAACACTGACGCTGAGGTGCGAAAGCATGGGGAGCAAACAGGATTAGATACCCTGGTAGTCCATGCCGTAAACGATGTCTACTAGCCGTTGGGGCCTTTGAGGCTTTAGTGGCGCAGCTAACGCGATAAGTAGACCGCCTGGGGAGTACGGTCGCAAGACTAAAACTCAAATGAATTGACGGGGGCCCGCACAAGCGGTGGAGCATGTGGTTTAATTCGATGCAACGCGAAGAACCTTACCTGGCCTTGACATAGTAGAAACTTTCCAGAGATGGATTGGTGCCTTCGGGAATCTACATACAGGTGCTGCATGGCTGTCGTCAGCTCGTGTCGTGAGATGTTGGGTTAAGTCCCGCAACGAGCGCAACCCTTTCCTTACTTGCCAGCATTTCGGATGGGAACTTTAAGGATACTGCCAGTGACAAACTGGAGGAAGGCGGGGACGACGTCAAGTCATCATGGCCCTTACGGCCAGGGCTACACACGTGCTACAATGGTCGGTACAAAGGGTTGCTACCTAGCGATAGGATGCTAATCTCAAAAAGCCGATCGTAGTCCGGATTGGAGTCTGCAACTCGACTCCATGAAGTCGGAATCGCTAGTAATCGCGGATCAGAATGCCGCGGTGAATACGTTCCCGGGCCTTGTACACACCGCCCGTCACACCATGGGAGTTTGTTGCACCAGAAGTAGCTAGCCTAACTGCAAAGAGGGCGGTTACCACGGTGTGGCCGATGACTGGGGTGAAGTCGTAACAAGGTAGCCGTAGGGGAACCTGCGGCTGGATCACCTCCTTAACGAAAGATTGATTGGCCGGTAAGAATCCACAACAAGTTGTTCTTCTAAGATGTATCTGAGGGTCTGTAGCTCAGTTGGTTAGAGCACACGCTTGATAAGCGTGGGGTCACAAGTTCAAGTCTTGTCAGACCCACCAAGTCTACGGCAGAAAGATACATTAATGATATAAGCTGGGGACTTAGCTTAGTTGGTAGAGCGCCTGCTTTGCACGCAGGAGGTCAGGAGTTCGACTCTCCTAGTCTCCACCACGTACTTTAAAGAGTACGGCTAAGGTGTAGATTATAGAACTTAGTAAAAGAAGGTCTTGAGATCTTATTTTATTAAGTTCTGTGATTTATCACAGTTTAGTGTGATCTGACGAAGACACATTAATTCATTAACAGATTGGAAAATATTGAGTCTGAAATAAATTGTTCAAACTCGATTAAATAAGAAGCTAACAAGCAATTGTTAGGTGACTATTTAATCCGAGAACTAGCAAATTAACTGAATCAAGCGTTTTGGTATATGAATTTAGATTGAAGCTGTACGGTGATTCAATTCACAGTACTTCAAACTGTAATGTTGATAATGCTACTTGTAGGCATTAGCGACTGTTTGGGGTTGTATAGTCAAGTAATTAAGTGCATGTGGTGGATGCCTTGGCAGTCAGAGGCGATGAAAGACGTGATAGCCTGCGAAAAGCTCCGGGGAGGCGGCAAATATCCTTTGATCCGGAGATGTCTGAATGGGGAAACCCACTTATCATAAGATAGGTATTGCATGATGAATACATAGTCATGCAAGGCGAACGAGGGGAAGTGAAACATCTCAGTACCCTTAGGAAAAGAAATCAATTGAGATTCCCTTAGTAGCGGCGAGCGAAAGGGGAACAGCCCATTAAGTTGTGTGTGTTCTAGTGGAACGCTCTGGGAAGTGCGAACGTAGAGGGTGATATTCCCGTACACGAAAGGGCACACGCAATGATGACGAGTAGGGCGAGGCACGTGAAACCTTGTCTGAATATGGGGGGACCATCCTCCAAGGCTAAATACTCCTGACTGACCGATAGTGAACCAGTACCGTGAGGGAAAGGCGAAAAGAACCCCTGTGAGGGGAGTGAAATAGATCCTGAAACCGCATGCATACAAGCAGTGGGAGCCGACATGTTCGGTGACTGCGTACCTTTTGTATAATGGGTCAGCGACTTATATTCAGTAGCAAGGTTAACCGCATAGGGGAGCCGTAGGGAAACCGAGTCTTAATAGGGCGTATAGTTGCTGGGTATAGACCCGAAACCAGGCGATCTATCCATGAGCAGGTTGAAGGTTGGGTAACACTAACTGGAGGACCGAACCCACTGTCGTTGAAAAGCCAGGGGATGACTTGTGGATAGGGGTGAAAGGCTAATCAAGCCTGGTGATAGCTGGTTCTCCCCGAAAGCTATTTAGGTAGCGCCTCGGACGAATACCATAGGGGGTAGAGCACTGTTTCGGCTAGGGGGTCATCCCGACTTACCAAACCGATGCAAACTCCGAATACCTATGAGTACTATCCGGGAGACAGACTGCGGGTGCTAACGTCCGTAGTCAAGAGGAAAACAATCCAGACCGCCAGCTAAGGCCCCAAAATCATAGTTAAGTGGGAAACGATGTGGGAAGGCATAGACAGCTAGGAGGTTGGCTTAGAAGCAGCCACCCTTTAAAGAAAGCGTAATAGCTCACTAGTCGAGTCGGCCTGCGCGGAAGATGTAACGGGGCTAAAACTATGTGCCGAAGCTGCGGATGTAACTTTAAGTTACGTGGTAGGGGAGCGTTCTGTAAGCCGATGAAGGTGGATTGAGAAGTCTGCTGGAGGTATCAGAAGTGCGAATGCTGACGTGAGTAACGACAAAACGGGTGAAAAACCCGTTCGCCGAAAGACCAAGGGTTCCAGTCCAACGTTAATCGGGGCTGGGTGAGTCGACCCCTAAGGCGAGGCCGAAAGGCGTAGTCGATGGGAAATTGGTTAATATTCCAATACTTCTGTGTAATGCGATGAGAGGACGGAGAAGGTTAGGTCAGCCTGGCGTTGGTTGTCCAGGTGGAAGACAGTAGGCATGCATCTTAGGCAAATCCGGGGTGCTCTATGCTGAGAGTCGATAGCAAGCTAGTTTACTAGCGAAGTGGCTGATACCATACTTCCAAGAAAAGTCTCTAAGCTTCAGTTACACAGGAATCGTACCCGAAACCGACACAGGTGGTCAGGTCGAGTAGACCAAGGCGCTTGAGAGAACTCTGCTGAAGGAACTAGGCAAAATGGTACCGTAACTTCGGGAGAAGGTACGCTGTTGATGGTGATGGGACTTGCTCCCTGAGCGATTGACAGCCGCAGAAACCAGGCCGCTGCAACTGTTTATTAAAAACATAGCACTCTGCAAACACGAAAGTGGACGTATAGGGTGTGATGCCTGCCCGGTGCTGGAAGGTTAATTGATGGGGTTAGCGTAAGCGAAGCTCTTGATCGAAGCCCCAGTAAACGGCGGCCGTAACTATAACGGTCCTAAGGTAGCGAAATTCCTTGTCGGGTAAGTTCCGACCTGCACGAATGGCATAATGATGGCGGCGCTGTCTCCAGCAGAGGCTCAGTGAAATCGAAATCGCTGTGAAGATGCAGTGTACCCGCGGCTAGACGGAAAGACCCCGTGAACCTTTACTGCAGCTTGACATTGAACTTTGACCTTACTTGTGTAGGATAGGTGGGAGGCTTTGAAGATGGGACGCCAGTTCCATTGGAGCCATCCTTGAAATACCACCCTGGTAATGTTGAGGTTCTAACTCTGCCCCGTAATCCGGGGCGAGGACCATGTCTGGTGGGTAGTTTGACTGGGGCGGTCTCCTCCTAAAGAGTAACGGAGGAGTACGAAGGTGCGCTCAGCGTGGTCGGAAATCACGCGTAGAGTATAAAGGCAAAAGCGCGCTTAACTGCGAGACCCACAAGTCGAGCAGGTACGAAAGTAGGTCTTAGTGATCCGGTGGTTCTGTATGGAAGGGCCATCGCTCAACGGATAAAAGGTACTCTGGGGATAACAGGCTGATACCGCCCAAGAGTTCATATCGACGGCGGTGTTTGGCACCTCGATGTCGGCTCATCTCATCCTGGGGCTGAAGCAGGTCCCAAGGGTATGGCTGTTCGCCATTTAAAGAGGTACGCGAGCTGGGTTTAGAACGTCGTGAGACAGTTCGGTCCCTATCTACCGTGGGCGCTGGAAATTTGAGAGGATCTGCTCCTAGTACGAGAGGACCAGAGTGGACGAACCTCTGGTGTACCGGTTGTGACGCCAGTCGCATCGCCGGGTAGCTATGTTCGGAAGGGATAACCGCTGAAAGCATCTAAGCGGGAAGCCTACCTCAAGATAAGATTTCCCTAGGAATTTATTCCTCTAAAGAGCCGTTCAAGACTAGGACGTTGATAGGTTGGATGTGGAAGCATAGTGATATGTGAAGCTGACCAATACTAATTGCTCGTGAGGCTTGACTATACAACACCCAAACAGTTGTTGTATCAAGATAAATTCGATACGAATACTTGATTTAGTGAAAGCTAGAACATAAAATACCGACTCAATATTCCAATCCGTTAAACTCATTTGGTACAAAGTACGGCACACGCTGTGAGATACAATCCACAGTCTAAGTAAGACCCGAAAATGTCCATAAACAGTTTGCTGGCGACAATAGCAAGAGTGAACCACCTGATCCCTTCCCGAACTCAGAAGTGAAACCTCTTCGCGCTGATGGTAGTGTGGCGTTAGCCATGTGAGAGTAAGTCATCGCCAGCTTTTAAATACGAAAGCCCCCTTAACATACGTTAAGGGGGCTTTTTTATGACTAAATGAAAGGGAAAGAAAAAAGAATAGAAATAGAAAAATAAAACAAGAAATCAATCAATTCCACATTCAATAAGACATAAAAAAAGGGCAGATGCCCTTTTTTTAATACTTAAATTACTGAGCATTCCACTGTTGAATAAAAGACATCGTTAATTTCGCTGCGTTTCGCTGTGCGATGCCTGAACCAAAGAAAGCTGCAACGTTTGGATCATGGTCTGCACCTGCGAGGTCAGACAAGCTACGAAATGCAATAAATGGAATATTATTTGAATAAGCCACTTGTGCCACAGCTGCTGTTTCCATATCTACACAATCGCCAAGCAAGTTTTTATGTAGATAATCACGATATGCTGCATTGGCTAAGAATGCACCACCAGAGATGCCACGCTGTCCAACCACAATCTTTGGATGATAACAGTCTACGCCTGAACAAATGGCTTCTAACTGTTTTTCAGTGCTTTTTTGCACGCGATCGACGATTGCAAGCATTTTATGATCTACAGGGAAATCGACACGCATTTCGCCATATGCCATTGGCACATCGGTGTCACCAAATCGACTTGTAAGCGCAACATTTTTGTAGTTATTGGCATTCATCACGTTGGTTTCACGTAAAAACTGATTATTCCAAGCCGGAACATTGTCGGCCAGTTTAATCCCTAAACATGAAATATCACCGGGTTGACCACATGCCGAGGGTAACTCTTTCGTATTGTTATAATACACTTCATTTGGTGCTAACCAGCTTTTGGCAATGACTACATCACCAACGTGAAGGTTTGGATTTAGACTGCCTGCGATACCGCTAAACACAATCCCTTTTAAATTAAAATGATCACTGATCATTTGAGTGGTCATAGCGGCATTGGTCATGCTGATACCACTTAAGGTAATCACAACAGGTGCATTCTCTAATGTACCGGTGACAAACTTTCTACCATTAATGAGATATTCTTTTTTGTCTTTAGTTGATTCAATCAGTAGATCAGCTTCTTGACCAAATGCTGCAATAATAGCAAGGCGCGGTGTGCTGTCGGTGAGATGTTGAAGCGTTGTTGTCATGGATTGGACCTTCATCGATGGAGTTGTTGTGGTACATCCAACGAGACCTACTGTTAGGCCAATCGCACCAAAAATTACCGCTAATTTTGAAAACTGCATAGTAAATAAACTCTTTCTTGAAGTTAAACTTAATACTGAGATTATAAATAATTAAGCAATAACTGTTCCAAAATATGTCATAAAATTTGCTGCGATTTTAGCGTATTAAGTTTGGTCAAGTTGACGTCGTGCTGCTTTTAGGGCAGTACGTAATCCTTCTTCAAGCGTTGGATGATAAAACGGAAATTGTAAAACATCATCTATGGTTGCATCTTGCGCAATTGACCAAGCCAGCATATGTGCCATATGTTCTGCTTGCTCGACACATAATTCCGCACCTAGCAGTACTCTAGACTCAGGATCAACATAAACTTCAACTGCGCCTTGATTTTTACCCAGTACTTTTGCTCGTCCTTGATTGCTGTATGAGGCTTCACCCGTAATAAAAGCTTGCTTTGCTTGAGTCAGTTGTTTGTGAGAACGTCCGGCAATCGCCATTTCTGGTGAACAAAACACCATACTTAAGGGCGTTAATAATTTTACATTTTGAACATCGGGATAATTTAAACAATTCTGAACCAACATTTTGCCTTCAAAGGCTGCTTCATGCTGAACTGGTGTGCTGGTAAAGGCATCACCTGCAATAAAAATTGGAAAATCGCCCAATTGTTTTGTCTTTGAATCTACAGGCAATTTTTTGATATCGCCATACTCTGGCGAGATTTTTTCTAATTTTAATGTATTGAGTAATGAATCCCGTCCGGTTGCATTCAATACATAATCATAATGCTCGGTGACTTGTTGTCCTTCTTGGCGATAACTGATTTTAACCTGATCATGTTCAAGTAAAAGCTGATCGGGAAGCACTTCAAATTTGATATCAAGCTCTTTTGCCAGAATGGTCTGAGCAAGTTGCTGTAGTGAAGGGCTAGAAAGGATACCAACGCGTTGACTACGGGCAAAAATAGTGATTTTGACCCCTAAACGAGATAATGCCTGTGCCATCTCGATCGCGATTGCGCCACTGCCAATAACTGCTACAGAACGAGGAAGCGTGGGAAGTTCAAAAATATCATCTGAGGTAATAAGACGATGTTGCAATTGTGCTTTCCATAAACCGGGCACATTGGGCGTGGAGCCGACAGCTAAAATAAATGCTTTCGCTTGATAGTCTTGCCCATTCACACGTACAGTGGAGGCATCTATGAATTCGGCTTTACCAGAACATTTGTGTTGTTCAGGCCAAGCGTTCACTTCTTTTAATGTAGAAGCAGTAAATGAATCTCGAAGTGTACGTACGTGCTGCATGACTTCTGTACAATCGAGTTGAACGCGACCTTTCAGGCCGACTTGATCGAGCTGTTGAATATCATGACAGCGATTGGCGGAGGCAATCAGCACTTTGCTGGGCATACAGCCCACACGGGCACAGGTGGTGTCCCAAGGTCCGTCATTAATAATCAGTAGATTTTGTGTGTGTTTCACTGCTTGTTTATAAGCGCTAATACCCGCTGTGCCTGCACCAATAATAATAATGTCGTACATTATGCAAAAACCATTTTGTTGTTCTATCTCTATGTTTAACATAAAAACAGCCTGCGAATGCAGGCTGTTTGGTTAGCGCGTGTAAGGTGAGAGTGCTTTGGACGCACAAAACTTCAGAGCGGAACGCCCATACTCACGCCGACGGTTGGACGGACATTCATGCTGCTACATGCAGTCAGTAGCGAACATACACAGATCATCATGATGAATACTTTAGTCATTCAGTAAACCTTGTTGCTTGGCTTGAGTATACAAATCGAGCGCGCGTTTACCAGATTTACAAATCAGTAAAATCGGCTTTGGCAAGCTGTTATAGTAGCGAGCAAAAGCGTAAATATCTGTTTGAGTATTGCTGCCATTTTCAATGGGTTGATAGATCAAACTGACACGGGCTTTTTCAGCGACGTCTCTGAGTTGATATACCGTAAGACCATTGCCACGATCATGATCTGGACGCTGCAAAATCACAGAGCGAAAGCGACTGCGGTCGATTAGCTGGTTTAAGTCCTGCAACGAAATTTCATCAGAAATTGTCACGGCTGAACTCACCTGTGTGACTGCAGATTGTGCAAAGAGTGTGACCGGACTTAAAAATAAAAATGTAAGAATGCAAATTCGAACAAGATTAGTCATCCAGCAGATCCATCTGTTTGGCGAGTTGATAGAGGTTGTTGGAGCGGTTACCAGTACGACAAAACATTAAAATTGGTTTTGGTAACTCGTTATAATGATTTGCAAAAGTACGTACATCGAGTTCGCTAATCTGACCAGCTACCACAGGCTGATAAACGTAGTCGAGACCAACGTTACGAGCAGCTTCTTCAATCTGTGAACTGGTTGGCTGTTCTGGACCACCCTCAAGATCTGGGCGATTATTGATAATCGATTTAAAGCCTTTTTCTACCACTTGTGCAAGATGTTCTGGTCCAATTTGACCGGCGAAACCGACATTCTCTGTCATTTTGTCACTCCAAATCTTAAAAAAACGTATATGCTGTATCATAGCATTATGCAAGATATTGAGTTAAAGCGTCATACGTTTTTTTCAAACTCAATCGAGCTTATCGTGAAGGCAATGGAGCACGTATGCACGCTTATACAGTTGAACCACTGTATGTACAACATGGTCAAGACCTGATTGCTGCTGACTTTTACCGACCCAAACATCAAAAAAAACCTGCCGTAGTCATTATGGCGCATGGCTTTGCAGGATTGCGTCATTTTAAATTAGCTGCATATGCACAGAAGATTGCACAAGCCGGTTACGCGGTGGTGTTATTTGATTATCGCTATTGGGGTGGCAGTACGGGTAAGCCTAGGGAGCTGGTACATTTAAAGCAGCAAATTGATGACTGGAAAACCGTGATTCAATATATGCTTGCCAGCAAACTGATTGATGAGCGGCGCATCGTACTTTGGGGAACTGACTTAAGTGGTGGATATGTTTTAAGCCTGGCAGCAGAGCTGAAGCATGTGCATGCCGTAATTGCGCAGGTGCCGTTTATTGACGGTGCAGAAAGTGCCAAGTTGTATCCTTTACAGCAGTTGCCTCGGGCGCTGAAACTTTCCAGTCAAGATTATATGGGAGCCAAAGTCGGATTGGCTCCCAAAACACTTCCCGTTATCGCCGAACAGCAACTTTGTTTTTTGCCTACATCTGATAGCCGCTTGGGGTATCTGTCGATTGTCAACCCTGATTTTTACTGGAGCGGACAGGTTCCTGCACGTGCCTTTTTTCAGCTGCTGCGCTTTCGACCTATTCAGAGCGTGCGCAATATCAGTGTGCCGGTTTTATTTATTGCGGCTAAGCAAGATTCCTTGATTCCGATTGACTCGAGTCGCGAAGCTGCAACCAATATTGCACCATTTGTCGATTATCATGAGTGGAACATGCAACATTTTGATGTTTATCACGGTATTTGGTTTGAAAAAGCCATCGCAACCCAATTAGAATTTTTACATCGACATATTGGAGTGAGCTGACATGATTGTTGTATGCCCGTCATGTGGTGCAAAAAATCGCGTTCCCGAAGAAAAACTGAGTGCAGATCCGCAGTGTGGTCAGTGCCATGCCAAGCTTTTACCGCGCGAGCCGATCGAATTAAATGAGCAGAATTTTAGTCAATTTGTGACATATAGTGATTTACCCATTCTGATTGACCTGTGGGCTGAGTGGTGTGGTCCGTGCAAGATGATGGCGCCTCATTTTGCACAGGTTGCGGCTCAAAATCCTCAAGTAATCTTTGCCAAGATCAATACCGAAACTTCGCCTCGACTCAGCCAGGCATTTCATGTTCGTAGTATTCCGACCTTGGTGCTGATGAATAAAACCACCGAAATTGCTAGAATAAGTGGCGCGCTGCGATCGACCGAAATGCAACAATGGTTAGATCAGCACCTACAGTCTTAATTTCGGAGTTAATGTGTTGGATACCCCTATAAAACCTGAAGGGACATTGTCTTTACAAACCATTGCCATGCCTGCGGATACCAACTGGAGTGGAGATGTGTTTGGTGGCTGGATTGTATCGCAGATGGACTTGGCTGGTGCCATTCATGCGGAGCGCTTTAGTAAAGGGCGCTGTGCAACCATTTCCATTAATCAGATGACGTTTTTGGTTCCAGTCAAAGTAGGGGATGTGATCAGTTGCTACACCCGAATTTTAAAAGTGGGCAACACCTCGATTCAGATGCAAATTGAAGTATGGGACAGCCATGACAGCTCACGTTCTGCAAAACGTGTCACTGAGGGTGTATTTACGTTTGTGGCTGTCGATGTAAACGGCAATAAACGTCAAATTTCAGATGAGGTCAAACAGGCATTTTTAGCCCAATAGAACTCAAATCAATTCAAGAGCATATATTGAAATTAAAAAGGTACAGCCGATGCTGTACCTTTTTCTATGCGGTTGAGCGTATTTAGGGTTTGCGTTTAGGCAACCATGCCCAAATCATTTCACAGCGAATGGCTTCCACACCAGCATCATCAACCACCGTGACCGGAATGGAAAGCTCAGCTTTATCATGCTCTGCGATAAAACGCTGTTGTTCAAGGCTTAATTGAGCGGTTGCGGTTAACCCACCTTGAACAACTTTGAGATAATCGACATGCAAAGACTTGATCAGTAAAATCCGGTCATCGGGAACATGTAAACCAGTCAGAAACCCTGTTGCCGTTTCTGCCAGTAAAGCCATCGCGGCCGCATGTAAGCCCTTAATGTGATTTTGCATATTGCGCTGGTTCTCCAGACGAACCTTGACATGATGCTGATCGACCTCTAAATAACGAATATTGGCTGTGCCCACCATCGGCACAATCCGACCAAAGGCTTTACTCCAAAGCGTGCTTCGAAGCCCTTTAGGAAATTTAGAAGTCGCCTTTACCAGCTTTGCTAAACGATTGGTCTGAGCCATAACACGTCCCCATCTACACCGCAGAAAAATTAGTCTTTGAAATTATTAAACTGTAACGGTAGACCAAATTGTTGTTCGCGCAAAAAGGCCATCACTTGTTGCAATGTGTCGCGTTTTTTATCGCTGACTCGAATTTTGTCACCCTGAATTGAAGATTGCGCTTTGATGCCACTTTCTTTAATGGCTTTATTGATTTTTTTTGCGGTATCCGAGTCAAGTCCGTCTTTCAGTTTAATGACTTGAACCACATGTTTACCTGATGCGCTGGCTTTTTGTGGATCAAGCGCTTGGACGTCAATTTTGCGCTTGTAAAAATGATTTTCAAGCATGGTATACACTTGCTCACACTGAAAATCGCTTTCTGTCGAAATTTTAATTTCTTTCGATTTTTCGTTCAGTTCGATGGTAACGTCTTGACCACGGAAGTCAAAACGCGTCTGGATCTCTTTTTGCGTGTTTTGAACCGCGTGATTAACTTCAAAAAGTTCCAATTCAGAGACAATATCAAAAGAAGGCATGGTTTAGACCTTTACAAAGTGAAAGAATATTTGAGATGCTAGGGATGTTTTCTTCATTTGCCAAGTGTTGTTTACATCAAAGGAGTGCGCAATGATCCGTAAACAAGAAATTACGACATTTGAGTTCCCAGAAGATGCCATTATCTGGGATGTCCGTGATGCGAGTTCTTATGCTGAAGGGCATGTTAAAGGTGCTAAAAATCGACCGATCGGTGATTTAGGTGCAGAAAGTTTAACTCAGGTGCCAACGGATCAGCCGATTTATATTTTATGTGGTGGTGGTAGTAAAGCCCCGCGCGCTGCTGAAAAGCTTGAAGAGCTTGATAACTCGCGTGAATACGTGATCTTAATGGGTGGTACTCGCGCAGCCAAGGCTGCCGGAATGCCTTTGGATCAAGGGCACACAGCCTAAAAAAAGCGCCTTCGGGCGCTTTTTTTAAACTGAAATTTTATGAGTGTGTTTCAGGTTTAGGGTGCTCAGTTCTTTGCTTGATTGCAACTTTCTTTTTAAAGCGTTGTGGATTCAAGCGTTTGAACAAACTCTCTGGCACAGGGCAACTTTCTTTTAGAATCTGTGCGGCAAGTATTTCGCTACAGAGTGGGGAAAACATAAACCCTTTTGAACCCAGTCCTGCAAGCGTATATAGCCTAGATTGTGCAGTTGGTGCACCAGCCAAAGGAAAATAATCTGGAGATTGTGCCCGCACTCCGGCACGACCTGACCATGTACTCACTGGCGGCAATCCTTGTGCATATTCTGGGAAGACGCTGTGGATTAAATTAAAGTTATGCACATGGTCTTCTTCGTTGATCTCATCATCTTCACGCTGTGGCAAAAATGATGCGCCCAGAATCAAATGTGTCTCATCCAGTTGCATGCAGTAGCCGCCATAACTATATGCCTGCTCAAAAGGCAATGGATGCGCTGCGGTATCCACCCAGCTGATTTGTCCGCGAATTGGCTTAAGCTGTGGATAATGCTCAAACAATACGGCACTGTGCCGTGCAGCACATACAATCACGGCCGAGGCACGGAATAGCTCCTGTTGCTGCGCCATGATACGCACATGATCTGCATCTTCCTGAATTTGATCAATCTGGGCTATCTGCAAATGAATATTGGAATGTGCTAGAACTTCCTCACAAAACTGATGCGGCCGAATTGCACCGGCTTGCGTTAAGGTGAGGGCATCAAAAGGCGTTTGAACTGGTGAGGATTCAGCAGGCTGAGGCTGTAGAAGCTGCTCGGGATATTGTGTTGCCAGCGCCAGCAATTGCTCAGGCTCTTTGAGTGCAATCTGATTGACCTCAAGGGCACGAAACGCACTAAAACGCTGATAAAAGCGCATCGCATATTGCCAGCACACCAGCATCAAATGATCTGGACTTTGTGTAATCGGGCACAGCTTAGGATTGAGTAACGCCAATGGATTACCAGATGCGCCTGATAAAGGATGTGCCTGCTCAAAGATCGTCACCTGATGACCGCGCTGCGCCAAAGCCCATGCACAATTTAAACCTGCAATTCCGGCCCCAATAACGGCAAAGTGTTGCTGGCCTGAAGAGGTGGATTTCCTTAAGTGTTCTTCAGCATCGGGCCAAATGCCTTTTAGCATTTCCCGTTTATGCCCAAAACCTCGTGGTCGGCTGATTTGAATACCGTGCTCTCTGAGGCCACGTTTGAGCACACCAGCCACACTAAATGACGCAAAAGTGGTGCCGGGCTGAGAAAGCCGAATCATTTGGCTTAAAACCTGAGTTTCCCAAAGTTCAGGATTGCAGGAAGGCGCAAAACCATCGAGGAACCACGCATGAACCGCCTGCGTTTTGACGATGCATGGAAATACATCGTGAGCATCACCGAGCCAAAGATCGAGACTAAAGCGCTCGTTTGGAAAATTTAAGCGATGACACCCGGCAATCGGGAGAGGATATTGCTCGATCAGTGCATCTGCAAGCGGTTTAAGCTCGGGCCATGCACGAAGTGCGCGGCACAGATCGGTTTTACTGAGCGGAAATTTCTCCACGCTGATGGCATGTAAGTGACTCTGGTTATCGGGACGTACCTGTTGCCAGAGTTGCCAGAGCGCTAAGATATTCAGGCCTGTTCCAAATCCTGTTTCGCCTACACAAAAGTACTCAAATGGTGCTAAGGCTGCCAAACGTGTAGGCAGATCATTACCATTTAAAAAAACATGACGTGTTTCGAGCAATCCATTGTCTTTGGAGAAATACACATCTCCAAACTGCTTTGAGACCGGAACATCAATTCCGTCTACACAATGCCAATCTAACGTTGCGGTTTGGATGCTCGCTGACACGCACAGATCCTTTTATTCGGGTGAATAGAGGGTTGAGTTTACCATTGACGGCGACGCTTGGTGTAGACATAACCTGCAATCAGAAAGCCTAGAATTACCCCGACCGCAATCGTGGCGGCGCCATACAAAAACATTTGGGCACTGCGTTCACTTTGCAATACCTGAACCTGCACCATAAGATTGTCGTTTTTAAGCTGCAATTCTTGGTTTTGAGTCAGAGCATCCAGATTGGCTTGCTCAAGCTGTTTTAAACGACCAGCCTGATCTTTAACCAGCGCTTTAATTTTGGCATCTTGCTCAGCTTTGAGTTTGGCAATTTGCTCGGCGGTAAGCGGTTTTAATGCAGTATTGGCTGCATTTGCCACACTAGCAGTTGCTGGAGCCGTCGCAGTTGTAGCAGCAGATGTGCTAGGTTGAGCGGGTGCAGGCGTTGGTTCAACAGCCCAAACACTTGAGCACAGCAAAGATAAGCCGATCAGCGTTTTCAGCGTGTGAGACATGGAATTACTCTTTTGGAAAGGCTTTATTAAAGGGTTTGACATCGATGTGCCCATACACGCCTTCAATCCAGAATGGTTCTTCTTTTAACCAAGCATCCAACGCTTCACGACTGTCAAAATCAACAATAATGGTGCTGCCGTAAAAGCCAGCCTGCGGATTGCCTGCTTCTTTAGGCATGGCACCCGCGACAATCAGTCTGCCTTCGTCATCGAGTTTTTGTAAACGTTCGAGATGCTGTGGACGCGTCGCTAAACGTTTTTCTAGCGTCCCTTCGTTATCTGTACAGGTCACCACAAATAAAGGCATAAGGATATCCTTTTGTAAGAATTTTCAGAAGCTTAGGCATCTGGTGTCTTGAAAAATTTACGTAATACAACAAACTGGATAATGATAAATGAAAACATCACGATCATGTCACCAAATGCGGTAAATTCACCCCAATATTTTCCATGCATAAATACAAATGCAAAGAAGAAATGCAGTAATGACATCACCACAAACATGGCAGCCCATGCAAAGTTTAGATTTTTCCAGCCTTTGGCTGATAATTCAAAAATAGGGCCAAACAAACGTTGAATCAGCGGTGTTTTATCTTTACTAAAAAATGGCGACAGTAAAAAGGCACCTGCAAACACCAGGTTAAGAATGACGGCTTTGAGACGAATATAGAAGTCATCGCTGAGCATCAAGGTAATGCCACCAAAAATTACGGTCATAAACAACACAATCCATTGTTGTTTTTCAAGACGAAATTTTTGTGAAATGAACAGCCCGCCGTATACAATCAACATCGAGATAATGAGACCCGTGGTCGCAACCAAAATATTGTTATTGTCTACACCACCAGCCGAACCAATCAGTTTCAATAACGGATGCTGGGTATCGGCCGGATCGACAGTCTTATATAAATAAAAGAAAATAATGAGGGGCACAAAGTCTAAAAGTGCTTTCATGTTAGAGTATCTAAACCAGATCATAACGAATGGCATAGTATAGAAGATGCACGGCATAGATTTACATACGCACAGCAATATTTCTGATGGGACCTTATCGCCTCAGGCTTTGGTCGAATCTGCTGTCGCGTGCGGTATTCATACCTTAGCACTGACCGATCATGACACGATGGATGGGCTGGAAACTGCGCGAAAAATCGCCCAAGATCATGATATTCATATTATTTCTGGTGTGGAGGTTTCGAGTCAGTGGTCTCGTCCCAATACCAAAAAAGCTTATGGCGTACATATTGTGGCGCTGAATATGCAAAATCCAAAGCCCCTACAAGATGCATTAGTGATACAAAAAAATATTCGGGCGACGCGTGCCAAGCAAATTTGTCAGTTGTTAGAAGGCTGTATCGGATTTGATATTTATCCGGATGTACTGGCCAAGGTAGAGCATGTCCCTGACCGTATTACCCGAACCCATATTGCCAAAACCCTGATTGAAAAAGGAATTGTGAGTCGTCCGCAGCAGGCATTTGACCGCTTTTTAAAAGAAGGCAAACGGGCCTATGTCAAATTTGACGGTTTAGCGCTGCCCGAGACGATTCGTATTATTCATGAAAGCAAAGGTTATGCTGTATTGGCACATCCGACTCGCTACGATCTGTCGTCTACCAATATTCGCTACTTAATTGAGTATTTTGCCTCGTTGGGTGGCGATGCAGTTGAGCTACCACCCAGTATTGACCCACTCTCTACGCGCCAGATGGTCGATCGTTTGATTGCACAATTTGATTTAAAGGTATCGATTGGCAGTGATTTTCATGGCGACAATATGCCATGGATTAAACTGGGCAATACGCCACAGCCTAATCCTCGGCAGACCGGCATTTGGGAAAGCTTCTAAAGCAAGTTGTTATCTTGCGCTTGAATCGGTGGAGGCGTCGGTTTACCCAAGGTGCTCAATAGCTCAATTTCGATCATGCGCACCATCGAATCTAAAGGTAAGTCGTTACTTTGCGTGCCAAAAGGCTCTTCAATTTCAGTACTTAAAGCATCAAGGCCCAAAAAAGTATAGGTCAGAATGCCCACCAAGATCGGGGTAGCCAAACCAAGGGTCGAGCCTAAACTAAAGGGCAACATACAACAGAAAAAGTATACGGTTCGGTTAAGCAAAACAGAGTAGGCAAAGGGAATAGGCGTGTTGGCAATACGGTCACATCCGGTTTGTACCAGACTGAATTCGGCCACATACCGATTCATCTGGGTATAAATAATATCGCTAATTTCGCCTTCTTTCAGTGCTTGCATTAACTCCCAGTGAATAAGGCTTAAGGTGTATTGCGGTGCATTCACCTGTTGATACAACTGAGTGAGTGCTTGCTGGCTCAAGCCACTGGTTTCGGTCAGCTCAGTCGGATTAGCCGTTTGGTGACGTAGACGATCACGTAAAACGTTGGCAAATACAATTACATGCTGAATGATCCGTTCACGTCGTCCTTGCGGTAAAATTCTACAGTCACGATCAAAGTGACGCGCATTTGCAATCAATGACCCCCATAATTTACGTGCCTCCCACCAACGGTCATAACATGCACTGTTTTTAAACCCCAAGAAAATCGACAGCACCACACCAATAAGGGTAAAGCCGACCAACGGTAACTGGGGAAAATTAAAAATCTGGGTATACTGAATGCCGCCAATCACAGCCGAGATCAGCATCAAAATCCCAAGCGGTGGAAGAATTTTGGGTAAAATGGTTCCTCGCCAAGAAAAGAGTAGGCGAAAAATATTGGTTTGATCACGGACAATCATGCGAGACGTTCACAGCTTTTTTGAGCATGATCTTCACCAGTCGGTGCGGCTTTGTCAATATCTGGGCGATTGATTTTTTTGTACATGAAGTAAGCCATGTTCTGCAAATGAAAAACAGCCGTTTTTTGCAATAATAAAATGATCGATTAACTGGATGTCGACCAGTTCACAGGCCTGAAGCAAGCGTTGAGTAAGCGTCGTGTCGGCCTCGGAGGGTAGTGCGTGCCCGAAGGGATGATTGTGCGCAATCACAAGATGTGATGCGTGTTGTTGTATCGCATAACGTAACGTTTGATTAATCGAGATCTCGCAGCTATTTAAAGAGCCAAAAAAGAGTTTTTTAAAATGCAGCTTTCTTAATTCGTTGTCGAGACACAGCACGGCAAAAATTTCCTGTTTTTCTCCCAACAGTTCATAACGTAAATAATCCAGTACCTGTTCGGAGGAAGATAAACTTAAGGCATCTTGATGAAAATAATGTTCGAGATAGCGCCGTCCGAGTTCTTTTACCGCCATTAAGTGCGCATATTTGGTTGCACCCACTCCATGAAAGCCGGAAAGTTCTTCTAAGGAGGCATCAAAGACTGGATTCAGGCCGCCAAAATGTTGAATCATGTTGCGCGCCAGCTCAACTGCCGAGTGCTGCTTGGAGCCTGTACGTAAGAAGATGGCCAGCAGTTCGGCATCTGATAAGCTTGCAGGCCCAGTATGCAGTAACCGTTCTCGGGGTTGTTCGTGCTTGGGCCAAAATTTAATAGACTGTTGCATTCTGATTGAAGATGTACGTTATAGTTCTGATTTCGAAATTACAATGACTTGGGTCTAGGTCTATTTAATGCTATTGTGAGCGCCACTGCAACAGAAAGGTATGCTGTTCGTGAGCTTTGATTTAAGTGTCATTCCAAATAAAAACATTATTTTAGCTGTAACAGGCGGTATTGCGGCCTACAAAAGTGCCATTTTGGTACGCCGATTAAAAGATTATGGATTTAATGTCCGTGTGGTCATGACACATGGCGCACAAGCCTTTATCACACCCTTAACCTTTCAGGCTTTGTCTGGTTATCCTGTCCATACAGAATTGCTCGACACCGAAGCCGAAGCGGGTATGGGACACATCGAACTTGCACGCTGGGCAGATCTGGTGCTGGTTGCTCCCGCCAGTTGCGACACGATTGCCAAATTTGCACAGGGCTTGGCCGATGATTTACTCAGCACGCTGTATTTAGCCACTAAAGCACCGGTATGGGTTGCACCAGCAATGAACCAGCAAATGTGGGCGGCCAAAGCCACCCAGCGTAATTTACAAACGCTGGTCGAAGACGGTGTACACGTTATTATGCCAGATGCAGGCGCGCAAGCCTGTGGCGACGTAGGCTTGGGGCGTATGCCTGAGCCGGAGCAACTTGCTTATCAGGTGCGAGAGTACTTCCATAAAGCTCAACGTGCGATTGCAGAAAAATTTGGTTTGCTGGCCGGACAGCATGTCGTGATTACTGCTGGTCCAACCCGTGAAGCGATTGATCCCGTGCGCTATATTTCAAATCATAGTACTGGAAAAATGGGCTTTGCATTGGCAGCAGCCTGCTATGCTGCGGGTGCTAAAGTAACCTTGATTGCCGGGCCGGTGAGTCTGGATACACCTAATGGTGTACAGCGCATCAATGTAGCATCTGCGGTGCAAATGCTCGATGAAAGCTTGAATACTCTCAAACAAGGTTGCGATATTTTTATTGCCACTGCGGCTGTCGCCGATTATCGCGTTGCACAAGTGGCTGAGCAAAAGATTAAAAAATCGGGCGATGAACTTGAGGTGCGACTTATCAAGAACCCGGATATTGTGGCCACCGTTGCACAACAAGCAGAGCGGCCATTTATGGTGGGCTTTGCGGCAGAAACACAAAACGTGGAAGCTTATGCGGCTGGTAAGTTGGTGGCTAAAAATCTGGACATGATTGCCTGCAACGATGTGTCACGCAAAGATATCGGATTTGCATCGGATGAAAATGCCATGATGGTGTTTTTTGCCGAGCGTTATCACCTGAAAAAGCGAGAGCTAGAAAAAGCGTCTAAGCAGGAAATTGCGCAGCAACTGGTTGAAGCCATTTCTGATGCACTGCGCCGTAAAGTTTAGTTTTGCGGCTGATCAAGTTTTAAGTTTTTAAATATAAAGCTCCTACAAAAGGCGCTTTATGTTTTTCTCTAAACTGTATATTTTTAAGAGGGAGATAATCTCTGTAAAATGGACTGAGTGTATGAACAAGAAACTAATAGGAAGCCTGTTACTTGCAAGCTGTTTGAGCGTGAGCCACCTGACTATGGCAGCCAGCCTTCAAAACAACATGATCAGCATTGCAACGTCGTATTCTGACTTTTCAAAAGCAAGTAATGCCAAAGACGCAGAAATGGCATTAAGTAAAATGAAAATGGCTGCGCTAGATTCGAAAAAATCTAAGCCACCAAAGCTGGCCAATAAACCAGACAATAGTCCAGAGGTGATGGGGTATCACGCGGGCTTGGATCAACTGGTTGCCGAAATTGATAAAACCAATCTTTTGGTGAAGGCGGGTAAGCTGGATCAGGCCAAAATTGAAGGAAAAAAATTGATCGATATTCGTAACAGCAATCACAAAAAATTCAAATAATTGCAATTTTACATGTAAAAAAAGCGACCATACAGGTCGCTTTTTTTATGCTCAATGCAACTTAAGCTTGGCCTTCAACTTGCGTTTGAGCACGTTGAAGATTGGCTTCAAATTCTGCATCAAAGTTGATTGGTGTCAAAAGCAATTGTGGGAAACTGCCTTTGGTGACCATATCGTTGACTGCTTCACGTAAGAACGGGAACAAAATGTTTGGGCAGTACGCGCCTAAAATGTACGGAAGACGGTCTTCTTCGATATTGTCAATTAAGAAAATACCAGATTGAGTCACGTCAACAATAAATGCCGTCTCGCCTTCGTTATTTGCTTGAACAACCGCTTTTAATGACACTTCAAAATGCGTTGGATCAATTTTTTCTGCCGCAGACGACAAATTGATGTTCAACTCTGGTTGCCATTGTTTTGTAAAGACTTGCGGTCCTGGGACTTCAAACGAAATGTCTTTGGTATAAAGACGTTCTAAAGCAAGTTGCGGTTGAGTTTGTTGTTCTTCACTCATTCTTTTTTCCTTAACAATTTAAAGCGAAATTAAGCCAGTAGCTCGTCGAGTTTGCCTTCACGCTCTAAGGCATAAAGTTGATCAAAACCGCCAATAAACTGATCTTTGATAAAAATTTGAGGCACGGTACGATGATTGGTACGCTGCATCAGTTCGATGCGCACATCTGGTGCTTCATTTGACAAATTAATTTCTTTGTACTCAATGCCTTTGCGCTCAAGCAGTTGTTTTGCACGAATGCAGTACGGACATACTGTAGTTGAATAAATCGTAACATTTGCAGTCATGAAATTGCTCCTTAAGCTTTAGTCGTCTTTGCTTTAACCAGTGGCAAACCTTGACCTTTCCAGTTGCTAATACCGCCGTCGAGACGGTAACTGTCAGCGTGTCCGATTTTTTGCAGCGCACTACCGGCAACTTGACCAAGGTTACAAATGAACACCAGTGGACGATCACTTGCTTTAAGCTCGTCTACATGGCTGGCGATTTGGCTGTACGGAATGTTACGGCTTCCGCTGATGTGACCTTCACGAAAGTCTTTGGCATCACGTAGGTCGATCAATTGCGCATTTTTGGCTTTGATCAAAATACCAAGCGATTGTGGGGAGATTTTGCGTCCGTTACGTTGTCCTTCAAAAATAAAAAACAACACAGCCAGAACTGCAAGTGTTCCAAATAAAAAGGGGTGATTCCCCATAAACTCCAACCAACGTTCCACAAGCCACCTAATTAAACTCAAAATTGACGAAGAGTATAGCTCATATACTTGGTGATCAAAATCACCAGTTCAAGAGCAATATTTAGAAAAATTAACTTTTTTGTTGCGCTTCCTGAATTTCATCCAGCAATCGCAAATAGCTGTCCAGTCGGCGCGGCAGAATTTCACCGTTTTCGATGGCCACTTTCAAGCCACAATGCTTTTCATGCGTGTGGGTACAATTTCGAAATTGGCATTGTCCCAAACGCTGATCGATTTCTGGAAAACCATGGCGTATTTTTTCGGCATCCAGATGCCAGAGTCCAAATTCGCGAATTCCCGGTGAGTCAATCAATGCGCCATTTTCACCAAACCGAATCAGTCGGGTTGAGGTGGTGGTGTGCTGACCCAGTGCCGAGTTTTCAGAAATGATATTGGTTTTTTGCTCCGCATCTGGAATGATGGCATTGATCAGTGAACTTTTACCTACACCAGATTGCCCCACAAAGGCAACTGTTTCGTTGTCTAGACGCTGTTGCAAGCTGTGCAGGTCGCCTTTGGCATGACACACCAATGTTTCATAGCCCAGTGCTTGATATTCTTCGAGCATATTCAGAATTGGATCTTGTTCGGTTAACAAATCCGACTTGTTAAGCACCAGTAAAGCTGGAATATCGGCATCGGCACAGGCCACCAAATAGCGATCAATCAGTGTCGGTGCTGGTTCAGGCAATACTGCAAAGACAATCACAATTAAACTGATGTTGGCTGCAACAGGTTTCACCTTGTGATAGCGATCTGGACGAGTCAGTAAAGAACGTCGTGGTTGAATCGCGGTAATAATCCCAAGTCCCGTGTTTGGGTCGGCTTGCCATTTTACCCGATCCCCAGTCACCAGCATTTCTAAATTGGTACGGGTATGGCATCGCCAAATGCTGCCCAGTTCAATAGGCTTCCAAAAAGGCTCAGGTTCGCCATCTGCAACTTCAGGTCGCTCAGGATGTGGATCGGGTGTCGACAAGGCCTGAACTTCGAGTTGACGACCATAATGCTGTACCACCAGTCCTTCTAAATCACTGGACGTGTCTACATCATCTTGGCGTGTTTGCTGTTGTTTCTTGATCCGGCGTTGCTGCTGTTCAGTCAAGCGACGTTTACGAATTAGAGCCATTCATATCCTAAAAAAACCCATTTACCGAGGTCGCAAAAATAGCATGAACTGACCATCGAGTTACAGCGTAGCGACGATTAATTTGCTACTATTCGTGTTTTCTCGCATTTAGATTTGGTAGATATGAGCAGCACACTGGATACGCGGTTAATCTGGATTGACCTTGAAATGACAGGTTTGGACACAGATAACGATCAGATTATTGAAATTGCCACCATTATTACCGATGACAATTTGAATATTCTTGCAGAAGGTCCGGTTTTGGCAATTCATCAACCCGATCGTATATTAAATGCGATGGACGAATGGAATACTCGTCAGCACGGTCAGTCTGGACTGATTGAACGTGTGCGCCGCAGCAAATTGACCGCACATGATGCCGAGCAGCAAACCCTTGAGTTTTTAAAGAAATGGGTGAATCCGAAAATTTCACCGATGTGTGGCAACTCGATCTGCCAAGATCGTCGCTTTATGCATCGACTGATGCCGGAACTCGAACAATACTTTCATTATCGTAACTTGGATGTGTCGACGATTAAGGAACTCTCTAAGCGCTGGCGTCCAGAAATTATGAGCGGATTAAAGAAAAATGCATCGCACTTGGCGATGGATGATATCCGTGATTCGATTGCAGAACTGCGCTACTACCGTGAATATTTTTTCATTAAAAACTAAGTTGCATGTTGCAATAACTGCGCAATAGGTATCACCGTAGCTTAATTTTGGGCTGCGGTTTTTTATTGTCGCGGGTGGGGTCAAAGTCTTACGAATATATTCATATTGTTACAAAAAGTAGAATGGAACCAATTGGTTTTACAGGGTTTTGTTTTACTATAGAGTTGTATTCCCAGTGAATTATAACAAAGAGATCAAGATGCAAAGTAATAATCCTATATTAACCCGCGTTGAAACATATAGTGATTTTCAGCAACCGATGACTGTAGCGGGCGCAGTACAAAAATCGGTGGGTCTGACCTTGGTGGCTGCCATTACTGGTTTAGCGTTGTTCTTTTATTGCGCTTTTACCGCCAATGCAGGAATGGCTTACGCTGCAATGCTGGTGGGTGCAATTGGTGGCCTGATTTTAGGCCTGATTGCAACGTTTAAAGCGCATACAGCACCAAAGCTGGCGGTTCCTTATGCACTATTTGAAGGTGCATTTTTAGGTGGTATTTCCTTTATTTTTCAGGCCAAATTTCCGGGTGCGCCGTTACAAGCGCTACTTGCTACATTTGTCACCACCTTGGTGATGTTCGGCTTGTATCGCTTCCAGATTATCCGTGCAACCGAGAAGTTTAAATCAGTGGTGCTTTCTGCAACCATTGCGATTGCCATTGTGTTTGTCGTGCAAATGGTCATGAGTTTGGCTTTTGCATCTAGTGTACCTTATATTTTTGAAAGCAATTGGTTGGGCATTGGCTTTGCGGCATTTGTGGCTGTGATTGCCTCATTGAATCTGATTTTGGATTTTGACCTGATCGAATCTGCTGCAGCACAACGCGCACCGCAATCATTTGAATGGTTGTGCGGAATTGCCTTACTCTCGACGCTGGTGTGGATGTATATCTCGTTCTTGCGTCTGATTGGTCTGTTATCGAACGACTAATCCAAAACTCAAGTTGTTCAAATCAAAAGTCGTACGCCGTGAGGGGTACGATTTTTTTATGCAAATCAAAAAAAGATGCATTATGCAATTTCGAAAAGTTGTGAAGCTTGGCATTATGCTTCTAAATTTAATACAGTGAGAAACCTAATGGCACAAGGATTATTAACAGGTAAACGTTTTTTAATTGCAGGTGTTGCAAGTAAGTTATCTATTGCCTACGGTATTGCACAGGCACTCCATCGTGAAGGCGCAGAGCTTGCGTTTACTTATCCAAATGAAAAACTAAAAAAGCGTGTCGATGAATTTGCTGCACAGTTTGGTTCAACGCTTGTTTTTCCTTGTGATGTTGCGGTTGATGCGGAAATTGACAATGCATTTGCAGAACTTGCAAAACATTGGGACGGTGTGGACGGTGTGGTTCACTCAATTGGTTTTGCCCCTGCGCACACTTTAGATGGTGATTTTACTGACGTGACCGATCGTGAAGGTTTTCGTATTGCGCATGACATCAGTGCCTACAGCTTTGTGGCGATGGCGCGAGCTGCGAAGCCACTGCTTCAAGCACGTCAGGGTTGCTTATTGACTTTAAGTTATCAGGGTTCTGAGCGCGTAATGCCAAACTATAACGTCATGGGTCTTGCTAAAGCATCGTTAGAAGCAGGCGTACGCTACTTGGCTTCAAGCTTAGGCGCAGATGGTATTCGTGTGAACGCAATTTCTGCTGGCCCAATCCGTACTTTGGCTGCTTCAGGCATCAAATCGTTCCGTAAAATGCTGGATGTCAATGAAAAAGTATCGCCGTTAAAGCGTAATGTGACCATTGAAGAAGTGGGCAATGCCGCGTTATTCCTTTGCTCACCTTGGGCGTCGGGTATTACTGGTGAAATCATGTATGTCGATGCTGGATTTAACACAGTAGGTATGAGCCAAGCGATTATGGATGAAGAATAATTTTTTATCTTCTAATTAAAATGGTGCTTCAGCACCATTTTTTTTACATTTGAAATTCAGTTGCAAATAAAAACGTTAGCAAAACATTAACAACTCTAAATAGACAGTTCTGTATCTATTGGTTAAAATTCAACATAAGTATGAGTTTTACTGATAATAACAATGTCGATTAATTTATTTGGCGTATTAGAACGCTTGGGATTAGGCGCACAGCAACGCGCCTTGCATGTGACCTTCTCAGATTCTACCCTGAACAGTCAGGTGTATTTACAACGCATACAGGGACAGCAGCAGATCAATCACGGCAGTACTGCCGAGCTGCTGTGCTTCAGCACGCACGCACAGATTGCCCTCAAACAATTTATCGGCTGTCAGGTTGCCGTCGATCAGGTGACCGATACCGGCCAGCTGTATCGCACCAGTGGTATCATCACCGCTGCCAACCAAGCACAAAGCGATGGTGCACTGACCAGTTATACCCTGACCCTGCAAGACCCGACCGCACTGTGGCACAAACGCCGCAACAGCCGCGTGTTTATGAACAAAAGCGTGCGCGAGATCAGTGAGCTGCTGTTTAGAGAATGGCAAACGAAAAGCCCGCTGTTTGCCGCCAGCCTGACGCTCGATACCTCAGGCTTAAACCGAGACTATGACATCCGGCCATTTAGCATGCAGGCCAACGAAACCGACTACGACTACCTGACCCGACTGTGGCGCAGCGAAGGCATCAACTGGCTGATCGATGAAGCAGCCCTGACCGTCCCGACGATGAATACCCCGATACAGGCACAAGTACTGCGTCTGATTGACGACAACCAGCATTACACCGCCTTAAGCAGACAAGTCATACACTACCAGCGCAGCAGTGCCACCGAACCCTACGATACCCTGACACAGGTACAAGCCGAGCGGTCCCTGCAACCCACATCGGTCTATACCCAGCGCTGGCAAGCCGATGCCTTACAACAAGAAGAAGGCAGTGGCAGTGTGCAAAGCACCCAGCAACATAGTCAGCAACACGACAATGCCAGCCTGAATCTGGAAGATGCCTGGCACATCACCCCGGCATGGATTACCGATCTAGAACAACAAGATCAAGCCACTGCATCTGGTAATCCCCAGTTGGAACAGCTCAACCAGCAGATCAATGCCTATCACCACCTACAGAGCAAACAATTCAGCGCCCGTGGAAGTGTACGCGATGCACAGGTTGGCTACTGGTTTCAGCTCGAAGGCCATCCCGAACTGGCCCAGCACAGCGCAGACGAGCGCCAGATGATCATTGTGGGCAAACACTACAGCAATCAAAACAACCTGCCCAAAGAACTACAACAACAGTTCAACTACAACGTACCCGAACAACGCCACTACAGCGAACTGACCTTGGTCCGCCGCAACATCAAAATCGTACCCGAGTACCACCCGCAGCAACACCGCCCACCGGCACATCCGCAACGCGCCAAAGTGGTGGGGCCAGAAGGCGAACAGGTACATGTGGACGAATGGGGACGCATCAAAGTCCGGTTCCTGTTTACCCGAAGTGAAGACCACAGCCATGATGGTGGCGCAGGCAGCAACGACAACGACACCGACTCGGCATGGGTCGATGTACTGACCCCATGGGCAGGTGAAGGCTATGGCGCCCGCTTTTTACCCCGTATCGGCGAGATCGTGGTGATCGACTACTTTGATGGCGATATCGACCGGCCCTTTGTACTTGGACGCATCCACGAAGCCCAGCGAAGTCCGACCAAATTCGACATTAAAGGACAGTTACCGCATACCCGACACCTGAGTGGCATCCGCTCCGAAGAAATTCAGGGCAGTGGCTACAACCAGCTCCGCTTTGATGACACCACAGGACAGATCAGCAGCCAGCTCCACAGCAGCCATGGTGCAACCCAGCTTAATCTGGGCAATCTGAGCCATCCCAAAGAACAACTGGAAAGTGAAGGCCGAGGCGAAGGTTTTGAACTACGCACCGACCAGTGGGGAGCCGTACGGGCAGGCGAAGGGTTACACCTCAGCACCCACAAGCAAGAGCAGGCACAGGGCCAGCATCTAGATGCGAAAGAGGCCAGCCAGCAGCTTGAAAGCAGCCTGAACAATGCCAAAGCCTTAAGTGAAGTGGCCAAAAATCAGCAGACCGATCCGCTTGAAGTACTGGACAACCTCAAACAGTTCTTGGAACAGATCGAAGAACAAGACCAGAACAAGGCTGCCGCGTTTAAGCAAGCGCTGATGATCTTAAGTGCACCTAGCAGCATTGCCATGAGCAGCAACCAAGACATCCACCTGAGTGCAGACGGACAACTGAGCCAGCATGCAGGAGACAGCCTGAACATAAGCACCCAAAAAAGTCTGATTGCCCATGCCAGTGACAAGATTAGTTTGTTTGCAGCACAGCAAGGTGCCCGCCTGTATGCCGGCAAGGGCAAGATCGAGTTACAGGCACAGGGAGATGGGGCGGATTTAATTGCACGGAAGGATATTCAGATTATTTCTACGGAGGAGGCGGTGTATATCACTAGCCCGAAAGAAATAAATTTAACCGTAAATGGTTCGCAGCTTAAACTGAATGATTCAGGTGTTTTTTCAACTACTGGTGGAAAATTTGAGGTGAAGGCTGGGCAGCATATATTTGAGGGTGGGGAGAAAGTTACTGTTCCTGAAATGAGTTTTAATGATTCGCCTTGTTATTTAACTTATCGCGTGACTGATACGCAAGGTAAACCTTTAAAAGATAAGCATTATGTAATGTATCTTGCGGATGGAAGTGTAAAAAAAGGGAAAACGAATGGGTTGGGGGAAACTGAGAGCGTCAAAACTTCTGGACCTCAAAAAGTAAATATCTTAATTGATGATGAAGATCATGATGGATATCACATTAGTCAACTCAACTAAGTTTAGGCAGTTCTATGACGAATAAAGCAGAATACAAATTAAAATTATTACTTGGTGAAAATGGAAGTAAACCATTGGCCAATACTGCATATGTTATTACAGCTCAAGGTAAAATTTTATCTAAAGGTAGTACATCGTCAGTTGGAGAAACAGCTGTATTTGAAGTTATGGGTTTAACTTCTATACAAGTAAAAATTTTCAATCCAAAGCATAATAATGGAAAAGGTGGTTATATTTTTCCAGAACTATTTAATCATAAAGCTTCAGATATTTTGATCAATAATAATGTGTTGGATAGTATTAATGATTTACAGAATAAAAAAATCAATTTAGATGAGATTTTTAAGAATAAAAATCAAAAGAACGCAAATATCTTAGTTCCAGAAAAAAAGATTAAAGTTACAACATTAAGATTAAGACCATATATCATAGTTGACCTGAGAGATCACTTGAAACGTATTTTTAAAACACGTTTAAATTATGATGTGTTAGATGCTCGTGGTAATATTATTAAAGAAAATAATAAAGAATTAAAGGGGTTAAAGACTGAAAAAGCTGGTTTAACACAATTGTATTACTCAAATGAAGCAGTAAAGTTTAGATTTTACAATGGTGATTTAGGTAGTGTTAAAGTTAGTACCGATTTAATCACGCCTTTTTTTTCACATCAGGAAGTTTTAAAGATTCAGTATGTTAAAACTGCACCTGCAGTGACTATGCCAGATATTAAAAATACAACTTTATTGGCTGGTAAGCAAAATATTCCAATCATTGTAGATCCTGTTACCAAAGAAATTTACGTATTAAGCCCTCAAGATTTTAAAGATTTTTTAGATGTCTCGGGTAGTTTAACGAATGCTATGAAGATGTTGCATGAGCGGCGTGAGAAAGTAAACACATTAATGGCACTTGAAGCAAAAACACCTGAACAGATCCGAGAGGCTGAAAAAAATCTAGGGATCGCTCAAGATGAGGCAATAAAAACTCTAAATCAGAAATTTAAAAATCAGGCTGATATTCGTGAAGTAATTGCATTTGAAATGTTTACCACCTCTGATGGTCGACAAAAAATGAACGCGATGCGTAAATACACCAATGAAAGTCAACATATAAAAAACAAAAATAATAGATTAAACAAATTTGAATATCGTCTGAATTATGAGGTTCCTTGGAATGCTTCTACCCAAACAGCTAAAACAGGGCATAAAGACAATACATTAATGACGATTGATCGTGAAAAGTTTAAAGAAAACTTTACAAAAACGGTTGAGGGTATTCATGCAGAAGTTTATAAAACCAAAGGTGAAAAATCGATTACGCTTGTTCCAGATCCTAAAATTTTTGGAATTACAGCAACAGAGTTAGTTGAGAGTTATAAAACAAGTGATTCTTCAACAGTGGATGTTCAAGCACAATGGTTAAGATTGATTGCAAGTACAGGCTATGATGGCACCTTGAAATGGGGAGCGAAAGGGCTTCAAGCGAGCGGCTCAGCTTATGCACAGGCAAAAATGGTACTTCTTGAAGGAAAGAAAAAATGGTTGTGGGCTTATCCTAGTTTACAAGGCTGGGTGATGCAAATTGACAATGTTCCTTTAGGTGCAATTCGTTTTATTTGTGGCGCAGAAATTTATGGTTTTTCTGGAGCAGTGTTCGCAGCATCTTCAGCTTTTGCTGTCAAAATTGATAATAATTCTGGTAAGCAGATGCTTAGCAGTATAAGACGTGATCCTAAGGCAACTTTGGCTAATAGTCTAAATTCATCTAAGCGAGCCATATTGGATATTAAAAAAGGTGGTATGGATGATCAAGTTAATGAGGATAATAAGTTTAATGCAGGAATTAATGCTTTTGCAGGAATGCAAGCAAATATCACTCCTTTTGGTGGATTACAGTGGCTAGATCCTGAAAAGCCAAAAGACTTTTCTGACTTGGCAAAAATTTCTCCTACTCTAGGTTTGAGTGCAGGTGTAGGTGGAAGTGCAGATTTTAGTTTGTATTACGACAAGGGTGCTTTTAGATTTAAAGCGAGTATAGCAGCTTGTTATGGTGTGGGTGGAAAAGGAGCATTGGAATTTACGGTTGATTTAAATAAGATAGATCAACTGATCAAATTTATTGCTTATCAACTGACCTATGTATCTTTTAAAAAACTGGTTTATATGACTGAAAATACATTCATGTTATTACACAAAGTAAGTATGTTGTTACCCTTCGAAAAAAATAATAATTTTATTAAAAGTGTAACACTCATAAATTTAAGATTTCTAGATTTTAAATCAAGAATGAATATGGCTGAGCAACGTATTGCAATGTGTCGTAAAATAAATGCTAAAGGTCAATGGTTAAAATATTTAAGTCCTGAAAGCAGAGGATGCTTTTTATATCACATTACGCGGCATGGATTGCTTACTCGAATGAATGATCCATCTGAATCAGAGGGCTGGTGGATATTGGGCACAGATAAAGAATATGATTTTCCTGAACATAAAGAAGCTGTGTTGAATTTATTTAAAAGCGTGACAGTTGTAAGCCATTGGACCAATACACTTCAACATATGCATCCTGATGGTGAAATATCAACTCAAAGTATTGCAGTAAATGAAAGTGAGTTATTAGATTTTCTAAATTTAGGACGCAAGGGGGGAGTATTGCCTCTAGCCGACCTGAAAAAAATAAAGATATTAATCAATCAAGATCATAATTTTCCCAAAGACTATCGTTCAGGCAATAAATATATCGATGAATATATTAAGATGCGTGGAGAGCGCATCTTAGCCTACCCCAAAGACTATATGATTGCTAATTTTGATAGTCAAGAGTTTAAAAAATTACAGCTTGCTCAAGGGTTAGTACAGTCTGATATATTTTTAGCGCAAGCACCTGCACCGATCGATCAAATTGATTCAGATAAATATGAAATAAAGCGGGATCAGACATGGATGGTTTAATTCTATCCATGTTTAAATATCGATTTTAATGGCTAATTAGTTTAAATAAACGGTTTGGGTGAGTCAGAGGCGCATCTTACAGCGGTTGCACTATTTGGGTTAATAGTATTGAAAGCATTGTCATCCTTATCAAATTTAGGATTAGGTTCCATACCATATCTATAAATTGTTGTTACACTACCGCCAATTTTTAGATCTAAAACACCAGCCTCCTGATAAGTGCTTCGAACCGATTTGAGTGTCCCTGTCGCTGGGCCTTGAGGGTTTTTTTCTGGTGAATGCTTATAATATTGAGGATCAAACCAATCCGACATCCATTCATAGCTATCAGTTGCTAAATCATAAAAGCCGAGTGGCGTAGGATTGAATTTTCCTAAAATTGGAATCGGAACGCCATCTAAATCATAAGACTTACTTACTTGATCACGTTGTTCATCACTCCAAACATTTCGTCCCGGTTCATACTCACCATTATCCGTTGGATAGATGACATATTGTCCACGGTTTCTGGCAGCATATTCCCATTGCGCTTCGGTCGGCAGTGTCATTGGTATTCCTACTTGTTGGCCTAGCCATTGACAGTAATCGTGTGCTTGTTGCCAGCTCACACCTGCGGGTGCATTTGGTACGCGTAACTTTTTGGAAATTTCTTCCATTGCAATTTTTTTCTGCCCAGTCGCCTCAGTATAAATATCATAGTCATCAAAGGTGGTTTTATACGCATTTAAACTAAAACTATCGAGAGTGACTTTATGTAAAGGCATGGCTGCATAAAGGCCAGTGATGGGTAATTTATCTTTACGTGTGACGTGACCAAAATCACCCATCATAAAGCTTCCGCCCTCAACAAAAATCATATTCTTTTTTGTTTTATCAACGAGTTTTTGAATTTTTTGTTGTAATTCGGCTGAAGGCTGAGCTGCTTTAGTGGATGTTTCTGTCGATTTTGCACAGGCACTTAAAGCAAGAGTTGAAAATAAAAAAATTACAAGATTTTGTTTCATCATCTTTTTATAAGTCATAACGTTACACATATTGCATAAATTTTAATTGAGATATGAATTCTTGAAAAGAAACTTTGTGTTAAGTGATTAGAGTTAGCTGTATTTATCAATGAACAAATTTAATCGCTTATAAAATATCATTTAACTTTCTTTATTTGAGCTAAACGGTTTTGGTGAGTTCGATACGCATCTGACCGCTGTAGAAAAATTAGGATTAACAATTTGATATAAATTATCATCCTTATCAAACTGAGGATTAGCTTCCTTACCACTTCTATAAATTGTCGTTACACTACCTCCAATTTGTAAGCTCTTTGCAGCGCCTACTTGATATGTACTTCGAACCGATTTGAGTGTTCCTGTTGCTGGACCTTGAGGATTTTTCTCTGGTGAGTGTTTATAATATTGAGGATCAAACCAATCCGACATCCATTCATAGCTATCAGTTGCTAAGTCATAAAAGCCTAAAGGTGTCGGAGGAAACCGACCAAGTGTCGGAACTTTTACTCCATGAATATCGGGCATAGATTTAGTAAATTCATGTCTTTGTTCATCACTCCAAACATTTCGTCCCAGTTCATATTCACCATTATCTGTTGGATAGATGACATATTCTCCACGGTTTCTGGCAGCATATTCCCATTGTGCTTCGGTCGGCAGCGTCATTGGTATCCCCACTTGTTGGCCTAGCCATTGACAGTAATCGTGTGCTTGTTGCCAGCTCACACCTGCGGGTGCATTTGGTACGCGTAACTTTTTGGAAATTTCTTCCATTGCAATTTTTTTCTGCCCAGTCGCCTCAGTATAAATATCAAAGTCATCAAAGGTAGTCTTATACGCATTTAAACTAAAACTATCGAGCGTAACTTTATGTAAAGGCATGGCTGCATAAAGGCCAGTGATGGGGAATTTATCTTTACGTGTGACGTGACCAAAATCACCCATCATAAAGCTTCCGCCCTCAACAAAAATCATATTTTTTTGGGTTTTCTCAACGAGCTTTTGAATTTTTTGCTGTAATTCGGGTGAAGGCTGAGCTGCTTTAGTGGAGGTTTCTGTCGATTTTGCACAGGCACTTAAAGCAAGAGTTGAAAATAGAAAAATTACAAGATTTTGTTTCATCATTTTTTTATAAGTCATAATGTTACACATATTGCATAAATTTTAAGTGGGATATGAATTCTTGAAAAGAAAATTTGTATTAAATGATTATAATAAGCTGTATTTATCAATGAACAAATTTAATCGCTTATAAAATATCATTTAACTTCTTTTATTTGAGATAAACGGTTTTGGTGAGTTCGATGCGCATCTGACTGCTGTAGAAAAATTAGGATTAACAATTTGATATAAATTATCATCCTTATCAAACTGAGGATTAGCTTCCTTACCACTTCTATAAATTGTCGTTACACTGCCCCCAATTTGTAAGCTCTTTGCTGCACCTACTTGATATGTACTTCGAACCGATTTGAGTGTTCCTATTGCTGGGCCTTGAGGGTTTTTCTCTGGTGAGTGTTTATAATACTGAGGATCAAACCAATCCGACATCCATTCATAGCTATCGGTTGCTAAATCATGAAAGCCGAGTAGCGTAGGATTGAATTTTCCTAAAATTGGAATTGGAACGCCATCTAAATCATAAGACTTACTTACTTGATCACGTTGTTCATCACTCCAAACATTTCGTCCCGGTTCATATTCACCATTATCCGTTGGATAGATGACATATTGTCCACGGTTTCTGGCAGCATATTCCCATTGCGCTTCGGTCGGCAGTGTCATTGGTATTCCTACTTTTTGACCTAGCCATTGACAGTAATCGTGTGCTTGTTGCCAGCTCACACCTGCGGGTGCATTCGGAACGCGTAACTTTTTGGAAATTTCTTCCATTGCAATTTTTTTCTGCCCAGTCGCTTCAGTATAAATATCAAACTCATCAAAGGTGGTTTTATACGCATTTAAACTAAAACTATCGAGGGTGACTTTATGTAGAGGCATCGCTGCATAAAGGCCAGTGATGGGGAATTTATCTTTACGTGTGACGTGACCAAAATCACCCATCATAAAGCTTCCGCCCTCAACAAAAATCATATTTTTTTGGGTTTTCTCAACGAGCTTTTGAATTTTTTGCTGTAATTCGGGTGAAGGCTGAGCTGCTTTAGTGGAGGTTTCTGTCGATTTTGCACAAGCAGTTAAAGCAAGAGTTGAAAATAAAAAAATTACAAGATTTTGTTTCATCATCTTTTTATAAGTCATAATGTTACACATATTTTATAAATTTTAAGTAAGATATGAACTCTTTAAAAGAAACTTTATGTTAAGTGATTATAATTTGAAGTATTGTCATAAATAGTTTAAAAAGATTTTAACTATTTTTATATTAAACTCATATTTAGCATGTAGCTAAAATAGTTGAAATATATGTTCTTAAACTCACTTCGATTATCACAATTCACATGGAATTTTTTATCATTATCAGAAAAAATATTTGAAAGACCGAGTTCTGGTACTCCTAAAAAGCAGAATTTTTATAATAATTTTTAACTGATCATCGTGTTCTGATGAGTGTTATGAAATATCGAAAAAATCTCAAAGGAAAAGATCATCATCCAGAAAATTATTTTGATCAAGAAAAGTAAGCCACCGTAGTGGCTTTTTTATAGATCCATTATTGAATTGGAGAGCCACCCAATGCCTGCATGAGCGTGACATAGGCATTGTATTGGCTTTGTTTGGTATTGACCAAACTTAAGCGCGCAGTTCGCGTTGTTTGCTGCTGATCTAATACATTTTTAAGCGCAATCGCGCCATTACGATAGCGCACATCGGTCAGACGTTCTGCTTTCTCTGCCAGTTCGAGATTTCGTTGCTGAAATTGAACTTGCTGATTCAACTCGGTACGGGCAGAAAGTGCATTTTCAACATCGGCAAAAGCCTGATACAAGGTCTGACGATACTGAATAATGGCTTTTTCATAATCGAGTTGACTAATGGCAATATTCTTTTTCATGTCGTTATATTGCAAAAAAGGCAAACTCAAATTCGCACCAAGCGCCAACACTGGGTTTTTAATCAGTTCTGTGAGTGATGTGCTGCTTGAACCTAAACTTCCCGTTAGACTGATCGATGGATAATAACTGGCCACGGTAGCATCTTTAGTTGCCAAGGTTTCGCGTAATCTCAACTCAGCTGCACGTAAATCCGGACGTCGTGACAAAATGCTGGCCGGCAATCCCGCTTGAATTTGCGGTAAATTGACCTGAGGCAAGCGCTGTGGTTCTTGGATATTTAACTGCTGTACAGAAATGTGTAACAGTACAGCCAACGCTGTGCGGGTTTCTACCAAGCTTTGCTGGATCTGGCTTAAGTTGGCTTTTTGACTTTGGACCGATTGTTCGGCTTGTGTTAAATCCAGCCCGGAAACAGCACCTGCTTGGTATTGGGTATTCACCAAGCTATATAGTTTTTCAGAGGTGGCCAAGCTTTGTTGTGCGGTACTTAAGCTTTCATTTAAGTAAGCCAGTTGCCAGTAGAGCTTCGTGGTGGTGCCAATCAGGGTTTGTGCAGTCGCCTGTAAATCTTGCGCTGTGGCCAATGCTTCCCATTTGGCTGCTTCGGTCTGACGCGCCAATTTACCAAATAAATCCAGCTCATAACTTACGCCGGCATTGAGCGAGAGGCCATTTGAACTTCTATCACCCGAGTTTACGTCAATATTCTGACTGGTCGAAACACTTGAATTAACGCGTGGGCCTTGCTGATCTGCAGCCAAGCCAGCTTTTAATCGAGCCTGCCGAAGTGTAATACCTGCCACAGCCAAATCAGTATTTTTGGCAATCACCTGATCGACCAGTTGATTGAGCTGTGTATCGCCAAATAATGTCCACCAGCGGTCGGCATAATTGGCATAATTTGATGCGACTTGGGTCTTGTCGTATTGAAAGCTCGAAGGTGTTTGTACAGCGGGTGCATGATAGGGTGTTTTCACCATTGCAGCACAACCGACCAACGTCGAGGAGGCAACGAGCATGGCACACAGCGTAGTAAGTTTAGATGATGGCATGAGAGCTCCTCTTATTCTCTAGACAAGGCCGCAACAGGATCGAGCTGAGCAGCATTTCTGGCGGGTAAGAAACCAAAGACCACACCAATCAGGGTTGAGCAAACAAAAGCCGCAACAATCGAGGTGGTTGAATACGCCACTGCAAAATTCCCGGCGGCAACTTTGTTGATAAGTTGACCTAATCCTAAGGACAGTAATACGCCAAGCACACCACCGATTAAACATACCAGAATGGCTTCAATTAAAAATTGCTGCAAAATATCGCTTTGACGCGCACCAACCGCCATGCGTACCCCAATTTCTTGAGTTCGCTCTGTCACAGAAACCAACATGATATTCATAACCCCAATTCCCCCAACAACCAGTGAAATGACGGCAATGGCAGACACCAAAAGCGTCATGGTGCTGGTGGTTTTTTCAATGGTCTGACGGATACTGTCACTGTTCATGGTGAAAATATCTTGCTGACCGTGTCGCAAGGTAAGCAAGTTCACAATGGCATTTTCAGCAGCACTGGTGGAATACTGATCATTAATACGGACGATAATGCTACGCACATTCGACTGACCCAGCATACGGCTCATCACAGTGGTATAGGGCATATAGACGTTCAGGCTATCATCTGAACCCATTGCGCTGCTTTGCGGCTCGATAATGCCGATAATTCGAGCCGGTACGCTACCCAGTAAAATCACTTGCCCAATCGGATTGGTTCCATCTGCAAAAAACTGCTTTTGGGTATTGGTATCAATCACCACATCTTGCGAGCGATCCCGCACGCTGACAGCATCGAAGCTTTGCCCATCTTTAAAGGTTAAGCCACGCACGCCAAAAAAGTCATTTCCTACACCATTGATGGTGGCGGTGGCTTCATTCTCTTGATAACGAATAGTTTTGGAGCTACTCACCATCGGCGAGACTGCTGTAACATAAGGTTGAGTTGCCAAGGCATCGGCATCTGTTGGAACCAGCGTTTTAAAGTTGGCGGTTTTGGAGTTATCACCAAAGCCACGACCTTGAAAGACCGTAATGGTATTGGTACCCAAACTGCTGATATTTTCCAGAATCTGCTTCTGTGAGCCGTTTCCGAGCGCCACCACAGTGACCACCGATGCAATACCGATAATAATCCCGAGCATGGTTAAAAAGGTTCGCATGCGGTGTGCATTCATCGAAATCAGCGCCATCTGAAACGCTTCAGACAAGCGATCTAAAAATGATCGCCAAGATGACACACTTTGACTTTTACTTTGCTTGTGCGCAAGGGCGGGTGCAGCATCAGGATCTGGTTCAGCTTTTTGTGTAGCGACGGACTCAGGAGTATTGGCGCGGTCAGCAATAATCTCGCCATCACTGATCTCAATAATTCGGGTGGCATTTTTGGCCACTTGCATATCGTGCGTTACAATAATCACGGTATGACCTGCTGCATTGAGCTCACGCAAAATCCGCATCACCTCGACACCGCTATGCGAATCGAGAGCACCGGTAGGTTCATCGGCTAAAATTACATCGCCGCCGTTCATCAGCGCACGGGCAATCGAGACACGTTGTTGTTGACCACCCGACAGTTGACTTGGGCGATTCTGAGTTTTACTGCCCAGTCCCAATTCGGTCAACAGTGCTGTTGCACGCTGTTTACGTTCGGCTGGATTAACGCCTGCATAAACTGCTGGAACTTCCACATTGCCTTCTGCAGATAAATCTCCGAGCAAATGATAACGCTGAAAGATAAATCCGAAATATTCACGGCGGAGCTTGGCCAGATCATCGGGTTCAAGTTTTCCGGTTTCTTGCCCACTCACTTTATAGCTGCCGCTGGTCGGTCGATCCAAACAGCCTAAAATATTCATGAGGGTCGATTTACCCGAACCAGACTGGCCGACAATTGCCACCAGTTCGCCTTCGTAAATCGTCAGATCAATATTTTTTAAAATTTGTATGGTGCTATCGCCAGCAGGGAACTCTCGTACCAGATTGCTGACTTCAAGCAAAGCTTGTTTGGTCATGCTTAGAATCCCATTGGTCCACGACGACGATTACCACTATTGGCGTTAGCAGCTGAGGTATCTGCACTGTCAGCAATCACCACCTGATCACCTGCTTTAAGCCCTGCCAAGACCTGTGCACTGACTCGGTTGTTAATACCAATCAATACTTGTTTTGGCTGCGCCGTGCCATCTGCATTTAATACACGCACCACACTGAGGGTGGCTTTTCCTGCTTCGACTGCCTGCTTTTGCTCTGCGGTTAAGTTCAGGCGTTCGAGTTTAGGTGCATCAGTTTTGTCTTTTTTATGGCTGGCTGTCGCCGAAGATGCAGCAGCATTTTTATTACGATTCGATGGACCCTGACCATTTGCTGAGCGTGTCGACAAGGCAGAAGACGGGACCAGTAAGGCATGATTGACCGAATCTAAAACAATATAGACCTGAGCTGTCATATCAATACGTAATTTGCCATCTTCATTGGGTACATCAAACAGTGCGTTATAATAAATTGCGGTGCTGCTGCTTGAACTAGATGAGTTACTAGATGAAGTGGATTCACTAGAAATTGAGTCTGGTGCCGGTTCAATCTGACGTAGTGTTGCATAGCGCTTTTTGTCATCGCCTAAAGTTGTGAAATACACCTGCTGGCCTTTTTCCACTTTCATGATATCGGCTTCGCTGACTTGGGCTTTAATCGTCATGTTCTGTAATTTTGCAATTTTCACAATCGTTGGAGCCGACTGGTTGGCGTTTACCGTCTGACCTTCTTCCGTCACAATGGCCACTACCGTTCCATCGGTCGGCGCCACAATGCGGGTATATCCGATATTGGTTTGTGCCGTCGAACGCGTCACTTTAGCCGATTCAATTTGCGCATTAATCGCTTTAATCTGAGCTTGAGCCGTTTTGTAGCTGGCTTCGGCAGATTCAAGTTCGGCTTTAGACGTGGCATCTTGTGCAAACATTTGTTGCTGACGACGATACGCCAACTGTGCCTCATTCAGATTGGCTTCTTGTTGTAAACGCTGAGCTTCTAAATTACGAATATTGGCATCTGCGGTTTTTAAACTGTTTTCCTGCGTGGTCGAATCGATTTGCGCAATCAGTTGCCCTTGTTTCACTTCATCGCCCAACTGAACGTACATCTTCTTCACCTGACCAGATACCTGTGCACCGACACTAATCAGTTTAGTGGCATCCAGTGTACCGGTCGCCAGTACCGTATTTTCAAGATTACCGTAGTTTGCTGTTTCGGTGATGTACTGCGGTTGCTGTTGCTTAGGTTTCAAAAAGAACCAAGCCAAAAGGGCAATCAGCACAATACCAATAGCAATAATCACAAGTCTAGATGGTTTTATTTTAGGCATAGCGATACAGGCAAAGTAAGAAGGACTGGCGCTAGTATAGAAGTGAAATGAGAATAAAACGTGAATATTTTTATTAATTTAGTTCAATCAAATACATTCATCAGGCTGGTTGGGCAAACAGCGAAGTACCACATAATTCAGCCAGCGCCTGTAAAATCAAGTGCTCGGGATTTTCATCCGACATACCTTTAATGGCACTGTCGATACGTAACAATAAGGCAGGCCAGTTTAAAAAACACTGCGGATTTAAGCGACGCAGTGCCTGCTGATAATCCGATACTTTGGTTTTCCAGATCCCCAATTGTAATGCATTTTGCGGTTGTTCAAAGAGCTGCATCAGCAAACGCATTTCTTTGCTTAATGTCCACAAAATCAGACTATGGGGTTCTCCCGCACCAATCAGATATTGAAAGATTTTGACTGACTGCGCCAGATTGCCACGTAACATGGCATCACTTAAATCGTAGGTGGTATAACGTGATTGATCTTGTAGGCAGGCATACAACTGTTCAATTTGAATCAGTTGATGGTCGGGGAAGGTATCGCTTACGCGCATGAGACTGTTTTTAGCCGCAAGCAGATTATGCTCGTGGTGCTGCATCAGCCATGTCCAAGCATCCTGATCCAGTTGTATCCCAATTTTTTCTGCTTCTTTTGCCAGAATGCGCTGACGATCTTGTGGATACTGTGCGCTCAAATGCGCAATCACGCCATTGGCTTCAACCGTTTGAAAAAAAGATGACTTTAGACTTGAGGCATCCTGTTTAGGCAATACCACCAGCAGCAGATTATGCTCATTGTGCTGCAAGTAACTTTTGAGTTGCTTGATACCGTTGGCATCGGGCTTGATGTTGCCATGCACTTCAATTGCCAGTTGCTGCGAAAAAAGCGATAGACTATTTAAACCATTAAACACGTTTTTCCAGTCATTCACGCTGCCAATGTCATAACGCTGCCGCTCGATCTCTTGCGCCTGCCAGCTCTTACGAAAGGCATCAAGTAGATTTTGCTCAAGCAAAGGCTCCTGACCGTGAACAATCCAAGCACCACGGGCTTCGTCGACCCGCTTAAGTGCTTGTAAGTAATCCAGTTTCATATGAATGATACAGCCTTAAGGCTGAGCAGTGACCTGAGGTAAACGATTGTTTGAAATCTGACGAGCAATTTGCTGTGCCACATCATCGACAATGATATGGTTCAGATAAATCTCTTGCTGGTTGTCGGTGTTGACCGTTGCCACATCGTATTGATAGTTACGTGTTGCGGTAATGGTTCTTGGTTCTGTCAGCGCATGACCTTGACGATCTTCAATTTGGAAAGTCACAGTCAAACGCAGCAGCACCTCAGTGAGTTTACCGTTCAGAAGCTGTCTGCGCGGGGTGTAATCGAGTACACGAAGCACATAGGCATCATTGGCCTGACTGATTTGTGCGCCAGACGCAGTGAGATAAACACTCAACTGCTTTTCTAGCTCCTCAGTATTGGCTGGTAAAGCCAACTGAATTTTAGTGTAAGCCATCGGGCTGGCAGATGGATTCATTCCTTTCAAATGAAATCCACAGCCGACCAAGCCTGCACTTAGACCTAAAGTTAAAACAACTGCTGCTAAACGTTGAACTAAGTGCATGCTTGTTCCTCTTGACGCTTGTTAGAATTAAACCACTAGGTTAACCAGTTTGTTTGGCACCACAATTTCTTTTTTGGTTGGACCTGTTAAAAATTGCTGAATTTCCGGTAACGCTTTGGCTTGTGCCAACAGCTCATCTTTAGAAATTTCGACCGACACTTCCAACTTACCACGAAGTTTACCATTGACTTGTACAACGATGGTTTGTGTATTTCGTGTCAATGCAGACTCATCCACCGTTGGGAATTGTGCTGAAATCAAGTCGATGCCGAATTCTGCCAGTAAGGTCTGACTCAAGTGCGGTGCAAATGGTGCCAGCAAGGTCAGCAAGGTTTCAATAGCTTCACGCGCAACAGCAGCATCGTCAGCAGTTTGAACTTCAAATTTGCTGGTGGCATTGAGTAATTCCATCAAGGCTGCAATGGCGGTATTAAATGCATGACGGCGCTCAATATCATCGCCCACTTTTTGAATGGTTTCATGCGTTTTACGGCGCAAGTCTTGTGCATCTTTAGATAGCTCGCCAGCAATTGCTGCCTGCGCATAGCCTTTTTCCAAGAATCCAGTCGCAAGGCGCCAAACACGCTTTAAGAAACGGTTAGAACCTTCTACGCCTGCATCTGACCATTCGAGTGATTGATCAGGTGGGGCAGCAAACATCATAAACACGCGTGCAGTATCTGCGCCGTATTGATCAATAATCGCTTGTGGATCAATGCCGTTATTTTTGGACTTAGACATTTTTTCTTGTCCGCCAATCACCACTTCTTGTCCGTCGCCACTGTATTTGGCAGAGACAATACGGCCTTTTTCATCGCGTTCAAGCATGATATCGGCAGGGTTGAACCAGGTTTTTTTGCCACTTTCGCTTTCGCGGTAGAATGTATCGGCCAGCACCATACCTTGAGTCAGTAGATTGGTAAACGGCTCATCGCCTTGAACCACGCCTTCATCACGCATGAGTTTGTGGAAGAAGCGCGCATATAACAAATGCAAAATCGCGTGTTCTACGCCACCAATGTATTGATTGACCGGTAACCAGCTTTGCGCTGCTTCTGGTTTGACCATTCCGCCGGTAAAGTCAGGAGAGGCATAGCGTGCATAATACCAAGATGACTCAACAAAAGTATCGAGAGTATCGGTTTCACGGCGCGCATGACCACCACACGATGGGCAAGTCGTTTCGTAAAACTCAGGCATTTTATTGAGTGGATTACCCGATCCGTCTGGAACAACGTCGGTCGGTAATACCACAGGTAACTGCTCTTCTGGAACCGGAACCTGACCACAGCTATCGCAGTTGATCATTGGAATTGGACAGCCCCAGTAGCGCTGGCGTGATACACCCCAGTCACGTAAACGGAACTGAACTTTCGAATTTGCTAAACCTTGTGGTTCTAATTTTGCAAGGAATGCATCAAATGCTGCTTGGAATTGCAATCCATCAAATTCACCAGAGTTGACCAGAATTCCATCTTTAGAGCCGTACCATTCTTGCCACGTGTTTACCGAATACTCAGCATCATCTGCGCCTTTGGCATCAATCACTTGCTTGATCGGTAGATTGAACTTATTGGCAAACTCGAAATCACGCTCGTCGTGAGCAGGCACAGCCATCACAGCACCAGAGCCATACGACATCAACACATAGTTGGCAATCCAAACCGGAAGGGTTTCACCTGTGACCGGATGCTTAACCGATAAACCAGTCGACATGCCTTTCTTTTCAGCGGTGGCTAAATCGGCTTCGGCAACCGAGCCCATACGGCATTCTTCAATAAATGCCGCCAATTCAGGGTTATTCTCGGCTGCTTTAAGCGCCATTGGATGCTCTGCGGCAACCGCTACATAGGTCACACCCATCAGCGTATCGGCACGTGTGGTATAAACTGTTAAAGCATCGGCATAAATTTCTGGGTTAGCCGATGGGAATGTGATGTCCATGCCCGTTGAGCGACCAATCCAGTTACGCTGCATGGTTAAGACCTGTTGCGGCCAGCCATCTTTGAGCGTATCAAGATCATCTAACAGTTCTTGTGCATAATCGGTGATGCGGAAGTAATACATCGGAATATCGCGCTTTTCAACCAAAGCGCCCGAGCGCCAACCACGACCATTTTCAACTTGCTCATTGGCCAAAACGGTTTGATCTACCGGATCCCAGTTGACGGTAGAGAGCTTGCGATAAATCAGGCCTTTTTTATACAACTGCACAAAGAGCCACTGTTCCCAGTGATAGTATTCTGGTGTACAGGTGGCAAATTCGCGGTCCCAGTCAATCGATAAACCGAGTTTTTTCAGTTGGTCGCGCATGTAGGCAATATTTTCAAACGTCCATTTTGCCGGTGCGACTTGATGTGCAATAGCTGCATTTTCGGCAGGAAGACCAAACGCATCCCAGCCCATAGGTTGCAGTACCGTTTCACCTTTGAGGCGATAAAAACGGCTGATCACGTCGCCAATGGTGTAGTTACGCACGTGACCCATATGCAGTTTGCCACTTGGATATGGAAACATCGACAGGATATAACGATGTTTTCCTTCAACAGTGTCTGCGACTTTAAATGCTTTGCGGTTTTCCCAGTCGTTTTGAACCTGAGATTCGATCGCATTGGCTTGATATTCGGCGTCAATGTGTGCGGTAGTCATAAATGTATTGGCAACAACAAAATGAAGTTAAAAAATATTGCTGCACAGCATAGCGCAAAACCCATAAAGAAGTGAATCATGTGGGCAGGTATTTTCAGGCAGATGCGTAAAAACTTGCAAAGCGATCTGAAAATAATTGAACAGACCTCGTTTAAAAAGTGCTGCTTGACGGTGTGCGAGCCGGTGTTTTCATGGTGAGATTGCTGCGATCAGTGATGTCGCGCTTTGATGATTCGCTAGAGATAGCAGGTGCGGTGGCTGGCGTACTGGCAGGGCTTGAATTACTCCCAAGTGATGATGTGGCTGTATTTGTAGTAGGTGTTGGCGGTGTCGAACGGCTTGATGTAGCAGCAGAGGTGCTGGATGTTGAGCTGTACGTATCTACTTTGCCTTGCTTTTTTGCACCTTTGGGCGGTGGCGTTTTGGTGTAGTGGGTCGAACCTTGAGCATCGATCCACTTATAATAGCTTTGTGCGTAAAGCGTGTTAGTCGTAAAAGCAACGCTGCTAAGTAGCACTAGGGACATCATGATTGAAAGGTGATTTTGTTTTATTTTTTGCATTTCAGCGCACTCGACCATGCATCATATCGAGTATTAATAGCATATTTGATCGAGAGCGAAAATAAATCCTGTGCAGGAGATGATTGCGAAAACTGTTTAAAAATTATTCAGGTTTAAATTAATGCCAAAAAATGTACTTTAAAACTTGACTTTGTAGGTCGAAACATAAAAAATGCTTGCTTTAGTTTTATATGCATTTATTCGATCACCCTTCGACTAAATGACATGGTTTGCAATGGACATTTTCTCTAGCCGAGAAAATGATTTTGTCCAAGTGCTGTTTATCCCAACAGTTCTTCTACGATGCTGTAACAACTCAAACGGTTGTGAGCTCAGAAATTTTTCCTATTGCAGCAAAAACTTGGAACTATGTGTGCTATAACAATGCAGACAGTAAATGAATGAACACTATTTGTGCCTCCCATAAATAGTGATAAAGACTAGGGTGAATCACGTTGGAACTTTTATCTGGTGGTGAAATGCTCGTTCGCGCACTCGCGGATGAGGGCGTTGAGCACGTTTTTGGATACCCAGGCGGCGCAGTTTTACATATTTATGATGCGCTCTTTCAACAAGACAAAATCAATCACTATCTGGTACGCCACGAGCAAGCAGCTGGTCATATGGCTGATGCCTATTCGCGTGTAACCGGAAAAACTGGTGTTGTACTCGTCACGTCTGGCCCAGGGGCAACCAATACCGTAACTCCAATTGCAACTGCATATATGGACTCTATTCCGATGGTCATTCTATCGGGACAGGTTGCGTCACATCTTATTGGTGAAGATGCCTTTCAGGAAACAGACATGGTGGGAATTTCCCGTCCAATCGTCAAACACAGTTTCCAAGTCCGTCATGCAAGTGAAATTCCTGCAATTATTAAAAAAGCATTTTATATCGCTTCATCGGGTCGTCCTGGTCCGGTCGTGGTTGATATTCCAAAAGATGTGACTAATCCTGCTGAAAAATTTGCCTATGAATATCCAGAAAAGGTCAAGCTGCGTTCGTATCAGCCACCTTCTCGCGGCCATTCGGGTCAAATTCGTAAAGCTGTAGATGAGCTATTAACCGCTAAGCGTCCGGTGATTTACACCGGTGGTGGTGTGGTACAAGGCAATGCATCTGAATCGCTCCGAGAACTGGCACGTGTGCTGGGTTTCCCTGTAACCAATACCTTGATGGGCTTGGGTGCATTTCCGGGTGATGATCCGCAATTCTTGGGTATGCTTGGCATGCACGGTACTTATGAAGCCAATATGGCCATGCATAATGCCGATGTGATCTTGGCAATTGGTGCACGTTTTGATGACCGTGTGACCAATAATCCGGCCAAGTTCTGTTTGAATGCCAAAGTCATTCATATTGATATCGATCCGGCGGCCATCTCAAAAACCATCATGGCGCATATCCCGATTGTGGGTGCGGTACAGCCAGTTCTTCAGGAAATGCTGACACAGCTTAAGCAGCTGAATGTGTCGAAGCCAAACCCAGAAGCGATGGCTGAGTGGTGGGAGCAAATCAATGAGTGGCGCAAAGTTCACGGATTGAAATATCAAGCCGCGCAAAACGGTGAAATGAAGCCACAACAGGTGGTTGAGGCGCTTTATAAAGCGACTGATGGTGAAGCGATTATCACCTCAGACGTTGGGCAGCATCAGATGTTTGGCGCACTGTATTACAAGTACAAGCGTCCGCGTCAGTGGATCAACTCGGGTGGTCTTGGCACCATGGGCGTTGGCTTGCCGTATGCGATGGCAGCCAAACTGGCTTGTCCTGATCAGCACGTGGTGTGTATTACAGGCGAAGCATCGATCCAGATGTGTATTCAGGAACTTTCGACCTGTAAGCAATATGGCTTAAACGTGAAGATTCTGTGCCTCAATAACCGTGCCCTCGGGATGGTTAAACAGTGGCAGGATATGAACTATGAAGGTCGTCATTCAAGCTCTTATGTCGAGTCTTTACCTGACTTTGCCAAGCTGATGGACGCCTATGGTCATGTTGGTATTCAGATTGATCATGCCGATGAGTTAGAGTCTAAGCTTGCAGAGGCCATGGCCATCAATGATAAATGTGTGTTTATCAATGTCATGGTTGATCGTACTGAGCACGTTTATCCAATGTTGGTTGCGGGTCAGTCGATGCGTGATATGTGGATTTCTAAAGGGGAGCGCATTTAATGAGACACATTATTTCGGTACTCGTTGAGAACGAAGCTGGTGCGCTTTCACGTCTAGTCGGGCTATTTAGTCAACGTGGCTACAACATTGAAACCTTGAATGTTGCACCAACAGAAGATGCGACCTTATCGCGTTTAACCCTGACCACCTATGGTGATGATCACAAAATCGAACAGATCACCAAGCAGCTAAATAAGCTGGTTGAAGTGGTCAAAGTGGTTGATCTTTCAGAAGGCGCACATATTGAGCGTGAGCTGATGTTGATCAAGGTTAAAGCCTTGGGTTCAGCACGTGCGGAAATCAAGCGTACAGCGGATATCTTCCGCGCCGCAATTGTCGACGTGACACCGACCACGTATACCATCCAGATCGCAGGGACGACAGATAAGCTCGATGGATTTATTGATGCCTTAGCTGAAAATACCATTTTAGAAGTGGTTCGCTCAGGTGTCTCGGGTATCGCGCGTGGCGAAAAAGTATTAAGTATTTAAACCAAATTAACGTATTTTAGCGGAGAAAACAGATGCAAATTTTTTACGATAAAGATTGTGACTTATCAATCATCCAAGGCAAAAAAGTAGCAATTATTGGTTACGGTTCACAAGGTCACGCGCATGCGCTAAACCTAAAAGATTCTGGTGTAGACGTGACTGTTGGTCTGCGTGCAAATTCAGCATCTTGGAAAAAAGCTGAAAATGCTGGCTTAAAAGTTGCAGAAGTGCCTGAAGCTGTGAAACAAGCTGACTTGGTGATGATTTTGACTCCGGACGAGTTCCAGTCACAACTTTACCGTGATGTGATTGAGCCAAACATCAAAGAAGGTGCAACTTTAGCATTTGCACACGGTTTCTCTGTTCTTTACAACCAAGTTGTTCCACGTAAAGATCTTGACGTGATCATGGTTGCACCAAAAGCACCAGGCCATACAGTGCGTTCTGAATTCCAGCGCGGTTCAGGTGTACCTGATTTGATCGCAATCCATCAAGATGCTTCAGGTAATGCACGTAACGTTGCATTGTCTTATGCCTCTGGTGTTGGTGGTGGCCGTACCGGTATTATCGAAACTTCATTCCGTGAAGAAACTGAAACTGACTTGTTCGGTGAGCAAGCGGTACTTTGTGGTGGTGCAGTTGAACTGGTTAAAATGGGCTTCGAAACTTTGGTTGAAGCGGGTTATTCACCAGAAATGGCATACTTCGAATGCTTGCACGAACTTAAGTTAATTGTAGACTTGATGTTCGAAGGCGGTATTGCGGACATGAACTACTCGGTATCAAACAATGCGGAGTATGGCGAATACGTAACTGGCGTTGAAGTAATCAACGAACAGTCTCGCGAAGCGATGCGTAATGCACTTAAACGTATTCAATCTGGCGAATACGCGAAAATGTTCATTCAGGAAGGTGCGTTGAACTATCCTTCTATGACTGCGCGTCGCCGTCAAAATGCTGCACACGGTATTGAAGTAACAGGTGCGAAATTACGTGCAATGATGCCGTGGATTCAAGCCAACAAAATCGTAGACAAAGAGAAAAACTAATTTTTCTTTTTGGTAAAAAAATCCCGTCTTGAGACGGGATTTTTTTTACCTTTTTAATTGGATAATGTGAATTGATTCATAATAATAATTAAATAACGTGTTTTATTTCATTGATTTTTAAAATAAAAAAAGGTGGATTTACGAATAGTAAAGAAGCGCTTTAATGTTAGAATCATAAGTGATCGTGTGGGTCGGATTAACAATAATAATGATGCGTTGTTGTTGCCTAACACTCTAAAAACAGCAAGCAGTTTAATAAATAATCATGGAAGTCCTTTATGGAACATGTTGATTACGACAGTACCATTGTCATCGGTTCTATTGTTCTGGCGGTGATAATCTGCTTTGTCGCAATCTCTTTGCAACAATTAATTTTTAAAAAACGTTATTTACCTTATGAAAAGATCATTATGCTGGGCTGTGGTCTGGTCCTTGGTCTTGCGATCTGGGCCATGCATTTTGTCGGTATGCTGGCTTGCCATTTACCCAAACCATATTATTTTGATCCGAGTTTAACGCTGGTTTCTTATCTGATTGCTTTTGTGGCATCGACCTTTGCAATCTGGTTAATTACTCGTGAAACCCTGCCGATTGCACGTCTGGTAATTGGTTCGGTGCTTATGGGCTTGGGCATTTCCGGTATGCATTATACTGGCATGATGGGACTGATACTCGAACATTACACCATCGACTATGATCCGTTATTGGTGGTGTTTTCGGTATTGATCGCGATTAGCGGGTCAGGACTTGCCTTTTTATTGATCTTTAAATATAAAAACGCGCAAAAAAATAAAGTGTACCTGCAACTTGCTGCCGCAACCACCTTGGCACTTGCGATTGTCGGTTTGCATTATACCGGCATGACTGCCACGATGTTTATCGATAAAGGTTTGACTAGCGGCACTGCGCTGAATCAGACCAGTCATGATTTGCTGTTATTTACGATTATTTTTATTACCAGTTTGGTATTGGTGGCGGGTTATTGCGTGGCCGTGTTGGAGTTGCGTCTTGAAGAGCGTAATAAGGCATTGCTTAAACTCAACCGCGAACTGGCCAATTTAGCTGTACATGATAATTTAACTAAATTGCCCAATCGTTTGTTTTTGATGGACTATGTTAAAGACCGATTTGCAGACCCGCACCAGCAACATGAAAAAATTGCATTTTTATATCTGGATCTAGATCGCTTTAAGTCGATCAATGATGCATTTGGCCACCATGTGGGTGATCAATTACTGATTCAGGTGGCCAATCGCATTCAAGAGCAGCTCGATGAAAATGGGAAGTTGCTCAGGATTGGAGGCGATGAGTTCCTACTGATTATCGAAAATAAAACAACCCGCCAAGTTGCAAAAATCGCAGAAGATGTTCTCAAACATTTGCAAGAAACCTACCAGATCACCAGTAAAGAAATTAATATCTCGGGCAGTATTGGGATTGCGATTTATCCAGAACATGGGCACAACATGCAAGATTTGCTCATTAATGCCGATATCGCCATGGTCATGGCCAAAGATCAAGGCCGGAATACCTACTCGATTTTTAACTATTCGAGTGAGCAAAATGAAACACGCAGTCAATCCAAGTTAATTAATGACCTGTATAAGGCTGTTGAAGAAAAACAATTTGTGTTGTTCTATCAGCCCAAATATGACACCACGCTTAAAATTTGTGGTGTTGAAGCATTGATTCGATGGCAGCATCCTAGTTTTGGACTGCTTAGCCCGCATATGTTTATCGATGGTGCTGAAAAAACTGGCTTGATTGTTCCGATGGGTTACTGGGCACTCGAGCAAGCCTGTAAGCAAATTCAAGAGTGGGAAACACAAGGTACAGCGTTATATCCAATTGCAGTCAATTTATCGGCCATTCAGTTTGAAAATAAACATCTGGTCAAGACACTACAAGACTTAATCAAAAAATACCGCATCCGGCCCAATCACCTGACGATCGAGATTACCGAGTCAACCGCGATGCGGCATATCGACTTAAGTATTTCGACCTTTGAACAACTTCGTGCATTAGGAATCCGAATTGCGATTGATGACTTTGGTACAGGCCATTCGAGTTTTCTGTACTTAAAAGATTTGCCAGTAGATGAATTAAAGATTGACCGTGGATTTATTATTCATTTGACTAACGGTTCCAAAGAAGAGGTCATTTTGGACAGTATTATTCATCTGGCGACAAAACTCGGGTTGTATGTGACAGCAGAAGGCGTTGAAACTCAGTTACAGGCCGACATTCTAATTCGACTCGGCTGTCATCAGCTACAAGGTTATTTACTGGGCAGACCTATGCCTGTAGCGCAGTTAATCTCTCAAGTGGCAACAGCCGATTTTCAGACAGTTCATTCATTGTAGTACGCATGCAATACCTTATGGATAGATTCTTCTGTGGATAACCTAGAAGATATCAACAAGCATTAAATTAGCTGCCAAATCTGCTACAATTGCGACAATTTCGAATTCCCACATTTCAGTCTTGTGCCGGACGTACGTTTGATGGCCTGCTGAATTTAGATTGAAGACATCTTTCATGTTTAAAGAACAACTTGCGCGTGAAGTAAACGCACGACGTACTTTTGCAATTATTTCCCACCCCGATGCGGGTAAAACCACCATGACAGAGAAGCTGCTGTTATGGGGTAAGGCCATTCAGGTGGCGGGTATGGTCAAAAGCCGTAAATCAGATCGCTCTGCAACCTCCGACTGGATGGAAATGGAAAAAGAGCGTGGTATCTCGATTACCACCTCGGTGATGCAATTCCCATTTAAGCAGCACACCATTAACCTTTTGGATACACCGGGACACGAAGATTTCTCGGAAGACACCTACCGTACTCTAACGGCTGTCGACTCGGCGCTGATGGTGATTGACGGTGCCAAAGGGGTTGAGGAACGAACCATTAAACTGATGGAAGTGTGTCGTATGCGCGATACGCCAATCATTTCGTTTGTTAACAAAATGGACCGTGAAATTCGCGAACCGCTTGAGCTACTCGATGAAATTGAAAGCGTTTTAAATATCCGCTGTGTACCGATCACATGGCCACTGGGTATGGGACGCGACTTTGCAGGTGTATATAACCTGCTTGAAGACAAGCTTTATGTGTACAAAGCGGGCTTTGGTTCGACCATTACCGATATTGAAATTCGTGATGGCTATGATCACGCCGATATCCGTGAAAAAGTGGGTGAGCTGGCTTGGGCCTCTTTTGAAGAGTCTTTAGAGCTGGTACAAATGGCCAACGAACCGTTAGACCGTGAGCTGTTCTTGCAAGGTAAACAAACACCTGTACTGTTTGGTACCGCACTTGGCAACTTTGGAGTCGATCATGTTTTGGATGCCTTTATTCAGTGGGCACCAGAACCAAAAGCACATCCTACCCAAGAGCGTACCGTCGAGGCGACTGAAGAAGGATTTAGTGGCTTTGTATTTAAGATTCAGGCCAATATGGATCCGAAACATCGTGACCGGATTGCCTTTATGCGAATTTGTTCGGGTAAATATGAAAAAGGCCTGAAAATGAATCATGTGCGCTTGGGTAAAGACGTGCGGATTTCAGATGCACTAACCTTTTTGGCAGGCGAACGTGAGCATTTGGAAGAGGCTTGGCCGGGCGATATTATTGGTTTGCACAACCATGGTACCATCCAGATTGGGGATACCTTTACCAGTGGTGAAAAACTGCATTTTACCGGTATTCCGCACTTTGCGCCTGAAATGTTCCGCCGTGTACGTCTTAAAGATCCGCTTAAATCTAAGCAGTTGCAAAAAGGCTTAAAAGAGCTGTCAGAAGAAGGCGCAACACAGGTCTTTATGCCACAAATCAGTAATGATCTGATTGTGGGGGCAGTAGGGGTGCTACAGTTTGATGTGGTGGCATATCGTTTAAAAGAAGAATACAAAGTCGATTGTATTTACGAGCCGATCAGCGTGAACACCGTGCGTTGGGTGCATTGCGATGATGAAAAGATTTTTAACGAATTCAAGAAAAAAGCTCACGATCAACTTTCGGTCGATGGTGGTGGACACTTAACTTATTTGGCACCAAGTCGGGTCAATCTGCAACTGATGCAGGAACGCTGGCCTGATATCCAGTTCCGAAATACACGAGAACACTAAATAATGTAAAAAACAGCGTCTAAACAGACGCTGTTTTTTCTTTTAGAGTACAGCTTTGGGTTTGCAGGAGTCGCATATGCGTCGATACATCTGGCTGTTAGGTCTCTGTTTGTGCATCATTGCCGCACTGTTTATATGGTTGTGGTTTGCTGCTGCACCAAAACCGCCAGCAGTTCCAGCGAAGACGCCAAGTAAAACAATACAAGTCGCTCCAATACAGAGTCAGTCTACTGCACTTCAGGTGCCAAAGCCTGAGTGTTCGTCTTCATCGACCTGTGCTCGTTTGGATGTTCAAACGCTGAAGACCAATGATCCATGGCTGAAACAATGGATTGATCTACAGATTGCGGAAGTGATCAATGAACAGCTCAAGAAAAAAATCACGCCGCCCACTCTGGATGCTGTGTTAAAGCAATATCTGAAACAATCTAAACAATGGCAAGCACAATACTCACGCAATCGACCGTATGAACTCAAGGTAAGTAGTGCAATCGCTTATCAGAAAAACCAGTATGTGCTGTTACAAATTGGACTCAATGCCAAACAGGAAGAAATTACCATAAAGAATCGTTATTACTTTATGGTGGCCGATCGTAAAAGCAAACGTATGATTGCTGTGAATGATATTCTTAACCCGAAACAGCAAGCACAATTTGAGCAATGGGTACAGACAGCCTACAAAAAATGGCGCAGCCAACAGCCGAAAGACATACAAAAAGAAGCACCGAAACAGCTCGACTGGCGTGAAGCCGATTTGTTCTTTGATCAGGAGGGCATTGGTTTGCACTATCGTGCCAGCGAGATTTCAGAACACGCCGATCAGTTTGATTTGTATTTTACTGCACAGCAAACCAAGACGGTATTGAATCCAGCCATTTATCGAGATATGTTTTAACTCTGTATAGATATTTTAAGTAATGCTGGTCAAAGCGCAGTGGCTTGGATTAGCATCATCATATATGTAAATAAATGTGTAAGGCATTGCGTATGTTGCGATTTCAGAAGAATGCATGGATAGCCATTTTGGGAAGCACACTGGCTCTGGCGGCTTGTCAGCCTAAGCAAGCAGCAGAAGACGCTGCAAAAGCAGCATCGGCCACCGATTCATCCACTCAGGCACAGGTCTTGGCCATCGAAGGAAAAACGGTAAAACTGAATGCAGATTTACCAGAATGTGACGGCAATAATTGTCCAGAATTCGAGATCGAACGCCTGCAAAGTAATATGCCATGGATTGACCAACAGATTGATGCAGAAATTTTAAATAATTTGGCGCGTATTCTTGAAATATCCAAGTCGGTCAAAGCTGGTGATAGCGCGGCAAAGCCTGAAACCGGCGCTGCCAGTGCCACAACGGGCGCGCAACCAGAGCAAATTACCCTTGAACAGCAAATTAAACCCTATGTGCGTTCATTTGTTGCTTTAGACAACGAAATGAAAACCTTAAGTGCGAATCATCAGTTGAATCTGATGATCAAGCCCTCAATTTTAAAATCGCAGCAACCAGTCGCCACAATTGTACTCAATACCAGTAGTTACTTGGGGGGAGCTCATGGCTCAGCCATGCAAGAATATTATAATTTCGATTTAAAACAGCAGAAACGACTGCATTTGAATGACTTACTGTTAGCCAAGCAAAAAGTAGCGCTAGAAAAGTTAGCTCACGAGGCCTTTAAAGCTTGGGTGATTGAATCGAAGCTCGCGACATCGGTAGACGAATATGAGCAGGCGTGGAAATTCAAGCTTTCGGATAATTTCTTACTCGGCGATGATGGACTTATTTTGCAATACGGCGAATATGAAATTGGCCCATATGCGGTTGGTTTACCGCGCTTGGTGATTCCATACTCACAACTCGGCGGTATTTTGAAACCCGAATATTTACCTCAAGCCAAAGGGCAGCGTTAATACAAGGATATTTTCAGATGCATCGCCTGTTTGATACGCACACGCATTTTGACGTTCCGGATTTTGATCCGGATCGCGTGGAGCTGGCTTATCGGGCGAAGGAAAGTGGTGTTGAGGCATTGGTTCTGATTGGTTTTGTGGCTTCGCGCTTCGACGATCTATGCCGTGTACATGATCAAATCAATCAGCTCGATCAGGCGCCTCAAAGTTATCTGGCGCCCGGTTTGCATCCATTTTATATCAAAGAACATACCGATACAGATCTGCATCGGCTTGAGCAATTGCTGAAACAGCGGCCCTGTGTGGCAGTCGGTGAAATTGGCCTTGATACCTTTTTAAGCGAGCACAAGCAACCTGAAATATTCACTCAACAGCGTGCTTATTTTTCTGCGCAGCTCGACTTGGCAACGCAATATGACAAACCCGTTTTATTGCATATCCGTAAAGCCCATGCCGATGTGATCCAACTGCTCAAACAGCACAAATTTAAACATGGCGGTATTGCACATGCCTTTAGTGGCGGGGTGGAGGAAGCCAAAGCGCTCATTAAACTTGGTTTCAAACTAGGCGTCACTGGACAAATCACCAATCCAAACGCAAAAAAACTGCATCAAGTGGTTCATGCCATCGGTGCAGAGCACTTGGTGCTAGAGACCGATTGCCCCGATATGACCCCGTTATGCTGTCAGCAGTCCAATCAGACACGTACACGAAATACACCTGTTAATTTACCTTATGTCTTAGAAGGACTGGCGACATCACTCGGTTTGTCAGCAGATGAGTTGGCGCCGGTCATGTGGCAAAATGCACTGAACGCGCTACGATTAAATCAATAAAAAACAACATCCTTAAAAACAATAACCAAAACTGAACACTGTGTGTCCAAATCTGGCATACAGTAGAAAAACATCAAACAAAATCTTTAAAAACAAATAGCCAACCGGAGGATGACCGCATGGCCAGCTATAGTAAAATCAACAGTTTTAATGCATTAAAAACATTAAAAGTTTCAGGTCGTAATTACCAAATTTTTAGTCTGGCGCAGGCAGAAAAACAATTGGGTGATCTTGCGCAGTTGCCAAAATCGCTAAAAGTACTGCTTGAAAACCTACTTCGCTTTGAAGATAACCATACCGTAACGCAAGCCCATATTCAGGCACTTGTCGATTGGCAAAAAACGAAAACCTCTGAGCAGGAGATTCAATATCGACCTGCACGGGTACTCATGCAGGACTTTACTGGTGTTCCTGCTGTCGTCGATTTGGCTGCCATGCGTGCAGCGATGGCCAAGGCAGGAGGTGATCCGGAAAAAATTAATCCGCTTTCACCAGTCGATCTGGTCATTGATCACTCAGTAATGGTCGATCATTTTGCCACAGACGATGCGTTTGAAGAAAATGTTGAAATTGAGATGCAACGCAACGGCGAACGCTATCAATTTTTACGCTGGGGACAATCGGCCTTTAATAATTTCAGCGTTGTACCGCCGGGTACGGGTATTTGTCATCAGGTAAACCTTGAATATCTGGCGCAAGCCGTATGGACCAATGCAGAACAAGGGCACACCTATGCCTTTCCAGATACATTGGTCGGAACCGACTCGCATACTACCATGATTAATGGTTTAGGCGTATTAGGCTGGGGCGTAGGCGGAATTGAAGCTGAAGCAGCCATGTTGGGACAACCCATTTCCATGCTCATTCCAGAAGTGATTGGTTTCAAGCTGACTGGTAAACTCAAAGAAGGTATTACCGCGACCGACCTCGTATTGACTGTCACGCAAATGCTGCGCCAGAAAGGTGTGGTGGGTAAGTTTGTGGAATTTTACGGTGATGGACTGGCAGATTTACCACTTGCAGACCGTGCTACGATTGCCAATATGGCGCCAGAATACGGTGCGACCTGTGGATTCTTCCCAGTCGATGAGATTACCCTTGAATACATGCGTTTGACAGGCCGCGATCCAGAGCGGATTGCACTGGTCGAGGATTACAGCAAAGAGCAGGGATTATGGCGTCACACTGGTGATGAGCCTGTATTTACCGATACGCTAACACTTGATATGGCCAGTGTTGAGGCGAGTTTGGCTGGCCCAAAACGTCCGCAAGACCGAGTGGTATTGTCAAAAGTTCCAGCAGCATTTCAAGCCGCTGTCGAGTTGAACTTACAACCGGCCAAACCTGAAAAACAGCGCCTAGAAAATGAAGGCGGTGGTACAGCGGTAGATGTTGAAGAAAGTCATCATGAATCCGATACGCCGCATTTTGAACTCGATGGACAGCGTTATGATCTTCATCATGGCGATGTTGTTATTTCTGCCATTACCTCATGTACCAATACCTCTAACCCAAGCGTAATGCTCGCGGCAGGTTTGTTAGCGAAAAAAGCCATTGAAAAAGGCCTACAACGTAAACCTTGGGTGAAAAGTTCACTGGCACCTGGCTCAAAAGTCGTCACCGAATATTTGGCAGCTGCCGGACTCACACCTTATCTGGATCAGCTTGGCTACAATCTGGTGGGTTATGGCTGTACCACCTGCATTGGGAACTCAGGACCCTTACCCGACCCAATTGAAGCGGCCATTCAGAAGTATGATCTAAATGTGGCCTCGGTATTATCGGGTAACCGAAACTTTGAAGGTCGTGTCCATCCGCTGGTGAAAACCAACTGGCTTGCCTCACCACCTTTGGTTGTGGCTTATGGGCTGGCTGGTACCATTCGCAAAGATTTAACCGCCGAGCCTTTAGGTCAGGGCAAAAATGGTGAAGATATTTACCTCAAAGACATTTGGCCAAGCAGTGCAGAAATTGCAGCAGTATTGCAAAAGGTCGATACCGAGATGTTCCACAAGGAATATGCAGATGTTTTTGAAGGGGATGAAAGTTGGCAATCGATTCAAATTCCACACAGTAAAACCTATGAATGGGCCGATGATTCAACTTATATTCAGCATCCTCCATTTTTTGAAAAAATCGATCAGCCACCTGAGCCGATTCAGAATATTGAGCATGCACGTATTTTGGCCGTGCTAGGCGATTCGGTCACCACAGATCATATTTCACCTGCTGGTAATATCAAGAAAGACAGTCCCGCTGGTCGCTACCTCCAAGAAAATGGCATTGAACCTAAAGATTTTAACTCCTACGGTTCGCGACGCGGCAATCATGAAGTCATGATGCGCGGTACTTTTGCCAATATCCGTATCAAAAATGAAATGCTGGGAGGCGAAGAGGGCGGTAACACCTTGCATATTCCGAGCGGTGAAAAACTCGCGATCTATGATGCTGCCATGCGTTATGCCGAGGAACACACGCCACTGGTGATTGTGGCAGGTAAAGAGTATGGCACGGGTTCCTCTCGTGACTGGGCTGCTAAAGGCACCAATTTACTGGGTGTAAAAGCAGTCATTGCCGAAAGCTTTGAGCGTATTCACCGTTCTAATCTGGTTGGAATGGGGGTTTTGCCGTTACAGTTTGTCGATGGTCAAACACGACAATCTTTAAATCTGACCGGTAAAGAAGAGCTGTCTATTTCTGGTTTATCAGACGAGATTCAGCCGCATCAACAGCTTGACGTGAGTGTGACGCGTGAAGATGGATCGACTGAGAGCTTCAAAGTACTCTGTCGTATCGATACACTGAACGAAGTTGAGTACTTTAAAGCTGGCGGTATTTTGCATTATGTACTGCGCAATCTGATTGCAGCTTAAACATCCTTGAGTTCACTTTTTAAAGGCCTTTGTTATCATGACAAAGGCCTTTACTGTTGGGCTAACAATCGGCAGCTAAAACCAGTAAAATATGCCGTCTTTAAAATGAACTGATTTGAGCCGTATGACTGACTTCCACGACGATGAATATGAACGCCGTTTTGCAGGCGTTGCCAAAATTTATGGTGATGAAGCATTTCATCATTATGAACAAAGTCATGTCATGGTCATTGGAATTGGCGGTGTCGGGAGTTGGGCGGTTGAAGCCTTGGCGCGCACGGGAATTGCTCAATTAACGTTGGTCGATATGGATGTGCTGGCTGCATCGAATATTAACCGTCAGTTGCCTGCATTATCATCGACCTTGGGGCAAGAAAAAGCAGCGATCATGGCGGAGCGTTGTCGTCAGATCAACCCGCGAATTCAGGTCAATGTGATTGATGATTTTTTATCGGCCGATAATGTTGCAGATATATTGGCTGATCAACCCGATGTGGTGCTGGATTGTATTGATGATGTCAAAGCCAAACTTGCACTGATGCTGCACTGTCGTTTCAATAAGATTTCGTTAATTGTGTCTGGTGGAGCAGGTGGCAAACTGGATCCGCTTAAAATTCGCGTTGCAGATTTGTCTAAAACCGAACAAGACCCGATGCTGGCCAAGTTAAGAAGTCAGTTGCGGGCCAAAGGCATTTGTAAAAAGCCTAAAGAGAAGTTTGGCATTACCTGTATTTATTCGATTGATAATCCATTTTCCAGTGCAGAGGTGTGCGCAGCGGCGGGATTACGCTGCGGCGGATATGGCTCTGCGGTGGTGGTGACATCAAGCTTTGCCATGGTTGCCGTGGCAGAAGTGCTTAAAAAGCTCGATCTGAAAAATCACAAAATCAAACAGCACGCATAAATTTGGACAAATAATCCGCTTTAATTGTCGTCGTCTGCGCCTGGTCTAAAATAACTGTAGCTCACGTCATCATCGCGATATACGTTGTAGCTCGGTTGTTTATAGTCAGAAATCCACTGGCTGCCACTATAACCTGCGATATGACCATATACATGGTTTTTGGTGCGCTTAATAATATAAATATCGCCGACTTTTGGGTGGTCAAATGCAGGTTGAATTTGGCGATAGCCAATTTTCTTTAATGTATCGCCCCAGTCCGAAGCAGCGACAGGATGGCTCTGAATCTTTGCGCCCGCAGATTCTAGGGCAATACGAACCATCTTGGCGCATTTAGCCGTGCTGGTAAATCCACTCATTGTTTGTAATTTTGAGACAAATTTATGCACATCAATCTGACTACGTCCTGCTTTTTCAGAGGAAAAAGAAAACGGACCAGATGACCGGCTTGAAGATTCAATAATTGTTCTTTCTGTTGTGCTTTGCGTTGGATAATAATCGGCAGCTTGTCCGTCATAAATCATGGTTGAACTTCATCCCTACGTTTTTTAAGTCGCTGTGCAAATGATGTAATTTCCTGACCGGCTCATCCTACAGGTCGAACCTTAAAGAATTTTTTAAGCTATGTAATAATATTTCACAAAGTGATTATTTTTAAATCAGTTGCACGTTAAATCAGACGCTTAGTGCTGTGAAATAAAAGATGAATGAAGATTTTTTAGACAATTGTTTGTACGAAGCACATAAAGAAGTGCCATGACGAAAACCGTAAGTCATGGCACTATTTTGATTTAAACACTTTGCTCAATACTGACCGTATCGCGACGGCTTAAGCTTTCTGCCATCTGATGCAGTGCCCGATCGATATCATGCAGAGTTTTGGCGTTTCCACCACTTAATGCTTGTCGCCATTTACGTGCACCCGGCAAGTTCTGGAACAGGCCTAAAATGTGGCGCGTGATAATCGACAGTGGTGCACCTTCAGCCAATCGTTGTTCGATATATGGGAGCATTTTGTGCATGATTTCAAATCGATCTGGAGGCGTCAGGTTCCACAACTGCCCGAGTTCTGCCAGTAGATAAGGATTATGATACGCTTCGCGACCAATCATCACGCCATCAACATGTTGTAAATGCTGCTGTGTTTCTGCAACGCTTTTAATGCCACCATTGATTTCGATATAAAGATTTGGGCGTTCTTGTTTGAGTCGATAAACATCTTCGTAGCGTAGCGGCGGAATTTCACGGTTTTCTTTAGGCGATAACCCTTTAAGTAAGGCAATTCTGGCATGGACAACAAAATGGCGGCAGCCAGTCTTTGCCACGGTATCTACAAAATTCAGCATTTCATCGTAAGACTGCATGTCATCAATGCCAATACGATGCTTAACATGTACAGGAATATCAACGACCTGTTGCATTTGTGCAATACATTCGGCCACGAGATCGGGTTCTGCCATCAGGCATGCGCCAATTTTATTGTTTTGTACACGGTCACTTGGACAGCCGACATTGAGATTGACTTCATCATAGCCCCAATCTTGTGCCATTTTGGTACATTCGGCCAGATCTTTGGGATTGGAACCACCCAGTTGTAGCACAATAGGGTGTTCTTCATGGCTGTAATCGAGATGGCGTTTGGCATCACCAAATAAAATCGCGCCTGTCGTGACCATTTCGGTGTACAACACCACATTCGGATTAAATAGGCGAGCAAAAAAGCGGTAGTCTTTGGTCGTCCAATCCATCATCGGGGCAACCGAAATACGGGGCTTTAACGTCTCTAGTGATGATTTCATGAAAACAGATCCAAACAATGAGTGTGCAACGAGGGCATAAATTATACGCGGTTTATGCTAAATCCCCAAATTGTGCAATTGGGGATGTTTCTCACGCCACATTGGGTTTTTTGTTCCGATACAGCAAATAATCTAAAAGTGCAAAGAAGGTGGCAAAGATAGCCAGTGCCAAACCTGCCATGCAGGTATATATCCATCCACCATGATTCCATGCGTATGTACCAATCGCAGAACCTGTTGCAGCGCCACCAAAATATAGCGTCATATAAATGGCATTTAGGCGAGATTTGGCATTGGGACGAATTCGAAAAATAATATTTTGATTGCACGAATGCACAAATGCCAAACCGAGATTCGTCGTGGCAAAACCAATTAAATATAAGATTAATCCAGCCGAAGAAAAATAAAAGATCACCCAGCTTAAAATTAAGAAACCACAGCCCAGAAAAGTAAACAGCGTTCCGTAACCACGATCGGCATACTTCCCTACAAACTGAGAAGACAAAGCCCCAAATACTCCCACCAAACTCACCAAGCCAATCCACATATCTTGTAAATGAAAGGGCGCGGAAGACAGATACACGGCAATGGTCGAGAAAATCACACTCATCGAAGCAAATGCACCCGCGCCTGCATAGGCTCGAATCGATAAACGCTTTTCACTCACCAACAGTTCAGCCATCGATTTAAATACATCGCTGTATTTCATTCGAATGCGCATGGCATAAGGCAGTTCGGATTTTAGTTTAAAGGCTAAAATAAAGATGAGTACTGCACTAACCACATAAATCAGTTTCCAATGGATCAATTGCGACAGTAACCCTGACAAGCTGGTCGAAAGTAAAATGCCAACCAGCAATCCACTCATTAAGAATCCAACCACTTCGCCTATTTTTTCAGGCCGCACGGTCATGGTGGCAAACGGAATCAAGACTTGAGCTGCAACCGAAAACAGCCCCGTAATCACGGTTCCGATCCAGAGCATGGTTAAATTCACGGATGTAGCACAGATCAAAAGTCCTACACCAGCCAAGGCCATCAATAACGGAATGAATTTGGTTTTATTGACAATATCGCCCAGAGGCACAATCAAAAGTAGGCCAAAAGCATACGACATTTGCGCAAAGGTAACGGTTAACTGGGCTTGGGCTGTGGTAACCCCAAAGGCATGTTGAATCGAATTGATTAGTGGTTGGCAAAAGTAGTTTGCGCCCGCAGTCAGACCACATGCAAGCGCCATCAACCAAAGTAATTTTTTATTCTGGCTAATATCAGATGTTTCTTGCATAAAATTCTCTCATATCAATGGGTATACGCAGTTGCTTCAACTTCAAATTGCATATTGGGTAATGCCAGTCCTGTCACAGGAATAAGTGTACAGGCCGGGAAATTCTGTTCAGGCCATAATGTCTGCATGATTTTAATCATGATCTTATGTTTGGTCGTATCATGATTCACAATCAACAGGCCTAACACTGCGATGTTAGTGATAGAGGCATTGATATGGTTAAGCGCTCGTTCGATATTGTGAAATGCTTGCCATACTTGTTCAGAAAAATCATGTGAAAATTCACCAGCCTGATTTTCACCACCTTGACCTGCAATATGTAAGATTCGCTGAAAATTTCTAACTTCTACAACATGGTTATAAGCAAATGCTTGGGGATTATATAACGTTTCAGGGTTAATGATTTGAAAACAATGTTTAGATTTGAATGACATGAGAATATGAAGATGATTAAATTAAATGCTAGTATCAAAGCTCAAGTTAACTTGAGGTCAAGCGATTGAAGCAAGAAAATTTAGCACAACAATTCATCACGATTGGAGAGTTGGCTAAACGTAGTGGGGTAAGTGTCTCTACAATACGATTTTATGAAGAAAAACAATTGATCTGGAGTATTCGAACTAATGGCAACCAACGCCGATATGTGCGTGCGATGCTCAGACGTATTGCTATTATTAAAGTAGCGCAGTTGGTGGGTATCAGTCTTGAAGAGGTTAAACAAGCATTTTCGGTTTTACCTGATCGAAAAATGGCATCTAAACAAGATTGGGAAAACATGTCTAATCTCTGGAAAAATCAACTTGAAGAAAAAATTCAGACCTTATTGCAGATTAGACAGCAACTGGACTGGTGTATTGGTTGTGGATGTTTATCGCTTGATCAATGTCCGCTACGTAACCCTGATGATTACTATGCGAGCCAGTCAAATGGAGCACATTTTCAGAAGATTCAATATCGTATTGAACCACTTGAAGCAGAAGATTAATGTTTTAATCGGCTTTTGCCTAAGCTAATCATTAAAACACCCACGATATTGAGCCCACATCCGATCCATTGCCAAAGATTTAAATGCTCATTGAGAAACAAGACAGCCAGTATAATGGTGAGAATGGGCCCAATTGAGGCAATCATGGCAGACTGTGAAGCCCCCAAGCGCTGAATACTTTGCATTAATAAAGCCGTTGGTAAAACGGTAACGAAAAAACCAAGACCAATGCCATATAGCCAAACACCGGTTGGCAACTGCATGAGTGTGTCTATAGGGTGTGTAGTGCCAATGATAAAATGAAGCAGTGTGCCTACGCAGGCCACGCTCAGCGCCAAACCGTTAAAATTCCATGAACCAAATTTTTTAATAAGATGAGGGGTCAATAATAAATACGCTGCAAACGCGACGGCACTGGCAAATACGACGCTACAGCCGATCCACAGATTGCCCTGACTTGGTGCGATTTTGCCTTCTTGTAGCATGACCAGAACCGTTCCTCCATAACTCAAAAAAATGGCAAACCAAGTTTTTGCATTTAATTTTTGACGATAAATTAAACTTGAGGCCAAAACAGTGAGCGTGGGATACAAAAATAAAATAATGCGTTCAAGTGAAGCACTAATAAACATCAGCCCCACAAAGTCTAACCAGCTGGCGAAATAATAGCCCAATAGCCCAGCAAAAACTAAAATGAGCCAATCTTTTATATGAATGCCTTGATTATGATGCCGATTTAACCAGCAAATAAGTATAAAGAAGGGTAAAGCACTTCCCATTCGAAGCACCATTAAGGTGGTTGCATCAACCAAAGGAGAGAGGGCGTAAGCCTGTTTGATAAAAATGGCTTTGGTGCTGAGTAAAAAAGCAGCAAAAATGGCACACAGGGATCCTGTTTGTACCGAATTCATTGAAAATTTCATCTAAAAAATAGCATCTTGAGTCGTTTTTTAATTTTTAGTCAAACTCTCCTATTTTATAGATTTAAGGTATAAAGATGAATCATTAGTTCAAAATATAGGTATTTATTAAATAAATAGTGGGTGGTAATTTAAAAAAGTTCAATTAGAATCCAAAAAATGAACAAAACATAACCTGGGGGAGAACATCGTTTACTACGGTGTTTGTACTTAAGAAAATTAGCTTGAGGAATGCTCATGCAGATCGGAATCCCAACAGAAACGATCGCTGGTGAAAATCGTGTCGCAGCGACACCAGAGACAGTGAAAAAGTTGATCAGCGCTGGCCATCGCGTCTTGATTGAGCGTGGAGCAGGGGTAAGAGCCGCGTATATCGACAGCGCTTATGAACAGGTAGGTGCTACCATTACGGAAGATGTTTATTCGGGTAGTCAATTGATTTTGAAAGTTCGGGCACCTCAAGGTGACGAAATTCAAAAGTTAGCTGCACATACAACCGTTGTGGCGATGTTTGATCCATATCGAAATCCAGACCTAGATACCTTTGCCAGTCAAAACGTATCTGCATTTGCTCTAGAGTTGTTGCCACGTACATTGTCTCGTGCGCAAAACATGGACGTGTTGTCTTCTCAAGCCAACTTGGCGGGTTATAAGTCGGTTTTGCTGGCAGCAGCAGAATACCAGCGAATGTTCCCGATGCTCATGACCGCAGCAGGTACTGTAAAACCTGCACGTGTGGTGATTATGGGGGTTGGGGTGGCAGGCCTTCAGGCGATTGCCACAGCCAAACGCTTAGGGGCAGTGGTTGAAGCCACCGATTTACGCCCAACGGCTAAAGAGCAAGTCGAATCGCTTGGGGGTAAGTGGTTAGATGTGCCGATGTCACCTGAAGAGCAAGCGCGTGCCGATGAAGCTGCCAAAAATGGATATGGCTGGACGCCGGGTGAGCAGTACATCAAGGATCAGGCAGCCATTGTCGATAAAGCAGTGTCCAATGCCGATATCGTCATTACGACTGCGCTATTACCGGGTCGAAATGCACCACGTCTAATTAAAGCGGAAACTGTGGCCAAAATGAAACCGGGTTCAGTCATTTTGGATATGGCCGTCGAAACAGGCGGTAATGTTGAAGGCTCTAAAGTCGGCGAAACTGTATTCACCGAAAATGGTGTGAAGATTTTAGGTGTTCCAAATATTCCATCGACCTTGTCGACAGAAGCTTCAGCACTTTACGCACGCAATGTATTCAATTTTGTTGAAACACTGTTTGATCAAGACAAGAATTTTGCCATCAATCCAGAAGAAGAAATTCAAAAAGCCCTATTGGTCACTCATGGCGGTCATGTACTGCTCAAGCGTGGTTAAGGAGAATACTCATGGTTGAAACGATTACAATTTTCGTCCTTGCCATCTTCGTAGGTTATTACGTGGTATGGGGCGTTACGCCTGCATTGCACACACCGCTGATGGCGGTCACGAATGCATTGTCTTCCATTATCATCGTGGGGGCGATGATCCAAACCGTGGGTTTACCCATGATTGGTGTAGAAGGCAGTGTCGATTTTCAAAGCATCAATGTCGTGAGTGTATTGGGTGCTATTGCGGTGTTCTTGGCCAGTATTAACATTTTTGGTGGCTTCGCTGTAACAGCGCGCATGCTTGAAATGTTTAAGCCGAAGCAGAAAAAATAAGAGGACGAAAACATGGAATTTATTCGAGCAAACGCAGAGTGGTTCTACCTGATCGGTGCAGTCCTGTTTATTATGACGCTTCGCGGATTGTCTGGACCTAAAACAGCAATTTCGGGTAACCGCTACGGCATGATCGGTATGGCAATTGCGGTATTGACCACGTTTTTTGTGGCTGATCATCCTGTGGTTTGGATGATTGTGGGGGCGATGGTGCTGGGTGCAATTGTGGGGATTGTGCGCGCACGTACGGTACCAATGACACAAATGCCAGAAACGGTTGCACTGATGCACTCTCTGGTGGGTCTGGCAGCGGTACTGATTGCTATTGCTGCAATTTTGCACAACAACCAATTAACAGTTCTGTTTGAACAAAACGAAGCAGCGTTGACTGCTGCGGGCGTTCAACATGCACACATGAGCCCAGTACATTTGTTTGAGCTGTTTGTAGGTTGCTTTGTCGGCGCAATTACTTTTACTGCATCAGTTTTTGCCTACGGTAAACTGGCTGCAAAGAAATGGGCCAAAACTATTTCTGGCGCTTGGGTAAAGCCTGTGCAGGCCATAATCTTTATTGCAATGCTGGCCTGTGGTTTTTACTTCTTCTCGACAGGCAACATGACGGCGTTCTGGGCAATGACTGCACTGGCACTGGCCTTTGGCTGGGTGTGGATTGCACCAGTTGGTGGTGGTGATATGCCAGTGGTGGTATCACTTCTCAACTCATTTTCTGGGTGGGCGGCAGCAGGAATTGGTTTTACCTTAGAAAATAACATGCTGATTGTGGCCGGTTCATTGGTCGGTTCATCGGGTGCGATTCTGTCTTACATTATGTGTAAAGCCATGAACCGAAACATCTTGAATGTTTTATTCGGTGGTGCAATGGGCGGTGCTGCGGTTGCGGGGGCTGCCAAAGGTGAACAGGTGCAGCGTAACCACCGTTCAGGCTCGGCAGACGATGCAGGCTTCTTGATGTCGAATGCAGACAGTGTGGTGATTGTACCGGGCTATGGTATGGCACAAGGTCGTGCACAAAATGCGGTAAAAGAACTTTGCGAATTACTCAAAGAGCAGGGTGTAAAGGTGCGTTTCGCAATTCACCCTGTGGCGGGGCGTATGCCGGGCCATATGAATGTATTGTTAGCAGAAGCAGATGTGGCATACGAAGACATTCTGGAAATGGATGAGATTAACTCTGATTTTCCAGCAACCGACGTCGTGCTTGTGATTGGTGCCAATGACGTCGTTAATCCGGCTGCGAAAGATGACCCAAGCTCTCCAATTTATGGTATGCCGATTTTGGAAGCCCACAAGGCACGAACCATTATGGTGATCAAACGTTCAATGGCAACAGGTTATGCAGGTCTGGATAATGATTTGTTCTATAACGAAAAAACCATGATGATTTTTGGTGATGCCAAGAAAGTGGTGGAAGATATGACCAAAGCCATTAATGGCAATGGTCACTAATCTGAGCTAAAACGAAAACCACCTGAGGGTGGTTTTTTTAAGCCTCAACCAATATTATTGGTGGAATTAAATTTAAAGACAATGAATAGTTTATGATTGAATAGGCTCTACAGAACAATAAGATCTCCAAATTTATGATGTTAAAAGACTAATTAAAAATAGGAAAAACAACGGTGAACAAAGCTTTATTTTATACGCATCGATGTATGATGGTTTTATATGCGATGATGTTGGTATTGGCGTGGATTATTTTTATACAACATAGCAAGTCGGACACGATTACTGTTTTAATTTTACTGACTGCCATCTACGGTGGTATGTTCTTTTTGCATCTTAAGGCTTCAAACGAAGTGAAAAACGGCACTGAAGTTGGAAAAACATTATCACAGGGCTTAGGGTGTTTATTGCTCCTTGGATTTCCAATAGGAACTGTAGTGGGAGTTTTTATTTTGATCAATACTCGTAAAAAGAAATGGCAGACAGGTGCGCTCTAAGTGTCGAATCCTCATGAAAGTGTATGGTTAATTGGGTTAAGTGACTCTGTGGTCTCTCATGCAAGTATCAATCTAAATCTCAATCATAAAAAAGCGACCATTCAGGTCGCTTTTTTATATGCTTAACTTTAAGCTATTGCTTCTGGTGCATTGCGCCACAAGCTTTCAAGGTCGTAAAATTTACGAGCAGTTGGTAACATCACATGTACCACGACATAACCTAGATCGATTAAGATCCACTCGGCGTCGCGTTCGCCTTCGATTCCGATCGGGCGATAGCCTGCTTTACGTGCTTCGTCTGCAACGTTGTCTGCAAGAGCTTTGACATGACGGGTAGAGGTACCACTGGCAATCACAATGGCGTCTGCAACATTGCTGATGTTACGAACGTCAATTTCTAAAATATCTTTTGCTTTTACATCGGTGAGCGCATCATGTACGACTTTTAGGCAGCCTTGTACATTCTGCGACGTAGAATTCATGGCGAGATCGTGAGAATTAGAAGCGCTGGGCGATGGTTCTAAATTCATAAAGGGTATAGTTTCCTGACAATTACTCATTGTTTAATATAGCGTCTTTACGCCCAAATTTCAATTTTTCCTATCGGTTGAGTTTGAAAAAAATTGTTTAAAAAACTGTCAATTCAAACTAAGTGTTTACATCATCAGAGAAATATTTTGATTTCCAGTCAAAAGAGTCGCTTGATGATGCGCATGGCCGATATTCTGCGCCAATAAAACCCGAGTAATGACTACTTTGTAGCCAAGCAAATATCTGTTCAAAATTGAGCTGACCTGTGTCGGGTTGGTGGCGACCGGGACAATCAGCAAACTGAATATGTCCGATGTCGTGAATGTTTTCTTTGAGTTCTTCTAATACATCTTCGCCCATCATGGCGATATGATAACAATCGTATTGTAGCTTGAGTGCAGGGTGATGAACCGCTTCAAGCATCTCTTGAGCCTGTGCAGTATTTTGAATTAAGAAGCGTGGCATATCGGTACCGTTGATCATTTCAATCAAGGGTTGAATATGATGTGTGCTTAACAGGTTGCAGGCAAGTTTAAGATTGCTTGCCAAAGTATTCAGGCAAGGCAATAGATCGTAGTCGTGTGGCTGCTTGCCCGCCAAAATATTCACCCGTGGCACATCTAATGCGGTGGCATAATCAATCGCTAACTGCAAAGCCTGCGCAAAAGCCTGCTCTTGGCCGGGTACACCCGCCAGACCATTTCCACCTTGCATTAAATCGCCAGCAGGTACATTGATCAGACATAAATCGAGTTGGTGATCATGCAACTGTGTCTGAATTTGCTCAATAGACAGCTCATACGGAAACTGAATTTCGATGTGCTGAAAGCCATGTTGGTGCGCCAGCGCAAAGCGTTCAATTAAAGGTACTTCCGTAAAGATCATGGATAAATTAACAGCCAACTGACTCATCATGAATGTCCTTTTCTGTTAGTGATTTACATCATCTACATGTCTGATCATAGTGGCTAAATCTTGCTGTGCATAGCCATTTTCTTGGTGTGCTTGTAACTGGCTCAAGGCTTGTACCGCAACTGGAATATGCAGGTTACAGCGCTGTGCCAGCAGCACCGCATTGTTTAAGTCTTTGGCGAGGGTTTGGACTTTCCATTGCACCGGCTCAAAAACCTGTTTGGCCATGCGCGGTGTCAAAATCTGAAATGGCTTGGAGTCTGCAAATCCGTTCGCCAGCGCGGGTGCCAGCAAAGTGGTATCTACACCAGCTCGACCAGCCAGTGCTACAGCCTCAGCAATCAGAGCGCTGTTGGCCGCGACAATGAGTTGATTGCAAATTTTGGTTGCTTGCCCAGTTCCGACATCTCCCATACGCGTCACACGTTGTGACAAGATGTTATAGAGTAGATTCAAGTCTTGAATTACAGCAGGATCACCACCGGCAAAGATCACCAAGGTGCCTTGTTCAGCGCCGGCTGTCCCGCCCGAAACAGGTGAGTCAATCCAGATCACTTTATGCTGTGCGGCCTGTTTGGCCAGTTGGTGAGTCGCCTCAACCGACAAGCTTGAAAAATCGACAATTACTTGCTCGGCTTTCAAATAGGGCTGTATTTGAGCAAAGACATCATGCATGGCGGCATCGTCCGCAACACAGGTTAAAATGAGGGGGTAATTACCCAGATCTTCAAATTTAAGCAATGCTGCGCCCATATCCAGCAATACATCGCATGCACTTTGAGTTCGATTCCATACCGCGACTTGAAAGCCGGCCTGAATCAGTCGGGTCGCCATTCGGCTACCCATAAGTCCCATGCCTATAAATGCAACGGGCGTGTGAAGATCAAAGCGCATACATCAGTCCTTGTTTATTTATATTGTCGAGGCAGAAATTCCACCTCAGGGTGTTTGTCTTTTTGCCGAGCGAGGCGGCTGTTCTTACCCAATAATAACTTTAATTGCCAAAGTTTCTCTAGCCGTAATGCACGATGAGGTGCATGTTCCATGGCATTTAAAACTGACTTGGCTGCGGCCACGGCATCTGGAGAGCGCTGTAGAAATTCAACAGCTAAATGCTCTGCGGCTTGATGTGGCTCATCTGCAAGATGAGTAACCAATCCGACGGTTTTTGCATATTGAGCATCAAAAATACGTGCGCTTAAGGTAAGTTCTTTGGCCAGATCTGGCCCGACCAGCCCTTTTAGTGAGCGTGTAAGCCCCATGTCGGGAACCAGTCCCCAACGGCTTTCCATGATCGAAAGCTGGGTATCTGGATGCGCAATGCGAATATCGGCAGCCAGAGCCAGTTGCATACCAGCACCAAAGCAATAACCTTCGAGTACCGCAATCACTGGAATAGGCAAGCGTTGCCAAATTAAAAAAGCTTTTTGAAACAGACTTTCGCCCGGTTTGATCAGCTCCCACGCGGCATAGGCTCGATTTTTAGGGTTATTTAAATCACTTAAATCAATCCCTGCACTAAAAACCTGCGCTTCACCTTTTAAAATTACACAGCGAATATGACGATCTTTTTCTATGGTTTTGGCCGTCACAATCAGCTCACGTAGCAAAGCAAAGCTCATGGCATTACGTTTTTCTGGTCGGTTTAAGCGCACCTCTGCAATACCATTTTGTATGCTGAGTTTGATCAGTTCCATGTTTGAGCACTCGTGTTCATTTAAATTGTTATTCAGCTCAGCATAGCATGTGCTTCAAAATTAACACGAACACATCAGTCACACGGTTTGGGCTAATCACGTTCAGACAATATATGCTTGGCCGCACCCTCAACTTCACGAATACTTAAGTTGAGTGCTTCAAACCGTATCTGGGTTTCCTGAATAAACGCAGCATCTGCCTTACGGCGTTCTTTACGCAAAGTCGAGACAAACTGTTCAAATTCGCCGGCTACCTGTTGCAGTTTCGGGGTTCCCACATAGCGCGTAGCACCATATAAACGATGCAAAACATGTTCAAGCTGTGGAAAATCCTCCAGCTCGATGAGTTGCTCCATTTCGTTCAATTCAGTATCAAAACTATCGACCAGCATTTTAAGGAGATCGAAGGCCAAATCTTCTTTATTGGCTGCAAGCTGTAAACTTTGCTGCCAGTCTAAAATAGACGGGTCGAGTGCATCGATCAAAATTTGATGCTCATTTGCTGCTGGGCTATCAAAATCGGCTTTGCTCCACTGATTCAAGATGTGAATGATCTGTTCCATCTGAATCGGTTTGGTCACGTAGTCATCCATGCCGACTTTTAACAGCTTTTGCTTTTCATCAGCCAGTGCATGCGCGGTCAATGCAATAATCGGTAGGCGCATGTTGTTATCTAGTGTCGATTCAAGTGAGCGGATGGCACGCGTGGTGTCGATGCCCGACATAACCGGCATTTGAATATCCATAAATACCAAATCAAACGGCTTTTCTTTTTGTTCGATGCGCTGTTCGATAATATTTAAAGCTTCCTGACCGCTAAGTGCTTTGGTGGTGGTGACATTCAGCTCGCTCAGCAACGCCTCAAGCACAATCAGGTTAGGTAGATGATCATCGACCGCCAATACATGCAGGCCCCGGCCATTAAACTGTTCGGGTTGATGCTCAAAAATCGGCTGGTTACTCAGAAGCTGAACCAGTGCGCTTCGACTCAGCGGCTGATATAACGGTCGTGCACGATAGTCATTGAGCATATTTGGCTCAAGTGCCATCTGGTAGCCATACACCGCTAAATTGCCGGTATAGCGCTGACGAATCTCTTTGAGCAGCGCTTGGGTATCGCCACTATGATCGACAATGAGCCAAGTATTTTCTTTTGAGCTCAAATGATTCAGACGGCTAAAGAGTTCCAAAATCGAAGTAATTTCGGTGTGATTGACGCGATAGTTTTCGAGATAATGCCGCAAAATATTGGCTGTGGCTGGATGGGCAAGATACGACACCACATGCAGTTGAGGAAATTGCGGGTACTCTGGAATAATATCGTCTTCGGTTTTAAATTGTGCAGTAAACCAGAATGTTGAGCCTTTTTCGGTTGGTGCGCGTTCTTGGTTGTCTTCAAAACCAATATGACCGTGCATGAGTTGCACCAGCTGTTTGGAAATGGCAAGTCCAAGTCCTGTACCGCCAAACTGACGTGTTACCGATGCATCGCCTTGTGAGAACGACTCAAACAGTTTCTTGCGGTCGGTACCACTTAAACCAATGCCACTGTCCTGCACACTAAAATGTAGCAAGCACTGACCAATATCATCGTGTTCCATTCGAACCCGAACGATAATTTCACCATCTGGGGTGAATTTGATCGCATTGGAAATCAGATTGGTTAAAATCTGTTTGACGCGTAGCGCATCTCCATTCACGATTTCAGGAATGTTATCGCCATAATAAAAGGCCATATCGATATGCTTTTGTGCCGCCAGCGGCGAGAGCATATCCATCACATCAAAAATAGCTTCTTCTAAATTAAATGCCGCCGTTTCAAGTTCAAGCTTACCGGCATCGATTTTTGAGAAGTCGAGTACATCGTTAATCAGCGCCAGCAAATGTGCCGATGATTTACGAATGGTTTGCAAGTACAAACGTTGCTCATTACTTAAACTTTGCTGACGCAACAACAAATGGATAAAACCATCGATACTATTGAGTGGAGTACGCAACTCATGGCTGATATTGGCCAGAAAAACCGATTTGGCCTGATTAGCTGAAATAGCCTGATCACGCGCTTGGCGATAGGTAATATTTTGCACCTCAAGTGTATCGAGTGTGCGACGCAAATCGTCTTCGGTTTGCTCGGTATGTTCTTTTAGCTCTAAGAAACTAAAGTGTAAGCGTTTGACCACATTGGCAATATCACGCTGTAGCAAGCGCAGCTCGCCAGTACTATTAATTACCATATGCTGATCGAGCGTATCGGCATTGAGGCGTTGCAATTGCATCCGAATCTCGTACATCGGCGCAATCCAGCGCCGTGAGTAAAAGTTCAAACACAGCAGCAATAATAATAAGGTGATCAAGGCCGTGACAATCAATACGGTGAAAACCCGATAATGGGCAATCTGTAGCGGTTGATTGTCCATTTCCACTACCAGCCACATCGGTCGATTATTGCTGGATTGAATGCGCTGGCCGTAAATATTGTTGTGGTTATGGCTGATGGGGCCGAAAAAGATCATATCTGGAATTTTGGGCCAAAAGCGCGTATCGCGATAGCCGATGCTTAACGAGACTTGGCCTTTTTGATCGATAATCGCGGCACGTTTCAGGTAGCGTTCGTTATACATACTCTGCATGATCCGAAGCGCCTGATCGTACTGATCGGGACGTAACTCTACCAGTCTGAGTAAATTGCTGGCGGTATGTTCATAGCGTGTTAATAAGGCAGCGGCAGTATGACGCTGCTGAGATTGGGCTGCTGCACCAGTTTCATTGAGGACCAATACGGTTCCCACCGCGGCCAACACTAAAATTGGAACAAAAATCAACGCGATTAATTGACCATAGGCATGGTTTAACTGTAAGCGTTTGGATAACTTTTTATTAAAATTTGACATAGCCCAATCAGATCTATCCCGATGAGCGGCATATTAGCATGCTTTGGGTCAAACTGATGGTGCTTTAATCATCCCCAAGAAAAAGCTGAGTGAAAGGAGTGCAGCCGAGGTGTTTTTTTCATACAATAGGCGTCACCTTGATTTGGGTGTTAAGCATGAACACAGCAGAACCTGATTTTTTAGCCGATGAGTTTTTGTTAGACCATTATGTTGGAAAGACGCCGTTGGTGCGTTTACAGCGTGTTGGCGCACAGACACAAGCGACCATTTTGGCAAAACTAGAAGGGAATAACCCGGCTGGTTCGGTAAAAGACCGCCCTGCATATAACATGATTATGCAAGCTGAAAAACGCGGTGACATCAAACCGGGCGATACCTTAATTGAAGCCACCAGTGGCAATACAGGCATCGCTCTGGCGATGGTCGCTGCGATGCGTGGCTATAAAATGAAGCTGATCATGCCCAACAATATGAGCCAAGAGCGCAAAGATGCGATGCTGGCTTATGGCGCTGAGCTGATTGAAGTGACCCAGCAACAAGGCATGGAAGGCGCACGAGATATGGCGCTTCGTCTGCAGGCAGAGGGCAAGGGCGTGGTCTTGAACCAGTTTGGAAATCCAGACAATGTTCAGGCACATTATCTGACCACCGGCCCAGAAATCTGGTCGCAAACGGGGGGCAAAATCACGCATTTTGTCAGCTCTATGGGAACCACAGGCACCATTATGGGCGTGTCGAAATATCTAAAAGAACAAAATCCTGAGATTCAGATTGTGGGTTTACAGCCATCTGAAGGCTCAAGTATTGCGGGTATTCGTCGCTGGCCACAAGAATATTTACCGACGATTTTTGAACCGTCGCGTGTCGATCGTATTATTGATATTCCACAAATCGAAGCAGAAAAAACCATGCGCCGTTTAGCGCGTGAAGAAGGAATTTCGGCGGGCACATCTTCGGGTGGTGCGGTTTGGGCATCGCTTAAAATTGCTCAAGAGCAGCCAGATGCCGTGATTGTCTGCATTATTTGCGACCGTGGTGATCGTTATCTGTCGACCGGACTATTTTCGGTGAAAGACTAATTTTGCTCGATTTGTGAGAATAAAATGCGTTTTCCCACGTTGGTTTTCGACATTGAAACCTTGACCGATTTAAAGGCCGGAGCGCATTTGTATCATCTGGATTTACCACAAGATGATCTGGAGCAGGCCTTAACTAAATTGCGTCGTCAAGAATCTGGAACAGATTTTCAGCGTCTAGCGCTCCATGAAATTGTCTGTATTTCTGGTCTATGGATCGATGAACAAGGCTTGCGCTTGTTTTCGTTTAGTCAAGAACATTGGAGTGAAGCCGAGCTACTGGCCAAGTTTCTGTCTATTTTTGACAAGCGCCACCCGACCTTGGTGAGCTGGAATGGTTCACAATTTGACTTGCCGGTAATTTTGTTTCGCGCCATGTATCATGGACTTTCTGCACCGAGTTTGTTTGATCAGGGTGAGTTAGACCAACAAAAGCGCTATAATAACTATCAGAACCGATATCACCATCGTCATGTGGATTTAATGGATGTGATGGCCATGTTTAATGGTCGTAATTTTCAGAAACTTGATGATGTCGCCTGCGTGCTGGGCTTACCCGGCAAGCGCGGTGAAAATGGCTATCATGTGCCTGCTTATGTTCGGCAGGCCGAGTGGCTGAAGCTGAGCAGTTATTGCGAAGGTGATGTGCTCAATACATGGCTGATTTATTTGCGCTGGTTATTGCTTAAAGGGCAGTTGCAGCGTGAAGAACATCAAGGCTGGATTCAGGCTACAATTGGATATTTGCAGCAGCAACCCCAACAGGCTGACTTTTTAGCGGTTTGGCAACGCACTGCGGCACATACCACCTTTACTTCACACGATTTTCCTGAACAGCAGGAAGAAGGTCTCTTTTGAAAAAGCAAGCGCCATCTCGTTCTCCATCTGTCACGCGCTATACGTTTCAGATTGAATCATTTTCACATGAAGGACGAGGGATTGCACATTTCGGTCAGTCTAATGACCACCCGCTAGACAAGCACGGTAAGAAAGCATTTATCCGTTATGCACTTCCGGGCGAAACCGTTTTGGCTAAAATTACCCACGCCACCAAGCGCTTTGAAGAAGGTGAGGTGCTGGAAATCTTAGAGGGTAAATCATCGCTTCGCGTCGATCCGATTTGTCCTCATTATGGCGTATGCGGTGGTTGCAGCATGCAGCATATTGCCGCTTCAGAGCAGATCAAGATCAAACAAGATGTTTTAAAGTCGCATTTACAGCACTTTGCAGGACTCGATGTGCAAGAATGGCTTGCGCCCATTCGTTCAGATCGTGACGACTACCGCCGTCGTGCTCGGATAGGCGTACGCTACATCGCCGCCAAAGATCAGTTGGTGATGGGGTTTCGTGAGCATGCCAGTAATCGTTTAACCCCGATTCAGCAGTGCCCAGTGCTCGATCAAGCCTTATCTTCAGCTTTGCCAGAGCTGAATCAGTTGATCCAATCTTTGTCGGCCAAAGCTGAAATTGGACATCTGGAACTGGCCATGGGTGATCAGGATATTGCACTGGTGGTACGTCACTTAGGTGCACTTGGCAAAACAGATCGTCAGGCATTGCTTGCATTTTGCCAGCAAAAAAATTGGCAACTTTATGTTCATGCGGGTCGCAGTGAACAGCTTAAACGCTTGGACGAGCCTCAAGCCGCGATGCGTTTGAGTTATGCCTTACCCGAATTCAATCTGAATTTTAACTTCGCGCCGTCTGATTTTACTCAGGTGAATGCTGGGGTGAATCGTCAAATGATTGCCTTGGCATGTAACTTGCTAGATCTGAAAAAAGGTGAACGGGTGCTGGATTTATTTTGTGGTTTAGGCAATTTTTCTTTGCCTATGGCGCAATGTGTTGGGCAGACCGGGCATGTGGTTGGCGTGGAAGGCAGTGACAAAATGGTTCAGCGTGCCCATGAAAATGCGGCACTCAATGCGATACAACAGGTTGAATTTTTTTCACAAGATTTAACAAAAGACTTCTCGCATCATTCTTGGGCGAATCAAGGATTTGATGCATTATTGATTGATCCTCCTCGTTCGGGTGCACTGGAAATCATGCAGTATATTTCGAACTTTGAGGCCAAAAGAATCGTTTATGTATCATGTAATCCAGCAACACTGGCAAGGGATGCAGGTGTGCTGGTACAAAAAGGTTACCAGTTGAAGAAAGTAGGCGTCATGGACATGTTTACACATACAGAACATGTTGAGTCGATTGCTTTATTTGAGAAAATTCAAGAGATAAACGATTAAAAAATGAGTTATAACACCATAGGAGATTGGTATGGTCACAGTACGTGAGCAGTTGCCTGAGCGACTTTCAGAGTTAGCTGAGGAAACGACTGTAGAACATGCCGAAAAAACCCAGCTCGATTTGGCCGCTTGGGTGAAGCGAGTGGGGGATATTTTAGACGGGGCTGAGCTAAAACAACTTGAAAAAGTCGCTCAACTCACCTTAAAGAGTGAGCTTGAAAGCACTGTCAATCATCCATCTAATACCTTTACTACGGGTATTGGAATGGCCGATATTTTGGCGCATTTGCATGTCGATGAAGACACCTTATCCGCTGCTGTACTGTATCGAAGTGTTCGTGAGGGCGTGATTCCGCTTAATATTGTTCAAGAAAAATTCGGAGAGCATGTCCATAGCTTGGTCAAAGGCACTTTGGCTATGGGTAAGCTTTCTGAAATGATTGAAAAGAACAAACGTCTGGAAGATCATTTTAATAATAATCAACGTGAGCATCTGTCTGGCATATATAAAATGCTGATCGCCGTGACAGAAGATATTCGTGTGGTACTGATTAAGCTGGCAGAACGAACCTTTGCTTTACGTGAACTGGCTAAATCGTCACGTGAGCGTCAAGAGCGTGTTGCTCGTGAGATTCTTACCATTTATGCACCTTTGGCCCATCGTTTAGGGATTGCCCAGTTAAAATGGGAGCTCGAAGATCTGGCCTTTCGCTACTTGGCTCCAGAGCGTTATAAAGAAATTGCTTCGTTATTAAACGAAAAACGCCTCGAGCGCGAACAGTATATTCAGTTTGTGATCTCGAAGCTCAAAGGTGAATTGGGTGAATACGGCATTGAGGCCGAAATCACGGGTCGGGTCAAACACATTTATTCGATTTATCGAAAAATGAAAAGCAAGAACCTCAGTTTTGATCAGCTTTATGATATTCGCGCACTTCGTGTATTGGTCAAAAATGTGCCTGAGTGCTATCACTCGCTTGGTATTGTGCATCAAATTTGGCGGCATATTCCGCACCAGTTTGATGACTATATTACCAATCCGAAAGCCAATGGTTATCGATCTTTGCACACGGCAGTGATTGCAGAAAACAAATCGCTGGAAGTGCAAATTCGAACCCATGAAATGCACCAAGAAGCCGAACTCGGCGTATGCTCGCACTTTAACTATAAAGAAGGCGCGAAAAATACCGATCACTCGTTTAATCATCGTTTACATTCATTGCGTTCGGTGCTCGAGCATTATCAAGAACGTAACGATTCGACGGTGCATAAAAACGATGATGACACCGAAAATTTTGAAGAAATCCAGAATTTTGAAGATTTTGAAAAAATTTATGTGTTTAGTCGTGATGGCGATATCAGAGAGTTGCCACGCGGTTCAACTGTTCTCGATTTTGCCTACCATGTGCATACCGAAGTCGGGAATAAATGCTACGCTGCACGTGTCAACCAGCGTTATGTTCCGCTGACTTATACCCTGAAAACCGGTGAACAGGTCGAGATTCTGACCAAAAAAGACCGTGAGCCGAACCGTGACTGGTTGGTGAATTCTTTAGGTTATATTCGTACCTCACGTGCCAGAGACAAATTACGCCACTGGTTCCGTCAGCAAGATCGCAGTAAAAACTTGGAGATTGGCAAGGACATTCTGAATAAGGAACTGTCTCGTCTGGCCATTCATCCAAAAAGTATCGATCTGAATGATTACTCGTCGCACTTTAATGTGAAGTCCGGCGATGACATTATGATTGCCTTGGTCAGTGGTGATATCAGCCTACATGCACTGATCAATCAGATTAATCGTCAGATGCATCTGGATCAAGACGAACCTGAGCTGGTGCTCAAACCGACCTTGAATCCGCGTGCCAGCCATACCTTATCGGCGCATGGTATCTTGATCGATGGTCTGGATAATGTCGAACTGCATATTGCCCAGTGCTGCCAGCCCGTACATGGTGAATCGATTGGTGGATATATCACTTTAAATCGCGGTGTGAGTATTCACAAGATTGGCTGTCCAGATTATCAGCGTATGATTAAACTGGAGCCTGAGCGTGCCGTTGAGGCCGATTGGGAAATGCAGCCAACACGAGGTCAAAGCGTACAGATTGTCATTGATGCTTATGATCGTCGTGGTTTACTCAAAGACCTCACGCAAGTGATTTTTTCTGATCAAATCAATATTCGTCAGGTCAATACCATTTCAGAAGCCGATGGTATTGCCAATATGAAACTGTTGATTGAAGTGAAAGGGCTGGCTCAACTGTCACGTTTGTTGGCACGTTTGGAGCAGCAACCGGGTATCATTAGCGCACGTCGTCTGATACAAGGCAACTAAGTCAAAATTATAAAAAAAGGTCTGCATTAGCAGGCCTTTTTTATATCTATTTTATTTAGTCGCGTCGAGAGAGCCAGAGGTTGCTCAAGCGATTCAGCACCTGCGGACTGAGCTTGGATAGCTGAAACATGATCTTGGCCTTAAAACCCACTGGGGTATGGGTTGGGCATAAACCGCGATCTGTGGCTTGGGCCAAGCGAAAGACCTCGCATGCAACATCCTGAGCGCTCAATTGCACCCCCATATGCTCAATACTGGCTGCATTCATCTGCTCGACCATGGCGGTTTGAACAAAAAGCGGCATGACATCCAGTACGCGTATTTTGTATTTTGACCACTCGACATCGAGTGCTTCGGTTAGTCCGCGCACGGCAAACTTACTGGCTGAATACGATGCTAGATCAGCCTGCCCATAAATTGCCGAGGCGGAAGAGAGATTAATCACACGTGCATGGTGCGCTTTTTGAAGGTAAGGCAAGGCAGCATGACACCCATTGAGCACACCGCCGACATTGATTTGATGTGTACGCTGATGATGGGCGATCGGGGTGTCTTCAAATGGCCCCGAATACAAAACACCGGCATTGTTGACCAGAATATTCAGTGCTCCAGCCCAAGTTTCAAAATTTGCCAGTGCAACTTGCCAAGCTGAGTAATCACAAACGTCCAGATATCCTGCAAACGCGCGCTCACCAAGCTCACGCTGTAAAGCCTTGACCTGTTCAACTTGTACATCAAACAATCCGACATAGTAGCCGTGTTGATAAAAAATCCGAGCAATTTCGGCGCCAATCCCTTGCCCTGCACCTGTAATAAAAACAGTTTTGTTCATCATTGCACTCATTATTTTAAGATGAATCGGTTGTGATCTTACGCCGAGTTTTGGCATCATGGCAAGGGTGACAATCTCGTGCCTGCTGGCGCTGCCTTACAAGTTTTTAAAGGAACGAAACATGGATCAATTACTACAGATTATGCGTACCTTACGTGAAAATTGTCCGTGGGATCGTGAGCAAACCCCTCAGCGCCTCACTCGCTATGCCATTGAAGAAGCATATGAAGTTGAAGCTGCCGTGCAGAGTGGAGATCTCAAAGAGATTCGTGAGGAACTGGGAGATTTGCTTTTACAAGTGGTGTTTCAGTCACAGATGTATCAAGAGCAAGGCGCATTTGATTTTTACGATGTGGTGCAAACCCTGACAGAAAAACTGATTCGTCGCCATCCGCATGTGTTTGATGCGGCATCATTCAATGCGCTTACGCCTGAAGAGGTGAGCCATTTATGGCAGCAGATCAAACACAAAGAAAAGCAAGGAAAACCACGATCCAGACTGGATGAGACCAAACCAGGGCCTGCACTCAATCAATCACAGGCGATTCAAAAAACGGCTGCCCAGCTTGGATTTGATTTTGAAACGCCTCAAGATGCGTTTGAAAAACTCAAAGAAGAACTGAATGAGTTTGAGCAGGCCATGCAGGAGCAGTCACCCGATCATATTTTTGAAGAATTTGGTGATTGTTTATTTTCTTTGGTGAATGTTGGACGTAAACTAGGCCTCTCCAGTGAAGCTGCATTGCTGGCCACGATTCACAAATTTAGACAGCGCTTTGCTTATATAGAAGCGCAAGCACAGCATCAAGATAAAGTGCTTGAAGACATGACGCTCCAAGAGATGGATCAGTTGTGGGATCAGGCCAAAGAATATTTAAAAACGGTTCATACATGATGATTCGAATTTTTTATAGCGCCTTGTGCGCGCTACTGACCAGTTTACTATTCAGTTCAAGTTTGTATGCTCAGGCGTTTGACCAGCAATACCAAGCGTGGAAAAGCCAGCAACAGGCACACGACGCACGACTACAGTCATCTCACTCCAATCATTATTTAGCCAAACCTTCCTTGCAGGCAAACACAGGCCCTAAAGTGAATATCAATACTGCGACAGCCAAAGACTTGCAGCAGTTACATGGGGTAGGAGAGAAAAAGGCACTCTCAATTGTAGAGTATCGTCAGCAATACGGACGCTTTAACTCAGTAGATGATTTACAGAAAGTGAAAGGTATTGGGCCTAAATTCATTGAAAAAAATCGTCATCGCTTGGCCATTTAAACTGTGTTGAGCGATCAAGATGAACCTGTTAAAGCAGTGAGAGAATCAAATTGCCCTTTACTCAGGTTAGAGATATGATTAGCAACATCTTATTATTAACGTCCTGACGTAGGAGACAGCGTCTTTTGCAAACTTTGCGCGCGTCAAAATGTGGGCTATCAACCACACAGTTACCTGCTTCAATTTTAGATGTGATCGATAGTCTCACCAAAGCAGGCTATGAAGCATACATTGTGGGTGGGGGAGTTCGAGATTTAATGCTCGGGCTTAATCCAAAGGATTTCGATGCTGTAACCAATGCAACACCTTCACAGGTCAAAGAGGTTTTTGGGCGTCGATGCCGTATTATTGGTCGTCGTTTTGAGTTGGCACATGTCTATTCTGGGCGTGAGCTGATTGAGGTTGCGACCTTTCGAGCACCACCCAAAAAAGCGGTGACCAGTGCTTCGGGCATGATTTTACGTGATAACAACTGGGGAACCATCGAGCAAGACTTTGCCCGACGCGATTTCTCTATCAATACGCTGTACTATCAGCCACGTAAAGGGATTGTGCTGGATTTTTGTGATGCTGTTGCTGATATCAAAAGTAAAACATTGCGTCTGCTAGGTGATCCTACACAGCGTTTTGAAGAAGATCCGGTGCGCATGCTCCGAACATTGCGCTTTGCTGCAAAACTCGACTTTACGATCGACCCAGAGATTCTCAAAATTTTTGATGTCGAGATGACTCAATTGCTGCGCGATGTATCACCACATCGACTTTATGATGAATCACAAAAGCTCTTTACTATGGGGCATCTGGCACGCGTGTTGCCGATGCTGATTGAGTTTGATATCTGGCGTCAATTGTTTGCCGATGTTAAACCCGATATCACCCCGTTCATTGAGCGTGCTGCGCGTAATACCGATCAGCGTATCCAGATTGGAAAAACCATTAATCCAGCGTTTTTCTATGCTGTACTGTTGTGGCGTTCATTTTCAGATCGCTGCGAGTTTTATTTGCAAAAAGGTGTAGTACCTGCCGAAGCGCGAGCGCAGGCTGGTCTGGATGTGTTAAAACGCCAAGCGACCCGTACTGTGATTCCACGGTTTGCCGAAACCTTTATTCGCGAAGTTTGGGAGATGCAAACCCGACTGCTCAATCCAAAACCACAGCAAATTGAAGCTTTAGCCGGGCATGCACGTTTTAGAGCAGGCTTTGACTTTCTACTACTGCGCGAAAAATCAGGCGATTCAACCACCGAAGGTATGGGCGAGTGGTGGGATCAGTACCAGTTGCTTAATGCAGATGGCAAAGAAGCCATGATTGCGAAGTACAATCGTCAGCGTGCTAAATCGCGCCGTAAGCAACAGCTTGATCCAGTCGATACACGTGAAAGTTTAGACATCGAGCCATTGGTTGATGTGCCTGAACCACGTAATCGTCGTGACCGACGTGCACAAAGCAAGCCTGAATCACGTGAGCCACGTCATCAGGGGGCTACGCAGTCGCGTGCAACTGAGAGTGGGGTATCTGCCGATCATCCTATTCTTAAGCGCAAGCGCGTTCAGCGTGATCTACAGCACGTGGTTTTCGGGCCGACACAATGAGTTACACCACATATATTGGGATGGGCAGTAATCTGGGTGAGTCACGTGAGATTCTGCGCAGTGCTGTAGAGCAGCTGAAACAGCTTGGACAGGTTCGAGTTTCAAGGTTGTATGAAAGCCCACCCATGGGGCCGCAAGATCAACCGCATTATTTAAATGCAGTGGTACAGCTTGAAACAACACTTAGTCCGCTTGAACTACTCGATCATTTACAGCAGTTTGAACAGGATGCAGGACGTGTGCGTTTGCGCCGCTGGGGTGAGCGCACCTTAGATCTGGATTTGCTGTTGTATGCTGATCAAGAGATTCAGCATGAGCGGCTTACGGTTCCACATGTCGGGCTTTTGGAGCGCGATTTTGTGGTGGTGCCCTTATTGGATCTGAATAAGAACCTTGTCGTAAAAGGTCAATATTTAAATGAGTTAAAGCTGGCACAGGCGCCGTCGCTGACAGTTTTGGCAGCGAGTGACTGGGCTGAATAAGCGCGTTTCTATGTGGAAACGTCGATAGAGGACATCGTAATGATTAGTCTAAGTGACTTAAAAAAATTTAAATCGCAGGGGCGTAAATTTTCCTGCCTGACTTGCTACGATGCAAGCATGGCCAAAGCCATGGAAATCGCTCAAGTCGATTCGATTTTGATTGGTGACTCTTTGGGTATGGCCATCCAGGGGCATGACTCGACACTACCTGTTACGGTCGAAGATATGGCCTATCACACTGCGGCAGTTCGTCGTGGTAATCAGCATGCCTTTATCATGACAGACTTGCCATTTATGAGTTATGCCACCTTACAAGATGCCCTGAAAAGTGCCAAACAGGTCATGCAGGCGGGCGCTCAAATGATCAAGATTGAAGGCGGAGCATGGCTCAGCGAATCGGTTCGTGTTTTGACACAAAACGGTATTCCTGTATGTGTACACTTAGGCCTTACACCACAATCGGTCCATGTTTTTGGTGGCTATAAACTGCAAGCGAAAACACGCGATGCCGCAGATCGTCTGATTGCAGACTGTCAGGCTGTGGTTGATGCGGGTGCTGCGATCTTATTGCTCGAATGCGTGCCAGCACAGCTAGGCGAAGAAATTGCACAGCTCTTTCCTGAAGTGCCCGTGATTGGCATTGGTGCAGGCAACCAGACTGATGGTCAGGTGCTGGTGGTGCAAGATATGCTTGGACTTACCTTTGGCAAACTGGCACGTTTTGTCCGTAATTTTATGAAAGAACAATCCGGCGATACGGCAATTGTGGATGCTATGAAAGCTTATCACGCTGCAGTTCAAGACCAGAGTTTCCCTGCACCCGAACATACTTTTCAGGTAGAGCTGTAATTTATGAAAACCGAAACCACGATTCAGGGATTAACAGCTTCACTTCATCCTGCACGTAGCTCAAGAAAGATTATTGGTTTTGTACCAACCATGGGGAATTTGCATCAAGGACATTTGAACCTTGTTCGCGAAGCAAAAAAACTGTGTGACATTGTGGTGGTCAGTATTTTTGTCAATCCGATCCAGTTTGGTGAAGGTGAGGATTTTGAAAACTATCCGCGGACATTAGAGCAAGACAGTCATCTGCTGGCCGATGTGGGCTGCGATATCTTGTTTGCACCTACGGTTGAGCAAATGTATGGCAAGCAGCCACGTTTAACCAATATTTCGGTGGCCGAGATCACTGATGATTTATGTGGTAAGTCGCGTCCTGGACATTTTGATGGTGTGGCTGTCGTGGTCACCAAGCTGTTTAATATTGTGCAGCCCAATGTAGCTTTTTTTGGTCAAAAAGACTATCAACAGCTCGCAGTGATTCGTCAATTGGTTCAAGACTTGAATCTGCCGATTGATATTATTGGCGTGCCAATTGCACGTGCAGCAGATGGGTTGGCGCTCAGCTCGCGTAACGGATATTTGTCTGAGGCCGATCGTCAAACCGCACCGACCATCTATCAAGCCTTAAAACATGCAGAAGTACAATTGCATGCAGGTGAGACGCTAGAGTCGGTATTGGCCACCATCAAAGCGACATTGAGCAATGCCGGTTTTAAGGTCGATTATGTAGAAGCGCGACAGCCAAATTTGCAGCCTGTCTCAAATTTTGATCGAGATCTGGTGCTGTTTATTGCAGCCAAGCTGGGCAATACGCGACTTATCGACAATTTGCAGGTCAAGTTTAAGGCATAATTTCGACAGGACAACCATGCCATGAAACGTATTCTTATCGTCACAGGTCAATCAGGTTCCGGAAAATCCTCGGCACTACAGGTACTTGAAGACTTGGGTTACTACTGTATAGATAATTTGCCTTTGGCATTGTTGCCAGAAATTGTCGCCAAGCTGGATCATGAAAATAATCTGGAGCAACTGGCTCTTGGGGTAGATGTGCGAAGCACGCGCGCAGATATGCAGGAATTTGACCTGGTGTTTGAGCAATTGCAAAAGCATGGAACGGTCGATGTGATTTATTTGACGACACAAGATCAGGAACTGATTGCCAGATTTAGCGCGTCGCGTCGTCCGCATCCGTTAGCCAATCGCTTTAAAAGCCTGACGGAATGTATTCAGGAAGAAAAACAACTGCTGCTTCCGATTCAGTTTCGCTCGACCGTGCACATCGATACCACCGACAAAAGCGTGCATGATCTGAAACATACGCTGTTGTCTAAATTGGGCCAGTCCGACAAACTGATTCTGATCTTGCAGTCTTTTGGTTACAAACATGGTATTCCACTTGATGCAGACTATGTTTTTGACGTACGGCATTTACCAAATCCGCATTGGGATTTAGAATTACGTCGTTTTTCGGGTTTAGATGAACCCGTTCGTCAGTTTCTGGAAGCCAGTGATCAAACCAATGAAATGTTTGATGACGTATTTCACTTTCTGGACAAATGGTTGCCTGTGTTTGCAGAAGGGCATCGTCATTACATGACGATCTCGATCGGCTGTACGGGTGGTCAGCATCGTTCAGTTTATATTGTAGATAGACTAAAAAAAGCGCTTGAGGCAAAATGGTCTATTCAGGTCTTACACAGAGAAATGAAGCACTGGTCATGATTGATACCACGCTAGATGTCATTAACAAACTTGGCTTGCATGCACGCGCATCTGGAAAGCTGATTGAAGTCACCACCAAGTTCCGCTCGTCTATCCAGATTGGTAAAGGCGATAAACTGGTCGATGCAAAAAACATTATGTCCTTACTGATGCTCGGAGCCGGTAAGGGAACCACTTTGCGTTTAGTGATTGAAGGTGCGGATGAAGAAAAAGCACAGGAAGAAATTCAGGCACTATTCGCTGCAAAATTTTATGAGGCAGATTAATCGTGGCACGTCGTACCCAGCGTTTTAATGAAGATGATTTCGATTCTTTAGAAGGACGTGCGAGCAAAACTGAGCAAAAAAAAGCTGTACAGCGTATGGCAGCATTAGGTGAGCAACTGGCTCAGCTTTCGGCAAAACAGATTCAAAAACTCCCAGTAGATGAACGTTTGATTGATGCCTTGCTAGATGTTCAAACCATTAGCTCATTCGAAGCAAAACGCCGACAGTATCAGCGTATCGGCAAATTACTCCGTAATGAAGATGAAACGGTGATTTTATCGTATCTGACGCCTCAACAAGGTGCAAAGAAACAAGCACAGTTGCAACGTTGGGTTGATCGGATGATCGAGCAGGGTGACCCAGCTGTCAACGAGTTCAGTAAATTGCACAATGCATCAGAACGTCATACCTTGCGTCAGCATGTATTGCGTATTCAGCGCGATATTACTCAAGGCGCAGGTGAAGAGGAACTGGCTGCTTCGAAGCTGAAGTTTTTCAATTATGTACAGCAAGTGGCTTTGCTATCAGATAACTAACAGTGTTCTGACAAAATATCAGCCATAGTTTGTGCTGATACAATTCGTTTAAAAGATTCTTGTCAAAAAAGCCCGTTCAATTTGCATGAGCGGGCTTTTTAACTTCAATGAAAATTAGCCAAATTCGCCTACTGCACGCTCTTTGGCCCATTCACGTAAAATAAATTTCTGTAGTTTTCCCGTCGATGTTTTCGGAATTTCGGCAATCACTACATCTTTGGGTACTTTAAAGCGTGCCAGTTCTTTTTTGCAATGCTCCATGATTTCTTCAGGTGTAGCCTCTGCATGCTGTTTTAACTCGATAAATGCGCAGGGAACCTCTTGCCATTGCGGATCGGGTTTGGCCACGACTGCTGCGGTCAACACGGCAGGATGACGGTATAGCACCTCTTCAATTTCTAAAGAGGAAATGTTTTCTCCTCCTGAAATGATCACATCTTTAGCTCGATCAGTAATTTTGGCATAACCATCGGGCTGACAAACGGCCAGATCGCCAGAATGAAACCAGCCTCCTGCAAATGCCGCCTGAGTGGCTTCAGGGTTTTTCAGGTAGCCTTTCATTACGATATTGCCGCGAAACATGATCTCACCAAGTGTTTCACCATCTGCAGGTACGGGCTTTAGGGTCTCGGGGTCTAAAACGCGCATACTGTCTTGAAGCGGATAGGGCACACCCTGACGTGCATGTAATTTGGCCTGTTCTTCTAGGCTCAGGTCATTCCAGCCAGCCTGTGCAGCACATAGCCCAGATGGGCCGTAGGTTTCAGTCAATCCATACACATGCGTGACATTTACGCCTAACTTACGCATGCCTTCGATAATCGCGGCAGGCGGTGCAGCACCTGCAACGAGTACCTCAACACGATGTTCAAAGGCAATCTGCTGATTTTTAGGGGCATTAATCAACATCGAAAGTACAATTGGCGCACCACAAAAATACTCGATCTGATGCTTTTCGATCAGTTGAAAGACCAAAGCTGGATCAACTTTACGCAAGCAGTAGTTGGTACCGCCATTGGCAGCAATCGTCCAAGCAAAACACCAGCCGTTGCAATGAAATAAAGGCAGAGTCCAGAGATATTTGGCGCGAGGTGTCATGCCGCAAGCCATCATATTGCTGGCCGCATTCAGGTAAGCACCGCGATGGTGATATACCACTCCCTTGGGATTACCCGTCGTGCCTGATGTGTAATTTAAACTGATGGCATCCCATTCGTCGTCGGGAAGTGTCCATTCAAATTCGGGATCTCCCTCACAGAGCCAATCTTCGTATTCAATTTCACCAATCGGCGGGCTAAAACAGTTTTCATATTCTGCGTCGTCGACATCGATCACAAAAATATCCTGCTTCACCAGCGAGAGGGCAGCTTTGGCCAGTCCAGCAAATTCCTGATCGACCAATAAGACCTTGCTTTCAGCATGTTCAAGCATAAAAGCCACAGTTTTGGCGTCGAGTCGGGTATTGATGGTATTGAGTACCGCGCCACTCATGGGCACTGCAAAATGTGCTTCAATCATGGCAGGCACGTTGGGTAACAATACCGACACGGTATCGTTTTTTTGAATCCCGAGTTGTTTAAGCTGGGCTGCAAATTGTCGGCAACGCTGATACGTTTCTTTCCATGTAATCACGCGTGAACCGTGAACGATTGCAGCCTGCTCGGCATAAATATAGGCTGCGCGTTCTAAAAATCGTAATGGTGATAATGCAACAAAATTCGCGGGCGTGCGTGGAAACTCATCATAAGCACTCACCATGTCTCTACTCCATCTAATTGTTCTAATCTGCTTGAAAAGATAGGCGCTTGAAGGCTTCAATTCATTTATGCTTTAGTCTTAGGCCGCATACTTTGTCTCAATCAATGGGCGCTTTATACTCATCTTTTCTAATTATTTTTTAGCGCCAAAAAACCAGTGCTGTCTATAGTGCATGCGTTACAAATCAGCACGACATCTTGAATATACGGTTTGCAGCCCCATAAAATTTATGATTTTGAATCAAATTGCTCTTTTATTGATGAATAGGTTTGCAGTGTGGTCGAAGAGGTGTAAAATTCCGGTTCGATTTAATTTAACCCATCCACCGTTTTTATCTTTTGAGGCTTTCCTCGATCATAATCTCGCGGTGATATGCTCCATTGTGCGGGGCATCACTCCTTAAGGATTTTTTTATGCCAATTATCACATTGCCAAATGGTGATCAAAAATCATTTGATCAGCCTGTATCTGTTATGCAAGTCGCCCAAAGTATAGGGCCTGGCCTTGCAAAAAACACCGTTGCAGGTCGAGTGAACGATCGCCTGGTCGATGCATGTGATCTCATCACTGAAGATGCGACATTACAAATTATTACTCCAAAAGACCCAGAAGGTGTCGAAATCATTCGCCATTCTTGTGCACATTTGGTTGGCCATGCGGTTAAGCAATTGTTCCCTGATGTACAGATGGTGATTGGTCCGGTCATCGAAGAAGGGTTTTACTACGACATCTTTAGTCCAAAACCTTTTACGCTAGACGACATGGCTGCAATCGAAGCACGCATGAAGCAGCTGATCGATCAAGACTATGATGTCATTAAGAAAATGACGCCTCGTGAAGAGGTTATTAAAGAATTCTCAGCGCGTGGTGAAACTTACAAGCTGCGTTTGATCGATGATATGCCTGATGAAACGGCAATGGGTTTATATTTCCATCAGGAATATGTGGACATGTGTCGTGGACCACATGTGCCAAATACCAAATTCTTGAAAAACTTTAAATTGACCAAGATTTCGGGTGCATACTGGCGCGGTGATGCGAAAAATGAACAGTTGCAGCGTATTTACGGTACAGCATGGGCAGACAAAAAAGAGCTGGCTGCATATGTAAAACGTATTGAAGAAGCTGAAAAACGTGACCACCGTAAAATCGGTAAGGCACTGAATCTGTTTCATATGCAAGAAGAAGCACCGGGTATGGTGTTTTGGCACGCCAATGGCTGGACGATTTATCAAGCGCTTGAACAATACATGCGTAAAGTTCAGCAAGACAACGGCTACCAAGAAGTCCGTACGCCGCAAATTGTCGACTTTACGCTTTGGGAAAAGTCGGGACATGCTGCCAACTATGCAGAAAACATGTTTACCACACATTCAGAAAGCCGTAACTATGCCGTTAAGCCAATGAACTGTCCGTGTCACGTACAGGTGTTCAATCAAGGCTTGAAATCGTACCGTGACCTTCCTGTGCGTTTGGCCGAGTTTGGTTCGTGTCACCGTAACGAGCCGTCAGGTTCATTGCACGGTATTATGCGTGTGCGTGGCTTTACGCAAGACGATGGACATATCTTCTGTACCAAAGAACAGATTGGCAAGGAAGTGGCAGACTTTATTCAATTGACGCTTGATGTCTATAAAGACTTCGGTTTTGAAGATGTACAAATGAAATTGTCTACGCGTCCTGAAAAACGTGTGGGTGATGATGCACTTTGGGATCTTGCAGAAAAATCTTTGGCAGATGCTTTGGATGCTGCGGGTCTTGAGTGGGAATTACAGCCGGGTGAAGGTGCATTCTACGGTCCGAAAATCGAATTTTCATTGAAAGACTGCTTGGGCCGTGTCTGGCAGTGCGGTACTATTCAATGTGACTTCAACTTGCCAATCCGTCTAGATGCCTCTTTTGTGACAGAAGACAATGAACGTGACCAGCCTGTGATGTTGCATCGTGCAATACTTGGCAGTTTCGAGCGTTTTATTGGTATACTTATTGAACACTATGCTGGGTTTATGCCACCTTGGTTGGCGCCTGTACAAGCATGTGTGATGAATATTACCGATTCTCAAGCTCAAGCCTGTGAATCTGTAGTGGCAAAACTCAAAGAAAATGGTCTTAGAGCGATTTCTGACTTGAGAAATGAGAAAATCGGCTTTAAGATTCGTGAGCGTACACTTGAGCGTATTCCGTACCTTTTAGTATTAGGTGACCGCGAGGTTGAGGAAGGTACTGTTAATGTTCGTACTCGCTCAGGAAAAAATTTAGGTACCATGTCAATCGATGCATTCGTCGACTTGGTGAAATCTGCCGTTGCCGAACGTGGCCGGTACATTGTGGAGTAAGAGAGATTAAACAGCCTGACCGTAACCAACAACAAGGTGCAAAGAGTAACCGTCCTGCGATTAATGACGAGATTCGTTCTAAAGAAGTGCGTCTCGTTGGTGCAGATGGGGAACAAAAAGGAATCGTTTCATTAAATGAAGCGTTGCGTGCTGCAGAAGAAGTCGAACTCGATTTGGTCGAGATCGTGGCGAATGCAGAACCACCTGTTTGTAAAATCATGGATTACAACAAGCACTTGTTTGACCTAAAGCAAAAGCAAAAAGATGCGAAGAAAAAACAGCATCAGGTGCAAGTGAAAGAAATCAAACTACGTCCAGCAACGGATGTAGGTGATTATCAGGTCAAACTTCGTGCGATTTTAAAGTTCCTTGAAGAAGGTAACAAAGTTAAAATCACATTGCGTTTCCGTGGTCGTGAAATGGCACATCAACAGTTGGGTCTTGCTCAGTTGCAAAAAATTGAAGCAGACGTGACAGATTATGGTGTTGTTGAACAAGCACCAAAAATGGAAGGTCGTCAAATGGGTATGTTACTTGGACCGAAAAAGAAAAAGTAAGTTATATCCAAATAAAAAACGCAGCCTAATCGCTGCGTTTTTTTATGACTGAATTTATTCGTCGCGGTTTTCAATTTTGCTCACGGTCTTTGATGAACCGATCGGAATATGGCGCGGCAATTTCTCTTCAGGAATTATGCGTTGCAATTCAATCTTGAGTAGACCATTTGCATAATCGGCCTGCTGCACTTCAATATGTTCATCTAAACGTAACGACAATTTAAATGAACGACGTGCGATGCCTTTATGTAAATATTCTACCGCTACATTTTGCTGCTCTTCATCTGGTTTACCCGAAATGGTCAGCACCTGATTTTCGAGATGAATACTAAGCTCATTTTGATCGAAGCCTGCGGTTGCAACCACGATTTTATATTGGTTATCACCGAGTTTTTCGATGTTATACGGCGGATAGTTAGGTGCTTCAGATTGCATCGCATAATCAAATAAATCATTTAAACGATCAAAACCGATGCTACGACGAAATAACGGACTTAGACTTACAGTACTCATTGATAAAACCTCCTGATGGTTCAGCAAAGTCTATAAATAAGAAATATGCATTGTGATAACTGTGCATCCACAATTCATGTGCAATATCAGATGATCATTGCCTTTTTAGATATAAGTTCACTTATCATTTTTTCAAGGATAATTTTTAAAATTCTCATCTTATGATTTTCTTTAAGGTTGTTAAGCAAAGTGACTGTTAGAATAAAACCTGTTTGATGCTGCTTCTAAAACATGAAAATCATGTTATAAACGTACACAAACAATCATAGATAGAAAAATAGGATAAGAAGGTATTTCATGATCGACCTATATTATTGGGGTACACCCAATGGACACAAAATCACCATCGCACTTGAAGAAATGGGATTGGAATACAAGATTTATCCCATCAATATCCTAGACAACGATCAGTTTCAGCCTGATTTTTTACGCATCTCACCAAATAACAAAATTCCTGCAATCGTCGATCAAAACGGCCCACATGGCCAACCGATTTCAATTTTTGAGTCGGGTGCTATCTTGCAATATTTAGGCAGAAAAACCGGCATGTTTTATCCGACCGATGAGCAGGCGCGCGTAGAAGTTGAACAATGGTTGATGTGGCAAATGGGTGGATTTGGCCCGATGCTTGGACAAAACCACCATTTTGGCCGCTTTGCACCAGAAAAAATTCCGTATGCGATTGATCGCTATGTTACAGAAAGTAAGCGTTTATACAAGGTGCTCAATACCCAGTTGATTGGTCAGAAGTTTGTGGCAGGTGAGTATTCAATTGCAGACATGGCGATTCTGCCTTGGGCACTGCGTCATGAATGGCAGTCGATTGATCTGCACGACTATCCGTATGTGCAGGATTATATTGAGCGTTTAACCGCTCGACCGGCTGTACAAAAAGCCTTATCGTTGAGTATTGTTTAAATTGGCGTTGCCAAATCATGTACCGTGCGTGTTGATCAAATGTCCATAATGATGGACATTTTTTATTAATCTGACATAGTAGTCCATCGATTTATTCATCTTACTCAATACAGCATGATGCAGTATCTGGCGTTATTTATTTCAGCCTTTGGTGCAGCAACCTTGTTGCCCTTACAGTCTGAAGCGGTACTCTTTTCATTTTTAGCATTGAAGCAACAACCCGCCGTTGTACTTCTTCTGGTGGCGACGGTTGGCAATGTACTTGGCTCATGCGTTAATTGGTGGCTCGGTATCAAGATTGAGCAGTTCAAACATAAAAAATGGTTTCCGGTTTCGCAGCAACATATGCAAAAGGCACAGGCGATTTATCATCGTTATGGGTTTTATTCGTTGCTTTTAAGCTGGGTACCGATTATTGGTGATCCGATTACCCTTATTGCGGGTGTGTTAAAAGAAAACTTTTATCGTTTTTTGTTGATGGTCACCATCGCCAAGGCAGGGCGTTATTTGTGTATTTATTTGCTCTACCTTGGCGTGATGTGATGCTTAAGTCACGTGACACAATTACTGACAGGCATCTAAAGAGAAATTGATTTTATCGCTCAGCGTCGATTTTTTATAAAGCCATAGGGTTTTACTGACCTCAACTTTGGCCCCCATTACGGCTTGCATCACTTTTTCATCCAGCGCGTAAATACCCGAACCTTTCTTGATTTTAACGCGTGTGACGTTTCCGGCCTTATCGACCTTAAAGCTCAACCGAACGTAACGGTCTTTGCCTTTGAGTTCATCACGATCAACTTGTAATGATGGTTGTTCGATATAGCGAAAGGGGACTTTTTTATCTTGCTGTTGCTTACGCCAGTGTTCAGAATCAAAACGATAGACACAATCGTTAGATTTCAGCGCATGCGCGATTTTTAGGGTAAAGGCCTGATATCCAATGGTTGGAACGGCTGTGTCATCGACCTGAAACGGTTGAATCAAAGCCGCTTTGGTGGCATTGATCAGCATATTGTCCAGTTTGGAAAGTCCAGTACTTTCCTGAATCGTCGCTTGCGTGATTTGCCCGGTTTCATCGGCAACAACCCTCACAATTGCAGCACGATCTTGTTGATTTAAATCGGCATCTGAATATTCAAGTTGAGGCGTTCTGGCCCATTGTAGGCGCGTGGTTAAATGTGCAGGCAGTGCAGCACTTTTTTGAGCGCTCAGTTGCACATTGGCTGCAGGTGACTGTGCATGGCTATGCGCAAAGGGCACGCAAAGGAGTAAAGACAAATAAACAAAGGCTTTCATACGTCGTTCTTTATAGGAAATTAAAATTAAAATATTGCGAAAGTATTCCCTGTTTAAAGAATACTCGCAACAAGAAAATGTCTAATGTTCTGAACTTTTAGTGATATCGACTTTAAATAGGTCTTTGGTCTTGGCCCAACTCAGTGCCACCACCACGAGGGTCATACAGCCACCAAATACCGTTGCTGCGATGGTTCCCATATATTTTGCTGCCAGCCCCGATTCAAATGCACCCAGTTCGTTACTGCTAGAAACAAACATACCGTTGACTGCTGCAACGCGTCCACGCATATTTTCAGGTGGAAAAATCTGCAAAATCGTTTGACGAACCACCACGGAAATACTGTCGCATGCACCGGTCATGGCCAGTGCGAAGAGCGAAAGCCACATGTGGGTTGAAAATGCAAACACAAGGGTAAAACCACCAAAGCCTGCCACTGCCAAAAGCATATTGCGCCAAGCATGCTGAGTCGGTGGAAAACGTGTTAGCGCAATCATGGTGATCAGCGCGCCAATGGATGGTGCTGCCCGTAAATAGCCGAGTCCCGCTGGACCAACTTTTAAAATATCTTCAGCAAAAATAGGCAGTAAGGCAATCACGCCACCAAATAAAACTGAAGCCAGATCTAATGAAATCGCCCAAAGTACAATTTTAGTTTTCCAGATAAAGCGAAATCCTTCACTTAAACTACTCCATAACTGATCATGTTCAATGGCAGGAAAAACACGCTTTTTGAGTAAAGAAATTAGAACAAAGCAGACAAATAGCAATATGGCCACACTAATAAGACTGGTTTCTCGACCTAAATATGCCAGCATAAAACCGCCCAGCATCGGACCAATAATCACACCACTTTGCCAGCCAATCGTGGTCCATGTGGCACCATTGGCATAGAGTTCACGCGGGATGAGAAAGGGTTTAAGTGATGTGGCCGACGGGTTATAAAAGCCGCGTATCGTACCGAGTGCAAAAATTACGGCATAAATTCCTAAAGCTAAGCTGTGGGTGGATAAGTGTCCGAGCGTATAAGCATGAAATAACCCCAAAAGTACCAGAGGCAAAGGAAAGGAGAAAAACAGACAAATTTTCATAATGCGCTGTTTATTGAACTTATCGGCAAAATAGCCACCCCATAGTGAAAGCCCTATAAATGGAATCGCTTCTGCCAGTCCGATCAGGCCCAGAGTCAGTGGATCCTTGGTAATAGTATATAACGAGTACGCAACGATAATTTCTTGAATTAAAATGGCCAGCGTTAAGCAAAACTGGTTGATGGTCACAATAGAGAAATCACGATAGCGTAATGCGGCAAAAGCATCCTGTTGAGCGTTCATAAATATCGTATATTGATAATTTTTACTCAGTATAAGTTTGAATTCTTAAAAAATAGCCATTTATATTGATTTTTTAATGATGAAGAATCTTACAGTTATTTCACGATAAAGCGGGAACAGAATCAGTAAAACTGCTTTTGTTTTAAACAAAGATACGGTATGATTTCGCCTTCCTTACCTGCAGGTCGGTTTGCAATGGTGCAAACGCGCCGAACAGGTGCCTAAAAGAGGTTACTATGGCTAAGTTAAAAACTCGCCGTGGTGCAGCTAAACGCTTCAAAGCGACTGCAAACGGTTTCAAGCGTAAACAAGCGTTCAAGCGCCACATCTTGACCAAAAAATCTGCGAAACGTATTCGTCAATTACGCGGCTGTGTAATGGTTCATGTTTCTGACATGAATTCAGTTCGTCGTATGTGCCCATACATCTAAGGAGATTATAAATGGCTCGTGTAAAACGTGGTGTAGTGGCTCATCGTCGTCACAAAAAAATTCTTGCTCGCGCTAAAGGTTACTATGGTGCTCGTTCACGCGTTTACCGCGTAGCGTTCCAAGCGGTAATCAAAGCTGGTCAATACGCTTACCGTGACCGTCGTCAGAAGAAACGTCAATTCCGTGCTCTATGGATTGCGCGTATCAACGCGGGTGCTCGTCAAAACGGTTTGTCTTACAGCCGTATGATCGATGGCTTGAAAAAAGCTCAAGTGATCATCGACCGTCGCGTATTAGCTGACATCGCTATGCATGATGCAGTAGCATTTGCTGCTTTAGCTGAAAAAGCGAAAGGCGCTTTGGCTGCATAAGCTAGAGATTCAAAAAAAAGACCGCTTTTTAGCGGTCTTTTTTTATGTCTAAAATGTGCATGAGGTATATCGATCAACTACGCCTCTTTAAGTCCTAAGTCTTGAAAATGACTAAAGATGTACACAATTGCCACAGGATGAATAAGACAGGCTTACATGCTTCTTCATACAGTAATAGGAATACAGTAATAAGAAAAGGAGCGTACGTATGAAAGTATTGGTTGAGGGAATCGAGCAAGGCGCGATTGAAATTGAACTGGGACTATTGCCGCGTTTGGGAGAGAGCATCCGGGTTTTTTATGGGCCAGATGCAGAAGTGGAGGGCGTGGTAGAAGGTGTACATCATGTGATTAATCAACATGATGGCGGTCATAAAATTATTCTTAAAATTAAACCCACCTTTTAAAAGTGCTTAAAGGCTTCTGCACGATTAAGCACCAAGACAGGTATAGTCGACTTATAGCCCAAAATAATAGGCACATGCACAGATAATGATGGTTAAAAGCACCAGTTTAATTACACTGGACGAGCCGACTTTATGTGAATGCTGTGGAGTACTGTTTGCAATCTGCGCGGTTGGCGTATGTGCCAGTTGTGGCTCAAGCGGAGAGGCTACTGGCGCAGCAGGAAGCGGATGTGCCGATTGGTAGTGATTGGCTACGCGTACAATCAGCTTGGCATGCATATCCTCAATTTTTTCGGCAAACTGGCGTAGTGCAATCTGCTCTTCAGGACTGAGCATCTCACCTGTTGCATGATAAGGATGCTGCCGCTTTTGCTGAATAAAATGGCTTAAGCGTTCTACTTTATGGAGTAACTCATGTGCCAGTTGGGCGGGATACTCGCTCGGCAATAGTGGGAGATATTGGCCTGTTGCTTCGCTCGAGGCTAAAGTATCTGTACCATAATAAGGCTTGCCGTTCGACTCAAGATCTACTCCCTGAGCTAAGCGCTGTTCAAATAACTCACGAGATAAAAACGCCGAGATGTCTTTCCAGTTGGCTGTTTCCAGATCGGCTTGAACTTTTTTTGCGAGTTTGTCACTTAAATCGTAGCGCCAAAATGTTGTTTCACGAGTATCGGAACGTTGGTTTAGGGGAATCTCAAAAGCTTGATCACTTAAATACCACTCGGCAAGTTCCTGACCCATAATCCAGGCTGTTTTTTGTGTTTTACTGTGCGTCACCACTACATGACTCGACAGCAACTCAACATTTGGATTTGGATTTTTTTCATCGATCAGTAGATTTGAGGCATGAAGACTAATCCGGTATACGCCTTGCTGTTTAAGCCCTTCAAGCCAAACCTGAAAATGCTGAGCCAGTAAATGCTGTGTGATCAGATCTCGAAAATACAGTGCATGCCGTGTAAAGATGCTGTGCTGCTTCCAGCCTGAAAAGCTAAGATCATGATTCAGATATTCATTGCCATAACTGACCAATGCGAGTTGTTGTTTCCAGATTTGATCAAGTGCCATTGTCGAGTTTCTCATTCACACCAGCGCTCATCTTATACGTTTTATAAATACCCTGCCTAGTAATTTTCCTGCGTTTATGCTTCATCAATCCGTTTAAAAACTGTTAGAATGCAGAGTTTTATTTTCTTTATAACTTTGTTGCTTTGAGAGTTACTATGTCACTGGAAGCCCTGACCACCGAAGCGCTTGCTGCAATAGCAGCGGCTGAAGACCTTGCTGCACTCGATCAAGTACGAGTTTTGTTTACAGGGAAAAAAAGCCAGCTTGCAGAACAATCGAAAGCACTGGGAAAAATGGATCCCGAGCAACGCAAAGTGCAAGGTGCGGCCATTCATGCTGTACGTGAAGCCATCAATGCTGCCTTGACCGAACGCCAAACTGCATTACAACAGGCAGCGTTACAACAAAAACTGGCCAGTGAAATGATTGATATCACCTTGCCGGGCCGCGGCCAGCGCATGGGGAGCATTCATCCGGTCACTCAAGTACAAGAACGAATTTGCCAATTTTTTACTAAAGCTGGTTTTACCGTTGCCACTGGGCCTGAAGTTGAAGATGACTATCATAACTTTGAAGCGTTGAACATTCCGGGGCATCATCCAGCACGTGCAATGCACGATACTTTCTACTTTGATGTGAATCATTTGTTGCGTACGCATACATCGGGTGTACAGATTCGTACCATGGAAACCAGCCAACCCCCGATTCGTATTGTGTGTCCAGGGCGTGTGTATCGTTGTGACTCAGATCAGACGCACTCACCGATGTTCCATCAAATTGAAGGACTTTATGTGGCAGAGCACACCAGCTTTGCTGAGCTTAAAGGGCTGTTGATCAATCTGTTAAATGAATTTTTTGAAAAAGACTTAAAGGTTCGTTTTCGTCCATCTTACTTCCCGTTTACAGAGCCAAGTGCTGAAGTAGACATTATGGATGAACGAGGCCGCTGGTTAGAAGTATTGGGCTGCGGTATGGTGCACCCAAATGTACTGCGTGCTGCAGGCATTGATCCTGAAAAATACAAAGGTTTTGCCTTTGGTTTAGGTGTTGAGCGTTTTGCCATGTTGCGTTACGGCATTAATGACTTACGGATGTTCTATCAAAATGACGTGCGTTTCTTGCGCCAGTTTGCCTAACAGTTTTTCAGGATTAGATTTAAGGTTTTATAAAGATGAAAATTAGTGAAAGTTGGTTACGCACTTGGGTTAATCCAGCCATTGATAGCGAAACGTTGACCGATCAACTGACCATGCTTGGGCTAGAGGTCGATGAGTTGGCACCGATTGCCAAGCCATTTACTGGAGTTGTCGTGGGGGAAGTGTTGAGCGTTGAGCAGCATCCAGATGCAGATCGCTTGCGTGTAACTACGGTCAATATTGGCAATGGTGAGCCATTACAAATTGTATGTGGTGCACCCAATGTACGTGTAGGCATGAAAGCACCAGTTGCGACCATTGGTGCGGTATTGCCGGGTGATTTTAAAATTAAAAAGGGCAAGCTACGCGGTATTGAATCGCAAGGCATGCTGTGCGGTGCATCTGAGATCGATCTTGAAGATAAAATCGATGGGTTACTCGAATTGCCACAAGATGCACCTGTGGGCACCAACATCCGCGACTATTTGAAGCTGGATGATCATGTAATTGATATCAGTATCACGCCAAATCGCGGTGATTGTTTTAGTATTCGTGGTATTGCACGTGAAATCGGTGTCATTAACCAGTTAACGGTTACGCCACCTGCTATTGCAGCGGTTGAATCTAGCATTTTAGAACAAAAGCAGGTTCATCTCGCGACAGATGGTGCGCCACGTTATTTGGGCCGTGCCATTAAAAATGTCAACGTGCAAGCACAAACGCCTGACTGGATGGCACATGCACTTAGCTGCTCAGGTATTCGCACGCACAGTATTCTGGTCGATATCACCAACTATGTGTTGATGGAACTTGGCCAGCCGATGCATGCTTTCGATTTGGCAAAAATCGACGGCGATATTCATGTTCGTCAAGCAGCAGATCAGGAAAAGCTGGTCTTGTTGAATGAGCAAGAAGTTGAGCTGAACCCAGATATTATGGTCATTGCAGACAATAGCAAAGCTTTGGCAATTGCTGGAATTATGGGTGGCCTAGACTCAAGTGTCACTGATGAAACCCGTGATATTTTCCTTGAAAGTGCCTTTTTCGCGCCGCTAGCGATTGCGGGTCGTGCACGTCGTTTCGGTCTGCATACCGATTCATCACAGCGCTATGAGCGTGGGGTCGACTTTGAATTGCCAATGCTGGCGATGCATCGCGCCAGTGAATTGATTCAGCAATATGCCGGTGGTGAGTTTGGACCAATCAGCGTGGCTGAAAAAGCAGAGCTATTGCCAAAGCGTGATCCGATTACGCTGCATCAATCGCAAGTCGATGCATTACTTGGATATCGTGTCGAAACCGATTTTATTACCGATGCACTACAGCGTTTAGGTTGTGAAGTGACTGTGGTTGCCACAGGCGAATGGCAAGTTGTGCCCCCATCACATCGTTTTGATCTCGCGATTTATCAAGACTTAATTGAAGAAGTTGCGCGTATTCATGGCTACGACAATATCCAGATTGCCTTGCCAAAAATTGATGTTCAGCTTGCACAGTATCAAGATCATCTTGAATTGGCAGCACTGCGTCAAACCGTTGCAACTTTGGGATATCAAGAAGCCATCAGCTTTAGCTTTGCAGACCTCAAGCTTGAAAAGCAGCTCAATCCGAAGGTAAATCCGTTGGCCTTGGCTAATCCGATTTCAAGTGATTTGGCTGTGATGCGCAGTACCTTGCTTTCAAGCTTAATCCCATGTGTGCAACATAACTTGAACCGTCAGCAAAGTCGCGTACGTTTCTTTGAATTGGGGTTGCGATTTGATTATCAGCATGCAGCATCAATTCACGATTTACAGCAGATCCCGACTTTAGCTCTAATTGCGGTTGGCTCACGTACACCGGAGCTCTGGCATGGCAAAGTACAGCCAATGGATTTCTTTGACCTAAAAAATGAAGTCGAGCAAATTTTAGCTGCGGGTCGTCTCAATGTGAGCTATGTTCGTTCAGAGCGTGTTTGGTTGCATCCAGGTCAATCTGCCGAGATTTTAGTCGATGGACAGTCGATTGGTTATTTGGGGCGTTTGCATCCATCATTGGAAAATGAACTAGATTTGGGCACAACATGGGTTGCTGAAATTGATCAGAAGGCGATTTTGCAATCTTATGTATCTAATTTTACAGAATTATCACGTTTTCCATCGGTTCGACGTGATATTGCCTTATTAATCAGTGATAAGATAAATGTGAGCGATATTCAGCAGTTAATTAAACAAACAGGTGGTGATCTACTCGATTCGACTTGGTTGTTTGATGTGTACACGGGTCAAGGTGTTGAACAGGGTAAGCGTTCGCTAGCGTTTGCACTTCTATGGCAGCACCCATCTCGTACGCTTGAAGATGCTGAAATTAAGTCAGGTATGGATAATATAATTCAAGTGTTGGAAAACACTTATCAAGCGACATTGAGGGCCTCATGACAGCATTAACAAAAGCAGACATGGCAGATCATTTAAGCGAACTCACAAGCCTAAATCGCCGCGAAGCGAAACAAATGGTCGAGTTATTTTTTGATGAAATTAGCCAAGCGTTGATTACAGGCGAACACGTAAAACTTTCTGGGTTTGGTAATTTTGAATTGCGTGACAAACGTGAGCGCCCGGGTCGTAATCCTAAGACGGGAGAGGAAATTCCGATTTCTGCCCGTCGCGTTGTGACTTTTAGAGCGGGTCAGAAATTTAGACAGCGCGTAGGAAATGAGCAGGAATAACCTGCTCATTTTTTTATTCTTCTTTTAAATGCTGATGCTATATTGGCCATGTGTTGAGCTGTGTACGTCGAGTAATTGATTTGATTGTGTCGATTTGGTGATCAAATTTTCTTGATCACCAGACATAAAAAAAGAGAGCCATAAGGCTCTCTTTTTTTCAAATAATCTAAAATCTAGATTATTTAGCAGCAGCTGAAGAAGCAGCTTGAGCAGCGTCAGTAGCAGCAGCAGCAGCGTTAGTTGCAGCGTCAGCAGCAGCAGCAGCAGAAGCAGGAGCTGAAGTAGCAGCAGCGTCTACAGCAGCTTGAGCTTCAGAAGCAGCAGCAGTTGCTTGAGAAGCAGCTGTGTTAGCGTCAGCAGCAGCTTGTTCAGTTTTCTTTGCACAACCAACGAAAGCTAAAGTAGTAGCGATAGCAGCAGCAATTGCGATTTTCTTGAATAACATGGCATCACTCTCATAAAAAAATTGAGATTAAAAAAAACCTACGTTAGCCTGTTTGTGCTTTAATTATTCCTAAAACGTGGTTAGGTAACAACGCATAGAGCAGTCTAACTGGTCTGCGGATATGCTATCACTGCCCTTTGCGAATTACTACTGCCTGATGTGAAAAAGTGGCTAAAAAAACGATAAAATTGTCTGATTTTTAACAGAAAATAACAATCAAGACTGAATTTTATATTGGATGAACACGGGTTAACTAGTTAAATTTTATACAGTTTTTATAATTGAAGATGATATTAATCAAGTGCTTACACGAAATTTAACATAGAAAACCGTCAATTGTATATTTATGTAAATTAAGTCAACCAAACAAAAAAGGCCGTCGTTATAGACAGCCTAGATTGAGTGTTCGCAGCAAAAACTTAGTTTGCGGCTTTACGCTTCATTTGGTCAAAGAAATCATCATTGGTTTTGGTTTCTTTCATACGATCCAGTAAGAACTCCATTGCAGCAAGCTCATCCATAGGATGAAGCAATTTACGCAAGATCCAGACTTTACGCAGGTTATCTTCGTCCATCAGGCGTTCTTCACGACGCGTACCAGATTTCTTGATATTCATCGCAGGGAAGACACGCTTTTCAGCAATACGGCGATCTAGGGTAATCTCTTGGTTGCCTGTACCTTTGAATTCTTCGTAGATCACATCATCCATTTTACTGCCAGTTTCAATTAAGGCAGTTGAGATGATGGTCAGTGAACCACCTTCTTCTATATTACGTGCAGCACCAAAGAAACGCTTTGGACGCTCAAGTGCATGCGCATCGACACCACCAGTCAAGACTTTACCCGATGATGGAATCACTGTGTTATACGCACGTGCAAGGCGGGTAATCGAGTCAAGCAAAATCACCACATCTTTTTTGTGTTCAACCAAGCGTTTGGCTTTTTCAATCACCATTTCGGCCACTTGAACATGACGTGCAGGTGATTCATCAAAGGTTGAAGCAACCACTTCACCGCGTACGGTACGTTCCATTTCGGTGACTTCTTCTGGACGTTCGTCGATCAGAAGAACAATCAGGAACACTTCTGGGTTATTGCGAACAATCGATTGTGCAATACTTTGCAACAACATGGTTTTACCGGCTTTTGGCGGCGCAACGATAATTGAACGCTGACCTTTACCAATCGGTGCGATTAAGTCGACTACACGCGTCGTTAAATCTTCGGTGGTGCCGTTACCCAGCTCCATCACCAGTTGTTCGGTTGGGAAAAGCGGTGTGAGGTTTTCAAATAAAATTTTATTACGCGAGTTTTCAGGCGTATCGTAGTTAATCTGGTTAACTTTAAGCAATGCAAAGTAACGTTCACCTTCTTTAGGTGGGCGAATCGTTCCTGTGATGGTGTCACCGGTGCGTAAGTTAAAGCGACGGATCTGGGACGGGCTCACATAAATGTCGTCTGGACCTGCCAGATAAGAACCAGCAGCTGAACGTAAAAAACCAAAACCATCAGTGAGAATTTCGAGAACACCGTCGCCAAAAATCTCTTCGCCATTCATTGCATGACGTTTCAAGATGGCAAAGATAATATCTTGCTTGCGGTTACGAGCCATACCTTCAAGGCCCATAAACTCTGCAATCTTAATGAGTTCGCCAATCGGTTTTTTCTTGAGTTCGGTTAAATTCATAAGTGGTCAGATAGATAAAAGGAGTGTGTGGAGCACAGAAATGGAAAGAGATAAAGGTCAGCCGCAAGCATTCAAATGACGATAAGAATCGCACTTGCATAATCACAAACGCAGAAGTTTGTTTGGTTATTTCAGTATAGAAATAGATGAAGCAATTTCTGTTGCCGAGCGGCGATCTTATGTTTTGTGTCTTGCGAAAAGGAGGCAAATGAAGTGATTTTCCTTCAGCACTTCCTGCTCAAGAACTATAAGTCAGATCAGGGTAATTGTCAATTTCCATGCAAAAAAAATACGCTATCGAACAATAGCGTATTTGATGATGATGCGTATAAATCGGCTTATACGTTGTCATCGATAAATGCAGCAAGTTTTGAACGCGGTGCAGCGCCAACTTGTTGAGCAACCACTTCACCATCTTTGAAAAGTAAAAGTGCAGGGATGTTGCGAATGTTGTATTTCACTGCAGTATCTTCACATGCAGTTACATCCACTTTTACAATTTTGACTTTACCTTCGTATTCACGAGACAGGTCTTCAAGAACAGGTGCAATTGCTTTACAAGGTGCACACCAGCCTGCCCAGAAATCTACAAGAACGGGAGTTTCAGCATCTAAAACGTCTGCTTGGAAGTTAGCATCAGTTGTATTTACAATAGTGGCAGACATAGGTCGCTCCAAATTTATTTTTTGCGGATATAGAAGTTAGACAAATACAGAAATTAAGTATGACATAACCTTCTAGATCAATATAAGGGTTGATTCGTATTATTCAAGGTTATGTGAATTTTGTCTAATGGATGCTTGCGATACTTGTAATCGTAATCCACTATCGTAAAATGGCGATCTAAGGGGAAATCAAGCTTAAAAGATCAGCGAAATGGCTTTTCAATTGGGTGCGTGTGAATTAATCTTAGCGACAATTTTATAAAGGTTTATATCAATAATGGCTGATTTTTTGATAGATGAAGAATTACTTGCTGCCATCGATATGGGATCGAACAGTTTTCACTTGGCCATTGCACGTGTAGATCATGGCGAAGTAAAAAAAGTGGCTTCTATGTCAGAAAAGGTTCAGCTGGCAGCGGGCCTAGATGAAAATAAAAATTTAACCGAAGCTGCACAACAGCGGGGACTTGCATGTCTGGCTCGTTTTGTCGGACGTTTAGGGTCGGTGCAGCCCAACCGTTTACGAATCGTGGCGACCAATGCGCTTCGACAAGCCAAAAATGGTCATGAATTTATTCAGCGTGCGGCTGAAATTTTACCTAAACCCATTGAAATTATTGCAGGGCGTGAAGAAGCTCGCCTGATTTACTTGGGCGTATCGCATACCATGGCCAATGGTGGGCGTCGTTTGGTCGTCGACATTGGCGGCGGGTCGACCGAATTTATTATTGGCGAAGAATTTGAGCCGATTCAAACTGAATCCTTACAAATGGGCTGTGTGGCATTTACTAAAGCTTATTTCGCTGAAGGGGAAATCAGCGCCAAGATTTTTGATAAGGCTGTCGTGGCTGCACGCAAAGAGCTTTCGGCAATTGCCAATATCTATAAAGCTGAAGGGTGGGATACCGTTGTGGGATCCAGCGGTACCATCAAGGCGGCCAAACAGATCATGGTCAATATGGGGCTAAGCGACGAGCAAGAAAATGTAACGCGTGAGGGCCTTGAAAAATTAAAAGACAAATTATTGAAGTTTCGTCATATCAGTGAAATTGATTTTGAGGGACTAAAAGAAGATCGACGAGCAGTTTTGCCAGCTGGATTGGCCATTTTGTTCGCAGTATTTGATGTTTTGAATATTGATAAACTCGCTTATTCAGACGGCGCACTGCGTGAAGGGGTGATGTACGATCTGCTTGGGCGCTTCAAACATGAAGACATTCGTGACCGCAGTGTACAGGCCTTAATGGGGCGCTACAATGCCGACACCAAACAGGCCGAGCGAGTGGTGAATACTGCACAGCAACTCTTTGATCATGTTGCTGGTCGTCTGGATTTACTCAGTGAAGACAGTGACTTATTGCGTCGCGCTGCCTATTTACACGAAATTGGTTTGGCCATCAGTCATGGTGGATACCATCGCCATGGTGCATATTTATTGCAACATTCTGATATTCCCGGCTTTTCACAAATTGACCAAAACCATCTGTCGCATCTGGTTGCACACCATCGCCGTAAATTGCGCAGTGATGTTAAAACCGATGTTTTAAAGGTGGGTGGGGTCAAACTGATGTATTTATGTTTACTTCTTCGCCTTGCTGTTTTACTCAACCATAGTCGCAGTGATCAGATGCTTCCTGCCATTGAATTAAACATTGTAAATGATCAACAATGGCAACTTAGCGTTTCTGGTGATGCCAAACAATGGCCATTGCTGGTTGCCGATTTGCATGATGAGCAAGAGCAATTTAAGCACTGGGACATTGAGTTGAATATTCAGTCGGAAAAATTTATCGATTAACTCGATTTGGTTAATTTAGGGATAATGCTCGACTTATGAAAAATAAAGCTGCTCAGTCTAAAGCGTGGACAACGGTTCAAATTGCGCGACATCCAGATCGTCCGCAGTTTTTAGATTATGTCGGTGAAATCTTCACTGAATTTGATGCGCTGCACGGTGACCGTCTATTTGGTGATGACGGTGCGATGGTGGGTGGTTTGGCTCGCTTTGAAGGTCGTCCTGTGATGGTCGTGGGTCAACATCGTGGCCGTAGTACACGTGAAAAACTCAAGCACAACTTCGGGATGTGTAATCCTGAAGGCTACCGCAAATCACAACGTTTGCTCGATATGGCAGAACGTTTTAACCTGCCGGTATTTACGTTTATTGACACCATGGGTGCTTATCCGGGTGTAGGTGCAGAAGAGCGCGGTCAAGCTGAAGCAATTGCAACCAGTTTGGCACAGCTTTCAAGCCTAAAAGTACCTGTGATTGCTACCGTATTGGGTGAAGGTGGTTCAGGTGGTGCACTTGGAATTGGTGTGGCAGACCGCGTTATCATGTTATCGCACAGTATTTATTCAGTGATTTCACCTGAAGGCTGCGCATCGATTTTGTGGAAAACGGCTGAAAAAGCAGAACAAGCCAGTGATGCTTTGGCATTGACCGCAGATAAACTACAAAAAATCGGTATTGTAGAGTATGTGGTCGATGAAGGTGAAGGCGCGCATGTCAATCCAGATCAGGTTATGCAAAATCTGCAAGTCGTGTTAAAACAAGCGCTCGATGAATTGCTAGCTATGGATGCAGATGAACGATGCGAAGCGCGTTACCAACGTTTAATGAAATTTGGCAGCGAAAATTTAGGCATCGCCTCTTAATACAGGCCCAGCAATTCTCTGCTGATTCGGTCTTTCTCATTGGATGCAGTGGTGGTATGGATTCCATGCTACTGCTGCATGTAATGTCTGAACTCTTTCCTCATAACATTCGTGCCATTTATATCGACCATCAGCTGCAATCGAGCAGCCGTGCATGGGGCGATTTTATCCAGAATTTTGCACAGCAACGCCAGATTCCAGTCACCATCCAACCCGTCGATGTTGAGGCAGGCAACCTTGAAAATCAGGCACGCCAAGCACGTTATGCTGCCTTTTTACGCCATGCACAGCCCAACGATATTCTGGTGTTGGCACATCATCAAAACGATCAGGCCGAAACCGTATTACTCCGCCTCCTTTCAGGCACTGGTGTTCAGGGCTTAGCGGCCATGAAGGAACACGATCACATTCAGACACTTCGTCGCTGGCGTCCTTTTTTATCACTGTCTCGGCAGCAGATTCAGGCGTGGGTAGATCAACTTGCATTGCCTTATGTACAAGATGAGACCAATTTTGACACACGCTATGATCGTGCTTGGTGTCGGGAGCAGCTTTGGCCGCTACTGGAACAACGCTTTCCCAAGATGCAAGACGCGGTTGCGCGTACCAGTGTATTGATGCAAGACGCGCAAACCATTTTAGATGAGGTATTGCAACAAGATTTAGCTGCCACGGGTTCGGACAACCATCTGATGCTGCAACCATTTTTACAGCTTTCAGCTGCCCGCCAAAGGCAGCTGTTATCGTTTTGGATGAAAGGCAAAGAAACGTACAGGCCTTCTCTGGATATGGTGAATCGTCTGCAAGAGGAAGTCATTCACGCTAAAGCCGATGCTCAAGCTGCCTTACATTGGAACGGTTTTTATTATGTTCGCTATCAGCAGATTTTGCATCGTATTGCACATGCCGCTTATACCGCTCAAACATTGCCTCAGCAGCAAACACTTGCTGACTTGAAACTCGATCACATGCTTGAGTTGTCATCGGGTCGTTATATCTTAAAAGCAGCAGATATTGGACTATCTAAAGCTCTTCTGGCACGTGAGCTCACTGTGCTTGCACGTCAGGGCGGCGAAAAGATTCATCTTTATGGTCGGGTTGGACATTGGCCACTTAAAAAAGCGATTCAAGACGCACAAATTTTCCCTTGGTTACGTCACACAATTCAAATATTGCTGGTAGATAATGTTATGCTAGGGGTTTTTACGCCCAATGGGTTTTGGCTGGCACAATCTGACTATTGTGAAGTCGGGGGATGGCAACCTTATTTAATTTCTGACGTCAATCATTTGCGAGTTGAGCATAATTCATGAGTGCGACATTAAATTCAAATATCACATTTATTGGTGGTGGTAATATGGCGCAAGCCCTGATTGGGGGGCTGGTTGCGCGTGGATTACCCTCAACTCGGATTACCGTTTCTGATCCGGTCGAAGCAATTCGCCAAGTACTTCAAGAAAAAGAAATTCATGCCATCGATGATAATCTTCAAGCGATTAAAAATGCAGATGTTGTGGTATTGGCTGTTAAACCGCAGGTATTGGCTCAGGTACTTAAGCCGCTTCAAGGCTTGTTTGAAGATAAACTGATTGTGTCTGTGATTGCTGGTGCAGAGATTGCAACGATTGCAGCTTTAACCGGAGCCGAGCGTATTGTGCGTGTAATGCCCAATACACCTGCTTTGGTACAAACGGGTGCACATGGCTTGTATGCACACGAGATAGTCAGTGCAAAAGATCGTGAACTGGCTAGCCAAATTCTAGCAGCTACAGGTCTGACCATCTGGGTACAGTCTGAGGCACAGATCGATGCAGTCACAGCGGTTTCTGGCTCTGGTCCGGCGTACTTTTTTTACCTGATGGAAAGCATGATCCGTGCGGGTAAAAACATGGGACTAGATGAAAAAGTTGCCACCGCATTGACGCTGCAAACCGCATTGGGTGCAGCGCAAATGGCCATTACCAGTTCGAGCACTCCGTCTGAGTTAAGAAAAAATGTGACTTCTCCAAACGGAACGACTCAGGCCGCACTTGAAGTATTTGATCGTGCTCAAATCTCTCAAAATATTCAGGCTGCGCTTGCCGCAGCGCAAAAAAGAAGTCAAGAGTTAGCCCGCGAGCTCAGCGACAGCACCAAAACGACTTAAGTAGGATAGGAACACTATGGCGAGTTCTGCGCTCATTTTTGGTATTTTAATTAATGTTGCCATTTTATTGGTATTTTTTCGATTTCTCATCCAGTTGACCGGGGTTACTCCCTATAATCCTGTGGTTTTATCTACCGTTAAAGCCACCAAAATTGTAGATATTTTTAGCCGTATTTTCCCAACGGTTGCCAAAGGCCGCGTGAACCTTGCAGCGATTGCGCTGTTGGTTGTGCTGTATTTACTTAAGATTTTTGGTGTGATGTATCTTTCGGGTGCAATGCCAAATAGTCCGATTCATTTACTGATTCTGACTTTTGTCACCATGATTCAGGATTTAATCCGTTTTTGTCGTTACCTGATTTTTGCTACGATTATTTTGAGCTGGGTGGTGATGTTTACCCAGTCTCGCTCGCCTTATATCGAAGTGATTCAAGAGCTTGCCGAACCTTTACTAGCACCTTTTCGCCGGTTATTGCCAAACATGGGTATGATTGATTTATCGCCTATTTTGGCCTTTTTGGCGTTGTATATTGCTGAAATTCTGATGAATGAAGTGGCTAAAGTTCTTCTGACCGGACTATAAGTTGCTTTAAAAAAAGGCCGATTTGATCGGCCTTTTTTTATGGAACATGCTTAATGGGCTTCTTCCCAGTTTAAACCTTTACCGACTTCCACCAGTAAAGGAACCGAAATATCGACCACCGATTGCATGGTGGCTGCAAGCTGTGGTGCAAGCTGGTCTGCAACTGCCGCATCGACTTCAAAAACCAGTTCATCGTGTACTTGAAGCAGTAACTTGGCTTGATCTTTTGGCAGCATTTTATCGACTTTAATCATCGCCAATTTAATAATATCGGCAGCACTGCCTTGCAGCGGCGCATTAATTGCGGCGCGCTCGGCACCTTTACGTACCATCATGTTGCGTGCATCGATATCTGGCGTATATAAGCGTCGTCCTAAAATGGTTTCGACAAAACCTTGCTCCAGTGCAATCTGGCGCGTACGCTGCATGTATTCATAAATACCCGGGTAGCGCTGGAAATATTGCTTGATGTAATTTTGCGATTCTTCACGAGTGAATCCCAATTGACGAATCAAACCAAATTCAGACATACCATAGAGCAGGCCAAAATTGACGGCCTTGGCTTGTCGGCGCTGATCATTGGTGACGTCTTCCAGTGCGATGTTGAGTACTTCTGCTGCGGTACGTCGATGTACGTCCTGACCATTTTTAAACGCGTCAAGTAAGGCGTCATCCTGAGAAAAGTGCGCCATTAAACGCAATTCAATCTGTGAGTAATCGGCAGCCAACAATACTCGGCCTTCAGGTGCAATGAAGGCTTTACGAATTTGACGACCAATTTCACCGCGAATTGGAATATTTTGTAGGTTCGGATCAGACGATGACAAACGGCCTGTCGCAGTCAAGGCCTGATGATAACTGGTATGAACCCGATGCGTTTCGTTATGAGACTGCTCGACCAAACGGTCGGTATACGTGTTTTTGAGTTTAGAAAGCGTGCGGTGTTCTAAAATCACCTCAGCAATCGGATGTTCAACTTTTTCCAAAATGCTTTCACTGGTACTGTGTTGTCCGGTGGCCGTTTTTTTGCCGCCTTTAAGCCCCATCTTATCGAACAGGATTTCACCCACCTGTTTGGGTGAGCTGACATTAAAGCTTTCACCAGCCAGTTCGATGGCCTGATCTTCAAGCCCTTGAATGGTGTTTGTGAATTCCCCACTTAACCGACCCAGAAAGTCATGGTCAAGTTTAATGCCTGCTTCTTCCATTCCTGCTAAAATACGTGCTACAGGGACTTCAATCTGGTACAAAAGCTGTTCAAGTTCTGGACTCTGTTTGAGTTTTTGCGCCAGTACCTCATAGAGTCGGTAGGTGACATGCGCATCTTCTGCGGCATAATGCGCAGCCACTTCAAGATCAATCTGATTAAAAGTTTTTTGTTTGGCGCCTTTACCTGCAATTTGCTCAAAGGTGGTGGTGAGGTGACTTAAATAGACCCGTGCCACATCATCCATGCCATGTCGTGTTGCGACCGAGTTCAGCACATAAGAGGCCAGCATGGTATCGAAGTACCAGCCTTTAAGTTCAATGCCATGATTCGCAAAGATATGTGCATCATACTTAAGATGATGGCCAATTTTACCAACCTGTTCATCTTCTAAAATGGGTTTAAGCTGAGCCAGTACCTGCTCACGGTTCAATTGTTCAGGTGCGTGTTCATAGTCATGAGCCAATGGCACGTAGTAGGCGTCTTGTGCATCAAACGCCACAGAGAAGCCCACCATTTGTGCTACACGATAATCTAAACTGGTGGTTTCAGTGTCGATTGCAAAGTGCTTTTCGCTCTGGAAGCGTTGCAATAAGGCATCCCAAGCAGCTTGTGTTAGCACTGTATGATAATTTGCCGTGCCAAGTTGATCATCTTCACTGGTCAGGCTGGCCTGATCTTCAGTTTCAATCGCAGGTGCAGTATGTATCTTTTCAATTTCTTGACTGGCTGCTTTGTAGCTGCTGCTTACCGGATTATTGGGATGATCTAGCGACTGTAACTGGTTTCTAAATTCAAGCTCGGTGTATAAATTGCGCAAACTTTCCACATGCGGTTCGCGTAATTGTAAGTCGTCCCAAGTCAGTGCAATATCGAGATCACACACAATACTGGCCAACTGATGGTCAATCGCAATACCATCTGCATGTTCCTTGATGTTTTGCCCGACTTTTCCCTTAATCTTGTCGACATTTTCCAAGATACCGCCAATCGAGCCATATTCTGTAAGTAATTTGGCTGCGGTTTTTGCGCCTACGCCCGGTACCCCCATAATGCCATCTGAGGCATCGCCCATCAGGGTGAGGTAGTCAATAATCTGATTTGGCCAAACACCAAACTTCTCAAATACACCCTGAATATCCATAGGTTTGTCTTTGAAGCTGTCTTCAAGCGTGACTTTTTCAGTCACAAGCTGTGCCATGTCTTTGTCGCCCGTCGAAATCAGAACCTGATGTCCTTCCTTTTCAGCGCGTTTGGCCAGTGTTCCAATCACATCGTCGGCTTCTGCACCCGGGAGCATATACAGCGGAATTCCCAAGGCCTTAATCAAGGCATGCAAATAAGGGATTTGCTGTGCGAGTTCCTCCGGCATGCTTGGACGATCACCTTTATAAATTGGCGAAAGTTCGTGACGAAATGTCGGTTCAGGAGTATCAAAAATCACAGCCATGTGCGTCGGCTGGGTACGACGCATTAACTTTTGAATGGCGGAAATGGCACCACGAATGGCATTGGTCTGAAGGCCTGTTGACGTGGTCAAGGGGGGGAGTGCATGAAACGCACGAAACAAAAAGTATGAGCCATCAACCAAGACAAATGGTGGCATTGAACATTTCCTCACAAATAATTGGCTCTTATTCTACGTGAAAAAGCATCAAAATGCTGAGATTCACTTTTACGGTTGTTTTGTATGTCTAAATATACGCTCAAGACATCATGGTTTAAAATGAGAGTTCAATCCATGTGTTTGTTTTTTTGATCATGTATAAAAACGATAAACAAAAGATCAGCATTATCGTGCTCATGCTGGGCGTGAGCACAGTGATGAGCTATGTACTTCACGCGACAGATCTAGCGGTTGTGCTGGGTACATTGATGCTGTTTGTGCTGATGTATTATCTCAATCGTTTAGACAAACGCCTTCAGCAGCTTGAGCAGCGCCATGCGGTTGCCTTTTCAGTCACATCTATGCGTGGTTGGCACTCTGGTGTTTGGCTGGGTGTATTGATCGCACTGATCGGTGGGTTTATTGGCGTTGTATGGATGCCAATCCTTGGTGCCGTGATCGGACTGTGGAGCTTGTTGCAGATGTTTAATGCTCTGACGGAGCGTTTAAATCACATTGAATCTCTCACATCGATACAGCACACAGATCGTCAGGTTTCTGATACAGCGTTCGATCGCCTAAAGACCGATCCATCAATTTCATCTTCTTCATCTGCACTCTCGACCTCGGCGCATCCCATTCAGGATGCGCAGTCACAACATACGCTACAGCCGCAGAATGTATTTTTATCTGAAGTCGCGCCATCGACTAATGCAGTATTAGCTCAGACCAAAACTTCAAATGCAGCAACATGGTGGCAGCCTGTTCAACACTGGTTATTGCACGGTAATCCAATTTTGCGTGTCGCGATTGTGGTGCTGATGATCGGGGTCGTGCTGTTGCTTCGTTTTGCCAGTGAGCACTGGCAATTAAGTTTGAGTGCGAAATTGCTGGCCATTGCACTAACGGGTGGTGCGGCGACAGTGCTTGGATTTTACTTGCGTCATAAAAATGCACTGTTTGCAGTGGCTTTACAAGGTGCAGGCCTTGCCATCATTTTCTTAACCTTGGTATTTGCGCATCACTTTGAGGTTATTGAAGAGCTGATGACCGCTAGCCTGTGTTTCGCAGTCTTACTGCTAATCACCATCGCCCTAAGTCTCTTTCAAAATGCACTGTATTTATCGATACTGGCACTGTCGATGGCCTATCTTGCGCCTCTTTTGATTCCACAGTACCACCCAGAGAGTGTGTTTTTACTCAGTTATTATTTGGTCATCAACCTTGCGGTTGCGGCGATTAATTTTGTCAAACCATGGAAGCTGCTTCATCAATTGGCTTTTGTGGCCACGGGTCTGATCGCGGGAAGTTACATCAGTGTATATGCCAAGCCCGAGCAGTATGCGGTTTTAGATCAAATTCTCTGGCTGCATATCGGATTATTTATCTGGCTTAGCATACGTTATAGTCAATTAATTAAAAAAGAATATCTAAGTCTTAAAGCACATAATCAGTTTGTGTTGCCGCCGTTAATAGATGTAGGGCTGATTTTTAGTGTGCCTATTCTGGGTTTTTCAATGCATGCGGTCTTGATGCAGCAGTCAAGTACGGCACTGACATTGGGAGCACTGGCACTCGGTGTGACCTATAGCGGACTCGCGTGGTGGATCAAGCAAAAACAATCAGAATTGTCGGTACTGGCCAAAAGCTTTTTTATTTTGGCAGTGGCCTTTATTTCTTTAATTTTTCCACTCTGGAAAGGTGCGCACTGGAGTGCCGTAGGTTGGGTGGTTCAGGGGGCTGCACTGATTGTGTGGGGCGTGACTGAGCGTTATTCTGTTAGTCGTTATTTAGGTTGTGTTTTGGTATTTTTAAGTTCTTTGGCACTATTTGATCAGTTTTGGTCTGTTCAGGGATTTCCGACGTTAAGCACCACCATTTATGCAATTGCCCAGTTTGTTGCTGCCTACTTTTTGTTTCAATTTGCCGAGCAGCAAAAACAACCGCCTATTTTGGCCAGTCTCTTTTTGGCTTTGGGGCTTTACGCTGGCGCATTGGCTGGTGTACACGCCTTGGCATGGCAATCGAGTGGTTTAAGTCCATATTTAGCGATCAGCGCGCTGTTGTTGTTTGGATTTGCTCGTTTTGTCGCGGCCAGAAAACAAAACACCAGCCATACGGCAGAACTCATTTTAGCTACGGTCTTACTGTTACTCAGCTACGTAGAACTGGTTAACTATGGTTTGTTTGCAAGTTTTAAATGGCTGAACTTGATTCAGCAGTTGAATTTTGTGGTGGCACAAGGGTTCGTGTTGTTGTTTTTACGTACCACGCGTTACGCTGACGCTTCCTTAATCATGCAGCACGTTGCTGCTTCGGTGGTCTGGTTAGCACTTGCAGCACTCGGTCCAGTGCTGTGGCCAGCAGAAGCTATTTTATCTTTGGCACTCGCTCCGGTGGTGTATGCAATGGTCTGTATGTCTCGGGGTACTTCAGGTGTAATGCAGTATCCTGCGGTATGGTGCATCACTTGGATTTGGCTCATTGTGGTGAGTTTGCAGCAAGCGCCATTTACCGCGTATCAATTGCCTGTGTTGAATCCGGTAGATGGATTGTCATTGATGGTACTGACGGCTTTACTCTGGGCAATTTACCGAAAAGAATTTTTGCCTCAACAGCATGGCTTAGAGTGGGCGAGTAAAGTCATAAGCATTTTAATGGCTCTTTTGGTACTCAGTAGTATCGTGGTGCGTGCATTACATGTCTATCTGGGAACACCGCTTTGGGGGATATCGATCTGGTCGAATGGTGCAGTACAACTGAGCCTGACTTTGCTGTGGGTCATTTTGGCCTTTGTGTTGATGACTTTTTCCAGCCAAAGACACATTCGTCAGATCTGGTTTGTCGGTGCAGCCTTACTGGGAATTGTGGTGATCAAACTGGTCAGTCTGGATTTGTCACAAAGTGGCACCTTAACTCGAGTGGTTTCGTTTATTGGTGCTGGAGGTGTGATGTTGGTCATTGCTTATCTGGCGCCTTTACCGCCTGTCAGCAAAATAGCAGATAAAAACGATACTTAGAGGGGCTAAATTTTATCTTATGTGCGCGTGAGTTGAGTCTGCCGATATATCGTGATATGAGACGTTTAGAGTTTTTAATATCTGCTAGTCAAACGATGGGCCAATGATTTTTAGGACGTAGGGTTGAGATGAGTGGTGTGCCAATCCGTTGTAGGTGGCACACCGTAAACAAAATGGTTGTTAGTTTAAGTTAAGCTTTAGGTTCACGCTTAAGTGATTCTTTATTGGCATATTGATCGATTTCATCTTCGTTTAGCGCGCTAATGGGTGGGCGATCAACAAAGCCCATTTTGGGTACTGGAATTTCAATTTGGTTTTCTAAAAAGCCATTGCGGATGCGTTCTTGCAATTCATCACGTGATTTTAAGAAAAATTCCTGCCTGCACCATACGGTAAATAAAAGCTCGATTGAAGATTCACGAAAAGCGGTAACGGTCACCTCAGGTTTCGGTTCATCTAGAGCCAATGGGTATTTAGATGCCACATCCAACAATACCTTGCGAACTTTCATGATGTCTTCTTGGAAGTTGATGGCTAATGTAATGGGAATTCGTCGAATCGGATACTTTGACAGATTCATTACGGGTGCACGAATCAGTTGCTCATTTGGCAAACGTACATATACATTATCTAAAGTGAGCAGTTTGACCGACAGTAAATCGATTGAAATGACTTCGCCTTCAATGGTTTGACCACGTATTAGCGTAATCTGAATGGTGTCACCTACCTCAAAAGAGCCTTCACCAATCAGGAATAGTCCACTAATCAAGTTACTAGCCGAAGTTTGTGAGGCAAAACCCAGCGCTACGGTAAGAATCCCTGCTGCGCCTAAAAATACACTGAGCTTAAAGCCCGCTTCTTTTAGGCTGGCCATCACAAAGATTAAGAAAATAAAATAAAAAATCCCGCGTCGCCACACCATGCTTTGATGGGCATTAAAACGATGCCCAATGGTACGAATAAAGGTATTCGAGACCAGTCGGGCAATGATAAACCCGATTAAACACAGTACCAGTGCAACCAGCAATTCGCTCAGACGGTCCAGATTGATATTGGTAAAAATCCCTTTAAGACTCACGGCAACATCTTTGGGGATATTGGAATCAGCCATACTACGTCCTAGAAAAATGAATCAAACATATTAAACAATGCACCACCCGGTGAACGCGGTGGATGTACATAAATGACTTCACCGGCCAAAGGTGGCGTCCGGTTTTCAATCCGAATACGCGGTGGCTTGTCGTAGCCTTCATGCAAAACTTTAATTTGTGAGGTCCATAAGCGCTGTGTACTTTCACTGTAAAATAGAGGCAATGCAGCCACGGGGACATTCATCCGATCAAATCGCAATTGCTGACTGCTGGTGTTGTGGAATTCGACAGGGGTTACGGCACGAAAGGCGCGTGGCTTGAGTTGGTTGATATCGGTACGCCCATCCACTGCGGTGGCATAACAGATTTCACCATTACGACGATCTGGGCCAAACCAAGTATCTTTAGGCTGAATCACTGGAAGATCAAACAATGGTTCACGCTGACCCTCGACAAAGCCTGCGATCCAAAGTGGCGTACTGATATATAAAGTACCGCGCTGGCCTGCCGGAATATAAATTGGATCGACTGGCTTAATCACCACAGAACGATCAGCAAGGCGTGGCATTAACTGAAAGGTTTCATGGGTTTTTTTAAACATGTAGCGTTCAATTTTACGCGGCTGTGGGCAGGCAAAATTGGTATCGGTAATTGAATGCCAGTTTTGTTCGTAATCGTATTGATATTGCGGACGATGATATTCCAGCCGCCATTCATTGATCCCACGCGTCAATCGAAAAAGCAGAGAACCAAATTGCCAAGCTTTGACTTGGTGTAATTCAAATGTATGCTCGCCCCACCATTTTAAATGTGGGGATGCAAGCTCCTGAAGGTCGTGTTGTTGAGTCAAGTCGAAAAAATCCTCTGCTGAGTTTATCTAAAACGGACTTCACGCTGTCATACGCTTAGAGTACACTCAAAACTATCTTTATGATCATTATAAATTTGTGATGCAAATACTCAAACAAATACAAATTCCTTATAGTTTTGCAAAACGTCATGGTGTCTTGTTGAGATACGACGGTGATCAGGTTTTTATTGTTCGAAAACAAACAACCGCATGGATTGCATTACAAGAAGCACGCCGAATCGTGGGCAGGGCGGCACAATATGAACTCTGTGACGAGCAAAAGTTTAATGCCTTGCTCAGTTCTAGCTATGCTGGAGATCGTGGAGAGTCGCAGCAGGTCGCTGCAGGGCTAGAAGATCATCCTGACTTATTGAGTCTGGCCGATCAAGTACCCGAAGCAGAAGATTTGATGGATCAGGAGGATGATGCTCCGATTGTTCGTCTGATCAATGCCTTACTGTCAGAAGCAATTCGCGTCAATGCATCGGATATTCATATCGAGGCATTTGAGAAAAAGCTTTCCGTGCGGTTGCGTGTCGATGGTCAATTACGTGAAATTGTGCAGCCGCGCCGTGAACTGGCACCACTGTTGGTGTCACGGATTAAAGTAATGGCTAAGCTGGATATTGCTGAAAAACGTATACCTCAAGATGGCCGTATTTCTTTGCGTTTAGCTGGCCGTGAGGTCGATGTGCGTGTCTCGACTTTGCCGTCATCGCATGGTGAGCGGGTAGTGATGCGATTGCTCGATAAGCAGGCCGGTCGTTTAAATATGACACATTTGGGGTTGATGCCCGAAGATTATGAGCGTCTGGATTATTTGGTCCATCGTCCACATGGGATTATTTTGGTCACGGGGCCTACAGGTTCAGGAAAAACCACGACACTTTACGCGGCTCTATCTGATTTAAATGACAATACTCGAAATATTCTAACGGCTGAAGATCCAATCGAATATCAGCTAGAGGGGATTGGTCAGACGCAGGTGAACAACAAAGTCGACATGACATTCGCGCGTGCCTTAAAGGCCATGTTACGGCAAGATCCAGACGTGGTCATGGTCGGTGAGATTCGTGATCTTGAAACGGCTGAAATTGCAGTTCAAGCCTCACTGACGGGTCACTTGGTTTTATCTACCTTGCACACCAATACGGCCATTGGCGCCGTGACCCGTTTAAAAGATATGGGAATTGAACCCTTTTTATTGTCGAGTTCATTAATTGGTGTGATTGCACAGCGACTGGTTCGAACTTTATGTTCGCACTGCGCTACATGGCGCGAGGCAGACGACTTCGAACGGCAAATTTTTCAAAATGTACAATCTGATCGAACGCATCTTCAATTACCAGAAGCTCAAGGGTGTGAACATTGCTCCTATCTTGGATTTACTGGTCGAACAGCCATTTATGAAATTGTCCCTATCGATGAACATATTCGCCGTCTAATACATGGCAATGCTGCCGAATTTGAACTAGAAGCCTATGCACGTCGTAGCGCAGGTTCAATCCGAGACGATGGACTCAAAAAAGTACTGGCGGGTAAAACCACGCTCGAAGAAGTACTTCGTGTGACCAATCAAGCTGAAGAATAAAAAAAGCACCTCAATGGAGGTGCTTTTTTACAAACTGCTCAATCAATTAAGCATCGGTAACAATATTGAAATCGACATCAATGTTATTACGTGTTGCATTTGAGTATGGGCAGACAATATGCGCAGCATCGACCAGTTTTTTCGCTTCATCTGCGTCCATGCCTGGTAAGTGAACATGAAGTTTGACTTCAATACCAAATCCAGTTGGGATCGGACCAATACCAACGTCGCCTTCAACTGAAGCGTCTTTTGGAATATTGAATTTGTCACGGTTGGCAACAAACTTCATGGCGCCAAGGAAACATGCAGAATAGCCAGCTGCAAAAAGTTGTTCTGGGTTGGTACCACCACCTGCACCGCCCATTTCTTTAGGCACGGTCAGTTTTACATCCAAGATATTGTCTGAAGATGTTGCTCGACCATCACGGCCACCGGTTGCTTTAGCGTGTGCTGTGTATACAACTTTTTCTAATGACATTTTTAAACCACCTTTAATTTGTGTACAAATATATCGTACACGATATAAATAGGTGTGCAAGAGGTTTTTTTGTAATCAAATGCATTTATTTGCTGATATTTGTACGAAGTGCTTCGAGCTGAGACTTAAGCTGCATCAATTCATCTAAATCACATGCACTGGCTTGGGCGAGCTGATGTGGGATGTCTAGCGCCTGTGATTTAAGCTGTGCGCCTTGATCTGTGAGTGAAATAATCACTTGACGCTCATCGCGCTTTGATCGCTGGCGTGTGAGGAGTTGTAACGATTCGAGTTTTTTTAACAGGGGTGTCAGGGTAGACGATTCTAAAAACAATTGTGCACCAATATCCGATACCGTTATATGATCCTTTTCCCAAAGCACCAGCATGACTAAATACTGTGGGTAGGTGAGTCCGAGGGGGGCCAGTAACTTACGATATAACTGATGCAGCGCCAAATTGGTTGAATAAATCAAAAAACACAATTGATTATCAAGATGTAAAATAGAACTGTCTTGCTGCATAAAGGCCTCATGAGTCATTTGGCAAGTCTCAAGTATAGCCTTGTTTTCGCTATAACGACCAGTTAAGCGATGGCTTAGAAAGAAATGAATTAAAACTGGATGAGCTTGCGATGCTGCATTAAGGGCATTGATTCACGAATCTGCTGCTGCTCAGCACTGTCAAAATCAATTGTGATTAATCCAGCACCATCGTTTTGAATAATATCCAGCAGTTGTCCGCGACTATTCGCCGCAGCAGTGTGTCCCCAAGTTTGACGTTTTTCACCATGCCAGCCTTGTTGCGCGGCACCGAGTATATGGCATTGTGTATCCATTGCACGTGCTTGCAACAAGAGCTGCCAATGCATCTGACCCGTGGTATAGGTAAATGCAGCAGGTGCAGTTAATATCTGTGCATTTTGGGCACGCAAAGTTAATGCAAGTTCGGGGAAACGTAAGTCATAGCACACCATTAAACCAATATGTCCAAATGGTGTATTGACGACAACAGGCTGATCACCCGGTTCAAAAAACTTTGACTCCTGATAACCACCCACCGCGTCGCCAACCTGAACATCAAATAGATGAATTTTGTCGTAGCGTGCTTCTGTACCTTCGGGGCTAATACATAAGCTTGATGTTCTGACACGACCATCCCGAATCACACTACCATCTGGGCGAAACGGACAAGGTAATGTACCTGCAACAATCCAGATGTTGTGTCGATGAGCCAGTTGTTCCAACTGGGCTTGTATCGATTCAAATTGAGCAGCAGTTTCACGTTGTTTGCCGGCAGCAAAACAAATGAAATTTTCCGGAAAAACAATTAACTCAGCCTGTTTGGCTTTACTTTCCTCAATCAGAGATTCAACGATACAGAAATTTGCTCCAATATCGTTTTGAGAATTCATTTGTGCAACAGAAAGTAAAGTCATGAGGTATAAGTCCGTTTAGGCGTCAAGCATTTTGCTTTGTGCAGGCCTGATCCAGAGTATCTTGTTCTTTTTGTAGTTGTTTCACAAGCGGCTCAAACATATTTTGGTTGTTTTCGTTGAGTCGCATTAGGGTTTTGTGCGCATCTAATACCGTGGTCAACATGGCATTATGAGTGATATGTTCTTCGGTGAGTTCCAACGTGCATACGTTTGGATCGCCGCAATAATTCAAGATGACAAAAACCTGCCCAAGCCCCATGCTGTTGGCCAAGGTACTGATATCTGGGTTGGTCGACAGCATAACTGCCTGAATGTGGTGCGTTTGCTTAAGTTTAAGACCCAGCTTTGCCAGAATGCCGAGAACTGTGCTGTCAATAAATGTCGTTCGGGTAAGATCTACGATCGCACCAACGACATTTTTCTGCTGTTCAATTCGGTTTAAAAGTTTATCAAGACTGATGCAAGATTGAGCACGCACTTCACCAATAAGTTTGAAAATATGCGTTCCATCTAAACTTGCATATTCAACATGACCTGTTGACATATAAATGCCATTTTCAGAGAAGGATAGCAAAATTATCACATAGGGTGAATCGATACTCAAGTGCTTGACAGTCGCATAATGATTTCAAAAGAATTAACCTATTGTTTTTTAAATTAATTCATTCTACACAAGCTTAAAATAGCAATGTCGTCTGCAACATGATCGGGTGCTTTGAATGATTGTTTTTGCAAATGATCGAGGAGTTGGGAAAACTGTTCATTCAATCCACCATCAAAAGGCTCAAGTGCACCGTCCGAGCAAACAATAAAACGTGTATGACGACTTAATGTACATTCATGTTCTTCAAAATCCAGCTCATCAGTCAGCCCTAAAGGGAAACTGCTGGTGGTTAAAATTTTTGGTGGTTGATCGGGTTCAAAAATAATCGGCGGTGGATAATGACCAGCACTTGACCAGCGAATCTGATGCGTTTGCAGATTTAAAATACCCGCCACAATCGTAATATGTTTTTCGATATTCTCTTGTAACAGCATTCCATTTAGTTTTTTCAGCAATTGACGAGGTGTTTTTGAGCGGCCGTGAAATGCAGCCATCCAAGAAGTCAGTAGACTGCTGGTCACACCATGGCCTGAAACGTCAGCCAAATAAAACAAGACTTCTTTGTCATTGAGCTTCCAGTAATCGTACCAGTCTCCAGACAAATACGCAGAAGGCTGAAAAAAAGCTTCAATCTTGTAATCTAGTAAGTCAATTGGATTGGGGAGTAATTTTTTTTGTAATTCAGCAGCAGCGGGCAGATCACGACTGTCTTGGTTACGTTTATATTTGGCATCAATTTTCAATAATGCTTCATTCGAGTTTTCAGGCAGACTTCCCCAGATCCAGCCTGCTAGGGCACCCATTTCCCATGCTTGTGAAAGCGCGGCACCTTCATGTTCAAATCCAAGTACAATCGTTGGTAACGACCACTGATAGTGTAGATAATCCTGCACATCAGCAATCGCGATAATCGTTGGATCGTAAAGGTCGATATCTTCTATGTGAATCACTTGTAGATCGGGCAACGCCTGAAGCGTTTCGTCTAAATTATAAATAGAACGAGTCGGTTGAATGAGATACATAGAGGATTGAACACTGCCTTTACAAGAAAACCGTATTTACCATAGTAGTAGATGTACTATAGAAAACAAAAGATTGCTAGAAGATGTCACATCCAGATAGCAATCTTCTTATTGGAAATAACGTTAGGGTTGTGGTGTGTCGCTGTCGTCTGACCCGTCATCATCGGTATCCACAAAATTAATTTGTTCAGACGAGTTTCCTTTCTTCTCTGCAATCTGGAAATTTTTACGTTGCAAATACAAGTCGCGAATTAGAGCGTACTTATCACCTTGTAAAATTTGTTCGATATCGAGCACTTGAGCACGTGTGTCAATTGCTTGCAGCACGTTAGTAGACCAATACAAACCATCTTGATCGTCCATAATATATTTTTGTGGACGAGCCTGACTGTCTGCTGCTAAGCCAACAGTATCACGTAATGTACTTGGCCCAAAAAACGGCAACATTAAGAATGGACCAGACGGGACACCATAATAACCCAGCGTGACGCCAAAGCTTTCTTCTTCAGGTGGTAGTCCAAGTCGACGTGCAGGGTCTGCCAGACCAAGCGTAGTTAAGGTGTTAATTGTAAAACGTCCTAATGTTTTTGCCGCACGGGTTGGTCTGCCTTGAATCAGCTGATTGACTGCATTCCAAGGTTCGCCTAGGTTTTTTCTAAACTGACGATATGAACCTCTCACATCTTCAGGTGTTTTAGCCACATATTGTACGGCCACAGGGCGGATTACATTACGATCTAAATAATCATTAAAAGCATAAAACTGACGGTTTAAGGGCTGTAAAGGATCTTTCACTTCATCGGGCTGAGATGCTTTTGCATTTACCTTAAAGTCACTGGCTTTAACATTTTTTAATTCAGACTTGAGATTACGTAAAGATTGAAAGTGAGTTGATGATTGCGTAGAGGGTTCTACATCGGCTTGCATACTGTCAGAAGCCACAGCGTTGGCATTAGTATTTTGCTCCGCGGTGTCTTGGGCAAACACATAACCAGATAGACCTGCCGACAAGAGACCAGCAAAAAAAAGTTTTGAATAATGCATAGAATTCCTTAACCACCATCTCGAAGGTGAAAGCTTATATGATTTTAAATAAGATCATTTTTATTTAACAGTTTCCTTATAGCTACTATTAAAGCAAAAAAACTTTAAAAAAGGCATAAAAAAAGCAAAAAAGAACAAAAACTGTTCGCTTGAAAAAAAAGAAAGGCGAAAGGGGTTGTAAAGGAATGGGGATGGTGTAGAATGCACATCCATCGGCGGTGATGCAGATAGAAACTTGTTGAAAAACAGTAACTTGGCTTGAGTGGTTGGGTTATGGGTTTGGAGATAAAGTTTTAAAAATATCGAAATTACTTGTTGACTTTGAAGAGATTTAGAGTAACATAGCCGACCTAGCTTGATGATGACGAATCATCGAGAAGATCATTAAGAGAATAGAAGAACAACTTGTGTGGATTTTTACTGGTTGATTAATCGATATATATTATCATTGATTGATTGGTTTAAATTACTCGAAGTTTATTTGAGCGAAATTTAAGTCAGGAAATTGATGAGCCAGAATTGGCACCTTGTCTATAAATAAGGTGCAAAATGATTTTAACTGAAGAGTTTGATCATGGCTCAGATTGAACGCTGGCGGCAGGCTTAACACATGCAAGTCGAGCGGAGTGATGGTGCTTGCACTATCACTTAGCGGCGGACGGGTGAGTAATGCTTAGGAATCTGCCTATTAGTGGGGGACAACATCTCGAAAGGGATGCTAATACCGCATACGTCCTACGGGAGAAAGCAGGGGATCACTTGTGACCTTGCGCTAATAGATGAGCCTAAGTCGGATTAGCTAGTTGGTGGGGTAAAGGCCTACCAAGGCGACGATCTGTAGCGGGTCTGAGAGGATGATCCGCCACACTGGGACTGAGACACGGCCCAGACTCCTACGGGAGGCAGCAGTGGGGAATATTGGACAATGGGGGGAACCCTGATCCAGCCATGCCGCGTGTGTGAAGAAGGCCTTATGGTTGTAAAGCACTTTAAGCGAGGAGGAGGCTCTTTTGGTTAATACCCAAGATGAGTGGACGTTACTCGCAGAATAAGCACCGGCTAACTCTGTGCCAGCAGCCGCGGTAATACAGAGGGTGCAAGCGTTAATCGGATTTACTGGGCGTAAAGCGCGCGTAGGCGGCCAATTAAGTCAAATGTGAAATCCCCGAGCTTAACTTGGGAATTGCATTCGATACTGGTTGGCTAGAGTGTGGGAGAGGATGGTAGAATTCCAGGTGTAGCGGTGAAATGCGTAGAGATCTGGAGGAATACCGATGGCGAAGGCAGCCATCTGGCCTAACACTGACGCTGAGGTGCGAAAGCATGGGGAGCAAACAGGATTAGATACCCTGGTAGTCCATGCCGTAAACGATGTCTACTAGCCGTTGGGGCCTTTGAGGCTTTAGTGGCGCAGCTAACGCGATAAGTAGACCGCCTGGGGAGTACGGTCGCAAGACTAAAACTCAAATGAATTGACGGGGGCCCGCACAAGCGGTGGAGCATGTGGTTTAATTCGATGCAACGCGAAGAACCTTACCTGGCCTTGACATAGTAGAAACTTTCCAGAGATGGATTGGTGCCTTCGGGAATCTACATACAGGTGCTGCATGGCTGTCGTCAGCTCGTGTCGTGAGATGTTGGGTTAAGTCCCGCAACGAGCGCAACCCTTTTCCTTACTTGCCAGCATTTCGGATGGGAACTTTAAGGATACTGCCAGTGACAAACTGGAGGAAGGCGGGGACGACGTCAAGTCATCATGGCCCTTACGGCCAGGGCTACACACGTGCTACAATGGTCGGTACAAAGGGTTGCTACCTAGCGATAGGATGCTAATCTCAAAAAGCCGATCGTAGTCCGGATTGGAGTCTGCAACTCGACTCCATGAAGTCGGAATCGCTAGTAATCGCGGATCAGAATGCCGCGGTGAATACGTTCCGGGCCTTGTACACACCGCCCGTCACACCATGGGAGTTTGTTGCACCAGAAGTAGCTAGCCTAACTGCAAAGAGGGCGGTTACCACGGTGTGGCCGATGACTGGGGTGAAGTCGTAACAAGGTAGCCGTAGGGGAACCTGCGGCTGGATCACCTCCTTAACGAAAGATTGATTGGCCGGTAAGAATCCACAACAAGTTGTTCTTCTAAGATGTATCTGAGGGTCTGTAGCTCAGTTGGTTAGAGCACACGCTTGATAAGCGTGGGGTCACAAGTTCAAGTCTTGTCAGACCCACCAAGTCTACGGCAGAAAGATACATTAATGATATAAGCTGGGGACTTAGCTTAGTTGGTAGAGCGCCTGCTTTGCACGCAGGAGGTCAGGAGTTCGACTCTCCTAGTCTCCACCACGTACTTTAAAGAGTACGGCTAAGGTGTAGATTATAGAACTTAGTAAAAAGAAGGTCTTGAGATCTTATTTTATTAAGTTCTGTGATTTATCACAGTTTAGTGTGATCTGACGAAGACACATTAATTCATTAACAGATTGGAAAATATTGAGTCTGAAATAAATTGTTCAAACTCGATTAAATAAGAAGCTAACAAGCAATTGTTAGGTGACTATTTAATCCGAGAACTAGCAAATTAACTGAATCAAGCGTTTTGGTATATGAATTTAGATTGAAGCTGTACGGTGATTCAATTCACAGTACTTCAAACTGTAATGTTGATAATGCTACTTGTAGGCATTAGCGACTGTTTGGGGTTGTATAGTCAAGTAATTAAGTGCATGTGGTGGATGCCTTGGCAGTCAGAGGCGATGAAAGACGTGATAGCCTGCGAAAAGCTCCGGGGAGGCGGCAAATATCCTTTGATCCGGAGATGTCTGAATGGGGAAACCCACTTATCATAAGATAGGTATTGCATGATGAATACATAGTCATGCAAGGCGAACGAGGAAGTGAAACATCTCAGTACCCTTAGGAAAAGAAATCAATTGAGATTCCCTTAGTAGCGGCGAGCGAAAGGGGAACAGCCCATTAAGTTGTGTGTGTTCTAGTGGAACGCTCTGGGAAGTGCGAACGTAGAGGGTGATATTCCCGTACACGAAAGGGCACACGCAATGATGACGAGTAGGGCGAGGCACGTGAAACCTTGTCTGAATATGGGGGGACCATCCTCCAAGGCTAAATACTCCTGACTGACCGATAGTGAACCAGTACCGTGAGGGAAAGGCGAAAAGAACCCCTGTGAGGGGAGTGAAATAGATCCTGAAACCGCATGCATACAAGCAGTGGGAGCCGACATGTTCGGTGACTGCGTACCTTTGTATAATGGGTCAGCGACTTATATTCAGTAGCAAGGTTAACCGCATAGGGAGCCGTAGGGAAACCGAGTCTTAATAGGGCGTATAGTTGCTGGGTATAGACCCGAAACCAGGCGATCTATCCATGAGCAGGTTGAAGGTTGGGTAACACTAACTGGAGGACCGAACCCACTGTCGTTGAAAAGCCAGGGGATGACTTGTGGATAGGGGTGAAAGGCTAATCAAGCCTGGTGATAGCTGGTTCTCCCGAAAGCTATTTAGGTAGCGCCTCGGACGAATACCATAGGGGGTAGAGCACTGTTTCGGCTAGGGGGTCATCCCGACTTACCAAACCGATGCAAACTCCGAATACCTATGAGTACTATCCGGGAGACAGACTGCGGGTGCTAACGTCCGTAGTCAAGAGGAAAACAATCCAGACCGCCAGCTAAGGCCCCAAAATCATAGTTAAGTGGGAAACGATGTGGGAAGGCATAGACAGCTAGGAGGTTGGCTTAGAAGCAGCCACCCTTTAAAGAAAGCGTAATAGCTCACTAGTCGAGTCGGCCTGCGCGGAAGATGTAACGGGGCTAAAACTATGTGCCGAAGCTGCGGATGTAACTTTAAGTTACGTGGTAGGGGAGCGTTCTGTAAGCCGATGAAGGTGGATTGAGAAGTCTGCTGGAGGTATCAGAAGTGCGAATGCTGACGTGAGTAACGACAAAACGGGTGAAAAACCCGTTCGCCGAAAGACCAAGGGTTCCAGTCCAACGTTAATCGGGGCTGGGTGAGTCGACCCCTAAGGCGAGGCCGAAAGGCGTAGTCGATGGGAAATTGGTTAATATTCCAATACTTCTGTGTAATGCGATGAGAGGACGGAGAAGGTTAGGTCAGCCTGGCGTTGGTTGTCCAGGTGGAAGACAGTAGGCATGCATCTTAGGCAAATCCGGGGTGCTCTATGCTGAGAGTCGATAGCAAGCTAGTTTACTAGCGAAGTGGCTGATACCATACTTCCAAGAAAAGTCTCTAAGCTTCAGTTACACAGGAATCGTACCCGAAACCGACACAGGTGGTCAGGTCGAGTAGACCAAGGCGCTTGAGAGAACTCTGCTGAAGGAACTAGGCAAAATGGTACCGTAACTTCGGGAGAAGGTACGCTGTTGATGGTGATGGGACTTGCTCCCTGAGCGATTGACAGCCGCAGAAACCAGGCCGCTGCAACTGTTTATTAAAAACATAGCACTCTGCAAACACGAAAGTGGACGTATAGGGTGTGATGCCTGCCCGGTGCTGGAAGGTTAATTGATGGGGTTAGCGTAAGCGAAGCTCTTGATCGAAGCCCCAGTAAACGGCGGCCGTAACTATAACGGTCCTAAGGTAGCGAAATTCCTTGTCGGGTAAGTTCCGACCTGCACGAATGGCATAATGATGGCGGCGCTGTCTCCAGCAGAGGCTCAGTGAAATCGAAATCGCTGTGAAGATGCAGTGTACCCGCGGCTAGACGGAAAGACCCCGTGAACCTTTACTGCAGCTTGACATTGAACTTTGACCTTACTTGTGTAGGATAGGTGGGAGGCTTTGAAGATGGGACGCCAGTTCCATTGGAGCCATCCTTGAAATACCACCCTGGTAATGTTGAGGTTCTAACTCTGCCCCGTAATCCGGGGCGAGGACCATGTCTGGTGGGTAGTTTGACTGGGGCGGTCTCCTCCTAAAGAGTAACGGAGGAGTACGAAGGTGCGCTCAGCGTGGTCGGAAATCACGCGTAGAGTATAAAGGCAAAAGCGCGCTTAACTGCGAGACCCACAAGTCGAGCAGGTACGAAAGTAGGTCTTAGTGATCCGGTGGTTCTGTATGGAAGGGCCATCGCTCAACGGATAAAAGGTACTCTGGGGATAACAGGCTGATACCGCCCAAGAGTTCATATCGACGGCGGTGTTTGGCACCTCGATGTCGGCTCATCTCATCCTGGGGCTGAAGCAGGTCCCAAGGGTATGGCTGTTCGCCATTTAAAGAGGTACGCGAGCTGGGTTTAGAACGTCGTGAGACAGTTCGGTCCCTATCTACCGTGGGCGCTGGAAATTTGAGAGGATCTGCTCCTAGTACGAGAGGACCAGAGTGGACGAACCTCTGGTGTACCGGTTGTGACGCCAGTCGCATCGCCGGGTAGCTATGTTCGGAAGGGATAACCGCTGAAAGCATCTAAGCGGGAAGCCTACCTCAAGATAAGATTTCCTAGGAATTTATTCCTCTAAAGAGCCGTTCAAGACTAGGACGTTGATAGGTTGGATGTGGAAGCATAGTGATATGTGAAGCTGACCAATACTAATTGCTCGTGAGGCTTGACTATACAACACCCAAACAGTTGTTGTATCAAGATAAATTCGATACGAATACTTGATTTAGTGAAAGCTAGAACATAAAATACCGACTCAATATTCCAATCCGTTAAACTCATTTGGTACAAAGTACGGCACACGCTGTGAGATACAATCCACAGTCTAAGTAAGACTCGAAAATGTCCATAAACAGTTTGCTGGCGACAATAGCAAGAGTGAACCACCTGATCCCTTCCCGAACTCAGAAGTGAAACCTCTTCGCGCTGATGGTAGTGTGGCGTTAGCCATGTGAGAGTAAGTCATCGCCAGCTTTTAAATACGAAAGCCCCCTTAACATACGTTAAGGGGGCTTTTTTATGCCTGAAAATAAGTGCCTGACATATATGAGTAGATAAGGTGTGTGATCATTTTTTATTGTTTATGAGATAAACTAGCTTAAGTTCGCGTGTTAATCTGAATAACTTTTATTCATTTTGTATAATTCATCATCTATTTTTTACAAATTAATTGTTTCTCAAACATTTTTTTTTGTAGGATAAAGTTAATTCCTATGCTATAACTTCAATATCGGCACATTTTTTGCTTTATGTAACTCGTTATTGGGATGTTGCTTTATGAAGTTATCAGTTGGATTGAAAGTTGCGAATTCTTTATCGCTTACCCCTCAATTACAACAGGCAATACGTCTACTGCAATTATCAAGCTTGGAACTCGAACAAGAAATCCAAATCCAGCTCGACAGTAATCCTTTATTGGAAAAAATAGAAGAAGAGAGTACTGCAGAAAGTCTTTCTCATGCTGAAAATCAAGAAAGTACCGATCTGACACAAAATCTTAATGCAGATCATTTACCTGACGATTTACCAGTAGATACCGATTGGGATGATATCTATACCCATCAGTCAACTGCACTAGCGTCACCTGAATATGAAGAGCGTGAGGATAATCGACAAGCCGAACATACTTTAAAAGAACATATTTTAGAGCAAGTTAATTTACTCCACTTTTCAACGATTGATCGCTTGATTGCCTATTGCATTGTAGATTGTTTGGATGAAAAGGGATTTCTCGATGCTGCAATTGATGAAGTGATTGAAGCGGCACAACATCTGCTGTCTGAAGCAGGTATGAGTGAAGAAATCGAAGCGGATGAAGTCGTTGTGGTGCTCAAACATATTCAACGTCTCGATCCGGTGGGTGTCGGTGCTAAAAATCTTGCTGAATGTCTTAAAATTCAGTTGGATGTCTTGGATCCAAACACTCCATTACGTAATGAAGGATTATGTTTATTAAAATATTACGAACTTTTGGTCAGTAACGATTTAAATAAGCTTTTGAAATACACCGGCTTGTCTATGGTGCAAGTTAAAGCCGTGATTGAGTTTTTAAAAACCTTAAAACCTTATCCAGGTTTGAGTTTTGAGTCGCAAGAGTCTGACTATCAGATTCCGGATGTTGTGGTGTGTAAAAAAGATCAATCATGGCAAGTACAGTTGAATCCAGACATCATGCCTAAATTACGCATCAATTCATTTTATTCGAATATGATCCGTAGGGCAGATCAAAGCGACGATAATATTTATCTTCGTAATCAGATGCTCGAAGCTAAAAATTTTATTAAAAGCATTGATGAGCGTCATAAGACGCTGTTAAAAGTGGCGATGTGTATTGTGCAGCATCAGCGTAGCTTTTTTGAAATTGGCCCAGAGGGCATGAAACCTTTGGTTTTACGTGATGTAGCCGAAGAGGTTGAATTACATGAATCAACAGTTTCACGAGTGACGACCAATAAATATATGCTGACACCACGTGGTTTGTTTGAATTGAAATATTTCTTTTCAAGTCATGTTGGTACCACATCTGGAGGCGAATGTTCATCAACTGCGATTCGTGCCAGAATAAAAAAAATGGTCGCTGCTGAAAATCCACGTAAGCCCTTGTCAGATAATGCGATTGCCAATTTACTCAAGGATGAGGGGATTGATGTGGCGCGTAGAACGGTGGCGAAATATCGTGAATCGTTACATATTGCATCATCGTCTGAGAGAAAAGTCTTGATCTGATCTAAAAAATCTGACTATCCTACTGGTTCATTGTTGCAAAACAATGAATCTTTTTTATTTAAGGAATGGTTGAAATGACTTATTGACGTGCTTCAAACTTTTATTGTCTTAAGTTCATTTTGCGAACATGAATATCCTGATAGAAGGTGAGGGATAAAATTATGCAGATAACAATTCGTGGACATCATTTAACTATCACACCTGCCATTGAAAACGATATTAAATCTAAATTTGGTCAAATGACAAAACATTTAGATCAAGTGAATAGCATGCAGGTGAAACTTTCAAAAGATCATCAAATCGATAAACGAACTCACAAAGGCAGTTCGAATCATATCGCTGAAGCGATAGTACGCTTACCTGGTATAGAGCTTTTTGCACAGGCCTCTGCTGACGATATGTATACCTCGATAAAAAAACTCTCAGAAAAATTAAAACGGCAATTGCAAAAGCATCGTAAAATACAATGCTCTTATCAGCAAGTTGTTGTTCCTGTTTGATTTTTTTAAATAGTAAGAGGCTGGTCTCCAGCCTCTTTTTTTATGAACAAAATGTAGTTTACTACTGAATTATCTTCATGATTTATAGTAGAATGACGGGTTTTTACACCCAAGGTTGTATAAGAGGTCTCGCAATGAATAATGAACAGCTTACACAAATTTTACAAGATGCATTTCCCGCGGCGGAAGTAGTAGTAAGTGGACAAGCTGGAAAATTTGACCTCCGTATCGTGGATGATCAATTTGAAGGAAAACGTACGGTTGCACGTCAGCAAGCGGTTTATGCACCTTTGAACTCTTATATTGCCAGTGGTGAAGTTCACGCAGTCACAATTCGTGCGATGACCAAAGACGAATGGCGCAAAGCAAGTCTATTCGGAGCTTAATTCTACATGGATAAATTTCTTATTACGGGTGGAGTAAAGCTCGAAGGCGAAGTGCGTATTTCGGGTGCAAAAAATGCAGCATTACCTTTGTTGGCTGCCATGATTTTAGCCGAATCGCCAATTACCTTGCGTAATGTTCCAAATCTTAAAGATGTAAATACATTAGTAAAATTGATTGCTGGTCTTGGTATTACCATGGACTATGAAGGCGATACGGTTAAAGCGGATACCTCGACACTCAATAATCAATTTGCACCGTATGAGTTGGTTAAAACCATGCGTGCTTCTATTTTGGTTCTTGGCCCATTGTTGGCACGCTATGGCAAGGCGCAGGTATCGCTGCCAGGCGGCTGTGCAATTGGTTCACGTCCGGTCGATCAGCATCTTAAAGCGCTTGAAGCATTAGGTGCGCAAATTGAAGTTGAAAATGGATACGTGCATGCCACTGTGGATGGTCGTTTAAAGGGTGCCGATATCACCTTTGATATGGTCACGGTTGGTGGTACGGAAAATCTCTTGATGGCAGCAGTTTTGGCTGAAGGTGTCACCACGATTCGAAATGCTGCGCAAGAGCCAGAGATTACCGATTTGGCCCAAATGCTTATTAAGATGGGTGCAAAGATTGAAGGCTTAGACACCAGTACGCTGGTTGTGACGGGCGTTGAACATCTGCAAGGGTGTGAATATTCAGTCGTTGCCGATCGTATTGAAACGGGCTCTTACTTGGCCGCTGCTGCAATTACAGGTGGACGTGTCAAAACCACACATACCGACCCAGCCTTACTTGAATCTGTGCTAGAAAAGTTTGAAGAAATGGGTGCTGAAGTCACTCGTGGTGATGACTGGATCGAGTTGGATATGCTTGGGAAGCGTCCGAAAGCGGTCAGTTTTAGAACACTGCCACATCCTGAATTCCCAACAGATATGCAAGCGCAGCTGATGGCGGTCAATGTGATTGGTCGTGGATTTGCGACTATTTCTGAAACCATCTTTGAAAATCGCTTTATGCATGTCCCTGAATTGTCACGTATGGGTGCCAATATTCAGGTTGAAGGCAATGATGCGATTGTCACTGGCGTTGAAACACTTCAAGCGGCGCCTGTGATGGCAACTGATTTACGTGCATCATTTTCATTGGTTTTGGCTGCATTAGTTGCGCAGGGTGAAACGCTGATTGATCGTATTTATCATATCGATCGCGGTTATGAAAATATTGAAGAGAAATTGCAAGGTTTAGGCGCGCAGATTAAGCGAGTAAGTTAATGAATGATATGAGAAACGATGATCCAAACTTTAACGTAATGGGAAATTTTGATCATGGTTTAACATTAGCGCTCAGTAAGGGCCGAATTTTAAAGGAAACATTGCCGTTGCTTGAAGCGGCTGGCATCAATTTACTTGAAGACCCAGACAAGTCGCGTAAGTTGATTTTTCCAACCACACATCAAAAAGTGCGTATTCTCATTTTACGTGCATCTGACGTACCGACTTATGTAGAAAACGGTGCTGCCGACTTTGGTGTGGCGGGTAAAGATGTGTTGATGGAGCATGGTGCTCAGCATGTGTATGAGTTGCTGGATCTTAAAATTGCCAATTGCCGTTTGATGACTGCTGGTAAAGTCGGGATTACACCACCTAAAGGCCGCCTTAAAATTGCGACTAAATATGTGAACTTAACACGTCAATACTATGCCAGCCTTGGTGAACAGGTCGATGTGATTAAGCTGTATGGTTCAATGGAATTGGCACCTTTGGTGGGATTGGGTGACTATATTGTCGATGTAGTTGATACAGGCAATACACTACGTGCAAACGGTTTGGAACCACTTGAAGAAATCATGCAGGTTTCTTCACGTTTAATTGTGAATAAAGCCAGCTTTAAGCGCAAGCAAGCGTTGCTTAATCCAATTCTGGCGCAAGTCGAACAGGCGGTTGCAGCACGTCAGGTCAAGTAAAAGTTTATCGTTTCAAACAACCGTCACCGATGTGGCGGTTTTTTTATCGAACACAAGAGCTATCGATCACCTAAAACCATGAGATGATTGGTCTTTAACATAAATTGTTTTGACAAGATCAATCAGAAAATCAAATCTTGCTGAGCCAGAATTTCAATCAAACATTACTCCAATTCTGGGTTTTTGAGTTTCCACAAAAGCACTGAAAAAGAGTACACTAGAAGCCTATTTTCACTAAAAACCGTGTAGGTAAATTGATGCGACGTTTATCGACTCAAGATCAAAACTTCAAACAAGTCTTTGCAGACTTGTTGGCGTTTGAAACTGTAAATGATCCTGAACTTTTAAAAACTGTAGACCAAATTATTGCTGATGTACGTCAGCATGGTGACGCACATGTTCTTAAGCTCACTCAACAGTTCGATCGACATCCAGCGCATCAATTTTCAGATTTGGAACTGACCCAAGAGCAACTTAAAGCAGCTTTTGAAGCACTGACCACCGATGTACGTGAAGCCCTTGAACTCGCCGCAGAGCGTATTCGTGGTTTTCACCAAGCGCAAAAGCAAGATGGCTGGAGCTATGTCGATGCATTGGGTAATACCCTGGGTCAGAAGGTAACGCCTTTAGATCGCGTGGGAATTTACGTTCCAGGTGGTTTGGCATCTTATCCATCTTCTGTCTTAATGAATGCGATACCTGCTCATGTCGCGGGCGTACCTGAAATTGTCATGGTCGTACCTGCACCGCAAGGTGAGCTAAACCCGCTGGTATTGGCAGCTGCTTATCTGGCAGGGGTAAATCGAGTATTTACGATCGGTGGCGCTCAGGCAGTGGCAGCATTGGCTTATGGTACTCAGACTGTACCTTGTGTAGATAAAATTACGGGTCCGGGAAATCGTTTCGTTGCAGCGGCCAAGCGTGCAGTGTTTGGTCAAGTCGGTATCGACATGATTGCAGGCCCATCTGAAATTTTGGTCTATGCCGAAGGGCAGAACAATGCCAAATGGCTGGCGATGGATTTGTTATCACAAGCCGAACATGACACTGTGGCGCAGGCAATTTTAATTACCCCAGATGCTCAGCTACTTGATGATGTGGCACAAGCCATTGAAGAACATTTGGCAGCTTTACCAAAAGCCGATATTGCACGTACTTCAATTGCTAATCGTGGTGCTTTGGTGTTGGTAAAAGATCGTCTTGAAGCGATCAAATTGATCAACCAAGTTGCGCCTGAGCATTTACAACTATGTGTAGATGATGCCGAGCAGATGAGTCAGGATATTCGCCACGCGGGTGCCATTTTTATGGGGCGCTTTACGCCTGAAGCCATTGGTGACTACTGTGCAGGTCCGAATCACGTATTACCCACTTCGGGAACAGCACGTTTTTCATCGCCACTTGGCGTTTACGATTTCCAAAAACGTTCGAGCCTCATCATGTGTTCAGAAGCGGGTGTAAAATCCCTCGCAAAGACAGCAGATATTCTGGCTCAACAGGAAAATCTGGATGCACATGCACGCTCAGCTCGCTACCGTTATCAGTAAGATTTAAGGTTGACCAAACCATCAATCGTTTTTAGGGGCTATGGCTTGGCCCCAACAAGAGAATAGCGCAATGAATATTAGCAATGAACAAATGCGATTTTGGAGCCCGGAAGTCCGTGAGCTGGAGCCGTATGTGCCTGGCGAGCAACCTAAACTTCTGAATCTCCTTAAACTAAATACCAATGAAAACCCGTATCCGCCTTCACCTAACGTCGTGGCGGCAATCGAAGCGGTTTTGCACAATCAGGCAGATGCCTTACGTTTGTATCCAGATCCAGATGCGCTACAGTTGAAGCAGGCCATCGCCGATCAGCAGCACCTAGATGTGAGTCAGGTATTTGTCGGAAATGGCTCAGACGAAGTATTGGCGCATATTTTTAAAGCATTCTTTATTCAGAACGATGCAATTTTATATCCGGATATTACCTATAGTTTTTATCCGGTATACAGTCAGTTTTTTGGTGTCAAAACCAAGCAAATCCCTCTCAACGCGCATTTTGAAATTGATGTCGAGGACTATCAGCAACCAAACGGCGGGATTATTATTACCAATCCGAATGCGCCAACCAGTATTGCATTGTCACTCGATAAAATTGAGCAGGTGCTGAAAAATAATCCAGATCGTGTGGTGGTGATCGATGAGGCTTATGTTGATTTTGGAGCAGAATCGGCGGTTAGCCTGATTCAACGTTACGATAATTTGGTGGTGTGTCAAACCACTTCAAAATCACGTTCACTCGCAGGGTTACGTGTTGGTTTTGCGTTGGCACAGGCACATCTGATTGCTGCACTGGAAGCAGTAAAAAATAGCTTTAACTCGTATCCGATTGATCGCTTTGCACTTGCTGCAGCAGTCGCATCGTTTCAAGATCAATCATATTTCGAAGCGCAGTGCGAGAAAGTCATTCAAAGCCGTGAGATTTTAGTGACGCAACTTGAGACACTCGGTTTTAAAGTTTTGCCATCAAAAGCCAACTTTATCTTTGTGACTCATCCAGCACATGATGCTGCAACACTGGCAACACAATTACGAGAACAAGGCATTATTGTTCGTTATTTTAACAAGCCACGTATCAATCAGTTTTTGCGTATTACGATTGGTACCGATGTGCAAAATCAGCGTTTGATCGACAGCTTAAGCCGTTTATTTCATTCTGCATAATTGTCTGTGTGGGACTGCCATGTATTGATCAGATTCAGCATGGCAGATACCTTATCTAAGCATTCTTGATACTCAGCTTCTGCATCTGATGCAATAGTGATACCGCCGCCTGCCCAGACAGAGAGCGTATCCTGATATTTTTGTATTGTGCGAATCAGGATATTCCAGCTGCCTGTACCATCCAAATTAAAATAACCAAGCGATCCGCAATATGCGCCGCGCGGTGCCTGCTCTAATTCTTCAATAATTTGCATGGCACGAATTTTGGGTGCACCTGTAATGGAGCCTCCTGGCAAAGCAGAACGAAGAACATCAAATGGGTTGGCATCTTTTTTTAATTGAGCCGTAATTTCACTCACCATGTGATGCACTTGATTAAAACTTTCAATTTCAAATAATTTAGTGGTTTTAACTGAACCAGTTTCGGCGTGAACGCTAAAATCATTACGGAGTAAATCTACAATCATGACATTTTCGGCCTGATCTTTGACTGAAGACTTTAGTTGTTGTTTCGATTTTTCATCTTGCTCAAGATCTTTATAGCGTGGCATGGTGCCTTTGATTGGACGCGTCTTCAAAGACCGATTTGCTTCAAACTCAATAAAAAGTTCGGGTGAACAACTGAGCAGTTCAAAATCATCTAGCTTTAAATATCCTGCATACGGTGCGTTGGTGAGCGTCCACAATTGATCTGCTTTTGACAGAAGCTCACCCTCACAACAGGTTTGAAACTCTTGGGTTAAATTAATCTGGTAACAATCGCCGGCCTTGATGTAATCTTGAACTTTATGAAAGGCGTGTAAATATTCGCGTTTTGACCAGCGTGGACGAAAAGAATGATGTAGGCGAAGTGGCTGAATGGAAGAAGCAAGTGTTTGACTGAGCTGATCAATCAGCCAGTTATAGTGTTGTTCAGGCTGTTCTGCATCGCTATAAAAATACAAGCCATCTGCATGCTGGCATAAATAGGTTCGATACAATCCAATATACAAGGCAGGTTGTACTGCATGTTTTACACATACATCCTGAGAAGCTGCAATATCGTAACCGATAAACCCAATATAACCGCCTTGAAAGCCTAAATCAGATGAAGCTGAAGCAGTGGGATCAAACTGAATAAAATCGTTTAAATTTTTATAATCGTGATTTAAGTGATAGTTTGTGAACGCATCACGTTGATAAAAACGATATTCATCATGCTGGTAAATTGCATAAGCTTCAGGATGAAATGCAATGATAGGCGAATCGTGATTATTCAAAAAAACTAAACCAGTCGATGCATGAAGTTGTGTCAAAATATGCTGAATGGATGGCACTGGTAAAGGAAGTTTTTGAATATAGCGCACGGAAAAATCGCCCAAAAATGAACAGATAAGCAGAAACGCAATTTTACTACACAATTTAAATGCACATAAGCTGGCTTGCCACTTATCGGCAAAATGATAAAAATTACGCAACATTAGTTGCGCAAAATGTGAACTAGCGCTACTTTAAAGAGGCAAAATTCAGCTACTCAGGGATATGGAACATTCTTCTTGTAAGAATGAGAGTAGTCAGAAATAAAAATAAATGCTCTTGGGAGAGTTTGGAATGAAAATGTTAACGAAATTGGCGTTAGTCTCTTCAATGCTATTAAGTGCAAATGCCATGGCTATGCAGGCAATGGATGATGCATCTATGAGTGCGACCACTGGTCAGGATGGCTTAAATATTGGGATCAAGCTCGATAATGCCGGAATCAGTATTGATAAGCTATATTTACATGATAACGACGGTTTAAAAACTGACACTGGTATTACGGGTGCAACCGGAAAAGCGGGTGCGATTGCCATCAATGGCGTCACCGTTAAGCAAACTTCGAGTGATAATCTTCTAGATTTAAAAATTGATACCGATGGAAGCGCAAACGGGGCATTTTTGAATATTGCAGCCACAGTGGGTGCTGTCGATGTGGGGATTGGTTCAATTGGTGTCGCGAGTTCGAATGCATCTGTAAATACGACCACAGGCTTGCGTGGTGTAACAGGTACACCAACCGAAATCTTAACAGGGTTAACGCTCTCTTTGGGTAAAGTGAGTGCCAATATTCAGTTGGGCGCGACGCCACAAGGCGCGATGATTGTACTGAACTCGACCCTACAAGGTGGTTTAACGATTTCCAAGTTGGGTTTAAAAGATGCACAAGGTGGTGGTCAGATTTATTTGGATAACATCTATGTACGTGGTGCCAATAACACTACAGGTGATTTAAATCTGAATGCCAGTATTGGCGTCACTACAAACGGGATTCAAATTAAAAACACCAGCGCTCAAAATATTAATACCTATGTGCAAGGTGTACATTTAGGTACTCAAACTGCCAGTTCAATTGGTGATCTTGAAATTGCAGGGCTGAATATGGGGAATTCGACTATTACCATTAGTGGTCACTAATACGTCATTAATTGCTGCAAAAAAACGCGTGATCGACACGCGTTTTTTTTGTATGCGTTATTACAAAAAAATACGTATTTCGTCAAAAAAACCAAAAAAAAGCTGCAATTTCTTCAAAAAAAAGGTATCTTCAAAAGACAGGGAATGTAGAGTATTTGCTCTAAAAAATACAATGAAAATCAGGCATTGCTGCCCCAAAAGTAGAACCAAAAGATTATGTTAGAGATTACCTTAGGGTCGGCATTGATCTATTACTTTGCAACCCAAGCCTTCGATATTAAAGATAAAGCTCCGGGGACAGTTCAATATACGGAAACACTCGATTCCAGAGAGCCATCCTTTACACGTATGCACCGTGAAGCAGTCGTGATCAAGCCCGCTGTGGAAGATCAGTTTCGCGGTATTGTGCGTCAGGCTTATGACTATAGTTGTGGATCGGCTGCACTGACCACATTATTGAATGGCTATGTTGGAACCCAACTGACCGAACAACAAACTATGAATGGGCTGCTTCGTTTTGGCGAATATCAGCGGATTATCGAGCGCAGAAGTTTTTCACTTCTCGATATGAAACGTTTTGTGACCGCTTTAGGTTTGGAAAGTGGCGGTTATCGAGGTGAGTTTTCAGATCTGGTCAATCAGGGACAGCCAGCAATCGTACCGATTTCTTATGCTGGTTTTAAACATTTTGTGGTGTACAAAGGTTATAAAGACGGCCGAGTCTATGTGGCAGATCCAGCACTAGGCAATATCAGTTTCGATGAAGTGCGCTTTAAAGAAGTCTGGGAAAATAACACTTTGTTTTTGATTCAAGTGCCCGAAGCCCAGCGTAAAACGCTATTGGCACTTCAAGACAGTGATTTACGACATGTCGAGGATGCCACAGTCAACCGTTATGCATTGATTGACATGCAGTATCCGACTTTTTATATGGAACGCATCGCAGACAAAGCATCTACGGTTAGAAGGGGTGTAGACAACAACAAGGATTCGATGACCTATGGAGAAAAGGTAAATACATTTATGCGGTTGTATTATAAGCGTAAATAGTTGGGTAAGAAAAAAAATAACGTGGTGGATAGAATGAAGAAGAGAACGCAAGGGATGAACAAAAAGTTTTTGGCACTGAGTGTCAATGTGCTCATGATTGGGGGTGTCTATGCGGCAGATGATGTAGCCGCTGCCTCATCACAAGAAAAGTCTGCCGAGCAAGCGACAGCGACACAGTCTTCTGAAGCGCCAGCTCAGGGGAGCGTGTTTACCGAGTCGAATAGCACGGCTGCCGCTGAAGCAACAGCAAGTACGCCAGCACCTGCTGTTTCGTCAAATTCGGCGGCTGAGGCACTTCAAAAACAAGAAGGTGATGCCACACAGGAAAGTAATCTTCAAGAAGTTTTCACCTCCAACGAGCGCCAATATTCTCTGATCAAACGTGGTGAAATCTCAAGTTACTACGATATTGATTATACCTACTATCGCGATACACGCTTAGATTTGGCTATTGAAGACGGTACTGTTAATCAGCTTCGAGTTGAAGAAGATGCCAACCACACTTTAACCAATACTTTTACCCTGCAATATGGCCTGCGGGATAACTTAACCTTAACCACATCGATCCCTTTTGTGGCCAAAGCGGATAATTTAAAAGATACCACCACTGCCGGTTTAGGTGATATTGCATTTGGAGCGCGTTGGGAACCTTTCCCACTCCAGACAGGGCGTTTACCTCTTATTTTATTTGGTAATATTTCGACCAAAACGGGCGATAGTCCATACGAAATTAATCCTGTTACGGATTTATCGACTGGTAAGGGCTATTATTCGGCAGGTATTGGTGCAAGTACGCGTAAATATATCGATCCGGTTGTGCTGTTTGCTTCGGTTTCTGCCAACTACGGATTTAAGGAATCAGATCTTAATCAGCGCCGTGGTACACGTACGATCACCGAGTTTGATCCAGGCATTAGTGGTGGCTTCTCGCTAGGCTTTGCATATTCATTCAACTACGACGTGTCATTGACGATGTCGTATCAGCAAAGTTTCAATTTTAATTCTGAATTTACCTATAGTTCTGGTGAAACCTTCAAGCCTGCCGATCAAACATCCTCTATTTTTGCGATTGCTCTTGGTGTACGTGTCTCTCCTAAAACCATTATTAACGGAACCTTGGGCATTGGTCTGACTGAAGATGCACCGGATGTCTCGCTTGGAATCTCGTTCCCACTGGATATTGCTGGATTTGCCAAAAAAATTAGCTAAGGGGAGTAGTCGCTATGCGATATCTCAGATTCCGCCCGTTAGCATCAGCAATTATTCTGACGGGTTGCTCCAATGTCACTTTTGCACAGCTTGGGCAAAACCTTTCTGTGGATGTGCGTTCTCTTGCGCTGGGTAATGCGGTAACTGCCGATCCGCCAGGCATCAGCGCGATTCACTTTAACCCGGCAGCATTAACCCGTATTGAAGGCTTGCAAACCGATGTACAGGGCTTAATTGCCAACTTTGATATTCAGCGTGAGTTTTCTGCACCGGCTGGATATAACGTTTTTGGTTATTCCGACGACCCATTGGTGTGTAACGATGGGCCAGAAGTCGCATCGAACTTGTGTACCGACTTTAAAGGTTCGGTTCGCGGCGATGTTGAATATGCCAGTATTTACGTGCCTATTTTGAAAAAAATGGTCGATTTGGGTGAAGGTGTTCCGCTTGCTGCACCTACTGCAGGGATCGCGTATAAGCCGCCCGGTTCTAAAATTACCTATGCCACAGCAGTCTATGCACCTTTGGTCGCAGGATTTGGTGCTGAAAATGGTAACCCAGGAAATTTTATGGGGCAGCAGGTTGCGCTAGAGCGTATTACCTACTTATCGCCTTCATTTGCATTTAAAGTCAATGATGAACTGTCCTTAGGGGCGTCGGTTGGAATGTCTTATCAAGCCATTTCATTGAAAACCGATTTACGCTTTCCAAACGAATTGATAGGGGTATTGCGTTTAGTTGATGAAGTGGTCTGTGCACCATTTAAAGACAATCAAGACTTTATCACCGATTTGCTTTTACTCGGGATTTGTAATGCTCAAGAGGGTATGAATCCGTTTAACCGCTTTGGACAGTTAAAGGTCACGGTCGAACAGGCGTTAAGCCCAAGCTACAACCTTGGCCTGCTTTGGGAACCGCGTGAAGATTTTAGCTTTGGTATGGTGTACCAAAGCTCGAGTAAAATGCGCCTCAAGGGTAAATATTTTATCGACAATGAACGTGCACCGCGCGAGTTGATTCGCGGTTTAAATTCCTCTGCGACGGGGAGTGTCTTTGCACGTGTGCTTGGTTTTCCTTCCAGTATTCCGGCCACAGAGTCTGGTTTGGTGGCCATGGATTTTGAATATCCAGCCCACTTTCAGGCAGGGATTACCTATAAAATTATTCCCGATTTACAAATCAATTTCGATGTGGGGTGGACAGACTATAGCGCTTGGGACAAATTCCGATTTGAATTTGATCGGCAGGTTTCGGCGTTGCAAATTGCCAAGCTACTTTCAAGCGATATCTCCAATACCAGTCTGGCGCTGCCACTTAATTTTACCTCACCATGGAGCTGGGGAATTGGGGTTGAGTATTCTGCAACTGATCGCTTAAAACTGAGAGCAGGTTATGAGCCACGTTCTTCTGCCATTCCAGACGACAAACGTAATACCCTGATTCCGATCAATAATGCACAGTTATTCGGTCTAGGCATTGGTTATCGTTTTGATGCAGATACCGACGTCGATTTGTCTGTGGGCTTTTTACGCAGTAGAGACAATATTCCGGCAGGCAGCAGCTCCTTAGCCAACCAAACTGGCGTGAGTAATATTTTGCTCAATCCCTATGCAGGTTTAGATGTCAAAACCAATACAAAAGTAACCATTTTGGGGATTAACTACAGGACACGGTGGTAATGAAAAAAAACAGCATCAGACGTACTCGGCTGTGGTTTTGTATGTGTGCTGGATCACTTTTAGTTACTGGCATGAATCTTTATGCAGCTGAATTTTTTACCATTATTGGACCTGATGGACGTCCTTTGGTGATTCAAAAGCAGACGTCTCAGCGTTCAACAGGTCATTCTGCCGCTCCCAGCTCAAAAGCTCCCTCAAATCCAGTACAAAAGTCCTATCCAACTGCGCCAACTGATGTGTCTAGATTGACTCCCGCAGTATCAAGTACCCAAACCCAAACATCCACTGGATTTATCAGTTCAAAAAAAGCAACGAGTCAACAGGCTATACCGCTGGCTGAATCGACTTCAAAGCCTGTAATTAAAGCCACTCAAGCTACTGCCGTACCATCGCAATCTTCTCCAAGTGACCAAATGGCTACAAAGAATGCTGACCAATCGATGCTGAATGTATCGCAACCCACCGTGAAACGTTCAGATCAGATGGCAGTAACAGCTACAAAAAACACAGCGCCATTGCCTGCGGTGAAGACTGATACATCATCAAGCAAGCAGTCACCCTATATTTCCAGTATTGGTGGTGAAGAATACGTCAACAGTGAATATTTAGAAAATCGTGAATTTAACTTGGATGGAAAAAAACGTTTTTACATGATGCCACAAGGGGAGATTGACTCAAAAACGGGTGTTGTGCGTATGCAGCCAGTCGAGCGTGAAAAAGGGGTTAGTCGTTCTTTTTTGAATCAGGTGCTTAAACCGAGGGCAAGTGAAACTCCGACTGAGACACTCGCATTGTCTTCGACCTACTTTATTATGCCTAAGCAAGACGTAACTGAAAGTTTGGATACGACTTGTTTTGAAGGTAAAAAAATGAAGAAAGCCAAGGTATTCGACACGCAAAAAGAAGTTTCGGTCTGGCCAAGAAAACCGCTTGAAAATACCTTTGATTATGATGTGGTGCGCTTGTCTGAGCCATTAAAGCAAATGAAACTGACCTCATATGCATCGACTCAAATCAATCCCCAATTTTATTGGCCTTTTGTGGTGTTTCTCGATCAGAAAGGCTGTGTACTCGAAGGGGTGAGCGGCTATAAAAATCAAGAGTATCCTGCAACTGCACTCAAATATGCAGCATTAGAAGGCATCATTCGTTTACCCGAAAACGCGCATTATATTTTGATGACACCGTTGGCTTCCGCTCTGGACGTAGAAGACAAGTTACTGACCAATCAAGGACAAATCAAGTTAACGGCAATCCGTTAACCCAAAAGATGGGTACAACAATGAAAAAGAAAATTTTAATTTCGACCGCGCTGACTGCGCTTGTATCTGCACTGGTAGGTTGTGGTGGTGAAAGTGGCAATATTAATGAAGACACCAATAATGGCGTTACCACAAGCACCAGTTGTAAAACCACCGATGCTAACTGCCAAAGTTTCTATATGGTTTATCCAATTGCAGGTCTGAATTTCGATTGTAGCAGTGATAAGGTGAATCATTTCGTGACGGCGCAAAGTGGTAACGCATTTACAGGCGCATGTAAGCTTGGCGATACCGTTAATTTTTCGATCAAGGGTCAAACAGCAGACAAGCAGATTAATCTGGGCAGTCTAGACTTAAAAACCATTTCGCCTATCAATATTGGTCAGCAACCGCTTTCACTGCTTGATATGGCAACCGCAATGGTGGGTAAGGCACCTGCGACATTTGATTTATCGGATGATACCGTTAAGGTGGCCACTGCACTGGTACGTATTTTTCAGGCTTTAGGCGTGCAGCAAAACAGTAATATTGCCGGAGATATTCAGCCTGTTGCCATGACTGAAGATTTCAAAAATGGACTCTCTAAAATTACTCGTTCCTTGAGCGTGAGCGATTTTAAAGACGGCAGCTATGCAGCGGCACTGGTGGGATGGGTCGATGTCTCGACGGTGTCTGAGGCACAGGCATTGAATGTGGTCAAAAAAATGGCCAATATACAAAATGCAGGAATTTACAACGCAGAAATCTTTACCCCAAGCAGCTTGGTCGATTTGGCGATTTTAAAGTACACCAGTGGTTTCCGCGGCAGTTCATCTACAACCAATAAACAAATTATTGCCAATATGTACCTGATGACTGACCGACAAGGCTTAACCTCGGGCTATGGATTACAATGGCAGGGCGTACCTAAAAATACGGGTGATTTGGGTTATCTCACCTTAATTAGTCAGTTTGCACCAACCAAAATGACGGCACAAACACAAAGCACGTGGCTCAATCCACTGACCAAATCGCTGTCTTCGACACAACCTTTTCGATTTAGTTTCGGTAGCAACAGCAGCGACGACTTAAAAATTTTCCAAGGCAAATTACTCGATAACTATTTGGTGGTGGCAACAGACGATTTGTATAAGCGTGCCATGAATACCACGACAGTAGACAGTTCGGTTTTTGGACGGTGGACCAAAACTGCCGACAATGAAACTTTTAACGGAACGATTGATCTGGCCAAGATTAGTCCGATTACCTATCTCGACAGACGTGTATTTAAGTCGAGTAATAACATCAGCTCTGGACGTTATCTATTTCCACTCAATGCCACACTGATCTTTAAGTTTACAGATACCAGTGTTGCAGATGTCAAACTCGGAATCGTGATCGATGAAAATGGCGATATCCGTACCGATATTGGAGCGAATGCCACTACAAATGATATGTCTGGAAATTGTGGAATTTTGACCAATGGCATGCAAGATAACTTCGGTGTGACGCAATATCGGATTGGAACAACAGGTGCAGCCAATTTCTCGGCAAGTGACAAGTCGATCACCATTCGTATGATTTTAAATGAAGCACGATTTGGTCTTTTAGAAGGCGTGCTGCTTGGTTTAAATCAAGGACTTGCAGTCAGTGGAGAAACATCATCAGCCCAGCTTAGCTCTGGCGGTGTAAAAATCAATCTGAATAACTTATTAGACGAAAGCGCGAATTCTCGTGCGCTGTCGATTACTGACTTTAACAACAACTCGGCAAACTGGGCCAATATTTATGCGGCTTATCAACGGGTTTACAACAATATTTCCAATGTTCAACCCGCACCGACAACTGCACAGATTGAACTGGCCAAGCGCACATCTGGTACGCTGAGCATTGAGCTACCAAACTGTTATAGTGTAAAAAATAAATAATCAACAACATGAAAAAGGCCAGTATGACTGGCCTTTTTTTATTTTATCCTGTGTGGTCCAGACGGGTGCCGATGGTCTCTAAATGTACCGGAAAATGCTGCTGTTTACGGTCTTCAAAGTAATGTCGAAGTGTACGCTCAACACTTGGAAAAGCCAGTTCGCCCCATGGGATTTCGTGTTCTTCAAATAACCGCGATTCGATGCTTTCTTCACCGGCACCGAATACGCCGTCTTTGAGCAGGGCTTTGAACAACACGTAGATCTGTCCGATACGTGGAATGTTATACATGCAGTATAAATGTTCAATGTCGATCTCGGCTTCGGCTTCTTCACGCGTTTCACGTGCAGCGCCTTCTTCCATGGTCTCAAACAACTCCATGTAGCCTGCGGGTAAAGTCCATAATCCGTAGCGTGGTTCGATTGCCCGACGGCACAGCAAAACCTTATTGTCCCAAACTGCCAGTGCCCCGCAGATGAGTTTTGGATTTTCATAGTGAATATGGCCACAATTGCCACAAACACGGCGCAATTTATGATCACCTAGCGGGATCTGTTCTTCTGTTTTATGTCCACAAACGATACAAAAACTCATAACAATCATCGGGGCTAAAGATAGCTCAGCATAACTGAATTTTTATTGTTTCGCATCATTTGTATACGACCCCAAAAAAATTGAGCTATGATGGAAAAATAACAAGAATCGAGAGGCGCAAATGAGTGAACAAGGATTAACCCATCGGTTACAACAACGACTACGTTTTGCGCGACGTACTCAACCTGCAGAAGCTGCCGTATTAATTGCGATTACCGATGAAAAAGATCCGAAGGTGTTATTGACGCGGCGTTCTACCCGCTTAAAAAATCATGGCGGAGAAGTCTCTTTTCCGGGCGGAAAACGTGACCGTGGTGATACCAGTAATATCGTGGTGGCATTACGTGAAGCGCAAGAAGAAACGGCACTTAATCCCTTCGATGTCGAGTTGATGGGAGATCTGCCCATGCAGCGTGCCAAAAATGGCATGCTAGTGAAACCCATTGTCGGGCTGATTCCACCCGATGTGCATTTGATACCGCAGCCTACTGAAATCGATCGTATTTTTTTTGCTTCGCTTGAACAATTACTCAATGCTCCGCCAGAACCCCATCAGGTGAAATATATCAAGCAAACGTTGTACTTTCCGAGTATGCGTGTCGAAGATGAGGTGGTCTGGGGTTTAACGGCACGTATGTTGATTTCACTCTTTCAATATGGCCTTGGTTATCAAAAGGAGTGGCCATTCTTATTAAATTCGCCTCTATTTATTCGGCAAAAACTTGAAAAGAACAATAGAAAGGAGTAACTCAGATGATGTATAGCTTTCAAGGACATCACCCTAGAACCAAACACCATCCGTGGAAGGGGTGGATTGCAGGTAATGCGACCGTGATTGGTCAAGTCGAACTGGGTGATGAAGTCAGTATCTGGTTTGGAGCGGTCGTTCGTGCAGACAACTGTCTAATCCGGCTGGGCGATTTTACCAACGTACAAGAAAATGCCGTGTTGCATACCGATGCGGGAATTGAGCTGGTGGTCGGAGACTATGTGACCATCGGACATCAGGCCATGCTACATGGCTGCACCATTGGTGATAACAGCCTGATCGGTATTAACGCCGTGATTCTGAATCATGCCGTCATTGGCAAAAACTGTATTATTGGTGCCAATGCCCTGATTCCTGAGGGTAAAGTCATTCCCGATAATTCAGTAGTGATGGGGTCGCCGGGCAAAGTGGTTAAAACACTCGATGATCAGGGTGCAGCACAGCTTAAAATGAGTGCCATGCATTATGCCGAGCACTATAAAAAATATGTGCAGCTTGAACCGTATTTTTTTGATGAATATGAGTCGATTTGAACCTTGGATTCGTGCAAACCGATTACGTTGAATCACTCGCCTGACAGCGGGGAGTAGAGTATGATATTCAGCGTTTTTGTTAATTATATAGCGTAAGGTTTGCATGAAAGTGCTTGCATTGGAAACAGCCAATGAACAATGTTCTGTGGCCTTGATCGATCAACATCAAGAGCTTTTTTTTCAACTTGATGATCGAGCCAAGGCTCAGACTCAAACAATTTTACCCATGATTGAAGCCGCCTTGCGCGATACGCAGACCGAGCTGCATGAACTCACAGCAATTGCATTTAGTCGAGGCCCAGGATCATTTAGTGGTGTACGGATCAATGCTGCTGTGACACAGGCATTGGCATGGGCCAATGACCTGCCGGTGATTGCAGTGTCTACTTTGCAGGCACTGGCGCAGGCCGCTTATCAAACCCATCAATTACAACAGGTGACTGCTGTTTTAGATGCACGTATGCAAGAAGTTTATTTGGCTAATTATGTACTCGATGATGCTGGCATCATGCAACTCGATGGCGAAGAACGTTTGCTGAACTATGCAGATGCTCAGGCAGCAGCTCAGTTTACCGTTGTTGGTTCAGGCGCGCATTTAATCGCGACCACAGAGACACAGGTGGCAGCAGTCCAGCCGAATGCACATCACATTGCATTACTTGCAAGACACTATGCACTCAATGAGCAATGGGTGTCGGCTGAACAGGCACTTCCCGTTTACTTGCGTGACAATGCGTGGAAAAAGATTGCCGAGCAAGGCAAAGCACAGTGATTGCATTACCTTTGTTTTTATTGTTTATTTTTAAAGGATATACCTGATGGTAAATCCAATGCGATTATATGCTGTGGCCGAAGTAAAAGATCAGGCAGAAGCGGTTCAACAGCTTCTTCAGACACGCGGTGTGGTCACTGAACTGATCGAGATTGAGCAATTAAATGCCCGTTTCTTAAGACAGCATCCCGAATTGGCCTTATGTGTCGATCATGCAGGGTTATGGCTTAGTGCCAATGGAATGAAAATGCAGCCCGACTGGATGGCTGAAATTCCTCGATTAAAACGTGCCAGCCTAAAATCTGAAATGATTGCACGAGCGTGTCAGTTGGGTGAGCAGCCGCATTTAATTGATGCCACTGCGGGCTTGGGACATGATGGTTTGCTCATGGCCAGTCTTGGTGCAGAGGTCACTTTGGTGGAGCGTCATCCTATACTTTTTACCTTGCTCGAATTTGCAAAACAACAAGCCGAACAGGATGCGTATTTAGCGCCTGTCATGGCACGTATGCACTTGATTTTTTCAGATGCTGCCGACTACTTGACGCAGCGAATTGAGCAGCAGGCGATCACTGATGTGGTGTATTTAGATCCGATGTTTCCGCAGCGTGACCAGCATCAGCAAGCAGCTAAGAAGCAGGCTCAGGTAAAAAAACAAATGCAGCTACTGCATCTGTTGTTACCTGAAGATGGGCAGATGGATTTAGGAGATCAACTGTTAGCCCTTGCACGGCAAATGGCAAAGCGTGTGGTGGTTAAACGTCCGAGACATGCCGTATTTTTAAATGATGAGACTCCTGACCATCAATGGCAGGGTGATGCCTGTCGTTTTGATGCTTATTTTCAGCTTTCTCTGTGAGTAAGTGTGATCATTGCTTCAATATTTGCCAAAACTTTGCTATATAGTGAACATGCGTCACCAAGAAAATTGCACTTCGGATTCAACTCATAAAGTGCTTACCAAACTCACGGCCTCCCGAACAATTCTATGATCGACCTCAAACCGTCCATTAACTTTTGGCATGATTTTAAAAGCAACCAAACCGCGGGTTTATGGTTATTTTTGGGGTCGAGACGTTCGCTTCAGGTCATCCATCCCTCAATTTTTCAGCTTTTGGTTTGGGGTGTGTTGGGTGGTGCTGCCAATACGCTCTTTAGCTGGTTGGTGGCAGGCGATGGAGGCGCATTCAACTCTCAAGGATTGGTCAGTTACGCGTTATGGCCATTTCTGGCACTGATTGTCGGGATTTTCCTTTCTCAGCGAACCAACAATGCCCGTCTGATGCTGGTGCCTGCAATTTTGTGGCTGGTACTGGATACCAATATTGCGCTTTTACAAAGTTTGATCCAGTATCTGGGCCAGCTCGACTATTTGCCTTATTCATTGTATGACTATTTGCCGAGCATCTTTATGGTGCTGTTTGTATGGCAAAGTCTGGCGGTGGTATGGGTATTTGCCCGTGAATTAAAATGGCCATGGTGGGAGCGTGCACTCATTATGATTGCAACGCTGGTGACTCTGGTGGTGTGGCAGGGATCGGTGCGTAGTCAGCCGATCTGGAAAGTAGAAGATGTTCCTCCTAGCTTTGCCGAAGATGCCTTTTATGCACAGAGTCGCCTACTCAATAAAGCCCTTGAGCAAATTCAGTATGGTGAGTTCGCTCAAAGTCACTGGTACTTTTTAGGGGTGGCAGGTGCCAGTTATCAGGATGTCTTTAAATCTGAAATTATGCGCATTAAAGAGCAATTCGATACGCGTTTTGGCACCATTGGCCGCTCGATGATGCTGGTCAATAATCCAGATACCCGAACCCAGATTCCGTTGGCATCGAAAACCAGTATCGCGATGGCGTTAAACCGGATTGGTCAACAAATGAACCGTGAAAGTGATGTGCTGTTTTTGTACATGACCTCGCATGGCGCGCCAGATCAGTTTGAAATTGAAAATGCACCGCTAGATTTAGGGCAAGTCGATCCAAAATGGCTACGTGAAGCCCTTGACAAGTCCGGTATTCGCTGGCGTGTCATTGTGGTGTCTTCGTGTTTCTCGGGCAGCTTTATTCCCGCATTACAATCACCAGATACACTGATCATTACGGCATCGGCTGCCGACCGACAATCATTTGGTTGTACCAACGAAGCCGATTATACCTATTTTGGTCGGGCACTCTTTGATCAGGCCATGCGTGATCATCATTCAATGAAAGATGCATTCTTGCAAGCCAAGCAAACCGTCGCAAAATGGGAACAGGCACAAGGTTTTGAGCCTTCCGAGCCACAATGGATTATTGGTAAAAATATGGAATTGATGCTGCCTCAACTTGAACAACATTTATTCCCACAACAAACTGTGCCACAGGCCAGCGTAATTTCACATGAGGAAAAGACCCATGGAACTGCTGCAAAAAAACAAGTGTTATGACGGAGAACAACGAATTTATCAATTTGAGTCGACCCATTTAAACGGGACTACTCGATTTGGGATTTTTTTGCCGCCTGCGGCACTTGAAGGCAACCGCTGTCCGGCGCTGTTTTATCTGGCTGGCCTCACCTGTACCGAAGAAACCTTTGCAATCAAAGCACATGCTCAGCGTCTGGCTGCACATCTTGATTTGGTTTTGATTATGCCAGATACCTCACCGCGAGGTGAAGACGTGGCCAAAGGCGATCATTGGGATTTGGGGCAGGGAGCAGGTTTTTATATCAATGCCACTGAGCAGCCTTGGCAGGCCCATTATCAAATGGAAAGTTTTATTGCCGAGGAGTTATATGCCTTGGTGCAACAAGAATTTCCAGTCGATCCAAGTCAGATCGGCATCATGGGCCATTCGATGGGCGGGCATGGGGCATTAACACTAGCGTTTAAGTATCCTGAAAAATTCAAATCCGTTTCTGCATTTGCACCAATTTGTGCGCCTGTACAATGTCCGTGGGGCCAAAAAGCATTTTCACATTATTTGGGGGCAGATCAAGCCGTATGGCAAGATCACGATGCAAGTGTATTGGTCAAAAGTAAAGGTGCTTTGTTTAAAGATATTCTGATTGATCAGGGCATGGATGATCAGTTTTACGATCAGTTAAATCCAGATATATATCAACGTGCATGTCAAACAGTGGGGCAGCCTCTCACCTTAAGAAAACATGCAGGTTATGATCACGGTTATTATTTTATTCAGAGCTTTGTTGAAGATCATTTGCAATTTCATGCCGTACAGCTTGAAGGATGAATGTATAAATTCAGCCTATTGAAAGTGAAGCAGAAATGCTTCACTTTTTTATTTTAAAGCGTATCCCATGTTGCATCAAACTCATGTTGTGCCATTCGGTTCAAGTGCTCAATCACCACACCTTCAAGGCGGCTATGATTGTCAAGATCACTTTCAATACGTGCTACAAGCGCCGTATCTGAAGGTGTTAAAATGACGGTTGCTGTCGGCATCAGAATTCGAAATTCTGTTTCTGACTCTGCCACTTCAAATTTGTGTTTCCAATGATTGACTAGGCGTTTCGCAATACGTTTACCGTCTTGTGTATCAAGTGTTGTTTGTGTTTTCACTGTGCTGTCCTCAAGTATAGATCCTGACATTAGCAAATTTTACAGCGGGATAGTACCGGCCAAACGAGAATGCTGCGTTGCAATTTTGCAATCTCTTGCGCTGAAACTGTGTAGGATAAACAGGCAGTCTGTACTTGATTTTGTTATACTGTTGCTCTTGTTCTTCAGTTTGCCAGGTCGTATATGTCCAAGCCGTATTTGATTGCTCCTTCTATCTTGTCTGCCGATTTTGCCCGTTTAGGTGAAGATGTCGAACGTGTTTTGGCGGCGGGTGCAGATGTCGTTCATTTTGATGTGATGGATAATCATTATGTACCGAATCTGACCTTTGGTGCGGGTGTATGTAAGGCGCTTAAAAGTTATGGCATTCAGGCACCAATTGATGTGCATTTGATGGTATCGCCAGTCGATCGAATGATTGGGGATTTTATCGAAGCAGGTGCAGACATTATTACTTTCCATCCAGAAGCATCTGATCATATCGATCGCTCACTGCAACTGATTAAAGCAGGTGGTGCTAAAGCTGGGTTGGTATTTAACCCGGCAACGCCTTTGCATTATCTTGATTATGTAATGGATAAAGTCGATCAAATTTTACTCATGAGTGTCAACCCGGGGTTTGGCGGACAGAAATTCATTCCAATGACACTCGACAAATTACGTCAGGCACGCAAATTGATTGATGCCAGCGGTCGTGATATTCGCCTTGAAGTTGATGGTGGTGTTGGCCCAGCCAATATTCGCGAGATTGCTGAAGCAGGTGCGGATATGTTTGTTGCGGGTTCAGCCATTTTTGGAAAACCAGACTACAAAGCGGTTATTGATGAAATGCGATTAGAGCTGGCCAAAGTGGGCACTCAGTCTGTATAAGAGTAAACACTTTAATTTATACATGTCCTGTGGATAACTTTGTTTATAACTATATGGATAACCGTGTTCATAAGTGTATGGATAAACTGGTGATAGAATAATCAGTCATAAAACAATTGCTTATTTACGCATCGGTTTTGGTTTAAAAAGCACGCAATATGCGTGCTTTTTTACGAGTGAACGTTTCGAATAACATTTTATTTTTGGGTTGAAATGTTGTTAAAGTGAGTGCTCAAACTTCTAGCAATACGCACAATTATAAACTGAGCGATATAAATGAGGATTGAGCCTGTGCACGAATTTGGCTATGCTAGATAAGGGTGTGTAATAGCAAAGACATCACTATTTTTTTTTGGAGCGCTGGGTTTGAACGTGCGTTTTCGTCGATATCGCTGGTTGGTGTGGCTCATGATGATCTTCATGAGCTGGAGCAGCTTTGTCATGGCATCGACAACGCTACAACACGCATCACCTTCAAACCAAGACATGTCGCTGCAACATTTAAATCATTCGACGCATGATCAAGGTGTCATGTCTGATTGTCATCAATCAGTGATGAAACATAGCCATGCCACACAGGCAACAGAAAAATCTGTCGCATCAGACTGTGCCAGTATCAATGATCATTCCAGTCAATTCTTTGCAGACTGCCAAAAATGTACACCATTACATTGTCAGATGATCAGTTGTGTCATGTTGGGCGAAATCCCCATAATCGCCTTGCCGACATCGTACACGCTGGTGTCGAGTACAGCCATAGACTATAGCTCAAATACTGAGAGTGGCTATCTCACAGATATTTTACGTCCTCCTAGAGCCTAATCTCGATTTAGATCTTTAACGTTTCACGTTTAATGTTTTTTAAATTTTGAGGTTAGTCATGAAATTAAAATTGCCAACCCTATGGTTTGCTGCAATGTGTCTGGTGCTGTCCAGCGCGGCCAGTGCAGTGGTAAAAACCTATCATCTGACGATTGATCAACACAACATCAATCTCAATGGAAAATCAGTCAGTAAAATCACGGTAAACGGGCAGTTTCCAGCGCCGTTGCTGGAATTTAACGAAGGCGATGAGGCCGTCATCCATGTACACAATAACTTAAAGAAAGAACAAACCGCACTGCATTGGCATGGATTATTATTACCCGGCTTGATGGACGGCGTGCCGGGATTCAACGGATTTCAAGGGATTCGTCCGAATGGTGATTTCGTCTACCGTTTCCGTGTTCGTCAAAATGGCACCTATTGGTATCACGCTCATAGTAAGGGGCAAGAGCAAGACGGACTCTATGGGCCATTGATTATTTATCCAAAGCCAAGCCAGCATCAAGATGCAGCGCCTCCTGTGCAGCGTGACTATGTGGTAATGCTTTCAGATTCACATCCGACTCGTGGTGATCAGATTTTAAAAAATCTGAAGAAAGATGCAGAGTATTATCAAAACCGCCGTGAAACATGGTCGGATGTGTGGCAACAGGTGAAGCATGAAGGCGTGAAAGCCACGTGGCAAGATCGCAAAATGTGGAATCAGATGCGTATGCTGAAAACGGATTTGTCCGATGTGAGTGGTTATACTTTTCTGGTCAATGGCAAAGCACCAGACCAAAACTGGACCGGCCAATTTCTGCCAGGCGAACGTATTCGATTGCGTTTTATCAATGCTGCAGCAATGTCATTTTTTGATGTACGGATTCCCAATTTAAAGATGACGGTCGTGGCTGCCGATGGTCAACCTGTTCAACCTGTATCGGTAGATGAATTTAGAATCGGTGCTGCCGAAACCTATGATGTCGTAGTACAACCTCAGCACGATGCCTATCAGATTCAGGCCGAATCGATTGACCGAACCGGATTTGCTTTAGCATCACTCATCAATAAAAATGCCACTCATCTTAAAGCTTTTCCTGCACCTGTGGCACGGCCTCGCACTGTACTGACCATGCAAGACATGGGACACGCTCACATGAGTACATCTGCGCAGGCACCAGACATGCATACCACTGAAAATGATTCGATGCCGATGGCCTCCATGGATCAGCAGCATGATTTACACATGCAGCACATGATGCAAAACGATGATACCCGTATTCAGGGCTGGTCCAATGCCGCCACACCAAAGGGTATGAAAGCCCTCAGTTACGCCGATTTACGTGCTCGCACGCCACAGACAGATCTGCGTGCTCCAGATCGAGAAATTGAAATTCGTTTAGGCGGTACGATGGAGCGTTATATCTGGACGATGAATGGACAAAAGTTTTCAGAGGCCAAGCCGCTTCAGGTCAAATATGGCGAGCGTGTTCGGCTGAAATTTATCAATGAGAGCATGATGGCGCATCCTATGCACCTACATGGCATGTTTGTACAACTTGAAAATGGTCAAGCACCTGAAAATCTTCCCAACAAGCACACCATTATTGTTCCTCCAGGGCAAGCTGTGAGCGCACTTTTAACCGCAGATGAGGTGGGCGAGTGGGCCATTCACTGTCATTTGCTCTACCATATGTCGGCAGGCATGATGAATAAGCTGATTGTTGCGCATACCGATCACAACTCAGATACAGCATCAAGTGCTTCATCTGTCGCGGAGCTTGTACAAACGTCATCACAAGGAGCTCATCATGCGCATCACTAAAATGACCTTGTGTATCTGCGCGGCGTTAGGCAGTTCAGGTACAATTGCACAAACTTCAAATGAGCAGATGCATACCCATTCTCACGCTATCATGCCAATGCCAACGACCACTCTAAAAGATACACATCTTGCATATCAGGAGTCCGATGAAGCGCAACATCATCGCGATCAGCACGGCGGACAGTGGTATCAGGCCACACAAGTGGATACTCAGTGGATGGTAAATACCCACGGCAAAGGTGCAGTACAATCGGAACTGCGGAGTTGGTGGGGAACAGATGAAAACAAGCTGTATCTCAAGGCAGAACTTGAGAAAGAAGAATCTGAATCTGCTTCACGTAATATTTCTATGCGCTATAGCCGGATGATCTCTGATTTTTGGGATATTCAAACGGGCTTAAGGTATCGTGATGATGCATCGGAATTAGCAGATGAGACACTTGATGGCGTGATTGCACTACATGGACTGGCGCCATACTTTTTTGAAACGGATCTCTCGCTGTTTATAGGCGCACATGGCTACACTGGCTTAAGCGTCGAAACCGAACGAGATGTGTTGCTGACGCAGAAGATTGTAATAAAACCGTATTTGAAAGCGGATATTGTGATCTCGGATCAATCGTCAGAAGCTGCTGAAACCGGTTTGAACGAGCTGAAAACCGGATTACAAACACGCTATGAAATTAACAAAAAAGTGATGCCATTCATTGATGTTGCATATCATTATAAGCAGCATCCCACAGCACTTTTTTCCGTTTCAGATCGAGCGTGGTGGTATGGTGCGGGCGTAACGTTTAAGTTTTAATGTAAGTTTTTTGAAATAAGCCGCTGATCAACGTATCAGCGGTCACCGATGTAATGCTCATGGTGCATAAATGAATTTAAAACAGCAGTATCAAACCAATCTGATTACCGATGCTTTGCTGCATTCGCTGCACACTCAATCACCATGTACTGTGATGTCTCAAGAATTATTGAATATTCCAGTCGATGACGATCTCAACCGTCAGTTTATGAGTTTTTATTATTTGCCTGAGCTCACCCCCGTGACTCAGCAGCAAATTAGAACGTGCTTGAATAATTTAGACCATGTGGGTTATGTCGAGCTTGATCAGCAAACCCATCACTTGGCAATTTATCATGATGGCCCCGTACAGCCTATTGAAGCGCATTTAAATCAAAATGGAATTCAATTGGTATTTCAGCAAACCCAGACCAATTATATCCCTGAGCCAATCGACTGGTCGTATATGCAGCGGCGTAATCAGATGATTAGCTGGTTGCTTAGTATTAATCTGGTGATGCTGATCGTGACGTTCCTCACTGGAGTGATAGCTTCTTCTACCGCATTGATGGCGCTCGGGTTGATTCTACTGAGCGATGTGATGATCTATGCCATGATGCTCTTTGCGATTCAGGAGAAACAAGTTGGCTTATACAAACTCACCCGCGCAGGCGTGTATTTACAATTGGGCTTAAGCCTGTTGTTGATGTTTGGTGTGGCCTTACAGATTGTGATGCGTCAATCCGCCATGTCGCAAATGGTGGTGCTCGTGGGGTTACTGGCGCTCCTTACCATGCTGGTGAATATGTGGTTATTGATACAGACCCACGCGGCCGAACTGGATTTAAACTGGAAAACATTACTGAGTTTTTATGAAGTGGTATTTAGTCTTGCGGTGGTGATTGCGGGTTTGCTGTGCCTTCAACTTAATTCGAATTGGCCGGATATTGTGATGACAGTGCTCATGGTGATGTTCTTGCTCAACCGTTCCCGCAAAGTGTTTCAGAAAAAAACCTCGTTTGTGATTCAGTAATTGATTTTGTTATGTAACAATAATGTGGGCTTTTGCTTTTTTAACGACCTATCCTATACTAAAGTATTGAAGTTGAGGAGGAACGACCTCCCCCAGAGTGGGAAAATTATCAGGCCGACCTGATTATTCAATAAGGATGTAAGCATGGCTTGGTTGATTCTGATTCTTGCTGGTTTTTTTGAAGTGATATGGGCGTACTCGATGAAGCTCTCTGAAGGCTTTACGCGCCTTGTACCAAGCGTTGTAACGATCATTTTTATGCTGTTAAGCGTTATTTTACTCTCGATTTCAATGCGTACACTACCGCTTGGTACTGCCTATACCGTCTGGACAGGAATCGGTGCGATTGGCTCATTTGTATTGGGGATTTTTCTATTGCACGAGCCAGTGAGTGCCATGAGAATGCTCGCTGCTGTCTTAATTGTTTCGGGTTTGGTTCTTATGAAACTGTCTACACATTAAGCCGAATGAAGTAATTTAAACCGATTCAAGCTGGCAATTGACCATCCACTTTATCCCGAACTGATCGGTAAAGGCGCCATAAAGGGCACCCCAAAAGGTTTTCTGTAGTTGCGTCTCGATGTGCCCACCTGCCGAGAGTAAATTAAAAAGACGTCGTGCCTCGGTCTCATCGTGATCCAGATTAATCGAAATATAGTGATTATTGCCTTTGCTGAGTCCGCGCGAGTCTGCTGCACAGAATTGTTCATTGATATCAGATCCCATCAGCACGGTATAGGCATTGATGGGTAAAGAGACATGCAAAATCTGTTGACGTTGCAGATCGGAAAGCGACTGGCCGTCTTCGGCGGGGATATCCCCGTATCGAGTGAGTTGTGCAAAATGACCACCAAATACCGATTGATAAAAGATAAACGCGGCTTCGGTTTCACCAGCAAAGTTGAGATAGTGATTAAGCTGCATCGGCGTGATCCTAAACGATGATAATAATGTTTTTAATTTAGTCTCTTTTGAGCAAAAAACAGTATTTTTTATCGGAAAATACAAAAAAACTCCCGCTGAGGCGGGAGTCATCATCTATAGATTTTTAGTGTTTCAGAGCAGTTCAATGGCCACCGCGGTCGCTTCACCACCGCCAATACACAAGGCAGCAATACCTTTGCGTCCTCCGGTACGTTTCAGTGCATGAATCAGCGTCAGAATAATTCGTGAACCGGTAGAGCCTACAGGATGGCCGAGCGCACATGCACCACCGTGGATATTCACTTTTTCGGTGTCCAGTTTGAAATCATCAATCGCACACATGGTCACCATTGCAAAGGCTTCGTTAATTTCCCATAAATCGACTTCATCTGCTTGCCATCCAGCCTTGTCTAAAACTTTTGCAATCGCACCTACAGGGGCAATGGTAAACTCTGAAGGGTGCTGAGAGTTGGAAGCAGTCGCAACAATCTTGGCCAGTGGTTCAAGCCCGCGCTGTTTAGCAAGCTCATGTGAGCATAAAACTAGAGCCGAAGCGCCATCTGAAATTGAGCTCGAATTGGCAGCGGTAATGGTGCCATCTTTGGCAAAAGCAGGCTTTAAACTCGGAATCTTATCAAGTTTGGCGTTCAGGGGTTGCTCGTCTTGTTCGACCACAACATCGCCTTTACGCGAAGTGACCGTGACAGGTACAATTTCATCCTTAAAATATCCAGCCTGAATAGCGGTTTGTGCACGTTGAAGCGAACGAATTGCGAAATCATCCATTTGTTGACGTGTGTAGTGACGCTGGCTGGCCATATCTTGAGCAAAAGAACCCATGAGCCGGCCAGTTTCGGCATCTTCCAAACCATCTAAAAACATATGATCTTTTACTTCGCCGTGCCCCATACGATAACCAGCGCGAGCTTTACTGAGTATGTAAGGTGCATTGCTCATTGATTCCATACCACCGGCTACTACAATCTGCGCGCTTCCCGCTTTGATCGCATCGGTGGCCTGCATCACGGCTTTCATGCCTGAACCACAAAGTTTGTTAATGGTCACAGCACCCGTTTGATCGGGTAAACCTGCTTGACGCATGGCTTGGCGCGCAGGCCCTTGTTTAAGACCAGCTGGGAGTACGCAGCCTAAAATGACTTCATCAACATCGTGAGGCGCTAAACCAGCACGGTGAATCGCTTCTTTAATGGTTACAGCACCCAACTCTGGCGCAGAAACTGAAGATAAAGCACCTTGAAAACCGCCCATAGCGGTACGTGCACCATTGACAATCACGACGTCTGTCATGTTATTTACTCCAAGTTCGTTATTATGCGGTTGTATTTGATCGTGACAGCAGTATAGTCAAAATTTAAGCTGATACTGCTTGTGCATACATCGGATAGCTAGACTGTCCAGTTCTCATGTTGGGCAATCGGCAAGGGTTTCGACACGAAAGTGCCCCATGCGGCTGATCACCAGACGTTTATGACTGACTTTTTGCGAACAATAATAAAAGCTTCCATTTGATCCGATTGGCAAGCCACTTGCGGCCCGAAACATCAAATGGTTAGATTGCAAAGTGCCTTTCCATGACAGCATGCCATAACGGGTATTCCAGTCTGTACTCGATAGCAGATCTTCATTGAGATCTCGCTGCCGGTTACGGTTTTGATCTAAAAATACAATAAAGCCCTTGCTCCAGTCATCGCTACAGGTTTGCTTGTCTATACTCGGGCAGAGCACAACGTTATGACGATACAGCACCGCATCGGACTTTGCTTTTTGTATGTGAATTGTGAGTGTTCTTGGAATGTGGTTGGCTTCCTGAGTCGCCATAACATGCTGATAAGTCGGTACTCCGACACCAATTAAAATGCTTAAAACCGTGAGGGTAACGGTAAATTCAATTAAACTAAAACCTAAAAAATTGTTATTCATAGTAAAGGAATGTCCATCATTTGTAGTTTTTTTCTTTTTTTAACAGTTGATTACCTTAAGCGTGTTGCAAAAATAAACGAATTGAAATATTTATTACCTAAGCGTTTTAATGCTGTTAAAATAAAGAAAGCGTGAAGAGTTGGTTATTCACAGAAATAAATTGAGTAAAAAGTTACCGAATTACAACGGAAATTGTAAGTAATTTTGTCAATAATTTACTTGATTAAAGTTATCAAGCACTTGGAAATCAGTTTAAGTGTTTGTATGATTCAACGTGAGTAGCTTAAAAATAAAACTGGGGTACAAAAATAGCTTATCTCAGGAAGCCAAATAAATTTTAGGCTGAGCTTGAACAACAAACAATTTGTTATCTCTGGAGGATATCCATGAAATTGAGTCGTATTGCACTTGCTACTATGCTTGTTGCTGCTCCACTAGCTGCTGCTAATGCTGGTGTTACAGTAACTCCATTATTACTTGGTTACACATTCCAAGACTCTCAACACAACAACGGCGGAAACAAAGGTGACCTAACGAATGGTCCTGAGCTTCAAGACGACTTGTTTGTTGGTGCAGCACTTGGTGTTGAATTAACTCCATGGTTAGGTTTCGAAGCTGAATATAACCAAGTTAAAGGTGATGTAGACGGTGCTCTAGCAGGTGCTGAATACAAACAACAACAAATCAACGGTAACTTCTACGTTACTTCTGATTTGATCACCAAAAACTATGACAGCAAAATCAAGCCATACGTATTACTAGGTGCTGGTCACTACAAGTATGATTTTGACGGTGTTCCACGCGGTGCGCGCGGTACAACTGAAGAAGGTACTTTGGGTAATGCAGGTGTTGGTGCGTTCTGGCGTTTGAACGATGCATTGTCTCTTCGTACTGAAGCGCGTGCAACTTACAACATCGATGAAGACTTCTGGAACTATACAGCACTTGCTGGTTTGAACGTTGTTCTTGGCGGTCACTTGAAGCCTGCTGCGCCTGTAGTAGAAGTTGCTCCAGTTGAGCCAACTCCAGTTCAACCTCAACCACAAGAGTTGACTGAAGATCTTAACATGGAACTTCGTGTATTCTTTGATACAAACAAATCAAACATCAAAGATCAATACAAGCCAGAAATCGCGAAAGTTGCTGAGAAATTGGTTGAATATCCAAACGCAACTGCTCGTATCGATGGTCACACAGACAACACTGGTCCACGTAAGTTGAACGAACGTTTGTCTTTGGCTCGTGCAAACTCTGTGAAGTCTTCACTTGTTAACGAATACAACATCGATCCAGCTCGTTTGACAACGCAAGGTTTTGCTTGGGATCAACCGATTGCTGACAACAGCACGAAAGAAGGCCGTGCAATGAACCGTCGTGTATTCGCTACGATCACTGGTAGCCGTACAGTAACTGTTCAGCCTGGTCAACAAGCTCAATAATCTGAGTTTGATCAAATAAAAAAGCAGCTCTTCGGAGCTGCTTTTTTTTGTCTGATTGAAATTAAATAATTCATAGTATTCACCTTAAAATTCGTTGTAATGCCCGTGTTTTAGCCATTGTTTGCTTTGTTTACGATCACGGCGATGCTGTGTGCGCGGTTGTTCAGTTTCATGTAGGCCGCCTTTTTGAAGCAGTGGTGATAATGCGACTTTATTTCTAGCCTGAATTTTAGATGCAGCTTTGAGTTTCATCATGCTTCCTATTGGAAATTAAAGATTTGTGTAAGTGACTAATACCTCGTACAAAGGATAAAAAACCCAGCGATTGCTGGGTTTCATTGACAGTGTGACGGATAATCGAGTTGTTGTCTAGCTGTGTTAAGTGACTAGCATTACAGATCTTTATCCGCTTTGACATTCATCTCTTGGTAAGTCACCAATTTAGTTTTGTATTTCCATTTGTAGCCTAACCAGATTGCCAAAAACAATGGGATACTAATATACGTTGAGAGTAATCCCATCCAGTCGATTTTGCCACCCAGCAGGGCTTGATAGTTTTGTCCTAAAATAATAATCGAACATAAAATAAAAGCAAACCACGGTGCAAATGGAAAAAATTTGGCTCGATAGGCTAAATCTTCAAGTTTATAACCTTGTGCAACATAGCCTTTACGGAAACGATAATGTGAAATCGCAATACCCAGCCAAACAATGAAGCCACACATGCCTGACATGTTGAGTAACCAGTTAAAGACTTCCTGTTGTCCAATAAATGTGGTTAGGAAACACAAAGCTGCAATGGCTGTAGTGGCATAAAGTGCATTCATTGGCACGCCACGACGGTCAAGTCGAGCAAACCATTTTGGCGCACGGCCTTCTTTGGCCATATCCCACAGCATGCGGGTAGAGGAGTACATACCCGAATTTCCAGCCGAAAGAATTGCAGTTAAAATCACTGCATTCATTAGACTTGCAGCAAAGGCAAATCCTGCTTTTTCATAGAGTAAGGTAAAAGGTGATAATGCAATATCTGAGCTATGCGCAGCTTGAAGCAGACGTGGATCGTCGTAGCTGACCAATGTGCCAATGATAAAAATACAGACCACATAAAACAGTAGAATTCGCCAGAAAATCTGTTTGATTGCAAGTGGAATAGTACGTTTTGGATCTTTAGATTCACCTGCCGCAACGCCGACCATCTCAGTTCCCTGAAATGAAAATCCAGCAATCATGGCCACACCAATCATCGCCTGCAAGCCGCCCACGAAAGGCGCATCTTTGTATGTCCAGTTGCCAAAAGTGGCTATATTGGGTGTCAGCATGATTTTAATAATCATGGCCATCCCAATAATGATAAAGGCAATAATTGCGACCACTTTGACCATTGAAAACCAGAATTCACTTTCACCAAAACCCTTAACGGTCATGGCATTGATGGCAAAAATCACCACCAAGAAAATAGCACTCCAGTAAAATCCTGGAATGTCGGGGAACCAGAATTTCATAATCAACTGTACTGCCACCAGCTCAAAAGCTACGGTAATGGCCCAGTTATACCAGTAGTTCCAGCCCAGCGCGAAACCGAAGCCTTCTTCTACATAGCGGTTACCATAGGTAAAGAAAGCGCCCGAGGTTGGATTATGCGTTGCCAGTTCGCCTAGACTGGTCATCAAAAAGTAAATCATGACGCCGATGAGCACGTAGGCCAGCAGGGCACCGCCAGGTCCCGCATTGGCAATAGTCGAGCCGGATGCAAGGAATAAACCTGTGCCAATTGAGCCACCAATGGCAATCATATTTAAATGACGAGCACCTAGCTTACGCTGGAGCTGATCAGGTTGAGTCGTTTCGCTCATGAAAATTCCTTACTTTCCTAAAGTTGCTTTGGCATAAAGCACCTTGAAGCCTTGTTGATCTGCTTTTATTTGACATTGGCCAAAGGCTTGTTCAATCAAAACGGGATAATTTAAAAAACGATTCGCCACGATCCACAATTCACCGTTTGCCTTTAAGTGTTTTTTGGCTGTTGTACACAGACCCTCACTGGCGGCATAGTCGGTATGAATCCCTTGGTGAAAAGGTGGATTACTTACAATAGCATCCAAATCCGATGGTGCATTATGAATGCCCGTTACCGCACAAAGCTGTAACTGATCCGGATTGAGCCCATTTAGACGAAATGTCATCTCTGTAGAACACAGTGCGAATGCATCCACATCCATCGCGTAAATCTTGTTTTGCGGATTTAACTGCGCTAAAGATGCACTTAATACGCCTGCACCACATCCGAAGTCGGCAAGTTTACCCGATTTTATCTGTTCAAGATAAGGTAAAAGTACGGCTGTTCCGACATCAAGCTGACGCTGACTAAATACACCTGGTAACGCACAGACCGTGAGACTATTTTGTGCAACTTCAACCGTGTACTGTTGTACCCACTGTTCAAGAGGTCGCAACTGCTCGGTTGTGTCTATTTTAGTCTGCCAAAGCTGGCAATGTCGTGCACTGTCCAGTTTTATGGTCTTGCCATAATCGAGTAACTGTTTGGCAGCACGTTCTACGCCCCCTTTTTTTTCACCGACCAAAAAAATAGACTGGCCTTGAGTGAGGTGACTGACCACCACGTGCAAAATATAGCGCAGTAGTTCTTTAGATTTGGGAACAAAAATAATCACCTGATCGGGTGTAACCGACGGAAAATGTACACCAAAACTGGTCACAATTGATTGCTGTTCAAAATATTGATGATCGGCAAAATTCCACGTCCAAACAGACGCTTGTGCGTGCTGATTCAGTTCATGGCATAAGCCATCGGCAGGCGGATTGATCAATAGCACCGTGCCAGAAAAATATTGATGCTGTCGAAGTACCACTTCACTGCGTGGATCCATCTTAATCTCTCATGAAGAACAAAGCCCAGTTTTCACTGGGCAAAATGTAAATACGATCTAAATTATTGTTTATGTTCAGGCAAAACAATATTTAGGATCAGTGCTGCAAGCCCACCAGTGGCCACGCCTGAACTAAAAATATTTTTAAACAATTCGGGTAAGTGTTCCAGAATTTGCGGTACTTGTGCAACACCTAAACCCAGTGCCAGTGAAATGGCAATAATCAGTAGGGCACGTCGATCTAAATGAATACCAGATAAAATATTAATACCTGATGCTGCCACCGCACCAAACATGACCATAACAGCTCCACCCAAAACCGCTTGCGGTACGGCTTGAATAATGCCCGCAACAGCAGGGAACAGTCCAAGTAAAATCAGCAGTACCGCAATCCAAATCCCAACATGGCGGCTGGCCACACCCGTGAGCTGAATCACGCCGTTGTTTTGTGCAAATACTGAGCTTGGAAAGGTATTAAACAGACCCGCCAGTAGCGAGTTGGCGCCATTAACCAGTACGCCACCTTTAATTCGTTGCATCCACTGTGGGCCATTGACCGCCTGATTTGAAATTTTACTGGTTGCGGTAATGTCTCCGATCGCTTCAAGTGAAGTCACCAGATAAATAAACGCCATTGGAATAAACAGACTCCATGAAAAGCTTAGCCCAAAATGCATAGGCGTGGGAATCTGAACCAATGGTGTTTCATTTAAACCTGAAAAATTTAAATGACCCATAAAACCCGCAAGAATATATCCCACAATTAAAGCAATCAGAATGGCAGAACTCTTGATCCAGATCACCTGAATACGATTGAGAAGAATAATAATTGCCAACACCGTGCATGACATAATGAGGTTATCGCTGCTGGCAAAGGTCTGATCTTGCATGGCCTGATAACCACCGCCCATACTGATGAGGCCTTCTTTGATTAAAGTGAGTCCGATCAGTAACACCACAATACCAGTCACCAGCGGTGTAATCAGGGTTTTGATCCAAGGTAAAATACGCGACACACCCATTTCAATAAATGAGCCGGCAATCACCACACCAAAAATAGCAGCCATGACTTGATTGACAGGCGTACCGGCCGCCACCATAGCGCTACCAATCCCAATAATGGGGCCAATAAAGTTAAAACTGGTACCTTGCACGATCAAAAGACCAGCCCCTAAAGGGCCGACTTTTTTACATTGTAAAAATGTGGCAACGCCAGAAATTACCAATGACATCGACAAGATCATGTTGGTTTCTTCACGTGAAACCCCCAATGCCAGACAAATCAGCAAGCCTGGTGTCACAATCGGAACAATAATTGCGAGTAAATGTTGCAAAGCTGCCAAGAATGAGACAAACGGTGCAGGCCGATCATTCAAACCATACACAAGGTCGAGTTGATCGTTGTTTTTAGAGGGAAAATTGCAAGAATCAGACATGTAAAATCATCGGTCAGCTACGACAAGGTGGCGGTATTCTAATCGAGATGAGGGAAATAATAAAAGATAATAGACAAGAGGTGAAAAAAACGCGGCTATGTCAATAAACTGTCACTACTTTTATGTAGCATTTTTCTGTATAATTTGCCCTCAAGTTTTAGGCTTATCGAATTTTCATGTCAGATATCAAAAATCTCCGCAATATTGCAATTATTGCACACGTCGACCACGGGAAAACGACCCTTGTCGATAAACTTCTTCAACAATCAGGTGCACTTGGCGATCGCGCGGGTGAGATTGAGCGTGTCATGGACTCGAATGCGCTTGAGAGCGAGCGTGGTATTACCATTCTTGCAAAAAACACAGCAATCAAGTGGCTCGACAAACGTACCGACACCGAATACCGTATTAACATCGTAGACACACCGGGACACGCCGACTTCGGTGGCGAAGTTGAACGTGTAATGTCGATGGTTGACTGCGTATTGTTGCTTGTTGACTCTCAAGAAGGCCCAATGCCACAAACGCGTTTTGTCACTCAAAAAGCGTTTGCACGTGGTTTGAAGCCAATCGTGATTATCAACAAAGTCGACAAGCCAAGCGCACGTTGTGACTGGGTGATCGATCAAGTATTTGACTTGTTTGATAACTTGGGTGCAACTGATGAGCAGTTGGACTTCCCAATTGTTTATGCATCTGGTCTTCGCGGTGTTGCAGGTCCTTCACCAGAAGAATTGGCTGAAGACATGACGCCGTTGTTTGAAACGATTGTAGACATCGTTGAACCACCAGCAGTTGATGTTGATGGTCCGTTCCAAATGCAAATTTCATCACTCGACTACAACAGCTTCGTAGGTGTAATTGGTGTTGGCCGTATTCAGCGCGGTTCAGTAAAAACCAACACACCTGTTACTGTGATTGATAAAGAAGGCAACACACGTAACGGTCGTATCTTAAAAATCATGGGTTACCATGGTCTTGAGCGTGTCGATGTAGATTCTGCATCTGCAGGTGACATCGTATGTATTACCGGTATTGATGCACTCAACATTTCAGACACCATTTGTGATCAGAAAAATGTTGAAGCGCTTCCACCATTGTCTGTTGATGAACCAACCGTATCGATGACTTTCCAAGTCAACAACTCACCGTTTGCTGGTAAAGAAGGTAAGTTCGTGACTTCACGTAACATTCGTGAACGTCTTGACCGCGAATTGATTCACAACGTTGCACTTCGTGTAGAAGATACAGACAGTCCAGACCGTTTCAAAGTATCTGGCCGTGGTGAACTTCACCTTTCAGTTTTAATTGAAAACATGCGTCGTGAAGGTTTCGAGTTGGGCGTATCGCGTCCGCAAGTAATCATCAAAGAAATTGATGGCGAAAAACAAGAACCTTACGAAAACGTAACGTTTGACGTAGAAGAACAGCATCAAGGCGCTGTGATGGAACAAATGGGCCATCGTAAAGGCGAAATGACCAATATGGAAGTTGACGGTAAAGGCCGTATCCGTATTGAAGCAACTGTTCCATCACGTGGTTTGATTGGTTTCCGTTCTGAATTCTTGACCATGACCTCTGGTACAGGAATCATGACGTCAAGCTTCTCTCATTATGGTCCTGTGAAACAAGGTACTGTTGCGAAGCGTCAAAACGGTGTATTGATTTCTATGGTTCAGGGAACTTGCTTGGGCTATGCATTGTTCAGCTTGCAAGACCGTGGTCGTTTGTTTGCTAAGCCACAGCTTGAAGTGTATGAAGGCATGATCGTGGGTATCAACTCACGTTCTGACGACATGGTGGTTAACCCAACCAAAGCGAAACAGTTAACCAACGTACGTGCGTCTGGTACAGATGATGCATTGACACTTACACCTGCAATTGAATACACGCTTGAACAAGCGCTTGAATTCATTGAAGATGACGAGCTAGTTGAAGTAACACCGAAGTCAATTCGTATCCGTAAGCGTTACTTGACTGAAAACGAACGTAAACGTAACCGCGCGTAATCGGCTCCGGCTCGATACAAGCAAGAAACTGCCAGCTCGTCTGGCAGTTTTTTTATGTTTAAAACGCGGTGCTAAAAACGTTTTATGTAGTTGAAATGTGAAATAACTTTTGTTTTTGAAGTAAAAAACAGTAAATTAAAATCCATAACTGACATAAAAGCTGCATTCATTTTAAGAATGTCATTAAAAAACAACGCAGCACTCAAGTGCTGTCTGGAGATTTTTCATGAGTATTATTCAAGAATTTAAGGAATTTGCTGTTAAGGGCAATATGATTGATCTGGCCGTCGGGGTCATTATTGGTGGTGCATTTGGTAAGATTGTCGATTCTTTGGTAAAAGACGTGATCATGCCGTTAATCACATTGATTACCGGAGGAGGCGTCGACTTCACCCAGAAGTTTATTGTACTCGGGAACAATCCTGACAATCTGCAATCTTTAGATGCCTTGCAAAAAGCGGGGGTGAACGTGCTCACCTATGGTAATTTTATTACCATTTTGATCAACTTCCTGATTTTGGCGTGGGTTGTATTTTTAATGGTGAAACTCATCAACCGTATGCGCCGTAAACAAGAGGCTGCGCCTGCTGCACCAGCACCGACACCAGAAGATATTGCGTTACTGCGCGAAATTCGTGACGAGTTAAGAAAGCGCCCAGAAGCTTAAATTCAACATCCTGTTTGAAAAACGGCACAAACAGTGCCGTTTTTTATGTACCAATTTTATTTGGCATGAATTTTTCTTATGAATTTGAGAAAATAACGATTCGTGCACATCATTTGAAATCCAGAGGATATTTTGGCAGTGAACAGACTTTTTGCTTATGGCACCTTGTGCCCAAACCGAGAAAACGCACACATTATGGCCAATATAGATGGAGTCTGGCAAAAGGCTTATGTTCGCGGCGTGATTCATACCTTGGATTGGGGGCCAGATCAAGGCTTGCCTGCGATTGTTCTGGATTCGGGCGCACCTCAGGTAGCAGGTTTTTTGTTTAGCAGTGATGAGCTAGACCAGCATTGGGATAGGTTAGACGAATTTGAGGGCTTTCAATATGAGCGTGTTCAGGTCGAGATTCAATTGGAAACTGGAGAAAAACTGGAGGCATGGACCTATCAGATGAATCAAAACGCGCGTAAATCTGCACATTGACAGATTATAACAAGGCCACGATGACGGATATGTACCACGTGGCCGAGTTGCAGTGTTTAACGAAAATCAGTTCTAAATTTGATTTCCAGCAAATGAAAACCAAACTGACTTTTTATTGGGCCATGCAAAATGCGTTCGGCGGCGCTAAATACCAGTTTGTCTATTACTGGAACTAACTGACCCTTTTTGACTTCGCCGAGCTCTCCGCCGCGTTTGGCCGAATTACAGGTCGAGTATTGCTTGGCAATGTGATGAAAGTCTGCACCTTGCTGAATTTTCTTTTTCAGTTGCTCTGCAAGATCTTTGTCCTTCACTAAAATATGTCGCACAATTGCTGTTTGCATGAATTAACCTCTCTTGCGTCGTTTCGGGGCAGTACTGTTTAGCTTTAACGGCTGACACTGGGGACAAAATACACTGGCACGTTGTCCAAGCTTTATGTTTTCTAATGTGGTCTCACAGTTCACACACATTTCGCCTGCACGGCCATAGGCCAGCAGCGTTTGCTGAAAATAACCGTTTTCACCCATGGCATTGGTATAGTCACGTAGTGTAGAGCCACCCAGTTGAATCGCATGACTCAAAATACGTTTAATTTCAACCACCAAGCCAGCGATTTGCTCACTCGATAAGGTATTGGCTGGCTGTGCCGGATGAATGCCCAGATTAAACAGGCTTTCGGTTGCATAGATATTGCCTACACCCACCACCACATGATTATCCATGATTGCAATTTTTATGCCGACTTGTTTGGTGCGAAGCTTTTCATATAAATAGTCTGCGTTAAATGCATCGCTGAGCGGCTCTGGCCCAAGGGTATCAATCAGCTTTTTCTGATATTCATCATTGAGCCACAAAATACAGCCAAAACGCCGTGGATCGTGATAACGCAACTCGGTGCCATCATCGAAAGTTAAAATCAGGTGATCGTGTTTGCGCAGTTCATCTTGAGCCGTACACAGCCGAAAACTGCCTGACATCCCTAAGTGCCAGAGCATCTGATCGGTTTCAAACTCAGCCAAGATATATTTCGAACGACGCTTGAGCGCACGAAGTTCTTGACCCACCAAACGTGAAATATCGTCTGGAATTGCCCAGCGTAATCTGGAATCACGTACTGTCACAGACTGGACGCGATGATGTAACAGGGGGAGTAAACTGGTTTTTGTCGTTTCGACTTCAGGTAATTCAGGCATTATCAGCTCAACTTATCAAACCGATGTTAATATGGGGACGATCTTGTCACTTGTAAAGGGCAGGACGCATGCTACGAGCCTGTTAAAGATAGGCTGATTTTTTATAGACGTCAAAATGTGGCGTATTTACATAAAGATCTGATCAGACATCGATAAAATCGTTTTTTATCGATATGATAGTCAGACATTCGTTGGGCTTTTAAAACTTTTCTTTTTGGGTAAAGATTTCAAGATAAGGATAAATGAATGCGTTTTTTACGATTCAATGCGCTTTCTCACTGCATATTTTTAGCAACAGGTTTAGGGGCGACGGGCTCTGTTTGGGCACAAGATACCGCAGACAACCCGCTGACACTCCCAGTCATTCAGGTTGAAGCCACCCGTACTGGCACCACATATTTGCAAACACCTGCATCTATTTTTCGTGTCGATGCACCAGCGCAGCAGCAATCTGCACAAGTGAATCTCACCGAAGTGGTGAAAGGGATTCCAAGCCTGCAAATTAATAATCGTGAAAATTATGCACAAGATTTGCAGCTCTCAATGCGAGGCTTTGGTGCACGCTCAACTTTTGGTGTGCGCGGCATTCGTTTATATGTTGATGGTATTCCGGCCACTATGCCAGATGGTCAGGGGCAAACTTCCAATATCGATTTAAGCAGTCTGGATCACGTTGAAGTACTCACTGGACCATTTTCATCTTTATATGGAAATTCTTCAGGTGGCACCATTTTAACCACCACCAAAGAAGGTCAGGGCAAAGATTCGATTGAGCTGGGATATTCTGGTGGCAGTCACGATAAAGGCCGTAGTGGCATTATTTTGCAAGGTGGTGCTAAAGCGCCGAACGAACCGAGTTATGTAATCAGTTCATCTTACTTCGACACAGACGGTTATCGTGACCACAGCGCAGCCCGAAAAGTATTGAACAACGCCAAACTGACTTGGAATCTAGATGATGGTTCAAAAATTAACTGGATCACCAATTATGTCAAAATCAATGCCGATGATCCGCAAGGTCTGACACGTGAGCAGTGGAAAGCCAATCCAAAACAGGTTAATGATGCCAATAATCTTTATGATGTGCGTAAAGAGATTGAGCAAACCCAAACCGGCCTCACGTGGACCAAACCCCTCAACGATCAAAATGAATTGTATATGATGGGATATCTGGGGAACCGTCAAGTCACGCAATACCAGTCGATTCCTCAGTCTGCGCAAAACAACCCGCGACATGCTGGTGGTGTAATTGATTTTGACCGAAACTATTACGGTGCAGACCTTCGCTGGACCGGAAAAGAATTGCTTCCTCACACCACGCTGAGTGCGGGTGTGGCGCTGGATTTTATGGATGAAGACCGTAAAGGTTATGAAAACTATATCACGGTCAATAATCAACCAAGTTACGGGGTAAAAGGAAAGTTACGCCGTGATGAAGACAATACGCTCTGGAATATCGACCCATATTTACAAGCCTCATGGCAGTTTTTACCGACTTGGCGCCTCGATACAGGGCTGCGTTATAGCAACGTTCACTACAAATCAGATGATCAATATATTGTAGGTGTCAACGGCGATGACAGTGGCAAAACGGAATATTCGAAAGTATTGCCGTCTGCCGCCTTAAGCTGGCAAATTCAGCCTGAACTACTGGCTTATGTCAGTTATGCTAAAGGCTTTGAAACACCTACCTTTACCGAGATGGCGTATCGCCCGGATGGCTTGGGTGGATTTAACTTTGATTTAAATGTATCGACCAGCGATACCTATGAAGCAGGGCTAAAATCGCAAAATAGACTGGGTGATTTTACTTTGGCTGCATTTCAAACCAAAACCAAGGATGATATTGTCTCGGCAGGCAGTATCAACGGCCGTGCAACCTTTCGCAATGCCGATAAAACCTTACGTGAGGGGATTGAGCTGACGTGGAATAAAGCCCTCTGGCGTGATCTGGTGGCTACAGCCAGTTATGGTTATCTCGATGCGACTTTTGATGCCGATGTACCAGCACGTGGAAGCGTCGCTGCCATTACATCAGGCAATAAAATTCCGGGTATTGCAAAAAATCAGGGCTATGTGGGAATCACGTGGAAGCCTCAAACGGGCTTCTATGCAGGGCTCGATGCACAGTACAACGACAAAATTTATGTCGATGATAAAAATTCTGATACAGCACCAAGCTACACCGTTATGGCAGCCTATGCAGGTTACGTGTGGAATATGCAAGCATGGAAGGTCAATGTATTTGGACGAGTGGACAATTTACTCGACAAAGATTATGTCGGCTCTGTGATTGTAAACGATGGCAATGGGCGCTACTTTGAACCTGCCGACGGACGTAACTGGAGTGCGGGCATCCGCGTAGTCAAACAGTTCTAATCTGAGAGAGTAAGCACTAAAATGGCGAAGTTATTTGAAGCAATTCAGTTTGAAAGATTGAGTCTGAGCAACAAAATCGTGATTGCACCGATGTGTCAGTACTCTGCAACCGATCAGGGTGAAGTGACCTATTGGCACGAGCAGCAATGGGCAAACTATGCGCTATCGGGCGCCGGTTTATGCATTATCGAAGCCACGGCGGTACAGCCCGAAGGACGAATCAGTTATGCCGATCTGGGGCTTTGGAATGATGAGCAGCGTGATCAGATCAAAACCTTACTGAGCAAAGTCAAACAACTTTCGCCGATGCCGTTTGCCATTCAGTTGGCGCATGCTGGCCGTAAGGCCTCGACAGACAAGCCTTGGCAAGGGCGTGGTCAAATCCCTGAAAACGATCCGCACGGTTGGCAAACGGTTGCACCGAGCAGTATTGGTTTTGGTGAGCACGATGCGCCGCCACAAGCTCTTTCACTCGAGCAAATCCAGCAGATCAAAGACGATTTTGTGGCTGCTGCACATCGTGCGGTGGAAGCGGGATTTGATTTGATTGAGCTGCATGCAGCACATGGGTATCTGTTGCACCAGTTTATGTCGCCATTGTCTAATTTACGAGATGATGAATACGGTGGTTCATTTGAAAACCGTATCCGTCTGACACTCGAGGTGCTTCAGGCCGTCAAGGCGGCGGTACCTGAAGGATATCCGGTGGGTGTGCGCATTTCCGCAACCGACTGGATGTCTACCGAGAGCTGGGATATCGAATCCAGTGTCGGTTTGTCAGAGGCGCTTGAGCAATTAGGCGCAGCTTATATTCACGTTTCGAGCGGTGGTTTACACCGTATGCAACAGATTAATGTAGGCGCCAATTATCAGGTTCCTTTTGCAGCGCAAATTAAGCAAAAAGTTGCAATTCCAGTGATTGCGGTGGGCTTGATTACCGAGCCAGATCAGGCCGAAGCCATTTTACAAAATGCCGAAGCCGATGCCATAGCACTTGCCCGTGCCATTCAGTACGATCCACGCTGGCCATGGCATGCAGCGGCAGCCTTAGGTGCCGAGATTGAAATCTCACCACAGTATCTGCGTTGTCAACCGCATGGTCTTAAGCAGCTTTTTAAACCGTTTCAACATTAATCATTTGAAAAGACGCAATTCAATTGCGTCTTTTTTTAGTTTTTAACGCAAGGAATCCCGTCGTGGTTGTTCAGGTCATTGTTCCGATTTTTCTGCTATTACTTGCAGGCTATATCAGCGTCTCCATTCGCCTGATTACGCCTGAGCAAATCAAGGCACTTAGTGCGTTTATTATCAAAATCGCCCTACCTGCATTTTTGTTATTTGCGCTATCGAACAAAACCTTAAACGACATCTGGCATCCGTCTTATTTTTTAGCCTATGGCGGTGGTTCCTTGGTAATTTTTGCCTTGGCTTTTTGTTTTTATCGTTACTTTTTTACTTATTCGCTCACCCCGACGGCAGTGATGGCCATGGGGGCTTCAATGTCAAATACCGGGTTTATTGGTACCGCTGTTTTGACCATGCTGATCGGTTCGCATGCTGCCATCTATATTTCGCTTACCCTGATTTTAGAAAATCTATTGATTCTGGCTTTGGTATTGGCCTTGGCTGAAGCGGGGATGCAAGAAAAACAGGCGATTTTTCCATTGGTGATCAAAACGGCAAAAAGCCTACTCAAAAACCCAGTCATTATTGCAATTATTTTGGGAATGAGCTGTATTTTGCTCGATTTAAGACTTCCGGCACTTCTGAATCAATCATTGGAGTTGCTTGGAAAAACGGCGTCGCCTCTGGCATTATTTGCAATTGGTGGCAGTTTGGTCGGCATGGGAATTAAAGCCTTAAACCTGCAAAGTGCACTTTTGGTCGGTATGAAAGTGCTACTCATGCCACTGCTTATTTTTAGCTTGCTTAGTGTTTTGCCTAATGTCAGTGAAGAAATGCTGCATGCCGGAACCATTTTGGCCGCTTTGCCCATGCCGATCGCCTTTGGTATATTCGGGCAAGCCTACGGACTCAATGAACGCGCGCTCACCCCGCTTATGCTCAGTACAGTTATTGGCTTTATAGGGGTGAGCATGCTGATTATCTTGTGGTGGTAGAATCAAATTTGCCCGATACAATCGGGCAAAGTGACACGCATTGTTAGCTTTTACTTTTTGCCGCTGGCGCTTTGGCTTTTTCGGCAATCAGTTTATTTACCGCTGCCAGAGATTCTTTAGCCTGTGGCACATTTTCTTGCGCTAGCGCGGTGAATATTTTTTTTGCTTCATCTAGATTTTGCGGCACAATGTTGCCATTGGCCATCATATTGCCCACTGCCATCAAGGCCGGAACATAGCCCTTTTTGGCCAGTGTTTCGATGGTACTCAAGCCCGATTTAACGGTCGCTTCATTTTTGGTTTTAAAGCCCTGACTGATGTCGTAGATGGCTTTAAGGTGCATGGCACGGTAATTATTTTGCTTGATCAGCGGATTGAGTTTTTGCAAAGCAAGCTGATCTGACGCCGGTTTATTCTCTGCAAAGAGCAATACCGCCAGCTCCACCGTTGCTTCATCAAAGCCAGCATTCGATGCTTTTTCTAGATACTGGCGTGATTTCTGAGCGTCCTTTGCTACGCCCAAATCACCAATCGAATAAACCTGGGCCAGTCGATAAGTGGCAACTGAATAGCCCTTGTTCGATGCTTCTTCATAATAGCGTAAGGCTTTTTTCGGATCTTTGCTGGTCCCTTGGCCCAGTTCGGTCATAAAGCCTAAATTATAAATGGCCTGCGCATTACCTGTTTTGGCCAGACGGTCAATTTCCTGATAAGCCGCTGGATAATTTTTTTGATTATAAAGCTGTTCTGCTTTTTCAAACGGGGTGCCTTGTGCAGGATTACTGCCTTGGGCTTGCGGTGCGGTTGCTGCAAAACTCACTGTAGTCGATAGTGCCACAACAAGGGCAAGAAGCTGTTTTTTCATGTACCAAAATCCTAATGCTTACTCATATCATTCCGTTGATGAGTATTTGTGTTTTGTGATCTAGTTCATATTAAGTAATTTATGCCGAATGTAAATGGTTCAATCGAGACAATTTACAGGATTTTGCTACAAGGCGTATCGTTCTGGGGAGACCATGTAAAAAGCTCCCCAAAAATGGAGAGCTTATGAAGAAAAGCAGCGTGTATTAAGGTTTGATCATAGCCCGTTGAATGGCTTTCACCTCTTCGCGGCTTAAATAACGGTAGAAGCTTGCGCCAAGAAATGCACCAATAAACCAGTTAAACGGCGCGAGATGTTGTAGCGCAGGCACCAGTGTAAATACTAAGCCAATTACCACAGCAGGAATCAGCGCACAAATTGCTTTTGGATTCACACCTTTTTTATACCAGTATTGTCCCGTGCTCTTGTCATTGAATAACTCATCGACCATTACCTGCTGTTTTTTTACAAAATAAAAATCTGCAATCAAGATACCAAAGAGCGGGCCAATAAATGCGGCCAGCACATCTAAGGTGTAATGAATCAGCTCTGGTGAGTTAAACAAATTCCATGGAGTAATGAGTACCGAGCCTAAGGCGGCAATCATCCCTGCACCGCGAAAGCTCAGTTTTTGTGGAAAAATATTAGAAAAATCGAATCCGGCAGACACAAAGTTCGCCACAATATTAATGCCAATGGTGGCTGTAAGTACTGTAATCAGGCCCAATACCACGGCCACCGTGCTGTCAATCATGGCAACGGTTTCCAGCGGATCGGTCACCATTTTGCCAAATACGCTGTAGGTCGCCGAGACGGTAACCACGGTGATCAGAGAGAAGAAAATGAAGTTAAATGGCAAACCCCAGAAATTGCCTTTTTTCACTTGTTGCATGTTTTGGCCATAACGGGCGAAATCACCAAAATTAAGAAGTGGCCCAGAAAAATAAGAAACCACCAACGCAATGGCTACAAATGTTTGGGTAATTTGCTGACCAGTCGTGAGATTTTTTTCGCTTAAACTAAATGAGATATTGCTCCAGCCTGCTTTATAGACCAGATACGCTGCCAAAATAAACATTACCACGTATACCAGCGGGCCTGCCCAGTCGATAAATACCCGAATGGCATTCATGCCTTTCCAAAATACCAAGGCCTGTAATACCCACATAAAGCCAAAACAGATCCAGCCAATGCTACTCAAGCCAGCAAAGCTATTCAGTGTGAGGGGTTGCAGGCTTGGAAAAAATTTGAGCAAAATGAGCATAAGCGCATTCGATGCCAGCCAAGTTTGAATACCGTACCAAGAAATGGCAATTAACCCGCGAATCAATGCCGGGATATTGGCACCATAGACCCCAAAGGCTTGTCGGGAAATAACGGCATAAGGTACGCCTGACACTTGGCTTGGTTTGGCAACCAAATTGGCGCAGATCTGAACGATCACAATACCCACAATTAATGCCAGAAAAACCTGCCAGCTTGCCAGTCCGAGTGCAAACAGGCTGGCTGCAACAATATAGCCACCCATACTGTGTACGTCGGCCATCCAGAATGAAAAAATGTTATACCACGACCAGTTTTGTTTAGCGGGTGCCAAATCTTCATTGGTCAATTTTGGACTGTAATTTGAATTGTCTGTCATAGTGCTACATCATGCGGATGAACTGTTCAGACCAGTCATGCAGGATTCACGCCAATTCCACCGTGTCATCATCAAAAATAATGAAAGTGATGATTTTATTGAGGATGTCTTGTGTCTTTTAAAATTTACATGCGAGAATCGGGCAATATCTCGAGCAAAAATGGAAGAGCATCGTGCGCAAAAATGAAGCAATAAATACACGCATTCAAGTGATTAATCCGAATACATGTGAAGAAATGACGCACTCTATTGGTCTGGCCGCTGAGCAAGTGGCCGCAGCTTCTACCCAGATTATTGCGCAAAATCCAAAAACAGGCGTGCCGTCGATTGAGGGTCACTACGATGAGGCGATTTCGGCCATTGGTGTACTTGATTTAATTCGAGAAGGACGCGAGCAGGGGGTGCATGGGCACATTATTGCCTGTTTCGGTGATCCTGCATTACATGCTGCACGTGAGCTGGCAAAAGCTCCTGTAATTGGTATTGCCGAAGCGGCGTTTCATATGGCGACTTTGGTAGCAACCAAATTTTCGATTGTCACCACCTTGTCACGTACTCGAATTATTGCCGAGCATTTATTACAACAATATGGCTTTGAAGGGCACTGTGCCAAAATTCGCTGTATCGATTTGCCGGTTCTCGCCCTAGAAAATGATAAGGAATATGCGTATATCAAACTGCTCGAAAGCTGTCAGCAGGCCAAAATGCAAGACGGAATTGGCGCCATTGTGCTGGGCTGTGGTGGTATGGCCGAAATGGCCGATCGTGTGAGTCAGGAAATTGGCATTCCGATTATCGATGGTGTGCGTTCTGCGGTGAAACTGATTGAAGGTTTACATGGTATGGGAATCCAGACCAGCAAATGGGGTGATTACGATTATCCATTATCGAAATAACCCCAAAACTGAGCAACCTGCTTATTTGGCCTGATCTAGCACGGTATTCAAACTTGCGGCATCCATCGCACCGGCAAGACGTTCGCCGTTTTTCAAAAACATTGTCGGTGTGCCTGAAATGTTGAGCTTTTCACCCAAGGCCAGATTCTTCTGGATAGGCGTTGCGCACTGTGCAGAGGCGGTCGGTGCTTGATCGCGAATCAGGTAATCTTGCCATGCCTGATACGGATTTTTTGAGCACCAGATTTGAGCTGCAATCTTTTCGGCATTTGGATGCAAGCTTTTTAATGGATAGAGAAAGGTATAAATGGTCACATTGTCGATTTGACTCAGCTCTTTTTCAAGGCGTTTGCAGTATGGACAATCAGGATCGCTAAAAACATATAGCACCCGTTTGCCATTGCCTTTGACGTGTTTGATGGCCTGATTTAAAGGCAAATCTGCCACGTTGATTTTATTGGCCTGCTGCATACGCTCTGCGGTGAGGTTGCGCTGATTTTTCGGATCAACCAAGTTACCGACCAAAAAGTACCGAGCATCGTCACTGGTATAAACAATTTGACCCTGCGTCAATACTTCGTAAATACCTTTGACGGGCGTCGGGGTGACCGAGCTGACCGCAATATCTGGATAATTCTTTTTTAAATTTTGTTGTACCGTGTTTACATCGGCATGTGCCAAACCCATGCCTGCCAAACTCAAAACCAATGTATGAAGCCAAAGTTTCATAAAAATTCCAAACAAAAATGCTTTAAGCATAATGCCGAAATAATGGCGTAGTTTTGGTTACAAAATGTGATTAATGCAGCGCTAAGGTATAAAAAAAAGACTCAAACACCGACGCCGGTATTTGAGCCCTTTATGCTTTGCTTTAACTTTGTGGGCGTGCAACGTCACCACTTAAATGTGCAGGTAATTCATGTAGCTCAACTGCTGCTTGTTCTAATGCTGCTGGCTTGGCCACCACCAGAGCGGTAAAGCCTGTGGCTGTGCCGATGCTATTGACCACCTCAACATCTGCATGCAGTTGCTGACCTGCGGCAGGTGCATCACCTTGACCTGCCACCAAGTGTAACCAGCGCTTAGGTTTGGCTTTAAACCAGAGGCGGGCAACCACTTCCTGACCTAAATAACAGCCTTTGTCGTAGTCCACACCAAGGCGCTGATGCAAGCGTAACTCTTGCGGTTGAAACACATGCTCGGTGGCCTGAGAAATCCATGCTTGACCCGACTCAATGGCCGCAAGCTGCCAAGCGGCAACATCTGTCTCGGCATTTGAAAATACGGTCGTAGTGTCTTGAATGGTAGGGAAAACCGGGCCAAGTGTGTCCAGTTTCATTTTAGAAAATGCACCGTACTTTTTGATGTGCTTGGCAAATTCTTCACCCTGATCGTGTGTGGTGACCAAAATAAACTCTTCAGGATTCAACTTGGTGATCCATAGACCGAAATGAATACGGCCTTTTAAATCGCAAATTCCGGTATAGCGGGTGGTGTTTTCGGCTAAGCGTTCGACATGCAATAACACTTGGCCTTGCAAAAATTTTTGTGCATCGACACCAATCAATGAAAATGCAGTAAAAGCGACATCGCTCATAAAACTTCTAACCTAAGTTCTATAAAAATATGCTAACTATTCTGCGCTATTTCATCAAAAAAATCAGCTTTTACAGATTGTTTGTGTCTCATCTGGTTCTAAATAAAAGCAGTTTTACACCCCAATTGACAGTTAAAAATGTGCTTGATATGGTGCGCAGCCAGTTTCCAGTAAAAGACACACCAGCTGTATGCGCTCAGGTTTTATTTATAATCCGCCCCAACATCCACTCGATATTATCTTTGAAGATCATGACCTGATTGTGGTGGATAAACCTGCGGGATTATTGTCGGTGATGGGCCGTCTGCCTGAGCATCAAGACAGTGCCTATTTACGCGTGCTGACGATGTATCCCGAGGCGAGGGTGACACATCGACTGGATATGGCCACCTCCGGCTTACTCATGTTTGCCAAGCATCGTGACGCGGAAGTGGCCATGAGCAAACTCTTTCAATTGCGCCGAATCAAAAAAGAATACACTGCGTTGGTGCAAGGATGCCCCGACACCCAAGGCTGTATCGAAGCGCCACTTATCACCGATTGGCCAAACCGCCCCAAGCAGAAAATTGATTTTGAAACGGGTAAATCTGCCAAAACCCTATATGCGCGTCTGGAGTATTGTGCTGCTACTCAGCAAAGCCGTATGCGGCTTGAACCCGTCACTGGGCGTTCGCATCAGCTCCGTGTGCATCTCATGCATATTGGTCATCCGATTCTGGGCGACAAGCTGTACCATCCGCAACCGCAGAATTTTGCACTTGGTCGTATGGCACTACACGCCACACGTCTTAGCTTGGCTCATCCGATCACAGGTTTAGCGCTCGAATTGAGTTCGACTGTGCCGTTTTAATTCTGGTATATGCTCTGGATACCATGACATAAAATTGAGTAATAAAACGTATCCGACGCTAAAATTGACATAAAAGTAAGCTAAGCTAAAAACAGACTTTTGCACCATCACAACAAGGATAAAAGAATGAGCCGAAATTACGAATTATTTCCAGACGACGACAATGGCAATGTGCTCTGGCAGATGGTTGAAGATGGCAATGACCTGAAAGAGCCACACGAGTTTGAATTTTCGATTGTATTTAAAGAGCAGGCCGATCTTGAAAAATGCGCAATGCATTTGTTGCACCAAGAACAAAAAGTGTCTTTTTTTCAAGAAGACCAGCATATTGAAGGCTCAGATTTATGGGTGCTCAACATTCATGTCACCATGATCCCGGAATATGAAGATATTGAAGATCTAGAGCAGTGGTTTACGCGTATCGGGCAGGAGTTTAACGGTGATTACGACGGCTGGGGCTGCATGAGCTATTTGTACGAATACGAAGAAGACGACGAACAGCTTCATAATTAAGCAGCCAGATGTTCATTCGTATTTCAAACCTATGCTTCTGTTTTATGCTGAGTCATAAGACTTTACCAGTATCATGTAGTAAAAGGAGATATTGGCACACTCAATGAAAACGCTTAAATATCTTCTTATACTTCTGGTGCTGGTTATTCTGGGGTATGTGGTTGCATCGCCGTATTGGGTGGTTTATCAAATCCAGAATGCTGTGCAAAAAAATGATGCACAGACGCTATCTCGCTATATCGATTTTCCGAGCGTTCAGACACATTTAAAAGAACGTATCCACATTCGTTTGGGTGATTTGCAAGATCAACAAAATGGCCCTGCAAATGCTTTAGGTGCTTTGGTGGCATCAAGCTTAATGGATCGATTGGTCGAAGTTGCGCTGACTCCCGAGGGTATGATGTTGCTGTTACAAGGCAAAGCACTGAAAGAACGCTTTGAGCGTCAGTATCTTGAGCAAAATTTGAATCAAGATCCGCATTATAACCCCGAATCGGATGCCCCCAAAGCGACCACAGCTGAAGAACAACCTGCTATGCGCTACTCGGGCCATTACGAAGCTTGGAATGCTTTTGAAGTCACGCTACAAACCCAGCAAGATAAAGAAGTCCAGTTTATATTGCACCGCTCGGGATGGTCTTGGAAACTGGTCGATATCAAAATTCCGTTTTAACAAGGCATCCAGATTTTTAAAAACAGCGCATTCACGGCATAATACAGCTTTTCGAGTTTTTTTATGTCTTTACCGCATTGTCCCAAGTGTCAGTCAGAATATACCTATCAAGAGAATGACTTATTGATTTGCCCAGAATGTGCCTATGAGTGGAAAGAAGGGGAAAGTGCACCATCCGATGAAAATGAAACCATTAAAGATGCGCATGGAAATATTCTGGCAGATGGCGATCTCGTCACAGTAATTAAAGATCTAAAAATTAAAGGGTCATCATCTGTGGTTAAAGTGGGAACCAAAGTCAAAAATATTCGTTTGGTTGCAGGCTCGTCCGATGGCCATAATATCGATTGTAAAATTGAAGGTATTGGACAAATCAAGCTCAAATCCGAGTTTGTAAAAAAAGCATAATGTTAAAAGGGAGTATTTTTTACTCCCTTTTTTAGTGAGGATCTATGGCATTTTCAGATGTTTACCGCGTGGGGGCACATGCGGTGATTACCAATCGCACAGGTCAAGTGTTATTGCTCAAAGCCACTTATGGCGATTTAGCATGGGGCTTACCGGGTGGTGGGATCGACCCTGATGAAACCATTTTAGAAGGTTTAAAGCGCGAATGCCGTGAAGAACTTGGTGTCGAGATTGAGGTTCAAGCACTCACGGGTGTTTATTTACATGCTGAAATTAACGCGCATGTAAGTATTTTTCGTTGCCATATAGATGCCGCGGCCGACATTATCTTGAGTCATGAGCATTCCGATTTTGCTTACCATGATCTTGAGCAATTGAGTGCTGTTCAGCGCCAGCGCGTAGAAGACTGTATTTACTTTAGTGGAGAGGTGATTTTTCGTAAATTTTAATCGTAATATTTGATGTCTGCTTTTAATAAAACCAGCAAATCTTCGCAATAAAATGTATAAAAAACAATCTACCTAAGTTGCTTGAAGTGTCTTATATTGATTGAACAATAAATCAACAAGCAAAATTACAAATACGAGGCAAGGAGATATGGCGGGTTGGTATGAACTGAGTCAGGCAAACGATGGTCAATATCGTTTTGTGCTTAAAGCAGGCAATGGTGAAATTATTTTGACTAGCGAGCTTTATAAAGCTAAAGCATCGGCGGAAAATGGGATTGCATCGGTACAAAAAAATAGCCCAGATGATGCACGCTATGATCGTTTAACAGCAAAAAATGGTAAACCCTATTTCAATTTAAAAGCAGCCAATCATCAAATTATAGGCAGCAGCCAGTTTTATGCTTCTGAAGCTTCACGTGATAAAGGCATTGAATCGGTTAAAAATAATGGCACCAGTACAACAGTGAAAGATTTGACGGTGTGAAGGGAATGAAAATGGGTGTAAGAAGTATTGGAAGATTGAGTTAACGTTTTAAGAGTAAAAATAAACCGCTACGATGAGCGGTTTACTTTTGACATTGCCGTTGAACGACACATCAGTTGTCATTTCCTAAAATGACTAATCAATAACTTAGCATTCTTAGCGACATCCGATGACATTTTTTAGCGACACAACAGGTGTCATTTTTAGTTAGCAACGACACAACAATTGTCATTTTTATTTTCTGCTTTCTCAATTAATTTCTTTATAGATTTAATATCAAGTATTGTTGAGCCGTATGTAAAACTTGTTTCGACAATATTCTTCTTAGATTTATGTAAATCGTGATGAATATGTGCGGGACCATAATTAATATTATGATGATTAGCAGAATCAATTCGAGAAACTTCTTTACCTTGAGAATCTATAATCATATATGCATAATTATCTAGGCTTTCTTGTCTGACAATTATTTTATATCCTGATTCTCTTTTAGCTGTAACTGTATATTTAGAAAGATCAATTTTTTCTATTTCACATTCTAGATCCACTTTAAGTGTTTCTATGGTCATAATTAAATTAATTTCATTATGGTTTAAAACCTCTGATTCTTGAGTAAATAAAGGTGGAATGCCACATTTTTCTGCAAGAAAATTAATTAAGTTTGATCGATTTTTTGCTTCACCTTCATGTTCTTCGCATAGTTGCATACCTAACATAATCCCAGCTTTGCCTAAAACAGTAGCTGTTGACATTCGATTTGTATGCTTATTACATATTACACAATTGTTGTTAGAGGAAAGCCAAATACCTTGTTCAACTCTATTATTATTTAATCTACCATCTAGTAAATCATGAAATATTTTGTCATTTTTATCGCGAAATTCTTTCCACTTTTTATAACGTTCAGAATATTCGGTATCATTTATAATTTTTGAAAGAGCTTGTCCATCAATAGGGGGTAATTCAATAGATTGACTATTAAAATATGTGCCTAATGATGCGACGTTCATTAAATTATCAGTTCGAATGAAATAGATTCTTGAAGCTGGAAATGTCGGAGTGTAATTGTAGATTGCACTAATATAGAATATGCTATTTTCAATAAAGATAAGGGTGTGATCAGCCTTTTTCATCATTTCGAGAAGATATGCTTTATTATCCAATCTAATTGAAACAAAAGGGTTTTCCTCTTTAAGAATATTGCCAGCTATACTAATAATACATTTATCAGTTTTTTCACCATTTAAATTTTCTTGTAAGCAAATCTGCATTATCTCTATTAAGGTCATAATTATTCTCGAATAAATATCAGGATATTCCCTATGTCTCATTCTATAGGGTATGCTAAGCTCAGTTTATTAGAAAAACTGATGAAAAATTTGATTTTAATTCTAAGTTTTTGAAATATATATACTTTATTTGTCATAATTAAAGCTTTGTTAGTGCTAGTGATGCCTTCATGCATGATATATCTATTTCTCTAACTAACTTAAGTTTAAAAATTGCTATTTAAATAATGGAAAATCCATATGAAACGGCAACTAGGTATTTTTACTACAGATCAAATAAACAAATCAGGCTTCAGAATTACCGCAAGTGCATTGATGAGTGCAGAGGAAAGCCACCATTCTAAAAGGCTTATTACAGGTCTTCCAGCTGGACTACCAGTTCACATACAACATGATATGCACCGCCCCTATGGATGGAGTCAAGTTCTTGGTCTCTTTATTGATAGCAATATGGTTCGGGTTGTTGGAGTAATCGAAGAGGCCGAAACTGAACAAGAGAAAATTCAGTTAATGCAGTTAGCTTCTCATTTTTGGGAATCACATCACAACAAAGTGAGTGATACTTTAAAAAATGATTTATTAGAAAGAGCTAACTTATCAGAGCTTGATGAGTCCGATAAGTTTCTTAAGATGGAGGCATATGTACTATCTCGCAAAAATATTGCATCATCGCTCTATCCTGAACTCTTTCATATCTCAAGCGATTTTGTAGACAAAGATGGCTTAACAGATTACAAAATATTGTGTCAGAGAATGAAGCAAGTTCAACCAGGAGTTTTTCTTGATAATAAGCATAATCTATTGATATTTGCACATAGGTTTTTTAGACGTAGTCTGTCACATAGAAATAAATTTAATGAATACTTTCTTTCAAGTTTTGATAAAACAGTAGTAGAGAGTCCTCATTTAGTTCCTCGACTACGTCTTGACCCAGATCTTATTGGTCATCCTGATACTGCCACTAATTTATTAGAGTTGGAATATTGGTGGGGACCACATTTTAATGATGATATTTCATCAATACCGAATGGTGTAACTGAACATAAAGCATCTGATAGAACAAGATATTTTGAGGGTATTGATAGGACTCAAATTTGGTGGAAATCACCTGAAGTACGCTTAAATTCAAATGTAGAGGATAGGTATCGCACCTTTGAAATTGAAGAGCTAATTGAGAATTTATCTGGTGGGCTTCCAGATGAGAACTATGGATGTCGTTATGCACATGCAGAATACTCTATCGGTACTTCTGCTATTACTCATTTTGATGGCGCTATCCGAGCCTATCCTCAAGATGAGTATTTAGAAAGAATTGATTTAGCGATAGACCAAGCTGGAAAGCACTCTGACTATACGAAATTGTTCAGATTTGATGGATTTATGACAGTTGATCTTTGGAAGCGATTATTAAGTGATTATTTTAAAGGGAATCCATTAATTCCAGAATATCTTGGTATTGCTCAAGATGATACAGAAATAGAGTTGGAAGAGACTACAAATGAAGATATTTCAATAACTGATATTGAAGAGCCTATACTAGAAAGTGAATTAGTTGTATTTATTAGTATTACAAACAATGATTCTCCCAAAGAGTCTTATATTGAGCCGTCAGCAATAGCATTACCGAATGAGCGACTCTTACGAATAATAGAAACTGGATTCGGTGCTATTGATAAATTCATTCGTAGTAAATTTGACATTACAAATATAACTTCAATTGCGTTTGATGATGGAATATTAAATCTAGCAAAAGTAACTTTCGGAGCTACTAGCAACCTTTCTATTGAGATACAAGATTTTCTGTCAGGGTTTTCTAATTCTTTACTTTACGATATTGAGCATAATGGATTACAACAAATAGTAGTTCCAATTAGCTGGGTTAATAATAATTTGTTGATAAATCTAAGTATCAAAGGTTCAGCTAAGCAGGTTTACCAATTATTGGTTAAATTATCTACAATCATAGACCCACTAAAGCCTGCATCAGAATGGATAGAAAACTTAGCGAGTATGATTAAAGTATTAGTACCTATTTCCACAGCTAATCCTGATTTGAATGGAGTACTTCAAGGTCATTTAACTTATGAACGTACTGGTAGTGTTGAAATACGAATGAAACTGCCTGACCAACAGGTGAAAGGATTTCTTGATGAGAAGCCAGATTGGTTGCAGTGATATAGTAATGAACTGTGAATATTTATAATTTCTCTATCTTTATATACTTGAGTTCGTTCTTTATAAATTGATACTGTTCGCTATCTATACTATAGGCACTGACAGTTAATCACATATATTGTAAATATTAAATTATGCCGCTTTTAAGTTAATTTGGCTGAGTTCTTGAGATATCGATTTTAACACCTGTCATTTAGTTCCATGACAGGTGTTGTATCATTTTTTGAGAAACCTTGTGTCGCGTGACGCGACATTCAGCCTTTACCAGCTCAACGCACCACCAGTTTGGTAATCTGTCACACGCGTTTCAAAGAAGTTCTTCTCTTTACGCAAGTCCATCATCTCAGACATCCACTGGAACGGGTTGTTTACGCCAGGGTATTGCTCTGGTAAGCCAAGCTGTGCCAAACGACGGTTACAGATAAACTTCAAATACTCTTCCATCATGGCCGCATTCATGCCCAATACACCGCGTGGCATCGTGTCACGTGCGTATTCGATTTCAAGCAAAGTACCTTCCACAATCATCTGAATCACTTCTTGTTGGAATTCGGCAGTCCATAAACTTGGGTTTTCAATCTTGATCTGGTTGATCATGTCGATACCGAAGTTTACGTGCATCGATTCATCACGCAAAATGTACTGGAACTGTTCAGATACACCGTTCATCTTGTTACGGCGGCCCATACTCAAAATTTGAGTAAAGCCACAATAGAAGAAAATCCCTTCAAGTACACAGTAGAATGCAATCAGGTTACGCAAAAGCTGCTGATCTGTTTCAGGGGTTCCTGTTTCAAACTTTGGATCACTCAAAGATTGCGTATATTTCAAGCCCCATGCTGCTTTACGTGCGACACTTGGAATCTCGTGATACATGTTGAAGATTTCACCTTCATCCATACCCAATGATTCGATACAGTACTGGTACGCATGGGTGTGAATAGCTTCTTCAAACGCCTGACGTAAAATGTACTGACGGCACTCTGGGTTGGTAATCAAACGGTAAATCGCCAAAACCAGATTATTCGCGACCAAAGAGTCGGCAGTCGAAAAGAAGCCCAAGTTACGTTTAACAATCACACGCTCGTCTTCAGTCAAGCCATTTTCAGACTTCCAAAGCGCGATGTCGTGGTTCATGTTGACTTCTTGTGGCATCCAGTGATTGGCACATCCGTCTAGATACTTCTGCCAAGCCCATTCGTATTTAAACGGCACAAGCTGGTTTAAGTCTGCACGGCAGTTGATCATTGCCTTGTCGTCAACCTGTACACGCGCTGCACCTGTTTCGATCTCCTGCAAACCAGCACTGATGTCCAGGTGCTTTAAGGATTCAGATGCTCGAGCCACCGGATCGGTTGGATCTGTTGATCGCACGGAATCGGTTCCAGTGGATTGTACATTTGCCACACTCGGCGATGATGGCTCTGTAGCAGATACCAACGGCGTAGCTGGCGCTTTTTTCGTATCGACGGGCGCAGACTGGTGTTCATGTGCAGCCGGTTTTTGCGAATCATCTTCTAAATCGTCCCAACTCAGGATAGACATATCAATTCTCTCTTCGTTGTTAATATCGTTTTCGATATCTTTTGGAAGATATCTTTACTATACGCTTATTCTGTGTAAGCAAAATTAAGTTTTATCGATAACTGCTCTAAAATTACTGAATAGAACAAATATCCCTACGACTTATTTTGATTACGCTGTTGTTCACGAATTTTCAAAAACGCGTAAACCAATGGCGTGTAGAACACAATTGAGGCCACAATGAGCACCGCCAAACCAAGCATATAGTTATGAGTCAGATGCCACATTGTGTTGTCCTCATGTTCAATCAGGAACGCCTCAAACCGAAACGTTCCTGAAGGGATGTTTTACTGACACGCTTCGCAGTCAGGATTATCGATTGAGCAAGCCATTGGCACTGGAGCAGCTTGTGTAAAGCCATCTTCAGTGGTTTCTGCTTTTACTTCTGGCGCAACTGCTGCCACTGGTGCTGCAGTCGCGGTAGCTTTAACTGCGTTTAATGCGCCAGTGTTAATAGTCGACTTCTCGGCAGAAGTGGCACCTAATGCACGGAGGTAATACGTCGTTTTGAGGCCACGCAACCATGCCATTTTATAGGTAATGTCAAGTTTCTTACCGTTTGCACCTGCAATGTACAAGTTCAGCGATTGCGCTTGATCGATCCATTTTTGACGACGAGAGGCTGCATCAACAATCCAGCGTGGCTCAACTTCAAATGCTGTAGCAAAAATTGCTTTTAATTCTTCAGGAATACGCGCAATTTTTTGTACCGAACCTTCAAAGTGTTTCAGGTCGTTAACCATCACGGTGTCCCACAGGTCGCGTTCTTTCAAAGCGCGTACAAGGTATGGGTTGATGACCGTAAATTCACCCGACAAGTTCGATTTTACATACAGGTTTTGGAAGGTTGGCTCAATCGACTGTGAAACGCCACAAATGTTCGAGATGGTAGCAGTTGGTGCAATCGCCATCACATTTGAGTTACGCATACCGTCTTTTTGCACTTTAGCGCGTAGAGTATCCCAGTCTAGGCGTTGGGTGCGGTCTACTTCAAACATACGCTCTGGACGTGATTTTGCTACGATATCAAGTGAGTCGATTGGCAAAATACCCTGATCCCAGAGTGAACCTTTAAAGGTTGAGTACACACCACGTTCAACCGCCAAGTCGCTTGACGTTTGAATCGCGTAGTAGCTGATAACTTCCATCGATTCATCTGCAAAATCAACCGCTGCATCAGAACCGTAAGCAAGACCCAATTCATATAGTGCATCTTGGAAGCCCATGATGCCCATGCCCACAGGGCGGTGCTTCAAGTTCGAGTTTTTGGCTTGTGGCACTGCGTAGTAGTTGATGTCGATAACGTTGTCGAGCATGCGCACAGCAGTTTTGATGGTGCGTGCCAGTTTCTCACGGTCAAGTGAACCACCTTGTACGTGCTGAACAAGGTTGATCGAACCTAAGTTACATACTGCAATTTCATCTTCGCTAGTGTTGAGCGTAATTTCTGTACACAAGTTTGACGAGTGAACCACGCCTGCGTGTTGTTGTGGCGAACGTAAGTTACATACATCTTTAAATGTAATCCACGGATGGCCTGTTTCAAACAGCATCGACAGCATTTTACGCCACAAGTCTTGCGCACGGACTTTTTTGTGCAACAGCTCTTGTTCTTTAGCAATCGCTTCGTAGTGCGCATAACGCTCTGCAAATGCTTCGCCAGTCAAGTCGTGTAGGTCTGGTACTTCAGATGGCGTAAACAACGTCCATTCTGCATCTTCAAACACACGCTGCATAAACAGGTCTGGTACCCAGTTGGCCGTGTTCATGTCGTGTGTACGACGGCGGTCATCACCCGTGTTCTTACGAAGCTCTAGGAATTCTTCGATGTCGAGGTGCCACGTTTCTAGGTATGCACAGACTGCACCTTTACGCTTACCACCTTGGTTAACCGCAACAGCTGTATCGTTCGCTACTTTCAAAAACGGTACAACACCTTGAGACTTACCATTGGTGCCTTTAATGTACGAGTTGAGTGCGCGTACTGGTGTCCAGTCATTACCTAAGCCGCCCGCCCATTTAGACAGCATCGCATTGTCGCGGATCGCGCCATAAATGTTGTAAAGGTCATCACCAATCGTGGTGAGGTAACAGCTCGACAACTGTGGGCGTAGTGTGCCGGCATTGAACAAGGTCGGGGTAGACGCCATGTAGTCAAAGCTTGAAAGCAGGTTATAAAACTCGATTGCACGTGCTTCACGGTTTTCTTCGTTGAGCGCCAGACCCATCGAGACACGCATGAAGAACAATTGTGGCAATTCGTAACGCACGCCATCTGAATGAATGAAGTAGCGGTCGTAAAGCGTTTGTAAGCCCAAATATGTAAACTGGTTTGAGCGCTCAGGTTTAATCGCTGCCGCCAATTGCGCCAAGTCAAACTTTAAGAGTTCTGGGTCTAGTAGCTCAAGCTCAATCCCTTTTTTCAGGAAAGTTTCAAGCGCATCGCTTTCTAGGGTGTCTTCTGGTAAACCCAAAAACTCAAGGCCTTTTGCCACAAGTTCGTTACGTAATAAACGCGCAGTCACGTAGGTATAGTTTGGCTCTTGTTCAATACGTGTACGTGTTGCCATCATCATGGTGGTGGCGATGTCGCTAATTTTGACACCGTTGTACAGGTTTTTAACAGTTTCATCGACAATTGCTTGAATATTAATGCCTTCAAGGCCTTCCGCTGCTTTTTCAACAGTGGCTTTTAGTGCATCGAGATCAAGCGGTTGAAGCTGACCTTGATTGTCGGTGATTTGTAAGGTTGGGTGATGGTTGGCGCCTGCTTGCTGGCGTGCAGTACTACGCTGCTCACGGTAAATCACGTAAGCACGCGCAACTTTTTGTTCGCCAGTACGCATCAGCGCAAGTTCAACCTGATCCTGAATTTCTTCAATATGAATAGTACCGCCAGAAGGTAAGCGACGGTTAAAGGTGTTCATCACCATTTCGGTTAATTGACTGATTCGGTCATGAATACGACTTGAGTCAGCGCTTTGCTGACCTTCAACAGCTAAGAATGCCTTTCCAATCGCAACAGAGATTTTCTCTGCATCAAAGGTAGCAACTTCTCCATTGCGTTTAATCACCTGAAGTTGTCCAGGAGTTGAAGTGATTACGCTCATGTCAGCATAGCTCCATTGTGATCTGTATTTATGTTCATGAACCATTTGAACCGGGCAAATTTGTGCACGATGTTTGAGGGATAAACACAAGACTTAGTGGTTAATATAGTTTATAGGCACAAGATACGGGAATTTAGGCAGGATATCAATCTTGACTTTTCTTTAATTTTTTTTCCAAATTCTATGTGCATGATTCTGTGGTGCATAGCATAACAAAGGCTGTTAAAAACACGTATAGATAAATGTGTGGATAACTCAAAAAACACTCGTTCAGTGCTGTTGTTTTGGTCCGGTGAAATAATTTGTTTAATAATTGGACGGTCTTTGCGACGACTGGTGAACTTGTGATCTGAGGCGGAAAAATATTTAAAAAGACCTGAAAATTCAACACTTAATAAAAATGCAACAAAATACAACGGACGTGTATCAGTTTGGTGAACGAGGACTTGTTTACAATGTAAACGTGTGTATATTGCAATCTATTATGTCGGTGTAATTGTTGGTTTTTGAACAAGACACTTTAATAGATGATAGGGGCAAAAGTATGAGCCAAGAAGAAAAGTTACCCAAGATTTTAATTGTTGAAGATGACGAGCGTCTTGCACGTCTGACACAAGAATATTTGATCCGTAATGGATTGGAAGTAGGGGTCGAAACAGACGGTAATCGCGCGATTCGTCGTATTATTGGCGAACAACCAGATTTAGTCGTACTTGATGTGATGTTACCTGGTGCCGATGGCTTAACTGTTTGTCGCGAAGTGCGCCCTCATTATCATCAACCTATTTTGATGTTGACCGCACGTACCGAAGATATGGATCAGGTGTTAGGCCTTGAAATGGGTGCCGATGACTATGTCGCAAAACCTGTTCAGCCACGCGTATTGTTGGCGCGTATCCGTGCCTTGTTGCGTCGTACCGACAAAACAGTAGAAGACGAAGTTGCACAGCGTATCGAATTTGATGATCTAGTCATCGATAATGGCGGACGCTCAGTGACGCTCAATGGTGAACTGGTCGATTTTACCAGCGCCGAATACGATTTGTTGTGGTTACTTGCCTCTAATGCTGGTCGCATTTTGTCGCGTGAAGACATTTTCGAGCGTTTACGTGGCATCGAATATGACGGTCAGGATCGCTCGATTGATGTTCGTATTTCTCGTATTCGTCCAAAAATTGGTGACGATCCGGAAAATCCGAAACGAATTAAAACCGTTCGTAGTAAAGGTTATTTGTTTGTAAAAGAAACTAATGGTTTATAATCTTTGCCATTGAGACCAAGAGCACTTCTTGTTTAAGGCTGATCGAGTGTTTAAGCACAGTATATTTTTACGTATTTATGCGGGTTTGGTGGTACTGGTCATGTTGGTGGCCCTATTTGGCTATCTGCTTGTCCAGATCATTAACTATCAGCGCGCACAGGAATATCGTGAATCATTGACCGATGGTATTTCCTTTGTGATCAGTGAGAGTATTGCTCGTCAGCCGACCAAACAGCAAAAGCTGGACTGGATTTCCGATGCCTCAGATTTACTGGAATTACCGATTTATTATGTCGATGCCAGTAAAATCGAGTTATCCCGCACCGAAAAAAAACGTATAGAAGAACAAAAATCGGTGGTTCGGTATGATGCCGAAACCTCTATTGCATATGTGATTATCGGACTGCGAAGCGATCCACAGCATTTTCTCTATATTAAGGTCGATAAAATCGGTGAGCGCCAGATGAAAGCGCTGCCGATCTTTATTTTGGATTACTTGATTTATTATCCGGGTCAAGAAAAGCAATACGTCGAAAAAATCCAGACGCATTTTTCTTATCCGATCAATATTTATAATGTGAAAGATCTGAATCTTGATTCAGAGCAGATTGGTCGTCTTCGTCAAAATCAAAGCATTATGCTATATCGTGATAATGCCACCATTCGTGGTACGACCATTTCGATTATTTCACCTATGCCGAACAATCCACTCAATGTATTGGTGCTCGGTCCGGTTCCGATGTTTAACTGGATGCCGTTTCAATTATCTGCCGGTATTACGTTGTTTAGCTTGTTTCTGCTTAGCTTAGGGGTGTATGGCTTAATCTTGCCGCTAGAGCGCAAGATCCGTCAGGTGCGTTATGCCTTAAACCGCATGAAATCAGGAGATTTGTCGCTTCGTGTTCCGATCGAGGGAAGCGATGAAATGGCTAATCTGGCTTCAAGTTATAACAATATGTCCGACCATATTCAGCGGTTGATTGAGGCACAGCGCGAACTGATGCGAGCTGTCTCGCATGAACTGCGTACGCCGGTGGCGCGAATCCGGTTTGGTATGGAAATGCTCGCAGAAGAAGACGATTACGACTACCGTATTCAACAAATGGAAATGATTGATCGGGATATTGAGGCACTCAATACCTTAATTGATGAAATCATGACTTACGCCAAGCTTGAGCAAGGTACGCCATCGCTGGATTTTGAAGAAATTATTCTGCTCGATTTGTTGAGTCAGGTAGCAGTCGAAACCGAAGCACTCAAAACCCAAAAAGAAATCGAGCTGATTCCACCTGCGACCGCCATTATGGTCGATGCAGAGCGACGTTACTTACACCGTGTGGTGCAAAACTTGGTCGGTAATGCGGTACGCTACTGCGATCATAAAGTTCGAATCAGTGGGGGTATTCAAGGCGACGGTAATGCTTACATCTGTGTCGAAGATGACGGACAGGGGATTGCAGAAGAAGACCGCGTACGAATTTTTGAGGCATTTGCACGACTTGATGACAGTCGAACCCGTGCTTCGGGTGGTTATGGGCTTGGGCTTTCTATCGTCAGTCGTATTGCTTACTGGTTTGGTGGCACAATTGAAGTAGATGAAAGTCCAGATTTGGGCGGGGCGCGTTTTATCATGCGCTGGCCGGCCAAGCGTTTTAATCAAACGTTGAAGAAGAAAAACCAGTTTAAAATGAAAGAAGGCAGCTCATAAGCTGCCTTCTTTCATTTTAAATGTTAAATTTACTGATAAAGACTGGCATCCGGTGCAATCAAGGGTTTACCTTGTTTTAATGCAGCTAATGCATCTTGGTTGAAGTCTACGCTCAGTGTATTGTTTTCAGCATCAATCTTGTAATGGTTAATTAGTTTTTGGTCCCCACCTGCCAATGTCTCTACACGGTATTCATCACTGATGTTTAAAATGCCTTCAAGGTTTGTGGTCGTTGAAGCAAAGTCTTCACGAAATAATTGATAAATTTCTTTTAAATCAAAAGTAACGTGATCTGCATCGGCGTGTTTTTGCGCATAGGTTTCGATATGGCGAACAAGTAATTGCGCATAAAAGAAATAATTCGGTTTATGTGTAAATTCAAGGCTCATTCTTTTACTCCTTATTCTGTCTTTTCAGCATACACATCCACACAGCACGTCAGTGTATAAAGATGATTAAAGCATGTAGCTGAATTGAAAAAAGTTATGAGTAACTCGAGATGGTATTTCGTCCATGTTGCTTGGCTCGATACAATGCCTGATCGGCTTCTTTGAGCATTTGTTCTAAGGATGCCGTGAGGTTCGGCTGAAAAAAGCTAATGCCAATACTGACATGAATATAAATAGGATGGTTATTGGATAAGTAAATCGGATGTTCGCTGACCTTTTTACGAATGCACTCGGCCAGTAAGAAGGTTTCATGTGCTCCAATTTGAGGTAAAAGAATGGCAAACTCTTCTCCTCCTAGGCGGCCCAAAATATCGTTGGGTCTTAGGCATGATTTGATGGTATGCGCGCACAGTTTAATGGCTTGATCACCAATAAAATGACCATAGTTATCATTCACCGATTTAAAGTGATCGATGTCCAGCATCAGCAGTGCGCTTGGGGTGCTGTTGCCTAATATTTTCGTAAATAGTGTGCGTGCGGTCTGATAAAAATAACGACGGGTAAGACTTAAGGTCAGTTCATCGTGCGAGGCTATATACTCTAGATCTTCGATCAACCGGCTCCGAATACTGTTGATATTCGACACGGTAAGCGGGGCAATCACCATCATGATCATACCCAAACGAATTGAGATGCTGTTTTCAAGATATTCTTGCGGATACAGTGCGATGTAATTATGAGTTAAATGGTACAGTAACAAACTGGCACTAATCGAGGTAATGATCGTGACTGAAAAGTGCCGATAGGTCAGCGCACACCAGATCAATACCGCAATCGGATAAAGCACAGAACCGGGTCCATTGTCATAAAAGCAGAAAGCAAGCGCAGCGGTCACGCTCATGACGGGTAGCAGATGTTGAAATTCGATAGGCGTTTGAAAGAAATGCTTAAGTTCATTTCGAAATGGCAAGCTAATCAAGATAGGCAATAGCAGCAAGGCATTTTGCATCTCTGCGGTAAACCAGCCACCCAGTTCAATCCAGAAATTACCATGCATAAATACCGGGCTGATCATAGGAACAAATAGGCTTGCAAATAAAGCACCTGCGAAACTGCCAATTGCGCAAAAGCTAAATAAAAACAAATAAAAATAGCCTTGATAGCTGTCTTGTAATTTGCGAATAAAACGATGATATAACCCAAAGGTGACTGCGATATAACACAGATTGGCCAAAGTCAGAACAAGGATTTCGGGCAGACTTGAACCAAAAATACTGTCTGACACTAAATACCCAAGTATTCCACCTGTGAGCGCGTAACGATTGCGCAGAGTGGGATAACGGATTAAGAGACCAAGAAAAATCGAATTGGCAGGCCAGAAAGAAGCAAGAAAGCTTAAGGGGCGGGTTAAAATACCCAAAGTACAGCAGAGAAAAATAATAATAAAAAAGAAAATAAAATGTTGCTTTGTAGAGCGTGATAACGTATTTCTAAAGTAGTGAACCATAGAATCAAGCCTTAAAATAAGATGACGCTCTTAATAAAATGTTACATTTTCATTCTGCTGCGCATTTAACCATAATTTATGAAAAGGATGAATAATCATAATTTAAATTTATTATGCTTGCGCTATTGTGGTGCAAATCTGATTGAACGTGATAAATCATGCCAATGACTCAAATGACAGACATAAACGACAAAAAAGTTAAAAAAAGAAAAAAATAATCATAAATTGATTAATGATTAGTTAAATCGATAATCTACGTGAACGTTGGGGTTGAACGTGATTGTGTGACAAAATTGTATAAAAACCATGCTAAAGGCGAAGAGGCTTGAACTAGAAAGAGAAAAGCGAAATCAGGTACAATTGGCGGGATTAATTTTGTGTTTGGTGCGGTTCCAAGACCGAAACATATATTTCTTTGTTAAATAATAGGCCTGCCAGGAGTTATCCCCGCATGAGTGCCATTACTCCATACGATTGGGCAATTATTGCCTTCGTGATCGGCGTTACATTTCTGTGCGTTTTTATGCTTACTGTTCCCTTACTCCTAGGGGGTAAATCATGGGGACGCGCAAAGCAGGAACAGTTTGAATCGGGTGTGGTGAGCGCAGGTGGTGCTCGCATTCGTTTGTCTGCAAAATTTTATTTGGTTGCTATTTTCTTTGTCGTGTTTGATCTTGAAGCACTTTATCTTTATGCATGGGCAACGTCTGTGCGTGAAGTGGGTTGGATGGGCTTTACCACGATGTTGATTTTTGTTGTAGATCTTCTGATTGCATTGATTTATGTCTTTGCGACGGGTGCCCTGACGTGGTCGCCTTCAGATCGTCGTAAGGCAGCAGGAATTAAACCGAAGATTGGATCTCCAAACATGAATATTGCAGAGATCACGCGATTTAATTCAATTGAAGAGTTGGTCATCGATCCAACTGGTCATATCCCTGCACAATCCTCTGGTCGAATGAAGTCAAACACATCGACAGCACCGTCATCTATACAGGAGTAACTCGGGATGAAATATACATTAACCCGTGCGAATCCGGATGCTAATCAATATCCATTACAAGAACGCCAAGTTGTCAGTGATCCACTTCAGGAAGAAGTCAATAAAAATGTATTTATGACTCGCCTTGAAGATGTATTGCATAACGTAGTGAACTGGGGACGAAAAAATTCAGTTTGGCCTTTCAACTTTGGTACGTCTTGTTGTTATGTTGAATATGCGACAACCCTAACCGGTGTCCATGACTTATCACGTTTTGGTGCCGAGGTTATTCGTGCTTCACCGCGCCAAGCTGACTTAATGATTGTCGCAGGTACGTGCTTTGTCAAGATGGCGCCTGTTATTCAGCGCTTGTACGAACAAATGCTTGAACCAAAGTGGGTCATTTCCATGGGTGCATGTGCAAACTCTGGTGGTATGTATGACATCTACTCAGTGGTACAGGGCGTAGACAAAATCATTCCAGTCGACGTTTATATCCCAGGGTGTCCACCTCGTCCAGAAGCATTAATTCAGGCGCTAATGCTGCTGCAAAACCAAATTCAACTTGAGCGTCGTCCGTTGTCTGCCGTAATTGGTGATGATCTTCAGCCGATTTATAAGCCAAAGATGATGCCAGAACGCGATCGTAAAAATGCAGAGCGGATTGCGGTTAAAAACTTACGCTCCATGGATGAAATTGAGTAAATTTTTGATAATTTGCGCTCATCAGGGCGCAGGATGATCAAAAAACCTAAAAGAATTTGTATTAAATAGGAAGCCAAACCAATGGCTGAAACTGACATTGCTATGCCAGAATCAACCGCTGTTGATTCACGCCCAGCATTTGCAATTGTAGAAGAGCTCAAGACCAAATTTGGTGAGAACTTCTATGTGCAAACAACTTGTGAAGAGTTTCCAACTGTCTGGGTTGAACGCTCACGCGTACAAGAAGTTTTGATGTTTCTACGTAAGGTAGACCGTCCTTATGTCATGTTATTCGATTTGTCTGCAATGGATGAGCGTTTACGTGTACACCGCGATGGTTTGCCTGCTTCAGATTTCACTGTTTTCTATCACTTGCTGTCTTTAGAACGTAACAGTGACATCCGAATCAAGGTTGCTTTAAATGAGAGCGATCTCAATATTGCAACAGCGACCAATATCTGGCCAAACGCCAACTGGTACGAACGTGAAGCCTACGATATGTTTGGCATCAATTTCGAAGGGCATCCAATGCTCCGTCGTATTTTGCTACCAACCTATTGGGAAGGCCATCCGCTTCGTAAAGAATATTCTGCACGTGCTACGGAATACACGCCGTACATGCAGGACAAAGCCAAGCAAGACTTCGAACAAGAGCATTTGCGTTTTGTTCCTGAAGACTGGGGTCTAAAGCGCGGTAATGCCGACGAAGACTTTATGTTCTTGAACTTGGGTCCAAACCATCCGTCTGCGCACGGTGCATTCCGTGTGGTCTTGCAGCTTGATGGTGAAGAAGTTAAAGACTGCGTACCGGATATCGGTTACCACCACCGCGGTGTGGAAAAAATGGCAGAGCGTCAAACATGGCACTCGTTCATTCCTTATACCGATCGTGTAGATTACTTGGGTGGTTGTGCGCAAAACATGCCGTATGTGATGGCAGTTGAGCAGCTTGCCGGTATTAAAGTGCCAGAGCGTGCACAAGTCATTCGTGTCATGTTGAACGAATTATTCCGTATCAACAACCACTTGTTGTTCTGTGGTACAGCCATTCAGGATGCCGGTGGTATGACACCAGTATTCTATATGTTTGCCGACCGTCAAAAAGTGTATGACATCGTCGAAGCCATCACGGGTTATCGTATGCACCCGGCTTGGTTCCGTATTGGCGGTACTGCCCACGATCTTCCAAACAACTGGCATAAGCTGGTGAAGGAACTTCTTGAGTGGATGCCAAAGCGTCTAAATGAATACCATACAGCAGCGCTGAAAAACTCGGTATTTATTGGCCGTACCCGTAATGTTGCGCAATACGACGCAAAATCAGCATTGGCTTGGGGCGTGACGGGTACAGGTTTACGTGCAACAGGTATCGACTTCGACGTACGTAAATACCGTCCGTACAGTGGCTATGAAAACTTTGATTTTGATGTGCCAGTCGAGTACGAAGGTGATGCTTACGCGCGTGTCATGGTGCATTTCCGTGAAATCACTGAGTCATTGAAAATCATTCAGCAATGTCTAGACAACATGCCGTCTGGTCCGTACAAAGCCGATCATCCATTGGCTGTTCCACCACCAAAAGACAAAACTCTGCAAGACATCGAAACCTTGATTAATCACTTCTTAAGTGTGTCATGGGGTCCGGTTATGCCTGCGGGTGAAGCATCGTTCATGACGGAAGTGGTCAAAGGGGCGAGTACCTATTATCTCACCTCAGACAAAGCCACCATGAGCTACCGTACGCGTATCCGTACACCAACCTTCACGCACTTGCAGCAAATGCCGTCAGTAATTAATGGCAGCTTGGTGTCCGACTTGATCATTTATTTGGCGACCATCGATGTGGTTATGGCCGACGTGGATCGCTAGGGATAAACGATTATGATGATTTTGACTGATAAAAAACCTCGCGTGAATGTGGAAGGGATTTTGACTGCTGATGAGATTCATGAAATTGAACATCACATTCATCATTATCCATATCCGCGTGCGGCCTCTTTGGATGCTCTTAAGTGCGTACAGCGCCGTAATGGCTGGGTTGACGATGCACAAATGAATGCAATTGCACAATTGCTTAGCATTAGTGTGGCGGACTTAGAAGGTGTTGCTACCTTTTATAACCGTATTTACCGCCAACCAGTCGGCCGCCATGTAATTTTGCTGTGTGACTCAATTGCCTGTTTCTTAATGGGTGCAGAAACGCTGGCAGAAGCATTTCAGCGTGAGTTGGGAATCCAGTACGGACAAACTACTCCAGATGGCCGTTTTACTTTATTGCCAATTTGCTGCTTAGGAAATTGCGATAAAGGTCCAACTTTAATGATCGATGAAGATACCCATGGTTTGGTGGACGTGTCTTCGGTCAAGCAGTTATTGGAGAAGTATGTATGAATACTGAACCAAAACCGATTTATGGCGATGGTAACCCTGAAACTCATCCACTGACTTGGCGTTTGAGTAAACAGGAACATGTACGAAATGCCGATGAGTACGAAGCACTAGACGGTTATGCTGGCTTTAAAAAAGCATTGGGCATGAAACCTGCTGAAGTACTTGAAGTGGTAAAAGCAGCCACAGTAAAAGGCCGTGGTGGTGCAGGTTTCCCGGCGGGCATTAAATGGTCGCTGATGGCGCCAAACGATGGTGGCCCGCGCTACCTGATTTGTAATGCCGACGAGATGGAACCAGGTACCTTTAAAGACCGTCTGTTGATGGAACAGCTTCCACATCAGTTGATCGAAGGGATGCTCATCGCAGGTTATACGCTTGAAGCAACACAAGGCTATATCTTTATTCGTGGCGAATACATCGAAGCGGCTCAGTATCTCAATGAAGCACTCGAACAAGTGCGTGCCAAAGGCTACTTGGGCGAAAACATTCTAGATACAGGCTGGAACTTCGAGCTGTATGTACATACTGGCGCAGGACGTTATATCTGTGGCGAAGAAACCGCACTGATCAACTCGCTTGAAGGTCGTCGTGCCAATCCGCGTACTAAACCGCCATTCCCGCAAGTTGCGGGTGCATGGGGTCGTCCAACGATTGTCAATAACGTTGAAACCTACAATAACTTACCTGCCATCATGTTGCGTGGTCCAGAGTGGTACATCGGTCTGTCTGCAGGCAAATCGAAAGATCCTGGCACCAAAATTTATGGGGCATCTGGCAAAGTGAAATTCCCAGGGCTTTGGGAATTGCCATTTGGTACAACGGCGCGTGAAGTGATTGAAGAGCATGCGGGCGGTATGCGTGATGGGCTTAAGCTCAAAGCGTGGTTGCCGGGTGGTGCCTCGACTGACTTCTTGGCGGCAGAACACATTGATTTGCCAATGGACTCAGAAACTATCATGAAAGCAGGCTCACGTTTGGGCACCTGTTTGTTGATGGTGGTCGATGAGACACAGTGTATGGTTGCTGCAACACGTAACTTGGAAGAGTTTTTTGCGCGTGAGTCGTGTGGCTGGTGTACACCGTGTCGTGACGGTCTCCCTTGGGCTGTAAAAGCGTTGAAAGCACTCGAAAATGGTGAAGGCAAGATGGAAGATATCCAGCACCTTCAAGAGCTCACCCGTAAGTTATGGATTGGTAAAACATTCTGTGCACACGCACCTGGTGCGATGGAGCCACTCATGGGCGCGCTTAAATATTTCCGTAGCGAGTTTGAAGCAAAAGTGGCCAATAGCCCTGTTGTTCAAGCCAGCAACGTTGCACAAGCTTAAGGAATTCGACTATGGCTACAATTCATGTCGATGGAAAATCATACGAAGTTGATGGATCTGAAAACCTGCTACAAGCATGTTTGTCCCTCGGCCTTGATATTCCATATTTTTGTTGGCATCCCTCTTTAGGTTCTGTGGGCTCATGCCGCCAGTGTGCGGTGACCCAATATGCAAATCCTGAAGACACACGTGGGCGTCTGGTGATGTCATGCATGACACCTGCAACAGACAATACCTATATCTCAATTGAAGATAAAGAAGCAGTTGAGTTTCGCGAGTCGGTGGTTGAGTTTTTGATGACCAACCATCCGCACGACTGTCCTGTGTGTGAAGAAGGCGGTCACTGTCATTTGCAAGATATGACGGTGATGACCGGTCATGACCGTCGTCGCTATCGTTTCACAAAACGTACCCACTATAACCAAGAGTTGGGTTCGTTTATTGCACATGAAATGAACCGCTGTATCGCGTGCTACCGTTGTGTACGCTACTACAACGACTACGCAGGCGGAACCGATTTTGGTGTCTACGCCAATGCAGCACGTGTGTACTTTGGTCGTCCAGAATCTGGAACGCTGGAATCTGAATTTTCGGGTAACCTCACCGAAGTGTGTCCAACAGGTGTATTCACCGATAAGACGCATTCAGCACGTTATAACCGTAAATGGGATATGCAGTACGCGCCAAGCGTATGTCATGGCTGTTCATCGGGCTGTAACATCTCTCCGGGCGAGCGTTACGGCGAATTACGTCGTATTGAAAACCGCTTCAACGGTGAAGTAAACCAATACTTCCTTTGCGATAAAGGTCGCTTTGGTGGTGGATACGTGAACCGTGAAGATCGTCCGCGTCAGCCGCAGTTCCGTTCGGGCACCTCTGTTACTACTGTGTCGGTTGATCAAGCACTTGATCAAGTAATCAGTACCTTACAAGGCAAAAAAGTATTGGGTGTGGGTTCTCCACGCGCGAGCCTTGAATCAAACTTTGCACTACGTGAGCTGGTTGGTCAGGATAACTTCTCGACTGGTATCTCGCAAAAAGAACAAAACTTGGTTGAGCTTGCTGCGTCTATCATGCAAACACAGGGAATTTACAACCCGAACATGCGTGAAATCGAAAGCTACGATGCAGTTTTGATTTTAGGTGAAGATCTGACTCAAACTGCACCGCGTATGGCGTTGTCGGTTCGTCAGGCTGCCAAAAACAAAGCCAAACAAATGGCGGCAGATCGTCGTACACCAGAATGGTTGGCAGAGCCAGTACAACGTATCGGTCAAGATGCCAAATCGCCAATCTACATTCTGGCAGCCACCCAAACACGTTTAGCCGATGTGGCAACGGGTGAGGTCGTTGCATCACCAAATGATATTGCGCGTTTAGGTTTTGCAGTGGCAGCAGCAGTTCAAGGCGAAACACTGACTGGACTAGACGATGATGCCAAAGCATTTGCACAAAGCATTGCGGATGCATTAAAAACAGCGAAAAAGCCATTGATCATCTCGGGCACAAGTCTGCAAGATCCGGCAATTATCGAAGCAGCAGCGCAAGTTGCACAAAACCTTGGCCCAGCGGCAGGATTATCCCTAACCGTTCCTGAAGTCAATTCAATGGGTCTAGCGCTTTTGGGTGGTTTAAGTCTTGAGCAAGCTTTTGCACAAGACTATGACGTGATGGTCGTGCTTGAAAACGATTTATATCGCCGTTTACCTGCAACACGTGTCAATGCTGCATTTGAAAAAGCACAATCTGTTATTGTGCTTGATCATAGTGAAACAGATACGGTGAAACAGGCCGATGTGGTACTGTCTGCTGCAAGCTTTGCAGAGGGCGATGGAACCGTAGTAAGCCAAGAGGGACGTGCACAGCGTTTCTATCAGGTCTATGATCCAAGCTACTACAAACCGGAATATGCCATTAAAGAATCTTGGCGCTGGTTACATGCCATCGATACAGGTTTAAAAGGTAAGTCAATTATCTGGACCGTGCTAGACGATGTCATTGACTCTGTTGTGAAAAATGTACCTGTACTCGATGCGATTCAAGATGTGGCACCAGATGCAGGCTATCGTGTACATGGTCTGAAAATTGCCCGTGAACCACGTCGCTATTCAGGTCGTACAGCACTACGTGCTCCGATTTCGGTTCATGAGCCAAAGCAACCTGTCGATGTCGACTCAGCATTAACGTTCTCGATGGAAGGCTATGTAGGCCCTCAAAAAGCAGCATCATTGGTTCCGTTTGCATGGGCGCCGGGTTGGAACTCACCGCAATCTTGGAACAAGTATCAAGATGAAGTCGGTGGACATTTGAAAGGTGGTGACTCAGGCGTGCGTCTGTTTGATCGTTTACCAAAACGTCCGGCACGTAGTTATGTGGCGCCGTCAGCGGTGATGTCACATCCTGAAAGCTTCCGTTTGGTACCAATGCACCATATTTTTGCCTCTGGTGAATTCACCATCAAGACACCTGCGATGGAATCGCGTATTCCAGAAGCTGCTTTTGCAGTAGGTGAACAAGATGCGGCACGTTTAAATCTAAAAGATGGTGCATCACTCAAAGTACAGGCAGGTGAGACGACAGTGAGCTTACCCGTTCAGGTGATTGAGTATTTACCAGCAGGATATATTGGTTATCCAGTAGGTTTGGCACCGACAATTTCGCTTGCTGAACCTGTTTCTGTTGCGGTGGGAGTGTAATTCATGAATCAAGAAATCATGCGCCAAACTCCACTCTGGGCAGAAAACTGGCCAATCGCATATGCCGTTGTACAGGCGATTGTGATCTTGTTGGTGGTTGTTCTAATTGCAGCATTGATGTCGTTTATCGAGCGTCGTTTGCTGGCATGGTGGCAAGACCGTTACGGTCCGAACCGTGTAGGTCCGGGCGGGATGTTCCAGATTGTAGCCGACATGCTTAAAATCATGTTTAAAGAAGACTGGACACCAAAGTTTGCAGACAAACTGACGTTTCGTCTTGCACCAGCGGTTGCTATGGCGACAGCAGTGCTGTCTTTTATCGTGATTCCAGTCAGCCCGACATTGGGTGTGGCGGACATGAGCATTGGACTGTTGTTCTTTATGGCGATGGCCGGAATTGCAGTGTATGCCGTGTTGTTTGGTGGTTGGGCATCGAATAACAAATACTCGCTCCTTGGGGGGCTTCGTTCAGCGGCTCAGACCATTTCCTATGAAGTGTTTCTCGGGATCTCGCTCATGGGCGTGGTGGCAATTGCAGGTTCATTTAATCTGCGTGAAATTGTCGAAGCTCAACGTGACATGTGGTTCATTGTTCCACAATTCCTTGGTTTCATGATTTTTGTTGTGGCAGGCGTTGCCGTAACTCACCGTCATCCATTTGACCAACCTGAAGCCGAACAAGAGCTGGCAGAAGGTTATCACGTCGAATATGGCGGCATGAAATGGGGGATGTTCTTCGTTGCTGAGTACGTCAACATTGTGCTGATTTCTGCATTGATCGTGACGTTGTTCTTTGGCGGCTGGTTAGCACCGTTCAATCTTGAAGTATCGTTTATTCCACCAGCATTCTGGTTCATTGTAAAAACAGCATTTTTTGTGATGATGTTTGTTTTGGCACGTGGTGCATTGATGCGTCCACGTTATGACCAAGTCATGAATTTTGGTTGGAAAGTTTGTTTGCCGCTGGCGTTGGTCAACCTTATGGTGACTGGTGCTGTGATTCTAATGAATCAGGCCTAAGACAGCAGGGAGTACAAAATGTATAAAGTTCTAGCTGGAGTTGGGTCAATCGTTCGTACATTGTGGATGGTCTTCACTCACATTACGCGTAAACGTGACACAATTCTGTATCCAGAAGTACCAGCAGAGGAAATTGTACCACCTCGCTTTCGTGGTCGTATTGTTTTGACACGTGATCCAGACGGAGAAGAGCGCTGCGTAGCGTGTAACCTCTGTGCGGTGGCATGTCCGGTGGGTTGTATTTCCTTGCAAAAAGCAGAGAAAGAAGACGGTCGCTGGTATCCTGAATTTTTCCGTATCAACTTTTCGCGTTGTATTTTTTGCGGAATGTGTGAAGAAGCGTGTCCAACGACTGCTATTCAGATGACGCCAGATTTCGAGTTAGCCGAATATGTACGTCAAGACCTGGTATATGAAAAAGAAAACTTACTGATTTCTGGTCCGGGTAAATATCCTGATTATAACTTCTACCGCGTTGCAGGTATGGCAATCGATGGTAAAGAAAAAGGTCAGGCACAAAAAGAAAGTGCACCAGTTGATGTACGGAGCTTATTACCATGATGTGGCCATTTTATTTGATGGCTCTTGTGGCCATTATCTCGACGATTCGAGTGGTAACGAACTCGAATCCAGTACATGCGTTGTTAAGTCTGATTGTTTCATTACTTGCAGTTGCGGGGATTTTCATGATCGTGGGTGCGCCATTTGCTGGTGCACTTGAAATCATTGTTTATGCCGGTGCCATTATGGTGTTGTTCGTTTTTGTGGTGATGATGCTCAATCTTGGGCACAACACCGTTGAACAAGAACGTAAATGGTTAAGTTCAGATGCGTGGGCGATTCCTGCGCTCATGAGCTTTTTGCTCGGACTGACATTGATCTGGATGCTCGGCGGCGAATACACCACACAAGGTCTCATGCTGGGCCGTGAAGTGATTGGTCCAAAGGCCGTTGGTCAAGTCCTCTTTACCCACTATCTATTATTGGTAGAAATTGCCGCGATGTTATTGCTTGCAGCTTTGGTTGCAGCCTTCCACTTAGGTAAACGCGAGCCAAGTGCAACAGGGGAACAAGAATAATGGGTAACATTCCTTTAGAGCATGGATTGATTGTCGCGACCATTCTTTTTGCGCTGGGTTTTTACGGCGTAATGGTGCGACGTAACTTACTGTTCATGTTGATGAGCCTTGAAATTATGATGAATGCCGCTGCATTGGCATTTGTTTTGGCAGGAAGCGTTTGGGCACAGCCTGACGGTCAAATCATGTTTATTCTGATTTTGACACTTGCTGCTGCAGAGGCATGTATCGGTCTTGCGATCGTCCTTCAGTTTTACCATCGCTTCCACCATCTGGATGTGGATGCTGCAAGTGAGATGCGCGGATGAGTACTTTATATTTAACGATTCTTTTTCCGCTGATCGGCTTTGTTTTATTGGCGGCAGGTCGCGACAAACTTTCTGAAAATGTAGCCGCGATCATTGGTGTTGGTTCAGTCGGTTTATCTGCATTATTCGCGCTTTTGGCGGGACTCGCATTTACCAGCAGTGGTCAACCTGTTTTTGTTCAGCATTTATGGACATGGTTTAATGTCGGTGGTTTTGCGCCAGGCATTACACTGCATCTTGATGGTTTGTCCTTGCTCATGATGGGCATGATCACGGGTGTGGGTTTTTTAATTCATATCTTTGCATCATGGTACATGCGTGGCGAAGATGGTTATGCGCGTTTCTTCTCATATTTTAACCTGTTTGTTGCCAGCATGTTGGTGCTGGTTTTAGGCGATAACCTTGCGTTATTGTTCTTGGGTTGGGAAGGCGTTGGTCTGTGTTCTTATTTGTTGATTGGTTTTTATTATTCAAATCCAGCCAACGGATGGGCAGCCATCAAAGCATTTACCGTGACTCGTGTGGGTGACGTCTTCTTGCTGATTGCACTCTTCTTGCTTTACCAACAGTTTGGTACGCTCAATACGCAATACATTGTGGAAAATGCAGCATCGGTGATGACACAGAGTTCATCACTTTCAATCTGGACTGCATTGATGTTGTTCTTGGGTGCAGCGGGTAAATCAGCACAGATTCCACTACAAACGTGGTTGGCAGATGCGATGGCAGGTCCTACACCTGTTTCGGCATTGATCCACGCAGCAACCATGGTGACCGCAGGGGTATACCTCACTAGCCGTATGCATTCAGTGATTGAAATGGCACCTGCGGTGATGCAGTTTATTTCAATTACAGGTGCAGTAACGCTGCTCGTAGCAGGTTTTGCAGCACTGGTACAAACCGATATCAAACGTATCTTGGCTTACTCAACCATGAGTCAGCTCGGTTATATGTTTATGGCTGTGGGTGCAGAAGCGTACCAAGCCGGATTGTTCCATATGCTTGCACATGCATTCTTCAAAGCATTATTGTTCCTATCGTCTGGTGCTGTAATTCTGGCATGTCATCACGAACAAAACATTTTCAAAATGGGTGGGCTTCGTAAGAAGATTCCATTTGTGTTCTGGTGTTTCGTGATTGGTGGCGGTGCATTGGCTGCACTACCGATCGTAACGATTGGCTTTTTCTCAAAAGATGCAATTTTGGGTGCCGTATACGCACAGTCAAGCATTGCAAATCTTCCACTTTACTCAACGTTGTATTGGGTGGGTGTAGCAGGTGCATTCCTGACCTCAATTTATACTTTCCGCCTTATTTGGGTGGTGTTCTTTGGCGAAGAAAAAACCGAAGCACATGCCATTCATGGTGTGACCTACTGGGGACCATTGGCTATTTTGGCAGTGTTTTCAACAGGTGTAGGTTATTTCCTTCAAGGGCCGGTACTCAATATCTTGACGGCAGCAAAAATTCCAGCCTTTATGATTCCTGAATCAATGGAAGCTGCGGTATCACATGCTGAGCACTTGGCAAGTGGTGTTGCAATTGCAGGTCTGGTTGTTGGAATTGTATTGTTTGCCTTTGCTTACAATGCAGTGAAATCATTTGCTGCAACTGGTCTGGGTTTAGGTTTGGCGCATATTTGCCGCACGGCATTTGGTTTCGATGCACTTTATGACATCGTATTTGTTAAACCGTATTTACTCATCGCGAAAATTTTAGGTCGTGATCCGATTGATGGCTTGTGGCTCTTGCTTCCAGCGTTGGTACGTGGTGGTAACAGCTTCACCAGCTCACGTCAAACGGGTTCGTTGCGTGAATACGCATCAAGCATGTCACTCGGTGTAGTGGTGTTATTGATGATCCTGATTATTCTTCAGGTTGTGGGGAAATAAAATGGAAAACAATTTAATTTTACCCGCGCTGATTCTGATTCCGTTCATTGCTGGTTTTGTGTGTTGGTTGGTCGATAAACTCGACCAGCAACTTCCACGCTGGATTGCCTTGATTGGCATGTTAATCACTTTGGGATTGACCATCGCACTGTGGCAGCATGGTACTTATCATTACGAGCTCGGCGAAAAAACACCAACATGGTCATCTGAGTTTTATCTTCCTTGGATTAAAACCCTCGGTATCAGCATTCATTTGGCAGTGGATGGTTTATCGCTGCTTATGGTGGGTTTAACCGCATTGCTGGGTGTTCTTGCAGTCGGTTGTTCTTGGGGTGAAATCCAGAAAAACGTTGGCTTTTTCCACCTGAACTTACTGTGGTCATTGGGCGGTGTGATCGGGGTGTTCCTAGCCATCGATATGTTCCTGTTCTTCTTCTTCTGGGAGATGATGCTGGTTCCAATCTATTTCTTGATTGCACTATGGGGACATAAAGGTTCGAATGGACGCTCGCGTGTATATGCAGCAACGAAATTCTTCCTGTATACCCAGATCTGCGGTTTGATCATGCTGATTGGTATTTTGGGTCTGGTGGTTTACGGTTACATGATGACCGGAATGATCGGATTTGATTACAACTACTTGCTTGCCGTGGCCAATAACCTACCAGCAGGTGTGGCATATGCATTTATGCTCTGCTTCTTTATTGGTTTTGCAGTCAAGCTGCCTGTTTTCCCGTTACATGGTTGGTTGCCAGATGCACATGCACAGGCACCTACGGCAGGTTCGGTTGACCTTGCAGGGATCTTGATTAAAACAGCGGCCTACGGTTTGCTTCGTTTTGTGATTCCGTTTTTTCCGGCAGCATCTGCACAGTTTGCAGATATTGCGATTATCTTTGGTTTGATCGGTATTTTCTACGGCGCTTGGTGTGCTTACCAGCAAACCGATATGAAGCGTTTATTGGCGTATACCTCAATTTCGCACATGGGCTTTGTACTGCTCGCGATTTATGCCGGAAACATTCTGACTTATCAAGGTTTGATGATCATGATGCTGGCACACGGTTTGTCGTCTGCTGCACTGTTCATTATGTGCGGTCAAATCTATGAGCGTCTGCACACTCGCGATATGCGCTTAATGGGTGGTATTCGCGGTCAGTTCCGTTACTTGCCATTTTTCTTAATGTTCTTTGTTGCGGCATTGGTTGGTATTCCAGGTTTAGGTAACTTTATTGGTGAATTCCTGATCTTGATGGGTTCATTCAACAAATATCCGACCTTTACCATTATTGCAGCTGTAAGTTTGGTGTTTGCGGGTCTATACGGTTTGATCTTGATTCACCGCGCATTGTTTGGTGAGCCGAATCCGGAACAAGCACAGCATTACAATAGCCCGCTTAAAGATTTGTCTGCTCGCGAAGTAGGGATCTTGATGATTTGTTTGGTTGGCCTAGTCTGGTTGGGGATGTATCCGCAAACTTTCCTAGACATCTCGCATTCATCTATGCAGTGGTTAAGCAACAGTTATGTGCCTGTACAACAAGTCGTTGACGTTACTCAAGAGGCAGTAGCCCAACTTAGTAATGTGGAGATCCAATAAGCCATGAACTTCACAATGTCGTTTTCTCAGCTCATGCCTTTAGCTCCTGTCCTGATTGTGGTTCTCACTGCAGTGGTGGTGATGATTCTGATTTCGATCAAACGTAATCATAATCTCATCGCGACCACCTCAGTCGTAGGCTTAAATTTAACAGCGGCTTATATTCTTTTGACCATGTTTGGCGGACAATTTGTTCCGTCTAACATCATGGGCATGTTTATGGTTGATCCATTTACATTGCTCTATCAACTTTTGATTGTTGTTGCCTCATTGGCGTGCTGTACCTTGTCGCATGCGTATATTGAAAGCTACAAAGACAATCGTGAAGAGCTGTATTTATTGCTGCTTATTTCAGTGTCGGGTGCCATGCTCATGGTGGCGAGCGCACATTATGCGTCGTTCTTTATCAGTCTTGAGTTAATGTCAATTCCGATGTACGGCTTGCTGGCCTACACCTATCAGCGTAGCCGTTCATTGGAGGCGGGTATCAAGTATTTGGTACTGTCTGCGACTGCATCTGCCATGTTATTGATGGGTATGGCTTATATTTATGCCTATACGGGTTCACTGGCATTTTACGATTCAGTACAAGCATTGTTTGAAGCGATCAAACAGCCAATGGTGATCTTGGGTCTTGGCCTGATCATTTTTGCTGTTGCATTCAAGCTGTCACTTGCACCTTTTCACAAGTGGACACCAGATGTCTACTCAGGTGCACCAGCACCATTGGTAACGTTCCTTGCGACGGCTGCCAAAGTAGCGACAGTGGGTCTGTTTGTTCGCTATATGCTGACTTCTGGCGCGATTCTAATCGACTCCATCGTGACGATCATTACCATTTTGGCGGTATTGTCGATTGTGATTGGTAACTTGCTGGCTGTACGTCAAGTTAACCTAAAACGTGTACTTGCATATTCTTCGATTGCACATTTTGGTTATTTGCTCATTGCTTTGGTAAGTATGACCTATGCAAGCTTAGGTAGTGTAACGGTTTATATTATTACTTATGTACTCACCACGATTGGTGCGTTCGGTGCTGTGGCATTGATGTCAAGCCCGTATAACAATATCGATGAAGCAGAGAGCTTGGCCGATTATCGTGGTTTGTTCTGGCGTCGTCCGGTATTGACTGCCACCTTAACCGTCATGATGCTATCTTTGGCTGGTATTCCATTGACTGCTGGTTTTATCGGGAAGTTCTTGGTCGTTATGGCTGCCGTTACGACCCAACATTGGTTCTTGGCTGCCATGATTATTGTAGGTAGTGGTATTGGTTTGTACTACTACTTACGTGTCATGATCGTCATGTATATGACACCACCAGACGTTCCTCGTATCGATGCCGATAAGCATTGGGGGCAAAAAGTTGGTGGAATCATGGTGCTTGCTGCGGCTGCATTGGTATTGATCATTGGTATCTATCCAGATCCAATCATCAAGCTGGCACTTGAGGGTGAAATTCTTTCACCATTGCACTTTGTGTTAGCAAATCATCAGTAATGATGGGTTTTTAACAAAAAGAGCCTCCATTTTTGGAGGCTTTTTTTATATTTCATGCTTAAAACCCACTATAATACCCGGAGTTTAGTGTAGTTTTAGGTGTCTCTCGTGCCCATTAAAGAAATCCGCCATCCTTTAATCCGTCATAAACTTGGTTTGTTGCGTCGTGCGGATATTAGTACTAAAAATTTTCGTGAATTAGCGCAAGAAGTCACGATGTTGCTGACCTATGAAGCAACACAGGACTTACTGTTGGTTGATCATGAAATTGATGGCTGGGCAGGTAAAGTTGCAACACAGCGTATTGCAGGCAAGAAAATCACCATCGTGCCAATTTTGCGTGCAGGCATAGGTATGCTCGATGGCGTACTCAATCTGATTCCAAGTGCCAAAGTGAGTGTATTAGGGCTAGAGCGTGATGAACAAACGCTTGAAGCACGTACCTATTACAAAAAACTGGTACCTGATGTTGCTAACCGTATTGCCATGATTATCGATCCGATGTTGGCGACCGGTAGCTCTTTGATTGCGGCGATTGATGTGCTCAAAGCCAGCGGTTGTAAAGATATCCGTGTGATGGTGTTGGTGGCCGCGCCTGAAGGAATTAAAAAGGTTCAGGACAAACATCCAGAAGTTGAGATTTATACCGCTTCAATTGATGACGGACTCAATGAGCACGGCTACATTGTACCGGGCTTAGGCGATGCCGGAGATAAGATTTTTGGTAGCGTCCAAAAAGATTAATAAAAAAAGCCACGTTCTCGTGGCTTTTTTTATTTCTTGATGATAAGAATGATTTAAATGTCATTGACTCGATTTTCACAAAAATTCATAAATGCCTTCAGCCCAGGCCCCTGATACTTTTGACGATGTACTAAAAGATGCAGCGGGCGGGTAAGCTCCCAAAATGGTGTTTTTAGAATCACCAACTGACCTTTTTCAATGAGCGGTTGTATTGCCAGTTTGGAAATACACGACATACCCAGACCACCGGCGACAATTTTTAAAATGGCTTCGTTATGTCCGAGTGTCAGACGAATATTGGCATCAGGTACATCTTGCAAGATCGCATTATCAAACACTTCACGCGTACCAGATCCTTCTTCACGCAAAATCCACTCCACGTTTAAAAAGTCTTCTGGGGTGAGTGCACGATTGAGCTGAGCCAGCGGATGCTCTGGCGAGCAGCATACGGCAAGTTCATCGTTGAGCCAGTGAATACACTGTAGCTGCGGTAAATGACACGAACCTTCAATCAGTGCCAGATCAAGCTGGAATTGATTGACGGCTTCAATCATTTGACGAGTATTGCCTACTTGTAGCTGCAAATGCGCTTGCGGATGGATCTGTAAAAAGTCTGCCATTAGATCGGGAATCAGGTAATCACTGATGGTCAGGGTCGCACCCAAACGCAGATCAATACTTTGTAATTCACCTTTGGCCGCTTGTTCAAATGCTTCACAGCGCCCTAAAATTTCAAGTGCTTGAGGCAATAAGAAGCGGCCAAGATCATTCAGCTGCAGGCGTTTTCCCAAACGATCAAACAATGGTGCGCCCAGGCCATCTTCCAGATCGGCCAGCGCCATACTGGCTGCACTTTGGGTGAGTCGGACTGCATCACTGGCCTTGGTGACCGTTCCCTCTTGAGCGACTGCCACAAAAACAGCCAACTGACGTAATGTCATGCGCATGGAATGAAGCCTTACTCTTTAAAAAGTATTAAAAAATTGACGTGTCATGCTAACATGAGCACACCATTTCGTGCCACGTTGAAATTATGTCAATTGAAAAATTTAGCGTAGAAAAAGTGTTGTCGGTACATCGTTGGACCCCAACCTTGTTTAGTTTTACCCTAACACGTCCTGCGCATTTTAAGTTCGCAGCAGGGCAGTTTGCACGAATTGGCTTAAAAGTAAAAGATGATCTGGTGGTGCGTGCTTATTCGATTGTGTCCTCGCCATACGATGAAACACTCGAGTTTTTTTCAATTGTAGTACCAGATGGCGCTTTTACCTCAAACTTGCAACATTTGCAGGTGGGTGACGAACTGTATCTTGAAAAAATCCCATATGGTTTTTTAACCTTGGCACGCTATCAACTGCCGCTGCCAAAAGATTTATGGCTTTTGGCAACTGGAACAGGTTTAGCTCCATTTATTTCGATGTTGCAAGATTTTGCCACGTGGGAAAATTATCAGCAGATTTACTTGGTTTATAGCGTAAGAACGGCTTCTGAACTGGCGTACGTGAAGCGGATTGAAGAAATTGCCTCAAGTTTTGGAGAGGGACATAACGGCTTTAAATTTGTGCCAATCATCACCCGTGATCCACATGCTCAGCTACATGATCGACTGCCGATCCTGATTGAAAACGGTGAGCTAGAAGCTGCCGTCGGTCAGCAATTAAATGCTGCAAGCAGCCATGTAATGCTCTGCGGTAATCCACAAATGGTAGACGACACCAAAGAAGCCTTGAAGCGCCGTGGCTTGACCATGAACCGACGCGGAGAAGGGAATATTGCCGTGGAAAACTACTGGTAATCAGTGAAATACAGCATGCCATACATTAAGTATAGCGGTTTGCGCACTCAGTGCACAAACATATCCATAAACTCGCGCAGTTCGCTAATTGCACTGTCTAGATCGGTATTGATCCAGGTGGGTTCAAATACCCCGATATAATGCGCAAGACGTTCGTGAGGCACGATCAGACGAATCGGACATTCTTCTTCAAGCAGGCGCCATGGAATAATCGGTACTTCGTTGTCTAAAAAAGCGTTGACATTACGAATATCAATGATCATGGCATTGATGCAATCGGGAAACGGCATCACAGAAAATTCTTCAGTTCTGCGACGAAAATATTCCAGATCTCCCCATTTTATCGAAAAGCTCGGTTTGCTAAATTCAATTATACCAATAAGGTGTTCATCGCGCGTGTGATGCAATGTACACTGGTGGGTGACGTCAGTGTCAAGATCAAGCGTTACATTTTGCTGACGGTACGACATAACTGTTTAAACAAAAAAATCGATCGCATAGTATAGCCTATTTTTTAGTACAACGATGAAACAAAGAACACGTTGCTACAATGCTTTTTCACACAACGCTACATAAGTGCTTGTTATGATGGTAAAGGATATAAAAAATAAGAGGGTGAAATATGAAACACGATTATAGCAAACCATCTTCACATGCTTCATCACCAGAAGAAACTGAACGTAAACGTAAGCTGCCTGTTTATATTCTTATAGTTGTGGGGATTTTCCTAGTGGCATTAATTGCCTATATGGTGGCTGATCATCAGCCAGATGCAGCAGATGCACCGCCAGATCATCCAAATCCGAATGCGCAGCCTGCTACGCCGAATAATCCAACGCCAGATTCTAAGCAGTCATAGCGAATTCGTCATTATTCTGAGTAAGAGAGGCTCTTTTCATGATTGAACAAGAGCCTTTCTTGCAATGTTTTGCAGTGATTTTGTTGTAATTCTTATGAGAACAATTGAATAAAAAATGCACACAAAATAAAGTGATAAATATCACAATATTTTTATAATCAGAGATATTTTGATGTTCACTCTATCGTTAAATCATAAATTGCTAAGCCAATAAAAGATAAAAAGAGGATACCTACAACATGAATAATTTCTTTGGAAATGAGCCGAATCGTGCTCATTATGATCTGATGTATTACTGGGACATTTTCCAACCGATTGTAGCAGCCGTTGTGGTGTTTATTATTGGTTGGATTTTGGCACTGGTGATCGCCGCTGGAGTTAAAAAATTACTTAGTGCCTTGGGCACCAACCATCGTTTGTCCTCTGCAACTGGAAAAACGCCAGACTTCGAACGCATCGTCTCAAAATTTGTGTTTTGGTTTGTACTGACGATTGCACTGATTGCTGCACTCAATGTCCTCAACATCTACAGCGTGAGTGGTCCGTTTAGTGCCATGATCACACAAGTGCTGGTATTTGTTCCTAACTTGATTGCTGCTGCGGTTGTGGCCTTGGTGGGTTGGATTATTGCACGTTTGGTTCGTGCTGGTTTTTCCAATGTACTTGCAAGAACGCAACTCGATGAAAAACTCAGTTCTGAAGTAGGTGTGCGCCCGTTGAGTGAAAATATCGCCGATATTGTTTACTGGCTGATTTTGTTGCTCTTTTTACCAATCGTGCTGTCTATTCTTGGATTGACAGGGCTTTTGCTACCTGTACAAAACATGCTCAATGATGCCGTTGGCTATTTACCGAATATTTTCATTGCTGGTGTGATCGTATTTGTAGGTTACATCTTGGCAAAAATTGTACGCGGTATTGTCGAGGGACTGGTCAACAGTATCGGACTTCAGCAACAGGCACAGAAAATTGGTCTGTTTAAGCAAAGCAATTTGGGCCGTGTACTCGGGTCTTTTGTTTTCGCGCTGGTCATGATCACGGCGTTAATTGTAGCGTTTGAAGCCCTTGGAATTGAAACGATTTCTCAGCCTGCAACCTCAATGCTGAACGAAATCATGTATGCCATTCCAAACATCATTGCAGCAGGTTTAATCCTGATTATTGCCTATGTGGTGTCGCGTTTTATTGCCAATTTGGTACAGGATATTCTGGCGGGTACAGGTGTTGATGACATTCCGGCCAAGTTTGATTTACAGCGCTTCTTGGGTAGCACCAAAGTTTCACATGTAGTTGCTGTGCTGATTGTCTTTTTTACCATGTTGTTTGCCGTATCTGAAGCTGCAAACCGACTTGGATTTGAGCAGATCAGTAATTTGATCGCGATGTTTATTGCCTTTGGCGCAAATATCTTGCTTGGTGCCGTAATTTTGGTGATCGGTTTCTGGTTAGCCAATATTGTGGCCAATGTGGTACAGCGTGGCGAATACAACAGTTCGCGCTGGTTGGGTAATTTGGTTCGTGTATTGATTATGGGACTGGTTTTGGCCATGGGACTTCGTGCTATGGGCATTGCCGATTCAATTGTCAATCTGGCCTTTGGACTCACACTCGGTGCTGTAGCCGTCGCTTTTGCATTGGCTTTTGGTTTAGGTGGCCGTCAGCCTGCAGAACGTGTACTGACGGATTTAATCGATAAAGTCAAGGCAGAGGGTAATGATCCAAATCCTGTTGCACAAACCGCGCGTGAAAAGACCACTTTTGCGTCGCCAGATGTGACGTCACATTCAGATCATAGCGTACCAACCAACTTTGAGGTGGATCCGAACAATACGCCACTGAACAATCCTTATGGTTCAAAAGGTGAGGGTGACGATATCTCTTTACCGGGACAATCCGACGACCAACCTAAATAAACTTTGATTTTTTCAATAAGATTAGCCACTCTAGTTTGAGTGGCTAATCTTTTATGTATTTTATTTCACTATCAAACGACAGGAGAATCGTATGCAAAAGCAACCAAATCGTTTTTTAGCGCCTATTGTGATTGCCGGTATTACGGTTGGATTTTTGGCCAGTGCCTATAAGTTTATTTTTTCTAAATCGAGTGCGTCAAAACAACCACGCCCGAATCAATCGCCTAATGAATCGATTGAAATCAAACCATCGACAACTTCCTCAGAAGATCAAACCTCAACTGAGCGCTAGACAAATTCTGCTGCCGCAACTGCAGAGGCCCAAGCCCACTGGAAGTTATAACCGCCCAAATGACCGGTAACATCAAGCACTTCTCCAACAAAAAACAGGCCTGGCTCGCGTTTGCTTTGCATGGTTTTCGATGAAACTTCAGTGGTATCGACACCACCTAAAGTGACTTCCGCTGTACGGTAGCCTTCGGTTCCAGATGGTTTGACAGCGAATGCATGCAACTGTTTGCAAATCTCTTCAACCAAGGCATCACTGAGTTGTCCGATTGCGGTTTCAGCATGTGCTGGCCAGATTAATTGTTGTAGTTCCAGCACAATGCTTTTGGCGGCCAGTTCGCTCAGTAAGGTGCGTAACAAGACTTTCGGCTGTTGCTGTTTTTTCGCTTTGAAATACGCCAGTAACTCATGACTTGGAAAGAAATCGATTTGAAATGCTTCGCCACTGTTCCAGTAGTTAGAAAGCTGTAATGCGCTGGGCCCGCTTAATCCGCGATGTGTAAACAATAGCGCTTCATTAAAGCTATTTTGAGTGTTAGAGAGCGTCACATCCAGTGCATTACCACTTAAACGTGTTGTGACTTCTTTAAATTGATCTGAAAAGGTAAAGGGCACCAATCCTGCTCGAGTTGGATAAACGTGATGACCAAATTGCTTGGCAAGCTCGTATCCAAAGCCCGAACCGCCTAGTGTCGGAATCGAAAGCCCCCCAGAGGCCACCACTACAGACTCTGCCGTATAACTGGCGTGTGGGGTACGAACCTGAAAGCGACCATTTTCTTGCTTGGTTACAGCCTTGACTTCACTGTCGGTTTGAATCTCGACACCGCCCGCTTTCTCACACTCCGAAAGCAGCATATTTAAAATCTCTTTTGCACCTTTTAAGGTAAAGAGCTGTCCGTGTTTGCGTTCTTCGTAGGCAATGCCGTAATCACACACCAAGCCAATAAAATCCCAGTTGGTATAGCGGCTCAGTGCAGAAATGACAAAATGGGGATTATGAGAAATAAAATGCTCGGGTTCGACATATAAGTTGGTAAAGTTACATTTGCCACCGCCCGACATCAGAATTTTTTTGCCGACTTTATTGGCTTTTTCAAGAATCAGCACCGAACGACCACGCTTGGCCGCATGTGAGGCCAGCATCAGGCCCGATGCGCCTGCACCCAGAACGATCACATCATACTGAAACGACATTTGAAACTACCTAGCCAAAACAAAGGGGGCGATTATAAAAGATTCTGATGCAGATGTCAGAACTAGATGCCTATGTTCGCTACTTTGCAGATAAACGCCCTTGTAGCCCCCCTGTGTGCAAGGCCAGTATGCGTATACCTTGAGCAAAGGCCTGTTGTTCAATCAGATCAAACAAGCCGTATAACATTTTGGCGGTATAAATCGGTTCGAGTGGAATCTGATAACGTTCTTCAAAACTCGCCATAAAGTTTAATAAACGTGGCGAGCTTTTGGCATATCCCCCAAAACAATAATCATCTGTAATTTTCCAGTTGGTCTTTTGAGTCAACCCACGAATCTGTTCAGATAAAAAAGTACCTTTTAATGCTGAAAACCCCAGCAGCTGCTGAGATTCAGCACTTGATTCAATCAATCCACTCAATGTACCGCCTGTTCCAACAGCGCAACAAATTAAATCGTAGTGTTCTCGATCGAAGTTGCTTAATATTTCTTTACTGCCTTGAATTGCGAGTGCATTGGTGCCGCCTTCAGGCACAATATAGGTATTTGGATAGTGCTGCATCAAGGCTTGAATAAATTCCGGCTGATCCTTTTGACGATATTGCGCACGCGAGATAAACTCAAGCTGCATACCTAAAGCCTGTGCAGTGCTTAACGTAGAATTGAGTGGACGATCAGCAAGCTCTTCCCCTCGTATGATGCCGGTACTCTGAAAATTAAAGCGATGCGCAGCGTAGGCTGTGGCGGCAATATGATTGGAAAATGCCCCGCCAAAGGTCAAAATACGCGCACAGCCACGTTTTTGAGCTTCGATCAGATTGTACTTGAGCTTATAAAATTTGTTGCCCGAGATTTGTGGATGGATCAGATCAAGACGCTTCACATCGAGCCGTACAGTAGCGGTGTCAATGAGCGTGTGATAGGGAATCTGTTGGGCCAAAGCATTAAACATAAATTAAAGTGAATTGGGGTGGACGGGTTGCCAGCGATAAAAGGCATGTGTGGCCAATGACAGCATCTCATGATCTTCAATGGTATCACCATAAGCATAAATCGCAGCATAAAGGCTTAAATCATAATTGTCCAAGATACGTTGCTTTTTGACTTCACGGCTACAGTCGCCGTTTTTATAAATTCCCGTAATCTTGCCATCGATGGCATCGACTTCACTGCAAAGCAGATCAAGGCCATATTGTGCACACCACGGTTTTAGATAGACATCCATAGATGCAGACACCACCACGACACGATCACTTTGTGCCAAATGCCACTGAATACGCTCTAATGCCTGTGGGCGGATAATCTGTGGCAAATAGCTTTGGCTAAAGCTGAGTCCTTTTTGCTGAATTTCGTTTACATCAAGCCCTGCAAAGCCCAGCTTGAAAATTTTTGAGCGTAGTACCGTACCGCGAATCAATTTTAAGCGATAACCCAGAATGTAAGGAGCAAGTAAAAACTTTCCTTTTTTCATTCTGGATGCCGGAATGGTTTGAAAAATAAAAGGGGTATAAGAATCGATCGAGGTAATGGTGCCGTCAAAATCAAAAAAAGCAATGTTATTCAAATCAGGCCTTTGGTTTTATTTTATTGTTGGGCATGCGAGTTTAACCCAGAAACAGGGTGAAATCACCAACGTGGTTGATCCTCATGGTGTTGAGGTATCAACCGATGTAATCACCGACATGCCGGGGCGTAAACGGGCGAGGCCATCCTGATTCGGATCGATGGCAATCCTTACCGAAATGCGCTGAACCACTTTGGTAAAGTTACCTGTGGCGTTATCTGCTTTGAGTACACTAAACTCTGAGCCGGCAGCTGGTGAAATCTGTTCGACATGCCCCGTAAATTTTTGATGATCGAGTGCATCGACAGTAAAGGTTGCCTTTTGGCCAATCCGCATTTTCGCGATCTGGGTTTCTTTAAAGTTGGCAATCACCCAAGTTTGTTGTGGAATCAAGTACAACAACTGAGAGCCTGCTGCAACATATTGTCCAACACGTGGGGTGACTTCACCTAACTGACCATTCATTGGCGCGTTAATAATGCTGTAGTTTTGAGTGGTTTTAGCCTGATCTAGCTGCGCCTGAGCATTGGTGACTTGTGCCTGTAAACCCACTTGAGCCACTTGAGCTGTTTTTAACGCTTCTTCGGCGACTTTGACGTTGGCTTGTGCTTTTTTGAGTGCAGCCAGATCATTCTTTGCAGTTGCCGCAACTTGATCGCGTTCAGAGCGTGAGACTGCGCCGCTGTCGCCAAGTTGTTGATAGCGTTTTAACTGATCGACAGACAGTTGATACTGGGCCTGAGCCTGATCGACCTGAGCCTGAGCTGCCACAATATCGGCCTGCCGCTGGGCAATGGTTTGAGTCTGGTTGGCCAGATTGTTTTGTGCCTGCTCGACAGCCGATTGTGCCTGTGTCACTTTTTGGGCATACGTGGTCGCATCGATATAAATCAGGGGCTGACCTTTTTTGACCGTATCAAAATCTTTAACCAGTACCGTTTTAATGTAGCCATTGATTTGAGAAGACAATACGGTGGTTTTACCCTTCACATAACTGTTATCGGTCTGTTGTAAAGCGGTTTGAAACGGCCCGATTTGCCATGCCCACATGATCAAACCAATCCCAACCAGTAAAACGAAAAACATGAGAATCAAAGTCGATTTTTTGGTTGGAATCAGCTTTCCTACGCTGGGGACTTGTTTCAGCGGAGAAGGCGAAGCCCCCGAATTCTGTTCGGCATTAGCGGGCGGTGGATGAGACTCGCCCGATGCAGATGAATCAGATGAATTTGGTTTTTGCTCGTCACTCATAAATAGTCTCGGAATTCAAAATGAAGATGAACGTTGAGCCGCGATTCGCTCTCGGTAAGCCAAGTATTTGCCCCATAAAATATTACACACGCCCCATAAAAACAGCACGATAGCCACAATACTATTAAAATTAATCACATCATTGTAAGCACGCACCTGCGCTTCACGATTTGCGGTTTGTGACAGCGTTTTGACGGCCTGAAGCTGATCAAGCGTTGGGTCGGTAATCGAGGGGTTAAATTTAGCCTGATACTGGCTCAGGCGCTGTGCCACAATGGGATCGGTTTGTGTCAGATTTCGATTAATGTCCATCTGATAAATTTGTGTCTGATGTTTTTGATAGGTGTTATAAAATGAAGATCCAACCAATCCCCCAAAATTTTGTGTCGCTGAAAACAGCACAATAAACGTAACTACATGGCTCGGGCCTTCTTTTAAAGCGCGCCCAAAGCCAACCAGTAGCAACGGCCCGATAAATAACCCGTTGGCAAAGGCAATTAGAAACTGACTATGAAAAAAGTTTTGGGGGCGAATATCGCTGGTGAGATGTGCATCAAGTTTGCTGGCAACCAAAATCAAAAATGAAGCCAAAACCAGATGCAAAATCGTACGTTCTCTGGAAAATGTCACTGCACTAAATACAACACCTGCCAACATCCCGAAAAAGATAATCGTATACAGGCCCACAAATTGATCTGGACCCATTCCGACAGTTTTCAAAAAGTTGACTGCTGCATAACTTTGTTCTGAGAGTAAAAAACGCAGTGCAAAAGCACCAAAAATAAAACGTAAAACACCCGCTGTGCCCAGCCAGCGAGTCATTAATAATGGGTTGGTACGATGATGCTCGTAATAAAAACCCAGTACCAGCAGTATAAAACCACTCATAAGTACATAGGCCAGCCAAGGCGAATCAAACCACCACAACAAAGGCCCTTGGGTGAGAACAGCGCAAAGACAGGCAAATCCGGGCGCAAGCAGTAAAAAAGTATAAATGTCTTGGCGTTCAAATACGGCTATTCGCAAACTACGCGGTAATTTAAGCGACACCACCATGGCATAACAGCACACAGCCAGTCCAAGTTCAAAGGTATAAAGCACCGTCCAGTTGTTTACTGTCACCAAAGCGGGTGAAATAATCCACGCCAGTGGTACGCCAAGTTGCCCAAAGCCAAATCCGATATATAAGCCTTTGAGCCGATGTGCATTACTAAAGCCTTGCATGATGTAATACATGCCAAGCGAACTTAGCGGCGCTGCCACCATCCCGCTAATAAAACGCACAAAAATAGCCATGTGATAGTTCTGCACAAAAATATGCAAAATCATCACCGCAATAAACGCCAACAAACCGATTTCGGTAAACAGTCTCAGCCCATATTGTTGTCTGGCTTTAAACAAGATGAGATTGGAGCTGACATTGGCCATCACATAGGCCGCTGGTAGCCATGCCGATTCGACAGGTGTCAGGCCATATTCACCTTGTAGCTGTGGTAAGTTGGCAGTGATAAAACCATTACTCAAGCCTGCGGTCAGCGCAATAAACGTCCCGATAATAAAATACAAATACCGTTTGTGTGTAGGATGCGCAATTGAGGGCGGTGAACCGGGAATGACCGGGCGTTCTTCATCGGTCCAGTCCGGTGGCGTTTCGAGGTAACGTGGTGTCTCAGCCATGTTGCACCTCGTGTTTGACAATGATGCCATTGAGCAATAATTCGATTACACGGCTGGCCAAACGAACTTGTTCGCTTTGATCGTGTCCGCGAAAACAAGAAGATAGCATGGTAATAATGCTGCGATAATCTTCAAAACTAAAATCTGATCGGCATAACTGCTGTGCAACCGCACGATCAATTAGGGGTTGGATAATCATTTTGTGCTGGGTAATCAGCTGTTGTAATGTGGGGTCGGAATAGTCCAGTACTCTCCAGTATTCCATCAGCACAGACAATTGATTAAGGTGAAATACATGACTTTGAATGAGCAAAATCAAACCATCAGGTGATTCATAATAGGGTTTGGCTCGATGTTCAAGTGCCTGCAAGGCCTGTTCCAACAAGGCATAAATCAGCGCCTTGCGGTCTGCAAAATTTCGGTAAAACGTAGCGCGTCCGACATTGGCATGATCGATGATGACCTGCAACGGCACCATCATGCCATGCAGTTTAAACATCTCGATTGCGGCCTCGAGCAAATCTTCGCGATTTTGAGCGGCGCGTTTCACGTGTTTACTCATGGCACGACCAAAAAAAGGGGATGAAACTATTTTACGGACATTTTTGTCCGTACTAACAGCACTTGTTTGAATAAGTTTTGTAATAATTTGATTACTTTTAGTTATCTATAATTAAATAATTCATGATTATTTATTTTGTTTTAATCCCCGTATAGTCAGGTTATCTCTTAATGAAGCGTAAAGAAATGACCACAAGACATGACATAAATCAGCAGCAATATCAAAATAAATCAGTTGCTTATTTAAGTAGTGCAGTACATGCACAAGGTGATGAGTTTAAAAAAATGCAAGCATTGATCCAGCAGAATAGATTGAAAACTGTTTTGGATTTGGGCTGTGGCGGCGGGCATGTTACTTATCAGCTTGCACCTTATGTCGATGAAATAACGGCCTATGATTTAAGCGATGAAATGGTCACAACCGTCCTTCATGAGGCACAACAACGCCAGTTATTTCAGGTAAATGGACAGCAAGGGCCGGCAGAAAAGCTTCCGTTTGAATCAGAACGTTTTGATGCGGTGGTCAGTCGCTATTCGGCACATCACTGGCAAAGTGTACCTCAGGCCTTAAATGAAGTTTGGCGGGTACTTAAACCCCATGGCAAAGCAGTATTCGTTGATATTTTAGGCCATGCATCGCCTTTACTCGATACATTTTTTCAAAGCATGGAAACCTTGCGAGATCCGAGTCATGTACGAAATTACAGCTTAGGTGAGTGGATAAATTTTGCCGAAAATGCCGGATTTGCTATTGAGACTCTAGATCAACAACAGCTTCCACTTGAGTTCAGAAGCTGGGTAGAACGTATGCAAACGCCTCTACATGCAGTTGAATCGCTTCGCTATTTACAGCAGCACACCACAGACCAAATCAAAAATTACTATCAAATACAAAATGATGGTTCTTTTGTCAGCCCTGTGGTGTATTTGGTACTCAGCAAAATCAAATAAATCTGCTAAAATACGCGCCTGATTTTTATAGAGTCTCCGGTCTTGGATAGCTTAATACCACTTTTTTCGATTGCTGCTGCATTGATGTTGGGTGCCATGAGTCCTGGCCCGAGCTTCATTTATGTAGCTCAGAACTCAATTGCAAAATCGCGTAAGCATGGATTATTTACGGCCTTGGGCACGGGGACGGGCGCAGCAATTTTTGGATTTTTGGCCGTGATTGGCCTACAGGCGGTTTTGTTGGCAGTTCCATCTGCCTATCTGGTATTGAAAATCGGGGGCGGGTTATATCTACTTTGGATGGCATACAAAATTTTAAAGCATGCCAAACAGCCAATGGATACACAAAGTGCTGTAGTCTCTAAAATGACCTATTCAAGTGCCTATCGTTATGGTTTATTAACGCAGTTAAGTAATCCAAAAATTGCGGTGGTGCTGGCCAGTGTTTTTACTGCTTTATTGCCAAAAGACATCCCTAGTTATTATTACGTTGCTTTGCCAGTGATTTGTTTTGTCATCGATGCCGGCTGGTATTCTCTGGTTGCATTGTTATTGTCTTCGGAAAAACCACGTACACTATACATCAAGGCCAAAACCCTGATCGACCGTGTGACTGGCGGTATTGTGACCCTACTCGGGCTCAAAATGTTGTTCTCAAGCCGCTAATAAGTTTAAATTTTTATGAGATCATGCGCGATAGATTCGCGCTTTTTTTGTATCAATTACGATTCAAAAATATGTTGGTTATAAATTGAAATAGATAAAACATTCCACTTTGTTTTAAACATGCTAATCTGAATAAAATAACAAAAACAATGGAGGATATAATGGAAAAATTATCCGCTGTCGTTGTAGGTGCTGTGCTGCTCCTTGGACTCACAGCCTGTAATATGAAAGACAATATGCGCCCGCCAAAAGCTGAGCGTGCCATGAGCATAGCGGGTATGCCCGTCTATGAAAAAGACTACAAACTATCTCAAGAACTTGCTCTAAATCAAAGCGCTGTGCAACGTGAATAAGACTATCGGGCTTTCAGTTATGCAGAATTGAAAGCCTTTTTAATATCAAACTGATCAATTGTGAAAGCAGCATAAGTTTAAACTTATGGTGACTTCTGACCAGTTAATATTGGCGACTTAAACGTACATACACCATGCTATCCAGTTTTTGCTCATTGACTCAAGTTTTATACGTCGAAAGCAAAATACTGGTTTCACTGTTGTAAATTCCTGAAATATTTCGAATTCTTTCCAGCGCTTTATCAAAGCTTTCCAGTGAATCAGATTTTAATTCGACCAAAAGATCCCATTTACCATTGGTGGTGTGCAGGCGCTCAACCGCTGTTTCTAGGCGTAATTCACGAATCACTGACTGTGCCTTGGTGCCTTCCACCATGATATTGGCCCACGCCCGAATAATATTATTTTCAACATCTGGACGAAAACGCACCGTATAGCCCGCAATAATTCCGGTGGTTTCCATGTATTCAATTCGCTTTTGTACCGTAGCTCTCGAGACGCGTGTTTTGGCCGCCAGTTCGGTAATCGACATTCGGGCATTGTCTTTAAGTAAGCCTAAAATCATTTGGTCAAGATTATTCATTTTGCTACTGACTATAATCAATTTGATAAAAAATAATTCATTTTAGTCATTAAGACAAATTTTCTGTGTCAATTTGATTGTGAATAATAGTGCATACACAAAACGCCAGATCATCTGAGACGCAGTCAAAAGCTGTATAGATGATTTAAAGAGGCGTGGCTACGTATCTTCGATGACCTAGATGACGATACGTGAGCCAACAGGAACAAAGTCAATTAAGGAAACCGTGATGTCTTTATCATATGCAGATCAAACCAATGGTGCATGGCAAACCTATCTCACGCAAATCGATCGCGTGGCACCATATTTGGATGCGGATTTAAGCAATTTTGTTAACACCTTAAAAAGTCCAAAGCGGACTTTGATTGTCGATGTTCCAATTGTGATGGATGACGGCTCGATTCGCCATTTTGAAGGATATCGTGTTCAACACAATTTATCGCGTGGGCCGGGTAAAGGCGGGATTCGTTATCACCAAGATGTCGAACTGAATGAGGTGATGGCGCTTTCTGCGTGGATGACCATTAAAACTGCGGTGGTGAATTTACCTTTTGGTGGTGCCAAAGGTGGCATTCGAGTCAACCCAAAAGAGCTGTCACCACGTGAGCTTGAGCGCCTGACTCGCCGTTTTACCAGTGAAATTAGTCCAATTATTGGGCCTCAAATTGATATTCCTGCACCGGATGTCGGCACCAATGCCGACATTATGGGCTGGATGATGGACACCTATTCGAGCATCAAAGGTCATACCGTAACCGGTGTGGTGACAGGCAAGCCGGTGCATTTAGGTGGATCACTGGGTCGTGTCCGTGCGACAGGACGTGGTGTGTTTATTACCGGAATGCAGGTTGCTGAGCGAATTCAATTGCCAATTGCAGGCAGTAAGGTTGCGGTGCAGGGCTTTGGTAATGTTGGCAATGAAGCCGCATATTTATTTAGCCATGCACAGGCCAAAATTGTGTGTGTACAAGACCATACGGGCACCATTTACAATGCCGAAGGTTTAAACGTGAAAGAGTTACAAAAGCATGTGACGGAACACGGCGGCGTAATGGGTTTTGCCGGCGCGACTGTAATTGATGACGAAGCTTTCTGGACAGTGGATATGGATATTCTGATTCCTGCCGCATTAGAAGGTCAGATTACAGTAGAGCGTGCAGAGCAGCTCAAAGCCAAACTGGTGCTTGAAGGTGCTAATGGCCCAACATATCCAGAAGCAGATGATGTATTTGTTCGCCGTGGGATCACCGTGGTACCCGATGTTATCTGTAATGCTGGCGGTGTGACCGTGAGTTATTTCGAATGGGTACAAGACTTGTCGAGCTACTTCTGGAGTGAAGATGAAATTAATCAGCGTCTGGACAAGCTCATGATTCAGGCCACAGCCGATGTTTGGAATACTGCTACTCAAAAAGGGTGCAGCCTGCGTACAGCAGCTTATATTTTGGCCTGCGAGCGTATTTTAAAAGCACGTAAGGAACGTGGCATTTTCCCAGGCTAAATAGCGCAATACATCGTGATGACTCGGGGCTTGAGCATCAGGCCAAGCCCGACTAAAAAACAGGAAGTAAACATAATGAGTAATCTCGCAATCACCCGTAGTAATTTTAATGACTGGATGGTACCAGTATTCGCCCCTGCAAATTTTATTTTGGTTCGTGGTGAAGGCTCGCGTCTTTGGGATCAAAACGAAAAAGAATATATCGATTTTGCAGGTGGTATTGCGGTTAATGCACTGGGGCATGCGCATCCTGTTGCGGTGAACGCACTGAACGAACAGGCTCAAAAACTTTGGCATGTGGGCAACGGTTATACCAACGAACCGGTGCTAAATTTGGCACGTCAATTGGTCGAAAGTACCTTTGCCGATAAGGTCTTCTTTTGTAACTCAGGTGCAGAGGCCAACGAAGCGGCACTAAAGCTGGCACGTAAAGTCGGCATGATGAGCGGTCAGGCGCATAAAAACCAGATTGTGGCTTTTAAAAATGCCTTTCATGGTCGTACCTTATTTACCGTGACCGCAGGCGGTCAGCCAAAGTATTCGCAAGATTTCGCGCCACTTCCAGAAGGTATTCAGCACACAGCTTTTAATGACTTAGACGCTGCCAAAGCGCTGATTAATGAACATACCTGTGCGGTGATTGTTGAACCTATCCAAGGTGAAGGCGGTGTAGTGCCAGCAACACGTGAATTTTTGCAGGGGCTACGTGAGCTATGCGATCAGTTTGGCGCGGTCTTAATTTTTGATGAAGTACAAACTGGTGTTGGACGTACTGGCTCGCTTTATGCCTACATGAATACAGGTGTTACGCCTGATATCCTGACCACGGCAAAAGCATTGGGAGGTGGATTCCCAATTGGCGCGATGCTCACCACCGATCATTTTGCCAATATGTTTGTGGTCGGTGATCATGGCACAACCTATGGCGGCAATCCTTTGGGCGCTGCGGTGGCCAGTGCAGTCTATGGGTTTGTCAACACGCCTGAGGTACTGCAAGGCGTCAAAGACCGTCATCAACATTTTGTTACGGGGCTTAACACCATCAATGAAAAGTTGGGACTCTTTAAACAGATCCGTGGTGAAGGTCTGCTTTTAGGCTGTGTACTCAAAGACGAATATGCAGGCAAAGCCAAAAATATCGTGACCTTGGCAGGCGAAGAAGGTCTGTTGGCTTTGGTGGCGGGTATGGATGTGGTTCGATTTGCGCCGTCGCTGATTATTCCATTTGAAGATATCGATGAAGGTTTAAATCGTTTTGCACGCGCATTAGCTCGTCTTTAAGTCAAAAGCGAATCTGATCATGATGATTGTGAGACATGCTGCACACCGAGACTTAGATGATATTTTTCGGTTGGCAGGGCGGGCAGGAGAGTCAGGTATTGGCCTGACCTCATTACCACAAAATAAAGAAATTCTGGCGGCTCGCATTGACCGTACTACGCGGACACTCGATGGTTTAGCTGAAGCCTACGAGGCCAGCTATTTATTTGTACTTGAAGATACTGCGCTTGGAAAAATTGTTGGGGTAAGCGCGATTGAGGTCGCGGTTGGCCTCAATGAGCCGTTTTATAATTTTCGCGTTGCCAAACAGGTACATGCTTCAAAAGAGCTTAATGTATATACCGCGCTCGACACGTTGTTTATGAGCAATGATTACACTGGCTGTAGTGAGCTGTGTACCTTATTTCTCGATCCAGATTATCGTAAAAACCAAAATGGCAAATTTCTTTCCAAGGTTCGGTTCTTGTTTATTGCCGCATTTCGCTCACTGTTTAAAGAAAAACTGATTGCAGAGATGCGCGGTTATTCCGATCAAAATGGACACTCTCCGTTTTGGGATGCCTTGGGATCGCATTTTTTTCATATGGATTTTGCCACAGCAGACTATTTAAGTGGGGTGGGGCAAAAAGTCTTTATTGCCGAATTGATGCCGCGCTTTCCGGTCTATGTGGCGTTATTACCCGAAGCAGCACGTCACGTGATTGCTCAGGTACATCCGCATACCTTACCCGCAGCAAAGGTGTTGATGACCGAAGGTCTACAGTATCAAGGTTATGTTGATATTTTTGATGCAGGGCCAACGCTTGAAGCGAATACTTCAGATTTACGTGCAGTGAAAGACAGCCGCTACGTAAACGTTGTGATTTCAGATCACGTTTCGGTTTCAGAGCGATGCTATTTGGTCGCCAACGACGATTATCACCATTATCGGGTTTTACTGCTTAAGGTCGCACTAACCGATGAGCACAGTATTTGTCTGACCCCAGAACAGGCAGCAGCTCTTCACGTGACCGAGCAGGATCAGGTTCGTGTTTTAGCATTAGATCAAATGGAGAATCAACAATGACAACAGGCGCACTTGCCATCAATGGAACATGGCGACAAGGATCTGGTGCAGTGATGACCAAAACTGACCCGATCAGTAACGAGTTAATCTGGCGCGGATACGAAGCAACTGCCCAAGAGGTTGAAACAGCATGTCTGGCGGCACGTGAGGCCTTTCCAGCATGGGCACGTTTAGGTCTAGAAGCCCGCATTGAAATAATTGAACGTTTTGCAGCATTACTTGAGCAAAATAAACAGCATCTGGCAGAGGTGATTAGCCGTGAGACCAGTAAACCGCGCTGGGAAACGCTCACCGAAGTCCAGTCGATGATTGCAAAAGTGGCTATTTCAGTTCGTGCGTATCATCAGCGTACCGGATTTACCCAAACTCAAATGCCGGACGGTGTTGCATCGTTACGCCATAAGCCACATGGTGTTTTGGCGGTATTTGGTCCCTATAATTTTCCGGGTCATTTACCCAATGGGCATATTGTTCCGGCTTTGATTGCAGGTAACACTCTTGTGTTTAAGCCAAGTGAACTCACACCTTGGACTGCCGAAGAGACGGTTAAGCTTTGGTACGAAGCGGGTTTGCCTCAGGGCGTACTTAATTTGGTGCAAGGCGGACGAAGCACGGGTGAGGCGCTTGCCGCAGCAGCGCAAATTGACGGGCTGTTATTTACCGGCAGTGCATCAACAGGCTATCAGCTACATAAGCAACTGGCAGGTGCACCTGAAAAAATTCTGGCGCTTGAGATGGGCGGCAATAATGCCTTGATTATTGATGACGCTGTCGATCTGGATGCCGTCGTCAATCTGGCGATTCAGTCTGCATTTGTTTCTGCTGGGCAACGTTGCACCTGTGCGCGCCGTATTTTGGTCAAATCTGGACCACAAGGCGATGCCTTTATTGCCAGATTTGCGCAGGTGGCCAAGCAGTTGGTGATTGGGCCGTGGGATGCACAGCCACAACCGTTTATGGGTGGCGTGATTTCATCTGCCGCTGCCGACATGATGCTCAAAGCGCAAGCCAAGCTGATTGCGCTAGGTGCCAAGCCACTGCTTGAAATGACCCGACCAGATGAACACAGTTCGCTATTAACGGCGGGTATTTTAGATGTCACGCAGGCTTCAGATATACCAGATGAAGAATATTTTGGCCCGCTCACCTGTATTTATCGTTATGAGCAGTTTGATGAGGCCTTGAGTCTTGTCAATGCCACACGATTTGGCTTGGCGGTAGGTTTGGTTTCACCTTCTCGCGAACTGTTTGAGCGCGTACTGATTGAAGCGCGGGCCGGTATTGTGAACTGGAATAAGCCGTTAACGGGCGCTTCAAGTGCAGCACCGTTTGGTGGTGTGGGGGCTTCGGGCAACCATCGTGCCAGCGCATTTTATGCGGCGGATTATAGTGCATGGCCAATGGCATCGCTAGAAAGTGAACAGCTCACATTACCAGAGAAATTATCACCGGGCATTGTGCTCTAGTACGGACTGCATAACACCTAAAAGGAAGAAAACATGTCGGGTTATGAAATTAATTTTGATGGATTGGTGGGCCCAACCCATCATTATGCAGGATTGTCATTTGGCAATGTCGCATCAACCAACAACCGCAACAATCTGTCTAATCCGAAGCTGGCGGCGCAGCAAGGCTTACTCAAAATGAAAGCCTTGGCCGACTTGGGCCTTAAGCAAGGTGTATTTGCGCCCCAAGAACGCCCGCATGTGCCTACGCTTCGCCGATTAGGCTTTAGTGGAAGCGATAGCGACGTCATTGCAGCAGCAATGCGCGCCGCACCAGCATTATTGTCTGCGCTTAGCTCGGCCTCTTCGATGTGGACAGCCAACTCATGTACCGTTTCGCCATCGGCCGACAGTGCAGATGGACGTGTACATTTTACCGCCGCAAACCTAAATAATAAGTTCCATCGTTCAATTGAGCACCAGACAACCAGCCGAATCCTACAAGCAATGTTCAATCATGATGTATATTTCGCGCATCATGAAGCATTACCTGAAGCGGCCTTGTTTGGTGATGAGGGTGCTGCCAACCATAATCGTTTGGGCGGTGCCTATGATCAGGCAGGTATTCAGGTATTTGTATACGGTCAGCAGCAACTCGGCGGTACCGTTGCACCCAAAAAGTTTCCGGCACGTCAAACCCGTGAAGCAAGCGAAGCAATTGCACGCCTACATGGTTTGCATGCCGACCGGACAGTGTTTGTACAGCAAAACCCTGAGGTGATCGATCAGGGGGTATTTCATAACGATGTGATCGCCGTGAGTAATCAGCAGGTGCTGTTTCATCATCAGCAGGCATTTTTAAATCAGTCACAGGCGCTTGCAGAAATTCGTGAAAAGATGGCTGCCATTGGGCAAGACTTTGTTGCGATTGAAGTACCTGAGCAACGTGTATCGGTCCAAGATGCGGTCTCGACCTATCTGTTTAACAGCCAGATTTTAACCCGTCCAGATGGTGCCATGACACTGGTGGTGCCAGAGGAGTCGCGTCAAAATGCGGCGGTGTGGGCTTATCTGACAGATTTGCTGCAAATGGGAACACCAATCGATCAAATCAAAGTCTTTGATTTGAGAGAAAGCATGCGTAATGGCGGTGGACCTGCGTGTTTGCGTTTGCGCGTGGCGCTAAATGATGCCGAATTGGCAGCAGTTAATCCGAACATCATGATGAATGATGCATTGTTTAGCACGTTAAATCAGTGGGTTGAGCGTCATTATCGAGATCGACTGGCGCAGGATGATCTGGCCGATCCACAGCTATTAATCGAGAGCAGAACGGCTTTAGACGAGCTGACTCAAATTTTAGGATTAGGTTCGGTGTATTACTTCCAGCGCTAACACATGGCACGGCAGACTTTAAAGGATGAAAGCATATGGTTGATCTATTGGCATTGACACTCACGCAACGTGAGCCTGAACAAGACACAGGTGAATCAGCAGGATTTCACTGGCAGTGGTTGGGCGAGGGATTGCTGCAGTGCACGCCTAGTTTGGGTTATGAAAAAACCATTTTGCTTTCTGCCGGAATTCATGGCAATGAAACGGCCCCAATTGAATTGATCGACAACATACTCAAAGATTTATTTGCTGCAAAACTGATGCTCAAGCATCGGGTGCTGTTTGTCTTGGGGAACCCGGAGGCGATCCGTCAAGGCGTACGTTATCTTGAAAATGATATGAACCGGATGTTTTGTGGCGCTCATGAGGCACTTACAGCAGATGTAGAAACTCGCCGTGCAGCTGAGCTTGAACACATCACATCGCATTTTTTCCACACTTCAGATGTGCAGGCCAAGGCTTATCATTACGATTTGCACACTGCCATCCGTGCCTCGCAATTGCCTCTCTTTGCTTTGTTTCCATATCAAAGCCATCCCTATGATGCAGCATTGCTTGCACAGTTGGATGCAGCCGATCTGGATGCACTGGTTTACCACAACAGTTTTGGCAAAACCTTTACCCAATTTACTGCAACGCATTTTCAAGCAGCCAGTACCACGCTCGAACTGGGTAAAGCCAAAGCGTTTGGACACAATGATTTATCTGAGTTTGATCAAATTGATCAAGTGCTGCGTGCCATTTTAAGCGACACGGTTTTACCTGTGCGACATAAGCCTGCAATACGCGAATTTAAGGTGATGAGTTCGATCATCAAACACAGTGATGATTTTCAGCTTCAACTTGCGGCAGATGCACCCAACTTTTCGACTTTTCAAAAGGGCGATGTGCTGGCGGTACAGTCAGGCGAAAATCAAATCGTTGAACACGAGCAGGTCTGGATTTTATTTCCAAACCCTCAGGTAAAGAAAGGCTTACGTGCCGGACTGGTGTTAGAGGAAACCACACAGCACAAAAAATAACTCGTCAGAGGCCAATCAGTCAGGAATAGACATTCATGGAGTATGAAGATGGAGATTCATTAAACGGACGTTGAGACCCAGAACGTGGATGAAATGCCCGGTGGGCGATATATACAGCAAGGACATGTTGTCAAAAAAATAGTTGGAGTGAATGTGGATGAGTAATGACAATGAAAAGACATTGCAGGCAGGCGGATTCCTGAACGAGCAATCAGGCTATCAAGATCGAAGTAACGCACAAACCAGTGCGATCGCCCGAGATCACGATACAGGAAAGCCGTTAAAGCGTGCTATGACCAAACGTCATCTGGTCATGATTTCATTGGGTGGTGCCATTGGAACGGGGCTTTTTTTAGGTTCGGGCGATGTGATTTCACAGGCAGGGCCGGTGGGAGCTATTTTATCGTATTTGCTCGGTGGCGTGATTGCCTACATGGTCATGCTCTGTTTGGGGGAGCTTGCGGTGCATATGCCGGTGTCGGGTTCGTTTGGTGAATATGCCAGAACGTACATTGGCCCGGGAACAGGCTACATGATTACATGGCTTTACTGGCTGACATGGACCGCCACACTGGGAACCGAATTTACTGCGGCGGCTTTACTGATGCAGGAGTGGTTTCCTTCAGTTTCAATGTGGACATGGACCCTGATTTTTGCAGGGTCGATCTTTACACTGAATGTCAGCTCTACTCGATTGTTTGCAGAATCGGAATTTTGGCTGTCCTTGGTGAAGGTGCTCACCATTATCTGCTTTATTGGTTTAGGGCTTGCCGCCATTTTTGGGGTGATTTCTTATCATGGGCATGAATCTGCGCCGCTATTTAGTAAATTAACCGAACATGGCTGGTTTCCTAATGGTGTTTTCCCCATCTTTGCCACAATGCTCATTGTCAATTTTGCCTTTTCGGGCACCGAATTGATTGGTGTGGCAGCAGGTGAGGCTGAAAATCCAGCTCAAACCGTACCTAAAGCCATCAATGCGGCGATTTGGCGGTTATTAATTTTCTTTGTTGGCACAATTATTGTGATTTGTGCATTGCTACCGTATGAAATGGCAGGGCTAAATTCAAATAGTGTCAGCAACAGTCCATTTGTGACGGTATTTAACTACATCGGCATCCCTTATGCCGAAGATATTATTCGTTTTGTGATTATTACCGCCTTACTTTCGGCAGCCAATTCTGGCTTGTTTGCGGCATCTCGTATGATGTGGTCATTGTCGGCCAAAAATCAGCTTCCTAAAGTTTTCAAAAAGCTCACTGCTTCAGGTACACCGATTGTAGCGATTACGGTCACTATGTTTGGTGCCATTCCGGGTCTGCTTTCTGAACATTTTGCACCCGAAACCATTTTTAAAAATCTGCTAGGCGTGGCGGCATTTACCATGGTGGTGGTGTGGATTTCAATTTGTGTGTGCCAGTTTAACTTTCGTAGACAATGGATCAAATCCGGTAAAACCGCTAAAGATCTAAAATTTGCGGCGCCGCTCTTCCCACTTACGCCGATATTGGGCGGGGTATTTTGTACCATTACCTGTATCAGTATGGTGGCCGATCCTTCAATGCAAGTTGGATTTGTGTGCTGTATCTTGTTTATTGCAGCTTGCTATGCCAGTTACTTCTTCTTTTATAAAGAAAAAACATCAATGTAATTTAAAAAAGCTGCCTGCATTTATGGCGACAGTTGTAAATGTCACTCCACACAAAAGCCAGTCTAGGAATAGACTGGCTTTTGAACGGATCTTGATTCAGAATTATGAAGAATGAGGTGCAGTAGCAGTGGTTTTGCCGAGTTCATCCGAAGCTGTTTTTTTACCGAAATGCAAATGATTAAAAAAGAGATTAAGTAATACCGCAGCCAAACACGTGATACTGATACCAGAGTGAAATAAGGTTTGAATTGCGTTTGGCATGGCATGGAAAAATTCAGGACTGATGAGTGGAATGAGGCCAGCACCGAGTGATACAGCTACGATAATCATATTGGATTGAACCTGATAATCGACTTTAGACAGTGTACGAATACCACTGACGGCAACACTACCAAACAGTACCAAACCCGCACCGCCCAAAACTGGCATTGGAATAGACGCCACCAAGCGACCAAATACCGGCAGTAAGCCAAGTACCACTAAAATTGCCCCAGCACTTGCCACCACAAAGCGGCTTTTCACGCCAGTAATGGCAACCAGACCAACATTTTGAACAAATGCACACTGCATAAATGCCCCAAAAAATGGTGCAATCGCAGAGGAGAGCATATCTGCACGTAGGCCATCGGCAATACGGGTATTGTCTACTTTGGTTTCGACAATTTCACCAATTGCCAGCAAGCTCGCCGTGGTTTCGGTCAAAATGACCAGCGTTACAATACACATCGATAAAATTGCTGGCCATTCAAATACAGGCATACCAAAGCCCAGAATATTCGGTAATGCCACCCAAGCGCCCTGACTGACTTTGGAAAAATCTGCCAGTCCTAATGTAAATGCCACGACAGCACCAAAAACAATCGCCAAGAGTACCGCCAAACGACGTATTGCGGCAGAACCGAATTTGGTAATCAGGAGTAAAAACACCAGTGTGATGCCTGCGAGCCCCAGATTTTCAAGCGAACCCCAGTTAGGCGCTTTAGGATTACCGCCCATGATCCAGCGAATCGCGACAGGTAATAGCGAAACTCCAATAATGGTGATAATCGAACCCGTCACAATCGGTGGAAAGAAGCGAACAATTTTGGAAAAAAATGGTGCAATCACCACGCCAAAAATTGAACTGACGATAATTGCACCAAGAATGGACTGAAAGCTTCCTCCATTTGCACCAATTGCGATCATACTTGCTACGGCAGCAAACGAGGTGCCTTGCACGATTGGCAGTCTAGAGCCAAACCACTTCACGCCAAGGGTTTGAAGCAAAGTGGCTAAGCCAGCCACTAAAATTGAGGCTGTAATGAGCAGGCCAATATCGGCTTGAGATAACCCAATACCAAGACCAACAACCAGCGGGGCTGCAATGAGTCCACCGTACATCGTGAGTACATGCTGGAAGCCATAAGTCAGATTTTTAGCCAGTCCGAGATGCTCGTGCTCTGGCGATGATGCTGTCGGATTCGTGTTCATATCAGGTGCTTCGGTTCTTGATAGAGTTTCAAGAAATTTTGCAACATGCATGCCACGCATCCGCACTTCGTAATTTCATAAATTTTGAAATAACGAAATTGATATAACCCAACTTGTTTATAGGTTAATCTTTAAAGTGCACTGGAATCCATTGATAGCTTTTTCCATCTGCCGAATACACATGCCCAATTCCCGGAAAGGGTAAATGTGGTGCGGCAATGGTTTGTCCATTTTTGGCAAAATCTGCAAATTGTTTTAAGCGTGTTTGAACAGCTTGTTGTGGGTTGATGTCATATTCAATGGCTGTTTTTGGCCGATCAAACTGCACCGTATGCGAGTGAACAATATCGCCAATAAATACCACGGTTTCGCTATCAGTTTTAAGGGCATAGCTAAAGTGTCCTGGTGTGTGACCTGCGGTACTGATCACCTTAAAGCCTTGGATTTCGTCGCCAAGCTTATAGGTTTTAAAGCGTTGTTTTGCTTGATACGGTGCCAGCGCTGCTTTGATTTTTTCGACAGTACCCAAGTAGCCTGCACGTTTGGCTTCTGGCACTTTGCTGGCCTGCTTTGCATCTAACCAATAATTGGCTTCATCTTGTGAAGCATACACGGTGGCATTTGGAAAATTGGCAGTGCCGTTTTTACTGATACCGCAAACATGATCGGGATGTAAATGAGTCAGCAAAATGGTATCGACCTGTTCAGGCTGGTATCCCGCTGCTTTTAAATTGGTTAAAACAGAACCTAAATTATTTCCTAAGCAACTGGCGGCACCACTATCGACCAGTACCAGCGATTTTCCAGTATTGACCAAAAATGCATTGACTGAGGTTTGAACGCCTTTCTCTTGATCGGCATAGTATTTCTTTAAAATGTCATGTACTTGTTGCTGTGGAATATCTTTAAATAGCGTAGGGGACATAAAGTTTGTGCCATCGAGCAGGGCGGTGATTTGAACATTGCCTGCTTGATATTGGTAATAGCCTGCGACTTGTTTTTGTGAAGTCGGCATAGACAAATTTGCAGCCTGTAGTGTGGAAATTGTACCGAAAACAAGGCTGGTCGCTATAACTGTTGATCTTAATAATGTCATGAGCATTCTTATAAAAGTAGATGTACGTAACTTTGTTTTAGCATGACCAATACTATTTTGCATTTAATTTTCAACAAGCATATAGCTGTACTTCGTAGGAAATTGAATCTAAATCCCGATTTGGAATTTTGATGTAGCACTGAGGTTCAGTTTTCATCTGATTGGATAAAGAATTGGACAATTCGGATAGAGCTTTCACTTAGAAATAGATTTAATCAAGTCATGATCACAATCGATAACAAGGTGAAGGAACGAATGAAGACGATACATGTGGATGACATCATTAATCAAAATAGATTATCACGCTTGCAAAAGCAGGTATTGATTTTGAGTTTTTTAATTTTTTTCTGTGATGGATTAGATACAGGAATTATTGGATTTATTGCCCCTGCGTTACTAGACGACTGGGGCATTAGTAAACCAGCACTTGCTCCAGTTTTAAGTGCCGCTTTGGTTGGAATGTCTATCGGTGCAATAATTTCCGGACCGATATCAGACCGATTTGGTCGTAAGGGTACGATTTTAGTCAGCACATTTTTATTTGCGTTATTTTCTGTTTTATCAGGATTTGCAACCGATACCACTCAACTGATGATCTACCGTTTAATGACAGGCTTGGGTTTAGGTGCGGTCATGCCAAATATTAGTACGCTTGTATCTGAGTATATGCCTGCAAATCGTAAAGTTTTTCTAACCAGCATCCCGGGTTGCGGTTTTTTATTGGGTATTTCAAGTGGTGGACTTATTTCAAGCGTATTTCTTGAAACGATAGGGTGGAGAATGATTATGGTAGTTTGTGGTATCTTGCCACTTTTACTGCTAATGGTCCTGTTTTTTAAATTACCTGAATCAGTTCGCTTTTTAATTAAACACAATCAATTAATAGCAGCACAGAAAATTTTAGAAAAAATTCAGGGATCCGTAATTGATCTAACACGCCTCGCAAATGTTGTCGATACGACTTCCTCACAATCGATTCGTCCTGTTCAGTTTTTATTTCGTCGTCACTTAAAGATTTCCGTATGCCTTTGGCTGTCATGTTTTATGAGTCTGCTGGTATTTTATCTGTTCACAAGTTGGATGCCGACCATTTTAAAAACGTCGGGTTTAAGTACAGAACAATTTAGTTTAATTGCTTCTGTTTTTCCAATTGGCGGAGCAATTGGGGCTGCGATTATTGGCTGGTATATGGATAAGATTAATCCACATCGAGTCATCAAAAGTGCCTATTTGATTGCTTTTATTCTGTTTATAACGGCAAGTTTTATTCATTCTAATTTATTTTTACTTAGCCTCACCATTTTACTTACAGGTGCTATGTTGGCTGGTGCTCAGGCAGCTTTACTACCTCTGGCAACGATTTCATATCCAACTGAGTGTAGAGCAGTTGGTGTATCGTGGATGCATGGAATCGGACGATTAGGGGCAATTTTTGGGGCCTTTACAGGATCGCTAATTTTCCAATTTAGTTTTTCATTGGGCGAAATTCTGTTGATCTTGTCTGTACCTACCTTTATTGCTTTTTTGGGACTTAATCTTCAAAGTGATCGACATAACAATAAAGCTGAAATTGTGACTTAAAGGAGAAAAATATATGGACTTATATTTCTCAGATATTGAAGAACGTAATCGACAATATAATGCCAGAAACTCAGTCGCTGATTTTGAAAACTGTATGCAGATCTATCGTCAATTGGCCGAGCAGGCCAAACAACGTGTTGTAGGACTATACGATATTGCATATGGAGTTTCTAAGCAGGAGAAACTGGATATCTTTCCAAGTGTTTCACAACCAGCTCCAGTATTTGTTTATATTCATGGTGGATACTGGCGGGCTCAGTCTAAAGATGATGCTTGTTCCATGGCAGAAAACATGGTCAAACATGGTATTTCTGTGGTGACAATCGAATACAACTTATGCCCAACATTTACTTTATTTGAGATCGTGAAAGAAATACGTTCTGCAATAGCTTGGCTATACAAAAATGCGCATCGGTATGGAATCGATGCTGAACAGATTTATGTCTGTGGCAGTTCAGCGGGTGGGCATTTGGTGGCTATGCTTTGGAATGATCAATGGCAGCAGTATTTTGATGTCCCTAAGAATGTTATTAAAGGCGTAGTGGCTTTGAGTGGATTGTTTGACTTAAAACCACTTTGCGATATCGACCAAAATCAATGGTTAAAACTCAATATTGAACAAGCCGATCGACTTAGTCCTATTCATGATCTTCCTTATCCTTCAACAGCAGCGCCTTTGTTATTGTCAGTTGGTGAACTTGAGACACAAGGTTTTAAAAATCAGACTTTGAATTTTTATGAGACTTGCATAACGCAAGGTTATTCTCAAGTGGCGTATTTGAAAGATAAAGGACACAATCATTTTGATATTGTGAACACGCTGGCTGAGCCAGATTCGGATTTATTTCGTGCTGTGAAACAAATGATTCAGACCAATGCCAAAGCGTAAATAAAATCTAAAGCAAATAAAAAAAGCTGGAAAACTCCAGCTTTTTTTATTTGGTAAAATTAAGACACTTTATCGCCCGGTTTTGCACCGCTGTCTGGTGAAATTACCCAAACACCGTCGCCATTACCCGCAGCTAAAACCATACCGTTAGAAATACCAAAACGCATCTTACGTGGTGCAAGGTTCGCCACCATCACCACCAGTTTGCCTTTTAAATCTTCAGGCTGATAAAACTCACGAATTCCGCTAAAGACATTGCGCGGTTCAGCTTCGCCGACATCTAAAGTCAATTGAAGCAGCTTGTCTGAGCCTTCAACTGTCGCAGCGTCTTGCACAAGCGCTACACGAAGGTCAACTTTCATAAAGTCTTCAATACCGATAGTGCTGGTATTCAGAGCAGCTTCACCTACTTTTGGTTCAGATTTCTTCTCGACTTTCTTCTCTTTTTTCTTTTCCGCTTTTGGTGCTTCTGCTGTAGCAGCCAACGAATCTTTAGATGCATCGACCATCGCAGCCACAGCTTTCGGATCTACACGTTGCATGAGTGGTTGGAACTGTGCAATTTCGTGTGCAAGCAAGATTTGCTGACGTGATGCAAAATCAAAGCTTTCAAGTTGTAAGAAAGCCTGAACTTGCGCCGCAAGTGTTGGAAGAACAGGAGACAGGTAAATCGCAAGCTGACGGAATAAGTTAATTCCGACTGAGCAAACGTCATGAACTTGTTGTTCTTGACCCTCTTGCTTCGCAAGCGCCCACGGTTTTTTCTCATCGATATATTGGTTCGCTTTGTCGGCCAGCGCCATAATTTCACGAATTGCAGCGCTAAACTCACGCGCCTCGTAGGCTTGTGCAATAGAGTCGCCTGCATCGATAAAGCTTTGTACCAGTTCTGGTTCTGCACAGTTTTCAGATAGGGTATTGTTAAAGCTGCTATTGATAAATTTGGCACAGCGGCTGGCAATGTTGACCACTTTACCGACCAAATCAGAATTTACTTTTTGTACAAAATCATCCAGATTCAAATCTGAATCTTCCACTTTGTCCGAAAGTTTCGATGCAAAGTAGTAGCGTAGGTATTCTGGATTCAGGTGCTGTAAATAGGTTTCTGCTTTAATAAAGGTACCGCGTGATTTCGACATTTTCTGACCATTGACCGTCAGGAAACCATTAACGAATAAACCACTTGGTGTACGGTAGTTGGCACCTTCAAGCATTGCCGGCCAGAACAGCGCATGGAAGTAAACAATGTCTTTACCAATGAAGTGATAGACTTCGTTTTGGCTATCTTTTTTCCAATAATCATCAAAGTTGAGTTCTGGGCGCTTGGCTTTGATGTAGTTTTCAAAGCTCGACATATAGCCAATTGGCGCATCGACCCACACATAAAAATACTTGTTAGGTGCATCTGGAATTTCAAAACCAAAATACGGCGCATCGCGTGAAATATCCCAGTCGGCTAAACCTGCTTCAAACCATTCATCTAGCTTGTTGGCAATCGATACTGGCAAACGGCCTTCGTCACGTGTCCATTTTTGTAAGTATTCACCAAAGTTAGGTAACTTAAAGAAGTAATGATCTGACGATTTTTCAACGGGTGTTGCGCCGCTTAAAGTCGAACGCGGATTGAGTAATTCGGTGGCATTGTAAGTGGTGCCACATACTTCACACGCATCACCATATTGGTCTTCTGCTTTACATTTTGGGCAAGTGCCTTTAATAAAACGATCTGACAAAAACATTTGTTTTTCAGGATCGAAAAGCTGAGTGATCGGGCGAACGGCAATATTGCCTGCTTCACGGTTTTTAAGGTAAATATCTTCAGAACGTGCTTTGTTTTCAGTGCTGTGCGTCGAGTCGTAATGATCGAAATGTACACCAAACCCGTCAAAATCGCGGATATGTTCTTTTTGTACATTGGCAATTTGCTGTTCTGGCGAGATTCCATTGGCTTCGGCACGTAACATGATTGCCGTACCATGAGCATCATCCGCACATACGTAGGTCACATCATGGCCCATTGCACGCATGGCACGAACCCAAATATCTGCTTGGATATAACCGAGTAAGTGGCCCATATGGATGGGTCCATTGGCATAAGGGAGGGCGTTGGTGACTAAAATTTTACGCACGGATTGGATTCTCTCATTCGTATTCATAAGACCGATGATTCTAACTGATGAACCCGAGAAAACAAAGCAAGGCATGGCTTGACAGAGAAGGGAAAATTAAAAAAGAGCACTCAGATGAAGTGCTTAAAACAACTCAAGCCTGCGAGCAGGCTTGAGGGAGATCAATCGAGAGGTGAATGACTTAGAACTGATAACCCGCAGCGACGTAGTAACCCCAGCCGGTACTGTTTTGTACAAAGTCGCCATTACCCCAGTTGGCAACCGCGCCGTCTTTAAACTGACCACCATTGTGGAAGTAACGCGCAGCAGTGAATAAACGCAGATGCTTCATGTTATAAGAAAAAACATGCGTTGAAACCAAAGCTTCATTGGTGCGGTTCGGGTCTTTATCGCCAAGTTTCGAACCAAAGTCATAGTTGGTAAAGGTGAAATAGTTGAGTGATGCGCCATTATTAAATGAATAAAGCGGATAGAAAAACTGAACCTGTAAACGTCCGCCATCATCTGAAGTATATGAGTTTGGCGCGCCGTAGTTCTCCCATTGTTGTTTTGCAAACACGTTTACATTCATACCAAGTTTGGTGTGGGTGTCAATTGAGGTACCCAAACCATAGTACAAGGTATTTTGGCTGTTATTCGAGTGACCACCAGCGTCTACGATCCAGTCAGTTGCAAAGAACCAGTCTTTAAATGGCCCAACAGAGAGATCTTTACCGGTTAAACGATTGAACGAAACTTTTGGCTGGTTTTCAGCAAAGAGTTTAGAACCGTCTTTGTCCCAAACCCCTTTAATGTTGTCGTTACCACCAAAATATTTTGGCGCATCGAAATAGCCATACCAATCGATTGGACCAGTCTGACCATAATACTCAAGCTCAAGATAGGCATTTTCTACTGTTTTTGGCGAAAATTTGACATCATTGCTATAAATACCCCAAAGTGTAGCATTCACACCAGCATTGGCCTGTTGCACACCCAGCAATGTTGCTGCAGCTAAAAATACAGTGCTTAACGATTTAAGAGACATTATTAGAACTACTCCAACATCATAAATTTTTAGACATATCGCACTATGTCTAAACAAAAGATTCTTTAGAAAAAACGAACGCAAAAGACCTAAGCAATGAATATGCCACTCTACTGGCATGGGCTCGGCTACACTGACCGTGAATTGCGTAATCTTGGTGGACGCGATTTTATGTTATTTTGATGCAAAGTTGTTAAACTTTGTAATTAAAGGTGCTGTAAGATGATTTTTAAAGAATAAATTTTAGATTTATTATTAAATAATTCATGTTTTTAATTTTATTGTTCATCATTAAAAAGTCTAAAAATTTTATTGAGACTCAGCATATCCGCTGTGTATCGTTTAGTTTTTTTAATCAACGTCGCAATGATTCAATCGATTACATCGTGAAAGCAAGATATAGCCTCCTCGCTATGAAAAGTTGACCATTTGGTGCATTTTTTCAAAAGTTGATCTGTAAGGTGGCACAACAATGAAGTTAAATTATCCCTAACATTTGACAACATGCAGCTCTATGTCATGCGAGCTTGAGAAGTTCTACAGTCAATTTTCAATTGAGTGGGTAAATTAAGAATTGTTCAATGATAAAGCCTGCGTGCTGCTGGTCAAAAAAGTCAATGAAAAGGAATTAGTATATTGAAATTTAAGATAAAACACTTCGCTACAATGTGTATCATCTTTGTTGCAAATTGCAGTTTTTAAACCTTTCGCTGCATAAGCAATGTATAAAAGAAGGTAGATCAAAGCTCCCATCAAGATTCCATATCACAGATTTTACTCAAATATCTAAGACAAAGAGGATTGCGACATGACCAGCGAAAACAAATTAGATGATTTAAAAAATAAAGCGGCTGACCTGGGCGATGAACTCAAACATAAAGCTAAAGAGGCCAAGCTAGAAGGCGAAAAAGCGCTAGATGATCTCAAGCATAAAGCTCAAGAGGCTAAGCTCAATGGTGAAAAAGCTGTAGATGACTTTAAAAAAGATGCAGAGCGTGATCATTCAGATAAAAAAGCTGCATTTGATGACAAGGTCGATGAAGCCAAAACCAAATGGGATGATGCCAAAGGCGATGCGCAAGACAAGTTCGATCATCTGAAAACCGAAGCAGGGCATAAGCTTGAAGAAGCCAAGTTAAAGGCACAAGAGCTCAAGCATGAAGCATCGGTGAAACTCGATGAACTTAAAACACAAGCGTCGGCTAAACTCGACGAATTGAAAAAAACAGCGACCGACACTTTAAACAAATTTAAAGGCAACGACAAATAAGTCTTGCCCTTAAAAATTGGCTAACTCAAATACGTTCACTGCATATTATTGATGTAGAGAAAATGCGACATTAATATGGTGTAGTGAACGAGCTTTTATAAAAATACTGTTAAACTACGCTCTACTAGACGCATTATTTCTGTGGAGTATTACGAATGTCGTGGCTTTCATCGCTTAAATCTGTATTTTCACCCGCACAAGAGGTGAAAGAAGAAGACATTCAAGCCATACTTCAAACCTATCGTCTTACCGGGCACTCATTCGAACTTAAAGACCGTATTACGCAAGTAAACGTGCAGGGTCGTGTCTTGCAATTGACGATCAAAACCTATCCTGAAGAAGCCGATCATTTACAGCAAATTCATGACGAACTTGCAAGTGCGTTACAAGGTGCAGCGATTGAAGAGTTAAATTTGCATGTAATTCAGCAAAAAACCGCACCGCGTACGCAAGAAGTTGCCGCAACTTTACCT
>NZ_CP073242.1:0-201182 GCF_018139125.1 Acinetobacter soli
GATATGTTCTAAATGTAGATTCCGCGTAATAACCATTTTCAGATTTAGTTTTAAATTCAGAATATATGTTTTCATATAACATTTTTAAATCTAGCTCTGAACTATCTAAATGTTTATCAATTTTTTGCTTAAGCTCAATATCATATTTGGTCTTAGTAGAATACGGAAAATCTTCTATACGACTTGTGTATTCTTTTAATGTCTTTGGATAGCTATTAGGATTCTCAAAACTGCTCACCACTACCACCCTTTATCCACATGCAAAACATGAGCACATACTACAACGTTAAACACCTTTCTAAAAGTACTCGTTAAAACGTTTTTCACTTTAAGCAAAATGTTTTTCACTTTTAAGCCCAATAAATGCGAATGTCTTTTTTGACTCCTCTCTTGTTAGTACAGTGGAAAAATCAAAAAAATGAAGTTGAGAAATCATAAAAACACAGTGGACCTTTTTTACAGTGAAGTGCTTGATATGCATAGTTTCAATAGTCTTTTGCCAGTTGCGATGCCTTAAATTTTTAGGGAAAAATACGACTCTAAGCCTATCATTATTGCAGTTTAATTGGTGTTTAAGGTGTCAAATCTTTATATTTAAGATGCACAGCACTAAACCATAAGATAGGTTTTTATAAGTAGCAGCTTTAATGTCTTTAAACTTTTAAATTAGGAATGGTATATACCAAGATGCATTTTTTCTTCAAACAGTTTTTATCAATTTATTTAATATTAAAGAAGCTGGCTTATAAATAAATTGCATTATCACCAATAATATTTTTAATATTAATTAAAAAAAGCATATTAACATCTTTATTAATATACTTCTATACTGTAAAATATAGATTACAGTATTAATAATATTTTAATTAAAAAAAGAATAAATGTACTTTGTTATTTTCTGTATAAATTATATTCTAAAAAAAGAACAAAAAAGAATAGAAAAGATAATAAAAAGAAAGAATAAGACTATAAAGGAATATAAAAGACGTCTAGCAAACTATAAGAGCTCATTTACTCTCTATAATTGATTGAAAAAAGTACGTTGTATTTCCATTTCAGATAGGTACTACTAAAAAAAAGCATTGTTTTGGACAGACAATGCACTTAAAAAGAGTATTTTTTACAGATTTGTCTTGTTTAGGCCAGGTACGACTGCCTGAAGAACGCCCTTAGATATACGTTAAAGCTTATAAATTAGGTTTAAGCGAGTGCCTAAAAGTCGGCTTTATACCTTTTAAGGGATTTTTTTATAATTAATAAAGTGCATTTTAATAGTTTTTAGACTAAAATCATTTTGTCTTTATACCCACTTAATCCGGAGTAAAAATGAAGCACAATAAAAAGCTTTTAAGCGTTCTTGTAATTGGTTTAATGATGTCTGGGTGTGCTAGTCGTGATGTAACGCAATTAAACGTAGCAAGCCCTTTATCTATTATATCTGAAGCATCTCAAGAGGCTTTAATTGCACAACAGAACTTAAAGAACTCTTCTGCAATTCAAATGCAAACTGTTCAGAAGAAACAAGGTAGCATCAACCATGACCTTTTAAATATCGACTACATAGGCGATCCAATACCTTTAATTAAAAGTATTTCTAGCCAATACGGATACCGTTTTGTAGAAGCTGGTCCTACTCATGAGCTTCCAATTGTTAATTTTAATAAAAAGCGTCTTACTGGTGTAGAAGCTTTACGCGATGTTTCTGCATATTTAAATACTGCTTCGATAACTCTAGATCATCAAAATAAAAGTATTTTATTGACTTATAACTAATACCCTTTAAATCCTTTTATACATATCTGGAGTTTTTATGGACTACTCTAATAATGCTTCATTACAAGAGCTACTAAACCCATCTAACCAGTCTTCTTTAGAAGTTCATGTTAGTAATGTTGAACAGCAAGCTCGTTATGAAGCCATGCTTGAATTAGTTAAGCAAAAAGGTATTAAGTTAGGGATCAATACTTATTTAAGCAACGCTCGTGAGGTCATCAAAAGCCAAGAGCGTAACCTTGATACAATCTTTAACTTTAAACCTTACATGATCAAAGATGTTGTTGTTCCCCCGGTTATTATTGAATCAAAAGATGTAACTGAGACACCTAATGCCATGTCGTACAAGACGACTAAGCAGACTTATAAAATCTTGAAACAAGCTCGTTTCAGTACTCGTGCACCTGATTGGCGTCAGTACCTTGTTTTCCCTACACTTGATAGCAATGTTGATTACGTGACTTTCATTCCGAAAGAAATGTTACCAGCTAACGAACAAGAACGAAAAATATGGAAAGAGACTGCTGCTAAGTCTTATGAAATGGGTTTAGTTGAGGGCCGAAATATTGTTGAAGATGCAGTAGATCGTCTTAAACGAGATTATTTGGGGATGGTTACTTTCCATAAGTTTGTTTTAGAGGGCAAGTTATCAATGCCAGCAATTAGCAGTCAATCACTGGCTGTTTCTTCTACACAAGACACTATTGCTCTTGATATGAAATTGCTTCAAATCCAACAATTACCGCAGTTCAATTCAAATATTGAAACTTGGAAACCAATTCTCCAACCTGAACAAATTGCACCTAGCTATCAAATTCCAAAAATTAACCTTGTTAGCGAACCTTAAGTTCGCTAACTCAATTGGAAGTTTTAAATGCAAATGAAGGTTTCGACATTAAAAGCAAAATCTGCATTATTTGATGTTAACAAGATTAAAGGATCTGAAAATAAGATTCTGACAGCTACCAAAGACATTCGCAAAGACTACGATTCTAGCCGTGGTTTTGGTTTGGCTACATTAACAGCCATAACGACATACAAAGATCCGAAACAAGGGTTTAAAAGTCGCGATGAATTTGAAAGTCTTCTATATGAAGCATTAGCTCATGGTGCTTCAGATATTTTCATTAGTCCAGATCGCCCCATCACAATGATGAAAGACTTGGAGTTATATTCGTTAACACACCGTATTATCAATCGTGATGAAGCTCTACACATCCTAAGAACGATTGCTGATGAAAATGCCTACTTAGTCCTTATTAATAATAAGTTTATTAATAAGGCATATCGTATTCTGCAGAAAGACGCTTCAGGTAAGGAAACTCGTTATAACTTTCGTGTGAACGTATCTCGAACTTCGTATCGTGGATCTGGAGATTCTTTTCAGATAACGTTACGTACAATTTCTGGCATTCCCCCTCACTTTTCAAAAGTGGGTTTAGATGAAGATTTCATTAAAAGATCGCTACCTCACAATGGTTGCTACATCATTGGCGGAATCACTGGTTCTGGTAAAAGTACAACACTAGCTTCAAATATTCGCTATGTGTTGGAAAATAATACTCATATTCGTGGAAATATTTTGACTCACAACGAGCCTATCGAATACGAGTATGACGCAATTGAAAGCACACACAGTATTGTTAGTCAAAGCGAAATCCCCAATAACTTCGAGACTTTTGCGGATGCAAATAGAGAGGCGATGCGTAGACGTCCTGCTGCAGTTGAAATCGGTGAATTGCGAGATAAAGAAACAATTTCTGCAGCTCTAGAACTTTCTTTAACTGGCCACCCTGTTTTTGCAACGGTTCACGCAACCACCGTAGACAAAATTATTCCACGTATGTTGAAGCGCTTTAAGCATGAAGAACATCTTCAGGCTGCAGCTGACATTATTGGTTCAGTTTATACATTGATTGCTCAACGTCTTGTTAAAGATGTGAACGGCAAGGTATTTGCTGTAAGGGAACACTTAATTTTATCACCTCAACTGAAAGAAGAATTGCTTTTAATTGATGATATTCATGCTCAACAGAAGTTTATTCGAGAGTTAATGATTAATTCTGATGGTTCAGATCCAAACATCAGTAAGAGTTTCAGGAAACAAGCTGACGATCTACTCAAAGCTGGTCGTTTGCATGAAGACTACTATTACAAACTGATTTATTAAGAGGCGAATATGGATGATCAATATGCACACTGGTCGCAATTTAGATTAAATCTAATCCTATGGGGCGGTTTAAACGGATATTTGTTTATACCTTTTCTAGCTGTTGTTATTAAGTTTTCCTTGTTCAAACTTATGCTTTTCATCGGCTTGATAGTAGCAACATTGGTTATTGAAAAAGTATTTAAATACAAATACAGCTATATCCCCTCTGCTCTTAGACGCTTAGTTTTTGGGGGCAATAAATACACTAGACGCGGTAGAAGACGTTACTCGTTGTAAATCTTGAAAAATTGAAAGGTAAACTTATGAAAAATACTCAAAATGAAAAACCAGCGATTGAAGAACGTTATATTGTTCTAGGTATTGATGATGGACATGGCGGTACAAAGCTTTATGCTGGTCTAGATCAAGATGGAAATGAAATCAAACTGACTATTCCTAGTATTGCTTATTCAGGAAAAGTCCTCACTGGCGAAGAGGATTCTACTGACTATTATGTGGTTAAAGTTAATGAAAACTTTTATACAGTTGGTAAGAAGATCAATAGTAGTGTTCCTCTGGATACCAGAACAGACGAATACCCGACATCTGAATATAACAAGGCACTAATACACCAGGCAATTAAGGCCTATATTGACCATATCGGAACATATGATGGTAGAGCGTTTGCAATCGCTACTTCACTTCCTGTTAGTCGCTATTACACACCTGAAAAAACCAAAAACATGCCACTTATTGATATGAAAACTAATTTTCTACTCAATGGTGATGTTTGCTTCAACTTAAAAGATCATAAAGCTGGTAAACCGCTTAATATCATTAAAAGACATATTGTTAAATGTGAAGCTCAAACAGCTTATTTTAATGAGATTATTGATGTACACGGAAACGGTTCAGAAGATAGTGATCTTTTAATAAGTTCTGAATGTGCTGTAATCGATATTGGCGGTAAAACCACTGATATTGTAGTCACATTAGATGGAGGAAACATGCTTGATGGCCATCGTTCTACATCACGTAACCTTGGTATTCTTACCATCTATGAACGAATCACTAGCTTAATTCTTGAATCTGGCTATAAAACAGTTAACGCTAACTGGCTAGATTTCGCACTAAAATCTGGAACTTATGGTATAGGATCTCAAGCCAAAGATATTACAGGTTTAATTCAGCAAGCTAAAAACGAATTCATGATCGAATTAAATAACTTTATCTCTAAACAGATCGGTGGAGGCGATGATTTAGCATTAGTATTATTTTGTGGAGGCGGTGCAGCTTTTCTTGAAAAAGAGATTAAAGAAAAGTACGACTTACCGAACGTAAGAATCGCTGAATCACCAGAGTACGCCAATGCTAAAGGTTTATATAAGTTAGCTAAATACATGTATAAAATGTACGCAGAAATCAAATGACAGATTCAAACTACATACAACTATCCTATCAATTAATTCACTTAACAAGAGAAGATCTTGATGTGATTAGTAGTGTTAATAGAAATCTACCAGGTCTAGACTTAAACGCTTTTAGTTTAAGTCTGCTGTATTTAGGATTTATCTTTTGTACTGACAAGCAGAAGATTTTTCTAAATGCGCCAGTGCAAAATGAAATAGACGAGACGTTTGCACAGCCTGTACGAATGAAAATAGATAAAAATGCAAATCAAAAACTATTTAATTCAATTAAAAAACATCCTCAAGGAAAGCTTCGTAGAAATTACATAACTGCTGTTTTACATGCTGGTATAGCGGTTCTAATTGAGCTTTCATACCTTTATAAGTTGTATGAAGTTAATGAGGATATGGCAAGCCTATATTCTGTCAATTCTTTCCTATTAAGGTTTGGCTTAAGTACTTGTGTTGAAACATACACCAAGTTTAATACTGCTTACTATGTGTACGATATTGAATATCTTGAAAAAAAGTATCTTGATCATATATCCATACAAATACCAGAAAGTAGTAAGGAGCAAATTGAACAATCACCTAAAAAGCCCGTAACTAATTCTATCAAGAGCAAGGAGGTTCCTGTTCAAAAAGCAGTTAAGATAAAGGAAGCTAAACATACTGAACATAAAAACATTCAGGACCACTCCCCTACCGTTGAAACATCTCAAAATACCGAAACGTCCGAAATTAACAATGCTAAACCAAGTCAAAACGTATCTGAATCAAAACCAGTAACCAATCCAAGTAGTTCGGATTGGCTTAACCAGACTTTTAATCCAGATCTATTATAAAAAAAACCGGCAATGCCGGTTTTTTTCATTCAAAGTTTTGAAACTTCAATCATTCAAGCTCTTAAAAAACTCTTCAATTTTTCTAGCTTTCTCTTCTGTAATATCTGCATCCAAGGCTACTCGCAACTTAAGTACACTCTTACCTTTGGTACCACATTCAGAACTCATAGAACCAAATTTAACGCCCTTATCTGTCTTAAAATCGAATTTAATCTTACTCGGTTGTTCTTCAGTAGTAGCTTCTTCAGTTTTTTCAGGCTTAGTCGCCTTATTTGCTTTTTCTTCTTCACTCAAAATAGCTATAAATCCTTTATGACGCTTGCCCGTGGATTTAAATTCTTCAACGTATTTATCCCATTCTGGTCTTAACAAGTCGAAAATTGCTTTTTCAGTTTTAGTTTCTAAAGCTTTATTTATTGCGGTATTCACTTCTTGAGCAATATATCCAGAAATTAGCTCAGGATCTTCGTTCAAAGAGTCCAAAATGAACTCAGGTAAGTCTAGAATATATTTGAGACGGAAATACTTCGACTTATCAATCGCAAATTTTTCAGTAACAAATTCATAACTTTCAAAAGGATAACCAAACTCTTCACATAATTGCTTGATTTTTAATATGCTTTCAAAATCTGAAAGATTTTGTCTAGCAGTATTATCCAATAAAGCTGTTATAGCAGCTTTATCATCATTCATAGATGTTTTAACTAAAGCAGTAATTCTCTTGAGCTTTAAAATCTCTTTAATTGCTCTAAAACGTCTCTCACCAGCAATTAACTCGTAACGATTACCCTTCTGTCGAACTGTAATCGGGTTAATTTGTCCATTAGTTTCTATATCAGCAGCCAAAATTGGCAACTTCTCATATACACGTTTATTCATGATACGTGGTTGATAAGGTGATGGATCAATTAAATCAATGTCGATTGATTCTAAATGAGATCCGCTAACAATATTTTTTGTTTCTCGCTTAGCTAGTGGGTTAAGACTCCCCTCTTCTATGGTTGGAGTCGCTGTATTTTCTTTTACATCAGTAACTTGAGCATCACTCCCTGTTGCATTAGCAACAGATGTTTTTTTCATGCTTTTTACTTTATCTTTAAAGTTCATATCAGCACCTTATAATTTTTTGTATTCAGAAACCATTAGATCTACAAGTTGATTAATTGCTTGTTTTGCTGGTGTTTCTTTTCCAGCATCCAGATCAAATACGGAACACTTAACATATGATGCTTGACTAAAAACCGTAGCATTTGGAATACAGATTAATTCCTTATTTACCAGTTTTTCTTGCAATTTTGGTTGAGCATATTCATTGCGAATATCTTCAGCCAAGGTAAGATCCACTGTATTACGCTTGTTATAAAAGTTTAGTACTGGCGATAGAATTTTTAAATCTGGATTGCTTGTCTCTAAGTCATCCATAGAGTTAAGTATATCTTCCAAACCCTGAATACTGTATTCACCCTGTAATGGAATTAATAAACTGTTTGATGCTAACAAAGCATTAAAAGTTAGAGTTTCCATTCGCGGTGGACAATCTAACAAAATAAAGTCGAAATCCCCTTTTATCTTTCTTAATACACTTCTAATAATTTCATTAGGAACTGGACTAGAACGCTGAATATTGATTTCAACATCACGAATGTTATTAGCACAAGCAATCAAAGACACATTTTCAAAGTTGGTTTTATCTGGACCTTGTATAACATCGTGAATGTTAATTGTTTTATAGTTTTCAAAAATATCTTTTAGAGTGCCATCTATATCGTTAATATCTGGAACATTTGAAATATGTTTTGTTGCATTACGTTGGCTATCTAAGTCGATTACTAAAACCGTATAACCTAATTTTCCAAGCTTAGCAGCACAATTCACCGTAGATGTTGTTTTGCCCACACCACCTTTAAAGTGGATGCTTGTACAAATATAAGTTTTTCCTGAGTTCTTTTCCATTTTTCAATCACCTTTCAAGTAAAGTCAAACAATACAATATTTGAAAAATATTTAAAATACTTTTTCACTTTATTTTTAATATATTTCAACTTTTTCAATCTATATGCCTAACATGTGTCCATATCTTATGTGTTTTTCATTATCAGACTGATAACAGCTTTAGATTCCTTGGCGTGGATTTTTTCATTATCAGACTGATAACAGCTTTAGATCCCTTGGCGTGTTTTTTTACATTATCAGACTGATAACAGCTTTAGATCCCTTGGCGTGGATTTTTTCATTATCAGACTGATAACAGCTTTAGATCCCTTGGCGTGGTTTTTTTCATTATCAGACTGATAACAGCTTTAGATTCCTTGGCGTGGTTTTTTTCATTATCAGACTGATAACAGCTTTAGATCCCTTGGCGTGGATTTTTTCAATATCAGACTGATAACAGCTTTAGATCCCTTGGCGTGGATTTTTTCATTATCAGACTGATAACAGCTTTAGATCCCTTGGCGTGGTTTTTTTCATTATCAGACTGATAACAGCTTTAGATTCCTTGGCGTGGTTTTTTTCATTATCAGACTGATAACAGCTTTAGATTCCTTGGCGTGGTTTTTTTCATTATCAGACTGATAACAGCTTTAGATTCCTTGGCATGGTTTTTTTCATTATCAGACTGATAACAGCTTTAGATCCCTTGGCGTGGTTTTTTCATTATCAGGCTGATAACGGTTTTTCGATTCTAAATCGTTGATTTATTCATTATCAGACTGATAAAAATGGAGTTGCCAAGAAGAGGGGAGGGCTTACTACTACTTACAGTTAAATAAATGAGTAGACGTTGTGAAATGCACAACTGAAAATGATCTATATTAGCTGAGTAGGGGAGTGCCCTATTCAATAAAAAGACTACCAACAATATTTATAGAGAAATTTATTATATAGGCGGTTAATCCACTTAAATGTCTAGTAGGGGAGGGCTTCTTATTCATTCTTTTTAGTATTTGACCAAGAATACTGGCTTAGTGTTGAGATTGACCTGATTTAAGCTTTAAAAGGTATTAAATGCCACTTTAGTCAAGAGCTTAAAACCAGACTTAAAATCCTTAAAAGGTTTAAGGGGAATTAGATTAAAACCAATATTAACTATATAATACCCAACAATACACATATTAATAGGCTATAAAATGGCAGATCCAAAAGATAAGCTTGTACATGAGAATCATATTTATATATTTACTGTTGTTATGGTTTTAGTGGCTTTTTTGGCTGTATGGTTTGCTTATAAACCTCAAATTGTAGGGTTTTTAGTATACACAAAAGGCATTTTAATTATTCCTCTATGGTGGATACATAGCATATTCAAAGCTATCGGGCTTAACTACGTGCCTTTACTAAGTGAGTTGGTGTATTCAACAGAACACCTATGTAAACCAACAAACAATTGGCTTCCATTATTTTGTCAAAATAAGTTTAGCGAAGTCACTATTTTTCAAATTTCAAAAGCCAGTCAAGCATGGAATTTATTAATATTTTTGCTGGCAACACCTTGGATAAAGAAAGCTTATGACCGCTTCAACAGCGAGCATCCAGCACGGGGCTTTATCAAAAGCATGAACCTAGAAGAGTTCATAGAGGAACAAATTCCAAACCAAAGACACTTACAGGTTTTTGGTCCATTAGACTTGTCAAAATATGATACGAACAATGGTCATTTTAAAGCGCTAGATTCAACTTATGAGTTTGCAAATAGGCATGAGTTAATTACAGGAACTAAAGAGCGCCTTGTGAACATTACAATCAACGGAGTAACGAAAGAATATAATGATAAAAGTGAAACAGTACCTATCATAGATGAAGAGAAGTTTTTAAATGTCTTACGTGAACAACTAGGGGATCTTTGGATAACCCTTGATAATTCAAAAGAAACATCACCCGATGAATTATCGTATTTATCCGATGTTGATACAATTTTGCTAGCTTTGTATTTACCAGTAGCATGTGCAACCGATGAATCTATGGATGATGAAGAGTTCCGTAAAATCAAAAAAGATTCAACAACATTAATTAATTACTATTGGGATATTTGCACAAAAAATATACCTAACAACCCATTGTTTGCAATTGAAAATCAGTATGTTGAGGGCGATCGTAAGCTTGTAGGGTTTAATTTTGATTTCCTTAGAAAAAGAATTCACAAATACATTAAACATCCCGTTGCTACTAAGATTTTTAAAAACCATGCATATGTAAGAACTATTTTGTGTGAGGTTGTATTAACAGCAAGACAACTAGGTGTAATGCCACCAACAGATATACGCTGGTTAAAACTATACAATCGAACTGCATACGCATTCATACAGAATATTGGTAGACCGTCTTTGTTTAGTGAGGGTTTAGGTCCAATCTCGCATTATCTAATTGAGGTGAAATTAGGGAAGCCATTAGAAGAGCCAGACTTTAACATTGGCCTTGTTGGTTTTGAATACGAATTATTGAGTTTTGCCATGACTGAAGCTAGACAAAAAGCTGCTGAAGATGTGAACAGTATTATTCGAGTAGTAGAGTTTACGGACAAGGAATTAAACAACGGATCTTATAACTCTAAAAACAATGATAAAGATGATTTTAAGTATAGTGACGATCATGTTTTTGATATGGTGAGCGTAGAAATACCACAGGATGAAATACAAAAAAACAAGCAAAAAGGGTTTTAGTCTTAAACTTATAAGTTATAATTGACCGGTATTAAAACACCGGTCTTTTTTATTTAACTATTTTTTTAAAACCATATTTTAACTATACTGCTAAAACATGGCTTAAAAGGTAATACTCTAAAATGCTTTTAAATAATTTCACTAAAATAGTAGCAAGTTGCGCTATTAGTATTATTACAATCTCTACTTACGCTGCACCATCTCAGGACCTTACTTCTAAGATGCAAAAAATGGGCAAAGTAAAAGAAGTTAAACCCTTTAGTGGAGGTTTAACTTCTTGGATTCTTGAGGCACCTAATGGGAAAAATGCGGTGTTTTTTACAACATCCGATGAAAAAGTCATCTTACATGGTACAGCTTGGGATTCTGCTACTAAAAAAAATATATCTGAGCCTCTTAAATTAACTGCAAAAAAAATGAATACACCAGCACGACAACCAACAGCTTCCGTTGGGAATTTGGCCAGTGCATACAATCATCCAGTCTTTAAAGCTGTAAAAACGCTTTCAGGGTTTAAAGAGGGGAAAGCGAATGATAACAACACTGTTTACATCATTTACGATCCACGCTGTAAATATTGTCACGAAACATTCAACCTTTCTCGCTCATACGTTAAAAGCGGTGCAACTATTAAATGGATTCCAGCTTTAGTTCTAAACCAAAGTGAAAACGGAAAACAATTAGCAGCTGGAATTCTTCGTAAACCATCTGAAGATACTATTAATAAAACCTTTAATGGAACAGATGAAGAAATTAACTCAATTAAAGTGATTCCTACACCACAGGAACTTGCTGAGTTGGATAAACACTTAGGCGCTCTTCAATCTATCTTCTTCTATCACGAAGATATTGTTGCAATGCCAAAAGAAGATCGTGAACAGCGAGAAGCAATTCGTAGCGCTGGACAAAAGCCACAGCCACTAACTGCTGGTGTACCAGTTGCTATCTTTGTAAATAAAAAGACTGGAAAAGTTGAAGCTCGTAGAGGAACTTCAGAAACAGCCACTCTTGACTATATTTTCAAATAAGAGGGAATTGAGATGAACAAAACTCAATTGAAAGCTTTCCAATCGATTGTCGGAAACTTTTCACCTTATTTCTCTAAGATAAACAATGAGTCTATGTTTTTAGATTCTGACCTTTCTGGAGATACGGATAGAAATCGCCAGGTGAGCATCTTCAATATAGATGCAAAGGCCACGGATCTACTATTAACGATCAAAGGATTTGATCAGGTCGAGAATAATTTGTTTAGAGGACAAGTTTTCTTAAAGTCTGACGAAAACACAGAAATTCTTATAAGTGAGCCATGCTATTACTTAAACAAAAGCAAGGTTCGTTTCAGTACATATGAACTTCAGAGCTACATAAAGGAAGTTTGGCATCAAGCTCTAAATGAATATAAGGCTGATGTTACAGACAGCCCTATACGTTCTAATGAAGAAAAATACAGCTTATCTTTAGCAGATAGATTCTCTAGTTTTAAAACGTCTTGGCCAGCTATGGGCATTGTAGCTGCAGTAGTTGTTTTTGCTGGAGGCGGTTACTTTTTAGGTTCAGGTACTAATGAGAAAAATGCATCTTCAGAAACAAGTTCGCAACAACTAAGCACATCTGATAACCCTGAACTTGACGGTAAAGCCTTGGCTCTTAAAAACATGGGGTTAGATCCTAACTCAATGGCTTTTGATAACTCATGCTTTCAAGAAAAATAAGGTGAAATATCTATGAGAGCTAGACGAATAGAAAACCTTGAAGCATTACAGCTAAAGGCCTCAGAAATAGCACAAATAACCGTTAAAGAGTTGGAAGCACGACACTATTTAGTTTGGTGGTTGAGCTCATATGACCGAAACATGAAACGTGGCTATAACAATGAAACCATTTGCTTAAGCACCTATCAGGTGAATGAGTTTTGTTTTTCATATGCAATCACAAGCGAAGTTGAAAAGTTTTATTTACTAATACAACCCGAAAATTGGTTTTTAAATGATTTAACTTTCGAGTCTGCTTCTATAGATGAAAAAGGCTTAGTTTTAAATTTAGCTGAAGTAAATGATCAGTTATTCAAGCTGTATATATCGCGAATGCAAATCAGATTTAATCTTGATGAAATTCATGCTGAACGTTTAACACACGCAAAGAAATATGCAAAAGAACTGGTCTTTATTCAATACAACCCACAGAAAAATCAGGTCATGAATGTAGGTGTTTCTATCAATTTAGAAAACAACACAATCACTCGAAAATCATCAAATCAAACGGCAAAAAATAAGCGCTTGAAAGGGGCATTCTAATGAAGAAATCAAACTATTTTAAGGTAATTGGTGCAATAGCAGTTTCAACAGTTGTTTCACTTGCTTATGCTGGCTTTACTGAAATTAATAGTTCTGGAGACATTGTATCTAAAGACAGTGCAAATGCTTTACGCACCAGTTTTTCAACACCAAATCAAAATATACCAGCGCCATTACGCACATATTCACTATGGGATAAGATCTCAGAGACAACCAAATATAATGGCACAGTACAACCAAAGCCAACACCTGTTGCAATTGAGAGTACATCTTCTCAAGCACAAAATATTCAAAGCAAGAGCAATATTAATGTGGCTAACATAGAGAGCCAACAGGAAATCAAAAGATTACAGGCAGCACTAAAAGAGAAAGAAACTGAGAATAACAAGCTCAAATATTCAAACCTTGAGATGCAAGTGCAAGTAGTTGAACTAAAAAGCGATATAAACGAACTGAAGCAACAAGTTAACTTTTTAGCAAGCCAGATGCAAATTGTTGAAAGCGATGTGCTTGTAATGAAAAACAAAAAACCAAGTTCTTTTTTAGCACGAAATTAAGCAATGGTTGTGAAGAAAATTACTCAAAAACCTACCAGTGAACAGCAACGAGCAATTGATAAAGCAACACGACTAAAAACCAGTTTTAAATTGATTGCTTTTGCTGGTACTGGTAAGACTACGACATTGATCCATTGTAGTAGTGCTTTGCAACAACTAGGTAAGCTTGGACTATATCTATCATTTAATAAAAAGATGGCAGATGAAGCTAATCAAAAATTCGCTGAATATGGGCTGAATTCAGTCACATGTTCTACATTCCATTCTCTAGCTTACAGAAATATACCTGGTTGGCTGAAAAATAAGATTAACAAACCTACGTTACTTCCTAAAGATATTGTTCAAAAGTTTAAGCTTGAAAACATTCGATTTCAGTACAACGGGAAAAACCGACAACTCACCGATCTAACATTAGCGCTGATTATCCTTAATACATTACGTTATTTTTGTATGACAGTGGATCAGACTGTTACCAATGATCATGCTTACATAGCTTTAAAAGAACAAACATCAATTAAGCGCAATGACGTTCTTGAAGATAAAATCACTTCAATTGCGAAAATGATCTGGAATGATGTAGTTGATCCAAACGGTGATTATGGTATTACACACGATTACTATCTCAAGTGGTGGGTACTGCAAAAACCACAACTTGATTTTGATTACGTGATGGTAGATGAAAGCCAAGATAGTGACCAATTAATACTAGACGTACTCAAACGTCAAAAAGCAAAAGTTATTTTTGTTGGAGATCCATACCAAAGCATATATGGCTTTAGGGGTGCGAAAGATATTTTACAGAACCTAGATCTTGAAGCATTGTACTTAGAACAGTCGTTTCGGTTTGGTAATGCAGTTGCAGATATAGCTAATCTACTTCTCAATAAACTTTTTGGTGAAACCAGACAGTTAAAAGGTTTACCAAGTAAAACGTCAAAAGTTACCACTTTCAGTACATCAAGTTATGCACCATCTTCATTGAACGCGATTATTTGTAGAACAAATGCTACGGCTTTTGAATACTTTTTTAAGTTTCATGGCTACCTTAATGGCGAAAAGAAAATACGTCTTGAGGTTGATGGAAAGCGCAGTAAAGATATTTTCAGTGGGATTTTTCAACTGAGAGCAAATAAACGGCCAACGTGTAAAGAGCTTCAAAACTTTTCTTCCTACCAAGAGCTTGTGGACCATATACAAGTGTTTGGAGAAGTGGAGGGGGCAACTACAGAATTAAAAACCTTTCTGGATCTAACAAACCAATACTCATGGCAAGTGATTGAGTGGGCGTTAGAAAATAGTATGGCTGATGATGAAACTGACCCAAAAAACACTTTGGTCATTAGCACATCACACAAGAGTAAAGGTTTAGAGTGGGATAATGTCCTAATCGCAAAAGGCTTTAACTATAAAATTCTCGATAAAAAGCTAATGATTTCTGCAGATGAAAAACGGCTGTTGTATGTGACCGTAACACGAGCCAAAAACATATTATTTACAGATGGCATTAATGATTTATTGGAACACTTAAATTCAAAAAATACGGAGATTTCAAATGCCTAATCAAGTTGAAGTTCTGCAAAATAGAGTGTTTCAGGCATGTCACAATGCTAGTTATATTCGCGGAGAGTTTCATCACGAACCGTATATCATGGAGCTTGTTAAGAAAAAGGGCTCACAGGTCGCAGATATAATCACACCACTTCTTGAAATGTTTCATCTAATTGAAAAGGAAACAAAGTCAATCTTTAGTTTCACGGAAGATTTTAATTTCAAGCAACGCCATTTTGAACCAGGTGTTTATCTCAAAACTAAAGAGATATTAAATGGTGTAGAAACGTTCGATGGCCTGGCTATCGTTGATATTCCTTCAGGATCTTTTAGAAGCATTGTCATAGATTCAGGCGGTGGAATTGCTTCAAGTAAACATACAATTGAGCAGTTTAAGGAATTAAAGGGGAGATATTTAATTCCATTTTATTTTGATGGAATATATGTGCACCCTCACTGTTATACATATTTTTTCATCGAAAATGATATTAAGAGGGTGATGCCCCTTGAGGCTTATGATTCAAGCAAAGTAGGAAATGAGCAAAACATGGGCTTGCATTGGGTAGAAGAAGCAATTGAATACGGTAATCTTCACTTTGGGTTTGAAGTTGAAACACCAGATACCGAAACAATTATAGAAAAAGTCTAAAACCAAACGACAAAAAAGGGCATCTTATAGATGCCCTTTTTATGTTTTGAAATTAATAAGAAAGGTCGATTGCCACTTGTGCTAAAGATGTAAAAGCAGAGGATTCACACATAAAAGATTGACGAATAAAAAACGATGGATTGTATGAGCTCACCATAGTTTGACTATCACAGTTTTGGCTAAATTTAATATGTTGTGTATTGATTGCTTGCCAAGCTGCAGCATTCTTTTGACTTTCCGCACGAACGTCTTTGATGAAACGTGTTAATGATTGGTTGTATGGTGTATTGCACTTAAGTTCTGGTGAACCGTACTCAGAATCACGCGCTTCATTATAATTAAACACGCATTTTTGATACTCAGCTTGTACCTTGTTATAAGCTTGAATAGCTTCAGCTTTGGTCTTATAACCAGCGTTGGCAGATGACGTAATAATGGTAGCAGCACATAACAAAGCTAAACTTAAAAACTTTTTCATAACCTGATCCTTTATTACTTCATTAATGCCGGAATAAACATTGCCCAACCTAATTTATTGGTCGCTTTACATTGCATGCTTAGTGTTTTGTACTTTGCAGTCTGGCCAGCGTATAACTGATCGCAGTTAGCAAGTAACTGAGTAAAGTTTCGATTGTGATCAGCTAGAACACGCGGAGCTTCTTCATTATTAATATATTTAGAAGCAAGGCTACCAAGCTGACTTGCGCGGTTATAAACATTTGTATAGCAATTTAGGTGTTTTGCATCAAATGGATCGTTAGAAACCGCAGCACATTTAACGTTTACTAAGCGCAGTTTTTCAAGTTCAGCACGAATAGAGTCTGAGCTAGTATTAGCACTAGCATTAAAAGATGCACATGCTAAAAGGCTAAAACCCAATAAAGACAAAAATCTGTTTTTCATAATATTTCCTTTAATTGCTCTATTAAGGGTATTCAGAATAGTAAGGGCATAAACGCATAACAATACCTTCAAATGTAACGGCTTCAGCTAAAGTCACAACACCATCTCGAGGGTTTCTATCGAGGTTTCTGTTCGCATTATATTCACGACTAGGGCTTTTATATGGTCCACCTAAAACTAGAGCATAAAACCCAGCTATTGTTTTATTATTATAGTCGCTTTTACGTTGTCGTGCTTTTACTGCAAGATATAAATCTAATAATTCGACTTGTTGTTGAGCACTCAGTGTAGTGATTTGCTTAGGGTTTGATTTAATTGAAGCTGGTATTCCTCTCGCTGTTAAATCTGAAGCATTAATATCTGTTATACCAATTTTAGTCCATTGACTTAAACCATATGCACCAGCGTTGTTGTCAATTTTAAGATTAAAACCGGCAGATTCAAAACCAAGAATAGCTGCAACGTCATTAGGGTTATAACCATGTTTTAAAGAAACACGTTTAATACCATCTTTAACCGCACCAAAAGCACCTGGTATACCCCAACCACATTTACGATCTGGAGTACCTTGTCCACCTTTTAAGATTTGTGCATCTGAATAAACTTGCCCGTTTCCACCTTCCTCAAAAAGCTGTTTCATTTCAACTACTGCTACTTCAGGAATAACAGTTGGTTGTTCAGCTTTCGTATAAAGTTCATCTACACGGCCAGAATAGCGTTGAGTTTCTGACGCTGTATAAGCTGCCAAAAGAGCCTCTAAGCGTTCATTTTGTTTATGGATCTCTTTAGTCAAATAGTTTTGTGCATTGATAATGTTTAGCTTTTCAATCAAAAGCCCCATCATCGACATAGTTGCTAATTCATTAAACCATTTAGAGTTGCCATAACGTCCAGTACCAATGTTTTCAATTAATTCTGCTGGCGTAGAATTAAGTGCACCAATATCAAAACCCACATCATCAGCCGTACCACCAAAAATAGTTCTAGGCGGTGCATATTGAGCAACATCATTTGCATAAATGGTACCGCTTGCAGCTGCTTCAGGTGAGATAGTACCGTCAGCAATCATTTGAGCGACTTGCACTTGTGCAGATCCATAAGCATCCATCGAAACATCGCCACTAAATGCAAGTGCTGGAAGCTTTTTGCCTTGTTTTACTGCAATGCCATCTACCGATGAAGAAACGGGGAGGGTGATTCCTGTTGATGATGAATATAAGGCATTCCATTGAGTCCTAATGGTGTTACCCAAGTACGGTGTGTATTTGTTTTCTAATGCTTGTCCTTGTGGCGAGACACTAATCACAACGTCTTGAGGTAAATATGGCGTAGGATCTGTTAACTTATATTCAGAACTACCCACATATGGCGCAGATCCTTTAACGCGTTGCTGAAGTGCAATGGATGGATTTTTAAAAACTTGATCTAAGTTTTTATTCAGCCAAACATCTAGCCCACGTTTTGCCTTTACACCATATTCAATGTGCAAATGCACGGCACATGAACCACAGCCTTTATTTGACATGTGTGCGATGTTTTGACCAGCTTGAATACGTTGACCAGGGTAAGCGTTATATTTTTTTTGATACGATGGATCAGTATGGCGATACATGATTCGATCGCCAGTATCCATCTGCATAATTAGTGGGTTAGTGGTTGATTGGTTGCTTGCACCAGATGAACGTGTGTCATAAGAGACAATAGAACCTGAACCAATTGCTTTAAGTGTAAGGTCATTAGGATTCGCACGACTAATATCAATACCGTTATGACTACCAGCAGCGCCCCCTCGCAAACGAAATTCACCAAAACGACCAGCACTACGGCGCCCATCATTCGGCATGATCGAATATTTATGGAAAATCATTTTTTGAGCGTTGTTAGGAACTTTTGCCGTATTAGCATTTGTAGCGGTTACGTTTTCAGAAATAGGATCGGCGTTAGCGGTATAAATAAAAGCCGAACAAGTCACTAAAATTGCGACTTTAATGCCACAGCTCAAGGGCTTTAATTGAAATGAGGGTTTAAATTTCATAAGTGAATCGCCAGGCTTAAAGGAAGTTCTTAAAATAAATTAACTTCTTATTAAATGTCCCTAATAGCTAAGTGGACGGATTAAGTATATACGATTAAATACTTATTTTATACTTTAAAAAAAGTTTTTAGGTTTTGTTTTAAGATAGTATATACATATAGCGTTAATCTTATTGATAGGTTTAAGAATAAGGTTACATGGTTTTAATATTTTAATTTAATAAAAGTAGTGAGGTATCTAAATATGTTAAATCACGCACACGTTTTAAGCGCTACTTTCGACCAAGCGATTGACCGTGCTTCAATGGGATTAGACTTTTTAATCCAAAACAAAGTACACATGAAGAATGAAAATGCCTTGTTAGCTCACATTGAAATGCTAGAAAACAGAATCAAAGGTATTACAAATCAGTACAACGAATTGGTTGCTGAAGCGAACGCACACATTGATGACGTTACAAGCAAGCACAATGAGCTGGCGAACAAGTACAACAATGTTTGCGCCCAAATGAAAGCAAAAGACATCGAGCTTAATAACAAGCAAATTGAGTTAGAAGAAGAGCGTATCAACAACTTTGACTTACTTGTGCAAAACCGTTCATATAACAATTTGAACCGTGCTTACAGTCATGCAGTTGGTCAGCTAGAGAAAGATCAACAGCAACTTGTTAATATCGGCGTTCGTAGATTTATTTTTAACTCTACAAACAAAAACAACATTCAGAAAATCAACTTTTAATTATGAATATTTTGATAAAAAAAATGGTGCTTATAAAGCACCATTTTTTATTGTCTAGATTTTAAGGTTTACCTTTAAACTTAGACAGAGTTGAACTTAAACCTGAACGCACACGATTAGTCATAGTGCTACGGCCAGAAATATTAGATTTCTTGGTTGCACTAGAACTAGCACCAAAACGTGCATTAGGAGTCGAACCAGTACCATACGTATAGCCAGTACCACTTGCAACATTCACACTACCGAAAGTAGAACCAGTCTTAGATGCTGATGCTTTAGCTACACCACGATTAAACGTAGAAGCTGTTTTTCCGTAAGCATTTGCACCATATAGACCACCACCAGTAGTAGGCGTATTATTTGTACCACTTACACTTGTAGCACCCATACCGAATGTAGATTGACCTTGGCTTGGGGTAGGTGATGTTGGTTTAGCACCAAGACCAGTTCTACCACCCGTACCACCAGTGACACCACTTGGAGTAATACCACCTGTACCACCAGTTGCAGCGCCAAAAGAAGCGGATCTAGCTGGCATGTTTACAGGGCTATATGCAGTCGTACTACCAGTACCGCCTAATGTATTACCACCTGTACCACCATTGCCACCACCACCACCTTTCGGATTATTTGGACCACCCTTACCACCATCAGGACGTCTACCAGGCGGTAAAGGACGGCGAGATGCTGGAGATGGACCAGACAACGTACTTGCAGCGCCACCAAACTTTTGAATAGCTTCTTTTGAGTTTGTTTCACCCCACTGACCGCCATTCAATCCAGAACCAATCCATTGTTGTACTTGGTCAGCAACACTAAATACCAACCCGTAAATCAGGTAGATCGCTGAAGTCATCAAGAATAGATATAAGAAGAACTTCCAGATAAACGTAATCAGCTCAGTAAAGATAACTGTAAACGTATTAGATGAATAAGCGATGCTCATTGCACCTTGGTAGCTAAAGAACATATCAGTAAGCGTAACAAGAGCTGGCCCGATAATAATTTCAGCCATCCAGAAACCAACAATGATAAATATTGGTCGCATGAACAACGTTAATACCGTGACATAACCTTGTGTTTGGCTACCGACAAAAGTACGCTCAGGGATCATGTGCATTAGCGCCCATAAAGGCAAACCACACACAGCGTATAGGATATGGATGATCCAACCTACACAAGCTAGACCAAAGAAGATCATTGGCATATATGGAATAACAACCGCCATCCACACACCAAGAATCGTCAAATACGTTACTAGCTGACCAAGGATAGGAGCAAAGATATTTTCAACGGCATATTCTAAAGCGTTGGTGCCTTCTTCAGTTACGCCCTTAAGCCCTGGTACCCATTGAACAAGAGCAGAACCAGAACGAGCAGTAAGCACGACTAATTTCATGCCGACAACAGTACCTTGAGCCACAGCTTTATAGACTAAGATTGCTTCACCAGTATCTTGAATATTACGGATAACATTCGTATTGCGGTGCAATGTAGTAGGGCTGATATTTGAGCTTGACGAATTATTATTTAATAATTCCGCATCGCCTTTTTCACCGACCAATACACCCATTACCAATGATTTAGTAATGTTTGTTGCCCAAGCAGAACCATATGCCGAAAACTTTTGATCGATGTTGGATACTTTGTTTGAGTCACCACCATCGGTAGACATTGATATTAAGTTGGTAGAGTCGGCAATATCGCCGTTTGCCACCCAATTATTGTTGGATGTAATGCTACCAACAGCATTATCCATTGCAACATAAACGGTGTTATAAATTGCTTCACCTTTTGAGTTGCTCATGATTGCTGAATTCAGTGTAGGAGGGCTGAACGTCCACAAAGGTTCAGTAATATACTTCTCAACAATAGCGCGATATTGACCTACTTTAATACGAGCTTCAGGCGTCATCATCCAACCGCGCTGATTTAGCGTATTAACAACAGTTTGAACCGCAGTATAGCCATTTTCAGAAGTCAGAACATTATTCGTTACGGTATGACTCTTATTCACATAATTATCAACTAGCGCATTGAAAGCATCCATAGCAGCTTTACTAATCGGGAATGTTCCTTCCTGTTCAGTGGCATTAGGGCTTACTTGATATGCGATATACCACTTTTCTAAATCGATAAAGAATTGACGATATAGATTGTTCTTTTCTTGTTGTAACTTAGCTTGAACATTTGCCAAAGCAACGTTGATCTTGTTTTGATCTGATTGGCGAAGTTTATAAACAGGAATGTCCATTAACTCAGCATTAACCGCAGCTGGATTAACAACGTTCATTGAAGCACCGCCACAGATCGGCTCTTTTTTGCCCCCAACTTCTAAACGGCTGTCAGCGTAAGCGAAGTTATAAGTAACAGATGTCCAGTTACTTGCAGTTTTAGCGGTTTTATCAATGTAGTTTTGCTTTTTCTCTACTGCAGTCATGCTAACACCAGGATTAGCATTCGCCCCATAAGCACCATCACTAAAATAGCGCCCGAATGCTGGCGGTAGAGTATAAAACTCTTGGTTTAGAACGTTAATACAATGCAACTGGCGAAGCATAACAGGCGCATTTTTCCTAAATCCAAAGATGTCACGCTGATGATCGTGCGTATCTGACAAACTAGCCGAAGCCATTAAGGATTCGCCTAACGTTCTATTATTAATTGTATTGGATACATTATTTGACCATAGCACCATACCTAGCACGACTACTTGAATGAAACAGTAGCCGGACGCCGTAGGTAAAAGTAAAATAATCGAATATAATATTCGGGAAAACATCGTAGTGACTTTTGAATCTTTCCCGAAAGCTTCACCGTCCTGGGCGCTTTTCAAAAGTGCTGTTAAACCAATACCGATCGCAAAAACCAAAACCAACGACATTGCCACACTAGCTACACCGCCTAATAATATATTAGTGAGTAAACCTGATGATGGTACTGTCGAGGCTGGTCCAGACGCATTGATAAACGCATTGATGAAGTCGTGTCCAAAGATAGATGAGAGAAGAGTAACGGCTTGGTCGCCATCACAATTCGGATTTGTCGATTGACAAAATAAACTCATAGCTAACTCACCGTTTTTCTTAATGCTTCTTATACATCGCTTACTTAAGACGACTAAAAGCAAAGTGTTATAAATTACAAGTTAGACGTTTAACTAAAAGGCTTAATACCTTTTAACCAAAGAATCATTAAAACCATTTTATTACAAATAACAATGGTTTTTAAATTAGCAATAATGTACCACAAAACTGTTATTGGTATATACAGAAAGTTTAAACATGACTTGCTAATTGTTTTAATGATTTAGTTTAAATACAAGAGACTATTATGGATAAAGCAAAGTTTACATCTCACTTAATTTTACTGTCGGAAATTAAGAAATCTGTATCTAAAGATATGGGGAAAGATATAACTGTTTTAGAGTTATCCTACATACTCAACCAAAGCATAAATCCTTTAATGGCAATAACTTATAAAGAAAAACTAGATAAAATAAATACTTTTGAATTAGATCCTATTGAAGTTCTCAAAAAACGGAAGAACCTAAAAATATTAAAAGTATTAAACCTCATGCTTACGTTAAATCTAGACAAAACCATTAAAAAAGACGATATAGAAAGTTACAACGAGTATAAAGACAAGTTTTTAGAGAACATCGCAACAATAGGTTTAGACAGATTAGAGCAAGAAGCGTTAAAGGTACAAATTGAAAATTTATTGAAGTATAATTGGGTATCTTAATACATCTCTTAATTTTAAGATTCTGACTTTAATAAAGGGTTTAAGCCAAATGGAAAACATACAGAACGAAGAAGATATACTTCAAGACGCGACCAGAGCCGTTTTTAATTGTGGCACTAGTTTTAGTGAAGCTAAAGTAGTTTCCCTTACTGACGAGTTTAACCCACAACCTACACTACAAACACAACGAACCAACCTAAAATATATCTACGACAATAAACTACCGAATGAAATTGGACGTCAATTAGCGCAAGAACCAGAATACCAAGAAGAAACACGTTCATTACTTGTTGGTCACTTTAAAGAAATGGCTCTAGAAGATTTAATTGAGCAGCAAGATTACCAAAACCGCTACAAACAAACAGATCCAGAATTGGACCAAGACAATGAATCTGAAAACAATATGGATAATGAATACACATCACGCCCACCAGAGCCTAGACCTTGGTAAGCCTAACCATTAAAAAGAAAATGCCCGAATGATGGGCATTTTTTATATCTACGTAATATCTAGCTTCAAAAGTTCAGATGGATCTATGCGCTGACGGAATGAACATGCGAGTTCTTTTACAATTTGATTTTGATATTGTTTGCGGTCGAATGTGTCAAAAGCTGAAACCTCAATTTCAGGATCAGTGATTGCATTTAGAAGATCCTTGGTTGCATTGAGTGATGCTGTAGGACAAACATAGATAAGGTTAAGCACTGAAGTACGAAGCAAAATATCTAATAAGTGATATTTGGGCGGTTCCAGTTCCTTATCTACATTAGAAAAGTAGTTCACAAGATAAATGTCATTTGATAAATGCAGATTGATATTGTCAATGAGATCTTTGGTAACACCGTCAAGAATGCCATTCACCTTCAACAAAAGTTCAGTGTTTTCTATGTCTTTAATTTTTTGCGTATCGACACGTTCATTAAATAAGTTGTTTAGATTTCTCAAAAACTTTGGTTGTGGCGCCGTAGTTTCAAAATACATCTGATTTTTAATACGGTTCTTCATGTAAGTTTGGATCATCTTAGCTTCAGAAGAAAGAAACTCAATCTTAAACGTGTCGTATGACACTAGATCAATAAATACTTGCTGGCCAGCACCCGACTTAATATCAAACCAGTTCATAAAAATACTGGCTTTGAGTGATTTCAATTGTTTAAGAATAGCCGTCTTCTCAAAATCATTCATATTGAAGTAGCTACTTGAAAAAGTATCGAGATAAAACTTCCATTTATCTTGCACTATATTCCACGCTTGATTAATAGAAATGATTGGAGCATCTATAATTTCATCTTTGATGAATTTTGACAGCTCATATAATTCATTTAAACGTGCTTGGTAGTTGAAGTCTTGAGTAATCACATTCTTTTCTGATGTTGTGGACTCAGAATCCTCAAGATCCGCACCAACCAATAAATAAGCATCGGTTACTTTTGGTGTTTCCTTATTTGACGGTGCTGGTACTGGAGCACTAGAAAGTTCAGTGGAAAAAGTTTCATCATCTTCCGCTGGCGTATACGGCGGTGTAGTCTCTTCATTAGGAGAACGTGCGTCTGTACGTTCAGCAAAAAAGTAAAACAATTCTTCTTGCGGTGCAACTTTAAACGGCGTCACATTATTATTGATGATTGCTTTTACAATATGGTTTGCCAGTTTAAGCGTGTAGGATAGGGCATGTATATAAAGCTCTAATGTTGCAAAGTTACTGGTATCAACTTCATTAGCACCAAACCAAGATAGGTTACGCAGTTCAAGCCAGCTCGTGAAAGAATCGTGAGAGCTATTAAAACTTAGATCTACGGTCTTGGACAAATAGATAAAAACGCAAAACAAAAACCTATTTTTGTACTCATACTTAAATACATCAGAATCGGTCCAGATCTTATTCTCAATGAGAGCAAGAATGTAATTTAAAAGCTCATGGTGTTTAATCGAATCGATTAAGTTGTCTGGTAATACTTTTAGTTTATTAAGGTGTGGTTTTACAGGTGCATCATTGGATGGTTTAAGGAAGTGGTAGAACAAGTTAAATGTTTGCGTATCATCTATATCAATTACAGGTTCATAATCATCTTCATCTACGTTATTTAGATCCTGTTGAATATCGACTATTTGCCCGGTGTGACCTTCTGAACGGTCAATCTGGCAGATACTAAAAAGAACAGGCAAAACCCCGACAATATTACGGTTGTCAATTGTTTGATAGTGGGTATCAAAAAATATCGTATCAGCTAAAAACGTACCTTTATGATAGTTGAGAAAGAAGAATAGTACGTTATTTAAAGAACGGTGATTTTCACCAGAAGAGGTGTTAGAAGTAGCGTTAAAGTCATCGAAAAAAACTAAATTTGTATCCATCTAAAAATACTTTAAACCACACCCTTAAACTATTACTAATAAGCATATAAGTTTTAAGAGAGGGTTTAAAGTTAATTTTAAATATATTTAATGGAGTTTAAGACATGGGGCTTTGTAAGCGCTCTACATTTGATGAAAGGTCAGAAACATCTTGCTCTAAAGTCATTGCCTGGTCTATCGCACGTTTCATTAAATATTCTTGATTAATTTCTTTAGGCTCTTTACGAGTAGCATTCTTTTGTTCTTCTTCTAATTTGAAACGTTCAAAAGCGAAAATAGAACGAATAATACATAAGCTATCTTCAAGTAGGTCTGAATGCACTTTAGGAAAAATTAGATCAGGATCTAAATCAGATGCGACTTGGTTAAACAGCATAAATTGATCGCGATGTTCGATAAGAAATTCATCATATGTACCGAACTCAGATTCGATCATATCTGGACAATTTGCGAGAGTAGAGACTTTCGTATCTTGTGATAACAGAATTGAATCACCTGATGGCGCAACTAAAGCATGAATAGGTTGTTCTGCAATAGGAGCCAACAACACTACAGTAAATGGGCGTGTTTGGTTTTTCATGGTTAGTCCTAATTAATATAAAAAAAGCTTTGGCCAAAAAGTCTATTTTGAAATTTTGGTAGGTTAATGGAATCGAATAGAAGGTCCGTCTCTTTAGTACACTTCTGATTAATTAGATAAATGATATTTTGAAGAAGTGCAATTAATTTAAATGGACTGTTGTATTCATTGAATATGGGTGCAGCAATGCAAAGAGTCTTTTTTCTATCGGTTGATAATGCCCATGGGTTCACCAGGGTAAAGCTCACCTTGGCATTATTATGTTCAATTGGTCGTGCATAAATATCAAGAACATCGGATAAAGTAGATACCTTTAATTCTTTTGAAATGTCAGTAAGAATCTCACTGACTTGAAGCGCTGTTTTATCATGAATATCGCTTATAGTGATGCAAACACCACTATTACTATTCATTAAATTTGCATAAAGAACTTCAATAACCATGGACTCGTCTTTGGATAAATCCTTTAAATTGGCATTGACTAAATCTATGATCCGATCTGATTTTTGTTCAAGTTTAATTTGAAGCAAAAGCGGTTCATTCTTTTTTGAAACAGGGAGTACTTTATAATCGCTAAGATTGTAATTTAACCGCTTCATTTCAGTAATCAGTGTTTCTTTGGCATTATCAAAAAGCTTCTGATCTCTCTTGGTTAAACCAATAACAAAATTTGTAGACATGAGTATATTCATGATCCACAAAGCAGTAGATAAGGATAAAACACTATCCTTAACAACTTCTGAATCTGAATCAGAAAACCCAGATATTTGCTTGATTTTGTCGGTTATCGAAATCATGTGAACCCTTGTTTAATTCGGCATTTTCATCTGAAACTTTGTCAAAAAGATTAGTTTGATTAAGTACGTCTTGGATATTTTTTTGTGGATCATCACTGAGTAAACATTGGAATAGGGCGCTAATTAAAGTAGCAAGTGATGTTCCATAGTCATTGGTACACTTGATTAACTGGCCAGCATCTAAGCAAATTGGTGTTTCATCATCATAAAGCAAGTGTAATTCTGGTGATTCAGCATAAACCAACTTTACATGAGTATCCGTGATGATTAACTCAACTTCTAAGTACTCATTATTTTCAACAAAATATTTAAAGCGCAACATCAATGCATCATCGCCACGTTCTATATATACAATTTGTCGATCGGTCGTATTGGTATGGCTGACGAATCTATTCTCTTTTGTGATCTGATCAATGTAGTTCAAAAAGATGGTTTTGAGTGACGCACTTAAAATACCTTTGGCAGCGAGTTCACTTTTCAAGTAAGGCAGAAAGTTTTCAAGATTTTCATGCAATGGTTTTTGCATTCGATCATCTCCAATGGGATTAATAAAAGGGCATACACATCAAATGTACAGCGACTCAGTTATGACTATTTCGTTACAACAGTTACTTAAAAGACTGCAGACTGTTTGACTTATAAAACTGATACTTTCGCCACACTTTTAATTCAGAAATATCTAACTTGTTTCTAAATCAATATGGCTTTATTTGATTATAAAGCCACATTAAAAGTTTAAATATTTAAAAATTATTTTTAGTATATACCTAAATCTAAGATTTAAAATGGATCTAACTTTTAACTGGCAAACTTTGTTGCTTTGGTTAAAAGGGTTAAGTCTTCATGGAATTGATTTTTTAAAAACCCATAGTTAAAAACGTAACTAATAAAGGTGAAAAACTCTAATTGGTTCGGTATTTTGTCTTCAAGAATACTGACCTCTAATTGCAATGTTCCTGTTGCACGTTTCTTAGAATGAAACTTAAGACCATCAAATGTTTGACCGTAATAAGTTGATATTTCCAAGAAAACTAAACGGAAAAAATAAGGGAAGATTTGAGAAACAACACGCTCAGGATCATCAATTTGAGTTAAACGTCTACCGTTGTGATATTTAAACTTAATACCATCAGCCATACTTTTTTCTACCAACAGGCGAATATAGGCATGACTACGAGTAATCATGCTTTTAAGTGGCGTTTTTGCTTCATGAATATTTTCGTATTGCATTTAGTTATCTCACATCTCAAGTCTTAATTGGTCAGCTTCATTTTCTTTTTCAATCGAAACTTCAGCAATAATTTTTTGGGTATTTTCGTTTTGCAGATCTTGATCAAATATTTCATTCACACAAGTTTCGACTAATTGTTCAGTCAAGTTTCTGCAGATCTCAAACTCTAAACCTTTAGGTTGTACGGTAGGGTAGCCGTCAATTAAAAATGAGTTTTTCATTTCATTTTCATTTGAAACTTTAGAGTACAAATAAGTCTCAAAATAACGAGCAAACATTTCGGTACTGGTCGCGTAATACGGCGTTGCACGATTTTCAGCACTGTCGATATTTAAACAATCCTTTTTATAACGCGATAGATTGTCACTAAAACGAATATCACCTACTTTAACTTCAACGTCTTGCGACTTATCAAAGAAGTTTTGCATTTGAGTATGAGGATTTTTAACTCCCTCAGGCATGTACTTCTCTACCAGGTTATAGAACTTGTATTTAGATGACTCTATCAAGTATTCAGATAGGTTTTGCGATAGTGTTTTTAAATCCACATTCGCTGCGTTCGCAACACCTGTAATTTTTTCTTCCAAACCGGTTGTAGGTAAATGATGTTCTGGCTGGCGCATATCATTAAGTTTTTGCTGATAGCGCTCAAACGACTTAAAGCTTATAGCATTAATGTCAGTGTTAATTTTAGAGACAATGACATCCACCTTGTCTTGAACTGTACTGAAGAAAGATAGGTTTGTATCAGCTTTATATTCACGCTCATACTTCTTCAAGTACTCTTCAATTTTCTCAAACTGACGGCGAATGAGATCTTCATAGTGCTTTTGGTGCCAGTCAAAGAAGCTGTTTAAGGTTTTGCGCGTAGAATTAGGATAATTCTCTTTATTCTTAATCACTTCATCATGCATTGAATCAGCAACAGTGTGGTACGCCTTGATTGCAGTCTCAGCATTCTCATGAAGTACTTGACCGTAATTTTTCATTGGCTGAACTGGCTCATTCATCATCGCACGATGTACCTTTTCAAAAGCACGACCGGACTCAGTAACAGGGGAGTATCCAGCATCCAACATATTTGATAAGAAGTGTCGTGCACCTGGTATCTCAAAATTAGGGATGTCTTCATAATAGTCCTGAAGTACAGAACGATTCATTTGAGCGTGATTTTTATATACTTCCGCTTTTTCCAACATTCCCAAGTGTGCATCTAGCGCATGGCCATACTCATGAGCCAAACTTCCAGATCCGCTATCACGAGTTAAGTTAACCACGTTCTTAGACAGTTCAAAATGCGCTGCAGATCCTTTAATTCCGCGTGAAGCCAAAGCAACACCCAAGTTCAATAAACCATTGTTTGATTTAAAGCCCATGAGTTGTTTTAAGTCAGCCAATGAGTCATACACGGCATTAACCAACTGTTGAGCCACAGGACTAACTTTATTGCCTACTTCAACACCACGGATAGAAAAGTCATCTTTAAGCTTGAATGAATCCACATCGGCACCTTGGCGATGATCAGGACCAGTACGAGAGTAATTTAACAATCCGTAAATACTTGATTGGACTTTTTCAGTCACAAAGCCATTTTCAAGTTTTTTCACTTCACTGGTAAATGACGGCAAACGTGGTGCTTTAGGTGTATTCACAGCTTCAGTCGTTGCTTCTATAACTGGTGCAACAGGATCTTTAACATAAATAGGTGCAGATTCAGCTTTAACTAAACCACTTTCAATCGCACTTTTCAGAACGTATGGTTCAAGCACAGTTGAATATAAGCCAGTACGTTGCATGTTGCTGATCGCATCGCTCACATCTTTAGTGACTTTCGACTTACCGTAAAAATCAAAGATCTTACCTGTTGATAGAATCTCACTGAGTTCTTTATCAATCGTTTTTTCGATGATTTTCTCAAGCTGAACACTGATACCGCCTGTATGTTCTGGCATAATGTAGTACTCATTCAAATTGCTAAGCAATTCGAAGTAGTTTTTGTAGTTGTTCTTGGTACCTTTACTATAAAGCCCGATATAGTCTTTACGTTGGCGATCAGTCATACCAAGACTTTCAGCAGATAAGCTTTTATTGTTTCTTACCGCATGAATCAACTCTTCTTGAGTATCTACCATCAAATTTCTGATGTTAGAAACAACAGCCACATACGCACGTAATTCTGTCGCTCGTTGGCTATCAAGCATCAACGCATTTTTAGAGAATAACGGTTTAGTTGGGCAGTAGTCATACATTGCCTTTACGAATATTTTGTCATCAATACCGAGTGGCGTATTGGTGTACCAAGCTTGGAATTCTTTATTTGCAACGATTTTTGCTTTTCGATAGTCCGTAGCTGTTTGATCGGCTGATGTCGCTGAAATATATTCCAATGAAATGTATTCACCGTAGCGATCTTTATGTGCACCGCCAAACTTGGCACCTACATCACCTAAGTACGTAGCAGGGGAGTCACTTGGCTCTACCTTTACATCAACAGGCACATATTTGTCTTTTGGTACCAATTGATCGATAAACGTGAAGTCAGTAAACACACGGTTTTGAAGTTGTAAGACATCTTCAACTGAGCGCATACTTTTAACAGGAAAAACGCACAGAGACTTGTAATCACCGTGAATATCGGACTTATCACCAAAAAGTTTAACCGATGCATATTCATTGTCGGTCGATGGCTTGATGGCCAAAAACAATTTGTGATTTTCAGTTTTGATATACGGCTTTATGTGTGCGGTTTGATCGTATAGAGCACCAAGCGTATTCGTAATCAAAGTTTGGAAATGCAAACTTGCTAACTGTTTATTCTCAAAGTCAGTTTTGTGTTTAATCTGAATTTCAGGCAAGTTAGATAGTGCTAATTGCTCTAAAGTGGTACCGAAATTAACCTTAGATTCGATAGCATTTAAGATTTCGTGACTAAACTGGTCTACATCATCAAAACCAGTAATCAATTGATACTGATAGTCATGAGACGGTATACGAAGAAGCACGGCAGTTAATTGAGGCTCATAGTCCGTATCAACCATAAACAATTGCGGTGTTTCATCTTGTTGAGATGATTTGTTTAGCAACTTGTATTGGTGAACTTTAGGGTTGGAACCTACAAAATGCTCAGCATAAGCCTGTTTAATCGTATCTTGTAATGCTTTGACATGCTCAAGCATGACGGCATTGACTTCATTTAAAGCGGTTAAGGTTTTATATTTTTCTGCAAACGCCTCATTCACGGCGATCTGCTCTAACATAAATCTAGGCTGAATATCCTCAAGTTCTGGATTACCTACACGGTTTAATACAACACTAAATTTGAGCTTATTAATGAACGGATCAGGTTCACCATTGATACCATTGCTAAAAAGTTCTTTAAGATCACTTTTCTGAAGTTTAGAGTTCACCAAATCAAACGGATGAACTTCTTCAAATGCCTGAACATCAAAAACTTTGGTTAAGTTTTTAGGCATGATTGCTGTCTGGCCATCTACATGAGCGATAACATAGGTGTACGCTGGAGAGATGTTGCTCAGAAGCTCAGTGACTTCATTCGGTTTTTTATCGTAGCTAAGATCCTCAAACTTTTCGTATGTTGCAGAATTAAGATTGCTGATGAAATCTAATTTAGAGTTGAAATTAGATGGATGATCAGAAATGTACTGGAACATCTTGTTTGGTAAAGACGTAAACACTTTATTGATTAAAGTTTGCTGACTATCTTTAGCTTTGAAGAAGTTGAGATCTGACTCGTAATATTTTTCAAAAGTGAACTTAGCTGGAGGCATAAACGTCATGCTGTTGCGTGAAGTCGATAACTTAAACAAAGCATTCGCAGACGTTTTAACCGCATCTCTATCATTAAAGCCAGTAGCCTTATGTATATTGGCATCTAGGGAAACTGAATGCCCAATAAACGGCGCATTTTTGTCTTTATGATTGTAGAGGCGTATATACTGAAGATCATTCTTTTGAAACACAGTGATAAACAAATCATGATCAGGGATCTTGATTGCGCCGTGGTGATCTTCATAGTGCTTTACAGCATTTTCTAGCTGAGTGTTAAAGTATTCAGATTCACTATTGAACTGTACGTTCTCTTCTTCAGCTGTTAGAGAAAAATATTTAACGTTATTCTGAAAAGCTACATTAGGTTTGAGAAGATCCTTAATCACCTCAAATTCTTTTTGTACTTCAACATCAAATTTGCCAAAAACTGTACGCTGATTAATATCAATCAGGTTCAGATAGTTGAATAGCTGAATGTTGTTGTAGTTGTGGTTCGGTAGGGCAGTTTTGTTTAACTGGAGCTTACCATCTTCTAACTGCATGCTTTGGACTTGCTTCAAGTCATCTGCAGTCAGCTCTACACCAAAGACTTTCTTAGTTTCTTGTTTGAGCTCTTTATCTTCACCAGCAATCACTAAGGCAGCTAGTTTTTGTGCCTTGTCATAATCGCCATCTTCTAGATATAGGGTTTTTTCAACAAAATACTTGGCAATGTTCGCATACGCTTGATTTGTTGCTTTGTAGCCATCGGTAGACAATGAAAAATGTTTGTTTTCATCAAATTCATTTGATTTAACGGTTTTAACTTTTAAATCGTCAATGTCACCCGTTGGTTTAATCTGAACATAGATTTCATCTGCAGCGAGATCCATGTTCGAGACAAATAAGGTCGAATTTTTAGAATAAAACTGACGTTCGATACTCGACAACAGATCCTTTGCATCTTTACGGTCTTCTTCCATGTCAGACTGCATATCTTCAGCAATCGACTTGATGTTTTCGCCACGGTCATCCTTTGTGATAAATGACCAGTCTTGTTGCGGATATTTGGCTGTTAATGCCTTTTGGAAGCTTTGAACTTCAACAAAGCGATTGAACTGACGGTCCAGACTAAACCCATCTGTATGTGATGAAGTTTTAGCAAGAATATCCTCAGGAACAGAATCAGATTTAGTCTTACGATTGAAGTTTTCACTTGCATTTGGCACCAATAAATTACGGAATAAAATCTCATTTACACCGTTCTTTAAGAATGACGCACTTTTAGTTTGTGATAGAGATTGTTTTAAAAATGCTTCATCAAAGTTTGATTCATCAAGAAGCCGAGTAAACTCTTCAAAATACGCTGAAGCTAATTTATCGTTATTAGCAAGATCAGCCGTGCACAGATCGCTTAACTCTAAACGCTGTACATCTTGCTCTAGCTCTAAAGGCGCAGAAAAATCACCAGCAACAAAATCATTGATATTTTGCTCAACATAATTGTTCGTGCGTGACATCAACATATCAACTGCAGTTTCATTATTCACAAATTCCTGAAGCTCAGGCGTGTTAATTGAAACCAATTGATTGTCGAATTGCTTAGATAGTAATTTGAACAGATCCGCTTTATGTTGATTGCTTTCTACTTCAGATTCAAAACCTACAAATTTGCCGTTTTCATCTTTAGCGTAGTAGAAGCTGTTTTTATTAAACAAAAAGGTATTTGTTGCAGACGTAATGCCAGATACCAAAGTTTCACTTTGCCATAAGACTTTTTTAACTTCATTGTACTGTTTTGAGATCTCAACATTGTGTGTGTCGATTTCGTCAGAGATCGCTTGAATATCATCTACGCTGAAGTTTTTTGTTTGTGTAGCTGAGCGCACGACATCTTGAATTTCAGCATATTTCTGATTTAGATAATCACTATATTGCTTCTCAATTTGTTGAGCTTGTTCAGTAGCCTTAGGAATGACATAGACATCCAAGATCTGTCTAATTTCAAGCATAGACGGCGCGAAATCACGCACCTTGTCATTGCCTCTTGCATCCAATAATTCTTCAGGAAACTTTAAGAGCTCTTTAAGTACGGCAACATCATCAATTTCTGGAGTAGGGAGGTCATTTGCAATGTTGAGTAGATCAGACTCAGTAATAGATGCCTTCTCAGTTGCCTCAAAATTAACATCAAGATCATTCAAGATCTCGTTAACATTTGATTCATTGAGTTGTTCTTCTAGTTTACGCTGTTTGATTTCAGCAGATTGGTGATCATAGAACGCATTAAACTTAGGAACGATGTTTACAGAGAATTCAGAGAACTCTTGGCTCAGATCGGCAAAGTAAACTTTACCTGTTGGCATCTGGCGTACCATTTGTTGTAAGACATCATGGCGAAGCATGGCAGCGTCATACACCATTTTATCTACAAGGCGTGTTTCAATACCTTGTTTAGACGCCATCCATGTGCCGTGTTCATCTTTATAAAAAGCTGGAATACCTTGATTAGCTGATTCTAATAGCTTTGGATACGGCAATTGCTGTTGATTAAACACACGGTCTATCACAACAAGATCAGAAGCTAATTTTTGTACATAAGCATCAACATCTTTAAAGCTCATGTTAAACATTCTGTTGCCACGGCCATGTTCAATCAGCTGATTAAAAGTGGACTCGTATTCATGAGCAAAATGCACCAGGTTAATATTGTCATTTAACCCCAATGCTTCATACGGATCATGAGCAAAGATTTCAGGAATATGGCGCAAGTCATCAATAATCAGTAACGAACCATCTTTTTCGTAATTGACGGGTACTGCAAATGGAGACAACTTAATTTTGGCTAGATTATCTGGACTTTCGCCACTGGCCATCGCTGATTCTTCATCTAGATAGACTTTAGAGAAGATATTTTCATAGCCATAATCTTGAAGACGATTAAACGGAATTTTTGAAGACTGAAATTGAGCCAAGTAGGATTTGTTCGATTCCTGAAGACTGGTTTTCAGCGTATCAAGGATATTAGATCCATTGTTTAGCTTACTGACATACACTTCAGGGAAAGCGGAAAGGCGTTCGGTTGCTGATGCGAAGTAACTTTTCCAGTTCGGAATGTTCTTCTTAAATGGTAGATTGGTGAGATAAATATCTTCTTGCTTAGTCGGTACTTTCATATCGTTGGTAAACGCTGGAAAGACCTTCTGAAGATCGTTTAGATCGATACCAGACTTTGCCGGGTTTTTATAGTAGTACGCATGAATACCATCATCATTTTGCACTTCATAAAAATGGGCATCCATTAACACTTGTTCAAATTGCTTAGAACTGTTTTGTTCAATAGATTTTTTGAATTGCTGAAATTCATTAACAACAAGCATCGCCGTTTTTGGGCGAAAATTGTTGGCTGGCGATACTACAAGACGCGCACCAAGACCAGTTAAATTAGGCCATTTAACTTCATTCACTTTATAGTCTCCTACTTGGTCACATAGCATGATCCAAGACTTTAAAACGACTCTTACGAGTACTTATATGTGCTTATATTAAACTAAAAAATTAACTTTGAGGGAGGGTTTAGGCGTTATTCTTTAAAATAGTATATACCGAGTAAATAGCAATCTAAAACCGTGCACTATTCTTTCTTTTTTTATAAATAAAAATGCCACCGTATAGCGCCCCATGATTCCATTTATAAGGTTTAAATAAAAAAAAGATGCCACCCACAGGGGATAGCATCTAAGATCTCAAAATTGCTTATAGTGCCAATTCAGGATCGCTATTCTTTTGTTTGCTTAATTCTGGATCTGCTTGTACTTCAATGTTGGTCATGAGCTTAGTCCAATATTCATCGTATTCAGCTTGTGACATCTCATTAATGACTTCATTCCATTTAACTAGGTTCTCATGTTGATCTGTACCCGGTTGGAAGAAGTGCATTGCATTTCTGACATACTGCTGATGATCAGCAAAACGCAGTTCAGCAATATTTTCCTGAATATAGTCCAGGCCCTTCACCGTAAATTCGCGAATCTCCTTCATGATTGCATCTTTTTCTATACCATGCGGTTGAGTTACAGAAGATGAACCACCTTCAGGACATGGGTAAACAAGCCAATCATTACGCAAGTTCATTTCTGCTAAGGTCACTTGTAAGTACTGCTCACCACTACGGGCAAACATTTCATGTGCGGTCGTCCAATACGGCTTCTTAGCACTTGTTAAGCCCTCTAATACCATCGCATTTTTGTAGAAATCAGTTTTTAGCTGAGATTGATTAGCTGATGTTAAGCGATCGTTCGTCTGTAAGCTTAAAGAAATTAACTTTAAGTGTTCATCTGACAATGGTTTAGGGCTGTTTTCTTTGATGAAGTCGAGTGCACATATCGCAAACTGACTACGCAACATTTGTCGATAATCACGGAATACAACTGATCTAAAGACTGTACTGTTCGCTGCACCAAGTACTTGCGCTGCAAAGACACGATCATGATCAATTTCAGAACGAGATTGCGTGATATATTTGTTGAGCTCAGTCCGTGGGATTGGATACTCATTTTCAGACAAGAACTTTTGTAAGCCGTGGGCAACGTGCATATAACGTCTATGCTGTATGGCGTCCTTTTGGAAAAGTTCAGGATCTTCATGACGATTAGCGAAGTTAATCAATGAAGATAGTTCAGTATGCAACTTGCCACGTTCCGCAATAAACGTATTAATTTTCTCTTTTATGCTGTCTCTATCTGGCGTAAACAAATCAACAATGTCAGGTTGATCTACCAATGTTTTATCCAAAATCGTTTTGATGCTGGTTTCATAAAACTTGACTTGATTCTCAAGACTCGTGCGAAGCACTTCTATCGAGTCATCCTTTTTCATTGGCAAGTAATACATCGCTTGATTTACTTTGGCTGCAGCTTGCAACAAATCTTGGTTAATGTTGGCATACTTCTCAGACTTAATGTTATTCAATTCTGCAAAACGAGTTAGATAAGGCTGTACGTTTTCCATCATCATTTTTGGTTGATTGCGTGTCATCGCACTAAAAATGAGATGGTCATAGGCATGGAAAAATTCATGACCAAACGAGCCAAAACCTGAATTCTTGGTTAAGTTAATCACACGGTTAGATGGCTCGTAATGTGCCATCGCAGCGGAACGTCCACGCGAACCAAAAGCAACACCCAACATACCGTTAAAGCCAACAAATTTCGGATCTATATCAAGTGCCTTAGCAAGAGCGAAACAACCGTCATATGCGTTATTTAATGCGATTTGACGATCGCTCTGGTTCAAGTACTCGCCAAACTCTACGGCTTTAAATCCAAAGGTCGCTTGCAAGGTATGTGCTGTAACATCTTGGCCATTACGTGAAGCAATGTTTTCCGTCACAACCACATCACTGAGCTTGAATGCCTTACGCATAGTACGAGGCTTAGCATACTCTTTGAATAGGGCATCTAAGGTACTCGCCGTGTCATCTACAATGTTCGATACATTCTTTTCAGATAACGAGACTTCTTGAGTATCATCATTCTCTGCAGTTGCGTCTTTGGTTTTTTTAGCAGTTAACAGATCCATTACTTGTTCAGATAGACCAGCATCAGATCTGCTAAATAGCGTACTCGAATCTATAATGTTGCCACTTCTAAAAGTAACAGTCGCTTTTACTTTGTCTTGGAACGGTTTGGCATCAATCGCACTACGTATTTTTTTATAGATAGAGTAGGTGCCTTTAACTGGCGGTAACTCTTTCCGTAAATGATGAAGTGCTTCAGTGAGCGTTTTACGTGCTTCACTACTATCGGTTTTCGCCAATTCAGAACTAATAATCATGTCAGTGGCAGCATATTCAGCATAGCTTTCTACCAATGAAAATAATGACCGATCTAATGATTTAAACGCCGTGAACAGATCTTTGTCTTCATTCAAACGAACGTATAAATCACATGCATTAGGAATAAATTCACGAACTGTTTTTGCTTCCATTAAAGCATCACGCATACTTAAAACAGCGTCATAGTATCCAGCACCTACTTTTTTAAACTGTTCTTCAGTGGCATTTTCAAGCGGATAACGTGGCTGATCATTCGTCATCTTGCGTACAGCGTCAGTCAGCAAGTGAATGTAAATATCTCGACCAGCTTCTTTTGCTTGTAAAACCGATTCCTTTTTCCAAATTTTGTCACGCGTAATTAGGTTTTTGACTTGCAAAAGCGACATATCTTGAATCTGACTGAGCGATAAACGTGGACCATACAGATCCTTTTTCGCACCAGGCATTTTCATACCCGTATCTTCAATAAGTCCAACTTCAGAACGTGACTCAGTGGCTTTCGGTTTGGTTGTTTTTGGCTCTTTTGGTGCTTCAGCTTCAGGCTTACCCTCAGACTCAAACAGTGATGTTTGCTCTGGAGCAACTGGCTCAGTCGGCTCTACAACTTCTACCGTTGCTTCCTGTACTTCTGGTTCAGTAGGCTTTTGAACTTCAGGTTCAGTTACGATCGGTTCTTCAACCAATGGTTCTTGGGCAACTTCTACAACAGGTGCGCTTTGAACCATATGTTCAGGTTTATATACTTGATCGCGAGACTTAAATAATTCTGCTTTTTTGAATGATTTTGCAAAATCAGTAATTAAGAAGTTCTTAGAGTTCGGGTGCTTTGGCGTAGGAAGAATTTTATAGCCTTGATCAACAAATTGCTGATGTTCGGCATTATTCACAATGGCCAGTTTTAACGGAGATTGATCATCGGCAACTTTAATCGCGAGATCGAACCGGTCTTTAGATTCAAGTAGCTTTTCACCAAAGGTAAAATCAATTTTATTGACCAATGTTGAAATATTAACAGCCACAATCTCATTAAGGCCTTTAACATCAATATTTTCAAAACCGGGTGATAATGGCACCTTGATTGTCTGCAGTATGTTTTCACGTAACCCAAGATCATTTAATACTTGGTCCACAAGATGCGCTTTTATCCCGTTTAACTGGAAGTCTTTAAACAATCCACCACGCTCGTTGAATTTAGCAAACTGCTCAACATTATCAAAAACCCGTAATTGATCATGCTGTAAAACTGGTGTGTCTTTATCTATGACAGAAATCACTAAATCAGCACCGTCATTGGCCACAATAATTTTGGAGCCGTTTTCAAACGCTTGATCCATTTCTTTTTGATGGATGTAGTCGGTAAAGACGTTCATCAAATCAACATTGGTCATCACATCATTGCTTTTCACAAAATCGATTAGATCTTGTTTCGCCGTTGGATCGATGTATTGATTATCGGCATCACGCAAAGTTAATGCCTTGTAATCGTCCAACTCAGGGTTAAACAATACCTTTTCTTTAAGGTGTAGGTTTTCGATCGACTGGAAGATCTGATAGCGTTTTTCTAATGAGTCGATCAAGTACTGCATTTGCTCTTGCGTACTTAAAACTGAATCATTGCTAAGCGTCAAAGCTTTAAACAGCGCCTTATCGTCTGCAGCTAAGTCATTCAGACTTGATTTAACGATTAAGCGATCGGTAGACGGAATCTGTTCACCGCTGAAATATAAGTTAATCGCACCGTGCTTTTGTTCATCAGCTGGTGAAACCGTGAGATAAAAATTTATCTCAGGAAACTCAAACTCTTTGATACGTTCTGGATTGGTGATAATGCTTAAAAGAGATCCCGTTTTTGTCTCGAGGGATTTATTTTTTAGTGCCGTCCATTCTTCAATAGAACGATTTTCAAATGACTGCAGTAGGGCAGAATTGATTAAATCACGGTTGAGGTTAAATCCATTCTTGAGTGAGTCTGGAGTCGATTGTAATGCTTCAAGCACAAGCCCATGTTTAAAGAGATTGCCAAAGTCATTTTCACTGTTAACATCGGTCTTTTCAAGTGGCAAGAAACTTGATGCATGCTCATAGACATTCTTAACTTCAATATCAAGCTTTAAGCCTTTTTCATATTTCGGTACCGCTTCCTTGGTCAAAATACGATTAAGAATTACATTCTTAAGGTCATCATAGGTCAGCTTGTTTTTGCTGATCGGATTAGAGCTCAGGATATGTTCAAACGAAGAAGCACCATTAATCATAATGGTTTTTTGCTTTTGTAATGAACTAACCTTTTGACCTAGATCCATCGGCAGTAAGCGAATGAAGTTCTGATCAGATGCTATCGTACTGCTATACACCGCCAAAGAACGTGCGCTAACTTCAGGCTCAACCATCAAAGCGTTACCTTCAGCTAGGTAGGTTTTTACCGCTTCTTCAGTCAACGTGACGACATTTTCAATTTTCGAGTCTTTTGGCGCCGTGACTTCATTGTAGGTCGGTGTTAGATAACCTAGTGCCATCAAAATATGCTTGTGCTCATTATTAATAATGGCAGTAACCGCTTCAGATTTAGACTCTTCACCCACGGCATTTTGATAAAAGTCTTGTAGATAGCGCTTATACGCCATACTTACCGCGACCTTTTTATTTAAGGCAAAAAGCTGTTCTTGTGTATTTGAGTTGAAGTGGTCTTTATGTATCACCTTAGGCAGATAGTTTTGAAAGCTGTCTACCACATAGATTTCATCTTTTTCGAGTGTTTCTTTTAAAGACAAAACTTCATTGGTCGCAGCAAAAACAATCGCGTTGGCCAGTGCATTACCAGGATTCGTGCGTACACGTAATTCCTCATTTATCGCATGATTGAGTTGCGACCTAATATCAGGTAATCGGTTAAGGATAGGGGAGTCAGGATTGTTGCCAATATTGCTACTCAGCTCAGAAAGCACATGAGCCACATCGATACGCTTATTAAAACCCTTGTAGTTACCGTCCTGTTCTAACAGGTTATAGAATCGCTCTAAGCTTTCATCCGATAAATATTGTGATGCAATGCTATGGGCATCACCATCACCAAGCGCCGTAAATTGGCTATTAATACTATGCAGTTGTTGAAGAATACGAGGCATTTGCTGATGAAATGAAAAGTAGTTTTTACCTACATTTTCAGCACTGGTCGCAATCATGTCCTCAATACTGTTATCCAGCACTGATACAGCATTCGAGAACACCATATCGTTAAAATCTGGCATTGCAGATTCTTGAGATGGTGAATATCCCAAAATAGAATATTCAAACTTTTCGACTGCAGATAACTCTTGATCTTGTTCATCATAATAATGAACCACATCAAACTGGTTAACAGCTTCATTCCAAAGCCCGTTAGGTTCTTCACCTAGATCAACGTTGAAATGATAAATGTCAATGTCATTTGAGGTGTGAGTAGCTTCAAACTCGTTCGCCTCATCCAATAGACGTTGCATTTCATCTTGCAATTCATCATCGGTGACAACGCTTTGTAGGAAGTTATCCAGATCCGTGCCGTATTCTTCACGGTCTATCACTGAATCAAAAAAACTATCATAAAGATTGTTCAGACGCGTAGAAGCAATGTTTAACTGACTTAATGCCAATTCCATTTCATAAGCTTGATCGTCATAGGCTTGCTGATCCAAAACATACGCATTTTCAGTAGCAACAGCGACTTGAATCGCAACCGCTTTTTCAATACGCTCACTGATGGTATGTGTTGCTTTCGCTTCAACAATCGCTTGACGTTCTTCTTTGAGCTTTGCAATTTTTTGTAGGTATTCTTGCTTAATTTTTCGCATTAAAGCGAGTTTAGTCAAAGAGTCCTTAATGACTGGTTCTGGAATGTTCGGCTTAAACTTGGTGTGTCTAAAAAAGTGATCAATTCGATTGAACAAACGTTTTACTGGAACCTTAGGTTCAGGCGGTATGGTTTGCTTAATTTGATTGAGATCCAAGCTTTCTAAACTTGTACCGATGTCATCCAAACTTTCATAAATTAATTCACGATCAAAACTGCTATCACCAATTGAGTAGGGATCAAATGTTCTTAAATTATTAATATTATTTTGAACGCTTTGGATCAGGTCCTTAATCTTATCGGCAAGGTCGAATTCTTCTACATCTAAAGTTTGGTTGTTGTATTCCCAAACTTTCCAATCATTGTCCACCAGCTGTAACGCAGTTGTTTCTATACCAAATGGTGCCAATGCTGACGGGATGCTGTTTTCTTCGTATGAATACAAACAGTCATTGATTTTCGTGACTAAGGTTTGAAGCTTGATCAATCCTTGGTGATTAACGGCATGATCATCCGATCTAAGCGCATTCACAATTGGATCAATGCTCGTATTCAGCCCCTTATTCAGCTCTCGAATATCAATAAATTGCTTCGGTAAGCTGTTATACGCTGGCCATGCTGGATGTGAAGATATTTTATAATTGGTCAGCTCAGGAATTTGCGTAATATCTTTTAGGGCAAGTACTTCACCGCCTGAATTAACCGAAATCACTAGCTGTTTGCTTAGTTCAATAGGCTCTATCGTATCTTCTATGAGTCCAGCATTTAGCGCTGCTTCTTTATCAACATAATAACGAGTCAGTGTTTTATCTGCTTGGTACCCGTAATTGTCTAAATCAGCCAACGGCAATGGATCTACGGACTGCAGTAATGTCGGTAGCTTATTCCAGCCTAAATCTGCTTTATTGAATTGTTTAACCGCACCCATAATGGTTGTATTTGGGGCAAACGGTTTTTGCTGTTTTGCTTGGTAAAGCACAACGGACTTTTGATTATTGAGTTCAAATAGGGATTGCCACTGGTTTTTTTCAGCACTACTCATTGGGTTTTGCAGATATATATCTGACATATCCATTTCAATGAGGTCTTTTTTAGAGTCGTAAGGAAAAACAGATTTTATGTCAGCAAGAGAGAGACTATCTTGCGAACTCTTATACATAAAACTAAGGTCGTTATTTTGCTCATTGGTGATATAAACAAACTTTCCAGTCTGTTTTAAACCTGTTAAGAAGCTGTTTAAGGATGTGTTCAACTTTTTCTCTAAAAGCTCAACATCTTTAATCTTAATAATGGCTGCTTGGTTTCTTAAATCAGTTTTAGGGGTTACTACAAGTTGAGCGCCAAAGCTACTCAGATCCAACCATTTCTTTTTAGTTGACATATAAACTCCATGGCAATATGTATAAGCATCTTTTAATTAAAATATCAAAGCACCATCGGTTACTTTTGAACGGTATATACTAAAGATTATAAGAGAATTTATATAAAGAAACTATCTAAAAGGGTTTTAAACAAAGAAAGGGATGGCTTAAAACCATCCCTTTTTTTTAAGTTTTTTTCATTATCAGCCTGATAATGAAAAAATCAGGCTATTTACTTGCCATTGCTTGTGAAAGTGCAATCCTACGAATGTTACCCGTAGACTTAGAACGATCAGTCACTTCAATTGAGCCGTCAGTTAATTTGCTTTCAGCAGAAACTAGCGCAGCCAATACCGCTTCTTTACGTTCATTTGACTTGTATTGTTGATATTGCAAGTTCAAGCGTTCAGTACTTTGAATTAAACCATCGACCATCAAACCACGTTCATCTTTAATCGCTTGTGATTTAGCAAAGTCTTTGTAATCTTGCCCTGAACCTAAATAACGAGAGACACTTTTTTCCAAGTGTTGCATCGGTGCAAGTTTGGTACTTGAATCATGACTATTGGTACCACCACCAGCAACAGGGGAGTATTGCGCTTGAATTGCTTTCAAAGAGGTAATTGCTGGAGAAGTTAAAGCATCTTTCGCCAGTTTAGCCATCACATAATCTTGACCAGCAGATGTTTTCGCAATTCTACCGTCAATTGGAGCATCAGGTAGACCAACCATGTTGTTGATCAATGCATTTTGAGCACGAGCCATCGCCGTGTCTGGCGCTGCAGTCGTGAATAAAGTTGAAGCTTGTAAACTTAGACCAGCATTTTCACCAGCAGCACCACATAGTCCAGACGCAGCCTGAGAAGTGGTACAAAACTCATTATGAGCTTGTAACATAGCTTCTTGTGCTTTGTGAGGGTTCATGTAGACACCAGGCGCAGCAACCACTTCAGAGCCAACTTTATTTAAAATTGAACTATCAGCAGATTTATTGTCTTGTTGAGCTTGTTCACGATCGCCTAAAACTTCACACGCTTTAAATGCTTGGCCATGTGCACCAAACTCAAATTGAGCTTTTTTCATTTGCTCACTTTGTTTAACAGCTTGGTACGCCGTTACAAGACTTTGTGCGTTTTTATGTGCGTTATCTGAAATACCTTGAGCAGATACAGCCTCTTGTTTCGTCAGGATCTTAATCGCTGCCGTCACATCATCTTGTTGCTTTTTAATGCCCAAAGATAAGTTTGTGTCCAACGCACGTAACGCAGCGCTTTCCACCGCATCAGCCTGTTGAATAAGCATATTCAAGGTATTTACTGCCATCGGGTTGCCCACGGAAGCACAGTAATAAGCAGATGCAGAACCGCTAATAATGGCGAGGGTTAAACCGAGTGCACTAATTTTTGAACGAGAGCCGTGCGCTTGTGGCGCTTTCATAACTTTACGTGATGTTCTTTTCGGAGTACGCATTATTTAGTCTCCTTAAAATTGAGGCATAGTTTGTGAAAGCTTAACTTTCACTGACTGGCCGTATTTCGTTTTCACATCATCTTTTATCGGCTGAGATTTCGCTAAAAGTAATGCAGACAATAAACCTTCTTCACGCAAACTTTGCTTGTAAGTTTGAAGATCTAAATAAACAGAAACACCGTTAATGATATTGGCTTCTTTAAGTAGACCGCGTGGATCTTGCATCGCCATCGCCATTTGCCATTTTTTAGCTTCAGGACCACCGTAGTAACGTGCGATTGTTTGGTCGATCAAATCGTTGGCAGACACCATTTTGCCGTCAATATCTTTGAATGATTTTGTATTTTGCGCGTCAATAACCGCCAAGCTATACGCTGGCATAGCAAGTAAAGCTGTTTTTTGGTTTGTTGCTTGCAAATAATCTCGACCAGCTGGAGTACGTGCCGTTGCATTAGACAATGATTTATCTGGTGTACCTAAAATGTTTTCACGCACGTAATGTCTTGCAAGAGCTTCTTTTGAACCAGGTGCAACAGACTTAAACAGTAGGGAAGCATTGGTATCGCCACCCGGTAATTTAGACAACGTACATTGACCAGCTTGTGCTTCAGCAACCGTACAGAATTCAGCTTTATGCACGTTTAGGCGTTGATTAATCACTTCCTGTTGAGAGCCAACTAATTTACCGCCGACTTGAGAAGTTTGAGTCGCCATATCAGCTGCTTGATCAATCACTTGACCAGATGCACTCGACATATTTGTATTTTCAGCCAAAACCTCACAAGACTTAAAGCCTTGACCAGTATTGGCGCCATAAGCAAATTGTGCTTTTTTCATGGTATCTGACTGTAAAAGCGCTTGAATACCAGAGGCAATAGTTTGGGTGTTTTTAGTTGTCGCATCGGTAATTTGGTTAGCAGCTTGCGCCTTTTGCTTCACCGCAACTTTAAGCGCTGCAACGATGTTTTCAGTCGAATCATCTAACTTTCTACGGGTACTTTGAGATACTTGTTGAATATCATTTGCTTGGTTGCTTGCATGCTTAGGAATCTGAGAAGACATCTCGCTCATAATCGTACCCAAACCAACCGTAGCCCATTCAGCAAAAACAGGACTACTAATCACCAAAGTTGCACCTAAAATGACAGGTACAAACTTTGATTTTCCTTTAGGCTGTCTTAAAGTATTTTTACGCTTTCTCATAGTCATTACTCAAAGAATTTGGCTGAAGCATTGGAGTTTGGTGTAGTGCGTTGCATCACATTATTAGCCACCGAATAGTTAGCCAGTGATGAAAGAGTACTTCCAGCCATGTATTTATTTTGAAAATCAACGCAAGTTGATGAAGAGCATTCCATCAATCCGACTGGAACAACGTTGTTAGATGCAATTGACGAGTAGTTCAATGCAACAGTCGCTTGCTGTTCAGAAAGTCGAGAACGAGAAAAAACAAAAGCAGTATCAATGTCGCCATACTGCAGACCATTTGGAATCAAATTACAGACACCCATTTTTGCTTCTTCTACGCCACACGAGGTCGCCAAGTGAAACGCATATGGTGAGGTTGCTTCATCTGTTGAATTTGAGAAAAGTTTCCCTGAAACATCTTGCATGTATTTAGAAACGTTAAAGTCTTTTAAGTTTCTATTGAGATCGGTTTGTTCACGTTCTTCAAGAGCCGTACAAAAAGCTGAATCAGGGAGGGCAGCATTCGTACCAGAATTTAAAATCGCTTTTTTGATCTCAATATTTTTATCGACACTTTGAATACCAGCAACGATCATTTCTGAATCACGCGTTTGGTTATCAACAATTTGATTTGCACTGACCGCTGTTTGTTGAGTAGATACACGCACAGCAGAACGTACCATCAATTGCTGAGCTTGTATTGCAAGCTCAGAAAGGATAGTGCCAAGACTAAAAGCATTGGTAAAAAGTGGTACGGATAATAGACCAACCGTTAAAGTACCCACCGCAATTGCTTTAACAGGTGAAAACTGATTAACAGTAATTCTTCTTTTACGCAGATTATTTCTATTTTTCATACCACCCCCAACTTAAGAGAAAAAGTCTTTAATTGATTGGGTGACAGAAGTAGATTCTGAACTTGAAGTTTTTGCGTTAGACGGTGTGCTAGTACTGGCTTTTTGATCAGTTGAATAAGAAACTGGACTAGTCGAGCTACTACCATTGATTGTATAAGTATCTCCACCCTCAAAAGCACCGCTAGGCATAACTAGACCAGGATCAAGTTTACCAAGTTGACCATTCACAGCAGTACCAAGCGCACCCGATACATCAGTATATTGACCAGCTTTGTTGATTTCACCTATAACATCATTCAATGGGCCAACAAGTTCAGTACTTGCAGTTTTCATTGCGTCACACGCTTTTTTAGTCGCGTAATCGACAACCATTTGTTGCGCTGCATTGATGATTGTATCAAGTGATGGAATAGTCACAGAAAGGTCAATGATTTTACCGATGTCAGCAAAACAGCCACCTTGACTAGCTGGACTGAACATTTTGTTAATATCGATTGGACGACCCCAAACCGTCATTTGTAGATCTAAGTTGTCTTTAACGACTTTACCGATCCCATCAGTTGCACATGATTCAATATTGGTTTGAATGTTTTGAGCAGCTGCTTGTTCACCTTTTTTAACCGCCATGAAGTTGTTTTCAGCAGCAGTAGAGTTGAATGACGAATTAGAACTGGTAGACGAATAATATCCGCTATTTGAATTCGACAAAGGCGTATCACCACCAGAGCTACTTGCAATGGTCGATGATGTTGCGATGTTTAAGTTACCCATGTTTTGAGTATTACTGGTAACAGAAGCAACGGAACTTTGTTGAACTGCAATAGCACTTGAACACCCAATAACGGTAGCAACAAAAATGCTTAAAGCACTTTTAGTTTTAAAAGCTGGCTTAACATTTTGTAGATTAGGGTTAGTCCTTAAAGTCTTGCCCCGAACTTGTTGTAGCCTTTTAGCTTTCTTGTGATTGTTACGCATATCTAGCCCTTTAAAAGAGTTATGATTAATGTTTTTTAGAAGCAAGTTCGCAAAGCACTACAACATCTTTTACTACAGCTTCACTACTTAAATATAAGGTAGCTATAAGGTGTTTTAACTCATATATCCTTTTAGCGAACTTATATATAGAATCATAATACCATTCTTCACCATATTGTAGTATATACTTCTCATTGGTTAAACATAGTTTTATGAATTCTTTTAAAATAGGACGCTTAAAAATAATAGCTGTCGTAATATATATAAACTGAGTACTAACCAAACACATTAAAGTATTAATTAGCTCTACTTCCTCTTTTAAGCATTCCTGTAAAACCGATGGCTTTAGGGTTTTAGAAAAACCTTCCTCAGTCACAATATCTTTTAAAAAACCTGAATCCGAGTACTTATTTTTCAGAAAATTACTTAATTCATGCACGTTCTTTAAGTAAATATTGATCTGATCTTTAGACGCAGTTTTGAAATGTTCCTCTACACGTTTTGGATCGTTTAACGTGATGTCGAGCATTTCAGATTCATTATTTTTTTGATTTAAAAGCACAAAAGCGGTGAAGCTGGTAACTTTGCGTGTTTCGCCAAGATAGCCACTACTGCAAGCATTCAAAAAAACAAGGCAATGCTGTTCAGTAAGATACAAGCCGTATTCTTTTGGTGTACCTGGTTCAAAGAAATTGAGTGAACGCTTATCAAAATGAAAAGTGTTCTCTAAGGTCTGACAAAAGTAGTTAATAGAGTGTACAAAAGCTTCTGGTACAAAGGTTGTAGGCTCTTGAGACAATGCTATGTTTTGGCTTTCTATGCTCATTCCCACGATTTAGTCCTCTTTGAGAGGTAGGGCGTAATAGCCCATTTGACTTAAAACACGTAAAGGAATATCAAAGTTAAGACTTTGCGTTAGACCAGATTTAGGGTTAAAGGTTTTAGCTGAAGCTATAAACAAAGTTTGCTCATTAATAAACACTTGAATGCTATTCGTGACTTTTTGTTCATCAAGTATGACGCCACATACAATATCTAATTTCACATCAAACGTATAAGCATCCATTTGAACGTCTATTGATTCCCAATCGATCGTCATGAACAAGTTTTGGTTTTCAAATTCCAAATTACCTTCTTCAAGAGCTTTATGGATTAATCCCTTTTCTAATAATTCCAAGTAAAACGCATGTAAAGGCGTTGCATCTGCAAAACCATGAGGATTAAACGGCGTTCTTGTCGGTTCAGTGATTTTAGTTTGAATCATGTTTAACTCCATTAAAGGGTATTTAGATTCTATCTTAAAACACCCTAAATGTTTTTATTTAAAATTAATTAAAACCCATTGCTATAAGTTGAAGCGCTTTCTTTAGTTTTAACGTTTTCAAGATTGCTTTGCGTAATAGTATCTTTGTAATGCTGACTAAACGTATTTTTACCCGTTTCGTTTATGTTCTTAAGCTCATTTTTAATGACCTTAAGATAGTCTTGATATTTTGGTGACTGTTCTACATAAACTTCGGTCGCTGCAATTGAGAACATGTTCTTATCATTGGTTGCGATCGGAAATAGGGCAGTATAGGAAGCATCTTGCTTGAGCTGGTCTACAGTTGTTTGTTGCTCAATGATCTTCGCCTGATAGTCCAACAATGTTTTATTGATATTTTCATGACTATGGATAACGAAATTCAACTGTCTGTCATTCGGACGTTCAAGGGTAAACGGCTGATCGATACCAGAAAGCTTATTACAGATCTCCATATTGTATCGGTAGGCTTCAAACGAGTCTGAAAAGTGATTAAAGTCTTTTCGGAGAGCATTATTGTTTTCTAAGTCTTGCTGAAAGTCTTGAAAGCATTGCAATACATATTCATCTTCATTTTTCTCAACGAATAATTGAGCGATGTTGGAGCACTGGTGCCGTTCGCAGAGATCCGCAAGCTTTTGAATGCTTTTAACCTCATTTTTCTTTTCTAAGATGTTGCGTAAATGTAGCTGAGTTGCCCGATACTCTTGCATCAACATATTGTGATGCTCGACAAATAGCTCATAATCGCTTTTAAGGTACGGACTGGCACCTTCAATCTCACGCTCTACCTTTTCATGCTTAGAGTTGGTTTGAACACGCTCACGCGTGGTATTCACTGTATTTTGACCAAAACCACCTAAGATTTTATCAAAAGCAATCATCGCATCGATGTCGCCAGTTACGTTTTTATAGAAATCCATGATTAACGCCCCAATGTTTGATCATTGTCATGATCGTTTCTACGTGCGACTTCTAAATCTATATGCTTATCAAGGTCACTCAAAAATTGAGATGTCGTATTTTTCTCAAGCTTTACTTGGTCTAAGTAGTTTTTAGTATTGAGATTCAAACCATCTTGGAGCGCTTCTAAGCGTAGGCCAGTTTTATCAAAATCAGCTTCAAGGATCTGATTCACTTCTTTGATTTTTTCCATGTCTTGCTGTTCTAGACGGTGTAACTTCACATCCTCATGAATCGCAGCGATATAGTGATCGGTTAAGATCTCTTGCTTTAAGTGCTGAAGCGCAATTTCCACGTTTCCTGTTTCGGCAATCACGGCGTTGAAGCTGTCAAAGATTTGACCTGTTTCAGCCGAGTTTCTAAATTCAACAATACGAGGCTCAACACTATTAAGGTTTACAAACTTGGCATCACCATACGCAGTAGGTAGTACTAGATGATCATCCATACATTCAAAAAGTTGCTTATATTCAGCATTCATAAGATTTGATGCTGCTTGAAGCTTTAAATCTTGTTGTAACGTGTCTAGGCGTTGGTTGAGATGTAGAAAGCTTTGAACATACATCTCGTTTTGAGAGTTTTCAGGCGCAACAACGGTTGAGGCCATACCTTTAACAACATTTTTCAGTTGCGTATTTTGAATCTGATCAGCAATTTGATTAAGCGCGTTAATGTGATCGGCTTTCACAAGGTTATTGTTTTTCAGTTGTTCAATAAATTGATTTTGTTCAATCACTTTTTCACTTTCCTTTTCGCTGAATAACGAATCTTTAATTTGTTGTTTCACCTGGTCCAAGTTAGAGAAGAGGTGAAGTACTTCTTGTTCATTGCTGTTATTGACTGCATTTAGCAATGTAACAAACACATCATGGCTGATTAGTTGTTGCTGATTATTTTCCGCATTCTGAAATTCAGCAATTTGACTACGGCTAATGACTTCAACACCAACATCATTGATATAGCTTGCGCCAATCGGGGAGAGTTGATTATCTGGAGCTTTTACGGCGTAGTACTCGCCTGATTTGCCATCATCTTTGGCGCATAGACCAATATATGTATTGCCATCTTGCGTAATGATTTTTGAACCGATGCTATTGAGTGCTGCAGAGGGTTGTAACGTACTCAAAGTTTGAATCAATTCTTTTTCGCGATTTTGATGAATTGCATTACTTACTGCCTGGTAAACTTCAGGATCTAAATAAGTCACCTGATTGGCAGATTCTTCATTGAGCGCCGTGACAGTATTCCACTCTAAAATATCTTTACGCGGTATCGTTGTAATACCGGCATTAATAATATCTTCCGTGGTAATTTGACGATCAAGGTTAGTAATGGCCACGGCGTTGTATTCGGGTGCAATTGATTTATGACCTTCCGAATCTGAAGTCAGTACCACGAATTGACCGTAATCCGTTTTCACCATGGCACCTACAACACTGAGCTTGCCTTCCAAAATCATTTTTGAAAGTTCAAGTTCACGTTCGGCAGATCTGGCATAAGTATTAGTCTGTTCTGCAGTATTGTTGATGGTATCGGCTTTGAGCTTGTCTAAATATTCACTTGAAAATTTACCAAGCGCATTTAACTCGTCTATCGGCTCGACAGACTCCAGCTCATACAGTGGAACGGTAGAGGATTCATTCACGATGTCTTTAAGATAAAGCACATCTTGTTCAGTGATATTTTCGAGATCTTCAATCACCGAAAGAGGCACAACGATCGCACGTTTATCCAGATTATCGGAAGCTATATCCAAAACAACCATATTGGTTTGGGTTGTTTCATCTTCATAAACCATACCGACAAACTGTTCAATTTCAGCATAAGAAACATTGTTGTGACGGTCTTTAAAGAATGCTTCTAAGTCAGAATCATGATCAACATAAATACTGTCATAAGGGTTCATTGGTTTACCGTCATTGTTTTGGTCTTGGCTTTGCGGTGCTGATTGAGTTGCCGACTGTTCTGCAGTATTGCCTTTAAACTTACCCAAAAGGTTTGAAAGTTTAGATTTGACTTTCTTTACTTGATCCGAAATTATTTGACCTGATTGATAGGCACGTTGAATAAACTGATCTTTGTATGAAGCTTTGGCTTCTTCAGTCATTTGTTCTGGATCTTGCCCTAATGGATATTCGGCACCAAGGAACATACGTGCTTGTTCTAAGTACTGAGAACAAATGGGTTCAAAAAAGCGACCTTCAAACTCATGGATCTTTTCAGACTTAATGCCTTCATGCAGTTCTTCAATTGAGAGAAACGTTACTTTGTCTTCAATCGCTTCTAAATAGAACGGCGTAATCGGGGTAGGTGCATCGCTACCTTCCACTTGAGGCGGTAAATCTGCTTCTTTAACTAGTTTGATAAATGGGGTAGAGGATTCAACACCTTCGACAGAATCCTTACCGACTACATCAATCACGATGTATTGTTCACCGTCAATGGCATAGACTTTACCGACATTTAGATCGAATTCTTCTAAGGTAACGCCGTCACGGTCTTTATTCAGTTGAGTGGTATATGGATCGTTTAAAAGAGGCAACATTTGCTCTTTAGAGATCGGTTTTAAAATATCGGCATTCTTACCAAGTTCAGTCAATTTTGATTTATCGGCTGTATTGGCAAGCTGTTCGGGTTGTTGTGCGTCTGGATGGTTACTTTTAACGGTAACATCAGGATTGATTGGTTTATCCCAAATGTTTTTCAGGTTATCAAGGCTTTTGTTCTTGTTGAACATGGCCATAATCGCTGCAATGATCAACTTGATTGTTTTCTTAACCAGTTCAATCATGACTGCAATCATTTTTGCACTGAGCGCAGCGAGTTCATCAGCGACCGTTCGTGGATGGCCGTGGCTATTTTCACGCGCTAAAGGAGGACGTTCGTTACCTTCCTCATTTCGCATATCCTTAAAGCTTTTAGAGGCAACGCTACTTGCAGCCAAACTTGCTTTGTCTTGTGGACCACCAGCAATGTTTAATGTGCTCTTTGGTGTACCTTTTGGTGCATTCGGATCAGCTGATTCAACATCTTCCTTTACTGTCTCTTTAGTCTTCTGATTTTCTTTATGTTCTTTCAAAAGTAGAGCAGCTTGTAACTGGTCGCTATGTTCACGGGTTTCTAATAACTGAATTACTTCCTTGGTTAACGTGTCCGTATTGAATTCAAGATAGTGAATCTCAAGTTGTTCAAGTCGAGCAGCTGTATGGTCGCTATTCACACGCCATTGATCCATGACGATAGATTTTGGCACTAAGCCAAGTTCTTCAGCTTCAATCCCACGAATTAAGCAAAAGTCACGCACTTGGCGCATCAATGCGTTAATTTGGTTTTTATCGGTTAATTCACCTGAAAAATAGGTATTCGGTGCACCCGTAACTTCGTTGTAGATCTGCTGTTTTGCTTCACGCACGACTTGGTTTTGGTTAATCAGGCCTTCAATCGCGAATTGACGATTACTCAGGAAGTTGAGGGCATTTTCTTTAGTTGCACCCTTCAGGCTTAAACCATAGTAGGGCTGAGTGATAAAAGATTTTGTCTCAAAGTTAAATAGGGTTTTTTCAGCCACTTGAACGGCTTCAAATGGATTCTCTTCTTTGGAAAGGAGGAAATCAGGATCATTGTCTGATAGGTATAATTTAGAGTCTGCAGTTGTATAAACACGGTCTTCAACTGGCAATGAACTGTTATTTTCAGCAATATTGCCTAATCCTTGGTCCAGTGCGTTTTTAGTCTGGATTTTATTCAGATCCGCAATAAACTTAAGATCATCATCATTCTGCAGATCAAGCCCGATGTCTGCAAAGAATTCTAATTGACTGGCTGGATCTCTTTGCTCAAGTGCATCAAATACTTTACCAATCAGAACAGGATCAAGTTCAGCTAAATCATTGACAGTGACAGCGGAAAGATCAAACGTGTTTTCAGGAATGATGGACCGTTCATTCTCGTAATTCGGGTAACTACTACGCTCATAATCACCTTCGTCAAAAAACATCGGTTCATCATCGTTCAACCGAGTATCTTCAAGAGGGGGAGCGTAATCATAATCTGGGTGCCCAGGAGGTACAGAGTTACCGCCCATAGGCTGATCATATTGTTCATACTGATCATACTGATTATTTTGATACCCATCATCTTGCATGACTGGCGGTTCTTCCATTAATGGAGGTTCAGATAGGGGATCATTGGGATATGGTTCAGACTGGTATTGTTGCGATTGATCTTGTGCAACATTGTTTTGTTGTGGCGTAGGCTGGATGGATTGAAATTCCACGCCGTCCAAACTTAAATCATCCCACTGTTCCAGGCCCTCATTGAAAGTTAATGATTGGCCGTCTTGCAGTTGATCAAGTGTTTGCTCGTCAAAATTATCTTGTTTAGGGCTTTGGTCCATATTTGATCCTTATGACAGGTGGCCTTCCTGGTTTTAAGAGTCCTTTTTAGAATCTGTATCAACATTCCAAATAAAGTCTTCTTTAAAGTCAGAATTAAAACCAGTTGTGATGTCTAATTCACTGTCAAAATCCACTAAATCTGAGTTATTAGAAGATTCCTCTAAGGGATTAGAGTTGCACATAAAATACCTGTATTTGTTTTTTAAAACGTCAATGTGATCGTCACGGATATGATACATGGTATATACGAACTAGACCACACGTAATTGTTATTCACGTATGGTCTGGTATATACCTTTTAAGGGAGGGTTTTAGAAAGATAATTGCTGGATTTCTTGATCGTTATCTAAGGTTTTACCCTTAGGTAACTCAGCCTTATAAGCTGGCTCTTCTGGAGGATTAAGCATACGGTTAATTTCATTTAAAAAGTAATCATTACCATCAGGAAGCTTAGATTTTAAATCCAAAAAGGCAGCTTCAATTTTGGTTGTACTGTCCAGCTCGTCAACAAAGCGTTCAACATCCTTGAGATCAAGCGCAAATCTAAACTCATTACGGCCTGGCTCAGTAAAGTGGATGTTCAACGATTCATCTGTTTTACCGCCTTTAGGATCATGGAATACGTTGGTATTCGACATAAAGCGATTGAACTGTTTTGCAACAGATTTCACCGTCACATTAAAGCAGTCTGACCCGTTGTAGTAGAACTCAATACTTGCTTTCTTGTACGGGAAATTAACCTTAGTACCCACATAGTTATTGCGGTTGAAATCAATGTTTACAGGCAATTGATTAAAGAAGTTCGCAATCTCTTTAACTTGCTTAAACGTCACTTGGTTTTCAAGAGAGCTTTCAAACAAGTCAGTTGGTGTATTTGATGGCAATAATAACGCACGGTTACGCATACCATCAGCATCGGTAAATATAACGGTTGAATGTCGTAGATCTAGTGAGCTGACAATCTTATGTGCCTTGAACATATTGCCCGTTAAGGTAATCGCTTGTCGTGTGACATCACCAGACGGCGCTTTCTCAAAATAGGTACGCGTATAACGGGAATAATTGTTTTGTTCAGTAAATAAGTTCACCAAGGGTTGACGATCCTCAACATGACGTCTATTCACATCAGCATAAGAATAAAATTCAGGATTGAAGCGTTTTAGGATAATACGTCCTTTTTCACTCACTGGAGCTACCCAATCCAAGTCTTGCTTGGCATTTTGCATGGTGTAATTGATCAGTGGAACTTTAAACGACTTCTTATCACCAGGGTAAACCAAATCAAGCTTAACCGCATTCGGTGTGATTGCACCTACACGTAACGGCGGTAGGTCTAGACGTAGCAAAGCACCTGTTTTGTGATCTGGCGTCACTTCATCATCAAAAAGACTAGGTTTTGAGATAAGGAACAATAACCCATGCGCTGAATGACCTTCTTTTTCGTTCCTTTCCATAGAACGAGCCAAGAATTTTAGATCCTGAACAATTCGATACATGCGATCAAAGTTAGAGGTCAAAATAGGATCATTGGCAAGATAAACCGCTTCAGCTACTTTTTCAAAAGCATCTGCAGAGTGATCATCAGGTTTACGAAATTGAATATCATCAATGTGTTTTACATTGGCTTCAACAACACCGAAATGATCAAATACTTCGTGTCGATAATCACGAATCACTTCACCACGCATTTGCCCATTTTTGAAAAATAACTTTTGCTTAGCAAAGCCTTCATATTTTTGGTACATCAATGCCTCAAAGTTATAGGCATAGTGTAGTAGTCCGTGTACCGTTTCATTGATGTTTTCATTGATACGTTTAAATTGACGCACCAGATAATCATCACTTTCTTTGAACATGAGTTTTAGATTGTCAGCACGTAATGGCTCAACATGTTCAATGTATTGCAGACCTTCAAAACGCACAGGTAGATCAAAGGTATTGATCTTGGCTGCTTCTGTTTCTGAAGTCACGGTAAAGAAGTTGTCCTTCACTTCAAACTCACGGACTTTTTTAGCTTTCCAGTCTAAAAAGTTGGTCTTGAGAGGGTTACGACCCAACAAGTCTAATTCACGGATCTTATCGTTATAGTCAACAACCAAGTCTTGATAAACCTGTTCTTGCTGACTAATCGGCATCAAAATCAGTTTAGATAGCAACTGGTTCACATGATAGTTTTGCGCCGTGCGATATGATGGTCCTTTTTCATCATCCGAAATATCAATATCAAGTGTGTTCGCCAAGTTTACGTTATTTTTTAAATAGTCCAACGCTACCCGGTTGCCAATGTAGTTGAGCATGTCAGGATAATCGTTTTCGTTAAACTTGGTTTCTGAGTTGGCAGAGACGTTCGCTGATAGGGTAGACAGTTTACGCATCATCATTAAGTGCATACGTGTTTCTGCTGGAATACCCGAATCTACTGTCGTCATAATCGGATGTGATTCTTCACCACGGCGACCCACACGACCGATCATCTGAATCGTATCGGTAGAGTTCTCAGGTTTTTGCAAGAAAAACAACTCACGTTGGCGCAAGTGATCCGATGGAATTGTAGGATCAGGGTTTTTGGCTGCATGTAGAGAAATACCCGTACAACCAGAGCGAGTCACAATAACAACATCGATTTCACCAGATTGGAATTTTGATTGAACCAAAATCTTACCTTGTGTCGTATTGTTCTCTTGTTTATTAACCTTCCATTTGCCGTCTCTTGTTTCCGTTAAGTGGATCTGACGGCCAGAGATTTCATCAATCTTGAAGCCAGCTTTTGTCACCTTGTTACGTAGTACGTCCAAAGGCATCAAAGGTAGGTCAGGGAACTTTTGAATCTTTTCTTTGATACGATCCAAAATGATTTTATACGGACTTACCACTGGATCGCCGTTTTCATTAAATGTCACTTCCGTACTGAGCTTCTTAACGAACGAGTTACCGTAGTTATCTTCAGCTTTCACCACATCGATGCGATCTAACATCACTTCAAGCAAGTCACGGAATTGTGGGAGTTCATCTAAAACAGAAATTTGACTTTGCAGATAGCTACCGCGCTTATCTTCAAGCTTAGTCAATTCCTTTTGAATATTTTTCGCTGCTTTTTCATCGCCAGCGTCACGGTTTTCTTTGATCATGAGTTTTTGAAGCTCACTTTCAAGAAATTCAATTTCTGACGATACCGACTTGAAGTTATTAAACGCTTTTTCTTTTTCAGGCGAATCAGCGGTAACGTCTTGCGCCGTATCTGCTTTTAAAATCGCTTCCATGCGACTTTGCATCAAAATGTTGAATAGACTCTCACCCGTATTTTCCAAACCAATCACGGGCTTTCTACCCTCATGTAACGCCTGAATCACAGCATCACTTGTAGAGTCAGTTTTCAATGCCAATAGGAATTGCTTTTGGATCTGGTACATTCGAGATCCAAAGTTCATCACACTCAAACTTAAACGGTTTTTCGGATCGTCTGAATCCTGATGAAAGTCTAAATTGGCAACAGCATCATCATCATTGGCAATGTTTTCTAGCGCATCGAGGCGAATGTCTTTAGAAAATTTCACCATGTCCGTCAAGATGTCAGAAAGAACATCTGAGTAATTGTGAAATTTCTTAATTTCCTCTTCAGTTGGCACAAAGGTTTGAATGGTAATGTGCGAGAGATCTTGCTCTCTACGAATCATTGCAGAGCTATCTACCAAACCTTCAGAAATAAACTCCAAAATTGGACCATCTGCATTATCGATAACCTTTTGTAAGTCATTACGAGATACGGATCGAGGGAACAATTTATGGAAGAATTCAAGATTTTCAGGTTTCTTAATTGCCGATGCAGACTGGAAATTAATTAGGTTGGTCTGATCAATAACATCTAAGAAAAATTGACTTGTAGCTGATTTCAAGGATGCTGCACGGTGCGTTTCATCCATCACCAAAACAGTGTCTTGATTAATAAAACGAGTCAATAACGCACGTTTACGGTTTGGTCGGTTAAATTGGCTATACGTTGCCAATACCAAGTCATGTTGCGCTGGAATATCTTCAATTTCCTTAGGCAGATCTTGGCCAGTGAATAAAACCTCTTCAGTACCAAAGCGGTTAATCACAGCATCCGAGTTAAAGATAAACGGATCTTTAAAGAACTTGTCACTGTCTGTAGCAACAATATCACGCCAAATGTCGTTCAAGAGTTGCGTTGTATCTGTAAGGAAAACAGGGGGCTTTCCTCTTAACGCACTATATCGTAAACACGCAGCTGCAATACGACCTTTACCTAAACCCGTCTGGTCGCCAATAAGCACAGGTAAGTTTTGGTCAAAACGTAAAATGATATGGGCAACCGCATCGACCTGTTCACATGCAAAAGCGGACTTTAGTGCATCAAAATTGTCATATTGCAATTTCTTAGCGACATAGGCATCAACAAGAGTAGGGTAGTTACCATTATCGACTTCAGCTTGGAAATTGATACCCCCAAAACCTAATACATTTTGGATGTGTTTAGTCAATTGAGCATTTGCCTGATTAATCGCTTTAATCTGGTTTTTAGCCACTAAAGCAATTGGCTCAGATGCCATGGACATCGGTATATACTTAACTTGGTATATATTTTCCGGAGTTGGTTCTGTTGTGTTTTCAGCATTAGGAACAGGAACAATCGGCTGTAAATTTGATTGGTCAGATTCAACAGTCGGTTCTTCTTCTTTTTGCTCAGTACCGATCGCTAATTCAGAATTTAACTTAGCAATCTCTTCAGCAGTTAAACCCGGTTCCTGTTTTACTTGCTCTACCGCTGGTTCTTCAGCTGGTGTTTGTTCAGGTGTTTCACCCTCATTGGTCGCCGTGGTATCACCTACTTGAAGATTAACGTCATCGTCAAGGTCTTCATCCTGATTTTGGTTCTCGTGCGGATTCTTTACCTCAGGCACGAAATCATTGTCATTTTCATTTTCAAACGTTGGTGTAGCTTCAGTTGGTGTAGGTACATCATCATCTGAACTGGTTGTTTGCGTACTAACTTCAACGGTTCCGAAGTCAAAAGAAACTTTATTCGGTTTTGATTTAGGTTTACGACCAAACATCGGTTTTGGTTTGACAGCTTCCTCTTGCTTAATCTCTTCTTCTTTAGCGACCACGACTTCATCAAACATAGTGACTGCAGACGTAGGCGTTACACTTGATGCAATATCTTCAAGTGGCGAAACAGGCTGTTCATCACCTAGACTAGCAAACAAATCGTCATTTTCTTTTTCAACAGGCTTAACCTCAACAACAGGTTCAACCACTGGTGCTTGTTGTGCTTGTTGCTCAACTGGAGTCGGAGTAGTTGGCTTGAAGTATAGATCCTTATTCGGATTCAAACGTTTATAGATTACGTTATTAGCCCATCCCCAAAGTTCGTCATAGTCCGTTATGACTTTCAACTTATCTGGTACCACAGAAGATTGGTAAGTTTGTAGTAACGCTTGTTCATTTTTACGATTGCCTACCACCAACATACGAACATTTTGATTAGCGCCGTTTCGTGCATATGCATTGCCGTGGATTTCTACAACCGCCTCAACTTCATAATGCTTATAGAGATAATTGAGTAAATTCTTTGATTTACGCTCAACCGTACCATCTGAAATCTGTTTATCTGAGCCAATAATGAAAACTGAACGCCCTTGATCGTTTCGTGCGTTTAGTGATTTAACCAGAATGGCATGGTCCAATTTATCCGTACTGAACCAGACGTTTTCTGATGGATCTACCAATAATGGGTTTGGATCTACGCCGTTACGCTGTTGAACCAAAATTGGTGCAACACGTTCTAATTTATCCATAGCACCAAAAGGAGGGTTGGCAATCACATAGTCAACTTTTTGCTTAAACGTTTGCTCAAAATCAATTTGTGTAGCATCTGCAGTAACAACCGTGCATTCATAATTTTGAGTCAGTGCTTTTGTACGTTCAGCACGTTTGGGATCTAACTCAACCGCATAGACAGAAGCATTACGCTCTTGGGTTAATAAACCGATTAAAGATCCATTACCCACAGTTGGCTCGAGCACGGAAAAGTTTTGTTTTGTTCGGTTATCACCCTCAATCAATAAGCGCTGAGCCACAAGTGACATCGGGATTGGAGTCGAATATTGCTGTAACATACGAATCGTATTGTTTCGCATGGTCTTAGTCGGCATGCGATTGTATAACGCTAAACTCGTTTTAAATGAGCTCTCAGTAAAATCAAGCTCACCTAACTTTTCGACCATCACTGTTTCAAGCGCTTCTTCTGCAGTATGGATCTGTTTATCTGTTACCTTGGATACATCAACGTCAGCATTTTTGGCTTGCGTGATTAGAGCTAAAAACTTTAAAAAGTCCTGGTGATTATGGCTCTTTGTTTCATGTTCTAATTGATAGATATAGCCTCTTAAGCATTCTTTTAAATCTTTTTGCTTGGTCGCACGTAAGTACAGACTAGACGGCTGATCATTAGGACCTTCAGGTATTTGCGTACCTTGGGCATTCACGTAAAAACGGTTATGAGCTGAAGCATAGATTTTGTTGCCATCAGAGTTATAACCGAGTGGAGTTGCACTATTCAACGCAACGTTCAATCGTTGTGGCACCAATGTTTTTGCTTGGGCATTGAACAAATCATGCAATTCTTGGCGAGTCGCAAGCACACTACGGATAAATTCTTTTGGAATACCCAAAACTTCATGAAACAGTCTTGGTTTGATCGTTTCATTCAAATTGTATTGATACAAGTGACCGTCAAAGTGAGGATAAGCCTCAAACTTCATCGGTGTAAAACCAATGTTATTCAAATTTTCTTTAGATAGTTTTTTTTGAACGTCCAATAAGAGTAATTGGCTATCCGTCTGGCCAACACGCCGTACATCGAGATATACACCAGCTTGTGATAAGTCGATCCATTTAATTTTTTCGTTTAAATCATGAGTAGTCATAGCGAACCTGAAGAAGAATTATTAAATTTGATTAAAAAGTCATGTCGTTATAGACATCAGAAGTCGCAGCCTTTTCTTGGCTTTTCTTAACATCCATTTCTGGCTGTCTGACTTTCATCATTAACTCTTGTGGATCAGGTAAAAGATCGTGGTTGAAGTTCTTAGATAACGGACTATCGATTGAAGCTTTATGTTGCTGTACATGCTCTACCGTAATTTCTGAAAAGTTCAACGCATTCATACGGGTTTGAGTAAGTTCAACAGGCTCGATAAACGAGACAAAACAATTATTCGAGTTCCGTTGGTGTGGTTGAATAACAATAAACGCTTCAGCAAATTGCTGTTTTGCATGCGTCAATTTATTCATGGTCTGACGATCAACTTGACTTAAAAATTGAGGATTTAAGTCGTGCGGTTTTGGATTGCCGTAGTCATCGGTAAATTGATTCACTAGGGGAGGTGCACCAACACCACGAACACCCTCACCAGTACGTAAATCTATTTCTGGATCTACCTTGCGAAAACCAGCGTGAGGCGTTTTATTGTTGAAAAATTTCTTTAAGAACGTGTCTTTGTAAAGCGCACCTAGTTGTAGTTGTTGGCCATGATAAACCTCAGGCAGTAATTTTTGACTCACCAAGCCAGCGTAAAGACGTTTTAAATTTTGATTTTTTTCTTTGTCTACATCTTCATTGTAGAACACTTTAATTTGTCGATCGCCAAGTAATGCAAACAGGGCAATACGGGCCTGGTCCATAACATAAACGTTCTGAGCCTGTTTATCGAACTGGTCTTTTTCATACTGGTTGGATGGTACAAAATTTGGATCAAAAGTTGCGGTGTGAAAGTCATTGCCGTTCAAAATATCTTTGATACTTTCAATCGGATCTTTAGCAACCCGATAAGACTTTTTAGTTTTATCAATACCGCCACGTTGCATCAACGGATCTGGCTTAGCGAATTGCTTAACACTTTCACGATCAGCACTGTCATAGGTTGGAATCAATGGGATTGTAGTTAATACAGAACCAGACTCATAGCGCACAACAATTTTTGAAAATGGAATGCGCTCAGGTTGGTTGTCAGTACTATTCGATAAAGATTTAACAAGAAGCTGTAAATTATTTTTAATAATAGCGTTATGAAGTGCTGGAGAATTAATTTTTACATTGGGCACTTGCATATGTGCTGCATCTTCAATGATTTGAGCTTTAACAAAGAAATCGCCGTTTTTTTGTTGATGCACATTGATAGAAGTGACTGCTTTGATTAATTGTGAATTCGGGTTGTTACTCATTACGTTGCACCACTGAGCAACATAAGTTTTATAACCGTCAAGAGATTCGTAGGGTGAGTCAACACATTTGTCAAAACAGATAATTCGACCACGGTTAGCACCGCGATTATGTGTGTCTAATGAAGTACGTTGGTTACGTCCAGAATCAAATTTTGCGTGGACTTCATCTACTGAAACATTCTCAGTATGATGCTTGTTGAGTTTATTAATGATCTTCGTGAATTCTTCAGATGAACTCATTCGTATGCGAACTGGTTCATTGGTAGACATATCAAAGCCGTATGCATACAGCTCGTCTTGTTCATCATGTTTGTAAAATTGATCTACAGTCATGACGATACGTTTAATCGTATTATCACTTTTACTCATTTCTTAAATTCCACGCTTTATATTTTTGATTGCTGGTCATTGACTCAAGCTATTTATAAAATACTACAAAACCTCATTGGTATATACTAAGGAGGCAAATAAAAAATTAAAAAATATATTAAAAAGTTTAAGAGTAAATTTTTAAAAAGAAATTTTTTGTTTATTATCTTTCTAATTAAGGGAAGTTAATTAGGGACATTTTTTATGCTTATTTTTCATGATATTACAGGATTAGTACGGAAAAACACAAATGGTACGAGCGAAAATCAAATTCATTTGAGCGCAAATTGAATTTGAATTTTTAGAAAATAAGGCGTTTTTAGCTGGTTTTTGATGTTTTTATCCACTTTCCTATTAAATTCTATCCACAAATTAAGTTCTTGTATATTAGAATGAATTTAAAAATATGAGTAAAATATTGTTCATTTTTTAGCTTTTTGAAATATTGGAAATTTGCAAACTAGCAAGTGTTGTAAGTCGCTGTTTATAATAAAATTAAATAGAATAAAAAATACTTCCAGCGCAAATTAAATTCATTTGAGCGCAAATTAAATTCAAAACGTTGCGGATAACTTCTCCAATTTCCTGAGAGCCTTGATAATAAAGACTTTCAGATTTTATGAGGAATAGCCCTTATATATGACCCAATGATCGCTATTTAGCTTGTTTTACGACAAATCAATAACTTACGCCATTAGGACGGAAGAAAGTTTACAACCCATTTATAAAAAACTTTCGCTGAGTTCAGACTATAACAGAAAATCAATGAGTTATGCCATTAGGACGGAAGAAAGTTTACATCCACTTATAAAAAACTTTCGCTCGTATTTTGACACAACTATAAATCAATAACTTACGTCATTAGGACGGAAGAAAGTTTACAACCCATTTATAAAAAACTTTCGCTGGAAGTTAGGTACAGCCAAAAAGTTATAACCTAACCTTAAAACATACTAAACATACTATCTATGATAGTTGAGCTATTGGATCTGGACAAAAAAGTAAAATCAATAACTTACGCTATTAGGACGGAAGAAAGTTTACAACCCATTTATAAAAAAGTTTCGCTCGTATTTTGGCACCACTATAAAACAATAACTTACGTCATTAGGACGGAAGAAAGTTTACACCCACTTATAAAAAACTTTCGCTCGAAATTTGCCAGCAATATAAATCAACAACTTACATCATTAGGACGGAAGAAAGTTTACAACCCATTTATAAAAAACTTTCGCTCGAAATTTGCCAGCACTATAAATCAACAACTTACATCATTAGGACGGAAGAAAGTTTACAACCCATTTATAAAAAACTTTCGCTCGAAATTTGCCAGCACTATAAATCAACAACTTACATCATTAGGACGGAAGAAAGTTTACAACCCATTTATAAAAAAGTTTCGCTGGGTGCCTATCTTGAGCACATATTTATTTGATCAAGTATTACATTGGTTAACTTACATTGTAATTGTGAATATTACTCATATAAGGCACTGTTTTTCATAGTCTTATTTATTAAGAAATTACTGTTAAAAATGCTTTTAATCGTAGTCTAATTAACGAATTGATGCTATAATGTCTACTCAGAATGCCTATGGGAATTCGAGATATGCAATATCAATCATTTAGTCTTAGACATCAAAAAATACTCATTGACTTCAATGTGTTTAGCTCTGGCTCGTCTGATATTTTGCTAAAAGGTGTTTTATCTGCCGAATTGCTTATTCTAGTTGATAATTTAAATGCATTTTATTCTGCAGAAGACGGTAGATACGTTGTATCAGCTGAAAAAGTTAACCACGTTACAGGTCTAGATTTTAATAAGAAAACTATCAACCAGATCATGCGTGAAGCTTGTGATTTATCATTTATGATTGATACAGATGCGAAGCAAGCTGCAGCACCTATGATTGACGAAATTCAAATCTTATCAAGTGGCGATATTACTTTTAAACTCACTAAAAGCTTTGATTTTTTTAGAAATTCTCTTAGTTTTAAAAGCATATATGAGAAGCTACCATACAGGTTCACTACTTCTAAACTAGAGTTACCGCAGATCGGTCAACAAATAATGTTAATTGCGTAATTAAGCCTCTGACGAGGCTTTTTTATTGTCTAAAATTTAGTTAGTATATACACAGCTTTAAAGCGAAAAGACTACAACGTTAGTTGGGTTGCAAATATATTTTTATTTTTATTTTTTAATTCAATCTCAGGCAATGTACGTTGTACGTTGTCTAAAGTGGAGCAGTTATGCAAGATTCTTCACAAGTCTGCATAAGTAAAGGAATTTCAGAAGATGAAATTTTTGGACTATCGCAGTCAATCAAAGACTCAATTATTAATGCCGAAACAAAAACCATGGATCTCTTGGGTTACGGCAACAAAATCAGTAATTTCATAGTCGAATGTTATCTAGATATTCCAGTTGTTGATCAATTCATTTTTTACTTAATGTTGGTGAATGCCAAAAATAAGTATGCACATCAGCTGCAGCGCGTTATCGCTGAAAAACCTGAATTATCCCAAATTGAAGCATTACAACTAGCGAACAACTTTGTTCTGAATTTTGAATACATCCGTCAAATTCTTTTATTCAAAAATAAAGCTAATTACCTTAGCAATGGCCGTATCAAATCTTTGGCATGGAATACGCTAAATAGTGTTGGTAAAGTGATGCTACCAATGAGCTCTTTACGCCAAATGGACAGCGAACCATTTTCAAGAAATGACGTAGACAGCGTAACTCATAAAAGAATGTTTGCCAGTACGGGCTATTTTGAATTAGATAACAATGCGTTTATTTGCTATCAGCTTGAAGAAACGTTGATTGCCAATCTATCTGAATTAGATTTTGATAAAAAGGGGCGCTACACAGTTCTCGACACTTTAACGGTTCTTGGATTTAAGGACCGTTTTGATCTTTATATGTATAACTTGATGAAGATCAATGAGTTTCGTGGCGAAGTGGTTATTCCTTACATTGACTTCAAAGCATTAACCGAGTTTTCAGTAGAATTTAAATACAAAGCAAGTGATTTTTACCGTAAACGACTTCTTGTTTCATTAGAAAGACTGAATAACAATCCATCTATTGAATTATTTATTTCTGTTAAGTATGAACCATGCAATAAGCGTACACCAGATCGTGACAATTTTTGCAATTATCGTTTTCAGATTCAGTTAAAGTCCAACTATCGTAAAGCGCTTAATACATTAAATGAAATGTGTGCAAAGGTTCAGGATGAACAGGGCAATGAGCTTAAAATCAGTAATGCGCTCTTCACTTCAGCAATTCGATTGAATAATGGTGAACCTGAAAAAGTAATAGAACTTGTTAAGGATCGTTTAGCTGCTTATACAACTAAGAATGGACCATCATATTTAGCTAAAAATCTTAATTTGGTTGCGTCTTATGTTACGCGAGCTCTAGAAGATCTATATAAAAGTAATCACTTCTTTGAAAGATTCCTAAACGATATGAAGCAAGCAGATAATTTACTTTATCTGAGAAATCGTGATAAGAAAGTTGAGATCGAAAACAAAAGTGCATCTACTTTCTCAAGCGAATTCATTAATATTCGCGACAAAGTTGATGTTACCACTTGTGAAATTCTTACAAACGCTGAGTACATTTCAAAGAAAACGGAAGCTACTGTAATTATTGATTATGCTTTCATACGTAATTCTATTTTTATTACACATCCTCATTTGCGCCACCAGCGAAATGCAGACGAGAAAAAATACATAGATCTCGTGTGTGAAAGCACAAAGCTTTGCCAAATATTCTTTGGTACGGGTAATGAAAATAAAAAAACGTTAACTCAAAACTATTTAACAGAACTCCTGTTTGAACATTTTTTTGATGATAATTTCCACTTGAACTCAGATGTATTAAAGAATCTTCTAAAAAAAGATAAGGACTATTGGGTACAAGAAAAGCAAAAGACATTTATGCGGTTGTGGAAACTTGCAAATGAGTTCAGTTTAAAAGCTATTAGTCCAGCGAACTACAACGGTAAAGAGAGTTCAGACAATGAATAATAAACTTTATTTATGTGCAATTTTTACGGCTACTATATTGAGTAGTAGTGCAAATGCCGATTTTAGTGATTGGTATAAAAAAGCAACTTCAAATGAAGATTCAACTCAGCAAGTGCCAGCTCAACAACAGCAAGCACCTGGTCAAATTCAACAGCAAGCACCAGTTCAGGTTCAGCAACAGCCGATACAGCAAAGACAATATAATTCTAATCGGAACACCACAGCTACGCGTTACCAAAACAATAATGCAAATGTCACTGGTGATTCTGGCCTTGAAGCACGAATGAATAACTTGAATACGACCATTGAGAATCTAAACAAGTCATCAAAAAGTGGTGACAACCTCACGAATAACTATCTAAATATTGTTCAATTCATAGTGATAAACGAAGAAACACGTAAATTGGATGGTAAAGACAATACATCACTGATCAATAACATGTTGGCTGGTATTGTGAGTTGTCAGAATAAATACAAAGTCGATGTTATACAAAAAGTGAATAATCAACTCCCAAGAGATGTTGCTAACACCGTACAACGGTATTTAAGCCAGAATGGACGCTCTATTGGTGCAAACGGCAACTGTTTATACTAATTAAACCCCCTTTTAAAACCGTCCTTAAAAGGCGGTTTTTTTTATTCTTAAAACATACCTATTTATTTTAAAACCACATTCTATATACTACTAACAGTTTAATGAATATTAATGTGGGTTTTATCATGATCAGTTCTAAAACAATATATGAACTATATCAATTGCTGAATCAATCCGAAGTACAAGAATTAAAATCATCTATAACTGAGACTTTTGGTGCAGATGTGGAAAGTGAAGTTGATAAAAGCCCGGTCTTACAGCAAAAGATCAATTATTTTATTTATCAATATATACATCTCAAGCATCCAGAAAGAACAGACAAGATCTTATTCGATGCAAATGAGTCGGCTCACGAGGTTGTAAAAACAGAACACCTTAAAAGTGAGCCAGTACCCTTATTAAAAGATTTTGTATCAAACAGCAGCAATAAAAGTTTAGCACCTGAAGAACAAAAAGATGTAATTGCAGTCACTTTACCAGCCGAATTATCTGACATTCCTGTTGAACCAACAAATCAAAACCATACAGGAAATAATGAAGTAAAACATGACTATAACATTATCCTTGATGGTCGAACTAAGCTAAATATATTGCTCGAAAGATATTTAAGTGGTGTTGATGATGTGGCTCGTGAAATCATTGTGAAGTGCTTTCTTGTTATCTCTATATTTGTAGCACTGATCTCTCTTGTTATGGTTCTTCTGAATACGACCAATATTAACCAGATCCAAGAAATGTATGATATTGGCCATAAAACATTCCTATTCCAATATGCTGAAGTCTGCAATGTAAATGTTGAAGTTGCAAAAGCGAATCCATGTGTTATCTCAGAAATCAATAAACGTATTTCTGAACTATCAAATAGCAGATTTTGGAACACGTTCGGGGTGGTGCTTTTCTCACTTTTATCGTGCTTTTTCTTCTACCATATCTCTACTTACCGTGATTCTAAAGATAAGCACAACGGCTAGTCTTAAAAGGAGGGTAGGGTGTTTTAAAATGGTCTTAAAAGGCCATTTTTTTATTTTAATAACAAAGTTTTATAGTTGATAAAAGGTATTCTAAAAGTATAATAGATACACTCTTAAAACTGGAATGCGTTGTGCTTTTTAAAATTCCAAAAACGGGTGAGATTGATTCAAGTGAACAATCGATGACAGGCCTGGTACTCAAATCGGCATACAACTTAGTTGCCATTTTCAATATTTGCTACATCTTTGTAGTTGTATTCTTTGTGTTTGAAATGTTTTTAAATACAACGATATACAAGATTAAATATCTACCAGAAACCCTCAATACTCCATCATATATATTGCAAATCATCATATTCATTTTATGTTTTTCTTCACTTCTGTATGCGATAAACAAAATGTTTGATGAAAAGTATATCCCTACACGCAAAGAAATCTATCTATTCCTTATCTCTTTTACTATCAATAGTTTATCAATGTTTATTTTTTTAGCTACCAAATAACACTGTAATTCCAAGTTCCCACCGTAGCCTAAGCAAAAGTTACCTGTTTTTTTGGGTTTTAAAAGCAGTGAGCAAGGGCAGAATTAAAACACAAAAAAATAAAATTAATAGTTTTAAAAAATATTTTTTAAAACTAAATCAGTGATAATATGTAACCAACGTTAAGTTTAAGAAAGTATATTATGTCTGATATTCGCAGCATCTATTTTTACGGTAATAATAAAAGCATCAAATTGGGTAAAAACCCAATCTTAAATACTGTCTTTGAAATTTTTCCAGCCACTAAAACCCCTTTAAAGCGGATTCTTAATCATAACCACCAGTGGGTTAGTAATTGCGCTTTTTACGTGCCTAACGATGTGAAAAGTGAATGGGTTAAAACGGTAACACTTTCAATTTTGACAATCTCAATTATGGCTTCCTTCCGTAATGCAATTGCACAGCAAAAAGGGTTGTCACCAAACGATGAAGCACTTGATGAAGAGGTAGAGAACCTTGTGCCAGATTCGTTATTCAATTCTGCTATTGAATTATCGGATCTTAAAAAAAGTTTATTAGAAGTTCTGCCAAATTTAATGAGCGAATACCTTGCACAAAACTTTGGTGAATACGAAAGCATTATTACAAACGGTGTAGCTAAGCTTTTTATTGATAACCATGAATTTTTAGATAAGCAACTTGATTCTGATGCTGGAACAGATAATCAGATTTCAATGTTAAATTTTACTGACAATGCAGATGAATTATTTCACACAACAAACTATATTTTAGTCCGTATTGCTGATTCAAATGAAAACTTGAAAATCAACTTTACTAACAGCAAACCACATGCAGAACACTTAGGCCGAATTCTGCATACATTGTTGGGGGATGAAAGTTTTGAGATCTCAAAAGGTTCAATTGAGATACCTAATGACGAAGATGGCCAAGAAATTTTCATCTTTGAAAAAGAAACGAACTTTATTGATTTTTATAATTCATTATTGCTGGAAGTTAGTTTTTTTCTAGATCATGCAACAGTCTTAGAGCATATAGAAAAGTATGCACCAATTAACCAAACACTAAGCAGTTTGAGTGAGAATTTAGAAAAGAATATTAACTTTGTCATTTCTTCATTCAAAGAAACTCGCGATCTATCTGCATATTTAGAAAGCCGTGCTCAAATCATAGGGTTAATTCATGAAGCTGCACAAATCGCCAGCATTGAAATACAGCCAGTTGCTCAGGCTAAGGACCTTAAATCGTTAATTGAATCGCATCACCTGGTTACTTTTAATGATAAAGACACCTTTAAACAATTTAATTTATTTTGAGGTGAATATGAAATTTGTTATTAAAAATGGCATTGGTACACGTAAAGTCGAAGTGGATCTCGCATTAGATATACCATTGGTGCTACAAAAATCCATTTCTGTAATTGAGTATGAAGATTTCTTTAAATATTTTAGTGAGCAACATTTTCACATTTGCAAATTTAGAACGTTGAACTTTAAAGATAATAGCGTAGAGGGAAGTAGTAAGGAATTAAATCGCTTTATCTGGCTTGCTATGGCACATCAAGCTTATATGGAGCGTAAAGCTTTACTACCAAGTAAATATATTGCGGATCTAGAAGCTTCAATTTCAAGCATGTTTAATTTAGAGAGCGAATCGCGAGAATGGTACCGAGCTATTCACAAAGCCATAGATGCTTACCTTAAATCACAATTTCCTGAAGCAATAGAGTTTTTACCTTCCAACATTGCACCACTGGATGAAGTGACTAAAATTCTTATGCAAGAAGTACAGCCAGTGATACCAGTTGCAGACGAGCCAGCGAAGCTTTATAGCTGATTCTAGAAATAATTAAGACATAAAAAAACCATCTAAAAATTAGATGGTTTTTTTTGTTTGTGTTTTTATAATTTTGCGAATACTTCAGGATTGTCATTCATAAACTGTTCAATGAAATCATTGTCTAATTCGACATGTTTTGGAAGCTTCTCATGTTCACGAACAATGGATTTTATAGATTCAATATTTTGCTTATTGAAAACAGGTGTTGTACGGCTCTTATAGCCAGTATCAGCCATCGCATAGCGATCATCAAACATACCTGAAGAGGTATTAGAATCGACTTCTGAGTCGCTTATAGATAGTGTTAAGTTGCGGTCTTCAGCTAACTTTAAAATGAATTCGTCAGAGATAAAGTTACGTAGCTCATGCAGCATAGATTCAACTTTATTGTGTTTAAAAAGCACCTTTGCAATTGAACGACAAGATAAGAAACCTTTTGTGATGTTTAGATCTAGTAATTTTTGAGGAATGATTGGATCGCTTTTCTTGTTGCTATTCGCGATCTGTTCAACTTCTTCATCAGTCATAGAAGCTATAATGTTTTTAAAGAAATTGCCATATTGAAACTTTTCAATTTTCTCCAGCATTGTCACTTGTTCTGTATCTAATAAGCAAAAAGAAATAGGTTTAAGCTTGCGTTGGTTGGTTTTGCTTAAACAGCCATTTTGGTTTAAGCGGTTCTCTTTGGTTTTAGCGTTAGTTTTAGAGTTAGTCATTTTAAACACCTTTCAATATGTTTTAAACTTTGGTTAATACCAATAATCATATTATAAGTGGTTTTAGCTAAAATACAAAAAATGAACATTTTGTTTTTTTAAAAAAATCTTTTAAATGTTTTTCGTATATACTATAAGAATATCTATCTTAAAAGGTATAACTCGTGATTAAAACTGATACAGGCGATACGGTTGGAGGGGGTTTAACGAATCCTCAGGATGAAGTTCTAGCATTGTTAGAAGAGTGCTTAAACTCTGAACAATATACAGCTCGTATTACTTATATTTGTGAAGATGGCGGTCAATTAGTAGGTAAAAAGGCAGCTTTAAAGATTTTAAAGGAACAAGAGGACAATGGTTTAATGCTGGTTCCAATACCAGTCTTAGGAAAACAACTAAGAGTCTGGAGTGGTTTAAGTAAAACCAAAATGTCTAGTCACACAGGATTGTACAACAATATACAGTGGTCAAAGTTTGAAAGTGGCGAAAAGTTAATAACAAAGCAAGCGTGGACATTACTTCAACTTAGACTTGGGGTTCATCCAAAATACAAATTGGTTTTAAAAAATGAATTAGATGTCGAGTGAATTATATGTTAGTGAAATTAGCCCTTAGTGGTCATGCTTCTCCAGAAGCTTTAAGTAAATTTGAACGTATCAAAGCGTATGTGCCAGATAGCGCACCTGTTTTGGTCACATACTTTAATAAACAAGTTTTATTAAGTGATCTACTGGTTAATTTTTCTAATTTTTTACCATCGCTCGAAATCACAAAAGATAAAGACATGCTGGTTACGATTAGAGGAAATGAAACACCTTTAGTCGAATTTATTGTCAATTTAAAACTATACAGCATGAAATTAGGCAAACTTTTCTTTGAATTTGAGAATCAATTTAAAGAAAAAGAGCAAGACTTTAAGGGCTTTATTAAACGTCACAAACTTAAAGGTTTTGATCATGCCAATTTTGTTAATTACGTGAAACTAGGTGCATATGATAGTGCTTTAGACATTATCAAACACCAGTACGAAAGCGTTAAAAAAACATTCTTTGTACTGTTTAAAGATCGTTTCACCCTATTAGAAAGCAAGGGTTTTATTTAAGGATATTCTATGGAAATGTTAGATCCATCAAACACAAACCCTGGGCTCTTTTTAGTCATAATGGCTACGGCAATTGGTACCATACTTTTTGGTTTTTTAATTGTCGCTTTAATTGCACGATATAAGTTCAAGATTAAAGTTACGGTATCTAGTTTTATAGCTGCAGTTACTTTATCTGTATTTAGCTTTATATGCTTTGGTTCACTTGGTCCGATGGAACCTAAATACAGTACTTCAGTTGTTCAGCTTTATGCGTTGGGCTTACTGGCTGGTACTTTAATATTAAATATAGTTCTTCTGAAATTATTCAGCCCTAAAACTATTGAACAGTTAGCTTTGAAAGGTTTTAATAAGTCAGAAAATGAACAAAAAGAGCATTACAAAAACATCTTAAAAGAGTTTAAATGTATTACTGATTTGGAAGATAAAAACAAGCTTAATAAGCGCAGTTTTAACTTGTTAAATGTTTTTAAACATAAAGGAAAACAAAATGTTTGATTTTAAGATGAAATCTTTGTGTGTTTTGGCTGTTGCCGGATCTCTTTTAACTGGTTGCGTATCTAGTACTATTGATGGAATGGGTTCTAAACGCAAACAAATCATGTTGTATTCTGAAAAAGAATATCTTCAGCAAAGTACTCAGTCTTACAACAACATCATCACGACTGCTAAACAGCGTGGATTGATTGTGAATAACGCTCAAGTAAATAGAGTAGCAAAACGTCTTATCGCACAAGTTCCACATTATCGAGCTGACGCAGCAAATTGGAATTGGGAAGTTAATACAATCCGAGATAATGAAATCAACGCGTTTTGTCTATCTGGAGGCAAGATCGGTGTGTTGACTGGTTCTATCACAAAAATTAATGCAACTGATGATGAATTGGCTGCACTGATCGGCCACGAAATTGCACATGCTTTACGTGATCATGGGCGTGAAAAGGTAAGTAAAAAGCTTTTAACTGGTTTAGGTGTGCTTGCAGCTAGTTCGGCTGGTCTTGGTGACATGGTTGTATCTGGCACAAGTTTACTAGGCGATTATGGGGTTAACTTACCTGGTTCGCGCAAACTTGAAAGTGAAGCGGATCTTCTAGGTGTTGATATTATGGTTCGTGCTGGTTACAACCCACAGGGCGCAGTCAGCTTTTGGAATAAAGTAGTAGCCCAAGAAAAACAGGGCACTAAAATTGATTTCTTATCAACGCATCCTACTTCAGAAAAAAGAATTGTAGCGATCCAAGAATACATCAACCAAAATTACAGGAAATAATATAAGGAGCTGGTTATGGATATTTACACAGTTATCCGAGTGAGCAAAAAGTTGTTTGACCACGGTTATGTTGTAATACCAGAACACAAAGTAGATTTTAAATCGGCTTTACTGCTCTTAAATGAACAAACCGTTGATGATCGATTTCTAATATCTAAAGATATAGTAGGTGCTGAAATCAGAGGGAATTTTGCCTTAATTGAAAAGGAGGGGAAGTTTCAATTGTTTACCAAAGGAATAGATTACTTTTGTTTGAATGTTGAGCCTGAAAAATCCAGTACTGATCCTAAACCTGAAAAAGAGGTAAAAAAGAGTAAAGTAGTTCTCAAAAACCGTTATTTATATAAAAGTGGCGTGAAGAAGATAGGGGAGCTGGACACGTACAAGAAAAGAAGCGTCAAGATTACGAATGTAGGAAAACCATTTGTACTAAAACAAAAATTGCATGACGTTCCAGATTGGCTTTTTGAAAAGCTAAAAGACCAAGATGTATGTTGGATCTATTTTGAATATGCTGAAGAACAATTATCAGAGGCACCAATAGAAACTGCACCAATCAATTTAAAAAGTGACATTGAAAGTTGTGTTAAATACTTTAAGTTACATGGTGAAAAAACAAGAAAAAAACCAATTATCAATGCTGAAGCACCAGGTAACGTAAACCTATTCAGATATTGTGATTTACGGCGCATTGATCAGGAATTAAAAGTCTTATTTGTTTGTAGTGAAAACTATCTTTGGTTACTGGAACAAAATAGACAAGATCCACTACCTAACATCAAATTAAACAATATTAGTTTTGGCGGTTGGATCATTCCCAAGACGACAAACCAAGATATGTTGAATAAGCTAATAATGTTAGATAAAGAATTAAAAACGAATCCAGATGCTTATCTTCTAAGTGTACGAGAGTAAAGTACTCTCGTACAATAACTATTGTAATGCTACTAATTAAGTTGCTTAAATCTAAATAATTAAACATAGCTGCAAACATGAATCTCAATTTTTTATTCGGCTTTATCATAATTATTGTTGGCGGTGGTGCAGCAATAGTTGCGCTTCGTTCAATGTTAGAAAATGAAATTTTTATGAAGGATAGTATATGGCTATGAATAATTCTAAATTCGATAAATACTTATTGCGCTCATTTTTAAAAAATACTGGACTTGCAATAATTTCAATTAGTGCAATAGCATTGGTTATATTTGCATGTTATGTGGTTTATATAGGAATAGGAAAAGCATAAACTTATGTATTCAATAACTTTGTACTAACTCTAAAAACTATTGGCTATATCGTATTATTTTTTATCGCTTTAAATTTAGTTATCAGTTTTATTGAAAATGTTATCAAAGAAGCCAATCAAAAAAGGAGTGAAGATAGTTCAGAAGATAATGTATGAGGGTAATAAAAAGTATCATACTGGCTTACTCTCAACACTTTGATTTTTTGGTCTTTATCTCCATCAAGTGTATTTTCTAAAATATAGTATGAATCTTTTACCCTCATACACTAAGGGGTTAAGAAAGGTTTCGGCAAGAAACGCCCCTCAACAAAACACCTACGATAAAAAAGTTTTAGTGATCGTGGTGATCTGTATCAATTACGTCATTATTGTTTGCATTAAACTTAGCCTGCTCTTTATAAAAATTATAGTCGGCATTGTCGTATACAAGCTCTTTTGGGTAAGGGATACCCATTTCATCAAGCTTTAAAGCGTAATAATGCGGTATTGGCTTGGTTGGATTGAAGTATGGTTCAGGGTAGTACTGAGTAACGACTTTAGCGGAGTAGGAATTAACGAGTTGATCTACATCGCTTTCTATTGTTTTTTGTTGGTCATTGTAATAAGAGTCAACAAGCTCTTTGTCTGAGTGGCTTGCTGCACAACCTGAAAATATTAAAGGTATGAAAATAGCGATAATTCTATAATGTTTCATTTTAAATAGGCCCAGGTGTAGTGTATATTTAATGGAACGTTAAAATACTTTAGATTATACATGACTTTTAAAGATGCTGTAACACCACCTTTTAGCAGAGGAAAAAGAGAACATAAGTTCTTGGCTAAAATGTTAAAATCTGAAAAAGATAAGATTAAGCTTTATACCAAAAGTTTAAGAAAAATTACTTTTAATGAGCTTTTAATTAGAGCAACTTTAATTTTAGTTGTGGTTTTTGCGTTAAGTTTTTGTATCTTTGGCGTATACCTATCTTTGAACGGTTTATTCTCAAAAGATGTGCATTTAGGAATGATTGGCATTATAGGTGATAGTAGTAGAATAATATTATGTACCATCTCAGCTATATTGTGCGCGGTTACAGCTTTCAAACTGTTTAAGAAAGCAAAAATTGACTGGAAAGAACATCAGTCATCAAAACGATATGCCAAAGCAATAACGAAAGAGTACCAGTCATTAAATAATTTGATTTTGGAACAGATTAAACAAGATAAAACAGGCAGTTATTGGCTGAACAGCAAAGAGATCCTGAGCATAACAGAGCAATACGAAGATAACATAAATGAAAACACAAAAGATTATCTGGTAAGTTTTACGCAAGATACGACTAAAAAGTATGTTAGGTTTTACATATATAATAATTCGCATATCTCTAATGGGTATACCAATGTTTTACATATACACTCGACTACTTTAACAATTTATTCACACTGTCTAAGTTATTCGGATTCGTTGAGTGTTAAAGACCTTTTAGATATTTCTGTTAAAAGTATTTGCATAAATTATTAGTTTTACTATAATACTTTTAAGAACAAAATTTAAATGTTTCTTACGACATTAAAAGAATGGGAGGCTTATAGCTTCCCATTTTTCTTTTTAAAATAACTATTATTTTTCTAAAACATCATTTGCCTTTTTCTCAAAACCCTTAACTTCTGCTAAAAGTTCTTCATTTTGGGCCATTGTGTCAGTAAAGGTCTGTTTCGAGAATTTAATGAATTCCAATGCATCATTGATCGATTGCTCTTTGCTTGGCTTCACGTACTTCGGGAGCTTATTGAATTCAGTATCCACATTTCTTTTGATCGCAGAAAAGTCTTTATCAAGCGACTCGAATGCTGCACTGGTTGACTCAAGCTGTATACGTTCAGAAACTCTATGGTCGATGTTTTGGAACACCAGGAACACACATACAAAAACTAAACTAGCAATTAAACTATTTTTTAGAACAACTGTATCCACTTTAAAACCCTTTAACATTTCTTTGATATTTTTAGTATAATCACTTTAATGTCTTTAAAATTTTTTTAAAAAATATGTCTAAAGCCTCCAACGTTGAGCTCTTAAACTTTTATAGTCTTGTTAAAGTACCTTTTAAATATGCTCACAAAGAGGTGTTGTTCTCCATTTCTATTTTATATTTTAACGGTAAAACTAAATCATACGTTCATTATCACAAATTTGAAGATGAAGAATTGCAGACTGTTCTAGGGTATGTGGTTTCGGAGAGTCTGGCGTGGACCTTTGGATCTTTGAAAACTGATAAATTCACTGTTAATCAGAATTTTATTTTTAATACTGTGCAAGAAGTGGAAAAAAGCCTTAAAGAACAAATAAATGCTTTATATAAAAGCACGGGTATAAATGCTAAGTTTTCCATGCAATATGCCTTAAAGGATAAGCCATCTGCAGAAAACAACGACTTATTAGAGAAGATATTTGCGATTGATAAAATGCTACCATTTGCTTTTACATTTAATAATAACGGCGGTTATGAAGTTGCATTAAAAGAATGTTCGTTAAAACTAATTAATGATATTGGGTTTTTCGCTTAAAAGTCCTTAAACTATTAAATACCACTTCATTAATACTTATTTTTAATTATAATGTGGGGTATTAGTAGTTTTAAGTTAGGTCATTAATTAGTGAATAAGAAAACCCTTACCATAGCGATATTGTCAGTTTTGCTATTTGGTTGTGATAAGTTAAAGCCTTCAAATACTGATACTGCATCTCAAGAAGAACAAATAGATCCCATTGAAAAGAAAGTTGAGGAACAAGTTCGCAAATATGATGAACGTGTTACCACTTACAATCCATCTAACTACAAATTACCTCAATCAAGCCTTTCTACCACCAGCCACAAAGTAGCGTGTAATTTTGGTGTAGGGGGAGATCTACCAGCTTTGGCATCAAATGGCATGTTCTCACAGCCGTTATATCGTATTGAAGCTGAGCAGATCATGGATAAAGTTCAGGGCGATGTGATGTATGCCCCTTATTCAATCGCGACATCTGTTGAGGGTGATGTTTTATATGAATCTGAAATTGATAGCTTTGATCGACAGTTAAATACATTACGAAGTTATCAAATTAAATCATCTGAACAAAATATCATTTCGTCATCTGGCTTTTACACCAATTCAAACAAAGCTGTTCGTATGGCACCTATCCGCAGTTACCCGGTTGCTTATGTGAAGCGCTTGGACGGCGATATTGTTTCTACATCTATGTTTAATGATGCATGCGACAAAGAAGTAGGTGTACGTAACTACAAATGGCGCGAAATTGATGTGTCGGGCAAACCATATGCAAGTTTAGCATCCACTGTATCTGAGCAAATTGTTCGGGTGAATCAGTTTGGCATGTTCACCAGTGCATCAAATTTTTACAGCTACTTCAGTAGTGAGTTTGGCAACTTCTTGGATGCAAATAACAAGTTTAGATCCGCATTGGAGAAATCAGGACGTTTCCCTAAAGGTTCAAAAATCTACGTTCCATCTGAGATTAAAACGACTGATGAAACACTGGTGATTACGAAGAACCCTGAGCTTGAAATTACAGACTTCCAAAAAGACAAGGTTTTAGAGGCATACAACAAAGAGGCCAAAATACGGAATCTTGGCCAGATCGTATTCAAGGTCTACAACCTCAAAAACAATACTGTTTTCTATACACCATGGAATGAAACCAAGCACCGTGAAGCGGTCGAGTTTGAACCTATTGTTGTTATCGATGGCAAGGCTTATTCAGCAGTTTGGCATGTTCCTAATACTTTGACATTCAATGATTCGACCAGTGCTGGAAACTTAACGTATTACAACGCTACGGCGCATAACGCATTCGTCAATGCTGTTAAAGGTATATACCAAGGTCAGCAAAGCATGGTTGGTACAGAGCACGAAGATGATACCGAATATTCAATGAAGACTGCAGTTGAATACCAGAAAGCCCAGGCAGAGAAATAATATGGAATTAAGCACTATTGAAAAGAATACCGAAGCTCAAGACATTCAATCTGATGCGTATGACCAGCGTGTACATTCAGTATTGATAGTACCTGAACATGCCCTAAAAAAAATTGAGTCGATGATTTTGGCTACTGGTCATGTACAAAGTGACAGTACCAATCTTTTAGAAGTTTTAAGGCCAATGCCTGAAGAATTCAGAAAAGACGTTGATAACACCGAATTTACAGAAAAAGAAAACGGCGACATCGGTGATGCAGCCGTGGTCATTGTTGATGGTTTGATTCACGACACAAAACGCGGTGTTTGGATCTCTCAAAATTGGGGTTGTGGTAGTCCTAAATTCACCAAGCTTATTCAGGCTGGAGCTGAGCCACCAATTGAACTGATTGCCAAAAATAAGGGGGATAAGTTTAGTGCGACTTTAACGCACGAATTTCAAAAAGCGTATGAGCGAATGGGTTATACCCAAAAACAGGTCGGTTATATACACATCCTATCAAATGGTACACCAACGACTTTCTTTAACTACCTGAGTGACGAATTGCTGTGCAAACTGGAATTCATATCAGTAGACAACAACCGTTTAAACGCCTCACAAACTAACTTTTATAGTGCCGTAGAGCGAGGATCTGTTTCAGATTGGGGAGTGAGCTATCACAGAAAACCTTTTAACTTAGAAAATTACCCGATCAATTCTCTATTGGTGTCGGGATTAACAATAACTTTTATTTTGTACCTGATTTACAGCTATCTCTTTGGAGCTTAATACCAAATGAAATATTTAAACAGAACATCTCAAGATCGCGAAAAACATCATTACTTTAATCAACAACAGGGCGACAATAGAAAACAGCACAATCCGAACCATCGTCACCACTCTATTAGCTTAAATGATGTATTTCGGTCGTTATTAGCCCTTACTCAACTAGACAAAGACATCCCGACATTGATCAAGCTTTTTGAAGAACAAGGGCTTGAAATATGCGAAACGCGTGTACGCACTTGGTCAACACCCGTGCATATCAACAATAGACCAATACCACACATTATTTTTGTTGGTTTTATGAATTTACTTGAGTGCATCAATGCTGAAGCAAAACTCAAAGATATTAATCTGTTTGATCTGTCAGAAATCTTGGACGATATACGCAACTAACAATTATGTGGTTTAGCTATGACTGAAGAAATAAATAGTAATGAAAAAAAAGATGGTCCTATTACGGATGTAGGTAAAAAGTTTGCTGGTGCACGTAAAGACAACCCATCACCAGACTTCTCAGGCAACATGAATGGAATTAAGTCTGACAGCCTAGTGACTAAAAAGGAATATTGGCAAAAGCCTGATTTTAGAGCTGATGCCCAATCTGGCCATAAACCTGTAAAACATGCACTATTATTTTCTTTGGTCTATGCAAACTTAACCAACAAGCCTTTAGGGGGCGGTTGGTTTAGCATAGGTCAAAAGCAATGGGATGATGCCTACATTGCTACGCTACACTTCTTAAAAAACAAATATGAAAGCTCACACTACGAACGTTTAGAACAACTGACAGACGACTTTAATGCGTACATGACCGTTAAGTTTGGTGCTGGACGAAGTGAAAAAGATATTTTAGAACGCTACTCAGCTGGACGACATACCAATCGCAGAGTTAAACACCCACTATCATTTAGTTCAGACACACGTTTACGCTTAAAAAACTTAATCCCTTTAGGATGGCCAGACGATCGTGTACTTGATACGGATAATTATGGTGCCAAAAAATTATTAAACACTGAGACTGGTCAACATAAGTGGTATGCCGTTAAATCCATTTCAGCAAAGCGGTTTCAAACACTAGATGATTGGACGGAATACGACACATTCAATGCAGCACTAGAAAAAGTAAAAACATTTTTTCAGCCAATTTTAGATGAACGAGTCATAGAACCCAAAAAAGGACGCGCAAAACCACCCAAAAGACCGCGCTACGACAGAGTTGAAGTGCGCGAGGGTAAGGACCATCGAAAGGGTGAAAACATCGATAGCCAGTTGCTTATGGACTATTTCAAATTTTCTGGAGTCGAGTTCGGCAATTGGGTAAATCAAAAGGAACGTGCATGGTTTCTGAATTGCACGTATGACTCACTAATGGATCTTGTCGAACTTCTAGGTCTACCCGTTACGTTCGCATCTTTAGGCGGTAAGCTAGGAATAGCATTCGGTTCGCGTGGCACAGGCGTTGATAGCGCAGCTGCTCACTTTGAACCAGGTAATATGCTTATTCATTTGACCAAGACGCAAGGCGTTGGAGCACTAGCCCATGAGTTCGCGCACGGATTTGATTGTGTTTTGGCAAAACGAAACGGACTCAATAATAACTTTTTTAGCGAATACTTTCTTTACACCAGTAAAGGGCGTTACTCAGTACAGAATCATCAAGAGTCAGCATACAAACATCTTAAAGATGGCCAGACTGCAGATAAGTTTATCAAGCTGGTTAATTATCTTACTTTTAAGTCAACCAAATACCTTGATTACGAAGAAAGACAAGGCGGTACGGGCTTTATGAATAACGCCATGCACCTAGATCAATCACGGTCAATGTATTGGTCACAGCCAACAGAAATCTTTGCCAGACTGTTTGAATGTTGGGTGACGGATAAGCTGGCTGAAAATGATCAACACAATGGGTTTTTGGTGCACGGCACAGAAGAGTCGGCAAATAGTTGGAATATGAAGTTAAGCGCATATCCAACAGGCAGAGAACGGGCAATTTTAGTTGATTTGATGGATGATTGGCTAAAAGCATTAGTGAGGTCGTGGACGAAATGAATGCAATCACTAAGACCTCAAAAAAAGAACGGATCTTATTCAATAATCCCAAAGCAACACAGCTCTACAGGGAAGCTATAACAGAGCTTATTGCGTTTAAACCTTGGGAAGTTAACGCCACTGAGAATATGCTCACGATCTGCAACACCTACCGCTATGTCGTGAATAAACGTTGTCGTTTAGGGTACGAGTTTTGGTGTTACGACCGAAGCGAAAAAGAATGGGTACGTGTTAAGACCTCAAGCGGTCGCTACAACCCAATCTACCGAATTAAGTATTTCAGCTACGGTCATTACACCTCATTTGGAGAAATCTTTATCAAGGTAGCAACCGACTTTCTTCATGTAAAGAGAATCGAGAAAGGTTCTAACTTCACGAGCAAAGAGCTTACGCTTGTGGAAATACTGTATATGTCTTACATAAGAGGCTTATACAAAAACCACTCATACTCAAATTACGTCATAGTTGAATGGTTTAAAAGAACCAGTGGGATCGACTTCACACATATTGTAAAAACAGGTTTTAAGGTTGGCTACTATACAGCACGGCATCTGCAAACACTCAAAATCGTAGATTTCTTGGCAAAGAGAAGTCTAGATTGTGCTGCAGCTGAAAGGTACATCATAAACAATCCAGATTTTACCGCGCTATATGTCTACCTAGATCCGCTGGACCGCGAGAAAAGAATCACAGCCGAACTTTTAAATGACGGCGTATTTTTGAATATTGATGGTTGTATGAATTATCTGTTCAAAATACCGAGAAAATCATTTAACCGGTTTAAAAACATTGGTACCTCAATCACGGCTCATTTTTTTGGAATAATCAGAACTGATCTTGAGTACGGCAGAGAAAATGCCATGATGTATGGTAAGGTAAATCGCACCTACGATGAACATGTAAACCGTTTCAGAGAACAACAAAGCGTTGAGATCCTACTTTATTTGAGTGGACTACATCTGGAGCTAGGTGTAAAAAAACCGAATAGTCGTTTTATAAATCGGTTGCTGAACAAGACTGTTCGCCATGTGTTGCGTGGCAATAACTGGCAGTTGTGCAAAAATAACATTAAGACCATTTACCATGCTTTCTATAAGCTGATGTATATCAATAAAGACACAAAGGCACGTAACGCCTATATCGGGAAGCAGTCAGAAACAAACCAGCTTTCATCAGATATAGATATGATCTTTGATTACATGCAACAGGTTAGAGCTCACCAGTTTGATAAGCGGTCAAGCATCCAAGGCATGAAGATCCGCATTCAACACTGGATAGATGAAAAAAATAGACTGCAGATGGAAAACAAAAAGCAAAAATTAATCGATCGCAACTGGCCAGCAAGAGTCTTACCCGAACCAGTTGAGCACAACGGGTACCGTTTTACTGAGATCCTGAATTTTTATGACCTCTACATCGAGGGAAGTAAAATGAGCCATTGTGTATATCACAACTTTAAACACTCAGTAGAAGAGGGTTCAGTGCTCGTATTCCATGTTCAACAAAACAACGATCTAGAAGAACAGGCGACACTTGGTTTAGAGATGGTCGGTCAAAAATATATAGTTTTTCAAAATTACGGATACCGCAATAAAGTACCAAGCGACAATATTAAGAAAGCAACAAGGGCATTCCTAAAACAAATCAATCAAAATATAGGCCAATAAAAGGGCTATTTTTTTGGTTTTAAACCCCATCATTAAGCACACTTAAAACCTGTTTTAAGACGCCTTTGAATGGTTGAAGTATAACAATAAATGCTTCGTGCAAATCACCAAAAGCGTAGTGCAAATTTCAATATTTGTACTTATACTAAAACAATGATGTTTTGTTTTTAAAATAGAAAGGGTTTTAGTGATGCAAAACAAACAGGGTATAACCGTAGCCGAAGCTAAAAATACATTTGAAAATGGGAATGTTAAAGCTTTAAGAGCAGATTACCTTTTAGGGGATTTATACCTGGTTGTTTGTATGGCACAGACAGGTGAGAAAACAATCATCACTCATAGAGGTCACAACAAAGCCTATAAGTCAATGAATGCCTTATTTGCTGACTATAAGACGATAACTTCACAACAAGTTAAAACATTAGCTTTAAAGTAGTTAGTAATATGAAAACTTGGAACTTTAATGTTCATGCACAATAAGTCTATATATTACGGTGTATTACACCGTAGTTTGCAAATTTATAACTGTAGTGAAAATGACAACTTATGTGTCTCTAACTAATGTCACTGATTATCACTAAACGCTATAACTCGTTGATATTATTTAATCGGAAATGACAACTCATGTGTCGTTTAATGAAAATGAGACTACCCTGTTTATTTTGTATCGAAAATTGTCATAATTAAAATTCTCAAAGGAGTAGAAAAGGCACTACCCCACAATTTTTTTCTCTCAAAATGTCATTCACTGTCATTTTTTTAGTGGCAAGTACCAGGTGCAATTCTTTTTTACGGTGTATTACACCGTAGATGTTTTGAGTGAGCTTAGCTGGCACCGTAAAAGTTTTGATCGACAAAATATCCAAACTCAAGTGGACTGTTAACCCATTTGCTAAACAAAACGTGAAACAACAAATTATTGTAGTCTATATATTTTTCATAATTGTTCACGATACCTAAGTTCAGCAAGTTTTTTTCAAACTCAATGCGTTCAATGGGTTCTGATTTCACAAATGCATGGATGGATGCTTTGATTACATGATAATTATAACTTTCTGATGAACATTGACGTTCACATGAAATAATTCCAGCTTCAATGAACAAATTAATATTACGCTGCCAAGAACGTCCGTGAATGTGGTAATTCAGGCAGTCACCAAGTTTTTGCAGATCTGACAATTTAAAGGATTTGTTTTGGCAAATTGCAAAATATGTAAATGTAAAATAACGATATGAAATATCTTTTTTTAATGTCTTAAACTTAGGATTGTCATAAAAGTTAACATTAGCATTCGTTCTATATATTTTAAGGAACAGCTCACCATACTTACTTAATCTATAATATTTAGCTGAACGACAAGTAGAACGCCCTAGATCCTCTATCATCCCTAATTGGACCCAATTTTTAATAAGACGCTGAATAGACCGAACGAGCCATTTAGACTTATACCCCTCTAATTCATCTATATAGGTGCCTTTCAGGAAGTGAATACTCAATGGTCGTGGGTGATGTTCTACAAACTGAGTGAACAGTCGATGTATAAATTTTATATCCAAAATTGTATTTAGATCCCTCATGATAAGTACTTTAAAACCATCTTAAAACCATCTTAAAACCATCTTAAAACCATCTTAAATCATTTCAACAAAACCCTTTAAACCTTTTAATTTTTTTTAAATTTAATATACTTAAAATCCTAATAATAGCTTAAAGGGTTTTAATTGTGCTAAAGCTAAAATGTATATCGATATTAGCAATGTCAATCATTACACAATCTATCTTTGCTGAAAATTCAGTAGTACTTGATGTTGGCCATTCACCAAAACAAGCTGGATCTACTGCAGCTAACGGCTATCCTGAATACACTTACAACCTAAGCATGGTCAATTCTATTGAATACTTTCTTAAATCGCGTCATGTCCAAGTGCTCAGATCTTCAGTGAATGAAGATAAAGTCTCACTGGTTCAACGTGCGACCAGATACCCTAATGCTAATCTTTTTATTTCGGTGCACCACGACTCAATACCTACTGAGCTGACCAAGTACAAGAATCAACTCAAGGGTTTTTCAATTTTTGTATCAAAGAAAAATCCAGAATACGGAAAAAGTTTGAAATGCGCCAATCTCATTGGCCAGAACCTAAAATCAATTGGTGAAAGCCCTTCTACTTACCATGGCATGAATATACCAGGTGAAAACAAAAAGCTTTTGACCTCAAATGGCGTATATCAATATGACAATCTAGTGGTCCTGAAGAAATCACAAAAGCCGGCGGTTTTAATTGAGATCGGCGTGATTGCCAATCCTGAAGAAGCAAATCGCTTATCTAATCAGAAAGTAATCTGGAAAATATCTGAAAATATTGCTCAGTCGATACAGCAATGTTTAAACCAATAAGGTGCATGCTGCAGTAATCAATATGCACCCCTCTAGAATTAGAATCTTATGCCGACCGTTTCACCATCATCATTGACCGCACCAGCATCATAAGTGTTATGCCATACGCCATTAATCATGACCAAGTGTGGCGCCCAAAATGACACTGTTTGAATATTATGCAAAACATCATCTGGCGTATCGAAACTAGAAGCACCTATATAGCGGAAGAACATCAAGTTTTCGCCTAGTTCTTCAATATACATTTCAGGATCAAAGTCATCCAAAAACTCTTTATCTTCACGTATCACTTCGTTTAACTCAGTTTCAACGAGTTTGAGTAAAGCGGTAGGCGTAGGTAAACCATCATAAGCCCATTCAGACTCTTTACCTTCAAGTTCCATCCCATCTTTAATATCAAATGCAGCGACATATCCAGTAAAGTAATTTTCAGCTTGCGAGAAGTTATTCGGCATGTCTTGATAGTATCCATCAAGTACGGTCTTAATCTTTGCCAAGGTTGCATCAATCGTACTTTGAATTGCACTTTCAGCACGTTCTTGAGCTGTACCTCTTTGCTTAGCTTGCCCCATGTGTACCCCCTGATTATTCACATTTTGACTAGTATTTTATTTCTAAAGCCTATTGTTTCAGCACTTTAAACCGATTCAGTATATACCAAAGGTTTGCTATTTATATTTCATATATACGATAAGTCTCAAATACTACAAATGGCTTGGTAGCTAAGTGATATAACATGTTTTTGTGCTTCAGGCTTTACAATGCTTTTCTCAGATTATCTAGACCAACATGCCGTTATTCTTGCGCTATGTTTGGCAATCTGCATATCTTCAGTTGTGGTTTATACAAAGTATAGAACTCTACGCGCCGTTTATCTTACTGGTGCATCCCTATTCACTTTAACCGCCACAATATTTCTATCGATCGGATTTTATTTAACTACATTGGATGTATCTGCTTCAGATAGAAAGGAGATCCAAAGCATTATTTCTCAAGTGAGCCATGACAAAAATATCGCTTCAGCAATTGAACTCAATCAAAGAAATAACTATGAATTATTGGTTGCAGTATCTCAAAAGAAAAACCTTACCTACTCAGATCTAGGCAGTATTCAATATGGCCAAGTACGTGACACAGTAAATTTGACGAAATATTCTCAATACAAAACTTTGGTGAATGCTGAGTACTAATTTTTATTGTTGTTTGCGTTGTTCAAGAACGCTGATTTATGCACTACTCGTTGTTCTTCCTCATATCGTGAAGCGTTTTCCTTAATAGCGATCGTCAGCATCACTTCATGAGCCACGCAATATAGAGATATATTTCTTAGACATTGTTTCCATAAAAGTTCTGGATAGAGTTTTGTATAGGTCAGGAATGTTCTTTTCCCAAAACAACAATATTTCACCCTTCGTTTTGCATAATTTAAAATCATCGGTATTAGTGAGATCCTCTACCTGTTGGATCATCACTTCCCTTTCTTTTTCTTTGGCTTGTTTTTCTAAAACTTTTTGTTCCTTGATTTTGTCTTGTTCAGACCAAAAGTTCCTACTTTTCTCGCGTTTTTCACTGTCAGTAATGAACTTAACCAAGTGGAATAAATGTTCCATCCATTCATCCGTATGGGTTAAGCCAAGGATGCAACCATTTAGATTAAAGCCAACATTAACCAGGCCTATATCTGATGATGTTTTATTTCTGATATTCAAAATGACATCTTCATCCAGTTCATTTTCTGCAATGAATTTGTCTATATAGTGTTGGTACTCTGGAGATAGAAAACCGTCAAAGGTATATCGAACAACTTCTACCAGTAAAAAATTAACCCCGAAAAGTTCAATGTGTTTTTCAATCTCTTCAACAGGAATTTCCAACTGCATTGTAGATACGAGGCTTTCTACGTGGACCAGTGGCTTACCAATTTGCTGTAACTTTTCATAAAGCTCATTTGCATTCATGGGTTGGTTCAATCCGTTTTTATATTTTATTCAGCACAGCCAATGTCGCATTGAGCATATCGACTGAAACCTCTAATTTTTTTGCTAAACGGGCCATGTTGCCGTCATCAAGTATTCTTAATGCCTTATGTAATGAAGCATAGTTTTTTAGGTCTGAAAACTCTTCAATTTTTTCATTGATATAGACATCATCTAAACCAGCTTCTTCAAAACACTCAATTACAGATAAGCCAACATATGAAAGTTTCTGTTTTTTAACATCTGTAGTCTTAGCCATTACCGGTACCATCAAAAGTTAATTATTTCGATAGTTTACGATATATCTTTATAAGTACAAGAAGCGAATCAATTATTAATCTTGGTTCGCTCTGGCGCGTGGGTGTGCATCTTTGTAGGATTCAATCAACGTCTCGTGATCGACAAGAATATATACTTGAGTAGATGCAAGCGACTTATGGCCTAACATTTCCTGAACAGAACGAATGTCTTTTGTTTTGTTATACATATGCGATGCAAAGCTATGTCTTAAGGCATGTGTACTACCGATATTACCTGAGCCATGAGCTTTCAATAGCGCCGTCATACATGCGCCTAAATGGTTTTTAGCAATGTGCTTACCAGATGGTGCAATAAACAAATATCCGCAGTCTTCTACTCCAGCTTTAGAGATCCACTTATTACGAATCAAAAGCCATGTAGAAAGTGCTTCTAATGCTTTCTTTCCTAAAAATACAATACGTTCCCTGTTCCCTTTACCCAATACTTTGAGTTGCAAAGTACTGAGGCTAATGTCACTCAATTTGATGGCGTGTAATTCAGAAATACGCAAACCGCCAGAATATGCAATTTCTGCAGCTGCTAGATCTCTTAATTTTTGGTTGTTGTATTTAGGATTTAATGGAGCCTTGTTATCAAGGATCTCATTCAACGTATTCACGGCGATCGGGCGCGGTAAGCTTTGGTTTTTGAACTTAACCCGAATGTCAGAAAAGAAGTTTTCAGGTATATATTCCTTACGCAGACAATAGTTCAGGAAGTTTTTTAAAGCTGATAAATTTTTGTTGAGTGTTCTTGCAGAAACAATATCAACATCGATTCGATGCAACCGAAATGATGTGATGTAATCGCGGTCTAGTTCCAATAGATGTTTACCTTTAAAAAAAGGCATTTCTAACATCAAAAGTAAGCTCTTTTTGTATTCATTAATCGTCATGTCGGACTTATTTTCAAGCTTCAGGCTATCAAGCCATTCTTGAATCAATTCCTCATTCGACATGCTATGCATGGATAGATTTTCCGACATATGAATACCTAAAGCTCTTGAATAGTTTTCTCTAGCTGAACCTGTTTGTCAGCTCCACTTAATTTTATGACAATCTGCACAATATCCATATATTCTTTTACTGAGATTTTGCCATCTGCTTTCGCAGCATCCACGGTCTTACGTAAAAATGGATTGTCTGCATATTTTTGGAATAAAGGGAACGCTTTAAGGTCATTCAGCGCATCAGCATTAATTGAGTCATTTGAATGTTTAATGATGCAATTTTTCACCTGGTTTTCAGGTGTTTTGATGTAGGTCACTTCGGGCATGAATGGCTTGATTTTTGTCACCAATTCCACCTCATTAGAAGTTAAGCAACTATATACAATTTGCGATACTGGCTCTTTTGGACCACTAACACTCCACCCTTTCGTCACTAGAAAAAACGGTATTTTTGAATAAGGATACTTAAACGTATCATCAACAAGCTTATTAAATTGATGTGCAGTTGATAGGTAGCGATCGGAAGAAAAAACATCGATATGCGACATATCATTCGGCACTTCTGAGCATCCCCCGACCATGATTACAGTGGCAATTGATAGGAGAGCTTTTTTCATAGTTTTAACCTTAATTTGATTAGTGGGAAAAGCAACTTATAACTTTTGCTTAGGCTACGGTTAATAATTGTACAGAAGCAAAAAAAAATAGCGGTCGAGATAGACCGCTTGATGCATTAGAAATTAAATTTTTCAGTGTTGTACTTATAGATCTTATTAATATCAATGCGTTTACCTTGCATGGTTGTGATTGCAGTTGGTTGGAATTTGATTGCAAGATCTTTAATGTCTACGTCTTTCCATTCAGGCATGGTAGACGGTAAATCAATAGTACGGCGCTCTCTGGCACGGTTAGATGGAATCCAGTGGTTTAACTTAATCATTGAATCACCCAACAATGTACCTGTTTTGCGATCGACAATGCGAATATTCCCTTCTACCGAACGAATTTTTAAACCTGAAAAGTTATCTATGCCATAAGTAAAGGTATTTTGGTTTTTGCCATAAAAACGCACGGTGAACTGGTCACGCATGTAATAGTCATAATGTGCTTTTAATGCTTGGAGCATCGTTTCACGGTCTACAACTTTTTCAACCAGGCCATTATCAGTACGGAATGACTGGAGCTTTTTAAGTACCGGCTCTACATTTAATTGTTCGTCAGATACGTTCAGATTGGTCAGCGGATTACGTTGAGGATAGAAAATATCGTTTAAGTACGCTGTATGTTGAAGCAATATATACATCGCACGTTGCTGAGTATTCATTTGCTGGTAAAGGTGAGCTGTCGCTTTATAACGCTGATTTGAATTGTTTTCAAAATAGCTATCAGACAGTTTGTATTCGCTAATCTCAGGTGTAAGACCACCAGCAACAACATTAAAGCTTTTAGATGGCGTTAAAAGTCCTACATACGCTTCCTTAAAGTTCGGTGTTGGGGTAGTTTCATCCTCAAATGCGAAAGCTGTATGCGCTAATACAGTACCAAGGATACCCACCATCGCAGTTTTTAATAGTTTCATTCAGTATTCTCTGTATAACTTTAAAAAGGGTTTTAAGTTTGAAGCTATAATACTTTATTTTTGTGCATTTAAAAAACCACTATTTAAACTTAAAGTAAAAATAATAATATTCCTTAAACCTATTTAACGCCATTCGTTAAACTATCGCTTAATCTCATTAGTCTTTTAAAGGTCAGGTAGTTTTTTGGTAGTAGTTTAGAATTAAGCGTTAAATTTGAGCATTGATCTAAGTCAATTTGGGCATTTTGATCGATAGGAAAGAGTTGTCCTTGATATGCAAAACCAGTCGAATTTTTAGCGATCGACTCAATCAAAAATACACCGTATTTATCTTGTTCCGTGGCCACTGTATTTAAACCACCTAAGGATGTAATCAGGTTTTTAAAATATCCTGGTATTGCGTTCTTAGTGCGTAAGAATTCTATTTGATTTTCAAATGCTTCAGGTGTGAGACATAACATAAAAGCATTTTTCTTTTCTTCTGGCGTTTCAAATACCTTGCCATTGGTCCACGACAGGATATTCGGCTTGAATACATGCAGTACTTCAACCGATTTAAGAAGATCCGCTACATTTGTTTTATGTTGTTCATCGGCTTCAGGCACAAACTGATTTTTGGTATATACCGCAGTAGAAAACCACTCATAATCAATTAACTGATTATCGGCATCTAATGGTTCATACAGCAAATACACGGCGCTATCACGCTTAATGGCCAACAGTGGTGATACTGTATATTGTTCTGCAAACTGAGTGATTGCATCCAAGAGCTCACTTGATATGTTGAGTTTTTTGGCATTGAATTCATCGCAAATTAACAGTAATTCTTGAGTGAGTGTTGGTACCACGTTTAACGGCGAACCAGTCTTGCTCAGCATCTCGTTAATAGCATTCTCAATTGCCCTTTTTGTTAGGCTATTGATGAACTGCAGCTGCTCTAATGAGATCCCTTCATGATCCAAAGCCTGTATGACCAGATCAAAAGCATGACGAATTTTCTTCTCAAAATGGTTTGCGTACGATAATCCCCAAGCGTCAGAAAAAAATGAGACTGTTTGTTCTGTATAGCTGGTATTCATTAGGGTTTTGGCAAGTTGCGCGTTACCGATTAAGTCACTTTCATCTTCTAATTTTTTACGCAAGTACTTCTCAATACCTTGTTTGCGAACGTACTGGATCTTCTTCAGGTTTTGGCTTGATAGCCAAGTCTTATATTGCGATACAGCATATTGAATGTTCATATCGGCATATGCAGTAATACGGCAAGGCATACCATCAAAGAACGTTGGTAGAAGCCCCTGTAAGAGCTCTAAATCACAAAGAGAAGCATAGATAATGCCGTCAGCCACTTCAAGGTCTGTAATCTTCACTGAGAATGAGTGAATACCGACTCGAATCAGTATTAATTTATCGGCATTTAATAGCACCGCATCATAAGAACTTTCACTGGTGATATTATTTGCTTTAACCCATTTTTCCCAATGGTTAGCGATATGGCCAGAAAGCGCTTCACGAGTATCGAAAGGTTGATCTAGATCTGCAGTTGCACTTATAAACGTATCTAAGCTAAACGCATATCGTAAAGGCTTTAGCTCGATATATGTCTTAATCGCTGTTGTATGCTGCTGAATACCATTAGTAATGCTTTGGAGCTTCAGTGCAAAGTTCAAAGCCTCAAGCTGGCGCACTTCATCATCACCGATCTGCTGAAACACCGATGTAGCATATGAAAAATTAGTTTGTTCGCCGTGAATATAACGTCTTTCTTGCCCAATCTGCAGATACAGATTTTTGGCATCAGATTGGACTAAATCCAGGTAATTTTGTGGTTGAAGATCCTGAGCAAGTTGCGTAAAAGGTATTTTAATTTTTGATACTTTAGGTGCTTTTTTGAAGCCTTCAATTGATGTCGGGAATTCAATAACATCTAAAATAAAATCTAGGTTTAAAGTTTTAACACCTATGATCAAATAGTTTTTATAAAAACGTCCAATCAGGTTATTAAAAAAACAAACTTGGGTTTTATGGTTTAGCATAAATATACCTTTATGAATCTTAAAGATCGTCTTATAATACTAGTATAAGTTTTAATACTATTTATCATGTGGTATTTTTAACCAAAGACAAAACTTTTAGTGAGTTGTTTCATGACAGAATCAGTTGTACCAAATAATAGCGCTTCAGAGAACGCACAAATACCAGGTACGATCGGAACATCAGCCGTTGCAGAACACAAGGGCGATAGTTTTAACGGCACAAGCATCATCACGATTGGTCGAGTTGACTTAAGTAGTTCTATTGAGCCTCTATTTGTACCAGTCTCAACATTGTGGTCCATCACACCGGGTAATTATCCTTTAAGCGCAGAAAATATTAAAAACTGCACGGCAGTACGATTTGAGGGTGAAGAACTACTTACCCAAAACTTCGCATTAGGCTCAATTGTGGTTTATAAAATCAATGGTGTTTTAGGGAACCATGTAATTGTGGTCAGTGAGGATCGTGACGGCGGTAACGATAACCGTGCGATTTACTGCAATAGCTTCAATACAACATGTAATATCTTATCTCAGTACGGTATTGCCTTCGCTGAGCTATATCGCCGCAAAGTATTAGAGCTTGATCAAGTCCTCTATACCAACCTCAATAGATCCCTTTTACAATCTCACTATGCAGAAAATGAAACTGACGTTATTGATTTAGAGTGGAATACAAGGCACCACCCTACTCTATACGTTCATGCGTCAAACTTAGTTGCATCTGAAGAGCACGGTTTTGTGAAATATGATGGTCGTATGGCTGGTATTGGTACCTTTTCTACTAAATGTCTAACTGCAGACCGTAACGGCAACTTAATTAAACCTGAGCTGGCCTTCCTCAATAACATTATTGAAATTAATGTTACTGAAAAAGATGCGTTAGAGTTCTTGAATTGCTCTATTACGAATAACCGCTTCTTTTCGCAAATGGTTGATCAACTCAAAAGTGCTGGTCGTAAAGAATATGACTTCATCACGAACAACATTGATTTCTTCGCCGTACATGTGAAGCTTAACCTTGAAGAAGATCGTCCTAAAATTACGCGAATGGTTTTAGCACCAGATTTACCAATTCTGGAAAACTATTTGTATAAGCAATACGATCCAATTTACCTTGGTGAAGCCGTTGACGACTTAATTCAGTAAAGTTTAAGGCTATACGGAATGAGTAATAAAACTTAAGTTTTAAGAAAAACTCGTAGAGCAAGTTTATGTATATCTAAGGATGAGTTGAATGAATAAAAAGTGGAATTTACAGAAAGAGATAACATCTGTAAATTACTACCAATAATAGGTTGGTAGTATAAATGAATACTGTAATGAACAAGAAATCAGTGGATTTTATCTTTTGTGCAGCACTTCTTCTACTAGTCTTATTTTCAATCTATATGATTGTGGTGAGCAAAAAAACTTTGTTGATCGGTATGCCTTTTATTGCAACTCATTTTTTGTTTATAGGTCTGGCAAAATTCCAAATTGGTCCATTAGGCAAACGTCTTGCAAAAAAACACTTAAGTTATGAATTGTTGATAGTAGGCTCGTTCCTTACTTTCTTAGGTGCTTTGCTACATTACAAAATATTCTGAACTAAAGCCTACAATGTAGGCTTTTTTTATACCTGTTTAGTGATGTAAATATTCCTTACCTGTTTAGTGATTAAGGCGCTTTAAAATTCAATTGGATTTTATAAGTGTTCAAGACATCTGCTATTACAGTACCTTCAGGGATCTCAATCTTATCCCCTACTTTGTATGTGTTCACAAATTGCCAAAATACCGCTTTTTCTTGTGGATCTAAACGAGAAAGGATGTATAGATAAACAGCTTCAAGCTGTTGTTGGCTTGCATAGCTATCTACTGATACTACTGGCGTAGTTGCGAAGTTATAGTTCAATTCATCAAGAAGAGCTTCATATACAGTCGTACTTGCATACTTACTGTATTTACCCTTGTTTTCAGGAACCGTATAGCCGTGGTTGTAATTGATCATACGAGCAACGTAACTGGCCAATAGTTCCGAGTTTTTAGGGTTTTGCTGTAAATAGTCTTCCAGTTTGGATTTATCAGCTTCGTGCGCCGTTAAAACCACTTCCCCGTTATTAATAACATTCAAGTTAAGTTTAATGCTCTTAATTTTACGAGGCGGTTGTTCAAATTCCGCACCATTAAAGCGATGTTTAACATTGATATAGTATTGTTCAATTGCATTCGCTTTAACTAATGGAATTGGTGAAGATGATACAATTGGAGTTTGTGAGACTTTAACGGTTGTGTTATTGGCATAGAGGTGTGCTGATAGCGAGATTGTACCAATCAGTAAAGCTAAAGTACGTTTATTAAATACCATTTTAAACTTTTCCAGTGAAATAGTCGGTGTTATTTGTGAGAACCAGTTTTACTTCTTAAACTGGCTCTAAGCTGTCTTTACAAGATTATACTATTTTTAACATTGCATCACTAATAGTCCTTAAACATTTTTAGTTAATTCGTATCAATCACCGTTAAAACTATCTAATATGTTTAAGAAGTTTAAGCACCCTTTAAAATTTGTTGTGTATTAGGTTTATGGAAACGATTTTAAATTCCTTTTTGTTAAAATGCATAATTTATTCATTATTGTTTTATATAGTGTATAAGTTCGTTTTTGCTTTATGTGGCGTATTACGCAAACCTAAAACTAAAGCCAAAAAGAATTCAAAAAAAGGCTATCGTAAGCCTCAAAAGAATCAGGAGCTTGTATCTAAAAAAGTCCTTACAAAAGACGAGATTATAATGCTTGATGCACTAGAACAGGTCATTCCATCACGCAACATTTTGGTGCAAGTAAGCATGAGTGCTTTTATGACCACGCAAAACATAAGTACCCGAAATCAGTTTTCTAGGCTTTACGTGGACTATTTGATTGTTGATGAAGACTACAATCCTATATTATCTATTGAGCTTGATGGGCATTATCATAAATATACCCAGGATAAAGATAAAAGGCGTGACCTGCTTTTGAAGAGTGCTGGCATTCCTGTCATTAGGTTTAAGGAAATTCCCGACATAAAAGTTATAAGAAAAACCATTTCAAGGTATATTTAGGTATAAATACGATTAACTGTAATTGATTTTAATAATGTAAATGTGTAAAAATGGTTTTGTCGTAAGAGATATTTTGAATTAATTTTCAAATATATTTCTAAAGGTTTAATCATGAACAACTTAACTCGCAATACTGGAACTAATGACATGTTAAATGTATCAAAACCAGAAAATGTTGCTCAAATGTCACCTGTTGAACTTCAGACTTATATTGAAGAGCTTCAACAACAACTAGTCGTTAAAGAAAACCAAGCTTTTCACGATGCTGTTAGTGCCATTAATGCAATCATTTCAGAAAAAATTACTGCCGATGGTGTTGTGGACATCCATACACTTAGCGAATATCTAAAAAACAACCACATTGAAACCACAAAAGTTGAACCTGTAAGACGTCAAAAACGTAAGCTTACGCATGAATGGGTTCACCGTGAAAACAACAGCTTACGTTGGGCTGGTCGCGGTCAAGTAATCAAATGGTTACGTGAAGAAATGACTGAAAAGGGTTTAGATCCTACAGATAAAGAAGCAGTACGTAGTTATTGCGAACAAAATCTAGATCTTAAAGAGATTTAATCTTTAAACTAGTGAAACCACCTGAAAAGGTGGTTTTTTTTGCCATTACATAGTGTCGTTAAGCGATAGCCTATTCTATTAGCTTTCAGCCGATAACAAGAAAATTTGCAGTTGGTATATACTTAAACCGTTTTTATAAAGGTCACGTTATACAACGGACTAGTTTTAGTTAAATTTTGGTATATACATTATAAGTATATGTGACTATACCTTTGCTTATGTTTCGCTGGAGGCGATTAAATGTCATTCAAAACTCTATTATTAACTGGCTTATTATCTGTAGGTTTGGTTTTAGTTGGTTGTAGTAAAAAAGAAGAATCAACATCTCAATCAAAACCTATTCAACCAGATGAACAAATTGACAAAGTAGATCCATCTGCAGACTTACAAGCAGCGCGTGAAGCTTATGTCGATAATGAAAAACCTTCAAAAGTTGAGGGCTACGATTTTGATGCACATCAAAAAACTGAAGAACAAAATCCACCAAAAGAGGACGAGCAAAATGATATGTCTTCTATGCTGAACGCTGCAGCTGCAGATGCTCAAAAGCAAGCAGATCAAAACAAATAACAGCACATAAGCTTGGTACATCTTAAAGGGGATTCGTTATCCCCTTTTTTAATGCGCCTTTAAAATACTTTTTAAATTCCCTTATTAAAACTTAACTTAAATAGTGATTCATTTTAACTAAAAAAAAATTATACCCCACGACTTAGTTATAATTAACCAGTTAAAACGTAATTAGATAAATGCGTTAAGGAGTATTAAAAATGGCATATGAATATAACTCGCAAGATAAGCGGTTTGAATTCCCCAATCCCTACCGAATAGAAAACATTTTTAAAGTGATCGGTGCCATCGTTTTTATGCTGGCTGGCCTAAGCTTAATTTTCAGTGCAAAAGGTCTATTCAGTAACGGTGTATTTGTTGCACTACCACCGCTTATAGTTGGTCTAGCAATGTTCAGTTATGGCGCTCTACTGCTGACCACAGGCTTATCAAACCTAAAGTTCTATTTTGGTCGTGATCAACCAGCCGGACTTGCACAGGAGTTATCCATTCAAGAAACTGGTGCTTATCCTGGTGCAACCGATATTAAAGAGATCCTACGCCAAAGCGCTTTGATTTATGAAGAACCAAAAGGCTCAGTGAACGGGATTCTATATTCACTGTTCCCTAATCTTATTTTTTCGCCATTATTCATCCGTAACGCTGCAGAAGCTCAATTTCAAAATGCGATTGTTTTTCTGATTACCTTAGTGAGTGCTCTAATCGCGTATGTGGGTGCATCACCCAATACAGGTGCTTGGCTTGGGATTGTTTACAACGCCATTATTTTGATTGTTTTATTGCGTCCTATGGCTAATCCGAACACAGGTGCACAAGAAATTGGTTTATCTAAGGTCATTAGTTTGGTTTTAGTTGCCATTCTTGGGCCTGTATTGGTACCTATCCTTACCCAACATGCAGTTGCGCCTATTTGGTTGCCAAGCATGGATAAAGCCATTTTTACGTTAATTGCAGCGCTGATTGCGATTGCGATATTCTTCTTGGCCGTGGTTGCTCAAATGGTAAAACAGCCACCACAAGCCAGTGCTGGAGTCGTTCAGGATAGTTTGAGTATGAATTGCCAACCAATGCAATTGTTTGATGAACTTGAACGCCATCTACAAAAGAATTGGGAAAGTGCTATTCCTAACAGAATCTATTCACGCCAGTTGCCAGTTATCAACTCTAGCAGTAAAAACGGTGCTTTTGAGGGTGAGATCTTAGAAGAAACTCAACCAGTGCCAATCAATACCCTTCGTGATATGACATTGAGCTCATGCTTCAAAGAAGAAAAGTATCGCTGGTTAGCCATCCTCAATAGTTTTGGATTGTTAAGTTTTATTGCTTCAGTCGTTTTAATGACTATTTTTGCCAAAGGTCTATATAACGGAAGCTATCTGGATTTTAGCGTCTTCACTTATGGTTTCTTTGGTGTATCGATGTGGATCTTAGGGAAGTTTTGTTTTGAGCACGGTAATTACCTATGGAGCCGTTTTGACTTTGTATCAAAACTAATATGGGTTGAGGCTAAAGGTAGCTATCAATTGTCTCAAATTAACTTTGGCCGTTACCTTGACGACAGCGTGAAATCACAAAAAGAAGTCATCAATGTTGAAACCATGACGTTACGTGTCTGGTACGCTGAAATTAGCACAACGACCTTCGGTAAATATCAAAACCGTGCGATCTTGAGCATGACTGCTTGTACTGATGATGCTGTTGTACTGAAAGAGCATTTAACCGACTTTGCCAAAAGCCAAAGCATTGTGGTTGCCCCAACGTCTGAAGCAGATATTAACCGCATGTCATCTATGAACCAGATGAATAGCGCAATTAATAAAAGCTCACCAAGAACACATGGTACACATCTTGGATTGATGAATAACCCTGAAACACACAGTCAGGATCTATCAGATCAAGTACCCGTGATCATCAAACCGAAAAAGAATATGTTTTGTGTGAAATGTGGTGAACCACTTCAGGACAATATGCTGTTTTGCCCTCAGTGTGGTACCAAAAAAGAAAGTTAATCGTTAAAAAAATAAAGGAGTGGATTACGAATGTGGTCCACTTTTTTTGACATCAAAAAAATAATTAGACTTCTAAAATTAAGAGTTTAATTGAGCGTTGACATATTCTTCGACAGAAAATCCCTTTACACCAGTTTCTATAAGTGCATGCACAAAGTCTGAGAACGTCACTGGAATGTACCCTACTTTGAATAGTGCCTCATTCAACTCTTTGTACTTCAGAAAAACTTCTTCTTTATGTTTTTTCTTCAGCTTAAACGTGGACGGCAAATCTGCCACTTGCAGATCTTGAATTTTGATTGGATTGTTCATAGCGTACCCGGTTGCTTAAAAGTTGCGAATTTAAACTATTGTAATGTGAAAATTAAAAAATGCAGAATAAATCTGCATTTTATTGTTTCATTTTTTTTAAGATCTATTTGATAAACAGATGCTTAAATTAGTATTCTCAACCAAAAGCCAATTAATAGCGGATTAACCAAAATCAATCCGTTTCTTATTAGTATGTTTAATGAGTTGCTACTGGCGTACCATATGCATCAGGACTTTGCGGTTGAAGTTGTGGTTGTTCACCACCGCTTTGTTGAGCTTGACCAGGTTGACCAGCTGGAGCAGTTGTCTTACGTGCAGCTAAGTCCTTCATGATGTCTTGACAAGACATGCCCCCTGTTTCGTATAAGTTGTACGCAACAGGATCTTTTTTAGGATCTGGCGGTACACACTCCAATTCAGGTTCAGTAGCAGAATCGGCATTCATTTTGTCCAGTTCGGTAGAAATCAATGTCAGATCGATGTCGCTTGGCGTAATTGGGCGACTGCTGATCTGCAAGCGATAAGTCATAGACGGCGTTAGCAGCGCATATAGTTCGCGGATCTGATTGGCCATAAGCGCAGGATTTTTCATTACGATTTTTTGGCATAAGAAAAGGTGCACGTTGTTCGGGCTACAAACACTTCCTTTACGCTGACTTGATTGTGGGTTTTGGGCATCCACTTTCAAGGGGTAGACTTCAATGTAAACTTCATACGGCGTATCTGGCTGAAATTGGAAGTTCTGCAAACTAGAAACGACAGTTGAATACGGTTCTGACGTATCTTGTGCATGACAGAATACTTGTGGTGCGTTACAGTCAAAGTTACGACTAATACGGTCGATAATTTCATTGCGCTGAGCAGCCAATTTCATACTTTCTTCTTTTACTCGTCTTGCAACTTCACTCTGCAGTCGAGCTTCAAGTTCAACATCGCTTTGTTGTGGACGTTCAACCTCGATGTTTTGATTGCCAAAAATAACCACAGCAAATAACAAAAAGAAAAGAACACCACCGCCAATCAAGATTAGCTTTTTATGCTTAGCAAAAAAGTTTTCATCAATGTCTACTTTTTTGCCCTTCTTTGCTGTTTTGGCTGGCTGTTCAGGCTCACTTACATGTTCATCATCGGGTTGGGTTTTGAGCGCTTCTTCAGCTTCCTTCCCGATGTTGTCCATATCATCTGGTTCGTGATTACTCATTTATTCACCTATTCAATTATTTACTTGATTTAGCTTTTGTAGAGGTCGATTTAGACTTGGCTTTCTTTTTGCCACGTTGAACTGGCTCACCGTTGTTGTCGTATCCACTTGCACCACAGCTAAAGCAATCCCATTTAAACTTACGTTCACCACGTAAATTAAATGCAGACTGAATCATGGTCTGACCACACTCAAAACACTTGGCTTCGTTGCCAGTGCGAGATTTTGTAAGTTGGGTATCTGGTGATCCATCTGGCAATATGTCGAAATAACGTTTACATGATGCAGCTTCACAACTGTATCGCTCTTCGTAAACACCAGGTTCTTTGCGGTACTTGGTATGTACAAGAGGCTTTTTACAGATACATGGATACTCTGTTTTGGTCACTTGGAATCTTGGCTCGTAGTTAGGACTACCATCAGGGAACACCTCTAATGGACCCGACTTACATTTTTTGCCTTTCAGGTTTGGATTGGATTTTTCACAAGAAAAGAAGTGATACGGCTTACCTGAAGAAGTTGAAATACCTTTTAACTCACGCAACCAACCGCCACACCCTTCAAGCTGACATTTGTATGTATGGTTACGGCGATATTCGTCAAAATCAGGAACCAAGTTACCGCTTTCGTCATTTGTAGAACGGTATGTTTCTTTACAGGTGCCATCTACGAACGCACGTTGAGAGCACTCAAAAAATACAGATTTATCAGTTGTAACCTGAGTCAGTGTTTTGCCACATAAACATAAATGAGTAGTTGGCTCACGTACAGTTGGCTTACCCGGTTCATCTTTACCATCAACATTTCTGTTTGGCGCTGAACTTTTGCATGAATTACATGACCAGTAGACCGATGTTGTTTTGTCGCGATTGGTACCGATTTTCGGCAACATGCGTCCGTCATCACAGTTATTACATTTGTAGACAGGAAATGAATCAAGCCAATGTTTTGAGAACTCTCCTAATTCACTTTCAATCCCTAAATGGAACTTTTGGAGTTCTTGTTTGTAATCGGCATCACCAGTAGCGATTAGATCCAGTGTTTCTTCAATTTCTTTGGTGTAAAGCGGATCTGCAAAACTAAACTTACCTCTAATGTTTTGAATCAAGGTCAATCCATGCGGTGTAACTTCAATTTTCTTTTTAACAACCTTGATATAGCCGTGCTTGATTAAACGCTCAAAGATTGATTGATAAGTACTAGGACGACCAATTCCTTTTTTCTCAAGTAATTTGACCAATGATGGTACGGTGTAGCGTGAACGTGGTTTGGTTTTGGTCGCGATAACTTTACCAGCAATAACATTGTGGTTTTGACCGACCTCAATATCCATAGGTAGCGTATGTTCAGGTTCTTTTTCTGAATCTTCTTCACCGTCCACGTATTCAAGTGCATTTTCATCAATACTGTAGGTCTTCAATAAACCCAACCAGCCATCTTCTTTTAAGATACGGCTAGAAGCCTTGAATTCAGCATCTTTAGTAATGCTTTCACCATCTACATTGAGCGTGACATCTTTATAGACACCTACAACGGATTTAACTTCGTATTCAGCTGGAGCCATTTGCGATGCAACAGTACGCAACCAGATTAGACGGTATAGATCCTTTTGAACTTTGTCCTCACCAGCTTCAAAGGTAAAGAAGTCACTAGGACGAATACATTCATGTGCTTCTTGAGCACCATCGCGAGATTTGGCTTTATTGCCGATAATCGCAATGCCCTCTCTCTCACCAAAAGCTTCTAGAGCTTGCATGCCCTCAGGCGAAATTACGGCAGCATCAGTACGATGGTAAGTGATATAACCACCTTCATATAACTTTTGCGCTGCTTCCATAGTTTGTTTTAGATCCAAACCAAGACGCGCTGCAGCTGCAGCTTGCAGATCAACAGTAATAAACGGCGCTGGAGCACTACGGAAAGATGGCTTAGTTTCAACACTGGTAATGGTTAAGTCTTTTTTATCAATTTCGCTTTGTAGACGGGTAATTGAAGCTTTATCTAACCACTGGTTATTGTGCACATCCTTCATTTCAGGATTAAGCCACTTAGAAAAATCCCATTTCGCAGCCCAACCTTGTTTTAGAGTTACTTCAAGGTTGTAATGTTCATGTGATTTGAAGTTTTTCAGTAGATCTTCTAAATCACCAAGCACAACGAGTACGGCAGATTGAACACGGCCAACAGGAAATTTGCCTTTTAAAATATTTGAAATTGGCTCATACAAGTAAAAACCGATCATACGGTCAAGGAAACGGCGTGTTTCTTGAGATGCCACCATACCTTGATCCAGCTCTTCACCATTTTGAAGTGCATTAGCGATCGTAGTTTTATCAATAGCGTTATATTTGACGCGAATATACTGATCGTCAGATAAGTTCAGGATACGTTTTAAGTGATATGCAATGGCTTCACCTTCACGGTCCAAGTCAGTTGCGAGGAAAACCGTATCTGCATTTTTAGCAGCCTGTCTTAATTCTTGAACAACGCGTGTTTTATTTTGAGATATTTCGTATTTAGGAACAAAGGCTGGATATGAAAAACCGATCTCATGATTAGGTAAATCACATACATGGCCAACTGAAGCGCGTACAACGAATTCGTGCGGATACAGGTCATCCAAGATATGTTGAATTTTTTCGACCTTTCCGGGTGACTCTACTATGAACAAACTACTCATTAAAATTCATCCAATTTTTAACTTTCTTTAGTAATAATTACTGAAGTTAATCTAGTAATGGTTTTAGTATATACAATTTTAAAATGTTTAAATAGGTTTAAGGGTTGATAAACAAACACTTTTAAGGGCTTATTTCTTAATCTTTAGTTGGATGAACATTTCAAGTGGTTAGATTACTTTCTGTTTTCAATAATCTACGCGCAAAAAGACAACAATATTTATCTAAAATTATGGGAAAAAACGGTTTAATTGTTTGAAAATACACTGTTTAACCGTCACAAATTAAAATTCCAAAAATATTATTTAACGAATTAATGTTGTACTATAAAGGTATCGTTTGTTTTAAGCTAAAACCATGATTAAAAAACTTATAGTTTTAAGCACCTCATTGTTAATCATCGGGTGTTCGTCTACGCCACAAGAAAAACGCTTAGATCAATACCTTGAAGATACGAAAACCGATGCAAAGGAACGTAGTATTGACTGGTATTACAAACATGATTACGAGCGTAGTAATGTTTTAAATATTTGTTATTCCATTTACATAGATTCTGCTAAGAAAGCTGGTTATTATAGCGATGATGTTAGTGATGGCCGAGAAAAGTATTTAGACGATAGCGTACAAAAAGAAATGTACGCCTCAAATGACGAATGCAATAAGGCATATAAGGCTCAGGATATTCTAGATAACTTTGTTGCAAGCAATAGCCTTCCACAAGAGTCTTATGAAGACAAGTTAGATCCACAACAAGAACCAAGTTCAATACCAGAAGTATCACCTGAAGTACCAGCAAATGAACCAGTCGCCACAAAACCACCAACACTGGAGGAATTAACCAATGCGAATCCGCAATAATGCGCTCATATGCCCAGGCCAATTTTTGATTCGATCTGCATTCTTTTTGCCCTAGCCATTTTACCTATAATAATTATTGGTATTGGCATACAGCTCAAAGAGAATTACGTGCGTAAGAAGCTCACTCAAAGCTATATGGATCAGCACTAAAGAAATCCAATAGGCAATAAAAAAGCAGCGAAATCGCTGCTTTTTTTATTTCTAATGAAGTTTACGAATAGGTTGAGTATAGGGGGAATCTTCTACTCGATGCACATGCATTGAATTGGTAATGTTCATTAAAGGTGAATTACTAGCCACTGAATGAGTCGTTGATGCTTTATGTGTGCGGTAGTTATTCAAAAACTGATCTACTACTGGCACATTGTTAGGCAATATTCCGATTTCGCGGTTAGTAATTTTAATCGTTTCTATTTGGTCTACATGGCTCATAACTAAGTCCACTACAATGATTAAAACTATGAGCATAATTATAGCTTAAAATTGAAGAAATTCCATTTTGGGATTTAATATTTGGTTTTTTTATGCACAGGTTTTTGTGGATAGTAGTGGGTATAAATGGCTAAGTTGCTGATTATTTAAGCTTTTAACATTGATTAAAAATTAATCAAAATAACGAAAAATAGAGTAAAATATGGAGAAATATAGCAGAAGCTATAGAAGAAAAAACAGGAAATGTCAAAAAAAGGGCAAAAAAAAACTATTAGAACAATCTCAGTCTAATAGTTTATTAAATAGGGTAATATCCCTTGATTCGTAATATAACCGATCTCTAATAAGTTTTAAAGCTTTTTTAATCATATTCACGGAAATTCCACAAACTATTATCTCATGCTGAACAAAAGTAATGATTAAGCCCTATACTCAGCTCTACCCTGATATATTGCAGATTAGTTAAACTGTTGTTTAGAAATCGCAAACAATATGATGTTATATTTGAGCAAGGTTAGAATTATGTATGAAATGTGAATGCTTTAAAAACTGATATATATAATCAACTTTTTAGAGTTTTACGCCTTATAGAATACATACAACTTGTTAGAATGCCTTATACTAATTAGCCACCCTCACACACCTTTTATGGAAGACCAGTATAGTGAAAGATTCAATCTTTGCTGATGTTATATCAAAGTTGAATGCGGAAGTTTTTACGCAAAAAGCTGGTCGCTTATACCCTCCTGTCAGTCAATTATTGGCACTGGAGAAAAAGTTAGCATTATGTACAGCATCATTGGTTAAAAGCGAAGACATTCCAGACTATAAACAGCTAGAACGCCTGTTTTGGGATAACGTAAATCATACCTATGGCACTGGTTATTTTGCGGAGATTCCTAAGTGGGGTTCCAACATCTTTATCCCATTACAGGTATGGGAAAGTGTGTTACAGCCTTATGCATTGTTCTATAAAAATATGAACCCTGAGTTTAACTTTTATGACTTTGCATTTACGACTGCAGCGTTGAGCGCTTGGCGGTACAGCCAACCCGTGCTAAAGCTTGAAAATGATGTATATCGCACCCTATTGAATGATGAAAACGGTCGCTATGTCGATGGTCATTTGCTGAATTACTACTTTCAGTGGACCAACTTTATTCATACACCAGGTCTAGGACACAACGACAAACCTTTATATGGTTTTTTCGCGCATCAAAACGAAGTTTTGTTTAACGGAAACAACGTTAAAGTACTGATCATCGTGTTTTGCTATGAAGATACTGAAGCCAACATATCTGATGAAGATCCTTTAAGCTTAACCTCTAATTGGGGGGACTATGTGGTTTTAGAGTATCGCACGGATACTATTAAAACCATTAAAGATAGTTTGATTGGTACCAACCTTAAAGGTAGTCCTGAGCTATTAATCTTACTTGGTAAAATGCTTAGCTTATTTAATTTCTCTATTCATCCTAAAACTGACATCTACAATCACCGTGGCTACCTGATGCAACCCACGTATAACGATACGATTGATTCATTTCTCAATAGTTATAGAAAGCACAAAGGTATGCCAGTACGCCGTGGCGTAGGTAAATCACCCTCTAGCAATCAACGCCGTGAAGTCCTCTATCATGTCCACGCACCAAGTTGTCCACGCCTGTTTGATACTGGTCTGAACACTGGTTTTGTGTCGCGCATGCACAAGAGTAGCCATATCGCTAATGACCATTTTAATACACTACATTGGCTTAAAACTGATACTGGCTTAAAACTAATTTCAGGTAGTTTATATACTCAAGAAACCGAAACTAAACTTATTAAATCAATTCAAAATTACTTTTATGGTAATAATACTTAAAGGTTTTCATTCTTTTTTCCTTAAACCTGTTATATAATTTTAATACCCATTTCAATCAATGAAGTATTATGCGTTTCGAGTTCGATCCATCATTTATATCTCATGTTGCAGTACGATTAGATGGCACTTCCTTAAAATCATTTTTAGACAACCTTGGAAACGTATCTTTTCAAGAAGCTGAAAGTTATTTAAGCAATCTAATTAAAGGGAATTATGAGCAAGACGAGTTTACTGTTGGCTTGAAAGTTAAACCTAAAAACTATAATCAAACAGAATTATTGGGGCATCTTTATAAAAATAGTGCCTTTCAATCGGTTTCAACTGAAGTATCGGATCTAGACACCCAAAACATGCACAATGACATCGCTCAATTCGTTCAAAGCTATGCCAATGTTGCAGATCTTCAGTACAACAGTAATTTCTTGGACAAGCAGACGTTTAAGCATGAAAAAACGTTAGATAGCTATATCTTCACAGAATTAATGCTGCAGTTCACCAACAATAATACCGTGAAGTTTCGTGTGGACGGCGAATATGTCACAGTGATTAATGCTGAGCTAACCTCTAAATACATCTATTTTAACGACAACAAGAATAAGCGGATCTGTAAGTTTTTAAGTAAAAATATGCATCCAGCTTATTTAGAGTCATTCTTAGAGCAGATGCATATTATTAAAATTGATTCTGAGCAGTACTTTTATAATGCAGTCGTGAATAAAACAATAAGTTATGATGCTGACGTTAACGCCTTTATGGACCAATCCCAGAATTTTTTAAATACCCTTGTGAAAGGTTATAAAAAACTGATCTTAAACAACGTGCGATTTAATCTTTACGAATTCTTAGAAGACGACCTTGAAAGTGTCATCCTAAACCGTATCACTAAGGCATGGCATTACGCTCATGAAATCACGTTGCAAACTAACAACCCATCAAAATATGTAGTCGCTCAACCGCTGGTTATAAAATATTTATAAGTGAGTTTCTTTATTTATGAACCCCCTCATGATCAAGTATGGTATCGATATTGGTACGCTATCTAAAATATTTAGATCGCATCTTGAAAATGAGGGCATTGTATTTGATCGTGAGAGTGACTTTCAGCTTGAACGAAGCTCTAAACGTATTTACCTCAGAACCAATCACCACAATGACGCCACAAAAAATAAGAAAAAAACGGCCTGGTATCTTGTAGATCTAGATAACGCACGTATGTCTTATGGTTGGTTTCATGCTGGCGGTGCAAACTTCACTTACAGCTTGTATGAATACATTCAAGAAATGGATCTGCAACCTGGTGACACCGTATATACCAAGGAACAGCAAGAAGAAGATCTTAAACGCTTCTTAAACTCATGCAAAAGTGCTGAGAAAAACAAAAAAGACCAAGAGATATTGGCTCAAATCTATATGGGTTTTGAATGGGCCAGAAGCCTACCCTTGCCAAACCGTCCACACAACTACAATGTGAAAAAGCAGATTAGCTTCAGTCATGCTAGATTGTACAATCCAAGCAACTTCACTAAAAATGAGCTGATTGATTATGTCAGCCAGTACTACCCTCAACACAAGAACAACACCATTATTCTGAACCGTATTATTGATCTGCAACCAGATCTAGATCAACAGTCGCTACGTCAGAACAAGCTTTTAGTTGAGGGGCAAAACATCAAAAATCAAATCATTTTCCTTCAGACCATCGCTGAACACAAAAACAAGCGTGGTGAAGATAAGTTTACATTACGTGGTGTACTTGCAAACGGCGCTTTCAAAATCTTATATAAAGATCCATTGGATGCATGGAACCAAGATCGGATAATCTTTTGTGAGGGCTACGCCACTGGTGAAGCAATTGCAGAATCAATTCAATACTCTATTCCAGTCATTGTCGTGTACGTGGCTGGCAACATCATGAATGTAGTACGTGATTTCCGTGCCGAATTCCCGTTTTCACGCTTCTATATCTTCAATGATAATGACCATAAAACAGCATTAGAAAGCAAAATAAAGCGCAATCCCGGTATCTATTACGCAACAGAAGCATGCCGAGCTGTAAACGCAGCCATGATTGGACCTGAATTTACTGAAGAACAGTTAGATCTAAGTGACTGGAACGATTTTAAATGTTTATACGGCGTTGATTACACGCGTGATGTTATACGTCATAAAATGCAAAATGCCGTGTGGACGACTGCAATTCAAAGCACGGTTAACCCGAACTACTCTATCAGTGCCCTATTCTTTGGCATCAAACAACAGTTGGATGATATAGGCCTCTATCCTGATAGCATGACCAAAAAGAATTGGTTTAGCTTGGTTTTACGCGCATACGCCTTACTGACTCAACAGGGATTTAGTCAGATCCACCCGATTGAGCTGGTCAAAGAACAATTTATTGAGATTCTTGGCCAGATTAGCAAGCAACCCCGTAAAGTCACTGGAGCTGAAGAACCAGAACTCCTTCAGGCCTACACAAAACTTGTAGAAATGATCGCACGTAATGATTCAACAACAGCACTGAATCAACAGATTATCACCGTGATTAACTTATACAAAAATGCAGATTATCCAATTGAAACATTAAAGGTTTGGCTCAAAGATATTTTGAGTAAATCGAACGATCCTGAATGGTCCGAAAACTTCATTAATAATATTTTTATTTCGATAATTTGAATGTCAAACATAGCCCCCCAAAGGTAGCAAACTTTTGGGGTTTATTTTTCTCTAAACTTTCATTGAACTAGGTTTATCGACCTATTTAAAACTAATTTGTCCTGAGCCAGTTCGGTTTTGTGTCTTATGGATTGGGTTTCCATAAACTTTAACGTTGCCTGAGCCTGAAAGCTGTACTTGAGCTGAATTGATAGCTGTACAAAAGATATTGCCTGAACCAGATAGCGCCACTTCTAAATTGGTGCTTTTCAGTGGTAACGCATCAAAATTGCCTGATCCTTTCAAAGATAAGACACAGTGTTCAATGGTACCGTCTAAATCCATATTTCCAGATCCACTAATACTTGCGGTAAATTTATCTTCATTTAGATTTAAGATCTGGATATTGCCTGAACCTTTTAAATCAATAGCTTTTAAAGTTGGGTAAGTGATCGATACTTCTAACGGTGAACGAGTACTAAAACTCACATTGTCCTGAATAGCTAAAACCAATACACCACCCTGAAAAGTAGCACTAATAAGATCCACAATATTATCGTCTGCAGTAATTTCCATTTTAGAATCACTTGAAGCAAAAAACTTCAGACTCATTGGACCATTCATACAGATTTCGTTAAATGGGCTTACAGGTACTTGCTTAGTCACTGGTTTTCCACTTCCAACGATTTGTTTGTTTGAACCTGAACTGTATACATTGGCGTTGCCATTGATTACAACAGAACCCGAAAAAAACTGTTTTGACATATAAACCTCAAATTAATAAAAGTAATTTAACCCTAAATAAGTGGTCATTCATAACCTATTTATTGTCTGTAAATTATAACATTGAGGGCTTAGACCTTTTTATTAAAATAATAAATTAAAACTTTTAATTTTTCTTTAAACCTTTATTAGACATAGCTTATATTAAAGATTAAACAGAAATGTTTTTAGAATCGGTATATACTAAAAGTATAAATTTTCTTAAGCATATGATTAATAGTCCTATGCAACCTGGGTAGCACATTGCACCTGAATATATATTAGAAGTTGGAATTGTTATGGCTGAGAAAGTACCGAACGCCCGACATAATTGTGATTTAAATACGATGTTTCAGTTTTTCCAAGAAGAACTGGAGCGAAACTACGGATTCGTATTCAAGTCATCTGGTAAATATCAATTCGTGACCGTATTTGATGAAAAAGTGCCTTGCCTCACCGAATCAGATAACCCTAGTAAATCAAGTAGCAATAATGTCAAACCACGAGGGATGTATTGGATCTATCCAAACATGAACCGTGATACTGGTGAATACTGGCCAGTGCTCAAAGGACACCGCTTTGGTGTAACTGACATTGAAATCTCAATTGCTTTTGCTGACCACTATAAGAACGTAATCAAGCCTCAACGAGATTCAAACCCTAACTACAAACCACCAAGTAAAGAAGATGTTGATCGCCGTGTACGTGAGTTTGAAGAAGCTCAAAAGAAGCATCTACTTCAACAAGAAAAAGAGCTCTTAGCTGCACAAATCGCTATCCGTATTGAGTGGCAACGTGCTGGTAAAGTTATTGACGATTCATTTTTTAATAATAAAACTGGAAGCATTCAGACCTTTAAACGCGACATTCGACAAATGCCGTATATGGTTGAAAAGAACCTAGAGCCATACGGCGCTAAAATCATGCGTAAAGATAACTTTACCCGTGATGAAGCCATTGAAGCAGTAAAGCGTGAACTTCCTGAATCAGCTACCAATCAACAGCTTCTCGTTGAAACAGTAGAGAATGTATTAGCGTATCAAAAGCATTTCATCAACTTTGAACCTGAGATTGAGGGCGAAAAGAAAAAAGGCTTTGATTTACGTAAAAGCAGAGCTGTCATTCTTGCACCGTTAATTGACACTAATAACAAAGTCGTCAATTTACAGCGTATCACCCACCATCGCCAAAAAAAGCGCAACAAGGAAACCAACAAGCTTGAAGAAGTACTGCATAAGGGCAAGTACTTTTTTGATAAAGCCAAAACGAAAGATGCATTCTTGCCTGTTAGCAAAAATCCTGATGTTGGCTATGAAGTCTTTAACCCGAATGCAAAGAACTATTTGATCAAGGAGGGTTGGGCAACAGCGATCAGCGCACGTAAGGCGTTGGATGCCGGTTTAGAGCTTGGTTTATTGGGTGAGGGTTTTACTGCAGAAAACACACAAGTTTTAGCGTCATACAGTAAATCCAATATCTCAAGTGTTGCTGAGCTTATCCGCAGCATCAATCCTGAAGCCAATATATTTGTTGGTTATGATAACGATGCTGGCCAAACGCTTGAGTCTGGTTTGAATCCTGGCTTACAAGAAGCTTGTCACAACTTTTCATTAAGTGGTGTGTTAGGTGATGTGAGCAAACATGAAAAAACACGTATCACCCTGCCCCCAGTTTTCCAAAATAAATTATCTGTTTCTGATTGGGATGATGCTCGTCAATATTTAGGTGTTGAACGTTTAGGTGCAGAGTTGGCAAAAGAACTAAATAACGCCGTCAAACGTATAGACAACAAGATCCCTGAAGTTGCGTATGCAATTAACCGCTACAACCGTCAACGCGAAGCTTATGCAGCCAAGTTCCCTAATAAAGAATACCAACCGAATTACGGCATTGTGATTGCACAATCAGATGAAAAATATCTGGAATTGCAGAACATACGAGCTAAAAACCAAGCAAATATTGAAAATTACAACGCAAATATTGAAAAGCGTAAACAAGATCTATCAAAAGCTAACTATGATGGACCAGCTGGTACAGGTAGCACGAAATCCTATGCAAAACCAAAGTACCAACCGCCGTCATTTGATAAAGCATTTGATGATAAATCAACTCCAACCGCTACGGCACCCGTATCTTCGCCCGTCATGACTCTTGAGGGCATTAAGTCTTACATGGAGATCCTTTCTGAAATTGATGTCACCAAAGTTCAAAATGATGTTTTGAAAGTTGTCGCTACTGCAGATGGCCATCAAAAGATTAAAGCCGGTGATATTGAATTCGAGAAAATGGGTGCCAAAGAACCAACCACTAGCACAAACCCAAGTATGGATAGCATGCAAAATACCAAAGTACATATTGATGTATCCAAGGACATCAACAAAGATACAGTTAAATTGCAGAGTGTGGATCGTTCGACCATTCCCGAACAAAACCTTCAGCAAGGTATCGATCATCAAAGCTACGCTAAGTCAGCTATCTTTACCGCTTTTTGGCTTCATTCAGCAGAAATGTATAAAGCTAGAAAGTTAATTCATGAAGCTGGTATTAGTAATGCCGATGTTGAGGGTTCAATTGCTGTCGCTGAAGATAAGCTCAATAAAGCTCAGGAAGAAGTTTCTAAGAAGCGGTCGTATCCTGAACTTTTTGTGATTAGTGCGTCTGATAGCGAATACCGTGCGTCAATCATGAAAGTTTTATCTGATTTAGAGGCTGCACATCCAGAGTGGCAGAATCTCAAAACATTTAGAGAAAATCTTACTGATAGGACCATTGCATTTGATCAATTGAATCTGGATACATTGAAGATCAAAAACAAAGTAGTGCATTTGATTGTCAGTAATGTAACCAATGATCAAAACTATCAAAAGGTTCAAGAAAGCCTCACCACCCTTTTAGATACATCGAACAGCTTGTCTTTGGACCGTCAACAAAAGTTCAATCTTGTGAACGGTCTAAGTAAAACATTAAACAACATGGCCAAACTATTAGATGAACCACCAGTCTTCCAAAGACTGAACGATTTCTTTACTCGTTTTGAAAAGCGTGTAGATGATCTCGTTCTAGGTGATGGTCTAAAGCTGTATGGTATAGAACCGCAGAATTTAAACAAAACTAACGAACGTGGACAGTCGTTCGATATGTAAAAGCAGATATGAAAAAGCCCCGAATATCGGGGCTTTTTTAGTGGGTATATATCTATCTTGCTAAAGCATGGTTAATTTGATCTTCCAAACTACGTCCGTTTTTATCTAGTTTTGTCGCCATAAGAAAAATACGCTTACCCTGGCTATCTTTAGCCCACTGTCTACCAATAGCATCTTTAACTCTCGCATCATCGGCACTATCTAAGTGACTACCTTTATACTCAAGAACGAATATAGATCCATCATCCAACTCAGCAACAAAGTCTGGATAAAAATAGTCCTTACCAGAGAGATGGATGTCTTTTTACATTAATGTCTTAAACTGGCAAAATGTAAAATCAACAACTTACATCAAATCTAATTGAATAAATCTACATTACAGTTCTAAACTCAATGGATTTTTCAGTTTAGAAAAATAGCGGTTTTTTACAATATAGTTGTAAACCTAGCCTTTCCAAATTGGTAAAATTTCTTCAAAGGAAACTAGACTCAGTGCAACAGTATCACGAAAAATTCGAGGGTTTGATCAAACAAATATCTTCAAGGCTTTAGATGAGTTGGACAGACGTAGAGAGTTGCAACTGGGGCAACAACGTAAAAATGATAGGAGTTTTTCACCTAGATTTTAACTTATTTAGTTATTTGATTAATGATATTTTCTACTTGTGTACGGTTCATGTTTTCCGTAGATAACGAATAATATCTATTATTATAATTGAAGTGAACATTATAAATGTCTTGCCCATTTTCATTTCTCAATGTTTCAATAGTCATTGGAACATTGTTTACATTATGATTTAAACTTTCTTGGAAAACTTCTACAATAGCACTGTTATTTGGATTCAAATACATTTCGGTTATTTCAAATTTAGTACTACCATCTTGGTTTTCATATAACCGATAAAGGGAGTTGTATTTTCCTTCATTTATTGCACCAGAATACCACTTTCCTGATAGTTTTAAATCTGGAACTAAACCATCTGTATTTATTGGTTTAAAATCTAAAGGTTTTTCTTCTTTTAATGCAGCTCTTTTTTTATCTAAGTTAGAAAATTCATTAGTAATCTTTCCACCACTAAAGCTTCCATAACGATTTAAATTGTCGAAATTTTTTGCTAAATCGTCTTTTTGAGCTTTGCTTAGCTTAGCTTCTGATAATTTAGTATATATGACACCATCAGGATATTTTTCTCTTAAAGCTTTTAAATCAGAATTAAATATAAATGATTCATCATTTTGATTTTTAGCTAACGAACTTTGATTTGTATTCGATAATTCTGTATTTTGATTTGTATTTTGAATAGATGGTTCGGAAGATGAACTCGTTTCATTATGGTTGGTATTTTCACCGTTACCCAATCTTTTTGTTTCTGTAACTGCTTGAGATTTTATAAAAATTACAATACCTAAAACAATAATACCAACCACAAGAACTATTAATAGAATTTTATTCTTTTTCATAAGATTTTATAAAAACTGCCCAAATTTAAAATTGCAATCTTTTGCAGATGTGTATTGAGAAACAGCTCGCCCATTATCTAGGGTTTCATAGTGTGTACCGGATACATTCCAAAATCTTTTATCACTTTTAGGATCAACAAACCCTGCTCTAACACGATACCCACTTGGGTTACTTGAATTATCTGTTCGTTGGTTACCATTAGTAGCTTTTTGATCTGTTTTTGCATATAGATTTTTATGTACACCTGTTAAAGCATCATAAGAAATAGATTCGTTATACCAACCATATCCAAAACTTGGAATATATGCTTCACAATTGGCACGGCTGAATGCTTCTGCTGGAACTGTAGCAGCATAAGGTGAGGCAGAAATAAAGCTTATTAAGCCAAGAAAAATTTTAACTTTCATTTTATTACCCTATTTTTGATTTTTATTTTTTATACCATTTGGTTTAATTTTTTTCCAATAAAAACATGTAAGTTTATATGTCTATGGTAAGTAAAAATGGATGACCACAAAAATTTCAGGATCAAATGTAAAATTTGACATTTTTTTTAATCTCTCTTTGTTTACAACTATATTGTTAAAGTTTAGGACTTTAATGTCCAGTTTACGTTTGTGTTGTCAAATCACAATGGAATGGAACTTGGCTTGCTGTTTCTTCGGCTTGGTTACGATTAACCCAATCGAGTAAAGGCATAAAAATCACAATTATAGGTTTAAAGTTAATAACCTATTATCAACTATTTATTTTATATCTATAAGAATGATGAAAATATTTAATTTAACCCATTAAAAACCACTAAATAGCTTAGTGGCTTGTTCTGTTTTGGTGATTAATTGGATTCCGTGGATATGACAATAGATGTCATATAAAACCTTCTTTGAACTGTCGCCCTTCCAGCGACTCTAAGTGCATTTCAAGGAAATCTATTGCCACTTCTGAGTAATTTGCGTTGGCTGAACAATTCACCAACTTTTCATCACAAAGACATTTTCCCAAATTTGCCAACTGAGTAACCAACTCATTTTGTACAGAAGCCAAGCTGAGAGCTTCAATCTGAGCTTGCAGTTCTTCACTGAAGAACTGCAGTTCCATACGATTACCACATTGTTGTTGCAGTACATATTTATTTAATACCGCTACTGCTTTAGCGGTATTTAATTCACCGTTCATCATATTACTTATTGTGACGGTACTGGCTTGGATAAACAGGGTTTGGATCAGCCCATAAACCAAGGCGTTGAGAACGTGCGTTGCTTTCAGCACTCAAAATAATTTTATCTTTGAGATATTCACGATAAGCCCATGCATAGCCATCTTTAACTTGCTTATAGTTAACACTATTCACGATGTTTAAGTTAGGCACTTGGTTTGTACGCATCTGAAAAATGGTACCAAGAGTACGACCGTAGCGGTCCTTACTATTTTCTTGCACATACACAATCGTTTCATGCAAGAAACTGATGTTCTGACGCGATTTCTGACCAAAAGCTTGACTCTTTTCTGGTGCATCAATCTGGTTGAAGCGAACACGGATCTGCTCATTGTTGTTGTTTAAAACGGTGATAGTGTCGCCGTCAGAAATACGTACAACTTTGCCAACAAAATCGGCTTGAGCTGCAGTAGCAACAACAGACATGGATAAGGTTAAAGCTAAACTTTTTAAAGTTGTATTAAGGTTCATTTTGAATCCTTAGTGGGTAAAGAATAGGTAAATTATATCGCATTACATAACTGGAATTTTTTTCTTAAAAAATATATTTAGCTGATTAGTTAGGATTTATCCCCTTTCTCTCAAGCCAGTTTTTCCATTGAAGTGCATACGCAACTAAACCAGGTTGTTTCGCCGTGCCATTGCGATATATCGCATTAAAAGATGGCGTCCATGAATGGTAAGCAGCTGCTCTAACCCAAAAATCGGTTGACGGTTTTGTGGCTAATCGATTTCGCAAGATCTTGGCTGCAAGTCGCGCATTCAGACATCCATCAGTACGCACATAATGGCTATTATAACTTTCAAACATACCGCCACGTTTAAAGTGTATGGTATTGATTTGGAATTGCCCCATATCCAATGAAAGGTTTTTGTTTTGCACTGTTTGTCCATTGGTACCACGCTCTTTGCTATGTATACCCAATAAAACATACAGCGGAACACCTTCTGACCGCGCAGCATGAATAACACAACTCAAAGTAGCGACTCTACCCGGTACGGTTTGATCGTAAGATGCACTCGCTTGATTGTATTGCGTAGTTGGATAGGTATAAGTAACAGGACGGATATTCTGGCGAACGGGTTGTTGTTGTGGTGCTGGTGCTTGCTGGCCACTAGGTTGTGGTCTATTTTGTGCAACTGCCGTGCGCTCAGTGCTAGTCGGAGTTTCTTCAGTTTTTTTCGGTGTGTACTTCACGCCCAGGTAACGACTCGTAAAGCCTCTTGGCTTTGCTGGCGCCGTTTCTTGCTGAGTGTTGGTCATGACCTGAAATGGTCGATATGGTGTACTTGATCCATTAGAATTGACATGGTTTGCATATGCACCTAGAGCCTCAGAACTTTGAGGCAATTGAGCATAAGCAACGCTTGATCCTAATAGAGTCGCAAATAGCGTTGGTTTTAACAGCATATTAATCAGCACCTTTATCGTTGTTGTTGAAATTGTCGATTAGGTGCTGTTTACGGTCAGCTAACTTATTCAGTGTTTCAACTGGCAATGGGTTTTTGCCGTCATACCACGATAAGCTATATTTTTTTGGCGCATAGCGGAACCATGCCAAGAATGGCGAATTCGGTAAGAATAAAAGACCAGTACGGACTTGCCACGCACGATAAGCTGAATTGATACTAACCATGTATAGATAAAACACCAATAATACACCTGGTACAACAAGCATTGGATATAGCGCTTTAAAGAACATATAAACTACGTACAAGCCTGTAAACATAGATAATGCTAAATACAAATAAGAAGAAAACTGATGGTTTTTAATAAGCTTGTCTATTTCATCATTACTCATTGAAGCTAAACGTTCTTGCCCTCTTGGGTAGTGAGTATTAGCAATGAGTTTTTTAAGTTGTTTAAAATTGTTAGGTGCGACAATTTCATATTCACATAAAGGGTGTGCACATACCCAATTCACGTTGCCTTTATAAGAACGTGGAATCCTGTTGTCATGCATTAAAATCGATTTACCGCATTCGGGGCATGTTGGCGACAGCATTGATCTAATATTAGATAAATGCGGTAAAAACCCTTTTCTAGCTGAACTCCAGTGGCTTTTACGCCCGAAATCAAAAAAGACTCGCTTTAAAATACCTGATTTACGGGGTTGATTAGCTTCAATTGCCTGTTTAATGGCAGCTTCATCTAAAACCTCATTGGTAATATTTACCTTTTGTGTAGCACTATCAGAACTATTTTTATCTGAAGACATACTTTTACCTACGGACTTTTATTATGTAGAATACGTTATTATATTAAAGGATTTTCAACGTGTCTAAAACCCTTTTCAACTTCGCAACGGTTATTTTAATTTCCACCCTTTTAAGTGCCTGTAATAACTCTAATACTCCAAATGAACAAGATCCATTAAAAGGTCAAGAAAAGAAGTTTTTAGACGAATCCGCAACGAGTGAATCAAAAGAACTTGTGTTTTATGACTTGGTAGATCCTAAGAAAAAAGACCAACCTATAAAGGCTGAAGAAGCAAGTGCTTCCGAGCCTGAAGCCCAAGAACAACAACCTGAAAAGGCCTTATCTCCTGAGATTCTTGAAGCGATTCGTGAAAATACAGAACGACAAGAAAAAAAGGAAAATGCACTCAGAACAATAGCTGAAGCTAAGCGTATTGAAGAATTATTAGTAGGTAAAGATCGCAGTAGTGATGATGGTTATACCTATAACAGTGATGAATAATTGATATATCAATGGTTTTAACCAATACAAACTTATTATTTTAAGTTAAAATGATTTTAAATTTTTTGGTATATACGGTTATGTTTAACAGTGCTTTTAAGAAACATAAAATAAAAATATGTTTTGGCTTACCAATCATAATTGTGGTTTCGATCTTAATATTCAAAATCTACTCCTACCCCTTTAAGCCAAGACTCTTAAGCCCCGATTGGATTGAAAGTCGCTACAATGGTTGGGAAGTTGAACATCATGACTTATGGATTGCTACAATTGTGGATGTTGTTGGTCCAAAAACAGTAAAAATTAGAAATCAAAATGGAGAAGAAAAAATTATGGATCTTCTCTATATAAATGCTTTGCAATCTTCGGAAAAAATGAAAAACCTCTATATCAATAGCTTGTCCGGTTATGTTGGCCAACAGCTATTTGTAAAAGGAGATCCAGACAAAGCGCGGTTTAATGGCGTCTTGATCGATGGTAACGGTGAAAATATCAATCTAAACCTAACTTATGTACCAGGTGCGGTATTGGATATGTCATCAACTGCATACATTCATGACCGAGAAAAGCAATTAGTTCCTTATTTCGCGAATATCAATTCAGAAAATAGAACGTTTTAAGTTATAAATTAAGGGATATTAGAAAGGCCAAGCTATGCCAGCACCATTATGTTTCCTCACACTGGAATTTACCGCCAAAGTCAAGAATCCAGTTGATGTGCCTGACATTATTAAGTCGTCTATTTTGACGCGTATTAAAAAGTGCCGCACATCATCAATAGAGCAGGTTCAGTATCTTTATAATGCTGAAGAGAGCTACTGGAAGCCAAAAAAACAAGTCACTGAAGAAGCAACTCAATATCATGGCATCACCAATGAAGATTTATTAACGCAAGACTCAATCAATGGTCTAAAGATTAAAAACTATGTTGTGTATTGGGCAAACGTTTATACATTTAGAATTTTGCAAAAAAGCAAAGTGAAGTTTTTTAATCACCGCTTTATCTTTTTAAACAACTTAATCAACGTGATTGGTGAAGATGGTTCCCTACCCATGACAGAATGGGCACGTTTAGCCAGTGCAGCTTCGGGAAATAATGAATTTCCAGAAGAGATACTGACTAACACTAACAATAAGGTCATCTGTTTGACCGTTATATTTGATTATATTTCTGAAAAATTAACATCACTTTATGGTTTGGATCTAAATAAGCATTACGATCTGGTTGCTGCAGTACAATACAACAGTGCCATCAAAGCTAAGAGTCAAAAATCATTAAAGGTTCATAAGCTTATGCGTGATGATTTTAATGAGTTTAAATTGCTTTTAGACAAAGGCATGGAGATTAAGAGAATTAAAAAGGAATATTTTATAAATAATAACTATATCCCTTAAACCTAAAAGCCACTTTCTTAAAAGTGGCTTTTTTTACGTTAAACATAAAATAAACTATCACTAAAACCCTTTTTTAAAATATAATACTTTTAATTTCTATTTTAACTGGTGATACATTGTGAGTTTAATTAAGAAGCAAAAAGACATTCTATCTCACGACCCTCTTGTTTCAATTTTTAGTAACAATGACCTTTTAACAATCTCAGTTGATACGGATTCTGAAGATTTGAATCGTCAACCTAAAAATATAAAAATCCCGAATGCCGATCTTAAAGAGTTAACAATACAAATCAGTGGTTTTGATACTTTAGAAAACAATGATGTTGGTCGTTATTTCACTTGTTCTGGTACCGTAGAGCTCGTTAATACACTAGGTAATGGTGAAGAAAAACGTTTTGTATTAGCAGAGCCAAAAATCAAAGTAAACGTGGCTAAAAAAGGTCATTTACCGCAAACAGAACAAATTAAACAATTGGTTCGTAATGCGTGGATGGATGCATTTAGCTATGGTTGCCAAAACATTAACCAACCTTGCCACTATGAAGATGAAACTTGGTTTGAACGCTTCAAAGGTAGCATTATTGGTAAATTTGTACTGATCGTACTTGCCACTTTCTTTGCTGCTTTCATTGGTTTGGCTATTTTTGGTTATGCTGCTGGTAAAAAACAACAGGACCCAACATTAGAAATTGCGAATCAAATTGCTCAAGATCCTGAAGCATTAAAGCAATTGCTGAATCAATATGATCAACAAAATAACCAATCTGGTGCACCTACTCCACAAGCATCACCAGAACAAGCAGCTGAGCAAGAAAGACAGCAAGAAATTAGCTCATTCGGTTTAGATGCTGGATCTAGCGAATAACGCTGATTAAACAATAAAAAAGCACCTTAGTCATAAATACTTTGGTGCTTTTTTTATGCCTAAATTTATTATGCAAATTTAAAAAGAATCCAAATGATGACGAGATGTACTGGATAGAACCAGTACGCCCACTTCCCCACTGGCGGTAATTCAAAAGGTAAATTCATGTGCTGTCCTTTCAGTAGGAATTGTGCACCAATACACGTTGCAATGGCGCTACTGACAGCAAATGAGAATGCCAAAGAATATGTAGTCATATCCGTATAGTAGCCACCAATCAACCAGTTGAAAATGTTGGCCAATGAAGTGAGCAAGACGCTGATCATTAAAAAGTATTTCTTAGAATGAACGTTGGTTGTTTTAAAGAATAAATACAGGAATACAATTAATAAAACGCCCCACACGCTATACATAATAAAATTAGATAGCAATGTGATCACGACTAACAGAGAGACAAACTGCAGCGTTGCATATTTATGTTTAGATTCCCCTAATACAACAAGCAAAAATCCTAAAAGCAACGTAGGCATGACGTTCAGAGTTGTAAATGGCTCTTGGTTGAATAGTTGATACGGTACTTCTGATAGCACACAAAACAACGCCAAATTTTTAAAATAGTTTTTTAATGTATGGGTTTTCTTTTTAGAAATAGCTTGGTTCAAATTGAATGCAAGCATGATACAAAAAATAGGAAAAGCCCAACGGCCAATCGTCCTCAACAACAGATTATATTGAGGAAATAATATTGATGCGTGGTCAATAACCATGGTCACAATCGCAATCCACTTCAATAGATCCAAGGCTCTATTGCGATCTCGCACGGCGCTTTGGCTAATTACAGCTTCTTGTAGATGAACCATGTGTTATTTTTCGCTAAAGGGTTTGTATAAGCATCACTACGCTGTTTTCGGGTGTTGTTACGATTATCTAAGATCTCAATGCTATTCCAACCTTCGGGATAACCGAGCACCAGGCCAGAGTTATAAAATCTCGTGCGATGACGCTCTTCATCGCCGGCATAAAACAAGTACGCACGAATATCGTTATACGGTCGATGCCCGACCAATACGTTATCTTCATCACGATCAAAGTACTCATAAATTAAATCCGTATATTCACGATTGAAGTATCCGCACTTCTCAAACAGATCTGCACTTGAACGAAAAGTAATAGATTCCTTGGCCAGTGTTTTATTTAAAATCATGCGAGTGACATTACGAGCAAACACGGGCAAATTAAAATGCACAGGCAAATGAATTTCATTTATTTCGGACAAATCAATAGGATCACCAAAAGGATTAGAAAGTTCTAATGCTTTTTGATAAAAGTTCATCCATTGTGCAAGATATTCATCAACAAACTTTTTCTCACCATAATAAATTGGTAATCCATCAACCGTTAAAAGGTTTTGTGGAGGAAAAATATTGTTTCTTAAATCTAAGATGCTTTGTTTTAATTTTGCGATTTCGATTGGATCACTAATCATAACAACTCACTCGAATTAGAGTATTAAAATAATTATATAGGGTTTTAATTAATTGGATATAAGTTTTTAGCTCAGTAAATAAGCATTTTTGTTGTGTGGCGAATTAGAATTGTTAAAAAATTTAAAAGAATATTTATTCTAGGAATTATTGATACAATGTATCTAATTTCTTACGAATTAGTATATACAATTGGGATTACTATGCTTACCCCTGATCGAATAGACAAACAAGTTAATTTGGCTGGAATTGACCAGTCGTGGACCAATTTATTAAATCACTTGGACATTGATAGTCATCCTGAATACAACATCGATAAAACTCAGCCATGGTACTTGGCTAATTTTGTAGATTACCTACGCCTACTCAACTTTAAGTTTGATGAATTAAATCTAAGAGAGATTCGTGCAGTAGATTATGACTTGGTAGATTGGTCATTTCTTAAATCTAATCGCCTAAATGGTGCTGAGGTGTTTAAGGACCTAACCATTTATCTGCAGAAACCCAATTTTGTTACGCAATATCCTAAATGTGTACCCATCAATGCTGATGTTCGCGATCGTAAGCTTGCAGAGGTCATTTATGATTACTACAGACGCTTCTTACCGTTTTTCTATTCATTCATTAAATTAATCAGATCAACGCAGCGCTTATCTCTAGAACGTAAATTACCCGTGATTGATAACTTTATGTCTAATTTTGGAGATCTTAGTACTGGTGAGTTTTATTCAAATATTCCATTTGATGATGCAGAGCTCAAAAGGATTTTGAAAAATGGCTTTGAAAAATATAGAGAGCATAAATCAGAACAGCGGTTTAGCCGTGCCATCGCAGAGCTAACACCGATGTTTAAAGCTTTGTCTGAATACTTAAAGATTGTGTCTACGGTTAACTACGTGGATCTAGACCTTATTCACTTCTTACACAATGCATTTTTGGGTAAAAACTTTAATGTTTATTCAGATCTATTCGCTTTGGATAAAGAACCTAATTTGTTGGTCAATTTAAGTTGGACATACACAAAAGCATTTCAATATTCATAAATAGCACCATGGTAGTTTATGTGCATCGGCTATATCAAAAGGAAGAAGAATATAGCGATCTTTTAACGAAAGGGACTGGTCATACCGAAGTTTTGTAGCAGAATCTCTAAAACAAGCTAGGTAAAGTTCAGTCATAAAGTTTCTCTTAAGCTACCTTCTTATTCAGTATGTGTTCGGCTAAGCGCTTGATACCGCCACCGTCCGTAATTAAATGTTCAAATAATTCGCCATTCGGGTTTTTAACTCCTTCCAACTGGCCTTTTTTGATGCCTAAGACATCAGAAATAATTGGATCTGAACCCGAATCAGCCAACAAGTAATATGCCGAGATCTGTTTGATTTGACCGTCACGGTCTAAGCGACCAATACATTGATCATGAACACCAGGCGACCAATCCAACTCACCAAACACAAATGTTTTGCATTTTGAGTGGTACTGCAAGCCATCAAGCCCGGCAGATGAACGTAATGAACTAATGAAGACTTTACTTTCATCATTCAAGAATGCTTGTTTAGATCGTTCCTTAGCTGCAGGTCCTTCCGTACCTGTATACATAACAGGATTGAATTCAGCCAAGCGTTCTAGCCAAATGTTGTACACATCTCGATGCCAACCATAAAGCATGACTGATTCACCAGACTCAACAAGCATACGCACGAACTCAGCGACATACGGCGCTTTGGCGATACCTGTTGCTTGGCGCATCATAATATTGAATTCTTCTGTCGCACGAAGCTTTTGCCCTTGGAATTCTTGAGTAGAGCTTAAAATTACTTTTGCCAGTTCCATTGCCTTGCCCTTAATTTGATCCAGTACTTTAGGATCGCTTTCGACATATTGAGGGATGATTTGTACTGGCGGTAACTCTCGATTTACATCTGCTCGAGTACGGCGCAACATTAGACCTTCATCACGTAAAAACATCCCGAACGCTTTAGGATCATTAATACGTTTTTCGTGTGAACACCACTCACGAGCGAATTCGGTAGCGGTACCTAAGCTATCTGGACGCAATATTTCAATGATGTTGTAGAATTCATCACCGTAGTTATAAATCGGTGTAGCTGATAGACCGAGGCGTAATTCAGCTTGGTCACTAATGAGTTTAGCAGCGGAATACTTTTGCGATGTATAGCCAGTCCGTAACTCTTGGATCTCGTCAAACACTACGTACTTAATCTTTCCGGCAAGATATTCAGCCCAACCGTTCAACTTTGAATAACTGGTGATAATGACATCGGGTGCTGCTTCACCCTCTTTGTGCAATGGATAAGGCGATGCTTTCTTTAGGATGTGACATTTTAGGTGCGGAGCAAAGCGTTCAATTTCATTCTTAATTTGCATTGGAAGATGTGTCATTGTCACAAAAAGCGCCGGGAGCGATTCAGGTAGAATCATCGGACATATTCCACTCGCTGTTTTGCCAAGGCCCAAATCATCCCCCAAGAGCAAACCTTTAACATTAAGTAGTAGATCTGCAGCTGCTCTTTGATACTCATATGGAGGCACGGCAAGATCAAATGTTTTGATCGGACGTTTATAGTCCATCACATCCAAAATATCTTCTTTTAGCGACACATAAGCCTTAGATTGCGCTTTCATGTATTTAAGATCATCAACATGCATTGGATAACGTTCAATAAACCAAAGTAGGTCGTGACAATTAGACGGCGTATCGCTTAACTCAATAAATTTTGATGCATGTTGGCTGACTTGTGGGAATACACGCTTAAGTCGTGTTTTAACATGTGGTTCACATTCAATGTGCCAGTTTTTTTCTTGACGAGAAATGGTGCCGTAAGATTTAGACATTAGAAGACCCCCACTAAAATACGATGGCGGTAAATAAATTTATTGTTCAGTTGGATTGGAATGTTATTCACCCAATACGGTGTACCAACCACATAGAGCGCTTTTATGCTGTCATGGCTTAAATAGCGATTGATCTGACGCAATAATGCGTTACGTGCACCATCTATTTTTAATTCAACACCCACCTTGCCGACATCAAGCTCAACAGTAAAATCAATGATGTCTTTATTTGATAGACGAACCTCACGTTCATACGGAATCTCATTGGCAATAAACATTTGCTCAATCGCGAATTGTAAGTCTTTTTCGTTATAAAAACGGTATTTGTGTGAAGAAAACAGAATTCCAAGCTCTTCAATCGTTTTCATTCTGCATCCCCTTGGTCAGCTTTAGCAGCCTTTTTGTTTTTCTTCACCTGGTTTTTATCAATGGATTTTGATGGTACCAGTTCAACTTCACATTCAGTACACGATAATCTAAAAGTAGGACTACACGTTGCACCACGGCCACACTCAGGACACGCAAAAGATGCCCTAGTCTGTTTCTTAGGCTCAGGCTCAGGCTCTTCAAAATTGGCTAAACCAAGCTCTTGATAGAGTGTTCCACCGATCATAGTTTCTTTGAGTACAATAAACTCGTTATCATCGCCGTTTGGTTGTTCACCCTTATAAAGTTTAACAACCTTAGGTTCTGGTATTGGTTTGTCGTCATCATCTAACGGATCTTCATCAAAAGCCGTTGGATAATAACCGCCAAGGTTTGCACCGGTATTTGATATGTCGATTAGTCCGATCGCTACATCAAAGGGATTCATTGTAGTGGGAGTCGGTTCCTCTTCTTCATCACTTGTTGGGATGGCATATCCAGTGAGGGAATCTTGTGCTTTTGACGGTTCGGCAACTGGCTTCTCTTTTTTAGGTGATTTCAAAGCTGAATTGATTTCATTGCCAAGTAAGGCAATATGAAATAGCTTTGGAGAAGCAGTCGGAATGGACTCCAACAACTGCACTTGCTCTTGAATCATTTCTAGACTTGAAATCGTTTTGGGTGCGTACTTGTCATACCATTTGATGATACGCCCTTCATCGACTAGCTCATTGCACACTTGAATAAACAAGCCATCAGGTACAACGATTTCGGTCATCTTCTCGCCTGTCGTGCGACCTTCTTTTGTGCCGTCATCAGTCATAATCAAACCGATCTCAAGCATAAATGCCGCAAACTCAGCATTGTGATATGAGCGTTTAGATGGCTCACCAAAAATGCTTTGTTTCATATGACACATCTCATGTGCATAGCATTTAAAAATGTTAAGCAATGGTTGGGTGCCAAAGTAATCAGGGTTAAGGGCCAGTTCGTGCGTATACGCCGTATCATCTTCTGTCGAAGCAAATCTATTCTCAGACCAATAACCGGTATTTTTGTTGATACGTTGAAGCGTAATCAAACAATCTGGTAATTCATTTTTGAATAGCCTTTCATTGAAACGGTCATACACCAACTGCAGTTCTTCATAAAACTGCAACGTAGTTCTATTCTTTATGTTCATTTTTCAGTCGTCCAAACAGGATCAAACTAGGTGTGGATTGTACAAAACAACGTTTAAAGTTTACGCACAGCTTAAAATACAGTCAATAGTTTAAAATAATCAGCAAAGCATATATTTTTTTAAAAAAAAATTACAACACAAAAAATAAGTATCATTAAAGTGTAGGTTTAATAAATTGTGGTTGGTTTTCATAATATGAGTGTTACGCTTTACTTCCACACAAAACTGGTGTTCCTATATCAATTTTGAGGGTTTTAAGTATATTATAAGCCACTTTTGTTAAATGCACATAGAAGTTACTTTTAGCGTTTATAAATGCTGAATAATACCCTTATTGTCAATAAGGCGCTATTTAAAGGCAATGGTTCTTAATAATGCTGTTTATAGAAAACTGGATATCGAAATGAGTCTGAATAACATAAAACTAACAGCCAATTGTTTTGCCCTTACACATCCTGAAAATGAAAAGAACTTGTTCAAGTACATTTTTAGAGAAATGTTTAAACGAAATAAGGTCGAGACATTCTGTTCCGCAAAAGTCATATTTTTTACAGATGGCAAGCACATCTATTTAAGAACGTGCGTATCGGACGTCAAAATCCCAATGGCCAAAGAATACATTGAAATTTCGCACGGTCAGCAAATCACTGGAAAAATCATGGTTCCTCTTAACCGTGAATGTAGCTTTAACCGCCAAGAAATTGAAGAATACATTTCGGTCCACGGCGAAAAACCCAAAGGCAATTCAGGTAAGAAGCGTAAAAATCTAACTGGAGATGAAGCAGCCGAATTCACCAAAAACGCTCTTAGTAGCAAAGGTCTATTGGATGTCACTATAATTGAGCAACAATGTGGACCACAGCTCAGCATTTTGAATATTCCAGTCCAGACCATAGATATTTCATTTAGTGCGACTGTTGGTGATTTAGAGCTATTTAAAACAGCATGGCTCAATGGTATTGGTCGTGATAAAACCTACGGCTTTGGAATGATCCGCTTAGATGGTACTTTGTTTACACCGCCTTGTAATAATAGTGCTCACGCCTAATCGAAAGGACTTTTAAAGTCCTTTTTTCAACGAAATTTTTTCAGATATTGATCTGATGTAGATCCTGGTTGCTCAACATGAGAAATAAAGATTTAGATCCAAAGATAGGAATACCACTTAAAGTCATCACAGCGCGATTAGAACATGTGAAGCTTAACCTCAATGGCTTAATGAAACGTGTAGAAGCTTATGCGATCGCACGACAAAACAGTAAAGATCCGCACGAATGCCTAATCAGTGGTGATGAATGGACATATGCTGCACTAGATTGTCGAGATCCTATCTGGCGTGAACGAATGAAACGCACCAGTACCATTATGGGTGTTCAAGCCACTGGCCAAGAAATCCCACTCTCATTTATCAATCAGCTACCTTGCAACATTGGTGAAATCATTACCCTTGGCTCATGGAGCCTAACCAAAAATATTTATCGGTTTGAAGATCAAGTCATTCAAATGCTTGTAAAGACCGAATACAACCGCAGTATCCCCGGTTTCCTATTAAACCTACCTGATATTGCAATCTACGTTCAAACCGACAATGCCAATCTCTACGTGCAAAATGAACAAGTGGTCGGTGTTATTTTTGCGAAAAACACGTTGAACGATCGCAAAGTGCTATTTACCACGGTATATACCGATACTGGCTTAGCAAAAACCATTACCATGCACTTCCCTGATGATGATGATTTTGAATCAACTGTTGAGGACTGCATGACCGATTTCATTGATACGTTTTTTGATGAAAAGAACTTGCCAGATGAACAAGAAATTAACACGTTCATGGAACTGCAGAAGAAGCTAATCAATTTGATTCTATGGTTCAGCCAAAAAGAACCAGATCTCAGACCATTAACACCAGAAACAACACAAGCCAGGCCTAAATTGGAGCTGATTAAGCGTGAATTGCGTTTATTTGAGGCCAATAAGTACAAGCCAACTATTGTTGGTACCGAAACAAATAAAAAGATCAATGAAGCGATCCTAAAGCGCGATGAAGATCTAAAGTCTGGCAACTACAAAGGCACCAAAAAACCACATCCACGGATTCCTCACTGGAACTTTTACTGGTTGGGCAAACGTGGTACCAAAGAAAAATGGGTTAACCATTGGATACCATTTCAGATTGTTGGCGGTGTGCCTAAAGAAAAGGGCTCAAAGAAATAAGTTATAGAAATTTAAATTTCTTACCACCAGTAAATATAAGCATATATGTCAAGTAGAAATGCATAAGAGTATTTTTTTATGAATGAGACTAACGCTAATCCATCGACCTTAACAGTAACTTTTTATTGCCTGTTTGCAGATGATTTTCAATTAAATATTGAACTTGTTGATACTAATCAAGTGCAAGGTTTGCAAGATGCATGGCTTAAAGCTTTTGAGCAATATTGCCCTAATAATGTTCCCAAAATGCAAAAGCAGCTTAAAAGAAAATTAGGTTCGATTTACAATTTTGATGATCTGTCTAATATTGTAATGCGCTTTATAAATACTAATGGCAAACGTGATGAAATTAGGTTAACGACTAATTACGCAATGGTTGGGTAGTCTAAAAAATATTGGATTCCAACACTGATTCTGTAAAGTCAGTAAAAGCCACATGAAATAAGAAAGAGCCCTATGTTGGCTCTTATTTTGTTTTTGTAAATCTCAATTTTAACGCAGCGTGATTTTCACTTTACCAACACACTTTTTGTTTAGTGGGCGATTATTACTATCTACCCGTCTCAAATAGCCACATTGACTACAAGCAAAAGTATCATTACCTGAATCATTCGTAAATTTAAGCCAAATGTGACCATTGCCATCGTCTATATCTGTTTTAACGTATTTATCTAGATTCATGCTTAAACCTCTTAATAAGCTCACTCGATAATAACAATAGTTTTGCTTAGATAGTATTTTTCCAAAAGGAATTATTAGCAGATTTTATATGTTTTTTAAGAAAAGTTTTTGAGCGCTTTTATTTATTAAAATTGAATTATTAAGCAAGGAGTTATAAAGCATGGCTAAATCAATAGACCAGTTATGGAGTGAATTACAGCAGATTCAATTTGATGAATCTAATTCCTTACCATGCGAATTCCATATCTGGAATAAAGGTACATATCGCTATCAGATCCTAGATTGGTTTGAAGCAAATTCTGAAAATGGCGTATTAAGCTTGCAAGGCAAAACCCATAAAACATTATGGGAAGAGTTTGGCAACACCCCGATAAACAATGATGATGAAATCGAAGAAGACTTTCATCTATGGGGCAAAGGTACAGACCGCTTCATTATCTGGCACTGGTTTGATGATCAATTAGAACACGGTGTAATTAGCTTAATTGAGAAAGGAGTTGCGTAATGGGATTATTTACTTGCCCTCACTGTAATAGTGATATTGATACTAACGATAAAAAGTCTGGCCATCAGGTGAATGATGTAATTCAAGAAACCTTTTGTTCTGTTGACTGCAGTATTGAATATCTGGTGCATAACTCACAAATGATTGCAGTAGATCAATACGGAAGTTTGCCATTAAGCAATGAAAACCTGAATGAATTCATTGAAGCATTTTCTAATGAGGGTGTTGAAGATGATGTGTTAGAACACATCAAAGCTGAACTTTGTTAAGTAATCGCGCACCTGCTCTAAACAACACTGACAATGGCATTTAAAAAAAGGGCTTAAATCATTTAAGCCCTTTTAATATTTATACGATAAGAAAACTTTCTAATGTTTTACCAGATTCAATCTCACGATTTAACCAGGATGGACGTTTACCACGACCGGCCCACACTTCTTTGTGGTTATTCGGGTTGCGATATTTAGGATCTGCTTTAACCACTGGCTTTTTATTTAATTTACGATTTTCGCCGTGCTCATTTAATTCAAGAATAGTTAAGCCTAATTCTTTTGCGATCTCAAACATTTTGAGATAACCGTCATCAAGTTTCTTATTCTCTACTACAACAATTTGGTTTTGTGCCTTTTTAATTAGGTCTTCTAACTGGTCTTTACTTAGGTTTTCAACTTCCATAACTAATCTCGAAAATTTGGATATATCAAATATACACCAGTGCGTTTTGTTTACAACCGCATACGGTACTTTTAATTGATTAAAATATTCGACTTATTCCATGGCTATTCTAATTTTTAAGCATAAGTTATTCCCACTTTAAATCCATTAATCTAAAAATACATTCAACCTGTTAGGTAAATTAATATGCACAAGTATCTCATGATGAATCTTGCGATTAACGAAACATCAGCACTACCAATTGGTATCCGTATTTGTGATTTTAATATCGGCTTATATGCCTCTAAGAAAATTTCAGAAGTGCCAGCTTTAATGGCATTGGTTAATTACACCCTGTTTAAGTATTCAAGCTATGAGAGTGAAGAACTTGAAGACATTGAAACCTTATTAGAAGAACATGATTTTAAAACTCGCTATGACTCTTGGGAAATCAGCGGTGATTCTTTTTACGTTTTAGGTTTTAAAGAAATTACAAAAGACGAGTTTGAATTATTGCAAAAACTTGACCTGTTGACCGTGGTAGACGAATACAACTACCACCATAAACTTTTGTCGAATCATGGTGAGCATAAGTTTGACGAATATTTCAAAAACTTTAACGAGTCTAAAGAGCAAGAAATCTTGAAGCAGTTTAAAGACATTGCATTCAACCTAAAAAGTGATGCCCCTTTAAACTCGACATTTGCTCAAGACGTTATAGAGTTGCTGACTACCTACAAGTTTGGTACAGCTTTAGAACCTATCGACAGCACTCACAGCGATACAAGAAACCGTTTCTACTTTAGCCATACGCTTGAGGGTGACTTCGCATCTGGAGCTATTCAGGTCATTATTTCAAATTACAAAGAAACTGGCGTCAAAAACCCTTATTCAGTGATTGAGCCTTTAAATCTTGAAATTATGCTTGAAGATGAACAATGTTTTGATGATGAATATGCAAATCTCGTTGTTGAATGCGAGTATGTGTTTAATCTTATTAAGACCGACTTATACACCAACACTTTTGAATAAACCAAGCCTTTAAGAGAGAAATCTCTTAAAGTTGCGCTTAAAAACGTAAACGATGTTTTTTTAATTGATTAAAAAAGGTTTTGAATTTTTAGCGCTGCAATGGCGCTCGTCATTATTAATTCTTTCTGGATGCTTAAATAAGTATTTTTTAAAAAAACTTTATCCGTTCATATTCTTAATATAATGAAACCAAATCAAGCAAATAGCTTAAAACTTGGAGAAAGCTCATGAATTTAAACCCTAATTTTTGCCCGATCGATTTTAACGAAGTTTACGGCAGTACTGACAATTTACCTTTGTTTTTGGTTAAAGCGTCACGCCAGGATTCTAACGATGACGAGCATAGTGAGTATTTCTTCATTCGAGCACCTCATGAGCACCGTTTAGCTTTCTTCCTTGCCCACATGTTCAAATCACATGTAGATAATGCCCTTTTGACCTTGGAAAACTTGGCTGAAGAAAATTATCAAAATATCCCTGAATTGGAAGAGTTGATGTCTTCATATTGTGTGATTGATGGCGTTGGCGTGGATACACTTTTTGATTTTCGCGTTAAGGAACTCACACTTGATAAAGCGCTGGAGCTGGTCGAATTCATTGAAATTAACCCACTCAATACTGATATTGTGGGCTCACTATTCTTGGAGGCACTTTAATGAATAGTAGCTTTATCTTAATTAATGAAGCTATGGCGCCTATTCGTAAGAATACGGCGCTTTTGGAAACCCTGTTATCTATGATCAGTACTGCAGATCAAGACCACGGCGACCAAAGCCCAAGCTTCCACATTAATATCCATGCTGGTATTGAATTGCCTGATCATGAAATTGCATATACCACTTTAAAAGGTTTTGCAGAGCTGACCGAAGATCATAATCTTTGTATCTATATGAATCCTGAGCTGTCAGAAAATGGGTTTATGTTGCTATCCACTCAAAACGTGGTACCTGATTGCTATGACAATTCTATCTTTGTAGATCTGTCGAATCAGTTATGCAATTTCTTCAATCAAGAAGTACAGCAGTTAAACGATCAAGCGCAAACGGCGTTAAAGCTGTTGTTACAGCATAAAATCAATGGAACAGCGATTCGCAAGTTCAACCCTGAACAATTGCAGATCTTACAGAAAATCGCTGCATTAGATAGCTTCATGCTCGATGACCAGCGCGATTGGTTTTACTTTTCCGAAGTGGCCATTGATAACGCCTATAAAGACATGAAAAAAGGTTTAGAACTGTTGGTTCTCAACGAAGATATTAAGGATGCTCTTAAACAGCTACTTGATGCAAACAACATGGAGTTTTGTGATTTATCAATACTCGTGGTTTTGTATCCCCTACTGGTTAAGTCTGAAGAAAATAACGAACTGGTACAGGCTTGCTTAAGTCATCTCATTGGCAACAACTTAATCAATGACCCGTTTATTGCTGGTGTACAACTTGAAGCTGGTGCATTTAATAGCGAAATGAACACCTATACTTTATTGCCACACATGAAAGCAGTAAAAGAATTGCTGATAGATATTGAAGCAGATCTCACAAAAGTTTAACCGTTTTACCTGAGCTCATTGCTCAAAACCTTGGAGTTGTTATGGATACTATTGTTCGCGTTAAATCAGTTGGTGTTTTAGGTCTATCATCTAAAATCACGACATTTGTAATCGACATCGAGCTTGATGGCGGTAAATTAAAAATTGAAGATCAATTGCTTCATTTTAAGAATACTTTACGTACAAGCTATCGAGAATATGATGAAAGTTTAGCGATCGTAACCAATAAGGCTATACTTTCCAATTTAGACAATGCAGTAAAACCAAACGAATTGCATGCTTTAGTTGATGATTATATCGACTCAGTTTGGGTAACAGATGCTAATAAAAACACCACTAAACAGCGCCGTGCGTCACTTGGTTTGCACAATCCAACGATAAAAGACAAAGGTGTTTTGAAAGAAGCCCTTTTAAGTGAAGTGAAATTAGCCTACAAAAACTATATCAATCAGAACGTAGAAGCCTGATCAGATCGGAAGTATGTTGCGACCAGCATACTTCTTTTTTTTTGAACCTTAGCCTAGAATCATCCAATATCATCGCTTCATACCAAGAGAATCATGCCATATCTCATATATTTAATGTTCCTTGCGTTTGCAAGCGCCGTAATTTTAGTGAAAAAGGCTTATGGTCTTAACATCCAATTATTTGCAATGGGGATTGTCGTCATCATTGGACAATTGGCAATTTTTTGTTTTATCAACGCAGCGATTAACATCAACAATGAAAAACAACATCGCAATGCCGTCAAAACTTTGCACTATGGCGCTTCATTTTCATTAATTGTGGTCACTACACTGGTCTATTTATATAAGTTTGTGTTGCACAAACAGGAATATTTGACCATGGCGATTTACTTTTTAGGAACGTGGTTTGCCATCACCCTTTTTGACTCAGTGTTTAAGTTAGTCAAAGTTGGTATTTTTAATAGCAAGAAAGACAGTGCTGAAGTTGTGAACTCAACGCGTAAAGTGACGGTAGTTACTTTAGCGATCTGTATGTTTGGGTATTACTTATTTAGCAAATATGCATTAAATATTAACGTACTAAACTAGGCATCTTGTAAACAAAACCGCACCTAATACACAAGCGCAATAACCAGCAAAAAAGAACATCCTTATAATTATTGCGCTAATCTTTTCCGTCACAGCACCATTATGAACAATAAAAACAATCATAAACATTAAAGCGATCGTGCAGAGGAATAAGGCAAAACCAATTAAATAAGTAAAAGCAAAGTCAAAGTTTAATACCACTGGAAAACCAATAGATACCGCCATTAAAGCTATTGTACTTGATGCATTCATATCTTAAAGCCCATCTAGCAACTGGCTTAATCGTAACGATAAATAAGGTTTAAAACTGAAACTTTACTATTGAGATTGGTCAATGCACATTAAAAAAATGTGCTTGGTATATACCAGAAAGCAAAGAACCAGACGCAAAACGCCTGGCTCTTTAAAATTGAAAGGTGAATAAAAAAAACACAAATCACTTGAACGCATTTCTTATTCAAGGTCAGTTTAATTAGATTTCTTGCCATTGTCTATGTAATGTAAACGTGGACAGCATTAAAACAATCTATATTTTTTGAAAAAAGTTTTGAAAAGGTACAGTGAAATATAATGAATGTATGAGCTCAATGCTCACCATTTGGAGAAATTATATGAACTTTGAAATCTTATCTAAAACAAAAGTTGTCGGTCTACAAGAAGATTCTCTCACCTCTTTTCAAAATTTTATGTTTGAAAATATTGCATGGGATAGCCAAGTCCGTGCTGATTATTACCAGTCAAATAAGAATACTGTACTGCTGGAGCTACCAGTACGTTTACGCCGTGACATTCAAATCGAAAATATCAACGGCGCTTTAGATGCACTAGTTGATTTTGAGCTGATCTACAAGCAAGACCAAGGCAAGTTGGTATCTTCATTGGTCGTTGATACGCAGTACTTGTTATGTATAAATGATCAGGATATTGATCTTTGGTCAATCGACAGCGAACTCAGTTTCTTACAAGAAGCTGACCGCAATCACCTTAAGAAGCTTATGCGTCATTGTGATGATCGTTTCCATGCGTGGATGCGCGAGATTAAGTCTTACTTCAATCGGTTGACAGTACAGCCGTTGAATCTTGATATGCAGATCAAAATACGCAAGATCGTAGGCTATACAGCGGTGCTACCTAAGACCTTTCCATAAGGTTTTAGGTGCCAGTATAAAAACAAATAGACCGCAATTAAGCGGTCTATTTCTTTGCCTAAAACGGCGTTAACAGATCTATGTAAATTTAGCCCTTAAAACTATTGGCAAGTATCTGAATAGCGCTCAGCACTTCCAAAGAATGATTTACCCTGTTTGTCCACGATGTCTACATACAGATCTGGTTTAACTGGAGCATTGGCGAATACAGAGCAATAAAACGGATGAATCTTTTCATTCACAAAGCGGTTTAAAGAGTCAGTTTCATCAGAAGAGTATTTATCTGCAGTTTTGCTAGACATCTGAACGTTCATATTAAAGTGTTTTGAATACTTCACTTTTTTAAGTACCGCACCAGTTTCAATCTGGTACGGTGTTTTAGTGTTAAGCAAACGCTCAACTTTACGTTTGTTTTCAGCAGTAGGAGAAAGCGCAACAGCAGATTTTAAGCTGTTTGTATTCAGGTTATTTAAAGAACTATTAGCTAAAACAGCGCACGACATAGACACTGAGATTATTGCAACTGCAGATAGTTTTAGTGTTTTGAATACGTTCATGTTTAACGACTTTCCTGTATATACTTAAATTATATACTTAATATACGATATTTGATTTTTTTGGAATTTTAATCTTATTTGATTTTGTTAATCGGTATATACCAATCAGATTGTTTATACGCAATTTAGCAAGAATCGCCCCCTTGTTTGGGGTTACAATTATTGTAATTTACAGATTGTTGATACAGGAAACTGATATGTCTGAAGAAGTGAAATACGAAGACCGTGTACGTGCTGCATACCGTTCTGCTCAAGGCAATGTAGCTCAAGAGTTCTCCCCTCACATTGTTAAAGCATGTGAAGCATCATCAAACGCACGTATGGAGCGCTTAGCAACTGGTCAAACAACATTTGACGAGGAAGAAGCTGTATTGATGAAGAAATGGAATGCACTTAAAAACAAAGCCTAATCATCGCGAATACAACCTAATCTAGCTTACAGCGGATTACCAAACCCAATCACTCATAAGTAGAACAATATGGACGATAAACTTGAGTTTTATTTAGATGCGAAAGACATCTTATCTCAACCTACCAGTTGCCAGGCGCAAGGCGACTATAAAAAGGCACTGGAAAAAGAAATCACGGAACATCGAATAGCGAAAATGGAAATTTCGCCGTTACGTGGCAATTACGATCTCGACCACCTCTCTAAAATCCATGAAAAAATCTTTGAGCATATTTACGATTGGGCTGGAGAAGTGCGTCTGGACGACATATCTAAACGTGCGATCGACCCGAACGGTAATTATGAAATCGGTCATTTCCTAGATAAAAACCTGATCCATGATGAACTGAATAAGTTCTCACAGGCGGTTAAAGAAAAAGACCACCTGAAAGGTTTGGACAAAGACCAGTTTGTGCAAGAGTTCACTCAGCTTTATGCCAAGTTAAATGAAGCTCACCCTTTTGAAGAGGGTAACGGTCGCGCTGCTAAACTGATGATGAACCAGCTGGCGAATGATGCTGGTTACACCATGGTATATAGCAAGGTCGCCGTATCAGATTGGAACTATGCGTTTAAACGTTCACTGACAGATCAAGAGCTTTATGTCGGTGAAAACTATGAAAACCTAGAACCGATGGAACAAGACCTCTCTTACCTTTTAAAAGTCATTGACAATATCATTGAACCATACGATCTAGTCCTGAAGCTTGAAAATACGGAAGAACAAGATCAAGAACAGGAAAATGACCAGGATAAATCAAATGATGATGATTCACCGAGTTACGGATAATTAGATTAATCCGTATACGATGGCTTTTAATTGATTAAAAGATTCTTGAAAAAAGAATCTTTTTTTTGAGAAAAATTTCTAATGAAGTGGCTCAGATTAAAATAAAACCTTAGGAAAATATTGTCCGAAACTTGGAGATGAATAATGAATAACGCAGCACATCAATTTGCAAATAAAGTGGTCGCTCAATACCAATTTACAAACGGAAGTGATTCAAGTCTGAATCATTTAATTATCGGCAACAGCACCGCAGAAATTATCGACACCTTAATTTATATGCTTTTCTCAAGCCATGCTGAAACCTATGACGATGGCGTTGTTTGGTTTAAATCAGTGGACGCAATTAATGTTGAGAAGTCTTACATTACTTACAACAGTCGAGAAAGCTGCATTTTTGCTTATTTTGTGTTTAATAAAAATCCATTAATGCTGAAAACAACCGCATTGCATATTGATAATGTTTGTTACTTTGGATGTGAAAGCGACACCACCAATAAAACCATCGAATTTTTAGAAAAATTCAAGGTTCGAGTATCCCTTGCTAAAGAATGCCAAAAGTTCAAATTCAATACTGAGCATCATGAAACCTTGATGCATGAAACCATTAAAACCTTAAAAACTATCTATGAAGAACATAACGACATGGATGCCGAAAAGTTATCTCAACACCATGACACAACTCATTTAGTTAACACGTTTCTTGCTTAACCGTACACCATACAATAAACAAAACCCGAAAAAGGATATAACAATGCTATTAGGCGCTTTAAAACAATCTCTAAGCTCAGTCATCGACATGAACCGCTACACCGCCCTTTGCTCACATGTGGAGGGTGAAAACTTGCCGTTATGCGCTCAATTTCGTGTACTTAAATATATCTTTGGTGTGCATGGTCTAAGCGCACTTAAAAATTACAATGAAATTGAACACATTGACGAAGCCTTTTTGAAAAAACACTTCCTACGCATGATGAACTATGACTTTGAAGCAGTCATATACCTTGCGATGGTCGGCATGCGCGAACTTATCTTAGAAGCTGATGCTTTTGACCATGACGGCGAACAAAACGCCCAAAATGAGCTTAAACAAGCATTCCAATACGTTTCAGAAAATGACGTTCGTAATTTTGCTTATGTCACTCACATGGGCTATTCAGAAAAGTATTTCAACTGGAATATCATTCGCCACCAGTCTAAAGATGAAGCGGATAATCCCCTCACCTTTTGGTTATTTAAGAATGCAATGTATTCACTATTTTTCAACTTAGCCAATCGGAAATAATGCCCCAACTCATTAAGAGTATTTAAGTCCGAACTTAAGTACTCTTTTTTTTTGTGCATTAGAAAAATAGACCGGTATATACGCCGTCCAAGCATGGCTTAAAACGTATACGATGATTTTAATTGATTAAAATATTTCCTAAATCCATTACGTGTTTGAGGTCGGTTAATTAATTTCAATAAAGTTATTCATTAGTATTTTTTTAAATAAAATGACTCTATCGAAAGCAATAGCTTAAAACTTGGAGTCCTCTAATGCATCAACTTGATAAGCTTAATCATTTAAAAAATATTATTAAGCAAGTACCACATGAACGTTTTGATCTGGACAAATGGCGCACGGTTGAAAAAACCGACAATGTGACATTTGCTCAGCTTTTACTTAGTGATGCTGATTGTTGCGTCATGGGTTGGGCGACAGCTGATGCTACTTTTAGAAGACTTAACTTCATGTTGTTTGACGGCGTTCCCCTTTATGCACCATTCCGTGCGAATACTGGTGAGCCATTCACTTATGAAGAACTCAAAACAAATGTTGTTTATCGCGGTTCTGAAGCAGTACGTGAGTTTTTTGGCCTCAATTATGAAGATACCGATCATATTATTTTTGAGAGCAACTACGCTTATGAAGACCCAATCAAAGACGAGATTATTGATCATATCAACCATGTTATTGATCGTGTAAACATCCGTCCACAAGACCTTGACCACCTGTTATCTAGCTCAATTGTTGCACTGGATAAAGAAGTCCGTGAGTTCACCTTAAATGATGATGAAGTCCGTGAAATATCTGTTGTGGTTGATTGCTTCAATAAGTTTTTCCCCGATGGTGCTTATCTTGAGTTTGTTGCTAAGGTCAACGTACCAGGTGATTGTGATCCACTGGAATACATCGCCAGCAATTACAACATTAAAGAGCCATTAGCTTTCGTTCCTAAGCCGAATGAAGCATTAGAAGAATATCTGGAAACATACCCGATCGAACATCTCATGCATAACTGGCAAGAGGATTTCATTTCGCCGTATGACGAAATCATTAATCAGCGTTTAACGCATATAGCATTGCAAAATTTAAATAACGCAAAAGTAGTTCAATAAGGAAACCTACCCATGACAATTGAAAATCCGCAACTCGTCAGTGCCATCAACGAACTTGGATTTTACTTGCCACAGCAAGTACAACAGATACCGAACACCACAGAAGCCGGTTTTCGTGTGTATGTGATTGATACAGCAAAACATACCAACATCGAGGCACTAATTAGTGCTATTGAGAATGTCAGTATCACTTCACAGCCCTTTTATTTTCAAGATGATTACGACATGGGCGTGTTTTTTGAGGGATTTAGTTTCTTCTTGCCTATGCTCATTACACAAGACAGTGATGCACCTTTACCACTGTTCTTAATTCAACTGGATTTGTAAATCCAACAGCGGTACGTGCGCCAATATGTACCGCTACCCCTTTTGGCACACCGCCTAAAACTTGGAGCAGATATGAACAAAGCAACGACCGTTGAGCGTTTAGAAAAGCTGATTGAGCTAGTGATCGAGGTCATTCCTGATGAAAGCTTTGATTTCGACATTTGGCGTGATTATGACGCAAGCCATACAGAACAACACACCGATTTCTTTTCAGGTTTCACCACTGAAGAATTGTTAGATAAAAATATTGTAGGATGCCTGATTGGTTGGGCTACGTCTGTCGAGTATTTCCAAAATCTAGGTTTCAATTTTCATGGTTCTGTTGGGCCAATCTTCATGTATGAAAAAATACTCAGCAATGAAGAGCTAAAAGATGCGCCTGTTGTCACTGTACCAGTCGTTTACCAGTGGAAAGCAGTACGTGAGTTTTTTGGCATCACTCAGGAAGATGCTTTGGTGATGTTTAGCTATGACAATTACGACCAGGCCAAAAATTGATAAGGACACAATGATTCGATTTATTGAACGCATCATCCAAAAATATAAGTAACCACCGAAACGGCGCAATGCCGTTTTGCTAGACGTTATAACCGCTTACGATGATTTTAATTGGTTAAAATATTTTCAATAATTTTAAATTTTGAGAAAAGTTTTTCCCCTGGTACACCCCTCTATACTTAATCCATAGCAAGCAAGGCACAAAGCCTTAAATCTGGAGTAAGTCGAATGAATACAGCGCATAAGTACGATGATCAAGTCATCATCCCAACAATAGCCGGGCAACTGGAGTTGCTGTCTGGTACCGATCTAAACAAAGAACTGGCTGAGCATGTTTTTCATGAAGCACCAGACATCGATCTAAGTATCTATGACATTTTTATTGTCTGCTTAAGTGGCGGTAAGGATTCGATTGCAGCGTATTTGCGCTTACTGGAGGCTGGAGTAGATAAAAGCAAAATTGAGCTTTGGCACCACAAAATTGATGAAGAAAACCAGCCGTTCATGGATTGGGTGTTCATGGAAAACTATACCAAAGCATTCGCTCAGGCATTCGACACACCATTGTACTTCAGTTGGCTCGAGGGCGGTTTCCTTGGCGAAATGCTCAAAGAAAACAGCTACTCAAAACCCCACTTCGTAGAAACACCAGAGGGCTTAATTAAGCTTGAACGCGACAACAACCGCAGTAAACCAGGCACACGCTTGAAGTTCCCACAACAAGCAGCCAGCCTCATGACGCGCTGGTGTTCTTCAGCGTTAAAGATCGATGTCGGACGCAGAGCATTGAACAACCAAGAACGCTTTGACGGCAAGAACATTTGTTTTATCACTGGTGAACGCCGTGAAGAGTCGCCAAACCGCAGTAAGTACAACCAGCTAGAACCGCACCCATGCGACCGTAGAAGCGGTAAGAAAGCAAGACGCGTTGACTGGTGGAAGAACGTGCTTCACTTCACTGAAGAGCAAGTATGGGCGTTACTGGAGAAGTACAAGGTTACGCCACCAGTGCCATATCGCTTAGGTTGGGGCCGTAGCTCATGCATGACCTGTATCTTCAACAGTCCTAAAATCTGGTCAACCATCAGCACCTACTACCCGGAACGCGCTCAGCTGATCGCTGGTTATGAACAAAAGTTTGATTGTACGATCAGTCGCTCAAAGATCGATGTCGTCAGTCTGAGCAATGGCATTGAGCCATTCGACATTCAGGATATGGAAGCACTGGTACAGTCCAAAATTGAAAGTTATTACCTACCAGTGTTCACGGATAACTGGACGGTTCCACCAGGCGCATTCAACAAGGAGGGTTGTGGATCGCTGTAAATTAGGGTGCCATTTGGCACCTTTTTAGGATGAAAACCGCAAGCGATGTTTTTTAATTGATTAAAAATGGTTTGGAATAATTTTGTTTTTGAATAAGTTTTTGACACCACCTGTCAGCATAAAATGATTTTAAACCAATCAATATGAGATGATGTTTATGACAACTTTAAACGAAACAATGCAAAAGTTCTGTAAAGCTAAGGCAATGATGACCTATTTAATGTCTGATGATCCTATCATTGATGAATCTGTCAGCCGTTACGAAAATTGGGCATTGGCTTATGACCTTTTGGTGAGTATTGGGCATCTGGATCTAGAACAAGTTGAGCAGGTCTGGAATGAAAAAACCCATACCAATTTTGTGCTTTGGGGTGTAGTTGGTGAATGCTCAATAGAAGAAATTTTATCGTATGTGACAGAAGAATATGACGCTCAAGCTGTCACACTGGCGCAGATTAATGAATTACAAGACGGTAAAACACTGGCAGAAATCTAAAATCAACCTAAGGAATGAGTTATTAATTAAGTATTAATAGCTCATTTTTTATTGTCTGAAACTATACAACTACCACCTTGAATCATTTTCACAAGCATCGCCATCGCCGTCACCATCCATCATGGTATCTGGGCAGTTTTTCACAAACCAATCAGCTTCTTCTTTAGATCGCATTTGAGAGCAATGCTTACGACCATCGCACTTATAGGCTACTGGCTTTTGATATATAACATTTGTAGTTTGATTATCTTTATATAGATATTTCTTTAATTGAATGCTACCTAGATATGCCACCCCAATAGCTATGCTAATAAAAATTATCCATAGATATAGTGGCAATGATTTTTGCTTGTCATGCGTTTGTTCATGGTCGGAATAGTAAACATGGATTGCCCTATTTTTATTTTCTTTTTTAACTACCTCGAAATAGACCTCTCGACCTACTATTGGCTGTTCGCCTTTCTGAAAATCCTTAATATGGAAAAATACATCACCAAAATTACTCGTAGATATAAAACCAAAACCACGCTCATTATTATATTTTTTAATTGTTCCTGTTAGTACCACCTAAAACCCCATATATATTAAAAGCTATATTAATTATATTTGTTAAACCTAAATAAATACTATCTTTTTTTTAAAAAAAAGTTTTAAGGTTTATGGATTTATTATAATTAAAACATCAAAAGCAATTGCTTAAAACATGGAGTAGCTATTATGAATAATTTTTTCGCTGGTGCTGAAGTCATCACTGTTTTTTCTTTACAAGACGCTTTAGAAGAGGGCGTGATTATTTGCCTTAGCGATAAAGAAGAACATGCCAAAGATTGCAAACAGTTCTATAAGTTCCCTGTTTATATTACAAGCAACTTGTATAACAAGCACCTGACAGCTGCAAAAGCAATTTTTCCGAATGGTACGGAAGCTGATGCAGAAAAAATCAATGATTTAATGGGATATACCATCTTTGATATGTTGAACATGAGCGTTCGTGGTTCAGTTGCACTTAATGACCAAAGCGTTAAGTTTAAATATGCTCTACAAGATACACCGCATACCTTTTCTGACACCTTAATCACCAATATTGCTACGGTTGGGCCTGGTGTGAATGGTGAGCCTATCATTACTTTTATGATGCCTGAAGACCAATAAACACAACACCTAGCATTGACCAACCAATGCTAGGTTTTTTTGAGATCCGAACGTTCATTGAGAGGTATAAAAAATTCAAATGGCGACTATGAAAATTGACAACCCTGACTTATTCGGCTTTGCAAATATGCAAGAAATAGAACAACAAAGAGAAAAAAACGAATTAAAACGTATAGAAACGATGAAGCTTGTCCGTTGTGACTGGTTTATCGCCGTGACATCTACTGGAGAGCTGTTTAAGTACAGTGAAAAAGTACCAGCAAAATATAAGGCGTTTAAAGGCATTAAATTATTCAAGTGCTGGAATGAAGCTACCGCGGATCTCGTGTTAAATGCCGTAAAAGGCGCAATCAAGCGTGATCATTACGAAGTGCCAGACGTTAAAAAAAGCAAAAAGCTTGCTGTTGATAGTTGGGTAAGAAACATTGATCTAAAGTTTCTACATTTGCCAGTCGGTCAACTCACCAACCTATACAGGGAACATCAGGAGCGTTTAAGACTGAAGCGTGAAAAAGCCAGACTTAAAGAAAATGAAAACACGTATGACGTAGAACCGCACTAATTACACCCACCAGGAATAAGCACCCATAGCTTATTCCTTTCATAAGATGATGGCCGTAAACGGTGTTTTTAATTGATTAAAAATAACTTGAAATCATGAGCCTATCAGCCGAAATACTTTTACTGAAAAGTTATTCAGTCTACATGCACCGATATAATTATTACATCAAAGCTCATTGCTTAAAACTTGGAGATACGACAATGCAACTACAAAAATTTAATGCTGGTACTGCTAATGTGCGCCACTTGCTACAAAGCTTCACCCAAGCGTATGACGGTTTACCAAGTTGCGTCATCAATGTGATTGGCGTAGCAACCAAAGCAGATCCGCAGTTTATTTTTAACATTGAACTGGATGTCGTTTTATTTCACCAACACAAGTCACAAGCCTACTGCATTGAAGTCAATGCACCGTTACAGGCTCAAGTCATCGCAGACGCTCACGAATCATTTAGATTCAATCCTGATGATTCTCATGCATTGATTGAGGGCGAAGTCATGGATGTGGCGATTAATTTACAACGCCAGGCCATTAATGACATGATTCAATATGATTTGCTGTCAGATGCAGAACTGGAAAAGTTCAATACATGGAATAAAGGTTTCGCCAGTGCATTACTGACTGAATGTTTTGAAGATGTCGCAGATTTTAATGCGCTGCATAGCTCACATTTTATGGCGAACACTGTTTATTTAAGACTGATTGAGTACTTTAAAAACAACCTGTCATAAGAAACCATTAAACAAATAGAGGGAGATCCAATAAAGGTCTACCCTCTTTTTTTATGCCTTTAGATTTTATGACGTATACGATGTTTTTTAATTGATTAAAAAAATATTGGAATTTTTCATTGCCAGTTCCATAAGTAATTTGAGAAAAGTTTTTAAGGGATATTTCACAAATATAATTAATTCATACCTAAGCAATTGCTTATAACTTGGAGTTGAAGATATGAAAAGCCTACTTGATTTTTTTACAAACCGTTCTAAAACATTAAACATTATTGTGAATCCTGAATTAAATACAGGTCATTCCCTTGCTGATTTTTCGTATAACGAAGAATTGCATCAAGACCTTAATGTATTAACGGTTATTCCGCTTGATCATTACGGAAACTTTCTATCTTTAACCCTTGATGATTGGGGCGTTATTACTTCAAAAGTTCAATTCCCTGAGCATCTTGATTTTAATCAATTGCTCAGCATTTTTTGGGAAACACAACCCATTTTAGTTGTTACTGACATCGCACGTTCAGAAGTGCATGACAGCGACTTTTTTCAACAAAGCTTGGTCAAGCAAGTCAATCTTGCATATAGCCGAGATATTGCCAGTGAATATGCACCAGAAGATGTTCACTACATCTCTCAATCTTTTGATTTAGATAAGCTGATGCGTTGCGGTGTATATCTGCAAGGTCATTGCTATTCAGCTCATGATTTCGTCATTAACAACCATAACCTATTTGAAAAAGACAGCTTGATTGTGCCTGTTTTTAACATCCACTCGACACAAAAAGAACTGCAACAATTTTTAGTATTTGATCTGCAAGGTAAGTTTTTGGATTGCGTTGTTGGCACTGAAGTTTTGTACTAAGGAATATTGATCATGTCTAAAAAATACTTATTGATTGAATTGAGCTACGAAGCACCAAACAACACCAGTGCTGATGCTGTTTTGCACAATGTCTATATTGATATTAATCACCCTGAAAATCTGGCGATGTTTAGCGAGTCTTGCAAGAATCGCCATGAAATTAATGAAAACCTACCCATTTGCCAGTTAATCACTTCATGGGTTCGATTACTAGGGATCTTCACCATTCTGGACAATACGGATCAGGACAAAGAAACCCCTGTTCTCATTCAACTTGCTGACGGCGGTACTTTATCTATCGATGGTTGGGAAATTCTCGACCAAGAAACCAAAGATAGACGCTTGGCGTTAATGGACATTGAGCCAGATGAAGAACAAGACGTAGACGACCCTATTTTGTTCGCTTATGAGCATTCAGACTCAATCACACTCACCAAAGTTGAAAAGCCAGTAGCAGAAAGTGTATATGTCGCTACGCGTAACTCTTACAGCAACAACTTTGATTTAGTTCTTGAATGTATCTTGAATCCTGAAAAACATTACAGCCTATATCAAGGCTCATATGATGGCACTCATGTTCAAGTGATCCTGAATGACTTGGCACTACTACCATCATGTAAGACACATAAATCAGAAATTGGCGACTATGTAACATGCAATGTACTGGAGCTGTTCAAAGGCTCAATAGATGCGTATGGCGCAGAAAATGAATTTATTGATTCATTCGTGCAACTCGACATTACACCGTACTTAGATAGCACACTGAAAATGGACTACACCGAATTGCAGTTTAGCTACCAGAGCAACGATCTCATTGCATTTTTTGGTAATGATCCATGTTCTTAACATGGATCTCTATGGAATAGGAGAAAATACAATGTCTGATCATATCTATAATTACATCATCGGCAGAATCGACAAAAGCCGTAAACTTATGGTTCTGGTGAACTACGAATCAAGATCCAATCTGGTGACTCAAGCACAGTTAATGAAAGTCCAATTCCCGAACCTCAATACCTTGAGAATGTTCCTGAATGACTTTGAGCCAACGGAAAAACATGTTATCCATTACTCGAAATACAGTAAAGAAATGCCATCAGGTGCAGATGGATATTTCCTATTTTCAGAACATGACCAGCAATGGAATATTTTTGATCCTAATGTCTTAAGTCGGTTTGTTCGTATATACCAAGAATCACCAGAGTTAGATAGTTACCAAGATTACATCTGTTCTTGTGAAGTCAAAAACTCACCCACACTTAAAGCAAAACATAAAAAACAAGCATTTATGGAGAAGATGATCTTCACTTCATTGGGTTTTGAGCGTTATTGCCATCATTGCAACGGTTATGAACCACTGGATCGTTTTTATTATCATTCTGATACCAAAACCTATGAATCAGTTTGCAAGCCTTGTTATATTCCTCATTACAAACCTTACAAGATGAAAAAACTTATGACCAGTACGGTTGAAGAATATATTTAATCATTAACTAGAACTCAAAAAGATGGCAACTATTAAATATTGCCATCTTTTATTTATTTTCTTTAACATATAAATTATAAACCCTAAATATAGGATTCCTTATGACTTTAAGTTATCAGCTTAATGAACTAAATAAAAAACAGAATAAAAGTAAAAATACAAATGAAGATCACCTGATGCATTACAACTTTTACTTAATAAAAGAATGTGATGCAATATTAAAATCATTCGGATATAACACGTTCAGGCTTAGATCAAATGAGATTAAAGGTAGACACATAAATGTACTTTTTCAGTATTGGAAAAGCCAGACTCAAAATATTGTTATTTTAAAGCAGAAATATAACTTTTTATTGTGGTGGGCTAATAGTTGCAACAATGTTGGTGTTCTAAAAGAATTATCTGTTTATTTAAATAGCCCATTAAATAAAATATCCGCACCACTAGATAGCATAGAGTCTAAGTTTGGCTGGCATAATAATATTCACCTACCATCATATAAATGTCTTGAATGCGAAGTTCAGTTAGAATTAGTAAATAAATCTTATATATGCCCTATTTGTTCAAAGTATGTTGGAATTAATAGCGATGGTAGACCATTAGGATATATTGCAGATGAAGAACTTAGAGCTTGCAGAAAAAAAGCACATTATTTTTTTGATAACTTATGGCAAAGAAAGTTAATTACACACCCGAACCTAACAAAAAACCAAGCAAGAAGATTAGGCTATAAGTGGTTATCAGAAAAGTTAAATATATCGCACCATTTATGCCACATTGCTTTTTTTGATATAGATCTATGTAATCAGGTTATTTTAATATGTGAGCCTTATTTTATTTCATTAAATAGAAATAATTGATATTACTTTTATTCAACGTATACGGTGATTTTAATTGATTAAAATATTTTCATTGCTGAACCACTACCGTTGTTATATTCAGCTTCATTTATATTTTAAGAAAAAGTTATAAACGCCACTTAATAGCTATTATGGAATCTCAGATGTAGAGCACACGGCTCAAAACTTGGAGATTTTAAAATGTCACATTTCACAGTTGCAGTAGTTACCACCCCTGATGGTGATGTTGTAGATGCCCTAGAACCATTTTACGAATTTGAATGCTCAGGCATTAAAAACAAATATTGCATTTCAGAATCATCATTGGACGAAATTAAAGACCAATACGAATCGACAGAAATCACTTTGATGAAAAACTCAAAGCCTATCTTAGATGATGGTGAAGAACGCTATGCGTTTCTTGACGACCCTCGTTTCGTGCGTGATGCAACAGACTTAGAGCTTGATGCCATCAAAAACAACAAAGGTGATATTTTTGCTGACTTCCCGAACGGCGGTGAGCATTTATCAGTGGTACAGGTCAAAAACGATGATGGTACGTACTCAAGTCGCATTCGTGATTTAGGCATGTTCATTCAATGGCATCAAAAAGATGTGCCATGTACTGAAGTGTTTGAGCTTCAACAGTTCATTAATTGGTATAACGAAGAAGTTACGCCAACTGTTTTGACAGGTGAAAAACCTGATGAAAGTTGGACAGAATGGATAGAGCTTGATGCTGATGGCAAAGTGGTCGATTACTTCACCACCACCAACCCGAATCCGAAATACGATTGGTATGAAATCGGAGGACGTTGGAAAAACATGCTGTTGCGTCTTGATGGACGAAAAGTGGATAGCTGTCCGATTGGTGAGCTAGATTTTGAAACCGAAATCAACCGCTTAAAAACCGAAGCTAACCGTGTTTATGACTATTTTGAGAAGTGTATCGGTGATGCTTCACGTACTTGGCGGTCATGGGCTGATGTTTGGTCTGATGAATCAATCGGATCAGTGAACGATAAGCGTAATTTCTATCACAACCAAGATGCAATCTTATTAATGAAAGCCAATGATACGGATAACTTGTTTTGCATATTCGGACATGAATTTGATGAATTTTTGGTGAGCCGTGAAGAATTCCTAGCTAAAAAATCAGCAAACCCATTCGGTACATACTGTTTCTTAGATGCGACCAGTGGTGATGAAATAGGCGACTGGACAGGTTCAGAGTGTGGCATGTTTGGACAGGATATTCGCAAGGAAGAAGATTGGGAAAACAAAAACCAAGCCTTGCTCAAGAGCTTTCCAAGCGACTATATAATCACGATTGTTGATTGTCATATCTAAAACCCAAACAGGGATAAGCGTAAAACCTTATCCCTTTTCTTTTGGGCATTTTTTAAAACGCATTCGATGTTTTTTAATTGATTAAAAAGTTTTTGAATTTTTAAATTTTAAGAAAAATTAAACAGCTATTGCGCTTTGTATAATGAATATAGATTTAATCACTATCCTAAAGGGCTTTTAATATGTGGAATACATTAGTTTTAATTCGTAAAACCGCAACGTCAAAAGAAATAAAAGACAAAGCTGATATGTATTTAAGCCAGTTAAATACTGCAACCATTTCAGCATCTCTTAAAGCTGAAATACTCTCTTTTATCGAATCTGTTTTAAACGATTAATCAACTTAGGCTCAACGCCTATAAGTAGTCGGAGCATAGATATGAACAACACATTCACCATACCATGCAATTTTAAAGTACAGCACATTGAAGATGGTCAATTTGTCGTGTTTTTTGCTGACGGCACTCAGTTAAGTTACCAGATTGAAAACACCAGTAAGGTTAAATGGATTGAACCTGAAGCATTCAGTTTAGAGCAAGTACGCCTAAGCTCAAAAGAGCCAATCAATGCCGATGATATTGACATCATTAAGTATGCTTCATACCGCTTAATTGCTGACACGCCATTGATTGATGATGATGGTAGCAATCCTGAACCTGATTGCCTTTACTGCAAAAAATCTAGTGACACTCTTAACAGCCTCATACTTCAAGTCACTGAAGCACATACCCTCTCATGTTGGCTACTGACATCAAACGGCGTTCATATCCTAGATATTAATGAATTGACTGAAGCTTAATAACAACAACCAGTGAAGCATGTCTATTGCTTCACTGGTTGGCAGTTGAAAACCGCATTCGATGTTTTTTAATTGATTAAAAAAAGGTTTAGAAATTTGGTTGTGGCCAGCGCTAGATCTGGCGCACCAGGATCAATGCTTATTTGTATGGTACCTTAATTGCTTCCATCATTTTAATAGCATCCTCATTACTATTTTTAGCTGCTATCTGTTAAAAGTCGCAGCAAGGACCAGTAAAACAATAATAAAAATAAATAATTTTAAAAAAGTTTTTGGTTTAGGTTCTATCTTAAAATAAACATATTGAAGCAGAAAGCTTAAAACTTGGAGTTGAAATGGTTACTATTAATGAATTACTTAGCAAAAACCTTGATCGCAAATATGGTCCAATTGAAGCGCATGAAGTTATAGAACTTGTTCGTGTAACTCGTGCGCCAGAATCAATAAATAACCCTTCAATGCCATCAGTTAGAATTTCTACTGCAGATCTGCACCATATGGTTGAACAAGCTAAAAAGTTCAATTTGTGGGAAGAATGGTCCACCAAGGTTTTAGCAACTGAGTTGCCATACAACCCTTATCTTAAGCCAGTGTTTACAGGTCATAGTTTCCCACGTTCTAGCATGTCTACTGACAACTACGAAGCATTAGTACGCTCTACGTTAGTGCCGGTGCTACTACCTGAAGATAAAAAGTCTTTTATCAACCTGAATGACAAAGTTATGTCATTTAACAACCTCATGTTTGATATGCCCGATGCGATGGTGAACCATCTCATGACTGGTAAAAAACTTTGGCTATATGCAAAAAATGGGCAAGTGGTCTGGTATACCCGTGCTGAGTATGAGGCGCAAACCAAGTGGAACCAGGCTGAACAGGATGCTAAGAAAAAAATTACTGCATTGTTTGAATTATTCAATGCGCTGCAACAAGCTAAACCGATCTTTGATGCTATCGATCAGAAGAAAAACTTCAGTGCTTTACCGTTCAAATGGTTCACTGGTGTAAAAATTGTAATGTCAGGCTTGTCAGCTGGATCATGGGGCGATGGTGAAAAATCAAATACAGTGACTCACTTGGTTTTTGATGAAGACTACTCAGGATCTAAATTGGTTCGTGAGAAAAACCAGTACTTGTGCTCAGCTGGAGGCTTATTCCCTGCAGATGAAGCAAAGAAAGAATTCAAAATGAAAGTAGGTGAAGTTACCGTGGACACGGTACCGCACCTTGTTACATGTAAAGTGTGCCTAAAACGCATTTTTACGCAACTTGCATTAACTCAATCTAATTAATCAAATTTATAGGGTGTTCATCATGAATAACAAAACAATTGCCAAAAAAATGATTAACCAAGTTAAATCGGTTATCACTGACCCTCAAGCAAAAAGCTTGTTGGCTGCTTATCACGTAGAGACGTCATTTACCCACTTCTACGAAACACACAGCCACATTTACTTGGTTGGTAAAGACATTACTGCAGTCATGGCCAAACATTTTCCATACTTCACGTTTAAGACTCGTGATAACAAGAAAGCCCGTCACGGTATTGGCGATGGCTCAATGTCTGATTGCTTAAACAAGCTGCGCCGTGTGTATCGCTTAGAAATCAAAAAACCGATTAGCGAGAAGTTTATCGCTGAAGCTGGTGCACCGACTTTCACAAAAAGCCAATCTGTAAGTCCTGTTGCTTATTTGATTGATGAAGTTGTGCAACAAGAAACAGCGCCGATCGCACGATCTGACGTTCAAAACAGTTTCCAGGATCTTTTCAATTGATTTGAGGCTTATATGAATATGCATACGACTCAAAAGAGTGAGAGAGACAAAATGACAAAACGCTGTTCTGTTGATGTGAAGTCACCCTGGTTCTTCATAGAGGACCAAATCCCAAACAAAGATGGCACGGCGTTTATTGTGTGGGATGAATTCTTAGACCATGAAATTAAACCTATCCGCTGGAGCGATAAGATCCGTGACTATGCTTCAGGTGAAGTCGAATGGAGTGGAAGCTTCTTATTTTGGCGATATGATGATGGTACACCAGCTGAATCACCAAGAAGCTATCAGCAATCTTAATTTCTTATATTTCCGAGGGTGTAGCCAATTGATTTTGAGATTTGATCAATCTCTTTAAGGCAAAGGTTTGATTCCTTGAATGCCAGTTCGAGTCTGACCATCCCCGTCATTGCCAACAAATTCCCTCAAATGAATCAATTGAAGACAATCATACCAGCCTCACTAAAATAGTTACGGCTTTGACGTTCTGACTTAGGTTCCCAATCTCTATTTTTCAGATTACATGATCCAGCAGCAATTTTAGCCTTGCCAAACTTACTTTGAATGCTTTGAAACGCCGTCATTAACGCTTGCTCTTTTTCAAGCTGCTCTACGTCAGTTAGTAGGCCGATCGTGCGATGTTCTTCTTTTATCAATTCACACAACATCACGCCACATTTCTTAAACTCTATCCCCTCTTTGTACAATTTATCAATCAGTGATGTGGCAGCTTTAACAAGTTGCATCAAATTGTTTGTAGGTTGGGTAAACGTGTATGTTAACGACTTGCTGTAATACGGTTTTGACTGGTCAAATGGGTTGGATTGCAAGAAAACAATCAGAGATCCGCAAAGCTGGTGTTCATCAACAAGCCGATTGAATGCATTATGGGTATATTTGCTGACGGCTTCTTGAAGAATTGAGAGCTCAGTAATTTTCTGGCCGAAAGATTTGCTCGAGACAATCTGTTGTTTCGCCTTAGGTGAACTTTCAAATTCAAAGCATGACTGGCCAAGCAATTCTAAAATCGTACTTTGCATATTCACATTGAAGAGTTCACGCATTCGATTCGGGTTGGATGTTGCAAGATCCAGCACAGTTAAAATCCCCATGTCATTAAGCTTTTTAGCGTACTTTCGCCCTACACCCCATATTTCATCAACTGGCATGCTTTGATAGTAGCTTTCGACATCTACCAGGCTCATTGTCACTAAATTACAGATTCCATTTAATTCTGGATTCTTTTTGGCAAGGTTGTTGGCCATTTTACTTTCAGTCAGTGTTCTACCAACACCCACGCACGTTGTTAAGCCAATAAGCTTATATACTTGATGCCGAATCTCCCGTGCCATTTCAGTAGCATCAAAGTTTTTAGTAAATTGAGTAAATTCTATAAAGCCTTCATCAATGCTGTAAATGCTGTAACAGCTTGGATCTACAAAACCAGATAATATTCCATGAAAACGGCGTGACATTTCGCCATACAGCGCAAAATTGCTCGATAGCACATGAACGTTATGTTTATTGATGATGTCTTGGACCTTAAAGAGTGGCGCACCCATCGGGATTTTTAAGAGTTTAGCTTCAGCGCTTCTCGCGATGATTGTTCCGTCATTAGAGCTTAAGACAACGCATGGTTTACCCTTTAACTTAGGGTTCCAAAATGCTTCCATCGAACAATATGCCGAATTTATATCAACATGAATAAATACCCGGTTTGTCATTTTCGTGCGTCTTTAATGATGTAAGTCACTACGCCCCACACAATCAATTCCTGTTCAGGTTTTAGAAAAATATGTGAGTGCTCTTGGTTTTCTGCTTTAAGCCAAACTGGAGGGATAGATTTTGCATCTGGACCAAAAATTTCATTAATTTCACCAGCTGACATTTGCTTGGTGATCATCAACCGCTTAACGGTAAAGTCTGTTTCTAGCTGAGCAACAATAATATCTAGATGCTTGGCATTGAAGCTTCTATCGATTATGAGCTTATCGTTAATATCTATACCAGCATTTAGCATGGAACGAGAGCCTACTTTACCAATAAACGTAGAGTACTCATTGGTGATCAGCATTTCGTTGAGATCGACCGACTTTTCAATAAAATCTTGTGCTGGTGAAGGAAATCCAGCTGATAATAATTCAGCTGCAATAGGAATTTGTAAAAGCGAGTTAGATCTGACGTGCTCGAGGTCAAGAATATCGCTTATCTTTTTATTTGCACCGCTAAATGCGATAACTTTCGTTTCAGGTTTTCCTGACGTTGAACTGCAAGTAGACATGAAAAAAACCTTACTATGATTTGAGACCCATTGTATTGAGAGCTGTATGTTTGTTCAAATATTTCTTAAAAGTTACCAATACACAATGGGTTATCCTTGGAGTTAGAATAAAGATCGTCTATCTTATGAATAATAAAATTTACACGTAATATGTCAGAGATGATGCCAATTATTCATTACTTAACAGTACAGGTTTGCAAACGGGTATTCATAGAGCCTAACTACGGCGTAATGCGTTCTAATGATCCATTAGTTATAGATCCTGATCTATCAATGCAGCCATTATGTTTACTTGGCATCTCCGTCAATGATTTTCCATTAAATTACACGGAATATTATGAAAAAAATGACAGTAGTTGTTCCCTGTCAAAATTCCTGAAGACTTTTTGGAGCCGTTACTACAAGACTAATGGCCCAAATATTCCATTAGTTTTTGGAATACCAGATATCCTGGTTATCGATCATCGTGTGAAGGATATTATTAATCAATCATTTTATAGTTGGTTAGACTCGAATAATATTCAATATGAGTTTTCTGATAGTAAGAATAAAAAAGCTATTGCTAATTTTCGTCAGCATCAACACTATCCTTATATTGAATGTTACTCTGAGATAGACGTCCTAGATACATATAAAACTAAAAATGAAGAATATGCCTTACCTTTATCCGTTCTAAACACGATGACTAACTATTTAGATAGTGTTTTTCTCTTATCAAAGCATCGTAAAACTTTAATAGCGTATACCAGCAGACCTATTAAGCATCCAACATTTACAGAGTGCTGTCCTAACGATCTCCGACTATTTGACATTACACCTTTAGAAAGTAAAGCCGATAGAACTTTACAGGATGCATATTGGGTTAGCTCCGATTTAGAAAATGGCAATTATGGATACTTGCGGAATAGACAAGTGAAAGAAGACATAGATTGCACCAGAGAAGATAAAAAAGCTTTTTTGGCCCTAATAAAATCATTGCCAGTTACTCAATGGATGGATATTTTTACAAGCAATCAGATTGAATTATTGAATCAATTAAAAAAACAACGATACAAAGACACAATTGATATCGATCAGATTAATTACGCAGATATGTGTTTTAAATTAGGGTTAAGTAGGGATTCTCAATACACAGTTTTAGCACTGGAGACATCTAAATTAAAACGTTCTGAAATGATTGAACTTTGGGATCAATATTCTCATGGAGGTGATGTTAAGTACTCTTGTGAAATTATGCTTCCTGACTGGTACTCTTCGCGAAATGATAAAATTTACAGATATTTTTATTTATCTATGTGGAACAGCAGCATTATTTTCATAAGTGAATCAGGATCTCCAGCAACAAAATGTTTTGATCAAGATGAATGCATTAATTACATGTCAAAAAATCAATTCAAAATACATAATTTAAGTAATATCGTTGATATACGTCACTTTGATGAATTGCTATTAAACAACAGGCAATATTTATTGAACATCGTTAAAGAAATGGATGCTTTTGAACTTTTAAAGGACCTAAATACCGTATAAAACAGAGTGTGGAAACACACTCTGTTTTATAGAAAATGATTTCTATTGGATATAATTGGACAAGTAATTATAAATACTCGGATCTTCAATATCCGATGGGAATCCACGATCACAGACAAGGATAAACTTATTCCCCTGCTTTATAATTAATGGCTCTGTTCCATCTACTTCGTCTAAGTCTAAATGCAAATTTTCACAAACATATTCGTACATTGCTTCTTTAGAGATAAAATCTTTCAAGCCAAAACAACTTAGGATTGTACAATCCATCTCCACTGATTGATCAACAGAAAAACTGCTGGTATGAACGGCGTTATACACAGGAATTAGTATCTTCCGGGCGCATTGAATCCCCTATAAAACAAATTCTTCTTTTTTAACGCTGTGCCATACAGCCCGGTTGAACATTTTAAGCATAGGTTTTATTAATTATTAACTGTAAAATATTATAGTTTAAACATCAATATTAACTACTTTTAATAGTTAGGAACTCCAGTTTTATCAGGATAATTTTTAGATCATGAAAAATATTAAGTTAGTACTAAGCTCAGCTATTCTTCTACCTCTTGTTGGTTGTTCCATTCTGCCTCAACCGGATGAAATTACGCCAAATCAAATGCTGAAATATCAGACCCCTGAGAACATAATTAATTCCAAAAACCTAAATGGGAAAGCTGGGACCGGTAAAGACTATATGCTTACTGGATATAAAGAAGCTCTTTTACCCCATTCATACATGAATAATTTATGTAAAAGCCAGAATGGATCGTTGAGACAAATTCAACGTTCTTCATATGCCTATTTAGATAAACGTAATAACCCATCTCCTAAGACTATCGGGTCAGAACTCGCACCTCACATTGGTATTTTTGAATGTAATGTAAGTTCACCCTGGTATGTAAGTATTGAACCATTATCAAGCCGATACGGTGGTACTAACAAAAATCTAGACATCATTTCGCTAAAAACAAAGGTTATTGATCGATCTTCACTTAAAGGTCATATTGATTATTACAACGTTCATAGACAAGAAGAACTTGAACAAGACAAGAGAAAATATAATGAGCGATTACGTCAAGAAAATGAGCGTCAACGCCAGGAACAAGCTCAAATTAATGCAAAAAATAGATTTATAGCTGCAAATGCCCCTACAACAAAAGACATAGGTAAAACTATCTGCAATGAAACAGTATTGTCTGCTTTTACCGGTATATACGTATTTGGGCAACCTAATTTTAAGCAGACCAATGGTACGGTTATCGCAAGTGTAGAAGGCTTTTCTAACGATCAGAAAAATATCAAAATCAATATCAAAGGCTTTTTAAATACCCAAAATGGAATCTCAGCTGGAAGTGATGTGTTGTACAACCAGATCCCACTTGAAGCTGGTAGAACGGTTTGGGACAGTAAAGCAAATTGGTTTAAGTGTAATTATTAATTTTATTATCTAGCTTAAAAAGAGGTCATTAGGGACCTCTTTTTTTAACTCATAATTTATAGAATGCAAATAGCCTTATGAGGCCAGACTATATTCCTGTTCATGAGTAAAGTTGGCCAGAACCAGTGCATAAGATAAATCAGGTGGTACTGAGTTACCGACCATACGATATTGGTCTTGTTTAGTTAACTTCAATTGTTGGTTATTTTCATCATGTCCATAACTGAAAATATAATCATGCGGAAAGCCTTGAGCCTTATAAAGTTCAAATGGTTGAAGCATTCTAAAGCCAATATCTTCAATACAATAGCGTTCACCATTGATTTCAATGATTCCAAATTTTTCAAAAAGTTCATTTTTGAAATTTAACCCTTCAGTAAATCTCGTTAATAAAGCTCGTACCTCTACAAATTGATTTACTGTTGTGAGTGTATGCATAGGTTCATTTAACTCTTGGCCAGTACATCCATTTTTCATTTTTGAAAGGTGACAAACATATAGTGAGTGGGTACCGCCTTTAGTTTCAGCTGTAATTGTCCTCAAAGGCTCATCGATCGGCATTGATCTCCGACTTGATCCATTTGCACATTCTGTAAGAATTGGAGCAGCTGCATCAACGATATATGGCTCTGGATTATGAACGATATATTTCAAAATACCGCGAACAATACGCTCTAACGTAGCTGGTGCCAGTGCTTTTTTTCTTTTAAATAAACCATCTATATGATGGACAACTCAAACCCACCTCGAAGGTGCGTTTTTTATTACTTCTAAACCATCTATACGATGGACAACTAGTTTTGACAGGTTCAGGGCGATTTTGGAACCTTCTAAACCATCTATACGATGGACAACCACATAGAGTTTTAAAGACGGTTGGTGTAGCACTTCTAAACCATCTATACGATGGACAACTAACAGGACAATATCAAGGTGGTATTCAACAACTTCTAAACCATCTATACGATGGACAACAAAATACAGAAGAAAAAACCCTAGATGATTTACTTCTAAACCATCTATACGATGGACAACTTGCTCAGTCACGTAAACGCTCAATGATGTTTCTTCTAAACCATCTATACGATGGACAACAGGCAAGGGCTACCGTTCCCACAGGCACAGAGCTTCTAAACCATCTATACGATGGACAACATTAAAGGTTGTCGTTTCCTTGGTTACGCATGCTTCTAAACCATCTATACGATGGACAACCACGAGTACAAAGCGAATACAGCCAATTGATACTTCTAAACCATCTATACGATGGACAACTCATAGGTGCTGATGTTGCATAGGAAGCAGCACTTCTAAACCATCTATACGATGGACAACTACATTTCGCACCATGCCATTGTTTTGAATAACTTCTAAACCATCTATGCGATGGACAACATTATCAATGAACGCTGGAATCGTTTCTTGTTGCTTCTAAACCATCTATACGATGGACAACTTTACGCCTAATAAAATACCCGCTTTCTAAGCCTTCTAAACCATCTATACGATGGACAACTTGAACATTAATATCCACAGTTTGCTTTAGTGTCTTCTAAACCATCTATACGATGGACAACTAGAGATTCATAATGCAAAGTTTGATCCTAAACTTCTAAACCATCTATACGATGGACAACAATACATCAGATTAAAGGATTCTTGGACGAAACTTCTAAACCATCTATACGATGGACAACAAAGATATGCATGAAAGTGATATTGTAATCACCTTCTAAACCATCTATACGATGGACAACTTGAATGCAATTTCAGGCTTTTTCTTTAATTACTTCTAAACCATCTATACGATGGACAACCTTGAAAGGGCATCTGTGCTTCAGAGAGAAGACTTCTAAACCATCTATACGATGGACAACGTATCAGAAAAACAATTTCAGACAATGCAGAGCTTCTAAACCATCTATACGATGGACAACTGAAAAATAATTCGCAAATATTAAATAGTTTCAAATACTTTCGTCAAATATTTAGCTTACACCTTGTTTTTAAGCGACCAAAATACATATTTATATTTCAGTCACTTAAAAACAACGTCTAAAACTTTGGTACCGTAGCCGTACTACTTAATCCAAAAGAATTATATTGACCATATAGTGCGTGATCATAAACCACTTCATCAATATTGAGCACAAGGTTTTGGCCCGTAGAATCACTTTTCATAAAAATACCAGGATGGCGATGTTTACCATCCTTGATAAGTACTTTGCTTTTGGATCGACTATGGCGTTTATACATCGCATATGTATGTTCACTTGGCACCTCTTTAATCGGTGTGCATCTCGTATTAAAACGATATTTAATCAATGCAACATTTAGATTAAGTGAGCTTATTGCCTCTACATCCTTACCGAATACGCGAATTATAGAACCAATAATTAAAGAGTTTTGTTCGATTCTTTCTGCAAGCTCTGGAAAAGCCAGCGCGATACGATCGGTCGTTTTAGTATCTTCATGCTCTGCAAGAAAAGCTGTAATCGCATGGTGAATACTGGTAAACACACGACTAATTATTTGATTAAACTTTGTGCCTTCGGTATCAAGAATATGAATGTCTTGGTAATATTTCATAATTAAACACCAATCAATCATTTTTAGTTTTTTTATTAAATACACCACCACGAATAATCATTGCGATGACGTAATGCTTATCTTCATCTGAAATAGAGTCGGAGTCTAAAACATATTTATCAAATAACGTGAAGAAATCTCCGTGTTTTGGGGCACGTTTGACTTGACCACGAGATAGAACGGTACCGTAAGATTCTACGGGGATAGCAACGGGAAATTCTTGGTCACATCCTGGATACCAGGTATCAATGGTACGTAAAGCATTACTTAGCTTTGTACCAGTCATTTGTGCATGATCATTTTTATCCTTAAGTAATTGACGAGACATTTCTGAACTATCATCATCTCCAGGCATAATCTGACTTGGATAAACAGGCTGCAATTCTCCCATCAAAGCATAAGCAGTTACTTCAAAGCGTTTTACTTTATTATGATCTAGGATTGCTGCAGCAATTTCATTTGCAAGACCATCTAAATCATTATTTTCAGCATCATGATTAATGAATTGATCTGGATTTGTACCACAGACCTTCATCGCATCAAAAGCCCAGGTTTGCTCTGATTCTGCATCTTTTACAATTATTTCTAATTGAGCAGCTTCTTCAGCATTTCTCCATAAAAAACGACCAATAGCAAGGTTGTATGCATATCGATATGCAAGCATATTTAAGCCGAATTTTTCTTTATATTCTTCGATCATTTGAAAAATACGGTCTTGGTAGCGTGTATTTGTTGTATCAATACGATGTAAACCACCGATAATCTTTAAGTTAAAATCAAGTTGTAGAGTATCGCAACCAACTGGAATCAGCGCTTCGTGATTGTGCTGAATGTTCGCTTGTCTAAGATCGAAATCCTTCTTAACCTTTTTACCTTCCTTTTCTTCGATACGTTGACTAATTACACCTTTCGTTCCCTCTTTGGTGACAACAATTGGTTGATTGGCTTTACGGTCTGTCCATTTAGTACCTTTCATTTTTCCACGAGATGTTGAAATTGAACGGCGTGTCGATGCAGTTGTAAAATCTTCCGCAGAAATAGAGTTTATTTGTGCATTCATAATGTGTTCTCCAATGTTTTATTTAACTAATTTTTCAATAATGATTTGAGATAATGCTTTCTATAGGGGAATACAAATACAGTCCTTTATCTGGTTGAATTTTTGGAACCCATAACATTTGATTCAGATTAAGACGAATCGGTACAATAAACTCACCTAACGTAGTGACACCTTCAGCAAATATGTGTTCACGTTCAGAACTCCTTTGTCCTTTTACAGTGCTTAACTCAGAAATTGCCTTGTATCCAACACACATTGGCACAATCCAACCAGGTCTAATTGCTGTTTTATCTAACTTCCATGAGCCCTTTTCCTTGGTATCACTCTTTATCCAGGTAAAGCTTTTGGTGAAATTAGACATGAATGCGGTTACATCATTTTCGGCTTGATTTTGCATATCATTTAACAGGTCAGGGCGCGACACCATTGCGAAACCGGGCAAAAGCTTTCTTAGAATATCTTTTTCAGTTTTTTCAATATTTTCTGAGCTCATAGATAAAAGCTCTACAGACTTGATGGATACACAATCTCCACTCGCTATGCGATTGAAGTAAACAGCATTTTCTACGTCAGCGCATATATCATGCATATTGCTTGAATTAACGCCTTCAAATTCAAGCAGTAGACTAACCGTAAAATCACAGATAGGTTGAGGGTTTATGGCATCACGAGTGCCATTCTCACGTAATGGACCAGAGTAAAGATGCGGAATATCAAAATGAGCTAATGCATCATTTTTTTGGTTTGAACGCATATGAAAATAATGACTGCATACTCCTACACTCTTGAGCATAATATCTTGGTACTGTTCATCCTGATTAAGATGCCGTTGTATTTGAATAGCTGCACCATAGAATGCAGTTATCGATGGAAATCCAATAGCTAAAGGCCCATTGACGGCGCAAGCATCTTGGATTTCGGCTTTAGAAATGAGTATGAAAAACCGTGGCATTACATATACTCCAATTGAAATTTTATTGCTTTTGCGAGAGCTGTTATAAAATGATTTCTTATCTCAACGTAATCATCATTGGATAGTTTGATATTTAAATGTTTGGTTTTTAAGTTGTATTCAATTTCAGCAATCAACCACCGTGAAAAGTCTTTAGAAACTTCAGCCATCCATTCCTTATTTTTTTTGCGCTCTTCTTGATACTTATTATCCAACCAATACTTTTGTTCTATCGAAAGTAGTACATCAGGACGATCAGACCATCCAGCTTCATAACCATTAAAATCAACCACTTTCAAGAAAACTAAATCCGTTATTTGGTTTATGTGATGGGTAATAGCCTCTCGTATTTTTTTATTGCCATAATCACTTTTGACTAGATTCGACAATGCGTTGATATTCCATTGAAAATCTCCTTTATTCAAAATTCCAAAAAAGTTATTTTTTGGAATACGTGGTGAATTTAGCGAGGGTGCTTCACAAAGTAAATGTATGAACCGTCCAGTATTTTCATTGTTTAAAGCACTAATATTTTGTGGTTGAGATCCACCATATTTGAGCTTGACTAATTTATTAAAGCCAATGACTGTATCTTCATGGGGTTTACGGCTGAAAAATGCTTTTCGTGCAACCTCAGTTTCTATACCGTGTAGCTTGGTATGTACAAATTTCTTAACTTCATTTAGAAGAGAAATTGGCGGTAAGGGTGTAACTAAGATGAACTCATTATTTTTTAGATCAGTTGGAAAATAGACTTGTGGCACTAAGTAATGTGTATAAAGCTGATTTCTAGTACTTATACGCGTATTTGTTTTCTCACAAAGTTTCTGAACCTCAACTCTTAGGCGTTCATATTGTTCAGGTTCTAAATCTAAAGCTAGTTTGATCTGTTCTGAATCATTTAAAATATGCTGATAGACTGGAATATCCCCTTCCTTTACGCGAAGAAATGCAGCTATATCAAGGACAGATGCAGATGGAACTAGCATATCGATATAGTTTTCAGTAGATAGCCTTTTATCTGTATAAATATATCCACGTTCAACTTGATCAATTGCTTTAAAGCTTGCTGTTTTAGCACTTGAAAATGATAAACCAGCGCAATAATTTGAAAGACTAACCTTATTAAAGTCATCGATTCTGGCTAAGGCACCTTTTTTCCCTGGTCTTGGTTCAAATAACCAAACTTTCGGAACAAAATACCTAGAATCAATAGTTTCTTTTTGTTTACGGCGTTTTTCAAAGAATGCTTTGAGTCCAGTCAAGCTTTCTTCACTTTCTTTAGACATGCTTATTGCTCCAATTCTGGTTTATACCAGCCGAGGTTTTCGTTATATAGATTTACTGACTTTAAAAACTTAAGTGGGATACGTATTTCTCCAAACAAAATTGATGGATCTTCGTCAGACTGTAAATGCGTTTTAAGGTGTGTTTTGAATAATTCAACATTTTCACGGTAGTTACGTTGCAGCCAAAGCCTTTTACTTTCCACTTCAGATAGCTCGACTATATTGACTTGAATAATTTCATCTCGACTCACTAACATTTGATTCATATCGGACTCTTTAAAGCTGACAAGATTTTCTTCAACATGTGCAACAAGAGATACATCAGCGTCTTTACTTTCACGAAAGGGAACGAGTTCTTGATGAATATTGGTCAAATACCATGAGTCAATTAACCATCCTTGTAATTTATCGGCGCCATAAAGCATATAGTTCGTCATTTTCTTAGCAATTGCATAATGCTCTAAATCAATGAAGCGCTCTGATGGTACCAATGGGCTTGGCTCGACTATTCGTCCAATTGAATCAATTTTGAAGCCCTGTTTCATTTCTGCTGAAGTCATTTCTAATGCGTTTAGAAGTGATTTATTCTTTAGATTGAGATCCTGATCTTCTTTGATAGACTTCTCAAACCCAGGGCTAATGTATGCTGGATCTCTGGACTTCAAAACATTCATGTTGATTGACATTATGGCCATATTAGCTGAAACAGCTTTTTTTGTTCGATGTCGCATAACGCGTCCAGCAATTTGAATGATAGATCTATACGAACTAGGTTCTACCACGGCGTAATCAAAATCATGATCTCTCCCCACCTCTTCTATTGGTGTGACAACTAAAATAAATAAGATATTTTTCTCAGCTATGGTATCTATGTGCTGATTAACAGTCTCTTCATGAAGAATAGCTGGTGTTTTATTTGATTCTTGATTTTTTCGTTTAAGTGTTTTATCCAAATACTGCTCTTGAATATTTCGTTGTAAGAGTACTTGGCGACTGTGATAACACATGACCCGAACTTCATAATCAGTTGGGAATTCAGCATTCATCAAAAACTTGGTCAAATGAATGCAAGTATCAATTGTAGCGACTCGAACTAGACCAAAAGAAACATGTTTATTACGCTCAATGTCTACTACATGGTTCGTGTCGTGAAGTTGAATACATTGCGTCTGTATAGCCTGAAAATATTGAGATTTAGGATTTTTTGATGCTATATCCTGTTCTGATATTTCATGAATAACTGCTAGTCTACGTACTATTGCTTCACTCAATTCAAGAGATCTAGACCGAATAAACTCAGCATACTTTTTGGAGAACTGCTGAATTGTTTCTGACTGATAGATATGGCAATTAAATTCATCAACTACCACTGTATGCACTGGTTGAGGAGTTAACAGTGTTTTGTTATAGATCTCACAGCCAGTATTAAACGCATTGAATAACCCTTCAGCCATTTTGGGAGTAATAGTCGCTGAAGAAACTAATACTTTACGACCAAGCATTCCAGCGAGATGAATTAACCGTGAAATCGCAATCAAATCTTTTTCGGAAAAATCATCAATTTCATCGATGACCAAATCTGAAGACATTAATCGTATAAATGGCAAGATGTGATGACCACCTTGCACCGATTCTGTTGCTGGAATTATATGATCTAGGGTGCATACTACGATTGGCTTATACAGCAAGCTACGCATTTTTATATGTTTGGATGGTTTCTTTTTTAAATCAGGAAACAGTACCTTTAAAAATTCTGGTTCTGTCTCTGATGGATTAGTGACTAAAAAATCATGCTCAATAGTGATGAAATGATCTTGTGATTCATGCCCAAAAGTATCTTTGGATTGTTCAATCCATAGCTGATTGTTTGATGAATCTTTTAGAGCTTTTTCTATTTCCTGGAATTTCAGAAAAGAACTAGACCCTACTAGCATGGCTGTGTCATTTTCACCCATACCAATTGTTTCGGTATATTCAGTTGATGTTTGTAATGTCAGTGACCGTTGCCCTAATCCAATGATATAGCGTAGGTCTGCCCCACTCTCTGATAATGCTTGCATCAGTTTAGCATTACCAATCGTTTTACCCTTTCCAGTACTCGCAAGATTGATTACTAAAACGGGGCCTTTAGCTAATTGAGATGAATGCTCTTGATAATCTCTAATTTTGGAAACGGCGCTATCTTGCCAAGCGAAAGGAGAATTTTCATCAATACCCTTATGCTTCAATGCTGGAAGACCCGTAAGAACATCCATTTCATGTATAAATTTAGGAAAGTAATGACCTACTTGAATTGCTTCACGACCAACATGAAATAAATGCTCTGATAATTTTTGCTTTAAAACACCATCCTGATCCGTATTTGCATAGATTTTTGATTTATCGACCCATTCTTCATCAGCATTTTGTGATGAATAATAATAGTCACCAATCATCATCATTGACCGCGCCATAAGCAAAACTAATCTTAATGTTCCATCAGATGCTACTTTCATGAAATCTGAATATCGTGATGCAATATGCTCAAAGCTTTCAGATAAAGCCTCACTCCATTTATCAGAATCGTGAATTAATCCCTTTTTAAAGTTAAAACATTTCGCTAATTCATTTATTTTTTTTGCGGATTCATTTTCAAAGCCATTCGTCCATGACACTGTTTTCAGAATATCACTTACTGAAGTCTTACGTTCTACAGTTAGGCAATCAAGTAATGCTTTATCTTTACGCGTACTAAAAACTGGCAACTTGTGATGTGAAAGAATGATCCATTGAATCGCATTCAAAATTTCAAAGTCACCGATGTTAAATTTTTCCTTTTGAGGTCGTTTGCTCTGTGTTGCAGTATTTAAATAAGTTTTCAATCTGTCTTCTACAGATAAGCGTGAAAAGCCAAAATTAGCCAGATAGGTAATGACTTCACTTTCTGAATGTAATTGATAGGTTTGTAGAAGCTCCGAGCAAATCGCTTTAAAGATTAAAGAACTTAAAGCTTCATGTCGTAATGGATCAGCCACACCTTTTTTAGAAGCAAGCTTACTTTGGAAAAAATCATTAGCTTTTCCAAAGTCATGCAGCAATCCAGCAGTTTGCGCTAATAAACTAGCTAACTCGATATGGGCTTCCATAAAACACTTTGCAATAAATATTTATATTAAAATTACAACAGATAGGATATTTTTTCAAATACTTTAAAAAAACTACATAAACGTGAATTTATGTAGTTTTTTTTCATGGACAACTAATTTTCAACTGCCACCTTATCTTACGGTTCATAAACCGATAAGATGGACAACAAACAAAAGTACAATAGATACTTCTAAACCATGAGTTATAGAGGTTATTTTATTATCACAAAAATAACAATATCTTTAGACATAAGTTTTGGATGCCGAAAGACAGTCCAACCGAAGATGAAGAACCCCAATGTTAAAGGAACAGATTTAGCATTAGGACTTTGGATCTTCAAGTTATTTAATTAACTTCTACCCTTTTGACCTAGCCTAGCTAGGTTTTTTTTTGAAAAACTTTTAAAGCCCAGACAGTCTTTAAAATGAATACATCAAGCTCATTGCTTAAAACCTGGAGTATTCAAGATGTATCTACGCTACACGATGTTTAAAACAGATGGAGAAAAAGTCCTTAGTTCGCACGGCATTGGGTTAAGCAACTGCTTTATTTACCATGCAGCGGAAATACTCTACAAAGAGGTTCAAAATTCTGCATCTTTTGACCGTTACATTGAGAGATTATCAAAGTGTAATACGATCAAATACAACCACGAACGACACGGCGACAAAGCACGTATTGTCTATTTTGTACCTGAAGATCTAACGCGTGTCTCTTACAGTACGACATATAGCGAACGGGTTGAAAATGCCAATATCGATAGCTTTGACTTGATTACCCTGTACGCTGAGTACAAAACTATTTTTAGTTGTATCTATTTTGATATATCAACGAATACCTGGTCTGTACGTACATACACTGATGTATTAACATCAATGGGCATGTTAAAGCCACCAGTAGCACAGTTAGCATTTGCAATATAAGAGCCCCTGAAAAGTCTTATACCCACCTAGCATTGACCAATCAATGCTAGGTTTTTTTTACGATGCAATTTGATATTCCATTTCATGTTTAAAGTTTGCTTTGACAAGTGCATGGGATAGATCAGGAGGTACTGAGTTACCTACCATTCTGTATTGCTCAGTTTTCGTCAGCTTAATTTTTTGGTTATTTTCATCTACACCATGAGTAAAGATGTAATTGCTTGGAAAGCCCTGAGCCTTATACAACTCAAATGGTTGAATCATCCTAAAACCAATGTCTTCAATATAATAATGTTCATTATTGATTTCGATTAAGCCGAAACGTTCAAACAAGTCATTCTTAAAGTTGAATTGCCCGGTAAATTTCAAAAGTAGCGCACGTACTTCCGCAAACTGATTCACGGTCGTTAACGTGTGAAATGGTTCTGATAGCTCTTGGCCAGTGCACCCCTTTTTCATTTTAGATAGGTGACACACGTATAGCGCATGTGTACCGCCTTTTGTTTCTGCTGTAATTGTACGTAATGGCTCATTTATTGGCATGGATCTACGACTTGAACCATTGGCACACTCAGTAAGAATTGGCGCCACATTGTCCACGATGTAAGGTTTTGGGTTGTGAACGATATATTTTAAAATCCCCCTCACAATTCGCTCTAATGTAGCTGGTGCTAAAGGTTTTTTACGCTTGAATATGCTTAAACATTCATAATTAAGGTCCACACATTGAGCAGCTGTCTTCCATGGTTGTTTTTTCGTTTTTTGAGGTGCAAAAAAGTCAAATTCAGCATGTGTGGGTTCTGGCCAGACGATCGGTAAATTGTCACGCCGAGCAATTAAGAAAAATCTATTTCTCAATGTCGGTGCACCATAGTCGCATGCTCGTAGTTCACGATATTCGACCGTGTACCCTTGGTACCTGAGCGCATTCACGAAACAGTTAAACGTTCGCCCTTTCCGCTTTAAAATCGGTTTACCGTTCTTATCCAAATCACCCCATTCAACAAACTCAACCACGTTTTCAAGCATGATGATTCGTGGTCGAACTGTTGCAGCCCACCTTAAAGCAATCCAAGCTAAACCGCGGATCTTCTTGTTTAACGGCTTGCCACCTTTCGCGCGGCTATGATGTTTACAGTCTGGACTAAGCCAAACCAAGCCAACAGGTTGATTGCCCGTAATCTTTACAGGGTTAACATCCCAAACACTCTCGCAGTAGTGCTTTGTTTTTGGATGATTGATGCGATGCATGGCCAAGGCTTTCGGATCATGATTAATTGCAATATCAATCGGTCTACCGAACGCACGTTCTAAACCAGTTGATGTACCGCCACCGCCAGCAAAGTTATCAACGATTAATTCATGTGGAAGCAAGTTATACATAGAAATTCCCTCTTACAAATGCCCCTTTATGGCTTAGATCTCTTAATTCATGCGGTACATCTTCTGGAGACAGATACCTATAAGCATGAATAACCTTGCTCAGATTCATACAGCCACCCCCATGCTTTCAACGGCACTTTCTAATGTTTGATGTGCTGAATAATCATCACAGTCGTAATAATCGTCATCGATCAAATTAGAGATGTCGTAGTCACTCAAACCGCTATTTAAACAGCGACTCAAAAGCTCAGGATCTAAACGATCATACTTGTTGCAAATCGTCATTAACGAATTGCTATGTGCGTTGTTTGCCGTGAAAAATGAGTATGCAAAACCTTCAGGCGTTACGCTTCTAGCATTCTTAGTCGCAATACTCTTGCCACCGTATAGGCGGTGCATTTTAGAGCCTTCAACAGGTTCAACAGGTGCAATTGGTAGGTTGGCATTGAAACGGCCCCACAATAATGTTTTCTTGGTGTATGTATCACCAAAATGAAACGGATCAAACGACAGACGCCACGGCGACAACCCGGTTAAGCTTGCAATACGCCCTACTGGATTCTCAATTGCCCAAATATTCGGTTTAAAAAATTCAATTGTTCTTAAAGTTTGGTACACCAGCTCAATACTGCTTAACGTGCGACCATCAGCATCTTTGGCGGTAAAATGTCTTGCACCAGAAACAGCAAAGTCAGTACATGGGCATGCAGCTAAAATCGCATGAACGTCCAAACCATCAAAGCATGCAAAAAGCTCGTTAAAGAATTCCACGCTGAAGTTATTAATATCGCCAAAATAAGGATCTGCCTGTATATCAAAGCGAAATACTTGATAGCCAGCATCAACCCATGGTTGTGACCATGTGCCAGACAAATCAAAAAGAGAAAGGACAATTTTTTGGTTGTTTTGGTTGCGGATCGTTGGATCTAGATATTGGTTAAACGCAACGTTTTTCCATTGTTCTAAACGTTCTAATGCGGAAGATCTGGACATCCAGCCATTAGCTTCAACATATGCTTGTGATTTCTTATTTAAGCGAACAACTTCATTCTTGTGCGGTGCATCAAAGATGTTTGAAATCTTAAATTCATCATCAATAAAGCTATTTCTTGCATCCAATAAATACTTATTGAAAAGTTGCAATTGTTCATTATTGCTTTGCGTTTTTTCTAAATCCATGACCGACTCCAAGTTTTAAGCAATGAGCTTGATTACTTAATTGTAGAGTCAGTTTTTCTAATAAAACTTTTTTAAAAAAATAATATGAAATAAAAAGGCTGAAATGATCAGCCTTTTATTATTAGCGAATTAAAATCATGACTTCACCTATCGCCCATATAACTTATTAAGTTTACCTGATGCTATTTCACTAAACTTTACGTAAATAGTGATTGCCGTTTTCGCTAATTGAATTTCAAGATGTTCGTTAATACGAATGTAATACCCTTTATTCATATTTAGATTTGTTGTTAATTCCTCGATAGCCTTATCAAAATTTTTTTCATCAATGTCTAACAATGACTCATCAGCACTGATGCTTAAATCAATTGTTTTAGCTATTTGTTCAAAAGTACGAACCATATTGAAACATTGGTCTATTTTTCTTTTCTTATTGATACCAGTGCCATGAATACGTGTTTTAGGTGATTTCTCAACAAACTTAAAACTCCATATCGTATCGTATATACCGACTTGATTAGCAAGTACATCAATCAGTGATGTATTATTTGAAAGATCATTCATAACAGATAGTGCCTTACGTGCAGCATTAAGCCCAAACACTTTGCCGTTTTGTGTGCAGTACTTCGCATAGAACATTGTTTTGACCTCTAAACGATAGTTACTCTTACTGACAATCTGATTATAAACCTTGATCCAATAGATATTGCATAGTGTTAAATACAAAGGATCTTTATCAGTCTCTTTTTGTAGTTCTGGAAGTACCGCATTAAGATCTGAATTCTGGTTAAGCTGTAATATACTTAATTGAATCTCAGGATCAAAGTTAACAAAAACCTTTCTTGCTTCAAGTAACGCCGTTGCTTTTACATTAAATTCAATATACAAATCATTTAATATTTTATCGATCTCAGCCCTTTTCATAAGTGGCTAACTCCAAAAAAAAGAAAACTCCATAAATCTAATTATAGAGTCTACTTTATAAGAAATAACTTTTTTGAAAAAATAATAGAACGCAGTCTTATAATTAATATTTTTTCAACCAAAATTCATCCATCATTAATGTACGTGGACCAGGGCGCTTCCCTTTAAAAAATTGACCGCGTGGCTCCTTATCACCACTTTTTAAAACATTAATCAAATAATGACGAAATGGTGATGGACTGGTTGAATCCAATTTTCCATTTTTTGATACATAAGAATTAATACCAATTGGTGAACGGCGTTCATGTGAAAGAATTAGTAACTTTTGTTTAGTTGGCAATACATCATTCGTATTTAAAGTGACTTCATTTTTCATGGTTTGTTTACCTCTGGCAGATAGTAATTAGTTACTTTTACTTGCTTCAGCTTCTTGGATTATGACTCTGATTTTCTAATTTTCATAAATTGTCGCGTACATAAATCGACAGCGTTTTGGATCGGCTCATACACAGTTATGAGCCAGTACAGGTAAACCGCTAATAGTGTGCTAGGCACAACTATTAGCTCAATCTTGGATACTGGTGCAGTTGAAGTCATATTTATGCACCTAGTTTGTCTGCTGTTTTGTGCAGATCTAACGACTCAAAAGTTTCGAGTGTGGCAATTTCACGCTTTAAGACGTTGAGCGTGGCCATACCGAAATTAATATCAAAAACAAACTCTTTATCTTGAGCGCCGTTCACAACATATAAATCAAAATTATTGGTGCTGCCGTGCGTTCGCTCAGGATCTTGTTCAGCTCTTAATGTGAAGCTGTATGCCAGTGCAATAGCTTTGAATCTGAGTGATCAGCTTTACTTGTACCGAGTTTTTAGCTTCATCTTTAAGCGTAGCAAGCTCATTGATAACCGCAGCGAGTTCTTTTTCTTGAGTCAACATTTGAATACATCCTTCGATTGAATAGACGAAAGGCCTGTAACCAGGCCTGGAAAATGATTACTTTGTATAAATCACATTCTTATATTGTGTTTGGAGCTTGTAGAATTCACGGTGAGATAGCTCTTTAGGGTTTTGAGCCATGATCGTATAAAACTTACGAATCTCTTGTTCCTTTTTTTCCGATGGTTCACTGATCTCAGCAATACGCACGGTTTCATACCAGTCGACTACTTGGCCATAGTCTTTAGATGCGATTTGCGCCGTAGAATAAAATACATAAGAAATAATGATGGTTGCAACACCAGTAATCGCTAACAACGTAAATGTCGTGCGACCCCATGCAAGAAGCTTTGCTTTGTATTCATCAAGAGCAAGCAACCAAGTACCAACCATCGCAAGAGCTAAAATATCACCTAAAATCATTTTGGTTTTCCTTAAATAAATTCACCTTTCGCTTTTAATTATAGAAAATAAAACCCTTAAAACTTTTTTTCTAAAAACAATTATTCTTTTCTTAAAATATTTAAAAGGACTTATAAAACCCCTTTAAGCATGCTTATAAACGCATACGATGGATTTTAATTGATTAAAATAAAACTCAAGTTTTAATTTTTAGAGAAAAGTTAAAACCTTTTAAGGATTGATACTATTTATCTATTCCAACAGATAGGCGATCCCCTATGCACTCATTACCAGTTGACGCTAAATCAGCAAAACATTTTGCATCGAATCCTTTAAGTGATTGGGCAATAGGACTTGTCAAAGCTGATGCGGTGAATAACCACCTTAGTTTTGATGCTAACTGCAACCTTCAGTTAAGCACCGTTTTTGATTTTATTGCGATTGCGGATACCGAAGCAGAAGACTTTGAATCGCTGTTTTTAAGAGAGTTTGGTGAGGATTTCACACCATTAAGTCACCTTGAATATGAATCAGTGAATAGCTTGGCTGAAATGATTACATCGCAATATGAGACGGCGATCGAAACCGTTAGACACATCATTATTGAACGTGAATTGAACTAAGGAGCTGGACGCATGAATAAGCTTGTACTTGCCATTGAGTCAGGGCGTATTACTGACGGAGAAGTTTTATTTTCACAGTTGAATCAGCTTAAATCTGGTCAAATACCCGATATGGTAAGTAGACAACAATTTGCTGAACTGTCTGAAATGGTCAATGCCTTTCAGGATGTATGGATGGATGAACCAGTATCTTTTTTTCAGCCTATCCAAGACTTTTTAAAAGCGATTGATTTAGAAGTCTACAATGATTTCAGCACTGATTTTGACTTGTGGTACTACTACGAAGCACCAGAGCAAAAATACGAAGCAACAGTAGCAACTAAACCATTATTCACGGCACCAAAACTCACCGCTACTGGTGAAGTCTACAACTGTCTATTGACCGTTGAACAAGCTCAAAACTATCTAAATAAGGCAATTCAATTTGCTCGTGACCATAACATGCCAGTGCCAAAGTCATGTAATGAACCGTTTATCGTCACAGGTGGTTTAGAGGTTGGATCTGAGTTGATCTACTCAGGCGTAGGCACAGATAAAGCCGTATATACGGCAATACAGCTCATACAAGAGGCAATACTCAATAATGCTGGTAAAGAGCATGTGTTATGCCTAAGACGTTTTTCAAACAGCTTAAAACCATTGGTAAAGTCTGCATTAGGAAAGGAAGTTTACTTAACCAATTGCACACTAGGGAAGCTGGCAGATCTTCTTGATCGCCCTGAAACATGGTCAGAGTTCACAGAACACTTTAAACAAAACTAATCAAGCTCATTGCTTAAAACTTGGAGATACGACAATGCAACTACACAATTTGAATCCTGGTACCGATAAAATTCGCCACATACTGAAAACCGAGAGTGCTACATATAACGGCGTTCCGTCATGCGTAATCAATATCATTGGGCAAGCAAAAAAGACTGTTCCCAACTTTATTGAAGTGATTTTTGTTGAGGTTGTATTGTTTCATCCCAAAGATGGTGAAGTATACGAAATTGAAGTGAGTGCACCGTTACAGGTTGAGCCTGTTGCCGAAGCTCACCGCATTGGAATGTTCAATCCAAGCGAAGCCAGAGCGCTTATTGAGGGTGAAGTGCTGGATGTAGCAATCAACCTACAACGCAAGGCAATTGAGGGAATGATTGAATATGATTTGCTCTCACAAGACGGCCTGGAGAAGTTCAACGCATGGAATGGGATCTCACCTGAAAGCCTATTGCTTGAAAGCTTTGAATGCGTGACAGAATACAATGGACTTCACAGCACACACTTTATGGCCAGCAAGGTGCAGCAAAAAGTAAACAAGTACCTTAAAAGAGATTTGTTCTAATCAGATCCATAAAAAAAGAGAGGTTTGCCCTCTCTTTTTTTTGGCCATAGATTTATGGCCGTAAACGGTGTTTTTTAATTGATTAAAAAGGTTTTGGATTCTCCAACCCATTAGGTTTTTTAACCAAGCTTAATGCAATTTTTTGAGCCAGAATTGAAATAGCCATCAGCCCAACGATATAAGCTACGCATAGCAGTAAACTACCACCTTTAGTAGTCTGAATTATTTCATTCATTGGCATGGTAAGCTTGACGACTAAGCTAAAAACATACGCAAAAATTAGTAATAGAATTGAAAAAACACAAAACACTTTTGATAGATAGATCGCTTTAGTTTTTTTCATAATTGCACCATACGCCGAGTTAAATTAATCATTCAATAGCCCTGATTCGGATTGTTCAACCCATAAGATTAAATGAGGTGAGAAAGCCAAGTACTCCAGCTATACACATCACGAAAACAGCCCACAAAGATTGAGCGCCGTTAAACTGTAATGGCTTGGAATCATCAATCAACTTGAACACCCTTAAGATCCGCTGCATCACATTGTTTACACCAATCACAAAAAAGACATAAATCACAGTAATGATTAGAAAATCATGTTGCTGGGGATGGTTACTTGCAAGCTTCAACATATATAAGTAGGCAAATATTGCTATTGAAGAAAGTGCATAAAAATATGCAAATACACAAGGCAGATATATAAGCAGATCTTTAGATGTCGCACGTATATGTTCTGAACGCTCATTTGATTTTTTCATTTAACAATATCCTCATTACAGATTTTTATAGCATTGGTATTTGTTCGATCAGTTGAGAACATAACTGAATGTTGTTTTTTCATAAGCATATCGACATCATCATTTAAGCTTTTTTCAAGCAAGAAATATTCAAAACCATTTAATCGACCATCACGGCACACTTCTTTTATGGTCAGCATTGTATTAATGCTATTGAAGCCCTCATTGCTTTCTTGCAAGCCTTTTAATTGAGATAAATAATCATGTTGTACTTTGGCTGGAACAGGAAATACAAAATAGAACAACAGTAGGTAGACCGTGACAGTTCCAATGAGTAGAGGTAATGCAGTTTTGCTATGAATCGGCAATTTTCTATAAATGTAATAGGTAGGAGCCACAGCTAAGTACATAAGCAGTAGCGGAAAGAACCAGACGGCATACATCACTCTTGAGTAGCTATCCCCCATTCCATGAAAGACCAAAGCCAAAACAACAACACTGGCTAACATAGCCAGTGGTATTAAAAGGAGTTTTAAAGGTTGAGCCATAAACACCTGAAGCATTAAAAAGGAATGACTATCGAATTAATTTCATTAAAGAAACTGTAATCCAGTAGCTTATTGATGTTAGTAGATTTGCCCTTTTGTATCGTGCAGCAACCCACATTGAGATCTTGAAAATGAGGCAATAACGCACCAATACTGTTTGAATCAACATAAAAGACATCACGTTTAATTGAGAACGTCACTTTAGCTTTACGGTTTTTGTCATTTAGCTTTACATGAAGTTCTTTGTTCTCATTTTTAAGAGAAGTAGAAAGGATTTTACAGTCTTGTTGAATGCGCTGGTGAATAGCAACAACAAGGTCATTATAAGAGCTTGCATAAACGAATAGCTTGTCAGTTAAGACTTCTACACAACCGTTGTTATATTCAAAATCTAAATCAATCATTACGCATTTCATTAAAGCCATTTCCACTACTCCAAGTTTTAAGCGTTGTGCTTATTTAATTTAATTATAGTGGAAAAGTTAGCTTATAAATTTTTTAAAAAAAATTAATGACCGTGGTTTTTATTAAAATATCTATATAGACAATTAAGCTAATTAAGTGGGTAATTATGAATATGTTGGTAAATATAAAAAGAGAAGTGCAAGCATCTGAATTAGACTTTGTTGAAGTCAAAAAGCTAATTTTGCAATGCGAAAAAGCAAAATTATCAATAAAGGTCATTTATGAAACCATCAAAGATATTGAACTTGATGCTTATCAGATTGTGAGTGCAATCACCCGAAAATCATATTCATCATCATTCAACACTGAAGAATCTGCTTTAAAACAAATATCATCATGCTTCTGGAGGAAGTTAACTGAGATCATCAATCTTAGAAACTTCATATCTGAAAAAGAATATGATGCGTTGCAAGATAAAATTGCTCGTCATGAAATTGAAGATTTCACGATGGATAATGTGAATGTATTTTTAGAATCTATCTGGTCTACACGCCACATGGCATATGCACGTAAAGTTGATTCATTGTTTAGTCAATTATCAAGCAAATACAAAACCAATCTTGGTGCTGGTATTAACCCGTGCGTGATCATTCATCACAATAGCTACCATTCTTATTGCAGACGAGATAATTTAGTGGAAGAAGTACGCTTTATAGCAAGGCAGTTATTTGGCAAGCCTTTAGACCACACCAGATTAGATAAACTCAGGTTACACCGTGGTATCTGGCATAGCATTGATGATAATTTATTACGCGTTAAGATCTACGAAAACGGTAACTGTCATATCTTGTTTAATCAATGCGTAGTTGATCGCATTAACCAGGTATTAAACCTGTTATATCCGAATCAAATTGGCATAGATCCAAATGTAAAACACAAACGCCGTGCGTATGATGAACCTATTTTGTAAAGCACATTAAAAAACCCTCAAAAACTATTGAGGGTTTTTTTAGCTATATACGGCACCAGTTTTGCGATCGTGCCACAAAAATTTTAATGTCAGGAATACCACTTTTAAGCAGTTGTACAAATCATTTTTATATAGCGCCATACAACACCAAAATAAAATGCTGTATCCCCTGAAGCTGGATAAGGTACAGGTGAATTATTTTTTTAGTATGGCAGAGGCAAACAATGAATAAAAATTGGTATATACAACCAATTCTAGAAGACGGCTTAATGTTCTTCTTATTCTAAGAAAACATGAAAGTAATTAAGCATAATTAAACGAACTAATTAACCCTTTAAGTATTATTAATGAATTACGGTGATTCATCTAATAGAAAAGCTTATTAAGACGCATACGATATTTTTTAATTGATTAAAAAAATATTGGAAATCTTATTTTTCGAGGAAAGTTAGCCAGGTTGTTTTTGCTCATAAAATAGAACTATCAAAAGCAGAAAGCTTAAAACTTGGAGTGAACAGCATGTCAAATTTAAACGCTCAATCAGTACAGTTACAAGGCACTTTATATATCGGTTTCCCTAAAACTTTTAGCGGTGCTCACATGGAAAAATTGTTTGATGAAATATCAGATTACATCGACAACAACTGTGATTTAACCCTTGCTGATCTTCAAGCTGATAGTGACTATGCTCAACTTCAATTTCAACAGCACAAGCCGACATTGGCAGATAAAACAAATTTCTTCTTCATGGACGTTGAAATCTACGTTGCAACATTAAAAGAAAACTTTGGTCATACATCAGTACTCGACCAAGTTACCTCAGTAAATATCTTTGGCAAAAACCTTGAAGACATTTGCACGTTAATGGCTCAAAACGGCTACGCATACGACCATATAGAAGATTGTTGGTCACGCGAACTTTCTTAATTCAATTCACCCATACGCACGGATAACGTGCGTATGCCACTGAATCACATTTGAGGATATAAACAATGCAAAACCTAATTACAGCGCATTGCGAGCTAACCATCAAACATGATGAAAAACAGCAAAAAAATGTCGGGCCTGTTGTTGTGACGTTTGGGGCGATCTTTACTGCTGAGTCGGTTAATGAACTGTTTTGCGCTATATGCCAAGACGGAATCAGATTTAAAGCAATCTATAACCCCGACAATATGTATTTTTTACGCCATGAACTAAGCCCAATTGCTGATTTGTCAGTTAAGACAGACCAAGACGGCAACATTATTGTCAGTGTGATTGCATCCACTAGCCCATATTTTGAGATCAAAGTACTAAAAAATGGTTTTACCAACTCAGACACCTTAAACAGTTCTGCAATTCGCACGTTGGTTCGCAACCATCAAAGCCCATTCCAAGAGCAAATTTCTAACTACTTTGAAACAGACCCAATTTTTAAAACCATGCAATCAATTTTTGCACACACGTATTTAAGTCGATAAGGAACTTCACCATGACGACCGCTACTGCTACCGCTGAAAAGACCGTGTTCAAACGTGAAACGTTGGAGCTGAAGAACATCCATGTTTACACCCAAAACGACCGCATTAACCAAGACAGTCGCGTTGGCGACCGTGCATACGACAAAGGATTAGTGAAAGACATCCTGTTCAGCCCTATGCTTTGGGCTACCCCTGAATTTTCATCTAGCTATGTCACTCAGATTCAAATTAAAGGCACACGCATTTATGATTCACTTTGCAGTTATACGGGCGTTCGCACCTATTTTTATAAGTTGGCAAACAGTGAGTTTGGGTGCATGTATCAAAAACGTCCGTATCCACAAAACGACTTTCTCTTAATTTTTGCAAACTTAACGCAAATGTTTAACGATGCAGTTTGTTACTTTGGAAACAACAGTAATAAAAACGCTTTTCAAGGTCTAAATTTTGACATCGAAAGTGGTGTTTCACGGTTCAATTTACAGCAACGCTTATTAGAGTTTTATAAGAAGTCTAAACGCCAATTGACCATCAGTGAAACAACAAGAGGGATGCTTGGTGACTCGAATCTTCGCTATAACATCTTTGTTCGCAACCAACCAAAATTGGACAAACACGGCAAGCCGTTAAAGTGCGCCAAAAAACTCATTAAGCTTTACAAAGAGCGTGGCACAGTTGCGATCTATGGCGGTGACTGCATTTCACCACTGAAGCTCGTTAAACACCAACAAATCAAGGTAGAGAGCGAAAATGGCAAGGTTTCATATACGACTGACTTCATTACGTTGTACTCAGTAGAACAAGACATGTACACCTTATATATTCCCTATTCAGTACTTGATGAAAGCTACGGAACAACTAATAAATTTTATGGTTTGCATCTCACCCAAGAAGAAGCAGAAAAAATCATCCCGAAATTATTAGAACGTACTCAAAAGTATTTAAACCATAAAAAAGGTTAATACCCTTGCGTTGATCAGCTAATTGATCAACTGCTAGTTTTATAAACGCAAACGATGTTTTTTAATTGATTAAAATAATTCAAAACTTAATTTTGCTAATTCAGCACCCATACTTTTACTAATGCATTTCCATCAAGCCTTAATTCAAACCATATTTAATTAACAATGAATTAACACCACTACGGCGTTATTTCTTTAATGTGGTATATGGATTTACCAACCCCCTACTTGTCTATGGCTAATTGTTCCAGTGTCAGTTAAAAATAAAATATAATTCATTCTCAAAAAATGAAAATTTGTTCACAAATGGGAACGCGAAGCAGCCTTAATTTTAAAAATACCAGTTCATCTAGACTAAATTTGAGTAAGTCTGATTAATATTGAATAAAAACCTAAGTTTTTCGCCTTATGTTTTAATCTTCAAGGGTTTAACTTTAATGAAGTTTTTTTTAAATAAACTAATTTAGTGAGTTTTGATCGTTATAATGGTTTTATCTCGAGGCATATTGCCTTAAACTTGGAGCCGTGTGATGTTAAAACTATCTAGTATCTTTTCTCATGAAGCTAGTATTGAATCCCTTGTTATTCAATTTGAAGCCGATTATCAAACTGCACTAAAGCAAGGTTTAGATATTTACTTTGGCGTTGGCTATACAACTACTGAGGATAGTCAATCTATACAGGCGTATCTTGTGAAAGATAAGGAGATTTATAAAAAGCATTACTGGAGTTGGGAATACCCAAGAACACCACACAAAATTGAAAAAACTAAAGCTGAGCACCGCCATTGGTTAAACCTAGCTGATGTACGAAACGCTGCGCTCGAGGCGAATATTACAAATGAAGCAGATCTACAATCTGTTTTACAACGTTCATTCGCTACAATATAAAAAGGTAAACTAAATGATTAAAAAAAATGTGGATTTTGAACGTGCTTCTGATGTTCAAGCCATCGTTTACTCAGTAAAAGATGGATCTGCAGTTTTTGTCGTACCAAATGGCTTTGTGTTGCTGGAGGTTCCATTGTCACAAACTCAAGCCGAGTACTTCAAGATGTATGAGAAGTCACCTAATGTTTTTGTGTTGCACGGTAAGGCAAAATTCCATTACGTGTGTGATTGTGAAGTTGAACTGGTTGGCTTTAGTATGGAAAGATCTAAGCTAACAAATCAATTGGTCAATCCAAGCTTATTTAGCCACATTGATAAACCTGCAGTCAGTATAGATTGCATCTATGATGATATGTCTGCACCAACTATAAGCCCTGGCTTTTATTGTTAATTAGCTGGTGTAAAAAAAGCCCGAAATTCGGGCTTTTAATTTGTCTGAAGACAAGTTATTTCAACTCGCACGGCGCTTTAATTCTGATGTTATTTGCCCAAGAATAAACATCCGAACCTTTTTGTGGGAAAGGCTGACTCTTAGAATACTGCAACCAACACACCGAATTATGGGTTGGATCTAGTGCCTTACGTTTTTCACGTAATTTAATCAGGCTTTCTCTTAACGCTGCAGTATCGTATTTTGGATCAAGTGACATAAAACCTACCGCAAACAGATCCGCATAAGATTCTCGCCATAGTTGAGTTTTACCGCTACTTTCAGCCGTTACAAAGGTAGATACATCATCCATCTTTACTTTGGACCGATCAGACGGCGCAATTGAATTTAATGCTTTAAGTGGCTGGCCAAGTTCACCAGGCACATCGGTCGCACGATCTAAACAGTGAGATAACTCGTGCGCTAATATCAGCATTTCCCAATCGTTGTAGCTTACATCGGTTTTTGCTGCTTTATACATGGTGTTCATGCTGGTTTTAGACATATTCACCAGGCAATATCCTGTACTAGATCTTAATGAAGCTGGAGAAGCTTGCGGTATATCCAAGGAAGTTAAAGCCCAACTTTCGTTAAAGTCACCTAACACAAGTGGCGCGTTGTAGTTTTCCTTGGCAAACTTTTGTAGTTGATTGAAGTTGCTACCCGGTAGCATCGCAGCAATATGGTCATGGTTGAACTGTTTCTTTTCTAGCGTTTTGAAACACCATATAAAACCATATGACAGTAGAAACATTAGGAATGGAACAACAGCAACAGAGAGCATAAGTAGCATAAAGTTTTCGTCTAGTCGCTTGGTTCGGTCTTTGGTCTTAATATAAGGTGTTGCCAAGCACCAGCTGAGCACTACTGTCATCAAGATTAAAATAACAAGAAAAGTCATGGTGTAGCCAACTGGTTGAATAAACGTAAAGGCAATCCACGCAAAACAAGTTAGGACGGTTAAGGTCCACAAAATGATGTTTAAAATGATTTTTGTTTTCACGCCGTTGGCATCCCTAATCTATAAAAATAAATGTGGCCCATTAAACGGGCCATATTGAGTCTGTTCTCTTCATCATCGCCAATGTGGTCGATATAAATATATTAATAAACCATCAAAGCTAAAAACTTTTCTTAAAAATTTAAGATGCCTGCACACCAGGATAATCGTTGTAGTTGCCATCAATAAATTGATTGGTAGATTTACTGACATCATCATACCAAATCGGCATGCATTTCGACTTGTCAGTTTGATCGATGGCCATGTATGGAAGTCCTAATTCGTTTTGAATCAATTCAGCATCCATAAATGGCTCAAGAACCTTCATAGGAATGGAAAACAAACACTCAACATACCCATTATCATGAATGACCTTCCGGCTGGCTTTAGAAGCACTGTCAAAGCGCAATGCATTCCACAAGTGAGAAGCTTCATTGATGGTATGTGGTTGTTTTAGGTAATTAGGATTTTCAGACGCATAGATCGACAGTGTATTCACATCAATCATCAGCTTAAGTACACCTGAACCGACCATATGTTCAATCGGTATATACAGCATGATAGCGCCGTATCCTAAGCTTCGTTTTTTAGCATCTGGATGTTCACCAATACCACCAATAACGCTATGAATAAGAATAGGTAGAGTTGTGTTCATTTTATAAACCTTTCAATAGTTTTATATCTCTTTATACATTTGATACCGCGTATAGCAGATATATAACACGGCGATGTTAATAGAGATTGCATACAGCCATTAATATTGATTAATGACTTCATCCATCACATAAATTGAGTAGTTGTACTGGTCTAAGCGATATTTGCTTTCTTCAGTATGTTCACTGGCCAATGCTTGTAGTTGAGTTTCGTTCATGGAAGAAGCATAGCGGTTACGGATTGATTTAAGCTGGCTCAATTCTAAACGTCCAGTACTCTTGGTCAGATTGCTAACAGTTGTGAATAGATCCTGGTCATATTCTTGCAATTCACCATACAGCCAAGCAAGGTGTTCTGCACTGATGTATGGGTTATTTTTTTCATAGTAGTTTTTCAGTTTGAGTAAACTCAAACCACATATGAACACAGCAACCATAAGGCTAATGACAAGCCCCTCACCGAGTTTAAGTAGGTACAGGAATATAAAGATACTAATCACGCCAATGGCAATAGAGATATATCGCATAGTTTGATTTTGGAACATTTCTAACATGGGCATTACTCACTTTTTGTAATGTTGTTTTGATAAAGATGGTCTATTTGAGCGATGGCAAGTTTCATGCGTTCCGTGGTGCAAGTCAGGTCGTCATCAAAACGATGGTTGAATTCAACAATCCCCTGTTCTTCCATGTCTTGCATTTCACGCTTAGCATTACTTAAGCCTTTTTCTATACCAACCAGATTCAAGTTAAAGAAGTCTTCTAGTAGCTTTTCACTCTCAATGATTTGTTTGAGCTCAGTGACATAGACTTCAGTTTTCTTTTTGCTGATTTCCGCAGCCATCGCATAACGAAAGTTGCCGTTTACAACAACAGTTTTGAGTTCTGGTGAATATTCGTTGTATTCACTTGGAATTCGACTAACGGACTGGACGGCGTGACTCCAGCCATATTTCTGAAAATATTCAATTCCCGTCATGGTATATACCTACGATTGTTCTTTTTTAAGTTCAATAACAGCCAATAACGCTTTGTTTTGGCGTTCCAATTCATATTGTTTTTGGCGGTCTACATTTTGGCGATCGAAAAGTTCTCTAATCTGCTGTTTGTAGTGGTTGTCATAGTACGAATAGGCTTTACGTTCTGCTTTTCTACGTGCAATGCGTACTTTGGGATGCCAGTTGAATTCTTTGTCGTCTGCATAACCCCTCATGAACTCAACCAGTTTACTATCACCACGCATTTTACAAACCTTAATGAAGCCCATTTCTAAAACTGTAATTGGCGCACGGCGCGGATCTCCAAACTCCCAACGCCGTTTAATCCCAAAGCCACACATCTCTATTTGAACCGTAATCATGGTTTAACCTTTATCAAATGTTTGAGCTTCTGGATCTTCGACATTAAATCTGGACCATCACTTTCATGGTAAGCAAGGTGTTCATTAACGAATGTGATAAAAGCATCCAATTCAGTTTGAATCGTTGCCAATTGATTGCGTAACCACTGGCATGTGGCTTCATCTTGTTTTATCGCCGTTTCAAGCAATCCTCTCGCATGTTCATAGGCATTTGCCTCACCTTGCGCCACCATATCTGCAGATGATTTCCAATCGCCCCATTTCTTATTCCAAAAGTCATCGAGCAACTGCAGTAATTTTTCCACTTCCAATTGGTCATCGCTGATGGCTGGTGTTTGCATTTGATAGATAGATTTTTTTGTTTCTACTTCACTTTGCATCCAACCATCACGAAAAGCTTCCCATTTCGCCTGATGCACCCAAGAAGAATAATTGCCACTGGCCAACAGACTACCGACCACGCCGTATTTATTTTCAAAAGCGCTACGAGCTTCAATTTCTGAAGCAATGTTTTCATTCATGTTCATTGTTATTCACCGTCCGTAATTCAATTTCAGTTGAAGTGGCTAAACGGATGGTACGCTTGGCATATACGATGCATCCGTAAAAAGTGGAACCGTGCGGATTGATTAGGTCCACGTACAAATGGCGAGTGGTGATTCGGTTGATCTAGAGCAATTTGTTCATGTTTCGCTGAACAATGTAATCACCTACTGCATAAGTATTTTGTGTATCAATCATGCTGACTATCCCCATGAAGCAAAGGCACTTGTAATGAGATTTTTGTTTCCTTCATCTCATGAAGTTTTTGAATCGCACGTTCTGGATCTATCACCCATGCATCAAAGAGCAGTTGTGTGACAAAAGAAAACTTCTCACCAACTTTGCGGAACGGTGTGCCGTGGCTATTCAGGAATTGTTCAAACACAAGATATTGCTGTTCGATGGCCTGGTTAAGTTCAAACAGGTCAATACAGCCCTCTATCAAGTTGTACTCACCTAAAGCATTCGGCATAAACATCCATTTACGCTCATGGGTTAAGCCATCTACATGTAGGTAGGCGTGTTTGTTGAGGCTAGTCCACTCAGGTTTCATCATGACGTAGGTGTTGTACTCGTCATCTTCAAGATAGTTGTAGTGGGTAGCATCAACGGGTTTCTTTGCTAAAACAGAAATGGCCTGTTCAAGTGTCAGACCGAGAATGAGTGCATGTGGTGTAGTTGATGATTGGTGATCCATATTCCCTACCCCTTAGATTGTCGGGCTAGTCGGTTTAGGACCACTCAAACAAATTTCGTTTTGAACGTGATTGTAGATCTCAGCCAAGTGAGGTCGTGTGCTAAAGAATTGATCTTCTGATGTATCAGAGAGGTTAGCACTCATGATGGTGAGTAGTGCTTCATTTTTGAATTGCGCTTGAACCGCTGACTTTAATGCACCATTCAATGAAGCATACAGATTGTTGAATAGCGAAATAACACGGGCATTCTGATCATTCTTTTTGAAGAAGATAAAATTAACTTCACGTTCACGGAAAAACACCAGCTGATATTCAAGCCCTGATTCTGATAAATCATTCCCCATATCAATCAATGCATCATCTGGAACGGCGAACGCAGCGTATTTTGAATCAAAGTTTTGAAGTGCTTTACTTGAGATTAGATTCAAACTTACTTTGCCTTGAATCGGCACACATTGGCTCAGTTTCTTAGCCAAGTAATGTGCAGCAGCCATGTGATGTGATCCACCAGCATTTTGAACAAAAATCTTAGGACTCCAGCCATAGATAAAAAAATGATCAGTGGTTGTATCTGGAGAGTTCAATAAACGGATTTCTGGCCATAACAACATTCGTTCTAAATTTTCCATACTCACATCACTAATGTAATCAGGGCATGCGTTTTTTACAAAATCATCAATGCTACGGTACTGGCTTAAATCCGACTTGGAATTTGAGAAGCCCCCAATTTCAGATAGGTCAAGTAAGCATGGTGTTTCAAGATGAATGGTTTCTGAAAAAATCGGGTTAAATACTTCAGCCAATTCTTCAGCAAAGGGAGAGATGTAGAACGGCTTATGATTTTGCGTATCTTGACCAAGGTAGCTGATGGAATCGTTATCTTTGGCATGTGGATTCAAAACAATGTTTTTGCCTGGTACAAAATTAGTAGGAGATATACCAGTCATACAAAGAGAATCTTTGATTTGATGAAAAGGGAAAACATCGGTCGTGGCGATGCTGTCAGAATTGACTAAACGGGTATCAATAAAGGGTTTTAGCTTGAGATTCTTATAAAGCTTATGTTTTGGTGAAAATACCGAAAGTAAAGTGTCTAACATTTTAAGCACTCCATTGATTAATGCTTTATTAAAACTAATAAAGATATATTAATACAGAAAGTGCTTATAAGTATTTTTTTGGAAAATTAATTTAAGAATTGCGGTTGAGGGGTATTAGTGGTAAGTGGTTGTACGGCGTTGTTATCGACAGACTTTGAGTACTGTTGCACTTCAATAATTCGCACACCTTTAACGTGTAAACGTGTTTTATAGTCAGTCATTCCAAGTGTTTGTAAGTCGTTTAGCTGTTCTTTAGTCATTGCCTATATCCTGTATATTGGATGTAATTAAAGGGCAATTTAATTGATGTATTAAGGATTGTAAAGGGTAAAACACAGTTTATTAAACTTTTTATGAAATGGTATATACCGACTAAGCCTAAAACAAAACAAGGTTTTAAGAAGTGGTTTAGTTATGTTTAAGAATACGCACGTTAAAGCCAAGTTATTATATTAAAATACATCTAAACTAGGGTTAAAACCAAACTGGATGCCAATATGTATTCAAACATTGAAACTTACGCCGTGGACCTATCCAATGTACCTAAAGCTATCTCTTGCTTGAATATGTATGACTTTCAAACGTTAGCACTAGGACCAACCTTTTACCCCGATTTACACTTGCAGATCGCCACATTCCATATACGGCGTTATTGGTTGCATTTGATGTGAATGCGTCTGAAAAGTTTCGCTTACTCGAAATGATAGTGCCTGAAGCCATTCCGCTGTCGCAGTTGTTGTTATTGGCCATATTCAATGAAACGCCGTATAAGAGCGAATATTAAATAGCCCAATACATGCCGAGTGATGAATTAAGGCGTATTAAGTACAAACAGCTCACCCAAAAAAAACTAAAGGCTGGATAACCAGCCTTATGTCTTCTACATGGATGCGTTTAGTCATCCTTTTTTTTGATTGTAATGCCTGATCGTAATGAAGCTGAAGAACCTTTTGAACCAAGTATCACCAACAATTTTTCAAAAGTAACGCATTCGTGCGAGAACGGGTTTTTCATCAAAGCTTTTTCAAACTTAGCTGCATACTGTTGTTCTACGAATTCCATTTCATTTTGAGTGCTATGTGAGATGGCTTGATCAAGACTGGCTTTGTTTTCCGCAATGTATTGTGTCTGATCTTCAGGTTTTACATGGCGTGGCATCTGAACAAGCTGATATTCAGTAATTGGCGCAACGGTTAAGTCATATCCTGTTAGGATCTCTTTCAATTCATCATAGTAGCTGTCTAGGTTCATTGGTGTGATTAAGGCGCGAGTCACAGCTTCAACATCACTTTCCTGTTGAGCCTGTTCAGGTTCGCTTATACGTTCACCATAGATATTAAATTCAGCATCAAGATCCGCATTGTTGTAAGCACCAGCTTGTACTTTAGGTGAAATGTCAGAATCTTTACCGAAGTACTGGAACTGTTTTCGCTTCTCAATAATCTGGTCTTTAATGTTTGCTTCTTTTTGTGCTGAAACAATACTTTCACGGTGTTTTTGTTCTTTGGAGATTTCACCTTTCGCCGTGGACGAAGACATTACTGTTCTTTGTCCAGGTGCCATCCCTTCAGGTGTGATGGATTCAAGACGTCTTGCTTCAAGAATCTGATGTACAAAATCTTGAGTAAAGTCTTTTACCGTGTTGTTGTTTTCGTACAAGGTGTTATTGAGCTTTCTGCAGATCTCAAAATCACCAAGCGCCGTGACATTGGCAGATGAATTGTTGTCTGTCAGTAGCGTATGTTTTTCCTCAATCTCATGAATGAAGTCTTCAATTTTTAAAGTAGGATCGTAGATTTCAGATTTTTGGATATTGAAGATTGGGCAAAGGTCATTTAAGCGTAAGTACTTGGGTTGAGCACCAGCCACATAGAACGCCAACATTGATACGATTTTAACGTCTGAAGTTTTACCACCTTCCCCTTTAGTTGATATGAGCAAGGTAAATTCGCCGTTGTGCTGTCCGGCAATTTGTTCAATGGTCACACGTTTTTCTTTGGCGAACTGGACTTCTGTTTGTGGTACCGAACGGTTGAATACTAGACCTTGATACATATTGATTGAGTTAACTTTACCTTGCCACTCTTCACCAGCAAAACCATCAACCAATTTGTATGTTGTACTTTCAGCACCCGAAGTAGTACGTCCAATGGCTTTAACGGTCGTGTTACCCCATGTAGCAGCTGCTTCCTCTTTAGATCCACGTTCAATATCTTCAAATGTTTGAGCACCGAACGTAATAGAGAAGTTAAGCGAACGTGCCTGAGCTGGTAAAACCGAAGCACCGACAATAACGATGTAGCCCCATTCGTCCAAAAATAGCTTAAATGAAGTAGTGGCGTTGGTTGGTCGTGCGTCAATAATGGCACGGCGTAAACCTTCCATTTTGTTACCAAGGGAACCAGCCATCATTTGTTTAATTGAGCCAATGATTAATTTTCCGAGCATTTTGAGTGAGTCTGGTGAACGCTCAAGAGCTGGTAATGGCACAGTTAAGATACGGCGGTTAAGTACAACGTCAAAAATATCAATATCACCGCCATGCTCTACACCAAAGATGTGACCGTAGTTAAACGTCAAGTCGTTAATCGCTTTGGTTAACTGCATGGTGATATAACCGTGTTGCTCACGGGTTTTGGTTTCTTGTTTCTTTAACTTTTTAGGGTTGCTTGAATAACCAGGTAATGAAACGAGGTAGCCTTGAAGTTGTTCAGCCACACGTTCAAAGTCAATCCCGTATTTATCGTTATGACAAAATACCAATTCTTCAAGTGCTTCAAGTTCCATGTATTGCGTGAATACTTTTGGTGAAAGCTGAATGAAGCCATTGTCACGTAGATAGACCAAAACTCGTGTAAGTGCGGCGATAAAGGCCATCGCACGACCTTTCCACATGTCACCACCGCCACCGCCTGAGTCATCAAGCAAGTTGATCAAGAATTCAATCAACATCCCTGAGCTGGTGTTGCTCATTTGGTTCATTGAGTTGGTCATCTTGTCGGTTTGTGCACGTAGCATGTTACGACCTGAGGTAATGAAGTTGATCGTTAATAGATCCTCATTACGCCCAAAGCGGTTACATAAACGATAGTGGTCTTGTTGAGCCTTGGTATCACCTTTTGCGTCTACAAAGATATAACCTGAGTTTTGTACGTACTGGTTGGCACAGTTACCTAGCATGTATTCTGTTTTACCCGAACCCGTAGTACCTAACACAATTTGATGTGTACGGTCATCGGAGTTAGATGCATAAACAGGTAGACCAGTTTCACGGCAACGACCAAGGTAAGTCACACCCTCACCTTGTAGCTTATCGCGATTGGTACGTGCGTATTCCAAAAAGGCTTTTGGATTGTCCAGTACGTCATCTTTTACGCGTGATGTAATGTCAGTTGACGCATCCAGTGAGTTTGAATGCAACGGCGCACGGAATGGCCACTCAAAAAAGTAATCATTCGGATGTGTGTAGCGTTTTAATAGGTAATACGCGATCCCTATAAATATCTCACCGCCAAACGGAACAACAAACAAAATAACTGCAATAGCACCAAGAACGCCAACCAAATAATTAGCGCCGTCTGGCGCTGTAAGTTTTAAATGGATTTTCTCTAAGCCTGATCGTGTATCACGCTTAAGCGAACTTGGCCTGAACTTTGTTTGTGTGCCGTATTTTTGTGTAGAAGCCATGCTTTGCGACCTACTCTTTTATCTTCAGGATAATAGGCAAAGTCGTTGTTTAACGACCTTACCCATTTCCAAGCACTTCAATGTATATACCAATTAACGCAAATCTATATAGCTGATTGGAGTTAAGAAGAAACAGCTTCAGACTTACGTTGGTTCAGTAATTTTTTCTTCATGTTTTGCTCAAGTTCATAGCGTTGATATTCAACAACCATCTCTTGTGCCATGGTAGAAATCACTGAAGCAGTTGCTTTGTTTTCGTCAAAGTCCGTGCCTTTATTTTTGGCATTTTTCTCAATCATGGTACGCCGTGTCTTAATCTGGTTCTTCGCACCTTTTGGGTAAAATTGTGCAAGGACCTTCAACGCCTTACCACGTTCACCGATAAGGTCATACGTGTAGTTACGGAGCGCACGTTCATCGGGATGTGTACTGAGTGACCATAAAAGGATTGGACCAAGTGAAACGGTATATAAGCCCGAACATTCCATTTTTTCGAGTTTAATTTTACTGAAGTACGTTAAGCCTTGATCTGAGAAACCTACGTTACCTGAACCAAGAGCATCCATTTCTAGTTGAGTTAGACCGATACTGTCACGAATAGCTTCACGAGATTCGCGTGTACCAGGATCGACAATCACATACGCCGTAGCAAAGCCAACCAAGTCTTTAAAGTCTTCTACTTTGTGTGATGCCAAGTTAAGACGAGCACCCCATTTACGCAATGTACGTGCGTCTTCAGCCAATTCTTCTAATAGGATTGGATCGCCTTTCGCAACGTGCAATTCGTCATAAGACATAATTTTGCGGTCTTCAAGAAGCTCATTAATCAGTTGGGTTGCATATTCACGATAAGCTTGTGGGAATTTTGGAATATCGTCACGGCTCACGGCGAACTTACGCTTAATGAACATCCGTACAATCTGGAAGAATAGAGATGTAGTTTTAGGATCTGATGATGTCGCAACTTCGTTTAAGTCGATAGAAGCTACACGAGCGTTACCGATGTCAAAGTTAGTGTGATAGAAGAATGCTGGATAGGTATTTTGTGCAGCCATAATCTGATGCGCCAAAAAGTCCAGTGCTCGTTCATTATCAATATGAACATCACTCCAAACATCTAAAATTGATGAATCAGAAAGGGTTTCAATCATATCGCCAATAGTCGGCATTGCGTAACGGTGTGCCAACGTGCGTCCACGGATCTCATTCAAAGAATGGAAAAGGTCACGTAGAGCGTAATAAGAAATATCCTTACCTTGTTCAGAATGTGGCTCAATCAGTCCGTGTTTTTCCATGATGCGATCTAGTTCTGGATCTGCAAAGCGCATGTACTTACGTGCTTTATGATCAGCATTCGTATCATCAGCAAAATAGAATGTACGGCGTAGGACCGCACCAATAACGTCAGAAGTATTTTTGGCTGGTTGCCCTTTCAGTTCAGGCGGTGTTACCAATGAACTTAAAAACGCTGTCATTTGACGCATTTCGTAGTTTAACGGGTAGCGTAAGCCCATACTGAATTCAAGCGGATTAATCGCTTCTTCTTTTGAGTTTTTAATACGCTTATAGATGGCATAGTGACGTAGCTCTTCAGGCAATGAATCTTGCACTGTTTCTACTAACTCACGGCTTGACTCACCCACATCGACAATATAGGTCAACGGGATACGCTCGTTACCAGGCATCATGATGTCCTCAAGCATGCCTTTGTTCATTGTGACCGATTTACCCGTACCCGGTTTACCAATGTTAATAGTCGTCCATACAGTCACTTCATTTGAGAACGAATCAAGAATAATCAGTTTACCGTCTAAGGTTTTGTTGAGCTGATGCCCTTTATGGAATGGTGAGTTAATACGTGTCAGCGGTAACATGTAGAACACATCAAACAGCGGTGCCGGTGAAATAGGTGCGTGATTACGTACCATCAAGCCCGGTATATGTGATGCCCAAGTCAAAATAGGATCGCCAGCCTGTTCCATGACTTTTGCACCGCCCCACGCTTCAAAACTCTTCCAAAGCTTTTGGCGCCGTCCTACAAGAATGTTTACACCATCTTCGGTATTTGGTGCCCATGTCATCATGGTCATTTGCAGACCAGCAACAGTGTCTACTTGATCTAGGTCATTTTTAGTGGCCATCAAAATGTTACCAGCATTACGAATGGCTTTGTTTTGTGCCGTCATAAAGTGAATAACGCTTGATAACGTGCGTTTCATCATGGTTCCAGCCATACCATCACCAGTAATACAGTAACTCACCGCATATGGGATAGAACGGATGTTACCGCTAGTGTCGTGCGTTTTGGCCTGGTGTAATAAGCGGAATAGCGTTTCAAACGTATTCGTCTTCGCTGGATATATATCTACCATCAATGGAGCATATACAACGCCGTCAGTGATAACACTTCCCACTGGATAGAATGAACCTTGACTTGTACCAGGTAAGATCGCATTCGTCATGAGTTGTTCTGAGATCGGTTGATACAAAACGTGTGACGCATCATGTTCTGATGGTATTTCTTTCCAACGCATCGGTAAGCGTGTATTCAGCATCGGCACAGACAAGGTGAAGTCATCTGAAGTTGAATGTGAGGCAATTTGTTTTTTAATCGCTAGACCAGCTTCAACAACATTCAATACTTCATAGATTGCTGGAAATTCTTCAGTTGAGAGTGAGTTTAAGAATTGTGAGACAAAAGACTCATGGTGTACGTATAAGCTGTCCGATGATTTAAGCATGTCTTGAGCATTGACCGTACTTGGCATTGTAATTTGCGACAGTAGCTTTTTACGGTTTTTTGAGTCTTGAGCCTTATCGATTGGCGATAGTAAGGTTGGCTCAGAGATTAAAGCGATATAACAGCTTTCGTTAAATACACCGCCTGAAATGGTTTCTGTCATTTCATCAATGATGATGTCTAGATTCATCGCACAACGCGCCGTGGTCGCCTTTTGCATGGCATTCAAGTCATGAATCGCGTATGGCGTCTCATGGTCTACTTTGAACGCTAGATGAATCGTATGTCCACGGTCTTTGAAGTAGTTACGCATGTTGCTCGTCATCAAACCAATTTGACGGCTGAATGCATCACCACTAATTAAACTCTTAATCCCCTTGTATTCGATGATCGTAATCATTGCACCAGTTTTTGTGACAAACGTATGTTCGTCCGATACTGTTTCTAAATCGCAATAATCCTCTACGTCAGCTTTCATGCTTTGTAGGAATAACATCAATATAATTTCAATCTTGGAGTAACCAGTCTTTTTATAACCAGACTTCTCAGCTTTCTTCTTACTCATTTAAACACCTTTATTCACCTTTCTACGTCTATCTTTGATTAGACATGCCTTTAAGCATTAAGCACTAAAAAACGGTAATTCTCTTAAAACGTTAATCGCACTGTCGAAATCCTTATTTTGAATTGCGACCTCAAGACTTTTTACAGAGGGTTTTAAGCTTGTATCTAAAACCAACCTTAATAAAAGCTCATAGTAGGTACTGTTAAAAGGGATATTATCATTTTTTGAATTAGTAAATACATCAGTTTTAACGGTTTCGTCCTCTTTTAATTCGACATACTTCTTAAAACTATTTAGGTCAAACACTAAACCCTTATTAAGCAGTTGCCAAAACGCCGTTTCTAAAACCTCTTGGCTTTCACCTAAAGTACCCACCTTGAAGTTTAAGGAACCTGTATTTTTAAGTTGGAAGTGAACCTTATCAAGCTCTATGTAGATCTCTTTGTTCTGGTATAAGCCCTGTTCGTGGAAAACTTTAGACACCGATAGCTTTAAGTTTTGGTATATACAAAAAGATTGCAGCGAACTCATTTTTAAGTTGCCCGTATCTATCTGGTTTGTCGCATCTTCTACGGACGTTGGTAGATGTATCATCGGAAAGTAGCGTGTCAGTTCTTCAGACAGTTTCTTTTGTTCCAAAACGCTTATAATTGATAATGGATTGTCAAATCCAAAGTTGGTGCTCAGTAATTTCTTATGCTTCACACTCACACTTTGCTTAACCTGTATTTCAACGTCTAAGCCACTCAGCGCCGTTATTTTGTTTAGGTGTACCAAAGTGTCATCCAACAGCAAACAATCGCTGTTAACGGGGATATTCATCAACAGTAGCGCTTTAATCAGTGGATCTTGAAAATGCCCCGTTGAGTCTTCACCAGTTGTTGTCTGATTCCCTATCGCTATATGTACAACATGGAGTAGCATTAGCGTGTTAGATGTATGACCAGTGTCGCGTGTCGTTGGTATATACAAATCGTTCAGGAAGTTGAAAGCCTCAGTACCTATAACGCATAAGCGAAATATCGATAGCTGATCGTGCGTTTCCTTTGGTAGTGCATCTATCCCAAGTTCCCAATATTTGTAGATGTATGGACCAATAAATGAGTATTCATCATCATTCAATATGTCCGTCTCAAATACGCTATCCAATACCGCTATATCATTCACTATGTCAGGCTTAAATGGCTGTAACACTATGCCCGATATAACGTCTTCTAAGCTCATATCTATGTATTCGGTATCTGTTAAGCATTCTGTCATTTATGTGAACTCACTTATCACCCAAACCCTTAAATACATCTAGTGTTTGGTAGTACTCATACTGCTCGTCAGTAAAGATATTCGGGGAAAATACTATGTAGTGGTTTGGCAGATTAAAGCTCTCGTATGCTTCGTCTGATACCTTTTCCAAAGCTTTTGCGAGTTGATACAAAGAAAAGTTTTTGTTCTCTTTGATGGCATTCAAATACCACTCTTTGTACTTGCGGAGCTGGTCTACGTAATCAACGTTCGCTACCAACATATCTTCTTGCTTGGCTTCTTCATATTCAGCCATTGTGTTGAACTTAATGTCCGTGAAGTACAGTTGGGTATCAATTGTTTGGGTTCGTGTCTTAATCGCATTAAACGCCTGTATATCCTCAAACATATTACGTGCGTATTCTGCTTCAGACATCTTTGTAGGATTAGGGCGTTGATGGCGCTTTAACGGCTCTACAAGCAAGCTTTGGCGATGTCGCCGTGCGAACTTAGCAAGCTCAGGATCTTGGTTGTCAGACTTATGCGATAACACCAGTAATGCACGTTGATATTGATTAAAGATCTCTTGAGGTATGTTCGTACTCAATACGCATATTTCAGCTTTCTTTTCCAGTGATAGTGCAAAGATGTGGTTTTGTGCATGGCATAGCGTACAGACCGCTACAATGTTCTCAGCCGTATGGTTGCTATGATCGCCGTCTAAGTGATGTGGCTCTAAAAAGTATTCGTCATAGAAATCACAAAAATAGCATTTAGCTGGTTGTGAAGACATTATTTGCTTTATTGTCTCATTGGTTTTAAAACCATCATGGATAGTTTTATCTTGACGTATCTCTTGCTTGTCGTTTACGCCGTTAATAGGTCTTAAAATACCAAACTTACGGTTTATATGTTTCACTTAAACCCCTTAATACTATTAAGTAAGGTCTAATTAAAACATGTATATACTATTTTTAAAATAAAAAAAGCGCAGCCTAAGCCACGCTTTTAAACTTATTTATTATTGTATTACGCTTTACCAGTAATAGTGTTCGCAGCAGAGAACATGATGAAGCCTACGATTGATAACGCACCACCCACACCAATACAGATCCAAGCAGTTTTCTTTTTCTTTTGTTGATCTTCTTCTGATGTATACATCATATACAAACCAGTACCAACTAAGCCTAAACCAAGCACCATGAACACTACGATTAAGAATTTATAAACGTTTTGACCTAATGTTTCACCACGGCCTAAGATTTCATTCGCATCAGAACCAGCAGCGTGTTTTCCGTAAGCTGTACCACCTGGGTTCCATGTGCCAGTGTTTGCATATGCAACTTGACCCATTAATGCAGAAACAAAAGCTAAAAACATTACTTTTGCGCGGAATGCAGTCGCTTTTACAGTGCGAACTGAGTGTTTTACTAATGATACCATTGTCATTTTCCTTTTATTTAATATACGGGAGCTAATCTCCGCACTGTAATTAAACATTCTTAAAACCCTATTGCTTTAAGTTGCTTAATTTTAAACTTCTCGTTAAATATCTTCAATATCTTATACAAGGTTTTTAAGAAACTCTCACCCTATTTTAAGAAGATTGTTTAAAATATTGTAAAAAAGGTTCCTCCTATTTGTGTTCCAAAGGTATTAACAAAGACATCGTGTACGTCCTGAACGTATACGCATAATACACCTGTTATAATTAAAACCCATGCTTTGCGGTATGTCGCATTGCCTTGAGCATCAATTTTCTCTACAAAACCATATAAGCCACGAGCTACGGCTATAATCCCTACCAGTTGCGTAAAACCTACAACCGCCGTAACGATATATGCACCTAAATCATTAGCACCAGCATCAGGCAAGTAACTTTGTACCGTTACAAGTTCTATGCCATTACCACCAAACAATGAAGAACCTAGTGCACCAATGATATATCCGTCATATCCAAGTGATGCAAAAGCACCACCGATAAGAATCTTCAACAATGCCCCACCAGTGGTAGGCTCTTTCATTCCATGACCAAAGAACTTTTGTTGAGGTGATGATGCTTGCACTAAGTCAAAAAGCGCCGTGCCAGTAATCACCAACCCCGTTACAACAAAGCAAATGCGTATAAAGCTTAGTAGTGGACCGTATATGTTTAATATCGCTTTAACTATATCTAATGCATCCACGCTATTTTCCTTATTTCACCCAAATGGCTTGTTCGTTTTCGTCAACAGCATAGACCGTGCGATTGTCTGGCATCTTCTGACCTACATAGACTGTATATGTATGGTTTTGAGAATCTGTCATCCAAGCGCGATCGCCTACAACCGCAAAAGCATCCAAGCGTTTTGCACCTTTTGGAATTGATAAGGTTTTAGATCCCGATGTACTTAAAGCCTTTTGCTTAGTCTGGTCTTTAGCTATTTTGATTAAACTAGTCTTTAATTCCTTAATTGCCTGTTCTTGCAATTCAACAAGGTTTTTAAGATCGTCATTTTCAGCTTTCAGTTGTTCATTTTTGATTATGGTTTCTGATTGAGCAACTGCAGTTTGTTCGCCGTTTTGTACTTGCCCATGCGCTTGCTCTTTTTCTTTCAAACGTTGTAATAAAATAAGTGCATTCGTACCCTGACTTTGATAGAAGTTAACTGCCTCTATTCCTAGATCAGAATCAATCGGATACGACATGGATTTGTACATAATCATGTATTGACCAGTGGTAGGATCTTTAAACACAATATTTTCATCAACAATGAACGCCGTATCATCAGCAATACTATTGTCCTTTAAAGGTTGTTGATTTTGGTTGTATGTTGCTTGTGTTTGTTGAATGCCTTGACCAACAGTATCAATGGATTCTGGTGTTTGTTCTGGAGCAACTGCCGTGCTGACGTCTTTTGGTTTACTCATTTGTATCCAAAAGAAAGTACCAATCATAATTAAGGCAATAACACCAATAACAATAAGAAGTTTTGGAGGAATACCACCCTTCGCACTACCTTCGCCTTTTTGGGGTTTGCCTTCAGCATCTTTTAGATTTTTCTTTGCCTGTTCAGCAGTCATTTGATTATCAGACATTTCGCTTACCCCTTATTTTTCGGTGTTGTTACGTCAGCATCAAAAAAGACTTCAAATACTTTTCCGCTGTTAACGATATACGTAGTTGGTCGAACTGTTGATGTACGTGCCATGTTCGCCATTTCCGTACCAACGTTACCAATGATGTTCCCGGCAATTTCTTTATCGTTTGGCTCTTCCTTCGTGCTTACAACATTGCCAGTATTTGTGATTTGGGTTGTACCAATGTTTTGATAGGCTTGTCCGTAACCCTCAAAGATTCCAGCAGTAACCATACCGCCAAGCTTTTGCAAAGTGTGTTTTTGGACTTTATCAGCCATGCCCGATTGTTTTGTTCCAAGAGTTAAAGCTCGTACTTGGATTGCATACTCTTCGCCCTTAAACAACATACGGGTAAAGTTAAATTCAATATCCGCAGTATTCAGACCAACAGTACCAATAAGTTTTGCGCCGTTAAATTTACCGCCAATAACAGTAGCAAATAGGTTTTTACCTTTATCAGTATTCACACCTGTATCTAAACGCGCTTTCATTGTTGTACCAGCTTTAATGATTGCTAGTCCTTTAGTAGATTCGCTAGTCGTATTCGCAACGTTCAAGCTTCCAAGGTTTTGTTGCCCTTCCGATGCTTTAGTGTTGTGTGAATATTTATATGTTGAATATCCGTTGACCTTGTTCTTTGTATTAGAAAACGCAGCAAGTTGATCAACAAAAGCAGTTTGACTTAATTCACGCGTTGCAGCATTACGTTCTGCATAAGCAGCTGCTTGTTGGCTATATACACTAGCAACATCATTAGCAGCAGATGAAGCATGTTCATATTGTTGCGCGTAGTTAGTTTGATAAATCGGTGCGTTTTGATTAGCACCGTTTTGTGTTTGTGGTTGTTGTGGTAGACCACCGCTAGTTGGTTGAGGTAATGCACCACCTTGATTTGCCATATTAGCTCTGGCCATCTGGTCAAGTTCAAGCGTAATATTTGGTGTACCACCTGTTGCAGAACCGTTTACAGGTTGCCCATTTGGACCTGTAATAAAATTCTGATCGTTCAGATCGCCGTTTGGATCTTGTGTTGCAACTGTTTTAAATTCGGGCAAATAGCTTTCACCATTTTTGCCAGCTCGAGCAGCTTCTTCAGCTTGTTTTTGACGTTCATATTCTACATATTCAGGAGGGATAACATTTGTACCCTGTCCTTGGATTTCTGGTGTAGCAATAGCAACCTGATTATCTAAAGCTAGTTGGTCACTTTTCCCCATTGGGTTAAACATAAAAAAGCCTAATCCACCAACTACTACCAAACCAATAATTGCAACAACGCGAAAGCGCGTATCTGCAAAAACACGTTTTTTGTTAGCAGTTTTAATACTTGTATTTTTCAGTTTTTTAGGTTGGTCTTCTTCTGAATGAACTTGGTTTGCAGAAATAATAGTTTCATCGGTAGTACCTACTTCAGTGCTACGACTAGAATTCTCTTCAATGTCATTCGGGTTATTTTGTTGGTTCGTTGAATCCATTTTTAATTCTCACTTAATGACTTAAAATGCGTCTTCGAGGTAAACAGTTTTAGGTGTACCGCCAGTCGTTGAAAATGTGATGTACTTCAGATCTTCAGAATCTTCATAACGGAAGATCTTCATACCGTTGTTAGCGCGGAAAGAACTCAAAAAGGCTGGTTGAATAACACCAAAGTTACTACGCACATATATATAGCCACCAAACTTCCAAGCACGGACATTAGGACTATCGGTTCGCATTTCAACAGCACCCTCAGGCGCTAAGCCATCCATAAATTGCAAACTCACACCATCTGGAATAATCGATGTTTGATTGCCTGTTGAATACATAGCTTTGGCTGTTGGGCTTCGACCAGGTATACGTGCGTCTACACGAACATCTAAATCACGTTGGCCAGTAGCTAACATCAAAATTACTGGAGCACCCAATCCCTTTAATGTGACCGTTACGTTTCCGAAAGCAGCTGGATCTAATGGTTCGATTGAAAGGATGTTAGTTTCAGGGATTTCGTCTGGCTCTTTTTCGTTTTGCTCACCTAAGCCATCTGAGAAACGTCCACGGTCCAAAGAAATCTTTTCAATGTTCCATGGATTTCCTGAAGAATCGGTAAAGACAATAGTAGATAGCATGCCAGCGCTTAAACGAATTACTGGCGGTTCCTCACCAGGGTTTAATGAAATACCCAAACTACGGGTTTTCGCTTGTGGCGTATTTACATAAGGACTAGAAAGGCTTCGTTTTTGTTGCAACAAAAGTCCTTTAACTATTTTTGTTTGCTCAGGTGTGAACTGCAAACCAACAAGATTGTGAACCTGTCTGTCAATTTCCGTTGCTGTATCAACTACCTCAGGTGCAACCAAAGGAGATTGAGCATCCGCAAAAGTATTCGGAGGCATATCAGCAGCATTAACTATTGTAGTTAATGCAGTAGAAGCAAAAAGAGCCAAAGATAATTTTTTCAATTTCATAAGTATCATCCAATTAACGCGCTGGAGTTAACGTAATTGTCTTAACAGCAATACCGTTGTAGTTCAGATAAGAACGTGGATGCTCAACAATAGTAACTGTCGCAATGAAGCGGTGAGTCTCTTTAGGTTGTTTGTCACCTAAGAAGAATTGAGTAGTGATAGGAACACGAACAGTCCAACTAGGTTCTGCAGCATGTAAATCACGGTTTTCGATTTGTGGAACATCAGTAGCAGTAGTTCGCATCGTTAGGTTGTTTTGTACGATTGTGCCAACTGTTTGTGATTGAGCGATTTGCTTCATCAATGAATCTTTACCGCCCTCAGTGAAATACATTGAACCAGCATTGTTAATAACGTCACGCCAGTTCAAGAAATCAAAGTTGTAGACAGAAAGAATTGCACTCTTACCGAATTCAGAAATAACAACGTCAGTAACGCGAGGGTTTTTTGATGCTTCGATTGGACAGATAACCGAGTTATCTACTGTTTGAACAGCTTTGACTTTTGGGTATGCATTAAAGGCAGCAAAAATAATCATCGCAAGAACAGCACTCACGATAAAAGCGAAAAACACGAAAACAAGCCATCGTCTTAACTTTGCAATCTCCTTATCTTTTTCATCCACCTGTTTTCTGAGCCAAAGACTAGGATCACAAGAACCTATTTCAGCGTTTTCATTAGATTTGTCTTTAGACACAACAGCACTCCTATTTCGCTGGCTGATATATAACAGATGGAATTGGACGATCTGATTTAGAGCTAAGCACACACTTAACTGGTGTGCCGTCATCAAAAACCAAAGATTCAAAATCTGTTGTGGTGAGTTTAAAAGCTACAAAACTAAGCGTTGTTAAAACGGTTAAAATGCACAATGAGGCAAACGTACTAACCAACACTCTTAAAAGCCTTGCGTATTTTCTTTTACCTATTATTGATACTTCAGCGTAAGGAGAACCCCATGTTGAAGTAGTCAAATTAGTTTTAGAGTTATCCATTTAGTCAATCACTAAACCCGACTTTAATTCGTCCTTATAATAGTCGGTATTAAACTCATTTGCTATATTAAGATCAAAATAATAAAAGGTATCTAGGTTATTAGCTAAAAGTGTTTTAACAAATTCATGGCTACCATTAACGTTTTCAATAGAATCTAAAGTAGGCTTTATACTAAAACCACTATGGCCTCTCCACTTTCGCCCATAAAAGTTAGAAGCAGTATCTTTACCAGCATGTCCAAAAGCACCAGCTATCACAAACTTATCAATACCCTTTACCTTAGCATTTGCAATACATTGATGCCTTGTACTGTATAAAGTAGGTCGTTGATCTTCATTAGTTAAAACCTTGCCTCTAAGCTTAAAGTAATTGATATAACTTAAACGTAAACGCTCTTGCAGTATTTTAATAAAAGTCTGTTTTTCATCCCATCCAAAGGTATAGCCACTACTTTTATTTAAACTAGATACCTTTCTCACATACCTATTTAGCAAGTTCCAATAAAGGTATATCTTTTCTTGATCTTCATGTTTAAGGTCATCAAGTATTAAATACCTTTTAAGTCCATTAGCCCGACCATGTGTAGCCTTGCCATTTTCCACAATCATGATCAGTTTTGGTCCTTTTACTGCACAACAGAATGAAACGGAAAACCACTCAACAGGACGCAATCCAACAACAAGATTGGCATCAACAAAAGCAACCATCATCCGATCAAACTCACTAACCCTGGTGTTACTCTCGTTCTTATGCTCGAATTCTCTTACCAAGTAGTTGTAAAACGTGCGTTCAAAGTACTTTGTTTTCAGCTCAGAAGTACGCTTAGGTTTGTCCTTATTAGCTGTATATTTTGTGTTAATGATTCTTAAATATAATTCTTCTAAAAAATATTCATCAAAACCAGCATCTATATCTTCATCATTAATAGAGCCATTATTTAGCTCATTAAGCTTTAGACCGATTCCATACACTAAATATGCAC